>NZ_BBMA01000017.1 GCF_000971215.1 Demequina silvatica
GTGCGGGTTCTAGCGATCCCCGCAACACCCTGACTTCAGGGAGTTGCGGGGATCGTGTCGTTTGAGGAGTTGAAGGCTCAGTTCTTTGGGGTGTTGGAGCAGCACGAGGGCAGCATCACGGCGGCTGCGCGTGCGGTCGGGGTCAACCGCAACACGGCGCAGGGCTGGGCTCGCCGCGCTGGGATCGGCGGTCGAGGCAAGGGGGGCATGGGTGGGCATCCCGGCCGGGCCGAGTATGAGCGGTTGCGGGCATCGGGAGTGCGACGGCGTGCTGCCGCGGCTCAGGTCGGCGTCAACGAGCGCACGGCGAAGGACTGGGACCGGGGTGTGCGCAAGTCTCGCAACGCGCGCGTTTACCCTGATGGCCGTCGGATCGACTACAAGACCGGTGTGATCACTATCGAGTCTTTGGCCGTCGGGCCGACTGTGTCCGCGGTTGATGCCGTCCTGGATCCACGGTTCCTCACCATCGTCGACCGCGAGGCGATCGCTGACCTGCGCCGGCAAGGGATGTCGCTGCGCGCGATCGGGCGAGAGCTGGGTCGTCCTGCATCGACTATCAAGCGCGAACTCGACAGTCACGCGGTAGATGGTGTGTATCGACCGCATCGGGCACAGCGGGCGTGGGCGGCCAGCCGTGCCCGTCCCAAGGAATCGAAGCTGGCTCAGCCCGGCCCGTTGCGCGACTTTGTCGTTGAAAAACTGCGCCTGAAGTGGTCGCCCGAACAGATCTGTCACGCTCTGATCGACAAGTATCCGAACGATGAGAGCATGCGCGTGAGTCACGAGACGATCTACCAGGCGCTCTACGTCCAGGCACGGGGTGGACTGACACGCGAGGTCGCTGCCGCGCTGCGAACGGGACGCACTCGCCGCAAGCCGCACCGGAATCCCGAGCAGCGCACGAAGCGCTTCGTGGACGACATGCTGATGATCAGCGAGCGTCCCGCCGAGGTCGAGGACCGTGCCGTGCCAGGCCATTGGGAGGGCGACCTCATCGTGGGCGCGAACAACGCGTCCGCGATCGTCACGCTGGTCGAGCGGTCGACGCGGTACGTGCTGCTGGGCCACCTGCCCGCCGGTCACACCGCCGAAGAGGTCCGCGACGTCCTCGTGCCCCTGATCGGGACCCTGCCCCAGCACCTGCGGGGATCGCTGACTTGGGATCAAGGCAGCGAGATGGCCGGCCACAAGCAGTTCTCGATCGCGACGGGCGTGCCGGTGTACTTCTGCGATCCGCATTCGCCGTGGCAGCGCGGTTCGAACGAGAACACCAACGGCCTGCTGCGCCAGTACTTCCCCAAGGGCACCGACCTGTCCGTCCACAGCGCCTTCGACCTTGAGCACGTCGCCCAGGAGCTCAACGGCCGTCCACGCAAAACGCTCGGCTGGAAAACTCCAGCCGAGCGTCTGCGTGATTTACTCATCACCACCTAGCCAAACACCAGGTGTTGCGAGGACCCCAAGAATCCGCC
>NZ_BBMA01000016.1 GCF_000971215.1 Demequina silvatica
ATCCCTCTTCGCCAGGCTGGTTGTGAGTCAGTTCACGATCAGTTGGAGGTGGAGGGTGTCGGTGTCGATGGGGTACTCGGCGGAGGAGATCCGGGCGTTGGTCCAGGAGTACGAGGACCAGCCGTTTGGCACGAAGCGTGAGTGGTTGCGTGCTCAGCCGTTCTCGGAGGGCAAGTTCCGGCGGTGGCGGATGACGGTGATCCGTGGCGATCTGGACCGTGGACTGGTTCCGCGGGAGGGTGGGTCCATGGCGAAGTCAGCAGATCGGCACTTCTCGGCACAAGCCGAACGTGCACGCCAGATTCGGGATCAGCAAGCCCAGTTGGAGCGGATGCAGGCACGTATCGACGAGCTCGAGGCGGCCAATGATGCGTTGGGAAAAGCTATCGGGCTCTTGCACGCGATGCGCGAGCACGAGCCCGACATGCAGGAGACGACGGGACCGACCCGGACGGATTCGTAGCGGCGGAGAACGCTCTGGTCGCGGCCCTCACGACCGCGCACCGTTCGCAACGCCAGGCGTTGACGGTGGTGGGGTTGTCGCGGTCGACGTGGCATTACCGGTCGCGTCCGCGTGCGCGGGTCGCACGGGTGAAGCCGCAGCGTGAGCGGGCCTACCGGGCACGGATCTCGTTCGATGAGCGCATGGCCATCGAGGACGAGATCCAGACGGCGTGGATGGCCGGACATTCGGTCGACTTCGCGTTCGCGTCCACGTGGGACAAGGGCATCATGCTCGCCTCACGTCGGTCGTGGTGGCGTATCGCGAAGACCATGGCGGACCAGTCCGCACGGCCCAAGGCGCCGACCCGCCGGCAGTCACGCGAGCCTCGTACGGCGCCCGTGCACTGCGCGACCGGGCCGGGTCAGGTGTGGAGCTGGGACATCACCGATCTGCGCAGCCCGTGGCGGGGCGTGACATACAAGGCCTACTCGATCATCGACATCTACTCGCGCAAGATCGTCGGCTACCGGGTCGAGGTGCGTGAGGCGGACCACCTGGCGGTGGAGATGTTCGACCAGGCGATCGCGACCTTCGGGGCGCCGGACTTCGTCCACGCCGATTCAGGACCCGCGATGCGGTCGAACCTGCTGGCCGACTTCCTCCACGGTCACGATGTCGCCATGACCCACAACAGGCCACGCGTGTCGAACGACAACCCGTACTCGGAGTCCGAGTTCCGCACCATGAAGTACCGACCGAACTATCCCGGGACCTTCACCAGCATCGACGACGCCCGCGCCTACATGAACTGGTATGTGCCCTGGTACAACGGTCGCCACAAGCACTCAGGGATCGCGTTGTTCTCACCCGACGAGGTCCACGACGGCAGCTGGCGGGAACGCTGGATCGCACGCGACCGGACACTGCAGGCCTACCGCGACGCCAACCCCGAACGATTCCATGGCCGACCCCGCACGCCCGCACCCGCAAGCCTCGTCGGCATCAACTTCCCCGACACCACAATCGAAGCCCAACGACTCCAAGCAGCTTGACAATGCCCG
>NZ_BBMA01000015.1 GCF_000971215.1 Demequina silvatica
TGTGCCGCAGCGTCCTACTCTCCCACACCCTGGCGGGTGCAGTACCATCGGCGCTGGGAGGCTTAGCTTCCGGGTTCGGAATGGGACCGGGCGTTTCCCTCCCGCTATGGCTGCGGCAACTTTATGGAACTATGGTTTTGCGGAGTGTTTCCCGTAGTTCGGGAACCGCACAGTGGACGCGTAGCATTACGTTTTTGATAACTTGAGTGTGAGTCAAGTTGTTGGCCTATTAGTACCGGTCAGCTTCACGAGTCTTTGGTCCTCGCTTCCACGTCCGGCCTATCAACCCCATGGTCTATAGGGGGCCTTCACACCCGTAGGTGATGGAAACCTTATCTTGAAACGGGCTTCCCGCTTAGATGCTTTCAGCGGTTATCCCTTCCCAACGTAGCCAACCAGCCGTGCTCCTGGCGGAACAACTGGCACACCAGAGGTTGGTCCACCCCGGTCCTCTCGTACTAGGGGCAGCCTTTCTCAAGTTTCCTGCGCGCGCAGCGGATAGGGACCGAACTGTCTCACGACGTTCTAAACCCAGCTCGCGTACCGCTTTAATGGGCGAACAGCCCAACCCTTGGGACCAACTCCAGCCCCAGGATGCGACGAGCCGACATCGAGGTGCCAAACCATGCCGTCGATATGGACTCTTGGGCAGGATCAGCCTGTTATCCCCGGGGTACCTTTTATCCGTTGAGCGCCGGCGCTTCCACATGCCACCGGCGGGTCACTAGTCCCGACTTTCGTCCCTGCTCGACCTGTCAGTCTCACAGTCAAGCTCCCTTGTACACTTGCACTCGCCACCTGATTGCCAACCAGGCTGAGGGAACCTTTGGGCGCCTCCGTTACTCTTTGGGAGGCAACCGCCCCAGTTAAACTACCCACCAGGCACTGTCCCTGATCCGGATTACGGACCGAGGTTAGATATCCAGAGTGATCAGAGTGGTATTTCAACAATGACTCCACCATGACTGGCGTCACGGCTTCATAGTCTCCCACCTATCCTACACAAACCACACCGAATACCAATACCAAGCTATAGTAAAGGTCCCGGGGTCTTTCCGTCCTGCTGCGCGTAACGAGCATCTTTACTCGTAGTGCAATTTCGCCGAGTTCGCGGTTGAGACAGCGGAGAAGTCGTTACGCCATTCGTGCAGGTCGGAACTTACCCGACAAGGAATTTCGCTACCTTAGGATGGTTATAGTTACCACCGCCGTTTACTGGGGCTTAAATTCGGAGCTTCGCCTTGCGGCTGACCCCTCCTCTTAACCTTCCAGCACCGGGCAGGCGTCAGTCCGTATACATCGTCTTGCGACTTCGCACGGACCTGTGTTTTTAGTAAACAGTCGCTTCTCCCTGGTCTCTGCGGCCCTCAAACGCTTCCCCACGCTAGGTGGTTCACGCCTCAGGCCCCCCTTCTCCCGAAGTTACGGGGGCATTTTGCCGAGTTCCTTAACCACGATTCACTCGATCGCCTTAGTATTCTCTACCTGACCACCTGAGTCGGTTTGGGGTACGGGCGGCTAGAACCTCGCGCCGAGGTTTTTCTTGGCAGCATAGGATCACCGATTTCCCCCGTACGGGGTCACCATCGGGTCTCAGCCTGTGTGAACCGCGGATTTGCCTACGGTTCGGCCTACACCCTTAGACGTGGACTACCATCGCCACGCTCGGCTACCTTCCTGCGTCACCCCTGTTAATACGCTTGACTACTACGGATCTGGTTCGTGCGCGCCACCGAGCTCCACCCGAAGGTTTCGCCGGCTTTGGGCACTTAGCATCGTCCGCCTCGTCATGGGCGGTTCTTCGCCGGTACGGGAATATCAACCCGTTGTCCATCGACTACGCCTGTCGGCCTCGCCTTAGGTCCCGACTTACCCAGGGCGGATTAACCTGGCCCTGGAACCCTTGGTCATTCGGCGGACGGGTTTCTCACCCGTCTTTCGCTACTCATGCCTGCATTCTCACTCGTGTAGCGTCCACCGCTGGGTTACCCCGCGACTTCACCCGCCACACGACGCTCCCCTACCCATCCACACGCCTGGACCACGAAGGCCTAGCACATATGTGAATGACACAACTTCGGCGGTGTACTTGAGCCCCGCTACATTGTCGGCGCGGAATCACTTGACCAGTGAGCTATTACGCACTCTTTCAAGGGTGGCTGCTTCTAAGCCAACCTCCTGGTTGTCTATGCAACTCCACATCCTTTCCCACTTAGCACACGCTTAGGGGCCTTAGTTGGTGTTCTGGGCTGTTTCCCTCTCGACTACGAAGCTTATCCCCCGCAGTCTCACTGCTGCGCTCTCACTTACCGGCATTCGGAGTTTGGCTGACGTCAGTAACCTGGTGGGGCCCATCGGCCATCCAGTAGCTCTACCTCCGGCAAGAAACACGCAACGCTGCACCTAAATGCATTTCGGGGAGAACCAGCTATCACGAAGTTTGATTGGCCTTTCACCCCTATCCACAGCTCATCCCCTCGGTTTTCAACCCAAGTGGGTTCGGCCCTCCACGCGGTCTTACCCGCGCTTCAGCCTGGCCATGGATAGATCACTTCGCTTCGGGTCTAGACCCAGCGACTCAAACGCCCTATTCGGACTCGCTTTCGCTACGGCTGCCCCACACGGGTTAACCTTGCCACTGAGCACTAACTCGCAGGCTCATTCTTCAAAAGGCACGCCGTCACCCCAGCTAAGGAGGCTCCGACGGATTGTAAGCACACGGTTTCAGGTACTATTTCACTCCCCTCTCGGGGTACTTTTCACCCTTCCCTCACGGTACTGATTCGCTATCGGTCAGTAGGTAGTATTTAGGCTTATAGAGTGGTCTCTACAGATTCACACGGGATTTCTCGGGCCCCGTGCTACTTGGGATACCTCTCAGGAGTCCGCACCATTTCGTCTACGGGGGTCGCACCCTCTATGCCGGGCCTTTCAATGCCCTTCGACTATGACACGGATTTCTGACTCCTCAACCGTCCGGCAGAACGGTTAGAAAGGTCCCACAACCCCGCACACGCAACCCCTGCCGGGTCTCACACGTGCACGGTTTGGCCTCATCCGCTTTCGCTCGCCACTACTCACGGAATATCTCTTCCTGTCGGTACTGAGATGTTTCACTTCCCGACGTTCCCTCCACACGCCCTATGTGTTCAGGCGTGGGTCACTGGACATGACTCCAGCGGGGTTTCCCCATTCGGACATCCTCGGATCACAGCTTGTTTGCCAACTCCCCGAGGCTTATCGCAGGCTACAACGTCCTTCTTCGGCTCCTACTGCCAAGGCATCCACCATGTGCTCTTAAAAACTTGACCACAGATATCAAAGATGCTCGCGTCCACTGTGCAGTTCTCAAACGACGGACGAACCCACCCCCCGATCCCACACCTGCATGAGCTCGACGCTCACACCGTTTGATGGGAGGAGATGGTCCGCAACCGTGCCCCACCCCGACACCCACCCCATCCAAGACGAGGAAGGTGAACCCGGGCGGGGTTCGACGGTCTGAAAGATTGAACTTACGTCCGACCCTTCAGGACCCAACAGCGTGCCAGCCGACAACCAGGACCCGGACTTAAGACGTTCCAACCCGAAGGCGTACTAGATCTCTCATCCGGCGGCTGCCGGCACATGTCGATGTTCCATCCATGAGCCCCACCAGACTACGAACGAGTCTGAAGTGGGATCCTGACCAAACCCTGAGGCTTGGTAGGTGCTCCTTAGAAAGGAGGTGATCCAGCCGCACCTTCCGGTACGGCTACCTTGTTACGACTTAGTCCCAATCGCCAATCCCACCTTAGACAGCTCCCTCCCTTGCGGGTTGGGCCACTGGCTTCGGGTGTTACCGACTTTCGTGACTTGACGGGCGGTGTGTACAAGGCCCGGGAACGTATTCACCGCAGCGTTGCTGATCTGCGATTACTAGCGACTCCGACTTCATGAGGTCGAGTTGCAGACCTCAATCCGAACTGAGACCGGCTTTTTGGGATTCGCTCCACCTTACGGTATCGCAGCCCTTTGTACCGGCCATTGTAGCATGCGTGAAGCCCAAGACATAAGGGGCATGATGATTTGACGTCATCCCCACCTTCCTCCGAGTTGACCCCGGCAGTCTCCTATGAGTCCCCACCATCACGTGCTGGCAACATAGGACGAGGGTTGCGCTCGTTGCGGGACTTAACCCAACATCTCACGACACGAGCTGACGACAACCATGCACCACCTGTATACCCCGCCGAAGCACCCCCCATCTCTGGGGGTAGAGGGTATATGTCAAGCCTTGGTAAGGTTCTTCGCGTTGCATCGAATTAATCCGCATGCTCCGCCGCTTGTGCGGGCCCCCGTCAATTCCTTTGAGTTTTAGCCTTGCGGCCGTACTCCCCAGGCGGGGCACTTAATGCGTTAGCTGCGACGCGGAACTCATGGAAAGAGCCCCACATCTAGTGCCCACCGTTTACGGCGTGGACTACCAGGGTATCTAATCCTGTTCGCTCCCCACGCTTTCGCTCCTCAGCGTCAGTTGTGGCCCAGAGACCTGCCTTCGCCATCGGTGTTCCTCCTGATATCTGCGCATTCCACCGCTACACCAGGAATTCCAGTCTCCCCTACCACACTCTAGTCTGCCCGTACCCACTGCAGGCCCGAGGTTGAGCCTCGGGATTTCACAGCAGACGCGACAAACCGCCTACGAGCTCTTTACGCCCAATAATTCCGGACAACGCTTGCGCCCTACGTATTACCGCGGCTGCTGGCACGTAGTTAGCCGGCGCTTCTTCTGCAGGTACCGTCACTTTCGCTTCTTCCCTGCTGAAAGGGGTTTACAACCCGAAGGCCTTCATCCCCCACGCGGCGTCGCTGCATCAGGCTTGCGCCCATTGTGCAATATTCCCCACTGCTGCCTCCCGTAGGAGTCTGGACCGTGTCTCAGTTCCAGTGTGGCCGGTCGCCCTCTCAGGCCGGCTACCCGTCGTCGCCTTGGTGAGCCACTACCTCACCAACAAGCTGATAGGCCGCGAGTCCATCCCAGACCGAAAAACTTTCCACACCCTCACCATGCGATGGAGTGTCATATCCAGTATTAGCCCCGGTTTCCCGAGGTTATCCCAGAGTCTGGGGCAGGTTACTCACGTGTTACTCACCCGTTCGCCACTGATCACCCCAGCAAGCTGGGGGTCACCGTTCGACTTGCATGTGTTAAGCACGCCGCCAGCGTTCGTCCTGAGCCAGGATCAAACTCTCCGTAAATGAATGGCGTACAACCAG
>NZ_BBMA01000014.1 GCF_000971215.1 Demequina silvatica
CCCCCAACGCACCCCCTGACAAGGCGGACGAGCCCGCTTCGGCACCCCCCGACCCTGGAACAAGACCACCCGCGACGACAGCGGCGACCGCGACGCCACCCGCTCCGGCATCCCGCCCACATAACTACCCCGCCCCGCGGCGCCACCCACCACGGGCGGCGCCGCACACGCACGTCCAGACACGTCCAAGCACGTCCAGGCACGCCCCCGGAACCCCCGATCTCCACCGCCACCGGGCGCGCGCGCACCACCGCCACCCTGACCCCACACGAGGCGCACCGACCCGCGCGACCCGACCCCGGCATCGTCCCGCGAACCACCAGGTACACGTGCCGAAGGTCACACCTGCACCCGGTGCCGCGCCGATAGGATAAGCACGCCGACGAAGCCGCCCCCACTCCCCACGAAGGAACCCCATGCGCGAGAGCTACGCGAAGGCCGAGCAGATCGTCTCGACCCTGTCCACCTCCGAGAAGATCCGCCTGGTCTCGGGCCGGGACGCATGGACCACGGAGGCCCTCGACGAGCACGGCGTCCCGTCCGTCATGCTCACCGACGGCCCCCACGGCGTGCGCAAGCAGACGGGTGCCACCGACCACATCGGCCTCAACGCGTCCGTGCCCGCGACCTGCTTCCCGCCGGCCGTCACGCTCGGCTCCACGTGGGACCCCGCGCTGATCGAGGAGGTGGGCGCCGCGCTCGGCCGCGAGAGCCGCGCGAACGACGTCGCCGTGCTGCTCGGCCCGGGTCTCAACATCAAGCGCCACCCCGCGGGCGGCCGCAACTTCGAGTACTTCTCCGAGGACCCCTTCCTCGCCGGCAAGATGGCCGCGGCGATGGTGCGCGGCATCCAGTCGCAGGGCGTGGGCGCGTGCCTCAAGCACTACGCGGCGAACAACCAGGAGTTCTTCCGGATGTCCGTCGACACCGTGGTGGACGACCGCACCCTGCGCGAGATCTACCTCAGCGGCTTCGAGATCGCGGTCAAGGAGTCGCAGCCGTGGACGGTCATGTGCTCCTACAACAAGGTCAACGGCGAACACGCCGACATGAGCCGCACCCTCCTCACCGACATCCTCCGCGACGAGTGGGGCTTCGACGGCCTGGTGATGTCGGACTGGTTCGCGGTGTCCGACCGCGCCCTCGGGATCTGCGCGGGCCTCGACCTCGAGATGCCCGGCAGCAACGGCACCTGGGACGCGGAGATCAAGGACGCGCACGCGAAGGGCCTGCTCACCACCGCGGAGCTCGACCTGGCCGCGACCCGCGTGATCGACCTGGTGCTGCGCAGCCGCAACGACGCCGCCTCCTCGCAGTCGGACCCGGCCACGCACCACGACCTCGCCCGCCGCGCGGCCGCCGCCGGCACCGTCCTGCTCACCAACGACGGCATCCTCCCGCTCGAGCGCACCGGCAGCATCGCCGTCGTGGGCGCGTTCGCGAAGAAGCCCCGCTACCAGGGCGCCGGCTCCTCGCTGGTCAACCCCACCCAGCTCGACACCTTCCTCGAGGCGCTCCGCACCGCGGTCGGCGACACGGCAACCGTCCACTACGCCCCCGGCTACGACGCCCGCACCGGCGAGACCGAGGAGGCCCTGCTGGCCGAGGTGCGTGACACCGCGCGCAAGGCCGACGTCGTGATCGTCCTCGCGGGCCTGCCGAACTCCTACGAGTCCGAGGGATTCGACCGCGAGCACCTCCGCCTGCCCGACGGACACATCGCGACCATCGCCGCCGCCACCGAGGCCAACGACCGCACGGTGGTCGCCCTCCTCAACGGCTCCCCGATCGAGATGCCGTGGGTGGACCGCCCCGCCGCGATCGTCGAGGCATACCTGGGCGGCCAGGCCGGCGGTTCGGCCCTCGCCGACGTCCTCCTGGGGGACGTCGCCCCGGGCGGCCGCCTCGCCGAGTCCTTCCCCGTCTCCGCCTCCGACCTGCCCTCGGACCGCGACTTCGCGCGCCGCCCCACCCAGGTCCAGTACCGCGAGGGCCTGTACGTGGGCTACCGCTTCCACGACTCCTCGGGCGTGGCCGCGCGCTTCCCCTTCGGCCACGGCCTCACCTACACGGCCTTCGACCACTCCGGCCTCACGGTGCGCAAGGTCAAGGACGGCTACTCGGTCACCGTGACCGTCACCAACGTGGGTCCGCGCGCAGGTGCCGAGGTGGTCCAGGTCTACGTGCGCGACCCCGAGTCGATCGCCTACCGCCCCGAGAAGGAGCTCAAGGGCTTCGCGAAGGTCCACCTCGAGCCCGGCACCTCGGAGAAGGTGACCATCCGCCTCGACCGCCGCGCGTTCTCCGTGTGGGACGTGCGCGCCCAGGAGTGGCGGGTGGAGCCCGGCGAGTTCGAGATCCTCGTGGGCGCCTCGTCCACCGACATCCGCGCGCGCCGCACCGTCACCGTCGCCGAGGGCGAGGCCGTCTTCCCGTCGCACGGACCGTCCGCGTTCGTCGCGACCGACGAGGAGTTCCGCACCATGCTCGGCTCCGAGATCCCCGAGGCCGCCAGCGTGGTGCCCTTCCACCGCGACTCGACCATCGCGGACCTCCGTGAGACGGTCACCGGCCGCACCACCGCGAAGATCCTCACGCAGCAGGCCGCCAAGCAGTTCGACTCCGAGACCTCGGACGAATCCACCGAACTCATGCTCGTGGCCTCCCTCAAGGCCGCACCGCTGCGCATGGTCGCGATGGCGAGCGGCGGCAAGCTCACGCTCAAGAGCCTCGATCGTATGATCGCCCTGCTCAACGGCACCTCGGCGAAGGCCTGGCGCAACCGCGGCTGAATCCGCGCAACCCGGCCCCCCACGGGGCAAGATGGGTAGCGGGGCGGCGCGAGCCGCCCCGCTACCAGGGGAGGCGCCATGACCAGCTCGGGCGGCAGCACCGGCACCAAGGTCCACGAGCCGATGACTCGCGGCGACCTCGCACGCTGGGTGTTCTGGCCCTCGGCCGGCCTCATCCTCGGCTTCGTGAGCTTCGCGATCATCGCGCCCGACGCCGCCGAGTCGCTGTTCGACGCGATCCAGCGCGACATCATCGACGCGTTCGGCTGGTACTACGTCCTCATCGCGGCCTTCTTCGTGGCCGTCACCCTGTACATCGGGTTCAGCCGCTACGGCGACATCACGCTCGGCAAGGACGGCGACGAGCCCGCCTTCTCCAAGTTCTCCTGGTACGCGCTGCTGTTCGCCGCCGGCATGGGCATCGGCCTCGTGTTCTACGGCGTCGCCGAGCCCCTCGCCCACTACGCCGACCCTCGCCCCGGCGTCACCGGCACCGACGCGCAACTCGCCCAGTCCGCCATGTCGCAGACGTTCCTCCACTGGGGCGTGCACGCCTGGTCCATCTACATCGTGGTGGGTCTCGCGATCGCGTACGCCGTGCATCGTCGCGGCCGCCCCGTCTCCATCCGGTGGGCGCTCGAGCCGCTCCTGGGCCGCAGGGTCGAGGGCCGCTGGGGCAACGTCATCGACATCACCGCGGTGCTCGGCACCCTGTTCGGCATCGCCACCTCGCTGGGCCTCGGCGTGCTACAGATCTCCGCGGGCCTGTCCGCCGCCGGCATCGCCGAGCCGACCACCACCACCCAGGTGGTCCTCATCATCATCATCACGATCGTCACGCTCTTCTCCCTGCTCACGGGCCTCGCGCGCGGCATGAAGTGGCTGTCGAACATCAACCTCGCCCTCGCAGCGATCCTCCTGGTGTACGTGCTGTTCAGTGGTCCCACGCTGTTCCTGCTGCGCGAGTTCGTCCAGTCGCTCGGCAACTACATCCAGAACTTCGTGGGGCTCAGCTTCAACGTGTCGGCGTACGCCGGCGCGGAGGGCGCCGCCTGGCAGGCCAGCTGGACCACGTTCTACTGGGGCTGGTGGATCTCTTGGGCGCCGTTCGTGGGCATCTTCATCGCACGCGTCTCGAAGGGCCGCACGGTGCGCGAGTTCGTGTGGGGCGTGCTGCTGGTGCCCGCGATGATCACGTTCCTGTGGTTCGCGGTCATGGGCGGCACGGCCCTCTACACCGAGCTCTTCGGGGCGGGCGGGCTGATCGCCGCCGACGGCTCCATCGACTACGAGGGCGCGCTGTTCGACATGCTCGCCCAGCTCCCCGGCGGTGCCGTCGCCAGCCTCGGAGCAATCCTGCTGGTCGGCATCTTCTTCGTCACCTCCTCCGACTCCGGCAGCTTCGTGCTGTCCATGCTCACCTCCGGCGGGCAGGAGAACCCCGCACGCTGGGTGCGAGTGTTCTGGGCGTGCACCACCGCAGCCGTCGCCATCGCCCTGCTGCTGTCCGGCGGCCTGACCGCCCTGCAGACCGCCGCCATCATCACCGCGCTGCCCTTCAGCTTCGTGATGATCGGCATGGTCGTGTCGCTGTTCCGCGCCTTCGAGCGCGAGCATCGCGCCTACCTGCGGACCACGCGCGAGCAGTTCGTCGAGCACATCGGCGACACGTACGGGCTGGAGGCCCCGGTCCCGGGCGCGGAGACGGAGCCGCGCCTCCGCATGTCTTGGCGGCGGCGCCGGAGGGACGATGCGACGGCCAGGCAGCGGTCCGGCGCGCCTGCCGCTCCGGTCGCCGAGGCACCCGAGCAGCATTTCGAGTCGCTCGACACGGACTCCATCGCGATCGCGCACCGCGAGAGCGAGGCCTCGGACGGCGGCGAAGGCGACGCGAAAGGCAGCTGACGCCCACCTCTACGCTGGGGCCGTGCGCTTCTCGTACGCCCTGGGGCTGCCGCGGCAGCTGGTGCTCACCGTCGTCGCCGTGTCCGCGGTCGAGATCCCGGTCGCGCACCTGCTGCTCGCGCGCTGGAACCCCGCGGTCGCGACCGCGGTGACCGCGCTCTCGATCGCCTTCATCGCGTACGTCCTGGTCGACTGGGTGGCCGCGGTGAGGCGACCGTACGTCCTCACCGACGACACGCTCACCCTGCCCCGCGGCCTCCGTGCGGCGGTCGAGGTCCCCACCCGGCGCATCGTCTCCGTGCGGGCCGTGCCGTCGAACGACGGCCTGTCATCGCAGGCGCTGCGCACCGTCTATGCGGGCGAGGCCAACGTGCTGCTCACCCTCGACGACGGCACGGCGCACGCCGTCGCGGCCGACGACCCCGCCGCCCTCATCGCCGCTCTGAGGCCGGCGGGCTAGCTAGTCAGCGGATCCCGCGTCGGGCTCGAGCAGCACGCAGACCTCGACCTTGCCCTCGGGCCCCTCCGGCCCCATGATCGGCACGTCCATGTAGTGCTCGTACCAGCAGGCGAAGTCCTGCCCGGTGGTGGTGCGCGCGGTGGCGGGGGTGATCCCGGCCTCCGCCCACGAGTCCATGAGCCCCCGCGACACCTCGCCGAGGTGCGCGTACGCGCCCGTGAACCGAGCGATCGAGTACGTGCCGGCGGGGAGGAGGTCGGGCTCGATGGGCGAGCCCTCGAGGTCGGCGGGGTCCACCAGGTGGCCCACCTCGATCGCGAAGTGGCCGTCGGACCGTGCGGAGACGTAGCGGATGATCGCGCCGCGCGGCGCGATCCCCCGGGATGCCAGCAGCGACGCGACGCGGTCGAACTCCTCCCCGACCACGTGGGGCAGGCGCTCGAGCGTCACCTCCATGGGCATCGCGACGTATGCGCGCTCGGGCAGGTCCTCGGTGACGTTCATCGGTACTCCGGGTTCGGGTGGTCGAATCGGGCTCCTGCGTCCCACTCCTTACGAGAGTTGCCGCCGGCGGGAAAGCCGCCGGAGTCCTTGAGCCAGCGCGCGGTGTGCAGCAGGTTCCACGTCATGAAGGTGGTGTTGCGCCGCGTGAAGTCGTTCTCGGGGCCGCCGCTGCCCTCGTCGAGATAGGACGGTCCGGGCCCCACCTCGCCGATCCACCCGGCGTCCGCGTTGGGCGGGATCGTGTACCCGAGGTGCTGCAGCGAGTAGAGGACGTTCATCGCGACGTGCTTGACGCCGTCCTCGTTGCCGGTGACCACCACGCCCGCGGTGCGCCCGTAGTAGAGGTACTGGCCGCGCTCGTTGAGCTCCCCCGAGAGGCCGTACAGCCGCTCGATCACGCGGGTCGCGATCGAGGACTTGTCGCCCAGCCACAGCGGGGTGCCGAGCAGCAGGATGTCCGCGTCGAGGATACGGGGCGCCAGCGCGGGCCAGTCGTCGCGATCCTGGTTGCCGCCGGGCACGTCCTCGCGCATGTCCGGGTACACCCCCGGCGCGAGGACGTGGTCGACGGCGCGGATCACTTCCACCGTCACGCTTTGCGTCCGCATGATCGCGATCGCGTTGTCCAGCAGGCCCTGCGTGTGCGACAGCGTAGGCGAGGGCTTGAGCGTGCAGTTCACCACCACGGCGGTGAGGTCCGAGAAGTCCGGGGTGCTCATGGATCCGACGCTACGTCAGGACCGCCCGGCTGTCAGGACGAGCGGACCGTGCCCTCGACGTCGATCGCGCCGTCGCGGAGGCTCACCTCGAAGCGCTGCTTCTCGCGGGTGAGGAGCACCATGAGGATGCCCCAGAGACCCGCATCGTCCAGCAAGCCCAGGGGGCCGAGCACCAGCTCGGGGATCACGTCGAGCGGCCACAGCGTGTAGAGGACCGCGCCGGCGGCGGCCACCCACGTCATGGGCGCAAGCCGGTGCCGGCCGCTCTTCACCGCCTTGAGGAATGTCCACCACATGGGGCCAGTATGCGCCCTCGCCGGTCAGACGACCTCGCGCAGCTCGCCCGTGTGCACGTCGAACACGAAGCCGCGCACCTGGGTGGTGTCGACCAGGAACGGGTTGCGGCGCACGCGCTCCATCGACTGGCGCAGGTCCGCGTCGAGGTCGCGGAAGGACTCGGGGCTCCAGGTGGGCTTGAGGCCGGTCTCGTCGAGGAGCTGGTTGCGCAGCTCGTCGTCGGTGAAGGTGAGGGCGCCGCAGTCGGTGTGATGGATGAGGATGATCTCCCGGGTGCCGAGCTTGCGCTGCGAGATCACCAGCGAGCGGATCATGTCATCCGTGATGACGCCGCCGGCGTTCCGCATGATGTGCGCGTCGCCGATCTCGAGCCCGAGCAGCCCGAACGTGTCGAGACGCGAGTCCATGCACGCGACCACGGCGAGCTTGCGGCGCGGCGGCAGCGGACGGTCGGGCGTGTAGGTGGACGCGTAGGCGCGGTTGTTGGTGACAAGCTCGTCTGCGATGCCCATGACAGGCTCCTTCCGGGGAGGGGTTCCGGCCCAGCCTATTGCGGCCTGACCTCCGAGGTTGCCACGATGAGCCCATGCCACGCGTCCTCATCACCGGAGCCGCCCAGGGTCTGGGCTCCGAGATCGGTCGGCGCCTGTGCGACCTCGGCTACGAGGTGGTGGTCCACGGCCGCGACGCCGCACGCACGGATGTGGCGCTCGCCGCGGTGCCGGACGCGCTGGGCGGCGTGACGGGCCGGCTCGACTCGCTCGCGTCCACCCGGCTGCTGGCGGACGATGCACGGGGCCGGGGGCCGTACGACGTGATCGTGCACAACGCGGCCCTGGGCGGGGAGCAGGCCCGCGCGGCGCGCACGGAGGATGGGCTCGACCCGCTGCTGCAGGTCAACGTGGTCGCCCCGTACCTGCTGAGCGCGCTGCTCAGCCTGCCACGTCGGCTGGTGTTCGTGGGGTCGGACTCGGCCTTCCACGGCCGGCCGCTGGTGGACCTCGAGGTCCCGGAGCCATGGGACGGCCGCCAGGTGTACGCGGACTCGAAGCTGCTGCTCACCATGGTGGGCTTCGAGCTGGCGGCACGGCACACGGACCGGCCCATCAACGTGGTCCATCCCGGCTGGGTGCGCACCCGCATGGGAGGGCCGCTCGCCGCGCTGCCCCTGTCCGACGGCGCCGACACCCCCGTGTGGCTGGTGACCTCCGACGAGGCCGTCGCGCGTCGCGGCGGACAGTACGTCCACCGGCGGCGGGCGGAGAAGGCGCCCGCGGCCGCACTCGACCCGGCACTGCGTGCCGCCCTCATCGTGCGGCTCGCCGCGGTGACCGGCGAACACCTGCACTGACGCCCCTAGGATTCGGTTATGACACCCGCGCGCGCCTCGATGAGCGATGTGGCACGCCTTGCCGGCGTGTCCGGTCAGACCGTCTCGCGGGTCGCCAACGGATCCCTGAACGTCAGCGACGACACCCGCAAGCGGGTGCTCGCCGCGATGGAGTCCGTGGGGTACACCCCCAACACCGCGGCCCGCGCGCTGCGCAGCGGGACGTTCGACACGATCGGCGTGATCGCGCACCGGCTCGCCCGCACGGGCGAGTCGAGCATCGTCGAGGCGGTGGTGGCGGCCGCGCGGAACTCGGGTCACACGGTGACCCTGCTCGACATCGACTCCACGGATCACGAGGAGATGGCGGAGGCCGCCTCCCGGCTGTCCCATCAGGCGATCGACGGGCTCATCATCATCCGTGCGGAGATCGAGGATGCAGGGCGGCTGGCCCTCCCTGCAGGCCTTCCGGTGGTGGTGTCGGACGCGACCTTCGGCGGGCGCCTGCCGATGATCGGCTCGGACCACGCGGGCGGCGCGCGCGCGGCCGTCGAGCACCTGCTCGAGCTGGGGCACCGCACGGTGCACCACGTGACCGGCCCCGCGGACTCGATCCCGTCACGCGCCCGCCTCGCCGCCTGGCGTGGGGTGCTGCGCGAGCACGGGGTCGTGCCACCCGAGCCCATCCAGGGAGATTGGACCGCCGCGTCGGGGCATGCGGCCGCGGCGTTGGTCCCCGACGAGGCGACCGCCGTGTTCTGCGCCAACGACGAGATGGCCGCCGGCCTCATGCTCGCCTGCCAGGCGGCCGGGCGCTCCGTGCCGGGCGACCTCTCTGTGGTGGGCTTCGACGACATCCCCCTCGCGGGCTTCCTGTCCCCTCCGCTCACCACGGTGCGCCAGCCGTTCGCGGAGCTGGGTCGGCGCCTGGTCGAGGAGGTGCTCGCACGCATCGAGCGCGGCGCGCCGGTGGCGAACGTGCTGGGTGAGCCCGCCGAGTTCGTGCCGTGCACATTGGTGGTGCGCGAGTCGACCGCGCCGCCGCGCGGCTGAGGCACCGGGACCGCCAACCCGCCATCGACCGGCGTCATGCTGGGTATACGACAAGAGGCCCCACCGGATGGTGGGGCCTCTTGTGAAGGTA
>NZ_BBMA01000013.1 GCF_000971215.1 Demequina silvatica
CGTACTCCCATCCAAGGCGGCCTCGCACGCCTCGAACTCGACGACCCGTCCACCCACCACGCCGAACCCGACGCCGCATGACCAGGGGAGAGCTCCGCCCGCGGACGGGATCAGCGGTGGACCACCACCTTGCCGATCATCGACTGGGACTCGACGCGGCGGTGCGCCTCGCGCAGGTGGGACGCGGTGAAGTCCTCGAGGTACTCGGTGGCGGTGGTGCGGACCAGCCCGCGCTCGGCGAGGTGCGCGACCTCGGCCAGGTACTCGCCCTGGACGTGGAGGTCGGCGGCGTCGTGAAGCGCCCGCGCGAACATGTACTCGAGGTGGAGCGACATGGACTTCGACTTGAGCGGAGCGACGTCCTCGAAGCCGCCGTCGATGGCGACCACGCCCGTGAACGGACGCCCCAGCGCGGCGAAGGCGGCGATGTTGCCGGGCGTGAACGCGGACAGGATGTGGTCCACCCCGTCGGGAGCGACCTCGCGGACCGCCGCCTCGAGGTCGCGGTGGTCGACCACCGCGTCGGCGCCCAGGTCGCTCGCCCACTCGGTGGACGCCTCCCGGCTCGCGGTGGCGATCACCCGGAGACCTGTGGTGGCCTTCGCGAGCTGGATCGCGGCCGACCCGACCCCGCCCGCGCCCCCGACCACCAGCAGAGTGCCCTCGGAGTGGGAGCCCAGGCGCAGGTGGTCGCGGAAGGCCTCGAGTGCGGTGAGCGCGGTCAGCGGGAGCGCGGCGGCCTCCGCGAAGGTCCACGTCGACGGCTTGTGGGCAACTATCCGGTGATCGACGGCCTGATACTCGGCATTCGATCCGGCGCGCGAGATGTCGCCCGCCCACCAGACCTCGTCGCCGGGGGCGAAGCCCGTGGCCTCCGCGCCCACGGCCTCGACCACGCCCGCGCCGTCGTACCCGAGGATCCTCGGGCTGTCCGGCGTCGACCGCGAGACCCGCACCTTCACGTCCACCGGGTTGACGGACACCGCCTCCACCCGGATGAGCAGATCGCGAGGGCCGTGGTCCGGCATGGGCAGCTCGACGTCGACGAGCGCCTCGTGGCGCTCGATCGGGAGGCCCGCGAAGGCGGCGATGGCGTGCATGGCGCTCCTCTCTCGCCCTTCGACAGTACGCCGATCAGCCCCCGACCAGCCCGCTCACGATCCCCACCAGCGCGAAGGCCGCGCCCACGATCGCGCACACCCGGGTGGGAGCGTGGCCCGCGTTGAGCACGTAGCCCACGACCGCGAGCAGCAGCGCCACCCATGCGAGCAGGGGCACGGTCAGCCCGATCACCCCCAGCGCGACGGAGGCGATCGCCAGGGGAAGCGCGACGTCGGGGTCCTTCAGCGTGCGACCTCCGCGAGCGCGTCACGGTAGATCCGCGCGACCCGGTCGAGCATGGCGTTCGCCGCCTCGTCCAGCGTCTGCCGAGCCGGGTCCGCCTCGAACCACGCGATCGCCTCCGCGATGCCCTGCTCGAACGGCACGCGCGCCTCCCAGCCGGGGACCAGGCTCCGCAGCGTGGACGTGTCGTACACGGCGGCGTGCATCTTGTCGCCGTAGATCCCCCCTGCGGAGGAGGGGGACGCCGCCACCAGCGCATCGGAGGGGACGCATACCGCCTGCGCCGCGAACGCCTCGTCGGACAGGCCCGCCGCCCGAGCGATCGCGGCGTGGATGCCACGCCAGGTGAGCGCCTCGTCCGAGGTGACGTGGACCGCCCGCCCGAACGCCGCATCGTTCCCCAGGAGGCCGAGCATGCCCGCCGCCACGTCCCGCGCGTGGGTGAGCGTCCACAGCGACGTGCCGTCGCCAGGGATGACGATGTCTGCGCCGCGCCGCATGCGGTCCACCAGCGTCCACGGATGAGAGGAGTTGCCGGTGTAGCCCGGGATCTTCGACGCGCCATAGGTGTGCGCCGGCCGCACCACCGTCCACGGGATCGCGGAGCCGCGCAGCACCGCCTCGCACTCCGCCTTGAGCCGCGCGTACTCCCAGTGCGGGTTCTCCTGCGGCGTGTCCTCCGTGAGGACGTGGAGGCGGTCGTAGGTCTTGTATGCCGCGGAGGTCGCGACGAGCACGTACTGGTCGGTGAGCGGCGCGAAGGTCTCGACGTCCGCCGCCACGTGCTCCGGCGTGAAGGCGATGAACTGCACCACCGAGTCGAAGCGCTCGCCGCGCAGCCGCATCCCGTGGAGGGCGTCGCGGAGGGACGATGCGTCGGTCGCGTCCGCGTGGACGGCGCGGGTGCCCGGGGGAGCGGCGAGCGGCGAACGGCCGCGGGTGACCAGGGTGAGCTCGTGGCCCGCGGCGGCGGCCTGGGTCGCCAGCTCGGACGAGATGAGGCCGGTGCCTCCGACGATGAGGATGCGCATCCTCCGAGCCTAGGGCCCCGCGCAAAAGTCGTGTGAAATGTCCGTTTTGCAGGGGTGCCGCGCGGACACCCCCGGGAGTACCGTGAGCGCATGGAGGTCCTGGTGCCGAATCTGAGGGCGGCGCTCGGGGGGATCCTCCCGGCCGGCTGGAGGGACGCCGCGCCGTGGGGTTATCCCGCGCAGAGCGAGCTTGCCCTGATCACGGGCGTGTTCGCCGCGCAGCTGCCCGCGCAGTCCGTCGCGGACATCGCCGATTCCGTGATGCGCCGCCGTCCGGGCAGCAGCCTCGACAACCTGGTCGACCTCGCGGCGATCGACCCCGTCGACCTGCGGCGGGTGCTCGGCGACCGGTGGGGCGACTCGACCGTGCTGGGCGTGCCGCGCCGCCGCGCCGACGTCATCCACGAGTCCGCGCGCCTCCTGTCGCACGCGGGGATCCGCACCGGGCTGGATCTGCAGGACGCGATCCGCTCGCGCACCGACGAGATCCGGACCCTGCTGCTCGCCGTCCGCGGGCTGGGCCCCGGCACGTGGGCCTCGATCGCGTTCATGGTCCACGCGCCCATCCCGCCCACCGACGACGTGGTGGAGCTGGTCAAGGAGGCGCTGGGGGAGCCCGGTGCCGAGCTCGACCGCGCCGGCGTGGGGGAGCTCATCAGGCTCACCGCGCACCGGCTGGCGTCCGAGGAGCGGGTGCTCAGCTACGGCCTCCACCAGGTCGCCGAGCAGCGCGCGGCCGGGATGGTCGCGGTCAAGTAGCCGCTAGTAGACCGTGCGCGCCAGCAGCGCCACGTGCACCGTGCCGCCGCGCGTGTGCTGCTCCGCGACCCGCTGGAAGCCCAGGTGCTCGTGGAAGGCGACCGAGCCCGGGTTCGGCGGGTCCAGCTGCACCTCGGTGGTGACCTCCGTCGCGCCCCGCTCGCGCGCCCGCTCGAACACCGACTCGTACAGCGCCCGGCCCACGCCGGTGCCCTTCGCCGACGGCGCCACCACGATCCTGTCGATGTACTGGTGACGCACCCCGCGCTCCTCGAACCAGCGGTAGTTCTCCGACTCGTACGCCTGACCCATGCCCAGGCTCAGCAGGAACGCCGTGATGTTGCGGTCGCGGTCGGTGGCGACCAGCGCGACGTCGCACATCGCGTGCAGCGCGGTGAGCTCGTGCTCGGCGAGGAGGTTGACGGCAGGGGACGCGCCCGCGTTGAGGGCGGCGACCGCCGGGATGTCGGCGGGCCGCATCACGCGGAGTCGCAGGGTCTGCATGGGCACATTGTGCCTGGTCGATGTGTCGGGAATGTGTCCTACGGGTGGAGCAGCAGCTTGCCCGACGTGCGCCGCGACTCGAGGGCGCGGTGGGCCTCCGCGGCCTCATCCAACGAGTAGCCGTGGTCGATCCTCACGCTGAGGTCGCCCAGCAGGATCCCGTGGAAGATGTCGCTCGCGCGCCACTCCCGCTCCTCGGCGTCCGCGGTGAAGTCCGCGAGCGTGGGCCGGCTCAGCACCACGGACCCGGCGGAGTTGAGCCGCTGCGGGTCCACCGGCTCCACCGGACCCGAGGCCGCGCCGAACAGCACCATGGCTCCCCGCCGCTTGAGCGACGCGAGCGACGCGTCGAAGGTGGTCCGGCCCACGCCGTCGTAGACGGCCTCGACGCCCTCGGGCGCGATCGCGCGGACCGCCGCGGGAAGGTCGTGGGCGACGTCGTCCATGAGGTCGTAGCGCAGCACGTGGGACACGCCCGCCTGCATCGCGATCCGCTCCTTCTGCTCGGAGCCGACCGTGCCGATCACCGTCGCGCCGCGCGCGACCGCGAGCTGCGTGAGCAGCAGGCCCACGCCGCCCGCCGCCGCATGCACCAGCACGGTCTCGCCCGGCATCACCGGATGGGAGGACGTCACCAGGTAGTGAGCGGTGAGCCCCTGGAGCAGCGTCGCCGCGGCCATGTCCAGCTCGACGTCCTCGGGCACGCGGTAGAGGTCGGTCACGGGGACGCGGATGTACTCGGCGTACGAGCCCTGCGTGAAGGCCCACGCGACGCCCTCGCCCTCGACGAAGTCCTCGACGCCCTCGCCCACCTCGACGATCTGTCCCGCGCCCTCCTTGCCGGGCACGAACGGCAGGTCCATCGGGTAGACGCCCGAGCGCTGATACGTGTCGATGTAGTTGACGCCGGCGGCCTCGACCCGCACCACCACGTGCCCGGGCGTGGCCACCGGACGCTCGAGCTCGACCAGCTCGAGCACCTCCGGACCGCCGGGCCGCGTCACCTGGATCGCTCTCACAACACGCATGGTACGTGGTGCATCGCGGTTGCATGCATGGCCATGTATGGTTATGCATATGAGCATCAGTGTGGCGGTCTCCGGCGCCTCCGGCTACGTCGGCGGCGAGGTCCTGCGCGTGTTCTCCGCCCACCCCGAGGTGGAGTTCGGCGCCCTCACGGCGCACTCGAGCGCGGGCGACGCGCTCGGCGTGCACCAGCCCCACCTGCGACACCTCGCCGAGCGAGTGATCGTCGACACCACCCCTGAGAACCTCGCGGGCCACGACGTCGTGGTGCTGGCGCTGCCTCACGGCTCCTCCGCGGAGATCGCCGCCCAGCTGCCGCCCGAGACGCTCGTCATCGACTGCGGCGCGGACCACCGGCTCGTGAGCGCCGAGGCCTGGGGCGAGTACTACGGCGGCGAGCACGCCGGCACCTGGCCCTACGGCATGCCCGAGCTCATCACCCCCGGAGGCCGCCAGCGCGACGCGCTTCCCGGCGCCACGCGGATCGCGGTGCCCGGCTGCAACGTCACCGCCGTCACGCTCGCGCTCCAGCCCGGCGTCGCCGCCGGGGTGGTGGACCCGACCGACATCGTCGCCGTCCTCGCCAACGGCTACTCGGGAGCCGGCAAGAAGCTCGCGCTCCCGTACCTGGCCTCGGAGGCGCTCGGCAACGCGCAGCCCTACGCGGTGGGCGGCTCCCACCGCCACATCCCGGAGATCCTCCAGAACCTCGAGTCCGCCGGGGCATCCGAGGCGCGGATCTCCTTCACCCCGACCCTGGTCCCCATGGCGCGCGGCATCCTCGCGACCGTGACCGCGCCCCTGCGCGGCAGCGTCGAGGCCGTCCGCTCCGCCTGGGAGGAGGCGTACGCCGACGAGCCGTTCGTGCACCTCCTGCCCGAGGGCCAGTGGCCCACCACCGCCGCGACGCTCGGCGCCAACACCGCGCTGATGCAGGTGGCGGTCGACGGCAAGGCGCGGCGCGTCGTGGTCGTCGCCGCGATCGACAACCTCGTCAAGGGCACCGCCGGCGCCGCCCTCCAGTCCATGAACGTCGCCCTCGGCCTCCCCGAGACCACCGGGCTCAGCACCATCGGAGTAGCACCGTGAGCGTCACCGCAGCCCAGGGATTCGTCGCGGCGGGCGTCGCCGCCGGCCTCAAGTCCACCGGCAAGCGCGACGTCGCCGTGGTCCTCAACCACGGGCCCTCGCACGTGGCCGCCGGGGTCCTCACCTCGAACCGCGTGGTCGCGGCGCCCGTCACCTGGACCCGCCAGGTGCTCGCCGACGGCCGCGTCGACGCCGTGGTCCTCAACTCGGGCGGCGCCAACGCCGCGACCGGCCCCGAGGGCTTCCTCGACACCCACCGCACCGCCGAGCACGCCGCCGCGGCGCTCGGCGTCTCCGCCGGCGACGTCGCGGTCTGCTCGACCGGGCTCATCGGCGTGCGTCTCCCGCTCGAGAGGCTGCTGGCAGGGGTGGACGATGCGGTGGCCGGGTTGGCCGCCGAGGGTGGCCCCGATGCCGCGCTCGCCATCATGACCACCGACACCGTCCCCAAGGAGGCCGTCGCCGGCGGCGACGGCTGGACCGTGGGCGGCATGGCCAAGGGCGCGGGCATGCTCGCACCGGGCCTCGCGACCATGCTGTGCGTCATCACCACCGACGCCGCCGTGGACCCGGCGCGCGCCCAGGCCGCCCTGGAGGCCGCGACCAAGGCGACCTTCAACCGCGTCGACTCCGACGGCTGCATGTCCACCAACGACACGGTCCTCCTGCTCGCGAGCGGTGCGTCCCGCATCGTCCCCGGGGCCGACTTCGAGGAGGCCCTCCTGGCCGTGTGCGCGGACCTGGCCCGCGGCCTGGTAGCCGACGCGGAGGGCGCGTCGCACGACATCGCCGTGCGCGTGGTGAACGCCACCACCGAGGACGCGGCCGAGGCCGTGGCCCGCGCGATCACCCGGTCCAACCTGTTCAAGGCCGCGATCTTCGGCCAGGACCCGAACTGGGGCCGCATCATCTCCGCGGCGGGCACCGTCCCCGAGGAGGTCGCGCCGTTCGACCCGACCACCCTCGACGTCACCATCAACGGCGTCCAGGTGTGCCGCGCGTCCGGCGTCGGCGACCCGCGCGAAGGGGTCGACCTCAGCGGACGCGAGGTGCGCATCGTCCTCGACCTCCACGCCGGCGACGCCGAGGCGACCGTCTGGACCAACGACCTCACCCACGACTACGTCCACGAGAACAGCGCGTACTCCTCATGAATCCTGCAGATCTCACCCCCCAGCAGAAGGTGGGCGTCCTCATCGACGCCATGCCCTGGATCGAGCAGTTCCGCGGCGCCACCGTGGTGATCAAGTACGGCGGCAACGCCATGATCGACGAGTCGCTCAAGCGCTCGTTCGCGCAGGACATCGTGCACCTGCGCCTGCTCGGCCTGCACCCCGTCGTGGTGCACGGCGGCGGCCCCCAGATCTCCGACATGCTCGGCAAGCTCGGCATCGAGTCCGAGTTCCGCGGCGGCCTGCGGGTCACCACGCCCGAGGCGATGGACGTGGTCCGCATGGTCCTGACCGGTCAGGTCTCGCGCGAGCTCGTGGGCCTCATCAACGACCACGGCCCCTACGCCGTCGGGCTGTCGGGCGAGGACGCGGGCATGCTGCAGGCCAAGCGCCGCCACGCGGTAGTCGACGGCGAGGCCGTCGACGTGGGCCTCGTCGGGGACGTGGTCAAGGTCAACCCCGGCGCGATCGTCGACATCATCGAGGCCGGTCGCATCCCCGTGGTGAGCACCGTCGCGCCCGACGTCGACGACCCGACCACGGTCCTCAACGTCAACGCGGACACGGCCGCGGCGGCGGTGGCCGTGGCGCTGCGTGCGCGCAAGCTCATCGTCCTCACCGACGTCGAGGGGCTCTACTCGGACTGGCCGAACCGCGACTCGCTCATCTCCGAGATCAGCGCGACCCACCTCGAGCAGATGCTGCCCTCGCTGGAGTCCGGCATGCGACCCAAGATGGAGGCATGCCTGCGCGCCGTCCGCGGAGGGGTGCCGCAGGCCCACGTGATCGACGGCCGCGAGGCCCACTCGATCCTCGCGGAGGTGTTCACCTCCGCCGGCTTCGGCACGATGGTGATGCAGGACAAGGAGGTCTGGGTATGAGCCTGACCAGCCACGGGGAGGCCGGCCTCGAGCGCGGCCGCGTCGACACCCAGCGCTACGAGCACGCCGTCATGGGCACGTTCGGCACGCCGCTGCGCGTCCTCGCGCGCGGCGAGGGGTCCTGGGTGTGGGACGCCGACGGCAACCGGTATCTCGATCTGCTGGGCGGCATCGCCGTCAACGCGCTCGGCCACGCGCACCCCGCGTGGGTCGCGGCCATCGCCGCCCAGGCGTCGACGCTCGCCCAGGCCTCCAACTTCTTCGCCACCGAGCCGCAGATCCGGCTCGCCGAGCGCCTGCTCGAGCTCGCGCAGGCGCCCGCGGGATCGCGCGTCTTCTTCGCCAACTCCGGCACCGAGGCCAACGAGGCCGCGTTCAAGATGTCCCGCAAGGTCGGCGGCACGGTGATCGCGCTCGAGGGCGGCTTCCACGGCCGTTCCATGGGCGCCCTGTCGATGACCCACAAGGAGGCGCTGCGCGCGCCGTTCGCGCCGCTGCTCGAGCGCGTCGTGTTCGTGCCGCTCAACGACGTCGACGCCCTCGAGGCCGCCGTCGCGGACGCGGGGGAGGACCTCGGGGGCGTGATCCTCGAGCCCATCCAGGGCGAGACCGGCGTGCGCCCCGTCACCCACGCGTACCTCGAGGCAGCCCGCGCGCTCACGCTGCGCCACGGCGCGCTGCTCATCCTCGACGAGGTCCAGACGGGCGTCGCGCGCACGGGTGCCTGGTTCGCGCACCAGCTCCACGGCATCCAGCCCGACGTCATGACCCTCGCGAAGGGCCTGGGCGGCGGCTTCCCGATCGGCGCCGTGGTCGCGTTCGGCGAGCGCGCCGGCGCGCTGCTGGGCAAGGGCGACCACGGCAGCACGTTCGGCGGCAACGCGCTCGCGTGCGCCGCCGCGCTCGCGACGCTCGACGTCATCGAGGCGGACGGCCTGCTCGACAACGTCAAGGCGGTCGGGGAGCACCTGCGGTCCGCCCTCGCGGACGTTCCCGGGGTGGTCGAGGTGCGCGGCGAGGGGCTCATGCTCGGCATCGGGCTCGCCGCCCCGGCCAGCGCCGCCGTCGCGGCCGCCGCCGTCGACGCCGGGTTCATCATCAACCCGCCCTCGCCCGACACGATCCGCCTGGTCCCGGCCCTCACGCTGAGCACGGCCGAGGCCGACCTCTTCATCGAGTGGATGGCCGGCCCCGGCTCCCGCATCATCACGGAAGGCACCGCATGACCCGCCACTTCCTGCGCGACGACGACATCACCGCCGCCGAGCAGCGCGAGATCCTCGAGCTCGCCCTCGCGTTCCGCCAGGACCGCCACCTGCACCAGCCCTTCGCGGGCCCGCAGGCGGTCGCGATCATCTTCGACAAGCCGTCGACGCGCACCCGCGTGTCCTTCTCGACCGGCGTCGCTGAGCTCGGCGGGTATCCGCTGGTGATCGACTCGGCGACCTCGCAGCTGGGCCGCGGCGAGCCGGTCGCGGACACCGCGCGCGTGCTCGAGTCGATGGTGAGCGCGATCGTGTGGCGCACGTTCGGCCAGGAGCTCATCGAGGAGATGGCCGCGCATTCCTCGAAGCCCGTGGTCAACGCGCTCACCGACAGCTTCCACCCGTGCCAGATCCTCGCCGACCTCGCCGCCGTCGCCGACGCGCGCGGGGGAGTGGACGCCCTCGCCGGGCTGTCCCTGGCCTACGTGGGCGACGGCGCCAACAACATGGCGCACTCCTACCTCCTCGGCGGCGCGCTCGCCGGCATGCACGTCCGCGTCGGCGCGCCCGTCGAGTACATGCCCGACGAGCGGATCATCCTCGACGCCAAGCGCATCGCCGCCGAGCAGGGCGGCTCCATCACGGTGACCACCGAGATGGACGATGCGGTGGCCGGGGCGGACGTCATCGCCACCGACACCTGGGTGTCGATGGGCGACGAGGACGAGTACGCGGCCCGCGCCACCGTCTTCGGCGGCTACCAGGTCAACGCGGCGTCGCTCGCGATCGCCAACCCCGGCGCCCAGGTGCTCCACTGCCTGCCCGCCTACCGCGGCAAGGAGATCACCGCCGAGGTCATCGACGGACCCCAGTCCATCGTGTGGCTCGAGGCGGAGTACCGCCTGCACGCCCAGAAGGCGCTGCTCACCTGGCTGGCCTCGCGATGAGCAGCCACGCGGTCCCGCAGACCAAGGCGGCGCGCCAGGCCCTGGTGCGCCAGCTCATCGAGACCGCGGCGGTGGAGTCGCAGACCCAGCTCGCCGCGATGCTCGAGCAGCAGGGCCTGCACGCGACGCAGGCGACGCTGTCCCGCGACCTGGTCGAGATCGGTGCCATCAAGGTCCGCAACGCGGACGGCCGCCTCACCTACGCGACGCAGGCGATTCTCGAGTCCATCGAGGACACCGGCGCGCGGCTCAACCGGCTGTGCGCCGAGCTGCTGCACTCCGCCGCCGGCAGCGCCAACCTCACCGTGCTGCGCACCCCCGAAGGCGCCGCGCAGTTCCTCGCCATGGCGATCGACTCGCACGACGACCCGGACCTGCTGGGCACCGTCGCCGGCGATGACACCATCATCGTCATCGCGGCAGACCCCGTCGGCGGCGAACGCCTGGCGCAGAAGTTCCTCGACCGCGCGAGCGGTCTGACCCACTGAAACCCCAACGTAAGGAAGAAGAACCATGGCAGAGCGCATCGTCCTGGCCTACTCGGGAGGCCTCGACACCTCCGTCGCCATCGGCTGGATCGCGGAGGCGACCGGCGCGGAGGTCATCGCGGTGGCGGTCGACGTCGGCCAGGGCGGCGAGGACCTCGAGGTGATCCGCCAGCGCGCCCTCGACTGCGGCGCCGTCGAGGCCTACGTCGCGGACGCCCGCGACGAGTTCGCCGAGGAGTACTGCATGCCCGCCCTCAAGGCGAACGCGCTGTACCACGACAAGTACCCGCTGGTCTCGGCGCTGTCGCGGCCCGTGATCGTCAAGCACATCGTCACGGCCGCCCGCCAGTTCGGCGCGACCACCATGGCGCACGGCTGCACCGGCAAGGGCAACGACCAGGTGCGCTTCGAGGTCGGCATCGTGTCGATGGCGCCCGACCTCAAGTGCATCGCGCCCGTGCGCGACCTCGCGCTTACCCGCGACAAGGCGATCGACTACGCCGAGCGCAACAACCTGCCCATCGCGACCACCAAGAAGAACCCGTTCTCGATCGACCAGAACGTGTGGGGCCGCGCCGTCGAGACCGGCTTCCTCGAGGACATCTGGAACGCGCCCACCAAGGACATCTACGACTACACCGACGACCCGGCATTCCCGCCGGTCCCCGACGAGGTGGTCATCACGTTCGAGCAGGGCATCCCCGTCGCCATCGACGGCCAGAAGGTCACCCCGCTGCAGGCCATCGAGGAGATGAACCGTCGCGCCGGCGCGCAGGGGATCGGCCGCATCGACATCGTCGAGGACCGCCTGGTGGGCATCAAGAGCCGCGAGATCTACGAGGCCCCCGGCGCGATCGCTCTCATCGAGGCCCACCGCGAGCTCGAGAACGTCACCGTCGAGCGCGAGCTCGCGCGCTACAAGCGCCGCATCTCCGACGAGTGGACCGAGCTGGTCTACGACGGCATGTGGAACTCGCCGCTCAAGGGCGCGCTCGACGCGTTCATCGAGGACACGCAGCGCCACGTCAACGGCGACATCCGCATGGTGATGCACGGCGGCAAGGCCGTGGTCACGGGCCGTCGCTCGGACACCGGTCTGTACGACTTCAACCTCGCGACCTACGACGAGGGCGACACGTTCGACCAGTCCGCGGCGCGCGGCTTCATCGAGATCTACGGCCTCGCGGCCAAGCAGGCGGCCGCGCGCGAGGCGCGCCTGGGCCTCTAGGGTCGTCGTAGTCGGCGGCCGCGTCCGGACCGGGCGCGGCCGCCTCCACATCTGAGCAGCAGGGAGCAGTGATGGCAGGGGAGCAGGGCACCAACGAGGGCGCGCTCTGGGGCGGGCGCTTCGAGGGCGGACCGGATGCGGCGCTCGCGCGCCTGTCGAAGTCGACGCACTTCGACTGGCGCTACGCGGACGACGACCTGCGCGGTTCGATCGCCCACGCCCACGCGCTCGAGCGGGCCGGCCTGCTCACGGCAGCGGAGAGCGCCGAGATGACCGCGTCCCTCGAGGGGATGCGCACCGACGTCGCCGCGGGGACGCTGCTGCCCGCCGAGTCCGACGAGGACGTGCACGGGGCGCTCGAGAGGGTCCTCATCGAGCGGGTGGGGACCGACCTGGGCGGCAAGCTCCGCGCCGGCCGTTCGCGCAACGACCAGATCGCCACCCTGCCGCGCATGTACCTGCGCCGTCACGCGCGCCTCATCGCGGCGGAGCTGCTCGACCTGGTCGACGCGCTGCTCGGCCAGGCCGACCGCCACCTCGACGCCCCCATGCCGGGGCGCACCCACTTCCAGCACGCGCAGCCCGTCACCCTCGGGCACGCGCTGATGGCGCACGCGTGGCCGCTGCTGCGCGACGTCGAGCGCCTCACCGACTGGGACGCGCGCGCCGCGTTCTCCCCGTACGGCGCCGGCGCGCTCGCGGGCAACACGCTCGGCCTCGACCCGGCCGCCGTCGCGGAGGAGCTCGGCTTCCTGGGCCCGTGCGAGAACTCGATCGACGCCACCGCGTCGCGCGACGTGGTCGCCGAGTTCGCGTGGGTCGCCGCCATGATCGGCGTGGACCTGTCGCGGATCTCCGAGGAGATCATCGCGTGGGCGACCGTCGAGTTCGGATTCGTCGCGCTCGACGACTCGTACTCGACGGGTTCGAGCATCATGCCGCAGAAGAAGAACCCCGACATCGCGGAGCTCGCGCGCGGCAAGGCGGGCCGCCTCATCGGCGACCTCACGGGACTCCTCGCGACGCTCAAGGGCCTCCCGCTCGCGTACAACCGCGACATCCAGGAGGTCCACGAGCCCGTGTTCGACGCGGTCGACACGCTCGAGGTGATCCTGCCCGCGTTCACCGGCATGGTGCGGACGCTCGTGTTCCGCACCGAGCGCCTCGCGGAGCTCGCCCCCGCGGGCTTCTCGCTCGCCACCGACATCGCCGAGTGGATGGTGAAGAACGGCACGCCGTTCCGCGAGGCCCACGAGGTCGCGGGCGCGTGCGTGCGGCTGTGCGAGAAGCGCGGCAAGGAGCTTCACGAGCTCACGCCCGAGGAGATGGCCGCGATCCACCCCGAGCTCACCCCCGGGGTGCTCGAGGTGCTCACGGTGCCCGGTTCCCTCGCCGCGCGCGACGGGGTGGGCGGCACCGCGCCGGCCAGGGTGATCGAGCAGGGGAAGGCGGCGCGCGCCCGCGTCCGCCACTTCCGGCCCTGGACCACGGCCTGAAGCGCCTGCTAGCCATGCGACCGGGGCTCCAGGGCTCAACATGGGGACGCCCCGCGCCGATGAGGGTGGCGTGACGTCCTCCACCACCGCTCGTCTGCGCTCGCGCGCCGCTGCCGCGCTGCTGGTGGTGCTCACCGCCGTCGGGCTCTCCGTGAGCGCGACGCCGGCGGAGGCCGCGCAGCCGGCGGTGGTGTCCGGCTCGCGCGCCGCGATCGTCGCGGGCGCCAAGTACGTGGTGGACCGCGCGATCGGCTACGGCCCCAAGATGGGCTTCGGGCACTCCACCGCGGGGCCCGGGCCCACCGCGAAGACCATCACCGGCGACCCGGACGCGAAGATCACCTGGGTCGACGGCTACATGGACTGCTCCGCGCTGGTCCGGTACGCGTACTCGCGGGCGGGCATCGACCTGGGCACGGGCGGGACGTCCTCGCAGATCGGACGCTTCGAGAAGCTCGCGGCGGGCGTGACGCCGCTTCCAGGCGACGTGGTGTTCTACGGCGTCCGCTCCACCACCACGGGCCAGAAGGAGTACCTCGACCCGTCGACCGGGAAGTGGTGGGACGTCTACCACGTGGCGCTGATCGACGGCACGGGCAAGAAGTACGAGGCGACCACGTTCAACAAGAAGCCGGCGTACTCGACCATCAACGAGGACACGATCCTGGGCTACTTCCGGCTCAAGCCCGAGTTCGGCAAGCTGAGCGGCCAGGGCGGCCTGAGCCAGGACCCCGTCGCCAGCGCGCATCACGTGTACGGCGACTTCGACGGCGACGGAATCGACGACGTCCTGTGGTTCACGGGTCGCAAGGGCTCCGACACAGGCACCGGCTACGGTTGGCAGCTCGCGCGCGGCGGCCAGGAGAACGGCGCTTTCGGCGCGTTCCACCGCGTGCTCAACAGCGCCGTCACCCCCGAGACCGCGCAGGTCGCGGTGGGCGACTTCGACGGGGACGGCATCGACGACCTGCTGCGCTTCACCGGCCGCGTGGGCTCGAAGACGGGCACCGGCGGCGGCTGGCGGCTCGCGAGCGGCGGCCAGTCCGACGCGGTGGGCGAACCCGAGCTGGGCGACTTCCGCCGCGTCAAGAACAGCGCGCTCACCCCCAAGAACGCGCACCTCATGGTCGGCGACTTCGACGGCGACGGCTCCGACGACGTGCTGCGCTTCACCGGATCCGAGTCCTCGGGCTGGAAGCTCGCCAGGGGCGGCCAGGACAGCGCCGCGGGGGCGCGGTCCTTCGACAGCTTCCGCACGGTCAAGGCCAGCGCGCTCACGCCCGCCAACGCGGAGCTCGAGCTGGGCGACTTCAACGCGGACGGCGCGGACGACGTGCTGTGGTTCACCGGCGCGAAGGGCGCCGGCAGCGGCTGGCAGCTCGCGCTCGGAGCCCCCGCGGCCCCCGACGGCGCGATGACCATGCGCGAGTTCTTCCGCGTGAAGAACAACGCGCTCACTCCGTCGACCGCGGAGATCGCGGTGGGCGACTTCAACGGCAACGGCACGGACGACGTGCTGTGGTTCACCGGCGAGGAGGGCACCGCCACCGGCGACGACAACGGCTGGCAGATCGCGCTGGGGCGCCGCGACACCACGGTGGGCGACAAGGTGTTCTTCGCGTTCAACCGCGCCGCCAACCTGGCCCTCACCCCGGCGTCCGCGCACTTCGCCTACGGCGACTTCGACGGCCGCGCCGACGACGTCCTGTGGTTCACGGGCGCCGCCGCGGGCACGGGCAACGGCTGGCAGCTGGTGCGCGGCAAGGCGGGCGCGAAGGTGGGCACCACGGTGTTCCAGGACTTCGTGCGCGTCGCCGCGAGCGGCCGGATCCCGCTCGAGTCCTAGGACTCGACGGCGACCTCGGCGGCGCCGGTGAGGCTCACCAGGTCGTCGTAGGAGATCTCGAACACCGAGTGCGGCGTGCCCGCGGCGGCCCACAGCTCGCCGTGCTTCTTCAGCTCCACGTCGATGTACGTGGGCACGGGGGCGGGATGGCCCACGGGTGCGACGCCGCCGATCGGCTGACCGGTCGCGGCGCGCACCGCCGCGGCGTCCGCGCGCGCGATGACCCGCGCGCCGATCTGGTCCGCGAGCAGGTCCGTGTCCACGCGGTGGGAGCCGCTGGTGAGCACCAGGATCGGGGCGCCGTCGGCGAGGAACACCAGGCTCGACGCGATCGCGCCCACCTCGCAGCCCAGGGCCGCGGCCGCCTCCGCCGCCGTGCGCGTCGAGTCGGTCAGCGTGCGCACCTGCGAGTGCAGGCCGCGCGCCGCGAGCAGGTCCATGATCTTCGCGCTCGTGGGGTGCATGCGGCCACCGTATCCTGGGCCGATGCCGAATCCCAGGGTCCGCGACCTCGTCGCCGGCGTGCTCGCGGAGCCCCCGCGGCTGGGCCGGACGCGGCTGGTCCTGATCGACGGTCCCGCGGGCTCGGGGAAGACCACCCTCGCGGGCAGGCTCGGGTCCGCGCTCGGAGCGCAGGTGCTCCACGGCGACGACATGTACGAGGGCTGGACGGGCCTCTCCATGCTCGATCAGGTCCTCGATCAGGTCCTCGCGCCGCTCGCGGAGGGACGGCCCGGCGGCTTCCGCCGCTGGGACTGGCACGCGTCCGCGCGCGCCGAGCGCCTCGAGGTGCCGGTGGACGATGCGCTGGTGATCGAAGGCGTCGGCGTCGCCTCCCGCGCGGCCCGGGCCCGCGCATCGTCCCTCATCTATGTGGAGGCGCCGTGGGCGCTGCGACTGGAGCGCGGCATCGCGCGCGACGGGGAGGGCATGCGGGCCGAGTGGGAGCGCTGGCACATCGCCGAGGACCGGCATCTCGCGCGCGAGGGCACGCGCGATGCCGCGGGATGGATCATCGACGGGGCGGAGCCCGTGCCGGAGTGACGGCCCGGCGTGGCAAGGTGTCCACGTGAACCCGCACGCGGTCCAGCGCCGCACCCTGATCGTCGTCTCATCCGCGCAGGTGCTGTCCGGATTCGGGCTCGCCGCCGGCATCACGGTGGGCGCGCTGCTCGCCACCGAGGTGTGGTCCTCAGCCGCCGCGGCGGGCATCCCCGCCGTGGTGATGACCGTGGGCGCCTCCCTCTCAGCGCTGGCGATCGCGCGCATGTCCGACCGGCGGGGGCGGCGCGTGGGCCTGGCGGCCGGCTACAGCGCCGGGGCGGTGGGGGCGCTCGGGATCGTGCTGGCCGGGCAGGCGGGTTCCGTCCCGCTGCTGCTCGCGTCCTTCCTGGTCTACGGCGCCGGGTCCGCGGCGAACCTGCAGGCGCGCTTCGCGGGCGCGGACCTCGCGCCCGCGCACCGGCGCGCGACCGCGATGGCGGTGGTGCTGATGGCGACCACGGCGGGCGCCGTGCTCGGACCGGTGTCCGCGCGGTGGAGCGGCGAGACCGTCGCGGGGTGGGGCCTGAACCCGCTGCTCGGGCCCTTCGTCGTCGCGGGCGTGGCGTACGCGCTCGGGGCGGCCGTGCTCGCGGCGCTGCTGCGACCCGACCCGCTCCTGACCTCCCGCGCGCTCGCCGCGGAGGCGACCGCCGCATCGTCCCCCGCCGTCGCGCCGGGACCCTGGCGCGTGCCCGTCGCCGCGGGGATCGGCCTCATGGTGATCGGGCAGGCGGTGATGGTGGCCGTCATGACGATGACCCCGGTGCACCTGACCGCGCACGCGCACGGAATCGGCGCGGTCGGGGCGGTGATCGCGTGGCACGTCGCGGCGATGTACGTGCCGTCGCCGCTATCCGGATGGCTCGTGGACCGGTGGGGACCGGCGCCGGTGGGCGCGGCGTCCGGGGTGGTGCTCGCGGCCGCCGGGGCGGTCGCGGCGGCGGGCGGCGGCTCGCTCGGGCCTATCTCGGTGGCGCTGGTGCTGCTGGGCGTCGGCTGGAGCCTCGCGATGGTCGCCGGCTCCGCCGTGCTCGCGACGCGCACCCCTGTCGACCTCCGGCCACGGCTGCAGGGACGCGCCGACGCGCTCACCACGCTCGCCGGCGCCTCGGGCGCGGGGCTCGCCGGCGTGGTGACCGTCCAGGCCGGCTACGCGGGGCTCGCGCTCGGGGGCGCGGCGATCGCGATGCTGGCGGTGCCGCTCGCGCTCGTCGTGCGCGCGCGTGCTGGCACAATGGCGCCATCATGACTGAGCACATCCTCGACGAGCTCGCCTGGCGCGGGCTGATCTCCCAAACCACCGGTGAGGACGAGCTGCGTGCGGCTCTCGACGCGGGCCCGATCGCGATGTACTGCGGATTCGACCCCACCGCGCCGAGCCTGCACCACGGCCACCTGGTCCAGCTGGTGCTGCTGCGTCACCTCCAGCTCGCGGGGCACCGGGTCCATCCGCTCGTGGGCGGGGCGACCGGCATGATCGGCGACCCGCGGATGTCGGGCGAGCGGGTGCTCAACACCAAGGAGACCGTCGCGGAGTGGGTCGACCGCCTGCGCGGCCAGATCTCCCGCTTCCTGTCCTTCGAGGGCGACAACGCCGCGGTCATGGTGAACAACCTCGACTGGACGGGCGAGCTCAGCGCGATCGACCTGCTGCGCGAGATCGGCAAGCACTTCCGGCTCGGCACTATGATCGCGAAGGACACCGTCGCGCGCCGTCTCAACTCGGACGAGGGCATCTCCTACACCGAGTTCAGCTACCAGGTGCTCCAGGGCAACGACTTCCTCGAGCTGTACCGCCGCCACGGCTGCACGCTGCAGACCGGCGGCAACGACCAGTGGGGGAACCTGCTGTCCGGCGTCGAGCTGATCCGCAAGGCCGAGGGCGAGAGCGTGCACGCGATGACCACGCCGCTCATCACCAGGGCCGACGGCACCAAGTTCGGCAAGACCGAGGGCGGCGCCGTCTGGCTCGCCCCGGACATGATGAGCCCGTACGCCTTCTACCAGTTCTGGATCAACACCGACGATGCGGACGTGGTCCGCTTCCTCAAGATCTTCACCTTCCTGACGCGTGCCGAGATCGAGGCGCTCGAGGTCAAGGTCGCCGAGGAGCCGTTCCGTCGCGAGGGGCAGCGCACCCTGGCCTGGGAGGTCACCTCGCTGGTCCATGGGGACGATGCGGCGCAGGGGGCGGTGGACGCGTCCCAGGCGCTCTTCGGTCGGGGTGAGCTCACGACACTCGACGCTGCGACCTTGTCAGGCTGCGCGCAGGAGCTCGGGGGAGTGGAGCTCGAGGCGGGCGCGACGGTCACCGATGCGCTGGTGGCCTCCGGGATCGTCGACTCGAAGTCCGCGGCGCGGCGCGCCGTCCAGGAGGGCGGCGCGTACGTGAACAACGAGCGCGTGGACAATCCGGAGCTGGTGCTGGGCCCGGACCACGCGTTGGCCGGCGGCTGGACCGTGGTGCGCCGCGGGAAGAAGTCCGTGGGAATCGTGAGGCCGGCGGCCTGACACCGGCGCTGTTGTCGCGGGCGAAAGCGTTGTCTACCAGCGCGGATGCTCGCGACACGCCCGGGATCCGCGCGATTTGACCGCGGTGACCGGCAGCCCCTAATGTTTAACCCGTTGCCGACGACGGAGACGCCAGGCAGGGACTGAACAAGGACCTGCAGGAGACGCCCCGAACGCAGCACGATCCGATGGAAGCGGCGGACCACAGGTCCCGCACCACTCGAAGGATCATCGACGAGCTCTCAGACGTTGATCATCTGGAAGATCAGGCCGGAAAAGCCGATTTGACAGTGATAATCGAAGAGAGTAAGTTAGAAGGGTTGCCCCGAGCGAGGTCACTGATGGTGATCGAGGCGGTGCGCGTCCGAAACTTGAGAACTCAACAGTGTGCCACATGTCGATGCCAAATACCCGGGCATCCCTGGTTTCAGGGGTGTTTGGATTCCTTTGGTAACGAAGACAACATGTCAGTTGTTTTTGATGCTGGAGATTAAATTGTTCTCTTTTGGGGGACGTACTCTGTAATGTTGTATGCCGGGTTCG
>NZ_BBMA01000012.1 GCF_000971215.1 Demequina silvatica
CGGGGCGGGAAGCCGGGGTGGCGGATATGAAACCGTGCGGAGCGAACTGGGGGTCGGGGAGTCCGCGGGTCAGTACTGGTCGCCGGCCGCGCGGGAGGCCAGGAGGCGGCGGATCGAGTCGACGCGCGCGTGGCGGTCCGCGACGTCGCCTGCCCACGCGTCGAGCTCGCAGCCCAGCTCGGCGGACTCGTGGGTGCACCCCCGCGGGCACAGCTCGTCCGCGGCGTCCGCGATGTCGGGGAAGGCGAGGATGAAGTGCGCGGGGTCCACGTGGGCGAGCCCGAAGGACCGGACGCCCGGGGTGTCGACGATCCACCCGCCGGACGGCACCTCGTAGCGGATCGCGGAGGTCGAGGTGTGGCGGCCGCGGCCCGTGACGTCGTTGACGATCCCGACCGCGCGGCCCGCGTCCGGCACCAGCGCGTTGACCAGGGTCGACTTGCCCACGCCGGAGTAGCCCACCAGCACGGTGGTGATGCCGTGCAGCTCCTCGCGGAAGCGCACGAACCCCGGGTCCGCCTCTGGCCCGCCGTCGCGCCGCACCGAGGTCTCGATCACGGTGACGCCGAGCGGCTCGTACGCCGCGCGCAGGCCCTCCGCGCTCGCGAGGTCCGCCTTGGTGAGCACCAGCACCGCGTCCATGCCCGCGTCGAAGGCCGCGACCAGGCAGCGGTCGATCATGCGGGGGTTCGGCTCGGGGTCGGCGAGGGCGGTCACGATCGCGAGCTGGTCCGCGTTGGCGACGATCACGCGCTCGGTCGCGTCCGTGTCGTCCGCCGTGCGGCTGAGCGAGTTGCGGCGCTCGAGGCGCTTGACCACCCGTGCAAGCGTGTCGGGCGCGCCGGAGACGTCCCCGACCACCTTCACCCAGTCGCCGATCACCAAGCCGCGCCGCCCCAGCTCGCGGGCCTTGACCGCGGTGACCACCGCATCGTCCACCTGCACGGTGAAACGGCCCCTGTCGACCGCGATCACGGTGCCGTCCACTGCCTCCTCATGCGCGGGCCGGATCTTCGTGCGCGGGCGCGAGCCGCGCCGATTGGGCCGGACCTTGGCGTCCGACTCGTCGTACTCGCGGCGGGCCATTCAGCCGTCCAGGTCGAGCATCCCGCGCCACATGGCGGGGAAGTCGGGCATGGTCTTCGCGGTGGTGCCCACGTTGATCACGCGCACGCCGGGCACGGCGAGCCCGACGATCGCGGCGAAGGTCGCCATCCGGTGGTCGTGGTAGGTCTCCATCGCGGCGGCGCGGAGGCCGCTCGCGGGCAGGCCGCCGAAGGTGAGCGAGTCGGCGTCGGCGGTGCAGGACCCGCCCAGGCGCTCGACCTCGGCCGCGATGGCGGCGAGGCGGTCGGTCTCGTGGCCGCGCAGGTGGCCGATCCCGGTGAGCCGCGACGGTCCCTCCGCGAGGGCGCACAGCGCCGCGATGGTGGGCGTGATCTCGCCGGCGGGGGAGAGGTCCGCGTCGATGCCGCGGAGCTCGCCGGTCCCGGTCACTGTCATGACGTCGCCGTCGAGCGTGCAGGTCGCGCCCATCCGGGTGAGCAGCTCGGGGAAGTACGCGCCCGGCTGCGTGGTGGTGGCGGGCCAGCCCGGGATGCGGACGGTGCCGCCGGCGACCAGCGCGGCGGCCATGAACGGGCCGGCGTTGGACAGGTCGGGCTCGACGCGGACGTCGCCCGGGTGGATCTCGCCGGGGTGGACCACCCAGGTGCGCTCGTCGGGCTGGTCGACGCGGATCCCGGCCTCGCGCAGCGCCTCGCACGTCATGTCGATGTGCGGCAGGCTCGGCAGCGTCGCGCCGGCGTGGCGCACGGTGAGCCCCTCGGGCAGGCGCGGCGCGGTGAGCAGCAGGCCCGTGACGAACTGCGACGAGGACGAGGAGTCCACCTCGACCACGTCCGGCACCTCCGCGGGCGGCGTGACGGTGAAGGGCAGCGTGCCGCGGCCCTCGTCCTCGACGGTCGCGCCCAGCAGGCGCAGCGCGTCCAGCAGGGGACCCATGGGGCGCACGCGGGCGCCCTCGTCGCCGTCGAAGCTCACGGGGCCGTCCGCGAGCAGCACCATCGGCGGGACGAACCGCATGACCGTGCCCGCGAGCCCGCAGTCGACGTGGACCCCGCCACGGAGCGGGGCGGGCGTCACGCGCCACTCGGCCCCCGCATCGTCCACCGCGACGCCCAGGCCGCGCAGCGCGCCGATCATGAGGTCCGAGTCGCGCGAGCGCAGGCCGCCGCGGACGGTCACGGGCTCCGCGGCGAGCGCCGCGAGCACCAGGTAGCGGTTGGTGAGGGACTTCGAGCCGGGGACGGAGACCGTCGCGTCGAGGGGACGATGCGCGGAGGGCGCGTCCCACGCCTCGCCGAGTCCGGTGCCGGGGGGAAGGGTGCCGCTCACGCGGCGCGCTTCTTCTTCGCGCTCTTCGAGCTCTTCGCGGGCGTGGCCTCGGGCTGGTCCTTGGCCTTGGCGGCGGCCTTGAGGGCGGCCTTGACCTCCGCCTTGGCCTCCTTCTCCTTGAGCTTGGCCTCGACCGCCTTCTCCTTGGCCTTCACCTTCTTGGCCTTCTTGCGGTCGATGTGGCGCTGGCTGTGGCCCGCGGTCGCGGCGAGCAGCACGCCGCCCACGAGCGACAGGTTCTTGAGGAACTGCTCGAGCTCGGCCTCCTTGCGTGCCTCGTCCTGCTCCTTCCAGAAGGGGTGGGCGAGGGCCGCGGTGGCGCCGGCGAGGCCGGCCAGGCCCAGGGCGGCGGCGCGCGGGCTGCGCGACAGCGCCAGGGTCGCGGCCAGCGCGACCGAGGCGGCGCCGTGCACCTTCACCAGGTCGACGGTGCTGACCTCCTCGAGGCCCAGCTCCTTGAGCGCGGGCTCGACGGTGGGGGCGACGCGCGCGGCGCGCGTCTCGGGCTCGAGGTAGCTCTGGACGCCTCCGTAGATGAACCACGAGGCGAGCAGCGGCCGGGCAAGTGCACGCAACATGCCTCCTACGCTACCAACACGCGGGCGCGCCGTCAGGGGCGGGAATGCGAGAGCGATGCTCGCCGTTAGCAACCCTTGTGACGACCACCGTGGAGAGGCCCCGGGCGTCGCGCACTCCCGCGCGGCGTCCCTCGGCTGTACGCTCGCAACCGATGACCGACATAACCGAGTTCGATTTCGAGGCGGAGGCGCTGTCCTACATGGACCAGCTCTACGCCGCCGCGCTGCGCATGACGCGCAACGGCGCGGACGCCGAGGACCTGGTCCAGGAGACGTTCGCCAAGGCGTTCGCCGCGCAGGACAAGTTCACGCCGGGGACCAACCTCAAGGCGTGGCTGTACCGGATCCAGACCAACGCGTTCATCAACACGTACCGCAAGAAGCAGCGCGAGCCCAAGCGCTCCGACGCGGAGACCGTCGAGGACTGGCAGCTCGCCGCCGCGGCGGAGCACACGTCGAGCGGGCTCGCCTCGGCCGAGGACAACGCGCTCGACGCGCTCGGCGACGACGAGATCAAGCGGGCCCTGTCCGAGCTCTCGGACGACTTCCGCATGGCCGTCTACCTCTCCGACGTGGAGGGGTTCGCGTACAAGGAGATCGCACAGATCATGGACACCCCCGTGGGGACCGTGATGTCCCGGCTGCACCGCGGCCGGAAGCTGTTGCGAGAGAAGCTGCGGGACTACGCCGCCGAGCGTGGTCTCTACGAGAAGGCCCCGATGAAGAAGGACCAGAAGGACAAGGACGGGGGTGTGTGCCGTGCCGAAGCCTGAATGCGAGGAGGCGCTCGATCGACTGTTCGAGTACATCGATCACGAGCTGCCCGAGGATGAGATCCACCGGATCGGCGAGCACCTCAAGGAGTGCCCGCCGTGCGAGGCGGAGCACAAGATCAACGAGAAGATCAAGCGCCTGGTGAACAAGACGGGCCACGACGTGGCCCCCGAGGACCTGCGCGCGCGCATCCTCCAGACCATCCGGGCGACCCGCCCGGACGGCGCCTAGCGCCGGGGACGATGCGGGGGGCGCGCCACGCGCCCAGGTGACCCGCGCATCGTCCCCCCGAGAACGACGAAAGCCGCATCGGCGAGGCCGATGCGGCTTTCCTCATTCATCCGGGCGGAACGGCTCAGGCGTTGGGCCGCTTGCCGTGGTTGGCGCCACCCTTCGCGCGCGCCTTGCGCTTGCGGCCTCGCTTGCTCACAACGTTCCCCTTTCTGGACGCAGGAATTCGACCCCCTATCCTCCCACATCTGAGGACATCGTCACACCGGGCGCATGGGACGGTGCGGGGACCGCTACGCTCCCCTCAAGCCGCCCATGCCGGATGCCGATGGAGGAACCGTGAGCGATCAGCCCCAGTCAGTCATCCCGTTCCTGCACGCGCTTGCCTCGACGGGCGGCTCCGACCTGCACTGCAAGGTGGGCTCCGCGCCCCGCGTGCGCGTCGACGGCCGGCTGCGCAAGCTGCAGGTGCCGCCGCTGACCCCCGAGGACACGCGCCACATGGTCGCGCAGGTGCTCCCCGAGGACCTGGTGCCGGTGTTCCGCGACACCCACGAGGCGGACTTCGCGTTCTCGCTGTCGGGCGTGGGACGCTTCCGCGTCAACGCCTACGTGGCGCGCGGCGCCGAGGGCCTGGTGTTCCGCCGCGTCGCCGTGGGCGCGCAGAGCTTCGAGGAGCTGGGCCTGCCGGGCGTCATCGCGGACCTCGCGCTGGAGCCGCGCGGGCTGGTGCTGGTCACGGGCCCGACGGGCTCCGGCAAGACCACCACGCTGGCGTCGATGATCGACCTCATCAACAGCTACCGCGAGGTCAACATCGTCACCATCGAGGACCCGATCGAGGTGCTGCACCAGGACAAGAAGGCGATCATCTCGCAGCGCGAGGTGCGCTCCGACACGCTCGACTTCACGTCCGCGCTGCGCGCCGCGATGCGCCAGGACCCCGACGTCATCATGGTCGGCGAGATGCGCGACATCGAGACCGTGCGCGCGGCGCTGTCCGCCGCCGAGACCGGTCACCTGGTGCTCGCGACGCTCCACACGGTGGACGCGCAGGACACCATCAACCGCATCGTCGACTTCTTCACGCCGCACGAGCAGAACCAGGTCCGCGCGACCCTCGCGCAGACGCTGCGCGGCATCGTGTCGCAGCGGCTGGTGCGCAAGGGCGACGGCGGCGGCCGGACCCTGGTCGCCGAGGTCATGGTCAACACCGGCCGCACGGCCGAGGCGATCGTGGACCCCGCGAGCCAGCCGCCCATCCTCGACCTCATCGCGGACGGCGAGTACTACAAGATGCAGACGTTCGACCAGCACCTGTTCCAGCTGGTGCGGGACAACGTGGTCGCGCTGGACGACGCGGTCGCGATCGCGTCGCGTCCGCACGACCTGCTGGTCGAGCTCCGCGGCGCCGGCGTCATCGACTGACGCGGCGCCGGGCTCAGGCGGCGGGCGGCTCGATCCCGAGCCAGGAGTGCCAGCGCGAGTGCAGCACCAGCCACGCCATGAGGCCGTAGCCGGCCTGCAGCGGCAGCGAGTCGTGACCCGTGGCCATGTCCGCGCCCCACTGCTCGTGGCGGGCGAGGGGGCCGTACATGTCGATGTAGCCCACGCCGCGGCGGGAGGCCGCGTCCTCGCACACCGCCGCGAGCTCCGCGATGCGCGGGTTGTCCGGCTCGGCGCCGGGCGGCGGGCCCGCGATGAGGGTCTCGAAGCCCAGCGCGTGCGCGCGGTCGAGGAAGTTCGCGATGTTGAGCCGCGTCATGGTGGGGGAGACCCCGCGGTGCACGTCGTGGCGACCGATCGCGAAGAGCACGTGGTTCGCCTCGGGCTCCGTGCGGGCGGTGCGCCGCAGCGCCTCCTCGTCCCAGCGGCTGGTGAGCTCGCCGGTGGTCTCGTGCGGCACCGCGAGCGTGTGGAAGGCGAGGTCCGGCGCGAGGGGGAGGGTGCGCGCAGCGACGCGCCCCGCCCACCCCAGCGCCTTGGGGTCTCCGTGTCCGGCGACCAGCTCGTCGCCGACGAGGAAGACGTTCCTCATCGGGCGAAGGCCCGCGCGACCAGCTCCGCCTGCTCGGCCGCGTGGCGCGACGCCAGGCCCGAGGCGGGCGAGGCGGACGCCGGGCGGGACACCACCCCGAGGGTGGTGCCGACCACCTGCGGAAGGCTCAACGACATGCGCGACCACGCTCCCTGGTTCTGAGGCTCCTCCTGGACCCACACCAGCTCGGCGCCATCGAACGGGGCGAGGGCCTCGCGGATCGCGTCGTGCGCGAGCGGGTACAGCTGCTCAAGACGCACGATAGCGGTCGACGTGTCCCCCGCGCGCTCACGCTCCGCGACGAGGTCGTAGTAGACCTTGCCCGCGCACAGGAGGACGCGGTCGACCGAGGCCGGATCCACCGCATCGTCCCCGATGACCTCCCGGAAGGTGCCGGTGGTGAAGTCCTCGACCGCGGACTGCGCGGCGCGCAGGCGCAGCATCGACTTCGGGGTGAACACGATGAGCGGCTTGCGCGGCCGGTTGTACGCCTGGCGGCGCAGCAGGTGGAAGTAGCTGGCCGGCGTGGACGGCATCGCGGCGATCATGTTCTCCTCGCCGCACAGCTGGAGGAAGCGCTCGACGCGGGCCGACGAGTGGTCGGGGCCCTGGCCCTCGAAGCCGTGGGGCAGCAGCAGCACCACGGAGGAGGACTGCCCCCACTTCTGCTCGGAGGAGGAGATGAACTCGTCGATGATGGTCTGCGCGCCGTTGACGAAGTCGCCGAACTGCGCCTCCCACACCACCAGCGAGTCCGGCCGCTCGACCGAGTAGCCGTACTCGAAGCCCAGCACGCCGTACTCCGACAGCGGGGAGTCGTAGATGTGCAGGCGGGCCTGGTCGGAGGACAGGTACAGCAGGGGGGTCCACTCGGAGCCGGTGTTGCGGTCGTGGTAGACCGCGTGACGCTGCACGAACGTGCCGCGGCGCGAGTCCTGCCCGGACACGCGGACCGGGACGCCCTCCTGCAGCAGGGTGCCGAACGCGAGGATCTCGCCGTAGCCCCAGTCGATGCCGCCCTCGCGGCTCATGACCTCGCGACGCTCGAGCAGCTTCTCGAGCTTCGGGTGGACGGAGAAGCCCTCGGGCGGACGCACGTGGGCGCGCCCGATGCGCTCGACCTGGCTGGCGGAGACGGCCGTCTTCCAGCCCACCATCACGCCCGCGTCCGAGGACTGCGAGGACGGCAGCTCGAGGCCCGAGATGGCCTCGGAGTCGGAGGACGGCTTGTAGCCCTCGCGGGTCTCGATGAACACCCGCTCCAGCTGGGCGAGGTAGTCCTTCGAGACCGACTCCGCCTCCTCGGTGGTGATGTCGCCGCGGCGGATGAGCGCCTCGGTGTAGAGGTGGCGGACGGAGCGCTTGCCCTCGATGAGGTCGTACATGCGCGGCTGCGTCATCGACGGGTCGTCGCCCTCGTTGTGGCCGCGACGGCGGTAGCAGACCATGTCGACGATCACGTCGCGGCCGAACCGCTCGCGGTACTCGAACGCGAGCCGGGCGGCGCGCACGCACGCCTCCGGGTCGTCCCCGTTGACGTGGAAGATCGGGATCTGGAACCCCTTGGCGATGTCGGTGCAGTAGCGCGTCGACCGCGAGGACTCGGGCCCGGTGGTGAAGCCCACCTGGTTGTTGATGATGACGTGCACGGTGCCGCCGGTGCGGTAGCCCTTGAGCAGCGCCATGTTGAGCGTCTCGAGCACCACGCCCTGGCCGGCGAAGGCCGCGTCGCCGTGGATGAGCAGCGGCAGCACCGGGTAGCCGTCCGTGGCCGGGTCCGCGCCCAGCGCGTCGAGCTTGGCGCGCACGATGCCCTCGAGCACCGGGTCGACCGCCTCGAGGTGCGACGGGTTTCCGGCGAGGTAGACGCGCGTGGTGGCGCCCGACTCGGCGGTGAACGTGCCCTCCGTGCCCAGGTGGTACTTGACGTCGCCGGAGCCCTGCACCGAGCCGGGCACCGCGGTGCCCTCGAACTCGGAGAAGATCTGCCCGTAGCTCTTGCCGGCGAGGTTCGCGAGCACGTTGAGGCGGCCGCGGTGGGCCATGCCGATGCAGACCTCGTGGACGCCCGCCTCGGCGGCGGCGCTCATGACGGAGTCGAGCAGCGGGATCAGGGACTCGCCGCCCTCGAGCGAGAAGCGCTTCTGGCCCACGTACTTGGTCTGCAGGAACGCCTCGAAGGCCTCTGCCGCGTTGAGGCGGTGGAGGATCCGCAGGTGCTCCTCGCGCGTGGGCTTGGTGTAGCCGTGCTCGAGTCGGTCCTGGAAGAACGACCGCTGCTCGCGGTCCGCGATGTGCATGTACTCGAGGCCGATGGTGCGGCAGTACGCGTCGCGCAGGCGGCTGAGCACGGTGCGCATCTTCCACGACTGCTGGCCGGCGAAGCCGCCCGTCTCGTACGAGCGGTCGAGGTCCCACAGCGTGAGCCCGTGGGTCTGCACGTCCAGGTCGGGGTGCTTGCGCGGGCGGCTCGACAGCGGGTCGACGTCGGCCATGAGGTGGCCGCGCGAGCGGTACGCGTGGATGAGCTCGGCGATGCGCGCGGGCTTGGCCGCCTCGGTGGCGGGGTCCGTCGCCGCGTCCTGCACCCAGCGGACGGGCTCGTACGGCACGCGGATCGAGGAGAACACGCGGTCGTAGAAGCCGTCGAGGCCCAACAGCTTGCGGTGCACGATCCCGAGGAACTCGCCCGACTGCGCGCCCTGGATGACGCGGTGGTCGTACGTCGAGGTGAGGGTCATGACCTTCGACACGCCCAAGCGGGTCACGGTCTCCTCGGACGCGCCCTGGAACTCGGCCGGGTAGTCCATCGAGCCGACGCCGATGATCGCGCCCTGGCCGTTCATGAGGCGCGGCACCGAGTGGACCGTGCCGAGCGTGCCCGGGTTGGTGAGCGTGAGCGTGGTGCCCTGGAAGTCGGCGGCCTGCAGCGCGCCGTTGCGGGCGCGGCGCACCACGTCCTCGTAGGCGGCCCAGAACTCGGCGAAGTCCATGCGGTCGGCGCCCTTGATGGACGGCACCAGGAGCTGGCGCGAGCCGTCGGGACGCGCCAGGTCGATCGCGAGGCCCAGGTTGACGGACGCGGGCGTCGACAGGGCGGGCTTGCCGTCCTGCTCCGCGTACGCGACGTTCATCGACGGGAACTCCGCGAGCGCCTCGACGATCGCGAAGCCGATGAGGTGCGTGAAGCTCACCTTGCCGCCGCGGGTGCGCGCCAGGTGGTTGTTCACCACCACGCGGTTGTCCATGATCAGCTTCGCGGGCACGGTCCGGACCGAGGTCGCGGTGGGCACCGCGAGGCTCGACTCCATGTTCTCGACCACGCGCGCGGCGGGGCCGCGCAGACGCTCGACGCCCTGCGTCACGTCCTTGGGCGCCACCTGGGAGAACTCCGGGCGCTGCAGGTAGGCGGCGGTGGGGGCCTGCGCGGTCGCGATGGGCTGCGTCGCGGTCGGGTCCGCCTCGGGGGACGATGCGGCGGCCGGGGGCGCCGGCTTGCTGCGGGGCGCCTCGGGGGCGGCGGGGGAGGTCGCGTCCTGCGCGGGCTCGGCGACCGGCGCGGGGGCGTCGGCGCGCTGCGCCGCGGGCGGCGGAGGCGGCGGAGGCGGGGGCGGCGGCACGGCTCCGGCGGCCGCGGACGGGGTCACCGTCGGGATGGCCTGCGTCGGGGGCTGGGGGACGGTGGCGTTGTGCCCGGCGTCAGGGGTCTCCTGGCGCGTCGCGGAGTCGCCCGGCGTCGCATCTGCCCCGCGCGCGCCGCCCAGGATGAGCGACGCCACTGACGGGGCACCTGCAGCGCGGGCGACGGAGACACGGTCGGTATCGGGCGCAGAGGTGTCTGGGGACACGGTGGAGGCCGCTCGCTTTCTTGGCGCATCAGCGTCGATGGTGATCAGTGGTTCCTATCCTTCCCCCAAAACGGGTGCGCTCGGAACCAAGTTCCGAAAGTTTTGGGGAACCTTTACGTGATGCGATGCCAGGGAAGACCGCGCGCCCGGTCCTGTGCGGGGGACGGGCCCGCCTGTACTCTTTCGACACCATGGACCCCGACAGTTCCGGCCGACCATGACCGCGTGGCTCCTCGTGGGTGCCGGGGTGCTCCTCACGCTCGGCACCGCCGTGTTCGTCGCCGCCGAGTTCTCGCTCGTCGCGCTCGACCCCTCGCACGTCGAGGACGAGGGCCGCGGACGCCGCGTCCGTGCCGCGCTGCGGCGCCTGTCCACGCAGCTGTCGGGCGCGCAGGTGGGCATCACGCTCACCACCATCCTGCTCGGCTACACGGCGCAGCCGGCGCTGGTCGAGCTGCTGTCCATCCCGCTGTCCACGAGCGCGCTGTCGCGCGCGGCGGTGGCGGGCCTCGCGGGCACCATCTCGCTGGTGGTGGTCAACGCGTTCTCCATGATCGTCGGGGAGCTCATCCCCAAGAACCTCGCGCTCGCGGAGCCCCTGCGCACGGCGCAGGTCGCGGCGCCCCTCAACATGGCGTTCACCGGGGCGCTGCGCCCCGTGATCGCGCTGCTCAACGCCGCCGCCAACGGGATCCTGCGGCTCATGGGGATCGAGCCCAAGGAGGAGCTCGCCGGCGGGCGCTCGCGCCAGGAGCTGGCCGCGCTCGTGAGCCGCAGCGCGGAGGCCGGCACGCTCGCACCGTCGACGGCCCTGCTGCTCAAGAACTCCATCGAGCTCGACGACCTCGCCGCGATCGACGTCATGACCGACCGCACCCGCCTCCACACGCTCGGCCGCGACGCCACCGCCACGGACGTCATCGCGGCGTCGCGTGCGACGGGGCACTCGCGCTTCCCGGTGGTGGGCGAGGGCACGGACGACGTCCTCGGCATCGTCCACCTGCGCGCCGCGATCGCCGTGCCCGCGCATCGTCGCCCCGACGCGTCCGTCCGGGCGCTCATGGCGGACGCCCCGCGCATCCCCGAGACCATGCAGATGGGCCCGCTGCTGGTCGAGCTGCGCGGGCTCGGCTACCAGTGCGCGATCGTGGTCGACGAGTACGGCGGCACCGCCGGGTTCGTCACGCTCGAGGACGTGGTCGAGGAGCTGGTCGGCGAGGTCGCCGACGAGCACGACCGCCGCCGCGCCGCCGTGCACCGCGCGCCTGGAGGCGCGTGGATCGTCCCCGGCGACCTCCGCCCCGACGAGGTCCACGAGCGCACCGGCCTGGTGATCCCCGAGTCGCCCGCCTACGAGACGCTCGGCGGGTTCGTGATGGCGCGGCTGGGCCGCGTGGCCGAGGCGGGAGACGCGGTCGAGGCTCCCGGCGTGGGCGCGCGGGTCGAGCGCATGGACGGCCGTCGCATCGACCGCGTGCGCCTCACCCCGATCGACGTCGAGGAGGACGAGCGATGAGCGCCGGCATGGTGCTCGCCGTGATCGGGCTGCTGCTGGCGAACGCGTTCTTCGTGGGCGCGGAGTTCGCGATCATCTCCGCGCGCCGCAGCTCGATCGAGCCGCGCGTCGAGCAGGGCTCGCGCGCCGCCCGCACGGTGCTGTGGGCCATGGAGAACGTGTCGCTCATGCTGGCCACGTCGCAGCTGGGCATCACCGTGTGCTCCGTGGCGCTGGGCGTGGTGGCGGAACCCGCGCTCGCGCACGCCCTCGAGCCCGTCCTGCACACGTTCGGCCTCGGCGAGGCGGCCGCGCACGGCGTCGCCGTGGCGATCGCGCTCCTCGTGATCGTCGGGCTGCACGTGGTGGTGGGCGAGATGGTGCCCAAGAACGCCGCCGTATCGAGCCCGGACCGCGCCGCGATGGTGTTCGGCCCGCCGCTGGTCGCGGTGGCGCGCGCGGTGCGCCCCATCATCGTGGCGCTCAACTGGGTCGCGAACGCCACGGTGCGCCTGCTCGGCTTCGAGCCCAAGGACGAGGTCACGAGCGCGTTCACGGCGGACCAGGTCCACAGCATCGTCGAGCTGTCCTCCGCGGAGGGCACCATCTCCGACCCGACGGGCCTGCTCACCACCGCGATCGAGTTCTCCGAGCGCTCCGTCGAGGAGGTCATGGTGCCGCTCGACGCGGTCCACGCGGTCGCGCTCGGCGTCACGGTCGAGGAGCTCGAGCGGGTCGCCACGGACACCGGGTTCTCTCGGTTCCCCGTCACGGATGACGGCGCCTACGTGGGCTACCTCCACATCAAGGACGCGCTGTACGCGCGGCCGGGGGAGCGCGAGGAGCCCATCCAGGCATGGCGCGTCCGCGACCTGCCCGCGGTCGCGCACGGCGCCGAGGTCGAGCTCGCGCTCGCGCTCATGCGACGCTCCGGCGCGCACGTCGCGACGGTGATCCGTGACGACCGCGCGGTGGGCATGGTGTTCCTCGAGGACATCCTCGAGGAGCTGGTCGGCGAGGTGCGCGACTCGCTCGCCCGCAGGGACGCCGGCGCGTAGCAGGACGGTGACCGATCACGGGATGTGACGGAGCCGACATCCCCAAGGGGTTGGCCCCATCGTTACCATTTGGTAATAATTGATCCGGACGCCCCGGCGGAGATGACGCCCCGGGACGTTCGTGCATCCGATGTCCGTGGCCCCAAGGAGGCGATGGTGAGCAAGCGCGCCGCCCATCACGCGCTCCGGTCGACCCACCGCTCCCGCAGGGAGCGCCGCATCGAGCACACCGCCGAGATCCAGGTCCGCACCACGCTGCGCCGCCGCAAGGTCGTCACCCGCGCGGGCGTCATGGTCGGCTTCCTCGCCGCCATGGTGATCTACCCCGTGATGGGCACCATCGCGCCGTACGCGAACGCCGCGGAGCAGCTGCCCGGCGTGGTCAAGGGCGAGTCGCCCACCACCGCGACCGCGATCCTAGGTGCGGGCCCGCAGTTCGAGTCCTCGGACCTGCCGCTGCCGACGGTCGACGACCAGTCCGGCGCGGTCCTCACCGCGAACGACGTCCCGGTGACCTCGAGCCTTCTGCCCGACTGCGACCCCGACTTCGACCCCGTGATGTCCAACGGCAACCTGCGCAGCGACCAGCTGTGCTCGCTGTGGATCTCCGGCCAGGCGCTGCGTCCGGACGCGGCGCTCGCGTTCGCGGCGCTCAACGAGCGCTTCCGCACGGAGTTCGGCACGGACATCTGCATCACCGACTCGTACCGCACCCTGTCGAGCCAGTACGCGACCAAGGCGTCGAAGGGCTATCTCGCCGCGACGCCCGGCACCTCGATGCACGGCCTGGGCCTCGCGATCGACCTGTGCAGCTCGCACGCGTACGGGATCTACTACAACTGGTTCGCGAACAACGCGGCCACCTACGGCTTCTGGAACCCCGACTGGGCCAAGACCAGCAAGTACGAGCCGTGGCACTGGGAGTACCAGACCTACGACCAGTACTGATCGCGCGCGCGTCGCGCCCCCAGGTCCGGGTGTAGGACTGGAGGGAGACGCGAGGAGGCGGCGATGCGGGTCGGGGTCCCCACGGAGACCAAGAGCGGCGAGACGCGCATCGCGCTGACGCCCTCCGGCGCGCACGCCCTCACGGCGCGCGGCCACCAGGTCCTGGTGCAGTCCGGCGCGGGCGCCGGCGCCGGGATCACCGACGCGGACCTGCGTGACGCCGGCGCACGGCTGGTGTCCGCGGAGGACGCCTGGGCGGCCGACCTGGTGGTCAAGGTCAAGGAGCCCCAGCCCGACGAGCTCGCCCTGCTGAGCGGCAACGTGCTCTTCACGTTCCTCCACCTGGCGGCGAACCCCGCGGTCGCGGACGCGTTGGTCCGCGCCGGCACCACGGCGCTGTCCTACGACACGGTGCAGGCGGCCGACGGCTCGCTGCCGCTGCTCACGCCCATGAGCGAGGTCGCGGGGCGTCTCGCGGTCCTCGCCGGCGCGCACCACCTCCTCAGCCCGCAGGGCGGCCGCGGCGTGCTGCTCGGCGGGGTGCCCGGCGTGCCGGGCGCACGCGTCACCGTGCTGGGCGCCGGGGTCGCGGGCTCGCAGGCGATCGCGCAGGCGGTGGGCCTGGGTGCGGACGTCACCGCCGTGGACCTGTCCCTGCCGGCGCTGCGGCGCATCGACGAGCGCCACGGCGGGCGGGTCCGTACCGTCGCGTCGACCGCCCACGCGATCGCCGCCGCGGTGGAGGGGTCCGACCTGGTGATCGGCGCCGTCCTGGTGCCGGGCCGCCCCGCGCCGGTGGTGGTGACCCACGCGATGGTCGAGAGCATGGCGCCAGGCAGCGTGCTGGTGGACATCGCGATCGACCAGGGCGGCTGCCTCGAGGACTCGGTGCCCACCACGCATCGCGACCCGGTGCGCGAGGTCGCCGGCAGCCTGATCTACGCGGTCGCCAACATGCCCGCCGCGGTCGGGGTCACCGCCACCCGCGCGCTCACCAACGTCACGCTGCCGTACATCCTGCGCCTGGCGGACGGGGTGGACGATGCGCTGGCCGGGGACCCCGCGCTCGCCGGCGGGGTCAACGTGCGGGACGGGCGGGTGGTCCACCCCGCAGTGGCGGCGGCGCTCGGGAGGGCGCGGACGCCCGCCTAGGCTGGGCGCATGTCCGAGACCCCCGACGCGAACCCGACCCCCCGCACCTGGATGCCGCTGGCGATCGCGGGATCGATCGCCGCGCTGGTGGTGATCGGCGCGTTCGTCGCGTCGGGCCTGCGGTCCGGCATGAGCGCCGGGCAGGCGGACGCGGTCGAGGTGTGCGAGGCCGCGTACGCGGCCACGGCGACGGACGGGGAGACCCCGCCGCGCATCGTCGCCGGGGACGTCTACGGCAGCGCGGACTGGCGGGACCTGCGGGCCTTCCTCGAGGAGCAGGGGCTGCTCGAGTCCGCGGGCGCGGAGGTCGACGAGGCCGAGGCGGACGCGTCCGCCGCAGCGCTCGCGCAGGAGGGCCGCGACCACGTCACCGTGGTGTGGTGGCTCGACAGCGAGGAGCACCTCACGTGCGAGGTGGACGTCGACGGAGAAGCGGCGCTGGCGGACACCGTCGCGATCGCCCCGCTCGGCTGACCGGGCGCCGTCAGGCGACGGTGCGGGCGGGCTCCTCGGCGCGCGAGCCGACCGCGTCCTGCACGCGGGCGAAGCCGTCCGCCTGTGCGAGCGCGACCAGCTGCTCGGCGATGGTGCCGACCACCGCCGGGCCGCGGAAGATCAGGCCCGAGACGAGCTCCACCAGCGTCGCTCCCGCGGTGATCTTGTCGTAGGCGTGGCGCCCGTCGAACACGCCCCCGAGGCCGGCGAGGGTCAGCCGGTCGCCGGCGTGGAGGTAGGTGCGGCGCACCAGCTCGGTGCTGAGTTCGCGCACGGGACGGCCGGACAGGTTGCCGCGGATCGCGGGGTCGAGCGTGACCGCGTCGCGGTCCTTGCGGAGGTTCGCGAGGGTGAGGCCGTCGACGCGGTGGTCGAGCGCGACGTCGACCAGGTCGCGGAAGTGCTCCCAGGGCTTATCGGAGGGCATCTTGAGGACGATGCGCTGGCTGGGGGACGCCTGGTCCACGGCGGCGAGCAGGCGGTCCAGGGCGTCGGGCTCGGTGAACGCCTCGCCCACGGTGGTGTTGGGGCAGGAGATGTTGAGCTCGAGCAGCGGGCTCAGGCCGTCGAGCGCGCGGACGGAGGCGACGTAGTCCTCGATGCCCTCCTCGAGGTCGCCCGCGAGGGCGTCGTTGGTGCGCGCGACGGACAGCTTGAAGGGCAGCGCGGTGAGGCGGGGGTGGGAGGCGTCGGCGAGCTCGCGCAGCCGGGCCGCGACGCGCTCGGCGCCGCCGTTCGCGAGGCCCACGTGCACCACCAGCGACTCGTCCGCGGGGAGGCGGTGGAACCACGGGCGCGGGTTGCCGGCGCACACGCGGGACGTGACCGACCCGAAGGTGAGGAACCCGAAGCCTGTCATCTGCAGGATGCCGGGGATGGCGACGTTCTTGTCGAGCCCGGCGCCCAGGCCCAGAGGGTTGCGCAGCGTGAGGCCGTACGCCTCGGTGGTGAGCGCAGGGTCGCTGTGCGTGAGGAGCGACTCCGCGGCCGCGAGCACCGGGGTGAGCCGCTGGGCCCATCCGCCGTGCCTGACCATGTCGTCGTGCACCCGGTCCGGGTGCATCCGGAAGATCACGGGCTTGACGCCCTTGGTGTACGCGGTGGTCATCGCGCGGCGTGCGGTGGTGCCCATGGAGCCCGGTTCCTTCTCGTAGCTGCGGCACGGCGGGCAGGGACCGGGGAGCTCGCGAGGTCCCGTCGCGTCGCTCGTCGGTGAGGTCGCCGCCACGCTAGACCCCCGCATCGTCCCCCTCCCGGGACCTCGGGGCCTGGCGCGTGGGCGGCGCCGCCCTGGGGTGCCCTCACAGGGCGTCATGCCTGCGAGAAGGGCGGCCCGAGCGCCCGTAGAGTGGGCGCGTGACCTCAGGACCGTCCGTCCGCCGCGCCGCCGCGGCGCGGCGCAGCAGCCTCGCCGACGTGGCGGCGCTCGCGGGCGTGTCCAAGGGCACGGTGTCGCACGTGCTCAACCACCCCGAGCGCGTCGCGGAGGCCACGCGCCAGCGTGTCGAGAGCGCGATCGCGGAGCTGAGCTTCGTGCCGCACGGCACCGCCCGCTCGCTCGCGGTGGGCACCATGCCGGCGGTGGGGCTGGTGCTGTCCGACGTCGCAAACTCGCTGTTCGTGGAGATGCTGCGGGGCGTCGAGCGGATCGTGGAGGAGCGCAACGGGTACGTGCTCATCGCGAACTCGTACACGGACCTCGACCGGGAGCGGCGCTACCTGGGCATGTTCGAGGCGGTGCACACGCTCGGCGCGCTGGTGTCGATCAACAACCCCGCCCACTACGAGAGCCTCGCCGCCCATCACCGCGGCGAGCGGCCGCTGGTGTTCCTCGACTACCGCAACCTCGACGACCGCTACTGCTCGGTGCACGCCGACAACCGCGCGGGCGGCGCGATCGCGGCCCGCCACCTGGTGGAGCTGGGCAGGCGGCGGCTCGCGGTGGTGTCGCCGCCGTACGAGCTGCAGCCGGTCGCCGAGCGCCTCGCCGGCTTCGAGGAGGTGGTGGACGCGAGCGACGCCACCATCGTCGCCCGCGTGGGCGTCGAGAACGTCCACCGTGCCGACGGCTGGCGGGTGGGCCGCGAGCTGCTGCCGCGGATCGAGAGCGGCGAGATCGACGGGATCTTCGCGGTCGCGGACCTCGCCGCGGCCGGCGTGCTCCAGGCCGTGTCCGCGTCGGGCACGGTCGACGTCCCCGGCGACGTCGCGATCGTCGGCTACGACGACAACCAGGAGGCGTGGGACAGCCCCATCCCGCTCACCACCGTGAGGCAGCCGGGCGAGGACATGGGCGCGCGCGGGGCGGAGCTGCTCTTCGAGGAGATCAACGACCCGAGCCACGAGCACCGGGTGGTGGGGCTCGCGCCGAGCCTGATCGTGCGGCAGAGCACCGTCGGGCTTGCGTAGGAGGGGCACGCGGCGCCTGAATCGTTTCGCCGCGCTGAATGTGCTCGTTAACACCTGCTATGTGTTGCGATGCCCTGTTTCCATTGATACGTTCCAATCGGGTTGAAGCGGTTCAACCTGGCCGCAAGGTCTCTCAAAGGCGAGAGAAGGAGCATCAATGTCCCTACGACTGACACCGGGCGGGCGCCAGCGGCGCCGTGCCTCCGCCGCGCTCACGGTCCTGGCCGCGGGCGCCATCGCGGTCCCTGCGATCGCGACCACGGCGACCGCCGCGGACGAGCCACTCGACTGCTCGACCGTCCCCTGGATGGACACGAGCCTCACCGCGGGCGAGCGCGCCGATGCGCTTCTCGATGCGAGCTCCCAGCACCAGATCTACCGCTGGCTGGTGGAGCAGCCGGCGAACAGCCCGACGCGCGTGCAGTGGAACCCGGGGTTCACCGGCGAGGCGCCCGTGATCTACCCGGCCCAGGTGGAGTGCACGCCCAACGTCGTCTACACCAACGGGGCGGAGGGCATCCACCGGACCGCGGGAACCACGGCGTGGCCTGTGCCGGTCGCGAACGCCGCGACCTGGGATCTCGACCTGCAGGTCGAGCGCGGCGCCGCCATCGCGGACGAGTCCTTCGACAAGGGCCGCAACGTGGTGCTCGGCCCCGGCGTCAACAGCGCCCGCGCGCCGTTGTCGGGCCGCACCTCCGAGTACTTCGGAGAGGACCCGGTCCTCTCGGGTCTCCTCGCCGGCGCGACCATGCGTGGCATCGAGGACGAGAACGACCCCGACAAGCCTGTGGTTGCGAACCTCAAGCACTACTACGCGAACGAGCAGGAGCTCGACCGTTCGGCGAGCTCGTCGAACATGTCCGAGCGAGTCGCGCGCGAGATCTACAGCCTGCCGTACGAGATCGCCGTCACCGACTCCGACCCGGGCAGCATCATGTGCTCGTACAACCAGGTCAACGGCGTGTGGGCCTGCGAGGACCCCATCATGCAGAACGTCCTCAAGGACGAGGTGGGCTTCAGCGGCTACATCATGAGCGACTTCGGATCGGTGCACTCGACCGGACCCTCGCTGATGGCGGGCATGGACCAGGAGCTCAACCGTCCCCGCTGGTTCACGCCGGCGCGGCTCGACGCTGCGCTCGCGGCAGGCGAGATCACGCAGGAGCGCATCGAGGAGGCGGCCAAGCGCGTCATCTCCACCTACATCGGTGAGGGCCTGTTCGACCACCCGCTCCCGACCGACACCTCGGCGAACGCGTCCACGCCCGAGCACAAGGCGCTCGCGCTCGAGATCGCACAGAAGTCGATGGTGCTGCTCAAGAACGAGGAGGCGCTCCCGCTCGCTCCCGCGTCGGGCGACTCGATCGCGATCATCGGTGCGACCGCTTCGAAGACCCCGACCAACGGGATCAGCGCGATCCGGGCCTGCAGCACGGGCACCACGGGCAACGTGCTCAACTGCGACGCGATCATCGACCCGCTCACGGCGATCACCGAGCGTGCGGCCCAGGACGGCGCCTCGGTGACCTTCAACGGCGGCACCGAGCTCGCGAGCGTGGCGGCCGACGCCGCGGCCGCGGACGTGGCCATCGTGTTCGGGTACACCAACCAGGGCGAGTTCTCCGACATGCCCGACATGGTGCTCGACAACGGCGGCGACGCGCTCATCGAGGCCGTCGCAGGCGCCAACCCGAACACCGTGGTGGTGCTGCAGACGGGCAGCGCGGTGGAGATGCCGTGGCTCGACGACGTCCCTGCCGTCATGGAGGCGTGGCACGCCGGTGAGCAGGTGGGCCCCGCGCTCGCCTCGCTGCTCTTCGGCGACGTCGCCCCGTCCGGCAAGCTGCCGATGGCGTTCACGCCCGACCTCGAGACCGGTCCGCTCCTCACCGCGGAGCAGTACCCCGGCGTCGAGATCATCAACGGCATCCGCCAGGTCGAGTACTCCGAGGGTCTCGAGGTGGGCTACCGCTGGTTCGAGGCGAACGGCGTGGATCCGCTGTTCGACTTCGGTCACGGCCTCACCTACACGGACTTCGCGTACTCGAAGCTGCAGATCACGCCGACGTCCCACTCGGGCACGAACGACGTGCGCGTCCGCTTCCGGCTGACCAACACGGGTGACACCGCCGCCACCGAGGTGGCGCAGGTGTACCTCGAGCTGCCGGCCTCCGCGGGCGAGCCGTCCAAGCGCCTCGCCGGCTGGCAGCGCGTGACGCTCGAGCCGGGTGAGCACAAGAACGTCCAGGTGACGTTCACCGGCGACGACCTCGAGGACCTGCGCCTGCTGCAGTACTTCGAGGAGGCGTCCGGCGAGTGGACCACCCCGACCGGCACCTTCACGGTGCACGTCGGCGGCTCGGTCGACACCGTGCTGGAGGACACCTTCACGCAGAAGTAGGGGAGAGGCGCGGGAGGCCCGGGGCGTACGCCTCGGGCCTCCCGTGCTGTCCGGATGGTGACGGGACGATGCGGGGGGCGCCTCGGGTGCGTGCGGCGCGGCGCCGTGGGTGCTCGCCTCGGCAATCTGATCCGATCGCGCAGATCGGAGGCCCGATCTCTGCACCGGCGTATCAGCCTGGCGCGCGGGTCTGCCCAGCCTGGCGTGGAGGCCCGAGGAACGTGGCACGACAGCGACCCCAGAAACGGCGAAGGCCCCTCGTACGAGGGGCCTTGCGTGCGTCGACACCAGGTGTCGGATGGTGCCCCCGACAGGAATCGAACCTGCGACCTACGGTACCGGAAACCGGCGCTCTATCCGCTGAGCTACGGGGGCATGCCCGGACTGGCCGGGCCGAATGAGGATATCAGCAGGGCGCGTCGGCACGGACACGCGGCGGCAGCGCGCCGCGGCGCGCTGCACCCGAGGCGTGCGGGCGGATCGTGACGTACACGTTATTGAATCGTTACACAATTCCTTGCGGGACCTAGGGCCCCCGTGCTTGAATCGGTTCAACGGCAGGGCAAAGGTGCCCGCCGGAACAGGAGGACAATGATGCCTTTCCGTCTCCGCCGCGGTGCCTTCGCGCTCCCGGCCGTCATCGCGGTCTCGGCCCTGGGCCTGGCCGCCTGCTCCTCGGGGGGCGACCCCGAACCGTCCGGATCCGCCGGCGGCGGCGAGACCACCGAGGCGATGGAGCCCGTCGAGCTCAGCTTCCTGGTCGACAACGCCGAGACCAGCATCGGCGTGGTCGAGGCGCTGACCGCCGCGTACACCGCGGCCCACCCCGAGGTCACGTTCGCGATCGAGCAGCGCCCCGGCGGCACCGAGGGCGACAACATCATCAAGACCCGCCTCCAGACCGGGGAGATGACGGACCTCTTCTTCTACAACTCGGGCTCGCTGTTCCAGGCGCTCGCGCCCACGCAGACGCTGCTGCCGATCGACGACATCGAGAACGCCGGCGCGATTCAGGACACGTACAAGTCGGGCGTCACCGCGGACGGCGTGCTCTACGGCGTCCCGGCCGGCACCGCCATGGGCGGCGCGATGCTCTACAACATCCCGCTGTACGAGGAGCTCGGCCTCGAGGTCCCGACCACGTGGGACGAGTTCATGGCCAACAACCAGGTCATCCTCGACGAGTCCGACGCCGCTCCGGTGATCCAGACCTTCAAGGACACCTGGACCTCGCAGCTGTTCGTGCTCGGCGACTTCGCCAACGTGCTCGCGGCGGACCCGGAGTGGGCGGACAAGTACACCGCCAACGAGGTGAAGTACGCGGACGGCTCTCCCGCCATCGACGGCTTCGTGCACCAGCAGGAGGTCTTCGATGCCGGCTACCTCAACAAGGACTTCGCCTCCGCGACGTTCGCCGACGGCGCCCGCATGGTCGCCACCGGTGAGGGCGCGCACTACCCGATGCTGACCTTCGCGCTCGCGGAGATCCAGGCGAACGCTCCCGACAACGTCGACGACGTCGGCGTGTTCGCGATTCCCGGCGAGTCGGGCCCGAGCCCGCTCACCACGTGGCTCGCCGCCGGCATCTACGCCCCGGCCACCACCGAGAACGCGGACGCGGTCAAGGCCTTCATGAACTGGGTCGCCACCCCCGAGGCCTGCGACGTGCAGACCGAGGCCGTGGGCGCCCAGGGCCCGTACTTCGTGGACGGCTGCACGCTGCCGGACGACGTCCCGCAGATGGTGGCGGACATGCTCCCGTACTTCGACGAGGGCAACACCGGCCCCGCGCTCGAGTTCCTGTCGCCCATCAAGGGCCCCGCGCTCGAGAACATCACCGTCGAGGTCGGCTCGGGCATCCGCTCGGCCGAGGACGGCGCCGCCCTCTACGACGAGGACGTCAAGAAGCAGGCCCAGCAGCTGGGCCTCGAAGGCTGGTGACCTGAGGGTTCCATGACCGACACGCGGTGGGCCCGGCGTCGCCGGGCCCACCGCCCCCTCAGGAGAGACTCATGACCATGACGACAACGACGTCTCAGACCGGCTCCGCGTCCGCCTGGCCCGCCGAGCCGGAGCCCACGGGCAAGCGGCGACGCGCCAAGAAGCGCAGCCCGTACCCGATGTGGTTCTACCTGCCGGCCGCCATCATCTACGGCGCCCTGTTCGTGGTGCCGACCTTCGCATCGTTCTACTTCTCGCTCACGCGATGGACCATCTTCGACTCCCAGTTCATCGGCCTCGACAACTTCCGGACTTTCTTCTCCGAGCCGTACCTGTTCGAGAGCCTCATCAACACCATCATCTTCGCGACCATCACCTCGGGCATGAAGGTGGTCCTGGGGCTCCTCATCGCGGTGTTCCTGTCGAGCCAGATCATCGCCCGCGGGTACCTCCGCAGCGTGGTGTTCTTCCCCGTGCTGGTCTCGGCGGTCGGCATCGGCGTCACCTTCTCGGTGCTGATGGACCCGTTCGACGGCCTCATCAACAAGGTCCTCGCCGTGTTCGGGATCGAGGGACCGGGCTGGCTCACCGACCCGAACCTCGCCCTCATCTCCGTCGCGCTCACCGACGTGTGGCGCGGCGTGGGCATCGCGGTGCTCATCTACATCGCGGGCATCGTCGCGATCCCGCAGGAGTACTTCGAGGCCGCCAAGGTGGACGGCGCGAGCGCGACCAAGGCGTTCTGGAACATCACGCTGCCGCTGATGCGCCCCGCCACCACCACGGTCATCATCCTGTCGCTCATCGGCGGCCTGAGGTCCTTCGACCTCATCTGGACCATGACCCGCGGCGGACCGGGCTTCAGCTCGGACGTGCTCGCCTCCGTGGTCTACAAGCAGTACCAGGCGGGCTTCTACGGCCTCTCGACCGCGGGCAACGTGGTCCTCTTCGTCCTCGTGGCGGCGATCATCATCCCGCTCTTCTGGTTCCTCAACCGCAAGGAGGTCGACCGATGACCACCGCCACCGGCACGCCGAAGCTCAACAAGACCTACTCCTGGGTGAGCGGCACCCTCGGCATCCTCGTCACGGGCGTCGTGTTCGTGGTCCCGTTCATCTTCATCTTCCTCACTGCCGCCAAGTCGCGGCAGGAGGCCTCGCTGCTGCAGTTCTCCTGGCCCACGGAGTGGGCCCTGTGGGAGAACCTGGTCGAGGTCATCCAGACCCGCGACTACATCCTCATCACCGCGTTCATCAACTCGACCATCATCACGGTCGGCTCCGTCGCGCTGATGGTGATCGTGTCCGCGCTGGTCGGCTACGTGCTGCAGCGGCGCAGGACCAGGTGGAACGGGCTCATCAGCTTCCTGGTGCTCGCCGGGCTGATCGTCCCGCCGGCCGTGGTGCCCACCATCTGGGTGATGCAGGCCCTCGGCATCTACAAGACGCTGCACGGGCTGATCTTCATCGAGGTCGCGTTCGGCATGGCGTTCTGCATCCTGATGTTCCGCGCCTTCGTCGCGACCATCCCCCGGGAGCTCGACGAGGCCGCGATCATGGACGGCGCGGGCCCCATCCGGCTGTTCTTCCAGGTGATCTTCCCGCTGCTGCGCTCCGTGATCGTCACCGTGATCGTGGTCCAGGCCGTGTTCGTGTTCAACGACTTCCAGAACCCGCTCTACTTCCTGCCCGGCGACCAGGGCGCGACCGTCCAGCTCACGCTCTACAACTTCCAGAGCCAGTTCTCGACCTCCTGGAACCTGCTCTTCATGGACATCCTGCTCATCACGGTGCCCATGCTGCTCATGTACATCTTCTTCAACCGTCAGATCGTCGCCGGCATGACCTCCGGCGCCGTCAAGGGGTGACTCATGCCTGACCGCACCACCGTCCGTGTCCGCGTCGACTCCGGAGCCTTCGGCGCCGTCGTGATGACCCGGACCCCCCGGCTCTCCTGGGCCACCGACACCGACGCGCCCGGCTGGACCCAGCAGTCCGCCGAGGTCTCCTGGACCGGCCCGCACGGCGCGCTCATCCGCGAGATCACGGGCGGCTCGTCCGTGCTGGTCGCGTGGCCCTTCGCGCCGCTGCGCGACGGGGAACGCGGCACCGTCCGCGTCCGGGTGCACTCGCGCGAGACCGGCTGGTCGCCGTGGAGCGAGGACGTGCCGGTGCTGTGCGGCGTCCGCGACGGCTGGCCCGCGACGTGGATCGCACACCCGGGTCCGCGCACCGAGCAGTGCCCCGTGCGCCTGCGCCGCACGGTCGACGTGCGCGACGGGCTCGTGTCCGCGATGTTCCACGCGACCGCGCACGGCGTCTACCAGGCGTACGTCGACGGCGTCGCCGTCGACGACGAGCGGCTCAAGCCCGGCTGGACCACCTACGGCGTCCGCGACACGTACGCCGCGACGGACGTCACCGCGCTCGCGGCCGCGGGCACGCGCACGCTCACCGTGGACCTCGCCGCCGGCTGGTACTCCGAGCGCTTCGGGTTCCACGGTCAGGAGCGGTACGTCTACGGCGCCCAGCCGGCCTTCACGGGGGTCCTCACGCTGACCTACGCGGACGGCACGGTCGAGGAGATCGCGACAGACGGCTCGTGGGAGGTCACGGACGAGGGCCCCGTCATCGCCTCCGGGATCTACGCCGGCGAGCACGTGGACGCGCGCAAGGAGAACCCGACCACCTGGGTGCCCGCCGCATCGTCCCCCGTCGACACGGTGCCGGTGCCGCGCACCAGCCCGCCCGTCCGCGCGACCCAGGAGCTCGCGCCCGTCGAGCTGATCCGGACGCCCTCGGGCGCGACGGTGCTCGACTTCGGGCAGAACCTGGTGGGCCACCTGCGCATCCGCGTCTCCGGGCCCGCCGGCGCCACGGTCACCCTGCGCCACGCGGAGGTGCTGGAGAACGGCGAGCTCGCGCTGCGCACCCTGCGCCGCGCCGCGGCCACGGACCGCTACACGCTCGCTGGCGACGGCGAGGAGGTGTGGGAGCCGCGGTTCACGTTCCACGGCTTCCGCTACGCCCAGCTCGACGGCTGGCCCGGCGTCCTCGACCCCGCGGACGTCACCGCGGTCGTGGTCGGCTCCGACATGCGCCGCACCGGGACCTTCGCGTCCTCGCACGCACTGCTCGACCGGCTCCACGAGAACGTCGTGTGGTCCATGCGCGGCAACTTCCTCTCGATCCCGACGGACTGCCCGCAGCGCGACGAGCGCCTCGGATGGACCGGCGACATCCAGGTGTTCGCGCCCACCGCGTCCTTCCTGCACGACTCGGACGCGTTCCTCAGCTCCTGGCTCGAGGACCTCGAGCTCGCGCAGACCGAGGACGGGTCCGTGCCCTTCGTGGTCCCGGACGTCCTCGACTCCGCGCATGTGGGCACCGCCGCGTGGGGCGACGCCGCGACGCTGGTCCCGTGGACGCTCTACCAGCGCTTCGGCGACCGCGACACGCTCGCGCGCCAGTTCGGCTCCATGACCCGGTGGGTCGACTGGATGGCCGGCCGCGCCGGCGAGAACCTCCTGTGGGAGGACGACTTCCAGTTCGCGGACTGGCTCGACCCGTCCGCCCCGCCGGAGAACCCGGCGGACGCGAAGGCGGACAAGGACCTGGTCGCGACGGCGCACCTGTTCCGCTCGGCGGGGGTGGTCGCGCAGGCGGCCCGGGTGCTGGGGGACGATGCGGCGGCCGGGAGGTACGCCGACCTCGCCTCCCGCGTGCGCGCGGCCTGGCTGGCGCAGTACGTCACCGCCAACGGCCGTCTCATGTCCGACGCGCAGACGGCGTACGCCGTGGCGATCGGCTTCGGGCTGGTTGACGACGCGCGCCGGCAGGCGATGGGCGACCGGCTTGCCGACCTGGTGGAGCGCGCGGGCTACCGCATCTCCACCGGGTTCGTGGGCACGCCGCTCATCGCGGACGCGCTGTCCGACACCGGCCACGCGGACGTCGCGGGGCGCCTGGTGCTCAACGACGAGAACCCCTCGTGGCTCTACCCGGTCACCATGGGCGCGACCACCATCTGGGAGCGCTGGGACTCGATGCTGGAGGACGGCTCGGTCAACCCCGGGGAGATGACCAGCTTCAACCACTACGCGCTCGGCGCCATCGCGGACTGGATGCACCGGCGCCTCGCCGGGCTGACCCCCGTCGAGCCCGCCTACCGCAGGGTCGAGGTGCGGCCGCTCCCGATCGATGGCCTCGACCACGCGCGCGCCACGTTCGAGTCCGCGTACGGCACCCACGAGGCCGGCTGGGAGCGGGTGGGGGAGAGCCTCCGCCTCCGCGTGGTGGTGCCGCCGAACACCACCGCGGTGGTGCACGTGCCCGGCGCCGACGAGCCCGTCGAGGTGGGCTCGGGCACCCACGAGTGGGTCGCTCCCGCGCCGGCGCGAGCCACCGGGTGGGAGGGCTTCTCGGCGGACACCCCGCTGGTGGAGATCCGTCGCAACCCCGGCGCGTACGCCGCCGCGAAGACCGCGCTGCAGGGCGCGCTCGGGGCGGACGGCGCGGCCCGCTTCCTCACCATGGTCGAGTGGGGGCCGCAGGGCACGTTCCGGCAGCACGCGCTGATGCTCCCGCCGGGGGTGATGTCGGCTCTCGACACGGCGCTCGCGGACGTGTGAGCCGGCGCGCCCTACGGCGCGCCGTGCCATGCTGAACCATGCGTACCAGGATCGTCGCCGTCGCGGTGGTGATGCTCGCCCTCACGGCGTGCACGCCCCGCGGCGGCGGCGACGCGCGTGACGACCGCGAGCCCGATGCGGTGGGCACGGTGATCAGCGTCGACGACGCGACGGGCGTGATCGCCGTCGGATTCGCCCCCGACCCCGGCTACGAGTACTTCGAGGGCACCACCTTCGAGTTCGCGGAACAGGGCGCGATCGAGCGGCCCGACGGCGAGGCCGCCGTGGCCTCCGACCTCGACGTGGGCACGCGGCTCGAGGTGTGGGTCGAGGCGTGCGCGGAGTCCTTCCCGGTCCAGTGCGCGGATCCGCTCGCGCGGATCCTCGAGTAGCCGCCGTGGCGACGATGCGCGGGTCGGGCCACACTGGAGCCATGCCCGACGTCGAGCTCGCCCTGGTAGGCGGCCCCACCGTGGTGATCGGCTACGCCGGGCTCACCCTGCTGACCGACCCGACTTTCGATCCGCCGGGCGTGTACGGCAACCTCACCAAGCTCACGGGTCCGGCGTTCGGGCCCGAGCACATCGGCCACGTGCATGCGGTGCTGCTGTCCCACGACGAGCACGAGGACAACCTCGACCACGCCGGCCGGGCCCTGTTGGAAGGCGCGGGTCACGTGCTCACCACGCCCGGCGCATCGTCCCGCCTGCCGGGCGCGGTGGGGCTCAAGCCGTGGCACTCCATCACGCTGTACGGCGCCCACGCGCCGGTGTGCGTGACCGCGGTGCCGGCGCAGCACGGCCCCACGGAGATGCGCGACCTGCTTGCGGAGGTGACCGGGTTCGTGGTCCGGGCGGCGGGCTGGCCCACGCTGTACTTCTCGGGCGACAACTCGGAGGTGGACGTCGCGGCCGCCGTCGCGCATCACTTCCCCGACGTGGACATCGTGCTGCAGTGCGCCGGGGCGGCCCGCGTCGCGCGGCTCGACAACGCGCTGCTCACCGCCGATGCCGCGCGCACCCTCGCGATCGCGGACCTGTGGCCGGCCGCGACCGTGGTGCCGGTGCACGTGGACGACTGGGCGCACTTCTCCGAGCCCCGCGTCGCGTTCCGGCGGGCGGTCGAGGGCGACCCGGCGCGCGAGCGGATCGTGCTGCTCGAGCGGGGAGCCGCGGTGCGCGTCCCGCGCGCGTGGAGCGCGCCCGCCCACGCCTAGAATGGCCTGGTGACCCCCGAAGAGCTCTCCGCGACCATCCGCGCCGCCATCCTGGCCGGCATCGACGACAGCGACTTCCAGCTGTCCCCGTTCGACGTCCCGGAGGCGCGCGTCGAGCGACCGCGCCAGCGCGAGCACGGCGACTGGTCGACCAACGTCGCCATGCAGCTCGCGAAGAAGGCCGGCACCAACCCGCGCGAGTTCGCGGAGACCCTGGTGGACCGCCTGCGCGTCATCGACGGCATCGCGACCGCGGACGTGGCGGGCCCGGGCTTCATCAACATCTTCCTCGACGCTGACGCGGCGGGCCTGCTCGCCAAGGGGATCGTCGACTACGGCGACGACTACGGGCGCGGCGAGTCCCTCACGGGCCACACCGTCAACCTCGAGTTCGTGTCCGCGAACCCGACCGGGCCGGTCCACCTGGGCGGCGCCCGCTGGGCCGCGGTGGGCGACTCGCTCGCGCGCCTGCTCGAGTTCCACGGCGCCGAGGTGATCCGCGAGTACTACTTCAACGACCACGGCGTGCAGATCGACAACTTCGCGAAGTCCCTGGTCGCGGCCATCCTCGGCGAGGACACGCCCGAGAACGGCTACGGCGGCGACTACATCCAGGAGACCGCGAACCGCGTCCTCATCGAGGCGATGGAGGCGGGCGACAAGGACCCGCTCGAGCTGCCCCGCGAGGAGATGCAGGAGTTCTTCCGCGCCCGCGGCGTGCACCTCATGTTCGACGAGGTCAAGCGCTCGCTCCACGACTTCGGCGTCGACTTCGACGTGTACTTCCACGAGGACTCGCTGCACAAGTCGGGCAAGGTCGAGAAGGCCGTCGCGGAGCTCAAGGACTCCGGCGCGCTCTACGAGGCGGACGGCGCCTGGTGGCTGCGCTCGACCGAGTACGGCGACGACAAGGACCGCGTGGTCATCAAGTCCGACGGCCACCCCGCCTACATCGCCGGCGACATCGCGTACATCCGCGACAAGCACGAGCGCGGCGCGGACCGCTTCATCTACCTCCTCGGAGCCGACCACCACGGCTACATCGCGCGCCTCAAGGCCGCCGCGGCCGCGCTGGGCTACAACGCGGACTCGGTCGAGGTCATCATCGGCCAGCTGGTCAACCTGGTGAAGGACGGCCAGCCGGTGCGCATGTCCAAGCGCGCGGGCACCGTGGTCACCATGGCGGACCTGGTCGACGCGACGTCCGTGGACGCGGCGCGCTACGCGCTCGCCCGCTCGAGCGCGGACTCGACCATCGACATCGACCTCGACCTGCTCGCCTCCGCGAGCAACGCGAACCCGGTGTTCTACGTCCAGTACGCGCACGCCCGCACCTCCGGCGTCGCGCGCAACGCGGCGGAGTACGGCATCCGCCGCGAGGACGGCTTCGACCCGTCGCTGCTCACGCACGAGACCGAGTCCGCGCTGCTGGGCATCCTGGGCGAGTTCCCGCGGATCGTCGCGCAGGCAGTCGACTTCCGCGAGCAGCACCGCGTCGCCCGCTACCTCGAGGACGTGGCCGCCGCGTTCAACCAGTGGTACGACCGCACCCGCGTCACGCCGCAGGGCGACGAGCAGGTCACGGACCTCCACCGCACCCGCCTGTGGGTCAACGACGCCACCGGCCAGGTGCTGCGCAACGGCCTGCGCCTGCTGGGCGTCTCCGCTCCCGAGAGGATGTGACGGTGACCGCGCCCGTGTTCTCCCGGACCGTGCTGCGCGGCGAGGACGGCGCGCTGTCCGTGGGCGGCGTCGACGTGCGCGAGCTCGCCGGCCAGTACGGCACCCCGCTGTACGTGGTCGACGAGGAGGACATGCGGGCGCGCGCGGCCGCGTTCCGCGACTCGTTCACCGCAGCCTTCGGCCGTCACGGCGCTAAGGTGGACGTCTACTACGCGTCCAAGGCGTTCCTGTCCTCGAAGGTCGCGCGCTGGATGCGCGCCGAGGACCTCAGCATGGACGTCGCCAGCGGCGGCGAGCTCGAGATCGCGCTGCGCGGCGGCATGCCGGCCGCCCGGATCGGGCTGCACGGCAACAACAAGTCCGACGCGGAGCTGCGCCGCGCGCTCGAGGTGGGCGTGGGGCGGATCATCGTCGACTCGTTCACCGAGATCGAGACGCTCGACCAGATCGCGCGCGAGCTCGGCACCACCGCGCCGGTCCTGGTGCGCGTCACCACGGGCGTCCACGCGGGCGGCCACGAGTACATCGCCACCTCCCACGAGGACCAGAAGTTCGGGCTGTCGCTCGCATCCGGCGCGGCGTTCGAGGCGCTGGTGGCCTGCCACGACGCCGCCGGGATCGACCTGCGCGGCATCCACACCCACATCGGCAGCCAGATCCTGTCGCTCGAGGCGTTCCAGGAGAGCGCCGAGCGCATGCTGGGCCTGCGCGCGGCCTTCCTCGCCGAGCTCGGCGCCGACCTCCCCGAGGTGGACCTGGGCGGCGGCTACGCCATCCGGTACACGCCGCACGGCGAGGAGCTGACACCGGACGATGCTGCGGCCGGGATGGCCGCGGCCGTCGCCTCCGCGGTGGCGAAGGTGGGCGGCACGTGGCCGCACCTGTCGATCGAGCCGGGCCGCGCGATCGCGGGCCCCGCCGGCCTCACCCTCTACCGGGTGGGCGTGGTGAAGCAGGTGGGCCTCGACGAGGGCGGCTCGCGCCAGTACGTCGCGGTCGACGGCGGCATGAGCGACAACATGCGCACCATCACCTACGGCGCCGAGTACACGGCCACCATCGCGTCGCGGCTGTCCGAGGCCGAACCCGCGCTGTCGCGCGTGGTGGGCAAGCACTGCGAGAGCGGCGACATCGTGGTGCGCGACGTGGACCTGCCGCACGACGTGGCGCGCGGCGACCTGCTCGCGGTGCCCGCGACCGGCGCGTACGGGCGCGTGATGGCCTCCAACTACAACGCGGTGCTGCGGCCCGCGGTGGTCGCGGTCCGCGACGGCGCCTCCGAGGTGCTGATCCGCCGCGACACCCTCGAGGACCTCTTCAGCTGGGACGTCGCGCCCGACTGAGCCGGCGCATCGTCCCTATCCCGCCGCTCCGCTCGCGCGGGCGCGGCCGTCGCGGTTGACTGGGAGGAGTCCCCGAGAACGAAGGGAGCCGCCGTGTCCACCGGAGCCGACAAGCCGCATCTGGGGGTCTTCGACCCCGCCCCGACGGACGACTGGGACGAGGAGGCCGACGAGGATGCGGGCGACGTGATCCCGCCGGCCGCCGTCGACATGGAGATCCTGCATCCGCTCGGCCGTCACGAGGGCTGAGGCGCCGCGGGCGCGCACGAGGAGGAGCGAGATGAGCGAGCAGTTCGCCGACAACACCGAGGCGATGGAGGAGATGGAGGCCGCGGTCGAGCGTGAGCGCGAGGCCGAGGCCGCCGCGTACGACACCTCCGTGGACCCCGAGGACGAGATCGACGAGGAGGCGCCGGCCGACGGCCCCGTGGTCCCCCTCGAGGACGAGCCCGAGGGGGACGAGGGCGGCGACGAGGCGCGCTACCTCTGACGGTCCGCGCTGTTACGCGCGGGCGGCGGCGACGGCGTCCGCGAGCGGCGTCGCGGGACGGCCGATGAGCTCCTCGAGCGCGGTGCTGTCCGTGTCGAGCTCGCCTTTGGCGATCGAGCCGTCGATCGCGGCCCAGAAGCCCGCGGTGCCCGCGTCCATGCCGACCTCCTGGAAGGTGGCGGCCAGCTGCTCGACGGTGACGTCGGAGTGGGTGATCTCCGCGCCGGTGACGGTCGACGCCGCCTCGGCGAGGTCCGCGAGCGTGAAGCGCGTGCCCGCGAGCTCGTAGGTGTCGCCCTCCTGCTCCTGGAGGAGCGCGACCGCGGCGGCCTCGGCGTAGTCGGCGCGGGTCGCGGCGGCGATGGTCGCGCCTCCCGTCGCGCCGAGCACGGTTCCGGTCTGCTCGTAGGTGGCGAGCTGGCCCGTGTAGTTCTCGAGGTACCAGGAGTTGCGCAGGATGGTCGCGGGGATGGCGGAGGCGGCGAGCGCCTCCTCGGTGGCGACGTGCTCGGGGGCGAGCGGGTTGCTGGTGGTGTCCGCGCCCAGGAGCGACGTGTAGACGATGCGGGCGACGCCCGTGCGCTCGGCTGCGGCGATGACGTTGGCGTGCTGCGCGGCGCGCTGGCCCACCTCGGAGCCGGACACCAGGACCAGGCGGTCGACGCCCGCGAGGGCCGCGTCGAGCGAGCCGGCATCGGTGTAGTCGCCGTGGCGGACGGCGACGCCGCGGGCGGCGAGGTCCTCGACCTTGGCGGTGGTGCGCGCGATCGCGACCACGTCGGCGGGCGCGGTGCCGCGCGCGAGCAGGCTCTCGACGATCAGGCGGCCCAGCTGGCCGCTGGCCCCGGTGACGGCGTAGGTGGTCATGGCGGTGTCCTTCCGTGCGGCGGCGGGGCCGGATGCCGCGCCTTCCGGGGGTACTAACGAAGAGTAAGTACCTACTATTCCGTTCGTATTCAACTATCTCGACGTACCGACCTACAGTGGGGGCGTGGAGGATCTCGAGGCGCTGGACCCGTCACCGCAGCTGGTGACGGACGTGTTCGCGCGCGCCTGCACCTCCCGCGCGGCGTTCGAGGACGTCACCTCGCGCTGGTCGTCCCTGGTGATGCTCGCGCTCGCGGAGGGCCCGCACCGCTTCGGCGAGCTGCGCCGCCGCGTCGAGGGCGTGAGCGAGCGGATGCTCGCCCAGTCGCTGCGTGGGCTCGAGCGCGACGGCCTCCTGATCCGTGACGTCGCGGGCACCATCCCGCCGCGCGTCGACTACGCGCTCACGCCCCTCGGGGCGAGCGTCGCGGAGAGCCTGCGGGTGCTCGCGGACGTGCTCGAGGGGGCCGTCCCCGAGATCGACCGCGCGCGTCTCGACTACGACGCCCGGTGAGGGCGGCGGGGCGCCCCGACCGGCGCATCGTCCCCCTGCCAGGACCGCCGGGAGGGACCCAGCCATAACGCTAGAGTGGGAGCCGTGCCCAGCCCCCTGTCCTCCGTCAAGGTCGCCCTCCTCGGCCCTGGAACCGTCGGCTCCGAGGTGGTCCGCCTCCTGACGCAGGAGGCCGACGACCTCGCGGCGCGCGTGGGTGCGCCGCTCGAGCTCATCGGCGTCCACGTCCGCGACACGTCGCGCGACCGCGGCCCCCACATCCCCCGCGAGCTGCTGACCTCCGACGCGTCGGCGCTGGTCGCGGCCGCGGACGTGGTGGTCGAGCTCATGGGTGGGATCGAGCCCGCGCGCACGCTCATCCTCGAGGCGATCGCGGGCGGCGCGTCCGTGGTGACCGCGAACAAGGCGCTGCTGGCCGCGCACGGCCCCGAGCTGTACGAGGCCGCCGACGCCGCGAACGTGGACCTCTACTTCGAGGCCGCCGTCGCCGGCGCGATCCCGCTGGTCCGTCCCGTGCGGGAGTCGCTCGCGGGCGACCACATCACGCGCATCCTCGGGATCGTCAACGGCACCACCAACTACATCCTCGACGAGATGACCCGCAGCGGCCTGTCCTACGACGTGGCCCTCAAGCAGGCGCAGGAGCTCGGCTACGCCGAGGCCGATCCCACGGCCGACGTCGAGGGGCACGATGCTGCGGCCAAGGCCGCGATCCTGGCCTCGCTCGCGTTCCACCAGCGGGTGGCGCTGTCCGACGTCTACTGCGAGGGCATCTCCGCCATCACCGCGGAGGACGTGATCGCGGCGCGGGAGACGCGCCAGGTCATCAAGCTGCTCGCGATCGCGGAGCGCACGCCCGAGGGCGTCGCGGTGCGTGTGCACCCCGCGCTGGTGTCGCAGGACCACGTGCTCGCGGGCGTGCATGGGGCGTTCAACGCCGTGTTCGTCGAGGCGGAGTCCGCCGGCGGGCTCATGTTCTACGGCCAGGGCGCCGGCGGCACCCCGACCGCGTCCGCGGTGCTGGGCGACCTGGTGTCCGTCGCGCGCCACCGCGCGATCGGCGGCAAGGGTCCCCGCGAGTCGAACTACGCGGTCCACGAGGTGCTGCCGATCGACGCCACGCAGACGCGCTACTGCATCCGCATGGCCGTCGAGGACCGGCCGGGCGTGCTCGCCGCGGTCGCGACGGTGTTCCAGAAGCACGGCGTCGGCATCGAGATCGTCCGTCAGGTGCCGGGGCAGACGCACGCCGGCCTCATCCTGTCGACCTACGCGGCGCCCGAGCGGGACCTACGCGCGACGGTCGAGGACCTGCGCGCGTCCGACGCCGTAGCGGAGGTCAAGTCCGTGCTTCGTATCGAGGGGGAGTAGTCCGTGGCGCACGTGTGGGGCGGGATCATCCGCGAGTACCTGGACCGGCTTCCGTTCTCCGCGGAGGACCGGATCGTGAGCCTGGGCGAGGGCGGCACGCCGCTGGTCCACGCGCCGTCGATCTCCGCCGAGGTGGGCGCCGAGGTCTTCGTCAAGGTCGAGGGCATGAACCCGACCGGCTCGTTCAAGGACCGCGGCATGACCGCGGCCGTCACCCAGGTGGTGAAGGAGGGGGCGCACACCATCGTGTGCGCCTCGACCGGCAACACCTCGGCGTCCGCCGCGGCCTACGCCGCGCACGCCGGGCTCCGCTGCGTGGTGATGATCCCCGAGGGCAAGATCGCCGCGGGCAAGATGGCGCAGGCGATCGTCCACGGGGCCGACCTGGTGCAGGTCGACGGCAACTTCGACGAGTGCCTCGACATCGTGCGCGACCTGTCCGAGCAGTACCCGATCGCGCTGGTGAACTCGGTCAACCCGTACCGCCTGCAGGGGCAGAAGACCGCGGCGTTCGAGATCGTCGACCAGCTGGGAGACGCCCCCGACATCCACATGCTCCCCGTGGGCAACGCGGGCAACATCTCCGCCTACTGGATGGGCTTCCGCGAGGCGCTCGCCTCCGGCGACGCCACCCGCACCCCGAAGGTGTGGGGCGTGCAGGCCGCCGGCGCCGCACCGTTCGTGGCCGGTCACCCCATCAAGGACCCCGAGACCGTCGCCACGGCGATCCGGATCGGCAAGCCCGCGTCCTGGGATCTCGCGATCGCTGCCCGCGACGAGTCGGGCGGCTGGATCCGTGCCGTGTCCGACTCCCAGATCCTCAACGCCCAGGCGCGCCTGGCCGCCGACGTCGGCGTGTTCGTCGAGCCCGCCTCGGCGGCGCCCATCGCGGGCCTGCTCGCGGCGGCCGCGCTCGGCGAGGTGCCCAAGGGCGCGACCATCACCTGCACCGTCACCGGCAACGGGCTCAAGGACACGGCGACCGCGCTGGGCGACCGTTCGGTCGAGCCGATCGTGATCCCGGTCGACGTCGAGGCCGCCGCCGCGGCGCTCGGCCTGTAGCGGGGCGCGGCCATGGCCATGCGCCTCGCCGCGGATCACGTCCGCGTCTCCGTGCCCGCGACAGCGGGAAACCTCGGGCCCGGCTTCGACGCGCTCGGCATGGCGCTGGGCCTGGTCGACGACCTGGAGGTACGCGCCGTCGCGTCCTCGTCGGTGACCGTCGAGATCGAGGGGGAGGGCGCATCGTCCCTTCCCCGCGACGAGTCCCACCTGGTGGTGCAGGCGCTGCGCGCCGCGCTTGACCACGTGGGCGCGTCCCAGACGGGGCTGGAGATCCGCGCCGTCAACCGCATCCCGCACGGCCGCGGCCTGGGATCCTCCGCCGCCGCCGTGGTCGCCGGGATCGTGGCCGCGCGCGCGCTGATCGCCGAGCCCGAGGCCCTGCCGGCCGCCGAGGTGCTCACGCTCGCCAACGCCTTCGAGGGCCACCCCGACAACGCCGCGCCCGCCATCTACGGCGGCGCGACCGTCGCGTGGAAGGACGTCTCCGGCGTGCACGCGCGGCCCCTGGTGGTCGCCGACGAGATCGAGACGGCCGTCCTGGTGCCCGGGTCCACGCTGCCCACCAAGGAGGCGCGTGCCGTGCTCCCGGCCAAGGTGCCGCACGTGGACGCCGCGTTCAACGTGGGCCGCGCGGCGCTGCTGGTGAACGCGCTGGCCGGCCGCCCGGAGGACCTGTTCGCCGCCACCGAGGACCGGCTCCACCAGACCTACCGCGCCGACGTGCTGGGCCCGGCGAGCTTCATGGTGCGCACGCTGCGCGAGCGCGGACTCGCTGCCGTGGTCTCCGGAGCGGGCCCGTCGGTGCTGGTGCTCGGGACCGGGCTCGCCGAGGCGGGGCTGGGCACCGGTGTGCTCGACTGGGCCGAGGGTGTGGGCGGCGACCGCTGGCACTGCATCCACACGCGCGAGCGCGTGACGGGCGCGACAGGGGTGCGGCTCTAGCAGCGCCCGCGGGGCCCTTCAGCCCCGGCGGTCCTCGTCGTCCTCGTCGTCCTCGTCGCCGGGCTCCTCATCCGCCTGCGCGTCCTCGTCCGCGTCGGCCTCCGCCTCGACCTGCGCGGCCCACTCCTGGGACGGTGAGGCGTGCCCCAGGCCGGGGCCGTACTCGTCGATGACCAGGGTCTCGGTGGCGGTGGGCGCCTCGTCGGACTCGTCCGCCCCGTCCCAGGACTCGTCCCAGGCCTCCGGCTCGGGCGCGGGCTGGGGGTGCGCGAGCGTCACGGCCGCCAGCGATCCGGTGGCAGGGGCGAGCTCGCCCACGCCCTCGGGAAGGGTGCCTGCCCGGCGCGCACGCCGGAACGCGCGGCGCATCTTGAGCTCGTAGGCGTGCTTGCGCGGCTGCGGCACGGTGACGTGGAACAGCGGCCCCGACAGGCGGATGAGCACCGCCACGGCGGTCGACAGGATCAGCGTGACGATCGGCTCGGTGGGCCGGGCGAGCAGCACGTATGCGATGCCCGCGCCCAGGCCCGAGATCGCGTTCGGCGGTCCCATGTACATGATCGACGAGGGCCGGCCCTGGAGCACGTCGCACAGCATCAGCCCGCCCACCGACGCGACCGTGCCGATGATGATCGCCGGCAGCCACCGCACGCCCGAGAGCAGCGCGGTGTTGACGCCCACCACGGCGAACACGCCGATGATGATCGAGTCCAGCCACCACAGCAGCTGCCCGAGCTTGCGCAGGTAGTACAGGAACAGCATCCCGACGCCTGCCGCGATGCCGGCGGCGATGAAGTAGGAGGGGTCGCGCAGCGACTGCGGAGGGAGGCGGCCCAGCAGGATGTCGCGCATGATCGCGCCGCCGAAGCCCATGGTCGCGGACAGCGTGAGCACGCCCACCAGGTCGGTGTGCTCGTCCTCGCCGGCGCGGATCGCCCCGCCGAGGGCGCCGATGAACACGGCCGCCACGTAGATCCACTGGGGCATGTCGATGAGATCCGCTGCGACGATCACGGCACGAGCCTACGGGCGCGCCCCTAGGCTCGTCGCATGGGATCTCGCAGATCGGCGCTGGTGCCGCCCAGGAAGGCCCTCCGGCTCGCCGCCATGGTGGTGGCCGTCCTGGTCGCCGTGGCGGGCGCGATCGGGCTCGTCGTCGGGGTCGGAGCCGGCGTGGGTGCCGCGCTCGGCGGGCTCACCGTCGTGATGGTGTCGCTCATGGAGGGCCCTCGCCGCCACGCGGTCGCGCTGGGCCTGGCTGTCGCGGCGCTGGCGGCGCTCGCGACCGTCGCGAGGGACGATGCGGTGGTCCTGGGCCTCCTGACCGCCGCCTCGGTCGCGGTGACGCTGCCCGTGGTGATCCGCTACGGCCCGGCGGCCGGCACGGCGCCCGTGGTGGTGGCGGTCGCGGGCACCGCGGCGGCCGACATCGGGCCGTGGGCCGCGCTCGTCGGCGTCGCGGCGTCGGCGCTGCTGGTGCCGCTCGTGGTCGCGGCGCTCGGGCTCGCGCGGCTGCCCGCCGCCCCGGTCCCGCGTCGCGTCGGCGTCGCGTACGTCGCCGCGCTGGCGATCGGCGCCGGCGTGGCGATCGCGGTCGGGACGGCGCTGGGCCTCGAGCATGCGTTGTGGCTCGTGGTCGCGCTCAGCGCGGTGCTGGTGCCCGTCCGCGGCGAGACCACGTCGCGCGCGCGACGGCGGGTGACGGGCACCGTGGTCGGGACGCTCGCCGGTGCCGTGCTCGCGTCCTTCCTGCCGCCGTGGCTCGCGATCGCGCTCGCGGTGCTCGCGGCGGTCGGCGGCGTCGCGTGGAGCGTCGCGAAGGACGAGGTCCGCGGCGCGGCGTTCACCGCCGCCGTGATCGTGCTGCTCGCCGGGGCGGCGTCACCCGCCGGCGCCTGGGACGCGGCGCTGCAGCGCATCGGCCTCACCGTGGTGGGCGTCGCTGTCGCGATCGCGCTCGCGCTGCTCATCGCGCGGCTCGAGCGCGCGCACGAGGGGCCGTGACCATCCGGCCCGCGGGTCCCGGGGATCACGAGGCGATCGCCCGCATCTGCCTCCTCACCGGTGCGCAGGGTGCAGACGCGACGGGACGCTTCGGGGACGACACGGCGCTCGCCGACGTCTACGCCACGCCCTACCTCCACGGACCCGGCGGCTTCTGCCTGGTCTGGGATGTGGACGGCCAGGCGCGCGGCTACGTCCTCGGCACCGCGGACACGGCGGCGTTCCAGCGGTGGTTCGTCGAGGAGTGGTGGCCGGAGGTCGGGCCCCGGCACGCCGAGCGCACGCCAGACGACTCCTGGCTGCTGCCGTCCGCCGCCGACCCCGCGCGCATGATGGTCCCCCGGCTCGCCGAGTTCCCCGCGCACCTCCACATCGACCTCCTGCCGGATCAGCAGGGGCGCGGCGCGGGCCGCCTGCTCATCGAGGCCGCGTGCCCGCTGCTCGCCGCGCGCGGCGTCCCCGGCGTCCACCTGGTCGCCGAGCGCGCCAACGCGGGAGCCCAGTCCTTCTACCCGCGCGTGGGCTTCGAGGCGATCGCGGGGGACGATGCGGTGGTCACCTTCGCGCGTCCCCTCGCCTGAGTTCTCCACAGATCGAGGGTCGTCCCTGGTCCGAGCCCTTCTCGCCGCCTAGCGTCCGAAGCGGTGAGAGGGGGCGCACATGAGGCGCATGTGGGTGGCGGCGCTGGTCGCGGCGGTCGCGGTGACGGGATGCACGCGCGAGCAGGCGGACGGGACGGACGCGCCGGGCGGGGCGAGCGCGAGCGCCACCGCCGCGGCGGAGGACCCGGCCGCGGCGGCGCGCGAGAAGCTCGAGCCCATCTGGTCCGCGTACGGAGTCTTCGGCGGCCCCGCGGAGGTGGTGGAGGGCATGGTGGTCGCCCGCGACTACGAGGGGACGCCGGACATCCTCAAGGGGCTCGACCTCGCGACGGGCGAGGTCGCGTGGCGGCGCGCGTCGAGCCGGGGCTTCCTTCACCGGGAGGCCGCTCGCGACGTGTGGTCGATCGCGGCGGAGGGCGGCGACCGGGTCCTTCTCAACCTGTCCCCGATGGAGGTCATGTACCTCGATCATCCCGATGTCGACGGCCCGAGCATCTTCCAGGAGATCGAGCTGATCGACCCGGCGACGGGGCAGATGGTCGCGTCGGCGGGGAGGTATCGGGTCGGGAGCTCCTTCACGTGCCCGGGGTCGGGCGGGATCTGCGTGAACGTCGCGCCCGGAGGCGGCGGCGGCGAGCCGATGCCGCCGGTGAGGATCGATCCCGAGACCCTCGATGCCGTGTTCTACAGCGAGGGCGAGGCGCTGCCGAGGGTCGACGCGATCCGCGACATCCGTGATCGCGTCGCGGCGGAGACCGGTGCGGACGGCGTCGAGCGGCTGGTGCGGCGCGATGCGGACGGCGCGATCGCATGGACGCTCCCCGTCGCCGACCTCGGCGAGGGCTCGGTCGCGGCCGGGGTCCTGATCTCCCGCACGGTCGAGCATGCGGGAGGGAAGGTGCTCGTCCTGTCGAGCGCGATAGCGGGCGGCGACGCGGGGCGCCTGCGCGCCGCCGCGTTCACGTCCGCGGCGATCGACCTCGCGTCCGGCGAGCTGCTCGCGGTGCACCCCGGCCGCGCGTGGTGCGGCGATGCCGTGCTCTGCGGGCGTGGGTTCGTGGCGCTCGACGGCGGCGGCGGCGAGTGGGGCTACGAGACGGCGGATGTCGCGCTCGAAGGCGTCGACCTGCGCACCGGCGAGGTGCGGTGGGAGCGCGTCGCACGAGCGCTGTCGCTCGGTGCGGTCGGCGCGAGGGGTGCCGGCGTCGAGGGTGCGCCGGACGAGTGGTGGGTGGAGGAGCAGGGCGCCCTGGGGACGCTCGACGCCTCCACCGGCGAGTTCACCGCCCTCGGCGGCGGCACGGTCGCCTGTCGGGAGCCGCGGTGGACCCGTGACGAGGAGATCGGGCGGATCTTCGTCGGCGGTTCCACGGTCCTCTCGGGCTACTGGTTCCACCCGTGCGACGGGAACGGCAAGCATGCCCGCACCTGGTCCCGCGCCGCCGTCGAGGCCGCGGCGGTGGTGGGCGAGGCGGACGGACGGCGGATCGGCGTGGTGATCGCGAAGCGGGCGCTGCTGGCCTTCGACCTGGGGCCTGCCGAGGAGGGGAGAGAGGAGGGGAGATAGGCCGCAGAGCACCGCTCGAGTTGCGGAGTGAGTGCTCACTCACTTAACGTGGCGGGGTGGTGACCACTGCCAAGCGAGCCCGCCCTATGTCCCCCGAGGACCGGCGCGAGCAGATCCTCGACGCCGCGATCCCGCTCATCCTCGAGCGCGGCGCGGAGGTCACCACGCGCGAGCTCGCGGACGCGGCCGGCATCGCCGAGGGCACCGTGTTCCGCGTCTTCTCGGACAAGGCGGAGCTCATCGACGCCGCGGTCGCCCGGGTGATGGACCCGGCGGCGACGCTCAGGGTGCTCGAGCAGATCGACCCCGCGCTGCCGCTCGAGGTCAAGATCGAGCACATCGTCGCCGTGCTGCACAGCCGCGTGCGCGGCGTGGTGCGCTTCATGACGGCGCTCGGCCCGCGCGAGCACAAGCGCCACGCGCCGGGAGACGACCACCCGCATCGTCAACCGCCCCTGGGTGAGACCACCGGGGTGGTCGCCCGCCTTCTCGAACCCGATCAGCACCGGCTTCGCGTCCCCGTCGCGACAGCCGTCGATTACCTGCGCATCCTGGTCTTCGGGACCACGATGCCGTTCCTCGCCACCGGCGCGGCCTCGGATCCCTCCGAGCTCGCCGACTTCATCCTGCGCGGTATCGCCACGGAAGGGGACTGATCCCATGCTCTGGAGACTCCTGGTCTCATCGGTCAGGCCGTACTGGTCGCTGCTCCTCGGAGTGGTGGTCTTCCAGCTCGGCCAGTCGATCGCCAACCTCTACCTGCCCACGCTCAACGCCGACATCATCGACAAGGGCGTGGCGACGGGCGACATCGGCTACATCTGGCGCGTGGGCGGCTGGATGCTCGTGCTGTCGTTCGTCCAGGTCGCCTGCACCATCACCGCCGTCTACTTCGGCGCGAAGATCGCGATGCGGGTGGGTCGCGACCTGCGCGGTCAGATCTTCGGCCGCGTCGCGTCGTTCTCCGAGGCGGAGGTGCAGCGGTTCGGCGCGCCGTCGCTCATCACCCGCACCACCAACGACGTCCAGCAGGTCCAGATGCTGGTCCTCATGACGTGCACGCTGCTCATCTCGACGCCGTTCACCGCGATCGGCGGCGTGATCCTCGCGATCGAGCAGGACCCGAAGCTGTCCTGGATCATGGCGATCGCGATCCCGCTGCTGCTCATCATCGTGGTCGCGATCGTGACCCGCATGGTGCCTCACTTCCGGCGCATGCAGACCCGCATCGACGGCATCAACCGGGTGCTCCGCGAGCAGCTCACCGGCATCCGCGTCATCCGCGCGTTCGTGCGCGAAGGCCAGGAGGGGGAGCGCTTCGCGGACGCGAACGCGCTGGTGACCGAGTCCGCGGTGAAGGCCGGTCGGCTCATGGCCTCGATGTTCCCGCTGGTGATGCTCGTGGTGAACATGGGCTCCGTCGCCGTGATGTGGTTCGGCGCCGAACGTATCAACAACGGCGAGATGCAGGTCGGGGCGCTCACCGCGTTCCTCAGCTACCTCATCCAGATCCTGTTCTCGGTGCTGATGGCCACCTTCCTGTTCGTGCTCGTGCCGCGCGCATCCGTCGCAGCGGACCGCATCGGCGAGGTGCTCGAGACCGAGAGCACGGTCAAGCAGACCCGCGACGGCGCCGCCGTCCCCGCGCGGGGCGAGGTGGTGTTCGACAACGTCACCTTCACCTACCCCGGGGCCGAGCAGCCCGTCCTCGCGGACATCAGCTTCACGGCCCGGCCAGGCACCATCACCGCCATCATCGGCTCGACCGGCGCCGGCAAGACCACGCTCGTCAACCTCATCCCGCGCCTCTACGACGCGTCGGGCGGCACCGTGAGCGTGGGCGGCGTCGACGTCCGCGACGCGGGGCTCGAGTCGCTGTGGTCGCGCATCGGCGTGGTCCCCCAGCGGCCGTACCTGTTCGCGGGCAGCGTGGCGAGCAACCTCCGCTTCGGCAAGGACGACGCGACGGACCAGGAGATCTGGGACGCGCTCGCGATCGCGCAGGGCGAGGACTTCGTGAGGGCCATGCCCGAGGGTCTCGACAGCGCGGTCGCGCAGGGCGGCACCACCGTCTCGGGCGGCCAGCGCCAGCGCCTGTCGATCGCCCGCGCCCTGGTGCGCCGTCCCGAGGTGCTGATCTTCGACGACTCGTTCAGCGCGCTCGACACGGCGACGGACGCGCGCCTGCGCGCGGCCCTCGCGCGCGAGGTCACCGACGCGACCGTGATCGTGGTCGCGCAGCGCGTGTCGAGCATCGTCGACGCGGACCAGATCCTCGTGATGGAGGACGGCCGGATAGTCGACCGCGGCACCCATGCGGAGCTCCTCGCGAGCTCCGAGACCTACCAGGAGATCGTCAGCACCCAGCTGCGTGCGGAGGAGGCGGCATGAGCGAGACCACCACCGACGAGAAGCCGTCGACGCCCCGTCCGCCCCAGCAGCGCCAGCACGGCCCCGGCGGCCCGGGCATGGGCGCGCCGGGGGAGAAGGCGCAGGACTTCAAGGGGTCCTCGATGCGGCTCGTGCGGCTGCTCGGGCCCGAGAAGCTCCTGGTCTACCTCGTGATCGTGCTCGGCGCGGGGTCCGTCGCGCTCAGCGTGATCGGACCCAAGATCCTCGGCAACGCGACCACGGTCATCTTCGAGGGGTTCACCTCGGGCACCGGGATCGACTTCCCGAAGCTCCACGGGATCCTGTGGAGCGTCGCCGCGATCTACGTGGTGTCCGCGATCCTGGCGCTGGTGCAGGGCCTGGTGCTCAACGGCGTCACCCAGCGGACGGTCTACCGGCTCCGTCAGCGGGTCGAGGACAAGATCCACGACCTTCCGCTGAGCTACTTCGACCGCCACCAGCGCGGCGACCTGCTGAGCCGCGTCACGAACGACATCGACAACATCTCGCAGACGCTCCAGCAGACGCTCAGCCAGCTGTTCACCTCGGTGCTCACCGTGGTCGGCATCCTCATCATGATGCTGTCCATCTCCTGGGAGCTCGCGCTCATCGCGATCGTCTCGATCCCGCTCACCACCGTGATCGTGGCGATGGTGGCGAAGCGCTCGCAGCCCAAGTTCGTGGCCCAGTGGAAGCACACGGGCGACCTCAACGCGCAGATCGAGGAGGGCTACACCGGCCACGCGCTGGTCAAGGTGTTCGGCCGGAACAAGGAGACGCAGGAGGAGTTCCGCCGCAAGAACGAGGAGCTCTACGAGGCCAGCTTCGGCGCCCAGTTCATCTCCGGCATCATCATGCCGAGCGCGATGTTCGTGGGGAACCTGGTCTACGTCGCGATCGCCGTGGTCGGCGGCATCATGGTGACCAACGGCCGCCTGCCGTTCGGCGACATCCAGGCGTTCATCCAGTACTCGCGCCAGTTCCAGCAGCCCATCAGCCAGCTGGGCTCGATGGCCAACCTGCTGCAGTCGGGCGTCGCGTCCGCCGAGCGCGTGTTCGAGCTGCTCGACGCCCACGAGCAGGAGCCCGACGAGGACCCCGCGCTCACGCCCGCCGACGACCACGGCCGCCTGGTGTTCGAGGACGTGTCCTTCCGCTACGTGGAGAACAAGCCGCTGATCGACCACCTCGACCTCACCGTCGAGCCCGGCCGCACGGTCGCGATCGTGGGCCCCACCGGCGCGGGCAAGACCACCCTGGTCAACCTCATCATGCGGTTCTACGAGCTGTCCGGCGGGCGCATCACGCTCGACGGCACGGACATCGCGCACATGACGCGCGACGACCTCCGCTCGCGCACCGGCATGGTCCTCCAGGACACGTGGCTGTTCGGCGGGACCATCCGCGACAACATCGCGTACGGCCGCTCCGATGCCACCGAGGAGGAGATCCTCGACGCCGCGAGGGCCGCCTACGTCGACCGGTTCGTGCACTCGCTGCCGGACGGCTACGACACCGTCCTCGACGACGACGCGACCAACCTGTCCGCCGGCGAGCGGCAACTGGTCACCATCGCCCGCGCCTTCGTCGCGCAGCCCCAGGTGCTCATCCTCGACGAGGCGACCTCCTCGGTGGACACCCGCACCGAGCTGCTGGTGCAGCGCGCCATGGCGAGGCTGCGCCGCGACCGCACGGCGTTCGTCATCGCGCACCGCCTGTCGACCATCCGTGACGCGGACCTCATCCTCGTGATGGAGAACGGGTCGATCGTCGAGCAGGGCAACCACCAGGAGCTGCTCAAGGCGAAGGGCGCGTACGCCCGCCTGTACGAGGCCCAGTTCGCCGCCCCGATCGACGAGGTCGAGGCGCCGATCGACGAGATCCACCCGGAGACGGACGCGATCCCGACCACGTTCGACGACCCGTCGGTGCCGCACCCCGAGGGTCCGGCGCACGCGGGCGAGCAGGCCTAGCGTCACCACAGCGACAGGGGACGATGCGCGGGTCACCCGACCCGCGCATCGTCCCCTCGCCGTGTGTCAGGAGGCGGGCGCCTCGAGGTGGTCCGCGTCGAAGGTGTAGGCCGGGATGAACTCGAGGTCGATCAGCGACGTGTCGAGGCCGTCGGCCTCCATCGCGTCGAACACCGCCGCGACGTCCGGGATCGGCGGCTCGCCCTTGACCTGCACGAGGATGCGGTTAGCCTCGCGCGGCTCGATCGTCACGATCTGCCAGCGCGAGTCCTCGGTGACCTGCTCGACGAACGCGGTGACGCGCGCCATCCTGGCGCGGTCCTCGAGCGTCTTGAGCGAGGAGTAGGTGAGCGGCACCGAGACCACCAGGAGCAGCACGATGGTGGTGAGGTAGGCGCGGGCGCGGCGACGGCGCTCGGCCTCCTTGTCCTCGGCCATCTCGATCCGCAGGCGCGCGTATCCGTAGACCGCCATCACCACGGACCCGGTCGCGAGGATCGCCGCGACGTTGGTGGTGAAGAGCAGCATCGCGCCGGCCGCCTGCGACCAGTGGCCCGACTCGAGCGTCAGGCCCACCACCGCCAGCGGCGGGACGAGGGAGATCGCGATGGCCACGCCGGGGAGCGTGTCCGAGATGTCGGAGCGGACCAGCGCGATCGATCCCACGACACCGGTGGCGAGGGCCGCGAGCAGGTCGACCACCTTGGGCGAGACGCGGCCCGCGACCTGGCTGTTGGTGGCCGCGGACATGTCCTGGACCAGCATGAGGCCGAACACGAACCCGATCGCGATCACCGCGGCGATGCCGGCGATCATGATGATGACGGAGCGCACCAGGTTGGCGCGGTCCCCCAGCACCGTGGCCAGCATGGTGCCCTGGATCGGCTGCATCAGCGGCGCCACGATCATCGCGCCGATCACGGTGGCCGTGGAGTCCGCGACCACGCCCGCCGTCGCGATGATCGACGCGAGGATCAGCAGCAGCCAGAAGCGGGTGTGCTTCGCGCGCGAGCGCTCGCCCGCGAAGAACACCGCCTCGCGCATGTAGTCGACGGTGTTGAGCCTGGCTCCCCACCGCGTGTCACGCGGGACGGACGCAGCCGTCACCCGAGGAGCTTCGCCTTGGCGGCGGCGAACTCCGCGTCCGACAGGACGCCCGCGTCCTTCATCTGCGCCAGCTGCGCGAGCTTCGCCATGAGGTCGTCGCCGCCCGCAGGGGCGGCCGCGACCTGCGGCGCCTGCTGCTGCTGGAGCTGCGCCATCTGCGCCTGCATGGCCGCCATCTGCGCCTGCGACTGCTGCTGCTGGTAGGCGGCCTGCTCGGCCTCGTACTGCTCCTGCTGCGCCTGCTGCTCCTGTCCCGCCCAACGCTGCTGCTGGCGGCGGTTCACGCGGCCGCCCACCGCCTGCGCGGTGCCGGCGATGACCGCCGTCCGTGCCATCGTGCCCACCAGTCCCGGTCGACCCATCCTGCGCATGGTCCTGCTCCCTTGTCTCTCGGTGTGTCTCTGTCGGTACGTCTCAGGCCTCGGCGCGGATCGCGTCGAGGACCTCCTGGACCACGGGGCCCGGCACCCGCACGGTGTCGAGCAGCTCGCCGCCCGCCGCGGCGATCGTGTCGCGCAGCGGCACCACCCACGAGTGCTCGAAGCACAGGATCGCGGCGCTCGCGCCGGGCGCGAGCGACTCCGCGAGGATGTCGGCGTCCTCGTCGTTGAGCAGCCCGTCGAGGCGCGCGAGGAGCTCGCTCAGCGCGGTCACCTCCGGGTCGTCGGTGATCTCCGCGAGCTCGAGGATCTCGACGGCGCCATCCGCGTTCTTGTGCACCACCACGGCGTCGACGATCGAGATCACCCCCGCCTCTACCAGCTTCTTGATCTCCGCGAGGATCGAGCCGTCGAAGCGGCTCTCCGCGAAGGCGATGGTGACGATCTCGACCGGGCCGATCATGGTGGTGCTCCCTTGCTCTGAGGCGTGGCGACGGGCGCGACGTGCACCCCCAACCGGAAGGCTAGGCCCGCCGGGCACGGCGCGGCAACAGGAGCGCGACGCGCGTCTCCACCAGGGGTGATTGTTCCCGCGGTGCCGCGGTGATAACCTGGTTCCGCTTCCCCCGGACGGCGCATCGCGCCCCGGACGAACGCTATCCACGTTGCAGGCGTCTGACGAAGATGTCCCGTCAGCCGTACCCACGTGGGCGAATCTCGCACTTCTGGAGCCACAGGGGCTCGTGCGAGGAAAGGACAGTACGTGACCGACACGACCGTGGCGCCGGACCAGACCGCCACCCTCACCGCGATGAAGCTTCCGCAGCTCCAGGCGCTCGCCGCCGAGCTCGGAGTCTCCGGAACCGCGCGCATGCGCAAGAAGGACCTGATCGACGCCATCAAGAACGGCGGCGTGGTCCCGGCGAAGGCGCCGGCGGCCGAGAAGGCCCCCTCCACGACCCCCGCGAAGGCCCCCGCGAAGGCGTCCGCTCCCGCGGCCGCGACGGGGGACGATGCTCCGGCGAGCGAGCGCCCCGCGCGCCAGCCCCGCCGCCGCGCCGAGTCGCCCCAGTCGGCTCCGGCCGCGTCCGGGGCCTCCGACAACGAGGACCCCGCCTCGCGCGCCCGCCGCGCCAAGGAGGCCGTGAGCCTCGACCTGCCCCGTGGCGACCGGCCCGAGGCGGCCCAGGGCGACGAGGACGCCGAGTCCCGCGCCCGACGGGCGAAGGAGGCCGTGAGCCTCGACCTGCCCCGCGGCGAGGAGGACGGCGAGCAGCAGGGCGACCGCCGCCAGCAGCAGGGCCAGCAGCGTCAGCAGCAGAACCAGGCGCAGCAGGACGACGACGGCCAGGGCAACCGCCGCCGCCGAGGCCGCGGTCGCGGTCGCGGCCGCGGGCGCGAGCGCGACGGCCTCGACGCCGCCCAGCCCGCCCAGCAGCTCGACGAGGACGACGTGAGGGACGACGAGGAGCTGACCCCGGTCGGCGGCATCGTCGACATCCTCGACAACTACGCGTTCATCCGCACCACCGGCTACCTCCCCGGCAAGTCGGACGTGTACGTGTCGATGAACCAGATCAAGAAGTACGGCCTGCGCAAGGGCGACGCCATCACCGGCACCGTCCGCCCACCCCGCCCGGGCGAGCGCGGCCAGCGCCAGAAGTTCAACGCGCTCGCCGAGGTGGACCGCGTCAACGGCCTCACGCCCGAGGAGGCGCGCGGCCGCGCGGCCTTCGGCGACCTCACGCCGCTGTACCCGCAGCAGCGCCTGCACCTCGAGACCGAGCCGCGCAACATGACCAACCGCGTGATCGACCTCGTCGCGCCCATCGGCAAGGGCCAGCGCGGCCTCATCGTGTCGCCCCCGAAGGCGGGCAAGACCCTGGTGCTGCAGTCGATCGCCAACGCGATCGTCACCAACAACCCCGAGGTCCACCTCATGGTCGTGCTCGTCGACGAGCGCCCCGAGGAGGTCACCGACATGCAGCGCACGGTCAAGGGCGAGGTCATCGCCTCGACCTTCGACCGCCCGGCCGACGACCACACCACGGTCGCCGAGCTCGCGATCGAGCGCGCCAAGCGCCTGGTCGAGATGGGCCACGACGTGGTCGTGCTGCTCGACTCGATCACCCGCCTGGGCCGCGCCTACAACATCTCGGCGCCCGCGTCGGGCCGCATCCTCTCGGGAGGCGTCGACTCGTCGGCGCTGTACCCGCCCAAGCGCTTCTTCGGCGCGGCGCGCAACATCGAGAACGGCGGCTCGCTCACCATCCTCGCGACCGCGCTGGTCGAGACCGGCTCGAAGGCCGACGAGGTGATCTTCGAGGAGTTCAAGGGCACCGGCAACATGGAGCTGAAGCTCTCGCGCACGCTCGCCGACCGCCGCATCTTCCCGGCCGTCGACGTCAACGCGTCGGGCACGCGCCGCGAGGAGATCCTCATGAGCCCCGAGGAGCTCAAGATCATGTGGAAGCTGCGCCGCGTCCTCACGGGTCTCGAGCAGCAGCAGGCCATCGAGGTGCTCCTGGGCAAGCTCAAGGAGAACAAGACCAACGCCGAGTTCCTCATGCAGGTCGCCAAGACCACGCCGGGGAGCGACGAGGAGAAGTAGCACCCTCGCATCCGACAGGGCCGGGTCCGCCGCGAGGCGGGCCCGGCCCTTCGCGTACCCCGCGCCCGCCTGCGGCGACGGGTCCACCCGGGCCGGCCCGCGCATCGTCCCCTCGCACGTCCGATCGCGCGCCCGGGATCATGGCACAGGACCGCGCGCGCCGCAGGACAACAGGGGCGAATGTGAGAAACGCCCCACACCAGGACCTTCGGCCCAGGCAGGGATGATGCTGGAGGCCGGGACGTGACGTAGAGGTGCCGGATCCGATCGGGTCGAGGCAGCACAGGGGGCGGCGCATCCCGCGGCGGCCGGACCGGACCGCCGAGCAGAGCGTCGCGCCCGTTATCAGCGTGCCCGGCGCTCCTCACGCATGGAGGAGATGCATGCCCAAGTCCCTGCTGGCAGCCACCACGGCGGTGGCTCTCGGAGCAACGCTGGTCGCGGCCCCCGCCGCCACGGCGGCGCCGCCGATCGCGGCCGTCCCGCCCGCGGATCCCGCGCCCTCGGCGGCGCCTCCGTCGGACAACATGCCCAACCCGCTCGACGAGAAGCGCAGCGCGCTGCGCGAGACCGCCATCACCGGCGTCCTCGAGGGCGAGCTCCAGCCCGAGCAGCGCGGCGGCAGCGAGGTGGTCAAGGTCGGCACCGAGGAGGCGCCGACCACGGACTCGCGCTCGGCGCGCGGCGGCAAGTCGCGTCCGCACACCCAGGACCAGTACGTGGAGCTGTCGCGCGAGGCGACCGACCGGATCTTCGTGATCCTCGCCGAGTTCGGCGACGAGCCCTCGCCGTACGCGCCCGCCGAGGACGCGCAGCGCACCGAGGGCCCGCTTCACAACGAGATCCCGGAGCCCGACCGCACGGTCGACAACAGCACCGTGTGGCAGGCCGACTACTCGCAGGACCATTTCCAGGACCTGTACTTCGGCGAGGGCGAGTCCCTGCGCGACTACTACGAGACGCAGTCGTCGGGCCGCTACAGCGTCGACGGCGAGGTCACCGACTGGGTCAAGGTCGACGCGACCCAGGGCCGTTACGGCACCGACCAGTGCGGCAGCAATGTGTGCTCGACCGTCTGGGACCTCGTGCGCGACGCCGCGAACGTCTGGTACGAGGACCAGCTCGCGCAGGGCCGTTCGGTCGAGGAGGTGAACGCGGACCTCGCCTCGTTCGACGAGTGGGACCGCTACGACTTCGACGGCGACGGCGACTTCAACGAGCCCGACGGGTACATCGACCACTTCCAGATCGTCCACGCGGGCGGCGACCAGGCGGACGGCGACCCGATCTACGGCGGCGACGCGATCTGGTCGCACCGCTGGTACGCGTACTACACCGCCGCGGGCCGGACCGGCCCCGAGGCCAACCCGCTCGGCGGCACCCAGATCGGTGACTCCGGCGTGTGGATCGGCGACTACACGATGCAGCCCGAGAACGGCGGCCGCAGCGTGTTCTACCACGAGTACGGTCACGACCTGGGCCTGCCGGACGACTACAACGTGCAGTCCGGCGGCGACAACAACAACGAGCACTGGACGCTCATGGCGCAGAGCCGCCTGGGCGCGAAGGAGGACGACGGCATCGGCGAGCGCGGAGGCGACCTCGGTGCATGGAACAAGCTCCAGCTCGGGTGGCTCGACTACGAGCTGGTCGACGCGGGGGAGCGCGCGAAGGTCAAGCTGGGGCCCGCGGAGTACAACTCCCGCAACCCGCAGGCGCTGATCGTGTCGCTGCCCGAGAAGACCCTCACCACCGACCTGGGCGCGCCCGCGTCGGGGGAGTCGCAGTGGTACAGCGGCACCGGTGACGACCTCACCAGCACGCTGACCCGCTCGGTCACGCTGCCCGAGGGGTCGCCCGCGCTGACCTTCCAGGCGCGGTACGACATCGAGGAGGGCTACGACTACTTCTACGTCGAGGTCGACTCGGGCGAGGGCTTCGTGCCCATCGCCGGCAGTACCACCCACGACATCGGCGGCGGCATCCAGGCCACCGACGGGACCCAGGCCGACTGGACCGAGGCGACGTTCGATCTGAGCGCGTACGCGGGCCAGACGGTGGACGTGCGCATCCGTTACACCACCGACGGCGGCGTCGCGGGCAACGACCCCGACGTGGTCGACGGCCTGTTCCTCGACGACATCGCGATCGAGGGCGTGTTCACCGACGGCGCGGAGGAGGGCGACAACGGCTGGACCGTCGACGGCTTCTCCGTGGTGGGCACCACGAGCACGGAGGACCACCCGCACTACTACATCGCGGCCAACCGCTCCTACGTCTCGTACGACAGGTACCTCGAGACGGGCCCGTACTTCTTCGGGTACGCGAGCACCAAGCCGGACTGGGTGGACCACTACGCGTACCAGGAGGGCCTGCTGATCTCCTACTGGGACACCTCCTTCGCGGACAACGACACCTTCGCCCACCCGGGCGGCGGCAGGAACCTCTACATCGACGCGCACCCGCGGCCGCTGCGGAACGTGAACGGCGACCTGTGGCGCGCGCGCGTCCAGGTGTACGACGCCCCGTTCGGGCTCGAGCGCACGGACTCGGTGATGCTCCACGTCGACGGCGAGCGCAGCCCGATCCGCGGCCAGCGCGGCAACCCGGTGTTCGACGACACGGACCAGTACTGGTTCGCCGAGCTGCCCAACCACGGCGTCAAGCTCCCCGCCGAGGGCGTGGAGATCCGCGTGGTCAAGCAGAAGGGCACGTCCATGACGGTCAGGGTGTCCTGACCCTGGCGTGACGGCGGGCGGCGCCCGGGGCTTGCGGCCCCGGGCGCCGTTCGCGCGCGGACGCGGGACGATGCGCGGGTCGCCGGGACCTGCGGCGCGGGCTGCCCTTGACAGGCGTGGCAGAATAGTTCGTTGGCCCCGCCTGCGGACGGGGTCCGAGGTTGCCGGTTCACCGTCGTGAGATACGCGTCGGACCCGGTGGCGAACAAAGGGAGATCATGAAGAAGGACATCCACCCCGAGTACGTGGCCACCACTGTCACGTGCACCTGTGGCAACACGTTCGAGACCAAGTCCACCGTGACCGCCGGCGCGATCAGCGTCGAGGTCTGCTCCGCCTGCCACCCGTTCTACACGGGCAAGCAGAAGATCATGGACACCGGTGGCCGCGTGGCGCGCTTCGAGCGCCGCTACGGCAACAAGAAGTAACCCGCCCGACGACGTGGCCGAGGCCTTCGCAGCCGTCCAGCCGATGCTGGACGAGTACGCCGACATCGAGCGCCAGCTCGCCGACCCTGCCGTCCATGCGGACGGCGGGCGCGCGCGCACGCTCGGGCGTCGCTTCGCGGAGCTCGGCCGCGTCGTCGCCGCGCATCGTTCCTGGCAGTCCGCCCAGGACGATCTCGAGGCCGCCACGGAGCTGGCGGACCTCGACCCCGAGATGGCCGCGGAGATCCCGGCCCTCAAGGACGCCGTCGACGAGGCCACCGAGCACCTCCGGCGCATCCTCATCCCTCGCGACCCCGACGACGCCCGCGACGTGATCCTCGAGATCAAGTCTGGCGAGGGCGGCGAGGAGTCCGCGCTGTTCGCGGGCGACCTGCTCAAGATGTACCTCAAGTTCGCGGAGACCAAGGGCTGGAAGGCCGAGGTCCTCGAGGCCGTGCACACCGACATGGGCGGGTACAAGGACGTGTCCGTCGCCGTGAAGGCGCGCGGCTCCGTCGAGCCCGAGGACGGCGTGTGGGCCCAGCTCAAGTACGAGGGCGGGGTGCACCGCGTCCAGCGCGTGCCCGCGACCGAGTCGCAGGGCCGCATCCACACCTCCGCCGCCGGCGTGCTGGTCTACCCGGAGGTCGAGGAGGTCTCCGAGGTGGAGATCGACATGAACGAGGTGCGCGTCGACGTGTACCGCTCGTCCGGCCCCGGCGGCCAGTCCGTCAACACCACGGACTCGGCTGTCCGGCTCACGCACCTGCCCACCGGCATCGTGGTGAGCTGCCAGAACGAGAAGTCGCAGCTCCAGAACAAGGAGTCCGCGCTGCGCATCCTGCGCGCCCGCCTGCTGGCCGCCCAGAAGGAGGCCGCGGAGGCCGAGGCCCAGGACATGCGCAAGTCGCAGATCCGCACGGTTGACCGCTCCGAGCGCATCCGCACCTACAACTTCCCCGAGAACCGCATCGCGGACCACCGCACGGGATACAAGGCGTACAACCTCGACCAGGTGCTCGGCGGCGAGCTGCAGCCGGTCATCCAGTCCGCGATCGACGCGGACGAGGCGGCCCGCCTCTCCGCGGCCGAGTAGCCGCGCCGACGCCGTAGACTCCGACCGTGCCTACCGTCGGCAAGCGTCTGCGCGACACCACCCGCCGCCTCGCCGAGGCGGGGGTGCCGTCCGCGCACCACGACGCGATCGTGCTCATCGCCCACACGCTGGGCCTCGAGCCCACCGCCATCCGCACCGCGGCCGCGCGCGACGACGACTGGCCGCCGGGCGCCGACCTGGACCTGCTCGAGGCGCGCGTCACGCGCCGGATCGACCGCGAGCCGCTCCAGCACATCACCGGCAAGGCGTACTTCCGCTCGCTCGAGCTGCAGGTCGGGCCGGGCGTGTTCATTCCGCGCCCCGAGACCGAGGTGGTCGCGGGCGTCGCGATCGCGTCCGCGCGGCAGGCGCTCGAGCTGCGCGGCGAGGTGCGTGTGACCGACCTCTGCGCCGGCTCGGGCGCGATCGGGATCTCCGTGGCCACCGAGGTGCCGGAGGCCCAGGTGTCCATGGTCGAGGCGAGCGAGGAGGCGCTGGTCTACCTGCGCCTCAACGCGCGCGCCCAGCCCGCCGGCGTCCGCTCGCGGCTGCGCTCCGTGTACGCCGACGCGCGCAACTGCCTGCGCCAGTTCGACGCGTGCGCGGACGTGGTGGTGACCAACCCGCCGTACGTGCCCACCGCCGCCATCCCGCGCGACCCCGAGGTCGCGCTGCACGACCCGCCGCAGGCGCTGTACGGGCTGGGCGAGGACGGCCTCGCCGTGCCGCGCGCGATCCTCGACGAGGCGCAGCGGCTGCTGCGTGTGGGCGGCACGCTCATCATGGAGCACGGCGACGAGCAGGGCGCCGCGATGCGCGCCTACGCCGGGTCGTCCGAGTGGTGGGGCGACGTCCGCACCCTCACGGACCTCACGGGGCGCGACCGCATGCTCGTCGCGACCCGCGTGGGCGTCTGAGACACTTGACCCCGTGATCCTCGACACCCACGACCCCTCGACCTGGGGGCCGTCGCTCGACGCCGCCGTCGACGCGGTGAGCCGCGGCGCCGTCATCGTGCTCCCCACCGACACCGTCTACGGCGTGGGCGCCGACGCGTTCCAGCCGGACGCCGTCGCGGCCGTGCTCGCGGCCAAGGGCCGGGGCCGCCAGATGCCGCCGCCCGTGCTGATCCCGAGCGTGCGCACCGTCGACGGGCTCGCGCGCGAGGTGCCCGACGCGGCGCGCTCCCTCATGGAGGAGTGCTGGCCAGGCGCGCTCACGGTGATCGTCAAGGCGCAGCCGTCGCTCGCGTGGGACCTGGGGGAGACCCACGGCACCGTCGCGCTGAGGGTCCCCGACCACCCGGCCGCGCTCGCGCTGCTCACACGCACCGGACCGCTCGCGGTCACCAGCGCGAACCGCACCGGCGAACCCGCGGCGACCACCGCCGCCGGCGCCGAGGAGCAGCTGGGCGAGGCGGTCGCCGTGTACCTCGACGCGGGTGACAGCCCGCTCGGCGTGGCCTCGACCATCGTCGACGCGACGGGCCCCCGCCTGCGCATCGTCCGCCAGGGCGGCATCTCCCGCGACACCATCGTCGACATCGTGGGGGAGGACGCCGTCGCAGGTGACGACGGGTGAAGGTCTACCTCACCCTGATGGCCATCGCGGCGCTCGTCACGTACGTCGCGACCCCGGCCATGCGGCACCTCGCGTTCCGCGTGGGCGCCATCACCGCCGTGCGGGCGCGCGACGTCCACACCACCCCGATCCCGCGCCTGGGAGGCGTCGCGATCTTCCTCGGGATCGCCACCGCCGGGATCGTCGCCTCGGCGATCCCCTTCCTGTTCCCCGTGTTCGAGGCGGGCCGCGAGGCGTGGGCGGTGCTCGGCGCCGCCGCGATCGTGTGCGCGCTCGGCATGGTTGACGACATCTTCGACCTCGACTGGATGGCCAAGCTCGCCGGGCAGTTCCTCGCCGGGCTGGTCCTCGCCTCGGGAGGCGTGCAGCTGGTGACCGTGCCCATCGCGGGCGTCACCATCGGCAGCTCGTACGTGTCGCTCATCGCCACGGTGTTCGTGGTGGTGATCGCGATGAACGCCGTCAACTTCGTGGACGGCCTCGACGGCCTCGCCGCGGGCATGATCGCGATCGGCGGCCTCGCGTTCTTCTCCTACACGTACATGCTCGCGCGCTCCGCGACGCCGGGGGACTACTCGTCGCTCGCCGCGATCGTGGTCGCGCTGCTCGTGGGCGCGTGCCTGGGCTTCCTCCCGCACAACGTCCACCCCGCGCGCATCTTCATGGGCGACTCCGGCTCGATGGTGCTGGGCCTCATGCTGGCGGCCGCCACCATCATCGTGACCGGGCAGATCGACCCGGCCGTGGTCTCCGAGCGCGAACGCATCCCCGCGTTCATCCCGATCCTGCTGCCGATCATGGTGCTGGCCGTGCCGCTCGTCGACATGGCGGCCGCCGTGATCCGGCGCACCGCGCGCGGCGACTCGCCGTTCTCGCCCGACAAGCACCACCTGCACCACCTGCTGCTGCGCCGCGGACACTCGCACCGCTGGGCCGTCACGGTCCTCTACATCTGGACGGCGGTGCTGTCCTTCGGCACGGTCTCCGTGGTGTTCCTGCCGCTGTGGGGCGCGGTGCTGGTCACCGGGCTCGGCATCGTCGGCGCCGCCGCCATCACCTTCTCGCCGCGCCTCGCGCGGTTCTTCTCGCGCCAGTGGCGCCGGGCCGGCCACGCCGTCTTCGCGCTGCAGCGCATCACCCCCGAGGGACGGCATGGGGACGATGCGCCCGCCGGCCCCGCGCCCGCCGTCACCGCGGCGCCCGGGGCCACCGCCGCATCGTCCCCCGTCCCCCACTCCGAGGAGGAGAAGTGACCGCCGAGGAGCAGCTGTACCGCCGCGCCATCCGGGTGACCTCGATCGTGCTGGTCGCGATCGCCGTGATCGGGGCCGCCGCCGCGTGGCTCCTCGTGGGGCCGGAAGGGGCCGTCGCCGCGCTGGTCGGGGCCGTGGTCGCCGCGATCGGGGCGATCCCGACCCAGGCGTCCATGCTGGTCGCGCACCGCAAGCCGCCGCACGTCATGGCGGGGATCGTGGCGTTCTCGTGGCTGGGCAAGATGGCCGTCATCATCATCGCGCTCCTGCTACTTCAGGGGGTCGACGGCTTCCACCGCGAGGCCTTCGCCGCGACCGCCGTGACGGGCATCATCGCGTCCCTCGCGGTGGACGTCGCGGTGATGCGCAAAGCGCGCATTCCGTACGCGGATCCGGGTACTTCGTCCCGGGATTGATGCGTTAGGCTTACGGCCAGTCAACGGCGCCGGACGGTGGTCCGCGCCCAAGAAGCCATTCGCACAGGAGACTTCGTGGGGAACTTGCTGGCCGCGGTCGTGAGCGCTGAAGCCACCGACTCGGGAGAGTCGAAGAGCTACATCGAGAGGATGTTCAGCTCGGACGGCTTCCACGCCCCGTCGATCACCGACTTCTTCCCCCCGGCCATCTTCGGCGATGGCACCATCTTCGAGTTCAACCGCATCATGATGGTCCGCGTCATCGCGGCCATCGCGCTGATCGCCCTGTTCTGGTTCGTCGCGAACCGCGCGAAGGTGGTCCCCGGCCGCCTCCAGGGCGCCCTCGAGATGATGCTCGACTTCGTCAAGGACCAGATCGTCGAGCCCGTGATGGGCGCGGAGACCAAGAAGTTCCTGCCGATCCTCACCACGATCTTCCTGGCGATCACGTTCTTCAACATCACGGGCGTGATCCCGTTCCTCAACATCGCGAGCACGTCGCTGATCGGCCTGCCGATCATCATGGCGCTGTGGGTCTACGTGCTGTACCTCGCGTACGGCATCAAGAAGCACGGCCTGGGCGGGTACCTCAAGAACAACCTGTTCCCCCCGGGCGTGCCCAAGGCGATCTACCTGCTGCTCACGCCCATCGAGATCCTCCAGGTGTTCATCCTGCGTCCCGCGACGCTCGCGCTGCGACTCGCGGCCAACATGATCGCGGGTCACCTGCTCCTGGTCCTGTGCTTCTCCGCCACGCAGTACTTCTTCTTCGCTGCGGCGGGCGCGATGAAGTCGATGGCCGCGGTGACGTTCGCCGCCGGCTTCGCCTTCACGCTGTTCGAGATCTTCGTCGCCCTGCTTCAGGCGTACGTCTTCACCATGCTTGCGGCCGTGTACCTCAACATGGCACTCGAGGAAGAGCACTAAACCCCAAGCCTGCGCGGCCGGAAGCCCCGGCCTCGTCACAACGGAAGGAAACACACAGTGGACACCACCACTCTCGCTGAGGTCTCCGGCAACGTCGCGACCATCGGCTACGGCCTCGCCGCGATCGGCCCCGGCATCGGCCTGGGCATCCTGATCGGCAAGACCATCGAGGGCATGGCGCGCCAGCCTGAGGTCTCCGGCCAGCTCCGCGCCACCATGTTCATCGGTGTCGCGTTCGTCGAGGTGCTCGCGCTCCTCGGCCTGGTCACCGGCTTCATCTTCTGATGATGCTCGCCCAGACTCTGCTTCTCGCGGAGGAGGCGCACACCACGGAGGTGGAGGGCGCGGATCTGATCCTGCCCGCCCCCTACGACCTGCTGTGGTCGATCGTGATCTTCGCGATCATCGCGGTGGTGTTCACGCGGGTGTTCCTCCCGAAGATCCAGAAGGTGCTCGACGAGCGCGCGGAGCTCATCCAGGGCGGCATCGAGAAGGCCGAGAAGGCTCAGGCCGAGGCCGCCGCCGCGCTCGAGGAGTACACGGCTCAGCTCACCGAGGCCCGTGCCGAGGCCGCGCGCATCCGTGAGGACGCCCGCGTCGAGGCCGCGCAGATCCTCGCCGAGGCCCGCCGCCGTGCGGGCACGGACGCGGAGCGCATCGTCGAGACGGCCCAGCGCCAGATCGACGCCGAGCGCCACCAGGCCGTGGTGTCGCTGCGCTCCGAGGTGGGCACGCTCGCGACCGACCTCGCGTCGCGCATCGTGGGCGAGTCGCTCGCGGACGACGCGCGTCAGCAGCGCGTGATCGACGCGTTCCTGACCGAGCTCGAGACGACCGTCAAGGCGGAGGGTTAAGCACATGCGTGGAACGAGCCAGGCGTCGAGAGACGCGGTGCTCCGTGAGTTCGAACCGGTGGTGACGGCGAGCGGAGCCGAGGGCCTGGTCTTCGCCGAGCAGCTGTTCGCCGCCGTCGACGCGATCGACGCGTCGGGCTCGCTCCGCCGTGCGCTCACCGACCCCGCCCGGTCGGCCCAGGCGAAGGCCGGACTGGTCGCCGCGGTGTTCTCGGCGTACGACGCGAGGGTCAAGGACGTCCTCGCGTCGTTCGCCGGTGCCCGCTGGTCGGCCGAGCAGGACCTCGCCGAGGCGATCGACGACGCGGGCGAGCGCGCGATCTTCGCGTACTCGCAGACGCAGGGCACCCTCGACGAGGTCGAGGAGCAGCTGTTCCGCGTCCAGCGCGAGCTGGTCGCGAACCGCGAGCTGCTGTCCGCGCTCAGCAACCGGTCGGCCACCAAGGAGGCGCGTGTCGCGCTCCTCGACGGTGTGCTCGGCGGCAAGCTGGTCCCCACGACGGAGGCGCTGCTGCGCCGGGTCGTGGGCAACCCGCGCGGACGTCGCCTCATCCCGGCGATCGACGCGCTGCTCGAGTCCGCTGCCGAGCACCGCGACAAGGTCGTGGCGCAGGTCACGGCCGCGGTCGAGCTCAGCGCCGCCCAGCGCACGCGCCTCGCAGGCATCCTCTCGGGGGCTTACGGACGCGAGGTGCTCATCAACGTCGCCGTGGACCCCGAGGTCCTGGGCGGCATCCGAGTTCAGGTCGGGTCCGAGGTGGTGGACGGCACCGTGCTGTCCCGGCTGGACGAGGCACGACGACGACTTGTCGGCTAGACCCGACGCACCATTCGCCGCCACCGCGGCACTGACAGGAGAGATGGCATGGCAGAGTTGACGATCAGCCCCGACGAGATCCGGGCTGCACTCGACAGCTACGTGAAGTCCTACGAGCCCAAGGGCGCCGTGGTCGACGAGGTGGGTCGCGTGACGCTCGCGGCCGACGGCATCGCGCAGGTCGAGGGACTTCCGGGCTGCATGGCCAACGAGCTGCTGCGCTTCGAGGACGGCACGCTCGGCCTCGCGCTCAACCTCGACGTCCGCGAGATCGGCGTCGTGGTGCTCGGCGAGTTCACCGGCATCGAGGAGGGCCAGGCGGTGCACCGCACCGGCGAGGTGCTCTCGGTCGCCGTGGGCGACGGCTACCTCGGCCGCGTGGTGGACCCGCTGGGCAACCCGATCGACGGCCTGGGCGAGATCGAGACCGAGGCGCGCCGCGCCCTCGAGCTCCAGGCGCCCGGCGTCATGCAGCGCAAGTCGGTGCACGAGCCGCTGCAGACCGGCCTCAAGGCCATCGACGCGATGATCCCGATCGGCCGCGGCCAGCGCCAGCTGATCATCGGCGACCGCCAGACCGGCAAGACCGCCATCGCGATCGACACGATCATCAACCAGAAGGCGAACTGGGAGACCGGCGACCCGACGAAGCAGGTCCGCTGCATCTACGTCGCCATCGGCCAGAAGGGCTCGACCATCGCCTCCGTGCGTGGCGCCCTCGAGGAGGCCGGCGCGCTCGAGTACACGACCATCGTCGCGGCCCCCGCGTCCGACCCGGCCGGCTTCAAGTACCTCGCGCCCTACACCGGCTCCGCGATCGGCCAGCACTGGATGTACGACGGCAAGCACGTCCTCATCATCTTCGACGACCTGTCGAAGCAGGCCGAGGCCTACCGCGCCGTGTCGCTGCTGCTGCGCCGCCCGCCGGGCCGCGAGGCGTACCCCGGCGACGTGTTCTACCTGCACAGCCGCCTGCTCGAGCGTTGCGCCAAGCTGTCGGATGACATGGGCGCGGGCTCGATGACCGGTCTGCCCGTCATCGAGACCAAGGCCAACGACGTCTCGGCGTACATCCCGACCAACGTGATCTCGATCACCGACGGCCAGATCTTCCTCCAGTCGGACCTGTTCAACGCGAACCAGCGTCCCGCGGTCGACGTCGGTATCTCCGTGTCGCGCGTCGGCGGTTCCGCGCAGGTCAAGGCCATGAAGAAGGTCTCCGGCACGCTCAAGCTCGAGCTCGCCCAGTACCGTTCGCTCGAGGCGTTCGCGATGTTCGCGTCCGACCTCGACGCGGCCTCGCGTCAGCAGCTGACCCGCGGCGCCCGCCTGATGGAGCTGCTCAAGCAGCCCCAGTACTCGCCGTTCCCGGTCGAGGAGCAGGTCGTGTCCGTATGGACCGGCACCAAGGGCAAGCTCGACAAGATCGCCGTGGGCGACGTGCTGCGCTTCGAGCGCGAGCTGCTCGACCACCTGCGTCGCAACACCTCGATCCTCGACGACATCGCCTCGACGGGCCAGCTCTCGGACGACAACGAGTCCGCGCTGCACACCCACGTGGACGACTTCGTGTCGACCTTCCTCGAGGGTGAGAGCGTGAACCTCTCCACCGAGTCCTCGGTGGACGACGGCGAGAGCGTCGCGGTCGAGCAGGAGCGCATCGTCGCGGAGAAGAAGTAGCCGATGGCCGGACAGCAGCGCGTCTATCGCCAGAAGATCAGGGCGACCAGCTCGCTCAAGAAGATCTTCCGCGCGATGGAGCTCATCGCGGCCTCGCGTATCGGGAAGGCGCGGCTCCGTGTGGAGCACGCCACCCCGTACACGCGGGCCATCACCCGCGCGATCAGCGCGGTGGCGGCGCACTCCAGCGTCGACCACCCGCTGACGACGGCGCGCACGGACACGGGCCGTGCGGCCGTGCTGGTCATCAGCGCGGACCGCGGCATGGCGGGCGCCTACTCGGCGAACGTCATCCGTGAGGCCGAGCGCCTACGCGGCCGCCTGCAGGCGGACGGTAAGGAGATCGTGCAGTTCGCCGCCGGCCGCCGCGCCGTGTCGTACTACGCGTTCCGCCGGCGCGAGCTCGCAGGCCAGTGGACCGGGGCCTCGGACGCCCCGGACCGCGAGACGGCCCGCGAGATGGCGCGTGCCCTCTTCGAGCGCTTCCAGGTGTCGAAGGAGGACGGCGGGGTCGACGAGATCTACATCGTCGGCACCCGGTTCGTCTCGATGGTGACGCAGCAGGCCATGGTCCTGCGTCTCCTGCCGCTCGAGATCGTCGAGGGCGTCCAGGAGACGGAGGAGGGCGAGATCGAGCCCCTCTACGACTTCGAGCCGTCCGCGGAGCAGGTGCTCGACGCGCTGCTCCCGCGCTACATCGAGTCGCGCATCTTCGGCAGCCTCCTGCACTGCGCGGCCTCCGAGCTCGCCAGCCGTCAGCGCGCGATGAACACCGCGACGTCTAACGCGGAGGACATCATCCGCAACTACACCCGGCTCGCCAACCAGGCGCGTCAGGCCGAGATCACCCAGGAAATCAGCGAGATCGTCTCGGGCGCAGATGCGCTCGCGGCCTCGTGACAAGAAGCGAGAGATCCATGACCACCACCGCAGAGACCACCCCGGCCAACGCCGCGGACGCGCCCGTCGTCGGTCGCGTCTCGCGAGTCGTCGGCCCGGTCGTCGACATCGAGTTCCCGGCCGACGCGATCCCCGACATCTACAACGCGCTCACGGTCGACATCGACCTGTCCTCGCAGGGCGAGGGCGAGGGAGTGCTGCACATGACCCTCGAGGTCGCGCAGCACCTCGGTGACAACCTGGTGCGCGCCATCGCGCTCAAGCCCACCGACGGCCTCGTGCGCGGCGCCGAGGTGTCCGACACCGGCGCGCCCATCTCGGTGCCCGTCGGCGACGTCACCAAGGGCCACGTGTTCAACGTGACCGGCGAGGTGCTGAACGGGAAGGAGGGCGAGAAGATCGAGATCACCGAGACCTGGCCCATCCACCGCAAGGCTCCCGCGTTCGACCAGCTCGAGTCGAAGACCCAGATGTTCGAGACCGGCATCAAGGTCATCGACCTGCTCACCCCGTACGTGCAGGGTGGAAAGATCGGCCTCTTCGGTGGTGCGGGCGTCGGCAAGACCGTCCTCATCCAGGAGATGATCTACCGCGTCGCCAACAACCACAACGGTGTGTCGGTGTTCGCCGGTGTGGGCGAGCGCACCCGTGAGGGCAACGACCTCATCGAGGAGATGACCGAGTCCGGCGTCATCAAGCAGACGGCGCTGGTGTTCGGCCAGATGGACGAGCCGCCGGGCACGCGTCTCCGCGTCGCACTGTCGGCGCTGACGATGGCGGAGTACTTCCGCGACGTGCAGAAGCAGGACGTGCTGCTGTTCATCGACAACATCTTCCGCTTCACGCAGGCGGGCTCCGAGGTGTCGACCCTGCTGGGCCGCATGCCGTCCGCGGTGGGCTACCAGCCCAACCTCGCGGACGAGATGGGCCAGCTCCAGGAGCGCATCACTTCGACCCGCGGTCACTCGATCACCTCGCTGCAGGCGATCTACGTGCCGGCGGACGACTACACCGACCCGGCCCCGGCCACCACGTTCGCGCACCTCGATGCGACCACGGAGCTCTCGCGTGAGATCGCGTCGCGGGGCCTCTACCCGGCCGTGGACCCGCTGACGTCGACCTCGCGCATCCTCGACCCGCGCTACGTGGGCCGCGACCACTACGAGACCGCGAACGCCGTGAAGTCGATCCTCCAGCGCAACAAGGAGCTGCAGGACATCATCGCGATCCTCGGTGTGGACGAGCTCTCCGAGGAGGACAAGATCATCGTCGCGCGTGCGCGCAAGATCCAGCAGTTCCTCTCGCAGAACACCTACATGGCGACGCAGTTCACCAACGTGCCGGGTTCGACCGTGCCGCTGTCCGAGACCGTCGAGGCCTTCTCGGGCCTGGTCAACGGCAAGTACGACCACATCTCGGAGCAGGCCTTCTTCAACATCGGTGGTCTCGAGGACCTCGACAGGAACTGGGCCCGCATCCAGAAGGAGATCGGTTGATCATGGCCGGTCCGCTCACCGTCGACGTCGTCGCCCCCGACCGGGTTCTCTGGTCGGGGACGGCGGAGCGTCTCATCGCCCCGACCGTGGAGGGCGAGATCGGCCTCCTCACCGGGCACGAGCCGGTGCTGTCCGTCCTGCGGACCGGCACCGTGCGCGTGCGCGGCGGGGCCGACGGCGACGCCGAGTTCGCCATCGACGGCGGCTTCGTCTCCTTCGACCGCGACGTCGTCACCGTCGTCGTGGAGCCCGCGGCCCCCGCGGGCGAGGCCGGGGAGACGGCCGCTCACTGATGCGGGTGGTGATCGCGCGCTGCGCGGCCCGGTACACCGGGCGGCTCTCGGCGCATCTTCCGCTCGCGACCCGAGCCATCATGGTCAAGGCCGACGGCTCGGTCCTGCTTCATTCGGACGGCGGCTCCTACAAGCCGCTCAACTGGATGAGCCCGCCGTGCACTCTGCGGACCTCCTCCGTCACGGAGGAGGCCGCGGAGCGCGGCGTCACCGAGGTGTGGGTGGTCCAGCACGACAAGACGGACGACCGCCTCGAGATCGACCTCCACGAGGTCCTGTCCGACACCGAGCACGAGCTCGGCGCGGACCCCGGCCTGATCAAGGACGGCGTCGAGGCGCACCTCCAGGAGCTGCTCGCCGCGCAGATCACGCTGCTGGGCGACGGCCACAGCCTGGTGCGCCGCGAGTACATGACCGCGATCGGCCCGGTCGACATCCTCGCCCGCGACTCCGCCGGCGGCTCCGTCGCCGTGGAGATCAAGCGCCGCGGCGAGATCGACGGCGTCGAGCAGCTCACGCGCTACCTCGAGCTGATGAACCGCGACCCGCTGCTCGCGCCCGTGCGCGGCGTGTTCGCGGCGCAGGAGATCAAGCCGCAGGCCCGCGTCCTCGCGGAGGACCGCGGCATCCGCTGCGTGCTCCTCGACTACGAGGCCATGCGCGGCAACGAGGACCTCAGCGACCGCCTCTTCTGAGCCCGCCGCAGGCGGCCCGGCACGCGACGCGCGGAGCCGACCCCCGCATCGTCCCTCCGGGACGCTCACCGTGCTTTCCGGGCGACCTGTGCGCGCTGCGGGACAGCCCACCTCGGACTCCCGGTGCGCCGCGAGTTCGGGCGTCCCGCAGGACGCATCAGCCAAGCGAAAAGCACGGCGAGCGTCCCGGCGCCGCCGTGGCGGGCGGACGCCGCGGTGGCGGGCGGACGCCGCGGAAGCGGGCACCGCGGGACGCGGGTCGAATCGTTTCGGCTAGGCTCGCGCCATGACCTTCCCTCAGGACTTCATCTTCGGCGCGGCCACCGCCGCCTACCAGATCGAGGGAGCCGCCACCGAGGGCGGTCGCGGCCCGTCGATCTGGGACACCTTCACCCACACGCCCGACAAGGTGGTCGGCGGGGACACGGGCGACGTCGCGTGCGACCACTATCACCGGTGGGAGCGCGACATCGACATGATGGTCGACCTGGGTCTGCAGGCGTACCGCTTCTCCATCTCCTGGCCGCGCGTCCAGCCCACGGGCACGGGGGAGTTCAACCAGGAGGGCATCGAGTTCTACAAGGCCCTGGTGGCCCGCCTGCGCGAGCGCGGCATCACGCCTCTCGCCACGCTGTACCACTGGGACCTCCCGCAGGCGCTGGAGGACCAGGGAGGCTGGCTCAGCCGCGACACCGTAGACGCGTTCGTCGCTTACGCGCTGCGCATGACCGAGGAGCTCGGCGACGCCGTCCAGACCTGGGCCACCTTCAACGAGCCGTGGGTGAGCTCGTTCGTGGGCTACGGCGCCGGCGCGCACGCCCCCGGCCACGCGGACGACGTCGAGGGCCTCACCGCCGCCCACCACCTGCTGCTCGCCCACGGCCGTGCCTACCGCGCGATCAAGGCCGTGCGCCCTGAGATGCAGGTCGGGATCGTCAACAACTCCCACACGCCGCGCCCGTGGGACCCCTCGAACCCGCTGGACCGGGACGCGGCCGCGCACATCGACGCGCTCGCCAACACGATGTTCCACCAGCCGTTCATCGAGGGCACCTACCCCGCCATCCTCAGGCCGAACACGGCGCACCTCACCGATTGGTCGTTCGTGCACCCCGGCGACCTCGAGGAGATGCACGGGACCGTGGACTGGTTCGGCGTGAACTACTACGCCTCGCACGTGGTGAGGCACCACGCGAACAAGGCCGCCGCATCGTCCGACGTCGCGACCCTCGCCGACGGCCACAAGGCCGGCGCGAACTCCCCGTGGCCCGGAGACGAGCAGATCGAGTTCATGACGCCTCCCGGCGAGCTCACCGCGATGGGCTGGAACACCGACCCCGGCGCGCTGCACGCGCACCTCATGAAGATCCACCGCGAGACCGGCAAGCCGCTGTACGTGACCGAGAACGGCGGCGCGTGGGACGACGTGCTGGGCGAGGACGGCCGCGTGAGGGACGATGCGCGGGTCAGGTACCTGCACGACCACCTGCGGGCGGTCGAGACGGCCATCGCGGAGGGCGCCGACGTGCGCGGCTACATGGCGTGGAGCCTCATGGACAACTTCGAGTGGGCGCAGGGCTACGCGAAGCGCTTCGGGCTGGTGCGCGTGAACTACGCGACGCAGGAGCGCCGCTGGAAGGACTCCGCGTACTGGTACAGCGCGACCATCGCGCGCCGCGACCCCCTGCCCGTCGCGGAGCTGGACGCGCAGGTGGAGACGCCCGCGCGGACGTACTGACGCCGGCGGCTCCGTAGACTGGAGGGCATGCCCTCCGGTCGTCGCTCGTCCAAGCGCCCGTACGGCCAGCCGCACCAAGAGCTCGACGTCGACCGCGCGTGGGGCAACCGCGCGCGGATCGAGCCGGGACCGCGCGGCGAGGACTACTACGTCGCGATCCCGCGGCCCACGGACCGGACGTTCGTGTGCCCGGGCTGCCAGGGGGAGATCTCCGGCGCGGTGCAGCACGTGGTCGCGTGGCCGGTCGAGAGCATCATGGGCGCGGAGGCGGCCGCCGAGGCCCGCCGCCACTGGCACACCGGCTGCTGGCAGGGCTTCGGGCGCGCCCGCTGAGCGCCCTGAGAGAGGACACCATGCAGGAGGACCTGGTCGAGCTGCGCTCGATGACCGTGCTGCGCGCGGACCGCGAGGACATCGAGCTGCGCACGGAGGACGGGCTCACGCTCGTGGGCGAGCTCGCGCTGCCGGCCGAGGGGCCCGTCACCGCGACGCTCATCACGCTCCACCCGCTGCCCACGCACGGCGGCTTCATGGACTCGCACGTGTACCGCAAGGCCGCGTGGCGGCTGCCGGCGCTCGCCGGGGTCGCCGTGCTGCGCTTCAACACCCGCGGCACGTCCTCGCCGCGGGGCACCAGCGAGGGCGGGTTCGGCGAGGGCGTCACCGAGGCCGCCGACGTACGCGCCGCAGTCGACTTCGCCGTAAGCCGCGGGCTGCCGCACCGGTGGCTGGTGGGATGGAGCTTCGGCACTGAGCTCACGCTCATGCACGGCGCGGACCTCGACGTCGAGGGCGCGATCCTGCTGTCGCCGCCGCTGCACCGCGCCACCGACGCGGACCTCGAGCGGTGGGCGGCCACCGGCAAGCCCGTGACGGCCCTGGTGCCCGAGCACGACGACTTCCTCCAGCCCGCCGAGGCGCGCGAGCGCTTCGCGCCGCTCACGCAGCTCGAGCTGGTCGACGTGCCGGAGGCCAAGCACCTGTGGGTGGGGGAGAGGTTCGTGAAGCTGGTGCTCGACGCGATCGTGGCGCGCGTCGCGCCCGACCGCGCGCCGCTGCCCGACGCCGTCCCCGCGTCCATGGTGGAATGAGGTCAGCCCGCCCCGAGAGGAGAAGCCCGTGAGCCTGGTCCCCGACGGCACGCCGCTGGTGCTGCTCAACGCGTTCCCCGTCGACAGGGCCCAATGGGACCCGCTGCTCGACGCGCTCCCCGTGCTCCCGGGCGACATCATCACGTTCGACGTCCCCGGGATCGGCGACATGCCGCTGCCCGAGGAGGAGCCCTCGCTCGAGCTGATCGCGGACGCCGCGGTGCTCGCCATGCGCGAGGTCACCGGCCGCGACAAGGCCGTGTGGGTGGGCTGCTCGATGGGCGGCTACATCGCCATGGCCGTCGCGGAGCGGCACCCCGAGGCCGTGGCGGGGATCGGGCTCCTGGGCACCCGCAGCACCGCGGACACGGACGAGGCCCGCGAGGCCCGCCTCGCGCTCGCGGAGCGCGTGGACGGCGCGGAGGGCCACCCCGACGCGCGGGGCGCCGCGGAGGGCCTGGTAGGTACGCGGGACGATGCGCGGGACGCCCTGGTCGCGGCCGTCGCCGCGAACATCGCACGCCACGGCGGCGACGGCATCGCGTGGGGTCAGCGCGCCATGGCGGCGCGCCCGGACCGCACGGCCGTGCTCGAGGCGCTCGACGTGCCCGCCTTCGTGGCCGTGGGGGAGCACGACGCGATCGCCGGGGTGGACGCCGCCCGCACCATGGCGGAGGCCCTCGGGGTCGAGGCGGAGGTGCTCGCCGGGGTGGGCCACCTGAGCGCGTGGGAGGCGCCGGAACGGGTCGCCGCCCTGGTCGCGGGCCTGGTCGACCGCGCTGACGCGGGCTGAGCCGCGGCCCGCGCGCTGCCGGCGCGGCGCACCCGCCGCACCGGCGTCACGCGTGGGCGACTTGTCCCGCGTTTCCGATTTGTGAAATGTGGTCGACGGCCCTGGCGCGTCTCGCGCGGCCGTGCCACCATGGCGTGCGGGGGGCACCTCACCACGAGGGGGGCGTGAGGTGCTCCCCTCTCTCATGCCCGGGCGAGCCGCCGGCTCAGCCCCAGCGGTTGCCGCCGTCGAGCCGCAGCCGCAGGGCCTCGGTCAGGGGCAGCGACTCGCCGTCGCGGCCCCCGCGGCCCAGCTCGAGAGGCGGGTCGGAGGGGGAGAGGATCGCGCCGCGCAGGCGCTCCTTGAGGCCGCCCGGCGTCGACAGCACGTAGAAGCGTCCCTCCGCGTCCACGCCGACGGAGCGGTCCCTCTTGAGGTACCAGCCCCGCACCTGCGTGCGCACGCGCGCCGAGCCGCTGTACGTGCGCGCGGTGAGCACCTCGGTGTCCACTCCCGCCGCGACCGCGTCCTTCGCGAACGCCGCCAGCAGCGCGGCGGCCTCGCGCGACTCCGCCCGCCTGCGGGCGTCGAGCGCGTCCGCGAGGCGCTGGTGGTCGTCGCGCGACGCCATGTCAGGCCTCGCTACGCTCGGCCTCGTGCTCCGCCTGGAGGCGGCTCGCGCGGGCGAGGTTGCCCACCGGATCGGAGGACAGCAGGCCGCGGAGGTCGTCGAGGTAGGTGGTGATGGACTCGCGCTGGCGGTTGAGCTCGTCGACCTCGCGCGCGGCCATGGTGCGCTCGCGCTCGGCGTCGCTCACGGCCTCGGAGATGATCGCCTCGGCGTGCTCGCGCGCCTCGGAGACGATCTCGTCGGCGTTGTTGCGCGCGTTGGTGAGCAGCGTCTGCGAGTGGACCTCCGCCTCGCGGCGCACGGACTCCGCGCGCTCGAGGGTCGCGCTCAGGCGGTCCTCCGCCTCGGCGGTGCGGCGCTTCGCGTCGTCCACCATCGCGGCGGTCTCCGCGGTCGCCTCCTCGTGGCGGCGGGTGAGCTCGCGCTCCGCCTGCTCGCGCTTGGTCACCACGTCGAGCTCGAGGTCCTCGCGGGTGCGGCGCGCGTCCTCGTGGGCGGCCTCGGCCTCGGCCTGGGCCTCCTCGCGCATGCGCGTCGACTCGACCGTCGCGGTCTCCATCAGGCGCTTCGCCTCGGCCTTCGCGTTCGCGAGGGCGTCCTTCGAGTCGCGGTCGGTGGACGCCCGCAGGTCGGACGCCTGCTGCTGGGCGCGCGCCAGGGCGGACTCCGCCTCGCGGGTGAGGCGGGCGGCCTCGGCGTCCGCGGTGGAGCGCAGCTCGGCGAGCTCGGCGTTGACGGTGGCGCGCAGGTCCGCGGTCTCGGACTCGGCGGCCTGGCGCATCTGCAGGGCCTCGGTGGTGGCGGCGCCGCGCACCGCGGTCGCCTCCTCCTCGGAGGAGCGGCGGAGCTCGCCCGCCTGCCGGCGCGCGTCCTTGAGCAGCGCCTCGGCCTCCGCCTGGACGGACTCGGCCGCGGCCTGGCCCGCCTGCCGCTGCTCGGCGATCTCGGCGTCGACCTCGTCGCGCACGTCGGCGACCTCCTGGTCGGCGGCCTCGCGCACCTGGGTCGCGTAGGAGTCCGCGTCGCGACGCTGCTGCGCGGCGTAGGCGTCCGCGTCGCGGCGCTGCTGGGCCGCATAGGCGTCCGCGGCGCGGTGCTGCTCGGCGGCGTAGGCCTCGGCGGTCTGGCGCTCCTTGGTCGCGTACGCGTCCGCGACACGGCGGGTCTCGCCCGAGTAGCCGTCGGCCTCGCGGCGCGTGTCCGCGTCGTAGGCGTCGGCGTCCTGGCGCTGGGCGGCGACCAGCTCGTCGTGCTCGCGGCGCAGCGCGGCCAGCTCCTCGTCGGTCGCCTCGCGCTGCTCGGCGTCCCACGCCGCCGTGGCGGCGCGAAGGGCGGCCACCTCGGCAGCGGCGGTGCGACGCTCGTCCGCGGTCCACGCCTCGGTCTCGTCGCGCAGGGCGGCCACCTCGGCCTCGACCTGCTTGCGCAGCGTGGTCGCGTAGGTGTCGGCGTCCTCGCGCAGCGCGGCGACCTCGCCCTCGACGCGCTTGCGCAGCGCGCCGGCGTAGCTGTCCGCGTCCTCGCGCTGCGTCGCCGCGTAGGCCTCCGCCTCGCGGCGCAGGTCCGCGGCCCACGCCTCGGCCTCCTCGCGGTGCGCGATGGCGTAGGCCTCGACCTCGCGGCGCTCGGTCGCGGCCCACGCCTCGGTGGCCTCGCGCAGCGCGGTGACGGTCGCGTCGGTGTCGCGGCGCTCGGCCGTCGCCCACGCCTCGGTCTCCTTGCGCAGCGTCGCGGCGAACGCCTCGGCGTCGCGGCGCTCCGCGCCCGACCACGCCTCGGTCTCCTGACGCAGGTGCGCGACCCACGCCTCGGTCTCCTGACGGAGCTCCGCGGCGTACGCGTCCGCGCTGTCGCGCGCCTCGATGGCCTCGGCCTGGGCGGCGGTGCGCAGCGCGGCGGTCTCGCGCGCCGCGACGGCGCGCTTCTCGGCGACGTCCTGCTCCGCGGCGTGGCGCAGCTGGGCGACGTCCTGCTCCGCGGTGTGGCGCACGTCCGCGACGTACGCGTCGGCCTCGCGGCGCTGCTGGCCGGTCTCGCGCTCGGCGAGCGCGCGGAGCTGGGCGGCCTCCTCGGCAGCGATCCGGCGCGCCTCCGCGGCGTCGTGCTCGGCGGCGTCGCGCGCCTCCTGCGCCTCCTCGGCGGCCTCGGCGAGCGCGGCGGCCGCGTCGTTGCGCATGGTCGCGGCGTCGCTCTCGGCGGAGATGCGCATGTCCGAGGCCTCGGCCTCGGCGATGGCGCGCAGGTTCGCGGCCTCGCGCTCGGCCTCCGCGATCGAGTGCCCGGCGGCGGCCTCGGCGGCCTTGCGGGTCGCGGCGGCCTCCTCGCGCGCCTCGCCGACGGTCCGCGCGGCGTCCGCCTTGAGCCGCTCGGTCTCGACGCGGGTGGCCTCGGTGAGCTCGTCCGCCTCGGCGTGCGAGGCGGCGAGGAAGGATGCGGCCTCGTCGCGCAGGCGGCTCGACTCCTGGTGCGCGTGCGCGAGCTTCTGCTCGGAGTCCGCGCGCGCCGCGTCGACCAGGTCGGCGGCCTCGCGCTGGCTGGTGACGCGCAGCTCGGTGGCCTCGCGCTCGACGCTCGCGCGCAGCGTGTGCGCCTCGCGCTCGCCGGTGGCGCGCGCCTCGGCGGCCTCGGCCTCGGCGGAGGAGCGGACGCGCTCGGCGTCGCGCTGCGCGCGCTCGAGCGCCTCGCCCGCCTGCCGCTCGGCGGCCTCGCGCAGCCCGGCGGCGGTGTGCTCGGCCTGGGTCTTGATCTCGTCGGCCTCGCGGCGGCTCTGGGCGAGGATCTCCGCGACCTCGTTGTCCGCACGTGCGCGCAGCTGCTGCGCGGCGACGTTCGCGCGGGCCACCGTGTCCTGCGCGTGCGTGTTCGCCCGCGCGATCACGTCGGACGACTGCTCCTCCGCGGACCGCAGCAGCTGCTCGACGCGCGCGCCCAGCCCCTTGTAGGTGGGCTGCTCGGCCTCGCGCAGCGACTTCTGCGCCTCGTCGAGCGAGGAGCGGGTCTGCTGGGCCTCGCGTCGCGCCTGCTCGACGGCGGCGCTCTGCTCGCGCACGGCGTCCTCGAGGCGGGCGATGTGGGCGGCCACGGCCTCGCGGTCATAGCCGCGCATCGCAAGCGGGAACGGCAGGTTCTCTTCGGCCATGACTCTCCTCGGTGCCGCGGCGGGGGGCGCCGCGGGTGTGGCATTCGACCCTCAGGGTAGTGCCCGTGCGGGGCGCGGAACAAAGTCGCCGGGAGCGGCGTTCGGGGCATGTCTCGTAGAGTGAACAGCGAGACGAACGGAGAATCACGTGACTTTGCGCACCACCGCGCTCATCGCGGGGGCGCTCGGGCTGCTCCTTCTTATCGGAGGCCTGATCGCCGACGCCATGCGTCCGGCGGCCTTCGGGACCCCGAGCGCCGCCGTCGACACCCCCGTGCTGATCATCGGCCCCGAGATGGTGGCCATGGCCCCCGGCGGCACCCTCACCATCGAGGGCGACGGCGAGATCGTCGCCTACGCCGGCCGCACCGCCGACGCCGAGGAGTGGGCCGCCTCCCGCGACGCCACCCGCCTCACGGGCGTCCCCACCTGGGACGACCTGTCCACCGAGGCCGTCGAGGCCACCGCCTCGCCGGAGCCGACCGCCTCGGCGACCCCCGCATCGTCCGCCGACGCGAGCGGCGAGCCGACCGCGGACGCCAGCCCCGCGGCCGCCGCGTCCGCGACGCCGTCCGCGTCCGCGACGCCCGATGCCGCCGCATCGTCCACCCCCGAGATCGCCGACATCTGGCGCGACTCGTGGGAGGGCGACGGCACCCTCACCCTCGAGGCCGACTCGCTGCCCGTGGGCCTGACGATCGTCGCGGAGTCCGCCGACGGCGCCCCGCTCACCGGCGTGGCGATGAAGATCGACCGCGTGGTCAACGACGGCTGGGTCACCCCGCTCAAGTGGTGGGGCGGCGTGCTCGCCGTCGTGGGCCTGATCGCGCTCGTGTCGCTGCTGGTGGACCACCGCGGCGCCGGCTCGAAGGTCGAGACCGCTGTCGCCGGCCGCAAGCCCGCCGCGCCCGCCTCCCCGGGCGGCCGCCGCGAGCGACGCGAGGCGATGACCGCCTCCGGCGGCATCCCGATCGTGGACGGCGAGATCGACCCGGCCACCGGCGAGCTCCCGGTCCAGGGGGACGATGCGCCGGCCGGCCCCACCGACGAGCGAGAGGAGCGAGCATGAGAAGGCAGGCGGCAGTCGCCGGCGCCGCGCTCGCCGGGATCGCTCTGCTCGCCGGCTGCACGCCGGCGGTCCCCGAGCCCGTGGCGGCGCCCGCCGCGCAGGAGAGCTCGGCGATCACGCAGACGCAGATCGACAGGATCGTGCCCGCGACGTTCGCGGAGCTCCAGGCGGCCGACAAGGCCAAGGACCCCGAGCTGCTGGGGGAGCGCGTGCAGGGCGCCGCCGTCACCGTGCGCGGCGTCCAGTACGAGCTCGCCGCGGCGGGCGACAAGTCCGCGGTGGAGAAGATCCCCGAGGCGCAGCAGGCGGTGTACGTCAGCGCCGAGGGCGTGTTCCCGCGCATCATGGTGGGCGTGACCGAGGCGCCCGAGGACGCGACGCCGCTGGTGCTCCTGTGGGAGCAGACGGACATCGACGCGGACTACGCGCTGATCGACTGGGCGCACATGGTGCCCGGCGCCACGCTGCCCGCGATGCCTGGGCCGGCGGTCGGCTCGAACCAGCTGCCGCTCGACTCCGACGCCGTGGACCCGACGCCCCGGAAGGTGGTGCGGGACTACGTCAAACTGCTGCGTCAGGGTCCCAAGAGCGAGTTCGCCGACGAGTTCGCGGCCGACACGTACCGGGCGCGGCTGTTCGCCGCCCGCAAGGTGCTGACCGCCGCGGCCAAGAAGGGCGACGGCAGCTACGTCGACACCGTGCAGGCGCGCGTCGACGAGACGTTCGCGATGGCGACCGCCGACGGCGGGGCGCTCGTGTTCGCGCCGCTCGTGGTGACGTCCTCGCTGCGCGTCAAGGGCGGCGCCACCGTGTCGATCTCCGACGCGGACAAGGCGCTGGTCAAGGGCAAGCTCAAGGACCGCGTCACCCACACGTACCGTGACCTGGTGGTCTTCCATGTGCCCGCGGACGGTCAGGGCAAGCCCGCCGTCGTCGCGGCCGACCACCACCTGATCAAGGTCGCGGCGCAGTAGCCCCGACCGGACGAGGAGACTCATGACGGACACCCCTGCCGCCCTGCGCGGCGCCGTCGACCTCGGGGCGCTCGCGGCGCGGTCGCGCCGCGCCGACTCGGGGATCGCGACCATCGACGAGGCCGCCTTCCAGGAGCTCGCGCAGCAGTCGCTGCAGCGTCCCGTGGTGATCGCCTTCATCTCCGCGGCGTCGCCGCAGAGCGAGGAGATGGCGCGCACGCTCGAGGAGGTCGCGGCCTCCGCCGGCGTGGGCGCCGCGGCGTGCGACGTGGACGCCCAGCCCGCGATCGCGCAGGCGTTCCAGATCCGCGCGGTGCCCGCCGCCGTGGCGCTGATCGGCGGCCGTCCCGCGCCGCTGTTCCAGGGCGCCGCGACGCGCGAGCAGATGGTCGAGGTGATGGGCCAGGTGGTCGAGGCCGCGCGGCAGATGGGCGCAGCCGAGGGGCTCGGGCCCGCCGGCGACGCCGCTCCGGAGCCGTCCGAGCCGCCGCTGCCGCCGCTGCACCAGGAGGCGCACGTCGCGATCGACCGCGGCGACCTCGACGCCGCCGAGGCGGCGTTCGACCAGGCGCTGCGCGAGAACCCCAAGGACCACGAGGCGCGCGCCGGTCGCGCGCAGGTGCGGCTGATGAACCGCTCGCGCACCGCGGACCTGGCGGCGGTGCGCCGCGCGGCAGCCGACGCGCCCGAGGACGTCGACGCGCAGCTCGCGGTGGCGGACATGGACGTGCTGGGCGGCCAGCTCGAGGATGCGTTCGGGCGCCTGGTCGAGCTGGTGAGGGCGACCGCGGGCGACGACCGCGATCGCGTGCGCGCCCGCCTGCTCGAGCTGCTCGAGGTGGTGGATCCGGCGGATCCGCGCGTGCTGCGCACCCGTCAGGCGCTCGCCTCGGCGCTCTACTGACGCCCCCGCCGCGGTTCGCTCAGCACGGTAGGCCAGCCGACACGCGGGCGATCACCCCTGTGGAAGGGGAGATCGCCCGCGTGTCGCGCCTGAGACCGTGCGCAGCGAACTGGAGAGCGCTAGGCGGACGGCCGCAGGATCACCGCTCCCATGGGCGGCACGCGGATCTCCGCGACCGCAGGGAAGCCGTGCATCGCGCGCGGGGCCGCGACCACGTGGCCCAGGTTGCCCACGCCGGAGCCGCCGTACACCTCGGAGTCGGTGTTGAACACCTCGTCCCAACCGCCCGCCTCGGGCAGCGGCAGCTGGTACCGCTCGTGCGGGACCCCCGCGAAGTTCACCACCACCGCGACCGGATGCCCCGCATCGTCCATCCGCAGGAAGGCGAGCGTGTTGCGACGCGTGTCGTCGGCGTCGATCCAGCGGAAGCCGGCCGGATCGGAGTCGCGCTCGAACAGCGGCGGCGTCTCACGGTAGAGCCGGTTGAGGTCGCCGAGCATGCGGCGCACGCCGTCGTGCAGGCGGTCCTCGAGGTGCCACCAGTCGAGCGAGCGGCCCTCCGACCATTCGGCGTACTGCCCGAACTCGCAGCCCATGAACAGCAGCGTCTTGCCCGGGTGCGTCCACTGGTACGCGAGCAGGGCGCGCAGCTGCGCCATCTTCTGCCAGTGGTCGCCGGGGAAGCGGTCCACCAGCGAGCCCTTGCCGTGCACCACCTCGTCGTGCGACAGCGGCAGCATGTAGTGCTCGGAGAACGCGTACATCAGGGAGAACGTCACCGTGTGGTGGTGGTACGAGCGGTGCACGGGCTCCTCGCCCATGTAGCGCAGCGTGTCGTTCATCCAGCCCATGTTCCACTTGAGCCCGAAGCCCAGGCCGCCCGCGCTGGTGGGCGCGGTGACGCCCGGCCACGCGGTGGACTCCTCGGCGATCATCACGATCCCGGGCGCGTTGCGGTAGGCCGTCGCGTTGGCCTCCTGGAGGAACGCGATCGCGTCGAGGTTCTCGCGGCCGCCGTGGACGTTGGGGCGCCACTGGCCCGCCTCGCGCGAGTAGTCGAGGTAGAGCATGGAGGCGACCGCGTCGACCCGGAGGCCGTCGGCGTGGAACTCCTGCAGCCAGTAGACGGCGTTCGCGACCAGGAAGTTGCGCACCTCGGAGCGGCCGAAGTCGAAGATGAACGTGCCCCAGTCGGGCTGCTCGCCGCGCAGCGGGTCCGGGTGCTCGTACAGCGGGGTGCCGTCGAAGCGTCCCAGCGCCCACTCGTCCTTGGGGAAGTGGCCCGGCACCCAGTCGAGCAGCACGCCGATCCCCGCCTGGTGGAGGGTGTCGATGAGGTAGCGGAGCTCGTCGGGGGAGCCGAACCGCGAGGTCGGGGCGTAGTAGCCCGACACCTGGTAGCCCCAGGACCCGCCGAACGGGTGCTCCATCACCGGCAGGAACTCGACGTGCGTGAAGCCCAGGTCGGTCACGTACGCGGTGAGCTGCTGCGCGAGCTCGACGTACCCGAGCCCCTGGCGCCACGAGCCCAGGTGGACCTCGTAGACGCTCATCGCGCTGCGATGAGGCTGGGACGATGCGCGGGTCGCCAGCCAGTCGCCGTCACCCCAGTCGTAGGACGACTCCTCGACCACGGAGGCGGTCGCGGGCGGCAGCTCCGTGCGGCGCGCCATCGGGTCGGCCTTCTGGCGCCAGTGGCCGTTCTTGTCGAGGATCTCGAACTTGTAGGCGGTGCCGGCCGCGACGCCGGGGATGAACAGCTCCCAGATGCCCGAGGCGCCCAGCGTGCGCATCGCGTGGGCGGCGCCCTGCCAGTGGTTGAAGTCGCCCACCACGCGCACGGCGCGGGCGTTCGGCGCCCACACGGCGAAGTCGGTGCCCACCACGTCGCCCAGGACCGAGTCGAGGCGCTTGACGTTCGCGCCCAGCACGGTCCACAGGCGCTCGTGGCGTCCCTCGCGGATGAGGTGGAGGTCCAGCTCGCCCAGCAGCGGCAGGAACCGGTAGGGGTCGTCGGTGACCGTGGTGGAGTCGCCGTAGGTGGCGTGGACGCGGTAGTCGGGGATCGCGGTGCCGGGGATCTCCGCGAGCCACACGCCGTGATGGGTGTGCTCCGCCGGGAACCGCCCCTCGAGCGTCTCGAACTCGACGGCGTCGGCGAGCGGGCGCAGCGCGCGGATCACCACCACCCCGTCCTCGGGGTGCGGGCCCAGCACGGCGTGGGGATCGTGGTGCGTGCCTCGCGCGATGTCGGCGAGCACGGCGGGATCGAATCGGCGGGGCATCAGGACCTTCCCTCGAGGTGAGCCTGGCGGTGGGCGACGGTGGACGTCATGACGGCCTCACCACGGCGACGTGGATCAGCGAGACGGCGGGGTCGAGCCGGACGTAGAAGTCGCGGCCCCAGGTGTAGGTCGCGCCGCCCACGACGTCGTCGACCAGCAGGCGCGCGTCGTCCCCGAGCCCGATCGCCGGCAGGTCGAGCGTCACCACGCCCGACTGGACGTGGTGGGGGTCGAAGCTCGCGACCACGATCACCGTGTCCGCCTTGCCCGTGGGCGACTCCGCGGCCGGGACGTGGCGCGAGAAGCACAGCAGCTCGGGGTTGGTGGTGGGGTGGACCCGCAGCCCGCGCAGGCGACGCAGCGCCGGGTGCTTGGCCCGCGCCGCGTTGAGCGTGGTGAGCAGGCTCGCGATGCCGTAGCGGTCCGCGTCCGCCCAGTCGCGCGCCTTGAACTCGTACTTCTCGTTGTCGATCTGCTCCTCGACGCCGGGACGCGGCACGTTCTCCACGAACTCGTAGCCCGTGTAGATGCCGTACGAGGGCGATCCGGTCGCGGCCAGCGCCGCGCGCATCCGGTACAGCGCGGGGCCGCCGTGCTGCATGTCGGGCGTGAGGATGTCGTGCGTGGTGGGCCAGAAGTTGGGGCGCATGTAGAACGACGAGTCGCCCGAGACCTCCTCGAGGTACTCGCCCATCTCCTCGGCGTTCTGACGCCAGGTGAAGTACGTGTAGCTCTGGTGGAAGCCGATCTTGGCGAGCGTGTGCATCATCGCGGGACGCGTGAACGCCTCCGACAGGAAGATCACGTCCGGGTGGCGCTCCGCGATGTCCCGCAGCAGCCGCTCCCAGAAGGTGAGCGGCTTGGTGTGCGGGTTGTCGACGCGGAACAGGGTGACCCCCGCGTCGATCCACACCTGGAGCATGTCGCGGATCGCGTGGTAGATGCCCTCGGGGTCGTTGTCGAAGTTCAGCGGGTAGATGTCCTGGTACTTCTTCGGCGGGTTCTCCGCGTACGCGATGGTGCCGTCGAGGCGCTGCGTGAACCACTCGGGGTGCTCGGTCACCCACGGGTGGTCGGGGGAGCACTGGAGCGCGACGTCGAGCGCCACCTCCATCCCCAGGCCCCGTGCCGCCTTGACGAAGGCCCGGAACGAGCGCATCGTCCCCAGCTCCGGGTGGATCGCGTCGTGCCCGCCCTCCGCCGCGCCGATCGCGTACGGGCTGCCGGGGTCGCCCGGCTCCGCCTTGAGGGAGTTGTTGCGGCCCTTGCGGTGCGTGACGCCGATCGGGTGGATCGGCGTGAGGTAGACCACGTCGAAGCCCATGTCCGCGATCCCCGGCAGGCGCTTGGCCGCGGTCGCGAACGTGCCCGAGTGCCACTCGCCGGTGCGCTTGGAGAAGCGCGCGCCCTCGGACCGCGGGAAGATCTCGTACCAGGCGGAGACCAGCGCCTTCTCGCGCTGGATCAGCAGCGGGTACTCGCGGGACGCGGTGACGTCGTCGCGCAGCGGCGCCGCGGTGAGGGCGGCCTTGAGCTCGGGGGACGATGCGGGGGCGAGGCGGGCCTCCGGGGCCAGGGCCCCGTCCTGGAGGGAGGCCCTGGCGGACTCGAGGAGCGCCTTGCGGGCCGGCGTGTGCCGCACCTCGGTGAGCGCGCGCGTGAGGATCGCGACGCCCTCGTCGAGCATGAGCTGCACGTCGACGCCCGCGTGGATCTTGACCTCGGCCGCGTGCAGCCAGGTCGCGAACGGGTTCGACCAGGCCTCGACGCGGAACTGGTGGAGGCCCTCGTGGCGCGGGATGAACGCGGCGCGGTAGCGGCTGTTGCCCCAGTCGTCGAGCGGCATGGGGAGGCGCTCGTGCCGCCCGTCGGGCCGCGTGATGACCACGGTGGCGCCTTCGGCGTCGTGGCCCTCGCGGAAGATCGTCGCCGTGATCGGCACAGCCTCGCCCACCACCGCGCGCGCGGGCCACCGGCCCTCCTCGAGCGAAGGCTCGACCCCCACGATGGGGATGCGACCGATGGACGTCTCAGGGGAGCGGGCCATGTCCCGAACCTACTCGTAAAGCGGGGTGTTGTGCACCAGGCCGGACGCCGCGCGCCGTGCGTGGGACGGGTGCGGGACCGGTCGGTGCTTGCGTCCCGGGAGAGACGATGTATGGTGTGTCTCGCGGTCGATGTAACCGCTTGCATCCATAGGAGGTTGTGCGCGGTCACAGTTCGATAACGACGTATACCGAACAGGTAACGTTGCGCGGGTCGATTTGCTGAGGCGCCCCTGGACGGGGTAAAACTGTGAACGGTCCCAGTACGGGCGGCCAGTGTGGTCCGCCGCAGTTTTGCAAGGCTCCTCCGGGGGCCGGAGGAGTGTCATGACGGCAGCAGCGAGCTGGCCCCGCGTCGAGGGTCTCGCCTACGGAGGCGACTACAACCCCGAGCAGTGGCCTCGCGAGACGTGGGACGAGGACGTGCGTCTCATGCGCGAGGCGGGCGTCAACCTCGTCTCCGTCGGCATCTTCTCCTGGGCGATGCTCGAGCCCAAGGAGGGCCTCTACGACTTCGCGTGGATGGACGAGCTGCTCGACCTGCTCCACGCGAACGGCATCGCAGCCGACCTCGGCACCCCGTCGGTGTCGCCCCCCGCCTGGTTCTTCCACCAGTACCCCGAGGCGCGGGTGACCGACAAGAACGGCACCGTGATGGGCTTCGGCTCGCGCGGCATGGCGTCGCACGCCGCGCCGGAGTACCGCGAGGCGATCGCGCGCATGGCGGGCGAGCTCGCGCAGCGCTACGGCTCGCACCCCGCCGTGGTGATGTGGCACGTCCACAACGAGTACGGCGTGCCCGTGGCCGAGGACTTCGGCCCGCGCGCCGTCGCCTCGTGGCGCCGCTGGCTGCAGTCGCGCTACAGCACCCTCGAGGGCCTCAACGCCGCATGGGGCACCGCGTTCTGGGGCCAGCGCTACGACGACTGGGAGCACGTGGTCGCCCCGGCCGCGACGCCCACCATCGCCAACCCGGCGATGAAGCTCGACTGGGCGCGGTTCACCGACGACCAGCTGCGCGAGTGCTTCGTGATCGAGCGCGACGCGATCCGCGCGCACGCCTCGCAGCCCATCACCACCAACTTCATGGCCCACCAGTCCTGGAACACGGACCTGTGGAAGTGGGCCGAGCTGGTCGACGTGGTGTCCGACGACCACTACCTGTGGTCGCCCGACCCCGACGCGCACGTCGGGCTGGCGCTGTCCGCCGACCTCACGCGCTCCGTCGCCGGCGGCAAGCCGTGGATCCTCATGGAGCACTCGACCTCCGCCGTGAACTGGCAGGGCCGCAACATCGCGAAGCGCCCGGGGGAGATGCGCCGCAACGCGCTCAGCCACTTCGGCCGCGGCGCGGACGCGATCATGTTCTTCCAGTGGCGCGCCTCCCGCTCCGGCGCGGAGAAGTTCCACTCGGCGATGCTCCCGCACGCCGGCACGGGCTCGCGCCTGTGGCGCGAGGTGGTCGAGCTCGGCGGTCACGTCGAGGCGCTCGCCCCCGCCCAGGGCTCCGTGGTCGAGGCCGAGGTCGCCGTGCTCTACGACTGGGAGTCGCTGTGGGCGCAGGACCTCGAGTGGCGCCCCTCCGACGACGTCCAGTTCCGCGAGCGCATGCGCACCTTCTACGAGCGCCTGTGGCGCGACGACGTCACGGTCGACTTCGCGCACCCCGGCCAGGACCTGTCCCGCTACAAGCTCGTGGTGGCGCCGGCGTCCTACCTGCTCACCGCATCGTCCGCCGCGAACCTCACGCGCTACGTCGAGGCCGGCGGCACCCTGCTCGTCAACTTCTTCTCCGCGATCGTGAACGAGAACGACGCCGTGCACGAGGGCGGGTTCGTGGCGCCCCTGCGCGACGCGCTTGGCCTCACGGTCGAGGAGTTCCTGCCGCTGCGCGAGGGTGACGCGGCGGCCGTCCGGTGGACCCGCGGCGGCGAGCAGGTCCTCGCGAGCGACGTGTGGCAGGACCACATCGCGCTCGCGGGCGCCGAGGTGGTCGCGGAGAACGTGACCGGCCCGGGCGCGGGGCTGCCCGCGATCACCCGCAACGAGCACGGGAAGGGCGTGGGCTGGTACGTCGGCACGCGCCTGGACGTGGATGCGCTCAAGACCGTGTTCGACGCGGTCTACGCCGACGCAGGCATCGAGGCCTCGGGCAACCCCGAGACCCTCGAGGTGGTCACGCGTCGCGGCGCTGCTGAGGACTTCGTCGTCGCCGTCAACCACGGCGCCGACGCAGCCCGACTCTCCGTGGCAGGCACCGACCTGCTCACGGGAGCCGGGACCGATGGCGAGTTCGAGGTGCCGGGGGGCGGCGTCGCCGTGATCCGCACCGCGCACGTGTCCGGAGGTGAAGAGGTCTGACCCGTGGCGACGGACCGGGCTGCGCCGGTCCCGAGCCCAGACCACGAGACACCAACTGAAGACCGTGGGCTCCCCCTCGGGAATCCCACTCGGACGTAACCTGTCGCAGAGACGCGATCTCACCAGAGGCGCGCAATGTGGCCCCACTCTGGAAGGAACAACCATGCGTAACACGATCGGAAAGGTCGCCGTCCTGGCGACCTCCGTCGCCCTCCTCGCTGCGTGCTCGTCGGGCACCACCGAGGAGACCACCAGCGCCGAGCCCTCGTCCTCCGCCACGGAGACGTCGTCGGGCATCGACGCGACCGGCCTGACGCTCACCGTCTGGACGGACGAGAACCGCCAGCCCGCCATCGAGGCCGCCGCGGCGACCTTCGAGGAGGAGACCGGCGCCACCGTCGAGCTCGTCCAGAAGAACTTCGAGGACATCCGTGCGGACTTCCTCGCCCAGGTCCCCACCGGCGAGGGCCCGGACATCACCATCGGCGCCCACGACTGGCTGGGCGCGCTCGTCGAGGCCGGCGTGGTCAACACCGTCGACCTGGGCGCGAGCGCCTCGAGCTTCGCGCAGGTCGCCGTGGACGCGATGACCTACGACGGTCAGGTCTACGGCCTGCCGTACTCCACCGAGGCCGTCGCCCTCATCCAGAACACCGACCTGGTCGGCACCGAGGCCCCCGCCACGTGGGACGACATGATCGCCGCGGGCGAGGAGTCCGGCGCCGAGCGCGCGTTCTGCATCAACGTCAACGGCGAGACCGGCGACGGCTACACCATGTACCCGTTCCAGACCTCCTTCGGCGCCCCCGTGTTCGTCCAGGAGGGCGGCTCGTACACCTCCGAGGTGGGCATGGGCGGCGAGGCCGGCGAGGCCTTCGCGACCTGGCTCTCGGAGAACGGCGAGAAGGGCGCGGGTCACATCTCGACCACCGTCGACTACGCCACCAACAACACGCTCTTCAACAAGGGCAAGTGCGCGTACACCGTCGCGGGCCCCTGGGCGCTCGGCGACTTCGCGGACGTCAACTTCACGGTGAACCCCGTCCCGAGCGCCGGTGGCGAGACCGCCGCGCCGTTCGTGGGCGTCCAGGGCTTCTACGTGTCGTCGCAGTCCGAGAACGCGCTCCTCGCGAACGAGTTCCTCACCAACTACATCGCCACCACCGACGCGATGCAGGCGCTCTACGACGCTGACCCGCGCCTCCCCGCGTTCGAGGGTGTCGACACCGCGTCGGCGCCGTTCCCGGACGCGATCGCGGGCTTCCAGGCCTCGGCCGAGCAGGGCGTCCCGATGCCCTCCATCCCCGAGATGGGCTCGGTGTGGGACTTCTGGAACGCCGCCGAGGCGAAGATCATCAAGGGTGCTGACCCGGTCAAGACCTGGAACAAGATGATCACCGACCTGACCGCGTCCCTCGAGGGCTAGGACAGACCACCGTGGTGGGGCGGGGGCGCCGCAGGCGTCCCGCCCCTCACCGGCGGATCCGGCCAGGATCCGCGGAGCTGATGGGAACGGGAGAGCAGATGTCGACCGACACCGCCGAGCAGGCGCCGGCACCGAACAAGGAGTCGCTCGCGCGCGGCCTCACCGGGATGGGCTGGGGCTTCGTCGTGAAGCTGCTGCTCATGATGGTGGTCAACGCGTTGGGCGTGGCCGGCATCATGGCGGCCTGGAACGCGCAGGCGTGGATCATCCTCGGCGCCTCGGTCGTGTTCCTCGTGGCCGCCGACTGGGTGTACTTCTCGCGGCGCGCGCTGCCGCTCAAGTACATCTACCCAGGGCTCATCTTCCTCCTGGTGTTCCAGGTGTTCGCGATGGGGTACACGGCGTACGTCGCGACCACCAACTACGGCGCCGGCCACCAGGGCACCATGGAGCAGGCCGTCGACGCGGCGCTCATCCAGTCCGAGCGCGAGGTCGAAGGATCCGCGAGCTACCCGCTCGCCGTGGTGCGCGACGGTGACACGCTGGGCTTCGCGATCAGCGAGGACGGCGTGGTCGAGGTCGGCACCGCCGACCAGCCGCTCGCCGAGGTCGGCGGGTCGGTCGACGACACGGGCCGTCCGACCGAGGTCGCCGGCTGGGAGATCGTCGAGCGCGGCGCGTTGCTGTCCGACCAGGAGCTCGCGCAGCAGGTCACCGACCTCCGCGTCCCGGTCTCCGACAACGCCGACGACGGCTCGCTGCGCACGCGCGAGGGCTCGACCGCCAAGGTCTACCGCTCGTCGCTCGAGTGGGACGAGGGTGCGAAGACGCTCACCGATGTCGACTCCGGGGTGGTGTACTCCGCCAACGAGTACGGCACGTTCGTGGGCGACGACGGCTCGACGCTCCCGGCGGGCTGGTACGTCAACGTCGGCTTCGAGAACTTCACCCGCGCGGTCACCGACACGGACTACCGCGAGCCGCTGATCCGCGTGACGCTGTGGACCTTCGCGTTCGCGTTCCTCACCGTCGCCTCGAGCTTCCTGCTCGGCCTGCTCTTCGCGCTCGTCTTCAACGATGAGCGGGTGCGCGGCCGCAAGGTGCTGCGCACGCTGTTCATCCTCCCGTACGCGTTCCCCGCGTTCCTCACGGCGCTGCTGTGGCGAGGCATGCTCAACCCCGAGTTCGGCATCATCAACAAGTGGTTCTTCTTCGGGGCCGACATCAACTGGCTGGGCGACCCCTGGCTCGCCAAGTTCTCGATCCTCTTCGTGAACCTGTGGCTGAGCTTCCCCTACTGGTTCCTGGTGTGCACGGGCGCGCTCCAGTCGCTGTCCTCCGAGACCATGGAGGCCGCCCAGATCGACGGCGCGGGACGGTGGCGCCAGTTCCGGTCGATCACGTTCCCGCTGCTGCTCGTGTCGACCGCGCCGCTCGCGATCGCATCCTTCGCGTTCAACTTCAACAACTTCACCATCATCTACATGCTCACGAACGGCGGGCCACGGTTCGACGATACGAGCGTGCCGTTGGGCGCGACCGACATCCTCATCACCGCGATCTATCAGATCTCCGGTGTCGCCGGAGGTAGAGCCGACTACGGCCTCGCCGCCGCGCTCTCGATCGTGGTGTTCGTGGTGGTCGGCATCGTCTCCGCGATCGCCTTCCGCCAGACCAAGAAGCTGGAGGAGTTCTGATGACCGCCCAGGCACCCGCCGCCAGCAAGGCGTCCCGTCGCAAGCCCACCCGTCGTTCGCGGTGGTGGGGCGAGGTCGGCTGGAAGTACCCCTTCGCCGCGCTCATCATCTTCTACGCCGCGTTCCCGCTGGTGTTCGTGCTGTCGGCGTCGCTCGACGAGAGCGGCAGCCTGTCGGGCACGGAGACGCTGTTCAGCTCCTTCAGCCTCGCCAACTACCAGGCGCTCAACGACACCCTGTTCTGGACCTGGGTGGGCAACACCCTGGTGATCGGCATCGCCGCGGCGATCGGCGCGGTGCTCATGGGCGCCGCGGCCGCCTACGCGTTCTCGCGGTTCCGCTTCAAGGGCCGTCGCGGTTCGCTCACGGGCCTGCTGATCCTGCAGATGTTCCCGCAGACCATCGCGTTCGTCGCGATCTTCCTGCTGCTCATCTCGCTCGGCGAGGTGGTGCCCGCGCTCGGCATCGACTCGAAGATCGCGCTGATCTGCGTGTACCTGGGCACCGCCCTGGGCGCGAACACCTTCCTCATGTACGGCTTCTTCAACTCCATCCCGATGGAGATGGACGAGGCCGCCAAGATCGACGGCGCGAGCCATGCGCAGATCTTCTGGGGCATGATCATCCCGCTGGTGCGCCCCGTGCTCGCGGTGGTGGGCCTGCTCGCGTTCGTGTCCGCGTTCGGCGACTTCATCCTCGCGCGCATCGTGCTGGTCTCGAACGACAACTGGACGCTCGCCGTCGGCATGTACCAGTGGGTGTCCGACCAGCTCACCGCGCGCTGGGGCATCTTCTCCGCGGGCACGGTCATCGCGGCGATCCCGGTGCTGGTGCTGTTCCTCGCGCTGCAGCGCTACATCGTGGGAGGCCTCACGGCCGGCTCCGTCAAGGGCTGACCGGCCTTCCTTCCAGGGACGGGGTCCAGGGCGGCGCGGGCCGCCCCGGACCCCGTTCCTGTGCGTCCGTACCCTCCGTCCGCGGGACGATGCGGCGGTCACCCGACCCGCGCATCGTCCCCCGCAAGTGGGACCGGTCACAGTACGGTTACGATCTCCCGCCGAGGCCCGCGAAGCGCCCATGTTGACGATAACTTGGGACCGTTCACAGGGTGCGGTCCGACCGCTCCCGGTGCGCGGCGGCCGCGAGGCCGTCCGATTCGACGGGGAGTCGCGCGGGACGGGCAGAGGAGCCCGATGCCGTGACGCATCCCCTGAGCATCACCCCCGCACGGACCCACCCCCCGGGTCCGGAAGGCCGGCCCACGCCGGCGGATCAAGGTCGATCACAGGGAAGGAATCATGAGAAGTGCTCTCAGGTCCACCAGCGCCGTGACCGCGGCGACCGCCATGGCGGTCTGCGGCGTCGTCGCGGTGCCGGGCGTCGCCGCGGCCGCGGACGAGCCCATCGAGGCAGGCATCACGGTGCCGCAGGTCGAGAACCTGGCCGACGACTTCATGAACGGCGTCGACGCCTCGTCGGTGCTGTCGCTCGAGGAGAGCGGCGTGACGTTCAAGAACTTCGCGGGCGAGGAGGCCGACCTGTTCGAGGTCATGGCCGAGGCCGGCGTCAACTACGCGCGCATCCGCGTGTGGAACGACCCGTACGACTCCGAGGGCCGCGGCTACGGCGGCGGCACGGTGGACGTCGCGCGCGCCACCGAGATCGGCCAGCGGGCGACCGCGGCCGGTATGAAGGTGTTCGTCGACTTCCACTACTCCGACTTCTGGGCGCACCCGGGCCAGCAGCCCGTCCCCAAGGCGTGGGTGGGCATGACCGCCGAGCAGAAGGCCGAGGCCCTCTACGACTTCACGGCGGACGCGTTGCAGACCATGGAGGACGCCGGCGTCGACGTCGGCATGGTGCAGATCGGCAACGAGACCACCAACCTGCAGCTGTCGGGCGAGAACTGGCCCGCGTCCGCCGCGCTGTTCCGCGCCGGCGCGCAGGCGGTGCGCGACACCGTCCCCGACGCCAAGGTCGCGATCCACTTCACCAACCCCGAGCGCGGCAACTACCTCGGCTACGCCGAGCAGCTCGCCGAGGGACCCGACGGCACCACCGGCACCGGTGACGAGATCGACTACGACGTGTTCGCCAGCTCGTACTACGCGTACTGGCACGGCACGCCCGCGAACCTCACCACGCAGCTGAGCAACGTGGCGGAGACGTACGGCAAGGACGTCATCGTCGCGGAGACCTCCTGGGCGCACACGCTCGAGGACGGCGACGGCTACGCCAACAACATCAGGACGGCCTACGACCAGTACTCGTCGACCGTGCAGGGCCAGGCGCTCGCGGTCCGCGACGTCATCGCGGCCGTCGCCGAGGTGGGCGAGGCCGGCCTGGGCGTCTTCTACTGGGAGCCCGCGTGGCTGCCGGTGGGCCCCGCCGACGAGGCCGAGCAGAACTCGCTGCTGTGGGAGGAGTTCGGCTCCGGCTGGGCCTCCTCGTACGCAGGCGAGTACTCCGCCGACGCGGCCGCGAACTACGGCGGCTCGGGCTGGGACAACCAGGCGATGTTCGACTTCGAGGGCAACCCCCTCGAGTCGCTGCGCGTGTGGGACTACGTCCGCACCGGGACCGTCGCGCCGCGTGAGGTCGACCAGATCACCGCGCCCGCGCTCACTGTCAACGACGGCGACGCCATCACCCTGCCCGCGACGGTGACCGTCGCGTACACGGACGGCACGTCGGAGGAGGTCGCTGTCACGTGGACCTTCGACCAGTCGTGGGCGACGGGCGCCGGCCAGTACTCCATCAACGGCGTGACCGCCGGCGGCGACGCCGTCACGGCCTCGCTCACGGTGCTCGACCCGACGGTGGACTCCACCAACTACGTGGTCAACCCCGGCTTCGAGACCGGCGTCGCGCCGTGGACCGGCTCCGCGAACCTCTCCCGCACGGATGACCCGTACGAGGGCACCAAGTCGGCGCACTTCTACACCGCGACCGGTGCCACCCGCACCGTGATCCAGGAGATCACCGGCGTCCCGGCCGGCGACTACCGCCTGTCGGTGTACGCCCAGGGCCGCGCGAAGGTGGCGGGGGAGAGCACCTACATCACCGCCTCCTCGGGCATCAACACGGTGAACAAGGAGTTCTCGCTCGCGGGCTACCTCGCGTGGCAGCACCCCGTCACCGACGTCATCCACGTCAACGCGGGCGACCCGGTGACCGTCTCGGCCACCCTCACCGTGACCGACGGCGCGTGGGGCACGCTCGACAGCTTCGCGCTGGTCGCGGAGACCCCGGTCGAGGAGGCGGACCTCACCGCGCTCGAGGACGTGGTCGCGGAGGCCGCGGCGCTCGACCGCGGCGAGTGGTCGGCGGTGTCGATGTTCCAGGTCGACAAGTCGCTGCGCCGCGCCGAGTTCGTGCTCGGCTCGGAGCAGCCCAGCCAGGCTTCCGCCGACGCCGCGGCGGCCACGGTGCGCGCCGCGATCGACGGGCTCGAGCCCGGCGACGGCAGCATCCCCGAACCGACCGTGCGTCCCGTCACGCTCACGGTCACCGAGGGCGAGGAGATCGACCTCCCCGCCACCGTCACGATCGAGGCGTACGACGAGACCACCACCACGGAGTCCGTGGAGTGGAACGGCTCGCTCGCGTGGATCGACGGGCCCGGCACCTACACGGTGACCGGCCTCACCGAGAGCGGCCGCACCGCGACCGCCACCGTGACCGTCACGGCGCGTGCGCTGCTGCTCAACGGCGGCTTCGAGAAGGGCGCCGACGACGTCACCCCGTGGACCCTCACGGCGACCCCGTGGCCCGCGAGCGGCGTCGGCACCTTCTGGGTGAACGGCGACGGCCCCCAGGGCGGCTCGTACTCGCTCAACCTGTGGAACGGCACGGGAGCGCCGTTCGACGTGAGCGCGACGCAGGAGCTGACCGGCCTCGCGGCCGGCACCTACCTCCTGTCGGGCAGCGTCAGGGGCGGCGGTTCCGCCACCCTCGCCCTCACGGCGACGTCGACGGTGGACGATGCGTCGGCCGGCTTCACGTTCGGCGCCTGGAACGAGTGGGTGCCGGCGAGCACCGAGGTCGCCGTGGGCGAGGACGGCGTGCTGACCGTCGCGTTCGCGGGCACCACGCAGCACGACGCGTGGGGCTACCTCGACGACGTCTCGCTCGAACGGGTGGACGTGCCCGTGGCGGACACGGCCGCGCTCACGGCCGCGCTCGACCAGGCGGCGGCGATCGACCGGTCCCGCTACACTGCGGACTCGCTCGCGGCGCTCGACCTCGCGGTCGAGGCGGCGAACGTGGTCCTCGGCGCGGAGCACCCGCGGCAGTCGACCGTCGACGCCGCCGCGGCGCTGGTCGAGGACGCCCTCGCGGCGCTCGAGATCGAGCCGGTACCGTTCGACGCGGCCCCCGCGCCGACCATCACGGGCAAGGCCAAGGCCGGCTCCGTCCTGCGCGCCCGCCTGGGCACGTGGGAGCCGACCCCGACCACCGTCACCTACCAGTGGCTGCGCAACGGCAAGCCCATCGCGGGCGAGACCGGAGCGACGTACCTGGTGCGCGGGATCGACCGGGGCACCAACCTCAAGGTCGCGGTCACCGCGGTCAAGGAGGGGCGCCTCGACACCCGGGTGGTCTCCGAGCCGCTCGCGGTGCCCAAGGTGATGGGCAAGCCCGCGCGGCCCACCATCGCCGGCGGCATGACCGTGGGCTCGCGCCTGTCGGTGCCGGTCGCCGGGTGGAACCCGACCCCCGAAAGCTACACGTACCAGTGGCTGCGCAACGGGAAACCCATCGCGGGCGCCACCCAGGCCACCTACACCGTGCGGAACGCCGACCGCGGGTCGTGGATCCGCGTCAAGGTGACGGTGGAGAAGGAGGGCTACCTCACGGACCAGGTGATCTCGCACCCGCGGTTCGTGCGGAACCTCCGCTAGGTCAGGACGGGAGCGGGTGGGGCGCGAGGCGCCCCACCCGCTCCCGCATCAGCCTTCCGGCCCGGCGCTGAGGCTCAGGCCGCGGGGTCGGTGAGGTAGAGGCGCAGCGACAGCGCCTCCATGGTCTGCGTGTCGCCCGGGGCCACCACGGCCGCGGTGCGCTCGGCTAGGGCGTCCCACGCGCTGTCCCACGCGAGGTGCCACGGCGCGCCCTGGTCCTCGGGGATGCGGACGTCGACCGCGTGGTTATGGCCGTTGACGACCACCAGGGCGTCCGCCTCCGCGTCCCGGGACAGCGACCGCATGAACTGCACCACGCGCGTCTCGGGGTCCTCCCACCAGTCCTCGTCCTCGTGCTCGCCGTCGTGGCGGAACCACGCCGAGTCCGCGCGGTAGAGGCGGTCGGTGGGGTCCTCGTCGACGCCGTCGTAGAAGCGGCCGGGCCGCAGCACGCGGTTCTCGCGTCGCAGCCGGAGGAGCTCCGCGATGGACTCCCGCAGGTCCACCTGCCAGTCCTCGTGCTCCCAGTCGAACCACGAGATCTCGTTGTCCTGGCAGTAGGCGTTGTTGTTGCCGCCCTGGCTGCGACCGAATTCGTCGCCGCCCAGGATCATGGGCGTGCCCGCGGAGATGAGCAGGGTGCCCAGCATGTTGCGCACCGAGCGCCGGCGTGCGTGCAGGATCTCCGGGTCGTCGGTGTCGCCCTCGACGCCGTGGTTGAAGGAACGGTTGTTGTCCGTGCCGTCGCGGTTGTCCTCGCCGTTGGCCTCGTTGTGCTTCTGGTTGAAGGCGGTGAGGTCGTGCGCCGTGAAGCCGTCGTGCGCGGTGATGAAGTTGACCGAGGCGATCGGTCCGCGCATGCCGTAGGGCTCCGAGTGGCCGAACAGGTCCGAGGACCCCGCGATGCGCGTGGCGAGCTCCGGGGCGGTCGGGTGGTGGCGCTGCCCGGCCTGCGCGGCGCCCCACTGCAGCCAGAACGCGCGGGTGTAGTCGCGGAAGCGGTCGTTCCACTCGCTCATGGGCTGCGGGAAGTTGCCCACCTGCCACCCGCCGAGCCCGATGTCCCACGGTTCCGCGATGAGCTTGAGGCCGCCGAGCACGGGGTCGGTGATGAGGCCCACCAGGAACGGGTGGTCGCTCGAGAAGCCCTGCATGGTCCGTCCGAGCGTGGCCGCGAGGTCGAAGCGGAAGCCGTCGACGTGCATCTCCGTCGCCCAGTAGCGCAGCGAGTCGAGCGCCATCTTGGACACGAGCGGGTGCGCGAAGTCCAGCGTGTTGCCGGTGCCGGTGGTGTCGTCGTAGTGCTGCGGCGCGTGCACCTGGTTGCGGTAGTAGACGCGGTTGTCCAGGCCCTTCCAGGACAGCACACGGTCCGCGCCGGAGCCCTCGCACGTGTGGTTGTAGACCACGTCGAGGATCACCTCGAGGCCGCCCTGATGCAGAAGGTCGACCATGCCGCAGAACTCGTCCTGGACGGCCTGCGCGCCGGCGGCGCGGGCCGCCTCCGTCGCGTAGCCCGCGTGCGGCGCGAAGAAGCCGAGCGTCGAGTAGCCCCAGTACGAGTCCAGGCCGCCGTGCTCGAGGTGAGGCTCGGGCGCGAACGCGTGGACCGGGAGCAGCTCGACGGCGGTCACCCCGAGCGACGTGAGGTAGTCGATCGCGGCGGGGTGGGCGAGGCCGGCGTAGGTGCCGCGCAGCTCCTCGGGCACGCCCGGCATGGTCTTGGTGAAGCCCTTGACGTGGGTCTCGTAGATGACCGTGTCCGTCCACGGCACGCGCGGGTGCGGGGTCTGCCACGGGCCGGACGGCTTCTCCGTGACCACGGAGCGCGGCATCAGCGGGGCCGAGTCGGTGGCGTCGCGGGAGCTCAGCAGCGCGCGGGCGCCGGGCTCCGTCATGGGCGTGAGGCGGCCCTCGATCCCGCGACCGTACGGGTCGAGGAGCAGCTTCGCGGGGTTGTAGCGGTGGCCCTGCTTGGGCAGCCAGGGACCGGTGGCGCGGAAGCCGTAGCGCTGTCCCTCCTCGATCCCGGGGACGAAGGCGTGCCAGATGCCGTTGTGCGGGCCGTGCAGCTGGATCCGGGTCTCCGCGCGGTCGTCCGCGGAGAACAGGCACAGGTGCATCGCGGTGGCGTGCGCGGCGTAGACGGCGACCGTGGCGCCGCCCTTCACCAGGTGCACGCCGAGGCGATGGGCGTTGGGCGACGGCTCGACGGAAGGGGCGCTCATGTCCATATTGTGAGCCGTCAACGCGGCAACACCAGGATTTTCTTCCCGCGGCGGCGCGGTGGGGACGATGCGGGGCGTCAGCCGAGCATCGACGCGCGGTCGGCCACGTAGCCGGGGCGACCCTCGGGGACCACCGCCACGCCCTCGCGCGTGTACCGCTGCGCGAACACGAACGACCGGCTCTGGCCGCGCTCCTGCGCGATCACCATGATCGCGTGCTCGTCGCCGTCCTTGCCCGTGATGCGGCCGTCCCACAGCATCGCGACCCGCTCCGCGGTCGACTTCCCGGCCGCGGTGCGCGCCGCGCGCACCCCCGCGTCCACGGAGCCGCCGGTGAAGGTCTTGATGGTCCGCTCCCCGGTTCCCGTCTCCTCGACGAGCGACGCCGGGAGGCCCTCCGGCGTCGCGGCGGCTCGGATGCCGTGCTCGAGCACGGCGAACACCAGCGCGTGGAGCGTCTCGCCCCCGGGGATGCCGGCCATGGTCAGTCCTCCCTGTCGATGCTGAGGGACAGATCCTCCCACCGATCCACCTCGGCACCGAGCCGCGCGAGCTTCGCCCGAGTCTGCGTGACGGCGTGCGCGCCGCAGATGAGGTGAAGCGGCGGCTCGGGATCCTCCGCGAGGCGCAGCATCGCCTCGGCGGCGGCCGCGGGGGAGCCGGGCTGGTTCCCCGGGAGCGAGTGGATGCGGTCCCAGAACGGCCGCATCACGTCCGCGTAGTCCGGCAGGATCTCCTCGTTCTTCGCGCCGCTGGGGATCCACAGCGTGCGGATCGGGCCGGGCTCCAGCACCGTCACCCGGATGCCCAGGTGGCCCACCTCCGCGGCGAGCGCCTCCATGAAGCCCGACACCGCGAACTTCGACGCGCAGTAGTAGCCGAGCCCCGCGGACCCCCGCACACCGGCGATGGACGACACGGTGAAGACGTGGCCCGACCGCTGCGCGCGCAGGTGCGGCAGCAGCGCGGTGGTGACCTTCGCGGCACCCCAGAAGTTCGCGTCCATGACCTCCTGCGCGTCCGCAGGGTCGGACTCCTCGATGGTCGAGAAGTAGCCGATACCTGCGTTGTTGACCAGCACGTCGACCCGCCCGAACCGCGCCAGGGCCGCGTCGACCGCGGCGGCGATCGCCGCGTCGTCCCTCACCTCGAGCGGCAAAGCCAGGACCGTGTCGGGGAAGCGGGCGACCAGGCCGTCGAGCGTCTCGGGGCGGCGGGCGGTCGCGACCACCCGGTGGCCGGCCTCCGCGGCCCTCTCGGCCGTCGCGCGGCCGATCCCGGTCGAGCAGCCGGTGACGAACCAGACGGACATGTGCGCTCCTTCGCTGGGGGTCTCCCGCCACGCTAGCGCGCGCGGGTCCCGGGTCGCGCCGGCGCGCGAGTCTACTGGTAGCCCACTGTTCACCGTCGGGTCACGTGAGGTTCACCACGCCGACGCGAACTGTTCGCAGGGCCTGCATAGCGTCGAGCGCGTGACTCTCACACCATCCCCAGCCCTGCGCCGTGCGAGCGCAGCGTCCCTCCTAGGCGCCCTCGGCGTCTCCGTCCTCGCGGCGGTCCCGGCCACGGCCGCGACAACCGCGACCGACCTGTTCTTCTCCGAGTACGTGGAGGGGACCAGCAGCAACAAGGCGATCGAGATCTTCAACGGCACGGGTGCCGCGGTGGATCTGGCGGACTACTCCGTCGAGCTGTACTCGAACGGCCGCGTCGAGGCCGACGGCCCCACGGCCGCGCAGGCGCTGAGCGGCACGCTCGCCGCCGGCGACGTGCTGGTGATCACGCACGCGAGCGCGGGCGCCGCGCTCGCCGCGCTGTCCGACCTCACGTCGGGCGTGACCAACTTCAACGGCGACGACGCGCTGGTGCTCAAGCGCTCGGGCGCCGTGATCGACTCGTTCGGGCAGGTGGGCGTGGACCCCGGCACCGAGTGGACGGGCGGCGGGCTCGACGAGACGCTGACGCGCAACGCGGACGTCTGCGCGGGCGACACCGACCACCTCGACGCGTTCGACGCGTCGACCGGGTGGACGTCCTCCGCGGTCGACACGTTCGGCGGGCTCGGCTCGCACACGGCGGAGTGCGACGGCGGACCCGCCGTCGACGTCGCCCCGACCGTCGCGAGCGTCGCGCCGGCGAACGGCGCCATGGGCGTCGCGACCGACGTCGCGCCCGTGGTGACCTTCTCCGAGGACGTGGTGCTGAACGACGCGTTCTCGCTCGTCTGCGGCGACGACGACCTCGCGCTCGACGTCACCGGCGAGGGTGCCGCCTACACGGTGACCCCGACCTCCGCGATCGCCGAGGCGACCGGGTGCGAGCTCACCGTCGACGCCGGCCGCGTCGAGGACGTCGACGGCGACGCCGACGCGATGGCGGCCGACTTCGTGTCGACGTTCACCACCGTGGGCGCGGTCACCCCGATCTCCGCGGTCCAGGGGACCACGGACACGAGCCCGCTCGCGGGCACCACCGTCGCGATCGAGGGCGTGGTCGTGGGCGACTACGAGGGCGCGAGCGCCGACGGCGCGCTGCGCGGCTTCTACGTCCAGTCCCGCGACGCCGACCAGGACGAGGACCCCGCGACCTCGGAGGCGGTCTTCGTGTTCAACGCGGGCGCCGACGAGGTCGACCTGGGAGACGAGGTCTCCGTGATCGGCGCGGTCGCCGAGTACCAGGGCCAGACCCAGATCGCGAACGCCACGGTCGAGGTGCTCTCGACCGGCGCGAGCGTGACCCCGGCCGCCGTCGAGCTGCCGTTCGCGGACGCCGCGTTCGCCGAGCGCTACGAGGGCATGCTCGTGGAGATCGCGCAGGAGCTCACCGTCACCGAGACGTACCTCCTGGGCCGCTTCAACGAGGTCATGGTGGCCGGCGACGGCAAGCTCGACCAGCCCACCGCCGTGGTGGCGCCGGGCGCGGAGGCGGTCGCCCTTCAGGCGGCCAACGACCTCAACCGCATCAAGGTGGACGACGCGCTCAACGCGCAGAACCTCGACCCGATGGGCCTGGGCGGCGTGCCGCTGACGGCGGAGGACCCGCTGCGCAGCGGCGACACCGTCACGGGCCTCGAGGGCGTCTTCACGTACACGTGGGGCGGCGCCTCCGCGTCGCCGAACGCGTGGCGCGTGCGCCCCGTGAGCGCGGACGCCGGCACGCCGGACTTCCAGTCCGCCAACCCGCGGCCGACCGAGGCGCCCGAGGTGGGCGGCGACGTCAAGGTCTCGGCCTTCAACGTCCTCAACTACTTCCTCACCACCGGCTCGGGCGCGATCTGCGGCCCCGACGGCGCGAAGCAGGAGTGCCGCGGCGCCGACTCGGCCGAGGAGCTCGAGCGGCAGACCGACAAGCTGGTCGAGGCGCTGGTCGCGCTCGACGCCGACGTGATCGGCATGGCCGAGCTCGAGAACACCCCCGGGGTCGAGCCGCTCGCCGCGCTCGCGGCGGAGATGAACGCCGCGACCGGCACCGACACGTGGTCGTTCGTGGACACCGGCGTGGTGGGCACCGACACCATCCGTGTCGGCTTCCTCTACGACTCCGCCGTCGTCACCGAGGCGGGCGACGTCGCCGTCCTCGACGACTCGGTGGACCCGACGTTCGACGACGACAACAACCGCCCGTCCATCGCGCAGACCTTCGAGGACGGCGCGGGCGAGGCCTTCACGGTCGTCGCGAACCACTGGAAGTCCAAGGGATCGTGCCCGACGACCGGCGAGAACGCCGACCAGGGTGACGGTGCCAGCTGCTGGAACGGCGCGCGCACCGCGGCCGCACAGGCGGTGGTGAACTGGCTCGACACCTACCCGACCGGCGTCGAGGACGACGACTACATCCTCGTGGGCGACCTCAACTCGTACGGCCAGGAGGACCCGATCCAGGTGCTCCGCGAGGCCGGCTACGCCGAGCTCGCCGAGGACTACTCGTACGTCTACGACGGCCAGTGGGGCTCGCTCGACTACGCGTTCGCCTCGGCCTCGATGGCGGCGCAGGTCACCGACGCGCAGCACCTCCACATCAACGCCGACGAGCCGACCGTGCTCGACTACAACACCGAGTACAAGACCGAGGCGCAGCTCGAGGACCTCTACGCCGCGGACATGTACCGCACCTCCGACCACGACCCGGTCCTGGTCGGTCTCGAGCTGGGCCGCACCCGCGTCCAGGTGCTCGGCACCAACGACTTCCACGGCCGCATCCTGCCGACCCTCGCCAACGGCGAGGCCGGCGCCGCGGTGATGGCCGGTGCGGTCGCCGAGCTCGAGTCGAACTACGTCAACTCGGTGTTCACCGCCGCGGGCGACCTGGTGGGCGCGTCCACGTTCGAGAGCTTCATCTCGAACGACAAGCCCACCATCGACGCCCTCAACGCGATGGGCCTCGACGTCTCGGCCGTGGGCAACCACGAGTTCGACCAGGGTTTCAGCGACCTCACGGACCGGATCATGGCGCCGTACGACGCCACGGACAACCCGTTCGGCGGCGCCACCTGGGAGTACCTCGGCGCGAACGTGCGCAACGCGGAGGACGGCTCGGCCGCCCTCCCCGAGACGTGGATCGCGACCTTCGACAACGGCACCGAGACCACGGACGACGACGTGAGGCTCGGCTTCATCGGCGTGGTCACCGAGGAGACGCCCTCGCTCGTGTCGCCCGCCGGCATCGAGGGCCTCGAGTTCGAGGACGAGGCGGTCGCCGCCAACCGCGCCGCGGAGGCGCTCGCGGAGGAGGGCGTCGACAGCACCCTCCTGCTGGTCCACGAGGGCGCTCCCACCACGCGCTACGAGGACGCCGTCGACACGTCGAACAACTTCGGCAAGATGCTCTCCGAGCTCTCGCCGCGCATCGACGCCGTCATCTCCGGCCACACCCACCTCGCCTACAACCACCGCGTCCCCGTGGCCGAGTGGGCCGAGGAGGGACGCGCCGTCACCGAGCGCCCCGTGGTCTCCGCCGGCCAGTATGGCATGTACCTCGACCAGCTCGTGTTCGTCTTCGACGACGCGAGCCACGAGCTGCTGCGGATCGACTCCGACACGGTCAGCCTGACCGAGAAGGCGGACCCGGCCTGCACCACCTCGTGCGCGCTCGTGGGCGCCTTCGAGGCGGACCCCGACGTCCAGGAGATCGTCACCAAGGCCCAGGCGGATGCCGACGTGCTCGGCGCCGAGGTCCTCGGCGACATGGCCGATCCGCTGTACCGTGCGCGGACCTCGGGCGGCTCCTACGGCGGCACCCGCGGCGCCGAGTCGACGCTCGGCAACGCCGTCGCCGAGGTCCAGCGATGGGCGACCGAGGAGCTGGGCGCGGACATCGCGTTCATGAACCCCGGCGGCCTGCGCGCCGACATGATCGGCGGCAACGCCGACGGCACCGGCCCGATCACCTTCAAGCAGGCGGCGAGCGTCCAGCCCTTCGCCAACACGCTGGTGACCATGACGCTGACCGGTGAGCAGATCGCCGGCGTGCTCGAGGAGCAGTGGCAGCCCGCGGGCTCGTCGCGTCCGTTCCTGCGCCTCGGCGTCTCGGACGGCTTCGAGTACACGTACGACGCGACGGCCCCCGCCGGCGAGCGCATCCTCCAGATGTGGCTCGACGGCGAGCAGATCGCGCCGACCGACACGTTCACCGTCACGGTCAACTCGTTCCTCGGCAGCGGCGGCGACAATTTCGCCACCTTCGCCGAGGGCATGGACAAGGCGGACTCCGGGCGCATCGACCTCAACGCGATGGTCGACTACCTCGACGAGTTCGGCTCGCTCGGCACCGAGTACGACCAGCGTGCGATCGGCCTCCGCGCCGAGTCGCTCGAGGCGGCCGCGGGCGAGGAGCTCTCCTTCGACCTCACCTCGCTGATGTTCACGGCGGCGCCCGACCTCACCGACGACAACGTCGTGGTGAGCCTGGGCGGCGAGGAGCTGGGCACCTTCCCGGTGACCAACACCCTCCCGACCGACGCCCTGGACGAGCACGGCACGGCGTCCGTGACGGTCACCATCCCCGCCGGCGTCGAGGGGCTCCAGCTCCTCGAGGTCGAGGGCGACGTGACCGGCACGTCCTTCGCGATCGCGATCGACGTGACGGACGGCCCGGCGGAGTTCACCGCCGCGCCCGCGCCGACCATCACCGGCAAGGCGCGCGCGGGCCAGGTCCTGCGTGCCGAGACCGGCGACTGGGAGCCCACGCCTGAGGCGTTCGCGTACCAGTGGCTGCGCAACGGCGTGCCCATCGCGGGCGCGACCGAGGCGACGTACACGGTGACCGGCAAGGACCGCGGCAAGAACCTCCGCGTGAAGGTCACGGCGTCGCTCGACGGCTACGCCGACCGCACCGTGAAGTCGGAGCCGTTCGCGATCCCGCAGGTGTGGGCCAAGCCCGACCGCCCGGGCCTCACGGGCACCGTCAAGGTGGGCAACCGCATCGGCGTCGAGGCGGCCGGCTGGTCGCCCCGGCCCACCAAGGTCACCTACCAGTGGATGAAGGACGGGGACCCCATCAAGGGAGCGACCTCCGCGAAGTTCACGCTGCGCAAGGGTGACCGCGGTCACCGCATCAAGGTCAAGGTGACGGTCAGCAAGGCCGGCTACGTCGACGCCTGGGTGTACTCGCAGTCGCGGCTGGTGAAGTAGCCGCATCGACGGGCCGGGTTCCGGGGCGCGCAGCCTCGGGGCCCGGCCCTCGTCGCGTCACGGCACGGCCGGCAGGTCCTCGTCCGGGATCCACAGGGTGCCGTCCTCGGTCTCGACCCAGACGCCGTCCTCCGTCTGCCACGGCTGGCCGTCGGAGACCTCGACCCACGACCTCACGATGAAGGACACGACCAGGGCGAACATCACGAGGAACACGGACCCGAAGACGACCGCGATCACCAGCGCCACGCGCCGGCCCGCCGGCGACGGGACGCCCGGCGGCCCGTCGAGCGGCGCATCCCCGCCCGGGTGGCGCCGGAACGCGAAGGGCTGCGTCACGCCGGAGGCGGCCGCCGCATCGTCCCTCGCCTGACGCTGGTGCATCTGGGCGAGCTGCTCGTGCTGGAGGCGCGCCTGCTCCGCCAGGTGGTCGTTGTAGCTCTGGTCCATGCCCGCCCCCTCGCCGTTGCGCTCACCGTAGCGTCCGCGGGGCGCGCCGGGAAGGAGCAGGGAGGACGGCAGGGCGCGGTTCCTAGACTGGGCCGCGTGACCTACCTCGACCACGCCGCCACCACGCCGCTGCGAGACAGCGCCAGGGAGGCGTGGCTCGAGGCCTCGCGCGAGCTGGGCAACCCGTCGTCGCTGCACGCGGCAGGGCGGCGCGCCCGGGCGATCGTCGAGGACGCGCGCGAGCGCATCGCCGCCGCCCTGGGGGCCGACGCGCCCGAGGTGATCCTCACCTCCGGCGGCACCGAGGCGGACAACCTCGCGGTCAAGGGCCTCCACTGGGGCCGGGCCGCGCAGGATCCCGCGCGGCGCCGCCTCATCGTGTCCGCCGTGGAGCACCACGCGGTGCTCGACCCCGCGCGCTGGCTCGCGGGCCGCGGCGACGCGGAGCTCATCGAGATCGGGGTGGACCCTGCCGGCGTGATCGACCTCGACGCGCTCGACACCGCTCTCGACCATGAGGCCTCCGCGGTCTCGGTGATGTGGGCGAACAACGAGGTCGGCACGGTCCAACCCCTCGCGGACGTGGTCGCTCTCGCGGCCGCGCACGGCGTCCCCGTCCACGCCGACGCGGTGCAGGCGCTGCCGTACCTCGACGTGCACTTCCACCGCTCGGGCCTCGACGCGCTGACGGTGTCCGCGCATAAGGTGGGCGGCCCGGTGGGCGTGGGCGCGCTGGTCGCGAGGCGGGGCCTCCCGCTCGCTCCGCTCGCGCACGGCGGGGGGCAGCAGCGGTCGGTGCGGTCGGGCACGCTCGACGCGCCGGGCGCGGCGGCGTTCGCCGCGGCGGTGGACGATGCGGTGGCGGAGCGGGCGGCCGAGCGCGCCCGGGTCGAGCGGCTGAGGACGCACCTGGTGGAGGGGCTGCGTGCGCGCGTCCCCGAGGCGACCGTCACGGGACCCGTCGATGCCGCGCGGCGTCTGCCCGGCATCGTCCACTGCGTCATCCCGGGTGCGCGGGCGGAATCGGTGCTGTTCCTGCTCGACGCCGCGGGCGTCGCGGCCAGCTCGGGCTCCGCGTGCACGGCGGGGGTGGTGCAGTCGAGCCACGTCGCGATGGCGATGGGCTGGTCACCGGAGGACGCGGCGTGCACGCTGCGGCTCAGCCTGGGGCGGACCAGTGCGGAGGGCGACGTCGCCGCGGTGCTGGCCTCGCTGCCGGACGCGGTCGCCCGGGCGCGCGCCGCGTCGGGCCGGCCGGCCTGACGCGACGCGCGTGGCGCCCTCACCTCAGGGCGCGGTGCCGACGAGAGCGGAGGAGGGCTCGCCGGCCATCTCGTGGTCCTGCGTGCCGGCGCCGTGCGGGGCGGGCAGGATCCGGCCCAGCCACCGCGGCACCCACCAGGCGCGACGGCCCAGCAGCGCCATGAGCGTGGGCACCAGCAGCATGCGGATGACGGTGGCGTCGATGATGATCGACGCCGCGAGGCCCACGCCGAACACCTTGATCGTGGGATCCGCGTCGAGCACGAAGCTCGCGAACACGGCCACCATGATGACCGCCGCGATGGTGACCACGCGGCCCGAGGTGCGCATGCCCTCGACGATCGCCCCGCGCGCGTCGCCCGTCCGGTCCCCGTGCTCACGCATCGCGGTCACCAGGAACACCTCGTAGTCGGTCGACAGCCCGAACAGGACCGTGAACAGGATCATCGGCACGAACGCGTCGATGGGCACCGGGCCGTCGAGCCCGAGCAGCGACGCGCCCCAGCCCCACTGGAACACCGCGACCACCACGCCGTACGCCGCCGCCACCGAGACCAGGTTGAGCGCGGCCGCCTTGAGCGGGATGAGCACGCTGCGGAACGCCACGGTGAGCACCAGCGCCGCGCCGGCGACCACCGCCGCGACCACCCACGGCAGCCGCGCCGCGACCCGCTCCTCGAGGTCGATGCGCGACGCCGTGGCGCCGCCCACGTGCACCTCGGCGCCGTCGACGTCGATCGCCCGCAGGTCCTCGACCAGCTGCGCGGTGGAGTCCGCGTTCGCGTCGCCCGCCGGGGTGACGCGGGACGATGCGACGGCCGGGTCCGCGTCGAGCGGCACCAGGGGCGTGGCGGAGGCGGCGCCTGTGGCGGTGATGGCCTGCGACACCTCGACGAGGCGGGGGTCGTCGGCGCCGGTGGCCGGCGGGTCGAGCGCGACCGCGACGCTGAGGGTCGCGTTGGCACCCTCGCCGAAGCGCTCGGCGCGGAGGTCGTACGAGGCGCGCGACTGCGTGTCCTCGGGGCGGTCCCCGGGGCCGGTCATGCCGAGCGTGAAGGTGAGCGCGGGGGCGGCGAGCACGGCGAGCACCGCGAGGGCACCGAGCGTGCTGGCCCACGGGCGCCGGACCACGGCGCGCGCGACCCTGGCGATGCCGGCACCCTCCCGCGCGCCGCGCGACCGGCGGGTGGTGAGCCGGGGCCCGAGCACGGCGAGCAGCGCGGGCGTGAAGGTGAGCGCGGTGATCACCACCACGATCACCACGATCGCGGAGGCGTAGCCGAGCCAGCCGATGAAGGACACGCCCGACAGCGCGAGCGCGCAGATCGACAGCGCCACCGTGATGCCCGCGAACGCCGCGGCCGTGCCGGCGCTGGCCGCGGTGGCGACCACCGCATCGTCCACCGGGACGCCCCTGTCGAGCAGCCGCCTCATGCGTACCACCTGGAAGAGCGCGTAGTCGATGCCGACCCCCAGGCCGATCATGGTCGCGAGCGTCGGGGCGATCTCGGGGATGGTGGTGGCGTGCGAGAGCAGGCCCAGCGAGGCGATGCCGGCGGTCACCGCCACGATCCCGGCGACGAGCGGCGTGGCCGCGGCGGCGACGGCGCCGAGGCCCAGCCCGAGCGCGACGATCGCGACGGCGATGCCGACCAGCTCGCTCGCGCGGGAGTGGTCGAGGTCCATCGCGCGTGCCAGCTCGCCGGCGTACGCGACCTCCCAGCCGTCGGCGGAGGCGTCGGCGGCGACGTCCTCGAGGTCCTCGAGCTGCGCGTCCGTGAGGGCGTCCGTGTCGATCGGCATCGAGACCGACACCGCGGTGCCGTCGGGGGACAGCGCGCCCGTCGCGGCCGCCCGTTCGGGCTGGTCGAGGGGGTTGACGAGGGGGTCGTCGAGCGCCGAGCCCGCGGCGGCGGACACGTCCTCCACGAGCGCGTCGACGCGCGCCGCGGCCTCGGGCGCCGCGAGGGAGTCGGGCGCGGCGACGATCATGCTCGAGCCCGCGCCCTCCGAGGCGTCGGCGAGAAGCGCCGCCGCGGCCTCCGAGTCGGAGCCGGGGATCTCGAGCTCGTCGGAGTAGGCGCCGCCCAGCGCGCCGAACGTCAGCGCGAGGGCGATCACGAGAGCCGCCCAGGCGGCGAGGACGGTGCGCGGGCGTCGCGCGGCGAGGCGGGCGAGCGCGGTGATGGCGTGGGTCATGAATCCTCCAGGGGCGTGCAGTCGTGGGAGTCGGGGGAGACGGTGAAGGCGAGGCGGACGCCGTCCGCGGTGACGGCCGCGGCGTCGACGCCCACGCCGGGGCAGCGGTCGCCGAGCGGCCGGTCGAGGGTCATGGTCGTGCGGTCCCCCAGCACCAGGGCCGCGGGCACCTGGAGGCCCGCGGCCTCGACGGACAGCACGGTCGCGGTGAGGGACGCGTCCGCGGCGGACAGGCCCACCCAGACGGTGGCGGGCCGGCCGGCGGCGCCCAGCGCGACCTCGAGGCCGAGCGCGCCGTCGGTCAGCGTGACGCCGTCGAGGTCGACGCCGGCGGCCTCCGCGAGCCGCGGCGCGAGCAGGTCCTCGACCGCGGGCGCGTCGAGGGTGACGGCGACGGGGACGCGGCGCGTGGCGAGGGCGAGCAGCGCCGAGCTGCCGACGAACTGCGGGGGCGTGGACGCGGTCGGGGACGCGAGGCGGGAGTGGATCGCGGCGCGCGCGGCGATCTCACCGGCCGCGAGAGCGGCGCCGACCACGCCGACGATCACGATCGCGGTGAGGGTGCGAGGGGGCATGGCCCCACCTCATCGCGCGGGCCTGATGGTGCCCTGATGCGATCCTGACGGTTCGCTGACGGTCAGGGCGTCAGGGCGTCAGGGTGTCAGCGAGTGGGTGCGTCCGCCCCGGGCAGCCACAGCCGGAAGGTCGCTCCCGGCGCCCGGTCGAGCAGCGCGACCCGTCCGCCGTGTGCGCGCGCGACGGCGCTCACGATCGCGAGCCCCAGGCCCGAGTGCCGCGGATTGCCCGGCGCCCCGGAGAAGAAGCGGTCGAACACGCGGTCGCGGAGCTCCGGCGGCACGCCCGGTCCGTGGTCCGAGACCTCCACCGCGACGCCGCCGTCCCGCGCCGCAACGGTGACCTCCACCGCGACGCCGCCGTGCTGGACGGCGTTGCCGACCAGGTTGCGCAGCGCGCGCCGCAGCGCTCCCGTGTCCCCGGCCATGGTCGGCAGCCCGGGCGCGACGGCGCACGTGATGCACGCCTCCGGCGCGACCACGGCGGCGTCGGCGACCACCTCGCGCGCGAGCGCACCCACGTCCACGGGCTCGCGTGGGCCGGTCGGGTCCGCGTCGAGGCGCGCGAGCAGCGCGAGCTCGTCCACGATCCCGGCGAGCTCCTCGGCCGCCCCGACCACGCGCTCGATCGCGTGCCGCGCGCGCGGGTCCGCGGGGTCGGCGTGGAGCGCCACCTCGCCCCAGCCCTGCACCTTCGCGACGGGGGTGCGCAGCTCGTGGGAGGCGTCGGCGACGAAGTCGCGCACCGCGCGCTCGGCCTCCGTACGGCGGCGGAGGGCGTCGTCGACGGAGGCCGCCAGGATCGCCGTCTCGCGGAACGGCCCGCCGTCGGGGAGCGGCTCGGGCTCGCCCGTGCGCGCGATCCGGGCCGACGTCGCGGCGATCTCGCGCACCGGGGCGATGGACCGGCGCACCACCGCGCGCGCGACCAGCGCGAGCGCCACCGTCGCGATGACCGCCACGACCACGGCGATGGCCGACACCCGCGCCACCGTGGCTCGGTCGGACGTGACGTCGAGCGCGACCAGCACCCGATCGACCTCGATCGCGTCGCCCGAGGCGTCCGTGAGGCCGAGAGCCTCGGTCTCGATCACCCGCGCGACGTAGGTCCGGTCGCCCGACTCGAAGCGGACCTCGGGGCCCGGCGCCGCGTCGACCGGCAGCCGGGAGATGTCGAGCGCGTCGGGGGCGATCGCGGTGACAGCCCCGTCCTCGGCGACGAAGGCGATCGCGCCGCCGGTGGGGAGCACGCGGGACACCCGGGCCTCGTTGAGCGTGGTGCCCGCCGCATCGGCGCGCTCGACGGTGGTGATCGCGGCGTCGAGGTTATCCGACGTGGCGCCCCGCAGGTGCAGCGCGAGCACCAGCACGAGCGCGCCGGTGACCAGCAGCAACCCCACCGCGAGCACCGCCACCACGCGCACCACCAGCGTGCGCTCGAGCGAGCGCGCCTGCGTCACGCGGGATCCCGCAGGACGTACCCGAACCCGCGCACGGTGCGGATGAGCTCGGGCTCGCCCAGCTTGCGCCGCAGCGTCGACACGAACCGCTCGACCACCTGGCCGTCCCCGCCGAAGTCGTACCCCCAGATCTCCTCGAGCAGCTGCGCCTTCGACAGCACGCGGCCCTCGTTGCGCACCAGGTGCTCGAGCAGGCGGAACTCGGTGGGGGTGAGGTCCAGGCGGACGCCCCCGCGCGACGCGGTGACGGCGTCGAGATCGATGACGAGGCCCGCGATCTCGAGCGCGGCGACGGTGGCGAGCCCGCCGCGACGGCGCAGCACGGCCTCCACGCGCGCGAGCAGGGTGGAGACGCGGAAGGGCTTCCCGACCACGTCGTCGGCGCCGCCGCGAAGGCCGCGCACGTGCTCGTCCTCACGGCCGTCCGCCGTCACGATGATGACCCCGACGTCCGCGTGACGCGCGGCGAGATGCGACACCAGGTCCTGACCCGACCCGTCGGGCAGCCCCAGGTCGACGAGCGCGAGATCCGGAGCGTCCGCGCGGAGCGCGTCGCGCGCCTCGGCGATCGAGCCGGCGACCCGGACCGTGTGGCCGGCCATCCCCAGCACTGTCGCCAGCAGGTCGGCCATGTCGGGGTCGTCCTCGACCACCAGCACGGATGCCTCTGCCACGGCGCCTCCCCGACCTCGCGATGCGGTCCAGTATGGCCCGTGCCCGTGCGGCGACCGCCCACGTACACTTGACGGGTTCCGAACCGGGAGGCCCTGATGCGCGTGCTCGCAGCCCTGTCCGGCGGGGTCGACTCCGCCGTCGCGGCCGCGCGCGCGAAGGACGCGGGCCACGACGTGGTGGGCGTCCACATGGCGCTGTCCCGCTCGCGCGCGGAGCATCGCAGCGGCTCGCGCGGCTGCTGCAGCCTCGAGGACGCGAACGACGCGGCGCGGGCCGCGGACAGGCTCGGCATCCCGTACTACGTGTGGGACCTGTCCGACGAGTTCCACGACACCGTGGTCGCCGACTTCCTGTCCGAGTACGCCGCGGGCCGCACCCCCAACCCGTGCGTGCGCTGCAACGAGCACATCAAGTTCGACACCCTGCTCGAGCGCGGCATCGCGCTCGGCTTCGACGCGGTGTGCACCGGCCACTACGCGCGGATCGACCTGCGCGAGGACGGCGTGCGCGAGCTGCACCGCGCCGCGGACGCCGCCAAGGACCAGAGCTACGTGCTCGCGGTCATGGGCGCGGACCGCCTGGCGCGGGCGATGTTCCCGCTGGGCACCGTCGCGTCGAAGGCGGAGGTGCGCGCGGAGGCCGTCGCGCGCGGGCTCGGGGTGTCGAACAAGCCCGACTCCTACGACATCTGCTTCGTCGCCGACGGCGACACCAAGGGCTTCCTCGAGCGCGAGCTGGGGGAGAGGCCGGGCGAGATCCTCGACGAGCACGGCGCCGTCGTGGGCGCCCACACGGGCGCGTACGCCTTCACGGTGGGCCAGCGCAAGGGTCTGCGCCTGCCGCGCCCGGCCGCGGACGGCGCGCCTCGCTACGTCACCGGGATCGACACCGCGCGCAACGTGGTCACCGTGGGCCCCGAGACCCTGCTGAGCGTGCGCACCCTGGTCGGCGAGGACGTGGTGTGGCTCGCCCCCGACGTCCCGGCGCGCGAGGACACCGCGGTCGAGGTGCAGGTGCGCGCGCACGGCGCACCCGTCGCGGGCACCGTCCGGAGGGACGATGCGCGGGTCACCGTCGCGCTCGAAGAGCCGATGCGCGGGGTCGCCGCGGGCCAGTCGCTGGTGATCTACCAGGGATCACGGGTGCTCGGCCAGGCGACGCTCGCGCGCTAGGCGCCCGCGCCCTCAGCCGGCGTACGGCTCGAGGTCCTCGTCCTGCACCAGGAACACCTCGTCCCACTCGTTGAGCACGCATCCCGCGGGGATCGTCACCCCGGTGGCGGTGGTCGCGTCGACGAACCCGCCGCCTGCGGAGATGGCGTCCCCGACCGCGTACGTCGCTCCCCCGTAGGACAGGTATCCGGCCCGCGAGTCCCACGTGGCGAGCGATCGCGGGAACGCCGAGACGGCCTCGCCTACGTAGAGGCAGCCGCCCTCGAGGCGCAGCTCGCCCTCGAGCAGCGCCGCCATCCCGCCGTCGCGCGGGTCCCAGTCGTAGCGCGCGACCGGGCTGTCGGGGTCGTCGATGTCCTGCTGGGCCGGGCCGGCGCATGCCGCGCACGCCGCGCTCGCGACGAGCATCGCCCCTGCTAGGAGAGCCCTCATGGGTCGATCATCGCGGGGCCACCCGGCCCCGTCCAAGGGGCGCACGGTCACGATCAGGTCACCCCCGCATCGTCCCCCGTGCCGGCCGCGCCGCGTGTTCGTAACGTTTCGGCCACGAAACTGTCACGCGCGGTCGAAACGGTTTGACAGCGTCCGGGGGTGGGCAATACGTTGATCGCGATGCGAGAGAGCGCTCTCACAACGAGAGCGCTCTCACGGTCACCGCACAGCAGTACGGACACACACAAAGGAGTGAACGTGAGCCTCTCACGACGCAAGACCACGTTCGGGTTCGCCGCGGGAGCCGCGACCCTTGCCATCGCGCTCGCGGGCTGCGGCTCGTCGAGCGAGCCCACCTCGTCGAACACGGCCACGGCCGGCGGCGGCAGCGGCGATGAGCCCGTCACCCTGACGCTGGCGACGTTCAACCAGTTCGGCTACTCGGCCGACTCCGAGGGCGGCGCGGACTACGCGTACGACCTCATCGCGGAGTACGAGGAGCTGCACCCGAACGTCACGATCGTCTACAACGTCGCCGACACCTCGAACACCGCCCGCGAGAACTTCTTCACGAAGCTCGGCCCCGGCGGCCTCGCGGACGTCGAGGCGATCGAGGTCGACTGGCTGCCCGAGGCCATGCAGTACTCGGACATGCTCGCGGACCTCACCAACGCGGACCTCGACGGCAACTGGCTCGACTGGAAGGTCCAGGCCGCCACCGACGCCGACGGCCGTCTCATCGCGTACGGCACCGACATCGGCCCCGAGGCCATCTGCTACAACGTGGACGCCTTCGAGGAGGCCGGCCTGCCGACCGACCCGACCGAGGTCGCCGCCGCGATCGACGGCGACTGGAGCAAGTTCTTCGACCTCGGCGCGCAGTACACCGAGGCGACCGGCAAGGGCTTCTACGAGGAGAACGCCGCCGTGCTGCAGGGCATGATCGGCCAGCTCGAGGCGCCCTACGAGGACCCGGCGACCGACGAGATCGTCGCGCTCGACAACCCCGAGGTCAAGGCCGTCTACGACGAGCTCACCGCCGCGTCCGAGGCGGGCCTGTCCGCCGGCCTCCAGCAGTGGGGCGACGACTGGGCGGCCGGCATGGCCAACGGCGACTACGCCGTGACCCTGTGCCCCGCGTGGTTCCTCGGCGTCATCGAGGGCAACGCCCCCGAGGGCAACTGGGACATCGCCAACGCGTTCCCGAACGGCGGCGGCAACTGGGGCGGCTCGTACCTGACCGTCCCGGCCAGCGGCGCCAACGTCGAGGCGGCGACCGAGTTCGCCGCGTGGCTCACCGCCCCCGAGCAGCAGGCCAAGGCGTTCGAGAACGTCGGCGCCTTCCCGAGCTCGCCCGACGCCGCGGCCTCCGACGCCGTGCAGAGCTACACCCGTGAGTTCTTCAACGACGCGCCCGCCGGTGAGATCTACGCCGAGCGTGCCGCCGCCGTCACGGTGTCGCCGTACAAGGGTTCGCACTACTTCCAGGTGAACGACGCCATGGTCAACGCGCTGCGCCGCGTGGACGAGGGCACCATGAACGCCGCGGACTCGTGGGCCCAGTTCGAGGCCGACGTGCAGGCGATCGGCTAACACGCTGAACGGTGCGGGCCGCTCCCTCGGGGGCGGCCCGCACCCGTCACCCGCACCGTCATGACCAGAGGAACCACCGCATGACCACCACGCAGCCTCAGACCGAGGCCTCGACCACCCCCCAGCCACCGCGCAGGCGCGCCCCGCTCACGTGGCGCCAGCGCCTCGGCCGCTGGGACGTGAAGCTCTCGCCGTACCTCTACATCGCCCCGTTCTGGATCGTGTTCGCCGTGGTCGGGCTCTTCCCGATCGTGTACACCGCGTTCATCTCCTTCCAGGACTGGGACCTGGTGCGCAACACCGGCACCATGACCGGCTTCGACAACTTCGCCTTCGTGCTCCAGGACCGCGAGTTCTGGCTCTCGCTGCGCAACACGTTCTCGATCTTCGTGCTGTCCTCGGTGCCGCAGATCATCATCGCCACCTTCATCGCAGCGATGCTCGACAAGAACATCCGCGCCAAGACGTTCTGGCGCATGGGCGTGCTGCTGCCCTACGTGGTCGCGCCCGTCGCGGTCGCGCTGATCTTCTCCAACATGTTCGGCGACAAGTACGGCCTCATCAACGGCGTGCTCGGCGACCTGGGCATCGCGCCGATCGCCTGGCACGTGGATGTCATCCCCAGCCACTTCGCGATCGCGACCATGGTCAACTTCCGCTGGACCGGCTACAACGCCCTCATCCTGCTCGCGGCCATGCAGGCCATCCCGCGCGACCTCTACGAGGCCGCCGCGATCGACGGCGCCGGCACGCTGCGCAGGTTCTTCTCCGTCACGCTTCCGCAGATCCGCCCCACCATGATCTTCGTCATCATCACGTCGACCATCGGCGGCCTGCAGATCTTCGACGAGCCGCGCATGTACGACACCAACGGCCAGGGCGGCTCCAACCATCAGTGGGAGACCATCACGCTGTACCTCTACAACATGGGCTGGGTCGACTTCGACTTCGGCCGTGCCGCGGCGGTCGCGTGGATCCTGTTCATCATCATCGTCGCCTTCGGCCTGTTGAACTTCGCCGTGACGCGGCGGTTCATCGCGGGCGACGCCGCCGTCAAGGCGACGAAGGTCAAGAAGGTGAAGAAGTGACCACCATCACCAACCCCCTCACGCGCAAGAAGAAGGCGGGCGCTGCGGCCGTCTCGACCATGCGCCCCGGCTGGTTCGTCTACGCCTCGCTCGCGGTGTTCCTCATCGCGTCGGTGTTCCCGTTCTACTGGTCGTTCCTCATCGCCTCCGGCGACCGCTTCACCATCAACGACCCGAACATGTCGTGGTTCCCCGGCGGCAACTTCCTCGCGAACGCGGCCACCGTCATGAACAACCCGGCGGTCAACTTCTGGAAGGCGCTGAGCAACTCGATCATCGTCTCCACCACCATGGCCGTCTCGACCGTGGTGCTGTCGACGCTGGCCGGCTACGCGTTCGCGAAGCTGCGCTTCAAGGGCTCGGGCCCGCTGCTCGTCGCGGTCGTCGCGACCATGGCGGTGCCCGTCCAGCTCGGCATCGTGCCGCTGTACATCCTCATGCAGAAGTTCGGCTGGACCGGCTCGATCGGCGCGGTCATCATCCCGGGGCTCGTGACGGCGTTCGGCGTGTTCTGGATGACCCAGTACATCTCGCAGTCGCTGCCGACGGAGCTCATCGAGGCGGCGCGCGTGGACGGCTGCTCGATGATCCGCACGTTCTGGCACGTGGGCCTGCCGGCCGCGCGGCCCGCGGCGGCCATGCTGTTCCTCTTCACGTTCGTGACCAGCTGGAACAACTTCATGTGGCCGTACATCGTCCTCGACTCGCAGAACCCCACGCTCCCGGTGTCGCTGTCGATCCTCCAGGCGAACTACTTCGTCGACTACTCGCTCGTGCTCGCGGGCGTGCTGCTGGCAACGGTGCCGCTGCTCCTCCTGTTCATGTTCGCCGGGCGTCAGCTGGTCTCCGGCATCATGGCGGGGGCGGTGAAGGGCTAAGCGGCGATGCCGCGCGTCGTCAGCGGGCATGGGGCCCTCTCCGCGAGGATGGTCCCATGCCCGTCGATGAGGATCCCAGCGTGACCGCCCCCGGGCGGCACATGGCACCCACGCTCGAGCTCGTCGCCGCGCGTGCAGGTGTGTCCCGCGCGACCGTGTCGCGCGTGGTGAACGGCTCGACCTCCGTGTCGCCGCCGATCGCCGAGGCGGTGCGCCGCGCGGTCGAGGAGCTGGGCTACGTGCCCAACCGCGCCGCGCGGTCCCTCGCCAGCCACCAGTCGCAGGCCATCGCGCTGGTGGCGCCCGAGGACGTCACCCGGTTCTTCGGCGACCTGTTCTTCGCGGACATCGTGGCGGGCATCGACACCCGCCTCGAGAACAGCGACTACGTCCTCAACCTCATGATCGCCAACAACGATCCGAGCGGGAAGACCATGCGCTACCTCGGCGGCGGCGCCGTGGACGGCGCGCTGGTGGTCTCCCACCACACCTCGGACCGCTTCCTGAGGTGCATCACCGAGACCCTGCCCGTGGTCTTCGGTGGCCGCTCCGCCGTGCCCGAGCTCGACGCCTACGTGGTCGACGTCGACAACGTCTCGGGCGCGGAGATCGCGACGCGTCACCTGATCGAGCGCGGCTGCCGCCGGATCGCGACCATCGCAGGCCCGCTCAACATGCGCAGCTCACTGGACCGCCTCGAGGGCTGGCGTCGCGCGCTCGACGCCGCCGGGGTCGAGGCCGGACCGGTGGTCGACGGCGACTTCACCATGCTCGGCGGCGCGGCCGCGATGCGGGAGATCCTCGACTCGCGCCACACGGTCGACGGCGTGTTCGTCGCCTCGGACCTCATGGCCTCGGGCGCGGTGCAGGTGCTGCTCGAGCGCGGGATCGCGGTGCCCGACGAGATCGCGATCGTCGGCTTCGACGACAGCGCGGCGGCGCTCGCGACCGGCGTGCCCCTCACCACGGTCCGTCAGCCGATGCGGGACATGGGCTGGCACATGGCCGACATGCTCATCCGGCTGCTCACGGGCGAGGCGACGGTGCCGCGCGAGCTGATCCTGCCGACCGAGCTGGTGGTGCGCGAGTCCGCGTAGGGGCGGCACCGCGCGCGGCCACGGCTCAGGCCGGCCCGAGCCCTCGGGTGAGGAGCGCCCACGCCGCCTCGACGCGAGCGTGGCGCGTGTCCGCGGGTACGCGCGCGACCAGCGCGGCGATCATGCCGATCGCGAGGATCACGTCCTCGACCGTGGTCGCGGGCGCGAGGGTGCCGTCGCGGTGCGCCTGCTCCACCTTGGGCGCGAACGCCGCCATCACGCGGTCCTCGAGAGTGCGCAGCGCGGGATCCTCCTCGCGCGCGAAGTAGGTGATGACCGCGGCGTTGCCCTCGAGCTGGTGCGTGACCAGGTCGATGAGGTCGCGCAGCTCCGTACCCGGGCGGCCGGCGAGGCTCTCGATCTCCGCCAGGTTCTCGTCGAACACCGCGAACGCGAGCGCCTCGCGCGACGGGAAGTGGCGGTACAGGCTCGCCTGTCCCACGCCCGCGCGCCTGGCGACCGTCGAGATGGGCCCCTCGACGCCCTGCTCCGCGAACACCTCGCGCGCCGCCGCGACCAGCGCGGCCCGGTTCTCGGCAGCGGCCCCTGGCCCGCGGTTCGACTTGGTCGCCATGGACCGAATGTATAGGCTGAAGCAACCGGACACTGTTGTCCGGTGCGAGCCGAGGAGCGACACATGGATGCGGCACAAGCGAGCGGTCACGGACCGCTGACCGCCGCATCGTCCCTCCGTCCCGGCCGCCCGCTACCCCGGACCACCGCCGTCCCGGCCCCGCCGCCCGCGCGCGCGTGAACCACCCCTGAGGAAAGGAACCCCCATGTCCACCCCTGTCCCCACAGGCGACTCGAAGGTCGCCGACTGGCTCGCCCACCCCGTCGCCGGCGACGTGATGCGCGAGATGCTCGCCCAGGGCGGCCAGAGCGAGCGCGCGCTCGCCCCCGTCAAGCGGTTCTCCATGAACAAGCTCATCAAGATCAGCGGCGGCCGCTTCCCGCAGGAGATGCTCGACGGCATGATCGCCGAGACCGAGCGGCGCATGGCCGGCGGCGCGGCCCCCGTGGCGGCGCCCGCGCCGGTGGACGATGCGGCGGCCGGGTCGGGCGCCGCGGCACCGGTGGAGGCCCCCGAGTGGGTCGAGCGGATCACCGAGGGTCGCTTCACCGGCAAGACCGTGATCGTGACGGGCGCCGGATCCGGGATCGGCCGCGCGACGGCGTCGCGGGTGGCCCGCGAGGGCGGCCGCGTGATCGCGCTCGACATCTCGGAGCAGCGCCTCGCCGAGTTCAAGGCCGAGCACGACGGCCTCGACATCACCGCGGTGACCGCCGACGTCACCGAGGACGAGGACATCGCCCGCGTGCTCGAGGCGGCGGGGGAGCGCGTCGACGCGCTCGCCAACGTGGCCGGGATCATGGACAACATGTCGGGCATCGCCACGGTGACCGACGAGATCTGGGCGCGCGTGTTCGCCGTCAACGTCGAGGGCGTGATGCGCCTGTCGCGCGCGGTGATCGGGCGGATGCTCGAGGCCGGGCAGGGGTCGATCGTCAACATCGCGTCCGAGGCGGGCCTGCGCGGCTCGGCAGCGGGCGTCGCGTACACCGCGTCCAAGCACGCGGTGGTCGGCCTGACCAAGTCGACGGCCTTCATCTACGGACCGAGCGGCATCCGCGTCAACGCGGTCGCCCCGGGGCCCGTCATCACCAACATCGAGGCGCGCTTCGACGACGAGCTCGCGCAGGACCGCATCATGGCGGCCATGACCGTGCTGCCCACGCCGGTCACGCCCGACCAGCTCGCGGCGTCGATCTGCTTCCTGCTCTCGGACGACGGCGTCAACCTCAACGGCGTCATCATGCCGTCGGACGGCGGCTGGTCCGCGGTCTGATCGCGCCGTCGCGCGTCGCGAGGGTCCCGGGGCGATCGCCCCGGGACCCTCGTGCATGCGGGCGGTCCTTCCTACGATGGGGCGCATGATCGTCACGCATCGAGGGAAGTCGCCGTCCATCGACCCGACCGCCACGGTCGCCCCCACCGCCGTGGTGTGCGGAGACGTGGTGCTGGGCCCTGGGGTGCGGGTGCTGCACGGCGCCGTGCTGACCGCGGAGGACGGGCGGATCGTGGTGGGCGAGGACACCGTGGTGATGGAGAACGCGCTGGTGAAGGCGCGTGCGGGGCACGACGTGCGGATCGGCGACGCCGTGGTGCTGGGTCCCCACGTCCACGTCAACGGCGCCGAGGTGGGCGACGAGTGCTTCATCGCCACGGGCGCCGCGATCTTCCCCGGCGCGGTGCTGGCGCACGGCTGCGAGGTGCGCATCCGCGGCGTGGTGCAGGTCAACACCCATCTGCCCGAGGGTGCGATGGTGCCCATCGGCTGGATCGCCGCGGGCAACCCGGCGAGCACGCTCCCGCCCGACCGTCACGAGGAGGTGTGGGCCATCCAGCAGCAGCTCGACTTCCCCGGCACCGTGTACGGGGTCGACCGCGGCACCACCATGCGCGAGCTCCTGCGCCGTCAGAGCGAGTTCTACGGCGCGCACGCCGACGACGAGATCATCGGCTGACGGGGCCTCAGTCCTGGTCGTAGGGCAGGCGCGCGAGGCGGCTCGGGTGGGACACGTGGCCCAGCCACGCGACCACCAGCGTGATGACCGCGGACAGCGCCATGCCGGCGCCGATGTGCAGCTTGAGCAGCAGCGCCCCGACCAGCGCGCCGAGCCCGATGAGCACGATCGCCCCGGCGCGCCTCTTCCACGGCTGGCCGCCGCCCTTGCCCAGCACGGAGTCCGAGGCGAGCCCCGTGATGGTCGACGTCACCACCACCGTGGTGACGTCCTTCACGGCGATGTGCCGTGCCGCGGCCGCCTGGCAGCCCATCGCCGCGCCGAGCGCGAGCGTGATCGCGTACTGGAGGGCCTCGCCCGGCTCGTCGACCACGGAGGCGGGGACGGCGGACAGCGCGATCACCAGTCCCACCGCGCCGAACAGCACGGAGTGACGCGGGGTCCACTCGTCCGCCGCGCCGCGCAGGACGCGCCCGCCCGCGGCGGCTCCTCCCATGAAGCCCGCGAGCGCGATGAGCGGGCCCACCACCGGCAGCCCGGTGTCGCCCGCGAGACCCATGCCGAGAATCACCACGTTGCCGGTCATGTTGCCGGTGAAGACGCGGTCGAGTCCCAGGTAGCCGACGGCGTCGATGATGCCCGTCGAGAACGTCAGCGCGAGCATGAGCCCCAGGTGGGAGCTGGCGGGGTTGCGACGCATGCGGTCGAGCACGGGACCTCCGGAACGGTGGGGCCCCGGTCAGGCTCCGAGTCCACGCCCCGGGGCGGCTGTAGTCTCGGCCCAAGACTAGGGCACGCCGTGGGGGACCCACGGGAGGGAGGCCGTGTGGGCGACTACCAGGGCACACTTCAGCCGGGCGCGCGGGTGGACGATGCGGTGTACCTGCCCGCGGAGCCGTCGGCGGTGCGCTGGGGTCGCCTTCCCAAGCGCGGCGACGCGCCCGTCCTGGTGGTGGACCCGGGAGCCGAGCTCACTGTCGACACGGTCAGCCACGAGGGCCTGCTGCCGGATCAGGGGTCCGATCCGGTCGCGTTCTTCGGTGCCCACGGGGTCGCGCGCGAGGACGTGCTCGAGGACGCGATCGCGATCGCGGCGACCCGCACCCGCGGCGCCGAGGACGGCCCGCACGTGGTCACCGGCCCCATCGAGGTGCGCGGCGCGCGCCCCGGCGACCTGCTGAGCGTCACGCTGCTCGACGCCACGCCGCGCGTCGCCTACGGCGTCATCTCGAACCGTCACGGCAGGGGCGCGCTGCCCGGCGAGCTGCCCGCCGGTCCCGGCGACGTCTCGGTGTTCACCCCCATCGCGCCGGACGCGGACGGCGAGTGGCGCGGCCGGCTGCCGCTGGTGGACGGCGGCGAGCGCGCGGTGTCCTTCCCGCTCGCGCCGTTCCTGGGGATCATCGGAGTCGCGACGGACACCGCGGAGGCGGCCCACTCGGTGCCGCCGGGCCCGCACGGCGGCAACATCGACATCCGCCACCTCACGCCCGGTGCGACGCTCCACCTGCCCGTCCAGGTGCCGGGCGCGCTCGCCTACGTGGGCGACCCGCACTTCGCGCAGGGCAACGGCGAGGTCGCGCTCACCGCGCTCGAGGCGTCGCTGCGCGTGCGCATCCGGCTCGACCTGCGCGACGCGGCGGAGGCGGCGCGCGAGTTCGGCGAGCTGGTCTCGCCCCTCGCCGAGGACGCCACGCACCTCATGCCCACCGGCCTCGACGCCGACCTCGACGAGGCGATGCGCGCGTGCGTGCGTCAGGCGCTCGCCCTGCTGGGCGCCCGCTACGGCATGGAGCGCCACCTCGCGTACGCCTACCTGTCCGCCGCCACCGACTTCGAGATCTCGCAGGTGGTGGACCTGGTCACGGGTGTCCACGCCCGCATCCGCAAGTCCGACTTCGAGGGGGTCCGGTGAGGGTTCGCGTGGAGGGCGGCGCGCCCGCCCCCGAGGGGCTGGTGGAGGCCGTCCTCGCCTACGAGGCGGCCCTCGCCGCCGACGACGTCGCGGCGCTCGCCGACGCGTTCGAGCGCACCCCCGACGCGCTGCGGGGCGACCGCGCCGGGCTGCTGGTGGGACACGGCGCCATCGCCGGCTTCCGCGCGCGCCGCGGTGGCGCGGGCGCCCGCACGGTCGCCGAGCTGCGCATCCATCTCGCGGGGGACGATGCGGCGCACCTCACCACCGTCAACGTGCCGGCCGGCGGGGGGCGCGGCCTGGTGACGCAGCTGTGGCGCCGCGGCGACGACGGCGCCTGGCGCATCGCCGCCGCGCACGTCACCGCCCCGGCCCCCGCGCTCGACGCACGGGTGTGGCGCGTGGCCGGTGCCCCGCTGGTCGCGGGGTCCGGAGACGGCCCGCTCGCGGGAGAGACAGTCGCGGTGAAGGACCTGTTCGCGATCGCGGGCCAGCGCATCGGGGTGGGCGTGCGCGCCTTCCTCGCCTCCGCGTCCATCGAGGAGGCGACAGCGCCCGCCGTGCAGGCGCTGCTCGACGCCGGCGCGGACGTGGTCGGGATCGCCCAGACCGACCAGTTCGCCTACTCGATCGCCGGCCTCAACCCCGACTACGGCACGCCGCCCAACCCCGCCGTGCCCGGCGCGATCCCCGGCGGCTCGAGCTCGGGACCCGCGGCCGCGGTGGCGCTGGGCCAGGCGAGCATCGGGCTGGGCACCGACACCGCGGGCTCGATCCGCGTCCCCGCCTCCTACCAGGGGCTCTGGGGCCTTCGCCCCACCCACGGCGCGGTGAGCCTCGCGCACGTCTGGCCGCTCGCGCCGCGCTATGACACGGCCGGGTGGATCACCGGAGACGGCGTGACGATGCGCCGGGTCGCCTCCGTCGGGCTGGCGGACGCGGGGCAGGGGGTCGCCCCGGGCGGCTACGTGGCCGCGCCCGAGGTGATGATGTCCTGCACCCGCGGCGTGCGCGACGCGTTCGACGCCGCGCTGGCGGCGCTCGCCGCCGCGGGGGTGGGCGCGACGCCGGTCGACGTGCCCGCGCTCGACGATCTGCTCGCCACATTCCGCGTGACGCAGCAGGCCGAGGCGTGGCGCAGCGACGGCGCGTGGGTCGAGTCCCACCCCGGCGTGCTCGCGCCGGACGTCCAGGAGAGGTTCGACCTCGCGCGCGACGTCACCGCGGACCAGGAGGCGGCCGCGCTCGCGGCCCTCGACCGGCTCGTCGCCCACCTGGACCACGCGCTCGGCGACGCAATCCTGCTGGTCCCGGCCGCCGCATCGTCCGCACCCCGACTCGATGCGAGCGAGAGCGAGCTCGAGGAGCGCCGCCGCGCGACGCTGTCCATCACCGCGATCGCGGGCCTCACGGGACGTCCCGCCCTCTCGGTGCCGCTGCTCGACACGCCGGACGGCCCGGTCGGGATGTGCCTGGTGGGGCCGCGTGGGTCCGACCTCGCGCTGGTCGACGCGGGGCTCGCGCTGGAGGCCGCGCTGCGCAATCACGGCGAAACATCGCTCGGGCACACTGTGTAAGCCACATCAACATTCCGTGGAGGCCCCATGTCCCTGCCAGGCCCGATCGACCCGCCCGCGCGCCTGCTCATGGGGCCCGGCCCCATCACGGCGCACCCGCGCGTGCTGCAGGCGATGTCGGCGCAGCTGGTGGGGCAGTACGACCCGTTCATGACGGACGCCATGGGCGAGGTGCAGGAGCTGTACCGCGGGGTGTTCGAGACCGCCAACGCGCAGACGCTGCTCATCGACTCGACCGCGCGCGGCGCGATCGAGGCGGCGCTCGTGTCGCTGCTCGAGCCGGGCGACCGGGTGCTGGTGCCGGTGATGGGGAGGTTCGGCCACCTGCTGGTGGAGATCGCCGGGCGCTGCGGCGCGGAGGTGCACACGGTCGAGGCGCCGTGGGGAGAGGTGGTGCCGCTCGAGGCGATCGCCGCCGCGATGGAGACCGCGCGCCCCAAGGTGCTCGCGATGGTGCACGGCGATACCTCCACCACCATGCGGCAGCCCTTCGACGGGCTGCGTGAGCTGTGCGACCGCTTCGACTGCCTGCTCTACGCGGACGTCACCGCGACGCTCGGCGGCAACCCGTTCCCCACCGACGCGTGGGGCGTGGACGCCGCGACCGCGGGGCTGCAGAAGTGCCTGGGCGGGCCGTCGGGCTCGGCGCCGGCGACGTTCTCGCCGCGGGCGGTCGAGGTGATCGAGAAGCGGCGGAGCATCGAGGCCGGCATCCGCGAGGCCGGGGATCCCGCGGTGGCGCATCCGATCCGCTCGAACTACTTCGACCTCGCGATGATCTTCGACTACTGGTCGCCGCGCCGGCTCAACCACCACACCGAGGCGACCACCATGCTCTACGGCGCGCGGGAGTGCGCGCGCGTGATCCTCGAGGAGGGGCTGGGCTCCTACCAGGAGCGTCACGCCCGTCACGGCGCCGCGATGGCGGCCGGTCTCGACGGCCTGGGCCTCGCGCTGTTCGGGGACCAGCAGCACCGGATGGCCAACGTGGTCGCGGTCGAGATCCCCGAGGGGGTCGACGGCGAGGCGGTCCGGCGGCAGCTGCTCGCCGACTTCGGGATCGAGATCGGGACGTCCTTCGGGCCGCTCGCGGGGCGCGTGTGGCGCGTGGGCACCATGGGCTGGAACGCGCGCATCGACGCGGTGCTCGCGACCCTCGCCGCGCTCGAGGCGGTGCTGCGTCGCCAGGGCGTCGCGGTCCCGCCCGGCGGCGGCGTGGACGCCGCCTACGGTGCGTACTCCGCGTACGGGACGGCCGCATGAGCCGGCGGTCGCGCGCCCAGGGGCCGTCCGAGGCCGCGCTCGCGGACGCCCGCGAGGCGCTGCGGCGCTGCGACGTGCTCGCCGGCATCTCCTCGATGGAGGACGGGATCGAGCGCGTCTACCTCTCCGCGGAGCACGCCCGCGCGAACGCCCAGGTCGCCACGTGGATCGAGGCGGCGGGCATGCGCGCGTGGGAGGACTCGGCGGGCAACGCGCGCGGCTCGTACCCGGGCGCCACCGCGAACGCGCCCGTGCTGCTGCTGGGCTCCCACCTCGACACCGTGCCCGACGCGGGCCGCTACGACGGCATCCTCGGCGTGATGATCGCGATCGCCGTGGTCTCGCGTCTGGGCGAGCACGGCGTGCGCCTGCCGTTCGGGATCGAGGTGCTCGGCTTCGCCGACGAGGAGGGCGTGAGGTTCGGGCGCACGCTGCTGGGCTCGTGCGCGGTCGCCGGCACGTGGGAGGACGGCTGGCTCGACCTCGAGGACGACGACGGCACCACCCTGCGCGAGGCGCTCGCCGCATTCGGGCTCGACCCGGACGCGGTCGCGGACGCCGCGCTGGACCCCGCGAGCGTTGTGGGATATCTCGAGGCGCACATCGAGCAGGGGCCGCTGCTGCTCGACGCGGACCGGCCGCTCGGCGTGGTCTCGGGGATCATGGGCGCCAAGCGCTTCGACCTCGCGATGGACGGCCAGGCCGGCCACGCGGGCGGCGTGCCGATGCTGCACCGCCGCGACGCGCTCCTGGGAGCCGCCGAGACCGCGCTCGCGGTCGAGCAGGTCGCGCTCACCGAGGGCGTGGTCGGCACCGTGGGTGAGATGCGGGTGCTCCCCGGGGCCGCGAACGTCATCCCCGGCCGCGCGGAGTTCTCTCTCGACGTGCGCGCCGCCTCCGACGCGCAGCGCGACCGCGCCTACGAGCTCATCCGTGCGCAGGCCGTCGAGGCGGCGGGCAGGCGCCGCCTGCAGTTCACGGAGAACCTGCGCCACGTCGCGCGCGCCACGTCCTCCGAGCGCCGCCTCAGCGAGGCGGTCGAGGCGGCGATCACGGCGGTGACGGGCGAGCGCGAGCCCATGGAGGTCCAGTCGAAGGCGGGTCACGACGCGATGGCGATCGCGTCGCTCACCCCGTACGCGATGCTGTTCATCCGTAACGGCAACGGCGGCATCAGCCATCACCCCGACGAGTCGGTCGAGCTCGAGGACGTCGCGCTCGCGATCGACGCGTTCGAGGCCGCGATCCTCTCTATCGCCCACCGGTTCGGAGCCGCTACGGTGGCGTGATGACCCACCCCGCTCCCGAGCGTCGTGCTCGGGCGGAGCGCGGCGACTACACCGCGAACCACGCGCGGCTGCTCGACGCGGCGTTCGCGGTCTTCGACGAGACCGACGTCGACGCGCCGCTCAGCATGGTCGCCGCGCGCGCGGGCGTGGGCGAGGCGACGCTGTACCGGCACTTCACCAACCGCGACGAGCTGGTGCTCGAGCTCTACGAGATCGCCGTGGTCGAGATCGAGCGCGCGGTGCTCGCCGCGCTCGACGCGCCGCATCCGGACGCCGCCGCCCGGCTCGACGCGTTCTTCGAGGCCATGGTGGGCGCCATCGCGCGGCACCGCTCGTATCCGCTCATCGCGATCCGCGGCACCCGGCTGCGGCCCGGTCGCCCGTCGGATCCGCGCGTCGCGGTCGCGGGCCGTGCGCTGGTCGCGGAGTCGATCGAGGCGGGTCTGCTCGCCCCGGACGTGCTCATCACGGACCTCACCACCCTGGCTCTCGCGGTGGGCACGTTGGCCGCGGACGCGAACCCCGCGACGGACTTCGGGTGGCGCCGGCACCTCGCGCTGGGTCGGCGCGGCCTCGCACCCGGGGACGCGGACCGTCACACCGCGACGCTTGCGGCCGTCGAGGTCCCGGCGTGGCTGCTCGCCACGCGCGGCGGCCCGGTCTCCTCGGGATAGCGCCACCTGACCCGCCGCTGGCACCGTGATCCCGGCGCCAGGCCCGGACCCCACGGCCTCATGCCCGCGCGCTAGCGTCGACCGCATGACAACCCGCCCGTTCCGCCAGGTCGACGTGTTCGGCTCCGCCCCGTACACCGGCAACCCCGTCGCGGTGGTGCTCGGCGCGGAGGGGCTCACGGACGCCCAGATGATCCGCATCTCCGAGTGGACCAACCTCTCCGAGTGCACCTTCGTGCTGCCGCCCACCACCCCCGACGCCGACTACCGCGTGCGCATCTTCTCGCTCTCGACCGAGCTGCCGTTCGCGGGCCACCCCACGCTCGGCACCGCGCGCGCGTGGCTCGACGCCGGCGGCACGCCGCGCGACCCCGGCCGGATCGTGCAGGAGTGCGGCGCGGGGCTGGTCCCGATCCGTCGGGAGGGCGACACCCTCGCGTTCGCCGCGCCGCCCCTGGTCCGGTCGGGTCCGGTGGACGATGCGACGGTCGCCCAGGCCTGCGCGGTCCTGGGCATCGCGCCGCAGGACGCGATCGACGCGGCCTGGGTGGACAACGGCCCGGGCTGGGTGGGCCTGCTCCTGCGCGACGCCGACGCGGTCGCCGCGCTGAGACCCGCTGCGGCGCCCCCGGGCCGCTGGGACATCGGGGTCGCGGGCCTGCACCCCGCGGGGTCCGACCTCGCGCTCGAGGTGCGTGCCTTCTTCTGCCACGACGGCGGGACGCTGCGGGAGGACCCGGTCACGGGCAGTCTCAACGCCTCGCTCGCGCAGTGGCTCACGTCGACCGGCCGGCTCGAGGCGCCCTATCGGGCGCGCCAGGGCACCGCGCTCGGTCGTGATGGGCGCATCCTCGTGACGGAATCCGACGAGGAGCTGTGGATCGGCGGGGCGACCCACGTGGCCGTCGCGGGCACCATCGAGGACTGACTCAGCGCTCGTCCACGTCCTCCGCCGCGCCCAGCCCGGTGCAGTCGACCTCCTCCGCGTGGTGCGCGTCGAGGTAGTGGCCCGCGCCGCGCCCGCCGCCCACGGTCGCGAGGAGGCGGCCGAGGTGCGCGCCGCCGATCAGCACGGGGTGTCCCGGCAGGCCGCCGTCGACCGCGCGCGCCAGCACGGAGGTGTCGCCGGTCCAGCGTTCCGCCACCCGCGCGACGGCCTCGGGCTGCAGCCCGGGGAGGTCCACCAAGGTGATCAGGAGCGCGTCGGCATGCACCGCCTGCGCCGCGAGGATCGCCGCGCGCACGCTGGCCCCGATCCCCTCCGCCCACGCGTCCGCGATCACCGGATGCGCGCCGGGCGGCAGCAGGTGCCGCGCGTCCTCGGCGCCTGCGCCCAGGATCGCGACCACCGGCTCGCAACCCGCCCCCGCCAGAAGCCCGCAGGCGCGGGGGAGCCATGCCCCCGCATCGTCCCGTGCCAGGGCCTTCGGTCCGCCGAAGCGCGTGCCGGCCCCCGCCGCGAGCACCACGCCGACCAGCCTGTCTGCCATGCTGTTCATCCTAGGGAGGAACCATGATCGAGCCCCGGCGAGAGGACCTTCTCGCATGCCTCAACGTGGCCCGCTGGGCCGAATCCGTCGCATCCCGCGCCTACCCGTCGCTGGTCGAGCTCGAGCGCGCCGCGGTGTCCGCGGGCACGCCGCTCACGCCCGGCGAGATCGAGGAGGCGCTCGAGGCGCACCCCCGCATCGGGGAGCGGCGGCAGGGGGACGATGCGGAGGCCAGGTTCTCGCGCGACGAGCAGTCCGCGTCGGCGTCGGGGGACGCGGCGCTGGCCGCGCGCCTGGCTGCGCTCAACGCGGCGTACGAAGAGCGGTTCGGGCGCGTGTTCCTCATCCGTGCGGCGGGGCGCTCACGTGAGGAGATCGTGGGGGAGATCGAGCGTAGGCTCGAGAACGACGAGGTCGCGGAGCTCGCCGAGGTGGCGGATCAGCTGCGCGGCATCGCGCTGCTGAGGCTGCGCGCGACCTACGGGGAGGCGGCATGAGCCACGTCACCACGCACGTGCTGGACTCCGTGCACGGGAGGCCCGCGGCCGGCGTGCACGTGCGGCTGCTGCACGGCACCGAGGAGCTCGGGACGGGTGTCACGGATGCCGACGGGCGGGTCGCAGTCGGGCCCGAGCGGCTCCAGCCGGGTACGTACCAGCTGGTGTTCTCGACGGGGGAGTGGTTCGCGGACCGTGGGGTCGCGACGTTCTACCCCGAGGTGCGGATCGCCTTCGGGATCGACGGGGACCCGCACTATCACGTGCCGCTGCTGCTCAGCCCGTTCGGGTACTCGACCTACCGGGGTTCCTGAATCCCCTCGGGTAGTTGACGCGTCAGGAATCTGTGCGCGGTCCTGTACGTTGTGGCGGCATGACTATCGAGATCGACATCTGGTCGGACATCGCGTGCCCGTGGTGCTACCTGGGCAAGAAGCGCCTCGAGGAGGCCGTCGCCGCCTCGGGTGAGGACGTGGCCATCCGCTACCGCAGCTTCCAGCTCGACCCGAGCGCGGTGAAGGGCGCGAACCGTCCGCACTCGGAGGCGCTCGCGGAGAAGTTCAACACCACCGCGGACCGCATCAAGGAGATGAACGTCCGTCTCGAGACGCTGGGCGCGGAGGCGGGCATCGAGTACCGGTTCGACCAGTACATGACCGCCAACACCCGCGACGCGCACCGCCTGCTCCACCTCGCGCACTCGCTCGGCCTCGGGCCGGTGCTCAAGGACCGCCTGATGAAGGCGCAGTTCACCGAGGGCGCGCTCATGGACGACGCGGAGACGCTGGTGCGCCTGGCCGTCGAGGCGGGACTGCCCGAGGCCGATGCGCGCCGTGTGCTGTCCTCCGACGAGTTCGAGGACGCGGTCGCGGCGGACGTCGCGCAGGCCGCCGCGTACGGCGCGAACGGTGTGCCGTTCTTCGTGTTCGACAGCAGGTTCGCGATCTCCGGCGCCCAGCCGACGGAGACGTTCGCGATGGCGCTCGCCAAGGCGCGCGAGGCGCGCGACGCCGAGGACGCACCCGTCGCCTAGAGGCTGGCGGCGCGACCCCGGATCCCGTTCCGCGACGGGGTCCGGGGTCGAGCTGTTTCCGGCCTCCGACGCTCGACGGCCGCCACCGCGGCGACCGCCACGCCCCACAGGACGGCGGCCGCGCCTCCCGCGACGCCGAGGCTGCCCGTCAGCCCGGGGTGCACCACGCCGATCACTCCGAACCAGACGGCGCTGAGCGCGGGCGCTGCGACCGCGAGCGTCCACCCGCGGCTGCGATGCGCCGCCGCGCCGAGCCCGATCACCGCGACCGCCGGCAGCGCGAGGGCGAAGCCCGCCTGCATCGCGAGGTGGCCCAGGCCCCACGTGATGTCGTCGCCGGCCCCGCCGGGCCGCAGCCCGAGCAGCTGCCACGCGTGGACGAGCGCGGCCGCGAGCCCGACGCCGCCGAGCACGAGCGCCGCGCGCGACGGTCGCGCCCACGCCGGGCCGTGCCCGTCGCTCAGCGGCAGCACGGCCGCGCCCGCGATAACCGCGGCGACCACGGCCTGCGCCGGCTCCGCGGTCACGAGCGCGGCGAGCCCGACCGCCACCGCCGTCGCGAGCAGCTGCCACGCGGCCCACTCGACGCGTGCGACCGCCCACGCGAGCAGCGGCACCGGCACCAGGAGCGAGAACAGCAGCCCCCAGGTGGCCTCGAGGACGATCAGGTCCGCGAAGTCCGGATACAGGGAGGGTGCGATCGACACCGAGAGGTCGACGAGCCCGAAGAACGGCACGAGGCTGAACAGCGCGAGCAGGGCCGCGGCGATGCGGGCGGGCAGGCGACGTCGCGCGTGGGTGATCTCCACCCGGTCACCGTGCCAGGCGCCCGCACGCGCCGCCAGACCCCCGTTCTGGGGGTGGACCAGCGCCTTTCTTCGCGTCGGCCGTTGACATTCGACAGAAATCTCTCGATTATCGAGACATGACCAGCGCCGTGATCACGTGGCTCCGCTTCCTGCTCGTGCTCGTGCTCGCGGGCGCCTTCCTCGGCCAGCTGCTGGTGCCCGTGGTCGCGCGTGAGCAGGGCGAGATCTTCCCCGAGGTCGAGCACCTGGTGGTGCCCTACTCGATCGCCGGGATCGGCGCGATCGCGTGCGTCCAGGCGGGGATCGTCTGCGTCTGGGTGCTGCTCTCGCTGATCGCCGACAGGCGCATCTTCACCCCGGGTGCGCTGCGCTGGGTCGACGCGATGGCGCGGTGCGGGGGAGCGGCCGCCGCGATCTGCGCGCTCACCGCGGGGCACCTCGTGATGGTGGAGGGCCTCGGCGGGCCGGGGATCGTGCTCGCCGGGTTCGCGGCCCTGGTGATCGGCGGCACGTTCGTGCTGCTCACGGTCGCGATGCGCGGGCTCCTCGCCGCCGCCGTCGCTGACCGGGCGGAGCTCGCGGAGGTGATCTGATGCCGATCGTCGTCGACATCGACGTGATGCTCGCCCGGCGCAAGATGCCCGTGGGCACGTTCGCGAGCCGGGTGGGCCTCTCGCCCGCGAACGTCGCGGTGCTGAAGAACGGCCGCGCGAAGGCGATCCGGTTCACCACCCTCGAGCGGATCTGCGAGGTGCTCGACTGCCAGCCCGGCGACATCCTGCGGTGGGAGCCCGAGGACTCCTGAGACGCGAACGGGGCCGGGCCCGTGAGGACCCGACCCCGTTCAGCGCGAAAGCGCGCGGACGGTGCGCGAACTACGCGCGGTTCGCCCGGTAGTAGGCGATGAGCGCCTGGGTGGACGCGTCCTGCGCGGCGAGCGCCGCATCGTCCCCCTCGATCGCGGGAGCGATCTCCAGGGCGAGCTTCTTGCCCAGCTCGACGCCCCACTGGTCGAAGCTGTTGATGCCCCACACGATGCCCTGCGTGAAGGTGATGTGCTCGTAGAGCGCGATGAGCTGTCCCACCACCGCCGGGGTGAGCGAGGGCGCGAAGATCGACGTGGTGGGCCTGTTGCCCGCGAACGTGCGCGCGGCGACCAGGGCGCCGGTGGTGCCCTCGGCCTCGACCTCCTCGGCGGTCTTGCCGAAGGCGAGCGCCTTGGTCTGCGCGAGGAAGTTCGCGAGGAACAGCGCGTGGACGTCCTGGCCGCCGTCCTCGAGCGGGTACGCCGGGTTGACCACCGCGATGAAGTCCGCGGGGATCAGGCGCGTGCCCTGGTGGATCAGCTGGTAGAAGGCGTGCTGGCCGTTGGTGCCGGGCTCGCCCCAGAAGATCTCGCCGGTGTCGGTGGTGACGGGAGTGCCGTCCCAGCGCACGGACTTGCCGTTGGACTCCATGGTGAGCTGCTGGAGGTACGCGGGGAAGCGGTGCAGCTGCTGCGCGTAGGGGAGCACGGCGTGCGACTGCGAGCCCAGGAAGTTGCAGTACCAGACGTTGAGCAGGCCCATGAGGACGGGCACGTTCTTCTCGAGCGGGGTCTCGGCGACGTGGCGGTCCACGGCGTGGAAGCCGGCGAGCAGCTCGCGGAAGGCGTCCGGGCCGAGCGCGATCGCGAGCGACAGGCCGATCGCCGAGTCGACGGAGTAGCGCCCGCCCACCCAGTCCCAGAACCCGAACGCGTTGGCCGGGTCGATGCCGAAGGCCGCGACCTTGTCGAGCGCCGTGGACACGGCGACGAAGTGGTGGGCGACGGCGTTGGTGCGCTGCGCGTCGTCGGCGGTGATGACGCCGGCCTTCTCGAGCTCGGCCCACAGCCAGTCGCGGGCGAGGCGCGCGTTGGTGAGCGTCTCGAGCGTGGTGAACGTCTTCGACGCCACGATGAACAGCGTGGTCTCGGGGTCGAGGCCCTTGACCTTCTGGCCCATGTCCGTGGGGTCGATGTTCGAGACGAACCGCGCCTCGATGCCGGCGGTCGCGTACGGCTCGAGCGCCTCGTAGACCATGACGGGACCCAGGTCCGAGCCGCCGATGCCGATGTTGACGATGTGCGTCACCTGCTTGCCGGTGATGCCCTTCCAGCCGCCGGAGCGGACGCGCTCGGCGAACTCGTCGATGCGCGCGAGGACCTCCTGGACGTCGCCGTCCACGTCCTGGCCGTCGACCACGAGCGCCGGCTGCGTGCCGGACGGGCGGCGCAGCGCGGTGTGCAGGACGGCGCGGTCCTCGGTGGTGTTGATGTGCTCGCCGGCGAGCATCGCGGCGTAGCGGTCCGCGACGCCGGTCTCCTCGGCGAGCTTCACCAGCGCGGCGAGGATCTCGTCGGTGACGAGGTTCTTGGACAGGTCGACGTGCAGGTCGGCCAGCGGGAGGGAGTAGCGCTCCACTCGGCCCGCGTCGGCGGCGAACCAGGCGCGCAGGTCGGGGGTGAAGGCGTCCTGGAGGGCGGCCAGCTCGGCCCAGGCGGAGGTGGCGGTGGGATCGATGGGTGCAGTCACGGTTGCCAGGCTAGTCGCGTTGGGGACGATGCGCCCGGGACCTGGGTGCGGAGGCGCGGCTGGTGAGGTGGCCGGGTTACGCGTGGCCCAGCTCGGCGTCGATCCGGTCGCGCCAGTCGTCGCCCGCGAGCCCGGCGCGATCGAGCAGGTCGGGCCAGTCCTCGCGCGCGTGCTCGAGGGCGTCCTCGAGGAGGGTGAGGCTTCCCCGTGCCGCGAGCAGGATGGCCGCCTGGATGCGCTCCGGGTCGGCGGCGTGAGGGGTGCGGAGGCGCTCGAGCGCGCTCACCACGTGCGGCGCGGCGCGCCCGAAGTCCTCCGCCGCGCGCTCCGCGATGCGATCTCCCACCACTGCCATGGCGGGAATCCTCCCATGACGGTGCCGTGCCGGGCGTCCCGCGCGGTGCTCGGAGAGGGCCGTCGGGTCCTTGTCCGCGACGCGGCGTGCCTGCTAGCGTCCGAGCCAGCGCCCGCGCGCTGTATCGCGCGAGGGGATCTTCAGTCTGAGGGGGCTGCACCATGGTGGTACGTCGAGTGCGCGCGTGGGCGATGCTCGCGGTCGCGGCAGTGGTCGTCACGTCGGCCACGTGGGTCGGTGGACCCGTGGATGCGGCGACGGTCGAGACCGGCTTCACGGGGCGCGTGACCGACTCGCAGGGCAACGCCGTGGCCAACGCGACGGTCGAGGTCTGGAGCGGCGACCAGGACTCCTACTTCTCGGGGTCGTGGGCGTCGGTGACGACCACCACCGACGAGCAGGGCCGCTACACGGTGGCGAGGCGTGCCGGCTGGTACCAGGTCAGGGCGTATCCGCCGCGCGCGCAGCAGGGGTTCATGACGTACTCCCATTCGCGGAACCCGATCCGCGTGGTGGCGGGAAGCCTCACCACCGCGAACGTGAAGCTGCGGCCCGCCGGTGTCATCAAGGCGACCGTGCTGACCCAGACGGGCAAGGTGGTGGATCCGACCTACGTCTCGATCGGGAAGTGCTCCGTGGGGATGTATGTGCCGTGGACCCCGAGCGATACGCGCGGCGGCAAGGTCGCATCCGTGGGGACCTATGAGGCGTGCATCACCGTCGACACCAACTACGCGGGCCTGCCCTACGCGCAGTTCCGTCGCACAGTCACGGTGGAACCCGGTGCCACGGTGCGCCTCGGCACCCTGAGGATCCCCAAGTCGGGCAAGATCACGGGCAAGCTGAACTTCAGCGGGTACGCCGGCAGCGGTGGCCTCGATGTCGAGCTCGAACCCGTCGGCGGGTGGCTCAAGGCGGGCGGGAAGTGGGGCGTGGCGGAGCGCGGCACCGTCACCTTCGGCAACGTGGCGCCGGGGCGTTACCGCGTGAGCGTGGTGGGAACGAACAAGTCGCGCATCGTCACGGTCAAGTCCGGAGCCACCACCACGTTCCCGACCTTCTCGTACGCCCTCTCGAGCATCTCCGGCAAGGTCAACGCGCCCGCCGGCCAGAACGTGTGCGTCACCATCGAGTGGGAGTACCGGTGCGGCACCGGCACCTTCTCGTACTGGTTCGGACACCTGGTGAGCGGCGACTACCTGGTCGACACGTCGGGCGGCGAGTACCTCACCCAGCCGCAGGCGACCATCAACCTCCCGAGCGGTGGCACGCACGCCACCAAGACCTTCACGATGAAGTCGACGCGACCGCTGAGGACCTTCTCGGGCAAGGTCGTGCAGCCCGTGGACGCTCCGCCCGCCGCGCTCGTCCGGCTCCGCACGAACGTGGGGACCCGCTACGCCTCGTCGATCGAGGTCAGGGTCAAGGCGGACGGCACGTTCTCCACCGGCAGACTCACCCGCGTCAAGACGCCGTTCTCCGTCCACGACGCGTTCGGGCACAAGTTGTTCAGCGGCACCATCGCCGCCGGGACCGACGACGTGAAGCGCACCATCCGCCTCGGGTAAGGGCCGGCTACAGCTCCGGCGCGACCGCCCGCCGGCCCTGCACGTAGACCCCCGCGATGGCGGGCTGGCGCAGCCCCACCAGAAGCGTGAACAGCTCCTCGAGGGTCGCCTGCTCCTCGTCGTCGGAGCGGATCCCCATCGACAGCATCCCCTCGAGAGGCTCCCACCGCCCGGTCTCGATGAGCAGGAAGTCCGCGTCCTTGCCCGGGTCGAGGTTGCCGAACGCGTGCTCCATGTCGAGCGCGCGCGCGCCCGCGAGCGTCGCGGCGAACAGCAGCTCCGCCGGGTGCAGCGCGGTGCCCGCGTCGCCCTCCTCGGAGATGTGCACCTTGTAGGCGTCGCCGGCCACGCGTGAGATGAGCCACTCGTCGCCGGCCCCGATGTCGGAGCCCAGCGCTACGTTCACCCCAGTGGCGACCGTGGCCCTCCAGGGCATGGTCCCGGAACCCAGGAACAGCTGGGAGGTGGGGCAGTGCGCGATCGACGTGCCCGTCTCCGCCATGCGCGACAGCTCGCGCGGCTGGCAGTGCACCGCGTGCGCCAGCGAGGAACGGCGGCCCAGGAGCGAGCGGCCGCCCGAGCGGGAGCCGGGCAGGAAGCGGCCGTCGTACGTGTCGAGATACGCCTCGACGCCGTAGGAGCCGAGCACGGCGGCGATCTCGCCGTCGCCCTTGCGGTTGTTCTCGTTGAGGTGGCTGTGGAAGTAGACGCCGTGGAGCTGCGCCTCCTCGTACAGCTCGCCCATCGCCGCGAGCGTGCGCTGCGTCACCGACAGCGAGAAGCGCGGCACCACCGCGACCTGTACGTGCGCGGTGCGCGGGTCGCCGGTGTCGACGGCGTGCCAGCGGTCGATCTCGTCCTGGATCAGCTCGATCGCCCGATCCTCGGTGGTGAGGAGGGCCGCGGCGGCGTCGGGGCCCACGGTCTGGACGCCGCGCCCGGAGACGATGCGCAGGCCGGCGGCGAGGGTCTCGCGGTACAGGGCGTCCTGGGCCACCGGGAACGCGGAACCGAACACCATCGCGGCGGTGGTCCCCGCCGCGATGCGGCGGCGCGTGAAGTAGCGCGCCGCGCGGTCGGCGAAGTCGGCGTCCCGGAACTGCGTCTCGGTGGGGAAGATGCAGTGGTCGAGCCACTCGAGCAGCTGGCCGCCGCCGTGGGCCGCGGTCGCGTACGACTGCGGGAAGTGGACGTGCGAGTCGACGAACCCGGGCAGCAGGTAGTCGGCGCGCGTCACCGGCGCGTCCGCGAAGGCCGCGGGCAGCTCCGCCCAGGGGCCCGTCCACGCGATCATCCCCTCGCCCTCGACCACCAGCGCTCCGTCGGGGATCGACACCAGGTGCGAGGCGACATCGGTCTGCGCCGGAGCGCCCGCGATGTGGAACAGATGAGCGCGGTACACGCGGACGCCGGTGTCCCGTGCGGTGTCTGTCGACGGCATGCCTGGAATCCTCCCCCGTGCGCGGTCGCGGCGCGCATCGTCACCGTAGTAGGCCTCCGTTTCGGGGGCGTTTCGGCTATCCCCAGGCGCTCCCAGGCGACCCCAGGCCTGGCGACGGCGTGTCGCCCGGCGTGTCGCGCATCGTCCCCCGGACTTACCCACAGGGAAGTCCCTCCACTGTGTGTAAATTGTGTGTAAATCTGTGGATGAAACACACCATCTAGTGGTGGCATCCGGACGCACCCCCCATATATAGTGGCGCTTGCTGTCCAACGTTTCGTCTCTCGAAAGGACGTCCCCATGACGATCTCGGTCTACTCGAAGCCCGCCTGCGTGCAGTGCACGGCCACCAAGAAGGCCCTCGAGCGCGCCGACCTCGAGTTCCAGATCTTCGACGTCACCGAGGACCAGGACGCCTACGACACCGTCATGAAGCTCGGCTACCTGCAGGCCCCCGTGGTCATCGCCGGCGACGAGCACTGGTCCGGCTTCCAGCCCGACCGCATCGCCGCTCTCGCCGAGCGGGCCGCCTCCTAACCGAGCCGCCGCATGGCCTCCCTGGTGTACTTCAGCTCGGCCTCGGGCAACACCCACCGCTTCGTCGAGAAACTGGGCGTGACCGCGGACCGGATCCCGCTGTACCCCACCGAGGCGCCGCTCAAGGTCGACGAGCCCTACGTGCTGGTGCTCCCCACGTACGGCGGGGGCGCCGAGGGCGGGGCCGTCCCCAAGCAGGTCATCAAGTTCCTGAACGACGAGCACAACCGCTCGTTCATCCGGGGCGTGATCAGCGCGGGCAACACCAACTTCGGTTCGGCCTACTGCATCGCCGGCGACATCGTCGCCCAGAAGTGCAAGGTGCCGCACCTGTACAAGTTCGAACTCTTCGGAACCCAGGACGACGTGGACGCCGTCCGCCATGGATTGGATGTGCTGTGGAAGCAACAGTGATCGACGCCCCCCGCACGGGCATGGACTACCACTCGCTCAACGCGATGCTCAACCTCTACGACGCCGAGGGGAAGATCCAGTTCGACAAGGACCGTGAGGCGGCGCGCGAGTACTTCCTCCAGCACGTCAACCAGAACACGGTCTTCTTCCACTCGCTCAAGGAGCGCCTCGACTACCTGGTCGAGAAGAAGTACTACGAGCCCGAGGTCCTCGCGCAGTACTCGCAGGAGTTCCTGCAGCAGATCACCGACCGCGCGTACTCCAAGAAGTTCCGCTTCCCGACCTTCCTGGGCGCGTTCAAGTACTACACGAGCTACACCCTGAAGACGTTCGACGGCCAGCGCTACCTCGAGCGCTACGAGGACCGCGTGGTGATGGTCGCGCTGACCCTCGCGGCGGGCGACACGCAGCTCGCGCTCAGCCTGGTCGACGAGATCGTGTCGGGCCGCTTCCAGCCCGCGACCCCCACCTTCCTCAACGCCGGCAAGGCCCAGCGCGGCGAGTTCGTCTCCTGCTTCCTGCTGCGCATCGAGGACAACATGGAGTCGATCGGCCGCTCGATCAACTCCGCGCTGCAGCTGTCGAAGCGCGGCGGCGGCGTCGCGCTGTCGCTCTCGAACATCCGCGAGGCCGGCGCGCCCATCAAGCACATCGAGAACCAGTCCTCGGGCATCATCCCCGTGATGAAGCTCCTCGAGGACTCCTTCACCTACGCGAACCAGCTGGGCGCGCGTCAGGGCGCGGGCGCGGTGTACCTCTCGGCGCACCACCCCGACATCATGAAGTTCCTCGACACCAAGCGCGAGAACGCGGACGAGAAGATCCGCATCAAGACCCTCTCGCTGGGCATCGTGGTCCCGGACATCACGTTCGAGCTCGCGCGCAACAACGAGGAGATGTACCTCTTCAGCCCGTACGACGTCGAGCGCGTCTACGGCGTGCCCTTCGGCGACATCTCGATCACCGAGAAGTACCACGAGATGGTGGACGACGCCCGGATCCGCAAGACCAAGATCGCGGCGCGCACGTTCTTCCAGACCGTCGCGGAGCTGCAGTTCGAGTCGGGCTACCCGTACATCGTGTTCGAGGACACGGTGAACAAGGCCAACCCGGTCAAGGGCCGCATCAACATGTCGAACCTCTGCTCGGAGATCCTCCAGGTCAACACCCCGTCGACCTTCAACGAGGACCTCACGTACGCGGAGACCGGCAAGGACATCTCCTGCAACCTGGGTTCGATGAACATCGCGACCGCGATGGACGGCGGCAACCTCGCGCAGACCGTGGAGATCGCGGTCCGCGGCCTCACCGCGGTGTCGACCCAGTCGGCCATCGACGCGGTGCCGTCGATCCGCTACGGCAACGACCGCGCCCACGCGATCGGCCTGGGCCAGATGAACCTCCACGGCTACCTGGGCCGCGAGCGGATCCACTACGGCTCCGAGGAGGGTGTGGACTTCACCAACATCTACTTCTACACGGTGCTGTTCCACGCCATCGCGGCGTCGAACAAGATCGCGAAGGAGCAGGGCGCGGCGTTCGAGGGCTTCGAGGACTCGAAGTACGCGTCGGGTGAGTTCTTCGACAAGTACACCGAGCAGGAGTGGGTCCCCGCGACCGCCCGCGTCGCCTCGCTGTTCGAGGACGCCGGCATCGCGATCCCGACGCAGGAGGACTGGCGGGAGCTGAAGGCGAGCGTGCAGGAGCACGGCATCTTCAACCAGAACCTCCAGGCCGTGCCGCCGACGGGCTCGATCTCCTACATCAACAACTCGACGTCCTCGATCCACCCGATCGCGTCGAAGATCGAGATCCGCAAGGAGGGCAAGCTGGGTCGCGTCTACTACCCGGCGCCCTTCATGGACAACGACAACCTCGAGTACTTCGCGGACGCCTACGAGATCGGCCCCGAGAAGATCATCGACACGTACGCAGCGGCCACGCAGCACGTGGACCAGGGCCTGTCGCTGACGCTGTTCTTCCCCGACACCGCCACCACGCGCGACATCAACAAGGCGCAGATCTACGCGTGGCGCAAGGGCATCAAGACCATCTACTACATCCGCATCCGCCAGCTGGCGCTCGAGGGCACCGAGGTCGACGGCTGCGTCAGCTGCATGCTGTAGCCTCCCGCGCATCGTCCTTCTAGCCACGTTCAAAAGGAACCGACATGACCGAGAAGCTGACCCTCGTCAGCCACGTCGACGCGATCAACTGGAACCGCATCCAGGATGAGAAGGACGTCGAGGTGTGGAACCGCCTCACCGCGAACTTCTGGCTGCCCGAGAAGGTGCCGATCTCCGGCGACGTGCAGTCGTGGGCGACGCTGACGCCGGAGGAGCAGACGCTCACCATGCGCGTCTTCACGGGCCTCACGCTCCTGGACACCATCCAGGGCACCGTGGGCGCCGTGTCGCTCATCCCCGACGCGCTCACCCCGCACGAGGAGGCCGTCTACACGAACATCGCGTTCATGGAGTCGGTGCACGCCAAGAGCTACTCGTCGATCTTCTCGACACTGTGCTCGACGCCGGAGATCGACGCCGCGTTCCGCTGGTCCACCGAGAACCAGAACCTGCAGCGCAAGGCGCAGATCGTCCTCGACTACTACCACGGCGAGGACCCGCTCAAGCGGAAGGTCGCCTCGACGCTGCTCGAGAGCTTCCTGTTCTACTCGGGCTTCTACCTGCCCATGTACTGGTCCTCGCGGGCGAAGCTCACGAACACGGCCGACATGATCCGCCTCATCATCCGCGACGAGGCCGTGCACGGCTACTACATCGGCTACAAGTTCCAGAAGGGGCTCGAGCTCGAGTCGGAGGCCCGCCGCGAGGAGTTGAAGGACTACACCTTCAGCCTGCTGTACGACCTCTACGAGAACGAGGTCCAGTACACGCAGGACCTCTACGACGGCCTCGGCATGACCGAGGACGTCAAGAAGTTCCTCCACTACAACGCCAACAAGGCCCTCATGAACCTGGGCTACGAGGCGCTGTTCCCGTCCACCGTCACGGACGTGTCGCCCGCGATCCTCTCGGCGCTGTCGCCCAACGCGGACGAGAACCACGACTTCTTCTCGGGGTCGGGTTCGTCGTACGTGATCGGCAAGCACGAGGAGACCACGGACGACGACTGGGACTTCTGAGTCCCGTCCGTCCATTCGCGAGAGGCCTCGCACCCGAGTCGGGTGCGGGGCCTCTTCGCGTAGGGACGATGCGGCGGTCGGGTTATCCACAGATCCGCCGGCTCCGTTGTCGCGCCGTCCGCCCGTCCGTAGACATGTCGCAGGGGATCGCGACGGTCGCGGCCCCGCCGGCGGAGGGGGTCGATG
>NZ_BBMA01000011.1 GCF_000971215.1 Demequina silvatica
CAGATAGGCAGTGCGCTCAGGGCGTTCGACACGGCCGTCTTCCCGGCCCAGATTGACGTCTTCAAGACGGCGTTGGCTGACCTCGCGATACATCTCGATGCTGGCACGGCAGCCTCATTTGCCGCTGCCTTCGCACGCACGCCCGACGGCTCTTCCAGGAGCCTCGCGCCGCGCGATGAAAGAAGTCTTGCGGCAGCCGCGACTGCGATCCTCGCCGAGGTCAATCTGGCAGCCCAGGGAGACTTTGGCGCCGAAGTCGAAGCATACGTTCGTGGAACTTCCGAGCCTGACGACGGCCTACCCGACTGGGTCCTTGCTTCGTACGTGCTGCTGCTCGTGACGGCGGTCGGATTTTGGTTGACCCTCGAGCACGAGGAAGCCGTCGCGTTCGTGGAGGAGCGCTGGTGGGTTCTCCTCGCTGGCTTCGGCTCGTACAAACTGGTGATGCGTGCGCTTGGGCAAGAGGGATCGCGGCTTGGTGAGCAGGCGTCGGAGCCAGGCCCAGACTCTCGCTCGACGTGAGGCACGGCGCCGTTGAAGGGAGCAGTTCGCCAAGCTGCCCATACGTTCATCCGGGACTTCACCAAGCCTGAAGCCTTAACTTGAGCCGCGATCGCGACGAAGTGGATCTAGGCGGCGGCTGTGTGGTCTCTCGAGGCGGGGCGCCTACTTGGTGTGCGTGAGCCCGGGCGGTTGGATCCGCGAGCGTACGGATCCGGATGCAGCATTGTCCCCGCTCGGCTCTAGACGCCAAGGTCTTCAAAGAACTCCTCGGTACCAAGCACGGGAACGCCACAGGCGCTCTGGATGGCCGCTGACTGCTCGTCTCGCAGGTGTTTTTCCTCGTGCGTCACATACGCGCCGCACCCGCTTGAAGCGGCACCGAGGTAGGGCCGATCCGACGGGTCGAAACACGCTTTGTCGAGAGCGTCCGCCGACTTCTGGGTCAACTTGCCGGACACATGTAGGAGCATCTGCGCTTTGTGGACGTGGGCGTAGATTTTGCGCCCGAGCATGCCCGGCTGGAGGTGGCGGGCATACTCGCCTTCGATGTGCCCGTCGAAGTCGAGGAGCACGTTCGACCCACGACTGCGCATGGCTTCGATTGCGCTGAGGACGCGGTGCAAGGTAATCACATCTGCATCGTCGTGCCCGATCAGCCAGCCGACGTCAAGTGCGTACCCTTCGTGGCTCACCGCGCCGCCTTCGCTGCGGCAGCGGTGAGTTCCATCAAGTCCTTCCAGTCCTCTTCGAAGAATCCATCCGGCACGGCGTCCTGCGCGAGGCGTCCGCGTTTGTCGATAGGTGAGCGTCGGACCTCGCCCCTGTCTACGAAGTATGCGGCGACGTGCTCGGGGCCGATCGTGGTGTCGGCGATGCGCCGCTGAAGTCGGAGCAGGATGTGTTCGCTATGGGTCTCAATGACTAGGCCCAGTTTGTTCTCGCGTGCCAGCTGTAGCATTACGTCGGCGAAGTTCCCTTGCGCCTCCGGGTGGAGGTGCAGTTCCGGCTGTTCGATCAGCACCGTAGAGCCTGCCTCAGCGGTTACCAGCGTCGTGATGATCGGCAGAACTTGGGAGACACCGAAACCCACGTCCGCGAGATTCTCAAGCCTGCCAGTTAGTGGTTCGCTCAGGAGGATGGCTGAATAGCCCGGCGCGAGCTTATCGATCTTGATGTCGTCGGCCATCTTCAAGTCCTTCAGGGCCTGTGCGACCGTGGCTGCGGTCTTGCCGCCTTGACGCAGGACTTCTATCGAGTCTCGCGTGGTCGACACACCCACTTGGTCCGTGCGGTAAGCCCTGGACGGCTGATCCCGGAGCGGCCCGATGTGAACGAGGCGTTGCGCGGCCAACTCCAAGACAATGCCGAGGGAGAACATCGAGTAATCAAACTCACGATCGACCTGCGCATTGTTCTGCCTCAACGCCGAATACCTGAGCGTCTGCGGAAGCAGCTCTCCGTTGATCTTTTGTTTGCGCCCGCCGCCGACACTTACGGTGTGCTTGCCGGGGCCGGTTCGCAACATCTCGATGATCGGGCTTGAACTGGGGGTTGGCTTGAAGACGATGCGGGATACCACTGTTCGGGACCGTTTGATGTTCCAGTGGAGAGTCAACTCGAACGTGAATCGTCCGGGAATGGAATCGGGGTGCCCTTCGAAGAGTGACGCCAGTTCCCTAGGAAGGCCAATCGTGAGCGATCGGAAGTCGAGCTCCGCGGAAATGCTTATGTCACGCCGAGGATCGCCGTTATGAACAGTCTCGAGGTACGACCCGAAGTCGACATCCGCTCCCGAGAATCCGGGTTCGCGCCCCGGAGGCTGCTCAAGGAACTGCTTCAGGAGTAGTGGAGCGCGCAGAATGGATGTCTTGCCCGAGCTGTTGCGACCGAACAGAAGAGTGACTGGTGCGTAGTCGATACGTCCTGTTTGCTCGAACGCGCGAAAGTTCGTCAAGGCGGCCGCTAGCCAAGTGATGCCGTCCGGCATGGTTCCTCTTCTCAGGCTAATTAAATGTGCTGCTACGGTATCGGCTCGCCAGGACCCCTAACTTGACACGTCGTCTAGCGGTTGGACCAGATCAGCAGTTCTCGGTTCCGTGGCTCGCAATGGATGCCCAATGGGGTCCTTGCGGGCACTCCGTAGCACTCACTCCTTCATTGGAGCAATCCCGTGGAACTCGTCGGGCTGGAATCTCGCGCGCGAGTGTTCGAGCTTGGCGTTGGCGGCAGTCGCCAGATCCACCCCAAGCACGTCGCTCAGGCGAAGCAGATAGGTCAGCACGTCGCTCAACTCTTCGCCAACGCGCTCCTTCCGAGCCGGATCGCTGAAATGCTCTGCGGCCTGCGCAGCGGGCACCCACTGAAACAACTCCGCGAGTTCGCCGACCTCGCCGACCAGGGCCAGCACAAGCGACTTCGGGTCGTGGAACTGCTCCCAGTCGCGTTCGCGGGCGAATTCTCGGAGTTCGGCGGTCAGGGCGCGCAAGGAATCATGATTCGCCATGCGTCAGACCCTACGGGCTGAGTCGGCCGCGCCGGCGGAGAAGAAGGGCCGAAGGTGCTCGCGGAGTGCTTCATCGCAGACGTACACGTAGGTGCCAAGCATCCCACGTGTGAGCAGCACGGAGTAGATGTTCTTCACCATGCCGAGGATGTCGTCGTCTGAGTAGGTGAGGCCTCGCAAGTTGTTGTTGGCGCGCCCCTTCTTGTCGAAGTAGTTCGCGCGATCGAACCTGATCCTCTGAGACTTGGGATCGAAGTAGATATCGCGGCCGATGATGACGCCGACGTAGTTGAGGTCATAGCCCTGCACCGTGTGAATCGAGCCAACCTCGTCCACCGAGGTGCGGCTGTTGACCCAATCGGTGGCTTCGCGATTCCAGCACAGGCGGTTCCCGTCGATCTCCATGTCGAAGACGTCGTCGTCGGGCCTGCTGCCCTTGGAGTTCCACGGCCAGGCATAGCCCGCGGCGAGTCTTGCGAGACCGTGCTCACGATTCCGCATCAGGATCTCGTCGCGCATGCTCCCGAGGTCGTCGAAGAATCGGAGGTCGTAGCCGGCGAAACTTCGTGGTGCTTCCGGGGCGTAGTTGCTCAACACCTCTCGCACGTATCCGATGTAGTCATCGCCGGCCCTGACTCGCATCTGTGTCATCAAGGGGTACTTGCGATCGCCCGCGGACGCTCGGAGACCCTGAAGTGCCAAGGTCGGCACATCGATGGGGCGCACACCCTGGCCCTCGTCCAACAGGAATACCTGGTGGCGGCTGCGACGCACGATCCAGTCGATCTGAGTAAGGCCCTCCCAATCCTCGCTTGGCGAGGCAAGGCGCTGGCTGGTCTCCCGATAGGCCTTGGTCAGCGTGCCCATCGCCTGGGCGCCGTATTGGGTGAGGCGGTGAGTCTCGTCGACGACGAGCAGGTCGTAGTCCTGCTCCGAGTTCGCGACGTCATACGGCGTCAGGACCATCGACTTATGAAGGCCCGGCGTGCGGGCAAACACCTTCTTGATGGAGGCGCGGAGCGACTGCTGGGGTACCACCAGCCCGATGCGCGCCGACTCGAGCAAGTCTCGCCGGTCACTCTCGAAGAACTCCGAGAACACGGACTCTGCGTCGGGATTGTCGTGGTCGTTGCCGTTCTGAATATCGACGAGGAGCTTGATCAGATAGATCGCGACGATGGTCTTGCCGGTACCGGGACCACCCTCGACAACAGCGGTGCTGGCGACGCCCGACGCTCGATCAGCGAGGAGCCCATGAACGATGTCCTCGACGACGATCTCCTGGTCCTTGTTCAGCGCTTTGAATGGAGAGAGTTTGAAGAGGTCGCTGTTGACGATCTCAGGGATGCGCTTCTCGAAGAGGCCGGATGCTCGCAGCTGCTCGAAGATCTCGGCGAAGGCGTCCTGGTAGGCAGGGCGATCGAAGTACTCGGCATTGGTGACACCGTCATTGCGATTGAGGACCTGGAATCTCCCATCGCCCGAGAACATGCGGATGAGGAACGACTCGAGATCGAGGCAGACGGACTTGTTGAAGGTGTCGTCCACGACGATGCGCACCGACTTCAAGCCCCGCTTCTCCGCCGAGTCAAGGTGTTGGCGCATTCTCGATACGGCGTTCAGCGATTCACCGACGTATACGTCGCGGTCGTTGTTGAGCGTGTAGACGATGGGCCAATTGCGGTGGCGTCCGTGCGGATCCGACCACGCGTCGACCGAGCGCCGCGTGAAGTCGAGGCGTTCGATTCGCGTGCTGCCCCGTGACAGGGTGGCTTCACCCGCAGGATCCATAGAGTCAATCTAGGGGAGAAGTGCCTCTCCCAGGGGTTTTGCCTTCGCGTTGCTGCTGATCGGGACCAGCGGTTCGCGCGTACTCAGCGACCGCATCGTCCCTCCGGAGGACCAAAGTCCCTCGCGCCGCTTTCTGACACGCCTAGCGTCGCAAGAGGAGGCATGTCATGGACGACATCCGAATCCTCGAGCCCGAGGGCCTCGACGCCCTTATCGCAGAGTTGCGCCAGCGCGGCTACTGCGTCGTTGGGCCGACCGTCCGAGGTGACGCGATAGTCACGAGCGATATCTACGCGGCGTCCGACCTGCCGCAGGGCGTCGGCGACGAGCAGGAGGCAGGCAGGTATCGGCTCCGCCAGCGCGACGACGACGCCTACTTCGGCTTCGCCGACCCCGCCCAGTCCACCAAGCCCGTGTTCTTCCCGGCCGAGGAGGTCGTCTGGCGCGGCCGCCGCGAGGAGGGCCACTTCACCGTCGAGCGCGACACGCCGGACGCCCCGCCTATCGCCCTGCTGGGCGTACGCAGCTGCGACCTCCGCGCAGTCCAGATCCACGACGCCGTCCTCGCCGACCGGCCCTTCCACGACGCCCATTACGTCGCCCGCCGCGACGGCACCTTCACCGTCGCCGTCGCCTGCGGCGAGCCCGCCGCCACGTGCTTCTGCGCCTCGATGGGCACGGGCCCGCGCCCCGCGGCGACCAACCCGGACACCCAAGAGCCCGCCTACGACCTTCTCCTCACGGAGGTCATGGAGCCCGAGCACCACTTCGTCGTCGAGATCGGCACCGAGCGAGGCAGGGACGTGGCGGACGCCGTCGACACCACCCCGGCCGGCCCCGCCGAGCAGCAGGAAGCGATCGCGGTCACCGACTCCGCGGCAGCACGCCAGACAAGAAGCATCGACACCGCCACCATCCACAACGTCCTCCAGGCCTCCGCCGAGTCCCCGCGCTGGGACGACGTCGCCTCCCGCTGCCTCGCATGCACCAATTGCACCCTCGTGTGCCCGACCTGCTTCTGCACCACCATCCAGGACACCAGCGACCTCGCCGGCGACAACGCCGAGCGCCACCGCGTCTGGGACTCCTGCTTCTCCGAGAACTTCAGCTACATCCACGGCGGTCCCCTCCGCGGCGACGTCAAGGCCCGCTACCGCCAATGGATCACCCACAAGCTGTCCAGCTGGGAGGACCAGTTCGGGATGCTCGGCTGCGTCGGCTGCGGCCGCTGCATCGCCTGGTGCCCCGTCGGCATCGACATCACCGAGGAGGCCGCCGCGCTCGGCCGGATGGCGACCGCCGCATCGTCCTGACAACCACGGGACGATGCGCCGGGCACGTCCCGCTCGGAACGTCGCCTACGCCGCCACCACCCTGGGCAATACCACCCGCCTGAGCCCGTCCGCCCCGAGCGATACCACCGTGAGCAGCTCCTCGCGCCCCGCCGGCGGCAGCAGCAAGGCCATCGCGAACAGTATCCGCGATCGTCCGATAGCGGTCGCTAGCCCGGCTACGTGTTCTGGTGGGACTGAGTGTCAGAGGCACGCGTGACTATTGGCGAGAGCCAAGGGGCTCGGAAGTTCCGACCAAGGGAAGCGATCATGCAACCTCAGTTCTCAGCCAGTGTCATGCTCCACTGCCAGGGCAACCACGCAGCTCACCCGCTGTGCGTTCCGGTGTCGCGTGCAGTGCCGGCGCGCCTGCGATGCGCGGCGGGTGCCCCCGCGGGTTACGGCAGCGGCGGCGGCGGCGGGTGCGCAGTTCCGGCTGATCTCCAGGCGCGTGTAGAGGCTGAGTTGCGGGACCGGCCCGCCCACTGGATTCAACTGGGTGTCATCGAGATCTACGCCTAGGGCACCGTACGTCAGCACTCAGGTCGGTGTCGTACCGGCAAGTGTGCGCTTGCGGCAGCGAGAAGCACGCCCGATTCGGGTCGAGCGATGGCAGTAAGCCCAAGTCGCTCGCCGCCAACAACTGGCGACGCGACTTCGCTAGATACTGTCGACCCCGATCGCGCCTTCTTGACGCGGGTGCCGTCGCGCTCGGCCTCGACCTCAGCGCATGGGGCGGCCCACGCTCGGTCGGATGGCGACCGCCGCGGGAGGCGCGCGATAGCGGCAGAAGCCAACCCGCGCATCGTCTCCCTTCCTAAGCCGCCGCCACCCGAGGCAACGCCACCCGCCGGAGCCCATCGGCCCCGAGCGACACCACCGTCAGCAGCTCCTCGCGCCCGGCCGGCAGCAGCCGCACCGTCACCGTCCCGTCGGTGGCCCCGTCGAGCGCCCCCGACACGGCGGTCACCACCGCATCGGTCTCGACCACCGACAGCGGAGCCCCGAGATCATCGAGCAGTGTCACGTTGACCCCCCGCGACCTCGCCCGGGTCGCGGCGGCCACGATCGGCGGCAGCGAGAGCCCGTGTCCGCGCACCGAGTCGCGGAGCTGGGCCTCGACGCGGATGATCTCGTCGCGCATCTCGTCGGTCAGCGGCGCTCCCGACGCGATGACGGTGAGCACCGGGCCGACGATCTCGGCGAGCTCGTCGGCCCGCTGGTCCTGGACCCGGCGCGCCGCCTCGACCGCGCCCGCCGCGGCCGCCGCCTCGACCGACCGCTTCGCGAGCGCGTTGATGCGCCATGTCGCACGGCGCAGCGCGCTGCCGAAGAGCGTCGCAATAAGCAAGAGAAGCACCTGCGGGCTCGCGAGCAGCAGCCCGGAGAGGAAGCCGCGGCCTGCGAGCTCGGCCCACGCCATGGTCTCGACGAGCATCGCGATCCCGCCCGTCCACGCGAGCAGGATGCGACGGCGCAGGATGAGGAACCACAGCAGCCATGTGTTCGCGCCCAGGTACCAGGTCGCGCGGCCCAGCGCGCCGGTGTCGGGCAGCGCGTAGAGCACCAACGCTGTCGACGCCACCACGATCCCGAGCGTCGCGAACGTGAGGTTGTGCGGGAACGGGTCCGGGTGCGGCCGGGTCACGATGAACCCGCCCGCCGTTACCAGCGCGACCGCGACCCAGGACGCCCACACGTGGTCGAGCAGGTCCGCGGTGCTTGCCACGAACGCGATGTTGGAGATCACGTACACGCCGAGGATCACCTGGGCGCCGCGGGAGTGCAGTCCAAGGAGGCGGCTGATGTCGGCGCTGTGGCCGGCGGGGAGCTCCGCGGTGGTGGGGCGGGTGTTGGGGCGTGCGTTGGGTGTGGCGGTCATCGGGCGTCCTCCGCCCGCCACCACAGCTCCACCGTGGTGCCCTTGCCCGGCGTCGACGAGATCCGCGAGCCGCCGCCGGCGAGCGCCTCCATGCGGCCGCGGATGCTCACCTGCAGGCCGAGCCTGCGCGCGGAGACGTTGCGGGGTGAGAAGCCGCGGCCGTCGTCGCGGACGCTCACGCGGACGTCGCCGTCCGCGACGGTGACCGCGAGGACGATGGCGACGGGCTCGCCGGGGTCGGCGGCGTGGATGACGCTGTTCCGCATCGCCTCGCCGGCGGCCTCGGCGAGGGCGGTGACCGCGGGCGCGGGGATGTCGTGGGTCGCGGTGACGGTCGCTTTGACGATGATGTCGTCGCTGATCGCGCTCGCCGTGGCGCGGAGGGCCGCGACCACCTGTGCCGGGGGATACTCCGCGTCGCCGGTGCGCGCGCCGCGGATGGCATTGACGTAGCCGAGGGCGCGCTGGGCGCGCGCGGGAACGGTCTCGTTGACGGGCTGGCGGACGGCGGCGAGGAGGACGGAGATGATCTCGTCGTGCACCACGGCGTTGATGCGGGCCTGCTCGCGCTCGCCGGTGCGCTCCGCGGCCTCGCGGGCCGCCTCCGCGCGGGCGCGCTCCGCCTCGAGATCCTGCCGCGCGGCGGCGGTGACCACGCCGGCGCCGGCACCGGTGAGGATGAGCGACGTCACCAGCGCGCCGATGCCGTCGAGGAGCGACTGCTCGAGGTCGCCGCCGCTCGCGAGGTACTCGACGGTCGCGACCAGCGGAAACTGCGCGACCGCGAACAGCCACACCGCCGGCCGGTTCCATGCCACTGCGAGCAGCGTCGCGTGGATCGCGCCGTAGCCCTGCAGCCACGGCGCGGCGCCGTCTGCGAGGGCGTCCCCGGTCATCATCGGCACCCAAAGTAGCTGCGCGGCGACGAAGCCGAGCGCGCCGGCCGTCACCAGGATGCGGAGCACGCGCATCGGCGCGAACCACGCGAGGATCGCGTAGCTCGCAGGTATCACGGCCCCCACCAGCACGGTGAACGCGCCGAACGGCGCCCGGAGCTGGTCCATCTGCGCGAGGAAGCCGTTGGGGCCGTTCGCGAGGAGGATCACGAAGAGCGTTGTCGCGACGCCGATCGCGAAGTACGTGGTGCGCTGCATCCGCTCGCGCGCGCTGCGCGGGGCCGCGGCAAGCGCGTCACCACGTGCCTTGCTGTTCGATTCCGAGAGCGCTCGGGGGCGCGCGCTCGTCTCCATCCATGCCCTCCCGCAGGTTGTGAAGCCATCCTAGAACGCGGCTATCCCGGCTGCGCGGCGCCCAAGGCGCCTGGAAGGAGGGCTGTTGCGGGGCATCGTCCCCTGGCGCAGTGATGCGCGGGGTGGCGATGTCCTCGGAACCACGCAGCGTCCGCCGCGTCCACAGATCTCGGCGCGGTCGGCGACGCGATGCGGCTCGAGTGGTGACCTGACTGTGTGACGAGAACCCGCAAGAAGACCGAAGCTGCACGGGCCGCGCGCCGCCGGTCCGACGAGGACCTCCTGCGCCGCCTGACTGATGACGAGCTGTACGCGCTGCTGAGGTTGGCGGGTGCGGAGCGTCGATCCTTGATCGAGGCGAAGCGGCTGGTTCGCGAGGAGATCGACCGCAGGTACGTCGGCGACGAGTTGCGGCGCGGCAGGATGCGCGCGGGGCTTGCCTCACTCGTAGAACCGTCCGATACTGATAGTGATACTGGATCCGGATGATGGTCGCGCGGATTGACAAGATCGTGGAAGCGATGCGAGCGGCGCCCGCGAACGTCGCCTTCGATGACCTTGCCCGGGTGTGCGACCACTACTTCGGAGCCGCGCGGCGCTCCTCGGGCTCGCACCGCGTGTACCGGACGCCATGGCAAGGAGATCCGCGCGTGAACATCCAGAACAGGTCGGGAAGCGCCAAGCCCTATCAGGTGCGACAGGTGCTCGCAGCGATCGACCGGTTGCGCGCGGAGTTCGGGGAGCGGCCGTGAACGCGGCGCACTTCACGTACCGCGTGACGTGGTCGCCCGAGGATGCGGAGTACGTCGGCACCGTCGCCGAGTTTCCCTCGCTCTCGTGGCTCGACGCCGACGAACGAGCCGCGTTCGACGGGATCCGAGGCCTCGCCGCGCAGGTGGTCCAGGACCTCCGCGAGGCGGGGGAGGAGGTGCCGGAGGCGTTGGCCGACCGCTCCTACTCGGGCAAGTTCCAGGTGCGCACCACGCCCGCGCGCCACCGCGAGCTGGCGATCGCCGCCGCCGAGGCCGGCGTTTCGATGAACCGCCTGGTGAACGATCGACTCGCGTCGGATCGGTGATCGAGTATCCCCTAGCCGTGATGGCGGGCGTGCGGCTCCGTCGCGGCCCAGAACCTCTGTGATCGCCCACCGCGATCGGGCCTGACGGCGCCCTACGTCCGCCCTCGATCGGCCACCTCGCACCGCCAGAAGCAGCCCTGTGGACAACGGCTTCGGTGTCGGTGCCCGTTGTTACGGTGCGAGAGTCCGAGGAGGCGGCCATGCGAAGCGAAGACCACGCCAAGATCCATCTCGCGTACGTGCCCGGAGTGGGGCTGGCGGGGGAGTGGCCATGGGCGACGCCGGTGGACGCGGACGAGGGCGGCGGCACCTTCCGCCTCGAGAACTTCCTCATGATGACGCCGCTCGTGGTGGGTGACCTGGTGCGATGTGAGAGGGGCGAGGACTCCCACCTTCACGTGGTGGAGGTGCTCGCGCTCATGCCCGGCCTCCTGCTCGGGGTGACCCATCCGAGTGACATCGAGGCGACCGTGCGTCCCGTCGCCCAGGAGCTGATCCACGCGGGCCTTGCGGTGAACCGTCCGGGCGACGGCTTTCTCCAGGTCTGGGCGAACGCGTATCCGCCCCACCTCGCGCAGGACCTGGTGAGGCGCGAGTGGCCCGACGGCTGGGAGGTCGTGGAGAGGCTCGACCCGGTGGGCCGCATCAGGCACGTCGATGAAGCCGTCAACTTCACACCCGCGCCTTTCCCGAGGGCGGCGGAGGGCGACACCGGGTATTGGGCGGCCGACGATCCCGCATGGGCGCGCCACGGCGTCAGCGATCCGGCCACGCTCGCCCGCTTGCAGGCGCTGGCCGTCGAGGACCCGCGCGTCCTCGCGACCATCCGCGCCGGCAGGCACGCCGATGTGCTCGAGTTCATGGCCCGCATCGCGGAGCCGGACCCGCGGCGGCTTCCACCCCTGACGCGCCGGCTGCTGGTCGATCCGCCGGAGGGGTGACCGGTGCATCCCTGCCCTCGCCGCCTACGCCCCAAGCGTGCAGCGCAGATCCTTGACCAGCGCCACCAGGTGACGCGGATCCGACGGACTCGCCTCGAAGCCGGGTAGAGCGTGCAGGTAGAAGGCGAGCGCCGCATCGTCCTCCGCATGGACGAGCAGCCCGCGGCACCCGATGCGCGTCGACAGCTCGACGGTGCGCATCACCACGTCCGCGAGGAGGGCATGCCCGAGGCCGCGCGACTCATGTCGCGTGTCGACCGCGAGGCGCGCGAGCAGCGCGAACGGCTGTGCGTGCCGGCCCACACCGCGAGCGACACGGGCCGGGACAGCGTCGATCGCGACGCTCGCCATGTTCCATGCGTAGTACGCCACCACATCGGGGGAGTCCTGCGGCGCGACGGCCATGACATGCGCGGTACGCGCGGCATGTGCCTGGCGCGCGTGCTCGCGCAACCACCGGGTCTGCTCGACGGAGCGAGACTCGAACGCGTCGAGAGCGTGGTCGGGGGTAAGCGCGCGCGGCCGCAGGTACACGCGGATCAGTCGACGAACGGCGACGGGCGGTTGAGGAGCTCCCTCAGGCCCGGCAGGTCTCGCGCCGGCCGGTCGAGCAGCTCCTCCCAGGCCGCAGCTTCGAGCGGAGACAGCACGAACTCCGTGCGATCGGCCAGCACGCGCTGCGCCGCGATACGGAGCTCCGCGGTGGCAAAAGCGGACACGTCGGTTCCCGCGGCCTGCGCCGCCCGCGCGATCAGGTCGCGGTCGCTGGAGGACACCCTGAACTCGAGACGCTGGTCCTTCCGAGGCGTGGTGGCGGTCATGATTCCTCCTGGTGCCTACTGTACGGACATTGTACGGCGGCCTCTCGATGCCGTCGATGCCGTGTCGATGAACCGCCTGGTGAACGATCGCCTCGCCTGGCATCGGCAATTCGGTATCCCCAGACCGTGACGGTGAGCGGCCACAGCCATAAGATTGACTTATGGCCCTTCTGGAGGCGTATCGCGATGCGCGGCGTGACGAGGAGATTGCGCGGTTGCGTCGGGTGCTCGCGCTCCGCGCACTGCTCGCCACAGGGATGTCGCAGGGTCGGGCCGCGAAGGCACTCGGAGTCTCGCAGCCCGCGGTGAGCCAGCAGCTCAAGTTCGCTCCCGACATTGACGCGATGCACCCGGTCGACCTTGTCCGCGCGGCCGCTCCGGTGCTCAGGACGCTTGCGACCGAGCACGGGTACCGGCGCCTGTCGGTGTTCGGGTCCGTGGCACGCGGCGACGCGACGCCGAGTTCCGACATCGATCTTCTTGTCGAGGCGCCCGAGGGTACGTCGTCCCTCGAGTTCGTCGCGTTCGCGCGGCTGCTGTCAACCGTGCTCGGCCGCGACGTAGACCTGGTCGATTTCGGAAGCCTTCGCGATGTCCTCGACGACGACATCCGCAGCGACGCCGTGCTCCTGTGATGGACCGCCGCGCCGCGAAGGAGCTCCTGCACATCGAGGGCTGGCTCGAGCGCGTCGACGAGATCGTGGGGCGCGGGCGGGACGCCTATCTGACTGACGACCTCCTTCAGGAGGCGGGGGACTCGCTCATGATGAAGCTCGGCGAGGCTGCCAACAGGCTGTCGCGCCTCGGTCTTCTCGAACCGGACGGCGTCGACTGGGCGCTCGCCGTCGCGAACCGGAACTACATCATCCATCAATACGACCGGGTGAACAGGGCGATGACCTGGGTCACGCTCGCCTCCGATCTGCCTCGGTGGCGTGCCTCGCTCGCACCGCTCTTCGCCCACGCGGCCGCATTGATCGAGCACGGCGAGGCCTAGCGTCCCGCCGCGATCGTCCGGCTGTTACCGCCCTGTCACACCCCTGCGCCACAATGGCGCACGTGCCCGCGACCGCCCGCGCCCTGCGCCTCCTCCAGCGCCTGGAGGAGGACGCCGCGTGGCGCCTGCTGCGCGCGGACAACGCGCCTATCGTCGCGGCGCTGCTCAAGGAGCACCTTGACGGCGACACCCCACGCCTCGCCGCGGAGGACCTCTATGAGCGCATCGACGCCGACCTCGACGACCTCCGCGCCCACGGACTCACCGTTCCCCAGACCGCGCAGGCCTACGTGAAGGCGTGGCGCGATGCGGGCTTCCTGGTGCGCCGCAGCACCGCCGACGCCCGCGGCGAGACACTCGAGCTGTCTGGCGCGGGGACCGCCGCCCTGCGCTTCCTCGAGTCGCGCGATGCGCCTCGCCGCTCGCTCACCGAGTCCCGCCTCGCCAGCCTGTCCGCCCAGCTCCGGCAGCTCGCGATCGACACGGACCCGTCCTCGACGCGCCGCCTCGAGCGCCTGCGGGAGGAGCGCGACGCGATCGACGCACGCATCGTCGCGGTTCAGGAGGGGAGGGACGATGCTCTGGCCGGGGAGCGCGCCGTCGAACGGGTCCAGGACCTGCTGGCTCAGGCGGCCGAGGTCCCCGACGACTTCGCGCGGGTGCGCTCCGAGTTCGAGGACCTCAACACGCTGCTGCGGATGCGGATCCTCGAGTCGGGCCAGACACAGAAGGAGGTGCTCGACGACGTCTTCCGCGGCGTCGACCTCATCGCGGAGTCCGACGCGGGCCGCTCCTTCGCAGGCTTCTCCGCGCTGGTGCTCGACCCTGCGCTCGGCACCGCCTTCGAGGAGGACGTGCGGCAGGTGCTCGAGCGGGACTTCGCGCGCGAGCTGAGCCTGCACGAGCGGCGTGCGCTCCGCGAGTTCCTCACCACCCTCAAGGACCGCAGCGCCGAGATCCACGACGTCATCACCCAGTTCGCCCGCGGCCTGCGCCGCTACGTCCGCTCCCAGGACTACCAGCGTGATCGCGTGCTCCGCGGTCTCATCCAGGAGGCGTTGGGCGACGCGCGCGACACCGCGCCGCACGTCAAGCCGTGGGCACCGCTGGGCATCGACCAGGACCTCACGCACGTCAAGATCGCCAGCGCCGGCGCCCTCACCCTGCACGACCCTTCCGAGGTGGACGCCCCGAGCGACCTCGCCACCCATGAGGGGGAGACTGCGGATCTCGAGGCCCTTCGCGAGCTCGCACGCGCCACCGAGATCGACTTCGGCGAGCTCACCGCGTCCGTCAACGACGTCCTCGACGCCGCCCGCGCGGATGACCCGACCGCCCTCGTCACGGTCGGCACAGTCCTCGGCGCGCACCGCGCCACCCAGGGCGTCGCGTCCGTGGTCGGACTGCTCGCGCTCGCGGCGCGTCACGGCATCGTCGACCCCGACGCGGACCCCGAGGCCTTGGAGTGGGAGGGGGCGGACGGCGCCCACCGCCGCGCCCGCGTCACCCGCCACGCCTTCACCGGGAGGATCCCATGACCGCCACCGACCACGACCTCACCGCCGCGGGCGAGGCCTTCGCCGCCCGCCCGGAGCTGTGGCCCGGCGACACCGGCACCCTCACCGACGGCTCGCGCCGCGCCCTGCTGTCGCTGGTGCGCGGGCCCTACCTCTCGCGCGACCGCGAGCCCGCGAACTGGGCCGCGCTGCTGGCAGACGAGCCCGCCATCCGCTCGCGCCTGAACGACCTGTTCCTCGACCTGGTGCTCGACACCGACGCGGAGGTCGCCTTCGTGCGCGGCGTCGCGGGCGAGGGGAACGATGCCCCGGTAGCGGTCCGCTCGGAGTCGCTCAGCTATCTGGACACGGTGATGCTGCTCGCGCTTCGCCAGCGCCTCATCCACGACGAGGGCCACGGCAGAGTGATGGTTGGTCAGGACGAGCTCTACGAGGAGCTTCAGGTGTTCCGCACCCCCGATCGCGACGAGTCGGACTTCACCAAGCGGCTCAACTCCTCCTGGGCGAAGATGCTCAACAAGCTGCGTGTGCTCCACGCGGTCGAGGACGGTCGCGCGGAGATCTCGCCGGTGGTGCGCCTGCTCATCGACGCGGACCGCGTCCGCGAGCTGCGCGCCGCCTTCGACAAGGCGCGCGAGGAGGAGCAGCGGTGACACTCGAACTCGACCTCGACCTGCCCGACCAGCACGCGCAGTGGCGACTCGCCCGCGTCGAGCTGGTCAACTGGGGCACATTCGACGGCCACCACACCGTCGACGTCGCCCGCGAGGGGCACCTGTTCACGGGCGCCTCGGGATCGGGCAAGTCCTCGATCCTCGACGCGATCGCGGCGGTGCTCACGCCCGACAGGTACATCACCTTCAACGCCGCCGCGCTCGACCAGGCGGGTGGCCGCGAGGACCGCAGCCTGATCAGCTACGTCCGCGGCGCGTGGAGCAAGGAGGCCGACGAGCTCGAGGACCGCACCGTCGCCGCGTACCTGCGCCCCGGCGCCACGTGGTCCGGCATCCTGCTGCGGTTCGAGGACCTTGCCGCCGAGCCCGTCACCCTGGTGCGCCTGTTCCACGCCCGCGGCACCGGCACGGACCGCAAGTCCCTCTCGGACGCCTGTGTCATCACCCGCAGCCGCGAGTCGCTCCTCGACTACCGCGACCATGCGGCGCGTGGCATCGAGGTGCGCCGCATCAAGGCCGACCTCGACCCGGTGGTCGTCACCTCGGCAGGCTCGCACGGCGGCTTCTACGCGCGCTTGCGCACCTTGCTGGGCATCTCGAGCGACAACGCGCTGAAGCTGCTCCACAAGACCCAGGCCGCCAAGAACCTGGGCACCCTGGACACGCTGTTCCGCCAGTTCATGCTCGATGAGCCGCGCACCTTCGAGCGCGCGGACAACGCCGTCGAGCAGTTCGGAGAGCTGCGCGAGGCCTACGAGCACGTGGTAGACCTGCGCCGCCAGCGCGACCAGCTGCGCCTGGCCGCCGACGCCGCGGCCGCCTACGAGGAGGCCGCCGCGACGGTCGCCGAGGCCGAGCGACTGGCCGAGCTGGTCCAGCCCTACGCCGACCAGGTCAAGCGCGACCTGGCCGAGCATGCGCTCCACGACGCCGAGGTGGCGGTCGCGACCACGGCGCAGGACCGCGAGCGCGCACGCGGCGCCGCCGGCGAGGGGCACGATGCGTGGGTCGCCGCGCAGATGGCCGCCGCCCGGGTGGGCGGCAACGACGCGACGCACCTGCGCAAGCGCATCGGCGAGGCCGACGCGCGCGTGGCCGAGGTGACCGACGAGCACACCCGCTTCGCGGGGCGCCTGAGCGCGACCGGGATCGCGCTTCCCGCCACCGCCGCCGAGTTCGCCGAGCTCGCGGTCGCGGCCCGGCGCGAGCTCGACGCGCCGCCTCCGCCGCCCGTCGCCTACGACCTCCAGGACGCTTCCGCAACCGCACGTCGCGAGGTGGCCGCGCTGGAGAAGGAGCTCGACGCTCTGCGCCACCGCCGCTCCAACATGGACGCCAACCTGCTGCGGCTGCGCGAATGCATCGCGGCCGAGGTGGGAGTGCCCGAGGCGGCGCTGCCCTTCGCCGGCGAGCTCATCGACGTCCGCGAGGACCAGTCGGCCTGGACGGGCGCGATCGAGCGCGTGCTCGCCCCGATCGCGACCGCGCTGCTGGTACCTGCCGACACCATCGGCGCCGTCCGGCGGTTCATCGACGGCCGTCACCTCGGTGTCCGGCTGGTGCTCGAGGAGGTCCCGCTCGAGGTGGAGGCGCCGCCAAAGGTGCGGGACGCATCGTCCGTGGTTCACAAGGTGACCGTCGCAGACGGGCCCTTCTCCGCCTACCTCAACCGGCGCCTGAGCAGGGACTTCGACGTAGCCTGCGTGGACGGGCCGGACGCGCTGGCGCGGGTCCAGCGGGGCGTCACCGTCGCCGGCCTGTACAAGCGCAGCGCCCACCGGTACGAGAAGGACGACCGTCGGGCGGTGGGGGACCGCGCCACCTGGGTGCTGGGTGGGAACAACAACGCGAAGGTCGAGGTCCTCCAGGAACGCCTGGGCCAGGCGCGTCGGGAACTCGCGGACCGGCAAGACGAGGTGGACGCCGCCGGCCGCGCCCGGGATGCGGTCCTTGCCCGCCGCCGCACCCTCGAGGAGATCACGGACACCGACTTCGCCCGCCTCGATGTCGCCGCCGCCCAGGGCCGCGTGGCGGCGCTGCGCGCGGAGCTCGAGACCCTGGTGCGCCCCGACAGCGACCTCGACCGTGCGATGCAGGCCGAGGCCGAGGCGAAGGCCGGCTACGACGCCGTCCAGGCGGCCGCGTCGCGCGCCGAGTCCGCCCACCTCGCCGCGCTCCACGAGCAGCAGCGGCTCGCCGGGATCCTCGCCGAGGTGGCGCACGCCGCGCCGCTCGATCCCGCCGACGCGGATGCCATCGACCGTCGCTTCACGGCGGTGCGTCGCTCGCGCAGCATCGACACCATCGACCGCACGGCCACCGAGGTGGGGGCCGCGCTCGCACGCGAGGCCAAGGCCGCCCACGCCGCGGCCCAGTCTGCCTCCACGCGCTTCGCGGCGCAGGCGGCCACCTACACGACCACATGGCCGGCGCAGGGCGCGGACCTCGCCGCCGACATCGAGGACCGCGACGGGTTCCGCGCGCTCCACGACGGGATCGTCGCCCGCGGATTGCCCGACCACGAGAAGAATTTCCTCAGGCTGCTGCGCGAGCGCTCGCGCGACACGCTCATCCACCTGCGCGACGAGATCATGGGCGCACCCCGCTCGGTCGAGCGGCGCATCGACCCCGTCAACGCGTCCCTGCTGCGCTCCGAGTTCGACGAGGGCAGCCATCTCGAGATCCGCGTGAAGACCCGCCGCTCCGGCGAGGTGGAGGAGTTCCTCACGGACTTGCGCGCCGTGGTCGACGGCGGCTTCGCGGAGGATTCGCTCGCCGCCGCGGAAAAGCGCTTCCAGGTGCTCACCCGCGTGATGGCGCGCTTGGGCTCCTCGCAGTCCGCGGACCGCGCGTGGCGCCGCCGCGTGCTCGACACGCGCGAGCACGTGAGCTTCCTCGCGCGCGAGCTCGAGGAGAACGGGGACGTGCGCTCGGTGCATGACTCGTCGGCAGGTCTCTCGGGTGGTCAGCGCCAGCGGCTGGTGGTGTTCTGCCTGGCAGCGGCGCTGCGCTATCAGCTCACCACCGAGGAGCACACGGTGCCGCGCTACGGCACCATCATTCTTGACGAGGCCTTCGACAAGTCCGACTCCACCTACACGCGGATGGCGATGGACATCTTCCGCGAGTTCGGTTTCCACATGGTCCTCGCGACGCCGCAGAAGCTCCTGCAGACGCTCGAGCCGTACCTGGGTGCGGTCACGTCGGTGTCCAATCCCACGCGTCGAGCGTCCGGCATGGCCCACGTGCGCTTCGAGAGCGCCTACGCGTGAGCGCACCGGTCACGCCCGCGGACCTGGCGGCCCGCGCATCGTCCCTCTGCACGCGGGATGGGCGCGCTTGGGCGGCAGGAGCGGATCCCGCGCCCCGGCTGGACGTCCCGCTCCACCCGCCGACCGAGCGTGCCGCGATCGACGACCTTGACGGCGCCCGCGCGTGGATCGAGTCGTGGCGCTCGGCGGAGGCGGCCTGGCCGGTGACGGTGACCTGGGAGGTGCGGAACTGGTCCCGCGTGGGCGCGCAGCAGGTCCCCGCGCGCGCATGCGTCGAAGGTGCCGACGCGCTGGTCGCCGTCGCGTCGCACGCGCGGCCCGACCTCGCCGCCGAGTGGGCGACGATGCGCTCGCGCTGCCTCGACCTGCGCGCGGCGCTGCTCCCACTCGCGACCGAGCCGGACCCGGTGGAGGCGGCGATCCGCCGTCACGCCGGCGCCATCGCCGCGCTGCCCGCCGTGGACTTCGCGGTGCTCGATGGCGTGGTGGCGTGGTTGGCCGTGAACCCCACCTCGGGACGCAGGGTACGGTCGCTGCCGATCCGTGGCATCGACACCAAGTGGCTCGAGCGGCACCGGGCGGTCGTGACGTCCATGGTCTCGGCGGTGACCGGGCGCGAGGGGCTCGGGCTGGTCGGCGCGCCGCCGCTGGTACGGGTGCGCGTCCTCGATCCCGGGCTCGCGATCGGCGGGCTCCTCGACGTCACGGCGCCCGCCGCCGAGCTCGCGGCGCTGCCGCTCGCACCGCGCGCCGTGGTGATCACCGAGAACCTCGAGACGTTGCTGGAGCTGCCCCGCCTCGACGGGGTCGTCGCGGTCCACGGCGCGGGATACGCCATCGACTCGGTCGCGACGCTGCCCTGGGTGCGCGGTACGCGGACCCTGTATTGCGGCGACCTCGACTCGCAGGGCTTCGCGATCCTGAACCGCGGCCGCGCGGCGGGCCTCGACGCCCAGTCGGTGCTCATGGACACCGAGACCCTGCTCGCGCATCGCGACCTCTGGGTCCGCGAGCCGACGCCGGCGACGGGGGAGTACACGCTCCTCACGGCTAGCGAGCGCGAGACGCTCGCAGTGCTCCGTGCCGAAGGACACGTGCGGCTCGAGCAGGAGCGCATCCCTTGGGAGGTTGCGCTGAGGGCGTTGAGCGCGGCGCTCGAAGGCGATGTCCTCGTGTAGTTCGCTTGCCCGGACGCAGACGCCGACCGTGGTGCCACGTTTCCGGGGTCGGCTCGCGGATGATCGCCGCTCCCAAAAATTGACGACTCTGAGTCTCCAAATTGACGACTCGGTCGGCTCGCGCTTGGCCGCGATCGGCGCGCTCAACCCTCGATACGGGAGGGACGCGCGAGCGGGTCGTGACCCTGAACGAAGAAGATCCCCCAAGTGCGCGTGCGTGCAGAGGCGTGGGGGATGTGGCGTCTCAACACTACCTTCCGCGGGCACGCGCGGTGCCGTGACCTAGGGATGCGGGTGCTCCACGCCACCACCCGGACCAAGGTCCCTCGCGCCTTCCCCTCAGCGGCCTAGCGTCGCTAGAGGAGGCATGTCATGGACGACATCCGCATTCCCGAGCCCCCCGGCGCCGCCGCGCCGGTCGCGCCAGGCTCGACCGCGGCCTCCGCGCCGGTCGCCCTCCTCGACCCTGACCCCGACCCGGACCCCATGGTGCCGCGCCGCTACGTGGTCACCCGCGTCCGCCAGGACACCCGCGACACCTTCACGCTCCTGCTCGACCCCGCCGACGGCCAGCCCCCGCTCGAGTTCAAGGCCGGCCAGTTCACCATGCTCCACGCGTTCGGCGTCGGCGAGGTCCCCATCTCCATCTCCGGGAACCCCAGCGACCCCAGCCCCCTCGAGCACACCATCCGCAACGTCGGCGCCGTCACCCGCGCCCTGGTAGAGGCGCAACCGGGCACAGAGATCGGCGTGCGCGGCCCCTTCGGGACCTCCTGGGCGGTGGACGATGCGACCGGCCACGACGTCGTCTTCGTCACCGGCGGCATCGGGCTGGCCCCGCTGCGCCCCGCGATCCTCGACGTGCTCGCCAACCGCGACGCCTACGGCAAGGTCCTCCTCCTGTACGGCTCCCGCACCCCCGACGACATCCTCTACGGCCACGAGATGCACCGCTGGGCCGACCTGAACGACGTCAACGTCCAGATGACCGTCGACAACGCGCCCTACGGCTACAAGGGCAAGGTCGGGTTCGTGACGGAGCTGGTCGCGCGCGCAGGCTTCGACCCGCGCCATGCCTTCGCCTTCGTGTGCGGGCCCGAGGTGATGATGCGGTCCGCCGCGAACTCCCTCGCCGCCCGCGGCGTCGCGAAGGACAAGATCCGCCTCTCCATGGAACGCAGCATGAAGTGCGGCGTGGGACTGTGCGGGCACTGCCAGCTGCGCGAGCTCTTCATCTGCGTCGACGGCCCGGTGCTCCCGTATGAGCGGCTCGAGCCGCTCATGAACGTGAGGGAGCTCTGACATGGAACCCCAGCAGCGCCCCAAGCTCGCGGTCTGGAAGTTCGCCTCCTGCGACGGCTGCCAGCTGTCCATCCTCAACTGCGAGGACGAGCTCCTCCAGATCGCCGAGTCCATCCAAATCGCCTATTTCCCAGAAGCGACAAGAGCGATAGTCGAGGGCCCCTACGAGCTCTCCCTGGTGGAGGGCAGCATCACCACCCCCGAGGACGTGAAGCGCATCCACGAGATCCGCGCCCAGTCCGGCACGCTCGTCACCCTCGGCGCCTGCGCCACCGCCGGCGGCATCCAGGCCCTCCGCAACTGGGCCGACGTCGACGAGTTCCGCTCGATCGTCTACGCCCACCCCGAGTACCTCAGCACCCTCGACACCAGCACCCCGATCGCCAGCCACGTCGACGTCGACTACGAGCTCCGCGGCTGCCCCGTCGACAAGACCCAGCTGGTCGAGGTCCTCGCCGCCTTCCTCAACGGCCGCAAGCCCCGCATCCCCACCTACTCCGTGTGCGTCGAGTGCAAGCTCAAGGGCAACGTCTGCGTCCCCGTCGCCACCGGCACCCCCTGCCTCGGCCCCGTCACCCAGGCCGGATGCGGCGCCCTCTGCCCGTCGTACGGGCGCGGCTGCTACGGCTGCTTCGGCCCTCAGGACTCCCCGAACACGGAGGCGATGACCCGCCAGCTCGCGCAGCTGGGCATGTCGAACGCCGACATCGTCCGCGTCTACCGCACCTTCAACGCCGGTGCCCCGGAATTCGCGGCGGCGGGCGACAAGGTGGCGGCGCAGGCAGAGGGCGCGCCATGACCCACCAGCTCAAGGACGGCGGGCAGGTGATGCACCTCGGCATGCTCGCCCGCGTCGAGGGCGAGGGCGGCATGCACATCGAGTTCGAGAACGGCCACGTCAAAGAGGTCAAGCTCAACATCTTCGAGCCGCCCCGCTTCTACGAGGGCTTCCTGCGCGGCCGCAAGTTCACCGAACCTCCGGACATCACCGCACGTATCTGCGGCATCTGCCCGGTCGCGTACCAGTCCGCGTCCACCGAGGCGATGGAGACCATCTGCGGCGCGCGCACCACAAACGCGATCCAGGAGATGCGGCGCCTCCTCTACTGCGGCGAGTGGATCGAGTCCCACGCCCTCCACATCTTCATGCTTCACGCGCCCGACTTCCTCGGCTACGAATCCGTCCTCGAGATGGCCAAGGACCTCCCCGAGGTGGTCCAGATGGCGCTGCGCCTCAAGAAGGCCGGCAACGACCTCATGACCGCCGTCGGCGGCCGCGCGATCCACCCCGTCAACGTGAAGGTCGGCGGCTTCTACCGGATGCCCACGGTCGCCGAGCTCCAGAGGCTCCGCCCCGCGCTGGCGCAGGGGAGGGACGATGCGCTGGCCGCCGTCGACCTGGTCGCCGGCTTCGACTTCCCCGACTTCGAGCAGGACTACACGTACGTCGCGCTCCGCGGCGACCGCTACCCGCTCGAGCGCGGCAGCCACGTGGTCACCACCACCGGGCTGCGCTTCCCGATCGCCGAGATCCCCGACCACATCCGCGAGTTCCATGTCGAGCACTCCAACGCCCTCCACGCGCACTTCGACGGCGAGCCGTACTTCGTGGGCCCGCTCGCGCGCTACACCCTCAACTTCGATCAGCTCAGCCCCGCCACCCAGGAGGCGGCCCTGCGCGCCGGGCTCACGGAGGAGTGCCGCAACCCGTTCAAGTCGATCATCGTCCGGACCGTCGAGCTCGCGTACGCCTTCGAGGAGGCGCTGCGCATCATCGACGGTTGGCACGACGGCCACGCGCCGTCCGTGCCCGTGGCGCCCCGGCCTGGGGAGGGCATCGGCGCGTCCGAGGCGCCACGCGGGCTCATCTGGCACCGCTACGTCATCGACGCGGACGGCATCATCACCGACGCGCAGATCGTGCCCCCCACCTCGCAGAACCAGGCCTCCATCGAGGCCGACCTCCGCAAGGCCGCCGAGCAGTGGACCGACCTCGACGACCACATGCTCACCCACCGCTGCGAGGAGGCCATCCGCAACTACGACCCCTGCATCTCCTGCGCCACCCACTTCTTGGATCTCCGGGTGACGCGATCATGAGCGGCGGACGTGTGCTGGTGGTCGGGCTGGGCAGCCCCGACCGGGGGGACGATGCCGTGGGCGCCGCGGTCGCCGAGCGTCTCGCAGTCTTCGGCTGGGACGGCGTCGACGTGGTCGCGCGCGAGGACCCGACCCAGCTGGTGCAGCTGTGGGAGGGCCACGGCGCGGCCCTGGTGATCGACGCGGTGATGTCCGGCCGCCCGCCGGGGACGCTGCACATCCGTGAGGTGGGCGACAGCGGCGAGCCGCTCCCCACCAGCGCGTTCGCGGCCGCGGGCCGCGGCGGCAGCCACGCCTTCGGGCTGGCCGGCGCCGTCGAGCTCGCCCGCACGCTGGGCACGCTGCCCACGCACGTGACCGTGGTCGGGGTCGAGGCCAAGACCTTCGACTTCGGTCCCATGTCCCCGGAGATCCAGGAGGGTCTCGACGCTGCGGTGGCCACCGCGGCCGCCGAGCTCATCGCGCTGAGAGAGGAAGTCCAGTCATGTGCCTAGGAACCATCGCCCAGGTCGTCGAGGTCCACAAGGACGGCCGCGCCGTCGTGGAGGACCACGGCAAGCGACAGCTGGTGCTGGAGATGAGCGTCTCCGACGACGACATCACCGTCGGTGACTGGGTGGTGGTCCAGTCGGGCTTCGCGCTCGAACGGCTCACCGAGGCAGAGGCGCGCGAGGCGCTCCGCATCCGTGAATCGACAGGAGGGCAGCCGACATGACCACCCGTAGCAAGGGCATCGCGCTCGCCGGCGTGACCGCGCTGATCTCCGGCGTGGCCGTCTACGTCAACGGCTTCGGCGTCGCCGCCTATGGCGACGCCACCGCGTACACGACCGCCAAGAACTCGATGGCCGCGCTCGTCATCGCGGCTGCCTTCCTCGCCGCCCGGCCAGCCGGCGCGAGGGTCACCCGACCTTCGCGCGCGGGCCAGCGGTGGGGCCTCGCGTTCGTCGCCGTGCTCGGCGGCGCCGTGCCGTTCGTTCTGTTCTTCGAAGGCCTGGCGACCACCGCATCGTCCCAAGCCGCGTTCCTCCACAAGACGCTGGTGGTCTGGGTCGCGCTCATCGCCGTGGTGGCGCTCAGAGAGCGGCTCACGTGGTGGCACCTCGCCGCGATCGCGCTCCTGGCGATCGCACAATGGGGGCTCGCGGGCGACGTCGCGCTGGTCGCCGACCCCGGCACCCTCCTGATCGCCGCGGCGACCCTGATGTGGGCCGTCGAGGTGGTCGTGTCGAAGCGGCTGCTCGGCGACCTCACGCCGTGGACGCTGTCCCTCACCCGCATGGTCGGCGGTTCCGTCGCGCTGTTCGTCTGGTCTGCCGTGACGGGGAGGCTCGGGAGCGTGATCCCGAGCACCGCCGACCAGTGGGGGTGGGTGGCGCTCACCGGAGTGCTGCTCGCCGGCTACGTGCTCACGTGGCATCAGGCGCTCGCCCGCGCTCAAGCGGTCGACGTCACCGCGGTGCTGGTGCTCGGCGCGCTGGTCACCGCCATCCTCGCCGGAGCGATCGACGCCGCACCCCTCGCGGCGCAGGTGCCCTGGCTCCTCATCCTCGCCGCGGGCGGGGCGCTCGTGTGGCTCGCCCCCCGACTGCCCGGGAGGGCCGTCACATGACCGACACCGTTCACCGTCTCCCGTCCGCGCACCCCGAGGCCCTGCCGCCCGAGGCCGGAGCGCTCATCTTCGGACGCTATGCGTTCCCACCCAACGACCTGGGCTACTGCGGTCCGGACCGCGCCGGCGAGCTCCTCGAGAGAGTGAGCGCCGGCGCGTCCGGACCCGGACTCGAGGAGGTGGCGCGCGCCTTCGAGGGCGCGTGGCCGTACCTCGAGCTGATCGGCGAGTGCCTGGGCCGCGCGCCGCTCGACCCCGTGGTGGTGGAGGCGTACTGGCTCGGCGGGCCCGTGCTCGACCATTGCGGCGGTGCTGCTTTCGTCCGGTCGCTGGAGGAGCGGTTCCGGCCGCGCCTCACGCGGCTCGCGTTCGAGCGGCTGGTCGCGGCCGTCGCCAACGGCGGGACCCCGCACCACAACTTCCACGTGTTCGCCGTCTACCCGTGGGTGGGGCTGCTGCGCCACGGCCACGTCGACGGCCCGCTCACGGTGCTCGACAAGTGCCGCATCCGCGGCGCCCAGGTGCTGGTGGTCGAGGGCGACCACGCGGTGGTGGAGAGCCGCCACCTCCAGTGGGACGGGCACATGCTCTCGCTCGCGCCGCCCACCGCCGAGACCGTGCGGCTGCGGCGCGACGGGCTGTCGCTCGCGCCGGAGGTCCGTCCGGGCGACTTCGTCACGCTCCACTGGGACTGGGTGTGCGACTGGATCGGGTCGACGCGGCTCGCGCGCCTGCGCCAGGCCACCGCGCAGGAGCTCGCGGCCGTCAACGCCTGCACGTACTCCGCACCCGCCGCGGTGCTCTCCTGAGAGGAGACGGTCATGCACATCCAGGATGGGGTGCTGAACCCCGACGCGCTGGTGGTGTCGGGCGCGGCCGCCGTGGGCGCCGTCGCCTACGCGGGGGTCGCGCTGCGGCGCTCGCGGCCGCGCCTCGGGCTCGCGCTCGCGGGCGCCGGGGGAGTGCTGATCGCTCACCTGCTCGACGTGCCGCTCGGCGCGGGCCTCACGGGTCACGTGGTCGGCGGGACGCTGCTCGCGGTGGCGCTGGGGCCGTGGCTGGCCGTGGTGACGATGACCGCGGTGCTCGCGCTCGAGGCGCTGGCGTGGGGTGACGGCGGGATCGCCGCGCTCGGGGTCAACGTGATGGTGATGGGTGTGGTCGGGGTGCTCGTGGGGTGGGCGGTGTACCGGGGCGTCGCGCGGCTCGGGCCGCGGTGGACGGTGCCGGGGGCCGGGCTCGGGGCGTTCGCGTCTGTGTTGGCGTCTGCACTGGTGTTGGTCGGCGTCTACGGCGGGGGGACGCCTGCCGCGGCGCTGCCGCACTACCTCGCGTGGGCCGCTCTCGAAGCCTCGGCGACCGCCGCCATGGTGGCCGTCACGCTCGGGTGGGCGGCGCATCGTCCCTCCTCGCGGGTCCCTGCTGACCTGCGCCGTCGAACCGCCCTCGGCCGACCCTGAGCCGCGCCGTCGGGAAGCGGCGGGGGTTCTCGCGCCTCGCTCGCGGTTTTTATGCACTTTCGCACGGCTCGCCTGCGGCCGGGGAACTCGGGCCGCCTTCCGAACGGTGACGGGCCCCAATGCTCGGGCGCCAATCGGCCCGATGCGCCTGTTCGGGCCGTTGACCGTCACGATCTTCGCCGCGAAAGTGCATGAAATCGGCGAGCGTGCTCGCACGAGTCTCGGGACCTCGCGCCGCACCGCTCAGGGTGGGATAATAGAAGTAGCAAAGGGCAGTAGCTCCGCGCAGTGAGCCCGGCAGCCTCCCGGATGGTTGGCCAGCCGGGCTTCACGCTGTCCGGGTGGGCTCAAGTGGTGGTCTCAGGCCGCGTGCGCGATATCCGGCTCGACTACGACCTCGTGGTGCACGACCAGCGGCTCGATCGAGGCGCGGTAGTCGCCGCCCTTGGTCCACAGCCACGCGGCGAAGTCGGCGATCCACAGCAGCGGCTCGGCGAGGGGCGCCTCGTGCCGGTAGGTCATGCGACGGATCTGGCCGGTGTGCATCAGCGCAGCGATGGTCTGGCGGTCGCGGAACTGGACGGGACCGTCCTGCTCGAGCACCCACCGCGTCACGCCATGCGCCGACGCCCACCGCGCGAGCGCTTCGACACACGCCTCCCGCGCGAGGAACTCGGGGTGAGTCTTCGCGTGCTCGACGATCACGATCTCGACCGGTCCGGCCAGCCGCACCAGCCGCCGCAGCGCCCGCTCACGCGCCTCCGGACGCTCCTTCGAGGTGTGCCAGCGTCGCGACTCGCCCACGCGCCAGTCGAGGACCTCGCGGCGCACGCGGTGCAGGTCGTCGCCGTCGATCACGGCGCCCGCGAACCGGAAGCCGTCGACCTTCGACTCGTCGCTGAAGAGATGCCTGTCCACGCTCACTCCCTCGTCACTTCGAGTCTCGCAGGGATCGTAGGCAGGCGGTAGCCCGGCAGCAGGCGGTGTCAGTGGTAGGTCATACCGTCGAGCAATGGTCAACGTGCCGGGCTTCCCCTCGCTATCGGGTCGCCGCATGCGGGCGCTGTTGGAGCGCGAGCTCGGTTACAGCGCCGTGCCACGTCGCGGGCATGGGTCTCACGAGATCCTTCGTGCGGCAGGTCGGCCGCAGCTGACTTGGGCGTTGTCCAAACGGGACCTCGCCCCGATCGAGGTCCGTAATATCCTCGTGAAGGGCGTCGGCTTGTCGATCGATGAGGCGCGGGAGGTGGTGAAGCGTGCGTGAACTGGTGTTCGTGCTGACCGATCATGGTGAGCACGGCGTGGGCGTGACGAGCCCGCAACTGCCCGGCCTCATCGCCGGTGTCGCCACCTTCGACGAGGCCACCCCGACGTACCTGTTGGGGCTGGCTCGCGAGCAGGAGGCTGACGTCGACGGCTTCGTGGTGTTCCTCGAGCGCGTCGTCGAGCATGACGGACAGGTATTCGTGCTGCGTTGCCGCCAGGACTTCGGCACGTCCGAGCGCGCGCGGATCGCTGACCGTCTTGGGAACGAGTTGGCTGCGTCCGCAGAGCTTCGAGCCGGGTGGCCGCGGAACTCGCTGGGAGACGTGACGCTCGTCGCGGCTCTCGACCGCGACCTCGTGGGCGACATTGCGCGCTCGGATCGGACGGGCGAGCCGATGGCGCTCATCGTCGAGTTCGGTGATGAGTTCATCGCTGTGGGTCTGCGGAACGCTGACCGTGCCGATGCGGCATTGACGGTCGCCGAGTTCGTGGCTCGCGCGCGGCGCGACTCGCCCGACGCTGGGGCCGCTCGCGAGCTCCACCTGATGGCTTGAGCGCATCGCCATGACCGCGTCCTGGCTGCCCGCCGACTACGCCCACCCGCTGCGCGAGGCGGTGACCGCGGACGTCCACGTGCGCCCCATCAGCGCCGACGACCTCGACATCGACATGCCCGCCGTGATGGGCAACCAGGCGATGCTGTGGGCCAAGTACGGCGATGAGTGGGGCTGGCCGCCCGCCGACATGAGCGCCGAGGCCGACCGCGCCGACCTCGCCCGTCACGCCCGCGAGATGGAGACCCACGAGTCCTTCAACTACGCGATCCTGCCCGCCGGCGAGGACCGCCTGCTGGGGTGCATCTACATCGACCCGGCGGAGCCTGGGGACGATGCGCTGGAACAGCCCGCGGCCGACGTCTCCTGGTGGGTGGTCGCCGACGCGCCCGCCGGGGTCGCGGAGGCGGTCCACGCCTTCGTCCCCGCGTGGCTCGACCGTGACTGGCCGTTCGCGACGGTCCGCTACCCGTTCGGCGAGATCTAAGACTCCGCCCCCACCCGCACCGCGACCCGGCTCGAGCCGTCCGCGGCCTTGGTGACCTCGAGCTTCGCCGGGATCGCCTCCTTCATGGCCTCCACGTGGGAGATGAGGCCCACGGTGCGGCCGGCGTCGCGGAGGTCGTCGAGCGTCGACATCGCGACCTCGAGGGTGTCGCCGTCGAGCGACCCGAAGCCCTCGTCGATGAAGATCGTGTCGAGCTGGATCCCGCCCGCCGCGGCGGTCACCGTCTCCGCCAGCCCGAGGGCGAGCGCGAGCGAGGCGAGGAACGTCTCTCCGCCTGAGAGTGACCGCGTCGACCTCGACATCCCTGTGTGCGCGTCCGCGACGCGAAGTTCGAGGCCCGTCTGCTTGTTGCGGTACTGCGCCGAGTCGTCGTACTCCAGCAGGTACTGGCCATTCGACATCACGCCCAGCCGCGCGTTCGCCGCCGCCACGATCTCCTCGAGCCGCGCCGCCAGCACGAACGACTCCAGGCGCATCCGACGCTCGTTCGGCGGGCTGCCCTCGAGCGTGCTCGCGAGCGTCTCCACCACCGCGTGCCGCTCGCGCGCCTCCGCCGTCGCGGACGCCTTCTCCCGGTAGCGCGCCGCCAGCGCAGCGAACTGCGTCGCGCGGCTCGCAGCATCGGCGTGCGCGCGGGCGGCCTCCTTGGCGGCCGCCTCCGAGTCGGTGGATGCCGCCTCCAACGCGGTCAGGTCAGCGGCCTCCTCGGGCAGATCGGCAGCGGCGAGCTCCGCCACCACGGCCCGCGCGCCCGCCAGGTCAGTCTCGTAGGTGGTGATGCGCGCCTCGAGCGCAGCGAGCTCGCCCGCGGGAAGCGCAGCGGCGCGCGCCGCGTCGGCGTCCTCGAACCCGACCTCTGCCAGCGCGTTCGCGACGGCGTCGCGCGTGTCCGTGTCGGCGCGGCGCGCCTCCTCGACCGCCTCGGTGGCTCGGGCGAACGCGTCCACCGCGACGCGTTCCGCGTCCAGCGCGGCGGCGCGCGCGTCGACGGAGTCGTGCTTGCCTCGCCCCGTGAGGGACGATGCGCGGGCCGCCTCGCGAGCCGCGTCCGCCTGCGTCGCGGTGGACTGGGCGGTCTCCAGCGCGGTCGCCCGCGCGGCGAGCGACTCCCGCAACGACGCGGCCTCGCCGTCGAGCGCGGCAAGCTCCGCGTCGATCTCGCCGAGCTCGGCGGTGGCTTCCGTCGCGGCCGCGGCGGCGACGCGCGCGGCCTCAAGCGCCTCGCCCGCCTCATCGGGGGTGCCATCGCCGGCCTCGCTACGTGCCACCTGGGCGGCGGTGCGTGCGTCAGAGGCGGCCGCCTGCGCGCGCTCGAAGGCGGCGGAGGCGGACTTGGCGGCGGAGTCGGCGGCGTCGACCTCCTCGTCGGTGACGTGCTCGTCGGTGGGGGTGGCGGGAGACGGGTGAACGGTCGCGCCGCACACCGCGCAAGGCTCGCCGTCGACCAGGCTTTCCGCGAGGTGCGCGGCCTGAGAACGGAGGCGGCGCTGCACCAGGGAGTCGTGCGCGCGCACCGCGGCGGCGCGTACGCCCGAAGCCTCGGCCTCGCGCAGCGCGGCGGTCTCGAGCGCGGTCTCGAGCGACGCCAAGCGCGTGTGTGCGGCGACGACACTCTCGGCGCGCGCAACCGCGGCGTCGAGGTCCGCGGCACGCGCGGCGGTGGCGGCGAGCGGCTCGCGCTGTTCCCTCAGCACCCGCTCGCGCTCGGGTCGCGCGTCGAGCTCCGCCTGGCCCGCGTCGCGCGCGGTCACGGCCGCGTCGACGGCGGCACGGGCGGTCACGGCTGCGGCCTGAAGGCGGGGGAGGGCGGCCTCGGCCTCGAGCGCGGTGCTCAGGGCGCCGCGCTCGGTCGCCAGGTCGGCGGCGCGCGCCCGGAGGTCGGCGAGGGTGAGGTCGGCGTACGCCGGGGTGCGGGCGAGGGCAGCGTCGTGCGCCTCGCCGGCCGCGTCCAGCGCCGAAGCGGCGCGCCCGGCGGCCGCGAGCGACCCCACCAAAGGCACGGCGCGTCGAGCGAGGTCTCGCCGCGCGACGTCCTCGGTGTGCGCCTCGGACCCCGCCTCGAGGTCGGTCACCCGCACCCGAGCAGATGCGAGCCGCGCCCGCTCCGCCTCGACCCGTCGCGCCTCGGCGAGCGCCTCGCGAGCGGAACTCGCGGCGGCACCCGTCTTCTCCGACGCCTCGGCGAGGTCGGCGGCGGCGGCGACCAGCGCATCGTCCACCGTCACGAGCCAGGATTCCCGGTCGCCGGACGGCGGCTCGACGCCGGCGACGGTCGCGGCGGAGTCCGCGATCCCCGCGAGGTCGGCGTCGGCGGCCTCGATCGCGCGGAATCGGCGTCGCGCGAGGTCGCGCAGGGACGCGGTGAGGTCCTCGAAGCGTTGCGTGCCGAACAGCGAGCGCAGTAGCTTGAGCCGCGAGTCCGTCCCCGACTGCAGGAACTCCGCGAACCGGCCCTGTGCCAGGAGGATCACCTGGAGGAACTGGTCGGAGGTGAGCTGCATGATGGCGCCGACCTCGTGGCCCACCTCGCGGGGCGCCATCGCGAGCGGCTCCCAGTCGCCGCCGTCCCAGCGCCACAGCTTCGCCGAGGGCTTCTCGAGCGTGGTGCCCGTGCCGCGCGACTTGGGTCGCTCGAACTCGGGCGAGCGCGTGACGCGGTATCGCGCGGTCCCGACTTCGAAGACGAGTGTGACCTCGGTCGGGTCCGCGGGCGTGCAGAAGTGGCTGCGGGCGGTGGACTTGGTGCCGTCGTAGCGGGGCACGTCGCCGTACAGCGCGAAGGTGATCGCGTCGAGGATGGTGGACTTGCCTGCGCCGGTCTTGCCGGTGATGACGAAGAGCCTGTCGGTGTCGAAGGCCGTGAAGTCGACCTCCTGGCGCGCCAGGTACGGCCCGAAGCCCTCGAGCGTGAGGCTGATCGCCTTCATCGCGTGGCCTCCTTCGCGTCGAGCGCGCCCAGAGCCTCCGCGATCAGCTCGCCCTCGGCCTCGCTCACGCCGTGCCCGTTGCGGGTGAACTCCAGGAAGGACGCGATGAGCTCGGCGTCAGACTTGCCGCGGGTGCGCTCGGAGTAGGTGGCGGCGCCGTGGTCGGCGATGTTGGCCGGCCGGTGGGTGAGCGTGACGGCGTGCGGGTAGCGCTCCTGGATGCGGCGCATGGCGTCGCGGGGGCGGAGGTCGTCGGTGAGGACCACATCCACCCAGGCGTCGATGGCCTCGGGGTGGGCGCCCGGCGCCAGCAGCGCCTCGAGCGTGCCCTCGAGCCGCACCGCGGCGCGCGGGGTGGGCAGCTCGAGCCATTCCGCGGTCGGCGCGGCGCCAGGGGCGCCGACGTCCACCAGCCACGCACCCTTCGCGCTCGAGATTTCGCCGAAGCTGAACCGCAGTGGCGCACCCGAGTACCTGACGGAGGGGGACAGCGTGACCCGCGAGTGGATGTGGCCGAGCGCCACGTACGCGGCCCCGTCGAACGCCGAAGGCGGCACGATGTCGAGGCCGCCGCGCGTGATGTCCCGCTCCTCGGCGCGCCCGCCGTCCTCGACAGTGGAGGCGACCTCGCCCGCCTCGCCGGACACGAACGTGTGGGCCGCCACGACGAAGCGAGCCTCTGCGCCGCCCCGCGCCCGCGCATCGTCCCTGATCAGGTCCATCGCGAAGGCGTGGGCGGCCTCCTGGGTCATCCCGGCGAAGGAAGGGAACGCGGCGCGGAGGAACTCGGGGTGCGGGTAGGGGATGCCGTAGATCAGCACCTCGCCGTGTGCGTCGGGGACCGCCACTGGCGCGGCGAGCGCGCTCAGGTCCGCGAGCACGTGGACGCCGCCGAACGCCGCGAACCTGGCCATGTGGCCCAGGCGTGCGGGGCCGTCGTGGTTGCCGGTGGTGAGCACCACCGTCGCGCCGGCCGCGCGGATCGCGGCGACCGCGTCGTTGAGCAGGGTGAACGCCTCGCCCTTGGGCGTGGAGGAGTCGAACACGTCGCCCGCGACCACCACCGCATCCACGGAGTGCTCCGCGACGGCGGCGGCCAGCGCGGCCAGGACCTGGGCGAGGTGGTCGTCGGTCGAGTGGCCGTGGAACGTCCGTCCGATGTGCCAGTCGGAGGTGTGCAGCAGGCGCATGCCGCGAGACTAGCGGCGGGGTCCGACAGCGGGGTGCGGCGAGCACGCGGGACGGGCCGGAGCCGCCCCCACAAATGGTGGCTTGCCGGTCGCGGCGCGCGGGGCGACCGTGGGGGAAGTTCCTCCGCCCTCAGGAGTCGTCATGTTCGAGCTGCTTCGCGCCGTCCTCGCGGTCATCGCGCTGTTCGCCGTCGCCATCCTCGCCGCGGCGGCCGGCGCGTTCTTCCTCAGCGGCCCGTCGGTGGTGCTGGTCGCGCTCGCGGCGGCCGGGATCCCCGCCGCCGCCATCGCGGCGTCGCGCAACCCGCGCGGGCGTGGCCCCGGCCGTCTCGCCTGAGCGCGCGGGTTCAGTCCCCGGCGACGTCCGCGGACGATGCGCGGGGCGCCAGCAGCCCCAGGCTCACCAGCCCGCGGGCGAGCAGGCGGAACAGCACCATCGCGGGGATGGTGGACACCGCTCCGACGACCGCGCCGATGAAGAACGCCTGCCACCCGAACGCGCCCGTGGCGTCGGGGAAGAGGCTGCCGCCGATCACTCCGGCGGCCACGGTCCATCCCGCGAACCAGATCCACATCCACGCGTCCTCGTCGCCCAGATCCAGGGTGACGTCGTCCTTAAGCGCCTGCATGCTCCGAACCTAGTGAAGCGGCACCCGGTGCACATGCCCCCATTTATGGGGTAGTCGGGTCCGATAGCAGGGACGATCACTCCTCTGTCGGTTCGTGCATGAATAGCGAGAGGATGCCGGCCACAGTCTCCGCGTGGGTCAGCGCCATCGAGTGGTCCGCGTTGGCCACGCTCACGTGCGCGACGTTGCGGAACCAGCCGCGGATCGCGTCGATCTCCTCCGCGAACCAGTGCGCGCTCGCGGTGCCGCTCACCAGCAGCACGGGCGCCGTCACCCGCGCCGCGTCACGCGCGTCGAAGTCCCAGGCCAGCAGCGCCGGGATGTCCGCGAGGAAGAACGTCGAGGCGTCCTCCTCGACCTGCGCGACGGACCCCGGCAGCAGCCGCTCGAGGTCCAGCCGCCAGTGCGGATCCATCAGCCGCGACAGGAACCGGTCCGCGGTGCGGCGCGCGCCGATCGCATCGCACTCGCTCGCCAGCCGCGTGCACGCGACGCGGAACGCCGCCGCCGATCGCGATTGGATGGGCGGCGGCTCGATCGCCGCGACCCGGGCCGCGCGCTCGGGATGGTCCGCTGCGGCCTGCAGCACCACCGCCGCCGAGTAGGAGACCCCGATCAGCGACGCGCGCGCGATCCCCAGCGCGTCGAGCAGGGCGACCAGGTCGGCCGCGTCGAGCCGGATGGACCCGGCGCCGGCGGTGGTGCCGCCCGAGCCGTACCCCCGCCGTCGATACGCGACGATGCGTGGGCCGGGTTCCGCGGCGAGGAGACGGGCCACGGGGAGCAGCTCGTCGGCGGTGAGGGCCGTGCCGACGATCACCACGGGGTCCTCGCCCAGCGCCGCGAGCGAGGACGCCGGCCGCTCCCACACGTCGAGACTCGCCCCGCCGACGTCGATCGAGCGCCAGCGTCCGGGATCCAGGTCCTCGCTCACACCTGGCGCGGCACGCTGCCCGTGAGCTTCATGAACGAGCACATGAACTTGTGGCCGCCGTCGGCGGTGGGACCGAACATGAGCGGGCAGCCCCCGTCGATCACCGCCATGCCGTGCTCTCGTCCCCAGGCCGCCGCCGCATCGTCCACGCTGCCCTGCCCGGGGCCCCGGTGCATCCAGCCGTCGGTGATGCCCAGCGACTGCGCCTCCTTGACCGTGGCGAGCGCGCGGTCGGGGCGGGTGCCGATCACCACGGCCTCGACGCCGCCGGGGACCGCCGCGAGGGACGGGTAGGCGGGCGTGCCGTCGATGGTCTCGGCGTTCGGGTTGATGGCGAAGGCCTCGTAGCCGCGCTCGCGAAGGCGCTGGTAGACGTTGTTCGAGCCGTGGGTGCCGGGGGTGCGCGACACCCCGGTCACGGCGATCCGCTGATGCGCGAGGAAGGCCTCTGCAGCGTCCTTGATGGCAGTCATGATCCGCTCCCTGGGGGTGTGGGGTGGGGACCTTCCCTCCATGGTCACGCGCCGGACCGGCGGCGGCAAACGCAGGGCTGCCCCCACAAGTGGTGGCTTGGCCACGGCGGGTGCCCGCGGAAGGCTGGTGGGTGAATCCACGGGGGAGCTGGCGATGAATCACGGGCGGGCCACGGTTGCGGCGGTCAACGGATATGCGATCCTCGCGATCGCGGTGGTCGGGTGGTTCTCGTGGCTGTTCCGCGACCTCCCGCACGCGAGCCTCGGCTTCCCGCCGTTCCTGCTCGCGCTGGGCGTGATCCTGCCGCTGTGGGTGGTGGGCGCCGCACGCGCGAAGCACGACGAGGGCACCAAGCGTCGCTGAGCCCCCCGCAGCGGGCACGGGCCTGCGGAAAGCGACAACCAGCACCCCGCAGCACGTGCGGAACCAGGGATTGCGCAACTGCCTGACACCTGGACACGATGTCCCCATGGCCCCGCGTCGCAGCACCCACCCCGGGGGTCGGGACGCACGCCCGGCCGTCGCCGCGCTGCGCGAGCGCCCCGACTGCACCGTCCTCATCATCGGCGGCGGCATCAACGGCGTCGCGACGTTCCGCGACCTCGCGCTGCAGGGCGTCGACGTCACGCTCATCGACCGCGGCGACATCGCCGCCGCGACCTCCGCCGCGAGCAGCCGGATGATCCACGGCGGCCTGCGCTACCTCGAGAACGGCGAGTTCCGCCTGGTCAAGGAGGCCGTCGCCGAGCGCAATGGCCTGCTCGCCACCGCGCCGCACTACGTCACGCCGCTGCCCACCACCATCCCCATCCACCAGGTGTGGTCGGGGCTGGGCAGCGCACCGCGCCGCTTCCTCACCGGCCACGGCTCGTCGCGCCACGCCGCGCGCGGCGCGATCCTCATCAAGGCCGGCCTCGCCCTTTACGACGAGTACTCGCACGCCGGCCTCGCCCCCGACGGCACCGGCGTGCCGCGCCACAGCTTCACCGGCCGCGTGCAGTCCCTCGAGGACCTGCCCGACCTCGACCCGTCGATCATCTGCACCGCCACCTACTACGACGCCGCGGTGCGCGCCCCCGAGCGCCTCGCGCTCGAGATGGCGCTCGACGCCCTTGCCGCACATCCCGGCGCGCGACTTGCGACGTACGTGGAGGCGACCGGCGCATCGTCCACGGGGGTGGACGTCCGCGACGTCCTCACCGGCGACACCGTGACGCTCCAGCCGCGCCTGGTGGTCAACGCGTCGGGCCCGTGGACGGACCTCACCAACGCCGCGCTGGGCGAGGCGACCGCGTTCATGGGCGGCACCAAGGGCAGCCACATCGTGGTGGACAACCCTGCGCTGCACGAGGCGTGCCGCGGTCGCGAGATCTTCTTCGAGAACGAGGACGGACGGATCGTCCTCATCCACCCGCAGCACGGCCGCGTGATCCTCGGCACCTCCGACATCCCCGCGGACCCGCGCGAGCCGGCCGTCTGCACCGACGAGGAGATCGCCTACTTCATCGACCTCGCCGCGCGCGTGTTCCCTGGTATCCCGGTGACGCGCGAGCAGATCGTGCACCGCTTCGCCGGGATCCGCCCGCTGCCGGCCGCGGACGCCGCGAGCCCCGGCGAGATCCCGCGCGACTACCGCCTGGTGACCTCCGAGCTGCCCGGCGGCGTCCCGTTGGTGAGCCTGGTGGGCGGCAAGTGGACCACGCACCGCGCGCTCGGCGAGAAGATCGCGGACCAGGTGCTGGGGCTGCTCGGGCGGGAGCGGCGCGCCTCGACGCGCGGCGTGCCGGTCGGCGGCGGGCGCGACTACCCGCGCCCCGACGACCGCGGCGAGTGGATCGCCGCGCACATGCCGGGGGACGATGCGCGGGCCAGGGTGCTCCTGGACAGGTACGGGACGCGCGGGGCCGAGGTCGCCGTGCTGGAGGCGCGGCCGTTCGCGTGGTTCGACGAGGCGCGCACGCTGCGTCACGCTCCGGACTACACGCGCGCCGAGATCCAGTGGATCGCGCGCACCGAGCGGGTCGCGCGGCTCGCGGACGTGGTGCAGCGGCGCACGCAGCTGACGTTCCGCGGCGAGGTCACCGTGCCGCTGCTCGAGGAGCTCGCCAAGGTGGTGGGCCGGGAGCTCGGGTGGGGCCGCAAGCGCCGCGCCGCGGAGGTGGCGCTGGTGCTCGAGCAGGCGCGGGCCGCGGTGGCGCCGGCGGCGGAGACCGCCGGGCAGGCCGCTCAGGCCGGTCAGGCCTCGCCGACGTCCGTGACCCCCTCGTAGAGCCCGATCGAGTTGCCGTCCGGGTCGGAGATCACGGCCCACCAGCTGGTGTCGGTGATCTCCATCTTGGGCATGAGCACCGTCGCGCCGTTCTCCTGCGCGAGCGCGATCGTGGCGTCGATCGAGTCGACCTCCACGTAGGAGCGGGGCTGGCTGAAGTCCTCCGAACGCGGCGCGAGCCCGCCGCCGCTGATCTGGTTCGGGGCCTGCCACATCGGGTAGTCCTCGAATCCGGGCGGGGCCGCGATCTGCCAGCCGAACAGCGCGCCGTAGAACGCCTTCGCTGCGGCGAGGTCGCTGACCGGGATGTCGATGTGGGTGATGTCTCCGTGCGCCATGGCGGTCCCTCCGGGGTGGGGTCGGGTGTCGACCTCATCGAGTCTCGTCCGGGCGGCGGCGGGTCGCAACCGCGTCGGTGAGCTCCCGGTGGGACGCGAGGATCTCGCGAGAGCGTCGCTGAGTTCCCCCTGGCAGCATGGCGGTGGCTCCGGCGCCGGGCGGGCCGAGCGGCTAGCGTGAGGCCATGGCTGGCTATGTGATGGCGATCGACCAGGGCACCACGTCGACGCGCGCGATCGTGTTCGACCACCCGGGACGGATCGTGTCGCAGGCGCAGCTCGAGCATCGCCAGCACCTGCCGCGCGCCGGCTGGGTGGAGCACGACCCGCTGGAGATCTGGGAGAACACCCGCCTGGTGGTGGGCCAGGCGCTCGCGAAGGCGGACATCACGCGCCTCGACATCGAGGCGCTCGGCATCACCAACCAGCGCGAGACCGTGATCATCTGGGACCGTGCGACCGGCGAGCCCATCCACCCCGCGATCGTGTGGCAGGACACCCGCACCCAGCCCATGATCGACGCGCTCGCGGCGGACGGCGGCATCGACCGCTTCCGCGAGGTCACCGGGCTGCCCCTCGCGACCTACTTCAGCGCCACCAAGATCGCGTGGCTGCTGGACCACGTGCCGGGAGCCCGCGACGCCGCCGAGGCCGGCGAGCTCGCGTTCGGCACACCCGACACCTGGGTGGTGTGGAACCTCACGGGCGGCGTCCACGGCGGCATCCACGTCACCGACGTCACCAACGCGTCGCGCACGCTGCTCATGGACCTGCGCACGCTCGACTGGTCGGACGCCCTGCTGGAGACGTTCGACATCCCGCGCGCGCTGCTGCCCGAGATCCGCAGCTCCTCCGAGGTCTACGGCCGCGTGGGCGGCCGCTCGCTGCTGCGCGAGGTGCCCATCGCGGGCATCCTCGGGGACCAGCAGGCCGCGACGTTCGGCCAGGCGGCCTTCCACGAGGGCGAGACCAAGGGCACCTACGGCACCGGCACGTTCCTCCTGGTCAACACCGGCACCGAGCCGATCATGAGCGACCACGGCCTCATCACCACCGTCGCCTACCGGCTGGGCGCGGAGCCGGCGCACTACGCGCTCGAGGGGTCGATCGCGGTCACGGGCGCCCTGGTGCAGTGGCTGCGCGACAACCTGGGCTCCATCAAGGACGCCCGCGAGATCGAGCCGCTCGCGGCGAGCGTGCCCGACAACGGCGGCGCCTACTTCGTGCCCGCGTTCTCCGGCCTGTTCGCCCCGTACTGGCGGCCCGACGCGCGCGGCGCGGTGCTGGGCCTCACCCAGTACGTCACCAAGGCCCACCTCGCGCGCGCCGTGCTCGAGGCGACGGGGTACCAGACCCGCGACGTGGTGGCGGCGGGGGAGGCGGACTCCGGCGTGCCGCTGGGCGTGCTCAACGTCGACGGCGGCATGACCTCGAACGAGCTGCTCATGCAGTTCCTCGCCGACATCCTCCGCGTCGACGTGGTCCGCCCCGAGGTGGTGGAGACCACGGCGCTGGGCGCCGCCTACGCCGCGGGTCTCGCGGTGGGCTACTGGCGCGACCTCGACGAGCTGCGCGACAACTGGCACGAGGACCGCCGCTGGCACCCCGCCCTGCCCGCCGCGGAGGCGGACCGCCTCTACCGCAACTGGAAGAAGGCGGTCGCCCGCTCGCTCGACTGGCTCGACGAGGACGCCGAGGGCTGAGCCCTCAGCCGCGCTTGGGCTGCGGCTGGAAGCGCGCGCCCGCGTCCTGCGCGGGGTTCCCGGAGACGATGCGCCCCGCGGGGACGTCCTTCATCACCACGGCGGCGGGGGAGACCAGGCAGGAACGCCCGAGCGTGACGCCGCCGGTCACGATGCACCGCGAGGTGATCCACACGCCCGGCTCGATCACCACGGGCCGGGTGATGAGCGCCATGTCGCGCCGGTGCGCGTGGCTGCCGGTGGTGATGAAGCTCTCCTGGGAGATCACCACGTCGTGGCCGAGCGTCACGCGGTCCTGGTTGTGGAACCACACGCCCTCGCCGATCCAGCAGTCGTCGCCGATCTCGAGGTTCCAGGGGAACTTCACGCGGGTGCGCTGACGGAAGATCACGCCGTCGCCGATGGTCGCGCCGAACGCCCGCAGCGCCGCCACCCGGAGGCGCGAGGAGGGCTGCAGCGCGTTGGTCACCAGGAGCCATTCGACCAGCATCCAGGCCATCACCCACAACGGCCCGCGTCCCCACGCGGCACGCTCGCCGGGCGCCTCGCGCAGCGGGATCACGGGAATCTGCTCGTCCTGCTCGCTCACGGCCGCCCCCTCAGTCGCCTGGCCGCGCCCGGCCGGGCGCGCCCACCCCTGCATCATGCCGCGCCCGGCCTGCGGCCCGAAACCCGGTGACCCGCGCATCGTTACCGGACCTTAACCATCCTTGACCCAACGCCCGGGCCGTTTCCCGCGTCTTTACCTGTGATTGGAATATTCGTCACCGCGCTCCGGTTGCGGGATGCAGGCATCCAAGGTCAGATGGATACGGGGGTAAACCATGACAGTTCCACACATTTCGGTCGCTTCGTGGGGTCCGAGGATCACGCGCGAGGTGCGCGTCCTCCGGCCCTCGCGCGCCGCACGCGGGGACGCCGTCGCCGCGCCGCGCGCGGTCGGGGCCACCGGGATCGCGTGGATCGACGTCGCCATCCAGCTGGTGCTGGTCGCGGCACTCGCACTCGCCGCGTACTGGGTGGTGAGCGTGGGCGTGTTCCACCAGGGCGTCCAGGCGTTCTCCGACTGGTACGTGGGCGACGTGGTGCCGTCCTTCGCGATCGGCGGGGCCCCCGTGGTCGCCGGCGACCAGTTCGAGGAGGGGTTCTTCGCCCCGCACCCCGAGACGCCCGCGGGGCTCACCTGGAACGCCCCCTCCGCCCTCGCGTTCGAGGAGCAGTTCGGCAGCTGAGCCGCCGCATCGGCGCTAGCGTGAGACCACGCGAGGAAGGACCGCCGATGTTCACCGGACTCACCCCTGAGATCTGCTCCCAGGCCTGGGAGCTCATCACCCCTGCCATCGAACGTGCCGCCGCCGCCGGCGTCATCCGCGACGCCGTGGGCGACCTGGTGGTGATGGACCCCGCACGCCCCGGCACCATCCTGTGGACCGGGTCGCTGGGCGACACCGAGGACAAGACCTACGGCTACGCCGTCGCGAAGGCCAAGGTCGCGGAGCGCACCGGCCTCGACACGTCGCGCGTGCGCATGGATCAGCCGCACCTCTACACGGCGGGCGACATCGTCTACCCGGGCGGCGTGGTGCGCCACGGCATGGTCGCCGCGTTCTCCGGCGTCGAGGGCGAGGCGGACGAGATGATTGCCGAATGGTTCATCGCCGCCGTCCGCGGCATCGCGCGCCTCGCGTTCGTCTCGCCCCACGGTCCCGACGCGACCGGCACCCGGTACCTGGGGGAGTGATGGCGGCACCGGAGACCCCCGACACCCCCGACACCCCCGCGATCCGCGCGCTCGCGGACACCGGCATCGAGTACCAGGTCACCGTCCACGGCCCCGTCCGCTCGCTCGAGGAGGCCGCCGAGGTGCGCGGCCTGGACCCGCGCCAGATCCTCAAGACCCTGGTGGTGCGCCGCGCGGAGGGCGAGTACCTCTACGTCCTGGTCCCCGGCGACCGCGAGATCAGCTGGCCCAAGCTCCGCACCCTGCTGGGCGTCAACCGGCTGTCCATGCCGGACAAGGACGTGGCCCGCGACGTCACCGGCTACGAGCGCGGCACCATCACGCCCTTCGGCGCCCTGCCCGATCCCACCTCCGGGCGCCCGTGGCCCGTCATCGCGGACGCGTTGATCGTGTCCCGCGAGGGGCCCGTGTCGATCGGCGCGGGCGCGCACGGCGTCGCGGCGACGCTCGACACGCAGCAGCTCGTGGAGATCCTCGACGCCCGGATCGCCGACGTCACCGAGCCGCTCACGCCCCGCGCTTGACCCGCCCGGTACTCTGACGCACGTGTATCAGAGGCCCGAGCTGCCGGAGCTGGTCTTCACCGACCCCGACGGCAACGCGATCCCGTACGGCCACCGTTGGGGTGTCGACGGCGCGCCCGAGCGCACCTACTCGCGCACCCGCCACCCGGAGCGGTTCGCGCCGCTCGTCGAGGTCGCGGACGCGCTGATCGAGCACCTCGAGCGCACCTACGACGTCGACGTGCGCTACACCGAGGGCCTCCCTGCGGACGCGCCCGACACCGTCCGCAGCGCCGAGCAGGGCCAGGTCCGTATCGCGCGCGCCGCGACCCTGCTGCCGCGTCACGACGGCTGCGCGCCGCTCGTCATCGCCGAGACCACCTTCCCGTCCATCGTGGTCGCCATGGGCGCCGCAGGAGAGGCGCGCTCCCCGGCGTGCGGCTGCGACGCGTGCGACGAATCGCTGGAGGAGAGCGCCGAGCTGCTCGAGCGCATCGTCCTGTCCGTGGTCGAGGGCCGCTTCCAGGAGCGCTACTCCTGGACCGACGGCATCGAGATCACCATCGGCGGCGGCACCGCCGCGAGCTACAGCCGCGAGCCGCGTCACGCCGCCGACAAGGAGCGCGTCGACGCGCTCAAGCAGAGCCAGCGCGAGCGTCACGGCGAGCGGTGGCTGCCGTGGCCGCCGCGGAGGGACGATGCGGAGGGCACCTGGGAGGCCGAGGCGGAGCCCCTGCGCCTGTGGACCAGGCAGGAGCGCGAGGCCGCGATCGAGGCGGCGCTCGACCGCATCAGGCGGAGGCTGCGCAGCGCCTGACCGCGCCGCCCGTCACACCATCTGGCGGGAGCGCTGGTGCTCGTCGAGCTCCGCGAGCCATGCCGTGGCGCGCTCCTCGAAGCGGTCCGCCGCGTCCGCGTCGTACTCCATGGTCGAGCTGTCCATGAACAGGTGGCCCTTGCCCGGGTAGCGGAAGATCCGCGCGTGGGGCGCGTGATAGAGCAGCGCGTCGATCTCGGTCGGCTCGACCCACTCGTCCGGGTCGGCCACGTGGATCTGCAGGGCGACCTCGTGGCGCCACGCGCCGCCGAGCGCCGCCGGAGGCAGCGCGCCCCCCACCAGCAGGCACGCGCGGAACCGGCGTCGGTCCTGCGCCAGCAGCTGGGCCTGCATCACGCCGAGCGAGTAGCCGATCACCACGTCCGCGCCGCGGTGACGCCGGGCCGCGCTGTGCGCCGCCTCGAGCAGGGCGTCGTGCCCCACGCGCTGCGCGAACGCGACCCCCTCGTCCGTATCGTCGAACGTGGCACCCGCGTAGCAGTCGGGGCAGTGCACGGTGTGGCCGTCCGCGCGCAGCCGCTCCGCGAAGGCAAGGAGCCCCTCGGTGAGCCCCAGTGCGTGGTGGAAAAGGAGAATCTCGGCCATGACTCATCCTCTCGCCGGGACGCCATGAGCGCGACCCGAGCCGGTCCGGCCTGTCGCGCGCGGACGCCTCCAGGTGGTTGGCTGGGTGCACGGGACCGCGCCCGTTGCCAGGGAGGTTGTGCATGGACGAGCTGCTGCTGATCGGCGTGGTGGCGGTGGTCGCCATCGTCGCGGTGCACTCGATCGCGCCGCGGGTCGGGGTCGCGGCGCCGCTGCTGCTGGTGCTGCTCGGCGTGGGCGTGAGCTTCATCCCCGGCGTGCCGGAGATCGAGGTCGAGTCCGAGTTCATCCTCCTGGGCATCATCCCGCCGCTGCTGTACTCGGCCGCCGTGGCGCTGCCCGCGACCGAGTTCCGGCGCGACTTCCGGGCCATCAGCGGGCTGTCGATCGTGCTGGTGCTGGTGAGCGCGCTGCTCATGGGCCTGTTCTTCTCCGCCGTCATCCCGGGCATCGGGTTCGCGATGGGCGTCGCGCTGGGCGCGGTGGTGAGCCCCACCGACGCGGTCGCGGTGCAGATCATCCGCAAGATGGGCGTCTCGCCACGGATCGTCACCGTGCTCGAGGCGGAGTCGATGTTCAACGACGCGACCGCCCTGGTCACCATGCGCACCGCCGTCGCGGCGGCCGGCGCCACCATGACCCTGGGCGAGGCGACGTGGGACTTCGCCTCCGCCGTGGTGATCGCGGTGCTGGTGGGCCTGGTGATGGGCGAGCTGAGCGTGCGGCTGCGCCGCCTGGTGCCCGGCGCCGCCAACTCCACCGCCATCTCCTTCGTCGCCCCGTTCGCCGCGGCCGTCCCCGCGGAGCTGCTGGGCGCCTCCGGGCTGGTGGCCGCGGTGGTGGCCGGCCTGGTGACGGGCTACCGTGCGCCGCTGTACCTGCGTCCCGCGGACCGCATCTCCGAACGCGCGAACTGGCGCACCGCCGAGCTCCTGCTCGAGGGCGTGGTGTTCCTGCTGCTCGGCCTCGAGGTCACCACCCTCATCGCGGACGTCGAGGAGACCCACGGATCCGTCTGGTTCGCGCTCGGGCTCGGGCTCGCGGCGCTGGGCCTGGTGCTGCTCATCCGCATCGCGTACGTCGCGCCCGTGGTGATGGCGGCCGCGCGCCGGGCACGGCGCGTGCGCGCGCGGCACGACCGGGTGTCGGGCCTCGCGGAGCGCGCGGAGGCGCATCCCGATCCCGCGCGCCGCGAGGCCGTCGCGCGCCGCGTCGAGCAGCACTCGGCGTACGCGGACTACCTGGAGAACCGCCCGCTGGGCTGGCGCGAGGGCGGCGTGCTGGTGTGGGCCGGCATGCGCGGCGCGATCACCGTCGCGGCCGCCCAGTCGCTGCCGGCGGACACGCCGCTGCGCTCGACGCTGGTGCTCATCGCGTTCGTGGTGGCGGTCGGCTCGCTGATGTCGCAGGGCTCGACGCTGCCGTGGGTGACCAAGCGTCTGGGGATCGCGGGGGAGTCCGTCCACGACGAGCGTGAGCGCACCGAGCTGCGCGCCCTCCTCGCCGGCGTCGCCGACACGTATCTCGCGGACGGCTCGCTGCGACCGCGTGAGGGCGGCGAGTACTCGCCGGCCGTGGTCGACGCGGTGCGGCGCGCGGTGGTGCACGCCCGCGCCGAGGACGAGGAGACCATCGGTCACGGCGCCCAGTTCCTCGAGCTCAGGCTCGCGATCATCGAGGCGCAGCGCGAGCGGATCCTCGAGGTGCGCGGCATGGGGACGTTCGGGTCGGAGGCGCTCGGCGACGCGATGCGGATCATCGACGCCGAGCAGATCTCCCTCCAGCTGCGCGCCGAGCACCCCGACGGCGACGACTGACCTCCTAGAGGCCCACCTCCGCGACCACGTCGGTGGTGGGCTGGTCGGAGCCGCCCGCCGGCTCCTCGGTCACCGCGAACGCCGCGACGCCCTCCATGTCCATCTCCATGAGGGTCATGAAGCTGCCGTCCGGGTCGGGCATGAAGGTGGGCCCGGCGTGCTTGGAGCCGTCCTCCATCACCACCCACAGCTGGTACTCCATGCCGTCCTCGGGCTCGGGGCAGTCCTCGCCCATCGCGACCACGGACCCCATCTTGTCGCTCATCACCAGGTGCGCGGATCCCAGCCCCAGATCCATCGCGTGCGCATCCGGCGCGCTCGTGACCATCATCACGTCCTTCTCGAGCGCGCGCTGGTCCTCGCTGGTGGAGTCGCGCTGGCCCAGCAGCGTCGAGCCCGCGAGCCCGCCCACGGCCAGCACCGCGGCCACGGCGGCCGCGACGGCCAGCCGCGGCCAGCCCCGCCGCTCGCGGGGGGACGATGCGCCGGTCACCTCCGCGCGCGGCGTCACCCGCGCATCGTCCCCCGCGACGGGAGGCAGCTGTGCCGTGCGTCCCACCTGGTCCATCACCCGCGCGCGCAGCGCGGCCGGCGGAGCGGTCGCCTCGGCGGCGCCGAGCGTGGCGGCGGCCTCGCGCAGCCCCACCAGCTCCGTGGCGCAGTCCTCGCAGGCGGCGAGGTGGGCGTCGAAGTCGGCACGCTCGTCGGGCGTGACGGCGTCGACGGCGTACGCGCCGATGAGGGAGTGGATGTTGTCATTCATCGCGTCCCCTCCCAGGTGTCGCGGAGCCGGATCATCGCGTCGCGGATCCGGGCCTTGGCGGTGCCCAGCGGGATCCCGAGGGACTCCGCGAGCTGTCGGTTGGTGTAGCCCTTGTAGTACGTGAGCTCGAGCGCCTCGCGCTGGAGCGGGGTGAGCGCGGCGAGGCCCTTGCGGACCCGCGCGGCGCGCCACTGCGCGTCGATCGCTTCGACCACCTGCTCGGGGTGGTCGGCCTGCTCGGCCGCGGCGACGGCGTGCCGGGGGCCGTGGGTGAGGAGCCGGTCCGCGTGCGACTGCTCGGAGCGCACGCGGTCCACGGCGCGGCGGTGCGCGATGGTGAGCACGAACGACCGCGCCGAGCCCTGCTCCGGCCGGAACCGCGCCGCGACCCGCCACACCTCCACGAGCGCCTCCTGGGCCACGTCCTCGGCCAGCTGGGGATCACGGACGATGCGCAGGGCCAGCCCGTGCACCGCGCCGGCCAGGGCGTCGTAGACCTCCTCGAAGGCGGCCTGGTCGCCGCGGCCGGTGCGGATGAGCAGGTCCCCGAGCGGGTCGCCGTCGCGCCGCTGCTCGGGGTCGCCCCCCGGCACCGCGCTCAGCCGCCCGTCCGCGCTCACCTGGCCCTCCGCATCGTCCGTCACGAGGGTGTCAGCCCTCGTCCTCCATCATCTCGTCGTCCTCCGACATCATCGTGTCGGGGCTGGGGGACTCGCTCATCATCGAGTCGTCGTCCTTCTCCATGGAGTCCTCGTCCTCCATCATCTCGTCGTCCTCCATCATCGACTCCGACTCCATGGGGGTGGACTCCATGGTCTCCTCCATCATCGTGTCGTCCGACGAGGTCGACGCCGGCTCGGTGTCGCCGCAGGCCGCCAGCGCGGTGCCGGCGAGCAGGATGAGGCCCGGAACGGCGAGCGTGCGCATTCGGTACATGATTCCTCCCTGTGCCGGGCTGGTGTTGGGGGTGCCCGACGGCTGGTGTTCGGGGCGGTGGGGGCGCCGGATGGGTGGGACGGGCGCCGCCTTCGCTCACCCGAAGGTGAAGGCGTACGCCTCGACGCCCTCGGAGAGCTCGAGGTGCATGACGTCCGTGGTGGGCTCGCCCTCGTACAGGTCGTAGAGGTCCGGCGTGCCCGACACCTCGACCACCTCGCGGTAGCCCGGATCGCCCTCGAGGGTCACGGTGACCGTGCCCGATCCGGCGAGGACCAGGTGCACGTCCGCCGCGTAGAACGGGATGGCGAGCGCCGCGCCGGGGCCCGCGGTCATGGCCTCATCCCCGACGGTCCAGGTTCCCGACAGCGACACCTCGCCGTCCTCGGACGGCGCGGGTCCGGACCCGAAGTCGTGGGCCTCGTCGCGGGGGTAGTCGCCGTTGGCCTTGGGGTAGCCGCGGTCGTAGCCCAGATACGTCTCGGGCGTGCGCCCGGACGTGTGGTTGCCGGGATCCGCGTCGACCACGGCCTGCGGCGGGGTGTCGAGCAGCTGCTGGATCAGCTCCTCGGTCTCCGCGTAGGCGCCCTCGCCGTAGTGGACCTGGCGCACGGTGCCGTTCTGGTCGATCAGGTAGTGCGCAGGCCAGAAGCGCTGGTCCCACTCGCGCCACGTCTCGTACTCGTTGTCGATCGCGATCGGATACCCGATCCCGTACCGCTCCGCGGCTGCCGCGACGTTCGCCTCCACCTTCTCGAACGCGAACTCGGGGGTGTGGACGCCGATGATCGTGAGGCCGTCGTCGCGGTACCGCTCGTCCCAGGCTGTCAGGTACGGGAACGTGCGCTGGCAGTTGATGCAGCTGTACGTCCAGAAGTCGATGAGGACCACCTGTCCGCGCAGCTCGTCCACCGACAGCGCCTCACCGCCCTCCGTGTTGAGCCACGCCTGGATGCCGAGGAGGTCGCGCGCGTCGCCGCAGTCGTGCAGGGCCGTCGAGGCGTCCGCGCACTCGTCGAAGGTGAGCCGGTCGCCCGAGGCGACCGCCGCATCGTCCCCCTCGCGACCCGCGAGCGTGTCGAGCTCGTCGCGCACGGAGTCGTTGTCCTCGATCGTGTTCTGGATGCCGGCGAGGAAGCCGGGCACCGCGCGCTGGAGCGGCTCGGCGACGTTGGTCGCGATCACGAGCGCCGTCGCGAGCAGCACGCCGCCCGAGATCGCGCGGATCAGCTGCAGGCGCTCGCGGACCGCCTTGATGCGCGAGAAGATCGCCTGCCCCGCGAACCCGAATACCAGCAGAGGGATCGCGATGCCGGCGCTGAACGCCAGCGTCAGCGCGACCAGCCCCCAGCTCACCCCGTTGGTCGCGGCGAGCACCGTGATGGACGCGAGGATCGGGCCGGCGCACGGCACGAACACCAGGCCCAGCGCGAGCCCCATCACGAACCCGTTGCCGCCGCGGTCCATCCTGGCGGGGCGCACGCGCTCGAAGGGCCGCTGCAGGAGCTCGCCGAGGCGGGGGATCATCAGCCCCAGGCCCACGACGGCGAGGACCACGATCCCGGTCCAGCGGAGCAGGTCGTCGGGCAGACCCAGGCTTGCCAGCAGGATCCCGCCGAGCAGCGTGAACACCGCGAAGCTGGTGACCAGGCCCGCGACCACCACCAGCGGCCGCCGCCGGTTCGCGGCGCCGTCCTGGATCGACGAGCTGAGGATCGCGGGCAGCACCGGGAGGACGCACGGGCTGATCGCGGTGATGATGCCGGAGACCAGTCCGACGACGATGAGCGTGATCATGCCGGGCGTTCGGAGCGACGATGCGCGGGGATGGGGCGCGCTGCCGCGCCCGGGGCGGTTTGTGCCGCCTAACCTGGGCACATGACCGTCGCATTCGTGCTCGGAGGTGGGGGCGTCCGGGGCGCCACCGAGGTGGGGATGCTGCGCGCGCTCCTCGAGGCGGGCGTGGTCCCGCAGCTGGTGGTGGGGACGTCGATCGGCGCGATCAACGGCGCCGCCGTGGCGCAGGACCCGCACCTCGACGTGGTCGACCGGCTCGAGCAGACGTGGGCGTCGCCCACCGCGGGCGCGATCTACGGCGAGTCGCTGTACCGGCAGCTGCGTCGCCTCGCGAAGCACAAGACCCACCTGAACAACCCGGAGGCGCTGCGCGGGCTGGTCGCCGGGGTCATTGGCGCGGACACCCGCTTCGAGGATCTCGCGGTGCCGCTGGCCGTGTGTGCGGCGTCGATCGAGCGGGCCTCCGAGCATTGGTTCGACACCGGCTCCGTGGTGGACGCGGTGATGGCGTCCGCATCGGTGCCGGCCGCGCTCCCGCCCACGGTGATCGACGGCGAGCACTTCGTCGACGGAGGGATCGTCAACTCCATCCCCGTCGGGGAGGCCGTCGCGCGCGGCGCCACCACCGTCTACGTGCTCCAGGTGGGACGCATCGAGGAGCCGCTCGGGCCGCCCCGCAAGCCCGCCGACGTCGCCCGCATCGCCTTCGAGATCTCGCGCCGCCATCGCTTCCAACGCGAACGCGCCGCGGTGCCCGACCACGTCCAGCTGCACGTGCTGCCCTACGGCGGGCAGCAGCCCGGCGACGAGCGCCTGGGCGCTTACCGCAGGCTCGACCGCACCCACGCGCGCATCGAGGCCGCGCGCGCCGCGACCGCCGACTACCTGGCCGGCCACCGGGCGGGCGCGTGAACGGCGGTCCGCCGGCCGGCGCATCGTCCCCGGGCGTCTCCTCGACGGGTGCCAAGCCGCGCCGGCGCACCCACTGGTGGCGCCTGCCCCCGCGCTGGGTGCGGAGGCTGGTGCTGGCGCCCGCGATCGTGCTGGTCGCGTTCGTGTGGCTGCCGGTGGCGGCGTGGTTCGTGGTGTTCGTGGCGGCGGTGGTGAGTTTCGCGCTGCCCGGGAAGCTGCGCCTCACCCGGGTGGTGTGGCTCGCCGGCTTCTACCTGTTGTGGGACGCGGCATGCGTGATCGCGCTGGGCGCGCTGTGGGTGTGGCACGGGTTCGGGACGCGGGTGCGGGGCGAGCGGTCGCAGCGTAACCACATCGCGCTCGCGCGGACGATGTTGCGGTTCCTGTTCTCCCAGGTCAAGTGGACGTTGCGGCTCGAGATCGATCTCGAGGACGCGGACCTCGACGCGATCGCGCCGGGGCGACCGCTGATCGTGGTGTGCCGGCACGCGGGGCCGGGGGACTCGTTCATCATCGTGGACGCGCTGCTCAACCAGTTCGGGCGTGCGCCCGCGATCGTGCTCAAGGACACGCTGCAGTGGGACCCCGCGATCGACATCCTGCTCCACCGGATCCCGTCGCAGTTCCTCACCCCTCGCCGCCACCGCGCGGTCGGGGCGCCCGGCGGGACCGAGGCGATCGCGGCGCTCGCGGGCGAGCTGGGCGAGGACGGCGCCCTGCTGATCTTCCCCGAGGGCGCGAACGCGACGCCCAAGCGTCGGGAGCGACGCATCCAGGCGCTGCGCGACCAGGGCCACCCCGACCTCGCCGCGCGAGCGGAGGCGATGCCGCACGTCATGCCGCCGCATCCCGGCGGAGTGCTGGCGGCGATGGACGCGCGGCCCGACGCGGCGGTGGTGATCGTGGGGCACACGGGGCTGGAGAGGCTCTCGACCGTCGCGGACGTGTGGCGGGAGCTGCCGGTGGACAAGCGGATCGTGCTCAAGGGCTGGACCGCGGCGGATGCTGGGGCGGCTGGGCTGGCTGGTGTGCCCGGTGTGCCCGGTGTGCCCGGTGTGCCGGCCGTGCCCGAAGGGCGCGAGGCCCGCGAGGAGTGGCTGTACTCGTGGTGGGAGACGGTCGACGCGTGGATCGACGCGCACCAGCCCGAGGTGTCCGGCGCGGCGGTCGCGCGCGAGGCGTACGGGGCCCGGCGGCGCGCCGGGTAGCCTGGCAGGATGTCGTCACCTGCCCGCGGGCGCCTTCTTGGCCTCGGACTCGTCGCATTGCAGGGGCTGCTGTTCCTCGCGGTCGGCCTGACCGCGCTGCTCCCGGGACCGGGCCTGGACGGCTCGCTGTGGCTGGGGAGCACCCTGGTGCTGCTGGGGCTGCTCGGCATGTTCTGGTCCGGAAAGGACCTGGGCCGCGCGCTCACGCCGATGCCGACTCCCAACGGGGCGGGGCTCGCCGCGGGCGGCATCTACGGATACGCGCGGCACCCGATGTACACGGCGATCGTGGTGGTGGCGCTCGGCCTCGCGGTGGGATCCGGAAAGCTGTGGACGCTGGTGCTGTGCGTGGTGCTGGCCGTGTTCTTCGACGTGAAGACGCGCGTGGAGGAGCGGTTCCTGGTGGACGCGTATCCCGGGTACGCGGATTACGCGGCGCGGACGGGGAAGTTCGTGCCCGGGATCGGCAAGCGGCGGGCCTCGTAGGGCGCTCGCTGGCGGGGGCTTTTCCACTGCTCTCGCGCTCGCCCTTCTGCCAGGGCGTTTCGTCCGTTATCTTCGGTTCATGCGGTGCATCCAAGGGGGGCGGGTGGCGCGCGGGGCGCTCGTGACGGTGATCGGCGCTGTCCTGTGCGGGCTGGTCGCCGGGTGCACGGCGGACGCTGAGCCGATCGTGACCGACTCGCCGACCGTGGTCGCGGTGGAGTCGCCCTCGCCTTCCTCCACACCTTCGCCCACGCCGACTGCGCTCTCCGACGACGAACTGCTCGCGATGTTGCCCGAGGGGGCGGACCGTACCGACGCGATCGGCGCCATGGTGACAGCGGCGTTCTTCCTCGAGCAGTACGCGCCGATGTTCCAGACTGGGGACACGCGGGTCTGGGAGGCATTGTCGGCTGAGGGGTGCGAGTACTGCGAGAACGCTTTGGCGAACGCGGTTCAGATTCGGGACGAAGGGTGGACCTTCGAGGGCGGCGAGATCGTCGTTGTCGACCGGTCGCTTCAGGGGAACCTCGAGAGCCGTGAGCAGGCTGTTGTGAGCATGGATGGCGTGGTGCGCTCGTCCAGCCTTGTGAGTCCCGACGGCAAGAGCCAGCCCACCGAGCCGCGACGGGAACTGACGTTCGGACTTGTGTTGGTGCTGGGCGATGGCGGGTGGCGTGTATCCGAGGTAGTGGTGCGGGATGCATAGCGTGCTTGCGGCCGTGGCACTGGGGCTCGCCGCCACGTCCGGCGGACCGCCCGACACGACCCCCGAGAGTCACGTGGCCGGCAACAAGTTTCGAATCGAAGACGTGCTGGACAGGGCTGGTAGTAGTGGCTCGTCCGGCGGCATCACGTCCACTTCGAGTGGCCGCACGATCGAATGGCTCCGCACTCCGGCTTGCGCAGGGCGCACGCCGCAGACCGCCGAGACCGAGACGTGCTCGCCGCTCGCGGCGGGAGAGGTTCCGGAGTGCGAGGCAGGCATGACGCCGCTCTTCCCGATGTGGTGGCGCGAGCTCATCGACGGCACGTGGACCGCGTGGGCCGTTGCCACCTGGTACACCTGCCCGAGCGAGGCGGATCTGTTCGCCCTCATCGAGCGCGAATGGACCCAGTTGCGGCCCGAGCCCAGCGACATGCGGCTTCAGCCGGACACCGGGGTCGTGTACGCCACCGTCCCGACCATCGCCATCGCCGACGACTCGCAGCGGTTCCACAACGCGATCCTGCTCGGCGCGGACGTGGAGATCCGCGCGACGCCCGCGAACTACACCTGGACCTGGGGCGATGGCAACGAGACCACCACCGATGACCCGGGTGCGCCATACCCCAACGCCACGGTCACGCATGCCTACGGCCGATCTCTCGACTCCGCGACGGTGACGCTCACCACCACGTGGTCGGGGGAGTGGCGCGCGGGCGGCGGGACGTGGAGCCCGTTCGACACCACCATCGCGACCACATCGCCCGGCGTCGCGCTCGAGGTGTTGCACCCGCGGGCCGTACTGGTCGACGGTCCGCTCGGCTGAACTCGCGGGGCCGCCGACCGGCGACCGTGACCCAGCAGTGCCACGCTGGGACCATGCTCGAGATCCCCCACGTCTACCACCTCGCGCTCGCCGAGGAATGGGACCCCACCGCCACGGAGCCGTACACGGTGTCGACCATCGGACGCACGCTCGAACAGGAGGGGTTCATCCACCTGAGCCTCGCCCGCCAGGTGCAGGGCGTCGCCGACGCGTTCTACGGCGGCCGCAACGCCGTGCTGCTGCGCATCGACCCCGCGAAGGTGCGCGCCCGGGTCGAGTTCGAGGAGGTGCCCGAGGTGGGCGACGCGTTCCCGCACCTGTACGGCCCGATCCCTCGGGAAGCGATCGTCAGCGCGACGCCGGTCCCGTTCGGGCCCGATGGCCGCCACGACTTCTCTGGACAGCTGCCGGATCCGATCTGAGGCTCGGCACGGAGCGGGCGCCGGAGCCGTGCGCTGGGTTGATAGGGCAGAGCAGAAGTCTGGCCGCAGATCTGCTCCGGCGTATCAAATTGATCGGGCGAGAGCCGCGCAGTACCGGGGCGCGGACAGGAACAGGCGCACAAGCCCCCACCTCACCCGACGGTGATCTTGAGGATCCTGTCGTCGCCCTCGCGCGGCTCGCCGCGGCCGTCGGTGTTGTTCGTCGCGACATAGAGGCTGCCGTCCACGCCGATCGCCACGTCGCGGATGCGGCCCACCCCGTCGAGGATGACCTCGGGCTCGCCCGTGCCGTCCGCGGTGAGCGGGATGCGCCACAGGCGTTCGCCGCGCAGCGACGCCATGTACAGCGCCTCGTGCGTGGCGGCCAGGCCTGACGGCGACGCCTCCGCAGGCGCCCACGTCTCGACGGGTGCGGTGACGCCGTCCAGGGGCAGCCCGTCGTTGCCCTCGGACTCGGGCCAGCCGTAGTCGCGACCGCCCACGATCAGGTTGAGCTCGTCCCACGCGTCCTGGCCGAACTCGCTGGCATACAGCCGCCCGTCCGCCACGAACGCGAGGCCCTCGACGTTGCGGTGGCCCATCGACCACGCGCGGTTGCCCCACGGGTTCTCGGGCGCGGGCCGGCCGTCCTTCTTGCCGCCGGTGGCGACCACGCGCAGGATCTTGCCCGCGAGCGACCCGGTCTGGCGCGCCTTCTCCGGCTGGCCGGCGTCGCCGGTCGCCACATACAGGTAGCCGTCCGGTCCGAACTCGATGCGTCCGCCGTCGTGGTTCTTCGCCTTCGGGATGCCCTCGATGATCGCGGTCGGCTGGCCCAGCAGGTCGCCGGTGAGCTGCATCCGCAGCACCGCGTTGTCCTTGGCGCGCGTCACGTACGCGTACACGTACGGGGTGTCGCCCGCGAGCACCGCGATGCCCAGCAGGCCGCCCTCGCCCTTGGCCGCGACCGTGCCGCGCAGGGCCTCCGCGCCGGGGCCGTTCAGCGTGGTCGCCACGCCCGCGCGCACGCGCTTGATCACCGCGGTGTCGCGCTCGGAGACCAGCAGTGACCCGTCGGCCATCGGCTCGATCGCCCACGGCACGTCGAGCCCGGTCGCGACCACCTCCTGCGAGGTCACCTCGGCGGTCGCCGAGCCGCCGATCTCGGTGGGCGCGACGGGGACCGCGGACGTGGTGGGCGTGGTGCCGGACACGATCCTGGAGGCGCTTGCGCTCGGCTCGCCGTCCGAGGTGGACGAGCACGCGGACAGCGTGAGCGGGATCAGGCAGGCGAGCGCGGCGATGCGAGGGCGGAACGACATAACCGCACCAGATTAGGCACGCCTCACGAGGTTGTAAAAGTTGACACTCTCATAACAATGTGCCTACCCCGGGGGGTACGGCGGGACGATGCGCGGGTCACCCGAGCACGAGCCGTCGCAGGGTCGCGAGGGGCACCGCCCCGTAGCCGAGCACCGCGCTGTGGAACTCCCGGATGTCGAAGCCAGGCCGGCGCTCCGCCTCCGCGCGGATCGCGAGGATCTCGAGCCGCCCCACCATGTAGGCGAGCGCCTGGCCGGGGAGCCCGATGTAGCGGTCGACCTCCTGCTCCACGTGGTGGCGGTCCAGCGGCGAGTGCGCGAGGCAGTAGTCGATGGCCTGGTCGCGGCTCCAGCCGAGCGCGTGGATGCCGGTGTCGACCACCAGGCGGCACGCGCGCAGCGAGTCCGCGCTGAGCATCCCCACGCGCGACAGCTCGGACGTGTACAGGCCCATCTCGTCCGCGTGGCGCTCGGTGTAGAGCCCCCAGCCCTCGCCGTACGCGGTCGAGCCGAACTCGCGCTGCACGCGGTGCAGCGACTCGTCCTCGGCGTGGAGCGCGCACTGCAGATGGTGGCCGGGGACGGCCTCGTGGTACGCGATCGCCTCGAGCTCGTAGGTCGCCCAGGCGTGCGGGTCGGAGGTCTTGAAGAAGAAGTCGCCCTCCTTGCCCGTCTCGGGCACGGGTGCCGAGTAGTACGCCATCGCCCCGAAGTCGGTCGCGTGGCCCACGCAGCGCGACCGCGGCAGCCGGGCGAACCACGCGGGCGCCGCCTCCTCGGCGTTCGCCAGTGCCGCCTCGGCGTCGCGGATCACGTCCTCGGCGCGCGTGTAGCGCAGGGCCTCGTCGTCCCGCAGCCGCGCGTAGATCTCCGCGATGTCCTCCGTCCCGAGCAGCGGACCCGCGATGGACCGGTACTCGTCCTCGAGACGCGCGACGGTGTCGAGCCCGAGCTGGTGGACCTCCTCGGGAGTGATGTCGAGCTGCAGGTGCGCCCACATGCGGTCGCGGTACACGGCGGCGCCGCCCGCGAGGTGCACCAGCCCGGGCGTGGAGTCCGGCAGGCCGCGGTCCGCGAGGGACCGGAGCCGGTCCGCGAAGCGCGCCACGCCCGGGTGCACCGCCTCGGCGACCACGCGATCACGTGCCGCGACCCAGCCCGCACGCCCCGCATCGTCCATCTCGCTCGGGGGTGCCTGCGCGAGCAGGCGGTCGTCGCCGGCATGCGCGTCGCGCAGGTAGCCCTCCGCGGAGCGGGCCGTGTCGAGCAGGTGGCGCTCGAGCGCGACCCGGCCCTCGGCGGCGGCGTCCTCCGCGACGTCCATGAGGTCGTCGAGGAAGCGGGGGAGGCGGCGCAGCTTGGTGAGGTAGTCCTCGCCGTGCGCGGCGGTGCGCAGGGGGAACGCGTCGATGAAGGACAGCACGTTCTCCCACGCGCCCATGGTGGGGTTGAGGTGGAGCAGCTCGGGCTCCCACGCGAGGTGCAGCGCCGCGGAGCGCGCATGCGATGCGACCGAGTCGCGCAGCGCGAGCGCCTGCAGGTCGTCGCCCACGTCGATCGCCTCGGCGGCGCGCGCGAAGCCCACGAGCCGCTCGTGGGCGGCGGCGCGACCCTCCACGGACACGTCGTTCCACTCGGCGAGGTGCTCGAGCCGCCCGTCCCACATGAGGTCGAGCGGGCTGAGGGACATCGCGTAGGCGTAGTACTCGTCGGCGAGCGCGGTCAGGTCGGTCATGGTCCGACGCTACCCGCGCATCGTCCCTGGATGGTCACTCGTCGGCGCCGTCGGCCTCCATCAGGCAGATCCAGTTCTCGGCGGGATCGCGGAACCATGCGGTCAGCGGCATGCGACCCTCGGGGTCGCGCGCGATCCCGTCCTCGTCGGTCCACTCGAGCCGCTCGAACCTCACGCCCTTGCCCTTGAGCTGCTCGACGGTCGACTCGAAGTCGTCGACCGCGAAGTTGAGGACCGTGTGCGAGGCGGGCGCGTGGTCGGCCTTCTCGTAGACCAGCGTCGAGCCGCCGCCGGGGTACATGAGGCGCAGCATGGGTCCCATGCCCTCGTCGTCGTAGAACCTCACGTCGAGGCCCAGGGTGTCGCCGTAGAAGTCGCGGGCCTTCTCCACCGAGTCGGTCGAGAAGCTGGCGAAGGTGGTCGCGTCGCTCAGCATGCTGGTGCGCCCCTCGCCCTCAGGCCGGCATCTCGCCGACGGCGATCCAGTTGCCCGCCGGATCCTGGAACCACGCGGTGGGCGGCATGTTCTCCTCGCGAGCGATCCCGTCCGCATCGGTGTAGGGCAGGTCGGCGAACGTGATGCCCTTCGCCTTGAGCTCCGCGACCTCGGCCGCGACGTCCTTGCCCGACAGCACCAGCACGGTGTGCGCGGCGGGGACGTGGTCCTCCTTGAGGTAGATCAGCACGCGCGTGCCGTCCGCGAACTGGAGGACCACTGTGTCCTCCTGCTCCATGAAGATCGGGATGCCGAGCGTGTCGACGTAGAACTCCTTGGTCTTCGCGATCGAGTCCGTGGAGAAGCACGCGGTCGCGACGTTGTCCTTGAGCATGATGGCCTCCGGCGCGCCTGGGGAGACGCGCGGCGCCGGGCGCGCTGCGCAGCGCCGCACATCTCAGTGTGCGCCCGCCCGCACGCGTCCGCTGGGCGGCGGCGAGGACGCCGTCAGCTGCCGGGCAGCGGCTCCGCCTCGTGCACCTCGATGAGGCAGCCGTCGCCCATCCCGAGGTGCGGATGCGACTGCGCGAGCGCGACCGCGGCGTCCCGGTTGTCAGCCTCGAGGATCGAGTAGCCGGCGACCTGGAGATCCGACATCGCGACCCCGTCGGGCGTCACGCGGACCCCTCCCGCGAGCGGCGTGCCGAGGTCGATCATCCCGTCGCCCACGCTCCTCGCCCACCCGTACCAGGCGTCCATCATCTCCTGGACCTGCTCGGGCTCGGGCGGCTCGGCATCCGCCGGCATCGGGGGCGCGTGATAGATGAACACGTACTTGGGCATGGTCCGCTCCGTCTCCGCTCGGCCTCGTCGCCGGCGTCGCTTCCAGTCTGCGCCGGGACGATGCGGGGCGCAGGTCGGGCGGTCGGGTCGCCGGCGGCGGCCGGGAGGGTGCCCGTCCGGGGGAGGCCCCGGTACACTGGCACGCAGCAGCGTCGACCCGGCCATCACCGGTGAGCTTGCGGAAGAACAGGTCTCGGCCCCAGTAGAACCGCACGGGCAGCCCGTCACAGCGACTACGAGCGGTCGTCCACCCACCCGGGTGAGCGGCAAGCGGGGTGGTACCGCGCATCGTCCCTCGGGGCGGGGCGTCCTCGCAGTCGAGACACTGGACCACCGCAGAGGACCGCATGACCGCCGCGCGCTATCCCCTTCACCGCAGCTCCGACCGCGACACGCACGCCGAGGTGCCGCCGTCGCCGCACCTCCCGTCCATCGAGACGGACGTGCTCGCGTACTGGGAGGCGGACAGGACGTTCCAGGCGTCGATCGACAACCGTCCCGCGCGGACCGAGGACGGCAACAACGAGTTCGTCTTCTACGACGGCCCTCCGTTCGCCAACGGCCTGCCGCACTACGGCCACCTGCTCACCGGCTACGCCAAGGACGTGGTGCCGCGCTTCGAGACCATGCGCGGCAAGCGCGTCGAGCGCCGCTTCGGGTGGGACACCCACGGCCTGCCCGCGGAGCTCGAGGCCGAGCGCGTGCTGGGCATCACCGACAAGTCGCAGATCGAGGAGATGGGCATCGCGGCGTTCAACGACGCATGCCAGCAGTCGGTGCTGAAGTACACCAAGGAGTGGGAGCAGTACGTCACCCGTCAGGCCCGCTGGGTGGACTTCGAGAACGACTACAAGACGCTCGACGTCACCTTCATGGAGTCCGTCATCTGGGCCTTCAAGTCGCTGTACGACAAGGGCCTCGCGTACGAGGGCTTCCGCGTGCTGCCGTACTGCTGGCGCGACGAGACCCCGCTGTCCAACCACGAGCTCCGCATGGACGACGACGTCTACGCGATGCGCCAGGACCCCGCGCTCACCGTGCTGTTCCCGCTGCTCGACGAGTTCGGCCGCCCGTCCGGCGAGAACCTCATCGTGTGGACCACCACGCCGTGGACGCTGCCCTCGAACCTGGCCGCCGCGGTGGGCCCCGAGATCGAGTACGCCGTGGTCGAGCCCGGCTCGGAGTCCGCGTTCGCCGGCTCGCGCATCGTGCTGGCCAAGGCTCGCGTGGGCGCGTACGCCCGCGAGCTGGGCGCGCTCGCGCCCGAGGGCGAGGTCCCCGCTCCCGAGCACGCCCAGATCGTCGGCACCGTGCTGGGCCGCGACCTCGCCGGCCGCCGCTACCAGGCGCCGTTCGACACGTACGCGGACCGCGACAACGTCCACCAGGTCCTCACCGCCGACTACGTGTCGACCGAGGACGGCACCGGCATCGTCCACCTGGCGCCCGCCTTCGGTGAGGACGACATGATCGCCTGCCAGGAGGCAGGCATCGAGCCCGTCATCCCGATCGACTCGAAGGGCCGCTTCACCTCCGAGTTCCCGCGCTACGAGGGCCAGCAGGTCTTCGACGCGAACCCGCTGGTGATCGCGGACCTCAAGGAGGCGGGCATCGTCCTCCGCCACGAGACGTACGACCACAGCTACCCGCACTGCTGGCGCTGCCGCAACCCGCTGATCTACCGCGCAGTGGGCTCGTGGTTCATCGGCGTGACGCAGTTCCGCGACCGCATGGTCGAGCTCAACGAGGACATCACCTGGGTCCCCGAGCACATCAAGCACGGCCAGTTCGGCAAGTGGCTCGAGGGTGCGCGCGACTGGTCGATCTCGCGCAACCGCTACTTCGGCACGCCCATCCCCGTGTGGGTCTCCGACGACCCGGCGTTCCCGCGCACCGACGTCTACGGCTCGCTCGAGGAGCTCGAGCGCGACTTCGGCCGCGTCCCGCTGGACGAGCGGGGAGAGCCGAACCTGCATCGTCCCTTCATCGACGACCTCACCCGCCCCAACCCGGACGACCCGTCCGGCAAGGCCACCATGCGCCGCATCCCCGACGTGTTCGACGTGTGGTTCGACTCCGGCTCGATGCCGTTCGCGCAGGTGCACTACCCGTTCGAGAACCGCGACTGGTTCGACGGGCACAACCCGGCGGACTTCATCGTCGAGTACATCGGCCAGACCCGCGGCTGGTTCTACGTCATGCACGTCCTCGCGACGGCGCTGTTCGACCGCCCGGCGTTCAAGACGTGCGTCTCGCACGGCATCGTTCTCGGCTCCGACGGCCGCAAGATGTCGAAGTCGCTGCGCAACTACCCGGACGTCAACGAGGTGTTCCACCGCGACGGCTCCGACGCGATGCGCTGGTTCCTCATGTCCTCGCCGATCCTGCGCGGCGGCAACCTCATCGTCACCGAGGAGGGCATCCGCGAGGGCGTCCGCCAGGTGCTGCTGCCGCTGTGGTCCACGTACTACTTCTTCACGCTGTACGCGGGGGCCGCGCAGGGCGGCACCGGGGTCCTGGGCGTGGAGGTGGACGATGCGCGGGTCGCCTCGCTGCCCGTGATGGACAGGTACGTGCTGGCCAAGACGGCGGACCTGGTGACCGAGGTCACCGCGCAGATGGAGGCGTTCGACGTGCCGGGCGCGTCCGAGTCGCTGCGCGTCTACATGGACCTGCTCACCAACTGGTACGTCCGCACGCAGCGCGACCGCTTCTGGGACGAGGACCAGGACGCGTTCGACACGCTCTACACGGTGCTGGTGACGCTCACGCGTCTCGCGGCGCCGCTGCTGCCGCTGATCTCCGAGGAGATCTACCGCGGCCTCACCGGCGAGCGGTCGGTGCACCTCACCGACTACCCGGTCGCGCCCGCCGCCTGGGCCGACTCGTCGCTCGGCGGCGTGATGGACCAGGTGCGCGAGGTGGTGTCCTCGGCGCATGCCCTGCGCAAGGCACGCCAGATCCGCGTGCGCCAGCCGCTCACCTCGCTCGAGGTGGCCGTGGCCGCGCCCGCCGCGCTCGAGGAGTACGCGGGCCTGATCGCGTCGGAGCTCAACGTCAAGGCCGTCTCGCTGGTCACCGTGGAGGCGTTCACCGAGGCGAACCCCGTCGAGCGTCGCCTCACGGTCAACGCGCGTGCGGCCGGACCGCGCATCGGCAAGGACGTCCAGGCCGCCATCAAGGGCTCCAAGACCGGCGACTGGTCGGACGCGTCGGGCCAGGTGGTCTCCGGCGGCATCGCGCTGGTCGAGGGCGAGTACGAGCTCGAGACCGTGATCGGGTCCGCGGACGTCACGGCGGCGGTGCTGCCCGGCGGCGGGTTCGTGCTGCTGCACACGGACATCACGCCCGAGCTCGAGGCCGAGGGCTTCGCGCGCGACCTCATCCGCGCCATCCAGGACGAGCGCAAGTCCGCGGGCCTCAACGTGTCCGACAGGATCGTGCTCACGCTCACCGTGCCAAGCTCGCGCCTGGAGGCCGTGGCGACCCACCGCGAGCTGATCTCGGGCGAGGTGCTCGCGGTCGAGCTTCACGTGACCGAGGGCGACCAGTCCATCGGGGTGGCCAAGGCCTGACCACCCCCGAGAATTCGCTCCGCACGGTTTCGCGCGCGACACCCCGGCGATCGCAGGCAGTCCGCCTCGATCGGTCGGGGTGTCGGATCTCGAACCGTGCGCAGCGAATCGAGTTGAGGAGGAACCCATGCCCGTGCTCATCTCCTCCGCCGCGCTCGACGCGGCCCGCGCATCGTCCACCCCGCCGCGACTGCTCGACGTGCGCTGGTCGCTCGCGCAGCCGAACAGCCTCGCCGAGCACGCCGCGGGCCACCTCCCGGGCGCGGTGTACGTGGACCTCGACACCGAGCTCGCGGACATCGGCGACCCGGTGCGCGGCCGGCACCCGCTGCCGTCGCGGGAGGCGTTCGAGGCCGCCGCGCGACGGTGGGGCCTCGAGGACGGCGACTCCGTGGCGGTCTACGACGCGGGCCACGGCTTCGGCGCCGCGCGCGCGTGGTGGCTGCTGCGGCACGCGGGCGTCGAGGTCCGGATCCTCGACGGCGGCTACGCGGCGTGGGTGCTCGCGGGCCTGCCGGTCGAGACCGGCGAGGTGACCCCGGCACCAGGGAGCGCGACGCTCGGCTGGGGCGGGATGCCCGTGATCGAGGCGGACGATGCGGCGGCCTGGCCCGCGCACGGCCTCCTTCTCGACGCGCGGGCGGGGGAGAGGTTCCGGGGCGAGGTCGAGCCGATGGACCCCGTCGCCGGCCACATCCCCGGCGCGATCAACGCGCCTACCAGCGAGAACGTCGCGGCCTCGGGACTGTTCCTGTCCGGTGCGGAGCTCGAGGAGCGCTTCGCGGGGCTGGGCGTGACCGCGGATGCCGACGTGGCCGTGTACTGCGGCTCGGGCGTGACCGCCGCGCACCAGATCGCGGCGCTCGAGATCGCGGGCGTGCGGGCGGCGCTGTACCCGGGCTCGTGGTCGGAGTGGGCCAACCAGGGCCGCGAGGTCGCGACGGGAGCCTGACCCCGCGCCCCCGAGCACCTCTCCACGCCACTCGCGCCCACGCTGCTCCCGCGCGCGCATGTGTACGTTCACATCGGGCGTTGTGGTGGATCAGTGCCACATCCGCGTGGATAGGTGCACGCGGGTCAGGGCGTCGCGAGCAGGTCCGCGTTGATCCCGTCGGTGAGCTCGCGGTCCACGGTCAGCGCGCGCCCGTCGAGCGCGCGCACCGGCCGCAGCAGCTGCACTGAGTCGGTGAGCCACACCTGCTCCGCCGCCTCGAGCTCCGCCACGGTGACGTCCCGGTACGCGCACGCGAAACCGCGCGCCTCGAGCGACGCGAACGCCGCGCGCTGCGCCGTGCCGTGGAGAAGCCCGCCCTCGGCGGCGGGGGTGACCACCGCATCGTCCACCCGGACCAGGACGCTCGCGCGTGGGGCCTCGAGCACGTAGCCGTCGGTGGTGGTGAGGATCGCGTCCTCGAAGCCGCGGACCTTCGCGTGGCGCTCGGCGGCCATGTTGACGGCGTAGGACAGCGTCTTGGCGCCGGCGAGCAGCCACGGCGCCCCCTCGCCCACGCCGCGCGCGTAGCCGCGGGAGAGCGTCATGACGCTCACGCCCTCGGTGCGCTGGCGGGTGACGTCGGGGAACACGTCCGCGTACACGAACCCGGTGGGCCGTCCCGCGCCGGGGCCGTGCTCGGGACCGCGCGTGTAGATGACCTTGGCGAGCGCGGTCGGGGGAGTGGTCGCCTCCTGCTCGAGCAGGGCGCGCACCGCGAGCACGATCGCGTCGCGCAGGCACCCCAGGTCCGGTGCGGGCAGCTCGAGCATCGCGGCGGACTGCGCGAGGCGCTCGAGGTGCGGCTCCAGGTCGTGCATCCGGCCGTGGTGGACGCCGACGGTCTCGAAGACGCCGTCGCCGCGCTGCAGGCCGGCATCCGTGGCGGTGGCGATCGGGGTGGACGGGTCGAGCAGGCGGCTGCCGGTGCCGGGCTGGCCGGCCGCGGGGCCGCCGCACAGGACGAGAGCGGGCATGGCTACCTCCGTGTTCACCGTAGCGCGCCCACGCCGCGCGGGCGCGGGAGGGCGTGGGGCGGGCATCATGGGGTCATGACCGCGCCGTACACGCCCCCGACCATCGCCGACCTGGTGGGACACACCCCGGTGGTGCGGCTCCAGCGGCTCCCCGCGCCGGGCTCGGGCATGGTGCTCGCGAAGCTCGAGGGCGACAACCCGGCCGGGTCGGTCAAGGACCGCCCGGCGTTCTCGATGATCGACGCCGCGGAGCGCGACGGCCGCATCGCGCCCGGCTCCACGCTGGTCGAGGCGACCAGCGGCAACACCGGCATCGCGCTCGCCGCGGCGGCCGCCGTCAAGGGCTACCGGATGATCCTGGTGATGCCGGAGGGGTCGTCGCGGGAGCGTTCGCTGTCGATGACGGCGTACGGCGCGGAGGTGGTGGAGACGCACCGCGAGGGCGGCATGGAGTTGGCCCGCGACGTGGCCGAGCAGATCGCCCTCGACACCGGCGCCATCCGGCTGGACCAGTTCGCCAACCCCGCCAACCCCATCGCGCACGAGCGGGGCACCGGACCCGAGATCTGGGAGCAGACCCGAGGCACCGTGACGCACGTGGTGTCCTCGATGGGCACCACCGGCACGGTCACCGGGCTGTCGCGCGCGCTCCACGCGCTGGCGCCTCACGTCAAGGTGATCGGCGTGCAGCCCGCGCCGGGTGCCGCGATCCCCGGCATCCGGGCGTGGTCGCCCGAGTACCTGCCCGCGGTGTTCGACCCCACCCACATAGCCGAGGTGCGCACCGTCACGCAGGAGGCCGCGGTCGAGACCACGCGCGCGCTGGCCCGCCGCGAAGGACTGCTGGTGGGGATGAGCAGCGGGGGAGCGGCGGCGGTGGCCCTCGAGATCGCCGCCGAGGACCCGACCGCGACCGTGGTGTTCATCGCGTGCGACCGCGGGGACCGCTACCTGTCGACCACGCTGTTCGAGGCGGACGCCCCCGTCACCCGGTGACGGCCGCGCAGTCCCCCGAGCGGTTCACGAACCCGGCCGGACCGGGCACGTCCAGCGGCGACCAGTGGGCCGTGCGCCCGCTCGCCGGCGTGGACACCCACACGCAGAACGCGTCCGCGCCGCCCGCGACGTAGCCGCCGAGCTCGACGCCCTCGGACGCGGGGATGGTCGCGTACGGGGTGCCGTCGGTGAGGACCAGGTAGTCGCCGGCGACCTCGGCCACCTCGACCGCGGCTTCGGGGTCCTCGACCAGCGCCGCGACGATGGTCACGCCGAGCGCGTCGAGGTCGATGCGGGCCCGCGAGGCGAGCGCCTTCGCGCCGTCGCGCGCGCCCTCCGTCGCGGCCTGCGCGGACGGCGACGCCAGGGAACCCGGGTCGTTCTGCTCGGGGTCATTCATGCGGTCCGTCTGCGCGATCGCCGCGATGGTGACCAGCGCGATGCCCAGCAGCAGCGTGGACGCGAGGACGCCGAGCACGGCGGCCAGGCCCAGGCGGTGGCGCTGGGCGGGTGCGGGCTCGGGCTCCGTTTCCACCGGGCGCGCGTGCGCGGTCCAGCCCGTCCCGTCCCAGTAGCGCATCACCCCCGCGTCAAGCGGGTCGACGTACCAGCCGGGGACCGGCTGGACGCGCGCAGGCTTCATCGACTCGGTCACGCAATCCCCCTCAGCATGTGCGGCAACCGTCGGGACAACATACAGCGAGTGACGATGCGTGTCACGGGGATATCTCACACGTACGGAAAAGTGCGTGTCGCCTGGTACGTGACGGAATGGCCGATTGGTGGGGAAAGGGCGGCGCGGGCCGCCGCGCGTCCCCGCGCGGGAGAGCGCTCTCGGACCCGGCGCGGCGTGTCGACGGCCGGCGTGTCGCGGACACCCCGGCGAGGTCCCCGCCCGGCATGTGAAATGCCTGCTATCCCCGCATGTGACGGGGCTCACGGGAACACCTCCGAAAACGTGTCACGAGCACCCCGGAACGTGCCGCACAATTGACCCTCGTGACAACGGATGTCTTCCCGGAACTGAGCCTCTCCGAGGCCGAGCGCGAGATCGACGCGCACATCTTCGCCCGCACCCCCGAGGCCGACCATGAGGCCAAGCTCCTGCGCGTCACGCAGGCGCTCTCGCTGCTCGGCGACCCCCACCGTTCGCTCGACATCATCCATGTCACCGGCACCAACGGGAAGACCTCGACCAGCCGCATGATCGAGTCGCTGCTGCGCGCCCACGGCCTCAGCACCGGCCTGTTCACCTCGCCGCACCTCACCACCCTGCGCGAGCGGATCATGATCGACGGCGCCCCCCTCGCGCAGGACGCGCTGGTGCGCCTGTGGCAGCAGGTCTCGCCCGCGATCCACGCGGTCGACCAGGCATCGATCCAGCGCGGCGGCCCCCGCATGAGCTTCTTCGAGGTCCTCACGGTCCTCGGGTTCGTCGCCTACGCGGACGCCGGCGTGGACGCGCTCGTGCTCGAGGTCGGCATCGGCGGCCTGCGCGACGCGACCAACGTCGCCGACGGCCGGGTCGCCGTCCTCACGCCCATGGCCCGCGACCACGACAAGTACTTCGTGGGCGGCCTGCCCGGCGTCGCGCACGAGAAGTCCGGCATCATCAAGCCCGGCGCCACCGTGGTGAGCGCGCTGCAGAAGGACGAGGCGGCGCAGATCATCGTCGCCGCCGCCGCGCAGCGTCAGGCCTCCGTGTTCTGGGAGGGCGCGCACATGTCGGTCGCGACCCGCCGCGTGGTCCCCGGCGGCCAGGTGGTCACCCTCCGCACCGCCGCGCGCAACTACGTCGACGTGTTCGTGCCGCTGCACGGCGAGTTCCAGGCCCAGAACGCCCTCATCGCGCTCGCCGCATGCGAGGCGTTCATGGGCTCGGGCGTCCCGCGCGCGCTCAGCCTGCCCGCCGTCGCCCGCGGCTTCGCCGGCGCCACGTCGCCCGGCCGCATGGAGGTGGTCTCCGCCGAGCCCACCGTCATCGTCGACGCCGCGCACAACCCGCACGGGATCGCCGCGCTCGCCGACACGCTCCGCGAGACGTTCGCCTTCGACCGCCTCATCGGCGTGGTCGCGGTGCTCGCCGACAAGGACGCCGAGGGCATCCTCACGGGCCTCGCGCCGCTCATCGACGAGGTGGTCATCACGCAGACCCGCTCGCACCGCGCCGCCGAGGCGGAGGTGCTCGCCGAGCGCGCCCGCCTCATCTTCGGCTCCGACCGCGTCCGCGTCGCCGCGTCCGTGCCCGACGCCGTCCAGATGGCGACCGCCCTCGCGACCGAGGCCGAGGGCGAGGCCGGCGTGCTGGTCGCCGGCTCCATCACCCTCGTCGCCGAGGCGCGCCGCCACCTCCAGGCCACCCACATGCCCGTCACCGTCGACGCCCGTACCGTCGTCGCCGCGGCCGAGGAGGCCCCCCGCCCCGCCGAGGACGCGGGGGAGCAGGGCGCCGTCCCGGCCTGAGCGGTCAGGAGGGACGATGCGGCGGTCGCCGCCGCATCGTCCCTCGCCCCCGGCGTGACAGACTTGGGACATGACCGACCTTGACCTCGGCGGCCTCAGCCTCGAGGAGGCCGAGCGCGAGATCTACGCGCACATCGTCTCCCGCAACCCCGAGCACGACTTCGAACCCACGATCGACCGCGTCCGCGACGCGTGCGACCTCCTGGGCAGCCCTCAGCAGTCCTACCGCGTGGTGCACCTCACCGGCACCAACGGCAAGACCTCGACCGCACGGATGACCGAGTCGCTGGTGCGCGAGCTGGGCCTGCGCACCGGGCTGTTCACCTCGCCGCACCTCACCAGCGTGCGCGAGCGCATCCAGATCGACGGCGAGCCCATCGGGTCCGAGGACTTCGTGCGCCTGTGGCTCGACGTCGCGCCCATCATCCACATGGTCGACGCGCGCTCGCTCGAGTCCGGCGGCCCCCGGATGAGCTTCTTCGAGGTGCTCACCGTGCTCGCCCTCGCGGCCTTCGCGGACGCGCCCGTCGACGTGGCGATCGTCGAGGTGGGCATGGGCGGCGTGTGGGACGCCACCAACGTGGTCGACGGCGAGGTGTCCGTCATCACGCCGATCGGCCTGGACCACCAGCAGTGGCTGGGCGACTCCGTGGTCGACATCGCGGCGGAGAAGTCCGCCATCATCAAGGACGGCGCCGCGACCGTGATCGCGCTCCAGTCCGACGCCGTGGTGCCCGTGCTCGAGAGCGCGCTCGCCGAGCGCGGGGCGCGCGGCTACTGGGAGGCCGAGGAGGGCGCCGAGGGCGCCCAGCTCGAGGTGCTCGACCGCCAGCCCGGCGTGGGCGGCCAGCTGGTCACCCTGCGCACGCCCGCCGCGACGTACGCCGAGATCTTCGTGCCGCTGTACGGCGCGCACCAGGCGCACAACGCGCTGCTCGCGCTCACGGCGGTCGAGCTCCTGCTCGCCTCCGGCGGCGAGCCCGTCGCGCTCACGGCCGAGGCCGTCGAGGCGGGCTTCGCGCACGTGAGCTCGCCCGGCCGCCTCGAGGCGGTCCGCACGTCGCCGCTCATCCTGGTCGACGCGGCGCACAACCCGCACGGCATCGACGCGATGGTCGACGCGCTCGAGGAGTCGTTCGCGTTCGAGACGCTCGTGGGCGTGGTGGGCATCCTCAGCGACAAGGACGCCGAGGGCATCCTCGCGGCGCTCGAGCCCGCGCTCGCGCACGTCGTGGTGACGGCGTCCCCGTCGCCGCGCGCGATCCCGGTCGAGGAGCTCGAGCGGCTCGCGATCGAGGTGTTCGGCGAGGACCGCGTCACCGCGACAGGCTCCGTGCCCGACGCGATCGACGCCGCCGTCCAGCGCGCGGAGCGCGACAACGACCTGGGCGCGGGCGTGCTGGTGGTCGGCTCCATCACGCTGGTCGCGGAGACCCGCATCCTCACCGGCGCGGACCGCCGCAAGGGCCAGGGACGCGCCCGGTGAGCGCGCGTCCCCAGCGCTCCGCGGCGCTGATCTTCTGCCAGGCCGTCCTCGCGCTGCAGGCGTTCGCCGCGCTGTTCGCGGTGCTGGTCCTGTGGGGCCTCGACCGCGCGGGCGAGGTCTCGCTGCCCGGCGCGCTCCTGTGGGGCGGCGGCCTCGGGCTCGTGGTGGCCTTCGGCTACGCGGCGGGCCAGCAGGCCAAGCCGTGGGGCCGCTGGCTCGGCTGGGCGCTCCAGGTGCCCATGCTGGTCGCCGGGTTCATCGAGCCCACCATCGCGATCATCGGCGCGTGCTTCCTGCTCACCTGGATCGTGGGCGTGCGGCTCGGCACGCGGATCGACCGCGAGCGGGCCGAGCGCGACGCCGCCGCGGAGGCAGCGGGGGCTTCGTCGGAGCCCGCGTCCGGCGGCGAGCCCGCGTGAAGCGGTTCCTCTGGCGCATGGGCGGCGCTGCGGCGCTCGGCGTGCTCGGCCTCACCCTGGTGTTCTGGCAGCTCGAGCACGCGTCGCTGTACGCGTTCGCGGGCCTCGGCCGGCCCTCGGCCGGCGTGTACGCGCTGCTGTTCGCGGGCCTGCTGCTGGTGAACGTCGCGGTGTTCTACGCGCTCAACCGGTGGGGAAGGTTCCTCCACGAGCACCCGGAGACCCGGCAGCTGCCGCCGTGGTTCCTCGTGGGGATCATCGTGGTCTCCGGCGCGATCCTGGTGACCGGCATCGCGGTGCACGCCGGCTACCTGCGCTCGCTCGACCCGCTGCCCATGACCATCAGCCAGGGCTTCGTGGCGTTCGAGGTGTCCTTCGCGGCCCTCGTGCTGGTGCCGCTCGTCCTGCTCGCCGTGCGCTGGTCCGGCGGCTACCGGAACCGCTGAACGGCCCTCAGCCGCCGCATCGTCCCCGCTAGACGACCACCACGGAGCTGACGTCGTAGCCGTGGAGGGCGTCGCGCCCGGGCAGTTCGCCGATCTCGATGAGGAAGCTGAAGCGCACCGACGCCGCGCCGCCGCGCTCGAGCATCTCCGCGACCGCGCGGGCGGTGCCGCCCGTCGCGAGGACGTCGTCGATCACCAGGACGTGCTTGCCCTCCACCGAGCCGGCGCTCACCGCGAGGTCGCGCGCGCCGTACTCGATCTCCGCGGAGGACTCGAGCAGGTCGACGCCGGGCATCTTGCCCTTCTTGCGCACCATCGTCATGCCCACGTCGAGGGTCTGCGCCACCACGGGCGCGAAGATGAAGCCGCGCGCGTCCACGCCCGCCACCACGTCGACCGGGGCGCCGGTCGGGGGCATCAACTGGATGCAGGCCTCGCGGAAGCGCTCGGGGCTCGCGAGGATGGGCGCGATGTCGTAGAAGAGGATCCCCTCGATGGGGAAGTCGGGATACGTGTCGAAGTCGTCGATCGTGATCACGGCACCATCCTGGCATGGTGCGCGCGGGCTGCCCGCGCCCGCGGCCCGCTAGGCTCCCCACCATGAGTGAACGCACCCTCATCCTGGTCAAGCCCGACGGCGTCAAGCGCGGCCTCGCGGGCGAGGTCCTGCGCCGCGTCGAGGCCAAGGGCTACACGCTCGCGGCCGTCGAGCTGCGCAAGGCCACCCCCGAGCTGCTCGCCGAGCACTACGCCGAGCACGTGGGCAAGCCGTTCTACGACCCCCTGGTCGAGTTCATGCTGTCCGGCCCCGTCCTCGCGGTGGTCGCCGAGGGCGAGCGCGTCATCGAGGGCTTCCGCACCCTCGCCGGCCCCACCGACCCCACCACCGCGGCGCCCGGCTCGATCCGCGGCGACCTCGCGCGCCAGTGGGACCTGCCGGTGATCCACAACATCGTGCACGGCTCGGACGCGCCCGAGTCCGCCGAGCGCGAGATCGGGATCTGGTTCCCCGGCCTCTAGGCCGGCACGCCAGGCGGACATCCGGGGAGGGATGATGCGCGACACGGTCGAGCACGGGCTCGAGAAGACGCTGTTCGCGAGCCGCTGGCTGCTCGCGCCCATGTACGTGGGCCTGCTGGGCGGCCTGCTGGTGGTGCTCGCCAAGTTCTTCCAGGAGCTGTGGCACCTGCTGTCGGGCGAGGCGCTGCGCATGGAGGCGGACCAGATCACGGTCGCGATCCTGTCGCTCATCGACATCGCGCTGGTGGGCAACCTCATCATCATCGTGATCTTCGCGGGCTACGAGAACTTCGTGTCGCGCATGCACGTCGCCCACGCGTCCGAGGACCAGCCCTCGTGGATGGGCCACGTCGACTTCTCCGGCCTCAAGATGAAGCTCATCGGCTCGCTGGTCGCGATCTCCGCGATCCTGCTGCTCAAGGACTTCGTCGCCATCGAGAAGGGCGGCACGGCCGACGACTACGAGGCCATCGCCTGGCGGATCGGCCTCCACTTCACGTTCGTGCTGTCCGGCGTGCTGTTCGCGCTGATGGACTACTGGGGCGCGAAGCGCCAGGTGCTTCTCGCCGACGCGCACTCGCGGCACGACGATGTCGAGGACGCGGAGCTGGACCGCATCACCCCGTAGGGGCCTGCCGAGGGACGATGCGCGGGCGGGCCTCGCGCCTCCGTCGGGCGGGCGAGGGGTTCCCCTACACTGCCAGCCATGCATCTCAAGACGCTGACGCTGCGCGGCTTCAAGAGCTTCGCGTCGGCGACCACCCTCGAGTTCGAGCCCGGCGTCACGTGCGTGGTGGGGCCGAACGGCTCGGGCAAGTCCAACGTGGTGGACGCCCTCGCGTGGGTGATGGGCGAGCAGGGCGCGAAGACGCTGCGCGGCGGGCAGATGGCGGACGTCATCTTCGCCGGCACGTCCGGCCGCGCGCCCTTGGGCCGCGCCGAGGTGTCCCTCACCATCGACAACACCGACGGCGCGCTGCCGATCGACTACACCGAGGTGACCATCAGCCGCACGCTGTTCCGCAGCGGCGGCTCGGAGTACGCGATCAACGGGTCCGCGTGCCGCCTGCTCGACATCCAGGACCTGCTGTCCGACTCGGGCCTCGGGCGCGAGATGCACGTGATCGTGGGCCAGGGCCAGCTCGACGCGGTGCTCCGCGCGACGCCTGAGGACCGCCGCCACTTCATCGAGGAGGCCGCCGGCATCCTCAAGCACCGCCGCCGCAAGGACAAGGCGCTGCGCAAGCTCGACTCGATGCAGGCCAACCTCACGCGCGTGCAGGACCTCACGGCGGAGATCCGCCGCCAGCTGGGCCCGCTGGGCAAGCAGGCCGAGGTCGCCCGCCAGGCGCAGCGCATCCAGGTGGACGTGCGCGACGCTCGCTCGCGGCTGCTCGCGGACGACATCGCGACCCTCACCGAGTCCATGTCGCAGGACAAGGCCGACGAGTCGGCGCTGCTCGAGCGTCGCGACGCCGTCGAGAAGGCGCTCGCGGAGGCGCGCGCGACCCTTGCCGAGCTCGAGCGCCTCTCCGCGGAGGCCGCGCCCGCCCTCACCAAGGCGAACGACACGTACTACCGGCTGAGCGCGATCCGCGAGCGGCTGCGCAACCTCTCCACTCTCGCGGAGGAGCGGGTGCGGATGCTGGGCACCGCCCACAGCGACGCGCCTCCCACCGACCTGGTGGACCTCGACGAGCAGGTGGAGCGCGCGCAGGCGGCCCGTAAGGAGCTCGACGCGGAGGTGGCCGCCGCGGCCGAGGAGCTCGAGGCCGCCATCGAGGCGCGCAAGGACGCCGAGGAGGCGGCCTTCCAGTCCGACCGCCACCACGCCAACCTGCTGAGGTCCGTGGCCGACCGCCGCGAGGGCGTGGCCCGCCTCGCGGGCCAGGTCGCCGCGAAGCGCTCGCGCGTCGAGTCCACGGAGGCCGAGATCGGCCGCCTCCAGGAGCAGCTCGCGGCCGCGGAGAAACGCGCCCACGAGGCCAACGTCGAGTTCCAGCACGTCGAGACCTCCGTCGCCACGGTGGACCCGGGGGAGGAGGACCTCGACGTCCAGCACGAGTCCGCGACCGAGGCGTGGGAGGCCGCGAAGGCCGCCGTCTCCGAGCTCAAGGACGCCCTCCACACGGCGATGCGCGAGCGTGACACCTGGGCCGCCCGCGGCGAGGCCCTCGAGCTGTCGCTGGTGCGCAAGGACGGCGCCGGCGCGCTGCTCGCGAGCGGGACCCGCGCCGTGACCGGCTCGGTTGCCTCGCTGATCGAGATCGCGCCCGGCGCGGAGGACGCGATCGCCGCCGCGCTCGGCGGGCTCGCCGACGCGCTTGCCGTGGGCACGGTCGAGGACGCCGTCGACGCGATCCGCTGGCTGCGCGACGAGGACGCGGGCCGCTCCTGGTTCATGGTCGCGGACGCGACCGCGTCCCCCGAGAACCCCGACGTCGCGCTGCCCGAGGGTGCCGCGTGGGCCTCCACGCTGGTGTCCGGCCCCGCCGGGATCGTCGACACCGTCCGCGCGTTCGTGTCCGGCGTCGCCGTGGTCGAGGACCTCGCCGCCGCCCGCGCGCTGGTCGCCGCGCACCGCGACGTGGTCGCCGTCACCCGCCGCGGCGACCTGCTGGGCAGCCGCAACGCCTCCGGCGGCGCGGGCGACGCCCCGAGCGTGCTCCACGTCCAGGCCGCGTTCGACGACGCCCGCGAGAAGCGCGACGCCGCCGCGACCCGCGTCGAGCAGACCGAGCAGCGCCTGCGCGCGGCGGAGGAGACCGAGTCCGAGACCCGCGGCCACCACGAGCGCACCCTCGCGCGCCTCACCGAGGCCGACGCCCGGATGGCCGCCGCCGCCGAGAAGTTGGGCCGCCTGGGCGCGCAGGCCCGCGGCGCCAAGGCCGAGGCCGAGCGCTTCACCGAGCAGCTCGAGCAGGCCCACGGCCGCATGAAGGCCGACGAGGACGAGCTCGCGAGCCTCACCGACCGCCTGGCCGCCGCGCAGGCCGAGCCCGAGCAGTTCGAGGCGGATACGCGCGCGGCGCAGGAGCGCCGCGACGACGACGAGGCCGACGCCCGCACCGCGCGCGCCAAGGAGACCGAGGCCCGCCTCGCGCTGCGCACCGCCGAGGAGCGTGCCCGTGCCCTCGCGGCCCGCGCCGAGAGCCTGGAGAGGGCCGCCGTCGCGGAGCGCGAGGCCCGCGTCCGAGCGGAGGCCGCCGCCGCACGCCGCGAGCGTCAGGCGCAGGCCGCGCGCGAGGTCATCGCGGGCAGCCGCGATGCGATCGCGCTGATCGACGTCTCCGTCCAGCAGGCGGACGATGCGCGCGCGGCCGTCGAGGCCGAGCGCGCCGAGCGCACGGGCCGGCTCGCGGAGGTGCGCCGCAGCGTCGACGAGCTCTCGACCGAGCACGCCCGACTCACCGACGACGCGCACCGCGACGAGGTCGCCCGCGCCCAGCAGAACGTCCGCCTCGAGCAGCTGCGCCAGCGCGCGGTCGACGACCTGGGCATGGACCCCGACCGGCTGGTCGAGGAGTTCGGCCCGCACCTGGGCGTGCCCGTGGTCGATTCCGAGGCGCCCGCGCGCGAGGACGGCGAGGACGAGGACGCGGAGCCCGCGACCGTGCCCTACGTCCGCCAGCAGCAGGAGGCGCGCCTGCGCAAGGCCGAGCGCGCGATGAACCAGCTGGGCCGCGTCAACCCGCTCGCGCTCGAGGAGTTCGCCGCGCTCGAGGAGCGCCACAAGTTCCTCACCGACCAGCTGGCGGACATCAAGCGCTCGCGCGAGGACCTCCTCACCATCGTCAAGGAGATCGACGAGCGCGTCGAGGTGATCTTCGCGGAGGCGTTCGCGGACACCGCCGCGCAGTTCGACCGCGTGTTCCCGCGGCTGTTCCCCGGCGGCGAGGGCCGCCTGGTGCTCACCGACCCCGAGCACATGCTCACCACCGGCATCGAGGTCGAGGCCCGGCCCGCGGGCAAGAAGGTCAAGCGCCTCTCGCTCCTGTCCGGCGGCGAGCGCTCGCTCACCGCGGTCGCGCTGCTCGTGTCGATCTTCAAGGCCCGCCCCAGCCCGTTCTACGTGATGGACGAGGTCGAGGCCGCCCTCGACGACGTCAACCTGGGCCGCCTGCTCGAGATCTTCCGCGAGCTCCAGGAGGACTCGCAGCTGATCGTCATCACGCACCAGAAGCGCACCATGGAGATCGCCGACGCCCTCTACGGCGTCACCATGCGCGGCGACGGCGTCACCACGGTCATCAGCCAGCGCCTGCGCGACGACGACGCCGCCTGAGGGGCCTGGCAGACCGCCGATCCTGGCCGTCGCGGGAACATCCCCGGGCCCGGCACGTTCTCCATGCGGGGCGTATGCCCCCAATTGTCGGGGCTTGTCCGGTGCGCGATGCCGGGCGAGGATGCCCGAGGCCGGAGCGGCCTCGGCGTGGGGAGCGGTGGATGTTCAGCTACATGATGCAGACCCTGGTGGTCGGCGGCCTCATCGCCGCGATCGTCTTCGTCGCGGCCTTCGCGAGCGAGGGTCGTGGGCGCCGCCTGGTGCGGCTGGCGCTCGGCGTCGAGGAGCGGCGGCCCGTGCGCGAGCACCTGTTCGACGAGGTCGACCGCCCCGACGCGACCCTCGACGTCGTGGGCGAGCTGGGCCGCGAGACGGCCTCCCTGCCGACGGTGACGGCCAAGGCCGCCCCGGCGCCCGTCCGCCACCGCGCGTGACCCCGCGCGCCGCGAGGCGCGCCCCGACCTGACAGACTGTGCCCGTGGACGTTGCATGGATCCCAGGTGACAGTGACCTCCTCGTGGCGATCGTCGCGGGGCTCGTGGTGCTTGGCGGCGTGGGCGCCGCGGTGCTCGGCAAGGCGCGCCAGGCGCCTCCGCGCGAGGCGCCCCCGCGACGGGACGATGCGCCGGTCGCGGCCCCCGCCCCGGTCGAGGAGGCCGCGGGCGAGGTGGAGGCGCCGGAGGCGCCCGCCCCCGTCGAGGAGACGGCGCCCGCCATCGAGACGCCCTCGGTCGAGACGCCCGAGGCCGTCGACCACCGCTTCGGCCGCCTGCGCCGCCGCGTGGGCGCGACGTTCGGCCAGAACCTGCTCGCGATCTTCCGCCGCGGCTCGCTCACCGAGGACGACTGGGACGAGCTCGAGGAGACCCTCCTCATGGCCGACGTGGGCGCCGGCGCGACCGACGCGCTCCTCGAGGACCTGCGCACCCGCCTCAAGGCGGAGCCCGACGGCAACCCCAGGGAGCTGCTCCGTGCGGCCCTGCTCGACGTGGTGGACCCGGCGCTCGACCGGTCCCTCGCGCTCGGCGCCGCCGGCGACGGCGAGCTCCACAGCGCGATCGTGGTGGGCGTGAACGGCGTGGGCAAGACCACCACGGTGGGCAAGCTCGCGCGCGTCCTGGTCGCGGAGGACCGCACCGTGGTCCTGGGCGCGGCGGACACGTTCCGCGCGGCCGCCGCCGACCAGCTCGAGACCTGGGGCTCGCGCGTGGGAGTGCCCGTGGTGCGCGCCCACGTCGACGGCGCGGACCCGGCGTCCGTCGCGTACGAGGCCGCCGACCGCGCCCGCGCGGACGCCGCCGAGGTGCTGCTGGTCGACACCGCCGGCCGCCTGCAGAACAAGCAGGGGCTCATGGACGAGCTCGGGAAGATCGTCCGCGTCGTGTCGAAGGTGAGCGCCCCCAAGGAGGTGCTGCTGGTGCTCGACGCCACCACCGGCCAGAACGGCCTCACCCAGGCCCGCGTGTTCGGGCAGGTGGCGCCCCTCACCGGGATCGTGCTCACCAAGCTCGATGGCACCGCGAAGGGCGGGATCGTGCTCGCGGTGCAGCGCGAGCTGGGCGTGCCGGTGAAGTTCGTCGGTCTCGGCGAGGGCGCCGACGACCTCGCGCCGTTCGACCCCGAGGGCTTCGTCGACTCCCTGCTGGGCGACTGACCCGTACCCGCGGGACGCGCGCGAAACGTGCGTCGGGTACGCGCGGCGCGCGCGCATCGTTCCGTTTCGTGCGTCTGTGCAACCTACCTTTTACCTGAGCGCGCCCGATGTAACCGTCCCGAAACATGGGGGTCGTCCAGGGGTAACAGACGTCCGGAAGATTGGGCCCATCGCTGGCCAAGGGGTCAGCGGAGGGAGAGAAACAATGGAATTCACGCTGGACTCCGGCAATACCGCGTGGATGATCGTTGCGACCGCTCTTGTCCTCCTGATGACGCCCGCTCTGGCGTTCTTCTACGGAGGCATGGTCCGCGCGAAGTCCGTGCTCAACATGATGATGATGAGCTTCATCAGCATGGCCATCGTCGCTGTCATCTGGGTGCTCTACGGCTACGGCCTCACCTTCGGCAGTGGCGACCTCATCGGCAACCCGTCCGGGTTCTTCGGCCTCAACGGCGTGTCTGACGACTCGTCGCTCGCCGCAGGCTCGGGTGTGCCGTTCATCGTCATGGCAGGCTTCCAGGCCACCTTCGCGATCATCACCGTCGCCCTCATCTCGGGCTCGGTCGCCGACCGCATGAAGTTCCTCGCCTGGAGCATCTTCGTCGCGGTGTGGGTCACCATCGTCTACTTCCCGGTCGCTCACGCGGTCTGGGGCGGCGGCATCCTCGGGTGGGACAGCCCGCTCACCAGCTCGTCGCCGATCGACTTCGCCGGTGGAACCGTGGTCCACATCAACGCCGGTGCCGCCGGTCTCGCCCTCGCGCTGCTGCTGGGCACCCGCAAGGGCTTCGGCAAGGAGCCGTTCAAGCCGCACAACCTGCCGTTCGTCATGCTCGGTGCCGCCGTCCTGTGGTTCGGCTGGTTCGGCTTCAACGCCGGTTCCGAGTTCGCTGCCGACGCGACCGCCGGCCGTGCGTTCCTCAACACCGTGGTGGCCCCGGCCGTCGCGATCCTCGGCTGGCTGCTCGTGGAGAAGATCCGCGACGGCAAGCCCACCTCGCTGGGTGCCGCCTCCGGTGTCGTCGCCGGTCTGGTCGCCATCACGCCGGCCGCCGCGTCGGTCGACAGCTGGGGCGCCATCGCGATCGGCTTCATCGCCGGTGTGCTCTGCGCGCTCGCCGTGGGCCTCAAGTACAAGTTCGGCTACGACGACTCGCTCGACGTCGTGGGCGTCCACCTGGTCGGCGGCCTCGTCGGCACCATCCTCATCGGCCTCTTCGCGAACCTCGACGAGGGCACCACGTGGGCCGGTGCGGGCGAGGAGCTCTCGCCGATGAACGGCCTGTTCTACGGTGGTGGTGTGACCCAGCTGGTCACGCAGACCGTGGTCGCGCTCATCGCCGTGGTGTTCTCCTTCGTGGTGACCTACCTCATCGGTCTCGCCATCAAGGCGACCGTGGGTCTGCGCGTCAGCGAGGATGTCGAGGTGTCGGGTATCGACCTCGCCGAGCACGGCGAGACCGCTTACGAGGAGGCGAAGTAATGAAGCTGGTCACCGCAATCATCCAGCCCCACCGCGTCGACGAGGTCCGTGCGGCCCTCGAGGCCGCGGGCGTCAAGGGCGTCACCGTGTCCGAGGCTGCCGGCTACGGCCGCCAGAAGGGCCACACCGAGGTCTACCGCGGTGCGGAGTACACGGTGGACCTGGTCCCCAAGACGCGTCTCGAGGTCCTCGTGGACGACGCCGACGCCGCGACCGTGACCGAGGCGATCGTCTCGGCCGCGCAGACCGGCAAGATCGGTGACGGCAAGGTCTGGGTCGTCCCGGTGGACGACGTGGCCCGGGTCCGCACCGGCGAGCACGGCGCGGACGCCCTCTAAGCAGGGAGACCGCCAGACACATGGAGAGCCGTGAAGGCTCCCGCGCTGAGGTCCCGCACCCCCGTGGGGTGCGGGACCTCAAGCGTCTGAGGAGAGAGCGGGCCGAGGAGCTCGCGCACAGCGGCCTGGGGGGCCGAGAGCGTCGACAGGCGATGTCCGACCTGGTGTTCGCGCACCTGAAGGAGCACTGGGACGACCATGCGGACGGCATGCGGGACGGCATCGCGTTCGGCGCGGTGGGATCCGTGGGCCGCGGCGACGCGGGACCGGCGTCCGACCTGGACCTGGTGATCCTGCACGACGGGTCGACCTACAAGAAGGAGGCGATCGCCGAGCTGTCGCAGAGCCTCTGGTACCCGATCTGGGACGCCGGTCTCGAGCTCGACCACTCGACGCGCACCCTCACGGAGTGCCGCCAGGTGGCCTCCAAGGACCTGGCCGCCGCGGCGGGGCTGCTGGACCTCCACCTCATCGCGGGCGACGAGCAGCTGCTGCTGCAGGCCCGCACGCACATCTACCAGGACTGGCGCGCGGCCGCTCGCAAGCGCCTGCCCGACCTGCTGAGCGCCTCGCGCGCGCGGTCGGAGCGCCACGGCGAGCTCGCGTACCTCATCGAGCCGCACCTTAAGGAGGCTCGCGGCGGCCTGCGCGACTACGTCAGCCTCACCGCGCTGTCCGCGACGTGGCTCACCGACCGCCCGCACGGCGCGGTGGACGAGGCGGGCCAGCTGCTGCTCGATGTCCGCGACGCGCTGCAGCTCGAGACGGGCCGCGGCGTCAACGTGCTGGGCCGCCACGTCGCGCCCGAGGTCGCCGAGCGGCTGGGCTACGACGATCCCGACGACCTGCTCGCGGCGATCGCGGACGCGGGCCGCACGGTCGCGTTCGCGCTCGACGCCACGGAGCGGGGCGCCCGGCGCGCGCTCGAGCGCTCCGGCGTGGGCTCGCGCGCGTTCCTCGCGCGCCGCCGCGCCGCCGCGCCCCGCCACGTCAAGGTCGCCGAGGGGCTGATCGACGTCGACGGCGAGCTCGCGCTCGCCCCGGGCTACGACGCGACCACGGACGCGCTGCTGCCGCTGCGCGCGGCCGCGACGGCCGCGACCACGGGCCTCACGTTCACCCCGACGCTGCTCGACTCGATGCAGCGCGCCCCCGACCTGCCCGAGCCGTGGCCGGAGGAGGCGCGCGTGCACCTGCGCGACCTGCTGCGCGCGAGCGCGCACCTCATCCCCGTGTGGGAGGCCGTGGACGTCCACGGGTTGGTGGTGCGCTGGATCCCCGAGTGGGAGGGCGTCCGCAACCGCCCGCAGCGCAGCCCGGTCCACGTGTTCACGGTGGACCGGCACATGCTCGAGGCCGTCACCATCGCGTCGAAGCACCGCCGGGGCACGCACCGTTCCGACCTGCTCCACCTCACGGCGCTGCTGCACGACATCGGCAAGCGGGCGGGCGCCACCGACCATTCGGTCGACGGCGCGGCGCTCATCCCGGCGATCGCGGCGCGCATGGGGCTGTCCCCGGAGACGGCGCACGACCTCGAGCTGCTGGTGCGCGAGCACCTCACGCTGTCGATCCTCGCGACCACGCGCGACCCGGAGGACCCCGCGACGGTGGAGCGGCTGCTGGAGGCGGTCGAGCACCGCACCGACCTGCTCGACGTGCTGCGGGCGCTCACCGAGGCGGACTCGAAGGCCGCGGGCCCGAAGGTATGGACGGCGTGGCGCGCGCAGCTGGTCGACACGCTCACGGAGCGCGCCCGCGCGGCCCTGGCCGCCGAGGAGGGCGCCGCCGGGCGGTAGTCTGGTGGGCACGTTGTGAAGGGATAAGTGTGTTCGCCAACCTCTCCGATCGCCTGACAGAGACGTTCCGCAACCTGCGGGGCAAGGGCCGCCTCACCGAGGCGGACATCGACGGCACCATCCGCGAGATCCGTCGGGCCCTCCTCGACGCCGACGTCGCGGTGCCCGTGGTCCGCACCTTCACCTCGAACATCCGCGAGCGCGCGCTCGGCGCGGAGGTGTCCGGCGCGCTCAACCCGGGCCAGCAGGTCGTCAAGATCGTCAACGAGGAGCTCATCGCGATCCTCGGCGGTCAGACGCGGTCGCTGCGTCTCGCCAAGACCGGCCCCACCATCATCATGCTGGCGGGCCTCCAGGGTGCGGGAAAGACCACCCTCGCGGGCAAGCTCGCGCACCACCTCAAGCAGCAGGGCCAGACCCCGCTGCTGGTCGCCGCGGACCTCCAGCGCCCCAACGCCGTCACGCAGCTCACCGTGGTCGGCGAGCGCGCGGGCGTGCCCGTGTTCGCGCCCGAGCCCGGCGTCACCCGCGAGGACGAGGTCCCGCGCGGCGACCCCGTCGAGGTCGCGCGCCGCGGCCTCGCGGAGGCGCAGCAGCGTCAGCACAGCGTGGTGATCGTCGACACCGCCGGCCGTCTGGGCATCGACGCCGAGCTCATGCGCCAGGCCGCGGACATCCGCGAGGCGCTCGAGCCCGACGAGGTGCTCTTCGTCATCGACGCGATGATCGGTCAGGACGCCGTCGCCACCGCGACCGCGTTCCAGGAGGGCGTCGACTTCACCGGCGTGGTCCTCACCAAGCTCGACGGCGACGCGCGCGGCGGTGCCGCGCTGTCCGTCGCCGAGGTCACCGGCCGGCCGATCATGTTCGCGTCCACGGGCGAGAAGCTCGACGACTTCGAGGTGTTCCACCCCGACCGCATGGCGTCGCGCATCCTCGACATGGGCGACATCCTCACCCTCATCGAGCAGGCCGAGCGCACGTTCGACCAGGCCGAGGCCGAGCGCATGGCGGAGAAGGTCTCGAAGGGCGAGGACTTCACCCTGGCGGACTTCCTCAGCCAGATGCAGCAGCTCAAGAACATGGGCTCGATGAAGAAGATGCTGACCATGCTTCCCGGCATGGGTCAGGTCCGCGACCAGATCGAGAACTTCGACGAGCGCGAGCTGGTGCGCACCGAGGCCATCATCCAGTCCATGACGCCGCTCGAGCGCGAGAACCCCAAGGTCCTCAACGGCTCGCGCCGCTCCCGCATCGCGGCCGGCTCGGGCACCTCGGTCGCCCAGATCAACTCGCTCATCAAGCGCTTCGAGCAGGCGCAGCAGATGATGCGCGCGATGTCGCGCGGCGGCGGCATGCCGCAGATGCCAGGCATGGGCGGCGCGCCCGGCGCGTTCGGCGGGCTGCCCGGCGGCAAGAAGTCCAAGGGCAAGCAGGCGCCGCAGCGCAAGGTCAAGGGCAAGTCGGGCAACCCCGCGAAGCGCGCGCAGCAGGAGGCCGAGGCCCGCACCCGCGGCACGGCCGCACCCGCCGCGCAGGGCTCGGCGTTCGGGATCGGGCAGCAGCCGCAGGAGGTCGACAGGGACGCGCTGAGCGCGGACCTGTCGAAGTACCTGGGACGCTGACATGGCCCTCCACCTCACGGGCCCCGTGGTCGTCGGCGATGACGACGTCCGCGCGGAGGCCTGGGTGGTGGACGGGTTCGTCACGTACGAGCGGCCCGAGGCCGCCGTGCGCCACGCGCTCGACGGCTGGGTGCTGCCGGGGCTGGTCGACGTCCACTGCCACGTGGGCCTCGACAGCGGGGGAGCGGTGGACGCCGACCTCGCGCTCAAGCAGGCCCTGGTCGACCGTGACGCGGGCACGCTGCTCATCCGCGACGCCGGCTCGCCGTCCGACACCCGCTTCCTCGACGGCGTCACCACCGCGCCGCGGGTGATCCGCGCGGGCCGGTTCATCGCGCGCCCCAAGCGCTACCTGCGCCACTACGCGCGCGAGATCGAGGTGGTGGACCTCCCGGCCGTGATGGCGCAGGAGGCCCGCAAGGGCGACGGCTGGGTCAAGCTCATCGCCGACTGGATCGACAGGGACCACGGCGACCTCACCCCCCTGTGGCCGGACGATGCGCTGGCCGAGGGCATCGCGGCGGCCCACGAGGCCGGGGCGAGGGTGACGGCGCACACCTTCGCGACGGAGACCATCGACGGGCTGCTCGACGCCGGCGTCGACTGCATCGAGCACGGCACCGGCATGACCGCCGACCATATGGCGGAGGCCGCGCGCCGCGGCCTTCCCGTGGTGCCCACGATGATGCAGGTCGCGAACTTCGAGGGCTTCGCCGCCCAGGCGGAGGAGCGGTTCCCGGCGTACGCCGCCCGCATGCGGGCCATGCACGAGCGCCGCTTCGCGCACGTCCGCGCGCTGTACGAGGCGGGCGTCCCGCTGCTGGTGGGCACCGACGCGGGCGGCACGCTCGGACACGGCGGGCTGCCGGCGGAGGCGGCGCTCATGGTCGCCGCGGGCATCCCCGACGCCGAGGTGGTCGCGATGGCGTCCTGGCGCGCACGAGCGTTCCTGGGTGCACCCGGCCTCGAGGAGGGCGCGCCTGCGGACCTGGTGATCTACGGCGAGGACCCGCGCGCCGGCATCCGCGCCCTCGCCTCCCCGCGCCACGTGGTGCTGCGCGGGGCCCTGGTCTGACGCATCGTTCCCAGCGAACTCCCAGCCCCGGCGAGGCCCGCTCCCAGGGGTGATGGGTGTGATGGGAGGCATGAAGCGCTCCTCCGGCATCATCGTCACCGGCCTCTCCGCCACGCTGCTGTCCACGGGCGCCGTCCTAGGCACCGGATTCCTCTCCCCTGAGGAGGGCGCCGCCAGCGCCGAGGCGACCACTGCCGACACCTCCGCGACGGGCGCCGCCACCGGCACCACCACCGACACGACCACGGACTCCACGACCGACACCGCCACCACCGACGCCACCACCGACGCCACCACCGACGCCACGACCGACGCCTCCGGCGCCACGACGTACGACGGCGAGGCCGTCTCGAGCCGCTACGGGACGTTCCAGGCGGAGATCACCGTCGAGGACGGGCAGGTCACCGCGATCGACTGGCTCCAGTCCGGCGAGGCCGACCAGCACTCGCAGCAGATCAACGACTACGCGATCCCCGTGCTCGAGCAGGCGATCCTCGAGGCCCAGAGCGTCGACGTCGGCTACGTCTCCGGCGCGAGCTACACCTCGGACGCCGTCGAGGAGGCCGTCGCCAGCGCGATGCAGGCGGCGGGTCTCGCATGACCGCCGTCCAGCACCGCACCGCCGTGGTCCCGAGCCACGCGGCTCCCGCGGCCGCCGAGCGCCGCGCACGCGCCGCGCGCCGCAGCCGCCGCCGCGACACGATCGAGGCGGCCGCGTGGCTCGCGGGCGTGGGCGGCCTCGCGTTCATGCTCGCCTCGGGCACCGTCGACGTCACCACGGTCGGCGGCCTGCTCACCACGCTCGGGCGCATCGCGGGGATCGCCGCGTCGACCATGATCATGGCGCAGCTCATCCTGATCGCGCGGATCCCGCTGGTCGAGCGCGCCCTCGGCCACGACCGCGGCGCCCGCCTTCACGGGCAGCTGGGACGCCTCGGCTTCGTGGTGATCATCGCGCACATCGTGCTCCTGATCGGCGGCTACGCCCTGCCGACGCAGACGGGGCTGCTCGCGCAGGCGTGGGCCTTCGCGGTCGGCTACGGCGGTCCCATGTTCATGGCGAGCGTCGGGTTCGTGGTGCTGTGCGCCGTGGTGGTGACGTCCTACGCGATCGTGCGCCGGCGCTGGCGGTACGAGACCTGGCACGCCGTCCACGTCTTCAGCTACCTCGCGGTCGGGCTGTCCATCCCGCACCAGCTCACCGACGGCCAGACCTTCGCGACCATGGGACCCGCCTGGTGGTACTGGGTGATCCTGTGGACCGTCGCCGTGGGCGGGCTGCTCGCGTACCGCGTGGTGCGGCCGCTCGTGCGCTTCCGGCGCCACCGCATCCGTGTGACCGCCGTGGGCACGCTGCCGGACGGCTCGACCGTCATCGCGCTGCACGGCCGCCGCCTCACCCGCCTGGGCGCGAGGGGCGGGCAGTTCCTGCTCTTCCGCTTCCTCCAGCGCGACATGTGGGGCCAGGCGCACCCGTACTCGCTCTCGCGCACCGTCCGCGACGGATGGATGCGCATCACGGTGAAGCCGCTCGGCGACGGATCCGCAGCCCTGCGCACCCTGCGCCCGGGCACGCGCGTCATGGTCGAGGGCCCCTTGGGGGTCTTCACCGACGCGTCACGCTCGGGGGACCACCTGGTCCTCGCCGGCGCGGGCGTCGGCATCACGCCCATCCTCGCGCTGCTCGAGGACGCGGCATTCCGGCCCGGCGGCTGCACCGTCGTCGTGCGCGCCAGCACCGAGGCCGAGATCCCGCACCTCGAGGAGTTCCGCGAGCTCGCCGCCGCGCGCGGCGCGACCCTGCATGTCCTCACCGGGCACCGCGGGGACGGCTGGGCCCCCGCATCGTCCCCCGTCACGCTCGCGCGGCTGGTGCCCGCGATCGCCGGCGCGGACGTGTTCGCGTGCGGCCCCGTCCCGTGGGTGCGGGCGGTGATGGACGATGCGGCGGTCGCCGGGGTGCCCGCGCGCCGCCGGCACGCGGAGGAGTTCGCCTGGTAGCACCCCGTACGATGCGGGTACGCGCCGGAACACCCCACGGCCCGCGCGCGTTGCCCCGTCAGGTCCGTCCCCGAACCCCCGGAGGTCCCGTGAGCACGCTCGAGGCGTACGCGCGGCGATCCGCGCGCCGGGAGTGGTGGCGGGACGGGCTCGAGGCGTCGATCTACCTGGTCGCGGCCGTGGGCGTGGCGCTGTTCGTCGCGTCGGGCGGGCTGCTGGTGACCGCGCCCATCGACCACCTGTACGGGCTGGGCCGCGTCGCCGGGATCGTCGCCGCGGTGCTGGTGCTCGCTCAGATCACGCTGATCTCCCGCGCGCCGTACGTCGAGCGCGCGATCGGGCACGACCGCGCCGCCGCCACCCACACCCGGCTGGGCAAGGTCGCCTTCATCCTCATGCTGGTCCACGTGGGCCTCATCCTGGTGATGAACGCCCGCTACGACGGCCGGTCCATCCTCAGCGAGGCGGTGGCGCTGTGGGACCTCGGCTGGTTCATGGTCGCCGCGCAGGTGGGGCTGGGCCTGTTCACCATCGTGGTCGCGACGTCCCTGGTCGCGATCCGGTCGCGGTGGCGCTACGAACGCTGGCACGCCGTCCACCTGCTCGTGTACCTCGCGATCGCCGCGGTGGTGCCGCACCAGTTCCTCGAGGGCTCCACGTTCCGCGACGGGGGAGCGGCCTGGTGGTTCTGGCTGGTCCTGTACGTGCTGGCCGTCGGCTCCTTCCTGGCCTACCGCATCGTCCGCCCGCTGGTGCTGCTCGCGCGTCACGACCTCCGCGTCGCCGCCGTCGAGCCCGAGCCGGACGGCTCCGTGTCCGTGGTGATGAGCGGCCGCGACCTCGACCGCCTGGGCGCGCGCCCCGGGCAGTTCCTGCTGTGGCGCTTCCTCGACCGCGAGCGGTGGACGCAGGCGCACCCGTGGTCGCTGTCGCGCGCGCCGCGGTCCGACTCGCTGCGCATCACCGTCAAGCCCTCGGGCGACGCGTCCGCGCGGCTCGCCCACCTGCGGGTGGGCACCCGCGTGCTGGCCGAGGGGCCGCTCGGGATCTTCACCGACGCGACCCGCACGGCGCCCGGCGCGGTGCTGGTCGCCTCCGGGATCGGCGTCACGCCCATCCGCGCGCTGCTCGACGAGGCGCAGGCGCCGTGCACCGTGGTGCTGCGGGTCCGGTCCCGCGAGGAGGCGCCCCTCATCGACGAGGTCGAGGAGCTGGCCGTGCAGCGCGGCGCCGACGTGATCGTGGTCGCCGGCCCGCGCGGCTCCGGCTGGGGCACCGCCGCGGGCGAGAGCCTCGGCGCGCTGGTGCCCGACGTCGCGACGCGCGACATCTACGTGTGCGGCCCCGTCCCGTGGGCCGATGCGGTGGTCCTGGACGCCCGCGCCGCGGGCGTGCCGGCGGCCGCCATCCATCGCGAACGATTCGGCTGGTAGAGGGAGAGCGGATGAGGACCATGACCAGGACGGCCGGGGCGCTCGCGTTCGCCGGCGCCGCCGCGACCGCGCTGAGCGCGTGCGGCGGAGCGGAGGCGGCCGAGCCCGAGGCGGCGGCCACCACCGTGGACCCCGTGTACGCGGACGGCGTCTACGACGGCCCGCGGGTCACCAACATCCGCGGCGGCTACCAGGCGCAGGTCACCATCGAGGACGGCACCATCACGGACGTCCAGGCCATCGAGGCGGGCACGCAGGATGCGGAGTCCGTGTCGATCAACGCCCGCGCGATCCCCGAGCTGCGGGACAAGGTCATCGAGGCGCAGAGCGCGGACGTCGAGGCCGTCTCCGGTTCCTCGTACACGTCTCCGGCGTTCACCGAGTCCATCCAGGGCGCGCTCGACGACGCGGCCGCGGCGGCGGAGTAGGCCATGCGCACCTCCCGGGCCGTGGTGGTCGCCGGCGGCTGCGCCGCGATCCTCGGCGCGGGCTGGTCCGTCGCGCCCAAGGAGCTGCCCACGCTCGACCTGGTCGCCCCCTCGAGCCCCGAGCCGAGCGTCACCGCGAGCGGGAGCGCGGCTCCGTCCGCCACCGCGGAGCCGGAGCCCACCCCGTCGATCACGTGCGAGCCCGACGACAGCGGCGACGACGAGGACGACGACAAGGACCTCTCCGAGGACGACGACTGCGCGATCTCCACCCCCGAGCCTGCGGCATCCGAGACCGCGGCGGACCCGGCCCCGAGCGCCACGGCGACCGCCGCGCCCGACCCGGCGCCCGCATCGTCCACCCACGACGGCCCCGTCGTGACGAACGCCCGCGGCGACTACCAGGCCCGCATCACCGTGGTCGACGGCGAGGTCACGGACGTCCAGGCGATCGTCGCCGGGACGCAGGACGCGGAGTCCATCACCATCAACGCGCGTGCGATCCCCGAGCTGCGCGACAAGGTCCTCGCCGCGCAGACGTGGGACGTCGAGGCCGTGAGCGGCGCGTCCTTCACGTCGCCCGCGTTCACCGAGTCGCTGCGCGGCGCGTTCGAGGACGCCGGCCTGTGACGGAGCCGTTCCGCACCACGGTGCACGCCATGGCGATGCCCTTCACGGTCGAGCTCGACGCGCCCGACCCGCTCGAGACGGACGGCGCGGTCGCGGCGTTCCACTCCGAGCTGGTGTGGGCGGACGAGGTGTTCTCGCTGTGGCGCGACGACTCCTACCTCAGCGGCTACCTGCGCGGCGACCTCACGCTCGACGAGTCGCCGCGCGAGCTGCGCGAGGTGCTCGAGGCGTGCGAGTGGTACCGCGAGGCGACGCTCGGCGGCTTCGACGCGCGCCGCAAGGACGGCGTGCTCGACCCCACCGGCCTGGTCAAGGGCTGGGCGGTGGCGCGCGCGAGCCGCCACCTGCGCGCTGCCCGGGCCTCGGATTGGATGGTCGGCGCGTCGGGCGACGTGCTCGTGGGCGGCGGGCGCGCGCGTCGCGTCGGCATCGCGGACCCGCGCGTGACGGGCGACCCGACGGGCACGCCCGTGATCGACGTGGTGGAGCTCGGCGGCGCGTTCACGGCCCTCGCGACCTCCGGCGGGGCGCAGGTGGTGGACCACATCTGGGACCCGCTCACCGGCGAGGTGGCGCGCCACTACATGCAGGTGTCCGTGGCGGGCCGCGACCTCACCGAGTGCGACGCGTGGGCCACCGCGATCTGCGGCGGAGGGCCGCGCGTGGTGGCCGGCGCGCTCGAGCGCGGGCTCGAGGTGCTGCTGGTCTCCGGCGGCCGCTTCGACGGCGCGTACGATGCCCAGACGTCACCCGGGTGGCCCAGCGTGAGGTGACGCGGGGCGCCTGGTTGGTCGCGCATCGTCCCGTCTGGCACAATGGGTCGCTGGCGCGTCCGGCCCTCTACCCGGGCACGCCGATTCGTCTTGCCAGGTTGCCCCGCCGTGATTCCCCGGCGGACGCGATCCGGCTCACACCGAATTCAGAAGGAGACAGCCATGGCTGTGAAGATCCGCCTCAAGCGCTTCGGCAAGAAGCGCGCCCCGTTCTACCGCGTCGTCGTCATGGACTCGCGCACCAAGCGCGACGGCCGTGCGATCGAGGAGATCGGCAAGTACCACCCCACCGAGGAGCCCTCGGTCATCGAGATCGACTCGGACCGCGCGCAGTACTGGCTGTCCGTGGGCGCGCAGCCCTCGGAGCAGGTCACCGCGCTGCTCAAGCTGACCGGCGACTGGGCCACCTTCAAGGGTGAGAAGGGCGTGAGCACCGTCAAGGGTGCCTCCGCCAAGGCCGACGCCGCCGACGCCATCAAGGCGCACGCGGACGCCGCCGAGAAGGCGAAGGCCGACGCCGCCGCCAAGAAGGAGGCCGCGAAGGCTGAGGAGGCCCCGGCCGCCGACGCCGAGGTCGCCGACGAGGCCGTCGAGGCCCCCGCCGAGGAGAACTGACGATGGTCGTCGACGCTCTCGAGTTCCTGGTCCGCAGCATCGTCCGCAACCCGGACGACGTGCGCGTGACCGAGCGCTCCGGGCGTCGCGGCACCACCCTCAACGTGGTGGTGCACCCCGACGACCTCCCCCGGGTCATCGGCCGCCGCGGTCGCACCGCGACGGCGATCCGGACGGTCGTCGAGGCCATCGCGCGTGACGACGTCCGCGTCAACATCGTGGACGTCGCCTAGCCTCAGGCTCAGCGAACGGCAGGCCCCCGCACTCCCTCGGGAGGGCGGGGGCCTGCCGCGTGTCCGGGCCTTGGCACGGGCGTGGGGGCGGCGTGGGGACGATGCGGGGGTTCAGACGCGCGTGCCGCGGAACCAGGCGGAGGCCCGCCGGGTGGACAGCAGCGCGATCACGAGGATCGCCAGGACGATCTCGAAGGCCGCCTGCCACACCACAGCGCCGCCGACCTGCCCGAGCGCGTACGCGGCTGCGGCGATCCGCACCACCATCACGATGATCACGAGCACGCGCGCGCCCTGGGACCCCATCGCGAGGCCCGCGGCGACGGCCGCGGTCAGCGCGCCGACCACCAGCGTGGTGAGGCCGTACCAGAGCAGGTCGCCCGAGTCGATGTCGCCGCCCACGGAGTCGGGGTTGTAGTAGAGCCACAGCATCGCCGCTCCGCCGATGAGGTCGAGGATCGCGACGATCCACGTGAGCGCGGAGACGAGCGTGACGGAGCCGGGCCGGTCGCTGGCCATGAGGGCCTCCTCGGTAGGGGCGCGGGTGCGCTCCCTCTCAGGATGCTCGGAAGTACGCGAAAGCGCGCGGCGTGGCGAGCGCGAGGATGATCAGCGTCGAGCCGATCACCTGCCCGAATGCCTGCCACTTCACCAGCTCGCCCAGCACGGCGAACGAGTAGACGCCGCCCGCGATGCGTCCCGCCATGACCAGCATCACCAGGATGCGGGACAGCTGGGAGCCGGCGGACAGGCCGAGCGCGAGGGCGGCGGTCACCAGCCCGACCGCGAGCAGGATGAACGCGTAGGCGCGCAGCTCGCTCTCGGTGAGCGCGAGGTCGACTCCGGCCATGTTGAGGCTCAGCCACAGCAACGCCGCTCCGGTCACCAGGTCGCCGAGCGCGGCCGCCCACGTGAGGATCACGCCGAACGTCACGCCCGGCGGACGCCCTGCGGTCGCGGCCATCGACCCTCCCCCTGTCGGCAACCTGCCGACGTCGGCTCCACGCTAGCGCGGGCGGGACCCGATCCAGCGGAAAGTACCCTGGTGTCATGAGATTGACCGTCGCCCGCATCGGCCGTGCCCACGGGCTCAAGGGGGAGGTGTCGGTCGAGCTGCGCACCGACATCCCCGAGGACCGCCTGGTCCCTGGCGAGGTGTTCGACACCGAGCCCGCGTCCGCCGGCCCGCTCACCGTCGGGCGCGTGCGCGTCCAGGCGGGGCGCTGGTACGTCCAGTTCGAGGAGCTCCGCTCCCGCGAGGCGGCCGAGGCCGCGCGCGGCGTCGAGCTCACCATCGACGGCGCCGAGTCGGACGAGGACGACGCCTGGTTCGTCCACCAGCTGGTCGGGCTCGCGGCCGTGCGGCCCGACGGGTCCGCGCTGGGCGAGGTGGTGGACCTGGTGACCATGCCCGCGCAGGACCTGCTGGTGGTGAGGCAGCCGGGCGGGCACCGCGCGATGATCCCGTTCGTCGAGGAGTTCGTGCCCGAGGTGGACATCGACGCGGGGCGCGTGGTGCTCACGCCGCCGTACGGGCTGCTCGCCGGCGAGCAGCCCGAGGCGACGGGGGAGACGTCCGCATGAGGATGCGCATCGACGTGGTCACGATCTTCCCGGAGTTCTTCGGGGTGCTCGACGTGTCCCTGCTGGGCAAGGCCCGCGAGGCGGAGCTGGTCGAGACGCACGTCCACGACCTCCGCGACTACGCCGCGTTCAAGGCCGACGGCACGCCCGACGTGCACCGCACGGTCGACGACGCGCCCTTCGGCGGCGGCGCCGGCATGGTGATGAAGCCCGACGTGTGGGGCAAGGCGCTCGACGACGTCCTGAAGCCCACCGGCGTGCTGGTCATCCCCTCGCCGGCCGGCATGCCCTTCACGCAGGCGCTCGCGCAGGAGCTGTCGACCGCGCCGCAGCTGGTGTTCGCGTGTGGACGCTACGAGGGCATCGACGCGCGCGTCGCGCAGCACTACGCGGACGCCGGGTATCGGGTCCTCGAGGTCAGCCTGGGCGACTACGTGCTCAACGGGGGAGAGGTCGCGACCTTCGCGATGATCGAGGCCGTCACGCGGCTCATCCCCGGGTTCATGGGCAACGCCCACTCGATAGTCGAGGAGTCGCACTCCGACGGGCTGCTCGAGTACCCGTCGTACACGCGGCCCGCGTCCTGGCGCGGCCTCGACGTGCCCGACGTGCTGCTCAGCGGCCACCACGCGCGCATCGCGGAGTGGCGGCACGAGCAGCAGCTGTCGCGCACCCGCGAGCGACGCCCCGACCTGCTGCCTCCCGAGGACGCCGGCGCCTGGTGACGCGCCGCGACCACCCGGCCCTCGCATCGTCCGGACACGGTGTGGCAGAATAGATCCTCGGTGCGCGCGGCGCCGGGATCCGCCACAGGGGATCCGGCTCCATCCGCGACGCAGCTGATCAACACCGATCGCCCTCGGGCGGATACCGTGCGTGACCTGTGGCATGTGCGAGGAGAGAGAGTCATGCAGAAGCTTGACAACGTGGTTGCGGACCAGCTCCGTGACGACATCCCGGCGTTCCGCGCCGGCGACACCGTGAAGGTCCACGTCAAGGTCATCGAGGGCAACCGCTCGCGTGTCCAGGTGTTCCAGGGCGTCGTCATCGCGCGTCAGGGCCAGGGTGTGGGCGAGACCTTCACGGTCCGCAAGATCTCGTTCGGCGTGGGTGTCGAGCGCGTGTTCCCGCTGCACGCCCCCACGATCGAGAAGATCGAGCTGGAGCGTCGCGGCGACGTGCGCCGCGCGAAGCTGTACTACCTGCGCGGCCTCCGCGGCAAGGCGGCGCGCATCCGCGAGAAGCGCGAGAACTGACCATCGCGACCGATGCCGACGTGCCGGCGGGCGGGAAACCGTCCGCCGGCCGTCGGGCATGGGGCTGGGCGAAGGAGCTCGTCCTCGTCGTGGTGAGCGCGCTGCTGCTCTCGCTGCTCATCAAGACCTTCTTCTTCCAGTCGTTCTACATCCCCTCGCCCTCGATGGAGCCCACGCTCCTCGAGGGCGACCGCATCCTCGTCACCAAGTGGCGCCCGGACCCGCTGCCCCTGCGCCGCGGCGACGTGGTGGTCTTCAAGGACCCGGCCAACTGGCTCGGGCACTCGGATGAGGAGGAGAGCGGGCTGAGGCTCGTCGTCAAGGACGTCCTCACCTGGACCGGACTGCTCCCCGAGGACGCGGGCGAGCACCTGGTCAAGCGCGTCATCGGCCTGCCCGGCGACGTGGTCGAGTGCACCGACCCCGACGCGGAGGTCATGGTCAACGGCGAGGCGCTCGACGAGGACTTCATCGCCGAGGGCGCACGCCCGTGCGGCACCGAGTTCCGCGTCGAGGTCCCCGAGGGCTACCTCTGGGTCATGGGCGACAACCGCGACGACTCCGCGGACTCCCGCGCCCACATGGGCGACCCCGGCGGCGGCACCGTCCCCGTCGACAACGTGGTGGGCACCACCTTCGCCGTGGTGTGGCCGCTCGACCGCCTCGGCGGCGTCGGCAACCCGTTCGAGGACCAGGCCGCGGCCGCGCAGGAGTGATGTGACGGTCTCGCTCGTTCATGAGGCCGCGCTCTGGGACGCAGGCTTCGCCGCCGTCGCGGGCATCGACGAGGTGGGCCGCGGCGCGCTCGCCGGCCCCGTCTCCGTGGGCGTGTCCGTGGTGACCCGCTGCGACACCTGGCCCGAGGGCCTCACCGACTCCAAGCTGCTGAGCGCCGCGCGCCGCGAGGCGATGATCGAGCCGCTCACGACCTTCGGCATCGCTCGCGCGGTGGGACACGCGTCCTCCGCGGAGATCGACGCGGTCGGGATCGTCGCCGCGCTGCGCCTGGCCGCGCGCCGCGCGCTCGACGCCGTCGACGCGCCCGTGGACGCGGTGCTGCTCGACGGCACCCACGACTGGCTCACCCCGCCCCCCGCGGACCTGTTCTCGCTGGAGGGCCCCGGCGAGGACTGGCAGGCGCCGCCCGTCACCATGGTGGTCAAGGGCGACCGCGCGTGCGCGTCGATCGCAGCCGCGTCCGTGCTCGCGAAGGTCGAGCGCGACGCCCTCATGGCCGCCGCCCATCTCGAGCACCCCGAGTACAGCTGGGACTCCAACAAGGGCTACGGCGCGAACTCCCACCTCGAGGCGCTGCGCGTGCACGGGCCGTCGCCGCTGCACCGGGTGTCCTGGAAGCTGCCCTTCCGCGCCGTGTGACTGCGGGCCCGCCGGGCCGGCGATCCGGCGATCCGGCGCGGCATTCGCGCTCGACCCCCCGTCCGGTCCATCATTGACGGGTGAGCCACGAAGACCTCGAGAACTACGAGACCGAAGCCGAGCTCGCGCTCTACCGCGAGTACCGCGACGTCGTGGGGCTGTTCCAGTACGTCGTGGAGACCGAGCGCCGCTTCTATCTCTGCAACAAGGTGGACCTCCAGGTCAAGGCGTCCGGCGGCGACATCTACTTCGAGGTCACCATGGCCGACGCCTGGGTCTGGGACGTCTACCGCAGTGCACGCCTGGTGAAGAACGTGCGCGTCGTGACGTTCAAGGACGTCAACATCGAGGAGCTCGCCCGCGACGACGACCTCCCCGACGTCCGCCAGCTCCGCGGCCGCTGAGCCGCCCGTACCCCAGCCGGCCCGCGCGCGCGGGCCGGCAGCCACGTCGCGTCCCGACCGCCCGCGCGACGGGACGATGCCCGGGTCGGGTGACCCCGGCATCGTCCGTGCGGCGACGCCTGGCGAGAACTTGCAGATACTGCAAGAATGCGGCCGTGTCCTCCACCGATCCCGCACCCGGCCTGCGCGAGCGCAACCGGGTGCGCCGCATGCGCCGCGTCGAGCGCGCCGCGCTCGAGCTCGCTCTCGACCGCGGCGTCGACCACGTGACCGTGGACATGATCTGCGAGGCGAGCGACATCTCGCCGCGCACCTACTTCAACTACTTCGGCAGCAAGGAGGGCGCTCTGCTCGGCATGGGCAACGCGCCTCACGCGCAGGCGGACGTCGACACGTTCGTCGCCGCACGCGGGCACATCGTCGAGGACCTCCTGCACATGGTCGCGCGCAGCTTCCTCGCCAGCGACCCCGATCGCGAGGTCTACGTCATGCGCAGGCGCCTGTTCGCGAAGGAGCCGGAGCTCCAGGGCCTGCAGCTCGCGCGCATCGCGGGCCGGCGCCAGGCCATGACACGCATCGTCGAGGAGAGGCTTGCCGTGGAGCGTCCCGAGCTGACCGAGGTCGAACGCGGCGACGAGGCCCAGCTGGTGGTCGCGGTCGTCACCGGCGCGTTCCCCATCGCGGGTCGGGTGTGGCTCGAGCTCGAGGATCCCGGGGCGGAGATCGACGCGGCCATCTCCGAGGTGATGGCGCGGGTCCGCCGGATCGCGTCCCCGTAGCCGCCGGTCGGTCGCGCGGCCGGCTCGGCGCGCGCTTCTCGCCCGATCCAGGCACGATGGCAGTCATGACGTCCGATCACGCCACGGCCGCACCGGCCAGCCGCAGGGAGATCCTGCTCGTCATGGTCGGTCTCATGACCGCCATGCTCCTCTCCGCGCTCGACCAGACGATCTTCTCGACGGCGCTGCCGACCATCGTCGGCGAGCTCGACGGCGTCGACCACATGCTGTGGGTCACCACCGCCTACATCCTGGCGGCGACGATCATGATGCCCGTCTACGGGAAGATCGGCGACCTCATCGGCCGCAAGTCGATCTTCATCGGCGCGATCGCGATCTTCATCGCGGGATCGGTCGTCGGCGCGCTCGCCACCGGCATGACCGAGCTGATCGTGGGCCGCGCGATCCAGGGTCTCGGCGGCGGCGGCCTCATGATCCTCGCGCAGGCGATCATCGCGGACATCGTGCCCGCGCGTGAGCGGGCGAAGTACATGGGGCTCATGGGCGCCTCGTTCGCCGTCGCCTCGGTGATCGGGCCGTTGCTGGGCGGCTGGTTCACGGACTCGATCGGGTGGGAATGGTGCCTGTGGATCAACGTGCCGCTGGGCGCCGTCGCGATCCTCTCGGCCATCTTCTTCCTTCACCCGAACCCGCGTGACCGGGGCCGACCCACGCTCGACGTCGCCGGCATGGTGCTGCTCGCGATCGGGGCATCGGCGCTCGTGCTCTTCACGTCGTGGGGTGGCGGCCAGTACGAGTGGTCGGACCCGATCATCATCGGGCTCATCGCGCTCACCGTGGTGGCCGCGGTCGTGTTCGTTCTCGTCGAGCGGCGCGCGGCGGAGCCGGTGATGCCGCTCACGCTGTTCGGCCAGGCGAACTTCAACCTCACCACCGCGGCGGGCCTGCTCACCGGGGTGGCGATGTTCGGCACGCTCGCGTACATGCCGACCTACCTGCAGATGGTCGAGCAGGTCGGCGCGACCGAGGCGGGGCTCCTCATGATCCCGATGATGGGAGCGATGCTGCCCACGTCGATCCTTGTCGGCAACGCGGTGTCGCGCACCGGGCGGTACAAGATCTACCCCATCGTGGGCGCGGCGGTGGTGGCGCTCGGGCTGTTCCTGCTGTCCACGCTGACGCCCGACCAGACCCTGTGGCATGTCTGCCTGTACCTCGCGGTCTTCGGCTTGGGCCTCGGCATGCAGATGCAGACCCTGGTGCTGATCGTGCAGAACACCTTCCCGATCACCATGGTCGGCACGGCGACGGCGGGCAACAACTTCTTCCGCCAGATCGGCGCGTCGCTCGGGGCGGCGGTGGTCGGCTCGATCTTCACGAGCAACCTCATCGCGATGCTCACCGAGCGCATCCCGCCCGACGTCGCCGCGGGCGGGATCGACGGGGCGAACAGCCTCACGCCGGAGCTCGTGGGCACGCTCCCGCAGGAGGCCCAGGACATCATCATCGGGTCCTACAACGACGCCCTGACCCCGGTGTTCCTGTACCTGGTCCCGCTGTCGCTGCTCGCACTGGTGCTGCTGCTGTTCGTGCGGGAGGTGCCGCTGCGTGGCTCGGTGAGCGAGGACGCGGTGCCCGAGTCGTACGAGGTCGACGGCGGGTCGAGCGCCTACCTCGAGCGGCATGCCGACCAGGACGCCGGCGACGGACGGGAGCCGACGCGGGCCTGACGCGTCAGGAGACGATGCGCCGGTCCCGTGGGCGACCGCGTCGCCTGTTGCCGCGCGCCCGGGCGACGTCGTCGCGCGCCCGAGCCACCGCATCGTCCCCATGACCTTCGGCCCTTGCGCGTGCACTTGACGCAAAAATGCAGAGTCTGCAAGAATGCGGACGATGCACCATGCGGCCGCGCGACTCGCGCCGGCGGTGCGCCACTCCCTCGGATGCCCTACGCGCGTCCCGTCCCCCCTGCGGAAGGAACTCATGACCGCCACCCTGGACCGGCCCGCGGCGACCACGCCCGCGACCCGCACCGTCCTGCCCGTGTTCATCGGGCTGATGACCGCGATGCTGTTGTCGTCGCTCAGCCAGACCATCTTCTCGACCGCGCTGCCGACCATCGTGGGCGAGCTCGACGGCGTGGACCACATGCTGTGGGTGACCACGGCGTTCATCCTCGCGTCGACGGTCGTCATCCCCGTGTACGGCAAGCTCGGCGACCTCATCGGCCGCAAGGGGCTCTTCATCGCGGCGATCTCGATCTTCGTCGCCGGCTCGATCGTCGGCGGCCTCGCCGGAACGATGGGCGTGCTGATCGCGGCGCGCGCGATCCAGGGCCTCGGCGCCGGCGGCCTCATGATCCTGTCGCAGGCGATCATCGCGGACATCGTCCCCGCGCGCGAGCGTGGCAAGTACATGGGGATCATGGGCTCGGCGTTCGCCGTGTCGTCGGTCGCGGGACCGCTGCTCGGAGGGTGGTTCACGGAGAGCCTCAGCTGGCGATGGGGCCTGTGGATCAACGTCCCGCTGGGCATCGCGGCGATCGCGATGGCGGCGATCTTCCTCCACCCGGCGCCCGCGGAGCGCGTCAAGCCGCGCCTCGACGTCGCCGGCATGGCGCTGCTGGCGCTCGCGACCTCGGGCATCGTGCTGGTGACCTCGCTCGGCGGACGCACGTACGACTGGGCGTCGCCCCAGATCGTCGGTCTGATCGCCGTCGCGGTGGTCTCCGCCGTCGCGTTCGTGCTCGTCGAGCGCCGCGCCGCCGAGCCCGTGATGCCGCTCCACCTGTTCCGGTCCCGCACGTTCAACCTCACCACGGTCGCCGGCATGTTCATCGGCGTCGGCATGTTCGGCGTGCTGGGCTACATGCCCACCTACCTCCAGATGGTCGCGTCCGTCAGCGCCACCGAGGCGGGCCTGCTGCTCGCTCCGATGATGATGGTGATGCTCGTGGCGTCGACCGCGACCGGCTTCATCGTGTCGAGGACCGGCCGCTACAAGTGGTATCCGGTGATCGGCGCGGCCGTGCTCAGCGCGTCGCTCTACCTGCTGTCGACGCTGACCTCGGACACCGCCGTGTGGGTGACGTGCGCGTACCTCGGCGTGCTCGGTCTGGGTCTGGGCATGTCGATGCAGACCATCGTGCTGATGGTGCAGAACGCGTTCCCGTTGACCATGGTCGGCACCGCGACCGCAGGCAACAACTACTTCCGTCAGGTGGGGGCGTCGCTCGGCACCGCGATCGTGGGCTCGATCTTCACCACGCACCTGATCAGCCTCCTCGCCGAGCGGATGCCGGCGGAGGCGCTCGCCGCCGGGGGCGGCACGAACTCGCTGTCGCCCGCGGTCATCGCGGAGCTGCCGCCGCAGATCCACGACATCGTGGTGAGCGCGTACAACGACGCGCTCACACCCGCGTTCCTGCTGATGGCGCCGCTCGCCGCGGTCGGCGTGATCCTGCTCGCGTTCGTGAAGGAGGTGCCGCTGCGCACCACCGTCGCGCGGGATGCGGTCGCGGAGTCGCTCGAGATCGACGGCGAGACCCGTGACTACCTCGAGCCCCGGCGTGATGCGGGCGCAGAGGACACGGCGCGCGCCTGACGGCACGCATCGCGACTTCAGGGGCGGGGAGGACAGATCCTCCCCGCCCTTCGTCGTCCCCGGGGACGATGCGCACAGGACCTCCGTACCTGGCCTCCCTCCACAGATCCCGGCCCGGCAGGGGCGGCCGACCCGCGCATCGTCCACCGTGGATCGCGGAGGTGGGCGATGGCGGTCAAGGACGAGGTGGGCCGGTACGGCGAGGAGCTGGTCGCGCGGCGGCTGGTCGCGGACGGCTGGGAGGTGCTGGCGCGGAACTGGCGGTGCGCGCACGGCGAGGTCGACATCGTGGCGCGCGACGGCGACGAGGTGGTGTTCGTCGAGGTGAAGACGCGCCGGTCCGACGCGTTCGGGGGCGCGCTCGCGGCCGTGACCGTGCGCAAGGTGCGCCGGCTGCGGCTGCTCGCGGGGGAGTGGCTCGCGGAGCAGTCGCGCGGGTGGGCGGGGGCGCGCATCGACGTGGTGGCGGTGACGCTGCCGCGTGCGGGAGCGGCGGTGCTCGAGCACGTGAGGGGGATCGGGTGATCGGGCGGTGCCGGTCCGTGGTCCTCACGGGCCTCGCCGGGCACGTGATCGACGTCGAGGCGCACGTGGCGCAGGGGCTGCCCGCGTTCACCATCGTGGGGCTGCCCGACGCGTCGCTCGCGGAGGCGAAGGACCGGGTGCGCGCCGCCGTCGCCTCGTCCGGCGTGGAGTGGCCGCGCCGGCGCATCACGGTGAACCTGTCGCCCGCGTCGCTGCCCAAGTCGGGTCCGGCCACCGATCTAGCCATCGCGATCGCGGTGCTGGCGGCGGCGCGGACCGTCGAGCCGGGCCGCGTGCGCGAGGCGGTGTTCCTGGGCGAGCTGGGGCTCGACGGCCGGGTGCGGCCCGTGCGGGGAGTGCTGCCCGCGGTCGCCGCCGCGGTCGAGGCGGGCAGCACCGAGGTGGTGGTGCCGGCGGGGAACGCCGCGGAGGCGCGGCTGGTCAAGGGCGCCCGCATCGACGGCGCGATCGCGCTGGCGACGGTGCTGCAGCGGCTGGGCGCGGACGCGCGTCCCACCTCGCTCCAGCCCGTGCGGGCGCCGCTCACGCGGGTCACGCGCGGCGATCCGCCCGACCTCGCCGACGTGCGCGGGCAGGCGGCCGCCCGGGTGGCGGTCGAGGTGGCCGCGGCGGGCGGGCATCACCTGCTCATGGTCGGCCCGCCAGGGGCGGGGAAGACCATGCTCGCGGAGCGGCTGCCGGGGATCCTGCCCGACCTCGAGGACCGGGAGGCCGTGCGGGTCACGGCGGTCCACTCGCTCGCGGGCACGTTCGACGCATCCGAGGGCCTCATCAGGCGGCCGCCCTTCGAGGCGCCGCACCACACCGCGTCCTCCGCCGCGATCGTCGGAGGCGGCTCGGGGATCGCTCGGCCCGGCGCGGTGTCGCTCGCGCACGCGGGGGTCCTGCTGCTCGACGAGGCGCCGGAGTTCCCCACGCGCGTGCTCGACACCCTCCGCCAGCCGCTCGAGCGCGGGGAGATCGTGCTCCATCGCGCGCACGGCGCGGCCCGCTACCCGGCGCGCTTCCAGCTCATCCTCGCCGCCAACCCATGCCCGTGCGGGAGGTTCGCCGGGTCGGGGGAGGCGTGCTCCTGCACGTCGATCGCGCGGCGACGGTACCTCGGCAGGCTGTCCGGGCCGCTGCTGGACCGCATCGACATCCGCGTGCACGTGGGGGCGGCAGCGCGGTCGGACCGCCCCGGGGAGCCGAGCGCTACCGTCGCCGCGCGGGTCGCGCAGGCGCGCGCCGCGGCGCGGGAGCGGCTCGCGCCCCATGGATGGTCCGTCTCCTCGGAGGCCTCCGGGGCGTGGCTGCGCGCCGTCACGTCGCGATCCGCGTGCGCCGGGCTCTGGGCGGCGGTGGACAGGGGAGCGCTGTCCGCGCGCGGCTTCGACCGCGCGCTACGCCTCGCGTGGACCCTCGCCGACCTCGAGGGCGTCACCTCTCCGAACGCCGGGCACGTCGCCGAGGCGCTCGCTCTCCGCCAGGGGTTCGAGGCATGACATCCGACGCCGCGCTCGTGTGGAGCGCCATCGCGGAGCCCGACGACGCCCAGGCACGGTGGCTGGTCGCGCTGCTCGGCCACGAGGAGGCGCTCGCGTGGGTGCAGGCCGCGGCGGAGGACGCCGTGAGCGCCACCGTCGCGCTGGCCGCAGTCCCGAGCGACGTCGACCGCGTCATCGCGGCGCTGGGCCGGTGGACACCCCGGCTCGCCGCCGCGACCCCCGAGCGCCTGCGCGAGCTCGCCGCACGCACGGGCGCGCGGATCCTCACCGCCGAGGACCCTGGTTGGCCCGCCGCCATGGACGACCTCGCCGGCGACGCCCCGCACGCGCTCTGGGTGAGGGGCGAGGCGGACCTCGACGCCGCGTGGCGGCGGTCTGTCGCGGTGGTGGGCGCACGGGCCGCGACGGCCTACGGCGAGCATGTGGCCGCGGAGATCGCCGCCGTCGCCGCGGACCGGGGGGTCACGGTGATCAGCGGCGGCGCGTACGGCATCGACGTGGCCGCCCATCGGGGCGCGCTCGCGGCCGGCGGCACCACGCTCGCGGTGCTCGCCGGCGGCGTCGACCGGCTCTACCCGGCGGGCAACGCCGCGCTGCTCGAGCGCGTGATCGCGACGGGCGCGGTGATCAGTGAGCAGCCGCCGGGCTTCGCGCCGCACCGCCAGCGCTTCCTCAGCCGCAACCGCCTGATCGCGGCCGCGCGGGCGACCATCGTGGTGGAGGCCGCGCACCGCTCGGGGGCGCTCAGCACCGCACGGCATGCGGGCGCGATGGTCCGGACCGTGGGTGCGGTCCCCGGGCCGGTGACGTCCGCCTCGTCCGCCGGGTGCCTGAGGCTCATCAAGAGCCACGAGGCGGAGATCGTGGTCTCTCCCGTGGACGCGCTCGACCTCGCGGTGCCCATCGGCGAGGAGGTCGAGGAGGAGGTGCCCGCGGCCGGCGGGCCCGAGTTCGCCTCGCGCGCCGAGCGTCAGGCGTACGGCGCGATCCCGCGACGTGGCGCGCCCGTGCCCGTGCTCGCGATCGCCGCGGGACTCACCGACAAGGAGGCGAAGGAGGCGCTCGCCGGGTTGGCGGGCCGTGGGCTCGTCCGCGCCGTGCGCGGGGTGTGGACCAGGACCGCGGAGGCCGGAGCGGCCTGATCAATCGGACATTCCCGTACATACCTGGCGTGATGCAAGTGGGTGATGTGACAAATGTGACTGAAGGTATTGATTTGACGTGTGAGACGGTGCCATGGTGTCGCCATGACCAGCACGGACGCCGCCGCGAGCGAGCTGCTCGCCGCCTTCGAGGGGCACCTGCGCCATGAGCGCGGCCTCTCGGGCAACACGGTGCGCGCCTACCTGGGCGACCTGGTCAACCTCGGCACCCACCTGGGGGTCGATCAGGGCGGGGACCTCGACGCGGCGCTGACCGCCGTCACCCTCGCCGACCTGCGCGCCTGGCTCGCCGCGATGGACGGCGACGGGCTGAGCCGCACCACGCTCGCGCGTCGCGGCGCGGCGGCGCGCGCGTTCTACGCGTGGGCCGCGGATGCGGACCGGATCCTCCCGAACCCCGCGCTGCGCCTCGCATCCGCGCGGCCGGCGTCGGTGCTGCCCACCGTGCTCTCCGCGGGCGACGTCGAGACGCTCCTCGACGTGGCGCGCACCCGCGCCGACGACGGCGACCCCATCCACCTGCGCGACTGGGCCGCCGTCGAGCTGCTCTACGCGACCGGCATGCGCGTGGGCGAGCTCGCGGGGGTGGACCTGCGCGACGTCGACCTCGACGAGCGGCTCGTCCGCGTGGTCGGCAAGGGCGACAAGGAGCGGGTGGTGCCGTTCGGCATCCCCGCGCAGCGCGCCGTCATCGAGTGGCTCGAGCGCGGCCGGCCCACGCTCGTGGCCCCGCAGACCGACGCCGCGCTCCTGCTCGGGCGCCGCGGCCAGCGCGTCGACCAGCGCCAGGTGCGCGAGGCCGTCCACGAGCTGTGCCGGCTCGCCGGGGTCGACGAGGTCGCGCCGCACGCGCTACGCCACACCGCCGCCACGCACCTGCTCACGGGCGGGTCCGACCTGCGCAGCGTCCAGGAGGTCCTGGGTCACGCGAGCCTCGCCACCACCCAGCGCTACACCCACGTATCCGCAGAACGGCTTCGCGCCGCCTACCACCTCGCACATCCGCGCGCCTAGAGGGAGACGCCATCATGTCCGAGCTCAACGCCCTGCTCTCCGAGACCGAACCCGAGGCACCCGTCGCCGTGCGGGGGCCCGCCGGCGCGACCGCCGTGTGGTGGGAGATGTACGCCGCCGACGGCCCCGACCGCGCCGCCGCCCGCGACGCGCTCATCACGCATTACGCGCCGCTCGTGACCCAGGTCGCGACCCGCGTCATCGCAAAGCTGCCCGACACCGTCGAGCTCGCCGACCTCGTCTCGTACGGCATGTTCGGCCTCATCGACGCGGTGGAGCGCTTCGAGCCCGCGCGCGGCTTCAAGTTCGAGACCTACGCGTCGACCCGCATCCGCGGAGCCATCATCGACGAGCTCCGCGCCGCCGACTGGGTACCCCGCTCCGTGCGCTCGAAGGCGCGCACGCTCGAGCACGCGACCCGCCAGCTCGAGCAGGAGCTCCTGGGACCCGTGAGCGACGAGCGCGTCGCCGCTCACCTCGGCTGGGACACCGCGGAGGTGCGCACGGTGCGCGCCCAGGTCGCGCTGTCGCACGTCGCGGCCCTCGACGGCATGCCCGCCGAGCCCGACACGCAGCCCATCCCGACGCTCGGCTCGCCCGCCATGATGCAGGCCTCCACGCGCCTCGAGGCGCGCGAGACCTCAGCCCTGCTCGCGGCCGCGGTGCAGGGGGTGCGCGACCGCGAACAGGAGGTCCTGCGCCTGTACTACTACGAGAACCTCACCCTCGCGCAGATCGGCGAGATCCTGGGCGTCACCGAGTCCCGGGTCTCGCAGATCCACTCGGCGGCGGTGAAGAAGCTCCGCGAGTCGCTGATCCGGACCGGCGCATTCAACTGACGGCCTCCGCCAGCGGCAGCAGCACCACCGGCCCGAAGCCCTCGAGTAGGTCGAGCGGGTCCACGTAGACACCGTCGACGCGCACGCCCCAGTGCAGGCACGTCGCGGGTGCGCAGTGGCCCGGATCCTCGCCCACCACCGCGAACGCCTCGCCGCGCGCCACCGCCGTGCCCGCCGGGGGAGCGTCGGAGACCGGCTCCAGGGACGTCACCACCCCGCCGCCGTGGTCCACGGTGACCACGCCGCGATCCACCACGCGCCCCGAGAACGCCACCACCCCGTCGCCGGGCGCGACCACCACCTGGCCCACGGCCGCGAGCAGGTCGACGCCGCGATGCCCCGACGCCCACGGCGCCGCCGGGGCCACGAACAGCGCGTCCGCGCGCAGGGGCGCGACGGGCGCCGTAAGCACCGGCGCCTGACCGTCAGGCGTGGCCGCGGAGGCTCCCGCGGCGCCCATCAACGCGCACGCCGCCGCGAGCGTCGCGAGGGCCCGCAGGTACCGTGTCATGCGGTCGATCCTGGTCCCGCACGCGTCCCCGCGCGAGCCCCGCCGGGCCTCCTGTGGACGGCCGGCTCGACGTGTGGGGCTGGGGACATCACGATGGTTCGCGCCGGGCCCCTCCCTCCGGTACGATTGACCCCGCATCCGGCATGCCCGGATGACGTCGCGCGTCACACGGCTCCCGCGAGGGAGACGCCGGAAGGGCGAGGTCCGAGCAATCGGTGCCCGACCGCGGTGGCGCCAGGGATGTGAGCCGTCCGGCCCGCATCGTCAACCGAAACCGGCACCCGCCAGGGTGCCACGAATGAAGGCACGCGCCGCGCGCGTGCGAAAGGAAGTGCCATGGCCGTCGTGACCATGCGCCAGCTGCTCGACTCGGGTGTCCACTTCGGTCACCAGACCAGCCGTTGGAACCCCAAGATGAAGCGCTTCATCTTCACCGAGCGCAACGGTATCTACATCATCGACCTCCAGCAGTCGCTGTCGAAGATCGATGACGCCTACTCGTTCGTGCGTGACACCGTCCAGCACGGCGGCACCGTGCTCTTCGTCGGCACCAAGCGCCAGGCGCAGGAGCAGATCGCCGAGCAGGCCAAGCGCGTGGGCATGCCCTTCGTCAACGAGCGCTGGCTGGGCGGCATGCTCACCAACTTCCAGACGGTGAGCAAGCGCGTCGCGCGCCTCAAGGAGCTTGAGGAGATCGACTTCGACGACGTCGCCGGTTCGGGCCGCACCAAGAAGGAGCTGCTCAACCTCCGTCGCGAGAAGGAGAAGCTCGACAAGACCCTCGGCGGCATCCGCGACATGGGCAAGGTCCCCTCGGTCGTGTGGATCGTCGACACCAACAAGGAGCACCTCGCGGTCGACGAGGCGAAGAAGCTCGGCGTCCCCGTCGTCGGCATCCTCGACTCCAACTGCGACCCCGACTCGGTCGCCTACGGCATCCCCGGCAACGACGACGCCATCCGCTCGGTGGGCCTGCTCACCCGCGTGATCGCGGACGCGGTCGCCGAGGGCCTGCGCCTCCGTGCGGGCGGCGGCAACGCCGGCGCCGGTGCCGAGGCCGACGCCGAGCCCCTCGCCGAGTGGGAGCAGGAGCTCCTCGACGGCGCGAAGGCGGAGGAGAAGGCCGAGGAGGCCCCCGCCGCTGAGACCACCCCCGCCGCTGAGACCACCCCCGCCGCCGAGGCCCCCGAGGCCGCGGCGGACGAGAAGTAAGGACGCATCACATGGCGAACTACACCGTTGCGGACATCCAGGCGCTCCGCGAGCGCACGGGTGCCGGCATGCTCGACGTGAAGAAGGCGCTCGACGAGGCGGACGGCAACGTCGACAAGGCCGTCGAGATCCTTCGCGTGAAGGGCCTCAAGGGCGTCACCAAGCGTGAGGGCCGCTCGGCCTCCGAGGGCCTCGTCCTCGCGTCGATCACGGACGCCGACGGCGGCCAGGTCGGCACGCTGCTCGAGCTCAACTCCGAGACCGACTTCGTTGCGAAGAACGAGAAGTTCATCGCGCTCGCGGAGAAGGTCCTGGACGCCGTGGTCGCGGCCGGCGCGTCGAACGCCGAGGAGGCCCTCGCGGCCGACCTCGACGGCGAGACCGTCAAGGACGTCATCGACGCCAACGCGGGCGTGCTCGGCGAGAAGATCGTGCTGCGTCGCGTGGCGCGTGTCGAGGCCCCGGTCGTGACCGAGTACCTCCACCGCACCAACAAGGACCTCCCGGCCCAGGTCGGCGTCCTCGTGGGCACCGACGCCGCGGCCGCCCCGGTGGCCAAGGACGTCGCGATGCACACCGCGGCGTACTCGCCCGCGTACCTCACCCGTGAGGACGCGCCGGAGGAGACCGTCGCCAACGAGCGTCGCGTCGCCGAGGAGGTGTCGCGCGCCGAGGGCAAGCCCGAGGCCGCGCTGCCGAAGATCATCGAGGGCCGCCTCAACGGCTGGTTCAAGGAGAACGTGCTGCTCGAGCAGGCGTTCGCCAAGGACCCGAAGACCACGGTCGGCAAGGTCGTCGCGGAGACGGGTGGCGACGTGGTCGCCTTCGCCCGCTTCCGTGTGGGAGCCTAAGCCTCGAGGCATCAGCACCACCCCATAAACGAGCAAGGCGCGGCGCGCCGTCAGGAGGTTCTTCCTTGTCCGAGACCAGCGATCTGATCAAAGGCAAGGAAGCCCCGGCGGCGCGCCGCGTGCTTCTCAAGCTCTCCGGCGAGATGTTCGGCGGAGGCCAGCTGGGCCTCGACCCCGACGTGGTGAGCCGCGTCGCCCGCGAGATCGCCGACGCGGTCCGCCAGGGCGTCCAGGTCGCCGTCGTCGTCGGTGGAGGCAACTTCTTCCGCGGCGCGGAGCTGTCCGAGCGCGGCATGGAGCGCTCGCGCGCCGACTACATGGGCATGCTCGGCACCGTGATGAACGCCCTCGCGCTGCAGGACTTCCTGGAGCAGGCCGGCGTCACCACGCGCGTCCAGACCGCCATCACCATGGGCCAGGTCGCCGAGTCCTACCTGCCGCTGCGTGCCATCCGCCACATGGAGAAGGGCCGCGTCGTCATCTTCGGCGCGGGCGCCGGCATGCCGTACTTCTCCACGGACACCGTGTCGCTCCAGCGTGCGCTCGAGACCCGCTGCTCCGAGGTGCTCATGGGCAAGAACGGCGTCGACGCGGTCTACACCGCGGACCCGCGCAAGGACCCCGACGCCGAGCGCCTGGAGACCGTCACCTACGCGGAGGCGCTGCAGAAGCGCCTCGCGGTGATGGACGCCGCCGCGTTCTCCCTCGCGATGGACAACCGCATGCCCATGCAGGTGTTCGGACTCGACACGCCTGGAAATGTGACTCGTGCCCTGCTCGGTGAGAGAATCGGAACCCTGGTGACGGCCTGACGTCGCACCGTAAGGAGACAAGCGTGACTGAGATGATCCTCCTCGAGGCCGAGGAGAACATGGACAACGCGGTGGCCGTCGCGAAGGACAACTTCGCGAAGATCCGCACCGGCCAGGCGAGCTCCGCGATGTTCGCGAGCATCGCCGTGGACTACTACGGCGCACCCACGCCGCTGCAGCAGCTCGCGTCGATCAACGTGACCGAGGCGCGCACCGTGGTGATCGCCCCCTACGACGCGAGCGCCAAGAAGGAGATCGAGACCGCGCTGCGGAACTCGGACCTCGGCGTCAACCCGTCGGACGACGGCACCGTGCTGCGGGTGGTGCTCCCGCAGCTCACGGAGGAGCGCCGTCGCGACTACGTCAAGCTCGCCAAGACCAAGGCCGAGGAGTCCCGCGTCACCATCCGCAACATGCGCCGCAAGGCCAAGGACGCGATCGACTCCGGCGTCAAGGACGGCGAGTTCGGCGAGGACGAGGGCCAGCGGGCCGAGAAGGAGCTCGACGCGCTCACCAAGAAGCACGTCGACGCCATCGATGCTCTCCTCTCGCACAAGGAGAGCGAGCTGCTCGCGGTCTGATGCCTGACGCGACCGCGCGACAGGGCGTCTCATGAGGTGGGGGCGCCGCCAGCAGGCGGACCCCGACACCTCGGAGCGCGCCGCGACGCCCGGCCCCACGGTCTTCGCGCCCGTGCACCCCGCGGACACCGCCGCGCCGGCGGAGCCCACCGTGTGGCCCCCCGGCCTGCCCGACGGCGAGGTCGAGCTGCCCGGCCCGGCCGACGCCGCGGTCGAGCACGTCCCCGAGACCGCCCCGGAGCCGCACGCCGCCGAGCAGATCGCCCGCGCGGTCGCGCCGGCGGAGTCGCTCGCCGTCCCCCACACCGCGGGGGAGGACGATGCGGTGGACCCGGTGGACGTGACCGTCCCGCTGGGGGAGGTGGTCCCGGCCCCCGCGTCGCGGGCCGGTCGCAACCTGGGTCTCGCGACCGCGGTGGGCGTGGTGCTCGCGGTGGGCGCGCTCGTCGCCGCGTGGTGGCACCCGCTCGCGTTCGCGGTCGCGATCTACGGCTTCTGCACGGCCGCCGTGATCGAGTGGCGCAACGCGCTCGCCCGCCACGGCATGCACATCTCGCTCGCGCCGGTGCTGATGGCGACCGTCGGCATGGGCGTCGCGACGTGGTTCGGCGGCCGCGAGGGGCTCGTGGTCGCGCTGCTGGTCGCCAGCGCGGGCGTGACCGCGTGGCGCATCGTCGACGACCGCGTCGAGAACACCCTGTCCGACTCGCTCGTCGGCATCCTCACGCTCACCTGGATCCCGTTCCTCGCATCCTTCATGCTCCTCATGGAGATGGCGGACGACGGCTGGAAGCGGATCCTCATCGTCATCGCGGCGGTGGTGCTCAACGACACGTTCGCCCTCTTCACCGGCATGCTCATCGGCCGGCGCCCGCTCGCGCCGCGTGTGAGCCCCAAGAAGACGTGGGAGGGCGCGATCGGCGGCGCCGTGTTCGGCATCGCGGGCGCGGCCATCTTCGCCCTCGTGCTGCTCGACGGCCAGTGGTGGGTCGGCGCCGCGGTGGGTGCCGCCGCGGTGGTCGCGGCGGTGCTCGGCGACCTCGCCGAGTCCGTCCTCAAGCGCGACCTGTCCGTCAAGGACATGTCCAGCGCCATCCCGGGTCATGGCGGCGTGCTCGACCGCCTCGACTCGATGCTCCCGGCGGCCGCGGTCGCCTACATCGTCTTCGCTCTGCTCCTGGGGACCTCATGACGCTTCCGACCCTGCCCATGCTCGCGCCCCGTCGGGGCAAGCCGCCGCGCCACTTCGCGGACCTCGACCCCGCGGAGCGCGTGGACGCGCTCAAGCAGCTGGGCCAGCCCGCGTTCCGCGCCAAGCAGCTCGCCACGCACTACTACGACCACCTCACGGTCGACCCCGAGGACATGACGGACCTGCCCGCGGGCGCGCGCGACACGCTCACCACCGAGCTGTTCCCGCCCCTGCTCACCCACGTCACCCAGCTGTCCGCCGACGAGGGCGCGACCGTCAAGACGCTGTGGAACCTCATCGACAACGCCAAGGTCGAGTCGGTGCTGATGAAGTACCCCGAGCGCGCGACGCTGTGCGTCACCAGCCAGGCCGGCTGCGGCATGGCGTGCCCGTTCTGCGCGACGGGCCAGATGGGCCTCACCCGCAACCTGTCCGCCGGCGAGATCATCGAGCAGGTGCGCCTCGCGGCCAAGCAGGCGCGCGACGGCGAGCTCGGCGGCGACCCGGTGCGCCTGTCGAACGTGGTGTTCATGGGCATGGGCGAGCCGCTCGCCAACTACGCGGCCGTGATGACGGCGGTGCGCGCGCTCACCAGCCCGCCGCCCGAGGGCTTCGGGCTGTCCGCCCGCCACGTCACCGTCTCCACGGTGGGCCTGGTCACCGGCATCGACCGCCTCGCGGGGGAGGGCATCCCTGTCACGCTCGCGCTGAGCCTGCACGCCCCGGACGACGAGCTGCGCGACTCGCTGGTGCCCATCAACGCCCGCTGGAAGGTCGACGAGGCGCTCGACGCCGCGCGCCGCTACTTCGACGCCACCGGCCGCCGCGTGTCCATCGAGTACGCGCTGATCCGCGACATCAACGACCACGCGCACCGCGCCGAGCTGCTCGCGAAGAAGCTCAACGCGCGCGGCGACGGCTGGGTCCACGTCAACCCCATCCCGCTCAACCCCACGCCGGGCTCGAAGTGGACCGCGTCCGACCCCAAGGTCGAGCAGGAGTTCGTCCGCATCCTCCGCATGCACGGGATTCCCACCACCATCAGGGATACTCGTGGCAGCGATATCGACGGCGCGTGCGGCCAGCTGGCCATCAAGGAGAGGTGATGACTGCCCTGTTCCCGAAGGTGGGCTCGCTCAAGCTCGGCTACCACCCGACCCAGGTCGACGAGTTCTTCGACAAGGCCCGCTCCGCGTACGAGCGCCCCGGCCAGCCCGACTCCTCGCTCGTCTCGCTGGACGTGCGCCGCACCGCGTTCGACCTCAAGCACGGCGGCTACGACACGGGCGCCGTCGACTCGGCGCTCGACCGCCTCGAGGCCGCGTTCATCGGCCGCCAGCGCGAGTCCTTCGTGCGCACCAACGGCCAGGACGCGTGGATGCAGGACCTCGCGCAGCGCGCGCAGACCCTGTACCCGCGCCTGCGCCGCCCCGCCGGCGAGCGCTTCGGCCACCCGTCCGCCGTGGGCACCGGCTACCGCGCGAGCGACGTCGACGACCTGCTCACGCGCATCACCGCGTTCTTCGACCGCGGCGCCCCGCTGACCGCCGACGAGGTGCGCGGCGCGACGTTCCGCTCCGCTCTCGGCAGCCGCGCCTACGACGAGGCCACCGTGGACGCGTTCCTCGCGCGCATGGTCGACATCTTGCTCGGCGTCTCCGAGGGATGACCCGCACCGTCTCCCTGCTGGGGTCGACCGGTTCGATCGGCACCCAGGCCCTCGACGTGGTCGCGCGCCACCCCGACCGCCTCGAGGTGGTCGCGCTCGCCGCCGGCGGCTCCGACCCGGGTGCGATCGTCGCCCAGGCGCGCGCGCATCGTCCCCGCTACGTGGCCGTGGCACGCGAGTCCGTCGCCGCCGAGATCGCCGACGCCCTTCCGGGCGTCGAGGTCAGGGGAGGGGACGATGCGGTGGTCGAGGCCGCGCGGATGGGCGCCGACGTGGTGCTCAACGGGATGACCGGCTCGGTGGGCCTGCGTCCCACGCTCGCGGCTCTCGAGTCCGGCTCGACGCTCGCGCTCGCCAACAAGGAGTCGCTGGTCGCCGGCGGCGCCCTGGTGCTGGCGGCGAAGCAGCGCGAGGACCAGATCGTGCCCGTCGACTCCGAGCATTCCGCGCTCGCGCAGTCGCTGCGTTCCGGCGCGCACGGCGAGGTGCGGCGGCTGGTGGTGACCGCGTCGGGCGGCGCCTTCCGGGGACGCTCGCGCGCGTCGCTCGCGCGGGTCACCCCTGCGGACGCCCTCGCGCACCCGAACTGGGACATGGGCCCGGTGGTCACCATCAACTCGGCGTCGATGGTGAACAAGGCGCTCGAGGTCGCGGAGGCGCACCTGCTGTTCGGGATCGCGATGGACCGGATCGACGTGGTGGTCCACCCGCAGTCGATCGTGCACTCGATGGTCGAGTTCGTCGATGGCGCGACCATCGCCCAGGCCTCGCCGCCCGACATGCGCCTGCCCATCGCGCTGGGGCTGAGCTGGCCCGACCGCCTCGCGGACGTGGCGCCGCGGCTCGACTGGACCCACGCGCAGTCTTGGACGTTCGAGCCGCTCGACGAGGACGCGTTCCCCGCGATCCGCCTCATGCGCGACGCGGTGGCGGCGTCCGCGCTCCACCCCGCCGTGTTCAACGCCGCGAACGAGGAGTGCGTGCAGGCGTTCGTCGACGGCGTGCTGCCGTTCCTCGGGATCGTGGACACGGTCCGGCGCGTTGTCGAGGAGTACAGCGCCCCCGCGGAGGTCAGCCTCGAGCAGGTCGACCGCGCGGAGGCGTGGGCGCGCGCCCGGGCGAGGGACGCGATCGCGGAAGTGAGAAGGTAGGAGACATGGCTGAGGTGATCGGGTGGCTGGTGCTGCTCGTGGGGCTGCTGGTCTCGATCGCGCTGCACGAGCTGGGGCACATGATCCCCGCGAAGCGGTTCGGCGTGCGGGTGAGCGAGTACTTCGTGGGCTTCGGTCCCACGCTGTGGTCGCGCCGCGGCAAGGAGACCGAGTACGGCGTCAAGGCCATCCCCCTCGGCGGCTACGTCAAGCTGGTCGGCATGATCCCGCCCGCGGAGGCGGTCAAGCCCGTGCAGGGCACCGGCCGCATCGCGCAGCTCATCGTCGACACCCGTGAGGCCTCCGTCGAGGAGATCCAGCCGGGCGAGGACCACCGCGCGTTCTACCACCTCACGTGGTGGCGCAAGGCGATCGTGATGTTCGGCGGCCCCGCGGTCAACCTGGTCCTCGCGATCCTCATCTTCACGGGCGTGCTGTTCTTCGTGGGCACCCCGGGCCACGCGACCCTGACCGTCGCGCAGGTCACCCCCTGCGTGCCCGCCGCCGGCGAGGTCGAGTGCGCCGCCGGCGACCCCGCGTCGCCCGCCTCCGCGTCCGGCCTTCAGGAGGGCGACACCGTCACCGCGGTCGACGGCTCCCCTGTGACCGGCTGGGAGGACTTCACCGACTACGTCGCGGACCGCCCGGGCGAGGAGGTGGTCCTCACCGTGGACCGCGCCGGCGAGACGCTCGAGATCCCCCTCACGCCCGCGCTGCGCGACCGCGCCGTCTACGACGACGAGGGCGCCGTGGTGACCGACGCGAACGGCGAGGTCGTCACCGAGCAGGTGGGCTACATGGGCATCTCGCCCGTGACCGAGACGCAGCGCCAGGGGATCGGCGCCGGTCTCGAGTACACCGGCTACGTGCTCGAGGCGACCGCCGGGGTGATCGTCCACCTGCCCGAGAACGTCTACCACGTCGCCCGCGCCTCGCTCGGTCTCGAGGAGCGCACCACGGACTCCGTCATGGGCCTCGTCGGCGTGGGTCGCGTCGCAGGGGAGATCTCGGGCGCCGACCTCGACGGCTACAGCGTGAGCGACAAGGTCGCCGACATGCTGATGCTGCTGGGCAGCCTCAACCTCGCGCTCTTCGCCTTCAACATGATCCCGCTGGTCCCCCTGGACGGCGGGCACATCGCCTCCGCCTTCTGGCAGGGCATCAAGAACGGGTGGGCGCGCGTGCGCGGCCTGCCCCGGCCCGCCCCCGTGGACGTGGCCCGCATGATGCCCCTCGCCTACGGCGTCTTCGCCCTGCTTCTGGTCATGGGCGTCATCCTCATCTACGCGGACATCGTCGCGCCCGTCAGCGTGGTATGACGGCCGGGCCGCAACAACCTTGGGAGATACTGACAACGTGACAGCCATCGGACTCGGCATGCCCGCGATGCCCGCACCCGTGATCTCGCCCCGCCGCAAGACGCGCAAGATCAAGGTCGGCAACCTCTACGTGGGCGGCGACGCACCCGTCAGCGTGCAGTCGATGACCACCACCAAGACGCACGACATCAACGCGACGCTCCAGCAGATCGCGGAGCTCACCGCGGCCGGCTGCGACATCGTGCGCGTGGCCTGCCCCACGCAGGACGACGCGGACGCGCTGCCCGCGATCGCGAAGAAGTCCAACATCCCCGTGATCGCGGACATCCACTTCCAGCCCAAGTACGTGTTCGCGGCCATCGAGGCCGGCTGCGCGGCGGTGCGCGTCAACCCGGGCAACATCAAGAAGTTCGACGACCAGGTCAAGGAGATCGCGCAGGCCGCGAAGGACCACGGCACGTCGATCCGCATCGGCGTCAACGCGGGCTCGCTCGACAAGCGCCTGCTCGAGAAGTACGGCAAGCCCACGCCGGAGGCGCTGGTCGAGTCCGCCGTGTGGGAGGCGAGCCTGTTCGAGGAGCACGGCTTCCACGACTTCAAGATCTCGGTCAAGCACAACGACCCGGTGGTCATGGTGCGCGCGTACGAGATGCTGAGCGAGCGCGGCGACTGGCCGCTCCACCTCGGCGTCACTGAGGCCGGCCCGGCGTTCCAAGGCACCATCAAGTCCGCGACGGCGTTCGGCGCGCTGCTGAGCCAGGGCATCGGCGACACCATCCGCGTGTCCCTGTCCGCGCCTCCCGTCGAGGAGGTCAAGGTGGGCATCCAGATCCTCCAGGCGCTCAACCTGCGTCCCCGCAAGCTCGAGATCGTGTCCTGCCCGTCGTGCGGCCGCGCCCAGGTGGACGTGTACGAGCTCGCGGAGAAGGTGACCGCCGGCCTCGAGGGCATGGAGGTGCCGCTGCGCGTCGCCGTGATGGGCTGCGTGGTGAACGGGCCGGGCGAGGCGCGCGAGGCGGACCTCGGCGTCGCATCGGGCAACGGCAAGGGCCAGATCTTCGTCAAGGGCGAGGTCATCAAGACCGTGCCGGAGCGCGACATCGTCGAGACCCTGATCGAGGAGGCGATGAAGATCGCCGAGACCATGGAGCCCGTCGAGGGCGCAAGTCCCCAGGTGATCGCGGCGTCATGACGGACTCGCTGCTCAGGCGCGCCCAGCATTCGCTGGCGCCCCTGCAGCGGCGTGACCTGGACGCGGCCCTTACGGTCGCGATGCGCGACCCCGTCGCGCACGTGGTCCCGATCATGCACCTCGAGACCGCACGCGCGTCGGGCGTGATGCCCGGCTCGCTGTGGGCGGTGCGGCGGCGCCTCGGGCTGCACTCGTCCCTGGTGGGGCTGGTGTGGAACGGTGCCAACCTGTCCGCGGTGCTCCCCGACGGGGACCAGGAGGACGCGGACACGCTGCGCGCCGAGGTGGCCGCGGCGGCCGTCGCGCGGCTCACCCGCCCCGCGGCGCTGGTGGGTCCCGCCGACGTGACGCTGGACCTGTGGGGCCGCCTCGAGCCGTGGTGGGGGCCCGCGCGCGAGGTGCGCGCCCGCCAGGTGTCGATGGCGATCGACCACGAGCCCACCCGCGTGGCCGGCGTCGACGCCGCGGGCCTGGACCTCGAGGCGGTGCGGCGCTCGACGCTCGACGACTACGACCTGCTCCTGCCCGCGTGCGTCCACATGTTCATCGGCGAGGTGGGCTACGACCCGATGCGCCACGGCCGCGCCGGCTACGAGGAGCGGCTGCGCTACCTGGTGCGCGCCGGACGCTCCTACCTGCAGCTCGGCACGGTCGACGGCCGGCGCCAGGTGGTGTTCAAGGCCGAGGTGGGCGCGCTCGGCGGGGGAGTGGCGCAGCTCCAGGGCGTGTGGGTCCACCCCGAGCTCCGGGGCCGGGGCCTCGCGCGTGCGGGCCTGGGCGCCGTGGTCGACGCCGCACGCTCGCAGCTCGCGCCCACGGTGAGCCTGTACGTCAACGACTTCAACCCCGTCGCGATCCGCGCGTACGAGGCGGTGGGCTTCGCCCGGGTCGGCACCTTCGCCACCGTGATGTTCTAGGCTCCCGCCGCCCGGACAGCCGCGCCGCTTGGCACGGTGTGACGTAGGCCTCAATGCATTCCTGACCAGGCGCGACGCGCTAGCATCCCTCCACGGGCGTCGGTGCCCGGCACGTCGCAGGGGGATACATGCTCGGCAGGACCATGCTGACGCGCGCCACGAGCGCGCTCGGAGCCGCATTGATGGTCGCGGGGCTCGCGGCCGCGCCCGCGCAGGCCGCGGAGGCGCTTCCCACCGGCTCGGTCGTGGTCGGCGTGACCCACTGGGCCGACGGCTCCGTCGCGACCGGGGGATGCGTCGAGGCGTTCGACGCCGCAGGCACGTCGGTGGGCTCGGACTGCGTGGGCGAGGCCGGCACCTACACGGTGGGCGGGCTCGCGGACGGCGACTACCGCCTCAAGCTCTCCGGCTTCGGCACCGCCCCGACGCAGTACTACGACCGCGCATCGACCCTCGCGTCCGCGACCGCCGTCACGGTCGCCGACGGTGGGGCCGCCGATATCTCGTATGCGCTGCTGGCCAAGAGCACGATCAGCGGCACGGTGCGCGACACTGACGGCGCCCCGATGGCGGGCGTGACGGTCACGATGCGGGACGCCGCGGCTGACGGCGACCTCGCTCGCGGCGCGTCGGTCGAGACCGGTGCCGACGGGCGGTACGTCCTCACGATCGCGGCGAACACCAGCCAGCTGGTCTCCTTCGAGAAGACCGGCTTCGGCGCCAGCTCGTGGCCCAGCGCGCCCCTGAGCCAGGGAGGCACGTTCTACGGCCCCTCCGCACCATTCCGGACAAGGGCCGACATGGTGCTCGCCCCGGCTGGCGCGATCGAGGGCACGATCGCCGCGCCGCCCGGCCTGATCGCGACCGGCGCACAGGCGTGCGTGCTCGTCTACGACTACGCGTCGGACGGTCCGCCGCTGGCCAAGGGCTGTGGTCTCCTCGGCGAGCGGTTCCGCTTCGACGACCTGCGCGGGGGAGTAGACGCCGTGCGCGGGGGCGGGTACGTGCTCTGCGTCGCACCCTATCCCGCCACCCGGGGGTGCACCAGCGACACGGGTTGGTTTGGCGGACCGGCTTCGAGCCCCTTGGCGGCCAAGCGCATCGATGTGGAGGCGGGGAGCACCACCGCCGTCGCTCTGGCGTGGGGCGGAACGCTCAAGATCGCCGTCACGCTCGACAACGGCGCGCCGCTGTCGAGGGGATGCCTGGTTCCCCAGGACGGGCTCCCCGCCCTGGGTCTCACGACCAACTGCGCGCCGGTCGGCGGTGTGTTCACCGTCACGGCGACGAAGGACTTCTGGCTGAATCCCGGAGCCTTCGACCTGAGAGACGCGCTCAACACGCGCGACAGGAGCCTGTGGATGCCGCAGACGAGGGTCCAAGCGGGCGGCACCACGGTGATCCCGATCACGGTCCCCGCGCTAGGCAAGGCGTCGGCGACCGTGGCCGTCAAGCGCGCGGACGGCAACGCCATCACCAAGGGCTGCGTGTATGCGGTGCTCCACGGCCCGGCGAAGAAGGATAGGGGGCAGGACTGCACGATCGCGGCGGACGGAGTCGCGTCCTTCACGGGGTTGCCCGACGGGACGTACAGCTTCGAGGTGCGGGACGTGCCGGGCTCCTATGCGACCGTGGCCTATCCGGCGGTGGTCAACGCGCCCGGGTCCCGGATCACGTTGTCGGGAACCCAGCACGTCCGCCTCGCGATGAAGCTGCCGACCACCCAGACGGTGCGCGGCCATGTGCTCGGCCCCGACGGGGCTCCGGTCGCCGGTGCCACTGTCGTGCGAGCGAACAAGTCTGGCGTGCTGTCGACGGCCACGACGGCGAGCGACGGGTCCTACCAGATGGTTGCACCTGTCGTGGCTTCCAGCATCGGAGTCATCGCAGCGGATAGCTACGGGCAGGCCTGGTACGCCTCGTCCGCGAGCTTCTCCGGCGCCACGACCGTGACGGGGCGCGCGAAGGCCCGGACGATCAGCGACGTCGACATCGCGCTCGAGCCCGGGCAACGGATCACGGGCACCATCGCGGTGCCCGACACCATGGCCGCCGCGTCGGCGTGCGTGATGGCGCTCGACCCGGCGGCGGCGATCGAGCTGGCGCGCGACTGCGGCGACGTGGGAGACCCCTTCGAGCTCGACGGGCTCGCCACCGGGGCCTACCGGATCTGCGTCGCCCCCGCGCCGGCGACGGACGGCTGCTGGGGCGAGAAGTTGCCCGGCGCGATCGTCAGCCGCGGTGGCTCGCCGGTGACGTCGACGATCGGCGCAGAAGACCTTGCGATGAACCTCGCGTTCGGCGGGACGGTGCTCGCCACCGCGAGGCGTTTCGACGGCACGGTCGTCATGGACGGGTGCGCCGATCTGCTCGACGGCAAGGCGGTTGCCGCGACGACCTGCGACAACGTCGACGGTGTGTTCACTTTGTCGGTCGGGCACGACCTCGGTCAGTATCCGGAAGTGAGGGTGCGCGGCGCGGAGGCGCTGCAGGCGGCTCGACAGTCTGTTGCCGGGGTCGGCGCCGGGCGGACCGAGAACGTCCGCGTGTCGATGGAGGACGCGCCGTCGCTCAGGGGCACGATCATCCGGCCCGCCGGCCTGGAGGGGCTGACGGTCTGCGCACAGGTGACCGATGGAGCCGGGTTCGAGCGTGAGCAGTGCCTGGAGCCTGGCGTCTCGAAGTACTCGATCCAGGTGCACGAGCACACCTCCTACTACGTGCAGTTCTACTCCGAGGGCGCGGGCGCGGCGTTCCAGTGGTACGACGGCGCCGGTCGTAGGGCCAAGGCGAAGCCGGTGGAGGTTCCGACCTACGACGTGACGCTGCCGCCCGCGACGCTGAAGGTCGAGGCGACGATCTCGGGAGTCATCACGACGTCCGCGGGAGCGCCGGCCTCAGGTGCGAAGGCGGTCGTGGTCGACATCGATGGCCGGGCGGTCCAGGCAGCCGTCGCCGGCGAGGATGGCGCCTACACGGTGGACAGCCTGCCGGCCGGCACGTACACGGTCCGATTCCTGGGTTCACCGGGGCAGGCGTCGCTTTGGTACGGCGGCACCCTCACCTCCGCGGGCGCGAAGACGATCACCGTCGCCGCGGGCGGCACCGGCCACGCCAGCGGACGGCTGCGCCCCGCGGGGACCATCCGAGTGTCGGTCACCGCCAAGTCGGGCGAGGCCGTGGCGGGCTGCCTCGAGGCGTACACGTCGCGCCTCGACTATGTGGGCCGCTATTGCGACACCGTCGATGGCGCCTATGCGCTCGACGATCTGCTGCCAGGCACGTACGTGGTGCGTGCGGTGGGCTTCGACGGCCTCGGCGACAGGTGGTACCCGTCGGCGGTGGGGGTGTCGGACGCCAAGCGGCTCACGGTGCGGACAGGCGAGACGGTCGCCGCGCGCATGGTGCTCGGCAAGGGAGGCACCATCGCCGGTCGGGTGTCTGCACCCCTGTTCGAAAGAGACGGGACCCCGATCAGGCTCTACACGCTCGCAGGTCAACTTGTGGACTCCACGACCGCGGACGTCAGCGGTAACTACTCCTTCGATCATGTCCCCGCCGGGTCGTTCCGCGTGTACATCGACCCGGCCGGACACCTCGGGGGATGGGTGCGCGCGCGCACCGCGATCTCGCCGCGCACGCTGACCTTCCCCACCGCGTCGGGATCGTGGTCCATCACCGGTGCGGACCGGACACTGGGCCGCACGGAGCACGAGGGTGTGTTCGTCGGGTCGCTCAACGTCCCGCTCGACTTCACCAGCAAGACCGTCTGCGCGGTGGCCATCAACAAGTGGAAGAGTGCGCGGGGCGCCATCTGCGGACCCCAGGGCGCGCCGTTCGCGCTCGAGGTGCCGGACAGGGACTCGGTGCGCGTGGTGATGACCGACGGCGTCGTGACTACCCCCGCGCAGTGGAATGCCTTCACCGGGCGGCGGATCTGGGTGGGCGGGGCCTCGACGTACCGCTCGAGCCCGGCTTTCGACGGGCTATACGCGACCGAGGCGTACATCCCGGTCTACTTCTTCACGGACGTGACCTACGCAAGTCCGGCCTGGTTCGAGATCTCGTGGATCGCGGACGCCGGCATCGCCACCGGGTTCGGGGACGGGAGCTTCCGGCCTCAAGCCACCGTGACGCGCGGCCAGATGGCGCAGTACCTCTACCGCCTTGCGGGCGAGCCTGACGTCCGCCTTCCCAAGGCGTCGCCGTTCACGGACGTCGCGGCGACGTCGCCGATCTACCGCGCTGCCCTGTGGCTCCGCCAGGAGGGGATCGTCACCACCCGCGCGTACCGCCCGGGCGACGCGGTGACGCGCGGCGCCACGGCGGACCTCCTCTACCGACTCGCGGACAAGCCGGCCTACACGCCTCCGTCGAAGTCGCCCTTCAAGGACGTCAAGACCACGAGCAGCACGTACAAGGCGATCACCTGGGCCGCGTCGAAGGGCATCGCGATGGGGGACCCGGACGGCACGTACAAGCCCAACGCCTCGTTGACCCGCGTCCGCATGGCGCAGTCGGTGTACCGCTGGGCCGCCAAGTACGGCGGGTGACGCTGCGGGGCAGGGCGACCCTTGCATCGTCCCCTCAACCTTGGCCCCATACAAGGAAAAAAGGAAAAAGCGTGCCAAAGCGCGCGAAGCGGAGTATGTTCCCAATCATCCGCACCGGGACACGGCGGTGATGCCGCGTTCCTGATCCATGTGCGGGTCGCATGACTGGGGGAACAGATATGCATCAGAGGGGGAACCGGCTGCGCTCTCGCGCCGCCATCGGGGGGCTGGCGGCGGCCGTGATGCTCGCGACCAGCCTGATCGCGACGCCCGCGGGCGCGGCCACGGATGATCCACGCGTGGACACCGTGTACCAGTTCGCGACAGACCAGTACACGGATCCGGGCGGCCACCTGAACCTGCAGACGCGCTCGATCGCCGAGCTGGGCGACCGGATCACGCTGGCAGGCGAGGCCCGTACGCTCGACACCATCCAGGTGACTCTGCAGAGCTTCGCGTGCCAGACCGGCGGCTGGAACAACGAGAACTGCACCAGCGCGGCCAACGCCAGCTTCAGCCACCCGGTCACGGTCAACGTGTACGCGGTGGGCGCCGGCGGCGCGGTGGGCGACCTGCTCGCCACCCTGACCCGCCAGGTCAACATCCGCTACCGCCCGAGCTCCCAGCCGGGCACGTGCGTGGACAACCCGGACACGAGCTTCTACGTCGAGTCGGCCTGGTGGTACGACGCGGCGAGGGGACGATGCGTCGCGAACTACGTGCAGACGGTCACCTTCGACCTGCACAACCAGGGCGTGGAGCTGCCCACCGAGGTGATCGCCGCGGTGACCTTCCCGACCAGCCGGTTCGGCTCGGGGCTCGCCGTGGGCGGGCCCTGGGACAGCATCGACGTGTCGATGGCGGACGAGGCGCCCGTGCGGGGCACCAACGTCAGCCAAGGCGTGCTCTACTTCGACTCGAACGATGACGTGAACTTCCCGGCCGAGGACGAGACGCCCGAGCTGGGCGTGTTCAAGGCCGCGAGCGGGTGGCAGTTCGACAACAACAACTACCGCACGCCGCTCATCACGATCACTGCGACGCCGCAGACCGACCGGGTCCTGCCCGCCACGTTCGTGGGCGGCTTCGAGCAGGGCACCTCGGCGGGGCTGGGGCTGGTGACCAGGCAGAACGACGGGCTGCTCGCGTCCTCGGGCTGCTGGTACGCCGAGGCTCCGGTGACCAACTACGGCACCCACAACGGCACCGGCACGGTGACCATGGCCTACGGGGGCTACGCGACGGAGTTCCCGTCGGGCGGCTACACCACGTCGGCCGACTTCTACCTCGATGCGGACGCGGCCTCGGGGCAGTTCACCTGGGCCCACGCGGTCAACGGCACCGACGGCCAGCTGCAGCGGAGCTTCATGTTCTACGCGGGCGCGGACGGCTCCGGGACGTGGACGGTGGGCACCGGGCTGACCGCCGCGACCACCGCGCCGTACCGCAGCAACTACGGCACCAGCCCTCTCTTCATCGAGGAGTCCGGGTGGTACACGCTGCGTCACCGGCTGTACGCCCAGGGCGGGCTGCTGTACGCGGACCTGTCGGTGCTCGACGACTCGGGGGCGGTGCTCGACACCTGGACCCTGGGCGGGAACTCTCAGGACCTGGTCCCGACGCTCGTGGGCGGCAACCGGTACGGGTGGCTGATCAACAACTCGTACGCGGGCCTGCGGATGGACAACGTGGTGCTCGGCGCACCGCGGCCCACCAACGCGTGCGTGCAGACGTTCACCACCGCGCCGACCCCGACCATCACGGGCGTGCCGAAGGCGGGCGTGATCCTTCGCGCGCAGACCGGCGACTGGGCGCCCGAGCCGTCGGAGTTCGCGTACCAGTGGATGCGCAACGGCGTGCCGATCGCGGGCGCGACGGCAGCCTCGTACAAGGTCTCATCGAAGGACCGCGGCAAGAAGCTCCGCGTCGACGTGACCGCGTCGCGGCCCACCTTCGTCGACCGCGAGGTGCGTTCGGCCCCGCTGTACGTACCGAAGGTCTGGGCAACGCCGGACCGTCCGCCGCTCAAGGGCACCGCGGCGGTAGGAAGCCGGCTCTCCACGGTGGTCCCGGCCTGGTCGCCCAAGCCGGACACCGTCGCCTACCAGTGGATGCGTGACGGCAGGCCCATCTGGGGCGCGAAGTCGTCGACCTACGTGGTGAAGAAGGCAGACCGCGGCCACCTGATCAAGGTGAGGATCACCGCGAAGAAGACGGGCTACATCAAGTCCGTGGTCTTCTCGAAGGCCCGAACCATGTCGTAGACGAGCGCACGGGCTGACAGGGCCGTCGCCGGGGTGACCCGGCGGCGGCCCTCGGCGCGTACGGCGACGTCGGGGTCCCGCTTACGGAGCGAGCGCGGCGGAGAGGAAGCCCACCACCTGGTCACGCCACGCGTGCGGATCGGTACGGAGGGCCCCCGCATGCGCCGCGCCCGGTACCGTCCACACGTCGACGTCCGGGTCGACGTCCGCGAGGGACGATGCGGCGGTCGCCTCGTCCGGCACGTCGCCGGCGACGATCAGCAGCGTTGGCGCGGTGGACCGGGCCGCGGCGCCCGCGAGCGGCCCGGGCCTCGCAGCAGGGGAGAGCAGTTCGAGCAGCACGTCGCGCTCGAGGTCCATCGCACGCTGGATCGCGCCCGCGGGGCCGCCCGGCAGCCAGGCGGCCTTGTCCTCCGCGGTGCGTCCGGTCGCCCCCTCCGCGACCACCGCCTGGATCCGCGCATCGTCCCCCGCCGCGCCCAGCGCCTCCTCGCCGCCCATCGAGATGCCGACCACGCCGATCCTGTCGGGGTCGACACCCGGCAGCGCCTCGACCGCGTCGACGGCCGCGCGCACGTCGCGCTCGCCCCACCAGCCCAGTTCGTGCGGCGACCCTCCGGACGCGCCGTGACCGCTCGCGTCGAGCATCAGCACCCCGTAGCCCGCGTCGCGGAGCACCTCGGCATGCTCCACGACCGCGGCGCGGGTCGATCCGGAGCCGTGCAGCAGCACCAGGGCCGCGCCGTCGCGCGAGGGCAGCCACCACGCCGCGAGCTCGACCCCGTCGCCCGCCTCGACGGTCAGGTCGGACGCGCCGTCCGGACGGACGGCGCTGGACGGCGCGAGCGCCGGGTGCGCCGCCCAGGTCGCCACCCCGACGGGGAGGGCGAGGATCGCGACCACGGGCAGCGCGGCGACCAGCACCAGGGTCCGGGACCACCAGCGGCGAGCGACCCGCGTCGCGATCCACACGAGCGCCGCCAGCGCGGCGATCAGCGCGACCGTGGCGACCAGCGCGACCGGCGAGAGGCCCGTGCGGGCCAGTCGCGCGGGCCCAAGCGCCGCGCACGCGCCCGCGAAGCTCGCCAGCACCACGGCCGCGCCCGCGGCCGCCACGACCGTCCATGCGCGCATGGTGCCCCCTCGGTGGGTGCCGCCGCGCCGTGGTCGGGGACCGCGCGGTCTCCTCCGTCCCACGGTAGGCGACCCGCGCATCGTCCGCCGTCCGTGCCCGATACCCTAGGACCCATGCTTCGCATGTCCACTCTCTTCCTGCGCACCCTGCGCGAGGACCCCGCCGACGCCGAGGTCGCGTCGCACAAGCTGCTCGTCCGTGCCGGCTACATCCGCCGCGCCGCACCCGGCATCTACACCTGGCTCCCGCTGGGCCTGAAGGTGCTCGCCAAGGTCGAGGCGATCGTGCGCGAGGAGATGGACGCCGCCGGCGGCCAGGAGGTCCACTTCCCGGCGCTGCTGCCGCGCGAGCCCTACGAGGCCACGAACCGGTGGACCGAGTACGGACCCAACCTGTTCCGCCTCAAGGACCGCAAGGACGCCGACTACCTCCTCGCGCCCACGCACGAGGAGATGTTCACGCTGCTGGTGAAGGACCTGTACTCCTCGTACAAGGACCTGCCGCTGACGATCTATCAGATCCAGACCAAGTACCGTGACGAGGCTCGCCCCCGCGCGGGCCTGCTGCGCGGCCGCGAGTTCATCATGAAGGACTCGTACAGCTTCGACGTCACGGACGCCGGCCTCGACGCGTCGTACGCGGCGCAGCGCGCGGCCTACGTGCGGATCTTCGACCGGCTGGGACTCGAGTACGTGATCGTGACCGCGACGTCCGGCGCGATGGGCGGCTCGAAGTCGGAGGAGTTCCTGTCGCCCACCGAGGTGGGGGAGGACACGTTCGTGCGCTCGCCCGGCGGCTACGCCGCGAACGTCGAGGCCGTCACCACGCCCGTCCCCGACGCCCTGCCCTGGGACGATGCGCCCGCCGCCCACGTCGAGGACACCCCCGACACCCCGACCATCGACACGCTGGTCGCCGCCGCGAACGCCGCGCACCCGCGCGCCGACCGCGAGTGGACCGCCGCGGACACCCTCAAGAACGTGGTGCTCGCGCTCACGTCACCCACGGGGGAGCGCTCGCTCCTGGTGGTGGGCGTGCCCGGCGACCGCGACGCGGACATGACCCGGCTCGAGGCCGCCCTGGCGCCGTTCGGCGTCGAGGCCGCCAACGAAGAGGACTTCGCCAAGCACCCCGAGCTCGCGAAGGGCTACATCGGCCCCGGCGCGCTCGGCCCGCAGGCCCGCCCCGAGGGCGTGGAGCGGGGCTCCGAGGAGGACCGGGCGATCCCGTACCTGCTCGACCCGCGCATCGTCCCCGGCACCCGCTGGATCACCGGCGCCGACGTCCACGGCAAGCACGTGTTCGAGCTCACCATGGGCCGCGACTTCACCGCGGACGGCACCATCGAGGCCGCCAGCGTGCGCGCCGGTGACCCGTCGCCCGACGGCTCCGGGCCGCTGGAGCTCGCGCGCGGCGTCGAGATCGGCCACATCTTCCAGCTGGGCCGCAAGTACGCCGAGGCGCTCGACCTGCGCGTGCTCGACGAGAACGGCAAGCAGCAGGTGGTCACCATGGGCTCGTACGGCATCGGCGTCACGCGCGCCGTGGCGCTGCTCGCGGAGAACAACCACGACGAGCTGGGCCTGGTCTGGCCCATCCAGGTCGCGCCGTACCAGGTGCACGTGGTCGCGACCGGCAAGGACGACGCGGTGTTCGAGGCCTCCGCGCGGCTCGCGGGAGAGCTCGAGGCCGCGGGCATCGAGGTCTGCTACGACGACCGCTTCAAGGTCTCGCCCGGCGTGAAGTTCAAGGACGCCGAGCTGCTGGGCGCGCCCTTCATCCTGGTGGTGGGCCGCGGCCTCGCCGAGGGCACCGTCGAGCTCAAGGTCCGCGCGGCGGGCACCAGCGAGGCGCTTCCGGTGGACGATGCGGCGGCCGCTGTGATCGCCCGCGTCCAGGAGGCGCTGGCCGGCTGAGCGGCCCGCCCCTCTCGACCGCGTTCCACACGGAGCCGGTCCCTGGGGGCCGGCTCCGTGCATGTGCGCGGTCACATCTGGGCGTTCGTGTGGATCAGCGTCGCATCCGTGTGGATCAGCGATCGCGGGTGCGCCTCAGCCGGCGGCGGTGACGCCCGGCAGCGCCGGCACGTCGGCGAGGTCGAAGCCACGGAGGGACGCGGCCTGCATCCAGGCGTCGTACGCGCCGTTCAGGATCCACGGCACGTCCTCGGCGTCCGCGCCGTCGATGAGCGCCGCGTAGCTCTCCGCGATCTCGGTCTCCACTGCGCGCTCGGTGGCGGCCCGCGCCTTGCGCGTCCCGGTGCCGGCGGGAGGCACGTCATAGAGGCTCGCGCGGTCGTCCTCGACGCCGGGCAGCGCGACCAGGGCGGCGGCGCGGGCCTCGTGCAGGCGGGAGCGCGTGAGGGCCCGCTCGCGTTCGACCCCGGTCGCGCGCGCCGCGGCGACCTCGTAGGCGAAGGACGCGCGGTCGTGCGCGACCGCCAGGGACGCGAGGGCCGCCGCGTCCGCGGACGTGCCGTCGGCCGGCAGCCACGGGCCCGCCTCATCGCCCAGCGAGGGCATGGCGCGCTCGCGCGGCGCCTTGCCCGCGACGGCGGGAGCGTCCGTGACCACCGCGTGGGACAGCGCGACCGCGCGCAGCAGCGCGGCCAGCGAGGGGTCGTCCGCCTCGGCGGCCTCCGCGGCCTCGAGCGCGCCGTCGATCGCGTCGGCGACAGCGACCTCGAGCGTGGGATCGGGCGTCGGCGACGCCGTGGGGGACGGCGTGGGCGACGGCGTCGCGACGTACACGCCGCCGAGCGCCGCAAGCCGCTCGGGGGCCAGCAGCGACTCGGCCACGCCGGACTCGGAGGAGTCCGCCACGTCGATCACGGTCTGCTCCCGGATCGCGGCCTGGTCGCGCAGCACCACGGTGGGCGTGGGGGTGCGCCGCTCGAGCGGCGGCGTCTCCACCCGCCACGAGCAGCCCGCGACCGCGACCGCCAGGATGCCTGCGGTGATGACCACGCCGAGCGCGCGGGAGGGACGGGACGGCATGGGCGCCATCATGACATGCCCCTGCGAGGGTCCTAGAATGTGGGTCGACCGAATTTCAGGAACGGAACGCGCGCCGCGCGTGGGAGGCGATGCCATGGACATCACGAGCCGCATCATCGAGCTCGCCGCGCCGGAGGCCGAGGCCGTTGGGCTGGTGCTCGAGGGAGTCGAGGTGACCGCCGCAGGCAAGCGCTCGCGGGTCGTGGTCACGCTGGACCTTCCGGAGACCGAGGTGGGCAGCGCCGACCTCGACGCCATCGCCGAGGCCTCCCGCCGCATCGGCGCCGCCCTGGACGAGGCGAACGTGCCGTCCACGCCGTACGTCCTCGAGGTCTCGACCCCCGGCACCGACCGCGTCCTCACCGAGCGCCGCCACTTCATGCGCGCCCGGACCCGGTTGCTCGAGCTGCGCCTCGCGGACGGCACGCTCACGGGACGCCTCACCGACGTCGACGGGGACGAGCTGGTGCTCGACGTCGACGGCGAGGAGCGTCGCGTCCCGGTCGCGCAGGTGACGGACGGTCGCATCGTCGTGGAGTTCAAGAGGCTGGGAGAGTAGTAGGACATGGACATCGACATGCAGGCCCTGCGGGGCCTCGAGCGCGAGAAGGACATCCGTCTGGACGTGCTGGTCGACGCGATCGAGCAGGCGCTCGTCTCCGCGTATCACAAGACCCCGGGCGCGTACCGGCACGCCCGCGCGCACCTCGACCGCGTCACCGGCAAGGTGACCATCCTCGCCCGCGAGGACGTCGAGGAGGGTCAGGACCCCGCCGAGCTCCCCGAGTTCGACCACACCCCGGCCGACTTCGGGCGGATCGCCACGTCGACCGCGCGTCAGGTGATCTTCCAGCGCCTGCGTCAGGCGGGGGACGATGCGGTGCTGGGCGAGTACGCCGGGCGTGAGGGCCACCTGGTGTCGGGTGTCATCCAGCAGTCCTCGGACCCGAAGAACGTGCACGTGGACCTGGGCGACGTCGAGGCGATCCTGCCGCCGCACGAGCAGGTCCCCACCGAGGTGTACGTCCACGGCGAGCGCCTCAAGGGCTACGTCCTCGACATCTCCCGCGGCGCCAAGGGCCCGTCCATCACGCTGTCGCGCACCCACCCCGGCCTGGTGCGCAAGCTGTTCGAGCTCGAGGTGCCCGAGATCGCCGACGGCACCGTCGAGATCATGAGCCTCGCCCGCGAGGCCGGCCACCGCACCAAGATCGCCGTGCGCGCGACGGTCCCGGGCGTCAACGCCAAGGGCGCGTGCATCGGCCCGATGGGCTCGCGCGTCCGCGCCGTCATGAGCGAGCTGCGCGGAGAGAAGATCGACATCATCGACTGGGACGACGACCCGGCCACGTTCGTGGGCAACGCGCTGTCGCCGTCGCGCGTCGTGTCGGTCGCCGTGGTGGACGAGGAGGCCCGCGCCGCGCGCGTGGTGGTCCCGGACTTCCACCTGTCGCTCGCGATCGGCAAGGAGGGGCAGAACGCCCGCCTCGCGGCACGCCTCACGGGGTGGCGCATCGACATCCGTTCGGACGAGCAGCCCGACGTGCCCGGGCGAGCCGGATCCGGGCGCTGACGGGGATCCGCTAGACTGGTGAAGCCGAGAGACCCGTCTCGTGACGTCGGCGCCCCCGCCACCGCTCCTCAGGAACCGGTGCGGACGTGCGTCGGATGCAGGGGTCGGGCGTCTCGGTCGGTCCTTGTGCGGGTGACGTGCGTGGACGGCCACGCGGTCGTCGACGAGCGTCGCAGCCTGCCGGGCCGGGGAGCCTGGCTGCACCCCGATCCGGAGTGCCTCGCGCAGGCGCTGAGACGGAGGGCCCTGCCCCGCGCGCTGCGCGTGGCGGACCTGGACGTCACCGGCCTCACGGTCGGCTAGCGTGGACCGTGCCCACCATCGAATCAGACGGGATGAAAGCCCATGGCCCAGCGATGAGCATCTCACGATGAGCACCCAGCCGTAACGATGGCTCGACCCTGTCTTGGGCGAGCCGAGACAGGAGAGAAGTGGCAAAGCCCCGCGTTCACGAGATCGCGAAGGAGCTCGGAGTCTCGAGCAAGGACCTGATCACCAAGCTCAACGAGCTCGGCGAATACGTCAAGGGTCCGTCCTCCACCCTGGAGGCACCCGTGGTGCGGAAGGCCCGTGAGGCCTTCCCCGCGGCCGCCTCCGCAGCACCCGCCGCGGCGGCGCCGGCCAAGCCGGCCGCCAAGCCCGCTGCGAAGCCCGGCGCCCCCAAGCCCGGTCCCAAGCCTGCCGCGGCACCCGCCGCCGAGGCTCCCGAGGCCCCTGCGGCCCCCGCGGAGACCCCGAAGGCCGCACCCGGCCCGAAGCCGGCACCCAAGCCCGCCGCCGCAGCCGAGAAGGCCCCCGTGGCCGAGCCGGCCGCAGCGGAGAAGGCCGCCGCGCCCAAGCCCGGCGCCCCGCGCTCCAACGTGCCGCTTCCCAGCGACATGCCGCGTCCGCGTCCGCGCCCGGCGGGCAACAACCCGTTCAGCGACCGTTCGGCGGGCCCGCGCCCCCGTCCGCGTCCGGGCGGCAACAACCCGTTCCAGGCCAACCGTCCCGGCCCGCGTCCCGGTGGTCCGGGTGCCGGCGCGGGTGCAGGCGGCGGCCGTCCCGGCGCGCCCGGCGGCGCCCGTCCCGGTGGGCCCGCGGGCACCCCGGGTCGTGGCTTCGGCCCCCGCCCCGTCGGCGGTCCCGGCCAGGGTGCCGGCGGCGCCGGCGGTCCCGGCCGTCCCGGCGGCTTCGGCGGCCCCGGCGGCCGTCCCGCCCCCGGCGGCCGCGGCCGCGGCGGCGGCACCGCAGGTGCCTTCGGCCGTGCGGGCGGCAAGCCCGTCCGCGGTCGCAAGTCGAAGCGCGCGAAGCGGGCAGAGTACGAGCAGCAGCAGGCCCCGGCCATCGGCGGCGTGCAGATCCCTCGCGGTGACGGCTCGACCCCCATCCGTCTGCGTCGCGGCGCGACCCTGACGGACTTCGCCGAGAAGATCGATGTCAACCCCGCGTCGCTCGTCACCGTCCTTTTCCACCTGGGCGAGATGGCGACCGCGACGCAGTCGCTCGACGAGGACACCTTCGAGGCCCTCGGCTCCGAGCTGGGCTACATCATCCAGATCGTGTCGCCCGAGGACGAGGACAAGGAGCTCCTCGAGGACTTCGGCCTCGACCTGGACGCCGAGCTCGCCGCGGAGACCGACGAGGACCTCGAGGCCCGTCCGCCGGTCGTCACCGTCATGGGTCACGTCGACCACGGAAAGACCCGCCTGCTGGACTCGATCCGCAAGGCGGACGTCATCTCCGGCGAGGCCGGCGGCATCACCCAGCACATCGGCGCGTACCAGGTGCACACCACGCACGAGGGTCACGACCGTGCCATCACGTTCATCGACACCCCGGGTCACGAGGCGTTCACCGCCATGCGTGCCCGTGGTGCGCAGGTCACCGACATCGCGATCCTCGTTGTCGCGGCGGACGACGGCGTGATGCCCCAGACCATCGAGGCGCTCAACCACGCCCAGGCGGCCAACGTGCCGATCGTCGTGGCGGTGAACAAGGTGGACAAGGAGGGTGCGAACCCGGCCAAGATCCGCCAGCAGCTCACCGAGTACAACCTGGTGGCTGAGGAGTACGGCGGCGACACCATGTTCGTGGACGTGTCCGCGCTCAAGGGCCAGGGCATCGACGACCTCCTCGAGGCCGTCCTGCTCACCGCCGACGCGGGCCTCGACCTGCGGGCGAACCCGAACAAGGACGCCCGCGGTGTCGCGGTCGAGGCGCACCTGGACAAGGGCCGCGGCGCCGTCGCGACCGTCCTGGTGAACTCGGGCACGCTGCGCGTCGGCGACGCGATCGTCGCGGGCACGGCCCACGGCCGCGTCCGTGCGATGTTCGACGAGCACGACAACCAGGTCACCGAGGCCACCCCGGCCCGTCCGGTGCTGGTGATCGGCCTGACCTCGGTGCCCGGCGCCGGCGACACCTTCCTGGTGGCCGACGACGACCGCACCGCGCGTCAGATCGCCGAGAAGCGCGCGGCCGCCGAGCGCGCCGCGCAGCTCGCGAAGCGTCGCAAGCGCATCTCGCTCGAGGACTTCAACAAGGCCCTCGAGGAGGGCAAGGTCGAGACCCTCAACCTCATCATCAAGGGTGACGTCTCCGGTGCCGTCGAGGCGCTCGAGGACGCGCTGCTCCAGATCGACGTGGGCGACGAGGTCGACCTGCGCATCATCCACCGCGGTGTCGGTGCGGTGACGCAGAACGACGTCAACCTCGCGACGGTCGACAACGCGATCATCATCGGCTTCAACGTGCGTCCGGCCGAGCGCGTCCAGGACCTCGCGGACCGCGAGGGCGTGGACATGCGCTTCTACTCGGTCATCTACCGTGCGCTCGAGGACGTCGAGGCCGCGCTCAAGGGCATGCTCAAGCCCGAGTTCGAGGAGCGTCAGGTCGGCGGCGCGGAGATCATGGAGATCTTCCGCTCGTCCAAGTTCGGCAACATCGCGGGCTGCCTGGTGCGTACCGGCAAGATCGTCCGCAACGCCAAGGCGAAGGTCGTGCGCAACGGCGTCGTCATCGGCGAGCCGACCATCGAGACGCTGCGCCGGTTCAAGGACGATGCGACCGAGGTCCGCGACGGCTTCGAGTGCGGTATCGGGCTCGGCAAGTTCAACGACATCCAGGTCGGCGACATCATCGAGACCTTCGAGATGGTCGAGATCCCGAGGGGCTGATGGCTGACAAGGCGAGGGCTCTGAAGCTCGCGGGCACGATCAAGAAGATCGTCGCCCGCGCGCTCCAGACCGAGATCAAGGACCCGCGGCTGACGTTCGTCACCGTGACGGACGTCCGCGTGACCGGCGACCTCCAGCAGGCCTCCGTGTTCTACACGGTCCTCGGCACGGACGAGGAGCGGGAGGACGCGGCCAAGGGCCTGGCGAAGGCCAAGGGTCGGCTGCGGGCGATCGTGGGCTCGCAGCTGGGCATCCGGCTCACCCCGACGCTCGAGTTCCACCTCGACGCGGTCCCCGAGACCGCGGCGAGCCTCGACCGTGCCCTCCACGAGGCGCACGTGCGGGACGAGGAGCTCAAGCGGCTGCGCGAGACCGCGGAGTACGCGGGCGAGTCCGACCCGTACAAGCACCCCGACGAGGACGAGTCCTAGTTGGGTCGCAAGGGCGGTCCCGAGCCCGTCCCCGGACTGGTCGTGGTCGACAAGCCGGCCGGCTGGACCTCGCACGACGTCGTCGCGCGGGTCCGCCGGCTGGCGGCCACGTCCAAGGTGGGGCATGCCGGCACGCTCGACCCCATGGCCACCGGCGTGCTGGTGCTCGGGATCGGCAAGGCGACCAAGCTGCTCACCTACGTCGTGGGGCATGACAAGTCCTACGACGCCACCATCCGGCTCGGCCAGTCGACCGTGACGGACGATGCGGAGGGAGAGGTCACCTCGACCGCGGACGCGTCCGCGGTAGGGGACGAGGCCATCCGCTCCGCCATCGCCCGCCTCACGGGCGACATCCTCCAACGCCCCAGCGCCGTCAGCGCGATCAAGGTCGACGGCAAGCGGGCCTACGCCCGCGTGCGCGGGGGAGAGGACGTCGAGCTTCCCGAGCGGCCCGTCACGGTGTCGCGCTTCGACCTCCTGGAGGTGCGGAGGGACGATGCGGTGGTGGACCTGGACGTCCGGGTGGACGTGTCCTCGGGCACGTACGTGCGCGCGCTCGCGCGCGACCTGGGCGCCGCGCTCGGCGTGGGCGGCCACCTGACCGCGCTGCGCCGCACGCGTGTGGGCGGGATCGGGCTCGACGTCGCCCGCACGCTCGAGGACCTGGGCGCCGTGGTCGACGACGGCGAGCCGCTGCCCCGCGTCCCCCTCGCGGACGCCGCGGCGGCGACGCTGCCGGTGCTCGAGGTGTCCGATCGGGACGCCGCCGCGCTGTCCTTCGGGCAGTGGATCGACGCGACCGTGGAGGGCCCGAGCGTGGCGATCGCGCCCGGCCCGCGCGCCGTCGCGATCGTCGAGCCCAAGGCGGGCCGCGCGAAGCCCGCGATCGTGTTCGAGCCGGCCGCCGCATCGTCCCCCGCCGCTCCTGCGGCAGAATGACCGGCATGCACGTCTGGCGCTCGCTCGCGGAGATCCCCGACCTGGGTCCCGCCGTGGTCACGCTCGGGAACTTCGACGGCGTCCACCGCGGTCACCAGGCCGTGCTGCAGGCGATGGTGGCGGACGCGCGCGAGCGCGGTCACGTCGCCCTCGCGATGACGTTCGACCCGCACCCCAAGGCCGTGCACGACCCGGCGCACCAGCCCGAGCTCATCACCGGGCTCGACGACCGCCTCGAGCGGCTCGCGGCGACCGGCCTCGACGGCGTGCTGGTGGTGCGGTACACGCTCGACTTCGCGCGGCAGACGCCCGAGGAGTTCGTGCTCGACTACCTGGTGCACGGCCTGCACGCCTCGTGCGTGGTGGTGGGCCGCGACACGCGCTTCGGGCGCGGCAACGCCGGCGACGTGGAGACCATGCGCGAGCTGGGCGCCCAGCTCGGCTTCGCGGTCGACATCATCGACGACGCGTGCGCGATCTCCGAGTCGGGACGCCGGTGGTCCTCGACCTGGGTGCGCGAGCTGCTCGACTCGGGCGACCTGCCCTCCGCGACCGAGGTGCTGGGCCGCGAGCACCGCCTGCGCGGCACGGTCATCCATGGCGACGCGCTCGGCCGCGAGATCGGTTTCCCCACCGCGAACCTCGACCACAGCGCGGGGATGATCCCGCGCCACGGCGTCTACGCCGGGTGGCTCACCGTGCTCGACGGGCACGCCAACGCGCGCGCCGGAGCGCTCGTGGGGGAGCGCATGCCCGCCGCGATCAGCCTCGGAATGAACTACACGGTGGGCGGCACGGACCTGCGCATCGAGGCGTACGTGATCGACCGCGACGGCATCGACCTGTACGACGCGGAGGTCGCGCTCGACCTCGTCGAGTGGCGCCGTCCCATGCTCGACTTCGGGTCGCTGGACGCGCTGGTGACCGCGCTCGGCGAGGACGTCGACTGGTGCCGCGCCGTGCTCGCGGTGCGTGCCTGACGCCGGTTCGCGTCCGTCCGCGCATTCCTGTACCATTGACAGTCGCCGTCAGAACGGCCGCGGATCCCAGTGCACCGGAGAACATGCCCGGTTGCGCCGCGCAACGAACCGGAAGAGAGACGCCAGTGGCACTCGACGCAGCAGTGAAGCAGTCCATCATGACCGAGTACGCGACCCACGAGGGCGACACCGGCTCTCCCGAGGTTCAGGTCGCCGTCCTCACGCAGCGCATCAAGGACCTGACCGAGCACCTCAAGGAGCACAAGCACGACCACCACTCGCGTCGTGGCCTGCTCCTCATGGTCGGCCGTCGCCGCAACCTCCTCAACTACCTCGCGAAGACGGACATCAACCGTTACCGCTCGCTCATCGAGCGTCTGGGCCTGCGCCGCTGAGCGCAGCCCCTCCCAGCGTCTGCCCGGCCGCTCCCCCCAGGGGTAGCAGCGGCCGGGCTTTCGCGTACCCGGGGACGATGCGCCGGCCCGGCCCCGCGCGGACGTCGCCGGGGCGCGCGCGGAACCCGCGCATCGTCCCTCCCTGCTGTTAGGATTGTCGCGGCCCGGTTCGCCGGGCCGACCAACACAACCTGGCAGGCCAGCCGGATGCTGATCCTCGGTGGTGACCCCCAGAACCCCCTTCCGTACGGGGACCGTTCTGAGCGTTTCGACTGACGATCAGTGACGCGGCGTGAGCCGCATCCGCCTGCCTGCCACGAATAGGCAAGGAGCAACTCCTGATGGAGGGTCCTGAGATCAAGTTTGCCGAGGCCGTCATCGACAACGGCGCCTACGGCACCCGCACGGTCCGCTTCGAGACGGGTCGTCTCGCGCAGCAGGCCGCGGGCACCGTTGCCGCGTACCTCGACAACGACACCATGCTGCTGTCGGCCACCACGGCCGGCAAGAGCCCCCGCGACGGCTTCGACTTCTTCCCGCTGACGGTGGACGTCGAGGAGCGCTCGTACGCCGCGGGCAAGATTCCCGGCTCGTTCTTCCGCCGCGAGGGTCGCCCCTCGACGGACGCGATCCTCACGTGCCGCCTGATCGACCGTCCGCTGCGCCCGACCTTCGTGTCCGGCCTGCGCAACGAGATCCAGGTGGTCGTGACGGTGCTCGCGATCAACCCGGACGACGCCTACGACACCCTGGCGATCAACGCGGCCTCCGCGTCGACGCAGATCGCCGGCCTGCCGTTCTCCGGCCCCATCGGCGGCGTGCGCATCGCGCTCATCGACGGCCAGTGGGTCGCGTTCCCCAAGTACTCGCAGAAGGAGCGCGCCGTCTTCGACATGGTCGTCGCCGGCCGCATCGCGGGTGACGACGTCGCCATCATGATGGTCGAGGCCGAGGCGACCGACGACGCGTTCGAGCTCATCGCCGAGGGCGCCAAGGCCCCCACGGAGGAGGTCGTCGCCGAGGGTCTCGAGGCCGCGAAGCCGTTCATCCGTGCGCTGTGCGAGGCGCAGATCGCCCTCGCCGCGCAGTCGTCGAAGGAGACCCGCGAGTTCCCGCGCTTCCTCGACTACCAGGACGACGTGTTCGCCGCCGTGTCAGCCGCCATCGAGGGCGACCTCGCCGCCGCGCTGCAGATCGCCGACAAGCAGGAGCGCGAGAACCGTCTCGACGAGATCAAGGACGCCGCGCACGCGCAGTTCGACGGTCAGTTCGAGGGTCGCGAGAAGGAGATCTCCGCGGTCGTCCGCGCGGTCACCAAGAAGACCATCCGCCAGCGCATCCTCAAGGACGGCGTCCGCATCGACGGCCGTGGCCTCAAGGACATCCGTCCCCTCTCGGCCGAGGTCGCCGTGGTGCCCCGCGTGCACGGCTCCGCGATCTTCGAGCGTGGCGAGACCCAGATCATGGGCATCACCACGGTCAACATGCTCAAGATGGAGCAGCAGATCGACTCCTTCAACCCGGAGACGAAGAAGCGCTACATGCACCACTACAACTTCCCGCCGTTCTCGACGGGTGAGACCGGTCGTGTGGGTTCGCCCAAGCGTCGCGAGATCGGCCACGGTGCGCTCGCCGAGCGTGCCCTGGTGCCCGTGCTCCCGTCGCGCGAGGACTTCCCGTACGCGATCCGTCAGGTGTCCGAGGCGCTCGGCTCGAACGGCTCGACCTCGATGGGCTCCGTGTGCGCCTCGACGCTCTCGCTGCTCAACGCCGGCGTGCCGCTGAAGGCCCCCGTCGCGGGCATCGCGATGGGCCTGGTGTCCGACACGGTCGACGGTGAGACCCGCTATGCGGCGCTCACCGACATCCTGGGCGCCGAGGACGCGTTCGGCGACATGGACTTCAAGGTCGCCGGCACCTCCGAGTTCGTCACCGCGATCCAGCTCGACACCAAGCTCGACGGCATCCCCGCCTCGGTGCTCGGCGGCGCGCTGTCGCAGGCCAAGGACGCGCGTCTGCACATCCTCGGCGTGATGGCCCAGGCCATCTCCGAGCCCGACGAGATGAGCCCGCACGCGCCCCGCGTGATCGCGGTGCGCATCCCCGTCGACAAGATCGGCGAGGTCATCGGCCCCAAGGGCAAGATGATCAACCAGATCCAGGACGACACGGGCGCGGACATCTCGATCGAGGACGACGGCACCGTGTACATCGGCGCCACCGACGGCCCGTCGGCGGAGGCCGCGCGCGCCGCGATCAACGCGATCGCGAACCCGCACGTCCCCGAGGTCGGCGAGCGCTTCGTCGGCACCGTGGTGAAGACCGTCGCGTTCGGCGCCTTCATCTCGCTCAGCCCGGGCAAGGACGGCCTGCTCCACATCTCGCAGATCCGCAAGCTCGTGGGCGGCAAGCGTGTCGAGAACGTCGAAGACGTGCTCGGCGTGGGCCAGAAGATCCAGGTGGAGATCACCGAGGTCGACCCGCGCGGCAAGCTGTCGCTCGGCGTGGTCGAGGAGGCCGGCGCGGAGTCCGCGGAGGCCGAGGAGACCGTCGAGGCGTAAGCGCCCCAGGTTCTGACGCTCGAAGGGCGGTCCGGTTCGCCGGGCCGCCCTTCGGCGTTCCTGGGCGCCGCACCGCGACTAGGCTCGCCCTCATGCCTCACACCCTTCCCCTCGTGCACGCGGGAGCGCTCGGCTCCGACCTCGCCATCGAGCAGGACCACGGCGCCGTCATCCGCCGCAGCATCCTGCCCGGCGGCGTCCGCGTGCTCACCGAGCAGATCCCCGGCATGCGCAGCGCGACGCTGGGCGCGTGGATCGGGGTCGGCTCCCGGGACGAGGCCCCCGAGCACGCCGGCTCGACGCACTTCCTCGAGCACCTGCTGTTCAAGGGCACCGCACGCAGGACCGCGCTCGACATCGCGGAGGAGTTCGACCGCGTCGGCGGCGAGTCCAACGCCCTCACCGGCAAGGAGTACACCTGCTACTACGCGCGGGTGATCGACACCGACCTGCCGATGGCGATCGACGTGGTGCTCGACATGGTCACCTCGGCGCGGCTCGACCAGGCGGACTTCGACATGGAGCGCGGGGTGATCCTCGAGGAGCTCGCGATGAACGAGGACGACCCGGGCGACGTCATCCACGAGCGCTTCACCGAGGCGGTGCTCGGCGGCCACGTCCTGGGCCGGCCCATCGGCGGCACGCCCGAGATCATCGAGGCCGTCACGCGCGACGCGGTCCAGGCTCACTACCGGCGCCACTACTCGCCGGCCGGGCTGATCGTCACGGCGGCCGGGGGAGTGGACCACGACGCCGTCTGCGCGCAGGTGCACGATGCGCTGGTCGCGGGCGGCTGGGACCTCGCGGGCGACGCGGTGCCGGTGGGGCGCCGGGATCGCTTCGCGCCGGTGGAGGCGACCCTCACGCCCGAGGTGCGGATCCGCAGGAGCGAGCTCGAGCAGGCCCACGTGCTCCTGGGCACGCGCGGGTTCTCCGCGACCGACGACCGCCGGTCCGTGCTCGCGGTCTACAACGCGATCCTGGGCGGCGGCATGAGCTCGCGCCTGTTCCAGGAGATCCGCGAGAAGCGCGGCCTCACCTACTCGGTGTACTCGTTCGGAGCGCCCAGCACGGAGACGGGCATCTTCGGGATCTACGGCGCGTGCACGCCCGCGAAGGTCGACGAGGTCGAGCGCCTCATGGCCCACGAGCTCGAGCGCATGGCCGAGGGCGTCACCGAGTCCGAGCTCGAGCGCGCCAAGGGCCAGATCGCGGGCGGCATGGTGCTGCGCCTCGAGGACTCGTACTCGCGCATGTCCCGCCTGGGCAAGGCGGAACTCGTCTACGGCGACCTGTGGTCCATCGCGGAGATGCTCGGCGACGTGCGGGCCGTCACCGCGGACCAGGTGCGCACTCTGGCCGCGGACCTTGCCACCCGCGACCGCGTCTCGGTGAGGGTCGGGCCCGCGTAACCCGCGCATCGTCCCTGGTCAGCACCCGCATCGCGGGTGCTTATGCTGCCCTTACACACTTGCCAGGCATCTCCCAGGTTGCGTCCATACGGTCTCACCGACAGTCGGTGACGATCGAACGGATGGACGATGCCCCACAACCCTTCCCGATGGACACGCGTGCGGACGTGGGGGGTGCCCGCCGGGGCGGTCCTCGCGGGCGTCGGCATAGGTGCCGGCGCCATGGCGCTGTGGGCCCCTGAGAGCGAGCAGCAGGGCCGCGACGCCCTCGCGATGGAGGGCGGCGCCGAGCAGACCGTGACCGTCGGGCTGCAGACGCTCGAGGAGTCCGTGTCCGCCACCGGCACGCTCGCGGCCGTGGCCTCCGACTCGCTCGCGTTCGACGCGTCGGGCACCGTCACGAAGGTGAAGGTCGAGGCGGGCGACACCGTCGAGAAGGGCGACGTGATCGCCACCATCGACACGCTGCAGCTCACGGCCTCGCTGCGGTCCGCGCAGGCGGAGCTCGCGCAGGCGAAGGCGACGCTCGCGAACCTCGAGGACGCCGACGACGGCTCCGACTCGAGCGCCGCGCAGATCTCCGCCGCCGAGGCGCAGGTCGCGGTGCTGAAGGAGTCCGTCGCGGACGCGAGGGACGCGATGGGCGACGCCACGCTCACGGCCGACATGGCCGGGCTCGTCACGGCCCAGCCGTACGAGGTCGGGGACGTGGTGACGGGCGGGTCGTCGTCGAGCGCGTCGAGCGGGACCTCAGGGACGTCCGGCGCCTCCGCGATGACCGGCACCACCACGGCCGCGACCACCACCACGGACTCCGGCGTCACCATCGTGGGTCAGGACGAGTGGACGGTCTCCGTGAGCCTGTCCGAGGACGAGGTCGCCCAGATCGCCGAGGGCAACCAGGTGACCTTCACGTCGGACGACGTCGACGGCGAGTTCTTCGGCCTCGTCACGGACATCGCGAACCTGCCGACCACCACGGGCGGAAGCGCGACCTATGCCGTCGAGCTGCAGGTCACGGGCGACGTCGAGGGCCTGTACGAGGGCACCTCCGTCACCGCGGACATCGTCTACCTCCGCCAGGTCGACGTCCTCGCCATCCCGACCAACGCGGTGACCACCACGGACGGCGTGTCCACGGTGACCGTGGTGGACGATGCGGGGGAGACCGAGGAGCGCGAGGTCACCTTGGGCGACACGATCGGCAGCTACACCGAGGTCACGGACGGCCTCGAGGAGGGCGAGCAGCTCCAGGTCACCGTGATCACCTCGTCCGGGGAGACGGGGACCGAGGGCCTCGAGGACATGTTCGGCGGGCAGCTTCCCGAGGGCTTCGAGATGCCGACCGGCGGTCAGATGCCCACCGGCGGCCAGTTCCCGGGCGGGCAGGGCTGATGGCCGCACCCGTCATCGAGCTGACCGGCGCGCGAAAGACGTACCACACGGGCGACATCGAGTTCGAGGCGCTGCGCGGCATCGATTGCAGGATCTTCCCGGGCGAGTACGTGGCGATCGTGGGCCCCTCGGGCTCCGGCAAGTCCACGCTCATGAACATCCTCGGCTGCCTCGACGTGCTCACCTCCGGCAGCTACGTGCTCGCGGGCGAGGACGTCTCCCGCATGGACGAGGTGGCGCTCGCGTCCGCCAGGAACCGCCGCATCGGCTTCGTGTTCCAGCAGTTCCACCTGCTGTCCAGCCTCACCGCGCTGGGCAACGTGGAGCTCCCGCTGGTGTACGCGGGCGTGTCGCCGGCCGAGCGCCGGGACCGCGCCATGGTCGCGCTCGAGCGGGTCGGGCTGGGCGACAAGAGCCGCAACCACCCCGGGCAGCTGTCGGGTGGCCAGCAGCAGCGCGTCGCGATCGCGCGGGCGCTGGTGACCGAGCCCGCGATCGTGCTCGCGGACGAGCCGACGGGCAACCTCGACTCGCACTCGACGCGCGACGTCCTGGGCATGCTCGACGACCTTCACTCCGAGGGCTCGACCATCGTCCTCATCACCCACGAGTCCGACGTCGCCGCGCGCGCGGGGACCGTCTACAACGTCACCGACGGGCAGTTCGTCGGGGCGGGAACGGAGATCGCCAAGTGAGGCCCGCCGACCTGCTCGCCAGCTCCTGGCGTGCGATCCGCTCCCACAAGATGCGGTCCATCCTCACCATGCTCGGGATCGTCGTCGGCATCGCGTCCGTGGTGCTCACCGTCGGGCTCGGGCTCGGCACCCAGAAGGACGTGTCCGAGCAGATCGCCGCGCTCGGCTCCGACCTGCTGATCGTGTCGCCCGGCTCGTCGACCGACGAGAGTGGCCTGCGCGGCGGCTTCGGCAGCGGCGAGACCCTCACGCTCACCGACGCGGAGGCGCTCGCCTCCGAGGTCGCGGTGCCCGACGCGGCGGACGTCGCCGCCGAGAAGACCGCCAGCCTGTCGCTCGAGTACGGCGAGAGCAACTGGACCACGGACGTGACGGGCACCTCGACCAGCTGGGCCGACGTCCGTTCGCGGGAGCTCCTGTACGGGAGCTTCTTCACCGAGGACGATGCGACGGCGGCGGCCTCCGTGATCGTCCTGGGCGCGGAGACCGCCCAGGAGCTGTTCGGGAGCACCTCGGTGGTGGGCCAGGACGTCACCATCGACGGCGAGGCGTACGAGATCGTCGGCGTGCTGGCGGAGGCCGGATCCTCCGGCGAGACGTCGCTCGACGACATGGCGGTGGTGCCGATGACCACCATGGTCGAGCAGCTCGACACGTCGGGCAACAGCGAGTCGGTCGATACCATCTACGTGAAGGCGGCGTCCTCCGACGTGCTGAGCGCCGCCTCGCAGGAGACCACGTCGCTGCTGCTCAACCTCCACGGCCTCGCGTCCGCCGAGGACGCGGACTTCACGGTCGAGGTGCAGGACTCGCTGCTCGACGCCGCGACCTCCGTGTACGAGAAGCTCACCGTGCTGCTCACCGGCATCGCCGCGCTGGCGCTGCTGGTCGGCGGGATCGGCGTGATGAACATCATGCTCGTGTCCGTCACGGAGCGGACCAGGGAGATCGGCCTGCGCAAGGCGCTCGGCGCCGCACCCGCGAACATCCGCAACCAGTTCCTCATCGAGGCGATGATCCTGGGCCTCAGCGGCGGCGCCGTGGGCGTGATCATCGGCGTCGGCCTCGCGCTGGCGCTGCCCTCGGTGCTCGGCTCCACCATCGTCATCTCGGGCCTCGCGCTCGTGGTGTCCGTGGTGGTCGCCGTCGGGATCGGGGCGGTGTTCGGCGTCTACCCGGCGGCCCGCGCCGCCAAGCTCGCGCCCATCGACGCGCTGCGCGACCAGTGAACGTGAACGACTGAGAGATAGGACACCCTCATGAAGAAGACCCAGCTGTCGATCGTGACGGCGATGCTCGGCGTCGCCCTCCTCAGCGGATGCTCCGCCGGCGAGGCCGCCGAGACCGAGGCCTCCGCCTCCGCCGACGCCTCCACCCCCGTGCTGGGAAGCGTGGACGATGCGGGGGGCCGGGCGCCTTCCGGCGTCACCGGCGAGATCGCGTACGTCACCGACGGTGTCGCCCAGGTGCAGGACGGCTCCACCCAGACGGCCGTGAGCTTCGACGACTCCACCACCGTGACCCAGCAGGTCGACATCGCGCTCGCGGACATCGCGGTCGGGGCCTGCGTGGTCGCGACGCTCGGCGACGACGACACCGCCACGACCATCAGCGTGACCGACGCCGACGAGGACGGCACCTGCTCGACCGGCTTCGGCGGCGGCATGGGCGGCTTCGACCGCGGCGAGATGCCCACGGACGGCGAGATGCCCACCGACATGCCCACCGCGATGCCCGAGGGCGGCGAGATCCCCGACGGCGCGCCCACCGCGATGCCCGACGGCGGCGAGATGCCGGGCGGCGGGTTCGACGCGGCCTCGCTGGTCGCCGGCACCGTGACCTCCGTCGCGGGCGGCGAGCTGACGGTCGAGTCGACGGACGGCGAGGAGTCGACCGTGACGGCCGCCGCGGACGCCACCATCACGGGAACGGAGGACGCCGACCTCGACGCGATCGAGGTGGGCCAGTGCATGACCGCGAACGGAGAGTCGGACACGTCCGGCGGGTACGCCGCCACCACGATCTCCGTGTTCGCGCCCGGCGACGACGGCTGCGTCTCCGCGACGGGCTTCGGCGGCGGTCGCGGGGGCATGCCCGGCGGCGGCGAGATGCCGGGCGGCGACGCGGCCGTCACCGACGAGCCGGCGCTCGAGAGCGCGTCGTGACGCGCGCGGGCCTGCTCTCGGGGCGCAGGCGGTGGCTGCTCGCCGCCGCGCCCGTGGCGATCGGAGCGGTCGCGGCCACCGTGGTGCTCACGGGAGCCTCGTCCGCGTCGGCCACCTACCGGACCGCCGCCGCGCAGACCGGGGACGTCACGCAGACGCTCACCGCGACCGGCGCCATCGCCTCCGCCAGCCAGCGCGACCTCGCGTTCCAGGTGGACGGCACGGTCGCCAAGGTCAAGGTCCAGGAGGGCGACACCGTCGAGGCGGGCGACGTGCTCGCGCGGCTCGACACCGGCGACCTGGAGGACGCGGTCACCGAGGCGAATGAGGCGCTCGCGGACGCCAAGGAGGCCCTCGCGGAGGACCTGGAGGCGCAGAGCGAGGGCAGCTCCACCTCGAGCACCTCGTCCTCCACCACGGCGTCCTCGGCCGCGTACTCCGCGGAGCCCTCCACCGCGGACCCGACCACCGCGGTCGCCGCGGTGTACGTGCCCGGCGACACGCGCATCGTCCTCACCGCCGCGGGCGGGGACGCGACCTCCGTGGAGGAGGCGCGCGCCGCTCTGGTGGCGGCGCAGGACGCCCTGCTCGATCAGTACGACGTGGCGCAGGCGCTCCTCGAGGCCGCTCAGACGGCCTCCGCGGAGGCGCAGGAGATCTGCGCCGCGTTCACCGAGGGCGGCACGGAGGACGCGTTCGAGGGTGCGGCGGAGGGCGATGCGGATGCGTCCGCGGAGGCGCTGGCGGCCTGTCAGGAGGCGACCGACGCGGCGCTGGAGGCGTCCCAGGTCTCGATCGAGGCGCAGGCGACGCTCATGGAGCTCGCGGCGGACGTGGACGCGGCCGTCGCGGCGCTGCAGGAGGCGATCGCCGCGGATGGCGGTGCTGCGGGCGGCTCCGACGGCGGCGGCTCGACGGATGGATCCACGGGCGGTGACGGCGGCTCGCTGCCCAGTGGAGACGCCGGTGCGACCGGCGGCGACGCGCCGACGCAGGAGCAGGGCGGCACGTCGCTCCAGGGCACGCCCGACGCCGCGACCGGCGGCACAACGTCCGACGCCGGCACCGCGACGGACACCGAGAGCGGGATGACCGGCTCGACCGCGGAGGACACCGTTCCGAGCGCCGCGGACATCCTCGCGGACAAGGCCGACATCACGGCGGCGCGCGCCGCGCTGAAGGTCGCGCAGCAGCAGGTCGAGCACGCGACGCTGACGGCCCCGGTCGCCGGCACGGTGGTCTCGGTCGCGATCGCCGAGGACGCCGCGGTGACGGCAGGCGACACCACCGCCGCGATCACCGTGGTGTCCGACAACTCCTACCTGGTCGAGCTGTCCGTGGGCCTCACGGAGGCCCAGCTGCTCGCGGTCGGGCAGGAGGCGGGGCTCACCCTCACCAGCAGCGGCGAGGTGGTCGACGGCGTCGTGTCGAGCGTCAGCAACGTGAACTCGGGCAACGACTTCGCGCAGGCGTACGCGGTCACCATCGCGGTCGCGGACCCCGGCTTCGAGATCAGGATCGGCGCCGCGACCCGCATGAGCATCACCGTGGCCGGCGCGACCGGCGTGCTCGTGGTGCCCACCTCGGCCGTGGCGGACGCTGCGGGCGACGCGACGGTTCAGGTGGTCGGCGAGGACGGCACCGCCACCCAGGCGGCGATCGAGACCGGCGCCGTGGGCGCCGTCTACACCGAGGTCACGTCGGGTCTCGAGGCGGGCGACGAGGTGATCCTCGCGGACCTCACCACGGAGCTCACGTCCGGCGACGAGGAGTCGGAGGAGTCCAGCGGCCTGCTGGGCGGCCTCGACAGCGGCTCGTCGGAGACCGAGGACCAGCAGATGCAGTTCCCCGGCGGTGGCGCGGGCGGCGGCATGGTGCCGCCCGGATTCGCGGGCTAGGGGACGGACGGCCCGCCCCGGGCGCCCGGTACGCTCGACGCATGATCTCCGTCGCCGTGCTGGGCGCCTCCGGGCGCATGGGTTCCCATGTGGTGGACGCCGTGAACGGCGCCCCCGACCTCGAGCTGGTGGCCTCCCTGGACCACGGCGACGACCTCGCCCAGGCCGCGCGCGCGGGGGCCTCCGTCGCGGTCGACTTCACGGTCCCCAGCGCCACCGAGGCGAACGTCCACGCGCTCATCGACGCCGGGATCCACGCTGTTGTCGGCACCACCGGGTGGACCGCCGAGTCGCTGCTTCGGGTCGAGGAGCACCTCCGCGAGCGTCCCGAGCTGGGCGTCCTCATCGCCCCGAACTTCTCGCTGGGCGCGGTGCTCGCGATGCGGTTCTCCGCGGCCGCGGCGCGCTACTTCGAGTCCGTCGAGATCGTCGAGCTGCACCACCCCGACAAGGTGGACGCGCCATCGGGCACCGCGACCCACACGGCTCAGGGCATCGCGGCGGCGCGCGCGGCGGCGGGCATCGGCCCGTCGCCCGACGCGACCACGCACGACCCCGACGGCGCGCGCGGCGCGGTGGTCGACGGGGTCCACGTCCACGCGGTGCGCCTGCGCGGCCTGGTCGCGCACGAGGAGGTGCTGCTGGGCAACCCCGGCGAGCAGCTTACCATCCGCACCGACAGCTTCGACCGCATCAGCTTCATGCCCGGCGTGCTCCTGGGCGTGCGCGAGGTTGCGCGCCACCCGGGCCTCACCGTGGGCCTCGACCGCTACATGGCGCTGTGAGGGCGGTGCGGTGAGCGTGATGCGGCGCCCGGCGTTCCTCGCCGCGGTCGCGACCACGGTGCTGCTCGCGCTGCTCGTCGGCGTGGTGGCGAACATCGCGTTCGCGCTCCTGCAGACGCCCGGCGTCATCGCGAAGCTGATGGGCGCGCTGGTGCTGGTGCTGCCCGTGATCGCGGTGTGGTTCCTGGTCAACGAGTGGCGCACCGGCATCACCGTGCAGCGCATGGCGACCCGCCTCGAGGCCGAGGGCGGGCTGCCGCTGCACGACGGCGCGCGCGACGCCCACGGGCGGCTCACCGACGAGGCCGCGCAGGATCTCTACGAGGTCGCGCGTACCGGCGTCGAGCTGGAGCCGCAGAGCTGGGCCGCCTGGTTCCACCTGGCGTTCGCCTACGAGGCGGTCAAGGAGAAGGCGGAGGCGCGTAAGGCGCTGCGCCACGCTGCGACGTTGTTCCGCGCGCAGGGCTGACAAGCCTCCCTCGTCGTACCTGCCCGGGTCTCCCCGGTGTCTCAGTGGCCTCGCGGCCTTGGTTATCCCCAGCTGGAAGATCCCTGATCCATCCCCGCGGAGGTGTCCGCCGCGTCGTGCC
>NZ_BBMA01000010.1 GCF_000971215.1 Demequina silvatica
CTACCCGAGCATCCACACACGCCGACGCGAACCCGGCTTCAGAGCCGCCGGGCGAGTCATCGAACAGGTGTGCCGCATCCATGTGACCATCACACCACCGGGGTCTGACATTCAGGACATAAGGGATGGGGAGAACCTCAAACGGGCTGGTAGATCAGCGACCCACGCGCGGCCGCGTGACCCACGCGACCACCAGGAACACCGCCGCGACCGCGGCCCCGACCAGCGCGATCACGCCGAGCCTCTCCGAGAGCGCCGCGACCGTGCCCTCGGTCACGATCCGCAGCAACGCGGTCCCCGCGCTGCCCTCCGCACCACCGGGGAGCGTCGCGACGATCCCGTCGACGCCCCACCACTGCAGCACCAGCCACAGCCCGCCCGCGACCACCGCGACGGCGGCGCCGGCCTTCACCATGAACCAGCGGGTCCGGTGCGTGATCACGAGCCCGAGCACGATCGCCGCGAGGCCGGCCCACAGCCCCCACTGCGCGGCGAGCTCCAGCGCGCGATACCCGGTGCGCACGTCCTCGAAGTCGGCGGCGCTCATCACCTCGATCGGCACGGGGTCGAGCGCGACCTCGGGCGCGCGCTCCCCCACCACCGGGATATCGTCGATGCGGGCGTTGACGTACTGGGACGGATCGATCTCGATCACGAGCGGCGCGGGAGCGCGCACCTCCGCGGTGACCTGGGCGGAGAACTGTGCCCGCGCATCGTCCACCTGGGCGAGCAAGGCGGTGCGGAAGTCGTCCGAACGGGCGGCGTTCTCGATGGCCTCGCGCACCACGTCGTCGAGACCCAGGAAGTCGAGGTCGTAGCCGGCCTCCGCAAGCCCGTCCAGCGCGCCGTCCGCGATCGCCGTGCCGATGGCGTCCACGATCGCCTGGTCCTCCAACGCGCGCTCGGCGATCGCATGGACAGCGGTGCCGTCCTCGACCGCGCGCACCACCACGCCGCTCACCGCCCAAGCGGCGATCAGCGAGGCGCCCGCGAGGATGAGCAGCGCAGAGACCACGGTCCGCAGGGCCCTCATCGCGAGTCCTCCTCCCACCCGAAGAACAGCCGCTCCGTGACGCCACGGGCGCGGCGCGAGTTGCGCGAGTACTTCTCGTCGAGCTGCGAGCCCGTCAGCGACGTGCCCAGGATCTCGGCCAGCACCCCGAGCTCGCGGAGGTCCGCGGGCAGCACGTCCGTGTCCTTCGCATTGCCGCGCAGCGCCAGCGCCCCGCGCAGGTCCGTCGCGAGCACCCACGCGGAACGCAGCATGGTCGCGTCGGGCCGGGCGATGAGGTCAAGGTCCGCCGCCGCGGCCAGCGCGTCGAGCGTCACGGTGGTGCGCAGCTCCGGGTACCGCCGGCCGTGCCGCAGCTGGGTCAGCTGCACCACCCACTCGACGTCGGACAGCCCGCCCGGCCCGAGCTTGAGGTGACGCCTTGGATCGATCCCACGCGGCAGCCGCTCGGCCTCCATGCGCGCCTTGAGCAGGCGCATCTGCTTGAGCGCACCCGCCGGCAGCGCCTCGGGATACCGCACCCCGTCGATCATCTCGACGAACGCCGCCCGCAGGTCCAGGTCCCCCGCGCACGGGCGCGCGCGCAGCAGCGCCTGCGCCTCCCACGGGTCGGACCAGCGCCCGTAGTACTCGCGGCACGAGGCGAGCGAGCGCGCGAGCGGCCCGTTGCGGCCCTCCGGGCGGAGGTCCGCGTCGATCGCGAGCGGCGGCTGCGGCCCCACCTTCTGCAGTAGCGACCGCAGCTCCTGCGCGAGCGCGACAGCGATCGCCTGGCCGTCGGGTGCGTCACCGTCCGCATCCCACACGAACTGCACGTCAGCGTCCGACTGGTACCCCATCTCGAGCCCGCCGTAGCGGCCCATCGCGATGACCGCGAACCTGATGGGCAGCTCGGACAGCCCCCGCGCCTCGCACACCGTGTGACGCGCGATGCGCAACGCCCCCTCGATCAGCATGTCCGCGCTGTGCGACACGGCCAGCGCCGCGCGCGACGCGTTGATCATGCCCAGCACGTCCGCGGCGGCCACGCGCGACAGCTCGCGACGGCGCAGGCCCCGCAGCGCCGTGATCGCCTGCGGCGGGTCGTTGGAGCGGCGCAGCACCGCGTCCGCCTCGCCCCACAGGCGGGCGTAGTCGCGTGGCACCAGGTCCTCGTCGCGGTCGAGCCACGTCACGGCCTCACCGGAGGCGAGCAGCGCCTTCGACACGTACGCAGAAGTCGACAACAGCCGCGCGAGCCGCTCCGCCGCCGTGCCGGAGTCGCGCAGCAGCTTGAGGTACCACTGCGTGCGCGACAGCTGCTCCGACAGCTGGCGGAACGCGAGCAGCCCCGCGTCCGGGTCCGCGCCCTGCGCGAACCAGCCGATCATCGCGGGCATGAGCTGCCGCTGGATCGCGGCGGACCGCGACACCCCCTCCGTGAGCGCCTGGATGTGCCGGTACGCGCCGGCGGGATCCACGTAGCCCACGGCCGCGAGGCGCGCCTTGGCCGCCGCGTCGTCGAGGCTCGCCTCGTCCGCGCTCAGCCGTGCGACCACCGGCAGGATGGGCCGGTAGAACATCTCGAGGTGCATCGCGCGCACGTCGCGCCTGATGTCCGTCCACACCTCGTCCATGTACCCGACCGTCGCGAACCCCGAGGCGCGTGCGAGCACACGCCGCGCCTGGTCGTCCTCGGGCATGAGGTGGGTGCGCGTGAGCTTGCGCAGCTGCAGGCGGTGCTCCCACACGCGCAGCTGGCGGTACGAACGGTCCATCGCCGCGGCCTGCGGGCGCCCCACGTATCCCGCGGCGCGCAGCCGCGCGAGCGCCTCGAGCGTGCCGCGCACCCTGAGCGACTCGTCCGAGCGGCCGTGCACCAGCTGCAGCAGCTGGATGGTGAACTCGACGTCTCGCAGACCGCCGGGCCCCAGCTTGATCTGCCGGCCCGCCTCCGCCGCAGGCACGTGCTGCTCGACGCGGCGGCGCATCGCCTGCGCCGACTCCACGAACCCCGGCCGCTCCACCGCGCTCCACACCAGCGGCCACAGCGCGTCCACGTACGCCGCGCCCACCGCGGGATCGCCGGCGACCGGCCGCGCCTTGAGCAGCGCCTGGAACTCCCACGTCTCGGCCCAGCGGTCGTAGTAGGCACGATGCGAGGCCAGGTTGCGTACGAGCGGCCCGTCACGCCCTTCCGGACGTAGGTTCGGGTCCACCTCCCACAGCGCCGGCTCGACCCCCATGCCGCCGCACGCCTTCGCGGCGGCGACGGCGAGCCGCGTCGCCACCTGGAGCGAGCGCGCGTCCTCGACACCCTCCGCGGGCTCGGCGACGTAGATGACGTCGACGTCGGACACGTAGTTGAGCTCCCGCGCGCCGCACTTGCCCATCGCGATGATCGCGAGCCGGGTCGCGGCATGGTCGGGCTGGTCATGGCGAGCGATCGCAAGGCCCGCCTCCAGCGCCGCCCCGGCGAGGTCCGCGAGCGCGGCGCCCACCGCCGGCATGAGCGTGGGCGGCGCGTCCGTGAACAGGTCCTCCGCCGCCACCCGCAGCAGGGCACGCCGGTAGGCCACCCGCATCGCCGCGATGCCCTCGGCGCCGCCGATGGAGGCGACCGGCGCATCGTGCGTCGGGTCGGCCCCTACCGCCATGAGCAGGACGGCGCGGACGTCCACCACGGAGAACGGCTCGTCCTCCGGCCATTCCGCGAAGTCCGCGATGAACTCGGGGTGGCGGATGAGGAAGTCGCCCAGCGCGAGCGAGCCGCCCAGCAGCACGCCCAGCTTGGCACCCGCGCGCATGGTCGCGAGGCGGCGCAGCGTGTCGAGGTGACCCGCATCGCGCGCCGACTCCACCAGCCGCAGCAGCTGCAGCAGGCCCGCGTCGGGGTCCGGCAGGTACGAGACCAGCGTCGCCGGATCCTCGAGGGTGATCCCGGCCGCGGCCTGGATCTCCTCCACCAGCCCCGCCGCGCGTGCGGGCTCGGATGCGCCCGCACGCCGCAGCAGCGTGGTGAAGGAGACCTCGCGAGCGCTCAACGCGCCTCCCCTAGAGGACGGAGAGGTAGGTGTCGAGCTCGTACGGGGTGACCTGGGCGCGGTACGCCTCCCACTCGGCACGCTTGTTGCGCAGCACGAAGTCGAACACGCGCTCGCCCAGCGTCTCGGCGACCAGCTCCGAGCGCTCCATCTCCGCGATCGCCTCCGCGAGCGACGTGGGCAGCGGCTCGAAGCCCATGGCGCGGCGCTCCGCGTTGGAGAGCTCCCAGACGTCGTCCTCCGCACCCTCGGGCAGCTCGAGACCCTCCTCGATGCCCTTCATGCCCGCGGCGAGCAGCACCGCGAACGCGAGGTACGGGTTCGCGGCGGAGTCCATCGCGCGGTACTCGACGCGCGTCGACTGGCCCTTGCCCGGCTTGTGCAGCGGCACACGCACCAGCGCGGAGCGGTTGTTGGAGCCCCAGCACACGTACGAGGGCGCCTCCGCGCCGCCCCACAGGCGCTTGTAGGAGTTGACGTACTGGTTGGTGATCGCGGTGATCTCCGGCGCGTGACGCAGCAGGCCCGCCATGAACTGGCGCGCGACCAGTGACAGCCCGTGGTCCGCGCCCGCCTCGAAGAACGCGTTGCGGTCGCCCTCGAACAGGCTGAGGTGGGTGTGCATGCCGGAGCCCGGCGACTCGAACAGGGGCTTGGGCATGAAGGAGGCGAACACGCCCTGCTCGAGCGCCACCTCCTTGATGACCGTGCGGAACGTCATGACGTTGTCCGCGGTGGTGAGCGCATCCGCGTAGCGCAGGTCGATCTCGTTCTGGCCCGGGCCCGCCTCATGGTGGCTGAACTCCACCGAGATGCCCATGTTCTCGAGCATGGTGATCGCCTCGCGGCGGAAGTTGTGGGCGGTGCCGCGCGGCACGTTGTCGAAGTAGCCCGCACGGTCCACGGGAACCGGCTGCTGGCCGCGCTCGAACTGCTTGAACAGGTAGAACTCGATCTCGGGGTGCGTGTAGAAGCTGAACCCCTGCGCGGAGGCCTTGTCGAGCGTGCGCTTGAGCACCTGACGCGGGTCCGACAGCGCGGGCTCGCCGTCGGGCGTGAAGATGTCGCAGAACATGCGCGCGGCACCCTGGCGCTCGCCGCGCCACGGCAGGATCTGGAACGTCGCCGGGTCCGGCTTCGCGACCATGTCCGCCTCGTACACGCGCGTGAGGCCCTCGACGGCGGACCCGTCGAAGCCGATGCCCTCCGCGAACGCGTTCTCGAGCTCCGCCGGCGCGATCGCGACCGACTTGAGGATCCCCAGCACGTCGGTGAACCAGAGCCTGATGAAGCGGATGTCACGCTCCTCGACGGTGCGGAGCACGAATTCCTGCTGCTTGTCCATGGCGCCCATCTTGCCCCATCCGTGTGACGAACGTGTGTCCCGTCCACGCGCGCCGCGCGCCCTACCCTTGACCCATGTCCGACCTCCGCATCGCGCTCGCCCAGATCAACACCTGCGTGGGCGACATCGCTGGTAACGCCTCCGTGATCCTGGACCGCTGCCGCGCCGCGCACGCGCTGCGCGCCCACGTGGTCGTGTTCCCCGAGATGACCACCACGGGCTATCCGATCGAGGACCTCGCGCTGCGGGAGAGCTTCCAGCGGGCCGCGGCCCGCTCGGTGGAGGAGATCGCGGCGACGCTCGCCGCGGAGGGCCTGGGCGACCTCACCGTCATCCTCGGCACCCTCGGCGTCTCCAAGGGCGGCCGGCCCTTCAACCAGGCCGTCGTGCTCACGGGCGGCGCCGTCCAGGCCCGCTACAACAAGCACCACCTGCCCAACTACGGCGTCTTCGACGAGCGCCGGATCTTCGCGGCAGGCGAGGACCCGTGCGTGGTGACCGTCGCATCGTCCCGCGTGGGTGTCGCGATCTGCGAGGACATCTGGCAGGACGGCGGCACCGTCGCGCAGCTCACGGGCCGCGACCTGCGCCTGCTGGTGGTCCTCAACGGCTCGCCCTTCGAGGAGGGCAAGGGCCACACGCGCGTCGAGCTCGCGGCGCGGCGCGCCGCCGAGGTGGGCGCGCCCGTGGCCTACGTCAACCTGTGGGGCGGTCAGGACGACCTGGTCTTCGACGGCCACTCGTTCATCGTGTCCGCGACGGGCGAGGTGGTCGCGGCGGCGCCGGGCTTCGCCGACGCGCTCGTGGTGTGGGACGTGCCGCCCGCAGGGGACGATGCGCGGGGCGCCGGGGGTGCGGCCGTCACCGCGATCGCGCCGCACGAGAGCGACGACGAGCAGGCCTACTGGGCCTGCGTCACGGGCCTGCGCGACTACGTGCTCAAGAACGGCTTCCGCTCGGTGATCCTCGGCATGTCCGGCGGCATCGACTCCGCGCTGACCGCCGCGATCGCCGCGGACGCGATCGGCGGGGAGAACGTGGTGGGGGTGGCCATGCCCTCGGAGTTCTCCTCCGACCACTCGAAGGACGACGCTGCGGACCTGGCCAAGCGGATCGGCGCCGACTACCGGGTGGAGCCCATCGCACGCCTGGTCGGGGCCTTCCAGGACCAGCTCGCGCTCACCGGCGTCGCGGAGGAGAACCTGCAGGCGCGCCTGCGCGGCGTCATCCTCATGGGCCTGTCCAACCGCGAGGGCCACCTGGTGATCGCGCCGGGCAACAAGTCCGAGCTCGCGACGGGGTACGCGACCATCTACGACGCGGGGTCGATCGGCGGGTTCGCGCCGCTCAAGGACCTCGACAAGACCCGCGTGTGGGAGCTCGCTCGCTGGCGCAACGCGTACGCCGAGTCGCGCGGCGAGGTCGCTCCCATCCCCGAGAGCTCGATCACCAAGCCGCCGTCGGCAGAGCTGCGCCCCGGCCAGATGGACCAGGACTCGCTGCCGCCCTACGAGCTGCTCGACGAGGTCCTCGACGCCTACGTCGAGCACGCCGAGGGCCGCGAGGAGCTGCTCGCGCGCGGCTTCGACCCCGCCGTGGTCGACAAGGTGCTCTCCCTGGTGGATCGCGCCGAATGGAAGCGCCGCCAGTACCCGCCGGGCCCCAAGGTGACCGCCCTCGCATTCGGCCGCGACCGCCGCCTCCCCATCACGTCACGGTGGCGCGAGGTGTAGGCAGGACCCCACCGCGCGCACCGTGGTGCGGTCCTGGTGCGGACGCTCCCGCTTTTTATGCACGAAGCAGCAGGGGTCGGCGACCGTCCAGCGGGCGTGCGGCTTCCTGCATAAAAGGCGAGAGCGCGCCGCCACCACCCACCAGCAAAGCCCCCGCACCGCGGCCCGGACCCGACCCCCGCGAACGGTGAGCGGCCAGGCACGCCGCGGGTCCCGCATCGTGAGAAGGTGAAGCCATGACTCGCAAGAAGGTCCGGATCCACCACTTCAAGGAGATGAAGCAGCGCGGCGAGAAGATCGCCATGCTCACCGCCTACGACTTCCCCACCGCGCGCGCGTTCGACGCCGGCGGCGCGGACATGCTGCTGGTCGGCGACTCCCTGGGCGACAACATGCTCGGCATGGAGTCCACCGTCCCGCTCACGCTGGACGAGATGATCCCGTTCGCCCGCGCCGTCGCGCGCGGCGCCGAGCACGCCTTCGTGGTCGCGGACCTCCCGTTCGGGTCCTACGAGGTCTCCCCCGAGCAGGCCGTCGAGTCCTCGATCCGCATGATGAAGCTCTCCGGCGCGCAGGCCATCAAGTTCGAGGGCGGCCGCCGCATCGCCCGCCAGGTCAAGGCGGTCACGGACGCGGGCATCCCGTTCTGCGGCCACCTGGGCTTCACCCCTCAGAGCGAGAACGCGCTCGGCGGCCGCCGCATCCAGGGCCGCGGCGAGCACGGCATCGAGGAGCTGGTCGCGGACGCGCTCGCCCTCCAGGAGGCCGGCGCGTTCGCGGTGGTGCTCGAGATGGTCATCGCGCCCGCCGCGAAGGCGGTGACGGAGGCGCTCGACATCCCCACCATCGGAATCGGCGCCGGCCCCGATACGGACGGCCAGGTGCTCGTCTGGCTCGACATGGCCGGCGTCGGCGAGTGGCACCCGCGGTTCTCCAAGCAGTTCGGCGCCGTGGGCCAGGCGATGATCGACGCCTCCGCCGCCTACGTCGACGAGGTCAAGGCGGTCACCTTCCCGGCCGCCGAGCACACGTTCGAGAGCTGACCGTGGCCTCCATCATCGTCACCGGATCCGAGGGCAAGCTCGGCCGCCACGTGGTCGCGCGCCTGCTCGGGGACGGCCACCAGGTCCATCGCCTGGACGCCAAGCCCATCGCCCCCGCGATGGACTACACGCGCATCGACCTCGCCGACGCGGGCCAGGCCATGGACGCGATGTTCGGCGTCCAGGACCGCTACGGCAGCGTCGACGCCGTGGTCCACCTCGCGGCGATCCCGGCTCCGGGCCAGATGACGGACACCGCGACGTTCCAGAACAACATGCTCGCGACGTTCAACGTCTTCCAGGGCGCGCGCCGCGCCGGCATCACGAACGTCGTCTACGCCTCATCCGAGACGGTCCTGGGCCTTCCCTTCGAGACTCGCCCGCCGTACATCCCGGTCGATGAGGAGTACGACGCCCGCCCCGAGTCCAACTACTCCCTGGTCAAGCACCTCGAGGAGCAGATGGCGATCCAGCTCTGCCGCTGGGACCCCGCGCTCAAGATCATCGCGCTGCGCTTCTCCAACGTCATGGACGTCGACGACTACGCCGCGTTCCCCGCCTTCGACGCCGACCCGACGCTGCGCCGCTGGAACCTGTGGGGCTACATCGACGGACGCGACGGCGCCCAGGCGGTGGCGCGCGCGCTCGACTACGAGCCGCGCGGCTTCGACCGGTTCATCGTTGCGAACGCCGACACCGTGATGTCGCGGTCCTCCGCCGACCTCGCGGCCGCCGAGTTCCCCGACGTGCCCGTGGTCAAGGAGCTCGGGGAGCACGAGACCCTGCTCGGCATCGACAAGGCTCGCAGGCTCCTCGGCTACGAGCCCCAGCACTCCTGGCGGGAACACGTGTAACGTCCCTGCTATGGGGGACGATGCGGCGGTCACCGGGCGTGGCATGCGCGCCTTCGCGTGGGCGGCGGCGGGAGCCGGTGCGGCGCTCTGGCTGCTGGCGGCGGATGGAGTCCGGGGGTTCTCCGAGGCGAGCGGGCAGGCATGGCTCGGCACGTCGGAGGGCATCGAGGGCGCGATGCCGTGGCTCGTGGCGCTGTTCGCCGCGTTCGGGACGGCGGTGGTCCTCACCGCGGTGACGGCCGGCCGCCGCGCGACCGTGCGCAGCGCGAGAGCCGGGTTTGCGGCCTCGCTGGTCGAGCTCGTCACCGCGATCGTCGCGCTCGCGTGGGACTTCCCCGAGGCTGGGCTCGCCCACCTGGGCTACGTGCTCGCCCTGGTCCTGGTGCTCGTCCACGCAGGCGCGTCGCTGGGGGGCTTTCTGCTCGCCTGGGACGCGCATCGTCCCGTCATCATCGACGCGGGGCAGGACTAGCCGCGGTCGTCCCCCCAGCGGTCGTCGTCCTCCCACGCCTCGTTGCGATGCTTCGCGATCTCGAGCGCGCCCTGCGCCTCCTCGCGCGTGGCGTACGGCCCCATGAGGTGCTCCCAGGAGCTCTGGCGCCCCTTCTCCACCATCTTGGTCTTGGTGTTGTAGAAGTACTCGACCGGGTGGTCGCTCTCGGGTGACATCGGCATCGCCTCCGTGAATAGACTGCCAGGCATGAGCCCCGTACGCGAGAGCATCACCAAGGGCGTCGTGTCCCCCGTCCGTCAGGTCCCCGCCTCGATCGCGCGGCCCGAGTACGTGGGCAAGAAGCGCGCGTCGCTGTGGAGCGGCGGCGACGTCCACAGCGCCGAGACCATCGAGAGGATCCGGATCAGCGCGCGCATCGCCGCGCAGGCGCTCGCGGAGGTCGGCCGGCACGTGGCGCCGGGCGTCACCACCGACGAGCTCGACAGGATCGGGCACGAGTTCGTGCTCGACCACGCCGCCTACCCGTCGACCCTGGGCTACCCCGGTGCCGCCGGCCGCCCCGCGTTCCCCAAGGCGCTGTGCACCTCCGTCAACGAGGTCATCTGCCACGGCATCCCCGACTCGACCGTGATCGAGGAGGGCGACATCGTCAAGGTCGACATCACGGCCTTCAAGGACGGCGTCCACGGCGACAACTGCGGATCCTTCATCGCCGGCGAGGGCTCCGACCAGGCGCAGAAGCTGGTCGCCACCACCCACGAGGCGATGATGCGCGGCATCAAGGCGGCGCAGCCGGGCCGCGAGGTCAACGTGATCGGCCGGGTCATCGAGAAGTACGCCGCGCGCCACGGCTTCGAGTCCGTGCGCAGCTACACCGGCCACGGCGTGGGACCCGCGTTCCACACCGGCCTGGTCATCCCCCACTACGACGCGGCGCCGCACCACAGCGACGTCATCGAGGTGGGCATGGTCTTCACCGTCGAGCCCATGCTGTGCATGGGCTCGGAGGAGAACCACGAGTGGGACGACGGCTGGACCGTGGTCACCGACGACCGCTCGTGGGTCGCGCAGTTCGAGCACACCATCGTCATCACGGAGACCGGACCGGAGGTCCTCACGCTGCCATGAGCAAGAACATCGCCATCGGAGTCGATATCGGCGGCACCGGCATCAAGGCCGCGCCCGTCAACCTCAAGACCGGCCAGTTCACCGAGGACCGGTACCGGATCCCCACGCCGCAGCCCTCGACGCCGGACGCCATCGCGCGCACCGTCGCGAAGGTGATCGCGAAGTTCAACCCGTCCAAGAAGGTGCCCATCGGGGTCGCGTTCCCCGGCGTGGTCCAGCACGGCATCGTCAAGACCGCCGCGAACGTCGACGATTCGTGGATCGGCACGGACCTGCGCGCCATCATCCGCGACTACGCGGGCCACGACGTCCACGTGCTCAACGACGCGGACGCGGCCGGGTTCGGCGAGTACCGGTTCGGCGCCGCGCACGGCCGCCGCGGCTCGATCCTCATGACCACGCTCGGCACCGGGATCGGCACCGCGATGATCGTGGACGGCACGCTGGTGCCCAACCTCGAGCTCGGTCACATCCTGATCGACGGCCACGACGCCGAGGACCGTGCCGCCGAGTCCGCGCGCGACCGCTACGGCTACGACTGGGAGCAGTGGATCGAGCAGCTGCAGAAGTACTACTCCGAGATGGAGCGGCTGCTGTGGCCCGACCTCATCATCGTGGGCGGCGGCGTCTCCAAGTCGCATCACATGTTCCTGCCCAAGCTGCGCCTGCGCGCGCCCATCATCCCCGCGGAGCTGCTCAACGGCGCGGGCATCGTGGGTGCGGCCGCCGCGGCCGCGGTCGAGATGAAGTACGAGCGCGACGAGGCCAAGGCCGCGGAGAGGTCCGCCAAGAAGAAGGCGGCGAAGGAGCACTCCGACGCGTGAGCGCTGACGCCGCCGCGTCGGAGCTCCACGCGACCCCCACCCTGACCCATGCCCTGGTGCGGCTGGAGGCGCTGTCTCCCGCGCATCGTCCCGACCTCGAGGACGCCGTGGGCGACCTGCATACCCTCTGGTACACCCGTATACCCACGCCCGAGGGCATGGGCGCGGAGATCGAGTCCCGGCTCGCGGCGCAGCGCGAGGGCCGGCTGGCGCCGTGGGCGATCGTGTCCGCCGCGACGGGCCGCGCCGTGGGCATGACCACCTACCTCAACCTCGATCCGCAGAACGGGCGCGTCGAGATCGGCAGCACGTGGCTGAGCCGCACCGCCCACGGCACCGGCGTCAATCCCGCCGCGAAGCTGCTGCTCCTGCGGCGCGCGTTCGAGGACCTCGGCTGCGTCGCCGTCGAGTTCCGCACCCACTGGCACAACCACCAGTCCCGCGCCGCGATCGCGCGCCTGGGCGCGCACCAGGACGGCGTGCTGCGTCAGCATCAGCGCTGGCACGACGGCACGCTGCGCGACACGGTCGTGTTCTCGCTCCTTGACCGCGAATGGCCCGCGGCGCGCAACGGCCTCGAGGCGCGGATCGCTCCGCGACTCGAGGCCGGAACCCTCGTCTAGGAGGGACGATGCGGCGGCCGGGTCAGTCCCCGTCCTCCGCGAGCAGGCGGTACAGGTCGCGGCGGGCGGTCGCGACCACCTCGGTCGCCTTCGCCGCCACGTCGGGCCGGTCGTAACGGCGCACGATGTGCGAGACCGCCTCGTGGAGCTCATGCAGCTCGCGACGCAGCGCGATCGCCTGCTCCTTGCGGTCGTCCACCTGGAACAGCGCGTCGAGCTCGCCCGCGTGCTCCGCGGCCCACGCCTCGCCCGAGTCGGTGAGGGACGCGGTCTTGCGCCCGTCGACCATCTCGACGGTGACGAGCCCCTCGTCCTCGAGGACCTGCAGGGTCGGGTAGATCGAGCCGGGGCTCGGGACCCACGCTCCCCCGCTGCGCTCCTCGATCTCCTTGATGAGGTCGTAGCCGTGACGCGGCTGGTCCGCGAGGAGCAGCAGGATCGCGATGCGCACGTCGCCGCGGGGGCGGCCGCCTCGACGCCCGCGTCCGCGGCCGTCGGGTCCGCCGCGCCCGTCGGGGCCGTGGCCGGGACCGCCGTGGCGCCCGCCGCGTCCGCGACCGCGCGGGCCGTCGAAGCCGTCGGGACCCTCGTGATCACCGAAGCCGCCGCGGCGTCGACGCCCGCCGCCCTCGCCGAGTTCGGGGCCGGCCTGGTCGAGGCCGGGGTTCATGCCGCGGAATCCGCGCGGCCCGGGGTGGTGATGCGAGTGCTTCATGACTCGCTCCTCTCTTCAGTCTTATCGTGTGTCACTCACGATATATCGCGATATGTGAGTTGGCAAGCCCACCCGCCCCTCGCTGCGCACGGTCCGGCGCGCGACACGCGGGGCCGACCCGCGCATCGTCCCCTCGCGCACGGGGTGTCGCGCAGCCGACCGTGCCCAGCGAACTCGCCCGCCTCGCGCAGCGAACTCCCCCGCCTCACCTCGAGAACCCGGCGCGCCCGCGTGTCGGGACCTACGCCCCCGTAACTTACGGTCGCGTAGCCTAGAATTGCCACCATGAGCCAGTCCCCCTTCGCTGAGTCGACGACGCCCCAGCTGGTCCACAAGCCCGCCGACTACACCTTCACGTCGCTGCTGCGCGACCGCGTCGCGGAGGACCCCGCGCGCATCTTCGCCGAGTACAAGGACGCCGCCGGCGCCTGGGTGCCGGTGAGCCGCGCGACCTTCCAGGAGGACGTGAGCCGCGCCGCGAAGGGCCTGATCGCGATGGGGATCGCGCCCGCGCAGACCGTGGGCCTGCAGGCCAACACCCGCTACGAGTGGGTGGTGCTCGACTTCGCGATCCAGGCCGCCGGCGCGATCACGGTGCCGGTGTACCCGAGCTCGTCGGCGCACCAGCTCGCGTGGATCCGCGAGGACGCGGAGCTCGCGATGCTGATCGTGGAGGACGATGCGATGGCCGCCGCCGCGCACGACCTCACCCCCGCGCCGCGCATCCTGGTCATCGACGGGGTCGAGGAGCCGGCGCTCGACGTGCTGGCCGAGGCGGGCGCGATGGTCGACGACGCCACCCTGCTGGCCGCGTCCGCGGAGGTGCTCGCCGACGACGTCGCGACCATCGTCTACACCTCCGGCACCACGGGACGCCCCAAGGGGGTCGCGCTCAGCCACCGGGCGTTCGTCGAGCACTCGCTCAACGGCGCCGCGCACTCGGAGTTCGGCACGCTCGCCCACAACGACGCCAGGATCCTGCTGTTCCTGCCGCTCGCGCACGTGCTCGCGCGCCACATCGAGATCCTCGCGTTGGCGTGCGAGGCCGTGATCGGCTTCGCGCCCACGCACAAGACGCTCGCCTCGGACCTCGCCACCTTCAAACCCACGTGGCTCATGGCGGTGCCGCGCGTGCTCGAGACCTTCTACAACGTGGTCGACGAGCGCACGGGCGGCGGCATCAAGCAGAAGCTGTTCCGCTGGAGCGCGTTCGTGGCCCGCAAGGTCGACGAGGCGCGCGTGAAGCGCGGCCGCCACGGGATCGTGTTGAGCGCGCAGCTGGCGATCGCGAACGCCCTGGTGCTGAACAAGGTGCGCGCCGCGCTCGGCGGCAACCTCCGCCACATCGTGTGCGGCGGCGCCCGCCTGGTGCCCCGCGTCTCGCACTTCTACGGCGGCCTGGGCATCGCGGTGATGGAGGGCTACGGCTCGACCGAGCTCGCCGGCCCCATGACGGTCAACCCGCCCACCGACGTCCGCGTGGGCACGGTCGGCTACCCGTACCCCGGCGGCACCGTGCGCATCGCCGAGGACGGCGAGGTGCTCGCCCAGGGCCCCAACATGTTCGTGGGCTACTGGAAGAACCCGGAGGCGACCGCCGAGGTGGTGACCGACGGCTGGTTCCACACCGGCGACCTCGGCTCGATCGACGCCGACGGCTTCCTCTCGATCACCGGGCGCAAGAAGGAGATCCTGGTGACCGCGGGCGGCAAGAACGTCCAGCCCGCGAGCCTCGAGGACGCCATCCGGCCGTACGCCCTCATCCAGGAGGTCGTGGTGGTGGGCGACGGCAAGCCGTTCATCGGCGCGCTGCTGTCCCTCGACGAGACGATGCTCCCCGGCTGGCTCAAGTCCAAGGGCCTGCCGTCCATGACCGCGGCCGAGGCCGCGCAGCACGCGACCGTACGCGAGCACATCCAGCACATCATCGACCAGGCGAACCTGCTGGTCTCACGTGCCGAGGCGATCCGCGAGTGGCGCGTCCTCCCCCGCGAGCTCTCCGAGAAGTACGAGGAGATGTCCGCCTCCCTCAAGGTGCGCCGCAAGCAGGTCGAGGCGCACTTCGCCGACGTGATCGACGGGATCTACGCGAAGGCCTAGGGGGCGACGAGCTCGAGCCAGTCATCCGTCGCGCCCACCGCGTCCGCGATGTCGAGCGCGCCGGGCTCGCACGTGAAACCGAGCACCCGCTCCCCCGTGTCGAGCTCGATCGACCCGATCGCCATGGGCCACACGAGGTCCACGGCGAACGCGGCGAAGGCGGCGGGCGGGAGCGCCCAACGTTCGCCGACGATGCCGCGTCCGCCCTCGGGCGTGCGCCACACGCCGGGCTTCGGCGGCACGGTGTCGAGCCGGGCCATCGCGTACGCCTCGGCGGTCCGCACCCGGCCGAGCAGCCGCGCCCCCCGATCCGTCAGCTGGTGGTTGAGCGGCTGACGCGACCGATGCGCCCCGAAGACCACCACGTCCACGGACGGCGCACCCCACCGGTGGTCGACGGGAACGGCGTCCGCCAGTCCGGCACGGGATGCGAGGTCGGCCAGGACGTGGTCCGCGAACGCCGGACCGATCAGCGTGACTCCGGCGGGTGCGTGCGCCGCGGGGGGCGCCGGAACCGCCAGCGCGCTCATGTCCAGCAGGTTGACGAAGTTGGTGAAGGTGCCGAGCCGCGCGTTGACGCCGACCGGATCGGCCTCCACCGCCGCGATGGTCGGGTGCTCCGGCACCGACGGCACCACGATCGCGTCGACCGCGCCCCAGAGCCGTCCGGCCTCGGCGCGGGCGACCACCAGCGCCTGCTGGTCGCGCACCAGGTCGACCGCACGGAAGCCCGCGGCGGGTGCGACGATGCGCGCGACGGTGGGATCCGCCCGCTCGCCGAGCTGGTCGAGCGCCTCGCCGAACGCTGCCGCACGCTCCGCGAGGAGCGCGCCCTCGTACAGCAGGCGCGCGGTGGCGAGCAGCGGCTCGACGTCGATCTCGACGGTCTCGATCCCGGCGTCCTCGAGCGCGCCGACCGACGCCCGGTAGGCCTCGGCCCACCGCGCATCGCATCGCCCGAGCACCGCGTCGGAGACGCGCCCGACGCGGCGGAGCCGTGCCGTCAGCGCGAACTCGGCGGGCCAGGGGCGCGCGGCTCCGCGGCCGGATGCGACGTCCATCGCTGCCGATGCCAGGGCGAGCGATCGCGCGAAGATCGACGCGGTGTCGTAGCTGGGACTCGCGGGGAACACGCCGTGTGCGGAGAGCAGGCCGAGCGTGGGCTTCACGCCGACGATCCCGTTGAGGGCGGCGGGCACGCGGCCCGACCCGGCGGTGTCGGTGCCGATCCCGAGGTCGACGATCCCGAGCGCTACGGCGACCGCCGATCCGGAGCTCGAGCCACCCGATACGAGCGACGCGTCGTGGGCCGCCGACGGGATGCCGTAGGGCGTGCGTGTCCCCACCAGCCCGGTGGCGAACTGGTCGAGCGTGGTCTTGCCGATGACCACGGCACCGGCCTCCTCGAGCGCCGCCACCGCCGGGGCGCTGAGGTCCGGGCGACGGAGGGGCACGGGCGCGCCCGCGGTGGAAGGCATGCCCGCCACGTCGATGTTGTCCTTCACCGCGACGGTGAGCCCCGCCAGCGGCAGATGCTCGCCCTGCGCCACGCGCGCGTCGATGGCGCGCGCGGCGGCGTGCGCGTCATGCGGCTCGGCGAGGTGGATCCAGAGCTCGGGCCGGTCCACCTGGTCGATTCGGGCGAACGCGCGCGCGACGGCGTCCGTGGCGGACGGTCGGCGCGCGCTCACCCCGACGCCTCGTCCGGTGCGACGGCGATGACGGTGACCCCGGCCTCCTCGAGCGCCACGGCCGCGGGGTGCGCCGCGGGCGCGTCGGTGACCACGGTCGCCACGCGGTGGAGGTCGGTCACGGGTGCGAACGAGACGGTGCCGAGGTGGCGCTCCTCGGCGAGCACGACCACGTGGTCGGAGCTCTCGACGATCGCCGCCTTGAGCCTCGCGTCGTCCTCGCTGTAGTCGGACACGGTCGCCGGGGACGCGCTGATGCCCGCGACGCTGACGATGGCGATGTCCCAGCGGTGACGCCGGAAGAACTGCTCGGTGCGCGAGCCGTAGAAGCTGAGCTCCCCCTGCTTGAGCTCGCCGCCGGGCACCAGCACCCGGGTGTCGGGGTGCTGGCCCAGGACCTCGAGCACCTGCACGCTGGTCGGCGCGACGAGCGCCTGAAGCCCCCTGTCCCGCATCTCGCACGCGACGAAGTAGGCCTTGGTGCCGAAGTCGATCGCGACGTTCGCACCGCGCGGCACCAGGTCGACGACCGCGCGCGCCATCGCGCGCTTGTGCTCGACGTTGGTGCGCAGCCGCATCGCGAAGGGCGGCTCGAAGCTGCGCCCGGCGGCGAGGAGCGCCCCGCCATGGACGCGCCGGATGATGCCCTGGCCGTCGAGGTGCTCGAGGTCCCGCCTGATGGTGAGCTCGGTGACGCCGAGCTCGGAGCTCAGCACCGCGTTCTCCAGGCGACCCCGCTCCTCGAGCAGCTCCACGATCCGCTGCAATCGCATGTCCCTCTTGGCGCTCACGATGCCCCCCTTCGAGTGCCCACGGTAGCGGCGCGCACCGCGCGGATCCTCACAGCCGCTCCGGGTGTCGGTCGCGCACGACGAGGATCTGCTCGAGCCGGTCGCCGAGCGCGAGGAGCTCGACGTCGCGTCCGGCCTTGCCGACCACCTGGATCCCGACGGGGAGCCCGTCCGCGAAGGCGGCGCCCATCGCGAGGACCGGGTGCGCGGCCGGCACCAGCCGGCACGCCATCCGCTGCCACTGGAAGTACCGGTCGAACTCCACGCCGTCCACCTCCGGCACCCACGGCAGCTCGGCGTCGGGCGCCACCACGGGCGCTCCCGGGCACACGAAGCCGTCGACGTCGGCCAGCAGCGAGACGAACTCCTCGAACTGCTCGTACCGGCGGGCGAAGGCGGCGCGCAGGCGTGCGGCCGAGTAGCCGGAGGCCTCCCGCACGTTGCGGGTGACGTCCTCGCGGTACAGCTCCGGGCGCTCGATGGGGTCGTCCCCGAGCAGTGAGAACCACCCGAACATCTCGATGGTCTGCCAGGTCTCGTCGATGCCGTCGAAGTCGGGCGACACGTCGACGATGGTGACTCCGGCGGCCTCGAGCGTGGCGCGCACCTCGCGCATCGCGCCCCGCACCTCGGCGGAGACGGGGAGCCCGAGGTCGTCGCTCCACGCCACGCGGATCGGCCCGGATCCGGCGCCGTCGAGGCGCTGTGTGGCGGCGCCGAGCTCGGACAACGGGGCGGCCGGGTGCCTGCCGCTCATCGCGGAGAGCATGAGCGCCGCGTCCCGGCAGCTGCGCGCCATCGGGCCGTTGACGGAGTGAGGCTCCCATGAGGATCCCCCCGCGACGGCAGGAACCACTCCGGGTGACGTGCGCAGCCCCACGATGTTCATGAAGGAGGCCGGGTAGCGGAGGCTTCCGCCCGAGTCCGAGCCGTCCACCAGCGGGAGCATGCCCGCGGCGACGGCGGCGCCGCCGCCGGTCGAGCCGCCTGCGTGACGGGTGAGGTCCCAGGGGTTGCGCGTGGTGCCGTGGACGTCGTTCCAGGTCACGGTGCCGACGCCGAACTCCGGCGCGTTGGTCTTGCCTACGATGAGCGCACCCGCCGCGCGGAGCATCGCCACGTGCGGGGCGTCGGCGGCCTTCGGCCCGCCGCTGGCGAAGGCACGCGAGCCGCGTGACGTGGGCATGCCCCGGACGTCGACCAGGTCCTTGATCGCGATCGGGAGCCCGTGCAGGGGGCCGAGGGGCGCACCGGCGGCACGCGCCTCATCCGCCTCGGCGGCCAGCGCGAGCGCCTCCGACGCCGGCAGGCGGTGCGCCATCACGTTGATGTCACCCTCGAGCAGGTCGATCCGGTCGAGGTGGGCCTCCATGACCTCGACCGCGCTGACGGTGCCGTCCGCGACGCTCGCGGCGAGGTCGGTCGCGCTGGTCCAGTGAAGGGGGGTGTCGCTCATGTGTGCTCCTGGTGCGGGTGGGGGGCGCGATGCGGGCCCGAGGGGTGGCGCGGGGAGGACCGAGGGGGCGGATCCTCCCCGCGCCGGGGGGACCGACTCAGCCGATGGAGGCGCAGTCGGTGGTGTACAGGTACTCGGAGGTCTCCGGGTCGTCGATGTTCGCCGCGGTGACGAGCGCCCACGGTGCCCACACGACCTGCTCGGTGACCTCGTCGGGCTCGGTGGCACCGGTGAGCACGTCGGCCATGAGAGAGACGCCCTCGTATCCCATGAGGTACGGGCTCTGCCCGACGAGCGCGTCGTAGTCGCCGGCGCGAAGGCTCTCGACCTGCGCCGCGGACGTGTCGTAGCCCAGCAGCACCGCGTCGGAGTCCGAGGTGGAGATGCCGTTGGCACCGCCGGTTCCCGCGCCGATGTTGGTGGAGAACACCAGCGCGAGGTCGTCGTTCGCGGCGATGGCGGACGAGGTGGCCTGGGACGCCTCCGCGGCATCGCCGCCGACGTACTGGAAGTCGAGCACCTCGATATCCGTGTTCTCGAGGAGCGCGTCGCGGAAGCCCTCGGCGCGCGCGAGCTGGAAGGCGTTGCCCGGAGCATCGGTGAGCACCATGGCCGAGCCGCTGTCGATGCCGAACTCCTCGATCATCGCCAGCGCGGCGTCGTAGGACGACTGGTAGCCGTCGGTACGGATCGACTGCAGGAACTCGTCGTTGGTGAGGAAGGAGTCGGGCATGATCAGCGGGTTGCCGGCATCGGTGTACTCCCCCACCAGCTCGTTGAACGCGGTGTTGTCCCACACGGTCAGCAGCAGGCCGTCGGGCTCGGTCGCGAGCACCGACTGCAGGACCTGCATCTCCGCCTCGACCGTGGTCTCGGGGGTGCCCTGGATGTTGAGCGTGATGCCCTTCTCGTCCGCGGCCGCCTGCGCGCCGCAGTACATCGCGCCGTAGTACTCGCCGGTGCTCTCGGGCGTGACCATCGACACGGTGATGTCGGTGGTCTCCGCGGCATCGCTGGTGGCGACTGCCTCGGTGTCGGCGGTGGAGGTCGAGCAGGCGGCCAGGAGGCCGACCGCGGAGAGGGCGGCGGTGGCCGTGATGGCCTTGGCCAGGCGCGGGGTGCGCGTGTGCATGGTGTCTCCTCTGGTGATGGGGGGTTGCGGCTCCTGCGAGCCTCCTGGTTCACGCGTCATCACGAGCCTCCCGGGCGCTCGCGGTTGGCGTGGTCCAAGCTCACGGCGACGAGCAGCATCGCTCCGATCGCGATCGTCTGGTAGAAGGGCGAGACGTTGATGATGACGAGCCCCGACTGGAGCAGGATCGCGAGGAACGCGCCGACGATCGCTCCGAGGAAGCTGATCCGGCCGCCGGTCAGCGCGGTACCGCCGATGAGCGCCGCCGCGATCGCGGCCATCGAGTCGCTCAGGTGGCCCGAGATGTTCGTGGTCGAGTAGCGCGCCACGTCGATGAAGCCCGCGAGGCCGGCGAGTCCGGACGAGACGGCGAAGATGATCACGGTCTTGCGGACCACCTTGATGCCGACGCGGCGCGCGGCGAGCGGGTTGGAGCCGAGCGCGAGGGTGTGGGTGCCCCAGGCGGTGAAGTGGAACACCGCCCAGATCGCGCCGATCACGGCGACGCTCACGACCATCGGCAGCGGCACCGCTCCCCACCGGACCGCGCCGAACCAGTCGCTCAGCTCGCCGGGGGTGCCGAAGATGTTGACGCCGCCCGTGGCGACGTAGGCCACGCCTGTCGCGATCGACAGCATGCCCAGGGTGGTGACGAGCGAGTTGATCCCCACCACGGCCACCAGGACGCCGTTGGCGATGCCGACGAGCGTGCCGGTGATCAGCGCGGCCAGGAGGCCCAGCGCGATCGCGCCGGGGGTCCCGACGGCAGGCGCCGCCGCGATCATGACCTTGCCCGACACGACCGACGCGAGGATCAGCACCGCTCCCTGCGAGATGTCGATCTTCCCGGCCGCCATGAGGATCGCCTGACCCACCGCGAGGAGGAGGACCTGCGAGGCCGTGAGGAGCATCCCTCGCACGTTGGCGGCGTTGAGGAACGCGCCGTCCGGCGAGAGCGACTGGAAGATCGCGATGATCACGATCTCGACCAGGATGATCTGGAACGCCCTGTTGGACAGGAGCCTGCGCGCGCGGTGAGCCACGGGGCTCCCGCCGGCGAGCACGCGGGGCTGCGTCATCGTCGTCGTCACTCGTCTTCTCCCACCATCAGGCTCATGACCTCGGATACGGTCATCCCCGCCGGAGGTCGGTCGGCGGCGATGGTGCCGTGCCGCAGCACGACGACACGGTCGGCGAGCTTGAGCACTTTCGGGATGTCGTGGGACACGAGGATCACGCCGAGCCCCTGCGCGGCGGCGGTGCGGATGGCGTCGAGCACGATCCCCACCTGCTTGGGTCCGAGCGCGGCCGTCGGCTCGTCGAGCAGGATCAGGTTCCGCGCCCAGTTCATGGCGCGGGCGACCGCGAGGACCTGGCGCTGACCGCCGGAGAGGCGCGCCACCGGGAGCCGGACGTCCTTGAGGGTCGTGATGCCGAGCTTCTGGATCGCACCCTCCGCCTCGACGCGCATCCGTGAGCGGTCGAGCACCCGCATCGGGCCCCGGCGGATCTCGTTGCCGAGGAACATGTTCTCCGCAAGGTCGAGGTGCGGCGCCAGGGCGAGGTCCTGGTAGACCACGCCGACTCCGAGCCGCTTCGCGGCGTCGAGCGAGTCGAGGCTCGAACCCTCGACCGTGACGGAGCCCTCGTCCGCAGGGCTCGACCCGCAGATGATGTTCATGAGGGTCGACTTGCCGGCCCCGTTGTCGCCGACGAGGGCGACGATCTCTCCGGGTCTGACCTCGAGGTTGACGTCGCGAAGCGCGGTGACGGCACCGAACCGCTTCCCGACGCCGCGGATGCTCAGGACTGCGGTGGTCATCGTGCACCTCCCGTGCGCTGGACGTGCGCCAACGCGTCTGCGTAGCGCTCAGTGAAGAGTTCGACGTCGCCGTCCGTGAAGACCAAGGGCGGCCGGACCTTGAGGACGCGGCCGTCGGCCCCGACGGCGCTGATGAGGACGCGGCGCTCGCGCAGCGCGTTGACCACGAGCGCGGCGACCTCGCCTGCCGAGCGGCCGCCGTCCGGGGCGATCTCGACGCCGATGAACAGCCCGGACCCGCGTACGTCTGTCACCCAGCCGTAAGGCGCCGACGCGCTGCTGATCGCGGAGGCGAGGTTCGCGCCCACCCGAGCCGCGGAGCCCATCAGGTCGCGCTCCTCGACCTCGTCGAGCACCGCGGTCGCCGCGGCGATCGACGCCGGGTTTCCGCCGAAGGTGTTGAAGTACCGGTGATCGACCGCGTAGCCGTCGCTCAGCTCCGAAGACAGCACGAGCGTGCCGATCGGGAGCCCGCCGGCGAGCGGCTTTCCGCAGGTCACCATGTCGACCTCGTCGGTGTGGCGGGCGAACCCCCACATCGCGGTGCCGAGGCGGCCGACTCCCGGCTGGACCTCGTCCGCGATGACCAGGCCGCCGGCGGCGCGCACGTCGCGGAAGGCCTCGGCGAGCATGCCGGGCACCCCGGGGTAGATCCCGTCCGTCGACATGATCGTGTCGATCAGGAGCGCGGACACCCCGATGCCTGCCTCACGCAGGTCCGCGATCGCCTCGCGGACCGCAGCGGCGAACACGCTCCCCGCGGCATCTCCGTGGAGCGCGGTGTCGGGTGCGGGAACGGTGCGCACGAACGGCGCGAGCGGCATGAGCGGCCCGTTCTCCGGCGAGACGCCCGCGACCAGCGCGGTGGTGCCGTGATAGGCGTTCTCGGTGACGATGACGCCCTGCGCGCCCGTCCGCCACCGCGCGATCACGAGCGCGAGGTCGTTCGCCTCGGAGCCCGAGTTGGTGAAGATGACCCGATCGAGGTGCGCAGGGTAGGTCTCGAGGAAGCGTTCGGCGTACTCGACCACCCCGTCCTGCAGGTATCGCGTGTGCGTGTTCATCCGCGCCAGCTGGCCGGCGACAGCCTGAGCCACGCGAGGGTTCCCGTGGCCCACGGCGAGCACGTTGTTGTAGGCATCGAGGTACTCGTGGCCGTCGGCGTCGAAGAGCCGCGCGCCCTCGCCGCGCACCACGTGGATGGGCCGCTGGTAGAACAACGGGTAGATGTCCCCGAGGACCGCGCGGCGGCGTGCGAGCAGCGCCTGCTCCGCTGTGCCGAGATCCGCCGCGGAGGCGGGATCGAACCGGTTGACCATGGTGGTCCTGGTCGTCGAGGCGGTCGGGGTGCTCACGCTGGTCACAGGGATTCCTTCGCAGTGGTGGAGACGAGCCGGCCGAGCGCGCCTGCGTCGGCGAGGCGCATGAGCGCCTCGACCGCGTGGCGGTCGTACCGCAGCTGGTAGTCGGGGTGTGCAGCGGTGCGCGCGGTCGACCGACCGAGCAGCACGACCATGGCCGCACGGCAGGCCGCGAGGAGCGGGACGAGCGAACGCTCGACCGACCCGAGCTCGAGCGCCTCGCCCGCGGTCTCGATGTACAGCTCGACCAGCTCGTGCTGAAGGTCGCCGAGCGCAAGGCCGAGGTAGCAGGCGGCGACCGCGACGTCCAGGACCACGGGTGCGACCACGGCGTCGCCGAAGTCGAGGATCCCGGTGACGTCGGAGCCGACCACGAGGACGTTTGAGAGGTTGAGGTCGCCGTGGATGGTCTGCCGCGGAAGGTTGCGCAGGATCGGCTCGGCATCGCGGTACGCGTCGCGGAGCCGGGCGATGGGACCGCGCAGCTCGCCCGGCGCGAGGTCGAGCAGCGCATCGGCGTGCTCCGGGAACGCCTCGATGGACCACGCGTGGAGCACCGGGGTGTCGGCCGTCGCGGTGGCGAGCCCGCGGACCATGGTCGCCTGGCTCGCTGCAAGGCCGCGCACCACGTCCGCGTCGATCGCGACGTCCTCGAGCGCGCCCCCCGGGCAGAAGGTCGTCACCATCGCACGGCCGCCGTCGCCCTCGGACGTCGCCTCGCCGAGCAGCGTCGGGAGCACCCGCGGGACGGCGAGTCCCGGCGCGTGGACCTCGAGGTGGCGCAGGAGCGCCGCCTGCCGCGACACCGACGCCCGGTCCGCGTCTGACACCTTCACCACGAGGGTGCCCGCATCGCGGCTCACGATGGCCGTCACGTCCGCCTCGCTCGCCACCAGCGCGATGGCGGACACGTCCGCGATGCCGTGCGCGCCGAGCGCGCGCCGCACGGTGAGCGTCGCGCCCTCCTCGCCGGGTTCCCGTCGCATGTTCACCGCCCTTCTCACAAACGTTCAGAATTTGTGAGTGAAACGGTATGTCCCGATGTTCGTTACGAACGCAAAATCGATAGATGTTTACAGGTGTTTAACAGGCGTGTAACACCGTGATCGGACCACCAGCAGCGCCCCGAGCACCGTCGCGCCTGCTAGATCAGCGAGGAGGAGATTCGCCCGCGAGTGCCGAAGACGGAGCGACGCGGCGGATGGATCAGCGCTCGCAGACCGTCCCGTCGGAGTCGCCGTCGCGATACCAGCCGTACTCCTCGTCCTCTCCGCGGACGTACGGGCCGTAGCCCTCCGCGGTCGCGGCGGCGCAGGAGTCGAAGCGCGGGTCGAGCGGTCCCTCCTCGCCTCCCCCGGCCTGCGGCGGCTCGCCCGCGTCCACCACCACCGCCGGCGCATCGCCCTCGGGCAGCGGCTCCTCCGGGCAGGTGTCGAGGACCCGGATCATCGCGTCGAGCTCGGCCTGGGTGACCCACAGGTCGTACTTGTCCTTCACCGCCACCTGGCGCGCGACGTACTGGCAGCGGAACGGCGTGTGCGCCGGCAGCCAGGTCGCGGCGTCCGAGTCGCCCTTCTGCCGGTTCGCGCCCGCATCCACCGGCTCGAGGTTGAGCGGGTCGTTGGCGAAGGCCTCACGCGTCGAGCGGTCCCACCGAGCGGCGCCCTTCTGCCACGCATCCGAGAGCGCCACCAGGTGGTCGATGTCGACCTCCGAGGCGCCCCCGCGCTCGAACGCGATCCACGTGCCCGTGAACGGGTCGGCGAGGTCGCCCGACAGCACGGTGCACGTCCCTGCGAGCACCTGGTCGGTGAGCCGCAGCTGGAGCATGTCGTTCCTGGTATCGCAGCCGTTGCCGTCGACGTCGGCCCATGCCTCGCCGAACTCCTCGCGGCTGTACCCCGTCTTGGGCGCGCGGCCCTTGACGTCGAGCGCGAGGAGCGCGGCGTACGCGGTGCCGTGCTCGATCCGTTCGGGGCTCGCCGTCGCCTCGGCCGTCCGGGTGGGCGTGGTGGTCGCGGCGGGAGGGGACGATGCGGCGGTCGGGTCGGTCTGCAGCGTCCCGTCGGGCGGAAGCGGCTCCGTGGGCGCGGTGCAGGCGGCGAGCACGAGGGCCGCCGCCGCGATCGCGGCGAGACGGACGAGCGGGTGGGACGGACGGAGCATGGGTCCTTCGGGCGACGGTGCGCGGCGCGCTACGGGCGCAGGAGCACCTTGATGGCGGTGCGCTCGTCCATCGCACGGTACGCCTGCGCGGCCTCCTCGAGCGGCAGCTCGAGGTCGAACACGCGACCGGGCTGGATGCGGCCGTCGAGCACCTCGGGCAGCAGCTCCTCGATGTAGCCGCGCACGGGCGCGACGCCGCCACGGACGCCCACGTTGGTGTTGAACATCTGGCGCACGGGGAGCTCGGGCCCGCCGTTGGGCACCCCCACGAATCCCACCTGGCCGCCGGGACGCGCGCACCGCAGCGCCTGGTCCATCGACTCCTTGGTGCCCACGCACTCGAGCACCACGTCCGGACCGATCCCGTCGAACATGTCCTTGAGGCGAGCGATGCCCTCCTCACCGCGCTCGGGCACCACGTCCGTCGCGCCGAACTCGCGCGCGAGCGCCTGACGGGACTCGTGGCGGGACATGGCCACGATCCGGGAAGCGCCCAGGCGCTTGGCCGCGATGATCGCGCACAGGCCCACCGCGCCGTCACCCACCACCGCCACGGTGGAGCCGGCGGTCACCCCGCCGGAGACCGCCGCGTGGTGACCCGTGCCCATGACGTCGGACAGCGTCAGGAGGCCCGGAACCAGCGCATCGTCCGGCATCCCACCCGGCACCACGACCAGGGTGCCGTCGGCCATCGGGACGCGGATGCGCTCACCCTGGCCGCCGTCCGCGAAGCCGAGCTCCTCGGTCTCGCTGCCCCACCAGCCGCCGTGCTGGCAGCTGACCGAGGCGCCGTTGCGGCAGTTGAGGCACGTGTTGTCGCACTGGTAGAACGGCGCGATCACGAAGTCGCCGGGCCGGACGCGGTGGACGGCGTCGCCCACCTGCTCGACCACGCCGACGAACTCGTGGCCGATCCGCTTGGGGGCGGCGACCTCGGTGACGCCACGGTAGGGCCACAGGTCGGAGCCGCACACGCACGCGGCGACCACGCGGACCACGGCGTCGCGGCCGGTGGTCAGGACGGGGTCGGGGACCTCCTCGACGCGGATGTCCCGCTCGCCGTGGATGAGGGTCGCGCGCATGGGTCCTCCTTCGGACTGCTGGTGACGGGAGTCTAGGGGCGTCGCGCTACAGCGGCGGACGCGTGAGGACGGAGACGGGGTCCTCGGCGTGGGCCGGGTCGTCGCTGCGGCCACCGGTGCGCACCAGGTCGCGGTCGAGGATCGCGAGCGTGAACACTCCGGGCCCGGAGCAGTAGAGGACCACCAGGAGGAACCAGCCGCCCTCGACCAGGAGGCGCGACTCGGTGAGCGCCTGCAGCGCGAGCGCCGCCGTCAGGAGCGCCCAGCCCAGCGGGATGTAGGTGTCGCCGCGGCTCGCGCGCTCCACCAGACGCCACGCGCTGCCGAAGGACAGCACCACCATCACCAGCAGCAGCGTCACGCCGATGAGCCCCAGCTGGAGCCAGGAGTCGAGGAACGCGTTGTGCGCGTGCGCGGCGACCACGCCCGCCTCGTCGATGATGGTCGCGTAGGGCTGCTCCCAGATGGGCCAGTAGCCCACGTAGCCCCAGCCTTCGGGGCGCTGCCAGGCGTACTCGACCACCTGGTCCCAGATCATGGTGCGGTTGGTCGCGTCGGGGCCGCGGTCGAACATCGCGAAGATCTCGGCGCGGAACTTCAGCGTGAGCACCGCGACCGCCGCGGTGCAGGCGAGCACGGCGAAGGAGATGCGCCGCTTCAGCGGCTCGCGCACCCGGCGGATGATCAGCGCGGCGACGGTGAGGCCGGTGAGGTAGGCGGCCGCGACCGTGACCGTCGCGGACAGCGTGAGGAGATGGACCGCGACCGCGGCGGTCAGCGTGAGCAGGCCGTCGACCAGGCGGATGCGGCGCTCGAGCAGCACGATCACGGCCACGATGGCGGTGAACAGCGCGATCGCCGCGAACGGGTTGCGGTTGCCCACGAAGCCCTGGATGGGCCCGCCGACCAGGAGGTTGTTGCGCGACCACAGGATCGGCTCGCCGCCGCCGTCGACCTTCGCGATGCCCGACAGGTCGGTCGCGAGGGGCGGCAGGTCCGCACGCACCACGAACGCGACGATCAGCTCGAAGAGGATCCCCAGGAACAGGCTCACCTGTAGGCCGCGGTACAGGAACGCCATGAACTGTCCGCGGGATGTGCCGCGCGCGATCAGCACGGCGACCAGGGTGGTCACGGCGAGCACGGACGCGGCGAGCGCCGTCACCCCGCGCGTCGCGGACCACAGCGTGCTGAGCGCCGCCAGCGCGACGAACGTGCCGATCAGCGGCGGCACGCGCAGCTTGCGCAGGAACCGTCGGAAGGTCACGATCACCGCCGCCACCGTCAGGACCACCATCGCGCTGTAGAGCGGCACGCCCAGCAGGTAGCGGAACCCCTGCCCCGAGAACAGCAGCACCACCGTCCACACGGTCACGTAGGCGCGGGCGCGCTGCGACGTGGTGCGCGCGTACAGGGACGCGACTGATCGCTTGGGCATCCGGTCGGATCCTCCTTACCAGGGACGGTACTCGTCGGCGGCCGGCTGGGCGGGGATCGACGCCGCCCTCGCGTGCTGCTCACGACTGAGTGAGACCGGCGCGTCATCCTAACCCGGCCCGCGCATCGTCCCTCCGGCGGGGGCGATACTGGCGGCATGTCGGCCCCGGCGAACCCCGCGCACCGCGCCAACCCCGTGGAGCGCGTGCGCGCGCGGATGGGTGCCGCGCTGTTCGCCAAGGTGGGAGGGCCCGACGGGCCCGCGGTGCGGGCGCGCGTCCACGAGACGCCCGGACCGCGGTGGTTCGCGCCCGGCAGCGCGATCCGGCTGGTGCACGGCGACGCGTCGATGTACGTGGGCGGGATCCGCGCGCTGCTGCTGCAGTCGCTGCACGCGCTCGCGATGGCGGGCGTCGCCGGGCACTCGGGCTACCGGAGCGACCCGTGGGGCCGGCTCACGCGGACCGCGACGTTCCTGGCGTTCACCACGTTCGGCACGGTCGAGGATGCCCAGGCGACCGTCGACCGGATCCGGGCCGTCCACGAGCGCGTGCGCGGGCGCACACCCGACGGGCGCGAGTACCGCGCGAGCGATCCTCACCTGCTGAGGTGGGTGCACGTGGCGGAGGTCGACTCGTTCCTCGCGGCGCACCAGCGCTACGGCGTGCACCCGCTGTCCCCCGCCGCGTGCGACGAGTACGTCGCGCAGGCGGCGACGGTGGGCGCCCGGTTGGGTGCCGGGCGGCTGCCGCAGACCGTCGCGGAGCTGCGGGACGCGCTCGACGCCTACCGCCCGGAGCTCGAGGCGACCGACGCCGCGCTCGACGCCGCCGCATTCCTGCTGCGCGAGCCGCCCGTGTCGCGGGCCATGGCCGTCCCCTACGCGATGCTCGCGTCGGGAGCGGTCGCGCTGCTGCCCGGATGGGCGCGTGCGGAGCTGGGCCGCGACCGGTGGCGGACGCGGACGTTCGGGCCGGCGGCGGCGGGGCTGGTCACCCGCGGGATCCGCTGGGGCGCGCGGTCCACGCGACCCACGCGGAACGTCGATTAAGCGCCCCTACCCGACCCCGCCGACCTCCGCGCCCGGCTTGAACTTGCCGTTGGCGATCTTGCGCCAGAACTGGTCCTCCTGCTCGGGGTCGAGCAGCACGGTCGACCCGACGCCCGCCACCGAGTAGCCCATCGACGCGATCGGCGGCGTGCCGGTCACGGCCTCGCCGCCCAGCGCCGAACGGAACGCCAGCGCCACCTGCGCGAGGTCGAACGGCCCGGCCTCCTCATCGACGCGGAACGCGTCGAGACCCGCCTCCACCACCGGCACCAGGGTGAACGGGTTGAGGATGGTCGCGGGGCTCATGATCTCGTCGGCGACGGCGCCCACCACCTGCTGCTGGCGCTGCGTCCGACCGATGTCGCCCAGCGGGTCGCTGTACCGCATGCGCGAGAACGCCAGCGCCTTCTTGCCGTCGGCGTTGTGGCAGCCGGCCTTCCACTTGAGGCGGCTGAGCTTGTCGTCCACGTCCTGGTCGTAGCAGAGGCGCACGCCGCCCAGCGCGTCGACGATCTCGCCGACGCCGGTGAAGCCCACCTCGAGGTATCGGTCGATGGTGAGGTTGGTGACGCCCTCGACGGTCTCGACCAGCAGCTGCGGCCCGCCGTACGCGAACGACGCGTTGATCTTGTTGGCGCCGTACCCCGGGATCTCGACGTACGAGTCGCGCGGGATGGAGATCAGCGCCGTCGGGCCGTCCTCCGGCTGGTGGAGCACCATGATCGTGTCGGTGCGGGCACCCTCGGTGCCGTCGTCGTCCCAGCCCTCGCGCGAGTCCGACCCGACGATCAGCACCGTCAGCCCCGGCGTGCCCTCGGCGCCGCTCAGCGCGTCGACGTGGTTGATCTGCGAGTCCACCCAGAAGTAGAAGACCGTCAACGCGACCGCGAGGATGCCGAGCACGGCGAGGATCGTGTTCCGGATCGGGTGGCGCCGCTTGCGCTTCGGGGGCGCCACCGCGGTGGTGACGGGGGCCTGCCCGGCGGCGCTCCCGAGGGACGATGCGGGGCGCGGCTGCTCCGGCGGCGTCGCGTTCTGCGGCGGGTAGGCCCGGCGAGCAGCCGGGCTGTCCGGCGCGGGCTGCGGGCGCACGCTCTCGCGCCGCACCGGCTGCGCCGGGCGCGAGTTTCCGGGGCGCTCCTGCCCGCTGCGGGGCTGGATCGAGGGCGGCATGCGGCGCGGCTGGTCGCCACCGCCCGAGGTACCGTCGCGGTCGTCTGTCACGGTGCGAGGGTAACGCGTGTGTGAACGCCGGGCGTGGACCACGGGCGATTCGGGCGGTGACGGCCGGAGGCCCCGGGGGCTT
>NZ_BBMA01000009.1 GCF_000971215.1 Demequina silvatica
GACGATGCGCAGGCATGGCGTGTGGGTGGCGATCGCGACGGGGGTCGCGTTGCTGAGTCCGATCGCGGTGGCTCACGGGGCGCCGGTGGCTTCTGATGGAAGCGTGATCGCTTCGATCCGGGCGGATCTGCCGTGGCAGACGTGGGGCGCCTGCGGCATCAGCACCGCGAAGAACAAGACCATCGCGACCTTCAAGCGGTACGGGACGGTGCAGACCCGACTCTGGTGCGGAACGGATACGTGGGGCTTCCGCCACATCGAGATGCGCCACGCCGTCGACTTCGAGAACGTCGCGGCGGGAACCAACCTCGCGGGCAACTGGCGGTACATGGCGGACTATGCGATCCGCAACGTGCTTGCGAACCCGGCGGTCAAGTACTACCGCGGCAACAACAAGTACTGCTACTCGCGCTCGCTGCCGGTTCGCGACGCACGCACCGGGCAGTACCTGAAGTGGCGGATCTTCCAGGTGGTCGTGGATATCCGCCAGAACAAGATCATCTCCGCCACGCCAGCGCGCGGCCACTGCGTGCCGCTAGGTTGACGTCATGACCACCGTCGACGAGCTCGTCGCGTTCTGGAACCGCTACTACGGGGGCATGCCGGCGGTGCGCACCCCGGAGGGCTTCCAAGTCACCAGGCTCCCCGAGCAGGTGCTCGAGGGCGTACCTCTCGTGGCGCAGGTGGTGGTCGACGACGAGAAGCTGAGCGAGGTCGCCGCGCCGATCGCGGCCGACCGGTTCCTGGATGGCGACGTGCTCGGGATGCTGGGGATCTACATCGACGAGGTCCTCAATACCGCGATCGGCGAGGGGCACGCGCGGTTCGGGTGGGTCGCGGACGAGAAGGGCTCCTACTGGTTCGACCCGATTCCCGACTCCGACGAGTAACCCTTTCCGCGCGCTGACGCGACGCGCACCGCGGCCGCCATCCCGCCGTCTCCGTAACTGACCTCGCCGAACGGTTCGCCGGGGTGGCGTAGGAGCAGTTCCTCCACGCGCGCACCGAGCCCGATCGCGCGGCCCTCGAGCGCGAGCAGCGCCTCGCGCAGGTGCGCGTCGAAGAGCGGCCGGTGCTTGTCGATGAGCCCGCCGTACAGCTCGAGCCGCTGCGTCATCGAGCGGACGTTCGCCGAGACGGGAGAGGTGCGGTACTCGATCAGCGGCTCCGACACGATCCCGATCGAGCCGCCGCCGGCCAGCAGCGCCAGGAACAGGTCCCAGTCCTCGAAGCCCGCCCGCATCGCCTCGTCGTAGCCGCCGGCCGCCTCACAGGCGGCGCGCCTGAGCAGCGCGGTCGCGGGGCACCCGTTCCGCGCGAGGAAGTCCACGGCGCGGCCGCCGCCGGGCCGCACCTCCGCCTCGAGCACGCCGTGCGTGCGCATCCAGCTCGAGGCGGCGACCATCTCGGGGTCGCCGTCGAGCAGCGCGCGGGTCCGCTCGATGAAGGCGGGTGCGAGCCTGTCGTCGCCGTCGAGCACCACCACGAACGGCTCTCCGACCGCGCGGATCCCCGCGTTGCGCGCCGCGCTCACCCCGGCGTTCGCCTGACGGAGGACCTCGGTGCCGCTCTGCGCGAGCCGGTCGAGCACCGCGAGCGACCCGGGATCGCTCGAGCCGTCGTCCACGACCACCACGCGCGCGGGCCGCACGGTCTGCGCCCACACGGACGCGACGGCCTCCGCGACCAGCCCTCCCTGGTCGAAGGCGGTGATGACGACGCTGACCTCGGTCACGCCGCCAGGCTAGTGGAGCGGCTGGCGCCGGTGTGAGACTGGGGTCATGGCCGACGGGGAGATCAAGGACGGCGACCGCTGTGAGGTGGTCGCGGGGACGCACGCCGGCAAGTCCGGCACAGTGGCCGACCTCAAGACGAGCAAGACCGGCGCCGTGACCATCACCGTGGTTCAGGACACGGGCGAGCGCTTCAAGACGCTCGCCAAGAACCTCCGCGCCGTGGAGGGCTGACCGCCTACACGAGCCCCGAGTACTGGTGCCAGGCGGGGCCGGCGGCCGGCGCATCGTCCCTGGTGACGGACGCCTGGATGAGGCCGTACGGGCGGTCGTCCGCGTGGAAGACCTCGTTGTCGTTGGCGATGCCGAAGCGCGCGAGGTCGTACGCGAAGTGGTGCTTGTTGGGGGCGGACAGGCGCACCTCGACCAGCTCGGGCACGGCCTCGAGGGCGGCCTTGCCCATCTCGTAGAGGGTCTGCTGGAGCGCGAGGGAGTGGAAGCCTGCGAAGGTCTCGACCAGCGCGGCCTTGATCTCGGCGTAGGTCTCTTCGAAGTCGAACGTCTCCGCATCCACCTCGCCGAACCGCCACTTCGCGACCAGCGACGTCGCCATGATGCGGTCGGAGGTGGGCTCGAGGACGGTGTACTCGTCCTTGAGGAAGCCGTGGAACTCGGAGCCCGAGGACTTCAGCACCACCAGGTCCTTGAGGCCGCCCGTGATCCACGTGGCGCCGTCCTCGACGGTCACCGCGACGGTGCGGACCTCCTGGCCGGAGCGGACCCAGGCGAAGTCGTGCTCGGCGCCGCCCACGGACACGCGCTCCCATGCGAACTCCTCGAGCTCGACGCGGGCCTGGTCCACGGGCTCGACGTCGGCCACGAAGTGGGTGGCGAGCGCGAGCGCGTACCGCTCGAGCGACTCGAGGCCCACCGTCTTCGCGAACGCGTACGAGGTCTGCTTCTGGGTGTCCGTCGGGAGCACAGCGCCCTGGTCGCCGGTGAGGTGCGCGTCCTCGAAGCGGCCGCGCAGGCACGTGGAGACATTGACGTCGCGGATCTCGTGACGCGGGGTGTCGCGCACGATCCGCACGATCCGGTTCTCGGCCTTGCCGTACTGGTGGTCGCCCAGGATGATCATGCCTCGCACGCTAGGCCATGTTGATTTCATCGACATTTCGAGGGGTCACGGCGTTGTGTCGGGCTCAGGGGCGGTCGAGCAGCACCCCGTCCGCGTCCTCCGAGCCGCCGACCCACACGCGGCGGACCCGACCGGCGAGCGCCCGCCCGTCGTAGGCGCTCACCGGGTTGCGGTGCTGGAGCTCGGTGGCGTGGACCTCCCATGGCTCCTCGGGCGCGAAGACCACCAGGTCCGCATCGCGGCCCGCCTCGATCGCGCCCTTCGACGCGAGCCCGGCCCAGGCCGCCGGGATCGCGGACGTCCACGCGGACACCTGCGCGAGCGAGTAGCCGCGTAGTCGCGCGCCGGTCCACACAGCCGCGAGCGACGTCTGCAGCCCCGCGATCCCGCCCCACGCCACCCCGAAGTCGCCGTCGCCGGCGAACTTGAGGTCTGCGGTCGCGGGGGAGTGGTCGGAGGCGACGAAATCGATGACGCCCTCGGCGAGCGCCCGCCACAGCGCGTCTCGGTTGGCCTCCGAGCGGATGGGCGGGCAGCACTTGTACTGCGTGGCGCCATCATCGATGTGGGCCGCGTCGAACGTGAGGTAGTGCGGGCAGGTCTCGACGGTGAGCGGCAGGCCCTCGGCCTTCGCGTCCGCGATGAGCGGCAGCGCGGCGGCCGCGGAAAGGTGCAGGATGTGGGCGCGCACGCCGGTCGCGCGGACACCGTCGATGACGGCCTCGATGGCGCTGGTCTCGGCGGACTCGGGCCGCGACTCCACGAAGGATCCGTACCCCCGCCCGATCCCTGACTCGTGACGTGAGAGCACGTCCGGGTCCTCGGCATGCACGATCAGCAACCCTCCGAAGGACGCGATCTCCTCCATCGCCGCCCGCAGCTGGTCGCGGTCCAGGTGAGGGAACTCGTCGACGCCGGACGGCGCGAGGAAGCACTTGAAGCCGAACACCCCCGCCTCCCAGAGCGAGCGCAGCGAGCCCAGCGAGGACGGGATCGCGCCGCCCCAGAAGCCCACGTTGACGTGGGACTTCTCGCCGGCCACGGCGCGCTTCACGCCCAGCGCCTCGACGGACACGGTGGGCGGGATGGAGTTGAGCGGCATGTCGATGAACGTGGTGACGCCGCCGGCGCGCGCGGCCCGGGTCGCGGAGTCGAAGCCCTCCCACTCGGTCCGGCCCGGCTCGTTCACGTGGACGTGGGTGTCGACCCCGCCGGGCAGGAGGACCTCGTCCGCGCCCAGGGTGACCTCGGCGGCCGCGGCGACCGGCGCATCGTGCGGGCCGACCGCGACTATCTGGCCGCCCGCGACCACGACCGACGCGGGCCCCTCCCCGTCGGGCAGGACGGCGCGCGCGGCGCGGATGACGAGGTCGTTCATGGATTCCCTCCCCGACGGCTGACAGACTGGCGGACGTGTTCGAGATCGCGCGCGAGGCGCTGGGGGTGCTGCACGAGGGCGGCGCGCTCGGCGTCGTGGTGGTGACCGGCGTCCACGGCTCCACGCCCCGCGCGCCGGGCTCCGCGATGGCGGTGACCTCGGACGGCCGGGCGATCGGCGCGATCTCGGGCGGCTGCATCGAGTCCGAGGCCTACGAGCTCGCGCTGGCCCGCCTCGCCGACCCTGCTCCCGTGCGCGCGACGCTCGGCGGCGAGGGCGACCTGCTGCGCCCGGGCCTCGCGTGCGGCGGAGCCGTCGACGTGCTCGCGTTCCATGCCGGACCGGGCGACCGGCGCATCGTCCAGGCGCTCGAGGCGTCCCTCGAGGATGGCGAGGTCACGCTGGAGCTGCCCGGCGGCCACCGCCTCACCCGACCCAGGGCGCCCCGGCTGGTGATCGTGGGCGCGGTGGACTTCGCGCCGGCGCTCGCGGCGGCGGGCCGCGCGCTGGGCTACCGCGTGATCGTGGTCGACCCGCGTCCCGTGTTCGCGACCCCCGAGCGGCTGCCCGCCGCCCACGAGGTCCACGTCGCCTGGCCCGACCGCTTCCTGCGCGACCTCGCGATCGAGGAGTCCACGGTGATCTGCGTCCTCACCCACGACGACCGCGTCGACGTCCCCGCGCTCGCGGTCGCGCTCGCCTCGCCCGCGGGCTACGTGGGCGCGATGGGCTCGCGGGTCACGCACGAGCGCAGGCTCGAGCGCCTGCGCGAGTCCGGCGTGGGGGACGATGCGCTGGCCGGGTTGCGCTCGCCGATAGGCCTGGATCTGGGCGGGTCCTCCCCGGCGGAGACCGCGATCGCGATCCTCGCCGAGGTGATCGCGGACCGGACGGGCGCGAGCGGGCGGCCGCTGCGGGAGACGCGCGGCGCTATCCATCGCAGGTGATTGTCCCGCCCGGCGCATCGAGCCGTCAGAAAGCACGGTGAGTGTCCCGCCCGGCAGAGGTCGGCGCTCCCGCCGCGAGGCGCCACACGCGGTCGCGGGTCATCGGCAGCTCCATGGGGCGCGCACCGATCGCGCGCCGGATCGCGTTGGCGAGCGCCGGCGCGACGGGGTTGTACGGCGACTCGGACATGGACTTTGCGCCCAGCGGCCCCAGCGAGTCCGAGGTGTCCGCGAAGTAGACCTCGGTGTCGGGGATATCGGCGATCTGGGGCACGCGGTAGACGCGGAAGGCGGGGTTGGTGGGCGAGCCCTCCGGCCCCATGAGCACCTCCTCGTAGAGCGCGGACCCGATGCCCTGCGCGACGCCGCCCTCGATCTGGCCGCGGCACTGGGCGGGGTTGAGCACGGTGCCGGCGTCCGCGGCCTGGATGGACTGCAGGATGCGCACGCGTCCCGTCTCCACCTCGACCGCCACGCGCGCGGCGTGGACGTTGAACGCGAGCGAGCGGACCTTGCCGTCGGTCTCGCCGTGGGCGGTGAGGCCCTCGGGAGGGACGGTGGCGCCTCCGTCCAGCAGCGAGCGCAGCGCGACCGCCGCCGCGTGCACCGCCTTGCCCGCGACGGTGATGCCGGTGGAGCCCCACGCACCCGTGTCGTGGGTAGTCGCGTCCGTGTCGGAGGTGCGCAGCCGCACGGCGGCGGGGGCGAGCCCGAGCGCCTCGGCCGCGATCTGCGTGAGCACGGTGTGCGTGCCGTTGCCGAACTCGACAGTGCCGGCCGCCACCTCGACGGTGCCGTCGGGGAACGCCGTGACCGCTGCCGTGGCGGGGTGGCCGCGCGGCGGGACGGTGGCGATCATGCTGAGCGCCATGCCCTCGCCCACGGCCCACCCGTCCGGAGCGGCGACGCCGTTGCCGCGCGCCAGCGCCGCCTCCGCGAGGTCGAGGCACTGGTCCAGTCCGTAGGACCCGAAGACCAGATCGTCGTGGTGGCGCCGCTCGGTCACCCCCAGCTTGTCGCCGTCGCGCACCGCGTTGAGGCGGCGCAGCTCGAACGGGTCGATCCCGAGCTGCAGGGCGAGCTCGTCGAGCGCGGACTCGACGGCGAAGATCACCTGCCCCAGCCCGTAGCCGCGGAACGCTCCGGCGGGCGTGGTGTTCGTGTAGACCACCTCGGCGTGCAGGCGCTTGGCGGGGGAGCGGTACGCCTCGAGCGACTCGGCGCAGCCGTGGAACATCACGCCGATCGCGTGGTTGCCGTACGCGCCGGTGTTGGACAGCACCTCGATGTCCATGGCGGTGAGCCGACCGTCGGAGTCGGCCCCGAGCGTCGCGGTGACGCGGAAGGGGTGGCGCGTCGCGGTGCGCACGAACTCCTCCTCGCGCGTCATCTCGTACGCCACCGGACGGCCGGTCCGCAGCACGGCCAGCGCCACGATGTCCTCGGTGAAGATCTCCTGCTTGCCGCCGAAGCCGCCGCCCACGCGCGCGGAGAACACGCGCACGGTCGCGGGGTCGAGGTCGAGCACCAGCGCGAGCTCGTCGCGGGTGAGGAACGGCACCTGGGTGCTGGTGCGCAGGGTGAGGCGGCCGTCCTCGGCGATCCACCCGATCGACCCGTGGGTCTCGAGCTGCGCGTGGCTGACCCGCGCGTTCGACCAGGCGCCGGTCGCGACCGCGGTGGCACGCGCGAGGCCCCGCCCGACGTTGCCGTAGGCGCCTCGCCAGGACGCGACGAGGTTACGCGACGCGTCCTCCACCCCGTCCTCCGGGGTCAGCCCGGGGTGGATCAGGGGCGCGCCGGGCGAGCGCGCCTCCTCGGGGTCGAGCACCGCGGGAAGCACCTCGTACTCGACCCGCAGTGCGGCGCAGCCGGCCTCCGCGAGGGCCGGCGTGTCCGCGACCACCGCCGCGACCCGCTGCCCGCGGAACCTCACGGTGGAGTCGAGGATGCGGGTGTCGCGAGGGTCGTCGAGCCGGTTCGCGTGGCGCGCGGTCGAGTAGCGGGTGACCGGCGCGTCCTCGTGCGTGAGGACCGCGTGGACGCCCGGCATGGCGAGCGCCGCCGAGGCGTCGATCGAGACGATGCGCGCGTGGGCGTGCGGAGATCCGAGCACCTTGAGGTGGGTGAGGCCGGGCACGTCGACGTCGAACGTGTACGGCTCGCGGCCCTGCACCACCCGGTCCGCAGCGGGAGGCCGGACGTCGGCGCCCGCGGCGACCGGCGCATCGTCCCCCCGCACGTCCCCCTGGCCCGTGGGGCACCCCACGCAGTCGCCGCCGCAGCCGCGGACGGCGTGCTCGACGGCCTCGCGGATGGGGCGGTAGCCGGTGCAGCGGCACAGGTTGCCCTTGAGGCGCGTGTCGAGGTCGGGGAGGTCGTCCTCGGTGAGCGTGGACGCGGTGACCGTCATCCCCGGCGTGCAGAAGCCGCACTGGAACGCGAAGTGGCGCGCGAAGGAGTCCTGGACGGGGTGCGGCTCGTCGCCGGGGGCGAGGCCGCCGGCGGTGGTGACGTCGCGGCCCTCGGCGCGCACGGCGGGGTAGAGGCACGAGTGCACCGGTCGCCCGTCCACCAGCACGGTGCAGGCGCCGCAGTCGCCCGCGTCGCAGCCCTTCTTGACGGTGTGGACGCCGCGTTCGCGCAGGTAGGTGCGCAGGCATTGGCCCGGGCGGGCTTCGCCCTCGAGCGCTGTGCCGTCGACCCTCACGCGAGCTCCTCCGCGACCTCGGCGGCCAGGACGCCCGCGACGTGGCGGCGCCAGTCCGCGGCCCCGAGCGCGTCCGTGTAGAAGCCCGTCGCGGCGCGCGCATCCTCTCGTGCCCGGTCGGGTCCGGGGGGCGCGGCGTACCTCAGGACGGTGGGGGTCAGCGTCGCGGCGGTGATGACGATGACGGTGCGCCCGTCCGCGTGCGCGCGGCCGGAGACCACGGCGCCCGAGCGGCCGAGCTCCGCCAGCGCGATCTTGCGCAGCGCGGCCCGCGCCCGCAGCGCGTCCGCGGGGACGCGCACCTCGCGGATGAGGTCGCCGTGCGCGAGCGACGTGGTGCCGTTCCCGGTGGGCAGGTCCGCGACGGGGACGATGCGGTCCTCGCCGGCGGCGGTCCAGATGAGGGCGTCGGCGTCGAGGGTCGCGCAGGCCGCCAGCATCGCGCCGGCCGCGTAGGCGCGCGCGATGTTGCCGATGACCGTGGCCTCGTTCCAGATCTTGAAGCCGGCGAGCAGCGCGTCCGCGGCGGCGGCGAACAGCGGCTGCGCGGCCCAGCCGATGTGCGGCGGGAGGGCGATCAGGTCGGCGATGGTGCAGGCCGGCCCGATGGTGAGACCCTCGCGGCTCACCTCGAGGCGCGGGCCGGGCAGGTCCGCGAGGTCCACGAGGCCCGTGACGTCGCGGTTGGGCTCGGAGAACAGCCAGGTCCCGCCGGCCAGGAAGCGCTCGCCGGGGGTGAGGCGGACGTCCTCGCGGGTGGCGGCGCGGCGGTAGGTCGCGACCGTCGTGAGGTCCATGACGCGCTCCTTCCGTACCGAGACGTTCCGGACTTTCGGGCGAGTCTGCCACGCGGAATTGTCACGGTTGTGTCACGGAACCGCGAATTTACGAGGGCGAAACACAAGAGGGCATGTTCATGAAATCTACATTCCATAACGTCGTCCCGACGTGCCGGGCGTGTGTCCGGATGCCGCGGGAGGCGACCCCACCACCATGCTCCCCGGCGCATCGCGCGTCCATCCGAAGAGGGAGATCACATGCGTTTCATCAACGGCAAGGCGGGGCGCCTCACGGCAGCCGCCGCCGGTGCGGCGGTCGCCGCGCTCGCGCTCGCGGCCTGCTCGTCCGGCGAGGCCGACCCCGCCGGGTCGGAGTCCGGCGAGGCGATGGAGGAGGCGGTCTCCTACGGCGACCTCACCGTCCAGCTGTCCTGGATCAAGAACGAGGAGTTCGCGGGCGAGTTCTTCGCCGACTCGCAGGGCTACTACACCGAGGCCGGCTTCGACTCGGTCGAGCTGGTGCCCGGCCCGTCGACCGGTGCCGCCGAGCTGCTCTCGGGCACCGCGGACGTCGCGCTCTCGGACGCCGTGTCGATCGGCTCCGCGGTCGCCGCGGAGGAGGCGCCGCTGAAGATCATCGGCACCACGTACCAGAAGAACCCCTTCACGGTCCTGTCGCTCGCTGACGGCGGCAACATCGCGACGGTGGACGACATGGTCGGCAAGAAGATCGGCGTCCAGGACTCCAACACCGCGCTGTTCGAGGCGCTGCTCGCGGCCAACGGCCTCACCACCGACGACGTCGAGATCGTGCCCGTGCAGTACGACCCCGCGCCGCTCACCAACGGCGAGGTCGACGGCTTCATCGCCTACCTCACCAACGAGTCCATCACCGTCGAGGCCGCCGGCTACGACACCGTGAACCTGCCCTTCGCGGACAACGGCCTGCCGTTCGTCGCGGAGACCGTCACGGTCACCGACCAGTCGATCGCGGAGAACCGCGACGCGCTCAAGGCGTTCCTGTACGCGGAGATCATGGGCTGGACCGACGCGGTCAACGACCCGGAGGAGGGCGCCCGCCTCGCGTACGAGGAGTACGGTGCCGACCTCGAGCTGATCCCCGAGAACTCGATCGCGGGCTCGATCGCCCAGTCCGAGACCCTGGTGGTCTCCGACGAGACGGCAGCCAACGGCCTGTTCACCATCTCCGACGAGCTCCAGGCGGCGACCCTCGAGTCGCTCGCAGGCGCCGGCATCGAGCTCGAGGCCGCGGACCTCTTCGACCTCAGCCTGCTGGCCGAGGTCTACGAGGAGCACCCCGAGCTCATCGCCTACGCGGGCTGATCTGCGGGAGCACCAGTGACCGACGTCACCGAGACCGGTGCCCGGGGCGAGACCGCCCCGGGCACCGGCCTGCAGATCTCCGGGCTCACCAAGGTCTTCACCTCCGGGAAGAAGACAGTGACCGCGCTCCAGGACGCGAACCTCCACACGGACCGCGGCTCCTTCCTGGCCCTGCTCGGTCCCTCCGGCTGCGGCAAGTCGACCATCCTGCGGATCCTCGCAGGGCTGGAGCAGCCCACCAGCGGCACCACGCGCGTCGACGGGCGTTCACCCAAGGACCTGCGCGCCTACAACGAGCTGGGCATCGCGTTCCAGGACTCGGCGCTGCTGCCGTGGCGCTCCGTCTACAACAACATCAAGCTGCCGTTCGAGGTCTCGGGCAAGCCCGTGGATCACGACTACATCGAGGAGCTCATCGAGCTGGTGGGCCTCAAGGGATTCGAGAAGGCCAAGCCGTCCCAGCTCTCGGGCGGCATGCGCCAGCGCGTCTCGATCGCGCGGGCGCTGGTGCTCAAGCCCTCGGTGCTGCTGCTCGACGAGCCGTTCGGCGCGCTCGACGACATGACGCGCCAGCGCCTCAACCTCGAGCTCATGCGCATCCTCGCCGCGAAGCCTGCGACCACGCTGCTGGTGACGCACGGCATCTCGGAGGCGATCTTCCTCGCCGACCAGGTGGCGGTCATGAGCCCGCGGCCGGGCCGCGTCAAGGAGGTCATGCAGATCGACCTGCCCCGCCCGCGCACGCCCGACATCCAGCGCAGCCCCGAGTTCCACGCGTACGTTGACCAGGCCTCGGAGCTGCTGTTCGGGGCCGGCGGCGCGGCCGTCGAGGACGACTGATGGAGCGCAGGCTCCCGCCGTGGGCCACCGCCGGCATCAGCGCGGTCGCGCTGATCGCGCTGTGGTGGATCGCCTCGATCACCATCTTCGCGAACGTCGGCTCGGGCAACACGAAGGCCATCCCGACGCCGTGGCAGGTGGTGGTCGAGTGGGGCAACGTGGGGCTGGACTTCTACACCGTCCACTTCTCGGTCACGCTCAACGAGGCGCTGCAGGGCTACCTGTGGGGCAACGGCGTCGCGCTGGTGCTCGCCGCGCTGGTGATGGTGGTGCCCAAGCTCGAGGCCTCCGTCATGCAGCTCGCGGTGATCTCCTACTGCATCCCGATCGTCGCGATCGGCCCGCTGCTGGTGCTGATCTTCGAGGTGCCGTCCAAGGGCGAGCCGTCGGGCACCGCGATCTTCATCGCGGCGCTCAGCGTGTTCTTCACCACCGTGGTCGGATCCCTGCTGGGCCTCCACGCCGCGGACAAGGCGAGCCTCGACGTGGTGCACGTCTACGGCGGCAGCCGGCTCACCCAGCTGCGCAAGGTGCGCGTGGTCGCGGCCCTGCCCGCGGTCCTCACCGCGCTGCAGATCGCGGTGCCCGCGGCCTTCCTGGGCGCGGTGCTCGGCGAGTACTTCGGCAAGGTCGAGACCGGCGTCGGGCCGGCGATGATCGTCGCCCAGCAGTCGCTCAACTCGCCGCGGGTGTGGGGCATCGCGCTCGCCTCGGGTGCGATCGCGCTGCTGCTGTACCTGGCGGTCGGGCTGCTCACGCGGCTGTCGACGCCCTGGGCGAAGGGAGCGGCCGCATGACCGCCGTGACGGAACGCCCGACCCCGCCGGGGCACGACGAGGAGCTCGCGGAGCAGGTGAAGCGGCAGGCCCGGCGCGCGACCCTCAAGTCCCTGGGCTCGTCGCTCCTCACCTTCGCGCTCACCCTGATCGCGGTCGTGGTGATGTGGCAGGCGGTGCTGTGGGTCTCCGACCTGTCGCCCTACGTCGCCAAGGGCCCGGTGGACGTGTGGAACTTCTTCTTCGTGGAGGAGGACGCCGCAGAGAACCGGGCGGAGATCGCCTCGAACCTGGCGGTCACGCTGCGCGACGCCGCCATCGGCTTCGCGGCCGGTCTGCTGCTCGCGCTGCTCGGTGCGATCGGCTTCCGCCTGTCGAAGGGCTTCGAGCACGCGGTCATGCCGCTCGCGCTGCTGCTGCGCTCCGTGCCGCTCATCGCGTTCGCGCCCGTGATCATCATGATCTTCGGGCGTGAGTTCATGACCGTCGCGGTCATGGGCGGCATCGTGGTGCTGTTCCCCGCGCTGGTGAACATCGCGTTCGGTCTCAAGCAGGCCTCCGAGCAGACGCTCGAGGTGGTCCAGGTCTACGGCGGCAGCCCCATGAAGCAGCTCACCACGGTGGCGCTGCCCGCGTCGCTGCCGGCGTTCTTCGCGGCGGTGCGCGTGTCCGTGCCGGGTGCGATCACAGGTGCGCTGCTCGCGGAGTGGCTCGCGACGGGCGAGGGCATCGGCGGCGCGATCAACGGCTACTCGACGTCCGCCAAGTTCGACGAGCTGTGGGCCTCTGTGGTGGTGGTGACCGGCGTCTCGCTGGTCCTCTACAACCTGGTTCAGATCATCGAGAACACCGTCCTCACCCGGATGGGCATGCACCCGTCGAAGCGGGTCTGAGCGTGGGGGAGGCCGGCGAGGGGGACGCCGCCGCCTCGCGGCTGGGGGCACGGTTGCGGGAGCTGCGGAAGGCGCGCGGCCTCACCCTGGTGGGGCTCGCGGAGGCCACCGAGCTCTCGCACCCGTTCCTGTCCCAGGTCGAGCGCGGGCTCGCCAACCTCTCGCTGCCGTCGCTGCGGCGCATCGCGGTCGCGCTGGAGACCAGCCCGGTCGAGCTGGTCGCGGCGGCGGAGGCGGGGGACGATGCGCCGGTCAAGCCGGTCGAGGTGGTGCGGGCGGGCACGCGGCGGCCCACGCCGGAGGGCTTCGCGCGCGGCCCGGCGGTCTCCCTGGTGAGGGGCGCGCGACCCTTCACGCCGATCCTGGTGTCCTCGGACGAGTCGGAGCCGGGGGAGGTGTTCGTGCACGCGGAGGACGAGTTCGTCTACGTGCTCGAGGGCGACGCCGTGGTCGAGACCGACGGCAAGGCGCACGCGCTCACCCACGGCGATTCGATCTACTACGCCGGCGGGGTGCGCCACCGCTGGTGGGGCGACTGCTACCGCCTGCTGGTGGTGAAGCAGCAGGTGCGCTGAACCGAGGTCACGCGCTCTTCAGCCTCTCCGCGGCCGCGACCACCCGGCCGGCGATCTCGCGCTCGTCGGCGCGCGCCAGCCGCCCGTCGACCACCACGTCCTCGCCCTGGACCAGCATGCGGCGCACGCGCGGCAGCGACCCGAGCCCGAGCGCCGCCACCGGATCGGCGATCCCGGCATGCTCGACGTCGCCCAGCTCCCACAGCACCACGTCCGCGAGCTTGCCCGCCTCCAGCGAGCCGATCTCGCGCTCGCGGCCCAGCACCCGCGCGCCGCCCATGGTCGCCATCCGCAGGGCGTCGCGCACGGGCATCGCGCCGGCACCGTCGCGCAGCCGCGCGAGCAGCGCCGCCTGCCGGATCTCGGAGCCCAGGCGGCCGTGCTCGTTGGACGCCGCGCCGTCGACGCCCAGCCCCACCGGCGCGCCCGCGTTCAGCAGCGACCGGATGGGCGCGATCCCCGCGGCGAGGCGCGCGTTGGAGGACGGGCAGTGGGCCACTCCGGTGCCGGTGGCCCCGAAGCGCGCGGCGTCCTCCTCGGACAGGTGGACGCAGTGGGCCATCCACACGTCGGGACCCAGCCAGCCCAGCGACTCGAGGTAGTCGGTGGGGGACATGCCGAACCGTTCGCGGCAGAAGGCCTCCTCCTCGACCGTCTCGGCGCCGTGGGTGTGCAGCCGGACGTGGAGGTCGCGGGCCAGGGTCGCGGACTCGCGCAGCAGGTCGCTGGTGACCGAGAACGGCGAGCAGGGGGCGATCGCCACGCGCACCATCGAGTCGAAGGACCCGTCGTGATGCCGGGTGACGGCCTCCGCGGAGGCGACCAGCGCATCGTCCGTGGTCTCGACCGCGAAGTCGGGCGGCAGGCCGCCCTGCGACTCGCCCAGGTCCATCGAGCCGCGCGTGGCGTGGAGGCGCAGGCCGAGCGCGCGCGACTCGTGCGCGATCGCGCCCACGATGTCGCCGGAGCCGCGCGGGAAGATGTAGTGGTGGTCGCCCACGGTGGTGCAGCCGGAGCGCGCGAGCACGGCCATCGCCCCGGCGGCGGCCGCTCCGGCCGTGCCCTCGTCGATGCGCGACCACGTCGGGTACAGGGCGACCAGCCAGTCGAACAGGATCGAGTCCTGCGCCCACCCGCGCGTGAGCCACTGGTAGAGGTGGTGGTGGGTGTTGACCAGGCCGGGCGTGACCAGCGTGCCGGTCGCGTCGATCCGGTCGGGGAAGGCGTCGCGCACGTCGGAGGGCGCCGCGCCCTCGCCCACGGACACGATCCGCCCGCCACGGATGGCGACCCAGCCCCGCGGGAACTCGGCGCCGGCGGGGTCCATCGTCGCGACGTACCCGCCCTCGATCAGCGTGCTGCCTGCCATGTGGTCTCCCGGGGTGAGCCGCGCATCGTCCCTCTACAGGCCGGTGGCGGAGAAGTGCATCCAGTCGTCGAGGTCGGTCCAGGTGCCGCCCCACTCCCAGCCCTTGGCCTTGAAGTCCTCGATGATCTGGCGCTGGGTCTCGATCATGCCCGGCCGCAGCCAATCACGGTCGCGGTACGCGCCCGCGAGCTCGGGGAACACGTAGCCGTCGCGGACCCAGGGGTTGTGGAACGGGTTGATGTCGACGGCGAGGCCGGACGCGTGCTCGGACCACACATCGAAGCCGCCGGTGACCTTGCGGCACTCGAAGCTGATGGTGACGTTCTGGTCGCCGGTGTGGTCGCCGCGGACCTCGTCCCACGTGGTGACGCGCATCTCCTCGATGGGGAAGCGGCGCTCGTACATCGACTCGAACACGGCCGCGAGCTCCTCCGCGTGCGCGGCGTTGGTGATCATCTCGCCCGTGTGCGCCTGCTGGTCGAAGCCCCAGAACGGCATCACGATGTACGCCAGCTCCTTGGGCTTGACCGGGCACTGCTGGCGCCAGCTCGAGCGCGCGAGGACCTCCGCCGGGACGTCCGAGATCTCGACGAACCAGTCGTCCGTGACCGGGTCCGGGTAGGCCGTCGCGCCGGGCTCGAGCTGCCGGTCCTTGAGCTCGTCGGGGGTCTGCACCGGCTTGCCGAGGTCGTTGTCCTGCTTCTCCAGGACGGTGGTGCCCAGCCAGTCGGGGCGCGCGAAGGGGCGGGCGATGACGTCCACGCCGGGGTCCGGGGCGGGCTCCGGGGTGACGGTCGCGGTGATCGCGGGCTGCGGCTCCGGCGTCTCCGTCACGGTGACGCGTGCCTCGGGCTCCCCGGGCGTGGTGCAGCCGGCGAGCAGGAGGGCCGTGACGGCGAGCGGGACGGCGAGGCGCATGCGCACACGCTAGCGAGCGACGGGGGACGATGCCAGGGCCGGGTCGCGCTCGGGGCGTCGGGTTTGGTGCGTCGCGCTTCGGGCGTCGGGTGTCGGTGGGGCGTGGTGGGATAGGGGCGTGACAGACCCCACGGACCCGCGCGCACGCCACCAGGAGCTAGTCCAGGAGATCGAGGCGCACCGCCACGCCTACTACGAGCTGGACCAGCCCACCGTGTCCGACGGCGAGTACGACGCGCTCGAGCGCGAGCTGCGCGAGCTCGAGGCGCAGTGGCCGGAGCTCGCGAGCCCCGAGAGCCCCACGCAGACCGTGGGCGGCGCGGTCGCCACGGGCTTCGCGTCGGTCAAGCACCGCGAGCGGATGATGAGCCTCGACAACGCGTTCTCCCTCGAGGACGTGGAGGCGTGGCTCGCGCGCGTGGAGAAGGAGGCGGGGCCGCAGGCGGTGGTGTGCGAGCCGAAGATCGACGGGCTGTCGATCTCCCTCACGTACGAGGACGGCGTGCTGGTGCGCGGCGTCACGCGCGGCGACGGCACCACGGGCGAGGACGTCACGGCGAACGTGCGCACCATCGCGGGGCTGCCGGTCACGTTGGCCGGTCCGCACGTACCCGCGGTGGTCGAGGTGCGCGGCGAGGTGTTCCTGCCGGTCGCCGCGTTCGAGGAGCTCAACGCGCGCCTGCTCGAGGACGGCAAGGCGCCGTACGCGAACCCGCGCAACACCGCCGCCGGGTCGCTGCGCCAGAAGGATGCCTCCGTGACGGCGACGCGGCCGCTCGCGCTCACCACCTACGCGCTCGGCGCGCTCGAGTGGGGCGGCGCGGAGCCGCATCCTGCCATCGGGAGCCAGCACGGCATCTACGAGGTGCTCGCATCCTGGGGCCTGCCGGTGACGGAGCACGCGCGGGTGGTGTCCGGTGTGGCGGATGCGGCCGCCTACCTGCGGGAGCTCGAGGACAAGCGGCACGCCATGGTCCACGAGATCGACGGCGCGGTGCTCAAGGTCGACGACCGCGGCGTGCAGGGCGCTCTGGGCTCGACGTCGCGTGCGCCGCGGTGGGCGATCGCGTACAAGTTCCCGCCGGAGGAGGTGCACACCACGCTGGAGGACATCCGTGTGGACGTGGGCCGCACGGGCCGGGTCACTCCCTACGGCGTGATGACGCCGGTGCTGGTCGCGGGGTCCACGGTCACCTACGCGACGCTCCACAACGCTCACGAGGTGGCGCGTAAGGGCGTGCTCATCGGCGACACGGTGGTCCTGCGCAAGGCGGGTGACGTCATCCCCGAGATCGTCGGCCCGGTGGTCGCGGCGCGGACGGGGTCCGAGCGGGTGTGGGAGATGCCCGCCGCGTGCCCATCGTGCGGCACGCCTCTGGTGGAGCAGAAGGAGGGCGACAAGGACCTCCGGTGCCCCAACGCGGAGGGCTGCCCCGCCCAGATCGTGGACCGGATCGCGTTCATCGGCTCGCGCGGTGCCTTCGACGTCGAGGTGCTGGGCGAGAAGGCCGCCGCGGCGCTGGTGGAGTCGGGGGTGCTGCCCAACGAGGCGGGCCTGTTCGACCTCACCGAGGAGGACCTGCGGCGTGTGCCGCTGTTCGTGCTCGACAAGGATTCGAAGGTGCGCGGGGTGGAGCGGCGCGCGGGCGACCTCAGCACCAACGGCGCGAAGCTGCTCGACAACCTCGCGGCGGCGCGGACCCAGCCGCTGTGGCGGGTGGTGGTGTCGCTGTCGATCCGTCACGTGGGCCCCACCGCCTCGCGTGCGCTCGCGACGGCCTTCGGGTCGATGGACGCGATCCGGGGCGCCTCGGAGGAGGAGCTCGCGGCCGTCGAGGGCGTCGGCCCCGTCATCGCGGACGCGGTGCTGCAGTGGTTCACGGTGCCGTGGCACGTGGAGATCGTCGACCGGTGGGCCGCGGCGGGCGTGCGCATGGAGGACGAGCGCGACGAGTCCGTCGAGCGCACCCTCGAGGGCCTCACCGTGGTCGCGACGGGATCGCTCGAGGGCTTTACCCGCGACTCCGTGAAGGAGGCGATCATCTCGCGCGGAGGCAAGGCCGCATCGTCCGTCTCCAAGAAGACCGACTACGTGGTGATCGGCGCGAACGCCGGCTCCAAGGCCGCGAAGGCCGAGGAGCTGGGGGTGCCCATGCTCGACGAGGCCGCGTTCGTGCGCCTCCTCGAGGGCGGCCCCGCCGCTCTGGCCTGAAACCCTGCCGCCCTCGCAGGCCCGTGGGTAGGCTGGCTGCGAGGGGGAGGGAGGAGCCACGATGAGCAGCGCAGCATGGATCGGGATCGTTGCGGGCGTGGTGGTCCTCGTGGTGCTCGTCATCGCGATCGCGATCGCGGTGAGGAAGCGCCAGACCACCCCGCCGCCACCGCCCACGGACGCGGGGAGGGGCCCCACGGGCCAGCACCCCGACCCGGTCGAGGGCACGCCATCGGACACGTCGACGCCCCACTGGGACCGTCGCATCGATCCCCGGGAGGGTCCACAGTGAGATTCGCGGTGCGCAGGGTCGGGCCGGACGAGAAGTCCCGCCTTCAGGAGATCGGAGAGCTGACCGCTCTGGCCTACCTTGCGGATGGCCTGGTCGACCATGCGCACCCCTATCTTCCCCAGCTGCGCGACGCCACGGCGCGCGCCCAGGATGCCGAGCTGCTCGCCATGATGGACGGCGAGAAGGGCGAGGGAGCGATCGTGGGCACGATCACGCTCGTGCCGCCGGGCAGCCCGTTCATCGAGCTCGCCCAGGACGCCGAGTTCGAGCTGCGGATGCTCGCCGTGAGCCCCATCGAGCGCGGCCGAGGCATCGGCCGCACGCTCACCCAGGCCGCTATGGACCGGGCCGTCGAGCAGGGGGCCACGCGCATCGTCCTGTCGACCATGGAGACCATGCACAGCGCCCACCGGCTCTACGAGCGGATGGGCTTCGCCCGGCGTGAGGAGCTGGACTGGGTGGTGGTCGACAACCCCGACGGCACCGTGACGCGGGTGCCGCTCGAGGGCGAGGAGACGCCCGAGGGTGCGGTGCGCCTGATCGGGTACAGCTGGGAGCCGTGAGCCCGACCTCGCGCCACTAGACTCGACGCCATGTCTTCCCTTGATCGATCCGATGTGGCGCGCCTCGCCGGGCTCGCGCGCATCGACATGTCCGACGCGGACCTCGACCGCCTCTCGGGACAGCTCGCCGTGATCGTCGACGCCGTCGCCAAGGTGGCCGAGGTCGCCGGCGAGGACGTCCCCGCGACGAGCCACCCGATCCCGATGGCGAACATCCACCGCGAGGACGTGGTCCGTCCGTCGCTCGCGCAGGACGCCGCGCTGTCCGGCGCGCCCGACGCCGAGGACGGCCGCTTCCGCGTCCCCCAGATCCTGGGGGAGGAGGCGTGATGGCTGAGACTTCTGCCGTGACCGACTGGACCCGCGCCACCGCCGCACAGATGGCCGACGCCCTCGCCGCCGGCGAGGTCACCTCGGTCGAGCTGGTGCAGGCGCACCTCGACCGCATCGCCGCAGTCGACGGCCCCGTGCACGCGTTCCTCCACATCGACGCGGAGGGCGCCCTCGAGACCGCCCGCGCCGTGGACGCGGACCGTGCCGCCGGGGTCTCGCTGCCGAGGCTCGCCGGCGTGCCGATCGGCATCAAGGACGTCCTCGTGACGAAGGGCCTGCCCACCACGGCCGGCTCGCGCATCCTCGAGGGCTGGGTCCCGCCCTACGACGCGACGGTGACCCGCCGCGTCCGGGAGGCACGCATGCCGATCCTGGGCAAGACCAACATGGACGAGTTCGCGATGGGCTCCTCCACCGAGCACTCGGGCTACGGCCCCACGCACAACCCGTGGGACCTCTCCCGCATCCCCGGCGGCTCGGGCGGCGGCTCGGCCGCGGCGCTCGCGGCCTTCGAGGCGCCCCTCACCATCGGCTCGGACACGGGCGGCTCGATCCGCCAGCCCGCGTCGGTGACCGCGACGGTGGGCGTGAAGCCCACCTACGGCGGCGTCTCGCGGTTCGGCGCGATCGCGCTCGCCTCCTCGCTCGACCAGCTGGGCCCCTGCGGCCGCACCGTTCTCGACACGGCGCTCCTGCACGAGGTCATGGGCGGCCACGACGAGATGGACGCGACCTCGCTCGACGAGCCCGTCCCCGCCGTGGTGTCCGCGGCGCTCGAGGGTGCCGCCATGGACCTCACCGGGGTGAAGGTGGGCGTGGTCCGCGAGCTCTCCGGCGCGGACGGCGGCTACCAGGCCGGCGTCATGCAGCGCTTCGAGGAGTCGCTCGCGCGGCTCCGTGAGATGGGCGCCGAGGTCGTCGAGGTCTCCTGCCCGTCCTTCGAGTACGCGCTCGCGGCGTACTACGTGATCCTCCCGTCGGAGGCGTCCTCGAACCTCGCGAAGTTCGACTCGGTGCGCTTCGGGCTCCGTGTCGAGAAGTCGACGGTCGAGAAGACGATGCTCGCGACCCGCGCCGAGGGCTTCGGCGACGAGGTCAAGCGCCGCATCATCCTCGGCACCTACGCGCTGTCCGCCGGCTACTACGACGCCTACTACGGCTCGGCTCAGAAGGTCCGCACGCTGGTGCAGCGCGACTTCGACGCGGCGTTCGCGCAGTGCGACGTGCTGGTGTCCCCCACCACGCCGACCACGCCGTTCAAGATCGGCGAGCGCATCGACGACCCGCTGGCGATGTACCTCAACGACATCGCGACCATCCCCGCCAACCTCGCGGGCATCCCCGGCATGTCGCTGCCGTCGGGCCTCGCGCCCGAGGACGGGCTGCCCGTCGGCTTCCAGATCCTGGCCCCGGCGCACGAGGACGCCCGTCTGTATCGCATCGGCGCGGCGCTCGAGGCGTCGCTCGCTGCCGAATGGGGCGGCCCCTTGTCCGCGCAGGCCCCCGAGCTGGAGGTGGCCTCGTGACCACGATGACCTACGAGCAGGCGATGGAGGAGTTCGACCCGGTCTTCGGCATCGAGGTCCACGTCGAGCTCAACACCAGGACCAAGATGTTCTGCGGCTGCGCCAACGAGTTCGGTGCCGCTCCGAACACCCAGGTCTGCCCGGTGTGCCTGGGCCTGCCCGGCGCGATGCCGGTGACCAACCAGAAGGCCGTCGAGTCGGCGATCCGCCTGGGGCTGGCCCTGGGCTGCTCGATCCGCGAGTCCTCCCGCTTCGCCCGGAAGAACTACTTCTACCCGGACCTGTCGAAGGACTACCAGATCTCGCAGTACGACGAGCCGACCTGCTACGAGGGCTCCCTCGACGTGGTCCTCGACGACGGCACCGTGGTGACGGTCGCGATCGAGCGCGCGCACATGGAGGAGGACGCCGGCAAGAACACCCACGTGGGTGGCTCGGGCGGCATCCAGGGCGCCGACTACTCGCTGGTCGACTACAACCGCGGCGGCGTCCCGCTGGTGGAGATCGTGACCAAGCCCATCACGGGCATGGGTGACCGCACCGCCGAGGTCGCGCGCGCCTACGTCGCGACCATCCGCGACATCGTGCGGGGCCTGGGCATCTCGGACGGCCGCATGGAGCAGGGCTCGGTGCGCGCCGACGTCAACCTGTCGCTCCGCCCCAAGGCGGTCGCGGGGGAGTCGCAGGACGACGTCCCGTTCGGCAAGCGCTCCGAGACCAAGAACGTCAACTCGCTGCGTGCCATCGAGCGCGCGGTGCGCTTCGAGGCCTCGCGCCAGGCGTCGCTGCTGCTCGCGGGCAAGCCCGTGGTGCAGGAGACCCGTCACTGGCACGAGGACACCTCCTCGACCACGCCGGGCCGCTCGAAGGAGGAGGCGGAGGACTACCGCTACTTCCCCGAGCCGGACCTGCTGCCGGTCGAGCCGGCCCGCGAGTGGGTCGAGGAGCTCCGGGGCACCATCCCCGAGCACCCCGCCAAGATGCGGGCACGCCTGCGCGAGGAGTGGGGCTTCTCCGACCTGGAGATGCGCGACGCGGTCGCCGCGGACGCGCTGGACCTCATCGCCGCGACCGTCTCCGCGGGCACGTCGGCTCAGGCCGCGCGCAAGTGGTGGATGGGCGAGCTGTCGCGCGTCGCGAACGACCGTGAGGTCGCCCTCGCCGAGCTGCCGGTGACGCCTGCTGCGATCGCCGAGCTCCAGGGCCTGATCGACTCCGGCAAGATCAACGACAAGCTCGCGCGCCAGGCGCTCGAGGGCGTCCTCGCGGGCGAGGGCTCGCCCGCCGAGGTGGTCGCGTCGCGCGGCCTCGAGGTGGTCTCGGACGACTCGGCGCTGGAGAAGGCCGTGGACGATGCGCTGGCCGCCCAGCCCGACGTCCTCGCCAAGATCCAGGACGGCAAGGTTCAGGCCGCGGGCGCGATCGTGGGCGCGGTCATGAAGGCCACGCGTGGCCAGGCCGATGCCGGGCGGGTGCGGGAGATCATCCTGCAGCGCGCGGGCGTCGAGGGCTGATCCCGGAAGCCCTAGGAGCGCCGAGAATGCTCAGCGAGACCCCCGTTCGCCGCGTCGCGAGCGGGGGTCTCGCGCGTTCCGGCCCCGCATGCGCCCTCACCTTCGATGACGGCCCCAACGGCCTCGACACGGTGCGGCTGCTCGACTTCCTCAAGTCGCGCGGGATCCGAGCCGTGTTCGCCGTCATCGGGGAGGAGATCCTGCGGCCGTCGGGTATCTCTGCGGACGGCACTCCCATCCCTTCGGGCGCGGACGTGCTGCGACGGATCGTCGCTGACGGGCACGTGCTGTGCAACCACTCGACGTCGTACGAGGACATGGGCCAGTGGAACGCCCTCGACGTGCGCGACGACATGCTGCGCAACCTCGAGATCATCGAGGCTGCCGTGGGTGACGACGTGCCGGTGCCGTACTGGCGGGCGCCGAACGGCTCGTGGGGTGTCACCGCCCCGGTCGCCGTACGGCTCGGGATGCAGCCGCTCGATGTCGCGAACACGGTCGAGGACTGGGTCGAGCAGGACCCCGCGGTGCTCGCGTCCCGGCTGCGGCTGGCCATGGTGCCGGGGGAGCTGGTGCTGCTCCATGACGGCGGCGGCAACCGCTCCGGCACCGTCGACGCCGTCATCGAGGTCGTGAGCGAGAGGCTCGACGAGGGCTGGAGCTACGTGCTTCCGGAGATGCCGTAGGGCCACTGGCCTGAGACGCGCCCCCGCGCCCCGCAGTACGAGGGTGTCCCCACGTGTCCGGACGTGCTTGTGCGGCGCCGCCCGTGGTGGGTGGCGCCGCGGGGCGGGGTGGTTATGTGGGCGGGATGCCGGAGTGGTGGGTGTCGCGGTCGCTGCCACGGTCAGGGGCGGTGTTCCAGGGTCGGGGTGCTCCGAAGCGTGCTCGGCCGCCTTGCCAGGGTGTCCGTGTCGGGTCGACTGATGCGGGAGGAATGAACCAGATCTCGGTGTCGGTGGCTCTGATCTGCCAGCCTTGATCGTGGATCACGTGATGACAGTGGGAGCAGAGCAGGGCGCCGTTGGACAGGTCGGTGCGGCCGCCCCTGGACCAGAAGATGATGTGGTGGGCCTCTGTCCATGCCGGCGGGGCTCCGCACATCGCACAGCCCCCGTCACGCTCTCCTAGGGCGATGCGTTGGGCCTTGGAGAAGGGGCGGACCGTCCGTCCGAGCTTCAAGACCTGTCCCTTGTCGCCGATGAGGGCGGGGATGATGATCGCGGAGGCGGCCAGGCGCTGCGCGACGCTCATCCCGATAGGTGTCGAGCAGCCGTCGACCTCACCGAGACCCGTCCCGGATTCAAGGTCGGTGGCCGACGCGCGGACGACGACGGTGGTGGTGCCGAAGATCGCGGTCGTGGTTTCACAGCCGAGGGCGTGACGGGCGAGGTCCGCGAGGGCGTCGGCACGCATCTGCTCGGTGGTGCGCAGGTCCTCGCCGGGGATGTCGCGGCTGCGGCGGATCTGGTCGCCGACCATCTTGTCGATCGCCGTTTGCAGGTGAGCCGCGGTCTCGGGATCGAGCTTGCCGTCGACCACGACCATCCCTTCACGGTTCTCCCAGATCTTCAGATACCGGGCCTGACGCTTCTGCGCCTGCGTGCGCTCGTGCTGGGCGACGTCGAGGGAGGCCTTGAAGCGGCGGATCACCGCCGCGAACTTGCCCGAATCCAAACCCTGGGCACGCTTGACCAGATCGGCTGCGGCCTTCTCCTTCGCCTCATCCGTGACGTCCTCGGACAGCGAGTCGAGCATGACGAGGATCTGCGACCCGCAATCAGCCGAGATCTGTCCCGCGTCGAGCGCTTCCGTCACGATCGCGCGGTACCGCACCTGAGGAGTGGGTTGAGGATCCTCCGGCTCAGGCGGTTCGTTGTCCTCGGGATCGTCCGGGTTGTCCTCATCATCGGGATCCGGCTCGTCCGGATCGGGCTCGGGATCAGGATCGGGCGTGCCGCCCTTCTCCCGCTCTTCAAGCGCACGTCCGACCTCGATCAGCCGGAGCGCCTCGGCCTTGTGGGCTCCCATCCGCGACGCCACCAGGTCGGCCGCGCTCCGGAAGCCGTGATGCTTCGCGAGCCCACCCCCGGGCACATCCGACTGGACATCGATGTCGCGGGCCATGCGCGCGAGGACCAGGTCCATCTTTGCGGCGACCTGCGCCGCCGCACCGAACCGCTCCACCGCGTCAGGCGAGCCGCCCACGGAAGCCAGCGAACGCATCGTCCCCACCGCCACACGGGCGTCCACACACGCCGACGCGAACCCGGCGCCAGAGCCGCCGGGTAGGTCGTCGAACAGGTGTGCTGCTTCCATGTGACCATCACACCAGAGGGGTCTGACAATCACCTCAAAACGGACATCGGCGCCTGTGGAGAACTTACTCGAGCCGCGCGAGATGCTGTGCCATGTGCTGGCGGCCGAGCGTCTCGTACCCGAGGACCCACGTCCACGGCGCGAGCGCGACCACCACCAGCGCGGTCGTGAGCGACGTCCCGAGCGCCGCGAGCCCCACGCCCGCACCGACAAGAGCGATGAATCCGCCTGCGATCGCCAGGTGGAACGGGTCGAAGGTGCGCACCAGCAGCGCGTACCAGACGAACGCCAGCGCGATGAAGACGGTCAGCGGCACCGCGACGCTGAGCACGGTCGCGACGTCGCCGAGCTCGCTGTGATCCTCGATGTGAAGCGCCGCGACATGGATTCCGGCGCCCACCGCCGCGATCGCGGTGAACAGCAGGATGTGGCCGTAGGCGAACAGCGTCCAGCGGTCGCGTCGGGCGGCGAGGATCTCGGCGCGGGGGACGGAGAAGTAGGCCCACCACATGCCGAACGTGCACACCACGCCAGCGACCCCGATGAGCGCGGCGTCGGCTGACCATCCCTGCTCGTCGACCACTGCGGCGACGGCAGCGGCGGTGCCGAAGATGCCTTCGCCGAGCGCGATGATGGTGAGCAGTCCGAACCGCTCGGCGAGGTGGTGCGGGTGCCACGGGATGCGGTCCCGCGCGGCGGCCGCGAACACGAGCGTCAGCATCTCGAACGTGATCAGGCCCGCCGCGAGCACGAGTTCGACCCCGAACGGCGCGTGCAGGATCCCTGACAGGACCCACCCCGCCTGGGCGAGCGCCGTGAGCCCCGCGAGCCGGAAGCATGCGTCGCGCCGCTCCGGGTCGGCGAGTCCGGCACGGATCCACAGGACCACCATCGAGGCGCGCATGATCACGTAGCCGGCGATCACCACCTCGTTGTCGGGGCTGTGCCCCTCCGCGATCGACGCAAGGAACGCGGGCGCCCCGAGCGCCATCGCCAGCACGCCCACCATCTGCACCATGGTGAGCAGCCTGAACGCCCAGTCATCGGTGTCGTAGGCGGACGCGAACCAGGTGAAGTTGAGCCACGCCCACACGATCGCGAACATCACGAACATGAAGCCCAGCACGGCACCGCCGATCACGCCCTCGGCCAGGAGGTGAGCGAGCTCGGAGCTCGCGGCGCCGAATGCGACCACCAAGGTGAGGTCGTAGAGCAGCTCGAGCGGCGTGGCCGACCGGTGCGGCTCTCCGGGGTCTCGGCCGGTCATGGTGAGCAGTCCGCGGCGGCGCGCGGCGGGTGAGGCGTCGGGCCGGGTCGCATCGCTCATGCTCCGATGCTCGCCCAGACGGGACGATGCGTCACCCCCGAATCTCCGACGTCACCCCTTGACCTTCCATCCGACTGGAAGGATTAGCGTGCGGAGCAGCTGCCACTCCCGAGGAGGTCCCCATGGCACACGACCACGCGACCATGTCGCACGAGGCGTCGGCGGAGCACCACCAAGCCCACGACGCCGCCGCAGCCCACGCCCACCACGGCACCGACCACAGCGGTCACGCCGACCTCTTCCGGCGCCTGTTCTGGTGGAACCTCCTGCTCGCGGTCCCGGTGAGCGCGACCAGCGAGATGGTCGAGGGCTGGCTGGGCTACGACCTCCCCGGCAGCGCCTGGATCCCGCCCGTGCTCGGCACGGTCATCTACCTCTGGGGCGGCTGGCCGTTCCTCAGCATGGCCTGGCGCGACGAGATCACCGTCCGCAAGCCCGGCATGATGACCCTCATCTCCCTCGCGATCACGGTCGCGTTCCTCGCCTCGGCGGGCAGCACGCTCGGGATCGGTGACCTCAGCTTCTGGTGGGAGCTGGCCGCGCTGATCGTGGTGATGCTTCTCGGCCACTGGCAGGAGATGAAGGCCGTGGGCCAGGCTCGCGGCGCGCTCGCCGCGCTCGCCGAGCTCCTTCCGGACGATGCGGAGCGCACCACCGCGGACGGCGGCACCGAGCACGTGCGGCTGGCCGATCTGACGACGGGCGACGTGGTCGTGGTGCGTCCGGGCGGCCGGGTCCCCGCGGACGGCACCATCGTCAAGGGTCGCGCCAGCCTCGACGAGTCCATGATCACCGGCGAGTCGGCCCCCGTAGCGAAGGACGAGGGCGACCGCGTGGTCGCCGGCACCGTCGCCACCGACGGCTCCCTGCGCATCGAGGTGACCGCGACCGGCGACCAGACGGCGCTCGCCGGCATCCAGCGCATGGTCCAAGAGGCGCAGGACAGCCGCTCCGGCACCCGCAGGCTCGCCGACCGCGCGGCCGCGTGGCTCTTCTGGATCGCCCTCGCCGCCGCCGCGATCACCTTCGTCGCCCACGCCCTCGCCGGCGAGCCCGCCCAGGGCCTGTCCGCGGCCGTGTCCGTCCTGGTGATCGCGTGCCCTCACGCGCTCGGCCTCGCCATCCCGCTGGTCATCGCGATCGCCACCTCGAGCTCCGCGAGGCAGGGCATCCTCATCAAGGACACCGCGGCCCTCGAGGCCATGCGCACCATCGACGCCGTGCTGTTCGACAAGACGGGCACCCTCACCGAGGGCTCCCACGAGCTCACCGACGCCGCGACCGTCGACGGCTGGGACGAGGGCCGCATGCTCGCCCTGGTCGCCGCCGTCGAGTCCGACGCCGAGCACCCCATCGGGCGCGCCGTCGTCACCGCCGCCCGGGACCGCGGCCTCGACATCCCGATCGCGGAGGACGTCGACACCCTCCCCGGGCGCGGCGTGCGCGCCACCGTCGACGGCAGGGCCGTCGCGGTCGGCGGGCCCAGCCTGCTCGACCACCTGGGCGTCAGCGCGCCGGGCAGCCTGGACGATGCGGCGGCCGGGTGGCGCGACAAGGGTGGCGCGGTCCTCCACGTCGTGGTCGATGGGGAGGTGGTGGGCGCCTTCACCACCGCGGATCCGATCCGGCCCGAGTCCCGCCAGGCCGTGGACGCCCTCCACGCCCGGGGGATCGACGTCGCGCTCATCACCGGCGACTCCGCTGCCGTCGCGCACGCGGTCGCCGCCGAGCTCGGCATCGACGACGTGTTCGCGGAGGTCCTCCCCGACGACAAGGACAAGGCGGTCGCCGACCTTCAGGGCAGGGGCAAGCGGGTCGCGATGGTGGGCGACGGCGTGAACGATGCGCCGGCCCTGGCACGCGCCGACGTGGGCCTCGCGATCGGCGCGGGCACGGACGTGGCAATGGAGGCCGCCGGGGTGGTGCTCGCGAGCTCCGACCCGCGCGCCGTGGTGGGCGTGATCGAGCTGTCCCGCGCGAGCTACCGCAAGATGCGCCAGAACCTCGTCTGGGCGACGGGCTACAACGCCGTCGCGATCCCCGTCGCGGCGGGTGCGCTCCAGTGGGCGGGCATCACCATGCCGCCCGCCGTCGCCGCGATCGCGATGAGCCTGTCGACCATCGTGGTGGCGCTCAACGCGCAGCTGCTGCGGCGGGTGAGCCTCAGGCCCGAGGAGGCCTGAGGCTCACGCGGCCGCGCTCAGCCCTCCGCGAGCCTCTCGAGCAGCAGCGCCTGCGCGACCACCATGCGCTCGATCTCGGCGGGGTCCACCGACTCGTCGGACGCGTGGATGCGTGACTTCTCCATGTCCTCCGGACCCCACAGCACGAACTCCGCGGCCGGGCACGCCTCGTGGAGGGTCTGGAGCAGCGGGATCGACCCGCCCGACCCGACCTCGGAGGCCTCGGCTCCGAACGCCTCCTCCATCGCCGCGCGCGCGGCCTCGACGCCCGTACCGCCGCCGGGGACCAGGAACGCGGGCGCGGCCTTGATCCGCTTCACCGACACCTGCGCGCCCCACGGTGCGTGGCTCTCGAGGTGGGCGACCAGCGCGTCGAGCTCCGCCTCGGGGTTGGACCCGGGAACGATCCGCATGGAGATCTTCGCGGAGGCCTCGGGGAGGATCACATTTGACGATCCCGCGATCGAGGTGGTGTCGATGCCGATCGCGTTGATCGACGGCTTCGCCCACAGCCGGTCCGAGATGGTGCCGGTGCCGATCAGCTGGGCCCCCGGAACCAGCGGCACGCCCTCGAGGAAGCTCTCCTCGCTCTGCACCGCACCCGACCACGCGCCGCCCGAGACGCCGGCGACGGCCACGTCCCCAGCATCGTCCACCAGGCTCGACAGGAGGCGCGCGAGCGCCATCATCGCGTCGGGAGCCGCGCCGCCGAACACGCCCGAGTGGAGCGGGTGCTCGAGCGTCCGGACCGTCACCACGCAGGAGACGTCGCCGCGCAGCGCCGTGGTGAGCACGGGCTCGCCGGAGACCAGGTTGCCCATGTCGCAGATGACGAACAGGTCGCACTGGAACAGGTCGGGATTGGCCTCGACGAACTCCTCGAGGTTGCTCTCCGTCTCTTCCATGCCCTCGAGGATGAGCCGGATGGTGACCGGCGGCTGGCCGTCGAACGCGCGCAGGGTGCCCAGGTGGGTGGCGAGGCCGGACTTGTCGTCGGCGGCGCCGCGCCCGTAGAGGCGGCCGTCCTCCTTGACCGTGGGCGTGAACGGGTCGGAGGTCCAGCCCTGCGACTCCGGCGCGGGCTGCACGTCGTAGTGCGCGTACAGCACCACCACCGGCGACCCGGGAGGGCCGGGCAGCTCCGCGTAGATCGGCGGGTAGCCGTGGGGCACGTCGCCGTAGTGCGCGTCCGTGAAGCCCGCCTCGCGGAACAGCGCGAGGGTGCGCTCGGCCATGCGGTGCATGGGCTCCTCGGGATAGCCGGGGAACGCGATCGACGGGATCGAGATGAGCTCCTTGAGGTCCTCGATGACGTCGGGCATCAGCGCCCGGACCTTCTCCTGGATCTCCGCTGCGGGCATGAGGGAACGCCTTTCCGTGAGGGGGGCTAGAAGAACGCGCCGATCACCGCGCCGGCAACGATCGTAGTGACCGACAGGATGAGCATGGGCACGAAGAAGCTGTGGTCGAGCAGCTTGGTGCCGAGCCGGGTGGACCCGGTGAGGTCGAAGTTCGCGGCCGCGATCTGCGGGCCGTTGGCGGGCAGCGTGTAGACGCCGCCGAGCGCGCCGGCCCACATGCCCGTGACCACGCCCGCGGGCAGCCCCGCGGCGAGCCCGATCGGCACGATGGTGCGCGTCGCGGTCGACTGGCTGGTGGTCATCGCTGCCACCAGGAACACCGCGACCGCGAACAGGAACCGCCAGTCCGTCACCCACGCCCCGACGGTCGACACGATGTAGTCCTCGTGCGCGGAGATGAACGTGGCGGTGAGCCACGCGATCCCGAACAGCGCGATCGCGGAGATCATGCCGGCCTTGAACACCGACTGGTCCGGCACCGTCGCGACCTTGGGCCGCCCGACGAGCAGGATCACCGCGCCCACCACGAACATCACCAGGATGATGGTCGCGGTCATGTCCACCTGGGTGGTCTCGCCGTCGATGGTGAACGAGGGTCGCAGGTCGGGGAAGATCCCGAACAGCACGATCGCGACCACCCCCACCAGGAACGCGATCGCCGAGTTCCGGCCGCGCGCCGTGTAGGTGAGGTGGGACGATGCGCTGGCCCCCGCATCGTCCCCCCGCGCCTCGCGCGGTGGCAGGAGCCCCGACGCGATGCGCTCCTGGATCTCGGGGTCCTCGTCCATGTTCTTCCACATGCGGTTGACCACGAGCGCCGTGACCACGATCCCGATCATGCACGCCGGGAACGTGATCGCGAGGATCTGCGCGAGCCCGAGGTTGTACGGCGCGACGTCCGTGAGCGTGAGCATGGCCGCCATGGCGGCGGACACCGGCGACGCCGCCAGCGCGATGCCGGACTGCACCACCGTGACCGTGAGCGGCCTCGCCGGCCGGATCCCGTTCTTGTAGGAGACGTCGTAGATGACGGGCAGCAGCGGGTACACGATGTTGCCCGTGCCGGCACCCGCGCAGAACAGGAACGCGGTCAGCGGCGCGATGGTGGTGATCTGCTTGGGCCGTTTCTCGATCACGCGAGCGGCGACCGCGACCATCCAGTCGATGCCGCCCGCCGCCTGCATCAGCGCGGCCGCCGTCACCACGCCCAGGATGATCGCGATGGCCGCCGCCGGCGGCTCGCCCGGCGCCTCGCCGAACACGAAGACGAGGATGAACGTGCCCACGCCGCCCCAGATGCCCACGCCGACGCCGCCGGCGCGCGTGCCCAGCACGATCGCCCCCAGCACCACGATGGCCTCGAGCACGAAGCTGACGGTCATGTCGCCCCCTCCGGGGCCTCCGCACCCGCCGGCGATGGCCCTGGAAACGACAGTACGCGCGGGGTCCGACAGCCGCCCGGCGAGCCGCGGGCGGCCGCCTGGCGAGGGACGATGCGGCGGTCGCGGGCCTCGCCGCGCGGTGGCGGCCTCGGCGTGCCTATCCTGGCCGGAGCAGGGGCGTCGACGGCGACGGCCCGCCCACGGGAGCACCATCATGAGCACCGCACCGACCACCGGCACGCCCCTTCCCGCGCTGACCGCCGAGCAGCTGGCCGAGGTGCTGGCCCTGCTCCCCGGCAGCGACTCGGTCGAGCTCAAGGCCACCGTCCCCGGCGTCGACCGCCGCCGCGTGGTCGAGCGGCTCGGCATGGATCCGCTCGAGGCGGAGCTGCGGCAGGTCGCGTTCTTCGACACCACGGACCTCGCGCTCAACCGCGCCGGCGTGGTGGTGCGCGCGCGGCGCATCCAGAGGAAGCCGGGCGACTCCGTGGTGAAGCTGCGCCCCGTGGTGCCCGCCGATCTCAGCGAGGACCTGCGCGCGGCCGCCGGGTTCGGGGTCGAGATCGACGCGATGCCCGGGGGCTTCGTGTGCTCGGCGCGCATGAAGGCCGCGGCCGAGGACAAGGACCTGCGCCGCGTGTTCCTGGGCGACCGGCCCGTGCGACGCCTCTTCACCAAGGAGCAGCGGGCGCTGTTCGAGGCGCACGCGCCCGAGGGCGTCGACTGGGACGACCTCCGCGTCCTGGGCCCCATCACCCTGCTCAAGCTCAAGTTCGCGCCCGAGGGCTTCGCGCACCGGATGGTCGCGGAGCTGTGGGCGTACCCCGACGGCTCCCAGATCCTCGAGCTGTCGACCAAGTGCGCGCCGGACCAGGCCTTCGCGGTCGCGGCGGAGACCAAGGCCTACCTCGCGGCGCGCGGCGTCGACCTGGGCGCGCCCCAGCAGACCAAGACCCGCACCGCGCTCGAGTACTTCGCCTCCATCGACGCGTGAGACGCCCGCGGGCCCGCGGCGCGGCGCAACGCGGCGCCCGGTGACAGTTCTGGCCGCGCAGGCGACAGATCGTGAGGACCGGCGCGCCATGGCGCGCTCGCGCGTCTAGCGTCCATCGGGCGGCGCCGTATCGGTGCGCCAGGACCCGAGGAGACGCGCATGACACCCACCCGGACGCCCGCGCAGCGGTGGCGCGACTTCAGCGCCGAGCACGTGCTTGTCGCGGAGATGGTGAAGTTCTCGGGCCTGTCCTTCCTGGTCGCGGCGCTGCAGTACCTGCTGCTCACCTTCCTGCCGGTGCTGCTGTTCGAGACCACCGGGTGGGGCGCGATCCCCGCGCAGTTCCTCCACGTGCAGCTGGGGCCCATCGACACCTACGTGTTCGACTACCCGGTCACCGGCGACGCGCTCGGCGGCCTGAGCTACTTCGTGGCGTTCGTGCTGATGCTGGTGATCTCGCAGGGCGTGAACTTCCCGCTGCAGCGGAACATCGTGTTCCGCTCCAACGGCCGGATCGCGTTCCAGCTCGCCTGGTACGTGGTCGCGCTCGTGCTCATCACCATCGCGTGCAGCTTCCTCATGAGCCTCTACGTGCCGCTCGTGCGCGAGTGGGTCGACCCCTCGATCTACAATCTGCTGGTGACGGTCATCAACGGCGGGGTCCAGCTGCTCATCTACTTCCCGGTGTTCAAGATCATCTTCCCGTCGGAGCCCGCGGTCGAGGCCGCGCCCGCCGCCGAGGAGCCTGTCACCGCCCAGGCGTAGGCCCGCACGGCACGAAGCCCCCACGGCCCCGAACAGGAGAGGGACCGTGAGGGCTTCGCCACGGCGCGGCGGCCGCGGCCGCCGGGTGATGCGACCCGGCTAGGCCACGTATGCGGTTGCCGCCGCGTCGTACGCGTCCCGGATGCCGGGGCGCGAGTCCTGGGCAGGTGCTGCCACCACCGCGAGCGGCCACTCGGGACGCGTGCCCGTGAGGGCCCACGCCGCCTGCACGGCCGCTCCCGCGGCAACGTACTCGCCCGGCTCGGGGATCTCCACCGGCACGTCGAACACCTGCGCCGCGATGGCCTGCACGGCGGGGTTCTGCGCCGCGCCGCCCACGAGCAGCAGGCGCTTGGCCGCGACGCCCTGCGCGAGGATCGCGTCGAGCCCCACGCCCTGCGCGCACAGCATGCCCTCGATGGCCGCGCGCGCGAGGTTCTCCCGCGTGGTCGAGGCGAGTGTCAGACCCGTGAGCGACGCTGTGGCGGTGGGGAGGTTGGGCGTGCGCTCGCCCTCGAAGTACGGGACGAGCGTGGCGCCGTCGGCGCCGGGCGAGGCCGCCAGCGCGAGCTCGCCGAGCTCGTCGTGGGTGACGCCGAGCACGCGCGCGAAGGAGTCGAGCACGCGTGCCGCGTTGAGCGTGCACACCAGGGGAAGGAGCTCTCCCGATGCGGATGCGAAGCCCGCCACCGTGCCGGTCGGGTCCGGCACGGACGTCTCGGTCACGGCGAACACCGTGCCCGACGTGCCGAGCGAGATCACCACGTCGCCCACGGTGGCGCCCAGCCCCAGGCCCGCGGCGGCGTTGTCGCCCGCGCCGGGGCCCACCAGGCAGTCGTCGCGACCCGCGATGCCGGCGTGGACCGTGCCCGCGCTCTCGCCGGGGCCGAGCACCCGCGGGACCACCGCATCGCGCCCCAGCGCGGCGACCAGGAGGTCGCGGTCGTACTCGCCCGTGGCGGCGCTCCAGTAGCCCGTCCCCGACGCGTCGGAGCGGTCCGTGGTGAGCTCCTCGAGCACGGGGCCCAGGGGGGACGATGCGGCGGTCCCGTAGCCGCGCAGCCGCCAGGTGAGCCAGTCGTGGGGGAGGGCGACGGCCGCCACACGCGCCGCGAGGGCGGGCTCGTGGTCGCGCAGCCAGCGCAGCTTGGTCGAGGTGAAGGAGGCGACGGGCACCAGGCCGGTGCGCTCCGCGAGGGCCTCGGCGCCGAACTCGGAGATGAGGTCCGCGGCGGCGCCGGCGGAGCGGGTGTCGTTCCACAGCAGGGCGTCGTGGACCGCCGTGCCCGAGGCGTCGAGCGCGACCATGCCGTGCTGCTGACCGCCCACCGAGATCGCCGCGACGTCGGCCAGGCCGCCGGCCTGCTCGATCGCGCTCAGCAGCGCGTCCCACCATCGCTCGGGGTCCACCGCGGTGCCGTCGGGGTGCGAGGCGCGACCCTGCCGGACCACGGCTCCGGTCTCGAGGTCGCGGATCACCACCTTGCAGGACTGGGTGGAGGAGTCGACTCCGGCGACGAGCGTCATGGGCGGGGCCTTTCGGTGCGGTGGTGCGGTGCGGTGGTGCAGGGCGGTGATGCGGTGAGGGAGAGGGGTGCGCCCCGGCCGCCCCAAGGAGGAAGGGCGGCCGGGGCGCGGCTACCGGGCCGGGCCCGGTGGAGGGAGGGTCAGCGTGCGCCCATGAGGTGCTCGACGGCGAGCTGCTGGAGACGGACGAACCCGAATCCCTTGCCGTCGAAGTAGGCGTCCGCGTCGAAGTCCTCGTACGTGGAGCGGTCGGCGAGCAGGTCCGCGACGGACTCGCCCTCGCCCAGCGTGGTCTTCGCGAGCTGGTGCTGCTTGGTGGCCGCGATGGCCTCCTGCACCTCGGGGTCGGCGCGGAATGCGGCCGCGCGCTCCTTGAGGATGAGGTACATGCGCATGTTCGCCTTCGCGGACTCCCACACGCCGTCGATGTCCTCGGTGCGCGAGGGCTTGTAGTCGAAGTGGCGGGGGCCGGTGTAGGCGTTGCCGCCGTTCGGGCCGCCGTTCTCGAGGAGGTCCACCAGCGCGAACGCGTTCTGCAGGTCGCCGTGGCCGAACACCAGGTCCTGGTCGTACTTGATGCCGCGCTGACCGTTGAGGTCGATGTGGAACAGCTTGCCGTGGTCCAGCGCCTGCGCGATGCCGGCGGTGAAGTTGAGGCCGGCCATCTGCTCGTGGCCCACCTCGGGGTTGAGGCCCACCATCTCGGGGTGGTCGAGCGTGTTGATGAACGCCATCGCGTGACCCACCGTGGGCAGCAGGATGTCGCCGCGGGGCTCGTTGGGCTTGGGCTCGATCGCGAACTTGATGTCGTAGCCCTTCTCCAGCACGTACGCGCCGAAGATGTTGGCGGCCTCGCGGTAGCGCTCGAGCGCGACGCGGATGTCCTTCGAGAAGTCGTACTCGGCGCCCTCGCGGCCGCCCCACATGACGAACGTGGTGGCGCCCAGCTCCGCGGCCAGGTCGATGTTGCGCAGGATCTTGCGCAGCGTGAAGCGGCGCACGTCGCGGTCGTTGGAGGTGACGCCGCCGTCCTTGAACACCGGGTGGGAGAACGTGTTGGTGGTGATCATCGGGATCTTCATCCCGGTCTCCTCGCACGCCTTCTTGAGTGCGTCGATCGCGGCCCGGCGGTCCGCGTCGGAGGACCCGAACGGGAACAGGTCGTCGTCGTGGAAGGTCATGCCGTAGGCGCCCAGCTCGGCGAGCTTGTGGATCGCCTCGACCGTGTCGAGCGGTCCGCGGCTGCCCGGCCCGAACGGGTCGTTGCCCGGCCAGCCGATGGTCCAGAGGCCGAACGTGAACTTGTCGGCAGGGGTGGGGGTGAAGGACATCACGTCTCCAGTCGTCGTCGAGCGGGTTAAAATGTTCCCGCAGAGAACATATACCCGCGACGGGGTCCCGTCAAAGCGGGCGGGGGACGATGCAGCGGTGGGCTTGCGCACGAGCCGTCGCCGGCTTTCGGCACGGCGCGGCAGCGGGCCCGCGCACCGCGCGCGGGCTGTCCCGTCGCGGGGGAGCGTTGCGGGATACTGACGGGCACGGAGGAGGCGCGATGACGGACGAGGCGGGTGGCACGGGCGTACGGGAGCACTCGGACGCGCCGGCACGCATGGCGGCCGCCCGGGGCAGCCGCAACGACCACACGCGGCGCCACAACCTGTCCTCGCTCATCACCGCGGTCCACTACGGCGGCCCCCTCACCCGCGCGCAGCTGACGCGCGACACGGGGCTCAACCGGTCGACCATCGGCGGGCTCGTCACCGAGCTCGCGGAGCTCGGCCTCGTGGTCGAGGATGCCGCCGCCGAGACGGGCGCGGTGGGCCGTCCGAGCCTGATCGTGCGGCCGCGCGACGACGTCGTGGCCCTCGCGCTCCACCCCGACGTCGACGCCATCGAGCTGGGCGCCGTCGCGATCGACGGCACGGTGCTCGCGCGTCGGCGCGTCTCCGTCGACGCGCCCCCTACCGCGCACGACGCGGTCGCGTTCGCGTGGGAGGCCGCGCGCGAGATCGCCGCGGAGATCCCGGGCCTGCGCGTGGTGGGCGCCGGTGCCGCGGTGCCCGGCCTGGTCGCCATCGACGGCACCACGGTGGTGGCCGCGCCGCACCTGGGCTGGCACGACGTCGACCTGGGCTCGGCGCTCGCCGACGCGTTCGGGCTCCCCGTCGCGGTGGGCAACGACGCGAACATGGGCCTGCGCGCGGAATGGAGCTTCGGCTCCGCCCGCGGCGTCGACACGGTGGTCTACCTCAACGGCTCGGCCTCCGGCATCGGAGGCGCCGCGCTCGTGGGCGGACGCATGCTGCGCGGTGGCCGCGGCTACGGCGGCGAGTTCGGCCACATGATGATCCGCTCCGACGGCGAGCGCTGCTCGTGCGGCCGCCACGGATGCCTCGAGACGGAGCTCAACGCGGACCGCCTCGACGCCGCCGCTCACGACGCCCCGGCCTTCGACGCCCTGGCGTCCACGCTCGCCGCCGCGATCGCCAACCTCGAGTGCGCGTTCGACCCCGACCTGGTGCTGCTCGGCGGCTACCTGGGTGCGCTGTACGACGCCCGCCGCGACCTGGTCACGGAGCGCGTGCGCGAGCTCGCCTTCCGCCCCGACGCGGAGGACGTCGCGATCGCGCGGGCGCGGCTGGGCGGCAACCGACTGCTCATCGGCGCCGCGGAACGCGCCTTCGCGCCCCTCCTCGAGGACCCCGCCGGCGTCCCGCTCGTCGCGCTGTAGCCCGCGACCCGCCTGGCACACTGGCGCCATGATCACCGTCTCCGTGCCCTCGCAGGCCGTCTTGGACGCGCTCGGCGACCCCGGTCCCGGCGCGCGCGTCATCGTGTGGAACCCCGCGGAGGCGGACCCGCCCGAGGACGAGCGCGATCGCATCACCATCGCCTGCCTCGCGCACGCCACCGGCGGCAGGCGGGTCTACGGGCGCCTCGCGACCTGCGCGAACCTCGAGGTGATCCAGCTGCCGTCCGCGGGCTTCGAGCACGCCGCGCCGTTCGTCCCGCCGGGCGTCGCGCTCGCGAACGCGCGCGGCGTCCACGACACGCGGGTCGCGGAGATGACGCTGCTGCTCGCGCTCGCGTCCCAGCGGCGCCTGCCCGCCTTCCTCGACGCGCAGCGCCGCGGCGTGTGGGAGCCCGACTTCCGGGCCCCGTCGCTTGCCGACACGCGCGCCCTGGTGGTCGGCTACGGGAGCATCGGCGAGGCGATCGGCGCGCGGCTTCGCGCGTGCGAGGTGGAGGTCGAGGGGGTGGCCCGCACGGCCCGCATCGCGCCGGACGGCACCACCGTGCACGCGGTCGCGGACCTGCACGCCGTGCTGCCGCACCACGACATCGTCGTCATCGTCACGCCCCACAGCGAGGAGACGGACCGCATGGTGGACGCCGCCTTCCTGTCCGCGATGCGCGACGGCGCGCTGCTCGTCAACGTGGGCCGCGGCAAGGTGGTCGACACCGATGCGCTGCTCGCGGAGCTCGAAAGCGGCCGCCTGCGCGCCGCGCTCGACGTCACCGACCCCGAGCCGCTTCCCGACGGCCACCCGCTGTGGTCGGCGCCCGGGTGCATCGTGGTCCCGCACGTCGCGGGTGTCGAGCACCTCACCAACAGGCGCTACACGGACGTGGTGCGCCGTCAGATCGCGGCGCGCAGGTCGGGCGACGATCCCGTGAACCTGGTGCTGATGGGCGCCTTCCCCGCGTGAGCCCCCCTCGATCGCGGGGAAGGCACCGCCCCTCAGCTGTGGCGCTCCCGTCTCGGGAGGTGGGTCCCTTCGGGCGCCTCACCTGGCCAGGCTAGGACGGTTCCGCGCGCCCTGCACAGTGGCTGTGACCGTTTTGTGACCAAACGCGGAACTTTCTCGCGACGCCGTACGTTTAGCCGCGCTCGTGGGCGAGCAGCCAGCGCTTGCGCTCCACGCCGCCCGCGTACCCCGTCAGCGAGCCGTCGGTGCCGACCACCCGGTGGCAGGGCACCGCGACCGTGAGGGGATTGCGCCCGATCGCGCCGGCGACCGCGCGCACCGCCGACGGCCGCCCGATCGCGGCCGCCACCTGCGCGTACGTGCGCGTCTCGCCCGCGGGGATGTCGCGCAGCGCCTCCCACACCTCGCGCTGGAACGCCGTGCCCGGCGCGACCGCAGCCACCGGCACGTCCGCAGCGGCGCCCGCGAAGTAGGCCTCGAACGCCGTCTCCGCCGCGTCGAGCACCGCGTGCGCGTCGGCCTCCATGGCGCCGGAGAGCGCCGGCCGCCGCCGGTGATCCGCGAAGTACGCGCCCAGCAGCGCGGTGTCCGATGCGACCAGCGTGAGCGGGCCCAGGGGAGTGTCGACGTCGCGCCGCACCAGGGCCGTCGAGGTCAGGGTGGTCATGAGATCCGTCCTTCCGTCACCGCGGTCCACAGGTGCATCGCCGCATAGGCGCGCCACGGTCGCCACGCCTCGGCCGCCTCGGTCAGCTCCCTCGCGTCGAGCCCCGCCGCCTTCTGCAGCACCAGGTCTCCCGCCGGGAACGCATCCGGGTCCCCCAGGGCCCGCAGCGCCACGTACTCCACGGTCCACGGCCCGATCCCGCGCACCGCGAGCAGCCGCGCGCGGGCCTCCACCCGGTCCGCGCCCGGGCCCAGGTCCAACGTGCCGTCGAGCAGCGCACGCGCCGTCGCGGAGATCGCGCGCCACCGCGCCTGCGGGATCAGCCCCGTCGCGGGATCCACGTCGACCAGCGCCTCGGGAGTGGGGAACAGGCGCGCGCCCTCGGGGGCCTCCGGATCGAGCGGCGCCCCGAACCGCTCCGTCATCGCCCCAAGCGTCCGCCTCGCCCCAGCGACGCTCACCTGCTGGCCCACCACCGCACGCACCACCATCTCGAACGGGTCCACCGCGCCCGGCACCCGCAGCCCCGGGACGGCCGCAACCATGGGGGAGAGCAGGGACGATGCGCGGAGCGCCTGATCGACGGCCGTCGGGTCCGCGTCGAGGTCCAGCAGGCGACGGCACCGCGCGACCGCGGCGCCCAGGTCGCGCACGTCGGCGAGCGCGAGGCTCGCCCCGACGTGGAAGTCCTCCGCGCGCAGGCGCACCTGCGCGCCGCCGTGCGGGAGGAGCATCGTCCGCCCGTAGGTGGTCCCATCCCAGGTCTCGACCCCGTCGAGCGCCCGGGTCCCCACGAACGCGAGCGTGCGGCCGACGGACGCCGGGGCGCGGTGGCGCAGCCGGAGCTCGAGCGTCGTGGCGCCCGCCTGGCCGCGTCTGCCCGCCGCGCGCCCGCGCACCTGCGACGGCGTGAGCGCCCATGCCGCCCTGGCGGCGTCGTTGAACTGACGGACGGAGCCGAACCCCGCCGCGAACGCCACCTCGGACACTGGCATCGCGGTGCCCTCGAGCAGCGTGCGCGCGTGGTGGAGGCGGTGCGCGATGGCGAGCGCCTGGGGGCTCGCGCCGAGCTCGTCGACCAGCACGCGCGACACGTGACGCTCGGTGTAGCCGAGCCGGCGCGCCAAGCCCGCGACGCCCTCGCGCTCGACCAGGCCGTCGTCGATCAGCCGCATCGCCCGGCTCGCCACGTCCTCGCCCACCTTCCAGCGGGGCGAGCCCGGCGCATCGTCCGGGAAGCACCGCCGGCAGGAGCGGAAGCCGGCGCGCTGCGCCGCCGCGGCGCTCGCGTAGAAGCTCACGTTGGCGCGCGCAGGGGTCCGGGCGGGGCAGGACGGGCGGCAGTAGATGCCGGTGGTGTGGACGGCGGTGACGAACTGCCCGTCGTAGCGCGCGTCCCTGCCGCGGATCACCGCGTAGCGCGTGTCGTCGTCCCACATGCCCACGAGTGTGACGCACGTCGGGGCCGCCGCGCTCGCGGTGATCGGACATGGCGGCGGGCCGGGATCGCCCCTCGGCGACGATCCCCTCCCGGCGCTCCGGTGCTGCTCAGGCGGCGGGCGCACCTCCCGCCATCGCGTGCCTCGCGGCGAGCACCAGGTAGGCGACGTTGGCGGCCGCGGCCACCCCGTAGCCGAGCGCCAGGCCCAGGCGTGCGCGCCTCTCGGCGCGGGCCCCGCCGGCGCGGACGGCGCGCAGCGCCAGGTGTCCCAGCACGATCGCGGCGGGGAACAGCAGCGCCACCCCCGCGGCCACGGACGCGCCCGCGAGCCAGTCGCGGCGCTCGTCCGGACGCTTGCCCAGATACGGGTAGTAGCCGTGCGGGAGCTCCGGATGGCCCACATAGCCCAGGTACTCGGAGGAGGCGGGTGTCATGGCGTGTCCTTCCCCGGACGCCGCTCGGGCGGGGCGGGTACGGCCGGCCCTGAGCGGTCCCGCGCCGTGCGCCCGAGGGGCGCCCTCGCTGGCGGGCTCCACGGTACGGCCGGCGTGTGTCCGCGACGTGTCCGTCGGGAAATAACTCTGTTACGTCGGCGGCGCAGTCAGGACGATGCGCGGGTCGCCTTCCCGCGCTTGAGGTCGGCGAGCGCGACGGCACGTTCGGCGGCGTGGTCGACCATCGGGGTGGGGTAGGCGGGCGTGTCGACCTCGGCGACCCACCGCTCGACGTAACGGCGGTCCGGGTCGTAGCGGTCGGCCTGCGCGGTCGGGTTGAACACGCGGAAGAACGGCGCCGCGTCTCGGCCCGTCCCCGCGACCCACTGCCAGTTGAGCTGGTTCTGCGCGTGGTCGTAGTCGAGCAGCGCGCGGCGGAAGTAGGTGGCGCCGCGCTGCCAGGGGAGGTGGAGGTCCTTGACCAGGAAGCTCGCGACCACCATCCTCACGCGGTTGTGCATGGTGCCCGTCGCGGCGAGCTGCCGCATCCCGGCATCCACCAGCGGGAAACCTGTGCGGCCGTCGCGCCACGCCATGAACGCCTGGTCCGCGTCCCTGCCCTCCACCCAGGCGTCCTCGGGCATGACGGGGGTGAGCGACTCGTGCTGCGCGTGCGGATGCCTGTAGAGCACGTCGGCGTGGAAGTCGCGCCAGGCGAGCTCGGACTCGAGCTTGCGGGCGGCCTCGCCGCGGACCCGCGCGGTCGCCGCGAGGACCGTCCGCGGGTGGATCTGGCCGTACGCGAGCGGCACCGAGAGGTGCGACGTGGAGTCGAGGTCGGGGCGATCGCGCTCCTCGGCGTAGCGGGCGAGGTCGCCGTCGACGTACCCGTCCCACGCCTCGAGCACGCGGCTCTCGCGGAACTCGTGCCGCTCCGGGAGCAGGTCGTCCGCGTCGCCGTGCGCGGCCTCCTGGTCGAGGTCGACGTCGGAGCCCACGGGTGCGAATGCCGCGGCATCCGCGCGCTCCGCGGGGGCCGGCCAGCCGTGCTCGCGCCATGCGTGGGAGAAGGGTGTGAAGACCTTGTACTCCGTGCCGTCGCCCTTGACTACGCGCCCAGGCGCGACGGCGTAGGGGGTGCCGACCAGGCGCAGCTCGCGGCCGTCCGCCTGCAGCGCCGCTGCCACCGCCTCCTGCGCCCGGATGCCCGCGGGAGAGGCTTCGCGCGCCGCGAACACGGCCGCCGCATCGTGCTCCCGCGCCACCGCGAGGACCACGTCGGCCGCCTCGCCCTGACGCACCCCGACCGCGCCGCCGGTGTCCTCGCGCAGGCTCCACAGGACGCGCGCCAGGTGGGCGCGGCGGCGCCCGGACCACAGGTGCACGCCACGGTTCCACGCGAACACCGCGGCCGCGGGGCCGCCCTCCTGCGCCGCGAGCAGCGCGGGGTTGTCAGCGAGGCGCGCGTCGCGCCGGATCCACCACACCGAGGTCATGACCTCCCCAACGCAAGAGGCCCGCCGGTGTGTTCCGGCGGGCCTCCTGCGAACGTGCTGGCTGCTTACGCGACGGCCACCAGCGAGTGCTTGTTGACGTGCGCGACGGCGGCGTTCACGAACGCGCCGAGCAGCGCGGCCGAGGCCTCGTTCTGCAGCGAGCCGTCGGCGCCGAAGGCGTCCGCGCTGTACTGGAAGAACGTCTCGGGCTGGCCCATGGTGGGGGCGTCGTAGTGGCCGAGGATCGCGCGCAGGTGCTGCTGCGCCGCGGCGGTGCCGGCCGCGCCGATCGACGCGCCCATGATCGCGACGGGCTTGCCGGCGAAGGAGCCCTGGCCCCACGGGCGGGCCGACCAGTCGAGGGCGTTCTTGAGCACGCCGGGGATCGAGCGCGAGTACTCGGGGGTCACGATGATGACGCCGTCGACGTCCGCGATGGCCTGCTTCCAGTCGCGCGCGACCTGCGGGTAGTCCGCGTCGTGGGCGTAGTCGTAGAAGGGCAGGTCCTTGTACTCGAGGAACGTGAACTCGACGTCCGAGTCCTGCGCGAGGCCGGGCAGCACGTTGGCGACCTGGCGGTTGATGGAGGCGTCGGCGATGGAACCGACGATGATGCCGATGCGGGTCATGGTGGTCTCCTGTTCAGGGGTGGGTTGGAGGCTCCGACAACGCCGTCGGACGGGCGTCACAACGATGGTGACGCATCAACTATTCCAGATGGTGACGGATCAACCAAGTGGGCGCGCGGAGGGACGATGCGCCGGCGAGGGCGCCGTCAGGCAGACGGGGCGCCGGTGGTGGAGTCGACGTGGGCCATCGCGAAGGTCGGGTCGCCGGTGATCACCAGGGGGTCGGCGGTGGTGATCGAGTCGACGAACGCCGGGATGCCGCTTGCGGGGCTCGGCGGAGCGGGCGCGCGCTCCGCGCGCACGGCGGCGACCGGGTCGGTGGGCACGGCGGCGATCGGACCCGGCTCGGAGATCCGGGTGAGGTGCGCGACGTAGCCCGCGGTCGCGGCGAGCAGCGAGTGGGCGTGCGCGTCGAGGTCGGCGCTGTGGCAGCGGCCATGCGTGCTGAAGTCGGACGCCTGCACCGTGAGGGAGCGTTCGGGCTGGCCCATGACCTCCGCGCCCGCGTCCTTCAGGATGGTGCGTAGGTGGACCAGGGCCATGAAGCTTCCCGCACGCGGCGCAGCGGCACCGGCGATGACCACGGGCTTCCCCTCGAGCGCCGAGGGAGAGGCGTCCGCCCAGTCGATCATGTGCTTGAGCGCGCCGGGCACCGATCGCTCGTGCGTCGGGGTCACGATCAGCAGGCCGTCGACCGCGCCGATGGCCAGCTTCCACTCGAAGGCGGCGCGGGGCAGGGGTGCGTCCGTGTACGGCGCGTGCAGCGGCAGTTCAGGGGGGGTGAGCTCGACCAGCTGCGTGCCCTTCGGCGCGGCTGCATGCAGCAGCGAGGCGAGCAGACGGGTGGTGCGAGCCTGGGGCAGCTGGCCCAGCAGGAGACCGATGACCGGCATCTGGCGGTCCTTCCTCGACATCATCGAAGCGGTGGCAGTGCTCCCGCCCGGATGGCGATTGGGGTGGTGAACGCCCCAGGTGCGCCGCTTGTTCCCACCTGTCAATCAGGGAGCCCGCGCGCGAAGACCTCGATGCCGTCGCGGAGCAGCTCGGCCGTCCCGTCGCCGTGCTTGTCATAGGTGGCGCGGAAGCGCGGGTCGTCGACGTACATCCGGCCCAGGCCTGGGTACGCGTCGCGACCGGGGGTCCAGAACAGCGACACCCACGCGTGGTGGCGCGCCACCAGCGCCTGCACCTCCTCGCCCGACGGGTCGGCGTCCTCGGCGGCGAGCCTCGCGAGGGCGCCCGCGATCGCCTCGTGCTCGGCGAGGTGGGCGCGCTGACCCTCGGCGCCGAGCCACTTCCAGGCGGCGTTCGACCCTTCCACCGCGAGGTCCCCCCAGCGCTCGCGCGCCTCGGGCTCGTATCGGCTGTGGTCGAATCCCTCGAACATGTCGTCGGTGCTCATGGGCAGTCCCTTCTCCAGGCGGGTGACGGTGCGCTCGACGGTCTCGGCGAGCGCGGCGAAGCGGTCGCGGCGGGTCAGCAGCGCGATGTGGTGGTCGCGCATGAGCGCGGCGGTGAGCGCGGGATCGTCGGTGTCGACGATGCTCGCGACGGTCTCCAGCGGCACCTCGAGCTCGCGCAGCACCAGGATGTGCTGGAGGCGGAGCAGCTCGGCGTCGCCGTAGTGGCGGCGGCCGTCGTGCCCGGTCCACGCGGGGGAGAGCAGCCCGATCGCGTCGTAGTGGCGCAGCGTGCGGCTCGTCACTCCGGTGAGGCGTGCGACGGCGGAGATGTCGAGGTCCATGCCGACCACGGTAGAAGTTGACGCCGCGTCAACGTCAAGCGGTCCGCCAGGGATCCGGGCGTAGCGTCGGGCCATGGACTTCTCGATGGTCTCGCCGACAGCTGCCGAGTTCCGCGCGATCTACCTCGCCACGGGCTGGGGCGAGCCCACCGAGGAGCATTGCGCGCGTGCCCTCGAGGGCAGCTGGGCGGTGTGCTCGGTGCGCGACACCCAGGGCGCACTGGTCGGCGTCGGACGGATGATCTCCGACGGCGCGATGCACGCGTACGTCAACGAGATGATCGTGCGCGAGGACGTGCGCGGCGCGGGGGTCGGCGCCGAGATCCTCCGCCGCCTGGTCGCGACCGCCAACGCGCGGGGCATCACGCAGATCCAGCTCTTCGCGGCGCGCGGCCGCGCCCCCTTCTATGCGCGCCATGGCTTCATCCCTCGCCCGGACGATGCGCCGGGCATGGAGATCCCGCCGGCGCAGTAGGTCTCGGGTCGGGTCCGCGAGCCCCCGCCCACGCGTCCCCGACCACCAGTCCGCGCGCTGCCACGGACCACGTGCACGCACGCTCGCCGTTTTCATGCACTTTCGCATGGTGCGGACGGGCAGCTGACTCGCCGCGGACGCGCCGCGGTGGCTCCTGGGGCGCGCGTGGGCCTCGACGGCACCACCCAGTCGCACGGAACGTTCGGATCGACCGGAGATAACGGCCTTGGCCGGACGATGCGTCCGTCGCCGGCCGCCCCGCCGCGACGCGGGCGGCGCGAAAGTGCATGAAAACGGCGAGCGGCGCGACAGATGGGTGGGCGTGCCGAGCCGGCCGGCGCATCGTCCCTGCGTCCGTGTCCACGATGCGGCGACGGGGGACCCGCGCATCGTCCTACACTCGGCAACATGACGCAGACCCCCGACATCAAGCCCCGGTCGCGCCAGGTCACGGATGGCCTGGAGGCGACCGCGTCCCGCGGCATGCTCCGCGCGGTCGGTCTCGGTGATGACGACTTCGCGAAGCCGCAGATCGGCATCGCGTCCTCGTGGAACGAGATCACGCCCTGCAACCTCTCGCTCCAGCGCCTCGCGGCCGCGTCCAAGAACGGCGTCCACGCCGGCGGCGGCTACCCGCTCGAGTTCGGCACCATCTCCGTCTCCGACGGCATCTCGATGGGCCACGAGGGCATGCACTTCTCGCTGGTGTCGCGCGACCTCATCGCCGACTCGGTCGAGACGGTGATGATGGCCGAGCGCCTCGACGGCTCCGTGCTGCTGGCCGGCTGCGACAAGTCGCTGCCCGGCATGCTCATGGCCGCGGCCCGCCTGGACCTCGCGAGCGTGTTCCTCTACGCCGGCTCGATCATGCCCGGCCACGTCAAGCTCTCCGACGGCACCGAGAAGGACGTCACCATCATCGACGCCTTCGAGGCCGTGGGCGCCTGCGCCGCGGGCCTGATGTCCGAGGAGGACCGCCTCGCGATCGAGAAGGCGATCTGCCCCGGCGAGGGCGCGTGCGGCGGCATGTACACCGCCAACACCATGGCGTCCGTGGGCGAGGCCCTCGGCATGTCGATCCCCGGCTCCGCGGCCCCGCCGAGCGCCGACCGCCGCCGCGACTACTACGCCCACAAGTCGGGCGAGGCCGTGGTCAACATGCTCCGCCTCGGCATCACGGCGCGCGACATCATGACCAAGGAGGCGTTCGAGAACGCCATCGCGGTGGTCATGGCGTTCGGCGGCTCCACCAACGCCGTCCTCCACCTCCTCGCGATCGCGAACGAGGCCGAGGTCGACCTCACGCTCGACGACTTCGCGCGCGTCGCCGCCAAGGTGCCGCACCTGGGCGACCTCAAGCCGTTCGGCCAGTTCGTGATGAACGACGTCGACCGCGTGGGCGGCGTGCCCGCCGTCATGAAGACCCTGCTCGACGCGGGCCTCATGCACGGCAACGTCATGACCGTCACCGGCAAGACCCTCGCCGAGAACATGGACGAGCTCAAGCCCGCCAAGATCGACGGCCGCGTGGTCCGCGCGCTCAACAACCCGATCCACAAGTCGGGCGGCATCACCATCCTCAAGGGCTCGCTGGCCCCCGAGGGTGCCGTGGTGAAGTCCGCGGGCTTCGACAACGACGTGTTCGAGGCCACCGCCCGCGTGTTCGACCGCGAGCGTGCGGCGCTCGACGCGCTCGAGGCCGGCGAGATCCAGAAGGGTGACTGCGTGGTCATCCGCTACGAGGGCCCCAAGGGCGGCCCCGGCATGCGCGAGATGCTCGCCATCACCGCCGCGATCAAGGGCGCCGGCCTCGGCAAGGACGTCCTGCTCGTCACGGACGGCCGCTTCTCGGGCGGCACCACCGGCCTGTGCGTGGGTCACATCGCGCCCGAGGCGGTCGACGGCGGCCCCATCGCGTTCGTCCGGGACGGCGACAAGATCACCCTCGACGTGGCCAACGGCACGCTCGAGGTCCTGGTCCCCGCCGAGGAGCTCGAGGCGCGCAAGGAGGGGTGGGAGCCCATCCCCGCGCGCTTCACCAAGGGCGTGCTCGGCAAGTACCAGAAGCTGGTGGGCTCGGCGTCGAAGGGCGCCGTCCTCAGCTGAACCCAGCGCTCAGGGGACGATGCACGGGTCGCGACCCGCGCATCGTCCCCTTCTGCTGTGTCAGGGTGGGACGCATGAGCCACCCGATCGGACCGCTCGACCACGCGTTCACCGCGCCCATCGGCGTCGAGGTCAAGGGCGAGACATGGGCGTGCGTGGAGATGCCCGGGTCCGCCGACTTCTTCGGCACGGGCAAGGCCGTGCGCGTCGACGCGGAGGTCGACGGCGTCGCGCTCGAGAACGTCGGGCTGATGGTGACCGGCACGGGCGGCCACATGCTCTCGCTCAACGCGAAGGTGCGGAAGCAGCTGGGCAAGGACGTCGGCGACCAGGTCGAGGTCCGGCTCACGCGCCGCCGCACGTAGTCGCGCCGGCTGCCCGTGCATCCCGCACCGCCGGTGTGGCGTGTACGGGCAGGTAGATGGGGACTGCTACGGTCTCGTCGGGCCTCGTGCCCGAGGGCCTCACGCGGGCGCCGCCGGAGGACGCGGGCGCCGCGCGTGGACATTCTGAGGGGGAAGCATGACCACGTTCTATCCGGAGGGTTCCGAGCCGGAGGCCGCGGGCACCGCGGCAACGCCGGCGGCGGTCGAGAGCACCCCCGAGCAGGCCCCCGAGCAGGCCTTCGCGCCGGCCCCCGAGAGCGCGGACGTGGCGGACCCCGGTGCGCCGCGGACCCGCCGACGCGGACTCGTCATCGCCGGAGCTGCCTCGGGTGCGGTGGTGCTGGCGCTCGGCGCGGGTGCCGCATACCTCTATCTCAACCTCGGACGCGGCGCGACCAGCCCGCAGGGCGCGGTCGAGCGCCTCGTGAACGGCGCCGTCGACGGCAACCTGATCGCGGTCGGGGCGGCGATCTCGCCGTCGGAGCGGGACATGGCCCTGGCCATGGGCGATCGCGCCCGCGAGATGGTCGAGGCGACCCTCCCCGAGCCCGAGGTCACGGCGTCCGCACAGGTCGACTTCACAGCGATCCTCGACGCCGTCGAGGTCTCGGTCGCGGACGTCGAGTACGTCACCGAGGACGTCGTCGAGGGTGTGTCCCTGGTGCGGGTCGAGGCCGGCACGGTCACCGCCGACGTGGACAAGGCGCCCTTCGTGGACGCCGTGATGGAGCAGCTCGAGGCGAGCGGTGCGACCGCCTTCGAGGACCTCGGCTACGACGACGCGATGCTCGACGAGGCGCGCGCCGAGCTCGGGACGTGGGTCGACGAGACCTTCCCGTGGACGTTCGACATCGCGGAGGAGGTCTCCGGCTGGCAGGAATCGGACGCGGTCCCGACCGACGCGTCCCCCATCGCCTTCATGACGGTCGAGGAGGGCGGTTGGTACGTCAGCCCCCTGCTCACGGTCGCCGAGGCCGCGGCCTCCGCGAACCTCGAGCCGGGCGATCGCGGCACCGCGATCGCGGACGCCGTGGCCTTCGCGACCCCGGAGGAGGCCGCCACCGGCACCGCCGCTGCGGTCGAGGAGTTCTTCGCGACCGGCGACGCCGCCACGCTCGCCGCGGTGCTGCCGCTGCCCGAGCGCCGCATCGTGTCGCTCTACGGCGAGGCCGTCCTGCGCGACGCGACCCCCCTGCCCGCGGTCGCCCTCGACGTCACGGAGGTCGCGGCGACCGTCGACGGCGACGTCGCGTCCGCCGAGCTGGTCGCGTTCGACTTCAGCTTCGACCTCCAGGACGGTATGACCGCACCGACGTCCGGCACCTACCGACAGGGCTGCGTCACGGCGGACGGCGCCGGCGAGATCTGCGTCGCGGATATCCCGATGGTCGGTCAGACCGGCATCGACGACATCAGCGTGACGCTGATGCGCGAGGGCGACGGCTGGCTGATGAGCCCGACCATGACTCTCGTGGACTACTCGGTCCGCGTCTCCGCGGCCTACAGCGAGATGCTGGAGGACGGGAGCCTCGACGGCCTGCTCATGGGGGAGTGAGGGGACGGTGCGCGGGGACCGCCCCGCGCACCCCTCGCCCGCCGTCTCACTATCCAAGATGGTGAACCACGATGTGAGATTACTTGTCCGTATGGTGACACCCGCCCCGACCCGGGCGTAGAGTCGCATCCATGCAGACGATCCTTGTACGAGTTATCTGGCGCGCGGACCGCGACCGGTAGCCCCGAACTCGTCCGCGCGCTGACCCCGACGCCACCTGGCCGAGGGGTTTCTTCATGCGAGGCGGACGCAGGGACCGCCTCCCCCCACCGATCAGGAGAGAAGATGGCTCAGATCCAGGCCAAGCCGGGCGTCCCGGCCGCCCGCATCGCCCGCCAGGCCCCGAGCGCCCCGTCGCTCGCGCGGCCCACGCCGCAGTCGAACCCCGATCCGTCGCTCAACGGCGTCGAGATGACGGGCGCGCAGGCGATCATCCGCGCGCTCGAGTGCGCGGGTGCGACGGACGTCTTCGGCCTTCCCGGCGGCGCCATCCTCCCCACCTACGACCCGCTGATGGACTCGCAGAAGCTGCGCCACATCCTGGTGCGCCACGAGCAGGGCGCGGGCCACGCGGCGCAGGGCTACGCCCACGCGACCGGCAAGGTGGGCGTCTGCATCGCCACGTCCGGCCCGGGCGCGACCAACCTGGTCACCCCCATCGCGGACGCCAACATGGACTCGATCCCCATGGTCGCCATCACCGGCCAGGTGGGCGCCGCCATGATCGGCACGGACGCCTTCCAGGAGGCGGACATCGTGGGCATCACCGCGCCCATCACCAAGCACAACGTGCTGGTGACGGACCCGGCGGAGATCCCCCGCGCGATCGCCGAGGCGTTCTACATCGCGAGCCACGGCCGTCCCGGCCCGGTGCTGGTCGACATCGCGAAGTCCGCTCAGCAGGCGAAGACCACCTTCCAGTGGCCCGGCCGCATCGAGCTGCCCGGCTTCAACGCGGGCGTGCGCCCGCACCAGAAGACGGTGCAGGAGGCCGCGCGCCTGCTCGCGACCGCGCGTCGCCCCGTGCTGTACGTGGGCGGCGGCGTGATCCGCTCCGGCGCGAGCGCCGGCCTGCGCAAGCTCACCGACCTGTCCGGCGCGGCCGTGGTCACCACGCTGATGGCGCGCGGCGCGCTGCCCGACAGCCACCCGCAGCACCTGGGCATGCCCGGCATGCACGGCACCGTCCCCGCGGTGGCGGCGCTTCAGAAGGCCGACCTCATCGTCGCCCTGGGCGCCCGCTTCGACGACCGCGTCACCGGCAACCTCGACAGCTTCGCCCCGCACGCGACCATCGTCCACGCGGACATCGACCCCGCGGAGATCGGCAAGAACCGCGCCGTGGACGTGCCGATCGTCGGCGACCTCAAGGAGGTCTTCGAGGCGCTGGTCCCTGCCCTCGCGGAGGAGCAGGCCCGCCACGGCCAGCCCGACCTCGAGGCCTGGTGGGCGCAGCTCGACGACTGGCGCACCACGTACGCGCTGGGCTACACGCCCACGCACGACGGCCTGTCGAGCCCTCAGCACGTCATCCAGCGCCTGGGCGAGCTCAACGACCCCGAGAGCACCATCTACACCTCGGGCGTGGGCCAGCACCAGATGTGGGCCAGCCAGTTCATCAAGTACGAGCGCCCCAACACCTGGATCAACTCCGGCGGCCTCGGCACCATGGGCTTCTCGGTGCCCGCCGCGATGGGCGCCCAGGTGGGCGCGCCCGACCAGACGGTGTGGGCGATCGACGGCGACGGCTGCTTCCAGATGACCAACCAGGAGCTGGTCACCTGCGCCATCAACGAGATCCCCATCAAGGTCGCGCTGATCAACAACTCGTCCCTGGGCATGGTCCGCCAGTGGCAGACCCTGTTCTACGAGGGCCGCTACTCGAACACGGACCTCCACACCGGCCACGGCACGCGCCGCGTCCCCGACTTCGTCAAGCTGGCCGACGCGATGGGCTGCGTGGGCCTGCGCTGCGAGTCCGACGCGGACGTCGACGCGACCATCAAGCGCGCCAACGAGATCGACGACCAGCCCGTGGTCGTGGACTTCACCGTGTCGCGCGACGCGATGGTGTGGCCCATGGTCGCCGCCGGCACCAGCAACGACGAGATCCAGTACGCCCAGGGCATCGCGCCCCGGTGGGACCGGGAGGACTGACCCCCATGACCAAGCACACGCTCTCCGTGCTCGTGGAGAACAAGCCCGGCGTGCTCGCGCGCGTCGCGGGCCTGTTCTCGCGCCGCGCGTTCAACATCCACTCGCTCGCGGTCGGTCAGACCGAGCACCCGGAGATCTCGCGCATCACCGTGGTGGTCGACGTCGACGAGCTCCCGCTCGAGCAGGTCACCAAGCAGCTCAACAAGCTGGTGCACGTGCTCAAGATCGTCGAGCTCGAGCAGGGCCGTTCGGTCCAGCGCGACCTGCTGCTCGTCAAGGTGCGCGCCGACGCGCGCCAGCGCACCGACGTCCTCCAGATCGTGGACCTGTTCCGCGCCCACGTGGTCGACGTCTCCACCGACTCCGTGGTCATCGAGGCCGTCGGCACGCCCGACAAGCTCGAGGCCCTCCTCGCGGCGCTCGCCCCGCACGACGTCCGCGAGATCGTCCAGTCCGGCACCGTCGCCATCGGCCGCGGCGCCCGCTCCATCACGGAGCGCGCGCTCGACCGCGTCGCCACCGCCTAGGGGAGGGACGATGCGCGGGTGACCCCCGCATCGTCCCTCACCGAAGTCTTCAGATACGTAGTACAAGAAACCGAAGGGATCCCCAGCATGGCTGAGCTGTTCTACGAGAAGGACGCCGACCTCTCGATCATCCAGGGCAAGAAGGTCGCGATCGTCGGCTACGGCTCGCAGGGCCACGCCCACGCGCAGAACCTGCGCGACTCGGGCGTCGAGGTCCACGTCGCGCTGCGCGACGGCTCGAAGTCGATCGCCAAGGCGGAGGAGGACGGCTTCACCGTCCAGAACGTCGCCGACGCGACCGCGTGGGCGGACGTCATCATGATCCTCGCGCCGGACCAGCACCAGCGCGGCATCTACGCGGACGAGATCGCCCCGAACCTCGCCCCCGGCAAGGCCCTCGCGTTCGCGCACGGCTTCAACATCCGCTTCGGCTACATCGACGCCCCCGAGGGCGTCGACGTCATCCTCATCGCCCCCAAGGCCCCGGGCCACACGGTGCGCCGCGAGTACGTCGCGGGCCGCGGCATCCCGGACATCATCGCCGTCGAGCGCGACGAGTCTGGCGCCGCGTGGGCGCTCGCGCTGTCCTACGCCTCGGCGATCGGCGGCACGCGTGCCGGCGTCATCAAGACCACCTTCACCGAGGAGACCGAGACCGACCTGTTCGGCGAGCAGGCCGTGCTGTGCGGCGGCATGTCGCACCTGGTCCAGGCGGGCTTCGAGGTCCTCACCGAGGCCGGCTACCAGCCCGAGATCGCCTACTTCGAGGTGCTGCACGAGCTCAAGCTCATCGTCGACCTCATGTGGGAGGGCGGCATCGCCAAGCAGCGCTGGTCGATCTCCGACACCGCCGAGTACGGCGACTACGTCTCCGGCCCGCGCGTGGTGACGCCCGAGGTCAAGGCGTCGATGCAGGCGATCCTCGCGGACATCCAGTCGGGTGCCTTCGCGACGCGCTTCATCGGCGACCAGGACGCCGGCGCGCCGGAGTTCAAGGAGCTCCGCGCCAAGGAGGAGTCGCACCCGATCGAGAAGACGGGCAAGGAGCTCCGCGCCCTGTTCTCGTGGTCGGCCGCGACGCAGGACAAGGACTACGTGGACGGCTCCGCCGCCCGCTGATCCGGCTCACCTGAGCGACGCGAAGGGGAGGTCCCGTCAGGGGCCTCCCCTTCGTCGTGTCACCAGCCCGAGTACTCGGAGTACTGCTCGCAGGTGCCGCGTCGCTCCCCGAACCCCTCGAGGTAGGCCGTCCACTCGCTCGACGAGAGGTTCCGCCCTGCGGCGGCGCACGCCGCGGTCAGCATGTGCTCGGGGTCGATGTCCCACACCGCGACCCCGTGCTCCACGTTGACGGCGAGCGCGAGGCCGTCCGGACTGAGCAGCCCGGCGACGGTGCCGGGGGAGTTGGCGGCGAGCGGCGTGCCGATGCTCTCGGCGTCGCGCGCGTCGTAGAGGGAGACGGTTCCGTCGCGTGCTGAGAGCAGGAGTCGGGAGCCGTCCGCGCTGAGCTCGATCGCGTCGATGGGTCCGCCCGCGGGTATGGACTCGGGTGCTTCGACGCGCGCCGTGTCGAAGCGCTTCACGGCTTGCGTGCGATCGTGGATGGCGACCCCGCTCCCGTCGGGGGCGAGGACGGCGTCGCGCCAGCTCGTGCGGGGGAGGCCGACCATCACCCCGGTGGCGCCGTCGATGATCTGCGTCACGTGGCCGTAGTCGAGCCGCGAGGTGATGGCGAGGAGCGCGCCGTCAGCCGCGGCGGACAGGTGGGTGGCCCGTCCGAGGGTGCGGATCACGGGTCCGACTCGACGCAGGGTGGCGGTGTCGTACGTCTCGACGGTGTCGCCCACGAGCGCGTAGGCCCGGTTCCAGTCGGCGCTTATCGCGACCGAGGACGCGTCGACGAGGACCACGTCCTCGGCGATGAGCGTCCCGGTGACCGTGTCGTAGACATCGCGCGTGCCCGTCACAGGCGAGAGCCCGATCACGCGGTTCTCACCGAACCAGGCGAGGTCGTCGAGGTCCCGCGGCAGGCCCGCGACGGGGGCGTCCGCCGCGACATCCCAGACCCGGTAGCCCGTCAGCTCGCCGTCCGTGTTCGCGACGGGGTCGCGCCGGACGGTGATGAGCTGAGTGCCGTCCGCGCTCCAGCGACCCACGGCCTGGCGGTCGGCCGCGATCACGTGCGAGATGGGGCCCGAGCCGTCGAGGCTCCACCGCGAGATCACGTGCGCGTCGGAGGAGACCGCGGCGAGCACGGTGCCCGCCTCGTCGATGCCGAGCGTGGAGATGCCACCCTGCTGCGTGGTGCGCGTCGGACCGGTCGGTGTGCCCGTGGCGAGGTCGTATCCGCGGATCACGCCGGATCCGCTCCCGCACAGGACCGTGCCGCTCGCGGCAGCCACCACGAGCGCCTGGCACGCGCCCGGCTCGGGCAGGACGTGGTCTCGGGTCCACAGGACGCGGCCGGAATCGAGGGACAGCGCGACCAGGCCCTCGTCGCCCGCGGCGACCACCGTGTTGCCATCGATCCTCTCGACAGCGGTGTTGGCGTGTCGCGCGGGCGCCTCGAGGGAGCGTTCGACTCTGCCGCTTGCGGCGTCGGTCACGAGGACGCTGCCGTCGAGGGTGGTGAACAACGCCGTGTCGGGGTCGAGGAAGGCGACGGCGCCGGGGCGGTCGAGGAGCACGGAGCGCTGCCGTCCGGCCTCGGTCGCACTGACGGCGCGGCCCGTCGCGACGTCGCGCACGGTGAGGTCTCCGGTCCGCGCGTCGACGAGCGCCGCATAGGTGCCGTCGGGGCTCACCGCGAGAGCGCCCACCCGCGTCCCGGCGCCGCCGATCTCCACCGCGGCGAGCTCCGTTCCGCTGCTCACGTCGTAGCTCGCGAGCATCAGGCGCCCGTCGCCGCTCGCCTTGGTCTCCGAGGCGAGAGAGACCATGACCGCGCGGCTCCGGTCCGCGCTGACGGCGACCCGGGGGGAGGTGGGCCACGCCCACCGAACGGAGGAGACGAATGCCTTCCTGAGCTCGCCGGAGGCGAGGTCGCGCAGCTCGAGGCCGTGCCAGGACGCGAGCAGCGCGTCGAATCCGTCGCCCACCATGGCCACGTGCGGCGGTCGGTCCTCGGCGACGTGGTCGATGAAGAGCTCTCCCATGTACCCGGGCTCGGAGGCGAGCGCGGCGAGCAGCGCGCCCTGGGTCACGGGGGCGTCCTTCCACTCCATGTAGGCCTCGGCGGCGAGCAGCAGTCCCAGGGTGCGCGAATGGTCCATGACCTTCGCGAAGTCCTTCGTGATCCCCTCGAGCTGGGCGATCTCGGTCTGCTCGTCCGCCGTGTCGCGGCGCCGCTCGGCGACCTGGTATGCGACGGTCGCCGCGACGAGGCCCACGAGCGCGGCGAACGCCGCCGCCACGGCCCATCGCCGCATGCGCCGCACGCGCGCGCGGGCTCGTGACTCCCGCCGCGCGGCGTCCTCGCCCGCAGCCTGCTCGGCTGCCTCCTGGGCGCGCGACGCGACCAGGAAGGCCCGCTCGAGGGGCGTGAGCGCGCCCTCGCCCCGGTGCGCCCAGTCCCACGCGAGCGCGAGCCGCGGTCCGCGGGCGAGCTCCGCGTCCGGCCTGCCGAGCGAGTCCCAGGTGACCGCCGCGGTGGACAGGTGGCCGAGCACGCGCTGCCCCTCGATGTCCGACTCGAGCCAGCCCTGCAGGCGGGGCCAGGCGTGCACCAGGGACTCGTGAGCGAGCTCGAGGTGGTGCTCTCGGGACCCGACCAGACGCGCCTGCACCAGGCGCGCGACCACGCGCTCGAGGTCCTCGTCGGCGAGGCCACGGATGTCGACGGGGTTGGACACCACCGCCCCCGTGTCCGTGAGCGTGACGAGACGCCGAAGGATCATCGCGCAGCGGTGCCGGTCCTCCGCGGAGAGGTTGGTGAACAGGAGCTCTGCGGACCGCGCGACGGCGCCGCGCAGCCCGCCCGAGGCCGTGTAGCCGTCGATGGTGAGGGTGGAGCCCTCGCGCCGGTGCCACGTCTCGGCGAGCGCGTGCGAGAGGAGCGGCAGGGCTCCCGTCGCCGCCTCGGCATCCGCCACCACCACGTCCACGAAGCCGTGCTCGAGGGCGAGATGGGCATGCCTCGCGGGCTCCTCGATGGCTGCGCGCAGCGCGTCGCCCCTCAGCGGCGTCACCAGGTGGAGGCTCGAGAGGACCAGGGCTCCGATGGCCGGGTCGGCGGCGCACGCGTCCAGGTGGTCGGATCGCACCGCGATCGCGACGCGGCCGCCGCGCCGGTGATGTGCCGCGAGCGCAGCGCAGATGGCGCGTGCCCGTCCCTCGGGCAGGGCGGGGGAGAATGCGGTCTCGAACTGGTCGATCGCGACGGTCGAGCCGGCGGGGGCGTGCTCGATGGCCTCGACCGCGCCGCCCGCCGCGGACACCTCGACCATCGACGTGCCGCGCGCCGCCAGCGCGGGCGCGACACCGGCGCGCAGCAGCGACGACTTCCCCGTGCCGGAGGCGCCCGCGAGGACCAGGAAGCGCATCCGGTCGAGCGTGGAGACGGCGCGCGCGATGTCCGCGTCGCGCCCGAAGTAGACGTCGGCGTCGCCTGGTTCGTACGCATTCAGGCCCTTGTACGGGCACCGGTCGTCGGGCGTCCAGACGAGCGGGGCGACGGACAGGTCCGGATCGTGGCGGAGTATCGCCTGCTCCAGCTCGACAAGCGCCGGCGACGGGTCCAGGCCGAGCTCGTCGAGCAACAACTGTCGGGCTCGCCGCAGCGCGGCCAAAGCATCGGCCTGCCGCTCGCATCGGTACAGCGCGGTCGCGAGCGAGATCCAGCGGGACTCTCGCAGCGGCTCGGCGGAGGCGAGCGCCGCCGCCGTCGCGGCCACGCCGCGGTGGTCGCCGGCGGCGAGGCGCTCGACAAGCAGGTCGTCCTCCGCCTGCCTGCGCAGCTCCGTCAGCCTCGCAATCTCGACCGCCGCGGGAGGCCAGTCCGCCACCGAGTCGTACGGCTCGGCGCTGCGCCACAGCCCCAGCGCCCGCTCGAGCGCGATGGCGGCGCGCGCGTGCTCGCCCTCGTGCCCCAGCGTGGCGGCGCGCGCGATCTCGTCCTCGAAGACGTCCACGTCGACGGCGCCGCGAGGGAGCTCGAGCCGGTACGCGCGGTCCACGGTCACGATCGCGGCCGTCCCGAGGGCGGTACGCAGCCTGCCGATCACCGCCTGGATCTGCTTGCCCCACGTCGGCGGCGGGTTGTCACCCCACACGGCATCGGCGATCGCGTCGGGGCTCACCGCGGCGGGCCGCATCAGCAGCAGAGCGGCGAGGACCGCGCGCTCCCGCCGATTGCGGTGGGGCGTCTCCGATCCGGCGGCCACGCCGAGGACCTCCACGGCCACCACCCCAGTCTTCGCGGGTGCACGGCAGCGGTCAACGCCTGTGGACGGGCGGCATACCGGGCGGATACCGCGCGAGACCGCCGGGATGGCGCCCGGTGGTGCGGTGGGGGTGTCCTCGGAAGGAGGGGAACCATGTCACATCGCATCCACATCTCGCACCCGAGCGGCAGGGCGGTCGCGGTCGCCGCGATGGTCCTCGCGCTCATCGTCGGCACCGTGCTCGGATTCGCGCTGCGCGGAGGCTCGGCGCCGGGTCAGGACGGCTTCGAGCCGCCCCGGATCGTCACCCGCGTCCAGGCCGTCGCCTACGTCCCGGAGCGGCACGCGCAGTTCGTGCTGCCCGAGCGGCACTCCCAGTTCGGGGTCGCGGACAACCTGTCGCCGCTCAAGCCGCAGTCCTTCAGCGCGAACGGGGTCGCGGACAACCTGTCGCCGCTCAACCCGCAGTCGTTCAACACCAACGGTGTCGCGGCCGTGGCACCCACGCAGCCGATGACCGGCGGTCTGCCCGACTATGCGGTCGAGGGGTGGGAGGCGCTGCCTGCCGCCAACCCGCTCGGCTACCAGCCGATCTCGGGCGGCGTCCCCACGTACGCGGTCGACACCTACGAGCCGATCAGCGGAGGGCTCCCGCCGTACGCGACGTCGGACTACGAGCCCATGAGCGGGGGAGTGCCTGACTACGCCGAGTAGCCGGCGCTGCCTCCAGCGCGACGGAGGGGAGGAGCATTCGGGGCCTCCCCTCCGTCGCGCGTCAGGACGATGCGGTGGTCCCGTGGCCACGAGCGCCTCGACTCCGATGCCTTCACGGGCGTCTCACGATGTGGGACCGCGTTGCCGGATGGTGGACAACGCCCCTAGGATGAGCGGACGACAGACCGGCGCGGCAGCCCTCGCTCACGAGGCGGGCGCGCAGCCGCCGCCGGCGCTCTCACCGATCTTCGAAGGGGACCCGATGACCACGTACCGCCTCGCAGTAGTCGCCGGCGACGGCATCGGCCCGGAGGTCGTGGCGGAGGGTCTCAAGGCCCTCGCCGCCGCGACCGAGGGCACCGACATCACGTTCGAGACCACCGAGTTCGACCTCGGCGCGAAGCGCTGGCACGCGACGGGGGAGACCCTGACCGACGCCGACCTCGATGCCATCAAGGGTCACGACGTCATCCTGCTCGGCGCGATCGGCGACCCGACCGTGCCGTCCGGCGTCCTCGAGCGCGGCCTCCTGCTCAAGCTCCGCTTCGAGCTCGACCAGTACGTGAACCTCCGTCCGTCGCGCCTCTACCCGGGCGAGGTCTCGCCGCTGAGCGACCCCGGCGAGATCGACTTCGTGGTGGTCCGCGAGGGCACCGAGGGCCCGTACGTGGGCAACGGCGGCGCCCTGCGCGTCGACACCCCCTACGAGATCGCCACCGAGGTCTCCGTCAACACCCGCCACGGTGTCGAGCGCGTGGTCCGCTACGCCTTCGACGTGGCCGCGAAGCGCGAGCGCAAGCACGTCACGCTCGTGCACAAGCACAACGTGCTGGTCCACGCGGGCCACCTGTGGCGCCGCACGGTCGAGGCCGTCGCGCCCGAGTTCCCCGACGTCACTTGGGACTACCTGCACGTCGACGCGGCGACCATCAAGCTCGTCACGGCCCCCGCATCGTTCGACGTGATCGTCACCGACAACCTCTTCGGCGACATCCTCACCGACGAGGCGGCGGCCATCTCCGGCGGCATCGGCCTCGCGGCGTCCGGCAACGTCAACCCCGACAGGACCGGCCCGTCGATGTTCGAGCCGGTCCACGGCTCGGCGCCCGACATCGCCGGCCAGCAGAAGGCGGACCCGTCCGCCACCGTGCTGTCGGTCGCGATGATGCTCGACTTCCTCGGGCACGCGGACCTCGCGACGCGCGTCGAGAAGGCCGTGGCGGACGATGCGGCGGCCAAGACCGCGGAGGGCTGGGGCCCGCGCTCCACGTCCGAGGTAGGCGACGCCCTCGCCGCCCGCATCCGCGGCTAGCCCCGCCCGCAACCCGTCGCCTGGGGGCCCGCACACGCGCTGTGCGGGCCCCCAGGTGTCACCGGGGGGCAACGCTCCCAGTACTCTCGACTGAACCCGCACTCACAGGAAGGCCAAGACAGTGACCGACACCACCGCATCGTCCACCGCGGAGGCCTTCCGGGTCGTCCGCAACCCCGACCCCGCCACCGACGCCGAGCGCGCCGAGCGCCTCAAGGACCTCGCCTTCGGCACCCGCTTCACGGACCACATGGCCCGCATCACGTGGACCGCGGACGAGGGCTGGACCGACCGCCGCGTCGAGCCCTACGGCCCCCTGCTGCTCGACCCCGCGGCGTCCGTGCTGCACTACGCGCAGGAGGTCTTCGAGGGCCTCAAGGCGTACCGCTGGGCCGACGGCTCTGTGCGCACCTTCCGCCCCGAGAAGAACGCCCAGCGCCTCCAGCGCTCCGCGTGGCGCCTCGCGCTGCCCGAGCTGCCCACCGAGGACTTCATGGCGTCGCTCCACGCGCTCGTCGAGCTCGACCACCAGTGGACGCCCACCGCGCCCGAGACGTCGCTCTACCTGCGGCCCTTCCTCATCGCGACCGACGTCTTCCTGGGCCTGCGCCCCTCGAAGCGCGTCGAGTACCTGCTCATCGCGTCGCCGTCCGGGCCGTACTTCAAGGGCGGCATCAAGCCCGTGAGCATCTGGGTCGAGCGCGACTTCCACCGCTCGGGCCCCGGCGGCACCGGCGCGGCCAAGTGCGGCGGCAACTATGCGGCGGCGCTGCGCCCGCAGATCGGAGCGTCGGAGCGCGGCTACGACCAGGTCCTCTTCCTCGACGCGCGCACCAACGCCGTGCTCGAGGAGCTGGGCGGTATGAACGTGTTCGTGGTCCAGAAGGACGGCACCGTCCTCACCCCGATCATCAACGGCAACATCCTCGAGGGCGTGACCCGCTCCTCGATCATCCAGCTGCTCGAGGACCAGAACCTCAAGACCGTCGAGCGCGACATCACCCTCGCGGAGCTGCGCGACGGCATCGAGTCCGGCGAGATCGCCGAGATCTTCGCGTGCGGCACGGCGGCCGTGGTGACCCCGGTGGGCAGGATCGGCGGCGAGGACTTCGAGGTGACGGTGGGCGGCGGCGACGCGGGCCCCGTCACGCTCGCCACGCGCCAGCGCCTCACCGACATCCAGTACGGCCGCGCCGAGGACGTCTACGGCTGGATGCACCGCATCCTCTAGGGGGACGATGCGCGGGCCGGGCGCGCGGATCCCTCGCGTCCGGCGCGTCGCGCCTGCAAGATGGGTGACGGAAGCCCATCGAAGGAGGAGCCGTGCCCGTCAAGGATCTTGTCCTCACCAGCCCCGACATCGCCGCGGGGGAGCGCATCGAGGACCGCTTCGCCGGCCAGTTCGGCGCGGAGGCGCCGCGGATGGTCGTCGACGGGATCCCGCCCGAGGCCGTGGAGCTCGCGATCGTGTGCCACGACCCGGACGCCCCCATGGCGCTCGGCTTCACGCACTGGACGCTGTACGGGCTCGCGCCCCTGGACGGCGAGATCGACACGGAGGCGGGGCGCGCGGGCCCGAACGACGACGGCGGCCTCGGCTACGTGGGCCCCTTCCCGCCGTACGGCCACGGCGACCACCGCTACTACTTCTGGGTCTACGCGCTGTCGCGGCCGGTGACGGGCGAGCCCAGCCGCGACGAGTTCCTGCACGCGTACGCGGACGCGATCGTCGAGCAGGCGCGCCTGGTCGCGACGTACTCGAGGTAGCGCGTGACCGGTGCGACAGCGCAGGACCCTCGCCGCCGCGTGCGGCGCCGCCCGTACCTCGACGCGGACCTGTTCCGCGAGACGGAGCGCGCGGTGTGGACGCTCTACGGAGAGCCCGAGTTCCAGGAGGTGTGGGTGCGCGTCCCTGAGCTCGGGATCCGCGTGCGCGCGCTGGTCGCGGGCGAGGGCCGGCCGGTGCTGTTCATCCACGGCACGCCGCACGCCGCGACGGGGCTGGCGGCGCTCGCGACCTCGCTGCCGGGCGTGAGGGCGATCGTGGTGGACCGGCCCGGATGCGGGCTCAGCGACCCGCTCGACTTCCAGGGCCGCTCGCCGGCGGAGATGCACCAGGCGCTGGTCGCGGTCCTCGCGGCGGTGGTCGACCAGGTCGCGGGCGAGCCCGTCGAGGTGGTGGGCACGTCGCTCGGCGGCATGTGCGCGCTGCTGCTCGCGACTCGCCGCCCCGAACTGGTGACCGGGGTGGTGCTGACGGGCGCGCCGGCGATCCGGGGCGCCACGCTGCCGCCCGGGCGCGGGCTGCTCACCTGGGGGCCCATCGCGCGCGCGTACCTCTCGCGCTGGGCTCACCCGCTCGACATCCGCATCGCGATGGGCGTGCTGGGGCACACGCGACCCTCGGCGCGCGGCTTCGACCCCGGGCCCGACACCGCGTGGTTCCTCGCGATGGCCCGCCACACCGCCACGTACGCCCACGAGCACGACCTCGCCACCCTCGCGATCGCCCGCTCAGGCATCCGCGAGGAGTGGCTGGTGGGCCGCGACACGCTCGAGGCGCTCGCGGTGCCGAGCCTGTGGATCCTCGGCACGCGCGACCCTGTCGCCAAGCCCGCCCGCGTCCAGGCCTGGGCGGGCCACACGCGCGACGCGACCGTGCACATCGTCAAGGCCGGCCACCTGCCCTGGCTCGACGACCGCGACGGCCACGCCCGCCTCATCACCGACTGGTGGGCCGCGCGCGGCCTCGCCTCCTGACCGCGGCGCCGCTCCGGCGCTGCTCCCGCGCGGGGCCGCGCGGGTGCGTGCGTGCCGCTCGCCGTTTTCATGCACTTTCGCACGGGACGATGCGCCGGTCGCCGCATCCTCCGCCGTCGACTGAGCGCGGGTCGGGGTGGTTGTAGTCGTCTAGCAGGTGCTTCGCGGGCTTCCGCCCGCCGCCATGGGATGTCACCGCCGCCCCACCGGCCGCGCACCGCGGTGCGCGGCCGCGAAAGTGCATGAAAACGGCGAGCGCGGCGGCAGGGCCCTCGGACTTCCGCTCGGGTGGCCGGGCACGCCGTTCGGACGCATCCTGAGGGATAGCCCCCGCGTGCTCCCGAGGAGGAGAGATGACCACCGTGGCTCCGCGCGTCTCCCGACGCGACGACGCGCGCTACCGCGAGGCCGAGTCCGCCGTGTGGGCGCACCACCGCATGACGCCCACCGAGCGGTGGATCGAGGTGCCCGGCTACGGGATCCGCGTCCGCGCGCTCGAGCACGGTTCGGGGCGTCCCGTGGTGTTCGTGCACGGCAACCCGACCGCGGGGAACGTGTTCGTGCCGCTGGTCGCCGCCATGGAGGGCGTGCGGGCGATCGTGGTCGACCGGCCCGGGTGCGGGCTGAGCGAGCCGCTCGACTACTCGGGGATGACGCCGGAGGACCTGCGGGTGGCCATCACCTCGTACCTCGCCGCGGTCGTCACGGAGCTCGCGGACGGCCGGGCGGACCTGCTGGGCAACTCCGCGGGCGGCGGCGCCGTGGTGATCGCGGCCGCGCGCCGGCCGGACCTGGTGCGCAGCGTCATCCTCGAGGGCGTGCCCGCGATCCGCGGCATGCGGCTGCCCACGCAGCTGCGCATGACCGCGCTCACCCCGGTCGCGCGGGTGGTCGCGAGCCACCGGGTCAACGAGGCGGACCTGCGCCGCTCGTTCCGTGCGATGGGGCACGGCGACCTGCTCGACGCCGGCGGCCCGCCCGCCGAGGAGTTCGCGTGGCGCATGGCGCTGTCCCGGTACACGGACACCTACTGGCATGAGCTCGCGCTGATCCGCCGCACCGCGACCTGGCGAGGCCTGCGGCCCGAGTGGATCGCGGGCCGGACGGAGCTCGAGGGGCTCACCATGCCGAGCCTGTGGATCGTGGGCGACAGGGACCCGTTCGCGACGCCCGAGCGCGTGCGCGCATGGGCACGGCACGCGCCCCGGTCGACCGTCGAGGTGAAGGCGGGCTCGGGCCACCAGCCGTGGCTCGACGACCCGGCCGGCCACGCCGCTCTGGTGACCCGCTGGTGGGGGTGACCGGCGCATCGTCCCTTCGGACCCTTCACGCTGTCGGAGGTTCGACGTAGCCTGACGGGGTCGCGACGAGGCCGGGGAGGGCATCCGATGACGGATCTTGCGATCGAGACCCAGGGGCTGGTCAAGATCTACGGGAAGCAGCGCGCGGTCGACGGGATCGACCTCGCCATCGCACGCGGAGGGGTGCACGGATTCCTCGGGCCGAACGGCGCGGGAAAGACCACCGCGATCCGGATGCTCGCGACGCTGATCCGGCCGGACGCCGGGAGCGCGAGGGTCCTGGGCCGCGACGTGGTACGCGAGGCGGACACGGTGCGCGGCCTCGTGAGCCTCACCGGCCAGTTCGCGTCCGTCGACGAGGACCTCACGGGCCGCGAGAACCTGCGGCTCATCGCGAAGCTGTACGGCTTCCGCGGGGCCTCGGCGACGCGGCGGGGCGACGAGCTGCTCGAGGCGTTCGGCCTCGCGGACGCCGCGGACCGGCAGGTCAAGAAGTACAGCGGCGGCATGCGGCGGCGCATCGACATCGCGGCCTCGCTGGTGGTGAGCCCCGAGCTGCTGTTCCTGGACGAGCCGACCACGGGCCTGGACCCCCGCGCGCGCAACGAGGTCTGGGACATCATCCGCGCGCTCGTCGCGCACGGCACCACCGTCATGCTCACCACGCAGTACCTCGACGAGGCGGACCAGCTCGCGGACAGGATCTCCGTGATCGACCGCGGCAGGATCATCGCGGAGGGCACGTCGAGCGAGCTCAAGGCCTCGGTCGGATCGGGGACGCTGCACGTGCGCGTGATGAAGCCCCAGGACCGCGACGCGGCGCGCACCATCCTGGTGCGCGAGCTCGGCGTCGACTTCGAGACCACCCACGACCCGCAGGCCCTGGTCGCGGCGCTGGAGGACCGTTCCGGCGTGACCCGGGCGCTCACGGCGCTCGAGGACGCGGACATCGGGCTGGCGCAGTTCGCGCTCGGCCAGCCCACGCTCGACGAGGTGTTCCTCGCGCTCACCGGACACGCCGCGGAGGAGTCCGCGGAGGAAGGGGAGGAGGCGGCATGACCACCCAGACCGCTCCTCAGGAGGCGGCGCGCGCGCCGCAGGCGGAGGCGATCGCATCCGCGCTCACCAGCGTGACGCGCCCCTCGCGACCATCCGCGCTGTCGACGTCCGTCACCTTCGGGTGGCGCGCGCTCATGAAGATCAAGCACGTCCCCGAGCAGCTGTTCGACGTCACGGTGTTCCCGATCATCATGACGCTGCTGTTCACGTACCTGTTCGGCGGCGCGATCGCGGGCTCCGTGGAGTCCTACATCGCGTACATCGCGCCGGGCGTGCTGGTGCAGTCCGTGCTGTTCATCACCATGTACACGGGCACCACCCTGCGTACCGACATCGACAAGGGCGTGTTCGACCGCTTCCGGTCGCTGCCGATCTGGCGCCCGTCGCCGCTGGTCGGCATGCTGCTGGGCGACGCGGTGCGGTTCACCGTCGCGTCGATCGTCACCGGGCTGGTGTGCCTCGCGATCGGGTGGCGCCCTGAGGGCGGATTCGTGGGGGTCGCGGCAGGCGTGGGGCTGCTGCTCATCTTCGCGTTCTCGCTCGGGTGGGTGTGGACGTTCCTCTCGCTAATCCTGCGCACGCCGGGCTCGATCATGGGCGTCGCGAGCTTCGTGCTCATGCCGCTGCTGTTCGGGTCGAACATCTTCGTAGACCCGTCGACCATGCCCGGCTGGCTCCAGGCGTGGGTCGAGGTGAACCCGGTCTCCGACCTGGTCACCGCCGTGCGCGCGTTCATGAACGGCACGCCGGTGGGCCCGGAGCTCGGATGGTCGCTCGCCTGGTCCGCGGGGCTCGTGGCGGTGTTCGGCTCCCTCACCATGTGGAAGTACCGCGACCCGCGCTGACCCAGCCCGCGCATCGTCCCTGGTGAGAGCATCATCGACTCCTGTCAGGGACCAAAGGTGTCATCAAGCGCTTCGCAGATGCGGAATGATTCTCCGGTGACTTTGACGCAGGACATCGAGCCCCGGACGTACTTCCGCACCTTCGAGGCCGCGCTGGCGGACTTCAAGCCGCCGGCCGAGAACATCGACCAGATCGTCGAGGCCGTGCGCGGCCTCCGTTACGAGCACGTGTACATCCCCGAGTCGCGCGCCTTCATCGCGCTCGAGCCCGCGGGTGCCACCAGCCCGGTCGCGTTCATCTCGCACGGTTACATTGCCGTGCACCCCGAGGAGGGCGACAACTACTGGATCGAGCTGCCCGCTCACCAGGCCGCCGCGAAGGGATTCGCCGCTGTCGCGGAGAAGGTGCAGGAGGCCGCGATCCCGACCTGCGCGACCTGCTTCACCAACCTGCCGTCGACGGGTCTGTGCGACTACTGCGGCTGAACTCGCAGTGAACTTGGCCGTTTCCGTACCCAAGCCTCGGCAACGTCGCCGATAATTGACTCGACTCCGAGGTCGGGTGCCCTTTCCTTCCAGTTCCGGGTTCCCGACCTCGGAGTCGTCCTTTCCGGGCTCGGCAGACGAATCCGACGAATCGGGACCAACGGGTCCTTGCCTTCAACGTTGGAGGCTTCTTACGGTGGTGCCCATCGTGACCGCGGACGCCATCGGGGGCGGCCGCGCGGGCGACGCGCAGCTCAGAGAGGAGCCGCCATGCCGCAGGTGCTTGCCGAGGTCGAGGTGGGGGAGATGGCGCTCGACGCGCCGTTCGCATGCGAGGCCCGCGGGCATCGCTTCATCGATGAGGTCCGTCTCGACGCCAAGCTTGCACGCGAGGACCGTCGCTTCCGCGACGGGGTGCGCTGGGTCCGGCAGTGGAGCGGCTACTGCGCGTGCTGCGGGCGCCGCGTGCGCGTGACGCCGCTCGCCATCTGACCGCTGGCCGCGTTCAGAGGACGTCGTAGACGAGCGTCACGTGACCGCTCGGCAGGGCGTCGATCTCGACGGGGCTGAGGGTTCGCGGGTGGCGGAGGCCCGGCGTCGCGGTGCGACCCTCTCCGATGAGGACCGGCACCACCCGCAGCCGCACCACGTCGACCAGCTCCGCCTGGAACAGCGCACCCGCGAGCATCAGGCTGCCCCAGAGGATGATGTCGCCGCTGTAGCGGTTCTTGAGACGCCGCACGCTGTCCCGGGGCTCGCCGACCTCGACGTGCGCCGACGAGTAGTCGCCCCACGGCGCGCGCCGGAGCGTGTTGCTGATGACGTGCTTGGGGGTGCCGTTGATGAAGTCGGCGACCGCCTCCTCGTCGACGGTCTTGCCGGGCCAGTACGCCTCGAACAGCTCGTAGGTGTTGCGGCCTAGGAGGATCGCGTCGACCCGCGCGAGCATCGCGAGCTGGCCGGCGTCGGTGGAGTCGAAGCCGGAGGCCATGCGCATGAAGTCGAGCTCGCCGTCCGGGCCCGCGGCGAAGCCGTCGACGGTGACGATCTGTTCGACGATGAGGCGACCCATACGGCCAGGATAGGCACGCGTTCGCGACCGCGGGAGGGGAGTCGTAGGGTCGAAAGATGTCCCGCCCCGCACGCACTATTGCGATCCTCGTCGCGCTGGTCGCCGTGACGGGATGCGGTCCCGGCACGGGCGATCGCGCCCCGGTCCAGGTGCTCGACGTCTTCGAGGTCGTGGGCGGCGGCTACGAGGTCGCCGTCGCGTCCTGCGACGGCGATCCCGAGGTGCTGGTCGACGAGTCCGACACCGTGGTGACCCTCACCGCCGAGGCCGACGCGCGCGCTCCCGACGCGACCTGCCTGGATCTGGTCCGGATCACGTTGGAGGCGCCGCTTGGCGATCGCGCGGTGGTCGACGTGGTGACCGGCGACGAGGTGCCGGTGCATCCGCCCTTCGCGTGAGGCCCGGGAGGCTATCCCGAGTTAGGGCCTGAGGAGTTAATGGCGCCAGGTCTGCCGTTCGGGTGTGCGCTTACTGATCAAACTTCGGCGGCCTTGCGGAACTCGTGCCATCTCCGTGAAAGTCGGGCTTGCTCCGGGTGCGACTCCGCCTGTTCTGGCAACCCGAGCCATGACTTGTGAAGGACCTTCAAGCCTTGGTCGACCATTCGGTTGCCGTCAATGCGCAACACGTGTTCGGACACATGTACTCTCCGCGCGGGCGAGATTCCGATGAGGTTGCTGTCATATGCGTGATGGTGCAGCTTGCAGAGCGCCAGCCCATTCTGGACGACTGGCTCGCCGTCGACCGAGGAATCAGCGTCAATATGTGCCGCGTCGAGCAAGGATCGCACCGGCATGTTGCACATCGCACACCGGTCTGCGTATGCGTCGAGGACGGCTTCTCGAAACCGACGCTGGTGCTTCCGGTAGCGCACCTCGCGGGTCGCCCAAGAGCGCAACGATTCCGAGGTCGTATCGCCAGCTTTCGACCACGCCACTCGTTCGAGTTCCTTGCGTGCGAGGAGGACCTTTCGTTCCGAGGGGTTGTTCTGAATCACCCGCACGGGGTACTCGGGCTGGTAACGGCCGGGTGTGGCCTCTCTGAAATAAACGAGATCCACTTCAAGATCTGCGGCTCGTTGAAGCTTTCGGTTATCGCCTTCCGTACCGCCGTCCCGGTATCTGTACTCCCATAGCCCGTCTGCCAACTGCTTGTCTGCGTACGGCCCGTTGTGCACGCTCAAGACCGACAGCGACGCGAGAAGCCATTGCGGATTCCAAATGCCCTTGCGGAGGTCCACGAGGTGCGGTGTCTTGACCGGCAGCGCAAGGTTCCTGAGCTGGTCGCGGGTCGGATACTCCTGGATCGCGTCCATCAGCGTGTCGAGCCTTCGCAGCGCGAGAACTCGGAGTTCGCTGTCTTCGCGTAGATCCATGCCGGCAGCTTGCCGGAACCCGCCGCGAGAAGCTAGCCCCCGCGTCGTCCATCGCCCCAGATAAGCCGGCGCTGGAATACCCCGCGCCCGCGCAGGGTTCCGCCCTCCATGACCACCCTTGGCATCATCGGTTCCGGGCGCATCGGCGCCAACGTCGCTCGCGCCGCGGTCGCGGCGGGCTACCACGTAGTCCTCTCCAACTCGCGCGGCCCCGCCACGCTCGCAGACCTGGTCGCTGAGCTCGGCCCTCGCGCGAGCGCGGCCACCCCCGCCGAGGCGGCCGCCGCGGGCGACCTCGTCCTGGTCGCCGTCCCGCTCGGCAAGCTGGAGCAGGCGATCCCGGCGGAGGCGCTCGCCGGCAAGGTGGTGATGGACGCGAACAACTACTACCCGCAGCGCGACGGCCGCATCGCCGCTCTCGACGACAACTCGAAGACCACGTCGCAGCTGCTGCAGGACCTGGTGCCGGGCGCTCGCGTGGTGAAGGCCTTCAACAACATCTACGCTGCGGAGATCCCGCTGCACGGCTCGCCGGCCCTCACGCCCGACCGGCGCGCGCTCCCGATCGCCGGTGACGACGTCGCGGCCAAGAGCCTGGTCGCCGCGTTCCTCGACGCCATCGGCTTCGACGCCGTGGACGTGGGTCCGCTCGAGGAGTCGTGGCGCGTCGAGCGCGACACCCCCGCCTACGGCCGGCGCACCACGCGGGGCGAGCTCGCCGCGATCCTCCCCACGGTGGAGCGCGTCAACCAGGTCTAGCCGCGCATCATGCCTGGAGGATAGGCTCCGGTCCATACCGAGGGGGGTAGGCGTGGATCCGTCCGCAGGCGTCAACAGGTGGGTGCTTGGACCGGCCAGCCATCACACGAGCAAGGCTCGCGACCCGCGCATCCAAGGCGTCAACCCGGGCGGCGACGGCGCCGAGCCGCCGGAGTCCCGCGAGCGGGTGTGGATCATCCCCGTCGCGATGGTGCTGGTGATCGCTGGCGCAGTCGCCGCCGGCATGTGGATCTTCTCGGGCGGCGCGAACGACGCGACGGACAGCCTCGCCGAACGAGGGCTCGCGATCGACGAGGCGTACACGGACGCGGTGACGGTGTCCTTCCGCGACGACGGCCGCTTCTCGATCTACGTCGCGGAGGACGCGGACCTCGGCACCGAGGCCACGGACTACGCGCTGCGCCCCATCACCGCGATGCCGGAGGCCGACGACTGGGCCGCCTACGACTGGACCGGCGCCGAGGCCGCGACCAATGACGAGGAGTTCAGCCTCGCCCTCGACACCGGCACCAGCACGTGGAACATCACCAACCTCACCGTGCCGCTCAGCGGGACAGCGGATCCCGCGGCGCTCGACAACGGCTGGGCGCAGCTCGAGGAGATCCTGGAGCCGGCGCAGCAGTAGCGCGATCAGCCCGGCGACATTGCCACGCACGGTCCCGCGCGGGAAGATGAACAGAAGGTGAACACGCCTCCGCAACGGCGCGGAAGGGAGACCGCCATGACCATCACGCCCGCGAACCGCTTCGACCGCGAGCACGCCCACGAGCATGTCGACCGAGCCCTCGACGACGCGGTCACCCACCTCGCCGAGCACTTCATCGAGTTCGACCGTGCGCTGATCCAGCGCCTGGTCCGGGAGTCCTACGAGACGCTCAAGGACGGCGCGCTGGTGCACCAGCACCTGGTCACCCTCGCGGAGCATCGCGCCTGGCTCCGCCTCGACGACCTCCGCACCACCCGCATGTAGCGCGCGTATGCGCCCAGGGTCCTGGTCGGGCGCCGCAGGCTGCCCTAGATTCGAGACATGTCGATCGACTGGTCGTTCCTGGTCCCCGGCCTGATCATCGCCCTGTTCGCGGGCGCGTCGGTGGGGGGCTTCATGGACCTGTCGCGCCGCGTCGAGGAGCGCCGCACCCGCCGCCGCGCCTTCGCGCAGGAGGCCCCGATCGCCCTGTCCAGCGCGCACGACCTCCTCACCCCGCCCCTGCCCAAGGACCCCACCTCGCTGGTTCCCGCCGAGGAGATCACACGCGGCCTGCGCGAGCAGGTCGCACGCCTCGAGCGCGGCACCACGCGCCAGCGCGAGGCCGTCCCGGCGATCGACATGCTGCTCGAGATCAGCCGCGCGCTCGAGGACATGACCGTGCGCGGCCGTGCGCTCGACCTACGCATCGAGACGGTGATGGCCGCCGCGCCGCAGACCCTCGAGCACAAGCTGGTGACCAAGCTCGCGCGGCAGGCGATCCTCAAGGACCCCACGCCCGCGGACGTCATCCCGCGCATCGACAACCCCGAGGCCCACGCGGCCATGACGGGGGACGATGCGCTGGTCGCCGAGATCGTCCGGTACCGGCGGGCGCAGCAACTGCTTCATGACGCGCGCGACGCGTTCGTCGACCACTGGTGGACGGTCCGCGACCTGCGGCTCGCGGCCGCGACGCGGCTCGCGACCGCGAAGCACGAGGGCGGCGACAGCGGCAAGAGCGCCGCGCGCGCCGTCGAGCGCGACCTCGAGGCCGCGATCGCCGCCGACTTCCGCCGCAACTGGGCCCGGATCGACCACGCGATCCCGCTCGCCGACCTCGCGGACGCGACCGCCGCCAACGTCGTGTCCTCCAAGGCGGCGGCGCAGGCCGCGCCGGAGGCCAAGGGCCCGGCCGCACGCCCGGGACGGATCCAGCTGTAGGGAGCCGCGGCATGCGATGGTTCGGCGCGACGCTCGTCTTCCTCGCGGAGCTGTCCCTGCTGTTCTCGCTCGCCTGGTGGCCCCTCGCGGCGCTCGACGGCCCGCTCAGCTGGGCGCTCGCGGTCGCGCTTCCCGTCGCGGTGGCGGTGTTCTGGGGGACGTTCCTCTCGCCCAAGGCGCGCCGCCCGCTGGGCCGGATCCCCACCATCGTCGCCCGGACTCTGATCCTCCTCGCGGCGCTGCCGCTCTACGCGGTGCTCGGCGCCCCGATCCTCTTCGGGGTGCACGCGGTCGCGGTGGTGGCGGGCACGGTCATTACGGCGGCGAGGCCGTTGCCGGCGTGATACCGGAGTGATACCGTCGAATCATGGCGATGACTCTAAGGACAGACTCTGTGCTCGAGGACGCACTTGAGCTCCTCGCTCGAGAAGAGGGGCTCTCGCGTCAGGAGATCGTGCGTCGCGCGGTCCTGGAACGAGCCGAGAAGCTGAGCCGTAGCAAGAGGCTCGCGTCACTCACGGACGAAGCGCTGCAGGAGTGGAGCGAGACTCTCGCACGGCTCGGCTCCGAGTAGCGCATGACGGAGTACATCGAGCTCGACGAGCTCCTCGCCATGGTCCGAGTGGCGGGACTCGGTCCGGTGCGCGACGTCGGCCTGCTCGAATCGGCCCTCGCGCGGCCAGGCACCACCCTCATGGGTGCAGACGCCTATCCAACGCTTTCCCTCAAGGCCGCCGCGCTGCTGCACTCCCTGGTCAACAACCACGCGCTCGCGGATGGGAACAAGCGGCTCGGATGGCTGGCGACGGTTGTCTTCGTCGGATTCAACGGCTTCAGGGTGACCGGGACTCAGGCGGAGGCCTTCGACCTGGTCTGGGCCATCGCGGACGGCACGCTCGATGATGTCGGGTCAATCGCTACTTTGCTCAAGATCGAGCCGCGCTCGTGATGTCGCGACGGGTCTAGGCTCGCCCCATGGAGACGCAGGCGCCCACCGCACAGTTCACCGTCATCCCCAACCGTCGTCCCGCGACGGACGAGGAGCGCTGGATCGCGATGGAGGACCCGGTCTTCGGCAAGGTGTTCACCGACCACATGGCGCGCGCCACCTGGCGCGAGGAGGACGGCTGGGCCGACCGCCGCATCGTCCCCCTGGCCCCCATCCCCATGCACCCGGGCGCCGCCGTGCTCCACTACGCCCAGCAGGCCTTCGAGGGCCTCAAGGCGTACCGCTGGGAGGACGGCTCGATCCGCCTGTTCCGTCCCGAGGCCAACGCCGCCCGGCTCGCGTCGAGCTGCCGCCGCATGGCGCTGCCCGAGGTGCCGGAGGAGGACTTCCTCGCCGCCGTCGAGGCGCTGGTGGAGACGGACCAGAACTGGGTCGCGGGCGCCGAGGGCGCGAGCCTGTACCTGCGCCCCCTGGTCATCGCGACCGAGGCGAGCCTGCTGGTGCAGCCCGCCGCGGAGGTCGACTTCATCGTGACCGCGTCGCCCGTGGGCGACTACCTCTCGAACGGCGACGTGGGCGTGTCGATCTGGGTCTCGCGCGGCTACCACCGCGCCAACGCCGGCGGAACGGGCGAGGCGAAGACCGCCGGCAACTACGCCGCGAGCATGCTCCCGCAGAAGGAGGCGAAGGACCACGGCTGCGGGCAGGTGCTGTTCCTCGACGCGCGCGAGGACACCTACGTCGAGGAGCTTGGCGGCATGAACCTGGTCGCGGTCCGTGCGGACGGTTCGATCCTCACCCCGCGCTTGTCCGGCACCATCCTCCCCGGCGTCACCCGCGACTCGATCCTCACGTTGCTGCGCGACGAGGGCCGCACCGTCGAGGAGCGCGACATCGCGCTGACCGAGCTGGTCGAGGGCATCGAGTCCGGCGACATCGCCGAGCTGTTCGCTGTGGGGACCGCCGCGGTGGTCACCCCGATCGCGCGCCTGGTGTCCGACGACCTCGACGTCTCCCTGCCCGAGCGCTCCGAGGAGGACGGCCCGTCCGTCGCCTCCGCCATGCGTTCGCTCCTGACCGACATCCAGTACGGCCGCGCGGAGGACCGCCACGGTTGGACCCGCGAGGTGGTCTCGGCGCCCGAGGGCTGAGCGGTTCGCTCACTCGTCGAGGAGGCCCACCTCGATGAGGTTCTCGCGGTGCTCCTCGAAGGTGTCGGCGAGCAGCACCGCGTCGGACTGCGGGTCCCGGACGAAGTACAGCTGCGCGCCCTCCGACGGGTGCGCGGCGGAGTCGATCGCCCCCAGGTCCGAGGCGCCGATGGGCCCCGGCGGGAGACCCTCGTACATGAACGTGTTGTACGGAGAGTCGACCGCGAAGCCGTCATCGGAGACGGTCCGCTCGTCGGCGCGGGTGATGTAGATCAGCGGCGACTCGAGCTCCAGCATCATCCCGGCGTCGAGGCGGTCCCAGATGACGCGCGACACCGCAGGCTGGTCGTACGGGTCCGGCACCTCCTTCGCCAGGATCGACGCGAGGGTGACCGTGCGTAGCCAGTCCTCGCGCGCGACTCCCATCGACTGCAGGTTGTGCAGCTGGCTCGCCACGAGCATCCCCGCCGCCTCCTGCGCGGTCGCCGGGGCGGGGTAGTCGCCCGGAGCCACCCACCCCTCGGGCTCGCCGTTCGCCTCCGGCGGCAGCGCCAGCACCATCGCCTCGCGGACGCTGGTCTCGGAGGCGCCGTACGTCTCGGCGATCCGCGCGATGGTGTGCTCGATCCGCTCCCCGGGGATGACCAGGTCCGCGGCGGTCAGCTCGGGCGCGGTCACGGACGGCGAAGGTGACGGCTCGCCCGTCGGTGCGGGCTCCGCGGACCCGCTCGGCGCCGGCGAGGTGACGGCGGGAGCGACGGTGCGGTCCGGACCCCACCGCAGCACCCCGTAGGTCCCGGCGCCCAGCACGGCCAGCCCGGCCACGGAACCGACCCCGGCGCGCGTCGCACGGTGCCGGCGCACCCGCCGGGTGACGGGGGAGAGGTCGCCCGCGAGGCGGGTGGCGTCGAAGGTGGCGGCGCCGGAGCGCTCGAGGTCGCGAAGTGCCTGGTGCGCGGTGCTCATGATCGTCCTCCCTGGGGGTGGATCGGGACTGTCTCGGTGGGGGTGAAGTCGACTCCGGGCGCCGCCTCGCGCAGGCGCGCGACGCCGTCGGACAGGTAGCGCTTGACGGTGCCCTCGGCCAGCCCGAGCGTCTGCGCGACGCCGGCGACCGTCATGTCCTCGAGGTAGCGGAGCACCACGCACGCCCGCTCGCGCGGCGACAACGTGAGAAGGGCCGCCTGCAGGTCCAGCGCATCGTCCACCGTGCCCGAGGCGTCGGGGACGGTCGCGACGTCCGTCCGCTCATGGACGTCCAGGCCGGCCGGTTGCGGCCGCGCCCCGGCGCGCCGCCCCGCGTCGATGAAAGCCGTGGTGATCGCGCGCTTCACGTATGCGTGCGCCGAGTCGATCGATCCGAGCGCGCGCCCCGTCCGGAACGTGCGGACCAGCGCGTCCTGCAGCAGGTCCTCCGCGCGCTCGCGGTCGCCGGTCAGCACGTACGCGTAGCCGAACAGCGCCGGCCCGCGCTCGCGGACCAGCCTGTCGAGCATGCTCGCCCAGGTGCTCATGCGGTCAGGTTCCCTCTCATGCCGGGTAGTACGCAGCCACGGTCCCCAGGGTTGGGGACGATGCGCGGGTCGCGTCGGACGCCGCGCCTACAGTGGTCGCATGCCCGGCTCGGTTCCCGCCTACACGCTCACGCGCAAGCGGATGAAGAACGTGCGCATGGTGGTCCGCAACGGCACGGGCGAGGTGCGCGTGAGCGCCCCGATGCGGATGCCGCAGCGGGACATCGACGCGTGGGTGCGGTCCAAGTCCGCGTGGATCGCGGCCAAGCAGGCGGAGGCGCTCGAGCACCCGGCACCGCTCGCCCCCGGCGCCGAGTCCGACGCGCTGCGCCGCTCGCTCGCGCCGGTGCTCGAGTCGCTGCTCGACGAGTGGGTGCCGCGCATGGGCGTGCCGCACCCCACGTGGCGGATGCGGATCATGCGCTCGCGGTGGGGCAGCTGCAACAAGACCACGCGCACGGTCACCTTCAGCGTCGAGCTGGCCCGCAAGGACTACCACCTGGTCGAGTACGTGGTGGTGCACGAGCTCGCTCACCTCATCGAGGCCAACCACGGCGCCGGCTTCTACGCAGTGATGGACCGGCACCTGCCCGGGTGGCGTGAGCACCGGGCCGAGCTCAACGGCCGTCAGGTGGATTAGCCCTCGGTCTCGAGGGTCGAGGTGCGGATCTCCGGCTTGCCCAGGGGCATCTCGAGGATCAGGACGCGCGAGGAGTCCCGGGCGAACGGCACGGCGACCAGCGCGGTGGAACGCGCGCCCTTGACTATCGCGCGCCGGACCTCCTCGGGGGTGAGCGCCCCGTCATCCCCGAGCGTCCGCGGGTCGACGTAGGTGCCGCCCCACACGCCGTTCGCGCCCTGGAGGTGTCCCACGAAGATGCCGTCGAGCATGCCGGAGACGGGAAGCAGGCGGGTGCCCGTCGCCGTCCAGGCGCTCGAGGTGAGCGCGAGCGTCTCGACCCGCGCCTGATCGGCCTCGGCGCCGGTGGTCGCCGGCGCCGTCTCGACCACGAGCGTGGACTGCGCCACCTGGAGCGGTGCGCGTCGCTCGAGGTCCAGCTGCCAGTCGAGGTACAAGGACATGTCGCCGTTGTCCTCGATCGTGTACCGGGGCGAGCCGAGCAGAGGTTCATCCAGCCAGATCGGCTCGCACTCGGCGGTCTCGAACGGCATCACCCAGTCCATCGTGATGATCGTGCGCGGCGAGGGCGCCGGCTCCGCGATCTCGCACACGTCCGCGGCCTGCCGGGACGGGTCGCGGCCGTCCTCCTGAGTCCGGGGCTCCCACGAGGTGAGGAGGTCCTCCGCGGTGTCGCCGACCTGGTCGACCTCGACATTGACCGGCACCTCGAGGATGAGCTCCTGGCCACCCGCCGCGCCGTCGGGCGGGACGCGGACCTGGAGCACCACCTCCGGTTCGACCTCGCCGCTCGCGATCGCCCATACCTCGTCGGAGTGCAGCGCGGAGCCCTGCGGCTGCGTGCCGATCTCGGCGGTGCCGAGCGCGGTCGCGCCCATGTCGAGCGACTGCGGATCCGAGGCGTTCCCCATCACCGCGAGCCGCTGGGTGGGCGACACCCACAGCGAGCCGCCCACGTAGGCGCCGCGGGTGCGCAGGCCGGGTGGCGTGACGGTGTCGGGCTCGGTCGCGAAGGTCGCGGCGACGGCGGCCGTGTCGATCACCAGGCCGTTGTCGGTGGGGGAGTACATGACCCAGTCGAGGATCATCTGGCCGCCGGTCCGGTCGGCGCCCACGTGGAGCATCGCGTAGACCGAGTCGTTCGTGAGCAGCGGCGCGTCGCCCACCCAGACGGCCTCGCACTCCTTGGTCTCCGTGAGGGTCGATTCGCCGGAAGGCGCGTCGCGCCACGGATTGATCGCGGGATCCATCTCGCACAGCAGCGCCGCCTGTCGTGCCTTCCGGGGCTGCTGCCCGAGCACCCGCGGCGTCGAGCTCGCGATGAGCGCCTCCGCGGACAGGTTGCCGCCCACCGGGGCCCACGACTCGTCGACCGCGGGCGACGCGGATGCCGACGGCGAGGTCCCCGGTGCCGCCACCGTCGCCGGCTCGGTGCCCCACGCGAGGCCCACCGCGACCACGCCGACCACGGCGGCGGAGCCGCCCGCGACCCACGCGCGCCGCACGGTCCGGCCGCGGCGCAACCGGCCGAGCGCCCGCTCCTCGATGGCCGCGAGGTCCGCCTCGGCGCCGTCGCGGCCCCGCTGCTCCTCGCGCGCGAGCGCCGCCGCGAGCCCGGCGCTCACCGGCGCGCCCCGAACGCCACCGTGAGCTCCTCCTCGACCCCGCCCTCGACCGCGTCCTCGACGTCGACGTGCAGGTCGGGACGCTCCGCCGCGAGCCTTGAGGCCCCGGACCGCAGGTCCGCGAGCACCGCCTTGACCGAGACGTCGAGCTCGACGGCGATCGCGGTGGCCGCCATGCCGTCGACGTAGCGCAGCACCAGGGCCACGCGCTCGCGCCGCGACAGCAGCCGGAGCGCCTCGCGCAGGTCGGGCTCGCCGGGCGCGTCAGCGCCCTCCGCCGCGGGCCGCTCCACAAGCGGAGGCTCGGGCTCCTTCGAGCGCCGGAAGGCACGGTGCAGCGCGCGGCGCACCTCCGCCGTGGCGTCGTCCGGCGACTCGGCCACGTGCCCGCGACCCGTGCCCTGCGCGAGGGCGCGCTCGACCAGCAACCCGGCCGCCGCATCGTCCCCCGTGAGGAGGCGTGCGCGCGCGAGCAGGTCCACGCCGTGGCCGCGCGTCACGGCGCGGAGCGCATCCGACCTGCTGCCCACCTCGACCCCCCTGGTATGCGTGCGAGTCTGGCACGCCGGCGCCGCCCGCGGAAGGCGGCGCGACGCGTCACGGCGAGGGCGACGGCCGTGGCGCGACCGCCAGCGGCGTCTCGAGGAGCATCACGCGTGAGGGGTCGTCGAGGAACGGGACCGTCGCGACCGCCGTCGCGCGTCCGTCGCCGTACAGCGCCTCGAGGATCGCGTCCTCGCCCACGATCACCCCCGAGGACAGCACGCCGGGGAACAGCTGGTCGCGGCCGCCCACGGTGGCGTCGGGGATCAGCGGGTAGTCGTAGAACGCGTTGGTCAGCCACCCCAGCCGCCTGCCGTCGGCGAGCCACGCGCTGCTGGGCGTGACCGCGGCCGTCCCGAGCAGCGTGAGCCCGTCGCCCCTCGCCCGCGTGCCGCCCGCCGCGCCCTCGAGCAGCAGCTGCAGGCGCGAGACCTGCAGCGTCGCGCCCGACGCGTTGGTGACGTCCCAGACCACCACCGAGGCGGGGGTTCCGGGACGCACCTCCGCCGTGCCCGCGTCCGCGAGCACCGGACCGTCGACCCATCCGGCCTCGCAGGAGACCTCACGTGCCTGGTAGGGGATGTTGTAGTTCTCGAAGGTCGAGGACCGCATGCCGCGCGGGACGTCGCACAGCATTGCCGCCTGCGCGTGATCCGGAGTGGCCTCCCCGCGCGCGCGCGGCCGGAAGGACGCGAGCAGGTGGTCCGCGGCGATCGCCGGGTTGACGTCCTCGAGCGCCATCGACGTCTCCACGATCACGTCCGCCGTGGTCGCGGGCGCGGTGCGGGACTGCGGGATGCCCGCCTGCACCGTGAGGGTCGCCGCGGTGGTGCTGTCCGCGAGGCCCCAGAGGGGATCGCCCGCCTGGCCCGCCCGGGGAGCCGCGGCGGTGAACGTCGCCCAGCCGCGCATCGCGGAGCCCGGCTCGATGCGCTCGAGCGACGAGGCCTCGCGGTTGAGCGCGACCCGCGAACGGTCGTCCGCCCAGAGGCTGGCCGCGATCACCGGGCGGGACCGACGCGGCACCGGGTCGGCAACTCCGTCGGGGTCCGTGAGGATCGCGACCGCGAGGTCCGCGCGGTCGATCAGCAGCGGCCGGACTCCCACGTTGCGCACGCTCCAGCGCACGTCGAGCCGCACCAGCCGGTCCGTGACGTGCAGCGTGGCGAGCGTGGCGTCGCCGTCGAGCGCGACCAGCGGCCCGTCGGTCACCCACAGCGCGCGGCAGGTGGTGAGCGTGGAGGAGGTGGTGCTGTCCCTGCAGGCGAGCGCCGCCTGACGCGGGTCGGGGTGGTCGGACGTCCGGATGCGCGAGCCGGCGCCGCGCAGCAGCTCCTCCGCGTAGACCACCCCCGTGCCCGGGTGGGACGCCATGACGTCGGGCTCTTCGCGCGCGGCCGGGGGCGGCAGCGGGGCAGGCACCGTGAGCGCGACGGCTCCCGTGACGGCGACCAGCACCGCCGCCACCGCGCCGATCCCCGCCAGGCGCAGCCGCCGCCGCGTCCTGATCCTGCGCGTCGCGCGGGCTGTGGTGGCCGCGCACGCGGGTTCGGTCGCGACCTCGTCGCCGTCGGGGTCGAGCGCGTCGACCAGCGCGGCGGTCACGGCGCGTCACCCACCGCGACGGTGGTGGTGTCGACCACGCCGCCCTCGAGCGTTTCGGTGAGATCCAGGCCGAGCGCCGTCGCCGCCTCCGCGAGGGCGTCGCGCACCTGATGTTCGCGCAGCCCTGTGGTCCCCGCGATCGCGGGGACGGCGAGGCCGTCCGCGTACCGGATCGCGAGCAGCGCCCGCGCGCGCGGGCTCAGCGAGGCCAGAGCCTCGCGGAGGGACGATGCGGCGGTCGCCTCAGTCGCCTCCGTCACCTCGGGTTCGGGGGTGGTGGGGGTCGCCCGCTCCCGCCGCACCGCGACGAACCGGACGGCGTCGCGCACGGCGACCCGCGCATCGTCCCCCGCCTCCGGCGGCCTGCCCCGCGAGAAGGTGCGCACCAGGGCGTCCTCGAGGACGGCCGCGCCCGTGGCCGGGTCCCCGGTGAGCCGCGTCGCGTAGGCGAGGAGCGCGGGGCCGTGCGTGCGCATGGTCGCCTCGAGCATCGCCGCCCATGGCCTCATCCTTCGATGGTGCCACCGGCGGCGGTGCGTGAGTAGGGGTCAGCCCTCCATGCTCCAGGGAAGCTCGAGCAGGAGCTCGCGGGTGCCGTCCTCGTCGTCCTCGCGGACCACGCGGATAAGGATCGAGATGTCTGCGCCCTTGGTCTCCGGGTCGCGCTCGAACGTCTTGCTTCCGGTCAGCTCTGCACCGGCGGGGAGGAACGCGCGGCTGCTCGCGGAGGTCAAAGCGCCCTTGCGGGTGCGGTCGGTGTCCCACGGGCTCCACCCGACGCTGACACCGCCTGAGTTCATGATGTACCCGGCGTCGCCGAGGTCGATGCTCGCGGCCATCGATGCCTCGTCGAGCTCGAGCTCGCGGCCGGATACGTTGGCGGCGTTCCAATACAGCTCGCTGGAGAACTCGTCGGCCTGCGAGATGGTCAACTCCGTCAGCTCGAGCTGCTTGCCGCCTGGGATCCAGACCGCCTCGCACGTGGGTGTGCTCCAGGCCGGCACGTCCTCCCCGTCCTCGACCGCGAAGCGCGGGTTGTCCGCCTCGCCGACGTGGCAGACCAGCGCCTCCTGCGCGTCGTCCCGGGTCTCGCCCTGCAGACGGGGCTCGAGACCCTCGAACGAGGCGGAGACCGGATCCATGGTGCCCGTGGTGATCACGACCGCGCTGTCCTCGAGGAACAGCTCGCGCGTGCCCGGGTCACCCGCCGGGGGGACACGTACCTGGAGGGTCACGGTCGGGGCGACGGTGCCTTCCGAGATGCCCGTGAGCAGGCCCTCGGTGCCCAGGCCGGTGAACATCTGGGGGTCGAGAGTCGCGTCGCCGTCCAGCACGTCGCCGGGGCGCAGCGTCACGCGCGAGGTCTCGCCCTCCATCTGGACCACGCGCTCCTCGGCGCTGGTCCACAGGGATGGGGCGATGAGCTGGCGGTCACCCGCCGTGTAGCCCTCGCCGTCCATCACGCGATCAGGTGCGGAGGTGAGCGCGATGCTCAATGTGCCCTCGTCGACCGTGATCGACTCGTCGGACGTGTTCGCGAGCTCCCACGCGATGTGCACGGTGCCGTCGCCGTCGAGGGTCAGGTCGGCGCGGGTGACCTCGAGCAGCGGCTGGTCGGCGACCCACATCGCGGGGCAGTCGTCGGCGCGGCTGAAGTCCGAGCCGGCGTACGGGTTGTCCTTGACGGGCATGGAGCACAGGATCCCGGCCTGGCCGGTGCGGCCGTCGTCGAGGGTGCGCGCGGTTGTCCGGGCACGGAGGTCATCGGCGGTCAGCGCGTCCGGGTCCACGTCGGGGACGTTCGTGACCGCCGGCGCCACCGTGCCGCGGCCGCCCTGCCACTCGAGCACGGCCGTGAGGCCGCCGGCGAGCACCAGCGCCGTGACGCCGAGCGTGCCGGCCGCGCGCAGGGTGTGCGCCCGCCTCACGCGACGGCGTGCGGGGGCGACCACCGCATCGTCCATATCGCGGCCGTCGTAGAGCGTGCCGCCGGCCTCCGCCTGCCGCGCGAGGGAATCCATCAGCTCGTTGCTCATCGCGCGCCTCCCTTCGAGGTGATCACCACGTGCTCGTCTCCGCCCTCCAGGGCGTCGGTCGGGTCCAATCCGAAGTCGCCGTGCGTGCGGCGCAGCGTCTCCACCGCGCTCGCGAGGTAGCCGCGCACCGTGCCGGCGGAGATGCCCAGCTCCTCCGCGATGGCGGGGGAGGCGAGGCCGTCGAAGTACCGCATCACGATGCAGGTGCGCTCGCGGGGCGGGAGCGCGAGGACGGCCTCGTGGAGGGCGTCACGCGTGGTCGTTGCGGCGGTGGGGTCCTGGAGCACGCGGTCCGCGTCGCGGTGGTCCCGGCGGGGGCGCACAGATGCGCGGCGGTGCGTGTCGATGAAGGTGGTCTGGATCGCGCGCTTGACGTAGGCGTGCGCGGCGTCGACGTTCTCGGGGCCGCGTCCGCGCTTGAAGGCGCGGACCAGGGCGTCCTGGAGCAGGTCGTCCGCGTCGGCGGCGTCGCCCGTGAGCACGAACGCGTATCCGTACAGCGCCCTGCCACGCTCACGCATCAGCGCGTCAAGCGTCTCCGACCACCTGCTCACGGTTCCTCCCCCTGCCTGCGGTGCATCTTCTCAGTGGTGAAGACGCATGGCGGGCAGGAAGTGCAGGGTCGCTTGGCGCGGCGCGCGGCAGCACCTTCTCGATCACGACTGGGGTCGATAGGGTCGCCCCATGGCGAGCACCGGAGAGATCGACCGCCCCGACGGCCGGACCGTGCGCTGGTACACGGACGGCCCGGACGACGCCTCGCTCGTCATCTTCTGGAATCACGGCACACCGAACATCGGCCAGCCGCCCGGCCCGCTCATGAAGCCCGCGACGGACCGCGGCATCCGCTGGGTCTCGCTCGACCGTCCCGGGTACGGCGGGTCCACGCGTCGGGAGGGACGATGCGTGGGTGACGTGGTCGCGGACGTCGCCGCGGTCGCGGACGAGCTGGGGATCGATCGGTTCGCTGCGGTCGGGCACTCGGGAGGCGGTCCCCACGCTCTGGCGTGCGCCGCGATGATGCCGGATCGCGTGCGCGCCTGCGTGTCGATCGCGGGCCTCGCTCCCTTCGAGGCCGGCGGCCTCGACTGGTACGGCGGCATGGCGCAGGGTGGACGGCTCGAGCTCGAGGCCGCGGCTCTCGGACCCGCGGCGTTGCGCGTGCAGCTGGAGGCCGAGTGGGACCCCGAGACGTTCATCCCCGCGGACCACGACGCGCTGGCGGGGGAGTGGGGCTGGTTCAACGGGATCGTGAAGGCGGCGCTGGAGATCGGCCCCGACGGGATGATCGACGACGATCTCGCGTACGTGAAGGACTGGGGCTTCCCCGTCGCCGATGCCGGCGCGGTGCCGGTCCTGCTGGCGCACGGCGGCAAGGACCGGGTGGTGCCGTTCACCCACGGCGAGTGGCTCTCACGAGAGATCCCTGGCGCGGTCCGCCGGGTGTTCCCCGAGGACGGCCACATCTCCGTTCTGCTGCACGCCGACACGCTGCTCGACTGGCTCGTCGAGACGGCCTGAGCCGTCCGTCGGCGCCACCCCACGCCTTCTACCTGGGGTAACCAAGTCATGGCCGTCTCGGTTGGACATCGCCGAAACAAGTGTGTAACTTATTCCGAGTCGCCAGGACGGGGCCCGCAAGGGAAAACGCCTGGTGACGAGGCTCCAGAAGCCCCGCGAGACCGGTCAACAAACCGGACGAAACGGTGTAGAGTAGAGAGCCGCTCGAGAGAACGAACTCCCCAAGAAGCCAGCAGGCCGATTTGGAGAGATGCGATCGATCGGGTAGATTGAACA
>NZ_BBMA01000008.1:0-902 GCF_000971215.1 Demequina silvatica
GGGACGACGCGGCGGACACCTCCGCGGGGATGGCTCGGGGATGTTTCGGCTGGGGATAACTTCGCGACGGCGAGGCGCGCTCAGCGCCGCTCACCCCGCGGCGGGTTCACCGTGTCGCCGTCCCAGTCGAGCCGGTCGTCGGGTCCCACCTCGAACGCCTCGAACGCCGGATCGGCGATCACCGCGTCGACCAACGCACGCGACCCCGCCACGATGGTCGAGTCCCAGTCGATCTCGCTCGCGACCACCCACGCATGGTCCGCGGGCCACACGAGCTGCGGCATCGGCTCGCGGAACGGCCCCCACCACCCGATCCCGGCGTCGAAACCCCAGTCCGGGTCCCCAAGCCGCGCCAGCTCGCCCCGCAGCATGAGGTACTGGCGCCCGGTGCCCTCCTGGCCGGGGAGCTCGAGCAGCTCGCCCGCCGCGCACGCCTCGAGAGCGTCCTCCGTCACCACGGGGAGGTCGGGCGCGGACCCGGCCGCCGCATCGTCCCCCTCGACGGCGATGACGACGTGCCGGCGGCCCCGTTCGAAGGTGCCGAAGCCCGTCCAGAAGCCGAGGATCACGTCGGGCGCGTCGGCGCGCGACAGGTGCGGCACCAGCGCCGCCCACAGCCGCGGGTCGAGCCAGCCGTCACGGGTCTGGCCCACGTCCCAGCCGCTCTCGAGGCTCACGACGTCCTCATCAGAGGTCAGCGCGTACCACTGCACCAGCGGATGCATCGCGCCGCCCACCGCGGCCGCGACCTCCGCCCAGCTCCAGTCGCGCTCCTCGACCACGCGCGGCACCATCCCGCCGCCGGGGTCCTCCCAGGAGAGCCGGCGCGCCGGGATCGGATGGAGCACCCTCGCATACGCCTCGAACCCCGTGCCGGCGACGCCGCCGACGGTCGCCCACCC
>NZ_BBMA01000008.1:1516-131817 GCF_000971215.1 Demequina silvatica
CCGCCGACCCGCCCCCGCAGCCACCCGCCGGCCAGCACAGGCTCGACACCCCGCAACACCTTCACAGCGCCACCCTACCCACCGAGAATCCCCCGGTAGATGGCCAGGTCCTCGTCGGAGAAGACGCAGAAGACCACGTCCTCGACCGCCGGCGCCGTCGCGAGCGCTGTCCCGACCGCCCGCACCGCGACGGCGGCGGCGAGCTCCTTCGGATACCCGAACACGCCCGTCGAGATCGACGGGAACGCGACGGACCGGCATCCGTAGGTCTGCGCGAGCGCGATCGACGCCGCATAGGCGCCGGCCAGCCGCTCCGCCTCCCCCTGGTCGCCGCCGTGCCACACCGGCCCGACCGCGTGGATGACGTGCCGCGCGGGCAGCGCGTGCCCGCGGGTGATCTTGGCGGACCCGACGGCGCAGCCGCGCAGCGTCATGCACTCCTCGAGCAGCCCGGGCCCGGCGGCACGGTGGATGGCGCCGTCGACTCCCCCGCCTCCCAGCAGCGACGAGTTCGCCGCGTTGACGATCGCGTCGACTGCGAGCGTGGTGATGTCCGCCCGCCGCACCGACATCACCGCCGTCATCGCTCACCCCTTCTCCCTGGCACCACCCTAGGTCGCCCTGCGGAACATCCGCGCATTGCCCTAGGTTGGCCAGTGGGGAGAGGAGCACCCGTGACCTGGACATCCGCAGACATCCCCGACCTCACCGGCCGCATCGCCGTCGTCACCGGCGCGAACGGAGGCCTCGGCCTCGCCTGCACCGTCGCGCTCGCCCGGAGCGGCGCGCACGTGGTGATGGCGGCGCGCGACCCCGCCAAGACGGACGATGCGCGGGCCGCGGTCCTCGCCCAGGTCCCGGGGGCCTCGCTCGAGCACGTGCCGGTGGACCTGGGCGCGCAGGCGAGCGTCCGCGACGCCGCCGCCGCGATCGCCGCCGCGCACCCGCGCATCGACCTTCTCCTCGCCAACGCGGGAGTGATGGCGATGCCAGAGCGCCGCACCGAGGACGGCTTCGAGACCCAGCTCGCCGTCAACCACCTGGGGCACTGGACCCTCATCTCCCGGCTCCTCCCCAGCCTGGTCGCGGCCCCCGCCGCGCGCATCGTCACCACCACCTCCATCGCGCGCCTCAACGCGGAGAACGTCGACCCCGCGAACCCGCACCTCGAGGGACGCTACGAGGACTGGCGCTCCTACGGACGCAGCAAGCTCGCCGCGCTGCAGCTCGCGTTCGGCCTGGACGATGCCCTGCGCACCGCGGCCACGCCCGCCCGGGCCCTCTGCGCTCACCCGGGCATCTCGCGCACCGACCTGCAGAAGCGCACCGTCCGCGAGGGCGGCGGCGGGCGGCAGGGCCCGTTCTGGGAGGCGTACGCCGAGCAGCGCGGCATGCACCCCGACGAGGGCGCGCTGCCGCAGCTGCGCGCCGCGACCGACCCGCACGCGCGCGGCGGCACCCTGTGGGGTCCCCGCTGGGGGCTCAGCGGCGCGCCGACGCGCCGGTTCCTGCTGCGACGCGCCTCCATCGAGGCCGGCATCCCGGCGCTGTGGGAGGCGTCGATCGCGCTCACCGGCGAGCGCATGGACGTGGAGGCGGCCGCCGCGGCCGCACGAGCCAAGGAGGACACCGCATGACCACCGCCGCGCACGAGCCCGCCCGCTCGGACGTGCTCGTCTTCTTCGGAGCGAGCGGGGACCTCGCGCGCAAGCAGATCTTCCCCGCGCTGTACGGCATGGTGCTGGAGGGCGAGCTCACGGTCCCGGTGGTGGGCGTGGCGTTCTCGCAGTGGACGCTCGAGGACCTGAGGACGCGCGCCCGCGAATCGGTCGAGGCGGCCCACCCCGACCACGACCCGCAGGCGCTCGACACGCTGCTCGGCCTGCTCGCCTACGTCGACGGCGACTACCAGGACCCCGCGACCTTCCGGGCGCTGAAGGAGGCCGTGGGGGACGCGCATCGTCCCGTGCACTACCTCGCCATCCCGCCCGTGCTGTTCGCCACGGTCATCGAGGGGCTCGCGAGCGTCGGGCTCCACAAGCACGGACGGGTGGTGGTGGAGAAGCCGTTCGGGCGCGACCTCGCGTCCGCGCAGGCGCTCGACGCCGTGGTGCGCAAGGCCTTCCCCGAGGAGTCGGTGTTCCGTATCGACCACTTCCTCGGCAAGGAGCAGATCATGAACCTGCTCTACTTCCGCTTCGCGAACTCGTTCCTTGAGCCGGTGTGGAACCGCGACCGCATCGCGAGCGTGCAGATCACCATCGCGGAGGACTTCGGGGTGCAGGGGCGTGGCGCGTTCTTCGAGAGCGCGGGCGCCCTCCGCGACGTGCTCGAGAACCACATGCTGCAGATCGTGGCGCTGCTCGCGATGGAGCCGCCCGCGTACCAGGGCTACGGCGCGGTGCACGAGGCCAAGGCGAACGTGTTCCGCGCGATCCGGCCGCTCACCAGGAACGACATCGTCCGCGGCCAGTTCGAGGGCTACCGCGACGAACCGGGCGTCGCACGCGGCTCCGACGTGGAGACGTACGTGGCGGCGCGGCTGTTCATCGACTCGTGGCGCTGGGCGGGCGTGCCCTGGTACCTGCGCACCGGCAAGCACCTGCCCGCCACGGTGCACGAGGTGATCGTCGAGTTCAAGAAGCCCCCGCAGGCCCTGTTCGACGACGCGATGATGGCGCAGCACCCCAACCACCTGCGCTTCCGCCTCCAGCCGGACGGCGAGATCGCGCTGGGCGCGCGCGTGAAGACCCCGGGCGAGGAGTTCGTGGGCGAGCAACGGGAGCTCATCGCGGAGACGAGCGGCGTGGCCGACCGCCGCCCGTACGAACGCCTCCTCGGCGACGCGATGCAGGGCGACCGCGCGCTGTTCACCTCGGAGGAGTCGGTCGAGGCGGCCTGGCGCGTGGTCGATGGCGTGCTCACCGACCACGCCCCCGCCATCCGCTACGCGCCCGGCACCTGGGGCCCCACGGAGGCGGACACGCTCATCGGCGGCGACGGCCCCTGGCACGACCCCTCCACCCCCACCTCGCACGGAAGGAAATGACATGCAGATCGGGATGATCGGCCTGGGACGCATGGGGGCGGGCCTCACGCGCCGCCTCATGCGCGACGGCCACACGGTCGCGGTCCACGACGTCTCCCCCGACGCGATCGACGCCCTCGCCGCGGAGGGCGCGGTGCCGGTGCGCTCGGTCGAGGGGTTCGTCGAGGCGCTCGAGGCGCCGCGCGCGGTGTGGGTCATGGTGCCGGCGGGCGAGATCACGCAGCGCGTCATCTCCGGGCTCGCGGCGGTGCTCGAGCCCGGCGACACCATCATCGACGGCGGCAACAGCTACTACCGCGACGATCTCGCGCACGCCGCCTCGCTCGGCGAATCGGGCATCCACCTGGTCGACGTAGGCACCTCGGGCGGCGTCCACGGCCTCGCGCGCGGCTTCTGCCTGATGATCGGAGGGGACGATGCGGTGGTCGCCCGGCTCGCGCCCGTGTGGCGGACCATCGCGCCGGGTGCGGACGCGGCGGCCCGGACGCCCGGGTTGGCCGGCGAGCTCGCTCCAGGCGAGGAGGGCTGGCTGCACTGCGGACCCACGGGGGCGGGGCACTTCGTCAAGATGGTGCACAACGGCATCGAGTACGGGCTGATGGCGGCGTACGCGGAGGGGCTCAACGTGCTGCGTCACGCGAACATCGGCGCGATCGCCCGTAACGCGGATGCGGAGACTGCGCCGTTGGCGCACCCGGAGTTCTACCGCTACGACGTCGACACCGCCGCGGTTGCGGAGGTGTGGCGGCGCGGCTCCGTGATCGGTTCGTGGCTGCTCGACCTCACAGCGGAGGCGCTGCGGGAGGACCCGGACCTCGCGTCCTTCTCGGGCCACGTGTCCGACTCTGGCGAGGGCCGCTGGACCTCGATCGCCGCGATCGACGAGGGCGTGCCCACCCCCGTCCTCACCACCGCGCTCTACTCGCGGTTCGCGTCCCGCGACCTCGACGACTACGCCCAGCGCACGCTATCCGCGATGCGCAAGGGCTTCGGCGGCCACGAGGAGAAGCCCACGGGCGAGTAGCGCGGCGGCTCCATCGCGCGCGGCGCTGCGCGGCGGGGAGGTACGTGCACGCCCGCTCGCGGTATTCATGCACTTTCGCGCGTGCGCCACCGCCGCGCAGGTCACTCCCGGAGCGTGGCGCGCCGCTTCCGTGCGCGGCGACGCGTGTGGCGCAACGAAGTCGCGCTGAGATGGCGGATTCCCCGTCGCCCAACAACGAGAGTGCATGAAAACGGCAAGCGTGGCGGCACAAGGGCGGCCGCCCCGGCCGGGTGCAGGTCAGGCCTTCATGAGGATCCAGGCTCCCGCCAGCAGCGCGATCAACCCCGCGCCGCCGGCGACCCACGCGTGACGGGCCGTCCCGTGGCCCACGCCGCGAGGCGCCCAGTCGACGCGGCCGTTCTCATCGATCGTGTCGGCGAATGTCCGCACCGAGCGCTGCACCGCCACCATGAGCGCGATCGAGGCGAGGGCCGCGACCAGCACCCACCAGCCGAGCGTCTCGGACAGCACGCGCGCCGCCGCGAGGGCGAGCGCGCCGATCTGCAGCGCGGTGCGCCGGTATGCGAGAACGGTCTGCTCGACCGCCCGCACCGTCTCGCGTCGGTGCCGCTCCATCAGCTCATGATCCAGCCGAGCAGCAGCAGACCCGCCGCGCTCGCCACCCCGACGGTGACGGACATGCCCACACGGAGGTCGGGCGGTTCCTCATGCTCCCGCAAGGCCCGCGCCGTCGCGCGCCACCCGAAGATCGCCTGGAACGCGGAGGCGATCGCGAACAGGAGCAGCATTGCGCCCGCCGCGAGACGCCAGCCCAGGTCGATCGGCAGGTCGAACGCCACCACCGCGACGCCCGTGACGATCAGCGCGAGCGCGGTCCGGATCCACGACAGGAACGTGCGCTCGTTGGACAGCGCCGCCTGCGCGTCGGCGGCGAGGTCGCGGTCATCGCCCGACACGGCCCGTCAGCCCTTCCGGTCCTTGGTCTCACCCTTCTCGCGGCGCGTCTTGTTGACGGTCGCGGCGGCGATCTCCTCCGCGCGTTGCTCGGACCGACCCCGATCGAGCTCGGACTCCTTGATGTGCTCGTACTGGCGTTCGCGCTTCTTCGACCAGGCCTCCTGCGGCATGGCGACCACCTCCGTCCCCTAGAACAAGGTGAGCGGCGGCGAATGTTCCGCAACCCGCGCATCGTCCCGCTGGGGGCGGGTGCGGCGCCACTCGCCCTGGTCGTCGCGCGCGTTGGCGCGCGAGGCGACCGTGCCGGTGTTGGGGTCCTCCGGGGTGCGCGTGAGGCCGTGCGCGGCGATCAGCGGCTTGATGCGCGCGGCGAGCGCGCGCCGGTACTCCTTCGGGGCGTACGAGCCGTCCGCGTAGAGCTCGCGATAGCGCGGGATCAGGTCGGGACGATGCGCGTGGAGCCACCGCGCGTACCACTCCTTCACGCCGGGCCGGAGATGCAGCGCGGTGTAGGTCACCGAGGCGGCGCCGGCGGCCTTGATGCGCCCCAGCGCCGCGTCGAGGTGCTCCTCCGAGTCCGTGAGGAACGGCAGGATCGGCATCATGAAGACGGCTACGTCGAACCCGGCCTCGGCCGCCGCGGTCACGGTGGCGAGTCGCGCCTGGGTGGTGGGGGTGCCGGGTTCGACGGCCTGCTGGAGGTCGTCGTCGGCGATCGCGATCGACAGCGCGAGGTCGACCGGCGCGGACGCTCGCGCGGCGGCCAGCAGCGGCAGGTCGCGGCGCAGCAGCGAGCCCTTGGTGAGGATCGACATGGGTGTGCCGGCGTCCGCGAGCGCGCGGATGATGCCGGGCATCAGCCGGTAGCGGCCCTCGGCGCGCTGGTAGGGGTCCGTGTTGGTGCCGAGAGCGACGTGCTCGCGGCTCCAGGATGGCTTCGCGAGGTCCTTGCGCAGGGCGTCGGCGATGTTGATCTTCACGACGATCTGGCGATCGAAGTCCTCGCCCGCGTCGAGCTCGAGGTACCGGTGCGAGGGCCGCGCGAAGCAGTACACGCACGCGTGCGTGCAGCCGCGGTACGGGTTGACCGTCCACGTGAACGGCACCGCGGAGCCCGGCCCCACGCGGTTGAGCGCGCTCTTCGCGAGCACCTCGTGGAACGTCACCCCCGCGAACTCGGGCGTGGTGACCGTACGCACCAGGTTCGACATCCGCGCGAGCGCGGGCAGAGCGTCGTCCGTCTCGGCGCGCAGCGCCTGTCCCTCCCACCGCATGCCCCCATTCGAACACCTGTTCGAACAGCGGTCAAGGCGCCGCGCCGTCGCGCGCCGCGCCGCCGCGCAACACCCGGCCTCAGGCCGCGGGCGTCACCTCGAGCTGGAGCCGCGGCCGCTCCCCCTCGCCCACCTTGATCTGGTAGCTGGTGACCGTGAGATCGAACTCCTCGGGCCGCGTGACGGTCCACGTCGCGCCGTCCGCGCCGACGCCCGCAAGCGCGATCGTGCCGCCGCAGGAACCGGCGACGAAGCCGGGGGTGGCCAAGGGGTCACCCTCGTCCAGCATGACGGGCGCGTCGGGGATGTCGGCGGCGCAGTCCTCGACGGACGGCGAGGACGCGTCGTACACCTCGTCCGCGGCGGGGTTGCCGGCGGTCACCGCGAGGGTCACCGGGCTCGGCGCATCGTCCCCGCCGTCCCACGGCCACCAGAAGTCCTCGCGGTCGGTGCGGTTCCACGCCGACGTGACCACGGCCAGGTAGTAGTCGCCTTCGGGGTCCTCGTCGGCGGTCACGCGGTAGACCTCCATGCAGGCGTCGACCGTGCCGGCGTACTCCTGCGCGAGCGACTGCCACTTGCGCGTGTGCGTGGAGGTCCATGCGACGCCCTCGCGGCAGTCGGAGGCCACGTGGTCGTAGGGGCCGGTCACCACGGGCAGCGGCACCGCGACGGTCGAGTCGATGGCGGGCGAGGACGCGACTACGTCGCCGCGCCACCAGAACCAGCCGATCCCGATCAGCACGATCCCGACCAGGATCATCACCATCGTGCGCACACGTTCCCCCTGTCTGCGTTCCGGTGGGGCGCCTGCGGGGAGCGTAGCGCGGACCGGGCCCGCCGCCGGGGAGCCACCCCGGTCGGGGTCAGCTGCCGTCCGTCCACGCCTCCGCGCGGCTCTCCCCGCCGGGCGACGAGGTCTGGAGGGTGAAGACCGGCGTCGCGCCCTCGTCGACCTTCACCTCGAGCGTGTGCACCGTGACGTCGACCGCGGACGGCTCGGCGATGGTCCACGAGGCGACGTCGCCGTCCTCGACGTCCTCGATCGCGTCCTCGACCGGGCAGCCGCCCGCGAGCACCCACCCGCCGCGCGGGTAGACGGCCTCCTCGCCCTCCGCGCACGGCTCCAGCACCGCGTGATCGGCGAGGAAGACGTTGTCGCGATGCGGCTCGGACACGTGGATCGCGATGGTCTCGGGGCCCAGCGGCGGCGCATCGATAGCGGCCCACGGCGTCGCGGACCAGCCGCCCTCGGTGGTCCAGTACGCGGTCGCGGCAGCGCGGTAGTAGTCGGCGGACGGATCCTCGTCCGGGATCCGGAACACCTGGACGCACACGTCGAGCTGGCCGCTCGCGACGGTCTGCACCATCAGCAGGTCGTAGGTGCGCGCGTCCTCGTACCAACCGCCGCCGATGCACGCGTAGGACAGCTGCGCCTCGCCCGGCACCTGGATCGCCGGCACCTCACGGTCGGCCGGCAGCTCCTCGGCCTCCGGCACCGCGCCGAGTAAAGACCTCGCCACCACCCATCCGGCGATCGCGAGCGTCCCCGCGCCTACCGCCCACCACCCTCGCTTCATGACATCCCCCCTGGTGCGCGGCTGGTTCGCCGCATCCCAGGGCGACCGTACCACCGGGCGTCGCGGGCGCCCAGGGCGACCGCCGCATCGTCCCTCCGCCCGTCCCCGGACCTACGTCCCTTTTACCTTTCCTTTTGAATGGGCAGACTCGCCGGGACGGGCGCACAGTGGAAGGTGCCGCCTGGAAGCCGAAGGAGCCGACCGGATGCACACCCTCACCCTGCTGGACCGCCTCGACCTCGCGCCGGACGTGCGCGCCGCCCTCGCGGCCGCGCGGTCGGTCACCGTCCCCGCCACGCGCGAGGAGCTGTTCGCGCTGTCGCTCGGCCCCGACGGCGGGCCCACGTTCTGGGTCGACTACGACGTCGACGGCGAGGTGGTGACGGAGGCGACCGTGACCCGCTGCCGCAACGGCATCGCGGTCAACTACCCCGAGGACTACATGCGCCGCCGCGACCCGCAGTGCATGGTGATCGCCGACGACCGTCCCACGGACAAGACGCGCTTCGCGGACCGGTTCGGGCACGGCTTCGACGGCACCCGCGCGGACACCATGGCGTGGCTCGCGCACCAGGACCTGGTGGTGGTGCCGTTCAAGGCCGGCGGGCTGCGGCACGGCTCGCCTTCGATCGCGATCGTGCCGGCGAACGCGGCGTTCTTCGCGACCGCGCTGGTGGACCTCCAGGGCTGGGTGACGTTCGAGGAGCTCGGCGAATTCGCGCCGCGGTCGATCCTCTACGTCGCTCCCCCGTTCCGTCACACCCACTTCGACGGCAAGCAGGTGGTGGTCCACGACCGCTCGGAGACCCTCCACGAGATCTTCGCCTACAACCTCTACCCGGGTCCCAGCGCGAAGAAGGGCGTGTTCTCGGTGCTGCTCGACATCGGCGAGCAGGAGGGCTGGATCACGGCGCACGCCTCGTCGGTCCGCGTCACCACGCCGTACGACAACGAGACCGTGATCATGCACGAGGGCGCCTCGGGCGGCGGAAAGTCGGAGATGTGCCAGGAGCTGCGCCGCGAGGACGACGGCCGCATCCTGCTCGGCACCAACGTCGCGACGGGCGAGCCGTACCTCATCACCCTGTCCGAGACCTCCGACCTCGCGCCGGTCACCGACGACATGACGCTGTGCCACCCCGCGGTCCAGGACGGCAGCGGCAAGATGGTGGTCGCGGACGCCGAGGACGGCTGGTTCGTGCGCGTCGACAACCTCAAGTCGTACGGCGCGGACGTGCACTTCGAGCGCGCCGTGATCCACCCGGACGCGCCGCTGGTGTTCTTCAGCATCGACGGAGTGCCCGACGCGACCGCGCTGCCGTGGGAGCACACGCTCGACTCGACGGGCAAGCCCTGCCCCAACCCGCGGGTGGTGATCCCGCGCACCATGATCCACGGGATCGTCCACGAGCCCGAGCCGGTCGACGTCCGCACGTTCGGCGTCCGTATGCCCGCCTGCACCTCGGACAAGCCCACCTACGGGATCATGGGCCTCGCGCATTTCGTGCCGCCGGCGATCGCGTGGCTGTGGCGCCTCATCGCGCCGCGCGGGGACAAGAACCCGTCGATCGGCGAGGCCGCGGACGCGGTGAAGACCCTCGAGCACGGCGGCATGGTCTCCGAAGGCGTGGGCTCCTACTGGCCGTTCTCGACGGGCACCCAGGTGGCCGCCGCGAACCTGCTGCTGCGCCAGATCCTCGAGTTCAACCGCACCCGCTACGTCCTCACGCCCAACCAGCACATCGGCGCCTACCAGGTGGGATTCTCCGCGGAGTGGCTCACGCGCGAGTGGCTGGCGCGCAAGGGCGGCGGCCGCATGCGCGCCGACCAGCTCGAGCCCGCGCGGTGCGCGCTGTTCGGCTACGCACCCAAGGAGATGACCCTCGACGGCCAGCCGATCCGCCGCACGCTGCTGCGCCCGGAGACCCAGTCGCACGTGGGCGAGGCGGCCTACGACGCCGGCTGCGCGATCCTCACCGGCTTCTTCAAGTCCGAGCTCGCGAAGTTCCTCACCGACGAGCTCGACCCGCTGGGCCGGCGGATCATCGAGACCTGCCTGGCCGACGGCACCGTGGAGGACTACGAGGCGCTCACGCCCATGTACCTGTGAGCGGTTGACGGCGGGGCCGGGCCGGCGCACGGTGGGGTGATGACCGCTCCTCTGCAGCTGCGCCTGGTCCTCCACGCCCCCGACCTCGAGGAGGCGCTCGCGCTGTTCCGCGACGCGCTCGGCATGCCCGTGTCGCTCGACCTCTCGACGCCCACCGACGAGGGCGACGCGCGCGTGGTGGTCCTCGAGGCCGGCCGCGCGACCCTCGAGCTGGTGAACACCGCGCAGCGCGCGCACATCGACGCCCTCGAGGTGGGCCGTCCCGTCGCCCGGGAGGTGCGGCTGGCCCTGCAGGTGGACGATGCGGCGGCCGCCAGCGCGGCGGCCCTCGCCGCCGGCGCGGAGCAGGTCGCGCCGCCCACCCGCACCCCGTGGGGCTCCCTCAACGCGCGCCTCGAGACGCCCGTGGGCGTGCAGCTCACGCTGTTCGAGCAGGTCGAGGAGGAGTAGGACCTCGGGCGCTCCCGCGCCGCCCGCGCGCCCGTAGGTTGGTACCCGTGACCAGCCCCGAGCAGATGAAGGCCGCCATGGCCGAGGTCCCCGTCGAGGACCCCACCCGCACCGAGTACCAGAAGCTCGAGAACGACGAGTGGTTCCGCTACCGCGCCGGGCCCGAGCTGGCCGCGATGCAGCGCGCCACGCTGGCCCGGCTGCGCGAGCTCAACGCCGCGTACTACGACGACCCGGTGGGCTCGACCGCGGGCCTGAGCGAGCTGGTGGGCGAGTGCGGCCCGGGCCTCGACTACCGCCCGCCGCTGTACCTCGAGTACCGCGAGCGCGTGCGCTTCGGGAGGAACGTGTTCATCAACGCTAACCTCATGATCCTGGGCTCGGGCGTGGTGACCATCGGCGACAACGCGCTGATCGGCCCCGACGCGCGGTTCTACACCGTCAACCACGCGTTCGACGTGGAGATCCGCCGCGAGGGCTGGGAGCGCGCGTTCCCCATCACTCTGGAGGCGGACGTGTGGCTGGGCGGCTCCGTGGTGATCTGCCCGGGCGTGACCATCGGTCGCGGATCGGTGGTCGCGGCCGGTTCCGTGGTGACCAAGGACGTGCCCCCGATGTCGGTGGTCGCCGGCAACCCGGCGAAGGTGATCCGGACGCTGTAGGACCCGACCTACGCGGGCGCGTGGTGGGCGAGGTACTCGATGACGCGGCGCGCCACCTCGGGCCAGCCGTGGTCCATGGTGAGGCTGTGCCCGCGGTCGAAGAACTCGACGTAGTCCGTGGGGCACGGGTTGCGGCTCTGGATGCGGAACGTCTCCGCCGCGGACTCCGGCGGCACCAGCCGGTCCTTCCCCGCCGCGACCACCAGGAGCGGGCCGCGGTCGCGGTTCACGGTGTCGACCCCTGCGGGCGCGCGCGCCTCGCGCCGCGGCGAGGCGAGCTCGAACCCGACCCGGCCGGGCGCCGCGACGTGCTCGGTCTCCCAGAGCAGGTGCGACTCGTCGGGTGTGAGCGTGTTGGCGCACGCGTAGCGGAACTCCGGATAGGTGAGCGCGACGGCCCGGTCGCGGTTGTCACGGTCGCGCAGGATGGGCGCCGCGGAGTGGAGCACCGAGTCGGGGGCGGGCCTGGCGCCGCGCATCGGCGCCGGCACGATCGCGACGGTCGCGCGTGCGAGCCCGCGGCCCGCGAGCTGCTGCGCGGTGAGGCCACCCACCCCCGTGCCCACCACGAACGGCGGCTCGCGCAGCACGCCCGCCACGGCCGCGGCGTGGTCGAGCATGTCGAGCAGCCCGATCCCCGCGAGCGCCTCGGGGTGACGGCGCGCCTCCTCGGCCGACTCCGGCTCGCCCGGCCACGCGACGGCGACCGTCGCGAACCCCGCGCGTGCGAGCGGCTCGCGCCACGGCTCCCAGGTGACCGCGAGGCTCCACATCTCGTGCAGGAGCAGCACCGCGGGGCCGTCCGCCGCGTTCGCGGCGTCGACCTGCTCCCGCTCGCGCGGCGTCGGGGACGTGGGCATGGCTCTGCCTCGAATCTATCCGCGCCCGCGCGCCGCCGCACGGGGGCGCGGCCCGCCCCCGCCACACCCGACGGAGTTGGTAGCTCAGTGTCGGTTCTAGCGGATCTCTGCGCGCTGGTGGTGGCTGGTTGTCGTTCCCCTACCCGCCGGTGACCGCGTTCGAGATCGCGTCGATGACTCCGAGCGTCCCGACCGCGACACCTTCGGCGATCCCGAGGCCCACGATCGCGTCGACGCCGAGCGCGAGCGCAAGCCCCGCGGCCGGAGCGACGGCGAGCAGCCATGCTCCGGGCCCGCGCGTGGCGGCGATCCTGGTCAAGGCGACGGTGACGAGGCTCATACCTGCAGTGTTGCGCCGCGCACGCGCCGCAGAGGGGGACGTCCGTCCCTCGGCGCGCAAGTGTCCGCGGACGCGGTACGCCGCGCGACGCCCCGCTGCGACGACCGCGGTACCCGCCTACCCGCGCGCGTCCGCCTCGAGCCGTTCGAGGGCCGCGAGCGCGTCCTCGCGCCGGTCCCAGGGGACGAAGATGTGGTCGTGGTGGAAGCCCGCGACCACGTTCGCGCTCACCCCGGCGTCCGCGAGCGCACGCGCGAACGCGGCCGTCAGCCCCACCGCCTCCAGCGAGGAGTGCACCTCGAGGGTGATCCGCGCGGACGGGAACTCGAATGCGAGACCCAGCGCCCGCGCATCGTCCTCCCGCAGGACCACCGTGGTGCCCTCGGACTCCACCACCGTCACCACGGGATCCCACCCGCCAGGCACTGTCGCGACGGAGGCCCACACGTAGCGCTCGGGGTCGAGCCGGGTGCTGAGGTTCGCGAGCAGCTCGGCGAGGTCGACGATGGCCATGCGGCCAGCGTAGGCCCGGCTCAGCGCGGGTACGCCGCGATGACCCCCGCGTACGGGCCCAGGTAGGGCGTCGGCTCCGCGTAGCCCGAGACCCACAGCTGCGAGATCTGCCCGTCGAGGTAGAGCGCATCCTCGACTCCCAGCTCGTCGCGGAACATCACCGCGAAGTCCCACAGGTTCACATACGTGCGGGTGATGACCAGGTACACGGTGCGGCCGTCGGGGCTCACCCCCACGCCGGTGCGCAGCGCGGTGTTCTCGCTGCCCTCCGTGAACAGCGGATGCACCTCGCCGTCGAGCAGCAGCGCCGGCCCGGACTGCGTCGCCTGGGTCACGCCCTTCGCGCGGTACTCCGTCGAGTCGACCACCGCCGCGGTGCCGTCCTTGCGGATCTCGAACACCGCGTTGGGCTTGAGGTGGAAGTTGCCGTAACCGTCGGCCAGGTTGAGCGCACGCAGCTCCTCGCCGTCCGCGACCAGCAGGCCACCCGGCGTGAGGTCCTCCGAGAAGATCCCCGCGTTGGTGAGCACCGCGATCCCGGGATGGTCCTCGATGTACTCGCCCAGGTCCGTGCCTTCGGGGTCCTGCGGCCAGTCGACGCGCACGTCCCACGCGTCGAGGTCGAGCGTCACCACCCCGTAGGACCCATGCTCGCCCAGGTTGATGACGCTGGTGGGGACCTCGGTCGACGATGCGTCGGTCGCCCCGGGCGTCGCGCTCGCCTCGGCGGCGGGCGCGGTGGACGTGGTGGCGGCGGGCGCGGGCGTCTCTGAGGCCTCGCCGCTGCCGAGCAGCCCGCAGCCCGCGAGCGCGAGGACGGCGAGGGCGGTGGTGAGCAGGCGGGGCACGCGTCGAGGCTAGTCGACCGCCCGGGAAGGAGTGGGCGCCGCCGCTCGTTGTCCCTCCGGACCCATCCGCCGACGTCAGGAGCACCCGATGACGCAGACCGCCCCCACCCCCTCCCCCGAGGGCGTGTTCCGCTCGCTCGAGATCGCCGTGCTCGGCACCGGCATCATGGGCGCCGCAATGACCAGGAACCTGGTGCGCGCGGGCCACGGCGTGCGCGTGTGGAACCGCACGCATGCGACGGCCGCCGCCCTGGTCGCCGACGGCGCCACAGCGACCGCCACCCCCGCCGAGGCCGTCCACGAGGCCGACGTGGTCCTCACCATGCTCCACGACGGGCCCGCGACGCTCGAGGTGATGCGCCACGCCGCCCCGGGCCTGCGTCCCGGCGCCCTGTGGGTGCAGTCCGCGACCGTGGGCCTCGACGCGCAGCCCGCCATCGCGGCGCTCGCCGCGGAGCTCAATGTCATCCTCATCGACGCCCCGGTGCTCGGCACGCGCGAGCCCGCGGAGCTCGGCACCCTCACCGTGCTCGCGGCCGGGCCGGAGGACGTCCGGGCCACCGCATCGTCCGTCTTCGACGCCCTCGCGACCCGCACGTTCTGGACGGGGGACGATGCGGCGGCCGGGTCCGCGCAGCGGCTCAAGCTGGTGGCGAACTCGTGGGTCCTGGCGATCAACAACGCGGCCGGCGAGGTGATGGCGCTCGCGCAGGGGCTGGGCGTGGCGCCGGAGCTGTTCCTCGAGCTCATCGACGGCGGCCCGCTCGACTCCGGCTACCTGCGCACGAAGGCCGCGCTCATCCTCGAGGACCGCCTCGCGGAGACCAGCTTCGGGGCGGCGACCGCGGCCAAGGACGCGGAGCTGATCCTCGCGGCTGCGGGCACGGCGGGCGTGAGGCTCGACGCGCTCGAGGGCGCGCGGGCGCGGCTGGACCGCGTGGTCGAGGACGGCCACGGCGACGAGGACATGGCGGCGGCGTACCGCGCGAGCTGACCCCCGTCCCGGCGCGCGCCGCCCCGCTCCCCCGGGACGCTCACCGGTACTTTCGGTGGGATCTTGCGCCGGGCGGGACAGTCGCCCGCACCGGGACGTACCGTGGTGGCGTGATCCGCACGGCCGGACCCGGCGACGCCGCCGAGGTCGCGAGGCTGCTCGACGCGTTCAACCGCGAATTCGACACCCCGACCCCGGGTCCTGCGGTGCTCGCCGTGCGGCTGGAACGGCTGCTGACCGCGGGTGACACGCTCGCGCTGCTCGCCGGCGAGAGGGCCATCGGGGTCGCGCTGGCCACGTACCGCACCAACGTGTGGCACGACGGCCCGGTGGCGTTGCTCGACGAGCTCTACGTGCACCCCGAGCACCGCGACCGCGGCACGGGCACCGAGCTGATCGAGGCGCTGGTCGCGGACGCGCGCTCGCGCGGGTGCGCGCTCATCGAGGTCAACGTCGACGAGGACGACGGCGACGCGCTGCGGTTCTACGCCCGCCACCGCTTCGCGCTCATGCAGCCCGACACCGGCGAGCGGGCGTTCTACCTCAGCCGCGAGCTGCGCTGAGCGCTCCGAGCAGCGCCCGGGTCACGCCGGCGACGGGCACTCCACGTGGATGAGCCAGCCGTCGCCGTCGCGCGTGCCGGACGCCAGGCAGGTGACGGGCGTGCCGTCGGCATCCTTCGCGGAGAACTCGATCAGCCCCGTCCCGATCAGCATCGCGTCGAGCGGGTGCGGCACCTCGACCCCGAGCCCTGCGCGCACGTCGCGCGCGAAGTCCGCGGCGAGCGCGTCGAGCTGCGCCTCCTGCGCCGCGAGCTCGGCGTCGTAGTCGGCCTGAGCCGTGTCGCTGGCGCGCGCGCTCGTCACCAGCAGCACCACGCCGGTCGCGAAGGCGGCCACGGAGAGGACGGCCGCGACGCGGGTCCCCCACCCTCCGGCATGCCGCGCACCCAACCGCACGGCCGCGACGGCCACGACCACCACGAGCGCGGCGAAGCCGAGCGCGACGAGCCCGAGCCCCAGGAACCCCGACACGAAGCCGGGGCCGCCGAAGCGGCCCGGCTCGAGCGCCGTCACCTCGGGCAGCGGCGGGACGGGGACGTCGATCGCGGAACCGCCCAGCAGCCCCCTCAGCACCGTCGCCATTGCACCCCCTCGCTGGTGTCGCCCCAGGTATAGCAGCGACATCGCGCACGCCGGTACCCCCACTTGTGGGGGCCACGCCGCTAGAGCACGTGCGAGAGGAAGTCCTTGGTGCGCTCCTGCTGCGGGGCGTCGAGCACCTGGGCGGGCACGCCCTCCTCGACCACCACGCCCTCGTCCATGAAGACCACGTGGTCGGCGACCTCGCGGGCGAACCCGATCTCGTGGGTCACCACCACCATGGTCATGCCGCCCGCCGCGAGGTCCTTCATCACCGCGAGGACCTCCCCGACCAGCTCGGGGTCGAGCGCGGACGTGGGCTCGTCGAACAGCATGATCTCGGGGTCCATCGCGAGCGCGCGGGCGATCGCCACGCGCTGCTGCTGGCCTCCGGACAGCTGGGCCGGGTAGTGGTCCATGCGGCCGGACAGCCCGACGCGCTCGAGCAGCTCGACCGCCTTGGCGCGCGCGGCGGACTTGGACCGCTTGAGCACCTGGACCTGCGCCTCCATGACGTTCTCGAGGGCCGTCATGTGCGGGAACAGGTGGAAGCGCTGGAAGACCATGCCGATGCGCGAGCGCTGCCGTGCGATCGCGGTGGGGTGCAGGCGGTGTAGCCTGCCCGACGCGTCCTCCCGGTAGCCCAGCAGCTCGCCGTCGAGCCGCACGGAGCCGCCGGTGAGCTCCTCGAGCTCGTTGAGGCAGCGCAGCAGCGTCGACTTGCCCGAACCGGACGGCCCGAGCACCACGCACACCTCGCCGGGCTGGACGGTGAGGTCCACCCCGCGCAGCACGTGCAGCGAGCCGAACATCTTGTGCGCCTCGCGCACCTCGACCATGGGGGTCGCGGGACCGGTCACGGGGTCACCTCCAGGAAGGGGTCGTCCTTGGACGTGCCGGCCGCCTTGATGGCTGCCTGGCGGCGGAAGCGGCGCGGGCCGGGCCCGCCGCGCGAGGGCCGCTCGGAGCCCGAGCCGCGGCCGTAGTACCGCTCGAGGTAGTGCTGACCCACCATGAGGATCGACGTGATGAGCAGGTACCAGAACGCGCTCACCACCAGCAGCGGGATCGGCATGAAGATGCGGTTGCCGATCGCGTTGGTGGCGAACGTGAGGTCGAGCGTGAACGGCACGGCGAGCACCAGCGACGTGGTCTTGAGCATCGAGATGGTCTCGTTGCCGGTCGGCGGCACGATCACGCGCATGGCCTGCGGGATCACGATCCGCCTGAGGATGGTCGCCTCCTTCATCCCGAGCGCCCGGGCGGCCTCCTCCTGACCCTTGTCGACGGACCCGAGGCCCGCGCGCACGATCTCGGCGAGGTATGCCGCCTCGTTGAGGCCCAGGCCCAGCAGCGCCGCCCAGAACGCCGTGATGACGGTCGCCGTGTCGAACGTGAGGAACTCGGGCCCGAACGGGACACCCAGGCTGAGCTTCGGGTAGAGCACCGAGATGAGGCCCCAGAACACCAGCTGCGTATAGATCGGGGTGCCGCGGAACAGCCAGATGTAGAACCAGCTCACCGAGCGCAGCACCGGGTTGTCCGAGCGCCGCATGATCGCGAGCAGCACCGCCAGCACCACGCCGATCAGCATCGACCCGAACGTGAGCACGAGCGTCCAGCCGACGCCGCGGATCACCGTGACGTCGCGGACGTACGTGAAGAACACGTCCCAGTGGAAGTTCGGGTTCGTGATCAGGCCATGCAGCGCCATCGCCGCCAGCACGGCGAGGATCGCCGCGGCGATCCACCGGCCGGGCCGCGGCACGGGCCGCGCGTGGATGCGGTTGGGGACCGGGTCGTGGGACTCGCTCATCGCTCTCTCCAGGTGTCGTACGCGAGGCGGCCGGCGCATCGTCCCTTCCGTGGGAGGGGACGATGCGCCGGCGGCTCCGGTCAGGAGGCCGGGTTGACCTCGGCGTCGGTGAGCATGCCGTCGGAGGCGCCCCACGCGTCGAGGATCGCCTTCAGCGTGCCATCGTCCATGAGGCCCTGCAGGGCGGCGGCGACCGCGGCGGTCACGTCGGAGCCCTGCGCGGTCACGATCCCCTGCGACGCGGTCGCGAAGGCGTCGCCCAGCTGCTCGAGCTGGCCGCCGGTCTGGGTGACGGCGTAGCCGATGATCGGCGAGTCCGCGAAGAGCACGTCGGCCTTGCCGCCCACCACGTTGGTGGCGGCGTCGGCCTGCGAGTCGTAGTTGAGAACGGTGAGCTCGGCGGAGCCGGCATCGGCGCAGTCGGCGGCCATCTGGTTGGCCTCGTCCTGCTGGATCGTGCCGGTCTGGACGGCCACGGTCGCGCCGCACAGGTCGGCGGCGTCGATGCCCGCGGGGTTGCCCGCCTGCACCGCGTAGGCCTCGCCCACGGAGAGGTAGCTGATCATGTCGGCGACCTCGACGCGCTCGGGCGTGATGGTGAAGGAGCTGATGCCGGCGTCGTACTTGGTGCCGATCGCGGGGATGATCGAGTCGAACGCGGCGGACTCGACCTGGGCGTCGAGGCCCAGCGCGGCGGCGATCGCCTCGGAGATGTCGACGTCGTAGCCGATCGGCGTCTGGCCGTCCACGTCGAGGTACTCGGCGGGCGCGTAGGTGGTCTCCATCGCGACGCGGAGCGTGCCGCGGTCGGCGACGTCGGCGGGCAGCAGCGCGGCGGCCTCCTCGTTGACGGCGACCGCGGTCGGGTCGGACTCCGCGGCGACGGTGGCGTCGGCGCTCGTGTTCGCAGCCGAGCCGGTCTCCTGCGACGCGTACGTGCAGGCGGACAGGGAGACGGCGGAGATCGCGGCGATCGCGACCAGGGCAGGCGTGCGCATGGGTGCTCCTTCGAGGGTGTGAGGGCGCATGACGCCGCGGGTCCGGGGTGGGGACTCCCTCGGGGCCGCCATCCGGCGGGCTCCCGTTGCGGGCCATGCATCGCTATGCATCATTATGCATGATGGCGGGCTGGGCGCGTGACCGCGGGCGGCATTCCGCCCGCCCATCAGGGACGATGCGGTGGTAGCGTCCGTGGGGACGCACGGCCGACACGGGGGGTGACGATGCCGCAGGCGTGGGAGCCCGAGCCGTACGTGGTGGTGCCCGGGAGGTCGACCGCCCCGCCGCCGGCGGCTCCTCCCGAGCCTCCGCCCCTCGCGGAGTCCGTCGAGGTACCGGTCTACCGGCCCGCGCATCCCGCCCCGACGCACCGCCGCCGGATGTGGCCGCTCGTGCTCGTGATCGTCGGCGCCTCCGTCGCGTGGAGCTGGGGCGACCTGGTCTCCTTGGCCGAGGCATTCCGCGCGGACCGGGCGCCGGCGTACGAGCTGCCCGCCGCATCGTCCCTCTCCGCCGAGGCGCCCGCGGACGGCTACCCGATCCTCGGCAGCACCGACCTGGTGCGGCACTTCGAGCGCGAGCTCATGGCGCAGACGCGCAGCATCGAGGTGACGGAGTGGGTCGGGCTCAACGACGACCTCGACGCGGTGTGGGACGCGTACGCGGAGGCGCTCACCCAGAACCCGTACCTCTACGTCGAGAGCACCAGCGCGTACCGGCGGCCGGGACACGTCGAGCTCATCCCCCACTACACCTACGACGCCGAGGAGGCGGAGCGCCGGCGCGCGGTCACGGTCTCCGCGGCCCGCGCCGGGCTCGACGCGGCGGGCGTCGCGGACGCTCCTGACGCGGCGACCAAGGTCGAGCGGATCTACGGCTACATCGCGGCCGTCGCCGAGTACGACGACGCGGCCGCGCTGGAGATCGAGGCCGGCACCTCCTCGGACCGCGTCTCCCACTCGCAGGAGGCCTACAGCATCCTCGTGGACGGCTACGCGGTGTGCGGCGGCTACGCGAAGGCGTTCCTGGCGATGGCGCACCTGGCGGGGCTCGAGGCGATCGAGGTGACGGGCTCGGACTCGGCGGGGCAGTTCGGCGGCTCGCACGCATGGAACAAGGTGAAGGTCGACGGCGCGTGGCGGCTGGTCGACATCACGTGGGACGACGCGGGCGCGTACGCCGCCGACGACTACCTGCTGCTGGGGTCGGGCGATCCGATCCTCTCCACGCGCGCAGAGGATTCGGACTGGATGACCGACACGCAGATGGCGGCGTTCCGCGGCTGACGCTCGTCTACAATCGACGCCATGTCCGACGGCCATAGTCCCGAGCGCCGGCGCGAGGTCACCGACCCGCAGCCGGCGCCAGCCCCCGTCCACCCCTCGCGTGAGGGAGCCCGCCCGTGACCGAGGCCTGGCTGCTCCTCCTGCTCGCGCTGCTGCTCATCGCCGCGAACGCGCTGTTCGTCGCCGCCGAGTTCGCCTTCGTCACGGTCGACCGCCCCACCGTAGACCGCGAGGCCGCCGCGGGCGACCGCCGGGCGGCCTCCCTCCAGAAGGGCCTGCGGAAGCTGTCCACCGAGCTGTCGGGCGCGCAGCTCGGCATCACCGTGACATCGCTCATGGTCGGCTTCATCGCCGAGCCGTCGATCGCGACGCTGCTGCGCGTGCCGCTCGAGGCCGCGGGCCTGCCCGAGGAGTCCTCGCTGGGCGTCGCGCTGACGCTCGCGTTCATCCTGGCCACCGGCACCCAGATGGTGTTCGGCGAGCTGGTGCCCAAGAACTGGGCGATCGCGGAGCCCCTGCGCATCGGTCGCGCGGTCGCGGGCGCGATGCGCGGCTTCACCTGGTTCGCCGGGCCGCTGATCCGCGTGCTCAACGGGTCCGCCAACCGGATCGTGCGCGCGTTCGGCATCGAGCCGCGCGAGGAGCTCGCGTCCGCGCGGTCCGCGCGCGAGCTGCAGTCCATCGCGGAGCGCTCCGCCGAGCAGGGCACGCTCGAGCCGCGCGTCGCGCAGCGCCTCGCGCGCGCCGCCGAGATGGGCGAGCGCACCGCCTCCGACGCGATGACGCCGCGCACGCGCGTCCACTTCGTGGGGCACGATGCGCCGGTCACCGAGGTCCTGGAGCTCGCCTCCCGCACGGGTCACGCCCGCTTCCCCGTCACCGGCGAGGACGTCGACCAGATCGTGGGCGTCGCGCACTTCAAGCGCGCCCTCGCGGTGCCGGCACGGGCGCGTCGCACCACCACGGTGGCCGAGATCGCGCTGCCCGTCGAGTCGGTGCCGTCGACCATGCCGCTGAGCGCGGTGCTTTCCGCGCTGCGCTCGGGCTCCCAGGTCGCGGTGGTGGTCGACGAGTACGGCGGCACCGACGGCGTGGTCACCCTCGAGGACCTGGTCGAGGAGATCGTGGGCGAGATCGAGGACGAGCAGGACCGTCCCGTCAGCCGTCACCGCCGCCTGCGCGACGGCCGCTGGTCGCTGTCCGGCCTGCTGCGCCCCGACGAGGCGGGCGAGGTCATGGGCCTCGAGCTGCCCGAGGCCCGCGAGTCCGACACGCTGGGCGGCCTGCTCACGGAGCTGCTCGAGCGCTTCCCCGAGGTAGGCGACGTGGTGTCTCTGGATGCCCGGGATGAGGCCCGTCGCGACGACGACGGCATCCCCGTGCCCGTGACCGCGCGTGTGCGCGTGACCCGCCTCGACGGGCACCGCGTGGACCGCGTGCTGGTCGAGGTGGTCGACGTCTCGCCGGACCCCGAGACCTATGAGCCCGAGGGGGCGGACCGATGAACGACTACACCGCCCTCCTCATCGCCGTCGCGCTGCTGATCGGCAACGCCTTCTTCGTTGGCGCCGAGTTCGCGCTCATCTCCGCGCGCCGCACCCAGATCGAGCCGCGCGCCGCGGCCGGATCCTGGGGCGCACGCATCACCCTGCGCGCCATGGAGCACGTGTCGCTCATGATGGCCGGCGCGCAGCTGGGCATCACCGCCTGCTCGCTGGGCCTGGGCGCGATCGCGGAGCCCGCGATCGCGCACCTGCTCGAGGTCCCGCTCGAGGCGATCGGGATCACCGGCGCGTGGGTGCACGGCATCGCGTTCACCATCGCCCTGGTGATCGTGGTCTACCTCCACATGGTGCTGGGCGAGATGGTGCCGAAGAACATCGCGATCGCGGGGCCCGAGAGGTCCGCGATCGCGCTCGGCCCGGTCCTGTACGGGATCGTGTGGGTGCTCAAGCCGCTCATCTGGCTGCTCAACATGACCGCCAACCTGGTGCTGCGCCTGCTCAAGGTGGAGCCTCAGGACGAGGTCACGTCGACGTTCCGTGCCGAGGAGGTCGAGGGCTTCCTCGCGGAGTCCCGTTCCGAGGGCCTGCTCGACGAGCACGAGCACCGCGTGCTCACCGGATCGCTCACGCTCAGCTTCGAGACCGTGCGCGACGTCATGACGCCCGTCGAAGAGCTGGTGACGCTGCCCGTGGACGTGACGCCGCAGCGCGCGCAGAAGGAGTGCGTGCGCACCGGCTACTCGCGCTTCCCGATGGTGGACGGCTCCGGCGAGTGGGTCGGCTACCTCCACCTCAAGGACTTCGCGCAGGTGCCGCGCGGCGGCGCCACCAAGCCGGTGCCCGCCGACGCGGTGCGCCCGCTCACGGACATCTCCCCCGACGCATCGCTCGAGGAGGCGCTCACCGCGATGCAGTCGCGTGGCACGCACCTCGCGCTGGTGCGCGCTGCGGACGGCGAGGTGCTGGGCGCGGCGATGCTCGAGGACGTCATCGAGCGGCTGGTCGGCGAGGTCGTGGACGCGGCCCAGGCCGTGGAGGGGTGAACTCCGCGGATCCGCCGCCACCCCGACAGTTGGTAGACCTTGGTCGCTTCTGCGAGGTCGCGTCCTCACAGTGGTAGACCGTGGTCGGTCCGCCAGTGAGATCCGTCACGATCGACCCTCCAGCACGTCGCTCCTGGTAGGTTCGCGCTCGGAGCGGCGGGGGCCGTTCCGGGCTGGGGGTTGGCGTGGGGTTCGATCCGACCGAGTGGCATCCGGAGCCGGTGCGCCGCGAGGAGCGCCGGGCACCGGGCATGCCGGCGTCCGGATGGCTGCCCGACCCGAGCGAGACGGACCTCGAGCGCTACTGGGACGGTGCACGCTGGACCAGCAGGGTCCGCAACCGCCACACGCGGGTCGAGCGCGGCGTCACCCCGGCCGCCTACTCCGCTCCCGCGCGGAGCTGGACGCTGCCCGACCAGCCGACGCGTCCGTCGCGGTCCGCGCGCCGGACCGGCGCGCGCCGGTTCTGGACCACCACCGTGGTGGTGCTCGCGACGCTGCTGGCGGTCTCCGGCTTCGCGTACCGCGTGGGACTCATCCCCGAGGGTGTTGATCCGGCGACCGCCGCCGTCGACGCGCTCGCGGGCCTCGCCGAGCCGGAAAGCGCCACCCCGCCCGCCGACGCGACGGTCGCGTACCCCGTCCACGGCTCGAGCGACCTGGTGCGCCACCTCGCGGCCGGGATGATCACCCAGGAGGAGTCGATCGCGGTGGGCTACTGGGTGGGCCCCGACGGCGACGCGCTGCTCAGCGACGCGCTCCTCGAGGCGGCGACCCAGAACCCGTACGTGTTCGTCTCCGGGTGGACCACCACCACCCTGGGCGCGCGCGTCACGGTCCAGCCGACCTACATCTACCCCGCCGACGAGGCGGAGCGGCGCCGGGTCGAGACCGCGGACGCCGTGCAGGTCGGGCTCGCGGCGTCGGGCGCCGCCTCGGCGACGACGGCCGCGGAGAAGGTCTCCCTCATCCACGACTACGTCGCCTCCGTCGCGACGTACGACCACGCCGCGGCGGCCGCCATCGATCGCGGCGAGGACTCCGCGATCGTCGACCGGTCGCAGGAGGCGTACGGGATCCTGGTCGAGGGCACCGCCGTGTGCGGCGGCTACGCGCAGGCGTTCCTCGCGATGGCTGACGCCGCCGGCCTCGACGCGGTCGCGGTGACCGGCTTCGCGGACGGGGGGCTCACCTCGGGCGCGCACGCGTGGAACAAGGTGCTGGTCGACGGGCGCTGGCTCACCGTCGACGTGACGTGGGACGACGCGGACCAGGTCGGCGAGATCCTCCACGACTACCTGCTGATCCCCGACGGGGACCAGGCGCTCCTGTCCCGGACGGCGGACGCCGACTGGATGCTCGACTCGCACCTGGGCGACTACGGCGCCTGAGCCGGCCCGCGCATCGTCCCCGCGGCCGTGGGCCGTGCTAGAGGTCGCGCGGGTGCCGCTCGACCTCGTCGGGCACCACGGTGTCCTCGCCGCCCGGAGGCATGTGGTCGTTCTCCGGCCGCCGCGCGAGCACGATGATCGACACCGCGAGGCCGCCCCACACGAGCACGATCGACACCACCAGCAGCACCACCGCGGACGTGCTCATGACGGGCTCCTCGGGTCGTAGTCCTCGGTGTGCCTCTCCCCCACGTCGGCGGGCAGGTTCAGCTGCTCACGCGTGGGCCACGGATGGAAGCGGACGATGTCGCGCCGCCACTTCGCGAGCGGCATCAGACACGCGACGAGCGCGAGGAACAGCACCGTCCCCCATCCGAACACCACCACGTACCAGGTGGGATAGCCGCCGTAGCCGTCGATCGCGAGAGAGACGGCCTTCTCGACGAACATGTAGATGAGCAGCAGCGCGACCGCGCTCACCAGCCACAGCCACGCCTTGCCCGGCCGCAGCGTCGAGACTGCCGCGAGGTGCCGCTCGAGCTCGTGGCCGCGGCGCCCGATCCACACCGCCGCGGCGATCATGGTGATGGCGCCGGCCACGATCCCGAGCTGGTTGGACCACTGGTCCACCGTGTCGAGCAGGTACAGCCCGGTGGTGGTGCCGAAGCCGATGATCGACAGCACCGCGCTCACGCCGCCCACCGCGAGCGCCGCGGTGCGGGGCTTGAGGTTGAGCTTGTCCTGCAGCGCCGAGGACACCACCTGCAGCACGGAGACCAGCGAGGTGAGGCCGGCGAGCACCAGCGATGCGAAGAACAGCGCGCCGAAGAACGCGCCGCCGGGCATCTCCGCGATGGTCGCGGGGAACGTCACGAAGGACAGGAACGGCCCCGCGATGCCGTCGAGCTCGCCCACCCCGACGCCCTGCTGGCTCGCGAGGAATCCCAGCGTCGCGAAGACCCCGATGCCCGCGAGCAGCTCGAAGGAGCTGTTGCCGAACGCGACCACCAGGCCCGGCGCCGTGAGATTGGACCGGCGGCGCCGGTACGAGGCGTACGTGATCATGATCCCGTAGGCCAGCGACAGCGAGAAGAAGATCTGCCCGTACGCGGCGATCCACACCTGCGGATCGCTGAGCGCCGCGAAGTCCGGCGTGAACAGCGCCTCGATGCCGTCGCCCGCGCCCTCGAGGAACAGCGCGCGCACCACGATCACCGTGAAGGTCGCCACCAGCACCGGGATGCCGATGATGTTGAGCCGCTCGACGCCGGTGTGCAGGCCCAGCGCGAGGATCACGATGGTGACCAGCCACACGGCCACCAGCGGGATGATCACCTTGGGAACGAACGACATCGAGAACGTGCCGGCCTCCCCCAGCTGGAGATAGTCGCCGGTGAAGAAGCCAGCCGGATCGTCCGCGTAGGACAGGTCGAAGCTGAAGAAGAAGTAGCTGAGCGCCCACGCGATGATCGCCGTGTAGTACAGCCCGATCACGAAGCAGATGGCGACGTGCAGCCAGCCCACGCCCTCGGCGTGCCTGTGGACGCGCTTCATCGCCAGCGGCGCGGATCCGCGGAAGCGGTGTCCGATCGCGTGCTCCAGGAACAGGATCGGGATGCCCGCCGTCACGAGCGCGATGAGGTACGGGATCATGAACGCCCCGCCGCCATGCTCGTAGGCCTGGCCGGGGAACCGCCAGATGTTCCCCAGCCCCACGGCGGAGCCGATGGCGGCCAGGATGAACGCGGTCTGTCCGGACCAATGCTCGCGCTTCTCGTGGGTGTGGGCGGGTGCTGCGGGCCGCTCGGCCATGTGGGACCTCCCCTCCACCGCTCACGCTAGACCCGGCCCGCGCATCGTGCCTGGTGACTGGGGACGATGCGGCGGCTGGCTTGGGCGTCCACACCCCTTCACCACTCTCACCATCTGGTGCTAGCGTCGCAAGGGTGAGGCGCGCGACCGTGACGCTGCCCGACGAGCTGGAGCAGCGGCTCGCCGCGTTCGTCGCCGCCCAACCGGGGCGGCCCACGTTCACATCGGTGGTCGAGGACGCCTTGACGCGCTACCTCGAGGCGGACGCTCCGCGCGCCTCGCGCATCGTCGATGTGCTGCGCAGCCGCGGCGAGATCGTGGACGCCGCGACGTCGCTGGGTGCGCTGCGGATCGGGGTCTTCGGGTCGACTGCCCGGGCCGAGGACGGCCCCGACTCCGACGTCGACTTCTGGGTCGACGCCGCGCCCGGCATGACGCTGTTCGACCTGGCCGCGCTGCGCGGGCGGCTCGCTGAACTGTTGGCATGCGACGTCGACCTGGTCACAGTCGGCAGCATCCCGCTCGACGTGCGCGACGCGATCCTCGCCGAGTCGGTGGTCCTGTGACTCCGGTGCCGCCTCGCGATGCCGAGCGGCTGCGCCACGTGATCGACGCGTGCGATCGGATCGACGACTACGTGGGCGGCTCCCGAGCGGCGCTCGACGATCCACGCACATCCGATGCCGTGCTGTACTGCCTGACCATCGTCGGCGAGGCCCTCGGTGCACTGAGCGACGCCACCTACGCGAGACTGCCCTCGGTGCCGACTGCTGCGCCCAAGGCACAGCGGAACCTGATCGTCCACGAGTACTGGCGCGTCGACCGTGACGTCATCTGGGACACCGTCTCCCATGCTCTGCCGCGCCTGCGCGCGGATGCCTCCGCCGTGCTGGGCGACGTCTGAGCGATCTCCACGCGCGCTCTGCGCCGGGCGTCATCGCGGCGAAACATCCCCTTCGTAGTGTCGAGGGCGAGCACTGACCCGGAAGGAGGCTCGACGTGGACGACTGGCTCGGACTCGGGATGACGGTGGTGGTGAGCGTCGCCGTGGCGGTGGTGATCGCGCTGGCGGTCAAACTGGTGATGCGCGTGGTGGCGCGGCGCAACGCGTGGGCGGGTGCGCTGGTGGCGCAGGTGCGCGGGCCGTTCTGGGCCCTCGCGCTGCTGCTGGGGCTGTGGTTCGGGGTGCACGCGTCGCTGCGGCGGAGCGACTGGATGCCGGCGATCTCGCAGGTGTTCACCATCGCGGCGATCGCGATCCTCGCGTGGCTGCTCATCGCGGTGGTGAGGTTCGTCTCGGACGTGGCGCTCGACCACAACCGGATCGACATCCCCGACAACCGGCTCGCGCGACGGCTGCGGACCCAGACCCTGATTGTGAGGCGGCTCGCGATCGCGCTGATCGTGGTGATCGCCATCGGGGCGGCGCTGTTCACGTTCGACTCGGTGCGCGCGGTCGGGGCGTCGGTGCTGGCCTCGGCGGGCATCGCGTCCATAGTCGCTGGCCTCGCCGCGCAGTCGGTGCTGGGCAACATGTTCGCCGGCATCCAGCTGGTCTTCAGCGACGCGTTGCGCGTCGACGACGTGATCGTCGCCCAGGGCGAGTGGGGCCGCGTGGGCGAGATCACGCTCAGCTACGTGGTGCTCGACCTGTGGGACGACCGCCGCCTGGTGCTCCCCTGCACCTACTTCACCACCACGCCCTACGAGAACTGGACCCGGCAGGGGTCCGAGCTGCTCGGGTCCGTCGAGTTCGACCTCGACTGGCGGGTGTCGCCGCAGCGCATGCGCGAGCACCTCGAGACGGTGCTCGAGCAGACGCCGCTGTACGACGGCCGCGCGTCCGTGCTCCAGGTGACCGAGGCGACGGGCGGCTACGTCCGCGTCCGGATCCTGGTGACCGCGAAGGACGCGCCCACGCTGTACGACCTCCGCTGCTTCGTGCGCGAGGCCATGGTGCTGTGGATCCAGTCGGTGATGCCGGACGCGGCGCCCGCGCAGAGGGTGCTCGTGTCGGAGGCCGCCGCGCCCGCCCCGCGCGGCCGTCGCGCCGCCGCGCCCGCGGAGCACGCCGGCGACGGCGGCCTCTTCACCGGGTCCGCCGAGGCCGAGGAGCGCGCGAGCCAGTTCACGCACGGCATCCCGCGGGTGACGGTCGAGGGGGACGATGCGGCGGCCGGCTCGGACGCCGAGCCCCGGTGAGGTTGCCTACGAGCTGCTGCGCTGCGGGTTGACCCGCTTGATCCACTCGACCAGGTCGTTCGTCGAGCGGGTCTGCAGCCACACGCGGCCCGGGCCGGTGAAGTCGGTCACCAGGCCCTCGCCACCGAGGATGGTGGACTTCCAGCTGCCCGCCTTGCGGACGCTGTACTGGACCGACTCGTCGAACGCGACCACGTGGCCGGTGTCGAGGGTCATGGTCTCGCCAGGCTGGAGCGCGGTGGCAAGGATGGCGCCGTAGGAGGACAGCAGCAGGTCGCCCGCGCCCGAGCAGCGCAGCAGGATGAGCCCCTCGCCGCTGAAGAACGACTTGCCGCCTCCCCACTTCGAGTCGACGTCGATGCTCGGGTCGGATGCGCTCCATGAGCCTGACTGCACCATCAGCCCGGTGGTGCCGTCGAGCGTCACCGTAGCCATGTCGCCCGGGAGGGTGGAGGCGACGCCCACCTGGCCGCCGCTGCCGGAGTGGAAGTCGTTGACGAAGAAGCTCTCGCCGCCCAGCGAGCGCTTGAGTCCCTTCATGAATCCGCCGCGGGTCGAGGTCTCGATCTGGATGTCGCCCCGCGTCATCGCCATCGCTCCCGCCTCGACTCGGACGGAGCCACCCGGCGGCAGCGTGACCGTGCCCATCGCGAACGCTGGTCCCGCGGTGATGCTGACGTCCATGAGGTGCTCCTTGCCTCGTCGGTGAGGGCCCGCGGTGCGGGCGCTGCTCCACCGTAGCGAGGGACGATGCGCGTGTCGCCTGGTCCGGCCGGGTCCGGCGGATGTCGGGGGACGTTGGTACCGTCGGTGCTGGATCACGAAGCCTGGCCACAAGCCCTCCAGCCGGCCAGCTGGCAACCGCGTCCCGACACGGTGCCCCTGGAGGAAGATCCGCCGCACGCCGCCCGGCGCGCGGAAGAACGGATTCTCTGAAGGAGAGAGCCATGGCTGATGCCACGCGTCCGCGCTGCCTGTACTCGGCAAGCGGACACCTCGTCCACATCATCCAGATCAAGCGCGCGCTGCGCGACGGGCCGCCGCGTGACATGCGGATCGTGGGCGCCCACGAACGGGGCGTCTACGTCGCTCCGCTCGACGCGCCCGACCAGGTCGAGACCTGGTGCATGCACGACGAGTGGCGAGCGATCGCCCACGAGGCCATCGCGCACCACCGCACGCACATCCGCGCCTACACTCACGGCCTCGCCGAGATCATGGACCGCAAGGTCTCGTACGTGCCGCCGGAGCACTGGCGCGAATGCCCCGCGCTCGAGGACCTCAAGGTCTGGGAGCGGCCGTGGGTCACGCGCGCGGACTTCGAGGCCGAGGTAGCCGCTGGCCGATGGCCCGGCGCGGAGCCTCGCACCGAGTAGCGATCACCGGTGCGGTTCCGGGTCGCTGGTGGCGGCCCGGAACCGCCCTCGCCTGCTCGCTGATGCGCTCAATCGTGGGTGTCGCCGTCGCCGCAGACGTGGCGCGCGTGGAAGTCCAGGATCTGATCGATCGTGTCGGGCCGGTGGGTCTCCAAGGCGATCTCGCGTGTGCCGAGGCGCACGCCGCCCTCCACGAAATTGTGCGAGCCGGTGATCGCCGCGCGCGCGCCATCTGCACGGAAGAAGACCATCGCCTTGGCATGCAGATAGCGGTTCCTCGTGTACATCGAACGATGGCCGGTCCACATCATCGAGGACGCGATGAGCACGCGATTCGCAGGGCTGGCGTTGCGCGGCGGGTTGAACCAGAGCTCGTTCTCGCGTGCGCTGATGACCTTGCCGAGCTCCCCGGTGGGGCAGTATTGGGACACGAGCAGCACCCGCTCGGACTTCCGCGCCAGCGCCACCGCCCGGCGGTAGATGATCGAGTCTCCGGGGATCCCGCCGTCCACCAGCACCCGGTCGCTGCCGTATCGATACTCGAGCGACTCGTGGCCTCGCTCGTGCGCGTTCATGTGCTGAATCTGGTGGTAGACCTCCTCCAGGTCGTCGGCGAGCCGCGCGTCGGCGATGCGAAGCATGAAGTCGGCGTTCTCAACGCCCTTGCGATCCAGGTTCACCCCGCCGAACGCGTACGACGTGTCGTCCACCACGCAGAACTTCGTGTGCGTCCGGCCACGCCACGGAAGCCCCTTCTCGCGTCCCAACCACGTGAACCGCACGCCTTCGCGAATGAGCTTCGAGGCCAGCGTGTCGGACTTGCGCCACGCCTTGGTCCGATATCCGGTGGGGAGGAACGTGCCGGCGGCATCCGCGTAGGTGAAGACATCGGCGGCGACCGAGACCTCGACCCCGCGCCTCGCCGCCCACACGAGCGCCTCGATGAGGTCATCCGTGCGGTGGTCGTGCGCGATGGTCAACGTCGTCAGCAGCACGCGCCGCTTGGCGTCGTGGACTCGTTGGGTCGCGTCGGCGACATATTCCTCGCCCCGGAGCAGCTGGGGCGGCGCAAGGCCCCCGCGGCGGCTTTGGGAGTGCCCGCCGTGTGGAGGTGCCGGTGCACTGGTCACAGATCCACGCTTCCTGACTGTCCTCCCAGTCTATGGAGGCGCGGTGCGCGGTGGTGACGCCGATGCGGTGATCCGTGCAACGCAATGAGCGGAACAGGACACACGGGGACGCCCTTCGCTGCACCCGTCTCACCTCGAGACGCAGAAGCGGCGGCCGGCAGGTCTCCCTGCAGGCCGCCGCGACGATGATCTACCACTGGCGAGCAGCGATCGCTGGAATCCGACAACCATCTGCCAACTCGCGCGGGGTGGATGGGTTGGTTAGCGGAGCACTGCTCCGAACTTCTCCCCTGCCGCCGCGATGATGGCCTCGCGCACCGCGAGAACCTCCTCAGCGGTGAGCGTGTGGTCCGCGTCGCGCATCTTCACGTTGATGGCGAGGGACTTCTTGCCCGCGCCGATCTGCTCGCCCGTATAGACGTCGAACACGCGCGCGTCCTCGACCAGGCCATCCCCGGCCTCGATCACGGCGTCCACCAGCGCACCGGCGGTCACGGAAGACGGCACCACGAAAGCGAAGTCCTCCTTCGCCAGCACCTGCCCGGAGACGGGCGACGCCGTCACCAGCACGCCCTCCGACTCCTCAATAAGAGGGTCGAGCGCGACCTCGAACGCGACCGTCCGCGCGGGCAGGCCCAGGTTCTCGCACACCTTCGGGTGCAGCTCGCCCGCCCCGCCGACGATCTCGCCGTCGAGACGGTAGATCGCCACGCGCCCCGGGTGGAACGGCGCAGTCGACTGGCGCTCCCCCGCCTCGTTCGAGATCTCGAGCACCACGCCGCACGCGCGCTCGACCTTCTCGACCATCGCCATCGCGTCGGTCCACTTCCACGGCGTGGCGTGGCCGTCCCAGCCGGCGGCGATCTTGTTGCCAGCCATGACGCCCGCGACGCGGCGAACCTGGCCGGGGATCGCCTTGTTGAGCGCCTCGACGTCGTCCGGGGTGATCGAGTCACCCGAATAAGTGGCAGGCACAGAACCCACCAGGCGGCCCAGGTACGCGCGGCCGGTCTCGTACACGGCGACGTCCTGCGCGCCGCGGCCCAGGTTGACGCGCACCGCGTCCACCAGCGTCTCCGCCAGCGCCGTGCGCAGCAGCGGCTGCTCGGCGGACAGCGGGTTCGCGAGGCGGATGACATCGCGGCGGACATCATCGGCGGGCAGCAGGCAGTCGTCGAGGCGCGCCTCGGAGATGAACGGGTACGTGAGCACCTGGGTCAGGCCCGCCTCGGCCAGCGACCGTGCCACCGACTTCCGCACGATCTGCGAGTGCGTGTACCCGCGCCCCGGAGGCGCGACGGGCAGCACGGACGGCAGGTTCTCGAAGCCGCGCAGGCGCGCGACCTCCTCGACCAGGTTGATGGGGCCCTCGAGGTCCGCGCGCCACGTCGGCGGCGTCACGATGAGCACCTCGCCGTCGCGCTCGACCGTGCAGCCCACCTGCTCGAGCGAGTCGGTGACCTCCTCGACCGAGTACTCGACGCCCACGATCCGCGACGGGTAGTCGCGGTCCATCTCGATGGCCTGAACGGGTGCGACGTCGTTGACGTCCGTGTAGATCTCCTCGACCACGCCGCCGCCGTGCTCCACGAGCAGGTTCGCGGCACGCTGCACGGCCACCGGGGGCAGCGCGGTGTCGACCGCCCGCTCGAAGCGTCGCGACGCCTCCGAGCCGAGCTTGTGACGGCGCGCCGTGCGCGCGATGGTGATCGGGTCGAAGTGCGCCGCCTCGAGCAGCACGTCCGTGGTGGACGCGGAGACCTCGGTCAGCGCGCCGCCCATGACACCGGCGATGCCGATCGCGCGAGCACCGTGCCCACCATCAGAGTCCGTGATGAGCAGGTCCTCGCCGTCGAGCACGCGTGTCGCGTCGTCCAGCGTGACGATCGACTCCGCCGGACGCGCGCGCCGCACCACGATGGGCGCGGTGAGCGTCGCGAGGTCGTACGCGTGCAGCGGCTGACCCAGCTCGAGCATGACGTAGTTGGTGACGTCCACGGCGAGCGAGATCGACCGCATGCCGGCCGCCTCGAGCCGCTGCTTCATCCACGCAGGCGACGCCGCCGCGGGGTCGAACCCGCGCACCACCCTCGCCACGAACCGGTCGCACCCGACCGTCCCGCGCACGGGCGCATCGTCCCTGATTTCGACGGCGAAGCCGTCGCCGACGGCCCCCGTGACCGGAATACCAGCGGGATCGGTGAACGATGCGCCGGTCGCGTGAGCGTACTCGCGCGCCACCCCGCGGATGGAGAACGAGTAGCCGCGGTCGGGCGTGACGTTGATCTCGATGGTCTTCTGGTCGAGGCCGAGCAGCGGGATCGCGTCCTGGCCGGGCTCCAGATCCGAAGCGGAGAACCCCAGCTCGGTCAGCACGATGATCCCCGAGTGGTCCTCGCCGAGGCCCAGCTCGCGCGCCGAGCAGATCATGCCGTCGGACCAGTGACCGTACGTCTTGCGGCCCGAGATCGGGAACGGTCCGGGCAGCGTCGCGCCCGGCAGCACCACCACGACCCAGTCGCCCTCGACGAAGTTGTGCGCGCCGCACACGATGCCCTTCGAGGACGGGTAGTCGACCTTGTTGTCGGGCTTGTGGCCCGGACCCTCGGGGTCGTTGAACGCACCGACGTCGACGCGGCAGTAGTTGATGGTCTTGCCGTTGGACTGCTCCTCCTTGACCAGCGACATGACGCGACCCACCACGAGCGGGCCGACGACGCCGGAGCCGTGGATGCCCTCCTCCTCCAGCCCGACGCGGGCGAGCGACGTGGCGATGTCCTCGGGCGTCGCGCCGTCGACCAGAGCGACCGACTCCGCGAGCCAGCTAAGCGGAATCTTGGGCATCAGATCTCCATCCCGAACTGCTGAGAGAAGCGCACATCGCCCTCGACCATGTCGCGCATGTCGGTGACGTTGTGGCGGAACATCAGGGTGCGCTCGATCCCCATGCCGAATGCGAACGCGGTGTACTTCTCAGGGTCGATCCCCGCCGCGACGAGCACGTTGGGGTGGGTCATGCCGCAGCCGCCCCACTCGATCCAACCGGTGCCGCGGCACGTGCGGCACTCGGAGTCGGACCCGCCGCACACGAAGCAGCGCAGGTCCATCTCCGCGCTGGGTTCGGTGAACGGGAAGAACGACGGGCGCAGGCGCGTCACCGCGTCCGGCCCGAACAGCGACTTCGCGAAGTGGTCGAGCGTGCCCTTGAGGTGAGCCATCGTCAGACCGCGATCGATCGCGAGGCCCTCGATCTGGTGGAACACCGGGGTGTGGGTCGCGTCCAGCTCGTCGGTGCGGAACGTCTTTCCGGGGCACACCACGTAGATGCCGCGGCCCTCGTTCTCGAGGGCGTCGCGACGCTCGAGCGCCGCGCGCACCTGCACCGGCGAGGTGTGCGTGCGCATCAGCAGCCCCGAGCTCGGCGGGTCGATGAAGAACGTGTCCTGCATCTCCCGCGCCGGGTGGTCCGGGTCGAAGTTGAGGGCGTCGAAGTTGAACCACTCCGCCTCCATCTCGGGGCCCTCGGCAACCTCCCAGCCCATGGAGACGAACACGTCGCACATGCGCTCCTGCATGGTCTCCAGCGGATGGCGAGCGCCTGGCGCCTGGCGCGACACGGGCAGCGTGACGTCCACGGCCTCCTCGACCAGCACGCGGGCGTCGCGCTCGGCCTCGAGCTCCTCGGTGCGCGCGGCGAGCGCGCGGCCCATCGCGGCGCGGGCGGCGCCCATCGCCTTGCCGGCGGCGGCCTTCTCCTCGGGCGAGAGCCCGCCGATCTGCCGGTTCGCGAGCGTCAGCGCCGCCTTGTCGCCGGTGTGCGCGAGGCGGGCCTCCTTCAGATCGTCCAGGGAGGATGCCGCGGCGAAGGCGGCCAGCGCCTCGGCGACCGCGGCGTCGACGCCGGCGGCGTCGAGCGGGGAGAGTTCAGTCATGGGTGGCCCTTCACAGCCTCGAAAACAACCGGGGGAAGTCTAGCGGGCGCGCGCGGGACGGTGCGGGCGCGCGGCATGCGTTCAGGCCCGGGGGTTCTCCCCGGGCCTAGAGAAACAGACGCACGGCGGCGCGACGCGTGATGCGGGCCTGGCTCGTGGTCATGCGGCCACCGTAGCAGGACGATGCGCGGGCCGGGTAGGGCGTCCGGCCCGCCTCAGCGGCGGGTCGCCTCGTAGGACACTCCCTTGCCGCCGCGGCGCCCGCCGACCATCGCCTCGTCGGCGGCGCGCACCAGCGCCGGCAGGCGGTACTCGCCGTCGGCGGTGTCCGCCCAGCCGGCGCTCACCCCCACCTCGAAGCGGTCCCCCACCTCGAAGCGGTCCCCCACCGCGCGCTCGAGCGTCATGTGGGCGCTGGTGCGCAAGCGCTCGACCGCGTATCCGGAGTCCTCGTCGGCGCTCAGCCACAGGACCGCGCCGAACTCGTCGCCTCCCAGGCGGCCCACCACGTCCCGGGGGCCCGACGCCCGGGCGAGGCCGTCCGCGACGGCACGCAGCGCATCGTCCCCGGCCTCATGGCCGGCCTCGTCGTTGACGGACTTGAAGTTGTCGAGGTCGAACACGGCGACCACCACCTGGCCGTCACGGCGGCGTGCGGCCTGGAGCACGTCGTTGCCGCGGACCTCGAAGTGGTGGCGGTTCGACAGCCCGGTGAGCGGGTCGGTGCGGGCGCGCACGGAGACCTCCCCCGCGGGGCGCCGGAGCGCCCACAGGACCAGGCTCATGATCAGCGTCACCACCACGATCACCACGGTGTAGAGCACCATGGTGTGGTCCACGGACGCGACCGCCGGCAGCGCGGCGGTGGCGTCGACAGCGACAGTGAGGGTCCACGGGAGGCTGTCGCTCACCGGGCGCGCGTACGTCACCGGGTCACCCATCGCGACGGTACCGGCGGACGCCGCCTCGACCACCGCATCGTCCGGAAGCGTGAGCGCGGGGTCGCCCGCGAGCGTGACGCCGTTGGAGCCGATCACGGACGCGTCGCCGTACGTCATCGCGGGCGAGCCGCTGAGCGCGCCGGTGAACATGCCCGCGTCGAGCCGGACCGCGACCACCGCGACGGCCTCGCCGTCGCGATCACGGGCCGCGAGCGCCGCGTGGACCACCGTGCGACCCACGTCGCGGGCGCGCTCCGGATCGCTCCACACCACGGTGCCGGACTCGCGTGCCGCATCGAGCCAGGCGGCCTCGGGCACGTCGGGCGTGCGGACGGTGCCGGGGCTGCGGCGGTCGAGCTCGACCACCGTGCCGTCCTCGCCGATCACGGTGATCGCGGCGATGGCGGCCTGCCCGTCCATGAGCGGGCCGAGCTCGTCGAGCACGCGGTCGGTGTCGGCGAGGATGCTGGGGTCCGCGGCCACCGAGGCGGCGACGCCGCGCGCGGCGGCCTCCGCGGGGCGCGTCGCGCCCTCCAGCTGCACGGCGGTCGCGTCGCCCACCAGGGTCGCGCCCTGGACAGCGGCGTTCTCCGCGTCGGCGCTCACGCTCGCGCGCACACCGATGGTGGTGAGCCCGATCACCACCAGGCCCACGATCACCGCGCCGAACGCCCACGGCAGCGGGTCGGACGGGCTGCGGACGGCGAGGCGGCGGGACATCGCCGGCTACAGCAGCGGGCTCGGGACCTGCAGGGCCGTGAGCACCATCGCCATCACCGCGGTGTTGATGATCGGCAGCGCCAGTCGCAGGCCCATGGGCATCTGCGGGTTCTTCACCAGGAACACGTTGGTGAGGAACATGATGACCGCGAGGATCGCGCCCACGAAGCTCCACAGGATGAGGAGCAACGGCGCGAACATCGCGACCTTGACGGCGGGCTCGACGTGCGCGCCCATCTTGAGGATCGGGGTGCCGTCCAGACGCAGCGTCTGGAAGCCGGGGATCAGCCCGTTCGACGTGAGCTTCGAGGAGCCGCCCTTGCGCAGCGGGATGTCCCACGCTCCCTTGCGGCGCTTGATCACGTCGCCGTCGATGCGGATCTTGTAGAGCAGCCCGAGGACGCCGTCGACCTCGACCTTGCCCCGCGCATCGGGGATGTCGAGCCGGCGAGTGTTCTCCATGGGGCCTCCTCAGTTCCCGGGGAGACTATCAGCCGGGCGCGAGGTCTCCCCCGCATCGTCCCTGGGTGCGCCGTCGCCCGCGGTACCAGCCGTGCCCGCGACGTGGCCGAACGCGTACGTGCGGCCCTTGCGGACGCGCTTGCCCGCCACCAGCGCGTCGTCGGCGGCGGTCTGCAGCGTGTGGGCGTCGTAGCCGGTGGTCGCGGTGGTCGCGAAGCCGGCGGTCGCGCCCACTCCAGACGCGCCGTGGAAGGACTCGAGGATCGCGAGGGCGACGTCGTCGCGCAGGCGCCGGGCGAGCTCGACCGCGGAGGCGCGCTCGCTCACGCGCATCACCACCACGAACTCGTCGCCGCCCACGCGCGCGGCAAGGTCGCGCTGCCGCACGGAGGCGCGGAGCGAGTCGCCGACGGCGGCGAGGACCACGTCTCCGGCGTCGTGGCCGTGGTCGTCGTTGACCTGCTTGAAGTCGTCGAGGTCGAGCGCGATGAGGAGGATGGTCTCGCCGCTCTGCTCGGCGGTGCGGAGCATGGCGCGCAGGCGGCGGGCGTACTCGTAGCGGTTCGCGAGGCCCGTGAGGGCGTCGGTGGCGGCGCGCACGCGCAGGGTGCGGATCGGGCGCCACAGGCGCAGCGCGACCACCGCGGCGACGATCACCATGAGGATCGACAGCGACGTCACCCACACGGCCGTGCGCTGGAAGTCGTTGATGGACGGCGTGAGGTCCTCCGCGCTGGCCTCGAGGTGCAGGATCCAGTCGAGGCCGGTGTCCGCGTCCATCTCGCGCTCCAGGCTAACGGTGTCGCCGCGCTCCCGGATGGCCTCGCCCGCCTGATCGAGCGCGGTGGGCGCGACGGTCGGCAGGTCGAAGTCGGCGGCGCTGGGCGCGGAGTCGGTGGTGCCGAGGATGCGGCGCAGCTCCTCGCGCGCACCCGCGGGGGCGGCCACCACGCGGCCGTCGCCGGTGAGGATGAACGCGCGCGCGTCGGAGCCCAGCGGGATGTCCTCAAGCAGCGCGCCCAGGAGGTCGAGGTCGAGGTCCGCGCCCACCACTGCGGCGGTCACGCCGTCCGCGGTCACCGACGTCACCGGGGACACCACGATCTCGCCGTTGCGCGCGGAGACGTACGGCTCGGTCCAGGTGACGCCGTCGTTCGCGAGGGCGTCCTGGTACCAGGCGCGGGCGATGACGGAGTACTCGATGGCGGCCTCCGTGGTGTCGAGCTCCTCGAGGTCCTCGGTGTAGCGGGTGGTCACCAGGCTCGAACCGCCGCCCTCCTGGGGGGTGACGAGGAGGCGGGTGTACGCGGCGTCGCCGTCCTCCGCGGCCGCGAGGCCGGTGGGCTCGACGCCCGCGACCGCGGTGAGGTGCCCGTCTGGGGTGGCCACGAAGATGGAGCCCACGGCGGGCTCGCGCTCGAGGCGGTCGGTGAGGGCACGCAGGAGGTCCTCGTCGCTCATGGCGCCGCCGTGGCGCTCGAGCTCGGAGGCGGTGCCCTCGACCACGTCGGAGGCGGCGCCCGCGAACGTCGCGACGCGCTCGGACATGAGGTCGCCCACGTACGCGTACGAATCGGCGCTGGCGGCCTCGAGCGTGCGATCCGCCACCACCGCGTTGAGGATCGAGGTCACCATGAGGGCGACCAGCGTGAGGACCACGATGGACACGGCGACGACCATGCCGCGCGAACGCGTCGCGCGACCCCTGATCATCCCGAACCTCATGTACCTATTGTCGTTTCTCACCAGGCCGTTTCAGGTGAATCGGCGGGTGGTCTTCGTCACAGGGTGACTCGGGAATAAACCCAGGTGCGGGAGCGGCGCGGGTCCAGCGCCGTCAGTCGCGCTGCGCGGCCGCCGAGGCGTACAGGCACACCGCGGCGGCGGTGCCGAGGTTGAGGCTCTCGGCGTGGCCGTAGATGGGGATGCGCACCACGGCGTCCATGAGCTCGAGCTCCTCGGCGCGCAGTCCCCAGGCTTCGTTGCCGAACACCCATGCGGTGGGTCCCGCGAGCGACTCCTCGCCGCCGGCGCCCGCGCCCGCGGACGCGTCGCCCAGCAGGTCCTCGCCGGAGCCGTCCGCGGCGAGCACGGTAAGGCCGGCCGCGCGGAGGGCGTCCACGGTCTCCGCGAGCGGCGCGCGCGCCACCGGCAGGTGGAACAGCGAGCCCGCGGTGGAGCGGATCACCTTGGGGTTGCCGGGGTCCACGGACTCGCCGGCGAGCACCACGGCCTGGGCGCCCGCGGCGTCCGCGACACGGATGACCGTGCCCGCGTTGCCGGGGTCACGCACGTTCGACAGCACCGCGACCAGGCGCGGCGCGGCCGCCACCACGTCGTCGAGCGACGTGCCGGTGGAGTCGAGCACAGCGACCACGCCCTGCGCGTCCGCGCTCATGGCGTCGAGCACCGCGTCGGTGCCCAGGTGCACGTACAGCCCGGCGGCGAGCGCCTCCCCCGCGATCTCGGGGTAGCGCAGCGACGCGTCGGGCGACAGGTAGACGTCCCGGACCCTGGGCGCGGCGAAGCGGACCGCCTCGCGCACCGCCTGCGGACCCTCGACCAGGATCGCGCCGGCCCGGGAACGCGCGGAACGCCCCGCCAGTGCCGCGACTCTCTTGACCCGTTCGGCCTTCGGATTCGAAAGCGTCACGGTGAGGTCAGCAGGCCCGGCGGGGCGTTCCGTCATGCGAGATTCCTTTGAGAAAGGAAGGCGTCTTACGCGGCGGGCGCGTTGACGTCGGCCGGAAGGGCCTTCTTCGCGGTCTCGACGAGGGTCGCGAAGGCGGCCTCGTCGTTCACCGCGAGCTCGGCGAGCATGCGGCGGTCCACCTCGATGCCAGCGGCCTTGAGGCCCTGGATGAAGCGGTTGTAGGTGATGCCGTTCGCACGGGCCGCAGCGTTGATGCGCTGGATCCAGAGCTTGCGGAAGTCGCCCTTGCGCTTGCGGCGGTCGTTGTACGAGTAGACGAGGGAGTGGGTGACCTGCTCCTTCGCCTTCCGGTAGAGGCGCGAACGCTGGCCGCGGTAACCAGCGGCGCGCTCGAGGGTGGTCCGGCGCTTCTTCTGGGCGTTGACCGCCCGCTTGACGCGTGCCATTTCAGTTCTCCTAAAGGTACGTGTGTGGGGGCGGGGCTTACTTGCCCAGCAGCTTCTTGATCTTCTTCGAGTCGGCGTCGGACAGGATCTGGTCCTGGGCCACGCGGCGCTTGCGCGAGGAGTGCTTCTCCTCGAACTTGTGCACGTTCATCGCCGAGGCGTGCTTCACCTTGCCGGTGCCGGTGAGCTTGAAGCGCTTCTTGGCACCCGAGTGGGTCTTGTTCTTGGGCATTGCTGCCTCTCCTTCTAGGTCTGGCTAGGCCCGGTGGAGCCCAGCACGTTTCACGGGCGGCTGGCGCCCGAAGACTGTGTGCGTCCTGCGACGCTTACTCGGCTGCCGACTCCTCGACCGCCGACTCCTCGGCGACCGTCTCGGCTGCCTGGTGGGGCGCCTTGCGCTCGTCGCGCGCCGCCGCCTCCGCGGCCTTGCGCTCCTCGCGCACCTTGCGCTGCTCCTCCTTGGCCTCCGCCTTCTTCTTCAGCGGACCCAGGACCAGCGACATGTTGCGGCCCTCCTGGTTCGGCGCGTTCTCGACGACGGCGAACTCCTGGACCTCCTCCGCCAGCTTCATCAGCAGACGGCGGCCCATCTCGGGGCGGGACTGCTCGCGACCACGGAACATGATGGTGATCTTGACCTTGTCGCCACCCTTGAGGAACCGGACCACGTGACCCTTCTTGGTCTCGTAGTCGTGCTCGTCGATCTTCAGGCGGAACCGCATCTCCTTGATCTCGGTGTTCGCCTGGTTGCGACGTGCCTCACGCGCCTTGACCGCAGCCTCGTACTTGAACTTGCCGTAGTCCATGAGCTTGACGACGGGAGGACGCGAGTTGGGCGCCACCTCGACCAGGTCGAGCTCGGCGTCCTGCGCCAGACGGAGGGCATCCTCGATGCGGACGATGCCGACCTGCTCACCCTTCGGGCCGACCAGGCGGACCTCGGGGACTCGGATGCGCTCGTTGATGCGCGGCTCGTTGATAGCGGCTCCTTACCGTTGCTCTGTGCGACCTCCCGGCCGGTTCCCGCCCCAGAAATGGGAAAAGGCCCCTGCCCGAACACGAGCAGAGGCCACCGCGGAAACGCACGGCATGCCTCACGGCAGCCGCCGGAACCGAGACCCTGGTCCTTGCGGTCCTAGGGTGGGAGGTGGACTCCACTTGCGTGTTGCAGCACCTGCCGCAACCGGTCGATGGACAAGAATAGCAACTATGAGCAGTGATGACCAGGCAACAGGTCCCGGCGCGCCTGAAGACGCCGCGCACACCCCCGCGGGGGGCACCTTCGCAGGGGACGATGCGGTGGCCGGCCAGGCCGCCCGCGACATCGCCGAGGTGGGCGCCGTGGAACTTATCACGACGGTAAGCGTTCACCTCCTGAGTGCGGCCGCGCTTCGGTGCGGCCTCGCGGAGGAGGGCGAGGAGCTCAAGGACCTGGACGAGGCGCGGACCATCATCAACGCGCTCGCCGGACTGGTCACGGCGGCCGCGCCCGACCTCGGCGACACTCACGCGCGCGTCCTGCGGGACGGGTTGCGGAGCGTACAGTTGGCGTTCCGGGAGGCCTCGGCCATCCCGGACCGGCCCGGAGACGGGCCCGGCGAGAAGTACACGGGGGCGGTCACGTAGTGACGACTGGGGAGGACAGCCGTCGAGGCGTCGCGAGCGGCGACCTCGCCACCGCGGCGAGCCCTCGTGAGGGCACCCCGGTGCACCGCCTCCCCTTCTTCCCCGTGACGCTTCCCGCGATCCCCGACCGGCCGGCCGAGCCCGCGGATCCGACGGGCCGGACGGACCCCACGGACCACGTCGACACAGACGAGATCCCCGAGGTCGACGCCGCCCACCCGTTCGGCGAGGACGACGACGCCGACCCGGTGGTGACCGCCGGCGCCGACGCCGCCGACCTGCCCGACCCGGCCGAAGGGCCCGGCGACGGCGACGAGCCCGTGATCGAGCATCGTCCCCGCTCCGCGGGCCTGGTGGTGACCGTCGCCATGCTCACCGTCCTGCTGCTCGCGGCCTCCGCGCTCATCGCGTACCTGTGGCGCGTGTCCGACGCGTGGGAGGCGCGCGCACTGGCCATCACCGAGGCGAACTACGAGATCGGCTCGCAGCTGGCGCAGGAGCGCGACACCCTGACCGTCACGCAGGACCAGCTCGACCTGGTCTCGCAGCAGCTGAGCACGTCCAAGGACACCGTCACGCGCCTGCAGGCCGAGAACGCGCAGTGGGGCGACGACGCCGCGTACGCGCAGGAGGAGATCGCGGCGCTCCAGTCGATCATCACCGACGCGAGCGCGGTCGCGAACTCCCTCACCCGCTGCGTCGAGGGGCATGAGCAGCTGGCCGAGTACCTCTCCAACCCCGACGACATCAAGCCCAAGGAGCTGCGGACCTTCCAGGAGAGCGTCGACGAGCTCTGCCAGGCCGCCGCGGACTCGAACCTCGCGTTCCAGCAGTCGGTGGCCCAGTGATCCGGTCGCGGATCGCGGGCGCGACCCTGGCCGCCGCCCTCACGCTGACCGGCTGCGCGCAGCTCCCCGAGGAGCCGGGCGCCATGCCGGACGACTTCGTGCCCGCGCCGTCCGTCTCACCCGGCGACGGCTCGGTCGCCCTGTCCCCCGACGGCTTCTCCGCGGCGCAGCGCATGACGGTGCGCGTGCGCAACGTGGGCTGCGGGTTCATCGCGACGGGCACCGGCTTCGCGCTCGACAACCACACCTTGGTGACCAACCGGCACGTGGTCGAGGACGCGAAGCGCATCACGCTCACCACCTACGACGGCCGGTCCATCGCCGCGACCGCCGCGTCGACCACCACGGTCGCGGACATCGCGATCGTCACCACGGAGGAGTCGCTCGGGACGTCCTACGCGTTCCGCGCGCAGGAGGACCCGGCCGAGGGCGACGTCATCACCGTGGTGGGCTACCCCAACGGCGGGCGGCTCACCACCACCGCCGGCGTGGTGCTCGGCGCCACCACCGATCCCCTCGAGGCGGCGCTGGGCACGGTGCTCGCGACCAGCGCCGAGGTCGAGGAGGGCTCCTCCGGCTCGCCCGTGCTCGACGAGACCGGCCTCGTGGTGGGCGTCATCTACGCGAAGAACTTCTCCAACCAGAGCTTCATCGTGCCCATCTCGACGCTGAACTCGCTGCTCGACGAGGCGTCGCTGTTCGTGCCCGAGCAGAGCTGCACGTCCTCCAACCCGGGCGGCCTGTGACGGAGCCGCAGCTCCCGGACCCGGTCGAGCCCGGGGCCGCTCCCCTGCCCGATCCGGCACCCGATCCGGACCCCGCGGCCCCGCCCGCGCCACGCCGCCGCGGCCTCGCGGTCGCGCTCGCCGTGACGCTTACCGCGGTGGTGGGCCTCGCGGTCGCGCTGGGGCTGCTCGCGTCGGCGCGCGGCAACTGGGAGGCGCAGAACGCGGACCTGCGCGACCGCGTCGACACCCTGGTGGACCAGGTCTCCGAGCAGAACGCCCGCATCTCCGAGCTCGAGGGCGCCAAGGAGCAGCTCGCGCGGCTCAAGGAGGAGTACTCCTCCGCGGTGAACCAGGGCGCGAAGGGCACCGAGATCGTCGAGGAGCTCAAGGACATCGTCGACGCATACCAGAGCTGCGTGGACGCGCAGACGGAGCACTTCGAGGTCCTGCGCGAGATCGACCGGTACGTCGCGTCCAGCGTCGACGAGTCCGAGCAGTCGATCCGCGACTTCTGCGCCGAGGTCACCGCCGCGTACGTGAGCTTCCAGGCGAAGCACGGCTGACCCGCATGAGCCACCGGCGCGCCGCGGTCCCGGCCCTCGCCGCGACCCTCGCGGCCGCCCTCGCGCTGGCGGCCTGCGTGCCCCTGTCGCCCCCGCCGTACGCCACGCCCACGCCGGTCGAGCCCTCGGCCGGCGCGCAGTCCGGCGACGGCTTCACGCGGGCCGAGCGCGTCGCGCTGCGCGTGTGGGCAGTCGCGTGCGGGTCCTACCGCAACGGCACGGCGTGGATGCTCGACGAGACCCACGCGGTCACCAACCGGCACGTGGTGCGCGACACCACGCTGGTCGAGCTGACCGATTACCAGGGACGCGAGTACCACGTCACCGATGCCGAGTACTCGCGACGCGACGACCTCGCGCTGCTCACCATCGACGGCACCTTCCCCGAGGCCGCCACGCTCGCGACCGAGGAGCCCGCGGTGGGCGACCCGCTCACGGTGTCCGGCTTCGCGCTGGGCGGTCCCCTCGCGTCGCGCACGGGCCCGTACATGGGCCTCCGCGAGAACGAGCTCGACCCCGACGGCGCACAGATCTACTTCGTCGAGGTGCTCGCGCGCGAGGGCAACTCCGGCTCCCCGCTGACGGACGCGGACGGCGACGTGGTGGGCGTGGTGTTCTCCTCCGACGGCGAGGACTTCGCGGGCGCCGTCACCCTGCCGCGACTCGAGGCGTTCCTCGAGGACGATGCGCCGCGCACCTCGGCCGAGACGACCTGCTGAGCGCGGGGCCGGGCGGGCACCGGCCCGGGTGGCCGTCAGGCCTGCGCGAGGCGCAGCTCGACGCTGTCCACGCGCTGGGCCACCACCGCGGACCGCGCGAGCTCATGCTGCACGCGCTCGATCACCGCGTCGAGCTCCGGCTGGCTGAGCCCCGCGACCAGGCGCAGCACCACGGCGACCTCCGCGCCGCGGCCGGCGACGGCGTCGACGCCGCGCAGGGAGCCGTCGAGCGCGATGGCCTCCGCCACGGCGGCGCGGATGTCCGCGGCCACCTCGCCCTCGGTCACCGCGGGCCGCCACGGCTCGCCCTGGCCGAGCGCCCAGACCGCGGGGCGTGGGACCAGGACCGTCTCCATGCCGGGGTTGAGGACCAGGCTGCTCCAGCCCTCCGCGGCGGCGGCGAGCGCCGCGCGCGGCCCCTCCGCGGGGATGGGGCGGGCGCGCTCGTTCCACGCGCGCATGGCGTCGACGTCCGTGAACACGGGCAGCGCGGTGCGGCCGTCGGGCATCTCGACCGCGACCACGCCCGTCGAGGCGACCTCGTCCTGCTCGAGGCCGTGCTTGCCGATCACGCGCTTCTCCCCCGACGCCATCACGGGGATGAGGACGCGCGCGTAGGCCAGCGCGTCGACCACGTCGAGGAGCGGCGCCTTGCCGTGCGAGTAGCGGATCAGGGCCTGGGCGAGGCGCGCGTCCGCGCTGCCGTCGTCATCCGCGAAGATCGACTCGGGGATCTCCTTGCGGGGCTCTGACTCGCTCATGCCTCCATGCTAGGGGCAGGGTCCGACGCTCCGGCCACGCCGCTCACAGGCCCGCGAGCGAGTCGAGCGTCGCGATCACGCCGTCCGGCGTCGACAGCAGCCCCTGCTCGCCCTCGACCCGCGCCCACCGGCAGCCGTACGCGTCGATCACGATCCGCGTGAGGTCCTCGCCCGCGGCGAGCGTGAGCACGTACTCGGGCCCCAGCTCCATGGTGCAGGGCGTCATGAGGTCCGCAGGCTCGAGCGCGTCGACCAGCGCGCGCACGCCGTCGAGGTCCGCGATCGGCGACGGCCCGTCGGAGAGCGTCCACTCCTCGCCGAGCGCGTAGACGCACAGCCACGCCGAGTCGAACGCGCCCACGTCGGGGGCCTCCGTCGCCGCGACGGCCTCGCCGGTCACCGGCTCGAGCACCTCCGCGCACGTGGGTTCCACCGGCGCGACCGACGCCGCAGGCGACCCGCCCGGGTCGCCGCCCGTCGCACAGCCGGCCATCACCATCGCCGCCGCCACCAGGACTGCCAGAACGCGCATCGTCCCTCCCTCTCGCAGGATAGACGCGCGGCGCGCGCGAAGCGTTGGGGGCGGGAGGCTACGGGCGCCCGGCGACGTCGAGCGCCTGCGGGAGCGTGAAGTTGCCGTTGTAGAGCGCCTTGCCCACGATCGCGCCCTCGATGCCCGCGGCGGTGAGGGTGCGCAGCGCGGCGATGTCCTCGAGCGAGCTGATGCCGCCCGACGCGACCACGGGCGCCGAGGTCGCCTCGCACACCTGCTGCAGCAGCTCGAGGTTCGGACCCGACAGCATGCCGTCCTTCTTGACGTCGGTGACCACGTAGCGGGCGCAGCCGGCGGCGTCGAGGCGCGCGAGCACCTCCCACAGGTCGCCGCCGTCGCGGGTCCAGCCGCGGCCGGCCAGCGTGGTGCCGCGCACGTCGAGGCCCACCGCGATGCGGTCGCCGTGACGGTCGATCGCGCGTGCGGTCCACTCGGGGTTCTCGAGCGCCGCGGTGCCCAGGTTGACGCGGGCGCAGCCGGTGGCGAGGGCACGCTCGAGCGACTCGTCGTCGCGGATGCCGCCGCTCATCTCGACCTTGACGTCGACCGCCTCGACCACGCTCGCGAGCAGCTCCGCGTTGGAGCCGCGCCCGAACGCCGCGTCGAGGTCCACCAGGTGGATCCACTCGGCGCCGCCGTTCACCCAGTCGAGCGCCGCGGCCAGCGGGTCGCCGTAGCCGGTCTCGGAGCCGGCCTCGCCCTGCGTGAGGCGGACGGCCTGACCGTCCGCGACGTCGACGGCGGGCAGGAGCTCGAGGCGGGGGGTCTCGGTCATGGTTTCCTCTCGGCGGGACGATGCGGTGGCAAGTCTGTCACAGCGGGCACCTTCCGCACGGCCACCGGCGGGTGACAGTACATCGAAACGTGTATTAAGGTCGGCGGCATGACCACCGCGACCCTCGCCTCCGGCACCTCGCACGTCGAGGCGCTCGCCCGGATCGGGCACGCGCTGTCCGACCCCACCCGCGCGCGCATGCTCCTCGCGCTGCGCGCCGGCCACGTCTCCCCCTCCGAGCTCGCGGACGCGCTGGGCGCCTCCCGGCAGTCGGTCTCCAACCACCTCGCGTGCCTGCGCGGCTGCGGGCTGGTGGTCGCGGACCGCCATGGCCGGCGCGTGGACTACGCGCTCGCCGACGCGGCCCTGGTGCACGCTCTCGACGACCTCATGGGCCTCGCCCGCATCCTCGACCCCACGTGCTGCACCGGCGCCACGTGCACGTGCGCATGACCGCGGCCCTCGCCGCCGCGCGCGCGGCCGTGCTGCGCCGGCGCATCCGCTGGGTGGTCGCGGGCACCATCGCCTACAACGTGGTGGAGGCCGCGGTCGCGCTCACCGCCGGCACGCTCGCCTCGTCTGCGGCGCTGATCGGGTTCGGCCTGGACTCGGTGGTGGAGGTGCTGTCCGCCGCGGCGGTGGCCTGGCAGTTCTCCGCGCCCGACCACCGGCGTCGGGAGCACGCGGCGCTGCGCCTCATCGCGTTCTCGTTCTTCGGGCTGGCGGCGTTCGTCACGTTCGACGCCCTGCGCGCCCTGCTGGGCGGCGTGGAAGCCGCGCACTCCCCCGCCGGGATCGTGCTTGCCGCGGCCTCGCTCGCGATCATGCCCACCGTCTCGTGGATCGAGCGCCGCGCGGGCCGGGAGCTGGGCTCCGCGACGGCGATCGCCGACTCGCGCCAGACGCTCATCTGCGCGTACCTCTCGGCCGCGCTGCTGGTGGGCCTGGTGCTCAACGCATCGCTCGGGTGGTGGTGGGCGGACCCGCTCGCCGCGCTGGTCATCGCCGGCTTCGCGGTCCGCGAGGGCCGCGAGGCGTGGCACGGCGACGGCTGCTGCGCCACCTCCGGCGCGCTGCTCCACGGCCAGGAGGAGGCGTGCGCGTGCGACGACCACCCGGCCGGCGCATCGTCCCCCGCGATCGGGGACCGCAGGAACCTGCTCTAGAGCGAGCCGACCCAGTTGCGGAGCAGCTGGAGGCCGGCCTCGCCGGACTTCTCGGGGTGGAACTGGGTGGCGCTGAGCGGGCCGTTCTCGACCGCGGCGACGAACCGGTCCTCGCCCTCGCCGGAGCCCGCGGTGGACCATGTGACGAGCGGCGCGGCGAAGCGGCCGGTGTCCTCGGTGGTGCCGAGCGGGAACTCGCGCGCGCCGTAGGAGTGGACAAAGTAGAAGCGCTCGTCCTCGACGCCCGCGAACAGGCGGGTGTCGGCGGGGGCCTCGACGTGCGCCCAGCCCATGTTGGGCACCACGGGGGTCTGGAGCAGCTCGACCACGCCGGGCCACTGGTCCAGGCCCTCGGACTCGACGCCGTGCTCGACGCCGCGCTCGAACATCACCTGCATGCCCACGCAGATGCCCAGCACGGGGCGGCCGCCGGACAGGCGGCGTCCCACGATCTGGTCGCCGCGCGCGGCGCGCAGCCCGTCCATGACGGCGGCGAAGGCGCCCACGCCCGGGACCACCAGGCCGTCGGCATTCTCCGCGACCACGCGGTCGGAGGTCAGCTCGACCCGCGCGCCCACGTGCTCGAGCGCACGCGTGGCGGAGCGGACGTTGCCGAAGCCGTAGTCGAACACGCACACGAGCGGCTGGGTCATGACTGTGCCTTCTTCAGCGCCTTGGTCTCCTTGAGCAGCTCGCGGTACGCCTTCACGCGGCCCATGTCCGTGGAGTGGACCTTCTGCTCGTGGGTCTCGGCCACCTGGTCGAGCGTCTGCGCGCCGGTGAGCAGCGTGGTGACCACGCCCGGCGCGTCCGCGAGCGCGAGGCCCGCGGGGAGCTCCCGCTCCATGGCGCCCGCCTTCCACAGCTCGACCTTGACGTTGCCGTCGCGGCTCTCCGCGAGCAGGAACTCGGCGCCCTTGACGAACCCGGACAGCGCCCGGGCGGCGTGCTGCGCGGACCCGGCCGTCGCATCGTCCAGCACGGCGATGGGTCCGCCGCTGGTCTCGAGCACGCGCCCGCGCACCTTGTGAAGCGCGCACAGCGCCGTGAGGAAGCGCCGGTTCGGGATCGGGGTGAGCAGCAGGGCGACGTCGGTCAAAGCGCTCCCTTGGTGGACGGGATGCCCTCGACGCGCGGGTCCGTCGCGACCGCGAAGCGCAGCGCGCGGGCGAGCGCCTTGAACTGCGCCTCGACGATGTGGTGGGGGTCGCGGCCGGCGAGCACGCGCATGTGCACGCAGATGCCCGCGTGGTGCGCGATCGACTCGAGCGCGTGGCCCGTGAGCGAGCCCGCGAAGTTGCCGCCGATGAGGTGCGTGGCCTGACCCACGGGCTCGCCGACGTGCACGAAGTAGGGGCGGCCGGAGACATCGACCACGCACTGGGCGAGGGCCTCGTCGAGCGGGACCAGGGCGTCCCCGAAGCGGGAGATGCCGGCCTTGTCGCCGAGCGCCTGCTTGAGCGCCTCGCCGATGCAGATCGCGACGTCCTCGACGGTGTGGTGGGAGTCGATGTGGATGTCGCCGGTCGCGCGGACGGTGAGGTCCATCAGGGAGTGCTTGCCGAGCGCGGTGAGCATGTGGTCGTAGAACGGCACGCCCGTGCTGATCTCCGTGCGGCCCGAGCCGTCGAGGTCGAGCTCGACCAGGACCGAGGACTCGGACGTGGTGCGCTCGACGCGACCGGTGCGGCTCATGCGGTGACCTCCAGCAGGGCGCTGCGGAACAGCGCCATCTCCTGCGGCGTGCCGATCGACACCCGCAGCCAACCCTCGGGGCCCGTGACGCGGATGAGAACGCCGCGCTCCAGCAGGCCCTGGAATACCCTCTCACGATCCTCGAACGGGCCGAACAGCGCGAAGTTCGCGTCCGTGTCCGCGACCGTGTACCCCTGCTCGCGCAGCCAGGCGACCGTGTCGTCGCGCTCGGCGCGGATCTCGTCGACCTGCGCCTGGAGGTCGCGGTGGTGGGCCAGCGCCGCGCGGGCGGTCGCCTGCGTCACGCCGCTCAGGTGGTACGGGAGGCGGACCACCCGGAGGGCGTCGATGACCTCCTCGTGCGCCGCGAGGTAGCCCAGCCGCCCGCCCGCGAGCGCGAACGCCTTGGACATGGTGCGGCTCACCGCGAGGAGCGGGTGGTCGGGCAGCAGCGTGGCGGCGCTGGGGACGCCGCGGCGGCGGAACTCCGCGTACGCCTCGTCGACCACCACCAGGCAGCCGCCGGGCACGTCCGCGGCGGCCGCGAGCAGCGCCTCGACGTGCGCGAGCGGCAGCGCGGTGCCGGTGGGGTTGTTGGGGCTCGCGACGATCACCATGACGGGGTGCGTCTCGCGGATCGCCGCGGCGGCGGCGTCGATGTCGAGCGTGAAGTCGTCGCTGCGCGGGAAGGTGACGTACTCGGTGAGGGTGTCGCGCGCGTACTCGGGGTACATCGAGTACGTGGGCGCGAAGCTCAGCACCGTGCGCCCCGGGCCGCCGAACGCCTGGTGCAGGTGGAGCATGACCTCGTTGGAGCCGTTGGCTGCCCAGATGTTGCGCGCCTCGAGGAAGTCGACGTGGCTCTCCGCCGCGAGGTACGTCGCGAGGTCCTGACGCAGGCCCAGGAAGTCGCGGTCCGGGTAGCGGTTGAGGCCCTCCGCGGCCTTGCGCACGGCGGACGCGATCGCGTCGACCACGGCGTCCGGCGGCGAATAGGGGTTCTCGTTGACGTTGAGGCGGGCGGCGACCTCGAGCTGAGGTGCGCCGTACGGCTCGAGCCCGGCGAGGTCGGGGCGGATCGGCAGGGTCATGGGGCGATTCTAGTGAGCGCCGTCACGCTCCCCCGCCGCCGAGCGTGAGCGCGAGCAGCGCGATGTTCAGCGCGACGATCAGCCCCACCACGGTCCACGCGATCACCTTCACGCGCAGGGAGTTGGCGTGCTCCCCCATGATCGCCTTGTCGGAGGTGAGCCGCACCAGCGGGATGGCCGCGAAGGGGATGCCCAGGCTCAGCACCACCTGCGAGATCACCAGCGCCCAGGTGGGGTTCGCGCCGGCGCCCAGCAGCACCAGCGCGGGGATGAGCGTGATGGAGCGTCGCAGCCACACGGGGATGTGCCGGTGCAGCAGCCCGCCCATGATCGCCGAGCCCGCGTAGCAGCCCACCGAGGTGGACGCGAGGCCGGAGGCGAGCAGGCCCACCGCGAAGGCGCCCGCGATGATCGGCCCCAGCGCGGACTCGATCGCGGCGTGCGCGCCCTCGATCGAGTCGGTGCCCTCGACGCCGCGCAGGCTGCCCGCGGCGAGCAGCAGCATGCCGATGTTCACGGAGCCGGCGATGAGCAGCGAGAGGCCCACGTCCCACTTCGTCGCGTGGAGCAGCCGGGCGAGCCGTGGCTTGTCGTGGCCCACGCCGTGACGGTCGCGGGCGAGCGACGAGTGGAGGTAGATCACGTGCGGCATCACGGTCGCGCCGAGCATCGACGCCGCGAGCAGCACCGTGCCGGGGCCCTCGAAGCGCGGCACCAGGCCGGCCGCGGCGCCGCCCCAGTCGGTGTCGGACACCGCCAGGCCCGCCATGAACCCGATCGCGATGACCGCGAGCAGCCCCATGATCACCATCTCGAACTGGCGCTGGCCGCGGCGGCTCTGCACGGCGAGCAGCCCCAGCGACACCAGCCCCACGATCAGCCCGCCGAGCACCAGCGGCAGGTCGAACAGCAGGTACAGCGCGAGCGCGCCGCCGATCACCTCCGCGAGGTCCGTCATCGCGGCGACCACCTCCGCCTGCGCCCAGTACGCGAGGCGGCCGCGGCGGCCCAGCCGGCCGCGCAGCAGCTCGGGCATCGAATGCCCCGTCACCAGGCCGAGCTTGGCGGACGTGTACTGGATGAGCACCGCCATGAGGTTGGACGCGACCAGCACCCACACGAGCAGGTAACCGTACTCGGCGCCCGCGGTGAGGTTCGCGGCCACGTTGCCGGGATCCACGTACGCGACCGCGGCGACGAAGGCCGGCCCGATGAGGGTGACGATGCGGCGGATGGGCCCGCGCGAGCCCTCCGCCCGTTCGCGGTTGCGCTCGACCAGCGTGTTCGACACCCGGGGGCCTTCCTGTCGCGGTGGACGGCGCCGGAGACGGCGCCGTCGTTGGAAAGTTAGGTTAGCCGAACTTCTGCCGGGATCGCGACGGGACGATGCGCGTGTCCCGGCCCCCGCATCGTCCCGTGACCTTGGTCCCGAGCGGACGGACGGGCCGAGGGTTAGGACGAAGGTGTCCGGCCCCCAGCCGGGGCGCCGGCGATCCACCCACGAAGGAGTGAACGATGGATGCCTTCCGCGCGGCTGTGGTCCGCGCATTCGGGGAGCCGCTCGATGTGAGCGACGTGCCCCTGCCTGAGCCCACGGGCTACGAGGCGCTGGTCAAGGTGACCCACACCGGCGTCTGCCACACCGACCTCCACGCCGCGCACGGCGACTGGCCCGTGCGGCCCACGCCGCCGTTCGTCCCCGGCCACGAGGGCGTCGGGACCGTCGTCGCCGTCGGCGACCGCGTCAGCCGCATCGCCGTCGGCGACATCGTCGGCAACGCCTGGCTGTGGTCGGCCTGCGGCGAGTGTGAGTACTGCGAGACGGGCTGGGAGACCTTGTGCCCGAATCAGCGCAACGGCGGCTACTCCGTGAACGGCTCGTTCGGCGAGTACATGGTGGTCGACTCCCGCTACTGCCCCGTGCTGCCGGACGGCGTCGACCTGGCCCAGGCCGCGCCCATCCTGTGCGCGGGCGTCACGGTCTACAAGGGCCTCAAGATGACCGACACCAAGCCGGGCGACTGGGTGCTGATCTCCGGCATCGGCGGGCTCGGACACATCGCGGTGCAGTACGCGGTGGCGATGGGCCGGCGCGTGGTCGCGGTCGACATCGACGAGCGCAAGCTCGCGCTCGCCCTCACGCACGGCGCCGAGCTGGGCGTCAACGCGGCCACGTCCGAGGACGCCGCCGCGGAGATCAAGGCCATCACCGGGGGTGGCGTGCACGGCGCGCTCGTCACGGCCGTCAACGGGAAGGCGTTCCCCCAGGCGCTCACGTCCCTCCGCCGGGGCGGCACGGTCACCCTGGTGGGGCTGCCGCCGGAGTCCTTCCCCGTCGACATCTTCTCCGTGGTCCTCAACGCGTGGACCATCCGCGGCTCGATCGTGGGCACGCGGCGCGACATGGAGGAGGCGATCGACTTCTTCGCGCGCGGCAAGGTGGTGCCGACCATCCACACGCTGCACCTCGAGGACATCAACGCCGTGTTCGACGACATGCTCAAGGGCGAGATCGACGGACGCGTCGTGCTCGAGATGGGCTGACCCGCCCGAGGGCGGGGGGACGATGCGCGGGTCGCCTTCGCGCGGGCCGCGTCGGACCCCCGCCCTACCATCGGGGGATGGTCGCCTCCCCCGCTCCGGTCACCGCCGCATCGTCCCTCCGCCTCGACGCCGAAGGCGCGCTCAGGGACCTGGTGGGCCGCGCGGACGTCGCGCTGCGCGAGGACCAGTGGACCGCGATATCGGCGCTCGTGGAGCGGCAGGCGCGGGCGCTCGTGGTGCAGCGGACGGGGTGGGGCAAGTCCGCCGTCTACTTCGTCGCCTCGCGGCTGCTGCGCGATCGCGGCGCGGGTCCCACGGTGATCGTGTCGCCGCTGCTCGCGCTCATGCGCGACCAGATCGCGGCCGCCGCGCGCGCGGGCATCCGTGCCGTCACGGTGAACTCGGCCAACGTGACCGAGTGGGACGCCGTGCACGCCTCGATCGCGGCGGGCGAGGTGGACGTGCTGCTGTGCTCGCCCGAACGGCTGAACAACCCGCAGTTCCGTGACGAGGTGCTGCCGAGGCTGGCGGCGGACGCCGGGCTGGTGGTGATCGACGAGGCGCACTGCATCTCGGACTGGGGGCACGACTTCCGGCCCGACTACCGCCGCATCCGCACGCTGCTCGCGGACCTGCCGGCCGGGATCCCGGTGCTCGCTACCACCGCGACCGCGAACGCCCGGGTGACCGCGGACGTCGCGGAGCAGCTGGGGGTGACCGGATCCGCGGGCGGCGCGGGCGCGGAGGTGCTGGTGCTGCGCGGGGCGCTCGACCGCGAGTCGCTGCACCTGGCCGTGCTCGACCTGCCCGACCCGGCGGCGCGCGTGGCGTGGCTCGCGTCCTCGCTGGGCGCGCTGGACGGCTCCGGGATCGTGTACTGCCTCACGGTGTCCGCGGCGGAGGAGGTCGCCTCGCAGCTGCGGGCCGCCGGCCTCGAGGTGGCCGCGTACACGGGTCAGACGGATCCCGCGGAGCGCGAGCGGCTCGAGGGCGAGCTGCGCGACAACCGCGTCAAGGCGCTGATCGCGACGTCCGCGCTGGGCATGGGCTTCGACAAGCCCGACCTCGCGTTCGTGGTGCATCTGGGGGCGCCGTCCTCCCCCATCGCGTACTACCAGCAGGTGGGACGCGCGGGGCGCGGCGTCGAGCGCGCCGTGGTGGCGCTGCTGCCCGGCCGCGAGGACCGCGCCATCTGGGAGTGGTTCGGCTCGCAGGCGTTCCCTCCGGAGGAGACGGTGCGTGCCACCCTCGCCGCGCTGTCGCCGGACGCGCCCACCTCTGTGCCCGCGCTCGAGGCGCGCGTGGACCTGCGCCGGTCGCGGCTCGAGGCGATGCTCAAGGTGCTCGACGTGGACGGCGCCGTGCGGCGCGTGCAGGGCGGCTGGATCGCGACCGGCCGGCCCTGGGCGTACGACGCCGAGCGGTACGCACGCGTCGCGGAGGCGCGGCGGTCCGAGGAGCGCACCATGCTCGAGTACCAGGGGCTCGCCGGATGCCGGATGGCGTTCCTGCGGCGCGTGCTCGACGACCCTGAGCTCGAGGACGGCTGGCGCTGCGGCCGCTGCGACGCGTGCGGCGGCGTGACGCTGCCGGGCGCGCCGTCCGCCCAGGCCGTGGAGGCCGCGCAGGCGGGGCTGGACCGCGTGGGCGTCGAGGTGGTCGCACGGCGGCAGTGGCCCACGGGTATGGACGCGCTCGGCCTCGACCTGCGCGGGCGCATCCCCGCGGACGAGCAGGCGTCGCCGGGGCGCGCGGTGGCGCGGCTCGACGGGCTCGGCTGGTCGGGCGCGCTGCGCGACCTGTTCGAGACGCGCGACGAGTCGGGGCGCCCCGTCGACGGCGAGACGCCCGTGCCGCTGCGCACCGCGGCGGTCAGGGTGCTGCGCGACTGGGACGCGCTGTGGGTCGGGGGCTCCGGCGCGGGCCCCGAGAACGGGGCGCGGCCGGTGGTCGACGGCGTGATCGCGGTCCGGTCCGCCACCCGCCCCCTGCTGGTCGACCACCTCGCCGGCGGGCTCGCCCGCTGGCTCGAGGTGCCCCTGCTCGGGGCGGTCGGGCCCGCGGACGCGTTCGCGGATCCCGGGCGTCACGACGTCAACTCGGCGGTGCGCCTCGCCGGGGTGGCGCGGCGGCTCGCGCTCGAGGTGTCGCCCGGGACGGTCGCGGGACGCCGGCTGCTGCTGGTCGACGACCTCACGGACTCGGGATGGACCCTCACGGTCGCCGCGCGGCTGCTGCGCCGGGCCGGGGCCCAGGAGGTCCTGCCGTTCGTGCTCGGGGTGCGGTAGGCGCATCGTCCCGCGCGTCGCGGGAGGTCGCGTCGCCCCGGTCACGCGGGGACGCGAAAGGGGCGCCGCTCGCGCGACGCCCCTCCCGTGGTGATGGTCAGCTGGAGCGGGTGAGCTTCCCGCAGCCGAAGGACGAGAGCCACTCTCCCTTGTCGACCGTGACGGTCACCCGGTCGCCCGGGTAGTAGTACTCGAGCACCGAGGCGACGTCCATGGTGCCCAGCGGCTCCGACTCCACGATGATGATGCACATCTCGGTCGGCGACCCGTAGAGGGTGAACCCCGTCACGTTCGAGCCGCTGTACGTGCCGGGCTTGATGTCCGTACCCACCGCGTAGGTGCCGGTCTTGGCCGTGACGGAGCCCACGTTGGCGCCGGTGCCGTCGAAGCGGGTCCAGCCGCCGCAGTCCTCGGTGTAGAACCACTTGTCGGTGGACGTGATCGTCACGTACGACCGGCCCAGGCCGATGTTCGAGCCGTTGAGGTAGTCGTGCGACTTGCGCGACAGGCGCTCCCAGTAGCAGACGCCCGAACCGGTGCGGTAGTAGGTGCCGGGCTTGATGTCGACGCCCACCTGGTAGTACCCGTTCTTCACGGCGACCTCGGGGCGCGCCTTGACCGTGACGGTCGCGGCGGACCTCTTCGAGAGCGTGGTGAACGCGGACTTCGAGTAGGTCACCTTGACCGCGATGCGCTTGCCTGCGTCGACGTTCTTGAGCGCGTACGTCGCCTTGGTGGCGCCCGCGATCGGGTTGCCGTCGCGCAGCCACTGGTACTTCTTGGCGACGGTCGAGGGCTTGAGGGTGCCCGTGCGGGCGGTGAGCGTCGAGCCCGCGCGGACGGTGCCCGCGATGGTCGGGGTCGGCGCGACGATGGTGCCCTTGGCGACCTCGCCCGTGGTGCCCGAGGTCCGTGACGCGGCCGCGTAGCCGCTCTTGCGGCCGGTGACCGTGACGGCGATGCGGCCCTCGAGGTCCTTCGCGGTGAGCGCGTAGGTGCGGCCGGTCGCGCCCGGGATCGCGACGCCGTCGCGCTTCCACTGGTACGAGAACGTCGCGACCGGGGTCCACGCCTTGACGTTGGCGGTCAGGGTCTTGCCGACCGCGCGGGTGCCCGCGATGGTCGGCGCGTAGGTGGTCGCGAACACGTTCTTCACCGCCGCGGACGCCTTCGCGATCGAGACGGCGGTGAGGTAGCCGGGCGCGCTGCGAGCGACGCGCACCGAGACGATGTGGCCTGCGTCCGCGGTCTTCAGCGTGTAGGTCGCGCCGGTCGCGCCGACGATGTTCTTGCCGTCGCGGCGCCACTGCACGGCGACGTCGCCCGCGGCGGGGACTGCCGCGGTGAGGGTCTTCCCGACCACGAGCGTGCCCGTGATCGAGGTGGTGAAGGGAGGCAGCACGCCGTCCTCGATGTGGAACGGCTCCGACCACGCGACGCCGGAGGTGGCGTCGGCGAGGTGTGCGGTCACCTTGAGCTGCAGGCCGCTGTCCCAGCCCGCGGCGGCGGCGTCGATCGTGTACGTCTCTCCGGTAGCGACGGTGACGTCGCCGATGATCCACTCGAAGTCGTACGAGTCGGGCGTCGGGGTCCAGGTACCGGGGTCGGCCGTGACGGTCTCGCCGACGCGGTAGATACCGTCGAAGCTCGGCTGAACCGAGTTGACGGGCGTGTCGGCGGCGCGCGCGGCCGCCGGGACAAGGAAGGTCAGGGCCGCGGCGAGCGCGACGATGCTCGCGATCAGGCGCCCCGACGGGCGCGCGGAGGCGCCGGCGAAGGTGGTCATGGGTCCCCTCAGTGCTAGGCCGCCGACAGTGGCGGTGAGAGGATCATGACAGGCGTGCGGACCCGCCGCGTACATCCGGTGACAAAACCGACACCGCGTGTCGGTGGACGGGGCCGTCCTACTTTTCGAGCCGCGCGCGGATGGCGGCGCCGTGGGCGGGCAGATCCTCGGCCTCGGCGAGCGCGACCACCTTCTCGCCCACCGCGCCGAGCGCCTCGGAGCTGTAGTCGATGAAGGACACCGCCTTGAGGAAGGCGGTCACCCCGAGGCCCGACGCGAAGCGCGCGGTGCCACCGGTGGGCAGCACGTGGTTGGAGCCCGCGAGGTAGTCGCCGAGCGGCACGGGCGAGTGCTCGCCCACGAAGATCGCGCCCGCGTTGCGGATGCGCGTCGCGACCGCGCGGGCGTCGGCGGTGTGGATCTCGAGGTGCTCGGCGCCGTAGGCGTCCGCGACCGCGATCGACTGGTCGATGCCGTCCGTGAGGATGACCGCGCTCTGGCGCCCGGTCAGCGCCTCCTTGGTGCGGGCGAGGTGCTTGGTCGCATCCGCGAGGGCGCCGAGCTCGCGCTCGACGGCCTCGGCGAGCTCCTCGGAGTCGGTGATGAGGACGGAGCCTGCCATCGGGTCGTGCTCCGCCTGGCTGAGGAGGTCGGCGGCGACCCAGCGCGGAGTCGCAGTCGAGTCGGCGATCACGGCGATCTCGGTGGGCCCGGCCTCGGAGTCGATCCCCACCAGACCGTTGACCGCGCGCTTGGCGGCGGCGACGTACACGTTGCCGGGACCCGTGATGACGTCCACGGGGTCGCACAGGCCCTCGACGCCGTGCGCGAGCATGCCGATCGCCTGGGCGCCGCCCACGGTGTACACCTCGGTGACGCCGAGCAGCGCGCACGCCGCGAGGATGGTCGGGTGCGGAAGCCCTCCGAACGCCTTCTGCGGAGGGCTGGTCACCGCGATGGACGGCACGCCGGCGGCCTGCGCCGTGACCACGTTCATCACCACGGAGCTCGGGTACACCGCGAGGCCGCCGGGGACGTACAGGCCCACGCGGCCCACGGGGATCCACCGCTGCGACACCACCGCGCCGGGCGCGAGCTCGACGTCGACCGGCGGCGGGACCGTGGCACGGTGGAACCGGCCGACGCGATCGATCGCCTCTTCGAGGCCGTCACGGACCGCGGGGTCGAGGGTCGCGAGCGCCTGCTCGATCTCGTGCGCCGGGACGCGCAGGTGCGCGGGCACCACGCCGTCGAACCGCTCGCCGAGCTCCTTGAGCGCGGCCTCGCCGCGGACGCGCACGTCCTCGATGATGGGCTCCACCACGGCGAGCGCGTCGCCGACGTTGACGTCGGCGCGGGGCACGATGGACAGCAGTTCACGGGCGGACAGGTCCTGGCCGCGGAGGTCGATCCGAGAGAGCACGTGCCGAGTCTAGTGACCGCGCTCCTCGCCGCGACGCCCGATCCACCCCAGGTGGGTGTGCTGGAAGTGGTCGTCGAGCTTGAGCCCGTAGCCCAGCGCACGGTCCACGCCCACATGGAACAGCCAGGACGATGCGCCGATCAGGATCCACCGCACGTCGCCGGGGACGTCCCACACCTGGGCCGCGATGGCCCACGCGCCGAGCGCCGCCGGACCCCAGTACGAGTGGACCAGGTTGTACGCGAACGCCCCCGCCCGCGGCCCACGCAGGTACCCGAGCGCGCTCAGGTCGAACGCGAGGAACAGCGCGAGCGGCCACCACCAGGCGTCGAGCGCGACCGCGCCCGCCAACGCGGCGGCCGCGAGCGCGGCGCCCTCGAGGCGCTGCCAGGCGATCGGGGTCATGGGCTCAGGGTCGCACGCCCGCGAACGCCGCCACCGACAACCACCTACCGCTGCCGCGCGGCGATCTCCCGGAACCGACCACCAGATACCAATTCCGGTCGCGTTACGCGCCCGAGAGGCAGTTGGGGCCCAGCGCGGCCTTGAGGTCGCCGATCAGCGCGGACGAGCGCGACACCCGGAATTCGTCCCCCAGCCGCATGGTGAGCGGCTTGTCGGGACCGGTGAGCACCATCCGCACCTCGATCGCGCCGGGGTGCGAGCGCAGGATCCCCTTGACCTGCTCCACCAGCGGCGGCGTCACGCGCGACGCCGGCACCGTGATGGCCACCGGCGACGTGTCCGTGACGTTGAGGTTCGGCACGTTCACCTCGACAGCGGAGAACTGGAGCCCGCCGTCGCCGCGCTCACGGCACCGGACCTTGATGGCGAGCACGGCATCGTCCGCGAGGTCCCGCGCGTACGTCTCGTAGACCTTGCCGAAGAACGAGACCTCGGTCTCGCCGGTCATGTCCTCGAGCGCGACGATCGCGTAGGGGTTGCCGGACTTCGCGATGCGGCGGTCCACGCGGGTGACCAGGCCGGCGAGCTTGATCTGGTCGTTCTCCTTGACGCCGTTGGCGGGCGTCGCGTTGAGGATCTGGTGCGACGCCTCGGAGCGGATCACGTGGTCGAGGCCCGACAGCGGGTGGTCGGACACGTACAGGCCCAGCATGTCGCGCTCGAGGTTGAGCTTGGTCTTCTTGTCCCACTCCTCGAGCGTGGGCACCTCGACCGTCACTCCCCCGCCCAGGTCGGCGGCGTCGGCGAACAGGTCGAACTGCCCGGTCGCCTCCTGACGCTTGACGCCGATCACGGAGTCGATGGCCTGCTCGTGGATCGCGTTGAGCGCGCGGCGCGAGTAGCCCATCGAGTCGAACGCGCCGGCCTTGATGAGCGAGTCGATGGTGCGCTTGTTGCACACGGTCGCGGAGACCTTGTCGAGGAAGTCGGCGAAGGACGTGAAGGCGCCCTGCTCGGTGCGCGCCTTGACGATCTCGGCGACCACGTTCGCGCCCACGTTGCGCACCGCGGTGAGCCCGAAGCGGACGTCGTCTCCGACGGCCGCGAAGGTCGCCTTGGACTCGTTGACGTCCGGCGGCAGCACGGTGATGCCCATGCGGCGGCACTCCGCGAGGTACAGCGCGGACTTGTCCTTGTCCGTGCCCACCGAGGTGAGCAGGGCCGCCATGAACTCGGTCGGGTAGTGCGCCTTGAGGTACGCCGTCCAGAAGGACAGCACACCGTACGCCGCGGTGTGCGCCTTGTTGAAGGCGTAGTCGGCGAACGGCAGCAGGGTGTCCCACAACGCCTTGATGGCGGCGTCGGAGTACCCGTTGGCCTTCATGCCGGCCTCGAAGGGCTCGAACTCCTTGTCGAGGATCTCCTTCTTCTTCTTACCCATCGCGCGACGCAGCAGGTCGGCGGCACCCAGGGTGTAGTCGGCGACGATCTGCGCGATGCGCTGCACCTGCTCCTGGTACACGATCAGGCCATAGGTGATCCCTAGGACCTCCTTGAGCGGCTCGTCCAGCTCGGGGTGGATGGGCGCGATCGGCTGGCGCCCGTTCTTGCGCTCCGCGTAGTTCGTGTGGGAGTTCATGCCCATCGGGCCCGGGCGGTACAGCGCGAGCACGGCCGAGATGTCCTCGAACGTGTCGGGTCGCATCTGGCGCAGGAGCTGGCGCATGGCCGTGCCGTCGAGCTGGAACACGCCCAGCGTGTCGCCGCGGCCCAGCAGCTCGAACGCGCCTTCGTCGTGCAGCGGCAGGTCCTCGAGGACCAATGGCTCCTTGCCGTTGTCGACGATGTTCTCGAGAGCGTCATCGAGGATCGTGAGGTTGCGGAGCCCCAAGAAGTCCATCTTGACCAGGCCGAGCGTCTCGCACGTCGGGTAGTCGAACTGCGTGATGACCGCGCCGTCCTGCTCGCGGCGCATGATCGGGATGATGTCGATCAGCGGGTCGGAGGACATGATGACTCCGGCGGCGTGCACGCCCCACTGGCGCTTCAGACCCTCGAGGCCCTGCGCGAGCTCGAACACCTGCTGCGCCTCGGGGTCCGTCTCCAGCACGGCACGGAAGTCCTGGCCCTCGTGGTGGCGGGGGTGCGCGGAGTCGGTGACGCCGATCAGCGGCATGTCCTTGCCCATGATCGCCTCGGGGTACGCCTTGGTGAGCGTCTCACCGAGCGAATAGGGCTTGCCGAGCACGCGCGTCGAGTCCTTGAGCGCCTGCTTGGCCTTGATGGTGCCGTACGTGACGATCATCGACACGCGGTCCTGGCCGTACTTGTCGGTGACGTACTGGATGACCTCGCCGCGCCTGCGCTCGTCGAAGTCCACATCGAAGTCGGGCTTGGACTCGCGCTCCGGGTTGAGGAAGCGCTCGAAGTACAGCTGGTGCTCGATCGGGTCGATGTCGGTGATCTTCATCGCGTATGCGGCCATCGAGCCGGCCCCGGAGCCACGCCCCGGCCCCACGCGGATGCCGTTGTCCTTGGCCCACTGGATGAAGTCGGCGACCACCAGGAAGTACCCGGGGTAGCCCTTGCCCGCGATGACCTCGATCTCGTAGTTCGCGCGCTCCTGCACGTGTGCGGGGATCTCCTCGCCGAAGCGTAGGTGAAGGCCCTTCTGGACCTCCTTGACGAACCACGAGTGCTCGTCCTCCCCCGGCGGGCAGTCGAACACCGGCATGTAGTCGGCCTTGGTGTTGAACTCCACCTCGCACTGCTCCGCGATCGCGAGCGTGTTGGTGAGCGCCTCCGGGTAGTCGCCCCAGATCTTCCACATCTCCTCGGCGGACTTCACGTAGTAGCCGTCGCCGGAGAACGCGAAGCGCTTGCCGCCCTGGTCGTACGTGGGCTCGCTCAGCGTCGAGCCCGACTGCACGCACAGGAGCGCCTCGTGCGAGACCGAGTCCTCCTTCTTGGTGTAGTGGAGGTCGTTCGTCGCGACCAGCGGCGCGCCGATCGCCTTCGAGATGCGGATGAGGTCCTCGAACACTCGCTTCTCGATGTCGAGGCCGTGGTCCATCAGCTCGACGTAGTACGAGTCCTTGCCGAAGATGTCCTGGAACTCCGCCGCCGCCCGCAGCGCCTCGTCGTACTGGCCCAGCCGCAGCCGCGTCTGCACCTCGCCCGACGGGCAGCCGGTGGTCGCGATGATGCCCTTGGAGAACCGCTGCAGCAGGTCGCGGTCCATGCGGGCCTTGTAGAAGTGGCCCTCGAGGGACGCGTAGGACGCGAGGCGGAACAGGTTGTGCATGCCACCGGTGTCGCGGGCCCACATGGTCGCGTGAGTGTAGGCGCCGCCCGAGCTGACGTCGTCGTTCTCCTGGCCGCGTTCGCCCCACCGCACACGCGTGCGGTCACCCCGCGCGGTACCAGGCGTGAGGTACGCCTCGAGGCCGATGATCGGCTTGACGCCGGTGGCCTGCGCCTTGTTCCAGAACTCGTACGCGCCGAACAGGTAGCCGTGGTCCGTGGTGGCCATCGCGGACTGGCCCAGCCGCTCGGCCTCCTTGAACAGGTCGCCGATCTTCGCCGCTCCGTCCAGCATCGAGTACTCGGTGTGGACGTGGAGGTGGACGAAATCCTTGCCGGGCATGGAGACGATTCTAGGAGCCCCCACCGACAGCGACGGGACGATGCGCGGGTCGAGTCCGGGTGTCGCCGCGGCTCAGGAGGGCTCGCGCAGGTAGGGGTACACATCTGCCTCGGCCTGCTCGCCCACGAGGTACAGGCGGTCCATCGCGAGGACGTCCGCGACGTCCACCCCGAGGAACGCGCCCTCGAGATTCGAAGGGGAATCGACCCAGTCGAGACCCGAAGCGGCGCCGCCCGGGCAGTACAGGAACATGGCGGCGTTCGTGGACGGGTACGCGTCGACGGACGCCTCCCAGCACTCCTCCCGGTTCGGGGAGATCGCGTAGTCGCCCGCCGTGAGCTCGCGCGGATCGTCGCCGTCCAGGTAGACGTAGCTGATCGCGTCGGGCGACGCGTCGGCCACCACTGTCGGGAGGTCGACGGTCACGCAGACGTCCTCGCGAAGTCCCGGCTCCGCGAGGCACCAGCGGTCCGTCACCGCCGCGAGGCCGTCACCCGCGACCGCGGCCGTCGCGCTCGCCGCAGGCGTCGCCTCGCCGCCTCCCGACCCGGAGCATCCGCCCACCGCCAGCACCGCCACGAGCACCCACGCACCGCGCCATCCGGCCACGACTCCCCCATCCCGCGCGCGCCCCTGCACGCGTCCGCCCCACGGTAGCGACCGACGGTCGCGCGATCATCCCCCACTTCTGGGGGGACGATGCGGCGGCCCGGTCGGGAGTGTCGGCGGGACTTGGGAGAATGTCCGGGTGAGCGAGGAGACCAGGCCCCGGCGGAACCGGCGCGGACGCGGCAGGCGCGACGGCGCGCCCACCCAGCCGGCGCATCGTCCCCGGGTCAGCCGCCGCGCGCTGGAGGCGGCGTCCGCCCGCCGCGCCGCCGTCGAGGTGCCACCCATCGCCTACCCAGCCGAGCTGCCCGTCTCCGCGCGCCGCGAGGACATCGCCGCCGCGATCCGCGACCACCAGGTGGTGATCGTCGCGGGCGAGACCGGCTCGGGCAAGACCACGCAGCTGCCCAAGATCTGCCTCGAGCTGGGCCGCGGCCGCGCCGGCCAGATCGGGCACACGCAGCCCCGCCGGATCGCCGCGCGATCCGTCGCGGAGCGCATCGCGGAGGAGCTGGGCACGGAGCTCGGCGGGATCGTCGGCTACCAGGTGCGTTTCACGGATCAGAGCTCCGAGGACACGCTGGTCAAGGTGATGACGGACGGCATCCTGCTCGCCCAGATCCAGCGCGACCCCGACCTGCTCGCCTACGACACGCTCATCATCGACGAGGCCCACGAGCGCAGCCTCAACATCGACTTCCTGCTCGGCTACCTCACCAACCTGCTGCCGCGCCGCCCCGACCTCAAGGTCGTCATCACGTCCGCGACCATCGACTCCGAGCGGTTCGCGCGGCACTTCGCACAGGGCGGCCCGCTGCCCGTGGACGCGCCGGAGGACGACGCCAGGCGCGCCCCGGTGGTCGAGGTCACCGGCCGTACCTACCCGGTGGAGATCCTCTACCGACCGCTCGAGGGCGAGACCAAGGGCGAGGAGAAGGACCTGGTCACGGGGATCGTCGAGGCGTGCGACGAGCTCATGACGTGGGGCACGGGCGACGTCCTGGTGTTCCTCTCGGGCGAGCGCGAGATCCGCGACACTGCGGACGGCCTCGAGGCCCACCTGGGCGAGCGCGCGCGCGACCCGCGTCACCCCCGGCGCGTCGAGATCCTGCCGCTGTACTCGCGCCTCTCGGCCGCCGAGCAGCACCGGGTGTTCGAGCGGCACACGGCCCGGCGCATCGTGCTCGCCACCAACGTCGCCGAGACGTCGCTCACCGTGCCCGGCATCCACTACGTGGTCGACCCGGGCACCGCGCGCATCTCGCGCTACTCGAAGGCCACCAAGGTCCAACGCCTGCCCATCGAGCCCATCTCGCAGGCGTCCGCGCGCCAGCGCTCGGGGCGCGCGGGACGCCTCGCGGACGGCATCGCGATCCGGCTGTACTCCGAGGAGGACTTCGAGACCCGCCCTGCGTTCACCGAGCCCGAGATCCTGAGGACCTCGCTCGCGAGCGTGCTGCTGCAGATGATCTCCGTGGGCGTGGTCGAGAGCCCCGAGGACGTCGCGCGCTTCCCGTTCGTCGAGCCGCCGGACACGCGCGCGATCCGCGACGGCGTGCAGCTGCTGAGCGAGCTGGGCGCGATCACCACGCGCGACGGCCGCACGGTGCTCACCGACGTGGGCCGCCAGCTCTCGCGTCTCCCGATCGACCCGCGGCAGGCGCGGATGATCGTCGAGGGCGCCCGTCACGGCGTCGCGCGCGAGGTCGCCGTCATCGCCGCCGCGCTCAGCATCCAGGACCCGCGCGAGCGCCCCGCCGAGCGGCGCGAGGAGGCGGACCTGCTCCACCGCCGCTTCGCGGACCCGTCCTCGGACCTGCTCGCGTACCTCAACCTCTGGGAGCACGTCCGCGAGCGCCAGCACGCGCTGTCGGGCAACCAGTTCCGCCGTCTGTGCAAGGCGGAGATGCTCAACTTCCTGCGCGTGCGCGAGTGGCAGGACCTGGTCCAGCAGCTGCGGGAGGCGGCCAAGTCCCTCGACATCGCGATGGCGTACCGCAAGCCCTCCCCGGTCGAGGACCCCGAGGGATCGGGCGCGCTGCGCCACGTGTGGGACGACGACGCGATCCACCGGTCGATCCTCGCTGGCCTGCTGTCGCAGGTGGGAGCGCAGGACGTGCTCCAGCTCAAGGCGAGCTCCTTCACCCACCTCAAGGGCGAGGCGCGCGCCAAGGAGATGCGGCGGGCGCGCAAGCGGGCATCGAACGAGTTCATCGGCGCACGCGGCATCCGCTTCGCGATCAACCCCGGATCGCCGCTGTCGAAGAAGCCGCCGGAGTTCGTGATGGCGGCGGAGCTGGTGGAGACCAGTCGGCTGTGGGCGCGCGACGTCGCGCGGATCGACCCGGCCTGGGCGGAGGAGCTCGCGGGCGACCTCGCCAAGCGCACGTACTCGGAGCCGCACTGGAGCACCAAGCGCGGCGCCGCGATGGCCACGGAGAAGGTGCTGCTGTACGGCGTGCCGATCGTCGCCGACCGTCCCGTGCTGTGGGCCAAGGTCGACGCCGAGGGAGCGCGCGACCTGTTCATCCGCCACGCCCTGGTCCAGGGCGAATGGACCACGCACCACGGCTTCTGGCGGCGCAACCAGCGCGTCCTTGAGGAGGCCGCCGAGGTCGAGGCGCGCGCCCGCACCCGCGGCGTCATCGCCGACGAGGAGACCCTCTACGCGTTCTACGACGCGCGCCTTCCCGAGACCATCGTGTCCGCGCGGCACTTCGACCGCTGGTGGCAGGGTGCGCGCCGCGAGGACCCCGAGCTGCTCACCCTCACGCTCGACGAGCTGGTGCCCGAGCACGCCGCCGTGGACCCGTCGCAGTTCCCCGAGCGGTGGCCCCAGCTCGACCTCGAGCTGCCCCTCACCTATCAGTTCGAGCCCGGCACCGCCGCGGACGGCGTCACGGTGCACGTGCCCGTCGGCGTCCTGGCCCGCGTCATCCCCGACGGCTTCGACTGGCTGGTGCCCGGCATGCTGCCCGAGCTGGTCACCGCGACCATCCGGGCGCTGCCCAAGTCGGTACGACGGCTCCTGGTGCCCGCGCCCGACGCCGCCCGTGACATCGTCGCGTGGATGGGCGAGCACCTGCCCGCGTGGGAGGACGTGGTCCGCGCCGCCGACATGGCCGAGCCGTTCCGCGACGCCTTCGCGCGCGCGGTGCGCGACCTCCGCGACGTCGACATCCCCGCGGACGCGTGGGACGGCCTCGAGGAGCGGCTGCCCGCGCACCTGCGCATGACGTTCCGCGTGGTCGAGCCGAGCGGCCGCGGCCAGCGCATCCTCGACGAGTCCCACGACCTGCTCCTGCTCCAGCGCTCCCTCGCGCCGCAGGCGCAGGCCGCGGTGCGGACCGCCGTGCAGCGCGCCGCCGACGCCGCCTCGCGCGGCCGGCGGGACGATGCCCGGGCCGGGTCTCCCGCGGCCGTCGCCGCGGCCTCGGGCGGGGCGGGCTCCTCGCCGGCGCGCCCCTCGAGCGCCGCCGTCGCCGAGGTCGACGCGCTCACCACCTGGCCCGACCTGGACGCGCTGCCCGACGAGGTCGAAGGCACGGTGCACGGCGTGGTCGCGCGCGGCTACCCCGCGATCGTGGAGGAGGGACCCCGGGCCGCGCTCCGCGTGCTCGCGGACGCCTCCGAGCGTGATGCGGCGCACGCGCGCGGCGTCCGGCGGCTGCTCGTCACCGAGGTGGGGCTCGCGACAAAGCGCGTCACCACCCGCTGGTCCCCCGCCGAGTCGCTCGCGCTCGGCGCGTCGCCGTACCGCTCGACGGACGCGCTGGTGGACGACCTGCAGGCGGCGGCCGTCGCGACCCTCACGCCCGATGCGGGCGCGGTGCGCGACCGCGCCTCGTACGAGGCGGTGCGCGACCGTGTCCGTGGCCAGCTGGAGGACCGGGTCCTCGACGTCGCCCGTCAGGCCGCCGCCGCCCTCGCCGCGGCCCGCGAGCTCGACGTCGCGGTGCGCGGCGCGACCTCGCTGGCGCTGCTGTCCACGCTCCAGGAGCTGCGGGAGCAGTCCGCGGCGCTCGTAGGGGACGGCTTCGTCCGTGCCACGCCTCCCGACCGCCTCCCCCACCTCGCGCGCTATCTCAAGGCCGCCGCGCACCGGCTCGAGAAGGCGCAGGCGGACCCGGCGAAGGACGCACAGCTCGCGTGGCAGGTGGGCCAGTCCGTCGAGGCCTACGACGCCGTGCGGGCCGCGCATGCGAAGGGCCGCATCAGCCCCGAGTCCGCGGCGGCGCTGGACTCCGTGCGCTGGATGCTCGAGGAGCTGCGCGTGTCGCTGTTCGCGCAGCGGCTCGGCACGGACGGCCCGGTGAGCGAGCAGCGGATCCGCAAGGCGCTCGCCGCGATCGGCTAGGTTGCCTGCCATGACATCCGCCGCCGCACCCGACGCTCCCCGCACCTCCCCCGCCTGGGAGGCCTGGACCATCCGCGTGCTGGCCGGGCTCGCGGTGGTGGTGCCGGCGATCCTCGCGGCAACGTCGTGGGGCGGGGTGGTGCACGGGCACCCGACGTACGCCGTACTGCTCGCCGTCACCGCGGTGCTCGGCGCGCTCACGCTGTGGCGCTGGCGCCGCGCCCGTCGCGCAGGCGGCGCGGTGCTGCTCCTCGCCCGGGTGGCGGGGATCCTCGCCACCCTCGCGTGGATCGCGCTGCTCGCGTGGCTGCGGCCGTTCTCCGCCACGGAGCCCGCTCTCGCGGCGATGGCGTCGGACGGCACGGTCACCGTGACGGAGACGGCGACCAGGATCGAGATGGAGCCCGCCGCGGGCGCGACCGGTGCCGGGCTGGTGTTCTATCCCGGCGCGCGCGTGGACCCGCGCGCGTACGCCGCGCATCTGCGGGAGGTCGCCGAGGCGGGCCACCCGGTGGTGATCGTCAAGGAGCCGCTCGGCATCGCCTTCCTGACGGTGGGTGCGTCGGGGCCGATCGCCGACGAGCGCGGAGGCGTGTGGGCGGTCGGCGGCCACTCGCTCGGCGGCACCGTCGCGGCGCTCGACGCGGACGCGGACGGCGCCGACGGGCTGCTGCTGTGGGCGTCTTACCCCGCCGGCGACATGTCCGGCTTCGCAGGCGCCGTGGCCTCCGTGTCGGGCTCGAACGACGGGCTCGCGACGCCGTCCGACATCGAGGACTCGGCGGCGGACCTGCCGGCGTCCGCGGTGTTCACGCAGGTCGAGGGCGCGGTGCACGCGCAGTTCGGCTCGTACGGCGCGCAGCCGGGCGACGGTGAGCCCGCGCTCGGCGACGACCAGGCGCGGGAGGCGATCGTCGCCGCGAGCCTCGCGCTGCTCGACGCCCTCTCCTAGGACTCGAGCAGGTCCTTGTAGGCGTCGTGGTGCGGGATGCCCTCGTCGAGATAGCCGTCGCCATGCGCGACGTAGCCGAGCCGCGCGTAGAACGGCATCGCCTGATCCTGAGCGCTGAGCTCGACCCGCACGCGGCCGTCGACCCCATGACGCGCGAGCGCCTCCGCCTCCAGCGCCTCCATGAGCGCCCGCCCCGCACCCGTGCCGCGCGACGCGGCGGTGACCGCGAGGCGGCCGATGTGCGGGTTCGCCGAGTCCATCGCGCCGTGGTCGGCGTGGAAGTCGTCGGTGTGGGGCGCGAGTAGGCGGCCGGTGCCGAGCACGTCGCCGTCCGCGGCGTAGGCGACCACGTGCACGGTGCGGGGGTCGTCGTCCTGCGCATCGCGCTCGGAGTCCGCCGCGACGCCCTGCTCGTCGACGAACACCGCGAAGCGCACCCGCATCGCGTCCTCGAGCTGCGCGGGGGTGCGCACCGTCTCGACGCGCAGCTCAGCCACGCAGGACCTCCAGCGCCGCGGTAAGGTCATCGGGGTACGTCGACGTCACGCGCACCTCGCCGCCCCGGGTCGGGTGCTCGAACGCCAGTTCGTGCGCGTGCAGCCACTGGCGCGTGAGGTTCAGCCTCTTCGCGAGCGTCGGATCCGCGCCGTACGTGAGGTCGCCCGCGAGCGGGTGGCGCATGGCGGCCATGTGCACGCGGATCTGATGGGTGCGGCCCGTCTCGAGGTGGATCTCCAGCAGCGAGGCGCTGGGGAACATCTCGAGCACCTCGTAGTGGGTCACGGACGGCTTGCCGCCCTCCACCACCGCGAACTTCCAATCCGAGCTGGGGTGACGGCCGATGGGCGCGTCGATGGTGCCCGCCGTCGGGTCCAGGTGGCCCTGGGCGACCGCGTGGTAGATCTTCTCGACCGCGCGCTCCTTGAAGGCGCGCTTGAGGAACGAGTACGCGGGCACGGTCCGCGCCACCACCATGAGGCCGGACGTGCCGACGTCGAGCCGGTGCACGATCCCCTGCCGCTCGGGCGGCCCCGCCTCCGCGAGCCGGTAGCCGGCGCCCGTGAGCGCGCCGACCACGGTGGGCCCGGTCCAGCCGGGCGACGGGTGCGCGGCGACGCCGATGGGCTTGTCCACCACCACGACGTCCTCGTCCTCGTAGGCGACCGTGAGCCCGCCCGGGATGGGCGGCTCGGGCGCGGCCGGACGCTCGTCGGGGATGTCGACCGCGAGGATGCCGTCGGCGAGGCGGTCGGACCGCCCCACCGTCCGGCCCTCGAGCATGACGTGGTCGCCGTCGAGGATCTCCGCGGCCTTGGTGCGCGACATGCCCAGCATGCGGGCGAGCGCCGCGTCGGCGCGCTCGCCCACGAGCGCGTCGGGAACCGGCAGGTAACGGGTGTCAGCCACGGCGCGACGCGTCGTCGGTGGAGGGCTCCGCGGCGTCTCCCGGCGCCTCGCCGGACGTCTCCGCGGACCCGGCCGCCGCATCGTCCCCCGACACCAGGATCGGCTTCGACATGAGCCCGGCGATGACGATCCAGATCGCGGCGCCCACGATCGCGATGTCCGCGACGTTGCCCACGAACTGGTCGGCGTAGTTGATCATGTCGACCACGTGGCCCTCGCCGAAGGAAGGCTCGCGGAACAGGCGGTCGATGAGGTTGCCCACGGCGCCGCCGAGCGCGATGCCGAACACGGCCGCGGCCCAACGTGCCTGGGCACGCCGGCCGTACACCACGATGCCCGCGGTGACGACCAGCGCGATGATGGTGAGGATCCAGGTGGACTCGTCGCCGAGGCTGAACGCCGCCCCGGAGTTGAAGACCAGCTGGATCGACAGGAGGTCACCGATGACCGGATGCTCGACGTACGGTTCGAGCGCCTCGAGAGCCCACTGCTTGGTGAGCTGATCGAGCGCGACCACGCCCGCGGCGAACAGCCAGAACGCCGGCCTCCAGGTCAACGGCGCTCCTCGCGCTGCTTGCACGTCACGCACAGGTTCGCGCGCGGGAACGCCATGAGGCGAGCCCGCCCGATGCCCTGGCCGCAGGACTGGCACACGCCGTAGTTGCCCTTCTTGATGCGGCGCAGCGCGTCGACGCTCTGCTCGAGCATGTCGCGCGTGTTGTTGACGATCGACATCTCCTGCTCGCGCTCGAGAGCGGTCGACCCGGCGTCCGCCTGGTCGTCGCCCGCGCCCTCGGACGTGTGCAGGAGGTCGTCGAGCTCGTGCTCGGTCACGCCCAGCTCCGTGACGAGGCGCTCGACGTCGCTGTTGAGCACCTCGACGATCTGACGGAGGTCCGCGATCTTCCAGGCCTCGTCGCCTTCACGCACGGGAAGCTGCTTGGCATCCGCCGGCTTCAGCTCGGCGGGATCCACCACCACGATGGTCACATCGGTGCTGCTCATGATCGTCCTCGTCTCTGCCTGGTGAAAGGAGGGTAGTCCCCCTGGGAGCACATAGCAAAGCGCCGCGCCCTGCGGCGCGGCGCCCTGCGTGTCGCGAGCGTCAGTCCTGCTTGTTCTCGTCGCCCTCGGCCGGCTTGCCCCACGGGCTCTGCGGCGTGTACGGCGTGCCGAACTGGGTCGACTGCGGCTGGTACGGCTGCTCCGCCAGCTTGGGCGTCATGCCGGTGACGGGAGCGAACGGGTGCGGCTCCTCGCCGTCCTCCTGCTGCTCCTCGCCCTCCTCGGCGGACTCCTCCGCGGACTCCTCGGAGCCGGTCTCCTCGACCGCCGCCTCGTCATCGGCGGGGGCCTCGTCCGTGACGTCCACGGTCGCGTCACCCATGGTGTCCTCGCCCACGAACGTCGCGACCGGCGCGGGCGCGGTGCCCTCGGCGTGGTCGAGGTCGTCGAGCAGGTTGGACAGGTAGGACTTGAGGCGGGCGCGGTAGTCGCGCTCGAAGCGGCGCAGGTCGTCGATCTTCGACTCGAGCAGCGAGCGCTCCGAGTTGAGCTCGTCCATGCGGGCCGCGGCGTCGGTCTCGGCGCGCTCGACGATGGACTCGGCCTTCGCCTTGCCCTCCTCGATCAGGCGCTCCTTCTCCTCCTCGCCGGCCTGCACGTACTCGTCGTGCAGCTTCTGCGCCATGGCGAGCATGCCGGTCGGGGTCGGGGGCGTCGGGTCGGTCGCGGCCTGGAGCAGGCCGGTCTCGGGCGTCGGCTCGGGGGCGGGCGCCGCGGCGGGCGCGCCTCCGCCCTGCTCGAGCTGCGCGGCGAGTTCGTCGCGCTCCTGGGTGAGCTGGGCGATCGTGGCGGCGACCTCGTCGAGGAAGTCGTCCACCTCGTCCTGGTCGAAGCCCTCGCGGTACTTGGTCTTGGAGAAGGCCTTGTTGAGGACGTCCTCGGCGGTGAGCAATGCCATATCGACTTCCACCTCACGCGGTATAGGGGCCGGTGTACCGGCCGTACGGATATTTCGTCACTGTACCGACATGTGTATCGGCACGCACTTGAGAGCGCGGGATCAGACGCCCAAGGCCACGTAGCCCACGCCCTGGTAGAGCAGCGAGACCGCGAGGAACACGATGAGGAACGCGAGGTCGATGCGCACCTGGCCGAGCGACAGCGGCGGCACCACGCGGCGCACCGCCTTGATGGGCGGGTCGGTCGCGGTGAGCACGCCCTCGACCGCGACCAGCGCCGCGCCCGTGGGGCGCCAGTCGCGCGCGAACACGAGCACGAGGCTGATGACGATGCGCGCGAGCAGCGCCATCATGAACAGGAACAGCACGAACTGGAGCGCGCCAAGGATGAAGGACACGCGTCGAGCCTACCGCGAGGGTCAGGCCTGGTTGTAGAACGCCTGGTCCTGCTGGGGCTCCTCGTCGATGCCGATCTCCACGTGCGCGGGCGACAGCAGGAACACCGAGGTGGTGACGCGCTCGATCGAGCCGTGGAGACCGAAGGACAGGCCCGCGGAGAAGTCGACGAGGCGCTTGGCGTCCGCGTCGGTCATCTCGGTGAGGTTCATGATGACGGGCACGCCCTGACGGAACGCCTCGCCGATCAGTCGCGCGTCGTTGTAGCTGCGCGGCTTGATGGTCTGGATGCGGCGCAGGTCGTGCGCGGGCGCGGCGGACTCGCGGGGCGCGCGCACCGCCCTGACGGGCGCCGACTTGGGGCCGTGCTGCTTGACCTCGGAGACGTCGTGCAGGTTGGTCACGGGCGCGAGCTCGGGCTCGCGGTCGGCGTAGCCGTACTCCTCCTGCTCGTTCACGTCGAAGCCGAGGTACTGGATCGCCTTGCGCAGTGCGCTCATCATGACCCCCTGGTCGTGGTGCTGGACAACGTCTTCACGGTAGGGCCGTGATCGCCCTGGTCAGCGGACCGACACGCCGCAGACGATCACGCCCACGTGCCTTCCCGTGACGCCGTCGCGGCGATGGGAGAACAGTGTCGGGTCCTCGAGGGTGCACGCGCGGTGCCGGAGCACGTCGGCGACGCCCAGCTCCCCCAGCCGCGTCTCGATCGCGCGCGGCAGGTCGAGCGCCGGGGTGCCCGCGCGCGTGACAGAGCGCGCGGTCGGGTGGCGGGACGCGACCTGGTCCCGCATCTCCTCGGGCACCTCGTAGCAGCGGCCGCAGATCGCGGGACCGATGCTCGCCGCCATGCCGCGACGGTCGCGCCGCTGCGCGGGCGTGCGCAGGTCGAGGAGAGCGGCCACGGCCGCGTCGACGGCGCCCATCCGGACGCCCTCGCGCCCGGCATGCACGGCGGCGACGGCGCCGGTGGCGGCGTCGTGCAGCAGCACGGGCACGCAGTCCGCGGCGATCGCGCCGATCGCGACGCCCGGGGTGCGGGTGACCAGCACGTCCGCGACCGGCGGGTCCTCCCCCGGCACCGTCACCTCGGCGACGCGGATGCCGTGCTCGGCGTGGAGGAAGGACACGGGCGCGCCCGCGAGCGCGGAGACGGTCGCGCGGTTGAGCGCGACCGCCTCCGGGCTGTCGCCCACGTGGGTGGCGACGTTGAGCGAGTCGTACGGCGCCGCCGAGGAGCCGCCGGCGCGCGTGGTGAAGAACGCGCGGACCGGCAGCCCGGCGTCGAGCACCCCCTCCTACCGGAGGAAGTCGGGCACGTCGAGCGCGTCGGCCGCGGGGCGGGCCGGCGGCGTCACGGGGATCGCGTCGGTGGCCGGCGCGGGGTCCTTCGCGACGGGCGCCGCCGGGATCACGTCCGCCTCGACCGGCGCGTCGATGGGCTCGAGCGCCTCCGCCTTGGGCGCGGGCGCCGACTCGATCGAGCCGAGCGCGCCCGCGTGGGTGCGGTGGGTCGGCGCGCCGCCGTCGAAGCCGGCGGCGATGACCGTGATGCGGAGCTCGTCGCCCAGCGAGTCGTCGATGACCGTTCCGAAGATGATGTTCGCCTCGGGGTGGGCCGCCTCGCGCACCAGGCGGGCCGCGGTCTCGACCTCCTTGATACCCAGGTTGGAACCGCCGGAGATCGACAGCAGCACGCCGTGCGCGCCCTCGATCGACGCCTCGAGCAGCGGCGACGCGATCGCGCCCTCCGCGGCCTCGAGCGCGCGGGACTCGCCGCGGGCGCTCGCCACGCCCATGAGCGCGGTGCCGGCGCCCTGCATCACGGACTTCACGTCGTTGAAGTCGACGTTGATGAGGCCGGGCGTGGTGATGAGGTCGGTGATGCCCTGCACGCCGCCCTGGAGCACCTGGTCCGCGGCGGCGAAGGCGCCCAGCACGCTCAGCGAGGAGTCCGAGATGTCGAGGAGGCGGTCGTTGGGGATGACGATGAGGGTGTCGACCTCGTCGCGCAGCGTCGCGATGCCGTTCTCGGCCTGGTCCGCGCGGCGGCGGCCCTCGAAGCCGAACGGGCGGGTCACCACGCCGACGGTCAGCGCGCCGAGCGAGCGCGCGATGCGGGCCACCACGGGCGCGCCGCCCGTGCCGGTGCCGCCGCCCTCGCCCGCGGTGACGAACACCATGTCGGCGCCGCGCAGCGCCTCCGCGATCTCGTCCTCGTGGTCCTCGGCCGCCTTCTTGCCCACCTCGGGGTCGGCGCCGGCGCCCAGGCCGCGGGTCAGCTCGCGGCCGATGTCGAGCTTCACGTCCGCGTCGGACATGAGCAGGGCCTGCGCGTCGGTGTTGATCGCGATGAACTCGGCGCCCTTGAGGCCGACGTCGATCATGCGGTTCACGGCGTTGACGCCGCCACCGCCCACGCCGACGACCTTGATGTGCGTGATGTAGTTCTGCGGTGCGGCCATGTGCCTGTCCCTTCAACCTTAACCCTCAAGTTGAGGGTTATAGTTATGTCAAGTCGTTCACTGACGAAGGTACGGGCGCGCGGCCCGAACCCGCCTCCGACACGCGCGCGTGTCGCGAAGAATTATCGGCGCGGGGACGATGCGCGGCGCGCCGTCCGCGCTCAGGCCGACTTGGTGGTCGGCAGGGTGGGCGCGGAGACGTCGATCTCGGTGACGTCCGCGGCCTCGTCGGACTTGAGCAGCACCTGCAGGACGCGCGCCTTGAGCGCCGAATCCTCCGCGCTCCCCCAGTCCACCACCGGCCCGTTGCGCAGCACGAACGTCACGGTGTTCTCCGACGTCGCGCTGATGTCCTCGACGCGGTTGCGGAGCTTGACGGGCAGCTGGTTCACCACCCCGAGCGCGGCCTCGAGGATCCGCTCGTTGCCCTTGCCCACCGGCACCGTGACCACGGGCAGCAGGTCGGGCTCCTCCGCGACGTGGCCCACGCGGGTCGCCTCCGAGTCGAGCAGGTCGAAGCCGCCGTCCGCCGGAACCGCGGCGACCGGCTCGCGCGACACGAGCTCGATCACCAGGCCGCGCGGCCACACCCGCTCCACGGTGGCGTCGCGCACGCCGGGCACCTCGCGCAGCTCGTCGGCCAGGCGCGACGAGGGCAGCGTCGCGAGCGACTGGCCCTCGTGGGCCGCGACCACCTCGGCGACGTCCGCGGGCTCGACCACGGTGCCGAAGCCGGTGACCTCCACCTGCTCCGGGTCGAGCGCGAGCACGGGCGACGCGAGCACCACCCACGCGAGCACGGCGGCGATCAGCACGTAGCCGGCGCGCCTCGCCCACACGATCGCCGAGAGCCGGCGCTGCGCCGCTGCGCGCTCCTTGAGCCGGGTCTGGAGCCGCAGGGTGACGTTGCCGAGCTGCTCGGCGGCCACCTCCGCGCCGCGGGCGCCGTGGCGACGCAGCCGCCCGCCCAGGCGCGAACGGCGCGACACGTCGGGCGTCGGCGCGGTCGACGCCGCGGGTCGCCGGGCGGCGCCGTCGCGGCGCCAGGCGCGCGCGAGCTCGTCCGTCTCCGCGGTCACGGGCACCCCGCTCGAGCGGGGGCGGCCGGCCGCGACCTGACCGGCGGGGACCGGGCCGGTACGCGGGCGCTCCACGCGCGGGGACGGAGCGCTGGGCGGGGCCGCGGGGGCGGCCGGCGGGGCCGCGGGCGCCCGCTTGACGGGGGCCGAGGGTCGCGGCGGGCGCCTGACCTCAGACATCGCGCTCCGCGAGCCGCGCGAGGATCCAGTCGGCCGCCAGCGTGACCGTGCCCGAGCCCACCGTGAACACCGTGTCGCCGGGCCGCGCCGCGTCCGCGGCCAGCCGGGCGGCGTCCTCGAGATCCTCGGCGAGCGTGAGCGTCGAGCCCTCGGGCATGACCGCGTGCGCCGCGATCGACGCCGACGACACGCCGGGGATCGGGTCCTCGCGGTCGCCGTGCACCGGCGCGAGCACCACCGCCGCGTCGGCGACGGACAGCGCGCGCCCGAAGTTCTCGGCGTGGTCGCGCGTGCGCGTGAACAGCGCCGGCTGGAACAGCACCACCATGCGCCCCGCTCCCCCGTCGCGCGCCGCCTTGAGCAGCGCCGCGACCTCGGTCGGGTGGTGGGCGTAGTCGTCGATGACCCTCACGCCCGCGGCCTCGCCGCGCAGCTGGTACCGGCGCCCGGTCCCCGCGAAGGAGGAGAACGATGCGGCGGCCGCCTCGGCGTCCGCGCCCACCTCGAGCGCGGCGAGCCACGCGGCGGTCGCGTTGAGCCGGTTGTGGTGGCCCGGCGCGCTCACCGCGAGCGGCACCGTGCGCCCCTCGAAGGCGATGCCGTCCGGCCCCACCTCCGCGTCGGCGCCCGACCCGACGGAGCCGTAGGTGAGCACCCGGGCGCCCCGCGCCCGCGCGTCAGCGACAAGGCCCCTGACCACCGCATCGTCCACGCACGCGACCACCGTGCGCGACTGCGCGGCGAAGTCCGCGAACGCGCGATGGAGGTTCTCGACGGTGCCGTGGAAGTCGAGGTGGTCGGGCTCGATGTTGAGCAGGATCGCGACCTCGGGGCGGTAGCGCAGGAAGGAACCGTCGGACTCGTCGGCCTCGAGCACGGAGATGCCGGATGTTCCGGCGTAGCCGCCCGCGACGGCGCCCTCGATGCCGAACACGCGCGCGCCCACCGCGAAGCCCGCGTCGACGCCGCTCGCGTGCAGCGCGTGGGCGACCATCGCGGACGTGGTGGTCTTGCCGTGCGAGCCGGCGACAGCGATGAGCCGCTGGCCCTCGAGCGCGCGCACGAGCGCCTCGGAGCGGTGCCACACGGGGATGCCGAGCTCGCGGGCGCGCGCCAGCTCGACGTTGGTCTCGCGCACGGCGGTCGAGACCACCACGGCGGCGGCGCCGTCGACCAGCGCGGCGTCGTGACCCAGCTGGACGTCCATGCCGGCCTCGCGCAGCGCGTCGAAGTAGGCGGTCTCGGTGAGGTTGGTACCGGAGACGGTGTAGCCCCGGGCGGCGATGAGGCGCGCGACGGCGGACATGCCGGAGCCGCCCACGCCGATGAAGTGGATCCGCTCGCTCACAGCGCGCCCTCGATCAGGTCGGCGAGGCGCGCGGCTCCGTCGGCGATGCCGATGTCGCGCGCGGCGGCCCGCATCGCGGCGCGCGAGTCAGCGTCGAGCAGCATGCTCTCCGCCTGGAGCGTGAGCGAGCCGGGGGTCAGGTCCGCGTCGCGGATCACCACCGCGGCGCCCGCCTCGACGGCGGAGGCGGCGTTGAGCGCCTGCTCGCCGTTGCCGTGCGGCAGCGGGACGTACAGCGCGGGCAGGCCGAGCGCCCCGATCTCGCAGACCGTCGCGGCGCCCGAGCGGCACACCACGGCATCGGCGGCGGCGAAGGCGGCGGCCATGTCGTGCGCGTACTCGGAGACCGCGTACATGGCGCGGCTGCGGGCGGGCAGCTCGGCGAGGGCGCGGTAGGCCTCCTCGGTCTTGCCCTTGCCCGTGAGGTGGATGACGTGCACGCCGTGCGACACGAGCGTCCCGATCGCCTGCGCGAGCGCGGCGTTGAGGCTCGCCGCGCCCAGCGAGCCGCCGAACACCAGCAGCACGTGGGCGTCGGGCGCCCACCCGCGCGACTCGCGGGCCTGCGCGGCCGCGCGGGCGCGGCTGTCGGGGTCGGCGAGCGTGCGCGCGAGCACCTCGATCTCGGGCCGCAGAGGCAGGCCGGTGACGGTCGCGTGGCGTAGCGGCGTGCCGGGGAACGTCACGGCGACGCGCTCGGTGAGGCGCGCGCCCAGCTTGTTCGCGATGCCGGGCTTCGCGTTGGCCTCGTGCACCACGATGGGCAGCCCGCGGCGGCGCGCCGCCAGGTACACGGGCGTGGACACGTAGCCGCCGAACCCGACCACCGCATCGGCCCCCACACGGTCGATCGCGTCCTCGCACGCGCGGATCGCGCGGCGCAGCCGCCCGGGGAACCGCAGCGCGGCGGCGTCGGGACGGCGCGGGAACGGCACCTTCTCGATCTCGACCAGGTCGACCCCCGCGCGCGGCACCAGGTCCGCCTCGAGGCCGTCCGCGGTGCCCACCGCGGTGACGTCGTGGCCGCGCTCCAGCAGGGTCGCGGCCGTCGCGAGCAGCGGGTTGACATGCCCGGCGGTGCCGCCGCCGGCGAGCAGCAGGCTAGCCACGGCGCCCCCGCGACAGCACGGCGAGCGAGCGGCGCACCACGGAGGGTCGCGCCGCGAGGGCCTCGGGGGCCCCGGGCTCGTTGCGGGCGAAGGCGAGCAGGGCACCCATGGCGGCCAGCGACATGATGAGGGACGAACCTCCGGAGGAGACGAGCGGCAGCGGCACGCCCGTGACGGGCAGGAACTCGAGGACCACCGCGATGTTGATGACGGCCTGCACCACGATCCACGCGCCGATCGCGCCGCCCGCGATCTGCACGAACCGGTCGGTGCTGCGGGTCACGATGCGGGTGACCGCGATGAGGATCATCGCGAAGGCGGCGAGGATGAGCAGCGTGCCCAGCAGGCCGAACTCCTCGCCGATGATCGCGAAGATGTAGTCGTTGTCGGAGGCCGGCAGCCAGCCCCACTTCTCGCGGCTCATGCCGGGCCCGAGGCCCCACAGACCGCCCGAGGCGAGCGCCCACGTGCCGTGGGTCTGCTGCCAGCACTCGGCGGTGTCCGTGCAGGACCCGGTGGCCCACTGGTGGATGCGGTCGACTCGGGACTGCGCGGAGAAGATGAGCGCGACGATCCCGGCGCCGCCCACCGCGGCCGCGATCCCGAAGAAGCGCGCGGGCACGCCCGCGACCCAGAACGCGACCGCGACCACCACCACGAGCACCATCGCGGTGCCCATGTCGCGACCGAGCAGCACCAGCGCGAGCACGATCGCGGCCATCAGCCCGCCGGGCATCAGGATGTGCTTGGGGTTGGTGAGGCGGTCGCGGAAGCGCGACAGCACCACGCCCAGGTAGAGGGCGAGGCCCAGCTTCGCGATCTCCGACGGCTGCAGGCTGAAGCCCGCGATGCGGATCCACGCCTGGTTGCCGCCCACGGCCTCGCCGGCGAAGAACACGAGCACCAGCAGGCCCATGGACGCGTACAGCACCAGCGGCGCGATGCGTCGCCAGAACGTGATGGGCAGGCGCGAGCCGACGATCAGCGCGGCCATGCCCACCACGAGCGCGATGAGCTGCGTGAGGAAGCCCGCGTACGCGTTGCCCTCCGACGTGCGGATGGACGCGATCGACGAGCTCGACAGCACCACGGCGAGCCCCACGAGCACCAGGATCCCCGTCGCGGAGGCGAGCAGGTAGTACGAGGTGAGAGGGGACCGCCAGGCGCTGACGGTGCTCTCCGGCCGTGCCGCAGTCGCCGTCATGCCACCTCCTAGCGGTCCCACGCCTCCACCGCCCTGGTGAACGCCTCTCCTCTGTCCGCATAGCTGCGGAACTGATCGAACGATGCGCACGCGGGTGACAGGAGCACCGTGTCCCCCGGCTCCGCGAGCCCCCGGGCCGCCTGGGCCGCCCGGCTCATCACATCCTCCCCCGGAGGCACGGCCACCACGGGTATCTCGGGCGCGTGTGTCGCGAGGGCCGTCGCGAGCGGCTCCTGGTCCACGCCGATGAGCACCGCGGCCCGCACGCGGCCCGCGATCGCGCGCACCAGCGCGGAGAACTCCTGGCCCTTGGCGACCCCGCCGGCGATCCACACCACCGAACGGTCCGCGCGCCCGCCGAAGGCCGCCTCGACGGCGTGGGCGTTGGTGGCCTTCGAGTCGTCGACGTAGGCGACGCCGTCGAGGTCGCGCACCCAGGCGGTGCGATGGTGGTCGAGCCGGAACGCGCGCAGCCCGTCCCTCACCGCCTCGGGCGGCACGCCCACGGCGCGGCACAGCGCGGCCGCGGCCAGCGCGTTGGTGGCGAGGTACGGCGGCACGTCGCCGGCGACCAGGTGCGCGAGGTCGTCGACCTCGCCCAGCTCCGCGGCCTCGCGGTGGCGGTCGGGCACGAAGGCGCGGTCCACCAGCAGGCCCTCGACCACGCCCAGCTGCGACGGGGCGGGCGAGCCGAGCGTCACGCCGATCGCGCGCGCCCCCTCGACCACCTCGGCGTCCGCGACCATCGACTCGACCAGCGCGTCGGCCGCCGGGTACACGCACGCCACCTGGACGTGCTGGTACACCTTCGCCTTGTCGGCGCGGTACGCCTCGAGGCTGCCGTGCCAGTCCGTGTGGTCGTCGTCGGCGTTGAGGCACACGGCCGCGTGCGGGGAGATGGTGTGCGCGAAGTGCAGCTGGAGGCTCGCGATCTCGACCGCGACCAGGTCGGACTCCTCGCGGGCGGCGTGGATCACGGGGATGCCCATGTTGCCGCAGACCCGCACGTCGAGGCCGCCCGCGCGGGCGATCGCACCCACCATCTGCGTGGTGGTGGTCTTGCCGTTGGTGCCGGTGACCATCACCCACGGGATGCCGGGGCGCCGCACGCGCCACGCGAACTCCATCTCGGACCAGATCTCCAGGCCGGCGGCCTCGCACGCGCGCACGGCGTCGGAGTGCGGCGCGAAGCCGGGCGAGGCCATCACCACGTCGAACGTCGCGAGGTCCACCTCGGTCACGTCGCGGTGGTCGGCGGCCCCGTTGGCGTCGACGGTGACCGCGGTCCCGCCGAGCTCGCGCGTCACCTCGGCCGCGGAGGTGCCGGCGATGCCGACCCCGAGGACGAGCACGCGACGGCCCTCGAGGGTCGTCAGGTCCGTCACAGCGATGCCACCCACTCCGCGTAGAAGATCCCGACGCCGAGCCCGGTGAACATCGCCGCGATGATCCAGAACCGGACCACGATGGTGACCTCGCCCCAGCCCATCAGCTCGAAGTGATGGTGCAGGGGGGCCATCTTGAACAGCCGCTTGCCGCCCGAGATCTTGAACCAGCCGATCTGCAGGACCGAGCTCGCCACCACCAGCACGAACAGGCCGCCGACGATCACGCCGAGCAGCTCCGTCCGCGTCACCATGGTCATGCCGGCGATCGCGCCGCCGAGCGCGAGCGAGCCGGTGTCGCCCATGAAGATCTTCGCGGGGCTCGCGTTCCACCACAGGAAGCCCAGGCAGGCGCCGGCGATCGCGCCGGCGAGGATCGCGAGGTCCCACGGGTCGCGGACCTCGTAGCAGGTGGAGCCGGCGCCGGGGGCGCCGCAGGCCTGGTTGATCTGCCACAGCCCGATGAGCACGTACGCGGCGAAGAAGATCACCGCGGTGCCGCTGGCGAGGCCGTCGAGACCGTCGGTGAGGTTGACCGCGTTGGACCACGCCGTGATGAGCAGGTTGGACCAGATCACGAACAGGATGAGGCCGATCGTGGGTCCCCAGATCGCGAAGTCCAGGTTCGTGTCGCGCAGGAAGGACACGGCGGACGACGCGGGGGTCACCCCGTTCGCGTCGGGGAACTGGAGCGCGAGGATGCCGAACGAGATGCCGACCACGCCCTGGCCCAGGAACTTCCAACGTGCCTTGAGGCCCAGCGAGCGCTCGCGCGAGATCTTGATCGCGTCGTCGAGGAAGCCGACCAGGCCGAGCCCCACCATGAGGAAGACGACGAGCATGGACGATGCGCTGGGCGCCCTGCCGACGAGGAGGTTGCCTCCCAGCCACGCGAGGACGGCGGCGAGGATGATGACGACGCCTCCCATGGTGGGGGTGCCGCGCTTGACGTGGTGGCTCGCCGGACCGTCCTGGCGGATGAACTGGCCGAACTGGCGGTGGGTGAGGTACCGGATGAACACCGGGGTCGCCAGGAGTGACAGCAGGACTCCGAGCCCTGCCGCGAACACGACCGCCTTCATCCGACTCCTCCCACGAGCTGATCGGCGAGCTCCCACAGGCCGGAGCCGTGGGACGCCTTGACGAGGACCGTGTCCCCCGGCCGCAGCGTCTCCTCGAGGAGCGCGCGCGCCTCGGCGATTGTATCGACGTAGGCGGCCTCGTCGCCCCACGACCCCTCGCGCACCGCGCCGACGTACGCGGCCCGCGCGCCCTCGCCGACGATGATGGTGCGGTCGATCCGCAGGCGCACCACGTCGGTGCCGATCGAGTCGTGGATCTCCGTCGACGCGTCCCCCAGCTCGAGGATCGCGCCGAGCACCGCGATGCTGCGGCCGCCCTCGGCGACGAGCTTGAGCGCGCGCAGCGCGGCGCGCACGGACTCGATGGACGCGTTGTACGCGTCGTCGATCACGGTGACGCCGTCGGGGCGCTCGGTGACGGCCATGCGGTGCGCGGAGACCGGCCCGGCGGCGGCCACGCGCCGCCACGCCTCGTCGGGGTCCAACCCGCATTCGAGGCACACGGCGAGCGCGGCGAGCGCGTTGGTGACGTGGTGCTCGCCCACGAGCGACAGCGTGCGGCGCGGCAGCTCGCGCGGCGGCTCGCCGGCGAGCACCACCTCGAGCGACGCGCGGCCGCGCTCGGTGGTGACGCCGCGCGCGGCGACGTCGCCGTGGCCCACGCCGAAGGTGACCGAGCGCTCCGCCAGCGCGGCCATGGGGGCGACCCGCGCATCGTCCCCGTTCACCACGGCGACCCCGCCGGGGACCAGGCCCTTCACGATCTCGCTCTTCGCGACCGCAACGTCGTCGGGCGACGCGTACTCCCCCATGTGGGCGGTGCCGACGGTGAGCGCGACGGCGACGTCGAGCGGCGCGATGTCGGTGAGGTAGGCGATGTGGCCCAGCCCGCTGGCGCCCATCTCGAGGACCAGGTGGCGGGTGGTCGAGTCGGCGCGCAGCACCGTGAGCGGCATGCCGATCTCGTTGTTGAAGCTGCCTACCGGCGCGACCACGTCGGGCAGGGACTGCGCGAGCAGGTCCTTGGTGGTGGTCTTGCCGTTGGAGCCCGTGATGCCGATCACGGTGATCTGGCCCTCCGAGCGCAGCAGCGCGAGGTAGGCGCGCGCGAGCAGGCCGAGCGCCGCCTGGACGTCCGCGACCAGCACGTGCGGCGCGTCCACCGGCTCCGACACGAGGCACAGCGCGGCGCCCGCGGCCACGGCCTGCGGGACGTAGTCGTGGCCATCGACCCGCTCCCCCACGAACGCGACGTAGAGGTGGCCGGGCTCGATGGCGCGCGAGTCCTTCTCGACGCCCGTGACGAGCGTGTCGACGTCCGCGGCGAGCGTGCCGCCCACGGCGTTCGCCACCCACTGGGCGGTGACGGGCCTCACGCGCGCTCCTCGCGCACGGCGGCCAGGGCGTCGAGGAAGGCCCCCGCGTCGGTGTAGGGGTGGTGCACTCCGTCGATCTCCTGCGTGGTCTCGTGGCCCTTGCCGGTGGCGATGATGGTGTCCTCGGGCCCGGCCATGCGCACGGCCGCCTGGACGGCGGCGGCGCGCGGCGAGATCTCGAGCACGTCGCGGCGGTCCGGCCGCTCGGCGTCGACGCCCTCGAGGATCCGGGAGCGGATGTGCTCGGGCGGCTCGGTGCGGGGGTTCTCGTCGGTGACGATCACCACGTCGGCATGCGTCGCGGCGGCGGTGCCGAGGCCCGGCCGCTTCGAGTCGTCCCGCAGCCCGTCGCAGCCGAACACGATGAAGATACGACCGGGGGTGACGAGCCGCATCGCGTCGAGGACGCTCGCGATGCCGTCGGGCGTGTGCGCGTAGTCGACCACCGTCATGGGGGTGTCCGCGTCGCGCGTGGTGACGATCTCGGTGCGGCCGGGCACGGGGCGCGCGGTCTCGACGCCGCGGATCGCGTCCGCCAGCGGGACGCCCATCGCGTGCGCCGCCACGATCGCGCCGGTCGCGTTCGAGACGTTGATGAGGCCGGGCAGCGGGATGTCGACGTCGTGGCGCGAGGCGTCGGGGGCGACGAGCACGAACCGCATGCCGCCACGCTCGGTGGGCCACGCCTCGACCGCGTTCCAGTCGCCGCGGGGCGACCCGGGGCGGGTGGAGACCGTCTCGACGGGTACGAAGACCTCGTCGACCAGCCGCTGGCCCCACTCGTCGTCGATGAGCACCACGGCGCGGTCCGCGAACTCGGGCGTGAAGATGCGCGCCTTCTCCTCGAAGTACTCCTCCATGGTGTGGTGGAAGTCGAGGTGCTCGTACGAGAGGTTGGTGAACAGCACCACCGCGAAGCGGGTGGCGGTGACCCGGTCCAGCGCGATCGCCTGCGACGAGGCCTCCGCGACGGCCGCGCCCACGCCGGCCTCGCGCATGCGCGCGAGCAGGCCCTGGAGCATGGGCGCCTCGGTGGTGGTGCGGGCGGCGGGCGCGGACTCGTCGCCGATCCGCATCTCGACGGTGCCGAGCAGGCCCACCTTCTCGTGGACGGTGCGCAGCGCGCCCTCCACCAGGAAGGACGTGGTGGTCTTGCCGTTGGTGCCGGTGATGCCCACCAGCGGGACGTCGCGGGACGGGTCGGCGTAGACCTCCGCGGCGGCGAGCGCCGCCGAGCGGCGCGGGTGGGTGACCACCAGCACGGGCACGCCGGTGGCCAGCGAGAGCTCGGCGCCCTCGTGGTCGGTGATGATGGCGGCCGCGCCGTTCGCGACGGCCTGCGCGGCGAACCGCGCGCCGTGGACGTTCTCGCCGGGCAGCGCGCAGAACAGGTCGCCCGGGCGGGCGTCGCGGGAGTCGACGGTGGCCCCGGTCACGCGCACGTCGGGTCCGTGCAGGTCCGCGCCCACGCGCGCCTCGATGGCGCTGAGCAGGGCGCCGGCGACGCGGTGGGGACGCATCGAGAGGTCCGGCATTCTCACTTCCAGGTGGTCGGGTACAGCGTGGGCTCCGTCGTGGACGGCGGCACCCGCAGGGACTGCAACGCAAAGGTTGCCACATCCTTGAACACGGGGGCGGCGGTGGTGCCGCCCCAGATCTCGGTCTTCGGATCGCGCAGGATGACGGACACGACGATACGCGGGTCGTCGGCCGGGGCGATGCCGATGAAGGACGCGACGATCGACGTGAGCCGGCCGTCGGCACCCGCGGCCTGCGCGGTTCCGGTCTTGCCCGCGACGCGGTAGCCGTCGATGCGGGCCAGCACGCCGGTGCCTCCGTCCTGGGTGACGTCCTCGAGCATGGTGAGCACCTGGTTGGCGGTGGACTTCGACACCACCCGCTCGGACTTCGCCGTCTCGCGCGGCGTGAACGTGCCGTCGGCGTCGGTGAAGCCCTTCACCACGGTGGGCTGCAGCTTGACGCCCTCGTTCGCGATGATGGAGAACACCTGGGTCGCCTGGAGCGCGGTGACCGCGATGCCCTGGCCGAACGTCACGCCCCACGTGGTGCGGCCGTCCCAGTCCTCCCAGTCGCGCAGGATGCCGGCCGACTCGCCGTAGAGGCCCACCCCGGTGGTCTCGCCGAAGCCGAACTTGCGCAGGTACTCCTCGCGGGTCGCCGCGCTCATCAGCTCGCCCACCTGGACCGTGCCGGTGTTGGAGGAGGTCGCGAGGATGCCCGACAGCGTGAGCTTCTGCGTCTCGTGCTCGTGGGAGTCGGTGAACGTCTGGTCGTTGGCGGTCGTGTACTTGTACGGCGCCGTGAAGTGCGTGAGCGGCGTCGCGACGCCCTCCTCGATCGCGGCCGCCATGGTGATGACCTTCGCGGTCGAGCCGGGCTCGAAGATGGTCGACACGGAGCGCGCGCCGCGGTCGTCGGAGTCGGAGGCCGCCGGGTCGTTCGGGTCGACCGAGTCGGAGTCCACCAGCGCGAGGATCTCCCCCGTCTGCGTGTCCTGCACCACCACGGTGGCCTGGCTCGCGCCGGTCTCCGCGATCGCCTCCTGGGCGCGCTGCTGCGCGTACCACTGGATGTCCTGGTCGACGGTGAGGACCACGTCCTCGCCGGGGACGGCGGCGGTCTCCTCCTGGACACCGGTGGGGATGAGGTAGGCGCCGGTCGAGTCGCGCTCGTACTTGATCTCGCCCGGCGTGCCCTCGAGCACGTCCTCGTAGGCGGCCTCGACGCCGGTCAGGCCCACCGTGCCGGTGCCCTCGGCGGTGCCGCCCATGAAGCCCACCACGTTGCCCGCGAGCGAATCGTTCGGGTAGACGCGCTTCTCGACCTGCTCGGGCTCGATGCCGACGATCTTCTCCGCGGCGATGAGCTCCCACTTCTCGGGCGAGATGTCCTTGACCAGGTACGCGAACGTGCTGTCGCCCACCATCGCGGCGCCCAGCTCGTCGGGGTCCATGTCGAGGATGGGCGCGAGGATCTCCGCGGCGCCGGCGGGTCCGGACGCGACGATCTCGCCGTCCTCGGTGCGCACGAAGTCGCGGATCTTCACCTGGTTGACGCCCACGTTGTAGCGCTCGACGGAGGTGGCGAGCACCACGCCGTCGCGGTCGACGATGTCGGCGCGCGGCACGGAGAGCTCCCGGGTGACGAGCCGCTCCTCGAGGGCCTCGCTGGCGATGGACTGGGCGTTGACGGCCTGGATCATCACCAGCCGGGCGGCGAACACGAGGATCACGGCGAGGAGGACCACAGTGAGGATCCGCTGCCGCAACCGCGGATCCGCCATGCGGGGCGCGCGGGGCGAAGGCATCCGGTCTACTTCTTCCCTGTCTCGAGGACCATGCCGTCCGATAGTGACACGGTGCCGAGCGCGGACGCGGGAGCCATGCCGAGGCGCGCCGCGCGGTCCGCGAGGCTCGCCGGCGAGGCGTTGCCGTCGAGGGTCTCGTTGAGCGCGGCCTGCTGGACGTGGAGGTCGGCGATCTCGAGCTTGAGGTCGCGGCGCTCGTACGCGCCCTCCGCCATGGACGTGTTGATGAGCAGCACCGAGGCGAGCGCGGCGAGCACGATCCCGATGCACAGCAGCGCGAACGGCGCCAGCGAGCGCGGCGTGTCGGGAGCGGACACGGCCCGCAGCTGGCGGCGGGGCGCCGCCTCGGGACGCGGCGCGTAGGCGCGCTGCTGGCGCAGGGGTGCGGCGCTCATGCGGTCCTCCTCAGACGCTCGGGCGGGGTGGCCTTGAGGCGCTCGGCCGCGCGGAGGCGGACGGGCTTGGAACGGGGGTTCGACTCGGCCTCCTCGGGCGACGCCTTCTCGGCGCCGCGGGTGAGGAGGCGGAGGTACGGCTGCGCCGACTCGGGCACCACCGGCAGCCCGGGGGGCGCCTGGGTCTCGGCGCCCTCGGCGAACGCGCGCTTGACGATGCGGTCCTCGAGCGAGTGGTACGACTCCACCACCACGCGCCCTCCGACGCCGACGCCCTCGATCGCGGCGGGGATCGCGCGCTCGAGCACCTCGAGCTCCCGGTTGACGGCGATGCGCAGCGCCTGGAAGGTGCGCTTCGCGGGGTTGCCGGCGCCCGGCGTGCGGGTCGCGGCGGGGATGCAGGCGCGCACGAGGTCGACGAGCTCGGCCGACCGGGTCAGCGGCGCCGTCTCGCGGCGGCGCACGATGGACCGGGCGATCTTGGAAGCGAAGCGCTCCTCGCCGTACTCGCGCAGGATCCGCGCGAGCTCGCGCTCGTCGGCGTCGCGCAACAGGTCCGCCGCGGAGACGGGATCCGCGGGGTTCATGCGCATGTCCAACGGGGCGTCCTGCGCGTAGGAGAAGCCGCGCTCCGCGTCGTCGATCTGCAGCGAGCTCACGCCGAGGTCGAGCAGGATGCCGTCGGCGTGGGCGACGCCGGCCGCCGCGAGGGCTCCGGGGATGTCGTCGTACTCGGCGTGGTGCGCGATGAAGCGGTCGCCGAACCGGGCGAGGCGCGCCGAGGCCAGCGCGATCGCCTGCGGGTCGCGGTCGATGCCGACCACGCGCGCCTGCGGGCAGCGCTCGAGGATGCCCTCGGTGTGGCCGCCCATCCCGAGTGTGCCGTCGATCGCGACCGCGCCCTCGTGGTCGAGCGCGGGTGCGAGGAGGTCGACGCAGCGCTCGAGCATGACCGGCCGGTGCCGCGACGCCGCGTCCTCACGCGCATCGTTCCCGTTCTCGCCCATCGTCCCTCCTCTCCCGGTGCCGCCCGTGCCCCGTGGTCTCCCTCCGAGCTCCTCTGGCGGGGGGAAGTCCGCCAGAGCGATCCGGGAGGAGGCCACAGGGCACGCGCTCCTACATGTCGTCGAAGATCTCTGCCGCCGTCTCCGCATACGCGTCCTCGCCGGCCTCGAGGTACTGCTCCCACCTCTCCGCGTCCCAGATCTCGACACGCGAGCCCATGCCCACCACGGCGACGTCGCGCTCGAGCCCCGCGTAGCGGCGCAGCGGCTGCGACAGCAGGATCCGGCCCTGCTTGTCGGGGATGTCGTCGCTCGCGTGCCCGAGGAAGCTGCGCAGGTAATCCCGCGCCGCCTTGTTCTCGAGCGGCGCGCGGCGCAGCCGTTCGTGGATGAGCGCGAACTCGTCCAGCGGGAACAGGAACACGCAGCGGTCGAGACCGCGGGTTGCGACCAGCCCGGAGGCGAGCCGGCCGCGGAACTTCGCCGGGAGGATCAGCCGCCCCTTGTCATCCAGGCGCGGCGTGAAGGTGCCCAGGAACACACCCGTGGGCCCAAGGCCGAACGTCGTGCTCTCAGACATCGGCCCCTCCCCTCAGGCTCCCAGTCCCTCCCGATGCCCCCACTTTACTCCACTTCCCTCCACATGTCTCGGAAAACGGGCAGAAAGTTCGCTAGATTCCGCTAAAACACCAGGTAGTCCGAGAGACGAAGCGGTGGAGGGAAATCTCTATCGCCGGGGCCGCGATGGCTCAACTAGGCTCGGACCAAGGGAGAGGGGAACCATGACGACGACCGTCCCGACCGCCGCGCAGCTCGCCGAGGTGGCCGACCTGGCCCTGCGCGTGCGCACGCAGCTCCAGACAGTGCTGTCCGGTCTCGACGAGGCGGTGGATGCGACGCTGGCGACGATCCTCGCGGAGGGACACCTGCTGCTCGAGGACGTGCCCGGCGTGGGCAAGACCACCCTGGCTCGCGCGCTGGGACGCGCGCTCGACACCACGGTGGGCCGCATCCAGTTCACGCCGGACCTGCTCCCGTCCGACGTCACGGGCGTGAGCGTGTTCCGCGGCGACGAGCACCGCTTCGAGTTCCGTCCGGGCCCGGTGTTCGCGAACATCGTCGTGGCGGACGAGATCAACCGCGCGTCGCCCAAGACGCAGGCCGCGCTGCTCGAGTCGATGCAGGAGCGCGCCGTCACCGTCGACGGGGAGACCCGGCCGCTGCCCGCGCCGTTCCTGGTGGTCGCGACGCAGAACCCGATCGACATGGAGGGCACCTACCCCCTGCCGGAGGCGCAGCGCGACCGCTTCATGACACGCATCGCGGTCGGGTACCCGAGCTCCGACGACGAGATCGCGATGCTCGACGCCCACGACGGCCACGACCCCCTCGCGGAGGTCCGGCCCGTCGCGACGGCCGCGGACCTCGAGCGCGCGATCGCGACCGTGCGAGGCATCTACGGCTCGCCCGCCGTCAAGCAGTACCTGGTGGACGTGGTGCGGGGCACGCGCGAGAGCCCGGACCTGCGCCTGGGCGCGTCGCCGCGCTCGTCGCTGCAGCTGCTCGCCGCGGCGAAGGCGCGCGCGGCGATGGCGGGTCGGGACCACGTGCTTCCGGACGACGTGAAGGCGCTCGCCGTCCCGGTGCTCGCCCACCGCGTGATCCCCGCGGCGCAGGCGCGTGCCGCGGGCCGTTCCGCGGAGGCCGTGATCCAGGACATCCTCGCGCGCGTCGCGGTGCCCGCGGCCCGCGCCCCCGAGGCGCTGTCGCGCGGATGAGGCGCGTGACCGCCCCGATGCGTCGCGATCAGGACGCGGAGACGGTGGTGACGCCCCGCGGCGTGGGCCTGGCCGCGGGCGGCGGCGCCCTCCTGCTCGTGGGCGTGGGCTTCGCATCCGCTCCCCTGGTGCTCATCGGCGCGACCGTGCTCGCCGCCGCCGCGGTCGCGGCCGCGTGGATCGTGGCGCAGGTGCTCACCACCCGGGCGCGCGTGCATGCCGTCGCGCGCGAGGTGGTGCCCGCGACCCTGAGCGCCGGCATGCCCGCGCAGGTGACCGTGCGCGTCGGGGTGCGCGGCGCCCTGGCCCGCGCGATGCGGCTGCGCGAGCAGGCCGCCGCGGAGCTCACGGGCGGCGCAGGGACGCGCGCCGCGATCTCGCGCAGGGCCGGCACCGTGGAGCTGCGCTACCGCCTCGAGCCGTCGAGGCGCGGCCGCTGGCTGCTGGGCCCGGCGCTCGCCCGCGCAGCCGACCCGTTCGGTCTCGCCTGGTCCGACCGCGCGGTGGGGCCGGCGGCCGAGGTCGCCGTGTGGCCCGCGGTGGTGGACCTCGCCGCGAGCGCGGGCGAGCTCATGGGCAGCGCGGACCGCGCGCACGCGGGCGCCCGCACCCCCGCGGCCGACGACGCGTCGCTGCGGGACTACCGCGACGGCGACGACCTCCGCCGCGTGCACTGGGCCTCGTCCGCGCGCCGCGGCACGCTGGTGGTGCGGTCCGAGGAGCAGCAGGGGCGCACCGCCGCGACCATCCTGCTGGGGCTGCCTCCCGCTCCGACGGGCCTCGAGTGGGCCATCACCGCGGCGGCCTCCGTCGCGCTGTCCGTGGTCGAGGCCGGGCACCCGGTGCGGCTCATCGCGGGCGCTCAGGAGACGTCGGTGCACGACACCCACGGCCGCGCCGCGGAGTCCGCGCGGGCCACGATCCTCGACTCCACCGTCGACCTGGCCCCCACCGACAGCACCGCGGAGGCCGACCGGCTCATCGCGGCCGGCGCGGGCCGGCTCGACCCCGGCCACCGCGACGTGGTGGTCGCCGTGATCGAGCCGTCGGGGTCCGTGGCGCTGCGCGCCCTCGCGCCGCTGGGCGAGACGGGGCGGGCGTGGGCGATCGTGCGGGCCCCGGAGTCCGCACGCTCCCGCGCCGACCGCACCGTCCAGACGCTCACCGCCGCGGGCTGGCGCGCGATCGCCACCATCGAGCCGGAGCGCCTCGAGGACGCGTGGGCGAGGCTGCTCGCCGAGGAGGTGCTGTGAACGGCGGGCGGTGGCGCCTCATCGCCACGCCGCTGATCGCCCTCGCGACCGGGCTCGGGGTGGGTGGCCTGTCGGGGCTCGTGGTGTTCGGCGACTGGCTGCGCCCCATGGCCGCCGTGCTCGCCGCCACGGCCGCCGTGGTGGTGCTCGCGCGGCTCGCCACCGGCCGCCCCTTCCTTCCCACGGCGGCCGGCGCCCTGGCGGGCGCGTGGCTCATCGTGGTCGCCTACGTCCCGACCGCGGACGGCGGCACGTCCTGGTTCCCGCGCGGCGAGACTCTCGACGGGATCCGCCTGGTCGCCGAGCGCGCGGTCTGGTACGCCCAGCACACCGTCGCCCCGGCGGAGGTCGAGGCGTCCCTCGCGGGCGCCATCACGCTGGCCGTGGTCGCGCTGTTCCTCGCCATCGACGCGATCGCGGTGGGCGCCGGCTTCGCGGCCTCCGCGGGCTTCCTGCTGCTGGCGCCCTGGCTTCCCGCGCTCACGCTCGAGCGGCGCGTCCCCACCGCGGTGCTCGCGCTCGCGCTTGCCGCGTGGCTCGCGGTGATCGCCCTGTCGCGGCGCAGCGACCGCGGGTCCTGGCGCGCCCGGGCGCGCGACGGCGCCTCCCCCGCACCGCCCGTCGCCGCGCTCGCGGCGACCGCGGCGACGGTCCTGGTCGCGCTGATCGCCGCCCCGCTCGCCATCGGCGGCCCCGGGTGGGGCGCGATGCCGCGCCTCACGCTGCCCGCCGAGCTCGGCGGCGCGTCGCGGCTCGACCTCGAGATCGACCTGCGTCACTCCCTGACCGAGCAGTCCTCCGAGCCCGTCCTCACGTACACCTCGAGCGACGGCCGGCTGGACGTGCTGCGGGTGTACACGTTCGGCACGTTTGACGGCACCCGCTGGGACCGCGACCCGGAGGGCGACATGCGGCCCGCCACCGGCGTCCTGTGGCCCGAGGATCTCGCCGACCCGCTGATCGCGGAGCCGAGCACCGCCACCATCGCGATCGGCGACTCGGCGGAGACGCGCGTGCCCATCCCCTCGAGCCCCCGTTCGCTCGCCGCCGGGAGCGAGTGGACCTACGACCCGTCCACCGACGAGGTGCTGATCGGGCGCCCCGAGGGGACGGTGGGCCTCACCTACACCGTGCGCTCGGCGGCCGACTTCCACACCGAGGACTCGCTGCGCGGCGCGGACGGGCTCATCGCCTCGGGCGGCGACTCCGCCGTCCCCACGCGCTACCTCGACCTCAACGAGCGCATCGACATCGAGAAGGTGCGCCAGGTCGCCGAGGCGGTGACGTCGCCCGCCACCGACCGCTACGAGACCGCGCTGCTGCTGCAGGAGTACCTGCGCGGCCCCAACTTCCAGTACTCGACGGACGTCGCGCCGTCGGGCGGCGACGCGGTGTCCGCGTTCCTCGCGGACGGCCGCGGCTACTGCGTGCAGTTCGCGACCGCGATGGTGGTGATGTCGCGCACCCTCGACATCCCGGCGCGCATGGCGATCGGGTACCTGGGCGGCGCGGAGGCCGACGGCCGCTACGTGGTGCGCGGCCGCGACGCGCACGCGTGGCCCGAGCTGTACTTCCCCGGGCACGGCTGGGTCCGCTTCGAGCCGACCCCCGCGGTGCAGACCGGCCAGCGCCCGATGTACGCGACGCCCGACCAGCAGGACACCCCGCCGGTGCCCGACGTGCGCGACACCACCCGGCCCACCGCGCAGCCCGAGCGGCCGCTGCCGACGGCCGAGCCGTCCGCGGCCCCCGCGGCCGGCGCGGGCGAGCAGGGCACCGCCGGGTCGTGGGTGCTGGTCGCCGTCCTGGTGCTGACGGCGGCGGCCGGCACGGGGCTGCTGTGGTGGCGGGCGCGCCGGGGCGCCGCCGCGATCACGGACGCCGAGAGCGCGTGGGCGTCGATGACGCGTCGGCTGGGCGCGCGCGCCGGCGACGAGACGCTCACGCCGGCGGAGACGGAGCTCGCGATCCTGGGTGAGGGCCCCGACCTGGGGGACGATGCGCGGGTCGCCCTCGCGGCCCTCCGCACCGCGGTCGAGGACCAGCGCTACGCGCCGGCGGGCAGCGGGGTGGCGGCCGACGTCCTCGCCGGCTGGGCGGACAGGGTCGCGAACGCGGCACGGGACGCGGAGAAGGGCGCCCGCTCGCGCGGGTGAGCCCGCGCCCTGCGGCGCGACTGAACTGCGGACCTTAGATGTCGCCCTGCTCGCGACGGCGCTCGAAGCGCTCCTCCATGCGGGTCATGAAGCCCTTGTCGGCCTTGCGACGACGGGCGTCCCCTCCGCTCGAGGCGACGGGGCGGCTGCCGACGGGACGGGGGGCGAGCAGCGCCCACACGGCGGCGGCCAGCATGACCGCGAACCCGGCCACGCCGACGACGATCAGCTGGGTGACGGCGCCCGTCACCACGATCCCGAGACCGGCGACGACGCCGACCCCGGCCCACACGTAGCGACCGCGGGGCCTCGACGCCCGCGCCATCGCAGAGCCGAGCTTGGCGTCCGAGCCGAGATCCCTCTCGAGCTGCTCAAGAACGCGCTGCTCGTATTCCGACAGCGGCATCTCGCCCTCCTTCTGATGCACCGTATGGTCAAGTCTATCCGTCGCGCGTCCCCCGGGCTAGACGAGCGTCTAGGGTGAGGCCATGCCACGCCAGCGGACCCGGATCGCGCCCGACGTGCCCCGAGGCGTCGAGTTCCCGATCGCGACCGGCGTCGCCGAGCTGCGAGACGAGCCCGATGGGACAACGTTCCTATGGGTCAACGGAGTTCCCAGCTCCCCGCTCGACCCCGATCCGGGCGAGCTCGCCTTCGAGTACATGCGCCACCTGTCCGCCGCCGTGGACGCGTGGGGTCTCCCGCCGCGCCTGCTCGCACTGCACGTCGGGGCCGCCGCCTGCGCCTTCCCTCGGCACCTCGCGCACCGCCTCCCCGACTCCGGTCACATCGCGGTCGACGTCGACGCGACGCTGCCCGAGCTGGTGCGCACCTGGTGGGACCTGCCCCGCGCGCCGCGCCTGCGGATCCGCGCCCAGGACGGCCTCGAGGCCGTCGCGAGCAGGCGCGATGCGAGCCTGGACCTGGTGGTGCGCGACGCGTTCGCGGGAGACACGACCCCGCCCGCGCTCGCCGGCGACGAGTGGTGGGCGCACGCGGCGCGCGCGCTGCGCCCGGGCGGCCTGGTGCTCGCGAACGTCGGCACGCGTCCCGGCGACCGGACCGCGGCGGCGGACGCGGCGGCCGCGCGCGAGGCGTTCGGCGAGGTGGTCGCGATCGGCGAGCACGCCGTCCTCAAGGGGAGGCGACGGGGCAACGTGGTGCTGGCCGCGGTCGCGGGGGGCACGCTGGATCTCGCCGCGCTGCGGCGGTACGCGGGGTCCGCGCCGCTGCCCACCGGTGTCGCGACCGACTGGCGCGGCTGAACCGTACCCGGCCCCCGCATCGTCCCCGGAGACGGCGACGGCCGCCGCCCCTTGCGGGACGACGGCCGTCGATGCTCGAATTCAGAGCGGGCGGACCTTCTCCGCCTGCGGGCCCTTCGGGCCGTTGGTCACCTCGAACTCGACGCGCTGCGCCTCCTCGAGGGAGCGGTAGCCGTCGGTCTCGATCGCCGAGTAGTGAACGAAGACGTCCGCGCCGCCACCGTCCTGAGCGATGAAGCCGTAACCCTTCTCCGCGTTGAACCACTTCACAGAGCCCTGTGCCATGCCTGTCATTCCTTACCTTCTTGCCCGGAGGACGGGAAGGCGGGGCCCCGTGCCCCACCTTGTCGCCGCAATGCCGCTCCCCGACCCAGGTGAGACAGGTTCATGCACACTACGTTCTTGCAACCGGGGCAAGCATGGCAGAAATCAGGGCTGAGTGGGGGGATCCCGTCGCTCCTGCGCGAGGAACTTCTCGAACTCCGCCGCGATCTCGTCGGCGGAGGGCAGCCCGCCCTCGATCGGCAGCCCCTGGCCGCGCGCCTCGTGGAACGCGTCGTACTGGTTCTCGAGCGCCTCGACCAGCGCCTGGACCTCCTCGCTCTCCGCGAGCTGGCGGTCGATCTCCTCGGTCGCGCGAGCCGCGGCGGCGTCGAGCGCGCCGGGGTCGAGGTCGAGCCCGGAGAGGTCCTCGAGCCCCTCGAGCGCGCGCTGCGCCGCCTGCGGGTAGGACGACTGCGCGAGGTAGTGCGGCACGTGCACCGCGACGTTGACGGCCGGCAGCCCCCACTGGCCGAACCGGTACTCGAGCAGGTTCTGCGCGGAGGCGGGCACGGTGACCGTGCCGAACATCGTGGGGGTGTCGGGCAGCAGGTCCGGATCGGTGCCGTGGATGGTCGCGGTGAGCGGGCGCGTGTGCGGCACGGCCATGGGGATGCCGTGCGATCCCAGGGTGAGGTTCACCCCCAGGCGGTCGTGCGCCTCGCGCACCGTCGCGATGTAGCGCTCCCACTGGATGTCCGGCTCGAAGCCGTGCAGCAGCAGGAAGGCGGCGCCCTCCTGATCGCGCACCATGTCGAGCGCGAGGTGCGGCTCGTCGTACGCGGTCCACTGGTTGACGGAGAACGTCATCTCGGGGCGGCGCGAGCGGTAGTCGAGCAGCTGGTCGATGTCGAACGTCGCGACCCGGATGGGGTCGCCCTCCTCGAGGATGTGGTCGGCCACCAGCGCGCCGGCACGGCCCGCGTCGATGAAGCCGCGCAGCGAGTGGAGGAGCACGGCGTCCTCCTTCGGAGCGGCGGCGGCCCAGGCCTGCACGCCCTCCGGGTCCCAGCTCAGCAGAGGTCGTTCCATGATCATCCATCCTTCCACCGTCGGCCCCCGACGGCCGCCGTTCTCGCCCTCCGCGAAACCCGCACGCGGCGGTGGTGCTTCCGGTGGTCGCGCGACTGCGCGATAATGAGGGACTGCCCTGAGGACAACGCAGGGGGTGCGGAGGGTATGCCGATGGCGAACGAGCGAGGCCTCACGGCGGAGCGCAGCGGGCTCACGTCCGAGCAGCAGGTGGTCGACGGGCTCTACGGGCGGCTCGACGAGCTGCGCGGCGAGGCCGACGGCAGGCTCGCGGCGATCCGCAGGGAGGGCCCCTCGGGCTCGCCGCAGAACCGCTCCGAGCGCGACGCCTTCGCGACGCTGTACGAGGACCGCATCGCCCAGCTCGACGCCGTCGAGGACCGCCTCTGCTTCGGCCGTCTCGACCTGCGCGACGGCGAGCGCTTCTACGTGGGCCGCATCGGGCTCTCCGACTCCGAGCACGTCCCGCTGCTCACCGACTGGCGCGCCCCCGCCGCGCGCGCCTTCTACTCCGCCACCGCCGCCAACCCGGGCGCCGTGGTCAACCGCCGCCACCTCACCACGCAGGGCCGCCGCGTCACCGCCGTCGAGGACGACGTCCTGGACGTCGAGGCGTTGCGGGAGATGGGGATGGACGATGCGCTGGCGGGCGAGGGCGCCCTTCTCGCCGCCCTCGGCGCTCGCCGTACCGGCCGGATGGGCGACATCGTCGCGACCATCCAGGCCGAGCAGGACGCCGTGATCCGCGCCCCGATGAGCGGCGCGCTGGTGGTGCAGGGCGGACCGGGCTCCGGCAAGACCGCCGTCGCGCTCCACCGTGCCGCCTACCTGCTCTACCACCACCGCGAGCAGCTCGAGTCGCGAGGCGTGCTCCTCATCGGCCCCTCGAAGACCTTCCTGCGCTACATCGACCACGTGCTCCCGTCGCTGGGCGAGACCGGTGCCGTGTCGACCACCCTGGCGGGCCTGGTCCCCGGCATCGACGTCACCGCGGTGGAGGGCGACGGCGCGGCCGAGGTCAAGGGCCGCACGGTCATGTCCGACGTGGTGAAGAACGCCGTCCGCGAGCGCCAGCGCGTCCCGCGCGCCGACCGCGAGATCCGCATCGACGGCCGCACCGTGGTGATCCGCCGCTCGGACGTCAGGGACGCCCAGGGACGCGCGCGCCGCGAGGGCCGCCCCCACAACGAGGCGCGCGCCTCGTTCGCGAAGGACATGATCGGCCGCCTCACCCGCCAGCTGGTGGAGCAGCTCGAGGTCTACTCGGACGAGGACCGGATCGAGCTCGAGCGCGACGTGCGCGACGACCGCAACGTGCGCATCGCCATCAACCTGTGCTGGCTGCCCATCACCCCCGAGCAGCTGTTGCGCGACCTGTTCTCGAAGCCGCACCTGCTCGACCACGCGGCCCGCATGCTGCCCGAGGGCGACCGCGACCTGCTGCTGCGGCCCCCGCACGCGCCGTTCACCGAGGCGGACGTGCCGCTGCTCGACGAGGCGGCGGAGCTGCTCGGCGAGATGCCCGGCGGCCGGGGTCGCCGCGCGGACGAGCCGTCGGCGGAGGAGATCCAGTACGCCAAGGACGTGCTCGAGACGTTCGGCGACGGCGGCATGGTGACCGCGGAGGCGCTGGCGAGCCGCATGAAGGGCGGCACCGCGCGACTGTCCGTCGCGGAGCGCGCGCGCAACGACCGCTCGTGGACCTACGGCCACGTGGTGGTCGACGAGGCCCAGGAGCTCAGCCCGATGGCATGGCGGATGCTGCTGCGCCGCTGCCCCACCCGGTCCTTCACGATCGTCGGCGACGTCGCCCAGACCACCTCGGTGGCCGGCACGCGCTGGTGGCCCGAGACCATGGACCCGCTGTTCCAGGCCGGCTGGGAGCTCCGCGAGCTCACCATCTCCTACCGCATCCCCGCCGCGGTGGCCGACGCTGCGCAGACGTACGCGAAGGCGGCGCGCCTGCCGGTGAGCGACCTGCGCGCGGCGCGCGAGCTGGACGATGCTGCGGGCGCCACCCGCGGCAAGGACCCGGTGGCGACGGCGGCGCGCATCGCCCGCGGCCACGAGGCGGCGTTCTCCGAGGGCGACCGCGGCCTGGTCGCCGTGATCGCCCCGCCGCGGCTGCACGCGTCCCTCCGCACCGCGCTCGGCTCGCCGACCATCGAGATCTACACGGCGCGCGAGTCGAAGGGTCTCGAGTTCGACGTGGCCGTGGTGGTCGAACCCGCGGAGATCGCGGAGCGGCCCGGCGACCTGTACGTGGCGCTCACGCGGCCCACGCGCCGGCTCGAGGTGGTGCACGCCACGCCGCTGCCGGAGGGCCTCACCCTCTAGGCCGCCCTCGGCGACCCCGGCGTGGGCCCCGGCCCGCGCATCGTCCCTAGCGGCCCTCGCACCCGCCCGCGCCCGCGAGCGCGAGGCCCGCGAGGTCGCCCGGGCCCCAGTCGATGAGGCTGAGGTTTGACTCGTGCATGAGCTCGTGCTTGTCGCCCACGTGGGCGAGGCCCACGACGTGGCCCAGCTCGTGCTCGACCACGGCGCGCGCGAGGTCGTCGCCGTCGTCGCGGATGTCCGCGACGTCCTCCCAGTCGATGATGAGCACGCCGGACCGGAGGTAGCGGTCGTCCCCGTACGCCCCGGGGACGGCGCTCGACCCGCCCAGGCCCGTCACCGTGCCCGCGAGGTCGGGGTTCTGCGCCTCGCTCTGGAAGCCGATGACGATGGGCGCGAAGCGGTCGCCGTACCGGCCCTGGACCAGGTCGCGGTCGAAGGACGCGGTCTCGTCGGTGAGCCCCTCGTACTCGAACGCGAGGCCCGTCACGGAGGACACGTCCGCGACGGCCTCGTGGATGATCGGCTCGAAGCCGTCGGGCATGTGGGCCGGCGAGATGACGTAGGAGAGCGCGCGGCACGGGTCGTAGCGGACCGGTCCGCCGCCGGCGCCCCCGTCGGGGAACAGGAAGTCGTACGAGCCCGTGGTGGTGGCCGTCACCACCGGCAGGACGCGCTCGGCGTCGCCCTGCGCGACGGGGATGCGCACCGTCTGCCCCTCGGCCTCGATCACGTTGCGGGGCGTGCCCCAGTGACGGACGTCGGACCAGGTGACGCCGCGCCACATCGCGCCGGCGACGAAGAGCGCGGCGCAGATCAGCGTCACCACCACCATCCTGCCCGCCGAGCTCATGCGGACACTCTGCCATGACCGCGGGCACCCGCTCGCACGCCTCGCACCCGGTCCGAGTTGGAGAAGCGCGCAGAAGTGCGAGACGATAACGCCCGTGCGCGCACTCCTTCTAGAGAACCTCTCCACCAAGGCCACCGAGATCCTCGAGGCCGCCGGCATCTCCGTCGAGAACCACGGCGGCGCGATGGACGAGGACGAGCTCATCGAGGCCCTTCAGGGCGTCCAGCTCCTCGGCATCCGCTCGAAGACCCAGCTCACGGCGCGGGTGATCGACGCGTGTCCCGACCTCATCGGGGTGGGCGCGTTCTCGATCGGCACCAACCAGATCGACCTCGCGCACGCGGCGCGCAAGGGCATCGCGGCGTTCAACGCGCCGTTCTCCAACACCCGCTCGGTGGTGGAGATGGCCGTGTCGGAGATGATCTCCCTCACCCGCCGCCTGCCCGACCACAACCGCAGCCTCCACGAGGGCGTGTGGTCGAAGTCGGCCTCCGGCGCGCACGAGATCCGCGGCCGCACCCTGGGCATCGTCGGCTACGGCAACATCGGCTCGCAGCTGTCCGTCATCGCCGAGGCGCTCGGCATGAACGTCATCTTCTACGACAGCGCGGAGAAGCTCGCGCTGGGCAACGCCACCCCGATGCCGTCGCTCAACGCCCTGCTGGCGGAGGCCGACGTGGTGACGCTCCACGTCGACGGCCGCTCGGGCAACAAGGGCTTCTTCGGCCCCGAGCAGTTCGCCGCCATGAAGGACGGCGCGATCTTCCTCAACCTCTCCCGCGGGTTCATCGTGGACCTCGAGTCGCTCAAGGCGGGCCTCGAGTCCGGCGCGATCGGCGGCGCGGCCCTCGACGTGTTCCCCGAGGAGCCCAAGAAGACGGGCGACCCGTTCGAGTCGCCGCTCCAGAACATGCCCAACGTCATCCTCACCCCGCACATCGGCGGGTCCACCGAGGAGGCGCAGCGGGACATCGGCATCTTCGTCGCCACCCGCCTGCGCGACTACGTGTTCCACGCCTCGACGTCGCTCAGCGTGAACCTGCCCACGCTGTCGCTCGACCAGGTCCAGGGCTCGCACCGCGTCGCCCACCTGCACGAGAACATCCCCGGCGTCCTCGCGGCCGTCAACCAGGTGTTCGCGGCCCACAACGTCAACATCGACGCGCAGCTCCTGGGCACCCGCGGCGAGCTCGGCTACGTGGTGACGGACGTCGCGTCCGGCCTCGACAAGGACGCCGTCCAGGCCCTGTCGAGCATGCCGGGCACCGTGCGTCTGCGGGTGCTGTCATAGCCGCGCCCGACCTCGCCGACGCCGTCCCGTTCGCGGAGCTCGGCCTTCCCGACGCGCTCGTCGACGCGCTCGAGCGCCACGGGATCGTCACCGCGTTCCCCATCCAGGCCGCGACCATCGCCGATGCGCTGGCGGGCCGGGACGTGCTGGGCAAGGCCCGCACGGGCTCGGGCAAGACGCTCGGCTTCGGCCTGCCCGCGATCGTGAGGCTCGCCGCGGGCCCCCGGCCGGAGAAGCGCCGCCCCAAGGCGATCGTGCTGGTCCCCACCCGGGAGCTGGGCATGCAGGTGTCCGACGCGCTCGAGCCGTACGCGCACGCGATGCACGTGTCGCTCAAGCTGGTCGCCGGCGGCCTGTCGATGTCGAAGCAGATCCAGGCGCTCGAGCGGGGCGTCCACCTGGTGGTGGCGACCCCCGGCCGCATGGCGGACCTGGTCCGCAACGGCCACGCCGACCTGTCGGAGCTCGAGCTCATCGTCATGGACGAGGCCGACCACATGGCCGACATGGGCTTCATGGACGAGATCACCGAGATCCTCGCCGGCGTGCCCGAGGGCGGCCAGCGGCTGCTGTTCTCCGCGACCCTCGACGGCGACGTCGACCGCCTGGTCAAGCAGTACATGAACGCGCCCGTCACGCACGACGTCACCGGCGGCGACGACCAGCCGGCCACCATGCGCCACGTGGTGCTCAACGTGCCGCCGCACGCGAAGTACCAGCTGGCGACGCGGATCGCCGCACGCGAGGGGCGCACCATCGTGTTCGTGCGCACCAAGCTCGCGACGGAGCGCATCGCCGACGAGATGCGCGAGGCCGGCGTGCTGGCCCTCGCGATCCACGGCGACCGCTCGCAGGCCGAGCGCAACTTCGCGATCTCCTCCTTCCGCGCGGGCGACGTGCCCGTGCTGGTCGCGACGGACGTCGCGGCGCGCGGCATCCACGTGGACCACGTGGACCTGGTCATGCAGATCGACCCGCCGGCCGACCACAAGGACTACCTCCACCGCTCGGGCCGCACGGCGCGCGCGGGCGAGGAGGGGCTCGTGGTCACGCTGGTCCTCCCCCACCAGCGCCGTTCCACCGACCGCATGCTCGAGCAGGCCGGCGTCGACGTCACGTTCCGCAAGGTCCGCGGCGAGGACGACGAGTCGCTCGCGATGATCACCGAGCTCACGGGGGCCAGGGAGCCGTCGTGGCAGCCGGTGCGTGAGCCGCGCCCGCAGCGTCCCGAGCGTCGGGGCAGGTACGACCGGCCCGGTCGCGGCGACCGCCCGGGACGTGGGGACCGCGGCGACCGCGCGGGGCGCGGTGACCGGCAGCGCCAGGAGCGTCGCTGGGAGGACCGTCCGGCGCGTCAGTGGGACGACCGTCCGCGGCGCGACGACCGCGGCGACGACGCCCGTGCCTCGCAGCAGCGCACCGAGGAGCGCCTCACCCGCAGGGAGCGGGAGCTCGCCGACCGCGAGGCGGCGCTCGCCGCGCGCGAGCGGGGCCTGTCCGAGCGCGAGGCGCGGCTCGACGACCGTGGCCCGCGCCGCTACGACGACCGGCAGGGCGGCTACGGCGGCTCGCGCGGCAAGGGCCGCGACGAGCGGTCGCGCGACGGTGGGCCCACCCAGAAGAGCTACGGCAAGAAGCCCACGAAGGGCGGCTACGACAGCTCTACTCGGAAGCCCCGGAAGCCTCGGAACGGGCGCTAGCCGCGTCCTCCTCGCGGAGGCGCGCGATCGCGGCCTCGAAGTCGTCCAGGGTGTCGAAGCCCTGGTAGACGCTCGCGAAGCGCAGGTAGGCGATCTCATCGAGCTCGCGCAGCGGCGGCAGGATCGCGAGGCCGACGTCCTGGGCGTTGATCTCGGCCTGACCGCTCGCGCGCACGGTCTCCTCGACGCGCTGCGCGAGCAGGGCGAGCTGGTCGTCGCTCACGGGGCGGCCCTGGCAGGCCTTCTTCACACCGGACACGATCTTGTCCCGGCTGAACGGCTCCGTCACGCCGTTGCGCTTGACCACCGAGAGGCTCGCGGTCTCGACCGTGGTGAAGCGCTTGCCGCAGGCCGGGCACTCGCGGCGGCGGCGGATGGACGAGCCGTCGTCGGCCGTGCGCGAGTCCACCACGCGCGAGTCGGAGTTGCGACAGAAGGGGCAGTGCATGCGCTCACTCTGCCACGAAGGGCCGTGAGCGCCCAACAGCCGCCCCGCGCCGTAGGTCAGGAGACGGGCACGTAGATCTGCTGGCCGGCGATCAGCGCGGTGTCGGACATCGCGTTGAGGTGCTGGATGTCGGCCATGGTGTCGCGGACGTCATCCCCCGCCTCGGTGCGCGCGGCGGCGATGTCCCACAGCGTCTCCCCCGACCCGACGGCGTACACGTCGACGGCTGCCGGCTCCGTCGCGCCGTCCGACGCGAAGGCCTGGGGCCCCAGGATCGCCGCGCCGACGAGCAGCACGAGGACGGCGACCACCCTCCCGGCGCGCGTGCGCCGTGCCTGGGCCTCCGCAGTCTGCGGTGCGTAGATGCTCATCTCTGCCTCCTCGATTCGAACAGGTGTTCTATCGAACGTGTGTTCTAGTTCTAGCACCAGCCTCCGACGCTGGCAAGACACGCTCGAACATATGTTTGATTTCCACCAGGGATTCCCCTAGCGTCGAACCAAGGAGACCACCGGGGTCTGACATCCACTCCACGGGAGGAAGCAGCCATGGCGCAGGGAGCGAAGCCGCGAGGCGGGACGGGCGCCGGACGCGCCACCGAGGCGACCGTCCACGAGCTCCGCGACCCCGCGACCGGCCTGACCGCACGCCAGCGCGCCGTGGTCGACTTCATCCGCGCGACGGTGCTGGACCGCGGCTACCCGCCGTCGATGCGCGAGATCGGGGACGCGGTGGGCCTCACCTCCCCGTCCTCGGTCAAGCACCAGCTCACCGCGCTCGAGGCCAAGGGGGTCCTGCGCCGCGACCCGCACCGGCCCCGCGCGATCGAGGTGGTGCTGCCGGGCGAGGAGCCCGCGACCGCACCCGCCGCACCCGCTGCCGAGGCGACGCCCGCTGCCGGCGCGACCGGCGCATCGTCCGCCGACAACGTCCACCTGGTGCCCCTGGTGGGCCGCATCGCGGCCGGTGGCCCGATCCTCGCCGAGCAGGAGGTCGAGGACACGTTCGCGCTCCCCCGCCAGCTCACGGGCGACGGCGAGCTGTTCATGCTGCAGGTGTCCGGCGACTCGATGATCGACGCCGCGATCTGCGACGGCGACTGGGTGGTGGTGCGCCGTCAGAACGCCGCGGAGAACGGCGACATCGTGGCGGCGCTGCTCGACGACGAGGCCACCGTGAAGACCTTCCGCCGCAAGGACGGCCAGGTGTGGCTCATGCCCCACAATCCCGCGTACACGCCCATCGACGGCACGCACGCGACCGTGATGGGCAAGGTCGTCTCGGTGCTGCGCCGGGTCTAGCCCGCCGCGAGCCTCCCGAGGGCGCCCAGCGCGACCTCGCGGTCCGTGGTGGGCCACAGGTCGGGCATGGAGCGCGTGAGGAAGGCGCCGTAGCGCGCCGTCGCGAGGCGGGGATCGAGGACGGCGACCACCCCTCGGTCGGCGCTGGACCGGATGAGCCGGCCCGCGCCCTGCGCGAGCAGCAGCGCGGCGTGCGTCGCGCTCACGGCCATGAAGCCGTTGCCACCGCCCGCCGCGACGGCCTCGGTGCGGGCCTGCGCGACGGGCTCGTCGGGACGCGGGAACGGGATGCGGTCGATCACCACGAGGCTCGCGGTGCGGCCCGGCACGTCGATGCCCTGCCACAGCGATGTGGACCCGAACAGGCAGGTGGGCTCGTCCTCGGAGAACCGCTTCACCAGCGTGGGGAGCTGGTCGTCGAGCTGGTAGAGCACGGGCACATCGAGCCGCTCGCGCATCGCCTCGGTCGCGGCCTGTGCCGCCTTGTGCGAGGAGAACAGACCCAGCGTGCGGCCGCCGGCGGCGCGGATGAGGGCCTCGAGCTCGTCGAGAGCCTCCTCGGAGATGCCGCCCATGCCCGGCTTGGGCAGGTGCTTCGCGACGTACAGGATGCCCTGGCGCGGGTAGTCGAACGGGCTGCCCGCGTCGAGCGTGGTGGGGTGGTCGACGCCCAGGTGGCGCGAGATCGCGCCGAAGTCCCCGCCGAGCGCGAGGGTCGCGGACGTCATGACGGACGCCTTCTCCTCGAGCAGCTTGGCGCGGATGAGGCCGGCCACGTCGAGGGGCGCGGCGACGATGCGCTCGGGGACCTGGGAGTCGTAGTCACCGTCGCGCGGCGCGAGCCAGATGACGTAGCGCCCGTGCTCGCCCTGGAGCTCCTCGCACACGTCGTGGACGGCTCCGAGCGACGCTGCGGCCACCTTGCCGCCGGCGCCGAGCTCCTCGGAGCGCTTGGTGATCTCGGAGACGCACGCGCGCACCGCCGCACGCACCTCCTCGACTGCCATGGCCAGCGCGTCGGGCAGCCCGAGGCGCAGGCGCCCCGGCGAGCAGTCGCCCAGCGCGCCGTCGAGGTGGCGGGCGGCGCGGTCGAGGTCCTCGGAGGCGATCCCGCAGCGGCGGGCGTCGCGGGCCGCGCGGTCGACGGCGGTCACGGTGAGCTCGTGGGTCGCGGAGGACGTGATGCGGCTCACGAGCTCGTGGGCCTCGTCGACGATCAGCACGGAGTGCTCGCCGATCATGTCGTGGCCCGTGGCCTGGACGCCCAGCACGGCATGGTTGGTCACCACGACGTGCGCCTGCGCGGCCTGCTCACGGACGCGCTGCGAGAAGCATTCGGCGAGCACCGGGCACTTCTGGTCGAGGCACTCACGCCCGTTGACGGACACCTGCGCCCACGCGCGGCCGCTCACACCCGGCACCAGGTCGTCCCTGTCGCCCGTCTCCGTGGTCTCGGCCCACTCGTTGAGGCGGACGATCTCCCGTCCCAGGTCGCTCGTCGGGCCCACGGGCAGCATGGTGTCGTCGGGCTCGTCGGGGTAGCCGCCGGCCATCTTGTGCACGCACAGGTAGTTGCCGCGACCCTTGAGCAGGGCGATGCGGGCGCGCGTGCCCAGCGCCGGCTCGAGCGCCTCCGCCACGAGGGGCAGGTCCTTGGTGAAGATCTGCCGCTGCAGCGCGAGCGTCGCGGTCGACACCACGACCCGCGTCCCGGTGCGCACCGCGTGAGCGACCGCCGGGACCAGGTAGCCGAGCGACTTCCCGGTGCCGGTGCCGGCCTGCACGAGCGCGTGCTCGTCGCCGGCGAGCGCGTCGGTGACGGCGCGCGCCATGGCGAGCTGCCCCTCGCGGGGCTCGCCGCCCAGCGCGCCGACCGCGCGTTCGAGCAGCGCGTCCGCATCGTGGGAGGCGTCGAGCTCCGCCGTCACAGCGACGCCGAGGGCACGCCGGCCTCCTCGAGGCGGGCCGCGAGGCCCGCGTCGACGAGCGCGGTGAGGTGCGTCCCCTCGGCCACGTGGGCCTGGGCGAGCACCTCGCCGTGGCGGTGCACCTCGCTCACGAGGTCGCCCCGCGTGTACGGGACCACCACGTCGACGGTGACCTCGGGGCGTGGCAGCTCGCGGCCGACGAGCTCCATGAGCTCCTCGATGCCCTCACCCGTGAGCGCGGACACCTCGATGGTGATCTCGCGTCGCGCGCGCAGGCGCATGAGCGTCTCGGGATCGGCGATGTCGGCCTTGTTGAGGACCAGCACCTCCTTCACCTGGTCCGCGCCGGGCACGTCCGCGAGGACCTCGCGGACCGCGCGGATCTGGCTCTCGGGGTCGGGGTGCGAGGCGTCGACCACGTGCAGCATGAGGTCCGCGTGCGCGACCTCCTCGAGGGTCGAGGCGAACGCGGCGACCAGCTGGTGCGGCAGGTCGCGCACGAAGCCGACCGTGTCCGACACGGTGAACTCGCGGCCGTCCGGGGTCTGGGAGCGGCGCACGGTCGGGTCGAGGGTCGCGAACAGCGCGTTCTCGACGAGCACGCCCGCGCCCGTGACGCGGTTGAGCAGCGACGACTTGCCGGCGTTGGTGTAGCCGACGATCGCGACGTTGGGCAGCCCGAGGCGCTTCTCGCGGCGGACCTGGCGCGCCGGCTCCATCGCCTTGATGTCGCGGCGCAGCTGGGCCATGCGGGTGTGGATGCGGCGGCGGTCGAGCTCGATCTTGGTCTCGCCGGGGCCGCGCGAGCCCATGCCCGCGCCGGCGCCGCCCACCTGGCCGCCCGCCTGACGGGACATCGACTCGCCCCAGCCGCGCAGGCGCGGCAGCAGGTACTCGAGCTGCGCGAGCTCGACCTGCGCCTTGCCCTCCTTGGACTTCGCGTGCTGGGCGAAGATGTCGAGGATGAGCGCGGTGCGGTCGATGACCTTGACCTTGACGACGTCCTCGAGCGCGCGCCGCTGGCTGGGCGCGAGGTCGTCGTTCACGATCACCGTGTCCGCGCCCACGGCGGCGACGATGTCGCGCACCTCATGCGCCTTGCCCTTGCCGATGTACGTGGCGGGGTCCGGGTGCGGGCGACGCTGGAGCACGCCGTCGAGCACCTCGGAGCCGGCGGTCTCGGCGAGCGCCGCGAGCTCGCGCAGCGAGATCTCCGCGTCCTCGGAGGTGCCGTGCGACCACTGCCCCACCAGGACCACCTTCTCGAGGCGCAGCTGGCGGTACTCGACCTCGGTGATGTCCTCGAGCTCGGTGGAGAGGTTCTGGACGCGACGCAACGCCGCGCGCTCCTCGCGGTCGTACTGGTCGCCGTCGTAGTCGGTGCGGGCGGTGCCGCCCTCGGCGACGGCGGTGCCGGCGCGCGAGAGCACCCGGTCGATCACCGCGTCTGCGCGGCTGGTCTCGGGCGTGTCCTGGTGGTCTGCTGCTGTGTCGCTCATACCCCTCCATTGTCGCACCCCGTCCCGACCGCCACGAGCGGCTGTGGAGGGACGATGCGGCGGGCACCCGGGCACGATCGCGGGCGATACGCTCGGGGGCGTGAGCGAGGACCACTACTTCACCGCGCGCCCCGCCTCCGCGGACGAGCGCCGCACCATCACCGTCACGCTCGCCGGCCGCGAGGTCGAGGTGGAGACCGCCCCGGGCATCTTCTCCCCCGGCCATGTCGACCTCGGCACCCGCGTGCTGCTGCGCCAGGTCCCCGAGCCGCGCGGCCGGCTCCTCGACATCGGTGCGGGATGGGGCCCCATCGCCCTCGAGGCCGCCCTGCGCGGCGCATCGTCCGTCACGGCCGTCGACGTCAACGAGCGCGCGCTGGACCTGCTGCGCCGCAACGCGGCGCGGCTCGGCGTCACGGTCACCGCGGCGCTGCCCGACGAGGTTCCTGCGGACGCGACGTTCGACACCGTCTGGTCCAACCCGCCCATCAGGATCGGCAAGGACGCGCTCCATGCGCTGCTCGCGACGTGGCTGCCGCGCCTCGCGCCCGGCGGCGAGGCGTTCCTGGTGGTGCAGAAGAACCTGGGCGCGGACTCGCTCGCGGCCTGGATCGCGGCGCAGGGGTGGGGCACGGTGGAGAAGATCGGCAGCTCGAAGGGCTTCCGCGTCCTGCGCATCAGCGCCTGAGGGCCGCTCAGCCGCGCGGCCGCCACTCGTTGGCGCGCTCCCCGCGCGACGCCTTGTCCGCGGTCTCGGCGATGCGCCGCGCGCGCGTCTCGGGGCGCTTCGCCTGCACGATCCACTGGAGCAGCGCCTTGCGCGCCGACGGCGGGAAGCCGTCCCACGCCTCGCGGGCTCCCGGGGTCGCGTCCAGCGCAGCGATCAGGTCCCCGGGCTCGACGGCGTCCTCGACCTCGTCGAGGAGCGTCCACGAGCCGTCCGCCTTGGCCCGCGCGATCGCCGCCCGGCCCGCCGGAGCCATGAGCCCGTCACGTTCGAGCTCGACGATGCGCAGCTTGTTGGGGCGCGCCCACCCGGACCCCGGCCGGCGCGGCGAGAAGTAGAGCATGGTGCGGTCCTGGTCGAGCTTCTGCGGCCGCGAGTCGATCCATCCGAAGCACAGCGCGCCGCGGACGAGGCCGTCGTAGTCGAGCTCCGCGGCCGCGCGCGGCCCGCGCCAGCGCACCGACCACACGCCCGCCGCCGCGGCGTGATGCGCGGCCAGCCACGCGTGCCACTCCGCGGCGTCCTCGGGATGCACCCGCGGGACGCCGTCCTCGCCCGGCTCGACGGGGTGCACGGTCAGCCCGGCAGGCTCACGGTCCCCGTCGCGACCAGCACCGCGGGCCCCTCGAGCACCGTGGATCCCCCGTCGATGCGCACGGTCACCACGCCGCCGGGCACCTCGACGTCCCACACGTCGGGCGCACCGGCACCGCCCCACGCGCGCATCGCGAGGGCCACCGCGCACGCGCCGGTGCCGCACGACCGGGTCTCGCCCGATCCCCGCTCGTGCACGCGCATGCGCACGCGCCCGCGGTTGACGCCGTCCACCTCCGCATGGCCCAGGGCGACGGCGAACTCCACGTTGGTCCCCTGTGGCGGGACCGGGTGCACCTGCGGCGCGACGGTGAGGTCGAGGGCCTCGAGCTCGGCGGTGTCCGCCAGGGCGACCACGTGGTGGGGGTTGCCCATGTCGACGCTGAGCGCGGGCCGCACCGGGTCGAGCCCGCGCGCGGCGACCTCCGAGTCGAAGCCGTCGGTCGTGTCGCCGATCCGGTACTCGCCCATGCCGATCGCGTAGCGCCCGTCGCCCAGCGACGTCACGCGCCTGGGGCCGCCGCGCGTCGCGAAGTCGAGCCCGCCGGCGAGGTCCTCCCCCGCCTCGGCCTCGAGGAACGCGCCGAACACGCGCGCGCCGTTGCCGCACATCTCCGAGGTGGTGCCGTCCGAGTTCCAGTAGTCCATGAACCATGCCTCAGGGTCCGCGCCCGCGCCCGCCTCGAGCGCCCCCGCCCGCACCGCGCGGATCACGCCGTCCCCACCGAGACCCGCGCGACGGTCGCTGAGGAACCGCACCGTGTCCGGGGTCAGGTCGAGCAGCCCGTCGGGGTCGAACAGCAGGACGAAGTCGTTCTCGGTGCCGTGGCCCTTGGTGAACCTCATGCGCCCAGCCTAGTCAGGGGGTCCGACGGTGAGCGTCGGCCGCCCGCACCAGGGACGATGCGTCGGCGGCGGCCCTCGCGACGTCGCCGTGGTCGTGGGGCGCGTCGATCCAGCGCACGCGCGGGTCCGGCCGGAACCACTGCGCCTGCTTGCGGGCGAGGCGGCGCGTGTGCTGCGCGATGAGCGCGCGCGTCTCGGAGGCGTCCAGCTCGCCGGCGAGGTGCCGCAGCGTCTCCGCGTAGCCCACGGCACGGCGTGCGGTGACGCCGTCGCGCAGGCCGTGCGCCTCGAGCGAACGGACCTCGTCCAGCAGCCCGGCCTCCCACATCGCGTCGACCCGGGCGTCGATGCGGGGGTCGAGCATCTCGTACGGCAGGTCCAGCGCGATGGTGAGCGCGGGCGCGGCGTACTCGTGGCGCGGCAGGGAGCTCTGGGTGGACCCGGTGAGCGCGATGATCTCCAGCGCCCGCACCAGCCGCTTGACGTTCTGCGGCGGGATCTTCGCGGCCGCCGCCGGGTCCGCGGCGACGAGCTCGCGGTGGAGCGCGCCCGGGCCCTCGGCCTCGGCGCGCGCCTCGAGCGCGGCGCGCAGCTCCGGATCGGTGCCGGGGAACTCGAAGCGGTCGAGCAGCGCGCGCAGGTACAGCCCCGATCCCCCGACCACGATCGCCCGGCGGCCGCGCGCGTGGATCGCCGCGATGTCCGCGCGCGCCTCCTCCTGGAAGCGGGCCACCGATGCGTCCTCGTGGACGTCGAGCATGTCCATCTGGTGGTGCGGGATCCCGCGGCGCTCGGCGCCCGGCAGCTTCGCGGTGCCGATGTCCATGCCGCGGTAGAACTGCATCGAGTCCGCGTTGACCACCTCGCCGTCGAGCAGCTCCGCGAGCTCGAGGCTGAGCGCGGACTTGCCCGTCGCGGTGGCGCCGACGACCGCGATGATCACCGGCGCGTCGTCCATGGTCACCCGCGACGGAGCGAGGGCAGGCCGAGCGCGACCGGGCCGGCGGGCGCGCCGGCGCCGGTGCCGCACGAGTCCCCGCTGTGGTCGTGATCGCCGGCCTGGGCGGCGTCCCACGCGTCGCCCGCGCGGGTGCGACGCACCCGGTAGGGACCGCCGTCGAGGCCGGAGTCGGCGATGAGGTGGTGCGGCGCGCCGTGGGTGACGCGGACCGTGACCATGTCGCCGGGGCGCGGGACGTCGGCGCCGTCGGGGACGGTGAAGTGCACGAGGCGGTTGCCGGGCTCGCGGCCGCTCATGCGGGCGGAGTCGCCGTCCTTACGGCCGCCGCCGTCGAGGACCATGAGCTCGAGCTCGCGGCCCACGAACCGCTGCGAGTCCTCGAGGGTGATGCGTTCCTGGAGGGCGAGCAGCCGCTCGAAGCGCTCCTGCACCACCGCCTTGGGCAGCGGCTCGAGCTCGAAGGCCGGGGTGCCGGGGCGCGGCGAGTACTGGAAGGTGAAGGCGGAGGTGAAGCGGGAGGCCTCGACCACGCGCATGGTCTCCTGGAAGTCCTCCTCGGTCTCGCCGGGGAAGCCCACGATGATGTCGGTGGTGATGGCCGCGTCCGGCATCGCGGCGCGCACGCGCTCGATGATGCCGAGGTACTTCTCGGAGCGGTACGAGCGTCGCATCGCGCGGAGCACCCGGTCCGAGCCGGACTGCAGCGGCATGTGGAGGCTGGGCATGACGTTCGGCGTCTCCGCCATGGCCTCGATGACGTCGTCGGTGAACGCGGCCGGGTGGGGCGAGGTGAACCGGACGCGCTCGAGGCCCTCGATCTCGCCGCACGCGCGCAGCAGCTTCGCGAACGCGCCGCGGTCGCCGAACTCGACGCCGTAGGAGTTCACGTTCTGGCCCAGCAGCGTGACCTCGACGGCCCCCTGGGACACGAGCGCCTCGACCTCGGCGAGGATCTCCCCCGGCCGGCGGTCGCGCTCCTTGCCGCGCAGCGACGGCACGATGCAGAACGTGCAGGTGTTGTTGCAGCCCACGGAGATCGACACCCAGCCGGAGGCGATCGCGTCGCGGCGCGACGGCAGGGTCGACGGGAAGACCTTGAGCGACTCCTCGATCTCGACCTGCGCCTCGGCGTTGTGGCGGGCGCGCTCGAGCAGCACCGGCAGCACGTCGATGTTGTGCGTGCCGAACACGACGTCCACCCACGGGGCACGGTTGACGATCTCCCCGCGGTCCTTCTGGGCGAGGCAGCCGCCCACCGCGATCTGCATCCCGGGCCGCTGCGCCTTGACGGACGCGAGCTGGCCGAGGTTGCCGTACAGGCGGGTCGCGGCGTTCTCGCGCACGGCGCAGGTGTTGATCACCACCACGTCGGCGACGTCCGCGCCCGCGGGCGCAGCGCTGTAGCCGGCGCCCTCGAGGAGGCCGGCCATGTGCTCGGAATCGTGCACGTTCATCTGGCACCCGAGGGTCTTGACCAGGTAGGTGGGTGCGAGGGCGGTGTCAGTCATGCGCTATCCGGCGACGGCGTCCGCGCGTAGCTCGCGGATCACGGTCACCTTGATCTCTCCGGGAAAGGTGAAGTCCTTGGTGATGTGCTCCGCAATTGTACGCGCCAGCGCCTGGGTCCCCTGGTCGTCGATCTCCTCGGGCTCCACGATCACGCGGACCTCGCGACCGGCCGCCATGGCCAGCACGCGGGTGACGCCGTGGTGCTCGAGCACCAGCCGCTCGAGGTTCTCCATGCGGTTGATGTAGGAGTCGAGGTCCTCGCGGCGCGCGCCGGGGCGCGACGCGGACAGGGCATCGGCGACCTGGACGATCACGGCCTCGAGCGACTCGGCCGGCACCTCGTCGTGGTGGGCGGCGACGGCGTTGACCACCGCCGGCTCCTCGCCGTGCTCGGCGAGGAAGGCCGCCCCGAGCGCGGCGTGCGTGCCCTGCTGCTCGTGGGTGAAGGCCTTGCCCAGGTCGTGGAACAGCGCGCCGCGGCGCGCGAGCTCGACGTCGGCGCCCAGCGCGGCGGCGATGTCGGCGGCCATCCGGGAGGTCTCGACCAGGTGGGCGAGCACGTTCTGGCCGTAGGACGTGCGCAGGCGAAGGCGGCCCAGCACGTCGACGATCTCGGACGGCACGCCGGACACCCCGGCCTCGGTGAGCGCGTCGAGCCCGGCGGCACGGTGGCGCTGGAAGGACCCCGCGACCGCGCGCGCGTAGGCGGCCTCGACGCGCTGCGGCTGGATCCGCCCGTCCTCGACGAGCGCGGCGAGCATCACCTGCGCGATCTCGCGGCGCTCCGGATCGAAGCAGGACAGCTGGACGGCGTTCACGCCCTCCTCGACGATCACGGTGACACCGGTGAGCGCCTCGAAGGCGCGGATGTTGCGACCCTCACGGCCGATGATCCGGCCCTTCATCTCCTCGCTGGGCAGGTCCACCCACGCGGTCGCGTGCTCGGCGGAGGAGGCGGCCGCCTGGCGCTGCATCGCGTCGACCAGGATCTCGCGGGCGCGATGCTCCGCGGTCGCCTCGGTGCGGCGCTCGAGCCGGCGGAGCTGCACCTCGGCGTCGTGACGCGCGTCCTCCAGCATCTCCGCGACCAGCTCGGCGCGCGCCTCCTCGGGCGTGGTCTGCGCGACCTCGGCGAGGGCCCGCGCGCGGTCCTGGGCGATGCGGGCGCGCTCGGCGTCCAGCCGCTTCTCGTCGCGCGCCACCACGGCGGCGCGCTCCTCGAGCGAGCGCGCGTACTGCTGCGCGTGGCGCTGGTCGCTCGCGACGTCCTTCTCGCGCTGGTGGGCGTGCTCCTCGCGACGCTTCGCGTCGGCGAGCCGCGCCTGCACGTCCTCGCGCACCTGCTGCGCCTCGCGACGTGCGGCATCGCGCTCGGCGGCGGCCTCCCGGCGGGCGAACACGACGAGCAGGAGCGCCACGAGGCTGGCGCCCAGGAGCACCAGGATCGTCAGGGTCTGCCCCACCGGCCGCTCCTCCTGTTCCCGCGCGACGGACTACTCGTCCTGGCTATCGGCATCTCGCAAGTGTTTCACGAGGGCGAAGGCGAGAGAACTTGGGTAACCCTTGCGGCCGAGCATCGCGACCACACGCCTGGTGCGCACCTCGACGGGGTGCGCGGCGAGCTGATCCCACCGCCGCCGCGCGAGCTCGCCCGCGCGGTCACGCTCGTCCTCGTCGTCGATCTGGTCGAGCGCGGCGCCGATGTGGTCCTCGTCGAACCCCTTGCGGGAGAGCTCCTGCCGGATGGCGCGCCGCGACTGGCCGCGCTCGGCGTGGCGTGTGCGGACGATGGTCGCGGCCAGCCCAGCGTCGTCGATCAGGCCGACCTCCGCGTAGCGGTCGACGATCGCGTCCGCGAGCCCCGGCTCGACGCGCTTCGCGACCAGCGCGTCGCGCAGCTGCGTCGACGAGCGCGACGCACGCGTGAGGATCCCGAGCGCGAGCTCGCGCGCCTTCTCGGGGTCGGTGATCGGCGGGGCCTCGGCGTCCCTCGCGGGCGCGCGCCGTGATCGGCGGCGCCCGCGCGGGCTGTCGTGGGAGTCCGTCATGGGCTAGAAGTCGTTGCGACCCTTCTTGCCGCGCGCGGGCACGGGGGCGTCGCCCTCGGCCTCGGCGGCGGGCGCCTCCTGGCTCGCCTCCCCCGCGGGCACGCCGACGCCGAGCTTGGTCTTGACCTTGCGCTCGATCTCGTCCGCGAGCTGCGGGTTGTCCTTGAGGAAGTTGCGGGCGTTCTCCTTGCCCTGACCCAGCTGGTCGCCCTCGTACGTGTACCAGGCGCCCGACTTCTTGACGAAGCCGTGCTCGACGCCGAGGTCGATGATGCCGCCCTCGCGCGAGATGCCCTGGCCGTAGAGGATGTCGAACTCGGCCTGCTTGAAGGGCGGGGCCATCTTGTTCTTCACCACCTTGACGCGGGTGCGGTTGCCGACGGGCTCGGTGCCCTCCTTGAGCGTCTCGATGCGGCGCACGTCGAGGCGGACGGAGGCGTAGAACTTGAGCGCCTTGCCACCGGTGGTGGTCTCGGGGCTGCCGAAGAACACGCCGATCTTCTCGCGGAGCTGGTTGATGAAGATCGCGGTGGTGCCGGTGGTGTTGAGCGCACCCGTGATCTTGCGCAGCGCCTGCGACATGAGGCGCGCCTGGAGGCCCACGTGGCTGTCGCCCATCTCGCCCTCGATCTCCGCCTTGGGCACGAGCGCCGCGACCGAGTCGATGACGAGGATGTCGATGCCGCCGGAGCGGACCAGGATGTCCGCGATCTCGAGCGCCTGCTCGCCGGTGTCGGGCTGCGACACGATGAGGTTGTCGATGTCGACGCCGAGCTTGCGGGCGTACTCGGGGTCGAGCGCGTGCTCCGCGTCGATGAACGCCGCGGTGCCGCCCTGCTTCTGCATGTTGGCGACGGCGTGGAGCGCCACCGTGGTCTTACCGGAGGACTCGGGGCCGTAGATCTCGACGATGCGGCCGCGCGGGAGGCCGCCGATGCCGAGCGCGATGTCGAGCGCGAGAGAGCTGGTGGGGATGGCCTCGACGGGGACGACCGTCTTCTCGCCCATCCGCATCGCCGAGCCCTTGCCGAACTGGCGGTCGATCTGTCCGAGCGCCGCCTCGAGGGCCTTGGAACGGTCCGCTGCTGCTGCCATGTCGCTTCCTCACATCCATCCGTGGCTGGTCTGCCGTGTGTCGAGGACGACGCTACGCCGACCCTCTGACAGTGCGGCGGCACGGTCCCCGGCTGGGGAGGAGCACCGCCGCGTGGTGTCCTGTGGACCACGCTATATCGAACAACTGTTCGAAGGGAAACGACACGCCGGGGGCGTTCAGCGCGGCGGCGGCACCATCCGCTCGCGGTCACCGCCGTCGCGCAGGTGGAGGGGCACGCTCATCTGCTCGCACCAGGCATGCCACACGTCGCGGGGCGCATGGCCCGCCTCGAGCGCGGCCGCCGGCGTGAGGGAGTCGAACTCGTCGAGCGACAGCTCCCGCGCGAGCGTGCGCGCGTACGCGTCGCCGAAGACCGCGTCGGCCAGCAACCAGAACTCGCTGAGGCGCACGTCCCTAGCGGGAGCGCATCGAGCTGAGCAGCTCGGGCACGGTGTCGGGGATCGACGGCATCACGGACACGCCCGCGAGCGACTCGGCGGCCTCGAAGCGGTCGGACACCTCACGCAGGATGGTCGACATGGGCATGTCGAGGGCTTCGCAGATCGACGCGAGGAGCTCCGAGGAGGCCTCCTTCTGACCGCGCTCCACCTCGGAGAGGTACCCGAGGGAGACGCGCGCGCCGGAGGAGATGTCGCGCAGGGTCTTGCCCTGCGTGAGGCGCGCGTCGCGCAGAACCTCGCCGATCTCGTTGCGAAGCACAGGCATGCGGCCTCCCCTCATCACTGTCATGCGGCCCTTGTCCATGCTGACACAACGCACCATACCCCACCCTTGTTCCGCCGCCGTCGCGTGGGGGTTACATCAATGTGACATCGCCCGCAAGGGACTCGAGGACCAGGGCGAGGGCGGCGTCCACCGCGCCCGCTCGCACGGCCTCGCGGCCGCCCGTGATGTCATGCCGGCTGCTGGTCTCCCCCGCGGATCGCGAGACCGCCACGTGGACCCGGCCCACGGGCGCGCCGCCGTGCGGCTCCGGCCCCGCGACGCCGGTGGTCGCGACGCCGAGGGTCGCCCCGGTGGCCTCGCGCACGCCGCGCGCCATCGCCTCCGCGACCTCCCCGGACACCACCCCGGCGGCGGCGATCAGGGCGGGGTCGACCCCGAGCAGCCGCGCCTTCATGTCCGCGGTGTAGGCGACGATCCCCCCGCGCACCACGGCCGACGCGCCGGGGACGGAGACGAGCGCGGAGCACACCGCTCCCCCGGTGAGCGACTCCGCCGTCGCGACGGTCGCCCCCCGCGCGAGGAGCGCCGCGACGACCTCGTCAGGCAGCGGCATGGCCGTCGGCGCGCTGGCCTCGGGCGGCCCGGAGGATCTTCACCGTGTAGTCGACGCCGGTGACCGCCGCGATCGCCGTCGCGAGCAGCAGCACCCACCACGCCGCGGTGTCGATCCAGGCGGGCATGCCGGGAGCCAGGTACATCCCGATCGCGATGAGCTGGGCGATGGTCTTCACCTTGCCGCCGGGTGAGGCGGGGATGACGGTGTCGGACGCGACCAGCAGCCGGCCGACCGTGACCCACAGCTCGCGCACCGCGATGATCGCGACGGGCCACCAGGGGATCCCGTCGACCACCACCAGCACCGCGAGCACGCCGAGCACGAGCGCCTTGTCCGCGATCGGGTCCGCGAGCTTGCCGAACGGGCTCACCACGCCCCATCGGCGCGCGAGGTAGCCGTCGAAGAAGTCGGTGACAGCCGCCAGGATGAAGAGCGCGAAGGCCCACCACCGCATCGGCCCCTCCTCGCCCGCGTCGGCCGCGAGCAGGACGAGCACCACCGGCACCATGACGAGCCGGGCGACGGTGAGCACGTTGGGAACAGCGGAGGTCACGGCACACACCCTAGTGCGCGTGTGCCTTCCGCGGGTGCGCGGCCCGGCGTCGCGGGGCGGGTCGCGCGCGCCGGGATACTGGAGGCATGCCCGCTCGCTACCGCCGTGCCCGCCCGCTCGTCGTCATGGCGTGGGTGGGCGGCCTCGCCCTCGTGGGGCTGCTCGCGGGCGTCGCGATCGGCGTGGGCGGCGCGCGGGGCGGCGCGGAGGCGCCGGAGACCCCGGCGGCCTCGCCCGTGGCGACCACCGGCGCGGGGGACGATGCGACGGCCGGGCCCACCGCATCGTCCACCCCCGAGCCGGTCCCGTCGGTGACGCCGACGCCCGAGGCGGTCCGCTTCACCCTGGTCGCGGCGGGCGACGTGCTGCCGCACACGCCGGTGATCGACTCGGCACGCACGGCGGACGGCTACGACTTCGCGGCGCTCATGGCGGGTGTGCGGCCGTACATCGAGAGCGCGGACCTCGCGTTGTGCCACATGGAGGTCCCGGTGTCCCCCGAGGGCGTCGAGCCGTCCGGGTACCCGCTGTTCTCCACGGCCGCGGCGCTGGTCCGCGACCTGGGGAAGGTGGGATGGGACGGCTGCTCGACCGCGTCGAACCACAGCGTCGACCGCGGCACGGCCGGCGTGAAGGCGACGCTCGACGCGTTCGAGCGGCACGGCCTGCAGGCGACGGGGACTGCGCGCACCAAGAAGGAGGCCGCGACCACCGCCATGTACGAGGTCACGTCGGGCGGCCGCACGGTCACCGTGGCGCACGTGAGCTTCTCCTACGGCACCAACGGGATGCCGGTGGCCTCGCCGTGGGAGGTGGACCTGTTCGACGCGGACGCGGCTGACCCGCAGCCGGTGATCGACGCGGCACGCCAGGCACGGAAGCAGGGCGCGGACGTGGTGCTGGCCTCGGTGCACTGCTGCGTCGAGTACCAGACCGCGCCCACGGACGCGCAGCGCGCGATCGCGCAGAGGATCGCGGACTCGGGTCAGGTGGACCTGTACATCGGCCACCACGCGCACGTGCCGCAGCCCATCGAGCTGCTCGCCGGCGGGCCCTCGGGCGCGGGGATGTGGACGGCGTTCGGGCTGGGCAACTTCCTGTCGAACCAGAGCACCGAATGCTGCGTGGCCGCCACGCAGAACGGCGTGCTGCTCTCCGCGACCGTCACGGTCGACCCCGACGGCGAGGTCACGGTGAAGCCGGCCTGGACCGGCACCACCGTGGACCGTCTCGACCGGCACGCGGTGCACGTCCTCACCGACATCCGCGGCGGCACGGGGACGCTGTCCGGCGCCGAGGTGGCGTCGCGGATCGCCGCCGTCGCGGACGCCGTGGGCGATCAGGCCCCGCGCCGCAGCCAGCCCATCCAGGCGCTCGCCGACCGGGTCACGGCTCTCCCCCGCGCGGGCGGCGCCTAGCGACGATGCGCGGGTTCAGCGGTCGCCGTAGACCGGGTCGGGCTCGGCGGGTCGCGGGTCGATGAGGCTGGTGCCGGTGTGCGGGTGCTGCGACAGCGCGGTCGCTGCGGGCTGCGCGACGCCGAACAGCCATCCCTGGCCGTAGCGCCAGCCGCAGTCGGCCAGGAACTGGGCCTGCGCCTCGGTCTCGATGCCCTCGGCGATGGTGGCCAGCCCGAGCTCGCGGGCGAGCGCGCCCAGGGCGCGGGACACGCGGGCGCCGGCGGGGTCCTCGGGGATGCCTGCGACGAAGGACATGTCGAGCTTGACGCCCGAGACCGGGAGGTCGCGCAGGTAGGACAGCGGGGAGACGCCGGTGCCGAAGTCGTCGAGGAGGATCGGGACGCCGGCGTTGCGCAGCTCGGTCAGCTCGTGCCTGATGCGGGTGTTGGGGTTGACCAGGGAGGCCTCGGTGAGCTCGACCACCACGCGCTGCGGGCTGAGGTGGTGGCGGCCGATCGCCGCGAGCACGCCGTCCGCGAAGGACGAGTCGCCCAGCTGGTCGGCGGACACGTTGAGGGACACCCACACGGTGTCCGAGGGCGAGCGCTCGAGGAACTGCGCGGCCTGCTCGACCAGAGCCGCGCCGGCGGTGGCCGCGAGGCCGCGGTCGCTGATGAGCGGCAGGAACGCGCCGGGCAGGAGCAGCCCGCGGGTCGGGTGCTGCCACCGCACCAGGGCCTCGTAGCCGACGACGGTGCGCGTCGCGAGCTCGAGGATCGGCTGGTAGTGGAGCACCAGGTCGCCGTTCTCGATGGCGCGCGCGAGCTCAGCGGCGAGCGCCGACTGGTTGTCGTCGGCGATGCGCATCGACGGCTCGTACACCTCGGTGCGGCTCTTGCCGGCGGCCTTGGCGCGGTACATCGCGGCGTCCGCGGCGCTCAGCAGGGACGCGCCTCCCCCGGCGACGGTGTCCTCGTCCGCCATCGCGATGCCCAGGGAGGCCGCGAGCTGGATCTGGTGGCGCTTGACGCCCAGGGGCGAGCGCAGGCCGTCGTGGATCGCGGCGGCGATCTCGAACAGCGCCTTCGAGCAGTCGGGGTCCTGGACCGCGATGACGAACTCGTCGCCGCCCAGGCGGGCGACGGTGCCGCGGCCGCCGGTCGCGGCGCGCAGCACGCCGGCGACGTGGACCAGCGCGTTGTCGCCGATCGCGTGGCCGAACCGGTCGTTGAGCCCCTTGAAGCCGTCGAGGTCGACCGCGATGACGCCCACGCGCGAGTCGGCGTCGGGCTGCGCGAGGAGGTCGTCGAGGACCTCGTGGAACAGGTTGCGGTTGGCGAGGCCCGTCAGGGGGTCGTGCATCGCGCGGTGCTGCATCAGCTCGGACCGCATGCGCACCTCGGTGGTGTCGCGCACCTGCACCACGTAATGGTCGGGCGCGCCGCCCGCGTAGCGCACCAGGCCCACGTCGAGCACGGCCCACACCACGTTGCCGTCCGTCTTCACGTAGCGCTTCTCGACGGAGAAGTGGTTCTGGTGGCCGTCGTACAGGCGCGTGAGCTGGTCGCGCTCGGCATGGAGGTCCTGGGGGTGCGACAGCGCGCTGAACGGCGTGCCGCGCAGGGCCGCGACCGTCGAGCCCATCATCTCCGCGAACGCACGGTTGACCTCCATGAGGCGCCACTCGAGGTCCACGAGCGCCATGCCGGTAGGAGCGTTCTCCATCGCGCGCCGGAACTGAGCGTCCGAACGGCTGATCGCCTCCGCGGCCTCGCGCAGCCCCGTGGTGTCCATCACCGTGACGATGGTGAGCGGCCGTCCGCCCTCGACGTCCTCGACCGGGCGCGAGCGCACGTGGAGCCACCGGATGTCGTCGACGCCGCGCCGGCCGGGCACGCCCACGACGCGGGGGCGGCCGTCCTCGGTCCGGGAGAACGCCTCCGCGGCGAGCGTGGGACGCATGTGCGCGTCGACGGAGCGCAGCGGCAGCCGCGTGAGCGGGATGCCCACCACGTCGGACTGGCGCAGTCCCAGGATGGTGCACGCCGTGTCCGACATGAGCGCGACCTCGCCGGCCTGGGTGAGGATGATGACGCCGTCGCGGGAGGACGTCATCACGGCCTCGAACTGGCCGCGCAGCGCGCGCTCCTGCGCGAGCGCCGCGTCGCGCGCGACGCGCTCCCGGCCGGACCTCCAGAAGAAGTAGAACGCGCTCAGCGCGAGCAGGATGAGGAGCGCGCCGACGACGGCCACGAAGGCCGGCTGCGCGAAGAGGTCTAGGACTCCACCCATTCCCCGTCCTCAGGCTGGTGCGTGTTGGTGGTGCCCACCGTAGCGCCAGAATCCCCTCGTAGGACAGCAAGAGTGGACACCAGCTCGTCAGGTGTGACCAAAACGTCACGAGCCTTGGATCCCTGCGACGGGCCCACGATCTCGCGGGTCTCGAGGAGGTCCATGAGGCGGCCCGCCTTCGCGAACCCCATCTTGAGCTTGCGCTGCAGCATCGACGTCGATCCGAGCTGCGTGGTGATGACCAGCTCGGCGGCGGCGAGCAGGTCCTCGAGGTCGTCGCCGATGTCCTCGGCGACCACGGCGGCGCCGGCGGCCGGTGCCACCACGTCGTCGCGGTAGTCGGGATCGGCCTGCCGCTTCGCGTGCTCGACCGCGGCGTGGATCTCCGACTCCGATACCCACGAGCCCTGCGCTCGCATCGGCTTGGACTCGCCCATGGGCAGGAACAGCGCGTCGCCCTGGCCGATCAGCTTCTCCGCGCCCGGCATGTCGAGCACCACGCGGGAGTCCGCCAGCGACGAGGTCGCGAACGCGAGGCGCGACGGCACGTTGGCCTTGATGGTGCCCGTGATGATGTCGACGGACGGGCGCTGGGTCGCGAGCACCAGGTGGATGCCGGCGGCGCGCGCGAGCTGCGTGATGCGCTGGATCGACTCGTCGACGTCGCGGGGAGCAACCATCATGAGGTCCGCGAGCTCGTCGACGATCACCAGCAGGTACGGGTACGTCTTGATCTTGCGCTCGGAGCCGGGCAGCGGCTTGACCTTGCCCGCGCGCACGGCCTTGTTGAAGTCGTCGATGTGCTTGAAGCCGAACAGCGCCAGGTCGTCGTAGCGCATGTCCATCTCCTTCACCACCCACTCGAGGGCCTGCGCGGCCTTCTTGGGGTCGGTGATGATGGGCGTGATGAGGTGAGGGATGCCCTCGTAGATCGTGAGCTCGACGCGCTTGGGGTCGACCAGGACCATGCGGACCTCGTTGGGCGTCGCACGCATGAGGATCGACGTGATCATCGAGTTGACGAACGACGACTTTCCGGCGCCCGTGGCGCCCGCGACCAGCAGGTGGGGCATCTTCGCGAGGTTCGCCATGACGTAGCCGCCCTCGACGTCCTTGCCGATGCCGATCGCCATCGGGTGGTCGTTGCGTGCCGCGACCGGGGACCGCAGCACGTCGCCCAGCGCGACCGTCTCGCGGTCGACGTTGGGGATCTCGATGCCGATCGCGGACTTGCCGGGGATGGGCGACAGGATGCGCACGTCCGCGCTGGCGACCGCGTACGCGATGTTCTTGCTCAGCTGCGTGATCTTCTCGACCTTGACGCCGGCGCCGAGCTCGACCTCGTAGCGCGTCACCGTGGGCCCGCGCGTGAAGCCGGTGACCTCGGCGTCCACCCCGAACTGCTCGAGCACGCTGGTGAGCGCGGCCACCACGCGGTCGTTGGCGGCGGAGCGCTCCTTGTGCGGGGCGCCCTTGACCAGCAGCTCGAGCGACGGGAGCAGGTACGGTCGGGAGTCCTCGAGCTCGCCCTGCTCCCCCGGCGGCACGATGTGCGTGGTCGCGGGCGCCGCGGGGGCGGTGTCCTCGCCGGGCACGGCGATGAGCTGGGTGGTGGCGTCGGGGGACGATGCGGCGGCCGGCTCGTCCCACGGCGCGTCGTCCCACGGGGCCGGGTCCTCCTCGGGCACCGCGTAGGGCGAGATCTGCTCGGTCACGGCGCGGCGGTGCGCGTCGGGGTCGATGATCTCGTCGAAGTCGCGGTGGTCGACCGTGGCGGCGTGCGCGAAGGCCTCGTCCGCCTCGTACGAGTCGAGCGTGTCCTCGGCGGGCGGGTCCCCGTGGAAGGCGCGCTCGAGGAGCCGCTTGGCGCGGCCCGAACGCTTGTGCTTCGGGCGCTTCGGCTCGGCGTCGCCCGGCCGCTCGAGCGTGCGGTGCTCGGGCAGGTCGAGCTCGTCCGCGTCGGCGGCGTCCGTCGCGCCGTCGTGGCGCACCTTGTGCGCCACCTCGGCGACCCAGGCCGCGGCCTCGCGCAGCGAGATCCCGAAGATGATGAGCACGGACAGCAGGGCGAGCAGGACCAGCACCACGACGGCGAGCGGCGCGGTCACCAGACCCGCGAGCGGCGTGCCGATCGCCCAGCCGAGGATGCCGCCGGCCTCCTGCAGCGCCTCCATGCTGTACGCCGGGCTGGGACGCCCGTGCGCGATGTGGATGATGCCGTCCACGGTGATGGCGAGCAGGAGCGCGCCGAACGTGATGCGGTGGTTCGCGTTCTCCTCCTGCGGCGCGCGCATGAGGCGCACCGCGATGACCGTGAGGATCACGGGGAGCCCGTAGGCGAGCACGCCGAACAGGCCCGCGGCCACGAAGTGGATCGCGGTGCCGGCCCAGCTGGACAGCTGGAACCACTCGCGCGCGGCGATGAGGATCGCCAGGATGACCAGGATGATCGCCTGGCCGTCGCGGCGCACGGCGGGCGGCACGTCGCGCGCGCCGTGGCCGATCCCCCGCACGCCCGAACCGACGGCGTTCGCGGTGCCGCGGCCGATCGCAGCGACGCCGCGCAGCACGGCCGGCGGTCGACGATCCTGCTGGGCGGCGCGCGAGCTCGACGACGAGGTGCGCTTCGGGGAAGCGGCCTTCGTCGCGGGTCGGGTCTGTCGCGTCTGTGCCATGGCACAGCACGGTAGCGCCCCCCACCGACAAGGCGAGGTTGCCACCCCGCCCGGCCCCCGCATCGTCCCGAGGGACGATGCGGGAGAGCCGTCAGGCCTCGACCACCACCGGGATGATCATGGGACGGCGGCGCAGCTTGGTGCCGACGAACCGGCCGAGCACGCGACGCGCGATCTGCTGGAGCTGGTGCGTGTCGGTGGAGCCGCCGCGGGCGGCCTCCTCGATGGCGCGCTTGATGTCGGGCAGGATCGCGTCGAAGACCGAGTCGTCCTCGGCGAGGCCGCGGGCGTGCACCTCGGGGCCGGAGACCACGCGGCCGTTGGTCGAGTCGACCACCGCGAACACGGACACGAAGCCCTCCTCGGAGAGGATGCGGCGGTCCTTGAGCTCGGCGTCGGTGATCTCGCCGATCGACGATCCGTCGACGTACACGTTGTGCACCTCGACCGCGCCGACCACGCGGGCGACGCCGCCCTTGAGGTCGACCACGGTGCCGTTCTCGGCGAACATCACGTTGTCGTGCGGGATGCCCGTCTTCATCGCGAGGTGGCCGTTGGCCAGCAGGTGGCGCACCTCGCCGTGGATGGGCATGACGTTCTTGGGACGCAGGATGTTGTAGCAGTACAGCAGCTCGCCCGCGCTCGCGTGGCCGGACACGTGGACGCGCGCGCTGCCCTGGTGGACCACGGTCGCGCCCAGGCGCATGAGGCCGTTGATGACGCGGAACACCGCGTTCTCGTTGCCCGGGATGAGGGACGATGCGAGGATCACCAGATCCCCGTCGCCCACCGTGACCTTGTGGTCGCCGGTGGCCATGCGGCTGAGGGCCGCCATCGGCTCGCCCTGGGAGCCGGTGGACATGTAGACGACCTGCTGGCCGGGCATGTCGTCGGCCTTCTTGGGGTCCACGAGGATGCCGTCGGGCACGCGGAGGTAGCCCATGTCCGCGGCGATGCCCATGTTGCGCACCATCGAGCGCCCCACGAAGGCGACCTTGCGGCCGTGCGACTCGGCGGCGTCGATGACCTGCTGGACGCGGTGGACGTGGCTGGCGAAGGACGCGACCACGATGCGGCCGGTGGCCTGCGCGAAGAGCCGGTCCAGCACGGGGCCGATCTCGACCTCGGCGGTGGTGAAGCCGGGGACCTCGGCGTTGGTGGAGTCCACCTGGAAGAGGTCGACGCCCTCGGCGCCGAAGCGGGCGAACGCGCGCAGGTCCGTGATGCGGCCGTCGAGCGGCAGCTGGTCCATCTTGAAGTCGCCGGTGTTGAGGACGGTGCCGGCGGAGGTGCGCACGAAGACGGCGAGCGCGTCGGGGATCGAGTGGTTGACCGCGAGGAACTCGAGGTCGAACACGCCGAGCTTCTCGCGCTGGCCCTCCTTGACCGCGAGGGTCACGGGGTTGATGCGGTGCTCGCGCAGCTTCGCCTCGACGAACGCGAGGGTGAGCTGCGAGCCGAGGATCGGGATGTCGCGGCGCATGCGCAGCAGGTAGGGCACGGCGCCGATGTGGTCCTCGTGACCGTGCGTGAGCACGATCGCCTCGACGTCGTCGAGACGGTCCTCGATGTAGCCGAAGTCGGGCAGGATCAGGTCCACGCCGGGCTGGTGGTCCTCGGGGAACAGGACGCCGCAGTCGATGATGAGCAGGCGCCCGTCGAGCTCGAGGACGTGCATGTTGCGGCCCACCTCGCCGAGCCCGCCGAGCGGGACCAGGCGCAGGGTGCCGGGTTCGAGGGCGGGCGGCGGCAGCAGGTCGGGGTTGAAGGTCATGAAGTCTCCGTCAGGGATGGATGCCGGCGGCCCCGAGGCTCGCGATGAGAGCGTCGTGCTCGGCCGGCGTGTTGGGAAGCAGCGGAAGGCGCATCGCGCGGCTGGGGATGACCCCGAGCCAGTGCAGCGCGGACTTCGCGTTGGTGGCGCCCGGGCCGGTGAAGACGGCCTGGTGCACCGGGAGCAGCGACTCGTGCAGGCGGTCGGCCTCGGCCGTGTCGCCAGAGTCGTGCGCGGCGATCATCGCCGCGATCTCCCGCCCCACCACGTGGGACGAGACGGACACGACGCCCACGGCGCCGGCCCGGAGGAAGTCGAGGGTGAGCGGGTCGTCGCCGGAGTACCAGGCGAGACCGGTGCGCTCGATGCGGGCCTTGGCGTTCTCGACGCCGCCCGTCGCGTCCTTGACGGCCACCACGCGCGGGTGGGAGGCGAGCTCGTCGTAGGACTCGTCGGAGATCGCGAGCGCGGTGCGGCCCGGGATGTCGTAGAGCATCGCGGGCAGACCCGTCGCGCCCAGGATGGCGCGGAAGTGCGCGACCACGCCCGCCTGCGACGGCTTGGAGTAGTACGGGGTGAGCGCGAGGATGCCGTCGACACCGGCCTCCTCGCCCTGCTCGGCCATGCGGACCGCGTGGGCGGTGTCGTTGGACCCCGCACCGGTGAGGATCGTGACGTCGGGACCCACCGCCTCGCGCACCGCGTGGATGAGATCCACCTTCTCCGGCGCGTGCGTGGTCGGGGCCTCGCCGGTGGTGCCGGAGAGGACCAGGCCGTCGGAGCCGTGCGCCACCAGGAACCGCGCCAGCTCCTGCGCGGCCTTGAGGTCCAGCGCCCCTCCCTCGTGCATCGGGGTGACCATCGCGGTCAGCACAGTGCCGAACGGGCGGGAGGTGGAAGTCATGGGCCAAACCTACCGCGCGCCGGGCATGCTCCGGGGTCGCCGCCGGCGCTCACGCACGCGTCGCGACGGTGAGCAGCACCGCGCAGTCGGTCACGGCGGTGAGGCCGTGCCGTTCGGGCGGGATGACCAGGTAGTCGCCCTCGCCGAGGGTCTCGTCGGCGCTCGCGGTGGTGAGCTCGACGTCGCCGCGCAGCACCTGGAGGGTCGCCTCACCGGGGCTCTCATGGTCGTGGAGCCGGTGGCCGGCCGCCAGCGCGATCACCGTCTGGCGCAGGTCGCTGTCCCTGTCTCCCATGAGCGTGACGGAGTGCCGGCCGCTCGACTCGGCTCGGGCGAGCTCGAGCTGCGCGTCGGCGACCTCGGCGAGTCCCTGCACGTCCATCCCGGCCCCCTGACCCCGGCGGGTGTCCCTGCGGCCCAGTCAAGCGCATCGTCCCGTCTCCCGCACGGCGTACGGCGTCCTGTCGGCGGGCCGCCGTACCCTGGACCCGTGACCATCCCCACCCCGTACGAGGACCTGCTGCGCGAGGTGCTGGCGACCGGCACCCCCAAGGGCGACCGCACCGGCACCGGCACCGTCTCGGTGTTCGGCCGTCAGCTCCGCTACGACCTGTCGCAGGGCTTCCCCCTCATCACCACCAAGCGCGTCCACACGCGCTCCGTGATCGGCGAGCTGCTGTGGTTCCTGCGCGGCGACACCAACGTGCGCTGGCTTCAGGATCGCGGCATCACCATCTGGGACGAGTGGGCGGACGCGGACGGCGAGCTGGGGCCCGTGTACGGCTACCAGTGGCGGTCCTGGCCCACGCCGGACGGTGCTCACGTGGACCAGATCACGGAGCTGGTCGAGCAGATCCGCGCGAACCCGGACTCGCGTCGCCTGATCGTGTCGGCGTGGAACGTCGCGGACATCCCTCGGATGGCCCTCGCGCCCTGCCACGCGCTGTTCCAGTTCTACGTCGCCGACGGGAAGCTCAGCTGCCAGCTGTACCAGCGCTCCGCGGACCTGTTCCTGGGCGTGCCGTTCAACATCGCCTCGTACGCGCTGCTCACGCACATGATCGCGGCGCAGACCGGGCTCGGGGTCGGCGACTTCGTGTGGACCGGTGGGGACTGCCACATCTACTCCAACCACGTCGAGCAGGTGGAGCGTCAGCTCGCGCGCGAGCCGTTCCCGTACCCGACGCTGCGGCTCGCGGAGCGTGAGTCGCTGTTCGACTACGACATCGACGACGTCGTGATCGAGAACTACCAGCACCACCCGGGCATCAAGGCGCCCGTGGCCGTCTGAGCGCGCCCGTGACCGTCAAGGCCATCTGGGCCCAGGCGCACGATGCCGCGGGACGTCCGGTGATCGGGCTCGACGGCGCCATGCCGTGGCACCTGCCCGAGGACCTCGCCCGCTTCCAGGCGCTCACCCGCGGCCACGCAGTCATCATGGGTCGCCGCACGTGGGAGTCGCTGCCGCCGCGCTTCCGGCCGCTTCCAGGCCGGGTCAACGTGGTCGTCACCTCGGGCGAGGTCGCGGAGGGCGCCTTCCGTGCGACCTCGCTGGACGATGCTCTGGCCGTGGCCGCCGAGCACGTCCCGGGCGGCGCGCGCTGGGTGATCGGCGGGGCGGGCCTGTTCGCGGAGGCGCTCGCGCATGCGGACGCGCTCGAGGTGACGGAGATCGACGCGGTGGTCGAGGGCGACACGTTCGCTCCCTCGCTGCCTCCCGAGGACTGGGCGGTCGACGCCGCCACCGAGCCGGCGGTGTCCGCGTCGGGTCTCACCTACCGGTTCGTCACGTACGTGCCGTCGGAGCGCCACCGCCAGGACTGACGCGGTGCCGGTCGCGCGCCCGATGGCCCCACGGCGGGATGCCAGGATGAACGCCATGACCTGGACCGTGCCCGCCCGCATCGAGACCGAGCGGCTGGTGATCAGGCGGCTCGAAGCCGCCGACGTCCCCGCGATGCACCAGGCGATCCTCGCCAACGTCGACCACCTGCTGCCGTTCATCCCGTGGGCGCCGCTCGAGCCGCAGACCATCGAGCAGCGCGCGGCCAAGGTCGCCGAGTTCGCGACCGCGTTCGACGCGGGCACCGACTTCTCCTTCGGCATGTTCGACCGCGCCACGGGCGGCTTCGTGGGAGGCGCGGGCCTCCACACGCGGGTGGGGCCCGACGCGCTCGAGATCGGGTATTGGATCCGTGCGGACCGCCAGGGAGAGGGGCTCGTGAGCGAGGCCGTGATCGCGCTCACGGCCGTCGCGCTCCTGCGCGCGCGGGCGGCGCGCGTCGAGATCCACGCCGAGCCTGCGAACAGCCGGTCGAACGCCGTCGCGGAGCGGTGCGGGTTCGAGCGCCGCGGCATCGAGACACGCGGCGCCGTCGAGCTCGCGGTGTGGACCGCGGACCTCTCCACGCTGACCCGCGAACCCGCGGCGTCGGCGCCCCTGCCCGTCCTCCGCGACGAGGATGGCGCGGAGCTGGACTGGCGCGTGTGGCCCGTGCCCGCCGTGATCGAGACGGAGCGCCTGGTCATCCGGCGCTTCCGCGCGGAGGACGCCGCGGTTGTCCACCGGGTGATCGAGGCGAACCGCGACCGCCTCGCGGCGTCGCTGTCATGGGCGCGGGGCGCCCCCTCCTCGCCCGAGGAGCGTGCGGCGAAGGTCACCGAGAACATCGCGGCCCACGAGGCAGGCGTCGAGTTCACCATGGGGCTGTTCCACCGCGCGAGCGGCGCGTACCTGGGCAGCGCGGGCCTTCACCCGCTCGACGACCGTCCGGGCCTCGAGATCGGCTACTGGATCGCGGCGTCCCACGAGGGCCGCGGGCTGGTGACCGAGGCGGTGATCGCGCTCGCACGCGTCGCGCTCGACTACGCCGCCGCGGACACGATCGAGATCCTCCACCGGCCGGACAACCCGCGCTCCGGGGCGGTCGCGCGACGTGCGGGCTTCACCCATGTGGGGCGCACCCTCGACACCGACGACGAGCTCGAGATGGAGCGCTGGGTCGCGGACGAGGCGTCCCTCGACCGGGAGCCGCTACGGTCCGCCCCTCTCCCCCGCCTCGCCGATGCGGACGGCACGGAGCTCGCGTGGCGCGCCTGACGCTCGACCGCACGCGCCAGCAGGCGCTGTCGGTGTCGGTGGCCACCGGCGCGTACGGCATCAGCTTCGGGGCGCTCTCCGTGGCGGCGGGCCTCGACGTCTGGCAGACGTGCGCGCTGTCGCTGCTGGTGTTCTCGGGCGGGTCGCAATTCGCGTTCGTGGGCGTCATCGGCGCGGGAGGCGGCGCCGGCGCCGCGGTCGCCACCTCCGCCTTCCTCGGCCTGCGCAACGGGTTCTACGGCGTGGGCCTCGCGCCGGTGCTGCGTCCCATGCGCGGCTGGCGCAAGGCGTGGGCCGCCCAGGTCACCATCGACGAGTCCACGGCGGTCGCGCTCGCCCAGCCTGCCGAGGACCTCCCGGCACGGCGCGCCGGCTTCTGGTGGACGGGGGTCGGTGTGTTCGTCGCGTGGAACGCGATCACGCTGCTGGGCGCGCTGCTGGGCTCGCGCATCGGCGACCCCGCGGACTGGGGCCTCGACGCCGCGGCCGCCGCAGCCTTCCTCGCCCTGGTGTGGCCGCGCCTGGCCCACCGTCGTGCGCGGGCGGTGGCCGCCGCATCGTCCCTCCTGGCGCTCGCGCTGACGCCCGTCGCGCCGCCCGGCGTGCCGGTGCTCGCCGCCGCTCTTGTCGCGATCGCGGCCGGCTGGGGCCACCCGAGGCCCGAGGAGGTGCCCGAGTGAGCGCATACGCGTGGATGTGGGTCGCGATCGTCGCGGCGGGCGTGCTGTCCTGGGCCACCAAGCATGCGGGCCACTCCGTTCCGGAGTCATGGCTCGAGAACCCCCGCGTCCACCGGATCGCGGCGTTCGTCACGGTGGCGCTGCTGTCCGCGCTGGTCGCGGTGCAGACGTTCGCGTCGGGTCGCTCGCTGGTGGTCGACGCACGCGTCGCCGCGCTCGCGGTGGCGGCGGTGCTGCTGTGGCGGCGGGCGCCGTTCATCGTGGTCGTGGTCGCGGCGGCGGGCGTCGCGGCGGGGCTGCGCGCGCTCGGGTGGGGCTGAGCCGCCCTAGGCTGGTCCGCATGATCCACGCCGACGTCTCCGCCCGCCCCGCCGTCCCCGGCGACGAGGACGCGATCGCCGCGATCCAGCTCGCCGCGTGGCGCGACTGGATGGGCGAGGCCGCGGACGCGCTGCCGGCGGACCAGGTGCTCGCCCAGTGGGCCGCCGCGATCGTGGCGCCGCCGTCCCGCGACCACCGGGTGTTCGTGGCGTGCGACGGTCCGCGCGTGGTGGGCTTCGCGGCGATCACGCCCGGCGAGATCATGGCGCTCGAGGTCGCACCCGAGCACCGCCGCGCCGGCCACGGCTCGCGCCTGCTGTCCGCGTGCATCGACACGCTGCGCCTCCAGGGCCGCGAGGACGTGCGCGCCTGGTCCCTCGAAGGGGACGATGCGCGGCGCGCCTTCCTCACCTCCGCGGGCCTCGCGGAGGGCGGGCTGCGGCGCACGCTCGAGGGCCCCGGCGGCGAGCTCGTGGAGCTGATGTACCGCGCCGCGCTCTGACCCGACGGAGGGCGGAGCTCTCCCCCGGTCATGCGGCGTCGCTTTCGGTGTCGGGGTGGTCGAGGTCGAGGCGTGCGAGGCCGCCTTGGATGGGAGTACGC
>NZ_BBMA01000007.1 GCF_000971215.1 Demequina silvatica
TCCCAGGCAGATAGCCTGATGTCATGCGATCCACCGACTGGGAGAGGGACGTCGCCGCGCTCTGGGACGACGTCGACATCGACGACCGCCTGTCTTGGTTCACTCGTGCCACTCGACACACCCCGGAATTGATCTACCTGGGGTGATTGTCGCGCTTAGTGACCGTTCAGGGCACTAAGCGGGGCGTCTATGCTGGGCGGATGGCGTGGGTGAGGCGAGTGCGGACGGCCTCGGGCGCCACTGCGGTGCAGATCATGGAATCCGTCGGCGGTCGGCGCCGGATCGTGCGTCATGTCGGATCCGCGCACGACGAGGTCGAGCTCGGCGTGCTGATGGACACCGCGCACGAGATGCTCACCGACGACGCGCAAGGCCTGCTTGATCTGGGGATGAGCGTGCCGCGGCGGGCGACACCCCTGTCGAAGGCGCCTGGCCCGCGCACCTTGTTTCCCGACACGAGCACCCGGCGCGTGCGCGCGAAGACCGTCAGCCCCGGCGTCGTGCACCGCACCCAGTCCCGCCTGCTCTACGGCGTGCTCGCCGCTGTCTATGACGAGCTCGGCTTCCACGCCGCGGTCGCGGACGAGTGCTTCCGGGATCTCGTGATCGCGCGGATCGTGGAGCCGACATCGCTGCTGGACGTCGACCGGGTCCTGGCGGATCTGGGGAGGGTGTCGGCAAGCCTGTCCACGCGTAAGCGCACCCTCAAGCGGGCCCACTCGGGCCAGTATCGCGATGCGATCGCGACGGCCTGCTACGCCCACGCGTCAACCGTCGGCGACATCAGCTTGGTGCTGTACGACGTGACGACCCTGTACTTCGAAGCTGAGAACGAGGACGCCCTACGCAAGGTCGGGTTCTCGAAGGAACGCCGAGTCGACCCGCAGATCGTCGTCGGCCTCCTCGTCGACCGCAACGGCTTCCCGCTCGAGATTGGCTGCTTCGAGGGCAACAAGGCTGAGACCCTGACGATTCTGCCGATGATCCGCGCCTTCCACGCCCGTCACCAGCTCGCCGGGATGGTCGTGGTCGCCGACGCAGGGATGCTGTCCGCGTCGAACCTGCGCCAGCTCGACGAGGAGGGGCTCAACTTCATCGTCGGGTCCCGCCAGACCCGCGCGCCCTTGGATCTGGAGTCGCACTACCGGTGGCATGGCGACCACTTCGTCGACGGGCAGATCGTCGACACCGTCACGCCCCGCCACCGCGGCACCAAGAACGCGAACGATCCGATGGTGAAGGCCGAGCCCGTGTGGACAGCGACGGATGAGCGCACGTGGCGGGCGGTGTGGGCGTACTCCGCCAAGCCCTTCGCCCGCGACAACCGCACCCTGACCCTGCAGGCTGAGCGTGCCCAGTCGGTGGTCGATGGCGTCAAGGCCGCCCGCGCGCCCCGATTCGTCAAGACCGCTGGAAACAGCCGCTCGCTGGACCACACCGCGCTGGCCCGCGCCCGTCGCGTCGCCGGCCTCAAGGGCTACGTGACGAACATCCCCGCCGCCGTGATGGAAGCCCGCGAGGTGATGTCGAGCTATCACGACCTGTGGCACGTCGAGCAGTCGTTCCGGATGTCCAAGACCGACCTGGCCGCGAGGCCCATGTTCGCCCGCACCCGCGACGCCATCGAGGCGCACCTGACGATCGTGTTCACCGCCTTGGCCGTGTCCCGCACGGTTCAAGACCGCTCGGGCCTGTCGATCCGCAAGGCCCTGCGTCAGCTACGGCCACTGCGGTCCGCGACCATCACCATCAACGGCGCCACCCGCACCTTCGACCCCTTCATCGACGACCCCACCGGCGCCCTCATCACCGCCATCACGACGCCGAGCCCAGGGCACTAAGCGGAATGACCCAACTCAGGTCTGGGACGACGTCGACATCGACGACCGCGCCCGCGTCGAGCAGATGCGCGCGGTGGCGGCATCGGCGCCTCACCCGGCGCTCGGCGCCTTCGAGCTCGGTGGCGCCTACGACTCCGCGGGGTTCGAGGCGGAGGCTGACGCCCAGTACGCCGCGGCGACCGCAGCAGGCCTCGGCGCCGTGGATCCTGCTCGCGCCGCACAGCAGGTGGTGCAGCACGCGTCCACCCTGCGCAATCTCGGTCGCGTCGACGAAGCGATCGCCATGCTGCAGGCCGCTCCGGTGCACCCTGAGACCGGGAGCGCGCCCGCCGTGTTCCTGGCGCTCGCGCTGCACAGTGCGGGACGTCACGACGAGGCGTTGCGCGTCGCGATCGAGGCGATCGAGCCTTCGCTCCCGCGATACCGCCGTTCCGTACGCGCCTATGCCGCGGCGTTGACGGCCTCCCCGCCGACTCGCCGCATACCCTGAGGTATGCGCACTCTTCTCAACATCATCTGGTTCTTCTTCGCCGGCATCGCGCTGTGGGTGTCCTATGCGATCGTCGGGGTGATCGCCTTCATCACGATCATCGGCATTCCCGCGGGCATCGCGTGCTTCCGCATCGCGAACTACGCGATCTGGCCGTTCGGCCGCGAGGTGGTGCGCGACCCCAACGCGGGCGCCTGGACGGTGGTGGGCAACATCCTGTGGATCCCGCTGGGGCTGATCTTGGTGATCGCGCACGTCTTCACTGCGATCACCCTCGCGATCACCATCATCGGCATCCCGATGGCGTGGGCCAACCTCAAGCTGATCCCGATCTCGCTCACCCCGATGGGCCGGATCATCGTCGAGACCCACTAGGGGTTCAGAGCGCCCCTACCGCGAGGACCTCGATCACCACCTCGCCGGCCTCGTCGCTCGCCTCGAGATCCACCGCCGCGACGATGCCCCAGTCGTGGTCGCCTGCCGGGTCGTCGATGACCTGGCGGACTATCCACATGCCGGCAGGGACCTCCGTGTGATCGGTGGCGGCCAGGGCCGCGCGGGCCCGCCCGTCGTCGCCGATCGAGCCGGGCTCGACGAAGGTGAGCAGCGCCGAGGCCCGGGCGTTCGGCCCGATGCCCACCGCATCGTCCCCATGCAGGTCGAACAAGGGCGCGAGCGCGTCCTCCCACGCCTCCGCATCCCAGCCCGCGCCCTTGTCGAGCGTGCCGAGCGCGTCGTAGTCCTCGCGCGCCGCCAGCTCGACCCGCCGGAACATGGCGTTGCGGATGAGGCGGCGCAGGACGCGCGGGTTGCCCGTCACCGGCCGGGCGGGTCCCGCGCCGGCGAGCAGGGGAGCGGCGGGGTCCGCGTCGTCCTCCATGAAGGCTTCGGGGTTGGCGAGCTTCTCCCATTCGTCGAGCAGCGACTGGTCCGTCGACCGCACCAGCTCGCCGAGCCATTCGGTGATCTCCTGGACCTCTTCCGTGCGGTGGTCCTCGGGGACGGTCTGCCGCATGGCTCGGTACGCCTCCGCGAGGTAGCGCAGCGCGATGCCCTCGGTGCGTTCGAGACCGTAGATCGAGACGAGCTCCCCGAAGGTCATCGCGCGCTCGAGCATGTCGCGCACCACGGACTTGGGGGAGAGCTCCGCGCCCATGATCCATGGGTTCGACCGGCGGTACATCGCGAACGCCGGCTCGAGCAGGTCCGCGAGGGGCCGAGGCCAGGTGACCTCCTCGAGCGCCTCGAGTCGCTCCTCGTACTCCATGCCCTCGGCCTTCATCGCGGCGACCGCCTCGCCCCGTGCCTGGAACTGCTGCGCCATCAGGAGCTGACGCGGGTCCGAAAGCGTCGACTCGATGACGGACACCACATCGAGCGCGTGCGACGGCGACTCGACGTTGAGGAGGTCCATCGCGGCCAGCGCGAAGGGGGACAGCGGCTGGTTGAGAGCGAAGTTCCGCGGCACGTCGACCGTGAGGCGGACGGACGGCCGCGAGCCGCGCGGGTGCGTCGGGTCAGGGATCCGCACGCGCTCGACCACGCCCGCCTTGCGCAGGGACCAGTAGATGCGCAGCGCCTGACGCGCGTGCGCCGACCGCTGAGCCGGCGTCTCGTGCACGGCCGCCAGCAGGTCCCTCATCGCGGCCACCGGATCCTGCGCCGCCCGCCCGGCCCGCGCATCGTCCCTCCCACGCGCCAGGATGTTCAGCACCATCGCGTGCGTCACCGCGAAGCTCGAGGTCAGCGGTTCCGGGGCGGCGTCGCGGAGGCGTTCGAAGGTCGCGTCGGTCCAGTTGACGTGCCCGGCGGGTGCCTTCTTGCGGACGATCTTGCGCTGCTTCTTGACGTCGTCGCCGGCCTTGAGGAGCGCCTTGCGGTTCTCGATGACGTGCTCGGGCGCCATCACTAGACACACGCCCTCGGTGTCGTAGCCCGCACGTCCGGCGCGCCCCGCGATCTGATGGAACTCGCGGGCGGTCAGGTGGCGCATGCGCTCGCCGTCGTACTTGACGAGCGACGTGAGCAGCACGGTGCGGATGGGCACGTTGATGCCGACGCCGAGCGTGTCGGTCCCGCACACCACCTTGAGGAGCCCCTGCTGGGTGAGGCGTTCGACGATCCGGCGGTACTTGGGCAGCATGCCCGCGTGGTGGACGCCGACGCCGGCGCGCAGGAACCGGCCGAGGGTCTTGCCGAACCCGGTGCCGAAGCGCACGCCGTCGAGCGCGGCGGCGATCTGGTCGCGTTCCGCGCGCGTCGCGACGTTCATGCTGAGCAGCGACTGGGCGCGCTCGACGGCGTCCTTCTGGGTGAAGTGGACGATGTAGACGGGCGCGAGGCCCGTCTGGACGATGCGCTCGACGACCTCCGGAAGAGGGTCCAGGACGTAGTCGAACGACAGGGGCACGGGGCGCTCGGCGCTCGTGACCTGGGCGACCGCGCGGTCGGAGCGGCGCTGGAGGTCCTCGACCAGCCAGTCGGTGTCCCCGAGCGTCGCGGACATCAGCACGAACTGCGTGCGCGGCAGCTCGAGGAGCGGCACCTGCCAGGCCCAGCCTCGCTGCGGGTCGGAGTAGAAGTGGAACTCGTCCATCACCACGAGCGCGGCATCTGTGGCGTCGCCGTCGCGCAGCGCGAGGTTCGCGAGGATCTCCGCGGTGCAGCAGATGATCGGGGCGTCCGCGTTGACGGCGCTGTCGCCCGTCATCATGCCGACGTTCTCGCTGCCGAACATCTCGATGAGCGCGAAGAACTTCTCCGACACCAGCGCCTTGAGCGGCGCGGTGTAGAAGGTCCGGCCGCCCGTGCCGGCACGATGCGCGGCGAGCGCCGCGAAGTGCGCTCCGGCGGCGACCAGGGACTTGCCCGAGCCGGTCGGTGTCGCGAGGATCACGTGCGACCCGGAGACGATCTCGATGAGCGCCTCGTCCTGGTGTGGATATAATGGAAGGTCCCGTTCCGCCGCCCACGTCGCGAAAGCCTCGTAGAGCGCGTCAGGATCGGGGCCCGCGCCGGGCGCCGTCATCGGCAGGCGGGCGAGCAGGGACAGGTCGGTGGCAGTCATCGTCGCCATTGTCCCGTGTCTTGACCGCTGGAGACGCCGCGACCGCGCGTGATGCAGACTTACTCAGGACGTACTGACCCGGTTCTTCGCGCCCAGCCGCGTAAGAATGGCGGGAGCGTCCACACAATTGGACAGGAGCACCATGAACGACAGGGACGAGCGCGACGAGCGCCGCGCGAGCTACGACTCGCGCCCCGGAATCAACCCGCGCAAGCAGCGCGACGGCGACCGCCGCGACGGCGGTGACCGCCCCCGTCGTTCGAACGATGGTGACCGTCCCCAGCGCTCCTCCGACGACCGTCCGCGTCGTCAGTACGACAACGACCGTCCGCGTCGCTCGTTCGACGGCGACCGCCGCGACGGCGACGACCGTCCGCGTCGCAACTTCGATGGCGACCGGGGACCGCGACGTGACGGTGACCGTCCGCAGCGTTCGTACGACGACCGTCCGCGTCGCTCGTTCGATGGCGACCGTGGTCCGCGTCGTGATGGTGACCGTCAGCAGCGTTCCTACGACGATCGACCGCGTCGCTCGTTCGATGGCGACCGTCCCTCGCGTCCCGCGAACTCGGACCGTCCGCGCCGGAACTTCAACGACGACCGCGGACCGCGCCGTCCCTACGACAACGACCGTCCGCGGCGCGACTTCGACGGCGAGCGCAGCCCGCGCCGCTCGTATGACGAGGACCGCCCGCGGCGCTCGTACGACGACCGTCCTCGCCGTTCCTTCGATGGCGACCGTGGCCCGCGTCGTGATGGCGACCGTTCCCAGCGGTCCTACGACGACCGTCCGCGTCGTGACTTCGACGGTGACCGTCCCCGCCGTTCCTTCGATGGCGACCGCGGTCCGCGTCGCGATGGCGACCGCCCGCAGCGTTCCTATGACGACCGTCCCCGCCGCTCGTTCGACGGTGACCGTCCGTCGCGTCCGGCGAGCTCCGACCGTCCCCGTCGCGACTTCGACGGTGACCGTCCGCGTCGTTCGTTCGATGGCGACCGTGGTCCGCGTCGCGATGGCGACCGTCCCCAGCGGTCGTACGACGACCGTCCGCGTCGCCAGTACGACAGCGACCGTCCGCGCCGCGACTTCGACGGTGACCGTCCGCGTCGTTCGTTCGATGGCGACCGTGGTCCGCGCCGCGATGGCGACCGTCCCCAGCGGTCGTACGACGACCGTCCGCGCCGCCAGTACGACAGCGACCGTCCCCGTCGCGACTTCGACGGAGACCGTCCTCGCCGCTCGTTCGATGGCGACCGCGGCCCGCGCCGTGACGGCGACCGCCCGCAGCGCTCGTATGACGACCGCCCGCGCCGCCAGTACGACAGCGACCGTCCCCGCCGCAGCTTCGATGGCGACCGCGACCGCGACCGCGCCCCGCGCGGCTCCGGTCGCCCCGGCGCGCGTCCCGACCGCGGCGGACGTGCGCGCCCCGAGTCCGAGGAGCGCACCGCCCGCGTCGCCGGCGTGCCGCTGACCAAGTCGCAGATCATCGAGGCCCCCGAGGTCCCCGAGGAGATCACGTACGGTCAGCTCGACCGCGCGGTCCGCGCGCGCCTGCGCACCCTCAGCAAGGACAACGCCGAGGACGTGGGCCGCCACCTCATCATGGCGGGCAACCTGGTCGACACCGATCCCGAGCTCGCCTACCGCCACGCGCAGGTCGCGCTGCAGCGCGGCGGCCGCGTGGACGTGGTCCGCGAGGCCGCAGCGCTCACCGCCTACGCGACGGGCCGCTATGCGGAGGCGCTGCGCGAGTTCCGCACCGTCCGCCGCCTGGGCGGCTCGATCGAGCACCTGCCCCTAATGGCCGACTGCGAGCGTGGCCTGGGCCGTCCCGAGCGCGCCCTCGCGATCGCGGAGGAGCCCGACGCGAAGCAGCTGCCGCAGGAGTCCGCGGTGGAGATGCGGATCGTGGTCGCCGGCGCGCGGCTCGACATGGGCGACGCCGAGGCGGCGCACCTGATCCTCAGCCGCATCGCCGCCCCGAACGACGACCTGAAGGTGCGCGTCGACGAGGCGCTCGTCGCGGTGCTGCGCGCGCTCGGCCGCGATGCCGAGGCCGACGAGCTCGAGGCCTCGATCCCCGAGCCGGTCGACGAGGAGCTCGAGGAGGACATCGTCCTGTACGACACCGCCGAGCTGCCCGACCCCGACCAGGAGCTCGCCGACGAGGACGAGGACGACGACCTCGACGAGGCCGCAGCCTTCGACGCCGAGGACGGCCTGACCGAGGCCGCCGACGACGACGAAGACGACGAGGACGAGGACGAGGACGACGAGTCCGACTCCGACATCGACTTCACGGACGAGGACCACGGCGACGAGGACCGCGCATGACCGCCGGCCTGCTCGGCACCGAGTCCGCGCTCCAGGACGCCTTCGACGTCGCGCTGGTCGACCTCGACGGCGTCGCGTACAAGGGTCCGCACGCGATCCCGTCCGCGCCGCCCGCGCTCGAGGCGGCCCGCGCGGCCGGCATGGGGGTGATGTTCGTGACGAACAACGCCTCCCGCGAGCCGGAGACCGTCGCGGCGCACCTGTCCGAGCTGGGCATCCCGTGCGCCCCGACCGAGGTCATGACCGCCGCGCAGGCGGGCGCCGAGCTGCTCGCGGAGCACGTCCCGGCAGGCGAGCGCGTCCTGGTGGTCGGCGGCGCCGGCCTCTACACTGCGGTCGCGGCCAAGGGCTACGAGATCGTCGAGGACGCGACCGAGCACCCCGTCGCGGTGATCCAGGGCTTCTCGCCCGACCTCGGCTGGCGTCAGCTCGCGGAGGCGACGTACGCGATCAACGCCGGCGCCCGCTTCTTCGCGACCAACCTCGACCTCACCATCCCCAACGAGCGTGGCATCGCCCCCGGCAACGGCTCGCTCGTGGGAGTGGTCCGCACCGCGACCGGCGTGACGCCCCTCGCGGCGGGCAAGCCCGAGCCCGCGATGCTGCGCATGGCGGCACGCAAGGCGGGCGCGGCCCGCCCGCTGATGATCGGCGACCGCCTCGACACCGACCTCAAGGGTGCGCGCGCCGCGGACATCCCGGGCCTCATGGTGCTCACCGGCGTCAACACCGCGCGCGACGCGCTGCTCGCGGTGCCGGGGGAGCGTCCTGCCTTCATCGGCGCCGACCTCTCCACCCTCGCGGACGTGCACCCGGCGCCCCGTCTCGCCGAGCACTGGTGGCACGTGGGCGACGCTCGAGCGCGCGTGACCGAGGGCCGGCTGCTGGTCGACGGCGGCGACACGCTCGACCGCGTCCGCGCCGCGTGCGCGGCCGCGTGGGATGCCGCGGACAACGGTCACAAGTTCGACGTTGAGACCCTCCCGCACTTCGGCTAGCCTCCATTCTCATGGCTGACCTCAACGACGCGCGCGAGTCCCTGGGCCAGGTCGAGTACCCGGCCGAGGTGCGCCAGGCCCTCCAGGCCGTCACCGAGCTCCCCGACGACCTCGACCAGCAGGCCGAGTTCTTCGACAAGGTGCAGGAGGCGCTCTCGACGCGCCTTCGCGACGAGTCGCGCTGAGCATGCGGCTGGACCGCGCGCTCGTCGCGCGCGGCCTGGCTCCGTCGCGCACCCGCGCGCAGGAGCTCATCGCGGCGGGGGCCGTCTCCGTCGACGGCGTGACCGCCGCCAAGGCGGCGCTCGAGGTGAGGGACGATGCGGTGGTCGAGGCCGTCGCGCCCGACCAGTACGTCTCGCGCGCGGCCCACAAGCTCCTCGGGGCCCTCGAGGCGTGCCCGGAGCTCGAGACGGCCGGCCGCATCGCGCTCGACGTCGGCGCCTCCACGGGCGGCTTCACCCAGGTCCTGCTCGAGCGGGGAGCGGCGCGCGTCCACGCCATCGACGTCGGCCACGGCCAGCTGGCGCCCGCCGTCGCCGCGGACGCCCGCGTCGTCGCCCGCGAGGGGCTCAACGCGCGCGAGCTCACCGTCGAGAGCCTGGGCGAGCGGCCCGACCTCGTGGTGGCGGACGTGTCCTTCATCTCGCTCACGCTTCTCGTCGCGCCCATCGTCGCGACCCTCGCCGAGCGCGCGGATCTGCTCCTCATGGTCAAGCCGCAGTTCGAGGTGGGGCGCGAGCGCCTGGGCCGCGGAGGCGTGGTCACCAACCTCGACGACCGCGCGCGTGCGGTGATGTCGGTGGTGCGGTGCATGATGGACGCGGGTCTGGACATCCGTCGCATCGCCCGGTCGACCCTCCCGGGCCCGCACGGCAATGTGGAGTTCTTCGTGTGGGCGTCTCGGGCATGGCAGGCTGGTGGCGGACCCGAGCCGCTGGTAGAACCGCAGGTCAGGGCCGCGATCATCGAGGAGACGGGAGGGACGCCGTGACGCGACGCATCCTCATCGTCACGCACCCGCATCGTCCCGAGGCGGCGGACGCCGCCGCCCTCGCCGCGGAGGCCCTCGCCGCCGACGGCGTCGCCACGTGCACGGACTTCCACGCGGGGGACAAGCCCATCGAGGCCGCGCTGGTGCTCGGCGGGGACGGCACCATCCTCCACGCCGCCGACCTCACGCGCGGCACCGGGATCCCGCTGCTGGGAGTGAACCTGGGCCACGTGGGCTTCCTCGCGGAGTTCGAGCGGGACGACGTCGCGCATGCGGCCCGCCGCCTCGCGGCCGGCGACTACGTGATCGAGGAGCGCGGCACCATCGACGTCGCCGTGACCTCGCCCGACGGCGTGCTGAGCACCGGCTGGGCGCTCAACGACGTCACCGTGGAACGTGCGAACCTCCGCACCACCATCGAGGTCGCGCTCGACATCGACGGCCGTCCGCTGTCGACCTTCGGCTGCGACGGCGTGGTGGTCGCCACCTCGACCGGTTCCACCGCGCACGCCTTCAGCGCGGGCGGGCCCGTGCTGTGGCCCGACGTGGACGCGCTGCTCGTGGTGCCCCTCGCGGCGCACGCGCTGTTCTCGCGCCCGCTCGTGGTGAGCCCGTCCTCCCGGGTCACGGTCGAGATCCTTGACCGGTCCTCGAGCGACGGCCAGGTGGTGCTCGACGGCGCGCGCGCGATCGACCTCGCCCGCGGCGGCCGCGTCGAGGTCACCCGCGGCTCGCAGACCGTGCGGCTCGCCCGCATGTCGGACGCCCCGTTCAGCGAGCGCCTGGTGCAGAAGTTCTCGCTGCCGGTCGACGGCTTCCGCGGCACCCGACCCGTCGCCGGGTGGGGAGCGGGGATCTGACGTGCTCCACGAGCTCGCCATCGAGAACCTGGGCGTGATCGAGTCCGCCCGCGTCGACCTGGGACCCGGCCTCACCTGCGTGACCGGTGAGACAGGCGCGGGCAAGACCATGGTGCTGACCGGCCTGGGTCTCATCACCGGCTCGAAGAGCATCCCCGCGACCGTGCGCACCGGCGCCGAGGCGGCGCTGGCGGAGGCCGTGGTCGACGTCGAGCCCGGCTCCTGGCCCGCCGCCCGCCTCGAGGAGGCGGGCGCGAGCCTCGACGACGACGGCACCGTGATCGTGTCCCGCACGGTGGGCGCCACCACGCGTTCGCGCACCGTCGTGGGCGGCCGCACGGTCCCGCAGGCCGTGCTCGCCGAGGTCGCCGAGCACTGGGTCACCGTCCATGGCCAGAGCGATCAGGCACGCCTGCGCTCGTCGGCGGAGCAGCGCGCGATCCTCGACGGCTTCGCGGGGCACGATGCCCTGGTCGCCTCGTACGCGCGGGCGTGGGAGTCCTGGCGTGAGGCCCGCAGGGAGCTCGAGGCCATGGAGTCCGGCGCCGAGGCGGCGCGGCTCGAGGCGGCACGTATGCGTGACGACCTCGACGCGATCGACGCCGTCGATCCGCAGCCGGGCGAGGACGCGGCGCTCGCCGCTCAGATCGAGGTGCTCGAGCACTCCGAGGCCGTCCGCGCGGGAGTGGCCGGCGCGCGCGAGGCCATCGACGGCGACGCGGAGGTCACCCTGGTGGTGGCGGCCGAGGCGGCACGGCGCGCGCTCGGCGACGCGGCCCGCCACGATCCCGAGCTCGAGGCGCTCGAGTCGAGGCTTGCGGAGGTGGCGTACGGCGCCGCCGACATCGCGCACGAGCTGTCCTCCTACCTCGACCGCATGGACGCCGACCCCGCCCGGCTCGAGACGCTGCAGTCGCGCCGCGCGGACCTCAACGCGCTCATGCGCCGGATCGGCGCGGATCTGGACGGCGTGCTCGCCTACCGCGAGCGTGCCGCGGCCGCGGTTGCGCAGGACGACTCGTGGGACCAGACCCTGGTGGCGCGCCGCGACGCGGAGCGGGACGCGCGCGCCCGCCTCGAGGGGCTGGCGGCGGACCTCACCGCGAGCCGCCGCGCCGCCGCGGACCGGCTGTCCGCCGAGGTCGATTCCGAGCTGGACGGGCTCGCGATGCCGGAAGCCGAGTTCCGCGTCGGGCTGCGCCGGTCCGAGCCCCGCGCGACCGGAGCCGACGACGTCGAGATGACCCTGGCCTCGCACCCGGGCGCCCCGCACCGCCCCGTCGCGCAGGCTGCCTCCGGCGGCGAGCTGTCGCGCATCATGCTCGCGATCGAGGTGGCGCTCGCGCGTCACGCCGTCACGCCCGGCCACACGTTCGTGTTCGACGAGGTCGACGCGGGCGTCGGCGGCAAGGCCGCCATCGCGGTGGGCCGCCGCCTCGCGGAGCTCGCCCGCACCCACCAGGTGCTGGTGGTGACGCACCTCGCGCAGGTCGCCGCGCACGCCGACAGGCACGTGGTGGTGGCCAAGGCCACGGACGGCTCGGTGACCCGCTCCCAGGTGCACGAGGTGGCGGGGGAGGACCGCGTCGAGGAGCTCGCGCGCCTGCTCTCCGGGCACGAGGGATCGAAGACCGCACTCGCCCACGCACGTGAGCTGCTGGAGGCCTCGCGCGTGGCACCATAGCGGCCATGACCGCCGCCACCACCGCCATCTCCGGCCCCGCGCGGGTCGACTCGTCGCCGCTCGCGCTGGCGCGGCGTCTCCAGCCCGGCGACGTGGCGATCGTGGATGCGCTGGACCTCGACAAGCGCGCCGCCGCGGCCCTCGCGGCACGCCGGCCCGCGGCCGTCATCAACGCGCAGGCCTGCATCTCGGGCCGCCTCCCGACCACCGGCGCGCTGGTGCTGCTCGAGGCCGGCATCCCGGTGGTGGAGTCCGCCGGCCAGGACGTGCTCGCGTTCCGCGACGGCGCCCAGGTCACCGTCGAGGGCGACAGCGTCGCCGGGGCGGGACGCGTGGCCGCGGACGGCACGCGGCTCACCCTCGAGGATGTCGAGCACCGCATCCGCGTCGCCGACCAGGACCTCCACGTCCACGTCGCCTCCTTCACCGCGACCGCGCTCGACCTTCTGGGCCGTGACGCGGAGCTGCTGCTCGACGGGATCGGGCTGCCCGAGCTCCGCCTCCCCGTCGACGGGCGTCCCGTCATCGTGGTGACGCCCCGCTTCTCCGGAGACGACGAGACGCTCGCCCGCCTCGCCCGCGAGCGGCGGCCCATCGTGATCGGCGTCGCCGAGGGCGCGGACGCCGCGCGCGCCGCGGGGCTCAACCCGCGCATCGTCCTCGGGGACATCGACGCCGTGGGGGAGGACGTGCTGCGCCGCGCCGCCCAGGTGATCGTCCACGACCCGGCCGGCCGCGACGCGGGCCTCGCCCGCGCCCAGGCGATCGGGCTCAGCCACGACGACTGCGACGCGAGCCTCGCGAGCGAGGACGTCGCGCTGCTCGCGGCGCACGCGGCCGGGGCGTCCGTGGTGATCGTCGCGGGCGGCCGCGACGGGCTGCTCGACTACGTGGAGGACCGCTCGACTGCGGGCGCCGGTGCGCTGCTGTCGCGCCTGGTCGCGAGCGGATCGGTCGTCGACGCGGCAGTCCTGCCCGCCGTCTACCGTCATCGCTACAGCGCGTGGACCGCGTGGGGGGCGCTCGGCCTGGCGGCCGCGGCGCTGCTGCTCGCCGCGTGGGGAACGCCCGAGGGGCACGACGCGCTGGCCGGGGCATGGACCTGGCTCGCCGACACGGTGGGGGGCGGGGCATGAGCGACGGCCGCACCCGGCTGGTGTCCGCGGCCGCCGGCGTGGCGGTGCTCGCGATCGGCGTGGTGCTCGGCTCCGGGCCGCTGCGCGCGGCGTTGCTGGGAGAGACCGGCGATCGCCTCGACCAGCTCGAGGGCGACATCGCGGTGGCCCAGGAGTCCGCGGAGGCCGCCGAGGAGCGCGCGTCCACGTCGAGCGCGTACGTCGACGCGACCGCACCGACGCTGCTCATCGGGCTGCTGCCCGAGACCCAGGTGGTGGTGGTCGCCGCGCCCGGCGCGCCCGCCGAGGCGCTCGAGGCCGTCGAGGGTCGGCTGCCGCTGGCCGGCGCCGTCACCGCAGGCTCGGTGGCGCTGGGCGACGGCTGGGACGAGGACTCCACCTCGGAGTTCCGCGGCGCCCTCGCGGACCAGGTGGCGCCCTCGCTCGTGGGCGTCGACGCGGTCGAGACCGGGGAGCTGCTCGCGCACGCGTTCGTGCAGGGCGCCACCGGCGCCGCGCCCACCGGCGCGGACCCGACCGAGGTCGGAGCGGCCGGCACGGACCGCGGCGCGGTCCTCTGGGACCTGCTTGAGCAGGCCGACCTCGCGACCGGCGTGCCCGCCACCGCCGCGGACGCGATCATCCTGGTGGCCGGACGCGAGGAGGCGACCGCGTCCCTCGCGGCCGCCTTCGCGGCCTACGACGCCCCCGTCACCGTGGTCGGCTCGCCCGCCGCCATCCAGGGAGAGACCAGGCGCGATGATGTGGCGACCGTCGCATCGTCCGACTGGATCCTGGGGTCCGTGACGGCCGTCGCGACCGTGTCCGAGACCCTCACCGGGGTGCTCCCGCACTACCGCGACGGAGAGGTTCCTGCGGTTCTGGGCGTTTCCTGAGACGCACCCGGGACTCACGGCTGTTAGAGTTGAAGCCCGTGGAGCGAACGCGATTCTCGTCCGGTACGGACCATGTCACCCGTCAGATCTTTGTCACCGGAGGCGTCGTGTCCTCCCTCGGGAAGGGCCTGACGGCATCCAGCCTCGGCCGCCTTCTCCGGTCGCGCGGACTGCGCGTCACCATGCAGAAGCTCGATCCCTACCTCAACGTGGACCCGGGCACCATGAACCCGTTCCAGCACGGCGAGGTGTTCGTCACGGATGACGGCGCGGAGACCGACCTCGACATCGGCCACTACGAGCGCTTCCTCGACGTGGAGCTGTCCGCCGCGTCGAACGTCACCACCGGCCAGGTGTACTCGCAGGTGATCGCCAAGGAGCGCCGCGGCGAGTACCTGGGCGACACCGTGCAGGTCATCCCGCACATCACGGACGAGATCAAGCGCCGCATGCGCCAGCAGGCCGGCCCGAACGTCGACGTCATCATCACCGAGATCGGCGGCACGGTGGGCGACATCGAGTCGCAGCCGTTCCTCGAGGCCGCCCGTCAGGTGCGCCACGACGTGGGCCGTGACAACGTCTTCTTCCTGCACGTCTCGCTGGTGCCGTACATCGGCCCGTCGGGCGAGCAGAAGACCAAGCCCACGCAGCACTCGGTGGCCGCGCTGCGCTCGATCGGCATCCAGCCCGACGCGCTGGTGCTGCGGTCGGACCGCGAGGTGCCCACCTCGGTCAAGAACAAGGTCGCGCTCATGTGCGACGTCGAGCCCGCCGCCGTGGTCAACGCGATCGACGCGCCCAGCATCTACGACATCCCCAAGGTGCTCCACGCCGAGGGCCTCGACGCGTACGTGGTGCGCCGCCTCGACCTGCCGTTCCACGACGTCGAGTGGGGCGCCTGGAACGACGTCCTCAAGCGGGTGCACAAGCCCGCCAAGGACGTCGAGATCGCACTGGTCGGCAAGTACATCGACCTGCCCGACGCCTACCTGTCGGTGACCGAGGCGCTGCGCGCCGGCGGCTTCCACCACAACACCCGCGTCCGCATCCGCTGGGTCGCCTCCGACCGCTGCCAGACCCCGCAGGGCGCCCAGGAGGCGCTGGGCGGCGTCGACGGCGTGCTGGTGCCCGGCGGCTTCGGCGTGCGTGGCGTGGACGGCAAGATCGGCGCGCTGCGCTGGGCCCGCGAGAACCAGGTCCCCACGCTCGGCATCTGCCTGGGCCTGCAGACCATGGTGATGGAGTACGCGCGCAACGTGCTGGGCCTCGAGGGCGCGTCCTCGTCGGAGTTCGACCCCGACACGCAGCACCCCGTGGTCGCGACCATGGAGGAGCAGCTCGAGATCGTCGAGGGCAAGGGCGACCTGGGCGGCACCATGCGCCTGGGCGAGTACCCCGCGCTGCTCAAGGAGGGCTCCGTGGTGGCCGCCACCTACGGCGCCACCACCGTGGGCGAGCGTCACCGCCACCGCTACGAGGTGAACAACGCGTACCGCGCGCAGCTCGAGGAGGCCGGCCTGGTGGTGTCGGGCGAGAGCCCCGACCGCTCGCTCGTCGAGTTCGTCGAGCTCCCGCGCGAGGCGCACCCGTACTACGTCTCCACGCAGGCGCACCCCGAGTTCCTGTCGCGTCCGACCAAGGCGCACCCGCTGTTCGCCGGCCTCATCGGCGCGGCGATCGAGCGCCAGGAGGGCGCCACGGCCCCGGCGGACGCCGCGACCGTCTGATGATCGAGGACGTCCCCGGCGCGCGGCCGGTCGTCGAGACGCGCCTGGCCTTCGAGGGCAAGGTGTGGAACGTGCGATCGGACCGCGTCGACCTGGGGGAGTCCGGTCAGGTCCAGCGCGACTACATCCATCACACCGGCGCGGTCGGCGTGATGGCGCTCAACGAGGCGGGCGAGGTGTTCCTGGTCCGGCAGTACCGTCATCCGGTGCGCGCCGAGACGTGGGAGCCCCCCGCCGGCCTGCTCGACCTGCGCGACGAGCCGCCGGTCGAGGCCGCCGCGCGCGAGCTGTTCGAGGAGGCGGACCTGCGGGCCGCCCGCTGGGACACGCTGGTCGACTTCATGACCTCGCCGGGAGGGTCCTCGGAGGGCATCCGCATGTTCCTCGCGCGCGACCTCACCGCGGTGCCCGAGGCCGAGCGCTTCGAGCGCCACGAGGAGGAGCGCGACATGGAGGGCCGCTGGGTCCCCCTCGCGGACATCCTCGCGTCCATCTGGGCCGGCACGGCGCAGAGCCCGTCGCTCGTGGTGGGCGCGCTGGCGCTCGACGCGGCGTTGCGGTCCGATGGTGCGACCCTCCGCCCGGCCGACGCGCCCTGGCGACGTCCGCCGTCGCTGCTCGACTGAGGCGCGGCCGGGCCGCGCGTCAGCCCGCGACCTGCGGCGCGAACCCCGCGCCGCGCAGCGCCTCGAGCACCTGCTCCTGATGGTTCGGGCCGCGCGTCTCGACGCTCACCTGCAGCACCACGTCGTTGAGCGTGAGCCCCAGGTCGTGGCGCGTGTGCAGCACCTCGATCACATTCGCGCCCACGTGCGCGAGCAGCTCCGAGACGCGCGCGAGCTGGCCGGGACGGTCGGGGAGCGGGATGCGCAGCGTCATGTAGCGCCCCGACGCCACCAGGCCGTGCGCGACGATGCGCTGCAGCAGCAGGGGATCGATGTTGCCGCCCGAGACCAGCGCCACGGTGGGCCCGGTCGCCTCGATGAGGCCCGCCTGGATCGCGGCCACGGGTGCCGCGCCCGCGGGCTCGACCACCAGCTTGGTGCGCTCGAGGAGGGTGAGCACGGCGCGCGCGAGGTGGTCCTCGTCGACCGTCACCACCGCGTCCACCAGCTCCTGCACCAGGGGGAACGTGTGCTCGCCGGGGCGGACCACCGCGATTCCGTCCGCGATGGTGCCGCCGCGCTCGATGGTGACGGGACGGCCCGCCGCGAGCGACGGGGGGAACGATGCGGTGGCCGAGGCCTGCACACCGACCACCTTCACCTGGCGTCCGGCCGCAGCGGCGCGCGCCTTCGCGGCGACGGCCACGCCGGCGATGAGACCGCCGCCGCCGACGGGCACGATGATGGTCGCGGCGTCGGGGACCTCGTCGAGGATCTCGAGCCCGATGGTGCCCTGGCCCGCGATCACGTCGGGGTGGTCGAACGGGTGGATCATCACGGCGCCGGTGCGCGCGGCGTGCTCGGCGGCGAGCACCAGGCACTCCTCGACGGTCGCGCCGTCCGTCACCACCGTCGCGCCGTAGCCCTTGGTCGCGAGGAGCTTGGGCACGGGCGCGCCCAGCGGCATGAAGATGGTCGCGTCGACGCCCAGCTGCTGCGCGGCGAACGCGACGCCCTGCGCGTGGTTGCCCGCCGAGGCCGCGACCACGCCGCGCGCACGCTCCTCGGGGGTGAGCCGCGACAGCCGGTACGTGGCGCCGCGCAGCTTGAACGACCCGGTGCGCTGGAGGTTCTCCAGCTTCATGTACGTGGGGACGCCCAGCAGCTCGGTCAGGTAGGACGCGTGGTCCACCGGGGTGCGCTGCGCCACGCCCGCGAGGACCCGCGCCGCGTCCTCGACGTGGCTGAGCGTGACCTCGCGCGCGCTCATCAGGCCGCCGTGTCGCGCGCCGTGAGGCGGAAGAACGCCGAGTGGGCCGCGGTGAGCACCGCCGCGCCGAAGAGGTGGAAGCCCACGATCAGCGCGGGCAGCCCGGTGAAGTACTGGACGTAGCCGATCGCGCCCTGCGCGAGCGTCACGCCGGCGAGCACCCAGAAGGACAGCCGCGCCTCGTCGCGGTCGCCCGCGCTCACGTCGCGGCGGATGCGCCAGCCGATCCACACCAGCAGCGCGCAGAACGCCCACACGGTGAGGGCGTGCGCCTTCGCGACACCCACGGGGTCGAGCGCGAGGCGCTCCGTGGCCTCCGCGTCTCCCGAGTGCGGTCCGGCGCCGGTGGTGAGCGCGCCGAGCACGAGCAGGACCACGAGCAGCCCCGCGGACACCCATCGCTCGACCGCGAGGGAGCCGCCCACGCGGCCGCGCGCACCGCGGTAGCGCAACGCGAAGCGCACCGAGTACCAGACCAGCGCGAGGCTCAGAAGCATGTGGGGCGCGACCACCAGGGGATGGAGCTCGACCAGCACCGTGATGCCGCCCAGCACGGCCTGTGCGATGACGCCCAGCGCGGGGACCAGGCCCCACCACTTGAGCTCGGGACGCGTGCGCCACACCGCGATCGCCATGGCGACGGCCACGATGAGCAGGAGGCCGGTGAGCGTCCGGTTCCCGAACTCGATGAACGGGTGGATCGACGTCGCGTCGTGGCGCGTGGGCGTGAACTGTCCGGGCTCGCACTGCGGCCACGTCGAGCAGCCCAGGCCGGACCCGGTGAGGCGCACCGCGCCGCCGGTGACGATGATGCCCGCCTGCGTCGCGATGTTGGCCAGGGTGAGGCCCCGCGCAATGCGGTAGCCCAGGGTGGACCGGGTCAGTTCGGTGGTGCTCGACACCCGACAATCGTAGGGCCGCCGCGGGCACAGAACGGCCCGCCGACGCGTTGTGGACAAGGGTGACCGCCGCATCGTCCCGAGGTAAGGCTCGCCTTGCTTGCGCCCTTCTTTTTAATGAACCAAAATGTTTGTAAATACGTCGCAGCCGCTGTCGGCTGCGCGAGATGCGGACGAGAGGACCACGGATGACCGCCGACACCACGCGCGATCGTGTGCTCAGCCTCATCGCCACCGCGGGTCCCATCACCGCGGCGGCCCTCGCGACGGAGCTCGGCGTCACGCCCGCGGGCGTGCGCCGTCACCTGTCCTCGCTGGAGGACTCCGGCTACATCGTCGACCACGAGCCTCCGGGCATCCACACGCGCGGTCGGGGACGTCCCGCGCGGTCGTTCGTCGCGACCAACGAGGGCCAGCGCGCCCTCGCGACCGCGTACCAGGCCGTCGCCGTCGACGCGATGACGGCGCTGCGCGACTCCGGCGGCCTTGAGGCGTTCGTCGAGGCGAAGGCCAAGGAGCTCGAGGACGCGGTCGCGTCCGCCGTCGACCCGGCCGCCCCCATGGCGACCAAGGTCCAGGACCTCGCCGCGGCGCTCGGGGACCGTGGCTTCGCCGCGTCCGTGCGTCCCGGCCCCGGCGGCATCACCGTCCAGCTGTGCCAGGGGCATTGCCCCGTCCAGTCCATCGCGGAGAAGACCCCCGAGTGGTGCGAGGCCGAGGCCCGCGCGTTCTCGAGGATCCTCGACGTGCACGTGCAGCGGCTGTCGACCCTCGCGGGCGGCGCGCATGTCTGCACCACCACGATCCCGCTCGCCACCCCCACCCGTAAGGAAGGATGAGCATGAGTGCTCCGACCGAGCCCATGACGCAGGACGAGGCCATCGCCTCGATCGGCAACTACCAGTTCGGATGGCACGACTCGGATGAGGCCGGCGCGCTTGCCAGGCGCGGCCTCAACGAGGACGTCGTCCGTCAGATCTCGGCGCTGAAGAACGAGCCCGAGTGGATGCTGGAGACGCGTCTCAAGGGCCTGAAGCTGTTCGGCAAGAAGCCGCTTCCGCACTGGGGCTCCGACCTCACCGGCATCGACTTCGACAACATCAAGTACTTCGTGCGGTCCACGGAGAAGCAGGCGACCTCCTGGGAGGAGCTGCCCGAGGACATCAAGAACACGTACGACAAGCTCGGCATCCCGGAGGCGGAGAAGCAGCGCCTCGTCGCGGGCGTCGCCGCGCAGTACGAATCCGAGGTGGTGTACCACCAGATCCGTGAGGACCTCGAGCAGCAGGGCGTCATCTTCGTCGACACCGACACGGGCCTGCGCGACTACCCGGAGCTGTTCGAGGAGTACTTCGGCACCGTCATCCCCACCGGCGACAACAAGTTCGCGGCGCTCAACACGGCCGTGTGGTCGGGCGGCTCGTTCGTGTACGTCCCGCCGGGCGTCCACGTGGAGATCCCGCTCCAGGCCTACTTCCGCATCAACACGGAGAACATGGGCCAGTTCGAGCGCACGCTGATCATCGCGGACGAGGGCTCGTACGTGCACTACGTCGAGGGCTGCACCGCGCCGGTGTACTCGTCCGACTCGCTGCACTCGGCCGTGGTCGAGATCATCGTGAAGAAGAACGCCCGCGTGCGCTACACGACCATCCAGAACTGGTCGAACAACGTGTACAACCTGGTCACCAAGCGTGCGACCGCGGCCGAGGGCGCCACCATGGAGTGGGTCGACGGCAACATCGGCTCGAAGGTCACCATGAAGTACCCGGCGATCTTCATGCTCGGCGAGCACGCGCGCGGCGAGACCCTGTCGATCGCGTTCGCCGGCGAGGGCCAGCACCAGGACGCGGGCGCCAAGATGGTGCACGCCGCCCCCAACACCTCGTCCTCGATCATCTCGAAGTCCGTCGCCCGTGGCGGCGGCCGCACCTCGTACCGCGGCCTGGTCCAGGTCCTCGAGGGCGCGAAGAACTCGAAGTCGAACGTGCTGTGCGACGCGCTGCTCGTCGACCAGATCTCGCGGTCCGACACCTACCCGTACGTCGACGTCCGCGAGGACGACGTCCACATGGGTCACGAGGCCTCGGTCTCGAAGGTGTCCGAGGACCAGCTGTTCTACCTCATGTCCCGAGGCCTCGAGGAGTCGGAGGCCATGGCCATGATCGTGCGCGGGTTCGTCGAGCCCATCGCGCGCGAGCTGCCCATGGAGTACGCACTCGAGCTCAACCGCCTCATCGAGCTCCAGATGGAAGGATCCGTCGGTTGACCGTCACCGATCACACCCAGGCCACCGCAGACGCCGCGCACTCGCACGGCATCATCCCCGACAAGTCCCGCGCGGACCGCGTCGTCTCCTTCGACGCCGACGTGTTCCCCGTGCCCACGGGGCGTGAGGAGAACTGGCGCTTCTCGCCGGTGCGCGACCTCAAGTCGATCTTCGCGGACGAGCCGGCCGACGGCCACCTCGAGTGGACCACGTCGGAGCTTCCGGCGGGCGTCACGCTCGCCGAGGTTCCGGAGGACGATGCGCGGGCCCGGACCGTGCGCGAGCCCGGCGACCGCGCGTCCGCCCTGGCGGTCAAGCACTCGGGCGGCGCGATGGCGCTGACGATCGCGGCGAACACCGTGGTCGAGGAGCCCATCACCATCGACCTGCGCGGCACGGGCGGCGACGTCCGCGGCCACCTGCTGGTCGAGATCGGCCAGAGCGCCGAGGCGACCGTGGTGATCACCCGCACGGGCACCGCGCGCTACTCCGAGCTGGTCTCGGTGGACCTGCGCGACAACGCCGGCCTCAACCTGGTGCTCCTGCAGCAGTGGGACGAGGACGCGATCCACGCCGGCGAGGTGGTGGCCCGTCTGGGCCGCGACTCGCGCCTGCGCGGCACCGTCGTCACGCTCGGCGGCAAGGTGGTCCGCCTCAACACCTCGGCCGCGTTCGCGGGCGAGGGCGCGTCCGTGGACCTGTTCGGCCTGTACTTCGCGGACTCGGGTCAGCACCAGGAGCACCAGCTCTTCGTCGACCACGCGGTCCCCAAGTGCACGTCGCGCGTCACCTACAAGGGCGCGCTCGCCGGCAAGACGGCCCACTCCGTGTGGATCGGCGACGTCCTCATCCGCGCCGCGGCGGAGGGCACCGACACGTACGAGCTCAACCGCAACCTGGTCCTCACGGACGGCGCGCGCGCGGACTCGGTCCCCAACCTGGAGATCGAGACCGGCGAGATCGAGGGTGCGGGACACGCGTCCGCGACCGGCCGCTTCGACGAGGAGCAGATGTTCTACCTGCGCTCGCGCGGCATCTCCGAGGACCAGGCCCGCAAGCTGGTGGTCCGCGGCTTCTTCGCGGACCTCGTCCACGAGATCGGCGTGCCGGCGGTGGAGAAGTCGCTGATGAAGCAGATCGACCTCGAGATCGCGCACGTGGAGGAGGAGCTCGAGCATGAGTGAGCAGCTCGCCTGCCTGGTGAGCGACCTCCAGCCCGGCTCCGCGATGCTCGCCGAGCTCACGGTCGCGGACGGCTCCGACATCCCGATCGCCATCGTGCGCTCGGATGACGGCGACTTCTACGCGATCGACGACCTCTGCACCCACGGCGCGGTGTCGCTCTCGGAGGGCGACGTCGAGGGCTGTCACGTCGAGTGCTGGGCCCACGGCTCGCGCTTCGACGTCCGTACCGGTGAGCCCGACGAGCTGCCCGCCATCACCCCCGTGAAGACCTACCCGACCCGAGTCGACGGCGAGCGCGTGCTCGTGGACGTCGACGCCCCCAAGAATTCCGTCAAGGAGAACGCATGAGCACCCTGGAGATCCGCAACCTCCACGTCACCGTCGAGACCCCCGAGGGGACCAAGGAGATCCTCAAGGGCGTCGACCTCACCATCAACTCGGGTGAGACCCACGCCATCATGGGCCCCAACGGCTCCGGCAAGTCGACGCTGGCCTACTCGATCGCCGGCCACCCCAAGTACACGATCACCGAGGGCTCCGTCACGCTCGACGGCGAGGACGTCCTCGAGATGTCCGTGGACGAGCGCGCCAAGGCGGGCCTGTTCCTCGCGATGCAGTACCCGGTCGAGGTCCCCGGCGTGTCCGTGTCCAACTTCCTGCGCACCGCGAAGACCGCGATCGACGGCGAGGCCCCCAAGCTCCGCACGTGGGTCAAGGACGTCAAGGGCGCCATGGAGAACCTCCGGATGGACCCCGCGTTCGGTGAGCGCGGCGTCAACGAGGGCTTCTCCGGCGGCGAGAAGAAGCGCCACGAGATCCTCCAGATGGAGCTCCTCCAGCCGAAGATCTCGATCCTCGACGAGACCGACTCGGGCCTCGACGTCGACGCGCTCCGCATCGTGTCCGAGGGCGTCAACCGCGCCAAGGACACCACGGGCCTCGGCATCATGCTCATCACGCACTACACGCGGATCCTGCGCTACATCAAGCCGGACTTCGTGCACGTGTTCGTGGCCGGCCGCGTGGCCGAGCAGGGCGGCCCCGAGCTCGCCGAGCGCCTCGAGGCCGAGGGCTACGACCGCTACCTGGCGTCTGCCTGAGCATGTTCCCCGACCTCCGCGGCGACTTCCCGATCCTCACCCGCACGGTGAGGAACGGGAGGCCGCTCGTGTACCTCGACTCCGGCGCGACCTCGCAGCGGCCGCTCGCGGTTCTCGAGGCCGAGTCCGCCTTCGTCCGTGAGCACAACGGTGCCGTCGCCCGCGGCGCGCACCTGCTCGCGGAGGAGGCCACCGAGGCCTTCGAGACGGCGCGCGCGGACGTCGCGCGCCTCGTGGGCGCGCCCGCTGAGGAGATCGTGTGGACGTCGGGGGCGACCGCGGCGCTCAACCTGGTCGCCAACGGGATGCTGCAGGCGTCGCTCGGCGCCGGCGGCGCGGCGGCCGAAGGGTTCCACGTGGGACCCGGCGACCGCATCGTCGTCACCGAGCTCGAGCACCACGCCAACCTCATCCCGTGGCAGCAGCTCGCCGCCCGCACGGGCGCCGAGCTCGCGTGGATCCCGGTGGACGATGCGGGGGTCCTGGTCCTCGATGACCTCGCCTCGGTCATCACGCCCGCGACCAAGGTGGTGGCGTTCTCGCACGCCAGCAACGTCACCGGCGTCGTGACGGACGTCGCGCCGATCGTGGCGCGCGCCCGCGAGGTGGGTGCGCTCACCGTGCTCGACGGCTGCCAGTCGGTGCCGCACATCCCGGTCTCCGTGAGCGACCTCGGCGTCGACTTCATGGCGTTCTCGGGGCACAAGATGCTGGGCCCCACCGGGGTCGGCGCGTTGTGGGGCCGCAAGGCGCTGCTCGACGCGCTGCCGCCGTCGATGTTCGGCGGGGGAGCGATCGCCGTGGTCACCATGGAGACCACCACGTGGCTCGAGGCGCCCACGCGCTTCGAGCCGGGCACCCAGCCGGTCGCGCAGGCGGTCGGCATGGGCGCGGCGGCGCGCTACCTCATGGACCTCGGCATGGAGAACGTCGCCCGCCACGAGGCGCGCCTGGCGCAGATCCTGCGCGAGGGGGCGTTGAGCGTTCCCGGGGTGCGGCTTATCGGGCCGGTCGGGGACCCCGACCGCTTCGACGTGCTCGGCCTCGCAGCCGTCGCCGTCGAGGGCGTCCATGCGCACGACGTCGGGCAGGTGCTCGACGACCGCGGCATCACGGCTCGCGTGGGTCACCATTGCGCGCAGCCGCTGCACCGTCGCCTGGGGCTCACGGGCTCGACCCGCGCCTCGGCGCACGTCTACACCACCGAGGACGACGCCCGCGCCTTCGTCGAGGCGCTGGCAGGCGTCCGCGAGTTCTTCGGAGCAACCCTATGAGCCTTGAGGCCATGTACCAGCAGGTCATCATGGACCACGCCCGTGAGGGTCACGGGCGCGGCCTGATCGACCTCACTGCCGCCGGCCGCGGCGAGTCGCACCAGGTCAACCCGACCTGCGGCGACGAGGTCACCATGCGCGTGGGCGTCGACGGGGACACCGTCGCCGCGATCGCGTGGGAGGGCCACGGCTGCTCGATCTCGCAGGCCTCGATCTCGGTGCTCACCGAGCTGATCGAGGGGGAGTCGCTCGACACCGCCGACGCGACCGTGGAGGCGTTCCGCGCCCTCATGCAGTCGAAGGGCGAGCACCTCGACGAGGAGCGCGAGGATCTCCTGGGCGACGCGACCGCCTTTGTGGGGGTCGGCAAGTATCCTGCACGAATCAAGTGCGCGCTCCTGGGCTGGATGGCCTTCAGGGACGCGCTGATCCAGGCGCGCGGAAGCGCGGAAGGAGCAACGGCATGACCGAGGACACCAAGGCCCCGGCCAACGCGGCTGACGTCGAGGAGGCGCTCCGCGACGTCATCGACCCCGAGCTCGGCATCAACGTCGTCGACCTCGGCCTCGTCTACGGGGTGATGCTCGACGAGAACCGCCACGCGGTGATCGACATGACGCTCACCTCGGCGGCGTGCCCGCTGACGGACGTCATCGAGGACCAGGCGGGCCAGGCCCTCGACGGCCTGGTCGACGGCTTCCGCATCAACTGGGTGTGGATGCCGCCGTGGGGCCCGGACAAGATCACCGACGACGGCCGCGAGCAGCTGCGCGCGCTCGGTTTCAACGTCTGAGACGCCGTCGCACACGCGAGAGCCTCCTTCCCAGCCCGGGAAGGAGGCTCTCGCCGTTTGCGGGTGGTGCGGCGCCGGGCGACGATGGAACCCCAACCCCAGGAGCGTCACCATGGTCTACAAGGTCGGATACTTCGTCGGCAGCCTGTCCTCGACGTCGATCAACCGCACGCTCAGCAAGGCGCTGATCCGTCTCGCGCCCGACGACCTCGAGTTCACGGAGATCGCCATCCGCGAACTCCCGCTCTACAGTCCCGACTACGACGCCGACTACCCGGCGCCCGCGACCGCGCTCAAGGAGGCCATCGCCGCCTCCGACGCGGTGCTGTTCGTGACGCCCGAGTACAACCGCTCTATCCCCGGGGCGCTGAAGAACGCCATCGACTGGGCCTCGCGGCCGTGGGGGCAGAACTCCTTCGACCACGTCCCGGCGGCCGTGATCGGCGCGTCGATCGGCAAGATCGGCACCGCGGTGGGGCAGCAGAGCCTCCGTGCGGTGCTGAGCTTCTGCAACGCGCGACAGATGACGGCGCCCGAGGCGTACGTGCACTTCACACCGGGGCTCGTCACCGCGGACGGCGAGGTGCCGGACCAGGCCACCGCCGCCTTCCTCACGGACTTCATGCAGGAGTTCCGCAACCACACCGAGCGCGTGCTCACGGTCCTGCCGCGTGGCTAGCCACGTCGCGCTGATCCGCGGCATCAACGTCGGCGGCAAGAACCCGGTGTCGATGGCGCGACTGCGCGAGGTGCTGGGGGAGCGGGGCACCCCGTCCCGCACCCACATCGCCTCGGGCAACGTGCTGCTCGAAGCCCCGGACCTCGACGAGGCCGGCGTGGAGTCGCTGCTCGAGGACGTGCTCCGCGAGGAGTTCGGCGTGGACACGGTGGTGGTGGGTGTCGCTGAGGCTCGCATGCGCGCCGCGGTGGACGATGCGCCGGCCGGGTTCGGCGCCGAGCCTCACCTCTACCACTCGGACGTCGCGTTCCTGCGAGCGGGTGTCGACGCGGAAGAGGCGTTCGCGGCGTTCGGGCTACGCGAGGGCGTGGACACCGGTTGGCCGGGGAAGGGGATGGTCTACTTCCGCCGGCTCAGCGCGCAGCGCACCAAGAGCCGCATGAACAAGGTGATGTCCACGCCGTTCTACGCGGACATGACCATCCGAAGCTGGAACACCACCGTGAAGCTGGTGGACCTCCTCGACGGAGAATAGGGCGCCCGCCGCGCCCGCGGCGGCTTTCAGACCGGTCCGGCGCGGCTTGCTGCGGCGAGTGCGGCGTGGTCGAGCCTGATGCGTTGCTGGTAGCCGGGTCGGGGTTGCTGGTCGGGGTCGATCGAGGTGGGTGGGATGAATTCGGGGCTGCCTTGGCGGAATCTGATGGCCCATTCGTCGCGGTGGATCCAGTGGTGGCAGGCCACGCACAGCATGATGCCGTTCTCGAGGTCGGTCTTGCCGCCGTCGCGCCAGTAGCGGATGTGGTGGACGTCGCAGTGGCTCGGCGGTGCCCCGCACCATGCACAGCCGCGGTCACGTTGCGCGATGGCCTTGCGTTGGGCGGGGGTGAACAGCCGTTCGGCGTAGCCGTGGTCGAGGACCTGCCCGCAGGAGCCCAGCACGGTGGGGATGACCTCGGCGTCCACGGCGAACCAGGCCAGCAGGCTGCCGGGTAGGGGTCGCTTGATGCCGTCGATCTCGCCGTACCCGCCCCCGGCCTCGAAGTCGTCGAGGGAGATGCGGATGTTGACGGTGGTCTTCACGGCGTCGTGGGGCTTGCGACAGCCCGTCGCATGCCGGCCGAGCCATCCGAGCCCGTCGGCACGCATCTGACCGGGGGTGGGCTGATCGTCGCCGCCGTCCTCGCGGGCAACACGGAACTGCTTCTTCATGTAGCCATCCAGTGCGGCCATCAACGGTGCGGCCGTCAGCGGGTCCAGGATCGCGACAAGGCGGATCATCCCGTTGGCCTCCTCACGGAGAGTCGCGAGGCGTGCCTGGTACAGCTCCTCATACTCGATCTCGCCCGTCGGCGGCGGCGTCAGTCCCGCGTGCAGCTGTGCGACGGAAGCCTTGACGGTCTTCAGCGGCGAGATGACAGCCTTGTCCACCGCCATCTTCTCCACCCGCGCCAACGGCAGCCGACCCAAAGGGGTGGCGCGGACGGCATCGTCCACGGGAAGGCCGTCCATGTCGCGGGCGTCGGGGTGCATCATCAGCACCTCGCGCAGCAGCACGAACTTGTCGGCGCTGAGCCGGCCTTCCCTGGCCTCGTGCGCGAGGTGAGGCAGGACGGAGGCGCTGCCCGGGGCATCGTCCGGCGCACCGTACAAAGCCGTGCCCATGATCCGCAGCCGTCCGGCCTCGGCCACGGTGCCGCCGGTCTCGGACGCGATCAGCTGATCGACACCCTTGAAGCCCCGCCTGCTGGCGATCCCCGCACGTCCCGGAGTGGACCGCAACGCGAGCTTCGCCGCCATCTGCGCGACCACCAGATCACCCTCACGCCGCCGACCCACGGCCTCACGCATCAACGCAACCGCATCCCAATCAGGCAGCCCATCCGACGCCTCGACACGCACACGCAACGCGTCCAACGCGTCGGGGGCAGTGGTCTCGGCCATGGAACAAGTCCACCACCGGCCTCTGACAGCGAACCCGCCAAACCGGACAGTTATCCCCAGGGGGAGTCAGCGCCGCCGCGCCCGCCGTGACGGAGCAGGTTCAACCGGCGCCGGCACCTCGCGCACCGGAGGTTCCGCGAGAACCCGGCCCGGCGCATCGTCCCGCGCCTCGGACGCAGGCGCGGAGCCACCCCGCGGCGCCCGCCCGTGCTCCGCGATCCCGCGCGCGTGCAGCGCCTGCCCCAGGTCCAGCGCGAAGCCGACGGTGCGGGACGCGGTGGGGATGAGGATCGCGCGCGGATCGCGCTCGAGCCCGCGCGCGCGGGCGGCGACGCGCGACTCGGTGAGGATCTGTGCGGCCTCGGGGATCGCGCGCAGCGTGAGCGACACCATCACGCCGATGGTCTCCGGCGGCAGCAGCCACCGCAGCGGCCGTGCGAGCGCGGTGACGAAGTCGAGCATCGCGCCCATCGACGTCGAGCTGGACACGGCGAGCGCGAGCGCCGCGATCGCGACGATGTCGCCCGCAAGGTCGAGCGCGCGCACCCAGTCGCCGCGCCACAGTTGGAAGAGCGTGGTGAGGATCGCGATCACCACGATCGCGCCCATGCCCTTGAGCGTCGCCTTGAGCGGCGGCAGCGTCGACGCGAGCAGCAGCAGGCACGCGGCGGTGATGCCGATGCTCGTGACGGGGTCCGAGACCACCACGCACGTGATCGACATGCCCACCAGCAGCAGCATCTTGAACCACACCGGCGCCCGATGCATCAGGGTGCGTCGCGGCCGGTAGATGCCGAGGAGCGAGATCACGCCGTCGCGCCCTGCGAGGCTCGGCCGAACATGAGGTCGCGGTAGATCCCGACGGCCTCCTTGGGGTCGCCGTCGAAGACCACGCGGCCCAGGTCCACCACGAGGGTGCGCTCGGCGCGCGCGGCCGAGTCGAGGTCGTGGGTGACCTCGATCACCTGGAGCGGCAGCGAGCGCAGCAGTGCGCCCACGTGCGCGCGCCAGCGCAGGTCGAGCAGGGTGGTGGGCTCGTCGGCGACCACGATCGACGGGGTGCACGCCAGCACGCCCGCGAGCGCGAGCAGCTGGCGCTGCCCGCCGGACAGCGCGTTGACGGACACGTCCGCCTTGGCGGCGAGCCCGATCTCGCGGAGCGCGGACATCGCGGCCTCGTCGCGCTCGGCGCGGTTCTTGATGAGGCGGCGCAGCGACAGCGCGACGTCCTCGATCGCGGTCGGCATGATGAGCTGCGCGGACGCGTCGGTGAACAGGTAGCCCACCTTGCGTCGCACCTGCGCGCCGTGCCGCTGCGTGTCGAGGCCGTCGACCTCCACCGATCCGGTCACCGGCAGCACGAGCCCGTTGATGAGCCTCGCAAGGGTCGACTTGCCGGAGCCGTTCGCGCCGATGATGCTGATGCGGTCCTCGGTGAGCGTCAGGGTGGTGGGCTCGAGGATCGGCACGCCCGAATCGGGCGCGACGACGGCCGCGTCCTTGAACTCGATCATGCGATAAGGCTACGCGGTGGCGCGGGCGCCCTCGTCCGTCCCGTCGGTGACGGGGGACGATGCGGCGGTCGCCGCACGCGCCGAGCCCAGCAGTCCCGGGTAGGCCCGGTGGATGGCGGCCGCGACCAGGCCCGCGACGACGACCTTGATGATGTCGCCCGGGAGGAACGGGATGACGCCGACGGTGAGTCCGGAAACGCAGTCCGCGTCCGTGATCGACGTGCAGCCGGTGGGCAGCAGCGGGATCCCCAGGCGCCACGACAGCCACGGCACGCCCACCGCGTAGACGAGCGGGATGGACACCAGGCCCACGGCGATGAGCGCGGGCGCCGCCGTGCGGCGACGCGCGAGCACGCCGCGCCGCGCCAGCAGCTGGGCCAGCGCGCCGATCACGGTCGCGGCCAGGATGAAGCCGATGAGGTAGCCGCCTGTGGGGCCGGTGAGCACCGCGAGGCCCACGGCGCCGTTGGCGTAGACGGGCACCACGAGCCCGAGCAGCACGTAGAGCGTGACCGCGGCGAGCGCGCGCCAGGGCCCGAGCACCAGGCCCGCCAGCACGATCGCAAACGTCTGCAGCGTGATCGGGACGCCGCCGATGAGAGTGACCTCCGGCACGAGCGTGGACGCGGCGATGAGGCCGGCGAAGACGGCGACGAGCGCGATGGACTGGCCGGTGAGGCCGCGGTGCTGAGCCATGGGAACCCCCTGGGATAATGGATGCGGAAACCCTAGAGCCGCCGGTGGTCCCCGAGACCGAGTTCCGGCCAGGGTGCAGAAACGTTGTGGGGACACCACAAGAACGGCCGCGCAGGCAGCAGGGAGAACGTGTGATCATCGCCAAGGATCTGGAGGTGCGCATCGGCGCACGAGTGCTCCTGCACCCCGCGAGCTTCCAGATCGGACCAGGCGACCGCGTGGGCCTCGTGGGCCGCAACGGCGCAGGCAAAACCACGATGACCCGGATCCTCGCGGGGGAGTCCCAGCCCACCGGCGGCTCCGTCACGCACCGCGGCTCGATCGGCTACCTCCCTCAGGACCCGCGCGAGGGCGAGCCCACGCAGCGCGCGCTCGACCGCATCCTGTCCGTCCGCGACCTCGCGGGCCTCATGCAGAAGCTCCGCGAGGCGGAGGAGGGCATGGCGAGCCCCGACATCAAGGTGATGGAGAAGGCGATGAACGCCTACCCGCGCCTCGAGGAGCGCTTCCGCGCCGCAGGCGGCTACGCCGCCGAGTCCGAGGCGCAGCGCATCGCCGCCAACCTGGGGCTCGACGAGCGCATCCTGAGCCAGCCCCTCGGCACGCTCTCCGGCGGCCAGCGCCGCCGCGTCGAGCTCGCGCGCATCCTGTTCTCCGACGCGGAGACGCTGCTCCTCGACGAGCCCACCAACCACCTCGACGCGGACTCGATCGTGTGGCTGCGCGGCTTCCTCGCGTCCTTCCCGGGCGGGCTCGTGGTGATCTCCCACGACGTCGAGCTGCTGCGCGCGTCCGTCACCCGCGTGTTCCACCTCGACGCCAACCGCGGCGAGCTGGACCAGTACGCGCTCGGCTGGGACCTCTACCTCCGCCAGCGCGAGACCGACGAGAAGCGCCGCCGCCGCGAGCGCGACAACGCGGAGAAGAAGGCCGCCGCCCTGCTCGCGCAGGCCGCCAAGATGAAGGCGACCGCCACCAAGGCCGTCGCCGCGCAGAACATGGCCAAGCGCGCCGAGCGCATGCTCGAGGGCGTCGAGGGGGAGCGGGTGCAGGACCGCGTGGCCGCGCTGCGCTTCCCGACCCCGGCTCCGTGCGGCAAGACCCCGCTGCGCGCCGCCGAGCTGTCGAAGTCCTACGGCTCGCTCGAGGTGTTCACGGACGTCGAGCTCGCGATCGACCGCGGCTCGCGCGTGGTGGTGCTGGGCCTCAACGGCGCCGGCAAGACCACGCTGCTCAAGCTGCTCGGCGGCGTCGAGGACCCCGACACCGGCGAGGTGCAGCCCGGCCACGGCCTCAAGCTCGGCTACTACGCCCAGGAGCACGACACGCTCGACATGGACGCCACCGTGCTCGAGAACCTCCGCCACGCGGCGCCCGACCTCGACGACACGGCCGTGCGCAACGTGCTCGGCTCGTTCATGTTCCAGGGCGACGACGCGCACAAGCCCGCGAAGGTCCTCTCGGGCGGCGAGAAGACCCGCCTCGCGCTCGCGACGCTCGTGGTGTCCCAGGCCAACGTGCTGCTCCTCGACGAGCCGACCAACAACCTCGACCCCGCCTCGCGCGCCGAGATCCTCCGCGCGCTGCGCACCTACGAGGGCGCGGTGGTCCTGGTCACCCACGATGAGGGCGCCGTCGAGGCGCTCGAGCCCGAGCGCGTCCTGCTGCTGCCCGACGCCGTGGAGGACCTTTACAACGAGTCCTACCGGGAGCTCATCTCGCTGGCCTAGTGGGACCCACGGGCGGTCAGCCCCAGAGCGACCCGAACTGCTGCCAGAACACCACGATCAGCACCGCGCCGAGCACGCCCGCGGCGCCGCACGCGATCCCCGTGATCGCGAGCGTGCGCGCGCCCGGGATCGGGTCCTCGGGGTCCTGGCGGCGCAGCGACATCCATCCCAGCGCCATCGCGACGCCGCCCAGCAGCAGCCCACCGATCATGGTGAAGCACGTCACCACGGACACGATCCCGAGCACCACCGCGGCGATCGCCAGCCAGTCGCGTCGGTTCTCCTCAGAGCGCATCCTCGATCTCCTCGTCGCTGGGTTCGGCGCGCCGCCTGCGCGGCGCCTTCGGCGGGGACGATGCGCGGGCCGGGACCACCGCATCGTCCCCAGAGGCGGACATGGCGGCCCATTCGCGGCGCGCCAGCAGCACCCCGGCCACGGGAGCGATGAGCGCGAACGCGAACCACTGCCACGTGTACGCGAGGTGCGGGCCCAGGCTGAGCGTGGGCAGCGGCACCTGCGAGCCGAGCGCGTCGACGCACCCGTCCGCGGTGCACACCTGCTGGACCATGCCGTAGCCGTCGATCGGCTCGGCGGCCGGTGCCGGCATCTGGAGGGGCGTGATCCGGGTGGCGCCGTCGTCGCGGCGGCCGTCGTCCTCCTCGGCGGCGCGGAGCACCACCTCGAGCGTGACGTCGCCCGCAGCGAGGTCCGGCACCACGCCGTCGGGCTCGCCCGAGTCGGGGATGGGCACCCAGCCCGCGTCCACCAGCAGCGACCGCCCGTCCGCGGTGTCAAACCATGCGAGCAGGTGCCAGGTGCGCTCGCGGTCGACGGGCCGGTTGCGCAGCAACGCGGTCGAGCCCTGCTCGAACTCGCCCTCGACGGTCACGCGGGTCCACTCGGCGTCGCCCACCGCGGAGCCCGGCGGCACGGCCTCCGCCAACGGCACGGGATCCGCTTCGGCGTTCGCCTCGTACAGCGCGATCGCGGCCGCGCGGGTGTGATGCCGGTCGAGCTGCCAGAAGCCCGCCTTCACGGCCACCGCGGACACCGCGAGCCCTACCGCGACGATCCCGACGACGCGCAGGATCCGCGAGGCGAGCGAGGGCGTGGTCACCCGCACGATGCTAGTGCCGCGCTTTCGCGCATCGGTCCCCGCCTCCGCTAGCGTGACCCCCATGACCCGTCACGTCCTCGTCACCGGAGCCAACCGCGGCATCGGCCGTAGCATCGCCGAGGCGTTCGTCGCCAACGGCGACACCGTCTCCACCATCTACCGCGGGGGAGACCTCCCCGAGGGCGTCACGGGCGCCGTCGCCGACGTCACCGACACCGCGGCCGTCAACGCCGCGTTCGACGATCTCGAGGCGCAGCACGGCCGCGTCCGCGTCCTCATCGCCAACGCCGGCATCACGCGCGACGGCCTGCTCATGCGCATGTCCGACGAGGACTTCGAGCAGGTTGTCGACGTCAACCTCACCGGCACGTTCCGCTGCGTGCGCCGCGCCGTGAACTCGATGATCCGCGAGCGCTACGGCCGCATCGTGCTCATCGGCTCCGTGGTGGGCCTCATGGGCAACCCGGGCCAGGTCAACTACTCGTCGTCGAAGTCCGCGCTCGTGGGCATGGCCCGCTCCGTGACCCGCGAGGTGGGCGCGCGCGGCATCACCGCGAACGTGATCGCGCCGGGCTTCATCACCACGGACATGACCGCCGAGCTCGGCGACGACGTCGTCAAGCAGTACGCGGACACCATCCCTGCCAAGCGCTTCGGCTCGACCGCCGAGGTCGCCGCCGCCGCCGTCTTCCTCGCGTCCGACGCCGCGGGCTACGTCTCGGGCGCCGTGCTGCCCGTCGACGGCGGCCTCGGCATGGGCCACTGACACCCCGCATCGTCCCCCTAGGAGCAATCATGGGCATTCTCGAAGGCAAGAACATCCTGGTCACCGGCGTCCTCACCGAGGGCTCGATCGCGTTCGAGGTGGCGCGGCTGTGCCAGGAGCAGGGCGCGACGGTGGTCCTCACCGGTGTGGGCCGTTCGCTCAAGATCACCCAGGCCATGGGCCGTCGCCTCCCTGTCGAGGCGCAGGTGGTCGAGCTCGACGTCACCAACCCCGAGCACCTGACCTCGCTCGCCGACAAGGTCCGCGAGCTCGTCCCGCACCTCGACGGCGTGGTCCACTCGATCGGCTTCGCGCCGCAGTCCGTCATGGGCGGCAACTTCATGGCGGGCGAGTGGGAGGACGTCTCCACCGCGATCCACATCTCCGCGTACTCGCTCAAGGCGCTCGCGCAGGCGACCGCGCCGCTCATGGTCAACGGCGGCTCGATCGTGGGCCTCACGTTCGACGGCCGCTACGCGTGGCCGGTCTACGACTGGATGGGCGTCGCGAAGGCCGCGTTCGAGGCCGTCAACCGCTACGTCGCGCGCGACCTGGGCCCGCAGGGGATCCGCTGCAACGTGGTCTCGGCCGGCCCGCTCAAGACCACCGCCGCGCGTCACATCCCCGGCTTCGACCAGATGGAGGGCGGCTGGTCCGCCCGCGCCCCGCTCGGCTGGGACTCGGAGGACACGGTCCCCACCGCCCGCACGGTGACGGCCCTGCTCTCCGACTGGTTCCCCGCGACCACCGGCGAGATGATCCACGTGGACGGCGGCGTCCACGCTATGGGACAGTGACACCGTGCCCACGCTGATCCTCGCCCGTCACGCCAAGGCGGAGGCCCCCGCGCCCGGCCTGAGCGACTCCGCCCGCGCGCTCGAGCTCATCGGCCGCAAGGCCTCGACGCTGCTCGGCCAGGTCATCGCGCGTGCGGGGATCTCGCCCGACGTCGCGCTCGTGTCGCCGTCGCTGCGCACGCAGCAGACGTGGAAGCTCATGGCTCCCTCGTTCGGCGAGTGCGAGACCATCACCGACGACGAGCTCTACGAGACCCACGTCTCCGGCCTCCTCGAGGTGCTGCACGGGTTGGGCGACGCGGGGACCGTGGTGGTCGTGGGTCACGAGCCCACCTCCTCGGCCGCCGCCGCGCACCTCGCGGGCCCGGGTTCGGACAAGACCGCGCTGCAGCGCGTCGCGCACGGCCTCCCGACCGCCACCGCCGCGGTGCTCGAGTTCGACTGCCCGTGGTCGGAGATCACGTCGCGCTGCGGCCGTCTGGTCTCGGTCCTGTCGGGCCGCGACGTCGAGGAGTGACGGACACCTCCGCGCTGTGGCGCGCGCTGCTCGCGATGCAGCGCTTCGGGTGGGAGCAGGGCGTCGCCTCCCATGCTGCTGTGGACGCGGGTGACCGCGACCTCGCGGCCCTCCTGGTGAGGGACGCCGTCACACGTCAGGACGCGGACGGCCAGCTGGGCGCGATGGACGACGCGGCGGCCGTGAACTCTGGCTCCCTCCTCGAGGCGGCGCTCCTGGTGGGCGGGGACGATGCGGTGGTCGCCGAGGCGGCCCAGCGCCAGCGCTGGTGGTTGCTGCGGCATTCGCCGCGCGACGACTGGGGCGTCCTCCACCACCTCAAGGGCGCCACCGAGGTCTGGGCCGACTCCGTGTACATGGTGGTGCCCGCGCTGGTCGCGTCGGGCGACCTCGCCCCGGCGGACATGCAGTACCGCATGCACAAGGAGCAGCTGTGGGACGAGGCCACCGGGCTCTACCGGCACCGCTTCGACATGGCGTCGCGGACCTTCGCGCGCGAGGCGTTCTGGGCGAGCGGCAGCGGCTGGGTCGTGGCGGGCCTCGCCCGCGGCCTTCACCTGGGCGTCGCCGCGGACAGCGTGCGCGAGCGCTGGGAGTCCGAGGCGCGTGCGCTGATCGATGCCTGCGCGCGTTACGCGACCCCCGAGGGCCGCTTCCACGACGTCCTCGACGACCCCTCGACCTTCACCGACGGCTGCGCCGGCCTCATGCTCGCGTACGCGTCCCTCACGGGCGTCGCGGACGGCTGGCTTCCCGCGTCGTATGCGGACGATGCGACGGCCTGGCTCGACGCGGCCCTCGCCCGGGTCGACGCGACAGGGGTGGTCCGGGACGTCTGCGGCGCGCCCGGCTTCGACGCCCCGGGCGTGAGCGCGGAGGCGCAGGCCTTCGCGATCATGGCCCTCGCCGCCCGCGCCCGCCTCGCCTGACCGCCTTCGCCTGACCGCCGTCGCCGCTGCGTCGCGGGGGCCGTATCGCCAAGCTCGCCGTTTTCATGCACTTTCGCATGGGTCTGCGGGGTGTGACCGGTCTCGGCGGTGGGGCAGCTCACGCACCCCGCAGAGAATGGCCTGGTATCTCGGGTGCGCCCCGTAGGTTCGGCGCGCACCATACGCGCCGAGAGCCGCGAGAGTGCATGAAAACGGCGAGCGGCGCGGACAGGGGAGCGCGAGGGCTCGTCGCGGTGACGTCGCCCCTGCTCAGCCGAGGATGATCGCCAGCGCCGCGTCGAGACGGGGCGTGTTGAGCGCGACATCGGCCTGCTCCTGGACGATCGGCTTGGCGTGCCACGCGATCCCGAGCCCCGCGGTCGCCATCATGTCGAGGTCGTTCGCGCCGTCGCCGATCGCGACCGCGTCGCCCAGGTCGCAGCCCACCTCGGCCGCGAAGGTACGCAGCGTCTCCGCCTTCACCGCCCGGTCGATCACGGGGCCGAGCGTACGGCCGGTGAGCCGCGCATCGTCCACCTCGAGGCGGTTCGCGCGATAGCGCGTGATCCCCAGCCGGGCCGCGAGCGGCCCGACGATCTCCGCGAAGCCGCCCGACACGAGCGCGACCTCGAAGCCGGCGTCCTGCAGGCCGGCGACGAGCTCGGGCGCGCCGGGGGTGAACTCGACCTCCGCGAGGACGTCCGCGAACACGGTGTCGGGGACCCCGGCGAGGGTGGCGACGCGCTCACGGAGCGACTCGGCGAAGTCGAGCTCGCCGCGCATGGCGCGCTCCGTGATCTCGGCCACGAGCTCGCGCGTGCCCGCGCGGGCGGCGATGAGCTCGATGACCTCGGCGGTGATCAGGGTGGAATCGACGTCGAGGACGCACAGCCTCATGCGGTGACGACCGTTCCCTTCGCCACGACGGTGATGCCCGACTCGGTGACGGTGAACCCGCGCGCGAGGTCGGCCTCGCGGTCGATACCCACGCGCGCTCCCTCCTGCACGTCGACGTTCTTGTCGAGGATCGCGCGGTGCACCTGCGCGTGGCGGTGCACCTGCACGCCGTCGAGCAGCACCGAGTCGGACACGGTCGACCACGAGTGCAGGCGCACGCCGGGGGACAGCACCGACCCCGTCACGGTCGCGCCCGACACGATCACGCCGGGCGACACGATCGAGTCCGCGGCGTGGCCCAGGCGGCCCTCCTCGGAGTGGATGAACTTGGCCGGCGGGTGCGTGATGAGCCCCTGGTGGACGGGCCACTTGTCGTTGTACACGTTGAACACCGGCTGGACCGCGATGAGGTCCATGTGGGCGTCGTAGTACATGTCGAGCGTTCCCACGTCGCGCCAGTAGTCGCGGTCGCGGTCGGTGGAGCCGGGGACGTCGTTGCGGATGAAGTCGTAGAAGCCGCACGTGCCGCGGTCGACGAAGTAGGGGACGATGTCGCCGCCCATGTCGTGCTTCGAGCTCGGGTTGTCCGCATCCGCCGTCAGCGCCTCGAGCAGAGCGTCCGCGTTCGCTACGTAGTTGCCCATCGACGCGAGGATCTCGCCGGGGGAGTCGGGCAGGCCGGTCGGGTCCTTGGGCTTCTCGAGGAAGGCGCGGATCCGGTCGGGGCTGTCGGGGTCGATGTCGATGACGCCGAACTGGTCCGCGAGCGAGATGGGCTGGCGGATGCCCGCCACCGTGAAGTCCGCGCCCGACTCGATGTGCGCGTCCACCATCTGCGAGAAGTCCATGCGGTACACGTGGTCCGCGCCGACGATCACGACGATGTCGGGCTGCTCGTCCTCGATGATGTTGACGGTCTGATAGATCGCGTCGGCGCTGCCGAGGTACCAGTGCGGGCCTCGACGCTGCTGCGCCGGCACCGGCGCCACGTAGTTGCCCAGCAGCGGCGACATGCGCCAGGTGCGGGCGATATGGCGGTCGAGCGAGTGCGACTTGTACTGCGTCAGCACCACCACGTGGAGGTACCGCGAGTTCACCAGGTTGCTCAGCGCGAAGTCGATGAGGCGGTACGTCCCTCCGAAGGGGACCGCCGGCTTCGCGCGGGCTGCGGTGAGGGGCATCAGGCGCTTGCCCTCACCTCCTGCAAGGACGATGGCGAGAACCTTCTGCGCTGGCATACCGCCAGCATAGGGGGCGAAGCGGGACACACGCAGGCTCTGGCGTGGGCGAGCCGCTAGCGTGGGGTCATGCGCGTCGACATCCTCACCCGTGAGTACCCGCCCCACGTCTACGGAGGCGCCGGGGTCCACGTCACCGAGCTCGCGGCGGTGCTGCGCGCCCACCTCGACGTGCGCGTCCGCGCGTTCGAGGGCCCGCGCGACGAGCCGGGCGTCACGGGCTACGAGGCGCTCGGCGGCGGCGTGGGCGACGCGTCGCTCGACGTCCTCGCGCACAACCTGCCGATGGCGAAGGACTGCGGCGGAGCCGACCTGGTCCACTCCCACACCTGGTACGCCAACATGGCGGGCCACCTGGCCGCACGTCTGCACGGGATCCCGCACGTGCTCTCCGCCCACTCGCTCGAGCCGCTGCGCCCGTGGAAGGCCGAGCAGCTGGGCGGCGGCTACCGCGTCTCGAGCTGGATCGAGCAGACCGCCTACGAGGCCGCGGACGGGATCATCGCCGTGTCCGACGGCATGCGCAAGGACGTGCTCCGTTGCTACCCGGACGTCGACCCCGGGAAGGTCCACGTGGTGCACAACGGCATCGACGTCGCGGGCTGGGCGCCGCCTACGACGGACGCGGCGCGCGCGCACGCCGATGCGGTGGTGGCCGAGCACGGCATCGACCCGACCCGCCCGGCGATCGTGTTCGTGGGCCGCATCACCCGCCAGAAGGGCCTGCCGTACTTCCTCAAGGCCGTCGAGCTGCTCCCGAAGGACATCCAGGTGGTGCTGTGCGCGGGCGCGCCGGACACCAAGGAGATCGCCAGGGAGGTGTCCGGCGCGGTCGCGAAGCTGCAGGAGACCCGCGACGGCGTGATCTGGATCGAGCGGATGCTGCCGCGTCCCGACCTGGTCGCGGTGCTCGACGCCTGCACCGCGTTCGTGTGCCCGTCCGTGTACGAGCCCCTCGGCATCGTCAACCTCGAGGCCATGGCGGTCGGGCTGCCCGTGGTGGCCACCGCGACCGGCGGCATCCCCGAGGTGGTGGTGCCCGGCGAGACCGGCACGCTGGTGCCGATCGAGCAGGTGCAGGACGGCACCGGCACGCCGCTCGACCCGGAGGGCTTCGCGCGCGACCTCGCCGACGCGCTCACCGCGATGGTGGCGGACGTCGAGCGCGCGAAGGTCATGGGAGAGGCCGGCCGCCGGCGCGCCGCGGAGAGCTTCTCGTGGGAGGCGATCGGGGAGAGGACCCTGGGCGTCTACCGCTCGATTCTTGGATAGGCTCACCTGCCATGACTGAGGTGCTCGGGTTCGAGGGCGTGCGCGTCCGCCGCGGTGACAACGAGATCCTCCGGGACGTGTCCTGGAGCGTCTCCGACACGGACCGCTGGGTGATCCTGGGTCCCAACGGTGCGGGCAAGACCACGCTGCTGTCGATCGCCTCCGCGCGCATGTTCCCCACGGAGGGCACCGCGACCATCCTCGACGAGCGTCTGGGCGAGACCGACACCCGCGAGCTGCGGGTGCGCGTGGGCCTGTCGAGCGCCGCGCTCGCGGACCGCATCCCCTCGCACGAGACGGTGCGCAACGTGGTGATGACCGCCGCGCACGGCGTGACCGGCCGCTGGCAGGAGCAGTACGAAAGCTTTGACGAGGACCGCGCCGACGCGCTGCTGTGGGCGTTCGGCATGGCCGACTTCGCGCAGCGCGAGTTCGGCACGCTGTCCGAGGGCGAGCGCAAGCGCGTCCAGGTGGCGCGCGCGCTCATGCCCGACCCGGAGCTGCTGCTGCTCGACGAGCCCGCCGCGGGACTGGACCTGGGCGGCCGTGAGGAGCTCCTCGAGGCGCTGCGCGAGCTGGCGGGCGACCACCGCTCGCCGGCGATCGTCATGGTGACCCACCACGTCGAGGAGATCCCGGTGGGCTTCACGCACGTCCTGCTGCTGCGCGACGGCGGCGTGGTCGCGGCCGGCCCCCTCGCGGAGACCCTCACGTCCGAGGCGCTCTCGGAGACATACGGCATGCCGGTGCAGCTCACCGCCGCGGGCGGGCGGTACTCCGCCCGCCGCGTGTAGCCGCGATGAAGGTCTCGGCCCGCGCCGACTACGCCCTGAGGGCGGTGGCCGAGCTCGCGCGCGCCGACGCGCCCCGCACCACCGGCGAGATTGCCGCCAACCAGGGCATCCCGCGAAAGTTCCTCGAGGGCATCCTCACGGAGCTGCGGGACGACGGCCTGGTGGTGGGCCAGCGCGGCATCGGCGGCGGCTACCGCCTCACGCGCGACGCGGCCGACATCACGCTCGCTGACGTGGTCCGTTCCGTCGACGGTCCGCTGATCTACGTGCGCGGGGAGCGGCCGTCGGGCCTCGAGTACGACGGCGCCGCCTCCGAGCTGCTCACCATCTGGGTCGCGGTGCGCGCGAGCGTCCGCGCGGTGCTGGAGCGCGTGACGGTCGCGGATCTCGCGACGGGGGAGCTGCCCGCCGAGATCCGATCACTTGTCGAGGACCAAGCTGCCTGGGAGGACGCCCAAACAAACCTACTTGGCGAGTAGGAATTGATTCCTACCTACTAGGTGGGTATGGTTTATCTCATCTCGACCCATGGGTGCGCCCGCGCCCGGCTCGGGAGGAGGCATCTCATGCGTTCTCTTGTCCTGCTGGCGATCGTCGGCTTCGGCGCGCAGCTCGTCGACGGCAGCCTCGGCATGGCGTACGGCGTCACCTCGTCGACCCTCATGCTGGCCGTGGGCCTGAGCCCGGCGATCGCGTCGGCAACCGTCCACCTCGCGGAGGTGGGCACCACGCTCGCGTCCGGCGCTGCGCACGCCCGCTTCGGCAACGTCGACTGGCGCGTGGTGTGGCGCGTGGGCGTCCCCGGCGCGATCGGCGCGTTCGCCGGCGCGACGTTCCTCTCGAACCTGTCCACCGAGGCGGCCGGTCCGATCATGGCCATGCTGCTGTTCGGCCTGGGCATCTACGTCCTCACCCGCTTCACCGGCACCAAGGTGAGCGCGGACAAGGCCAAGCGCCCGCTGCGTTCGCGCTTCCTCGCCCCGCTGGGCCTGGTCGCCGGCTTCGTGGACGCGACCGGCGGCGGCGGCTGGGGGCCCATCGGCACCCCGACCCTCCTCGCCTCCGGCCGCATGGAGCCGCGCAAGGTGATCGGCTCGATCGACACCTCGGAGTTCCTGGTCGCCGCAGCGGCCTCCGTCGGCTTCATCTTCGGGCTCGGCACCTCGGGCATCGACTTCGGCTGGGTGCTCGCGCTCCTCGCGGGCGGCCTGCTCGCCGCGCCGCTCGCTGCCTGGCTGGTCCGCCTGGTCCCGCCGCGCATGCTGGGCGCCGCGGTCGGCGGCATGATCCTGCTGACCAACGCGCGCACCCTGCTCCACACCGACGCCCTCGCGGCCGTCGCGCCCTTCGCCTGGGCCGTCTACGCGACCATCGTCGCGGTGTGGGCGTGGGCCATCGCGCGGGCCTGGAAGGGCCACCGCGCGGACGTCGCGGCGCGCAAGGCGCTCGAGGCCGAGGCGGCGACCGAGGCGACCCCCGCCTAGGCCCGCCTCCCGCGTCGACCCAGGGCGCGCATCGTCCCCACGGACGATGCGCGCCCTTCGTCGTCCCTGCTAGCGTCGCGGAGAGAAGGAGGATGCTGTGGAACAGTTCCTGTGGTGGTTCATTGCGGCGATGATTCTCGGGGCCATCGAGATCTTCACGCTCGACCTGCTGTTCGCGATGCTTGCGGTCGGTGCGCTGGCCGGAGGCTTCGCCGCCCTGCTGGGGGCCCCGTGGTGGCTCGCGATGATCATCGCGCTCGTCGTGGCGGCGGCGCTGATCGGCCTGCTGAGGCCGTTCCTGCTGCGCTCGCTGCGCGCCAGGGGAGGCGGAGAGCCCCAGACCAACACGGCGGCCCTGGTGGGCCGCGGCGCACGCGCGATCGACGAGGTCACCGAGACGCGCGGGCGGGTCAAGCTCAACGGGGAGGTGTGGTCGGCACGCACCGAGGACGATGCGCAGGCCATCCCCGAGGGCACCGAGGTGACCGTGCTGAGGATCGATGGCGCGACCGCCGTGGTCGCGCCCCAGAAGGAGAGCTGAGATGGACGACGTCGGAACGATCATCCTGTGGGTCGCGATCGCGGTCCTCGCGATCTTCGTCATCACCGCGATCGCGCGAGCGGTCATCGTGGTGCAGCAGACCCAGGCGTACCTGGTGGAGCGCCTGGGCCGCTACCACACCACCATGGACGCGGGCCTGCACCTGCTGGTCCCGTTCATCGACAAGGTGCGCGCCAAGGTGGACCTGCGCGAGATGGTCTACTCCTTCCCGCCGCAGTCCGTCATCACGTCGGACAACCTCGTGGTCGACATCGACTCGGTCATCTACTTCCAGGTGACGGACCCCAAGTCCGCGGTGTACGAGATCGCCAACTACATCACGGGTGTGGAGCAGCTCACCACCACCACGCTGCGCAACATCGTCGGCACCATGGACCTCGAGCAGACGCTCACCAGCCGTGACCAGATCAACGGTCAGCTGCGTGGCGTGCTCGACGACGCGACCGGCAAGTGGGGCATCCGCGTCAACCGTGTCGAGCTCAAGGCTATCGAGCCGCCCGTGTCCATCAAGGACTCGATGGAGAAGCAGATGCGTGCCGAGCGCGACCGTCGTGCCGCGATCCTCACCGCGGAGGGCTTCAAGCAGTCCGCGATCCTCACCGCGGAGGGCGAGAAGCAGTCCGCGATCCTGCGGGCGGAGGGCAACGCGCAGTCCCGCATCCTCGAGGCCGAGGGTGAGGCGCGCGCGATCCTCCAGGTGTTCGACGCGATCCACGAGGGCGACGCGGATTCCAAGCTGCTGTCCTACCAGTACCTGCAGATGCTCCCTGAGATCGCGAAGGGCACCAACAACCAGATGTGGTTCGTGCCCACCGAGTTCACCGGCGCGCTCAAGGCGGTCTCCGCGGGCTTCGGCCTCGACGAGTCGCCCGAGCCGCTCGAGCGGGACCCCGAGCGCGCCAGGCGTGCCGGCTCGCGCATCACGTCCGCGCTCGCGGACCCGCGCGCCGCGCTCGAGGAGGCGCGCCGCCAGGCCGAGGGCTTCTCCGCGGAGGCCACCGAGGCCGGCTCGGGCTCGGGCAAGCCGTTCGACCCGGACGCCGAGAAGGGCCAGTAGCGGGACGATGCGGCGGGCCCCGGGGGAGCGATCCCTCGGGGCCCGCTGTCGCGTCCGGGGCGTGACGGGGCACCCGGGCGCGACGCCTCCTTCGTTACGGGCCGGGCGGGGACTCGGTGCCGGCCTCGGGACGGCGTTCCCGCACCAGCCACACCGCAAGCGCGACCAGCACCAGCCCGGTCGCCATCACGGCCACCCATGTGGCGACCGCGTCGCCCACCACCTCGCTGATGAGCCGCGGCACCGCCACGAGCAGCCCGATCCCTCCGGGCACGATCAGCGGCATCAGCCGCGCCGCGCCGACCGCGAGCGCGATCATCGCGATGGCCAGCGCGACCGCGACCCCGAGGATCGCGACGCGCCCGTCGCCCGCCGCCGCGGTCTGCATCCCCAGCACCGCGAGCAGCCCGCCGGCGGCGAGCGCCACCGGGGGCGGGGCCAGCAGCCGGAACGCCCCGAGCGCGGCCCACGCGACACCGAGCGTGGCCCACGCGACGCCCATCCAGGTGGAGTCCACCGAGTCGTCCCACGGGGACACCGCCGCCGTGAGCGCGGCCGCGAGCGAGGCCAGCAGCGCGAGCTGCGCGAGCGCGCGCCGCCGGAACGCGTAGACCGTCGCCGCCACGGCCGCCAGCGTCCCCGTGACCCACCTGGCCAGCGCATCGTCCCCCGTGAGGCCCACCAGGTCGTGCGCGACCACCCAGGCCAGCCATCCGGACAGCGCCACCGTCGCGAGCAGCAGCACCGAGGCCAGGCGCTGCGCGGGCGGCTGCGGGGCGCGCGCCGCGAGGATCCCGCCGGTGGCGACCACCGCGGTCAGGGCGACCACCAGCGCGAGGCGCGCGCCGTCGCCCAGGTCCTGCCACGTGCGGCCCACCACGAACGCCGCGCCCGACACCGCGAGGACCGCGCCCAGGTAGCCCACGATCTCGCCGACCACCGCGAGCGCGCGCGGCGCGACGTCGAGGCGGGGCGCGGCGGGCGCGTGGGCGGCGTGCGCGGCCTCGTAGCGGCGCACCTCGGCCGCCTGCTCGGGGGTGATGAGCCCCTGCTCGACCCACCTGTCGAGGCTGATGTCCACGCTGTGCATGACCGCCTCCCTCCGGCGGCGGCGACATCGTCGTCGTCCCTTCCAGGTTACGCCCGGGGGCATGCGTGCGCCCCGCCGGGAGGTCGCGGGCTGGGATGATGGCGCCATGCCCGTCATCGCGATCGACGACCCCTCCGACGCCCGCCTCGCCGACTACCGCGGCCTCACGGACGTGGCGCTGCGGCGCGTGCTCGAGCCCGAGCGCGGCCTGTACATGGCGGAGGGCGCGAAGGTGATCGAGCGGGCGCTGCGCGCCGGGCATGCCGCGCGGTCGGTGCTGGTGAGCGAGCGGTGGCTCGAGTCGGTGGCGCCGCTGGTCGCGGACCAGGTGCCGGTGTACCTCGCACCCACCGCGCTCCTCGAGGACGTCACCGGCTACCAGGTGCATCGCGGCGCGCTCGCGTCCATGGAGCGGCCCGAGCTGCCCGCGCTCGCGGATCTCGCGCGCGACGCGCGCAGGATCGTGGTGCTCGAGGGGATCGTCGACCACACCAACGTGGGGGCGATCTTCCGTTCGGCCGCGGGGATCGGCGCGGACGCGGTGGTGGTGTCGCCCACGTGCGCGGACCCGCTCTACCGCCGGTCGGTGAAGGTCTCCATGGGCACCGTGTTCCAGGTGCCCTGGACGCGCGCGACCTCCTGGCCCGGCGCGCTCGACGAACTGCGCGCGCTCGGCTTCACCGTGGGCGGGCTCGCGCTGACGGACGATGCGGTGGCCCTGGACCGCTTCGCGGCGCGGGCGGGGGAACGGGTCGCCCTGGTGATGGGCACCGAGGGCGACGGGCTCACCCGCCAGGCGCTCGCGCATGTCGACGAGGCCGTGGTGATCCCCATGCACGGCGGCGTCGACTCGCTCAACGTGGCCGCCGCCTCCGCGGTGGCGATGTGGGAGCTGCGGGCGCGCTGAGCCGCGCCGCCGCTCTCAGCCGAGCCGCCAGACCCCCGCGGCGGGGCCGTCGGCGGTCAGCGTGATCGCGCCCTCCGCGTCCGTCTGCGCGCCCATGGCCCCGTGCAGGCGCGCGAGCCCCGTCACGCCTCCCAGGTCGACCTCGAGCGCGACCGCGTCCCGTGCCAGGGCGACCAGCAGCGTCTGGTGCGGGCATTCGCGCAGGTAGACCAGCGCATCGTCCACCGCGGCGACCCACCGGAGGCCGCCGTGCCGGAGCGCGCACGCGTCCCGCCGCAGCGCCCCCAGCTCCCGGTACGTCGCGTGCGTCGCGGCGTCCCAGCGCGGACCGCCGCCGTCGACGTCGGTCCACGGCATGGGGGTGCGGGAGTGCTCGCCGTTGAGGCCCTCGAGGCCGCCCTCGTCGCCGGCGAACACGAACGGCGCGCCGACGTAGGTGTAGAGCAGCGCGGCCGCGACGCGGTGGCGCTCCGGGGAGCCGGTCACGGTGCGGATGCGGGCCGTGTCGTGCGTCGAGAGGAGGTTCCACTGGCGCGTCGCGACACGCCATGGGACGGTCGCGAGGACGTCGCGCATGGTCGCGGCGACCTCGCCGCCGGTGCGGGACGGGACGGGGACCGGGGTCTCGAGGTAGCGGACGTCCGCGCGCGGCGAGGCGAGCCACTGCCAGGCCGGACGCAGGAATCCCGCGTAGTTCATGCCCGCGTCCCACGCGCCGCGGCGGAGGTCCTCCGTGGCGTCGTGGAAGTGCTCGGCGACCACGGCGGCGTCGGGGCGGTCGGCGGCGACGGTCGCGCGCACCAGGGAGGCGACGTCCGCGTTGAGGTCCACGTCGCGGTGGCGGCCGGTCATGTTGGCGACGTCGATGCGCCAGCCGTCGAGCGCGTACGGCTCCGCGAGCCAGCGCCGCACCGGCGAGCCGGGGTCGGTGACCATGCGTGCGCGAAGCTCGGGCGAGCGCCAGTCGAGCTTGGGCAGGCTGCGGTGGCCGCACCAGCCGACCCAGTCCTCGCGGGCGTCGTCCCACAGGTAGAAGGACGCCTCGGGCGAGGCGGGGTCGCGCGACGCCTCGAACCACTCGTGGCCCTCGCCCGTGTGGTTCGTGGTGAGGTCGCCCATGACGCGCAGACCGCGCGCGTGCGCCGCGCGGGTGAGGGAGGCGAGCGCCGCGTCGCCGCCGAGCAGCGGGTCCACGCGGTCGAACGTCGACGCGTCGTAGCGGTGGTTGGAGCGGCCGGGGAAGATCGGCGTGAGGTACAGGGTGGTCACGCCCAGGCCGACCAGGTGGTCGAGGTGCGCCTCGACCCCCGCGAGCGTGCCGCCGAACACCTCGGTGACCGCGGCGCGGCCGTGCGCGGCGGGCTCGTCGTGCCACTCCTTGCGGATCGCCCAGGCGGGCAGGCCGTCCGGCGCGGGGGATTCGGGACCCGGCGCGAACCGGTCGGGGAACACCTGGTAGACCACCGCATCGTCCATCCAGGCGGGCGCGAGGTCGCGCGTGTGGAGGCGGAAGTCGTGGTGGTCGGTGACGTCGCGGCGGCTGAGGCCCGCGCCGTTGAGCCACGCGGTCCCGCCGCCGGTCTCCAGGAGGAAGCGGTATCCGGTGAGCGGGTTGTGCAGCACGAGCTCCGCGGCGAACCAGCGCTCGCCGTCGCGCTCGCCGTCCGCGACGGCCTCCACGAATGCGGGCTCGCCGTCCCTCACGGTGCGCAGCCAGACGCGGTCCGGCGCGGCCGCCGCGGCGGTGCGGACCCGCAGCGTGACGGTGTCGCCCAGGCTCACGGCGCCGGCGGGCGCGTAGAGCGCGGAGCCGTCGTGGTGGGCGGGTGCAAGCGCTTGCATTCCTGACATGGTCAGCCATCGTAGGGCCTTCCCCGGCCCGCCTTGCCGAGTGTCGGAGGGTGGGGTCATAATCGAACATGCGTTCGAACAGGTGTTCGAATCGATGGACGATGCGGGGGTGGGCAAGCATGGCGGAGACGGCCGAGTCGAGGCTCGCCCGGGCACGCGAGGCGCTCGCGGGCGTGCAGCGGCGGGTCGGCACCACGCGCGAGACGTGGGACGCGCCCACCCTGCCGCTGGCGCCGGTCCTGGACGGGCTGCTGCCGCAGGGGCTGAGGCGCGGCCAGGTGATCGCGGTGGCCGGGTCCACGTCGCTCATGCTCGCGCTCGCGGCCGCCGCGTCGGAGGCGGGGTCGTGGACCGCGGCCGTGGGGATGCCCTCGCTCGGGGTGGTGGCGGCGGCCAGGCGCGGGCTCGAGCTCGCGCGGCTCGCGCTGGTGCCGTACCCGGGCGCGCAGGCGGCCGCGGCGGCGGGCGCGTGCGTGGACGGCATGGACGTGATCCTGCTGGGGCCGCGCCTCGCGTTGTCCGAGGCGGACAGGCGGCGCCTCGCCTCCCGCGCGCGGGAGCGCGGCGCGGTGATCGTCGCGGACGGGGCCTGGACCGGGGCCCATGTCACGCTCGCCGCCGTCGGGTCGCGCTGGGAGGGCCTCGGCGCGGGGGACGGCCGGCTGCGGGGGCGCGAGCTCACCGTCCGGGTCGAGGAGCGGCGCGGCGGCATCGCGCGGCTCGTCACCGTGCCGCTCGACGGCCTCGGCGTCCCGGTGCGCCGCGGCGGGGGCGTCCCCGCCGTGCCCGGGCACGTGCGCGCCCTCGGGGGTGCGGCATGAGCGTCGTCACCGTGGTGCGCCGCGCCGTCCTGTGGGTGCCGGACTGGCCCGTGGTCGCCGCGATGACGGAGGCGGGGCTGGGCGCGGACGTGCCCGCGGCCGTCCTGCACGGGCGCGGGCTGGTCGCGGTCTCCGCCGCGGCGCGCGCCGCCGGGGTCACGCGCGGCAGCACCAGGCGGCTCGCGCAGCGCGCCTGCCCCGACCTCGCGATCCTTCCCCACGACGAGGGGCGCGACTCGCGCCTGTTCGAGTCCGTCGCGGCGGCCGCAGAGCAGGCCGTCTCCGGGGTCGAGATCTCCCGGCCGGGGCTCATGATCATCCCCGCGGACGGCGCCGCCCGCTTCCACGGCTCGGAGGAGGCGCTCGCGGAGGCGCTCGTCACCGCGGTCGCGGAGCATGCCGGGGTGGAGTGCGCCGTCGGCGCCGCGGACGGGCTGCTCGCCGCGGTGCTCGCGGCGCGGTCCGCGGAGCTGGTCCCCGCGGGGGCCTCCCGGGAGTACCTCGCGCCCGCGTCCATCGACTCGCTCGCGCTCGCGGCCATGGAGCGCGTCCAGCGGCAGGAGGTCGAGCGGCTCGCGAGCGTGCTCGCGCGCCTGGGGATCGTCACGCTGGGGGACCTGGCGGCGCTGCCGTTCGCGGACATCCTCGCCCGGTTCGGCCCCGTGGGGGTGTGGGCGCACCGGCTCGCGTCGGGGGAGGACCTCGCCCCGCCGGTGCTGCGCCGCACCGAGGAGGACATCGCGGTCGAGCACGTGTTCGAGGACCCGGCGGAGCGCGTCGAGCAGCTGGTGCACGTCGCCAAGGAGGCCGCGATCGCGCTCGACCGCGCGCTGCTCGACGCCGGCATGCGCTGCGGGCGGGTGCGCATCACCGCCCGCACGGAGAAGGGTCAGGACCTCGAGCGCGTGTGGCGCACGGACGTGGGCACCCGCGCCGGCGCGTTCGCACGGCACATGACGGACCGCGTGCGCTGGCAGCTCGAGGGATGGCTGTCGGGCACCGCGGGCTCCACCACGGGCGACAAGGGCCCCGAGCCCTCGCCGCTGGTGTCGCTCGGCCTGGTGGCCGAGGACGTGGTCCCGCGCGGCTCCGAGCAGGCCTACCTGTGGGGCGGGGTGTCGGGCGCGGACTCGCGCGCGCATCGCGCCCTCGAGCGCGTCCAGGGGCTGCTGGGCCTCGAGGGCGTGCTCGCGGTCGCCGAGCAGGGCGGACGCTCTCCCCGCGACAGGGCGCACCTCGCGCCCTGGGGCCAGGAGGCGCCGCCCGCCCGTGCGATCGCCCACCCGTGGCCGGGACGCATCCCCGACCCGCCGCCCGCGACCGTGCCGCCCGTCGCGCGGCCCGCGCTGGTGCTCGACGCGGGCGGCGCCCCCGTGGCCGTGAGCCAGCGGCTCGCGGTCAGCGCACCCCCCACGTGGGTACGGCTCGAGGCGGACCCGTCCGACGACCGCGCCCGCGCCGCGAACCGCCACCCCTCCTCGGGCCACGTGGGCCGCGTCGACGGGCCGGTGTGGGACCGGCCCCGCCCTGTGGAGTCCTGGGCCGGCCCGTGGCCCGTGTCGGAGCGATGGTGGTCGGAGGACGCATCCCGGCGCGCGTACCTCCAGGTCGCGCTGCGCGACGGCGAGGGGACCGTCACCGCGGTGCTGCTCGCCTACGGCGGCGGCGAGTGGCGGCTGGAGGCCGTCTATGACTGAGATCCCCGAGTACGCGGAGCTCCACGCCCACAGCGCCTTCAGCTTCCTCGACGGCGCGAGCCAGCCCGAGGAGATGGCCGCGGAGGCGGGCCGCCTGGGCCTCAGCGCGCTCGCGATCACCGACCACGACGGCCTCTACGGCGCGGTGCGCTTCGCGGGCGCCGCCAGGGAGATCGGGCTGCCCACCGTGTTCGGCGCGGAGCTCAGCCTCGCCGCGGACGGTCCGGGCGGGCGCCCCGTGCTCGACCCGCCCACCGGGGTGCCGGACCCGCGCGCCTCCCACCTGGTGGTGCTCGCGCGCGGCGCCTCCGGCTACTCGCGGCTCAGCCACGCCATCGGCATGGCGCACCTCGCCACGGGGGAGAAGGGCCTGGCCCGCTACACGCTCGAGACCCTCGCGGACGCCGGCGGCGGGGACCTGCTGGTCCTCACCGGCTGCCGCAAGGGGGCGGTGCGGTCCGCGCTCGTCGGACCGGCCGGCGCGGCGCTCGCGGGAGGGATCTCCCGCGACGGCCACGCCGCCGCGAGGGCCGAGCTCGACCGGCTGGTCGCGCTGTTCGGACGCGAGGGCGTCGCGGTGGAGATCACGGACACGGGATTGCCCTTCGACTCGGAGATCAACGCGGCGCTCGCGGACCTGGCGTTCGACGCCTCGCTCCCGCTGATCGCCACCACCAACGCCCACTACGCCACCCCGCGCGACGCGGACCTCGCCGGCGCCCTCGCCGCGGTCCGCGCCCGCTCCTCGCTCGACGACATGGACGGCTGGCTGCCCGGCTCGCCCGGCCAGCACCTGCGCAGCGCGGGGGAGATGGCGTTCCGACACCGCCGCCACCCGCAGGCCGTCATCACGGCGGCACGCCTGGCCGCGGAGTGCGCGTTCGACCTCGACCTGGTCGCCCCGAACCTCCCGCCGTACCCGGTGCCGCCGGGTCACACCGAGGCCACCTGGCTGCGCGAGCTCACGTACCGCGGCGCGCGCGAACGCTACGGGCCGCCCGACGCGGAACGGGTCAAGGGCGCGTGGGCGCAGATCGAGCACGAGCTCGCGGTCATCGAGGCGCTCGACTTCCCCGGCTACTTCCTCATCGTCCAGGACATCGTGGCGTTCTGCCGTCGCGCGGACATCCTGTGCCAGGGGCGCGGCTCCGCGGCCAACAGCGCGGTGTGCTTCGCGCTGGGCGTCACCGCGGTCGACGCCGTCACGCACGGGCTGCTGTTCGAGCGATTCCTCGCGCCCGAGCGCGACGGCCCGCCGGACATCGACGTCGACATCGAGTCCGACCGCCGCGAGGAGGTCATCCAGTACGTGTTCTCACGGCACGGACGCATCAACGCCGCGATGGTCGCGAACGTCATCCAGTACCGCCCCCGCTCGGCGGTGCGCGACGCCGCGCGGGCGCTCGGCTTCGACGTGGGTCAGCAGGACGCGTGGTCCAAGTCGATCGACCGGTGGAGCGCGCTGCGGGTCCCGCCCGAGAAGCAGGAGGCGTGGGCCGCGCAGCAGCGCGACGTGATGTGGCCCGAGCCGCCGCCCAGCCAGGACCTCGAGCACATCCCCGAGAACGTGCTCGACCTCGCCGACCGGTTCATGCGCCTGCCCCGCCACCTGGGCATCCACCCCGGAGGCATGGTGCTGTGCGACCGGCCCGTCATCGACGTGTGCCCCGTCGAGTGGGCGCGGATGCCTGGACGCACCGTGCTCCAGTGGGACAAGGACGACTGCGCGGACGCGGGACTGGTGAAGTTCGACCTCCTGGGCCTGGGCATGCTGTCCGCCCTCAAGTACGCGTTCCGGTACATGCAGGAGGTGCGCGGCGAGGACCTGGGGCTGCACTCGCTGCCGCAGGAGGACCCGGCGGTCTACGACCTGCTGTGCGCCGCCGACACCGTCGGCGTGTTCCAGGTGGAGTCGCGCGCCCAGATGGCGACCCTGCCGCGGCTGAGGCCGCGCCGCTTCTACGACATCGTCATCGAGGTCGCTCTCATCCGTCCCGGCCCCATCCAGGGCGGCTCCGTCCACCCGTACATCAACCGGGCGCGAGGCCGGGAGCCCGTGACGTTCCTCCACCCGCTGCTCGAGAGGTCGCTGGGCAAGACGCTGGGCGTGCCGCTGTTCCAGGAGCAGCTCATGCAGATGGCGATGGACGCGGCCGGCTTCGACGGCGCCCTCGCGGACCAGCTGCGCCGCGCCATGGGCTCAAAGCGCAGCCCCGAGCGCATGGAGGCGCTGCGCGCCCGGTTCATGGTGGGCGCGAACGAGCGCGGCATCCCCGCGGACGTCGCCCACCAGATCTTCGACAAGCTCAAGGCGTTCTCCGACTTCGGCTTCCCCGAGTCGCACTCGTACTCGTTCGCCTACCTGGTCTACGCGTCGAGCTGGCTCAAGGTGCACCGGCCCGCCGCCTTCTACGCCGGGCTGCTCGCCGCGCAGCCCATGGGCTTCTACTCGCCGCAGTCGCTCGCCGCGGATGCGCGGCGCCATGGGCAGGTGATCCTGCGCCCCTGCGTGGTGCGCTCCGAGGTGCTCGCCCGCGTCGAGGAGCTCGCGGAGCCGTTCGCGCCGCCCGAGGAGCGGCGCGAGGAGATGGCCGGGCTGGTGCGGGTGGACCCGCGGCTCGCCGTCCGCATGGGCCTCGCGGCGGTGCGGGGCCTCGGGGACGAGGCCGCAGCCGCCATCGTGGCCGCGCGCGCCGAGCGCCCGTTCGAGTCGCTCCACGACATGGCGCGCCGCGTCCGCATCCGCCCCAAGGGGGTGTCGGGGCAGTCGGGGCTCGCGCCCGAGAAGGGGCTCACCACGGCCCAGTGGGAGGCGCTCGCCACCGCGGGCGCGCTCGAGAGCTTCGGGGTGACGCGGCGCGAGGCGCTGTGGGCCTCCGGCGTGCTGGCGCGCGAGGGGCCCGACACGCTGCCGGGGACCGTGCCCGGCGCGAAGGCGCCCATGCTGCCCGGCATGAGCGTGGTCGAGGAGGCCGTCGCCGACGTGTGGGCGTCCGGAGTGTCGGTCGAGGGCTACCCGACGGCGTTCGTGCGCGAGGGGCTCGACCGCAACGGGGTGCTGCGCGTCGCGGAGGTGCTCGCGCACGAGGCCGAGCGGCGCGTCACGGTGGCCGGCGTGGTGACCCATCGGCAGCGGCCGGGCACCGCCCGCGGCGTCACGTTCATCTCCCTCGAGGACGAGACGGGCTTCCTCAACGTCATCTGCTCCGTGGGCGTGTGGAAGAGGTTCCAGGCGGTCGCCAGGCGCTCGCCCGCGCTCATCATCCGCGGCCGGATCGAGCGCGCGGACGGCGCCACCAACCTGGTCGCCGAGCACCTCTCGCCCATGTCCCTCAAGGTGCCGTCGCGCAGCCGCGACTTCCGGTGATGCGTTCCGCGCCCGCCCGGAGGATGCTGAAGACGGAGGTGCGGGATGACCGACGTGACCGCGAGGGCGGGAGCCGGCACGCTCGCACTCGAGGACGGCACCGCCTGGGGCGACGGGCGCACCACCGTCGAGGCGCGCTTCACCGGCATGCACCTCACCCACCTCGCGATCGCGGGCTGCGTCCTCAACGACACCTACCGCGAGGCCGCCGAACTGGGAATCCCGATCGCCGGGGTGCGGGTCGAGGTGCGCGGCGAGTTCGACATGGCGGAAGTCGCGTTCGGTCCCGTCGAGTACACCCTCACGATCGACTCGCACGCCCCTCGAGAACGGATCGAGGAGCTCGAGCGGCGCGTCGAGACGGTGGCCGAGATCCCGCAGGCGCTCGCGCGTTCGTTGGCTGTCCGCAGGCGCGACACCTAGCGGCCCTCCACGGCGCCGCGACCCGTCCGCGACCCCGCCCGCGCGGGCCGTGTCGACTCCGTGCGGTCGACCGGAAGTTCACGGCGGCGGGAATACCAGCGGCATCACGCGAGGTTGTCACAGGCGCAACCCGGGTACGCATGCACATTGAAGAAGAAAGGCAGCATCGAAATGGAATTCATCCTGTGGATTCTCGCCGTGATCCTCGTCGTCTTCGGCATCGTCCGGCTCATCCAGAAGCAGATCCTCTGGGGCATCGTGCTCATCATCGTCGGACTGCTGGTGGGCCCGGGAGGCGTCAGCATCTTCACATGACGCTGGATCACTAAGTTTTGCGGTGATCCGCTCCTCGATGGCGAATCGACGTCTCCAGACCGTGCTACAGTTCTTCTCGCGCTGAGGCGCTCGGAAGAGCATCTCGGGCCACCTGTCCGGGTGGCGGAAATGGCAGACGCGCTAGCTTGAGGTGCTAGTGCCCGTATAGGGCGTGGGGGTTCAAGTCCCCCCTCGGACACCAGCCGGAAGGCCCCGACCATGAGGTCGGGGCCTTCTGCTTTCCCCGGGCGGACGTCCTCTCGAACCCCGCCCGTGCGGCGTACGCGAACGGGACAGAACCGCCGATACGATGCGACCAACGCGCCCGCCGTGGGCGCCTCGGGGGCAGGGAGCGCGGGTGGCAGGCACGACGACGCGGCGGGCACCGTTGCCCTCCGAGTGGCTGGGCCTCGCCGAGGAGTGGGCCGCCGGCTTCCGGGACTCGCGCCGCTCGCGCCTGGGCGTGCTGGCGCTCTACCTGGCGGTCGCCGCCGCGATCGTCATCCCCGTGGTCCTCGGTCCCGGCACCGCGATGTCGCGAATCGACGAACCCACCCACGCCGACTACGCGTGGCGCGCCGCGCACCTCGAGATCCCGTACGCCGGATCGATCATCGCGCCCGAGATCCGCGACATCTGGGCGTGCGTGGGCCAGGAACGATACGAGCTGCCCGAGTGCGGCGCGGACGCCGACGCCTGGGAGTTCCCGTACGAGGGCCAGCAGTACAACTTCTCCCACCCGCCGCTGTACTACCTCGCGGTGGGCCTGCCCGCGCGCGCGGTCGAGGCGCTCATCCCCGCGGTCGACTTCGTCACCGCCGCGCGCCTCCTCGGCGTGCTGTGGCTCGGGCTGGGCATGTTCGTCATGTTCGTCGCGCTGCGCCGCTGGCGCATCGACCCCGCCGCCGCGATCATCGCGCCGCTGCTCCTGCCCGCCTTCCCCCGGGTCCTGCACGCGGTGACCACCGTCAACCCCGACGCCGCGACCGTGGTGATCGGCGCATCGGCCGTCTGGCTGGCCGCCCGCATCTTCGTCGACGACGACCTCGACTGGCGCCTCGCCGCCCTCCTCGCCGGCGTCGCCGGCATGACCAAGACCATCGCCGCGATCCCGTTCATCGCGCTCGGCGCGCTCCTGACGTTCCGCATGCTGCGCGACTGGCGCCGCTCGCGCCCCCGTGGCCACGACGTCGCGATCGTGGGCGCCATGGCCGGCGCGATCCTGGTGCCGTACGCGCTGTGGCAGGCGTGGCAGGGGACCAGGGGCGACCCGAACTGGCAGAACCCGCTGGTCGGGCTCAACACCCGCGACGTGCTCGGGCTGCCCGGGTCCGAGTGGCTCGAGACCGCGTTCAGCGGCCTCAACCTCGCGTCCGACTACTACCTGCAGGAGCCGCTCGACGTCGCGATCATGATCTCGTGGACGCGGCTGCTCAACTTCCTGGTGATCGGCGCGATCTTCGCGGTGATCGTCGCGTGCGCGAAGGAGCCGGCGCGCCGCGCGCTCGGCTGGATGGTGCTCGCCGGCACCGTCCTCTACCCGACCGTGGTGCAGATCCAGGCGTACCTCAACACCACCGTCCCGCAGTACTTCCCCAACGTCACCGGGAGATACGGGCTCGCGCTCATCCCCGGCGCGGTGGCGTGCATGGTGATCGCCGCGTGGAAAGCGGGCTTCCGGCGCCTCATCTACGTGCTGGCGGCGGCGGGGCTGGTGGTGCTCGGCATCGTGATCGTGAACGGCTGGCGGGTCATCTAGCCGGGACGATGCGGGGGCCGGGTCCGGCGGGCCGCTAGCCTGGCCGCATGACCGAGTCCGACGTGGTCCGCCTCGCGCGCGACCTCATGCGCATCGACACCTCCAACTACGGCGACGCCGACGGGCCGGGGGAGCGTGCGGCGGCCGAGTACGTCGCGGCGTACCTGTCGGACCTGGGGCTCGAGCCCGTCATCCGCGAGGCCGCGCCGGGTCGCGCGTCGCTCACCGCCCTCTGGGAGGGCGCCGACCGCACCCGCCCGCCGCTGGTGCTGCACGGCCACCTCGACGTGGTGCCCGCCTTCCCCGAGGACTGGACGGTCGACCCGTTCGGCGCCGAGGTCAAGGACGGCATGATCTGGGGCCGCGGCGCGGTCGACATGAAGGGCGTCGACGCGATGTACCTCGCGGCGATCGGCCGCATGATCGCGGCTGGCGTGAAGCCGGCGCGCGACATCGTCATCGCGTTCTTCGCGGACGAGGAGCACGGCGGCCACCGCGGCGCCAAGTGGATGGTCGAGAACCACCCCGACGACTTCCGCGGCGCCACCGAGGCCGTGTCCGAGGTGGGCGGCTTCTCCATCCAGGTCGCGGGCAAGCGGGTGTACCTGTTCCAGACGGGGGAGAAGGGCATGCAGTGGCTGCGACTCGCGGCCTCCGGCGTGCAGGGCCACGGCTCGCTGGTGCACCACGACAACGCGGTGGCGCACCTGGGCGGCGCGATGGCGCGGATCGGCGCCTACGAGTGGCCCATGGAGATCTCGCCCACGTCCGAGCACCTGCTGCGCGGCACCGCGTCGCTGCTGGGGGTCGAGTACGCCGAGGACCCGGCGACCGTGGACCGCCTGATCGCGGGACTCGGCGCGGTGGGCCGGATGGTCGAGGCCTCGCTCAGGAACACCTCGAACCCGACCATGATGGACGCCGGCTACAAGGTCAACGTCATCCCTGACACCGCCGGCGGCTACGTGGACTCGCGGTTCCTCCACGGCCAGCAGGAGCAGGTGCTGCGGAAGATCGAGGAGCTGGCGGGCACGCACGTCAAGGTCGAGCAGTACATCACCGAGGCGTCGATCGAGCTGCCGTTCGACGTGCCGCTGGTCCACAAGGCCATCGAGGCGGTGACGTTCGACGACCCGGAGGCGATCGTGCTGCCGTACACGATGATGGGCGGCACGGACAACAAGCACCTCGCCCTGCTGGGCATCGCGGGCTACGGCTTCGCGCCGCTGCGCCTGCCTCCCGAGCTCGACTTCCCGGGCCTGTTCCACGGCATCGACGAGCGCGTGCCGATCGACTCGCTCGAGTTCGGCACCGATGTGATGGTGCGGTTCCTCACCGACTGCTGAGGCGCCCGCGCGGCCAGATCAGGCCGCGTCGTCCGTCCGGCGCACGTTCATGATGCGGCGGCGCAGCCACACGCGGCGCGCGCCGCCGATGAAGGTCTGCGAGCGGATCAGGTCCCACCGGCCGTACTCCGCCTGCTCCGTGAGCAGGGCGCGCGCCTCGGCCCGCGTCACCTCCACGGGGATGTCCACCACCCTCCAGTCGAAGCGCGAGTCCGCCGGTACGGACGTGCGTCGAGGGGTGATGATGTGGGCGGTCCTGCGTGCGTCGTGGTTCATCTCGCCTCCCATTCAACCTGTTCCGCGGGTAACGTCATAGCCATGGATTCCCAGGCGCACGAGGCGCTGAGGCTGTTGATCGCCGCATACGAGGAGCACCTCGCCGCCATCCTGGCCCGCCGCGGCGACGCGGACGTGGCCGTCGACGACGCGTACGACTCGTTGGCCGACGCCTTCGACCGGTACGAGGCCGTGCTGGACGTCGAGTATGGGGAGACGCTGCCGATGCTGCTCGACGACCTCGAGATGGAGGACGCGGGCGACGGCGAAGGGGACGAGGAGGACGAGGACGACGACGGCCTCGACCCCCACGCCGGCGAGGACGAGGACGCGCTCGACGACGACCTCGACGACTTCCAGCTGCGCTGACCGTCCGTGGGGGCGGCACCGCCGCGCGCGCACGGACCCCAGGCTGCGAGGCTCGTGCGCGCCGTGATCACCGGCGCTCCGGGTATCCCAGGTCGATCGCGGAGACCTCGTCGAGGGCGTCCACGATGGCCGGCGGCAGTTTGAGGGTGGCGGCGGCGAGCGAGGGGAGCAGCTGCTCCGCGGTCCGCGCCCCCACCACCGCGGAGGCGACGAAGGGTCGCGCCAGCACCCACGCGAGCGCGGTCTCCTGGGGTGTCACGCCGAGGCCCTCGGACGCGATCGCCAACGCCTCCACGATGGATCCGGCACGGTCGTCGAGGTACGGCTCGACGAACCCGGCCAGGTGCTCGGACGCGGCGCGCGAGTCCGCGGGGATCGCGGCACGGTACTTGCCGGTGAGCACGCCGCGTCCCAGCGGCGACCACGCCATCACGCCCAGCCCGATCGCCTGGGCGGCGGGCACCACCTCGCGCTCGATACCGCGCTGGAGCAGCGAGTACTCGACCTGGGTGGTCGCGAGCGTGGGACGCCGGTCCGCGAGCGTCGCGATGCGCGCGGTCGCCCAGCCGGGGTAGTTGGAGACACCCACGTACCGGGCGCGGCCGGAGTTCACCGCAATCTCGAGCGCGTGCAGCGTCTCGTCGAGCGGGGTGCCGGCGTCGAACTGGTGGACCAGCCACACGTCGACGTGGTCGGTGCCGAGCCGCGCGAGCGAGGCGTCCAGCGTGTCGAGCATGGTGTCGCGCGACGCGTCGACCATGCCGCCGTGCGCGGTGCGCCGGATGCCGGCCTTGGTGCAGATCTGCACGTCGGCGCGCGAGACGGAGCCGCCCAGCATGCGGCCGATCAGCTCCTCCGCGCCGCCGTCCGCGTAGGACGCCGCCGTGTCGAGCAGCGTGCCGCCCGCGTCGAGGAACGCGTCGAGCTGGCCGCCCGCCTGCTCCGCGTCGGTGTCGCGGCTCCACGTCATGGTGCCGAGCGCCACACGCGACACCTCGAGACCCGTGGTGCCGATCCGTGCGCGCTGCATGGGGGTGACGCTACCGAAGGTCGGCGGCGTCACCGGCGCGCAACACGCGGGCACTAAGGTTGCCGCCATGGGTTGGTGGGAAGCGGTCATCCTCGGGCTGGTGCAGGGACTCACGGAGTTCCTGCCGATCTCCTCGAGCGCGCACATCCGTGTCATCGGCGCGCTGCTGCCGCACGGCGAGGACCCGGGCGCCGCCTTCACTGCGATCATCCAGATCGGCACCGAGGCCGCGGTGATCCTCTACTTCTGGAAGGACATCACCCGCATCGTCGCCTCGTGGTTCCGCGCGCTGTTCGGCCGCGACGGCGCCGACTGGAAGGCGCGCATGGGCGCGCACAACGCGGACGCCCGCATGGGCTGGTGGGTGATCCTCGGATCGTTCCCGATCGTGATCCTGGGCGTGCTGTTCAAGGACACCATCGAGACGAGCCTGCGCAACCTCTACATCACCGTGGTGGTGCTCGCCGGCTTCGCGTGCGTGCTGTGGATCGCGGACCGGATCGGCGCCAAGCGCCGCAACCTCGACGACATCACCGTCAAGGACGCGATCCTGCTCGGCTTCGCGCAGGCCATGGCGCTCATCCCCGGCGTCTCCCGTTCGGGCGGCACCATCACCATGGGTCTCTTCCTCGGCATGACGCGCGAGGCCGCGGCCCGCGTCTCGTTCCTGCTGGCGATCCCGGCGGTGATGGGGTCCGGCTTCTTCGAGCTGTTCACCGAGTGGGACACGCTCGGCGCGGAGGGCTCGCCCGGCTTCCTCAACACCGCGATCGCGACCGTGGTCGCGTTCGGCGTCGGCTACGCGGTGATCGTGTGGTTCCTCAAGCTCGTCTCGACGCACAGCTACACGCCGTTCGTCATCTACCGGATCGCCGCGTCCGGCGCGATCCTGGGCCTGCTCACCGCCGGCGCCATCAGCGCGACCTGACCCGCGCATCGTCCCTTCTGGAGGGACGATGCGGCGGTCGCCTACGCCTTCCCGTTGCCCAGGTCGCGGCGGCGCAGGAACTTCTCGAACTCGGCGGCGATCGCGTCTCCGGACGCCTCGGGCAGGCTGGTCTCGTCCATCACGGACTCGAGCTGCTCGACGTGGGCGGCGATCTCCTCGTCCTCGTCGGTGAGCTCGTCGGCGCCGGCCTGCCACGCGTCGACCTCGTCGGGCAGCTCGCCGAGCTCGATCGGCTCGCCGAGGAAGCGCTCGAGCTGCGACAGGATCGACACGGTCGCCTTGGGGCTCGGCGGGTGCGCGATGTAGTGCGGCACGCCCACCCACACGGAGATCACGGTGATGCCGCGCAGCGCCGCCTCGTGGCCCAGCACGCCGAGCACCCCGGTGGGGCCCTCGTAATCGGAGCGCTCGAGGTCGAACGCCTCGCGGGCGCGCGCGTCCTCGCTGGTGACGAACGTGGGTAGCGGGCGCGTGTGCGGGGCGTCGACCAGCAGCGCGCCGCACGTGATGAGCGTCTTGACGTCGAGGTCCTCCGCGTAGTCGAGGATCTCGCGGCAGAAGCGGCGCCACCGCATCGACGGCTCGATGCCGCGCACCAGCGCGATCTCGCGGTCGCCCACCCAGGGGCCGTTCGCGGTCGAGATGACGGTGCCGGGCCAGGAGACCACGCGCTCGCCGCCCGCGAGGGTCTGGATGCTCGGGCGGCTCACCTGGAAGTCGTGGTACTCCTCGGGGTCGAGCGCCGCGTACTCGCGCGCCTGCCACGCCGTGGCGAGGTGGTCGAGCGCGGAGGACGCGGCCGAGCCGGCGTCGTTCCATCCCTCGAACGCTGCGATCATCACGGACTGGTCGGCTGCCAGGGCTACGGGGTCGCTCTCGGCTGTCATTGCGCCAGCCTAGACTGGCGCCATATGAATGAGAAGGCGACGCTCCCGGCCGCCGTGCTGTGGGACATGGACGGCACGCTCATCGATTCGGAGCCCTATTGGATCGGCGCCGAGATCGAGCTCGCGAGGAAGTTCGGCGTGGGCTGGACTCACGAGGACGGGCTCCAGCTGGTGGGCAACCCGCTGTCCGTGAGCGCGCAGATCATGATCGACCGCGGCGTCGCGCTCGAGCCGGACGAGATCATCACGTACCTGGTGGGCCGCGTGACGGCCCAGGTGCGCCAGCGCACACCCTGGATGGACGATGCGCGGGCACTGCTGGACGCCGTGGTGTCCGCGGGCATCCCGTGCGCCCTCGTGACGATGTCCTACGCGATGCTGGCCGAGGCGTTCGTGTCGCGCGCGCCCGATGCGTTCGCGGTGGTGGTGACGGGCGACGAGGTCACGCACGGCAAGCCCCATCCCGAGCCGTACCTCACGGCCGCCGCGCGACTGGGGGTCGACGTCGCGGACTGCGTCGCGATCGAGGACTCGCCGGCGGGCGTGGGCTCCGCGCTGGCGTCGGGGGCGGCGACGGTGGGCGTGCGGCGGCTGGTGCCCATGCAGCCCAGGCCGGGACTGAGCAGGGTGCGGTCGCTCGCCGGGCTCGACGTCGCCGCGCTGGGACGGATCCTGGCAGGGGAGACTGTCGACCAGCTCGGGGCGGACGTCTAGGCGACGCTGAGTTCCCCGCAGGAGGAGCAAACCTTCCGAAACCGTCAGTCACTTCCCCATAGCGCGCTCGGGTGGGGTGTTAGGCGGTCGCCGGGCGGACACCCAGGGCACGCTCGACGGCGTCCGGATCGAGCGGGAGCTCCGTGCCGCCGAACTCGGGGCACTGCTCCTGGAAGCTGCACCACCCGCACAGCGCGGTGCGGCGCGTCCGGAATCGTCCGGCCTCCGCGGCGGCGGTGATCTCCGCCCAGATCTCGCGGATCTCGTGCTCGATCCGGGCGATGTCGTCCCCCGTGGGGCGGATCTCGAGGCGGCCGCCGTCCTTGAGGAACAGCAGCTGCAGCAGCGCGGGGCGGCGCGCGCGCAGGCGCTCGACCACCAGCGCGTAGAAGCGCATCTGGAAGCGCTCCTTCTTCTCCCCGTAGCGCGGGTCCGGCGTCTTGCCCGTCTTGTAGTCGACGATCCGGATGGAGCCGTCCGGCGCAATGTCGATGCGGTCGATGATGCCGCGCAGCAGCGGGCCGTCCTCGAGCTGCAGCTCCACGAACTCCTCCCGCGCGGCCGGCTCGAGGCGCTGCGGGTTCTCGAGCTCGAAGTAGGTGGCGAGGCGGGTGCGACCGTCGGCGAGCCACGCCTGCTCCGCGGCAGGGTCCGGATGCAGCTCCGCGAGCTCGGGCTGCTTGGCCAGCATCGCGCGCCACTGCGGCTCGAGCCGGTCCTGGGCCGCGGCCACGGTGCGCTCGCGCGCCGGGAGGTCGTAGAGCTTCTCGAGCACCGCGTGCACCAGGGTGCCGAGCGTCGCTGCCGCCGACGGCGCCTCGGGCAGGCGGTCCACCGTGCGGTAGCGGAACAGCAGCGGGCACTGCTGGAAGTCGCCTGCGCGGGAGGGCGAGAGTGCGGGCGGTCGAGGCATGCGACCACCCTAGAGCCAGCCTCCGACAGCCTCCCCGTGATCCCCAGGCGCGCACGGTCGCGGACGGCGCGCGTCGCGCAGGGGCCGTCGGCGGCGCCCACTAGCGTGGTCCCCATGAGCCAGCCCCCGACCCGCGCCCGCAAGCCTCGCGGCATCACGCTCGGGCGCGTCCTGGGCGCGCGCATCGTCCTCATGCCGTCGACCATCGTGATGGCGCTCATCCTCGCGGTGTTCTACGCGGCGGACGAGGACGGCTTCAGCCGCCAGGGGTTCTCTATCGGTCTCGCTGTCGCGCTGCTGCTGTTCGTGTCGGTGTTCCTCCACGAGCTCGCCCACACCGCCGCCGCGCGGGGCTTCAAGCGCGAGGTCGACGAGATCGTGCTGACGTTCTTCGGCGGGCACACGCAGTTCCGCAGCGCGGACCCGCGCCCGCTCGAGATCGGCGTGATCGCCGCCGCGGGCCCGCTCACCAACGCCGTGATCGGCGCCCTCGCGCTGGCCGCGTCCGGCGCGCTCGACGGCATGGCCGGCCGGATCGTGCTGTACGCGGGCGCGCTCAACCTCATCCTTGCGGGCTTCAACGCGCTGCCCGGCTCGCCGCTCGACGGCGGGCGCGTGGTCAACGCGATCGTGTGGGCGGTCTCGGGCGACCGGTGGAAGGGCCACCGGTGGGCGGCACAGGGCGGGCGCATCGTCGCGATCGGCGTGATCGTGGTCGCGGTGGGGCTGCCGATCCTGCGCGGCGGCCAGGTCGACTTCGTCGCCGCGATCTGGGCGATGTTCCTCTTCTCCGTCATCTGGCCCGCTGCGAGCGCCGAGCTGCGCGCGGCGACCGTGCTGGGCAGGCGCGAGAACGTCACCGCGCTGTCGCTCGCCGCCCCCGCGGTGGGCATCCCCTACGACGCCACGGTCGCGCAGGCGCGCGAGATCGCCGCCCGCGCGCAGGCCCGCGAGGTGGTGGTGCTCGCCGCGGACGGCCAGGCGGCCGGCCACTTCCCGGTCGCGCTCACCGAGGCCGTGCCCGAGGAGGCGCGCGCCCAGACGCGGCTCATGTCCGTCACCATGCCGCTGGTGCGCGGCGCCCAGATCCCCGCGACGGCCACGGGGGAGCGCCTGGTCGAGGCGGTGGTGCCGTGGTTCGGCCGCACCGACGTCCTCGTGGTGGTCGACGAGCACGGCATCCCCGTCGGGATCGCGAAGCTCGACGAGATCAGGGACGCGCTGAGCTGACGCGGGACGATGCGCGGCGGACCGGGCACGACGGGTCCGGCCGGGCCGTCGGTGGCCCCCGACCCGCGCCCTAGACTGGCCGCATGACCCAGACCTCCGAGCCCGTCGGCGCGTCCGAGCGCAGGGGCCCGCTCCGCGCCGGCGACCGCGTCCAGCTGACCGACGCCAAGGGCCGCCACCACACGATCATCCTCACGCCGGGCAAGCAGTTCCACACGCACCGCGGCCTGTTCCACCACGACGACGTCATCGGGCAGCCCGAGGGCACCGTCGTGACCAACACCGCGGGCTTCGACTACCTGGTGCTGCGCCCGCTGCTGAGCGACTTCGTGCTGTCCATGCCGCGCGGAGCCGCCGTGGTCTATCCCAAGGACGCCGGGCAGATCGTCCAGATGGCGGACATCTACCCGGGCGCCCGCGTGGTCGAGGCGGGAGTCGGCTCCGGCGCTCTCACGATGTCGCTGCTGCGCGCGGTCGGAGACGCCGGGCGGCTGGTGAGCATCGAGCGTCGCGAGGACTTCGCGGACATCGCGCGCGCCAACGTCGAGTCCCACTTCGGCGGCCCGCACCCGGCGTGGCGCCTCGAGATCGGCGATTTCGCGGACCGCGTGGGCGACGCGTTCGAGGCCGGCACCGTCGACCGCATCATCCTCGACATGCTCGCCCCGTGGGAGAACATCGACGCGGCGGCCGATGCGCTCGCCCCGGGCGGCGTGTTCCTCGCCTACGTCGCGACCACCACGCAGCTGTCCCGCCTCGCGGAGGACCTGCGCGAGCACGGCGGATACACGGAGCCCCGCGCGTGGGAGTCGATGGTGCGCACGTGGCACCTCGAGGGCCTCGCGGTGCGCCCCGACCACCGCATGATCGGCCACACCGGCTTCCTGCTCACCGCACGCCGCATGGCGCCCGGCGTCGAGCCGCCGCGACGCACCCGCCGTCCGGCGAAGGGCTCGTACCCGACGACCGACGGCGAGTGGAGCCCCGAGGACCTGGGCGAGCGTCCCGTGAGCGAGAAGAAGATCCGCAAGGTGCGCCGCGACGCGACAGCGGCCGCGCCCTCGGCTGACACCGCCGCAGGGGAGGAGTGATGGTGGCCGAGGCTCAGGACCTGATCGCGCGCCTCGAGCGCCAGAACAACGAGCTCCAGCGGCTCCTCACGCTCGCGCGCGACCAGATCGGCGAGATGCGCGAGAAGCTCGCCGAGGCGTCGCAGCCGCCGCAGACGTTCGCGACGTTCGTCGAGTGGTCGGGACGCAACGCGGACGTGGTCTCCAGCGGCCGCCGCCTGCGCGTCGCCGTGCTGCCCACGCTCGAGGCGGACCTGAGCCCCGGCGACGAGGTGCTGCTCAACGCCATGTCCGTGGTGGTCGACGTCGCCAGGCCGGACCGCACCGGCCAGGCCGCGATCGTCCGCGAGGTCGTCGACGAGGACCGCCTGCTGGTGGTCTCGCGCGGCGAGGACGAGCGCGTGGTGACCCTCGTCGGTGGCGACGCCGCACGCCGCGTCCACGAGGGCGACACCGTGATCATCGACCCGCGCACCGGCTTCGCCACGGAGAAGGTCGAGCGCACCGGCGTCGAGGCGCTGCTCCTCGAGGAGGTGCCCGACATCGACTACTCGTCGATCGGCGGCCTCACCCCGCAGATCGAGCGCATCCGCGACGCGATCGAACTGCCCCTGGTCCACCCCGAGCTCTACCGTGAACACGCGCTGCGTCCCCCGCGCGGCCTGCTGCTCTACGGTCCGCCCGGCTGCGGCAAGACCCTCATCGCGAAGGCCGTCGCGCACTCGCTCGCGGAGGCGGTGGGCGCGGACCGCTCCTACTTCCTCTCCGTCAAAGGCCCCGAGCTGCTCAACAAGTACGTGGGCGAGACCGAGCGCTACATCCGCACCATCTTCGAGCGCGCCCGCGCCAAGGCGCACTCCGGCGCCCCCGTGGTGGTGTTCTTCGACGAGATGGACGCGCTGTTCCGCGCCCGCGGCTCCGGCGTGAGCTCCGACATGGAGACCACGATCGTCCCGCAGCTGCTTACGGAGCTCGACGGCGTCGAGGCGCTGGGCAACGTCATCGTGATCGGTGCGTCGAACCGCGAGGACATGATCGACCCCGCGATCCTGCGCCCCGGCCGCCTCGACGTGAAGATCGAGATCTCGCGCCCCAGCCCCGAGGCCACGGCGGACATCTTCGGCAAGTACCTCACGGCGGACCTGCCGCTCGCGCAGGCGGAGCTCGACGCGCACGGCGGCGACCGCGCCGCCACCGCGCGGGCGCTCATCGACGCGGGCGTGGGCCGCATCTTCGCCCACGCGGACGCGTCGCGCCACGTGTCGGGCGCCGTGGTCCGCAACGTGGTCGACCGCGCCAAGACCTCCGCCATCAAGGGCGTGGTCGCCGGGCACGCGAAGGGCCTCACGCGCGCCCACCTCGAGCACGCAGCCGACCAGGAGCTCGCCGAGGCGCGCGCCGTCGCCGCGGGCACGCTCGCGGGGGAGTGACGTGCGGGTCGTCGGCATCGAGACCGAGTACGGCATCGTCGATCCCGCCGAGCCGCGCGCCAACCCCATCCTGCTGTCCTCGCGCCTGGTGACGGCGTGCCGGGCGTGGGCGGGGGAGCGCACCAGCCGGTGGGACTACGGCGGCGAGGACCCGCTGCAGGACCAGCGCGGCTTCCGCCGCTCGCGCCTGGGCGCCTCCGCGGACCTCCTGACGGATTCCGCCGAGTACGATGCGGCGGCCGGGCGGGTGACCCTGCGTCGCCGCCGCGGGTCGTGGGAGGACCCTGCCCACCTCAACGCGGTGCTCGCCAACGGCGCCCGCTTCTACGTGGACCACGCCCACCCCGAGTACAGCGGTCCCGAGGTCACGGGCGCCCGCGACGCGGTGATCTGGGACCGGGCGGGCGACGCGATCGCGCTCGCCGCAGCCACGCGGTACGCGGAGGACGAGGACGGCGAGGTCCACCTCTACAAGAACAACGTCGACGGCAAGGGCGCCTCGTACGGCACCCACGAGAACTTCCTGGTCGCCCGCGCGGTGGCGTTCGACGACCTCGCGCGCCGCCTCACGCCCCATCTGGTGACCCGGCAGGTCTTCACGGGCGCCGGGCGCGTGGGGCTCGGCCAGTTCGGCGAGGAGCCGGGCTTCCAGCTGTCGCAGCGCGCGGACTACATGGAGGCCGAGGTGGGCCTCGAGACCACCCTGCGCCGGCCCATCGTCAACACCCGCGACGAGCCGCACGCCACCCGCGACAAGTACCGCCGCCTGCACGTCATCATCGGCGACGCCAACCTCTTCGACGTCGCGACCTACCTCAAGATCGGGACCACCTCGCTGGTGCTCGCCGCCATCGAGGCGCAGGACGAGCGCCTCGACGAGCTCGAGCTCGCGCATCCCGTGGAGGCCGTGCAGGAGGTATCGCGCGATGTCTCGCTCCGCCGCCGCATCGTCCTGGCCTCCGGCGAGGCCGCCACGGCCCTCGAGCTCCAGCGCGCCCTCCTCGAGATCTGCCGCACCTACGCCGCCGACGCCGGCGACGCCGCCGTGCTCGCCCGCTGGGAGGGCGTGCTCGAGCGGCTCGGCGCGGACCTCTTCAGCGCCGCGCGCGAGGTCGAGTGGGTCGCCAAGCTCCAGCTGCTGGGCAGGTTGCGGTCGCGGCACGTCTCGGAGGATCACCCCGACGGCCTGCCGTGGGACGATGCGCGGCTCGCCGCTGCCGACCTCCAATGGAGCCGTCTGGGGGACGGGTGGGCGACGCGGCTCGCGCAGGCGGGCCAGGTGGAGCGGCTCGCGACCGAGGACGAGGTCGCGGCGGCCGCCATCACGGCGCCCCAGGACACCCGTGCGCGCCTGCGGGGAGGCATCGTCTCCGCGCGGCCCGACCTGGTCGACGCGGCCGGCTGGTCCACCGTGGTGCTCGACCGCGAGACCGACCACGGGCACCTCGAGGTGGTGCATCTCGACGAGCCCGGCGCGGCGCGTCACCCCCTCCTCGACGCCCTGATCGACGGATAGACTCGCGAGCATGGCCCAGCTCAACGCGCAAGGACAGCCCTACGAGGACGACGCCCCGGAGCCGGAGGCGCCCGCGCCCGCCGCGGCGGCGACCGCCTCGAGCGACGCGCTCGACGACCTTCTCGCGGAGATCGACGGCTCGCTCCAGGTCAACGCCGAGCAGTTCGTGCGGTCCTTCGTCCAGAAGGGCGGCCAGTAGCCTCCCGCGGGCCACGCACCATGCTCTCCACCGACATCCCGCCGCCGCTCGACGTCGACCCCGCCCGCCGCATCTTCGGGCTCGAGACCGAGTTCGGCCTGCACCTCGACACCGGCGCCGCGCGTCCCGTCACGCCCGAGGAGGTCGCCGGCCACCTGTTCCACTCCGTGGTGCAGTGGGGCCGATCCTCCAACGTGTTCCTGCCCAACGCGTCCCGCCTGTACATCGACGTGGGCGCGCACCCCGAGTACGCGACCGCCGAGTGCGACACCCTCACGGACCTCATCGCGCTCGACAAGGCCGGCGAGCGGATCGTCCACGACCTCGTGGCCGGGGGAGAGCAGCGCCTGCGCGACGCCGGCGTGGACGGCACCATCCACCTCTACAAGAACAACACCGACTCCGCGGGCAACAGCTACGGCTGCCACGAGAACTACCTGGTGCGCCGCCGTGCGGACTTCAAGGCGTTCGCATCCGCGCTGCTGCCGTTCCTGGTGACCAGGCAGATCGTCACGGGCGCGGGCACCATCACACGCACCCCGTCGGGCGCCCACTACAGCTTCTCGCCGCGCGCGGACCACATGTGGGAGGGGCTGAGCTCCGCCACCACCCGGTCGCGGCCCATGATCAACACGCGCGACGAGCCCCACGCGAACGCGGAGCTCTACCGCCGCATGCACGTGATCGTGGGCGACTCGACCATGGCGGAGCCCACCACGCTGCTCAAGATGGGCGCCACCGACCTGGTGCTGCGCCTCATGGAGGCGCGCGTGGTGCTGCCCGAGCTCACGCTCGCGCGGGAGATGCAGGCCATCCGCGACGTCGCGCACGACCTCACGGGCGCCGCGACCGTCGAGCTCACCGACGGCCGCAGGCTCACCGCGGTCGAGGTGCAGCAGACGTACATCGACCTGGTGCGCTCGCACCTGGGCGGCGTGATCGCCCCCACGGCGGAGGTCGACCGGATCCTCGACCTGTGGCAGCGCGGCGTCGACGCGGTGCGCACGCAGGACTTCTCCGGCGTCGAGACGGAGCTCGACTGGGCGATCAAGCACCGCCTGGTGATGCGCTACCGCGAGCGGCTGGGCTGCGACCTCGACGACGCGCGGCTGGCGCGGCTCGAGCTCGCGTTCCACGACGTCTCTCCCGAGCGCGGCGTGTTCGCCAAGCTGCAGGAGCAGGGGCTGGCCCGGCGCATCGTCTCCGACGCGGACATCGAGCGCGCCATGACCACCGCGCCGCAGACCACGCGGGCCCGCCTGCGAGGCGAGTTCGTCACCAAGGCGCTCGCCTCGGGGCGTGACTTCACGGTGGACTGGGTGCACCTGAAGATCGCAGGCTCCTCCGGCACGACGGTCCTGCTCAAGGACCCGTTCCGCACCGAGGACGCGCGTGTCGACGCGCTCATCGAGGCCCTCGACCCGGCCTGACCGGCCGTAGACTCTTACGGTCCCGAAAGGAATCCCTCACATGCGTCGTCTCGTCGTGCTCGCGCTCGCCCTGGTGCCCCTGGCACTCGGGGCGTGCACAGCCGCGCCGTCCGAGACCGACCCGAGCGTGTCCCCGTCCGGCGACATCTCCGACATCGTGATCGGCGGCTCCGACACGCTCGCACCGTCGCTCGAGTTCACGCCCGGCCTGGACTACGCGGAGGAGCAGTCGACCGTGGTGTGGGACGGCGACGGCGAGTACCTTCAGGACGGCGAGCCGCTGCTGCTCGACATCTACGGCGCCTCGCTCGACGACGGCACCACGCTGATCAACACCTACGACGGGCTGCCGCGGTCCTTCCTGCTCGCCCCCGAGGTGGTGGGCGAGGAGCTGTACGACCGCCTGCTCGACGTGCGGGTGGGCGCGCGCCTGCTGGTGGTGGCGCCGCCTGGCTTCGAGTCCGAGGCCGAGGCGCCCATCGCGATGGTGATCGACGTCCTGCCCGACCACGCCGTGGGCACCGAGGTCGAGGCGAGCCCCGACCTGCCCGAGGTGACCCGCCACAAGACCACGGGCGAGCCGTCCGTGACCATCCCGAAGCAGTCGCCCCCCACCGACCTCCAGGTCGCGACCCTCATCCAGGGCTCCGGCCCGCAGGTGAAGGAGGGGTCCTTCCTCACCGTCAACTACACCGCCTGGTACTGGTCGGACGGCAAGGGCGCGGACGGCAAGTGGCGCAAGGGCGACGTGCTCGACTCGTCGTGGCCCGTCGAGGCGGCCCCCTTCGAGCTGCAGATCGGGTCCGGCCAGGTGATCAGGGGCCTCGACGAGGGCCTGCTCGACCAGACGGCCGGATCGCAGGTCGAGCTCGTGGTGCCCGCGAGCTACGGCTACGCCGACAAGGGCACGCTCGTGTTCGTCGTCGACATCCTCGACGTGTTCAACCCGGAAGGAGACGCCTGATGGGTGTCGCCGTGCGTGTGATCCCCTGCCTCGACGTCGACGCGGGCCGCGTGGTCAAGGGCGTCAACTTCGAGAACCTCCGCGACGCGGGCGACCCCGTCGAGCTCGCCGCCGCATACGGCGCCGCGGGCGCGGACGAGGTCACGTTCCTCGACGTCACCGCGTCCTCCGGCAACCGCGAGACCACCTACGACGTGGTGCGCCGCACCGCGGAGCAGGTGTTCGTGCCCCTCACCGTGGGCGGAGGCGTGCGTGCGCCCGAGGACGTGGACCGGCTGCTGCGCGCGGGCGCGGACAAGGTGGGCGTCAACACGGCCGCGATCGCGCGCCCCGAGCTCATCTCCGAGATCGCCCGCCGCTTCGGCAACCAGGTGCTGGTCCTGTCCGTCGACGCGCGCCGCGTGCGCGACGGCGTGGAGACGCCCTCGGGCTTCGAGGTGACCACGCACGGCGGCCGCCAGGGCACCGGCATCGACGCCGTCGAGTGGGCGCGCCGCGGCGCGGAGCTCGGCGCGGGCGAGATCCTGCTCAACTCGATGGACGCCGACGGCACCACCGACGGCTTCGACCTCGAGATGCTTGCGCGCGTGCGCGACGTGGTGGACGTGCCGCTGATCGCCTCCGGAGGCGCCGGCACCGTCGACCACTTCGTCGCCGCCGCGCAGGCCGGCGCGGACGCGGTGCTCGCCGCGTCCGTCTTCCACTTCGGCACGCTCACGATTCAGGAGGTCAAGGACGCGATGCGGGCGGCGGGGGTCGAGGTTCGATGACGTCACGCGATCAGGCGCGCCGGTACGAGGTCTCCGGCCGCTTCACCAGGAAGGCTGCCCAGCTGCTGATCCACGCGGTCCGCGAGCAGCCGTGGCAGTTCGGCATCGCGGTCGCCGCCGCGGCGGCGTTCAGCCTGCTCACCGTGCTGTTCGGCACCCTGCTGGGCGACGTCACCGACCAGGTGGTCATCCCCGCCGCCGCAGGCGAGCCCATCCAGGGCTACTGGGGCGAGCGCACGCAGGACCCGAAGGCCGCGATCTGGCTGGTGGGCGGCGCGTTCGTGCTCATCGGCCTCGCCAACGCCGTGCTGGTCGGCATGCGCCGCACCGTGCAGGGCTTCGGCGTCGCGGGCGTGGGCGCGAGCCACCGCCGGGTGGTGGCCGATGCGCTGGCATCGCTGCCGCTCGGATGGCACCGGTCCAACCCGTCGGGCCGCATGCTGTCCGCGATGTCCTCCGACTCGGAGACCGCGACCTCCCCGCTGCACCCCTTCGCGTTCACCGTCGGATCGTTCGTCATGATGATCGCCGCGGGCTGGTCCATGTGGCGCATGGATCCGTGGCTGGCGGTCACGGGCCTCGCCGTGGTGCCCATCATCTTCGCGATCAACGTGGCGTACGAGAAGGTCATCACGCCACGCTGGGACCTGGGCCAGAGCCTGCGCGCCGACGTCGCGACCATCGCACACGAGAGCTTCGAGGGCGGCACCGTGGTCAAGGCGCTCGGCGCCGAGGACCGCGAGACCGCGCGCTTCGCACGCGCCGCCAACGACCTGCGCGACGCCGACACGCGCGTGGGCCACACCTCCGCGTGGTTCGAGCCGCTCATGGACGTGATCGTGCCGCTCGGCGCGGTGGCCCTCATGGTCGTCGGCGCGATGCGCGCCTCCGTGGGCGCCGTCTCCGTCGGAGACGTCGTGTCCGCGATCTACCTGGTCACGCTCATGGCCGTGCCGATCCGCGGCCTCGGATGGGTGCTCGGGCAGATGCCGCAGGCGCTCGTCGCGTTCACGCGCATCGGCGACATCGCACGCGCCGCCACCGAGGTCGACGAGCCCGGCCACACCGAGATCGCGACCGCCGGCGCCGGCGGCGTCCGCTTCGACAACGCCTCGATCGCGGCCGACGACGGCGACGGCGAGCTGTCCGTCATCCTGCAGGACGTCTCGCTCGAGCTGCGCCCCGGCACCGTCACCGCCCTGGTGGGGTCGACGGGCTCCGGCAAGTCCACCGTCGCGCTGGCGGCCGCCCGTCTCGCGCGCCCCTCGACGGGCTCCGTCACCCTCGACGGGACGGAGCTCGAGGCGATCGCGCGGCTGGGCGACCACGTCGCGCTCGTGCCCCAGACGGCCTTCGTGTTCGCCGGCACCGTGCGCGACAACGTCACGCTCGGCGCCGACTTCACGGACGACGAGGTGTGGGACGCCCTGCGCCGCGCCAACGTGGTCGACGTGGTCGAGCGCCTCGCGCGCGACGGCAGCACCGGCCTCGACGCCGTGCTCGCCGAGCGCGGCATGAACCTCTCGGGCGGCCAACGCCAACGCCTCGCGCTCGCCCGCGCGCTCGTGCGGCGCCCGCGCGTGCTCGTGCTCGACGACGCGACCAGCGCCGTCGACCCGCGCGTCGAGCGGGAGATCCTCACCGGATTGGCGGGGGAGGACGGCCCCACCGTGCTCGTCATCGCCTACCGGCTGGCGTCGATCCTGCTGGCCGACCACATCGTCCACGTCGACCGCGGCCGCGTGGTCGACGCCGGCGCCCACACGGAGCTGATCACGCGCGACGCCGGCTACCGCGAGCTGGTGCTCGCCTACGAGGAGGACTCCCGCCGTCAGGCCGAGGAGCAGGCGGGATACGTCGGATGAACGAGCAGATGACCATGCGCCGGCTGTTCCGGCGCGGCCTCCAGCTGAGCCCCGAGTTCCGCAAGGGCCTCGGCGTGACCCTCACGCTCGCGGCCATCGCCGCCTCGGGACGCGCCGCGACGCCGTTCCTCACCCAGCGCGTCACCGACCTGGGGTTGCTCGCGCCAGGCGGGGTCGACATCGGCCTCGTGGCGGCCTACGCGGCCGGCGGAGCCGTGGTGCTCATCATCGCCGCGTCCCTGTCGTACGTGGTCCGCCGCCGCATGGTGACGGCCGCGGAGGCGGGTCTCGCGACGCTGCGCATCCGCGCGTTCGGCAAGGTCCACGAGCTGTCGGTGCTCACCCAGAACGAGGAGCAGCGGGGCCGCTACGTCTCGCGCGTCACGGGCGACGTCGAGACCATGCGCGACCTCATGCAGTGGACGGGCGCCGCCATGATCATCTCGGCGATGGAGGCCGCCGTGGTCTTCGCCGTGATGCTCGCCTACTCGTGGCAGCTCGCGCTGATCGTCCTGGTCGCGTTCGTCCCCATGTCGCTCACGCTCGCGTGGATCCAGCCGCGCATCAGCGAGGCCTTCTCGCGCGTCCGCGGCCGCATGGCCGACCTCATGGGGCGCACGTCCGAGCAGCTCGTCGGCGTCTCGACCATCCGCGCCTACGGCGTCCAGCAGCGCATGCGCGACCAGCTGGGCGGCGACATCGACGCGATCCTCGCCGCGGAGAAGCGCGCCTCGATGCTCGCCTCGGTGACGTTCTCCTCGACCGCGTTCGGCCAGTCGCTCGCGACCGGCATCGCGCTCGTCGGCGGCACGCACCTCGCCCTGGCCGGCGAGATCAGCGTCGGCACCGTCGTCGCGTTCGCGTTCCTCGTCTACATGTTCGCGGGCCCGCTCATGTGGATCATCGAGATGCTCGCGGAGATGCAGCGCGCGCTCGTCGGCTGGCGCCGCGTGGTCGAGCTGGTCGACGAGGACATCACCATCCCCGACCCCGGCGCGGACGGCACCGCCATCCCGCACGGCCGCGGAGACCTCGCCATGGACGGCATCCGCCTTACGTACCCGGGCGGGCCGGAGGTGCTCAAGGGCATCGACCTGCACCTGCCCGCGGGCAAGCGCCTCGCGCTCGTCGGCACCACGGGCTCGGGCAAGACCTCGCTCGCGCGCCTGATGTCCCGCTTCTTCGACCCCACCGAGGGCACCGTCCGGGTCGGCGGCGTCGACCTGCGCGAGGTGCCCATGGGCTCGCTGCGCCGCTCGGTCGCGGTGGTGCCCCAGGAGGGGTTCCTGTTCGACGGCTCCGTGCTGTCGAACCTGCACTACGCGGTCCCCGACGCCGACTCGGAGGAGCTGCGCAGCCGCGCCATGGCCGCGTTCGAGTCGCTGGGTCTCGAGGGCTGGATCAAGGTCCTCCCGCACGGGCTCGACACCCACGTGGGTCCGCGCGGCGAGCTGCTCTCGGCGGGCGAGCGCCAGCTAGTGTCGATCGCGCGCGCCTACCTGCGCGACCCCGACCTGCTCATCCTCGACGAGGCCACCTCCGCGGTCGACCCCGCCACCGAGGTGCGCATCTCGCGCGCGCTCGAGTCGCTCATGCAGGGCCGCACCGCCGTGGTGATCGCGCACCGCCTGTCGACCGCCGAGCGCGCCGACGTCGTGGGCGTGATGGAGCACGGCGAGCTCATCGAGCTCGGCCACCACGACGAGCTGGTCGCGGCCGGCGGCACGTACGCCGGCCTCCACGAGGCCTGGGTGGCCCAGACGCGGGACTGAACCGGCGCATCGTCCCTTCGGGGTGTGGGGCAACTCACGCCGTGTCGCACTGGCGCGGGGGGACGATGCGGTGGTGAGATCGGAACGGGCGCCCGGCCGGGCGGCCGGCTGGGGGAGGAGCAGCGGTGGAGTCGTTGGCAGCGAGCGTGCGCGGGCTGCGTCGCGAGGCGTACGAGGCGCACCTGGTGCGGCTGTCGACGCTCACGGTGCGCGAGGTGGTGGCGCTGTCGAAGGCGCGCCGCCTGGGGCTGACCGAGGTGTTCGACGTGCTCGCCGACACCGACTTCCTGGTGAGCGACTGGCATCCCGCGTGGCGCGAGGCGCACGAGGCCGTGCGGCGCGTGTCCGCGGAGCTCGGGCTCGACGGCCTGCCGATCGTGTGCGACGCCGCCGCGGACGCTGCGGCATGCCAGGCGCTGGCGCGGCTGTTCGGCTCCGACGTGGGCATCGACATCCACGTGAAGCTGTCCGAGCCGTGGCGGTTCGTGATGGAGCGCGGCGCGCGCTGAGCCCCGCCCGCACGGTGCGCACCGTCCGGGGCGCGCCGTGGAAGGATGGTCCGCATGCCGCTCGACGCTGACATCGCTGCGCGCCTCAAGCGCGACCCCGCCGGACTCGTCTGCGCCGTGGTGCAGCAGCACGACACCCGCGAGGTCCTCATGGTCGCGTGGATGAACGACGAGGCGCTCCACGAGACCCTCACCACCGGCCGCGCCGTGTACTGGAGCCGCTCGCGCCAGGAGCTGTGGCGCAAGGGCGACACCTCGGGCAACGTGCAGCGCGTGGTGCGCGTCAGCCTCGACTGCGACGGCGACGCGCTCCTGCTCGAGGTCGACCAGCAGGGCCCCGCCTGCCACACCGGCACCCGCACCTGCTTCGAGGCCGGGGGAGACCTGGGCGCCGTGGACGGGCTCGCCGGGGCGACGCCGTGACCGCCGTGCGCGTGGAGTGGGGCCAGACGTGGCCGTCGCTCGACGGGTTCGTGGAGCTGGGCCGCTCGCACCGGGTGGTCCCCGTGGTGCGCCGCCTGCTGGCGGACTCGCTCACGCCCGTGGCGGTCTACCGCGCCCTCGCGCAGGAGCGGCCCGGCACGTTCATCCTCGAGTCCGCGGAGCCCGACGGCTCGCGTGCGCGGTTCTCCTTCGTGGGCGTGCGCAGCCGCGCGATGCTCACGGTGGACGGGGACGATGCGCGGTGGAGCGGCGACGTGCCCGTGGGCCTCGCCGACGGGGCACCCCTCCCGGCAATCGCGCAGGTGCTCAGGGAGATGCGCTCCGAGGCCATCGACGGGCTCCCGCCCCTCACGGGCGGCATGGTGGGCGTGCTCGGGTGGGACATCATCCGGCAGTGGGAGCCCACGCTGCCCATGAAGGCGCCCCGCGAGATCGACGTGCCCGATGTGCTGCTGCTGCTCGCGACGGACATCGCGGCGATCGACCACCGCGACGGCTCGGTGTGGCTCATCGCCAACGCGGTCAACGCGGACGCGCAGGAGTCGGGCATCGAGAACGCGTACGCGGACGCCGTCGCGCGGCTCGACCGCATGCAGCGCGACCTCGCCTCCGCCGCACCCGGCCCGGTGTCCGTCCTCGACGACGGGGGCGAGCCGGAGGTAACCCAGCGCAGCGCGCCGGGGGAGTACGAGGCCGCGGTCGCGTTCGCGAAGGAGGCGATCCGCGACGGCGAGGTGTTCCAGATGGTGCCCTCGCAGCGCTTCGACCTGCCCTGCGAGGCGAGCCCGCTCGAGGTGTACCGCGTGCTGCGCACGCTCAACCCGAGCCCGTACATGTACTACTTCCAGCTCGAGGACGACCGCGGCCGCGAGTTCGCGGTGGTGGGGGCGAGCCCCGAGTCGCTGTGCACGGTGAAGGACGGCCGCGTGTCGACCTTCCCGATCGCGGGCTCGCGCCCGCGCGGCGCCACCCCGGCCGAGGACCGTGCCCTCCAGGAGGAGCTGCTCGCGGACCCCAAGGAGGTGGCCGAGCACGTGATGCTCGTCGACCTCGCGCGCAACGACCTGGTCAAGGTGTGCGAGCCCACCTCCGTGGAGGTGGTCGAGTTCATGACCGTCAACCGCTACTCGCACATCATGCACATCTGCTCGACGGTGGTGGGCACGCTCGAGGCCCCGCACGGCGCGCTCGACGCGTTCACGGCGGTGTTCCCGGCCGGCACCCTCTCGGGCGCCCCGAAGCCGCGGGCGATCGCGCTGATCGACGAGATCGAGCCCACGCGCCGCGCCTTCTACGGCGGCGCCGTGGGGTATCTCGACTTCGCGGGCAACATGGACATGGCGATCGCCATCCGCACCGCGCTGATCGAGGACGGCACCGCCCACGTGCAGGCCGGCGCCGGGATCGTCGCGGACTCCGTGCCCGCCACCGAGGACGCCGAGACCAAGCACAAGGCGGCCGCGATGATCCGCGCGATCGCCACCGCATCGCGCCTGGTCGAGTCCCGCGCTTCGCTAGACTGACGCCCAGCCCCCGAGTCCCCGAGGAGAACCCCATGTCGAGCGTGCACCTGGAGCCGCAGGACCTTCCCGAGATCGCCCCGCACAACCACGGCCGCACCGTCGCCGCGTGGGTGACCAACTGGGGCCTGGTGATCGCCGCGCTGCTCGCGTCGGTCGGCATCGCGATCCCCGTGCACGCGCTCACGTTCGCCGGCATCGGCGTCGCGGTCGTGTCGCTCGCCGCGGGAGCCGTGCTGCGCGCCCTCGGCCACGGCCAGCCGCTGTCCTAGGCACCTTGTGCCGTAACTTGAGCCGTCCTTGAGGCGTCCTTTGCGGCGGTAGAGTGGTCGCCATGGGAGAGGGTTCAATCAGCGTTCTCGACAGCATCGTGGCTGGTGTGCTGGAGGACCTCTCGGTCCGCCAGGAGCTCACCACGATGGACGCGCTCAAGGAGCGCGCCTCACGCCTGCCGAGCGCGCTCGACGCGCGGCAGATCCTCGCGCGCGACGAGGTCGGCATCATCGCCGAGGTCAAGCGCTCGAGCCCGTCCAAGGGGTCCCTCGCGGAGATCACGGACCCGGCGCTGCTCGCGACCGAGTACGCGGCCGGCGGCGCCTCGGTCATCTCGGTGCTCACCGAGCAGCGGCGCTTCAACGGCTCGCTCACGGACCTCGACGCGGTACGCGCGAAGGTCGACACCCCGATCCTGCGCAAGGACTTCATCGTCACGCCGTACCAGGTGTGGGAGGCGCGCGCGCACGGCGCGGACGTGGTCCTCCTCATCGTGGCCGCGCTCGAGCAGCTCGCGCTCGAGAGCCTCATCGAGAGGGTCCACTCGCTGGGCATGCTCGCCCTGGTCGAGGTGCATGACGAGGTCGAGGTGAAGCGCGCGGTCGACGCCGGCGCCACCGTGGTGGGCGTCAACGCCCGCAACCTGCGCACGCTCGAGGTGGACCGCACCACGTTCGCCCGCGTGGCCCCGCACATCCCCGACGGCGTGCTCCGCATCGCCGAGTCCGGGATCCGCGACAGCCACGACGTGGTCGAGTACGCCCGCCTCGGCGCGGACGCGGTGCTCGTGGGCGAGGCGCTGGTCAAGGACCGCGACCCCCGCGCCACCGTCGCGGAGATGGTCGCCGCGGGCGCGCACCCGGCCCTGCGGTCGGTCCGCCCGTGACGGAATCGCTCCAGGAGGCCCCCGGGCCGTACTTCGGCGAGTTCGGCGGACGGTTCGTCCCCGAGGCGCTCATGGCGGCGCTCGACGAGCTCACGGACGCCTACGACAAGGCCCGCATCGACCCCGAGTTCACCGGCGAGCTCGAGCGGCTCGCCCGCGACTACACGGGTCGCCCGTCGATCGTCACCGAGGTGCCCCGGTTCGCCGCCCACTGCGGTGGAGCGCGCGTGCTCCTCAAGCGCGAGGACCTCAACCACACGGGCTCGCACAAGATCAACAACGTGCTGGGCCAGGCGCTGCTGACCAAGCGGCTCGGCAAGTCCCGCGTGATCGCGGAGACGGGCGCGGGCCAGCACGGCGTCGCGACCGCCACCGCCGCCGCGCTGATGGGCCTCGACTGCGTCATCTACATGGGCGAGGAGGACACGGAGCGCCAGTCGCTCAACGTCGCGCGCATGCGCCTCCTCGGCGCCGAGGTGATCCCGGTCGCCACCGGCACCCGCACCCTCCGCGACGCCATCAACGAGGCCTTCCGCGACTGGGTCGCCAACGTCGAGACCACCAACTACGTGTTCGGGACGGCGGCAGGTCCGCACCCGTTCCCCGCGATGGTGCGCGACTTCCAGCGCGTGATCTCCGTCGAGGCGCGCGCGCAGATGCTCGAGCTCGGCGGCCTTCCGGACGCGGTGCTCGCGTGCGTCGGCGGCGGCTCGAACGCGATCGGATCCTTCGACGCGTTCCTCGACGACCGCGACGTGCGGCTCATCGGCTGCGAGGCCGCGGGCGACGGGGTGGAGACGGGTCGCCACGCCGCGACCCTCACCGGCGGCCGCCCGGGCATCCTGCACGGCTCGATGTCCTACATCCTCCAGGACGAGGACGGGCAGACCCAGCCGTCGCACTCGATCTCCGCGGGTCTCGACTATCCCGGCGTGGGCCCCGAGCACACGTGGCTGTCGAGCATCGGCCGCGCCGAGTACTGGCCCGTGACGGACGCCGAGGCCATGGAGGCGTTCCGCCTCCTCACGCGGACCGAGGGCATCCTGCCCGCGATCGAGTCCGCGCACGCCCTCGCGGGCGCGATCCGCCTGGGCCGCGAGCTCGGCCCGGAGGCCACCCTGCTGGTGACGCTCTCGGGTCGCGGCGACAAGGACGTGGAGCAGGCCGCCCGCTGGTTCGAGATGCTCCCGGAGGGGGACGAGTGAGCGCACTGACCGATCGGCTCGACGCATGCCGGGCCGAGGGCCGTGCCGCGCTCGTGGGCTACCTGCCCGTCGGCTACCCCGACGTGGAGACCTCGATCGCCGCGATGCGCGTGCTGGTCGAGGCCGGCTGCGACGTGGTCGAGGTGGGCCCGCCCTACTCGGACCCCGTCCTCGACGGCCCGGTCATCCAGCACGCCGCCGCGCGCGCGCTCGAGGGCGGGGTGACGGTGGACGATGCGTTCGTCGCCGTGCGCGCCGTCGCTGAGGCGGGCGCGGTGCCCGTGGTGATGAGCTACGCGAACCTCATGCTGCAGCGCGGATGGTCGCGCTTCGCCCACGACCTTCGTGACGCCGGCGGCGCCGGCGTCATCACGCCCGACCTCACGCCCGACGCGGCGCCCGAGTGGGTCTCCGCCGCGCGCGAGGCCGAGGTCGACACGATCTTCCTGGTCGCCCCGTCGACCACGCGCGAGCGCATGCAGCTCACGTGCGACGCGTCCACCGGCTTCGTCTACGCGACGCCCCTCATGGGCGTGACGGGCGAGCGCACCTCGGTCGGCGACGCCGCGCAGCGGGTGGTCCGCGGAGCGCGCGAGGCCGGCGCCGAGCGCGTCTGCATCGGCGTGGGCGTGTCCACAGGCGAGCAGGCCGCGGAGATCGCGGGCTTCGCCGACGGCGTCATCGTCGGCACGGCGTTCGTGCGCGCGCTCGGCGACGAGGGCGACCTCGAGCGCCTGCGCGCCAAGGTCGCCGAGCTCGCCGACGGCGTGAGGAGCGCACGATGACCACGTCGATCCCCAGCCCGCCCATCGAGTGGAGCTCGTTCTCGATCGGGCCGCTCACCATCCACGCGTACGCGCTGTGGATCCTGCTCGGCATCCTGGTCGCCCTGTGGCTCACCACCCGGCGCTGGGTCGAGCGCGGGGGAGACCCCGAGGTGGTCGGCGACATCGCGTTCTGGGCGATCCCGTTCGGCATCGTCGGCGGACGCCTCTACCACGTCATCACCACGCCCGGCCCATACTTCGGCGAGGGCGGCAACCCCGTCGACGCGCTGAAGATCTGGAACGGCGGCCTCGGCATCTGGGGCGCGGTCGCGCTGGGCGCGCTCGGCGCCTGGATCGGCGCGCGTCGCGCCGGCGTGAGCTTCACGGCGTTCGCGGACTCCGCCGCGCCCGCGGTGCTGATCGCGCAGGCGATCGGCCGCATGGGCAACTACTTCAACCAGGAGCTGTTCGGCGGCCCCACCACGCTGCCGTGGGCGCTCGAGATCGACCCCGCCTTCCGTCCCGAGGGCTACGAGCAGTTCGCCACGTTCCACCCGACGTTCCTGTACGAGATGCTTTGGAACCTCGCGGGCGCCGCGCTGATCATCTACCTGGACCGCCGCCTCAAGCTGTACGGCGGCCGCGTGTTCTGGCTGTACGTCATGGTCTACGTGTCCGGCCGCCTGTGGATCGAGGGCGTCAGGATCGACGATGCGGTCACCATCGCGGGCCTGCGCATCAACGAGTGGGTGTCCATCGTGGTGCTCATCGGCGCGACCGCCGCGTTCGCGGCCCTAGGATGGGCGCAACGCAGATCCGGCGAGCGCCCCGAGCGCTCGCTGCTCGCGGCCCGCGCCTCCCACCCCGAGGATGCGGCCGCGCAGGACGTCACCGAGACGCCCGACGTCGCCGACACCCCCGGCGACGGCCCCGCCGGGGCCTGAGAAGCGGGATTCCGTGCCTGCCGCCGTTCGCGGTAGGCTGAACGCCCGTGTCAACACCGGGTCGACGGCGCCCCGATATCTACGAATGTCCCCGCGTGCCCGGGGACGCTTAAGGACGGTGTGATGGTCGCGCATCTTGGCGCTCCCCAGCCCGCAGCGGGGCTCTACGACCCCGCTTACGAGCACGACGCGTGCGGCGTCGCCTTCGTCGCCACCCTGCGTGGCACGGCGGGCAGGGACATCGTCGATGCGGGCCTGACCGCCCTCAAGAACCTCGAGCACCGCGGCGCCGTGGGCGCCGAGACCGAGACCGGCGACGGTGCGGGCCTGCTCACCCAGGTCCCCGACGCCTTCCTGCGCGAGGTCGCCACCTTCGAGCTGCCCGCCGCGGGCGAGTACGCCGTAGGCATCGCGTTCCTCACGCCGGGCGCCGAGGCCGCCGAGGTGGCGGCGTTCGAGTCCGCCGCGACCGACGAGGGCGTGCGCGTCATCGGCTGGCGCGACGTCCCGACCAACCCGGAGCCGCTGGGCCCGAGCGCGCGCGCCGCGATGCCCACCTTCCGTCAGGTGTTCGTCTCCCACGACGGCCTCGCCGGCATCGAGCTCGACCGCAAGGCCTACCGCGTGCGCAAGCGCGCCGAGGGCGCCGGCGGGCCGTTCTTCGCCTCGCTGTCCTCGCGCACGCTCACCTACAAGGGCATGCTCACCACGTACCAGCTCGAGCAGGTGTTCCCGGACGTCACGCACCCGCTGTTCGCGTCCGAGCTCGCGCTGGTCCACTCGCGCTTCTCCACCAACACGTTCCCGTCGTGGCCGCTCGCGCAGCCCCTGCGCGGCATCGCCCACAACGGCGAGATCAACACCGTGCGCGGCAACCGCAACTGGATGGCGGCGCGCGAGGGCACCCTGCGCTCGGACCTGCTGGGCGACCTCGGGCCGCTCATGCCCGTGTGCACGCCGAGCGCCTCGGACACCGCGTCCTTCGACGAGGTGCTCGAGCTGCTGCACCTGGGCGGGCGCCCCATCCACCACGCGCTGCTCATGATGATCCCCGAGGCGTGGCAGAACAACGAGTCGATGGACCCGGCCCGCCGCGCCTTCTACGAGTACCACTCGGCGCTCATGGAGCCGTGGGACGGCCCCGCCGCGCTGCACTTCACCGACGGCACCGTGATCGGCGCGACGCTCGACCGCAACGGGCTCCGTCCCGGCCGCTTCTGGGTGACCGACGACGGCCTGGTGGTGTGCGGCTCCGAGGCGGGCCTGCTCGACCTCGACCCCGCGAAGGTGGTCCGCAAGGGCCGCCTCCAGCCCGGCCGCATGTTCCTGGTGGACACCCGCGAGGGGCGGATCGTCGAGGACGAGGAGATCAAGTCGGCGCTCGCCTCCGAGCACCCGTACGAGCAGTGGGTCGCCGACAACGCGATCCGCCTGTCCGAGGTGCCCGACCGCGAGCACATCTCGCACTCGGCGCGCTCCGTCCAGCGCCGCCAGCGCGCGTTCGGGTACACCGAGGAGGAGCTCAAGGTCCTGCTCGCCCCGATGGGCAGGACCGGCGTCGAGCCCATCGGCGCGATGGGCTCCGACACCCCGATCGCGGTGCTCTCGAAGCGTCCGCGCCTGCTCTTCGACTACTTCGTGCAGATGTTCGCGCAGGTGACCAACCCGCCGCTCGACTCGATCCGCGAGGAGATCGTCACCGCGACCGGCGGCGCGCTCGGCCCCGAGCCGAACCTGCTCGACGCGACCCCCGAGCACGCCCGCAAGATCATCATCGACTTCCCGGTGATCGACAACGACGAGCTCGCGAAGATCCTCCACATCGACCGCGACCCCAAGCGCCGCGGCGTGTTCTCCGCGCGCAAGATCCGCGGCCTGTACCGGGTCAAGGGCGGCGCCGACGCGCTCGACGCACGCCTGGCCGAGATCTTCCGCGAGGTCGACGAGGCCATCGAGGACGGCGTGTCCTTCCTGGTGCTGTCCGACCGCGACTCGAACCCCGACCTCGCGCCCATCCCGTCGCTGCTGCTGACGTCCGCCGTTCACCACTACCTGGTGCGCACGCACCGCCGCACGCAGCTGTCCATGGTGGTCGAGGCCGGCGACGTGCGCGAGGTGCACCACGTCGCGCTGCTCATCGGCTACGGCGCCGGCTGCGTCAACCCGTACCTCGCGATGGAGACCGTCGAGGACCTCGCCAAGCGCGGGTACCTGGGCGACGTCGCTCCCGAGCAGGCCACGCACAACCTCATCAAGGCGCTCGGCAAGGGCGTCCTCAAGATCATGTCCAAGATGGGCATCTCGACCATGGCGTCCTACCGCGGCGCCCAGGTGTTCGAGGCGATCGGCCTGTCCAAGGAGCTGGTGGACCTCCACTTCAACGGCACGCCCAGCCAGATCGACGGCGTGGGTCTCGACGTGGTCGCCGCCGAGGTCGAGGCGCGTCACGCCGACGCGTACCCCGCCTCGGGCGAGCTGCCGCCCCACCAGGCGCTCAAGACCGGCGGCGAGTACCAGTGGCGTCGCGACGGCGAGGAGCACCTGTTCGACCCCGAGACGGTCTTCAAGCTCCAGCACGCGACCCGCACGCGCCGCTACGACGTGTTCCGCGAGTACACGGACCGCGTCGACGACCAGGCCAAGCGCCTCATGACCCTGCGCGGCCTGCTCGAGTTCAGCGCCGACCGCCGGCCGGTGCCGATCGACGAGGTCGAGTCCGTCGCCGAGATCGTCAAGCGCTTCAACACGGGCGCGATGTCCTACGGGTCCATCTCGCAGGAGGCGCACGAGACGCTCGCGATCGCGATGAACCGCCTGGGCGGCCGCTCGAACACCGGCGAGGGCGGCGAGCCCGTCGAGCGCCTGTACGACCCGGAGCGCCGCTCCGCGATCAAGCAGATCGCGTCGGGCCGCTTCGGCGTCACCTCCGAGTACCTGGTCAACGCGGACGACATCCAGATCAAGCTCGCGCAGGGCGCCAAGCCCGGCGAGGGCGGCCAGCTGCCCGGCAACAAGGTCTACCCGTGGGTCGCCGAGACGCGTCACGCGACGCCCGGCGTGGGCCTCATCTCGCCGCCGCCGCACCACGACATCTACTCGATCGAGGACCTCAAGCAGCTGATCCACGACGCGAAGAACGCCAACCCCAAGGCGCGCGTCCACGTCAAGCTCGTGGCCGAGGTCGGCGTCGGCACCATCGCCGCAGGCGTCGCCAAGTGCAAGTCCGACGTGGTCCTCATCTCCGGCCATGACGGCGGGACCGGCGCGAGCCCGCTCAACTCGCTCAAGCACGCCGGCGCGCCGTGGGAGATCGGGCTCGCCGACACGCAGCAGACGCTGGTGCTCAACGACCTGCGCGACCGCATCGTGGTCCAGGTCGACGGCCAGATGAAGACCGGCCGCGACGTCATCGTCGCCGCGCTGCTGGGCGCGGAGGAGTTCGGCTTCGCGACCGCCCCGCTGGTGGTCGAGGGCTGCATCATGATGCGCGTGTGCCACCTGGACACCTGCCCGGTGGGCGTCGCCACGCAGAACCCCGAGCTCCGCGGCCGCTTCTCCGGCAAGCCCGAGTTCGTCGAGACGTTCTTCGAGTTCATCGCGGAGCAGGTGCGCGAGCACCTCGCGGCGCTGGGCTTCCGCTCCATCGCGGAGGCCGTGGGGCACGTCGAGGTGCTCGAGACCCGCGCGGCGATCGACCACTGGAAGGCGCAGGGCCTCGACCTGGCGCCCATCCTCGCCCGTCCCCGCGAGGGCGCGGCCCTGATGAACTCCACCACGCAGGATCACGGCCTCGAGGCGGCGCTCGACAACGAGCTCATCGCCGCGGCCGAGCCCGCGCTCGAGCGCGGCGAGCCCGTCCGCATCGAGACCGAGGTGCGCAACATCAACCGCACGGTCGGCACGATGCTCGGCTACGAGGTCACGCGCCGCTACCGCGGCGCGGGCCTGCCCGACGACACGATCGACGTGACGTTCCGCGGCAGCGCGGGCCAGTCCTTCGGCGCGTTCGTGCCGCGCGGCATCACGCTGCGCCTCGAGGGCGACGTCAACGACTACGTCGCCAAGGGCCTGTCGGGCGGACGCGTCATCGTGCGCCCCGCACGGGAGTCCATGCTCGACGAGACCTCCGACGTCATCGCGGGCAACGTGGTGGGCTACGGCGCGACCGGCGGCGAGATCCTCCTGCGCGGCCAGGTGGGCGAGCGCTTCCTGGTGCGCAACTCGGGCGTCACCGCGGTGGTGTCCGGCGTGGGCGACCACGGCCTCGAGTACATGACCGGCGGCACCGCCGTCATCCTGGGCCGCACCGGCCGCAACCTGGGCGCCGGCATGTCCGGCGGCACGGCGTACGTGCTGGACCTGCGGACCGAGCGCGTCAACGCGCAGGCCCTCGCGTCCGGCGAGCTCACGCTCAGCCCGCTGGACGAGGAGGACGCCGTGATCGTCCGCACGCTCGTCGAGAGGTTCGCGGAGGAGACCCGGTCGCCGGTGGCGCGCGAGCTGCTCGCCGACTGGACCATGACGGTGGCGCGCTTCACCCGCGTGCTGCCTGCACAGTACGCGCGCGTCCGCGACGCGCTCAACGAGCTCGAGGCGAAGGGCGGCGACCTGTCCGCCCCCGGCGCCTGGGCCGAGTTCCTGGAGGTGACCGGTGGCTGACCCGCGTGGATTCCTGAAGGTTCGCGAGCGGGAGGTCCCCGCCTACCGCCCCGTGTCGGTGCGTCTGCGCGACTGGTCCGAGGTCAAGGACGAGCTGGGGCGCGACGAGGTGGTGCTCAAGCGCCAGGCCGGACGCTGCATGGATTGCGGCATCCCGTTCTGCCACCAGGGCTGCCCGCTGGGCAACCTCATCCCCGAGTGGAACGACCTGGTGTGGCGCGACCAGTACGCGGACGCCATCGAGCGCCTGCACGCGACCAACAACTTCCCTGAGTTCACCGGCCGGATCTGCCCCGCGCCGTGCGAGACCTCCTGCGTGCTGGGCATCAACCAGCCCGCCGTCACCATCAAGAACGTCGAGGTCGAGATCATCGAGCACGCGTTCGAGGACGGCAACGTGACGCCGCACATCGCGCAGCGGCACACCGGCAAGACGGTCGCCGTGGTGGGCTCCGGCCCGGCCGGCCTCGCCGCCGCGCAGCAGCTCACGCGCGCCGGCCACACCGTCGCGGTCTACGAGAAGGACGACCGCGTGGGCGGCCTGCTCCGCTACGGCGTGCCCGACTTCAAGATGGAGAAGCACGTCATCGACCGCCGTGTGGTGCAGATGGAGCGCGAGGGCACCCGCTTCCGCACCGGCATCGCGATCGGCACCGACATCACGTGGGACGACCTCCGCGCGCGCTACGACGCGGTGCTCATCGCGACCGGCGCCCCGGTGGAGCGCGACCTGCCGATCCCCGGGCGCGAGCTCGACGGCATCCACTACGCGATGCCGTACCTCAAGCAGGGCAACCAGGCCGCCGCGGGCGACGAGGTCCCCGGCCAGCTCACGGCGGACGGCAAGCACGTCATCGTGATCGGCGGCGGCGACACCGGATCGGACTGCATCGGCACCGCGCTGCGCCAGGGCGCCACGACGGTGACGACCCTCGCGATCGGCAAGAAGCCGCCGGTCGACCGCCCCGACAGCCAGCCGTGGCCCACCGACCCGCGCGTGTTCGAGGTCTCCTCGAGCCACGAGGAGGGCGGCACCCGCGAGTACCTCGCCTCGACCGTCGAGTTCGTGGGCGACGAGAACGGGCACGTGCGATCGCTCAAGGTGGCGGTCACGCAGTACAACGCCGACGGCTCCCGCACCCCGACCCCCGGGACGGAGCGCGAGATCCCGGCGGACCTGGTGCTCATCGCGATGGGATTCACTGGGCCTGAGGTCACGAACCTCCAGGCACAATCCCAGGTAGCGTTGACATCGCGCGCTCAGATCGAGCGTGCGGACAACTTCGCGACCACCCAGGACGGCGTGTTCGTGGCCGGTGATGCCGGCCGTGGCGCGTCGCTCGTGGTCTGGGCGATCGCGGAGGGACGCGCGGCCGCGGCCGCGATCGATGAATACTTGACAGGGAGCACCGAGCTCCCGGCGCCGGTCACGGCGCACACATCGGCGCTACGCGCCTGATACCGAGGTTGGAGAACATGCGAAACGCGAAGATTGTCTGCACGATCGGCCCGGCAACCGCACCGATCGAGCAGATGCGCAAGCTCGTGGGCGCGGGCATGGATGTCGCCCGCATCAACCGCAGCCACGGCTCCGCCGAGGAGCACGAGCAGGTGTACCGCAACATCCGCCAGGCCGCGGAGGAGTCCGGCCGCAACGTCGCGGTCCTGGTCGACCTGCAGGGCCCCAAGATCCGTCTCGAGAAGTTCGCCGACGGGCCGCACGACCTCGCCGTCGACGACGTCTTCACCATCACCACGCGCGACGTGGTGGGCACCAAGGACATCTGCGGCACCACGTTCAAGGGCCTCCCGGGCGACTGCAACCCCGGCGACACGCTCCTCATCGACGACGGCAAGGTGCGCCTCGAGGTGACCGAGGTCACCGAGACCGACGTCATCACCAAGGTCGTCGTGCCCGGCCCCGTCTCCAACAACAAGGGCATCAACCTGCCCGGCGTCGCCGTCTCCGTGCCCGCCATGTCGGACAAGGACGAGGCCGACCTGCGCTGGGGCCTCAAGCTCGGCGCCGACTTCATCGCCTTGTCGTTCGTGCGCAACGCCGCGGACTACGAGGACGTCGCGCGCATCATGACCGAGGAGGGCCGCACCGTCCCCGTGATCGCCAAGGTCGAGAAGCCGCAGGCGGTCGAGAACCTCGCCGAGATCGTCGACGCGTTCGACGGCGTCATGGTCGCCCGTGGCGACCTGGGCGTCGAGCTGCCCCTCGAGGAGGTGCCGCTCGTCCAGAAGCGCGCGATCGAGCTGTGCCGCTCGCAGGCCAAGCCCGTGATCGTCGCCACCCAGGTGCTCGAGTCGATGACGCACTCGCCGGTGCCGACCCGCGCCGAGACCTCGGACTGCGCCAACGCCATCCTCGACGGCACCGACGCGGTCATGCTCTCGGGCGAGACCTCGGTGGGCGACTACCCGATCATCACGGTCGAGACCATGGCCCGGATCGTCAAGAACACCGAGGAGAAGGGCTACTCGCGCATCGCGCCGTACCTGTCGACGCCGCACACCCGCGGTGGCGCCATCACGCACGCGGCCGCCGAGATCGCCGAGAACCTCAACATCAAGTACATCGTGACGTTCACCCAGTCGGGCGACTCGGCGCTGCGCATGTCGCGCCTGCGTCCCTCAACCCCGATGCTCGCGTTCACGCCCCGCCCCGACACCCAGAAGCGCCTCGCGCTGTCCTGGGGCATCCAGGCGGAGCTCGTGGAGAAGGTCGACTCGACCGACGACATGGTCGCGTTGGTCGACGGTTACCTCAAGTCCTCGGGCCGCGCGGTCGACGGCGACTACGTCGTGGTCGTGTCCGGCACCCCCGTGGGCGTGCCCGGCACCACGAACTCGATCTTCGTGCACAAGGTGGGCCAGGTCCGCGGCTAGCGGTCACCCGCCTCAGCAGGGCCCCGTCGGCGCACGCCGGCGGGGCCCTCGCCGTTCCCCGGGACCACCGCATCGTCCCGTCCTAAGGTGGGAGGAGGCGCGATGGGGCGCCGGTCGAGGGGGTGCGCCATGGCGCGCAACGCGGTTCAGCTCATCACGTACGCGGACCGTCTCGCGGGGGACCTGCCCGGCCTCGCGCGGCTGCTGGGGACGCCGCCGTGGTCCGAGGCGTTCGGGGGCGTGCACATCCTGCCGTTCTTCACGCCGTTCGACGGCGCCGACGCGGGCTTCGACCCGGTCGACCACACGGCCGTCGACCCGCGGCTCGGCGGCTGGGAGGACGTGCGCGCGGTCGCGCAGGGCCGCGACCTCATGGTGGACGTGATCGTCAACCACGTGTCCGCGGACTCCGCCGCGTTCCGCGACTGGAGGGAGCACGGCGACGCCTCGGAGCACGCCGGCATGTTCCTCACCATGGCGGCGGTGTACCCGTACGGCGCGACGGAGGGCGAGCTCGCGCGCATCTACCGACCGCGCCCGGGCCTGCCGTTCACGCCGTACACGGTGGCGGGGGAGAAGCGCCTGGTGTGGACCACCTTCACGCCCCAGCAGGTGGATCTCGACATCGCCCATCCGGGCGCGCGCGCGTACCTCGACTCGATCCTCGACGCGATCGCGGGCGCCGGCGCGACCTCGGTACGGCTCGACGCGGTCGGCTACGCCGTGAAGACGCCGGGGGAGACGTGCTTCATGACGCTCGACACGTTCGCGTTCATCGGCGAGTTCACGGAGCGGTGCCGCGCGCGCGGCCTCGAGGTGCTGGTCGAGGTCCACTCGTACTACCGCCGCCAGATCGAGATCGGCGCCGCGGTGGACCGCGTCTACGACTTCGCGCTGCCGCCGCTGGTGCTCCACGCGCTCGGCACGGGCGACGGCGAGCCGCTCGCGCGCTGGCTGGAGGTGCGTCCCCCGAACGCGGTCACGGTGCTCGACACTCACGACGGTATCGGCGTGATCGACGTGGGAGCGGACCAGACCGCACCCGACGCTCCCGGGCTGCTACCGCCCGCGGAGCTCGACGCGCTGGTGGAGCGCATCCATGAGGCCTCCGGCGGCACGTCGCGCCTCGCGACCGGCGCCGCCGCCTCGAACCTGGACCTCTACCAGGTCAACTGCACGTTCTACGACGCGCTGGGCGCGGACGACCACGCCTACCTTGCGGCCCGTGCCCTCCAGTTCTTCACGCCCGGGATCCCGCAGGTCTACTACGTGGGGGCGTTGGCCGGCCGCAACGACGTCGCCCTGCTGCGCGCCTCGGGCGTGGGCAGGGACATCAACAGGCACCGGTACTCGGCGGGGGAGGCTTCGCACGAGCTCCAGCGCCCCGTGGTGCGCGCCCTCATGGCGCTGTGCGCGTTCCGCACGGCGCTGCCGGTGTTCGACGGGGACTTCGCCTTCCGCCTCGAGGACGGCGTGCTCACCATGGGCTGGCGGGCGGGGGACAGCGAGACCCAGCTGACCGTGGACCTGCTGTCGCACCGCGCCGGGCTGTGGTGGCGGCACGCCGGCGTCGAGGGGTCCACCGACGACCTGCTCGCGGACCCGCCGCGCCTGGCCTCCTGACGGGCGGCTACGCCTGGTCCTCCGGACGCATCGCCTCCCAGTCGCGCGGCCCCAGGTCGGGGATCTTGCGCTCGTAACCGTCGCGGAACAGCGGCGAGGAGATGAGGAAGTCCGCGGTCGCCACGTTGGACGCGATCGGGATGTTCCACAGCGCGCCCAGGCGCAGCAGCGCCTTGACGTCCGGGTCGTGCGGCTGCGGCTCCAGCGGGTCCCAGAAGAAGATGAGCATGTCGAGCGTGCCCTCGGCGATGCGCGCGCCGATCTGCTGGTCGCCGCCCACCGGGCCCGACAGGAACCGGTGCACCCGGAAGCCGAGCTCGTACTCGAGCATCGTGCCGGTGGTGCCGGTCGCGTACAGCTGGTGATGCGAGAGCGAGCCCTTGTTGAAGGAGGCCCACTCGAGCAGTTCGGCCTTCTTGTTGTCGTGCGCGACGAGCGCGATGTGCATGGTGGTCGCGTGGGTCATGGCAGGCTCCTCAGGTTCTCACCCGAGCATCCCACGAACCGCCGCCCGCAAGATCGGGCCGCGCCGCATCGTCCCGTCGCGAGGGGACGATGCGGGGGTCGCCCGGGACGGTCGTCCCGGGTCGGAGGGGTGCCCCGGGTGGGATTCGAACCCACAACACCGCGGGTTTGAGCCGCGTGCCTCTGCCAGTTGGGCTACCGGGGCGGGGGCACTAGGCTATCGCCTGTGACTGATGCGAACGACGCTCCCCAGGCGGAGAACCAGACCCAGGCCCCGAAGCGCGCGCGCCGCGCCGTCGTCGCGGAGGACGAGGCGCTCATCCGCATGGACATCGTCGAGACCCTCCGCGAGGGCGGCTACGACGTGGTCGGCGAGGGTGCGAACGGCGAGGAGGGCGTGGCGCTCGCCCGCGAGCACAAGCCCGACGTGGTGGTCATGGACGTCAAGATGCCCGTGATGGACGGCATCACCGCCGCCGAGCAGATCGCGAAGGAGCGCATCGCGCCCGTGGTGCTGCTCACCGCGTTCTCGCAGACCGAGCTGGTCGAGCGCGCCCGCGACGCCGGCGCCATGGCCTACGTGGTCAAGCCCTTCACGCCAGGCGACCTGCTGCCGGCCGTCGAGATCGCCGCCTCGCGCTACGTCGAGATCCGCGCGCTCGAGTCGGAGATCGCCGACATCACCGAGCGCATGGAGACCCGCAAGAAGGTCGAGCGCGCCAAGGGCCTCCTCATGGAGAAGATGAAGCTCAACGAGCCCGAGTCCTTCCGCTGGATCCAGAAGACCTCGATGGACCGCCGTCTCACCATGCGAGAGGTGGCCGAGGCCGTAATCGAGCAGATGGGCGGAAAGTAGCGCATTCTGGGCGCTGCACGCCGGGTTCGGTCACGAAATTGTGATGGACACGACGCAAATGTGTAACAGGCTCCCGCTAGGTTGACGGGTACCGCGACGGGGAACTCCCCTCGACGCGCGTCAACCAAGGCGAGATTCGTCTCGCCGACTGGGAGGAAGAAACATGGCTCGATGGAAGCCCATCGCCAGCGGCGCGGCATTCGCCGCGGTCGCCACCCTGTCCCTCGCCGCGTGCTCCGTCGAGGGCAGCGAGACCGGTTCGAGCTCGAGCGCCGAGGGCGCCTCGGGTGAGGGCCTGAAGGTCGGCTCGCTGCTCCCGATCACGGGTTCGCTCGCCTTCCTCGGCCCGCCGGAGATCGCGGGCGTGGACCTCGCGGTCCAGGAGATCAACGAGGCGGGCGGCGTGCTCGGGTCGGACGTGACCGTGCAGCACGAGGACTCCTCGGACACCGACAACCCGAACATCACGTCGGACTCGGTGACCAAGCTCCTCAGCGGCGGCGTGTCCGTGGTCATCGGTGCGGCCTCGTCCTCCGTGACCCTGAACGCGGTGGACGACATCACCAACGCCGGCGTGGTCCAGATCTCGCCCGCGAACACCGCGACGAGCCTCTCGGGCTACTCGCCGCTGTACTTCCGCACCGCTCCGCCGGACACCGTCCAGGGCAACGCGCTCGGCAACCTGATCCTTGCCGACGGCTACAAGAACATCGGCGTCCTGGTCTTCAACGACGACTACGGCACCTCGCTGCGCGACGTGGTCCAGGAGACGGTCGAGGCCGAGGGCGGCTCGCTCACCTACGGCACCTCGGGCCAGGAGTTCGACCCGTCGGCCTCGAGCTTCGCGTCCGACGTCCAGGCGATCCTCGCGACCAACCCCGAGGCGATCGCGCTCATCGCGTTCGACCAGACCTCGCTCATCATCCCCGAGCTCGTGGCCGCCGGCTTCGACACCTCGAAGCTCTACCTGGTGGACGGCAACCTCGCCGACTACTCGGAGGAGCTCGAGGCGGGCGCGCTCACCGGCGCCAAGGGCACGCTGCCCGGCGCGAGCCCGGAGAGCGACTTCCGTTCGCGCCTCGACTCGGTCGCCGACGGCGGCAAGCTCGACGAGTACGCGTACGGCGCCGAGTCCTACGACGCGGTCATCCTCTCCGCCCTCGCGGCGATCAAGGGTGGCGCGACGGACGGCCAGACCATCGCGGACAACCTGCCCGCCGTGTCCGGCTCGACCAGCGGCACGGAGTGCACCACGTTCGCGGAGTGCGTCGAGCTGCTCGACGCCGGCGAGGAGATCGCCTACGTGACCGTCTCCGGTGCCGGCCCGTTCAACGCGGACAACGACCCGTCGAGCGCGTACATCGGCGTGTACGAGTACGCGGACGACAACACCTACTCGCTGCTCGACTCGGTCTTCGGCGAGGTCCCCTCGGAGTGATCCCGCTCCGCTGAGACACACTCTCGGAAGAGCCCCGGCCCTCGTGGTCGGGGCTCTTCTGTGCTGTGGGGTGCCGGGATTGCCGGCCTGCTCCGGCGGGCGATCCTGCATGCAGGCTACTTACGGCTACCGTCCTGCATGCATGCGGCCGCTCTCCTGGATGCAGGACCGGCGAGCGAGTCCTCCTGCATCGCCGACCGCGTGCGGCGCCCTCCCGCGACCGGCCGGCCTGAGGCGCGCGACGCCTCGGCGCGTGTCCGCACCCACCCGGCCGCCGCATCGTCCCCCATCCACCCCAAGGGACGCCGAAGGCCCCGACCCCCACGAAGGGGAGCCGGGGCCTCGGGAGAAGCGGGTCAGGCGCCGAGCGTGCCCAGGTACAGCTCGATGACCTTGGGGTCCTTGAGCAGCTCCTGGCCGGTCGCCGTGTAGGCGGACGTGCCCTGGTCGAGCACGTAGCCGCGGTCGCAGATCTGCAGGCAGCGGCGGGCGTTCTGCTCGACCATGATGACGGTGACGCCGGTCTTGTTGATCTCGCGCGTGCGGACGAACGTCTCGTCCTGACGGGCGGGGGAGAGGCCGGCGCTGGGCTCGTCGAGCAGCAGCACGTGCGGGTCCATCATGAGCGCGCGGGCCATGGCGACCATCTGGCGCTCGCCGCCGGACAGGGATCCGGCGCGCTGGTTCTTGCGCTGGATGAGCACGGGGAACAGGTCCCCGATACGCGCGAGCTGCTTCTTGAAGTTCTTGTGCGCCTGGTACGCGCCCATCTCGAGGTTCTCCTCGATGGTGAGCGACGGGAACACGTTGTTGGTCTGCGGGACGAACCCGACGCCACGCTTCACCAGCTCGTCGGCGCGGAGGTTGGTGATGTCCTCGCCGCCGAGCGTGACCGAGCCGTCGCGCACCGGGACCAGGCCGAACAGCGCCTTGAGGAAGGTCGACTTGCCGGCGCCGTTGGGGCCGATGATGCCGATCAGCTCGCCCTCCTTCACCTCCATCGAGCATCCGTTGAGGATGTTGATGCCCGGCAGGTAGCCGGCGATGAGGTTGTCCGCGTCGAGGATCACGGGCTTGTCGTTCATTCGTCGTCCTCCAGCGTGAGCTCGGACAGGTCGGTGTCGTGGTGGGCGCCCAGGTAGGCGTCCTGCACCGCGGGGTTGGCCATGACGGTGCCGGCGGGGCCCTCGGCGATGATCCTGCCCTCGGCCATCACCACCACCCAGTCGGAGATGCGGCGCACCATGTGCATGTCGTGCTCGACGAAGAGCACGGTCATGCCGTCCTCCTTGAGCTCGACGATGTGGTCGAGGAGCGACTCGGTCAGCGCGGGGTTCACTCCGGCCATCGGCTCGTCGAGCATCACCATGGTGGGCTTGGACATGAGGGCGCGCGCCATCTCGAGGAGCTTGCGCTGGCCGCCGGACAGCGAGCCGGCGTAGTCGTCGCGCTTCTCGTAGAGCTTGAAGCGGTGCAGAAGGTCGTGCGCCTGCTCCGTGATCTCCCGCTCGCGGGCCTTCCACAGCGGCGGCGCGAACGCGCGCAGCAGGTTCTCGCCCGGCTGCTCCTGCGCGCCCAGGCGCATGTTCTCGATGACCGTCATGCGGCTGAGCGCCTTGGTCAGCTGGAACGTGCGGACCATGCCCGCGCGCGCCACCTTCGCCGGCGCCATGCCGCGCAGCGGCTTGCCGTTGAACTGGCCCTCGCCCTCCTGCGCGTGGTCGAAGCCGGTGAGCAGGTTGAAGAACGTGGACTTGCCGGCGCCGTTGGGGCCGATCAGCGCGGTGATGGTGTTGCGCTGGACCTCGAAGTGGTCCACCTTCACCGCGGTGAGGCCGCCGAAGCGGCGGGTGACGCCTTCGGCGATGAGGATCGGGTCGGGCTTGGCGGCGCCCGGCTCGTGGGGGACGGAGACGAATGCGGTGTCAGCCATCAGAACGCCAGCTCCTTCTTGTTGCCGAGCACACCCTGCGGGCGGAACACCACCAGCAGCATGAGCGTCACGCCGACGAGCACGAGCGAGAAGGGCTCGAGCTCCGTGGGGGCGAGCACGTCGGACGGGATGAACGCGGAGGCGAGGCTCTTCACCAGCGTCAGCGAGGACCAGAAGAGGATCGAGCCGAGCACGGGACCGAACACGGTCGCCGCGCCGCCGAGCAGCAGCAGGGTCCACAGCCAGAAGGTGGTGGGACGTCCCATCGAGTCCGGCTGGACCGAGTTGCCCAGCGCCCACGTGATGCCGCCCAGCGCGCCGATGACGCCACCGATGATGAGCGCCTGCATCTTGTACGAGTAGACGTTCTTGCCGAGCGACCGCACGGCGTCCTCGTCCTCGCGGATGCCCTTGAGCACGCGGCCCCAGGGAGAGTTCGCCAGGCGCCAGAACAGGCCGGCGCACAGCAGCACGATGCCCCAGGTCACGGCGGTCAGCCACCACGACGACGAGCGCGAGCCGTGCATCGAGAACGGGCCGATGTTGACGATCGCGTCGGGGAACGGCGAGAGCTCCTCGAACGGCGCCTTGTAGTCCGAGCCGCGGATGCCGCTGGAGGCGCCGGTGAGCCCCTGGAGGCTCTGCGAGCGTCCCAGGAAGCGCACCATCTCCGCGGCGGCGATGGTGACGATCGCGAGATAGTCGCCGCGCAGCTTCAGGGTGGGCCAGCCGAGCAGCACCGCGAACACCGCCGCGGCCGCGAGGCCCACGAGGATCGCGATCCAGATGGGCCAGCCCTGCTGGATGGAGATGGCGAAGCCGTACATGCCCAGGAGCATGAAGCCCGCCTGGCCCATGTTGAGGAGGCCGGTGAGGCCGAAGTGGAAGTTGAGACCGATCGCGGCGAGCGCGAAGGCGGCCGTCGACGGCGCGATGGCCGTCCGGAGCACGTCGAAGAGGATGTCCATGTCAGCCGACCCTTTCCGCCTTGCCGAGGATGTCCATGTCAGCCGACCCTTTCCGCCTTGCCGAGGATGCCCTGCGGGCGGACCAGCAGCACGATGATGAGGATGCCCAGCGCGGTCGCGAACTTGAGGTCCGGCGGGAGCCACACGGTCGACACCTCCGCGACGACGCCGATGATGAGCGACCCGACGAGCGCGCCGTACGGGTGGCCGAGGCCGCCCAGCGTGACCGCAGCGAACATCATCATGAGCAGCTTGGTGCCGTCGTCGAAGCCGATGCCCTGCTGGTACAGCGCGAGCAGGATGCCGCCGAGGGCGGCGAGGCCGGCGGCCATCATCCAGACGATGCGGATGATCGAGTCGACCTTGATGCCGGAGGCCGATGCGAGGGCCGGGTTGTCGGACACGGCACGGGTGGCGCGGCCCAGGCGGGTGCGCTGGAGGAAGAACGCGACACCCAGCAGGGCCACGATCGCGATGGCCATCGAGATCAGCGTGACGTTGCCCACCGAGATGGGGCCGTACTGGACGCGCGGGTCGATCGAGGTCACCAGGCGCACCGGGCGGCCACCCATCCACCATTGGATGAAGTTGACCAGGGCGAGCGAGAGGCCGATCGAGACGATCATCTGCTGGATCATCGCGACCCGGCGGCGACGCAGCTGGCTCCAGATGATCTTGTCCTGCACCCATCCGAAGAACGTCGCGATCGCGATGCCCACAGGCGCGGCGATCCAGAACGGCCACGCGATGGTGAACTCGAACGGCAGCAGCGGGAAGGACACCGCCTGCGGGGTGGCGAGGAAGTAGGTGATCATCGCGCCGAACGTCACCATCTCGCCGTGAGCGAAGTTGCTCAGGCCGGTGGTGCCGTAGATAAGCGAAAGGCCCACTGACGCGAGTGCGAGCAGCAGGCCGAAGACGATCCCGTTGAACAGGTTCTGGATGAGGAGGTTGGTCCCACCGGTGGTGGCCACGGTGGTCACGGCCTCCGTCTCGGTGGCGGCTTCCGCCGTCCCTCCCATGGATAGGATCGCGGTGATTCCCACCGCCGCGACCACGAAGACGAGCGCTGCACGCAGCATCGCTCGTCGGTCAAGAGTTGCCAACACGGGGCCCCCTCCAAGGTCAAGGTTGCGGGTCAACCTACCCGAGCGATGTTTCGGTTATGTGGCACGGCGCGGTCGAATCGCGCACGTCAGGCGCGCCACGGCGACCGTGGCGTCCGATTCGTCCGTGATTGTCACGGCGTACGACGCGATCGTGCGTCCGCGGTGGATCGCGGTCGCCGTGCCGATGACGGTGCCCTCGCGCATGCCGCGCACGTGCGTGATGTTGAGGTCCACGCCCACGGCGATGCCGTCCGGGCCGGCATGCGCCGCGGCCGCGAGGGAGCCCAGCGTCTCCGCGAGCACGGCGGACGCGCCGCCGTGGAGGAGGCCGTAGGGTTGCGTGTTGCCCTCGACGGGCATGGACCCGACCGCGCTGTCGGGGGTGACCGTCATGATGGAGATGCCCATCCGGCTGATGAGGCCGCCCTCGGGCAGCGGCGGCAGGGCGACGTCGGCGTCAGACATGGAAGATAGGTTGGCACCTGTGAGCGAATCCACCAAGGGAACACTCCTGCTGGTCGACGGATTGTCGATGGCGTTCCGCGCCTTCTTCGGGCTTCCGGTCGAGAACTTCGCGACGTCCACGGGCGTCCCCACCAACGCGGTGTACGGCTTCACGTCCATGCTGGCGACGCTGATGAAGGACAACCAGCCCACCCACCTCGCGGTGGCGTTCGACCTGCCCGGCGGCACGTTCCGCACCGAGCGCCTGCCTTCCTACAAGGGCACGCGCGACGAGACCCCGCCGGAGTTCGAGCCGCAGGTGCCGCTGATCCGCGAGGTGCTGGGCGCGCTCGGCGTCGCCGCGGTCGACAAGCCGCGCTTCGAGGCCGACGACCTCCTCGCGACGTACGCGCGGATGGGGCGCGAAGCGGGGCTGCGGGTGCTGGTGGTCTCCGGCGACCGCGACACCATCCAGCTGGTCAACGAGGACGTGACGCTGCTGTACCCGCGCAAGGGCGTCTCCGACCTGGTGCGCTTCACGCCGGAGGCGGTCCAGGAGAAGTACGGCGTGGCGCCGCACCAGTACCCGGACATGGCCGCGCTCGTCGGCGAGACCAGCGACAACCTTCCCGGCGTCCCCGGCGTGGGACCCAAGACCGCCGCGAAGTGGATCGGCACCTACGGCGGGCTCGCCGGCATCCTCGAGCGCGCCGACGACGTGCCCGGCAAGGCGGGCGAGAGCCTGCGCGCCCACGCGGACCAGGTCCGCCTCAACCGCGAGCTCAACCACCTGCTCACCGACCTCGAGGTCGCGGTCCCTCTCGAGGACCTCGAGTACCGGGGAGGGGACTCCGCCGCGATCCACCAGGTCTGCGATGCGCTGCAGTTCCGCACGCTGCGCGACCGCCTGCTGCCGTGGGCCGTCGCGGGGGAGACCGCGGAGGCACCCACCGAGACGGCCGCCGTCGTGGTCCGCACCGAGGGCGCCGTCGAGGCCATCACGGCGATGGCGGGCCCCGTCGCCGTCCACGTCGAGGGCCGCGGCGGAGCGGAGGCCGATGCCTGGGCCCTGGGCGTCGCGGACGCCGCCGACGCCGCGTGGGGGGTGGACCTCGCCGGGCTCGGCCCGCAGCAGGAGGCCGCGCTGACGGCCTGGCTCGCCGACCCGTCCGTGCCCAAGGTGCTGCACGCGGCCAAGGACGGCTGGCACGCCCTCCAGGCCCGCGGCTGGGACCTGAACGGCATCGAGGGCGACACCCAGATCGCCGCCTTCCTGGTCAACCCCGACCAGCGCGGCTTCGACCTCGAGCAGATCCTGCAGCGCCACATGGGGCTCACGCTCGCCTCGGCGGCCGCCGCGGGGGAGCTGGACCTGGGTCTCGGCGGCTCGGCGGCGGAGGAGGCCGGCGAGCGTGCCGCCCACGTGCGCGCCCTCGCGGCGGTGCTCGACCCGATGGTGGCGGAGCGCGGCATGGCCGACCTCTACCGCGACCTTGAGATCCCGCTCGTCACGGTGCTCGCGGGCATGGAGCACGCCGGCATGGCCGTCGACCGCGCGCACCTCGCGGGCCTCGCGGACGAGGCGCGGGCGCGCGCGGAGCGCGCCGCCGAGGAGGCGTACGCGGCCATCGGCGGGGAGCAGGTCAACCTGGGCTCCCCCAAGCAGCTCCAGGAGGTGCTGTTCGACCGCCTGGGCATGCCCAAGACCAAGAAGATCAAGACGGGCTACACCACGGACGCCGCGTCCCTCCACGACCTCAACGAGAAGTCGCCCCACCCGTTCCTCACCGCGCTGCTCGCGCATCGCGACGCGACCAAGCTGTCGCAGATCATCGAGACCCTCGCGCAGGCGGTGCAGCCCGACGGGCGCATCCACACCACGTTCTCTCAGGTGGTCGCGTCCACCGGGCGCCTCAGCTCGAAGGACCCCAACCTGCAGAACATCCCGATCCGCACCCCGGAGGGGCACCGCATCCGCGAGTCCTTCGTGGTGGGCGAGGGGTTCGAGACGCTGGTGACGGCGGACTACTCGCAGATCGAGATGCGCATCATGGCGCACCTGTCGGGCGACGCGGGCCTCATCGAGGCGTTCGCGGCGGGGGAGGACCTGCACCGGTTCGTGGGCTCCCGGGTCTACGGCGTCGCGCCCGAGGACGTCACGCCGGAGATGCGTTCGCACGTCAAGGCGATGTCCTACGGGCTCGCGTACGGGCTGTCGACCTTCGGGCTGTCGCGGCAGCTCGGCATCCCCGTCAACGCCGCGCAGGCGCTCGTCGACGACTACTACGCGCGCTTCCGCGGCGTGCGCGAGTACCTCGACGCGGTGGTGGAGAAGGCGCGTGTCGACGGTTACACCGAGACCATCTTCGGCCGCCGCCGCTACATGCCCGACCTCACCTCGTCCAACCGCCAGCGCCGCGAGATCGCGGAGCGCGTCGCGCTCAACGCGCCCATCCAGGGCTCCGCGGCTGACCTCATCAAGCGCGCGATGCTCGGCGTCGAGGCCCGTCTCAGGGACGAAGGTCTGGCATCCCGCCAGGTACTTCAGGTGCATGATGAACTCGTGGTCGAGACAGCCCCCGGTGAACGCGAGGCGGTCGAGTCCATCCTCCGAGAGGAGATGCGCGCCGCCGGCGACCTCAGCGTCCCTCTCGATGTCAACGTCGGAACGGGCGGTGACTGGCGCACCGCCGGACACTAGGGTTGGTGCCATGCGAATCGGTCTACTCACGGGCGGCGGGGACTGCCCCGGTCTGAATGCTGCGATCAGGGCGGTGGTGAAGAGGGGCACCTCGGAGCTCGGCTGCTCGATCGTCGGGTTCAACAACGGCTGGCAAGGGGTGATCGACGGCGACGCGCGACCGCTCACCCGCGACGACGTCTCGGGCATCCTCGTCCACGGCGGCACCATGCTCGGCACGGCCCGCTGCCACCCTCACAAGGTCGAGGGCGGCATGGAGGCGGTGCAGGAGACCTTCGAGAACGAGAAGCTCGACGGCTTCATCTGCATCGGCGGCGACGGCACGCTCAAGGCCGCGGGCAAGGTCTCGAAGGCGCTCGGCGTCCCCGTGATCGGCATCCCGAAGACCATCGACAACGACGTGGTCGGGACGGACGCCGCGATCGGCTTCGACACCGCAGTCTCGATCGCCACCGAGGCCATCGACCGCCTCCACTCCACCGCCGAGTCGCACAACCGCGTCATGGTGGTCGAGCTCATGGGCCGCCACTCCGGCTGGATCGCGGTCACCGCGGGCATCGCGGGCGGCGCGGACATCATCCTCGCGCCCGAGGAGCCGTTCGACATCGACGTGATCGCCAAGCGCATCAAGCACCGTCACCGCTACAAGAACTTCTCGATCGTCGCCGTCGCGGAGGGCGCGATCCCCGCCGAGGGCTCCAACTGGACCGGCAAGGACACGCTGGACGCCAAGGGCAACCCCATCGCCGGGTCGATCGGCCACGAGGTCACCAAGGCGATCGAGGCGGCCACCGGCTTCACCTCGCGCCTCACCACGCTCGGCTACGTCCAGCGCGGCGGCGTGCCGACCGCGGCGGACCGCCTGCTCGGCACCCGGATGGGTGTCGCGGCGATCGACGGGATCGTCGCAGGCGAGACCGACAAGTTCACCGCGCTCCAGGGCGAGCGGATCGTGCTCGAGCCGTTCGAGACCATGATGGGCAAGACCAAGTGGGTGCCCGACGAGCTGCTGATGGCGGCGCGGGGCCTCTAGGCACGGGCCCCTCCGGGGGACGATGCGCCGGCGACCAGGCACGTCCGGTCGCCGGCGCGCGTGTCCGCATTGCCCCGGGGCAGGGGAACGCGGTAGGATATCCGATGGTCTGGCGCGTCCGCGTGCCGTGGCCATCCCTATCCATACGATTCCCTGTCCACCGGAGCAACTCCTTAATGTCCGTTTCCACCCCCGAGTCCGCAATCGCCGTCAACGACATCGGCACCGCTGAGGATTTCCTCGCTGCCGTCGACGCGACCATCAAGAACTTCGACGACGGTGACCTCGTCGAGGGCACCATCGTCAAGGTCGACCGTGACGAGGTCCTCCTCGACATCGGCTACAAGACCGAGGGTGTCATCCCCTCGCGCGAGCTTTCGATCCGCCACGACGCCAACCCGGATGAGGTCGTCAACGTCGGCGACACCGTCGAGGCGCTCGTCCTCACCAAGGAGGACAAGGAGGGTCGCCTGATCCTCTCGAAGAAGCGTGCGCAGTACGAGCGCGCGTGGGGCTCGATCGAGAAGATCAAGGAGGAGGACGGCGTCGTCTCCGGCACCGTCATCGAGGTCGTCAAGGGCGGCCTGATCGTGGACATCGGTCTCCGCGGCTTCCTCCCGGCCTCGCTCGTCGAGATGCGCCGCGTGCGCGACCTCGCGCCCTACATCGGCCAGTCCATCGAGGCGAAGATCATCGAGCTCGACAAGAACCGCAACAACGTGGTCCTGTCGCGCCGTGCCTTCCTCGAGCAGACGCAGTCCGAGGTGCGCTCGTCGTTCCTCACCGCGCTCGCGCCGGGCCAGGTCCGCAAGGGTGTCGTCTCCTCGATCGTCAACTTCGGCGCGTTCGTCGACCTCGGCGGCGTGGACGGCCTCGTGCACGTCTCCGAGCTGTCGTGGAAGCACATCGACCACCCGTCCGAGGTCGTCTCGGTCGGCCAGGAGGTCGAGGTCGAGGTCCTCACCGTCGAGATGGACCGCGAGCGTGTCTCGCTGTCCCTCAAGGCGACGCAGGAGGACCCGTGGGCGGTCTACGCCCGCACCCACGCGATCGGTCAGATCGTCCCGGGCAAGGTCACCAAGCTCGTCCCGTTCGGCGCGTTCGTCCGCGTCTACGAGGGCATCGAGGGCCTGGTGCACATCTCCGAGCTGGCGACCCGCCACGTCGAGCTGCCCGAGCAGGTCGTCTCGGCCGACGAGGACGTCTTCGTCAAGATCATCGACATCGACCTCGAGCGTCGTCGCATCTCGCTCTCCATCAAGCAGGCGAACGAGGGCGTGGACCCGCAGGGCGAGGACTTCGACCCCGCGCTCTACGGCATGACCGCCGAGTACGACGCTCAGGGCAACTACAAGTACCCCGAGGGCTTCGACCCGGAGACCCAGGAGTGGCGCGAGGGCTTCGAGTCCGAGCGCGAGGCCTGGGAGGCCGAGTACGCCAAGGCGCACGAGCGCTGGGAGGCGCACAAGGCGTTCGTCGCGAAGCAGGACGCGCAGGCCGCCGAGGCCGAGGCGACCGCTCCCGCGGCGTCCTCCTCGTCCGCTCCCCGCAAGGGCGGCCGCAAGGCCGACGGCCCGACCTCGTACTCGTCGCACGACGAGACGTCGGCGGACCAGGGCACCCTCGCCTCGGACGAGCGCCTCGCCGCTCTCCGCGAGAAGCTCACGGGCAACTAAGCACCGCACGCTCACGAAGGCCGTCACCCCTCCGGGGGTGGCGGCCTTCGTCGCGTCAGGGCCGGGTGGCGGCCGTCGGAGCGGCATGCTTGACTGCGGTGTGCTTCGCATCGGCCTCACCGGGGGGATCGCCTCGGGCAAATCCACCGCCTCCGCGCGCTTCCGCGAGCTGGGCGCGCGCGTGGTCGACCACGACGAGCTCGCGCGCCGCGCCGTCGAGCCCGGCTCCGCGGCGCTGGTGGACATCGCGTCGGAGTTCGGCGACCGCGTGATCGCGGACGGCGCGCTCGATCGCCGCGCCCTCGCCGGGATCGTGTTCCGTGACGAGGGGGCCCGCCGGCGCCTCAACGCGATCGTGCACCCGTACGTCTTCGCGATGGGCGCGGCCGCGGACCGCCAGGCGCGGCGCGACGGCGTCGACGTGATCGTGCACGACATCCCGCTGCTGGTCGAGAGCGGGCAGGGTCCCGACTTCGACCTGGTGGTGACGGTCGCCGCGCCCGAGGATGCGCGCGTCGCGCGCATGGTGGCCACGCGGGGGATGACGGAGGACGATGCGCGGGCCAGGATCCGCGCGCAGGCGACGGACCCCGAGCGGGCCGCCTTGGCGGACGCCGTGCTGGACGGCTCCGGCACGGTCGAGCACCTGGCCTCCCAGGTGGACGGGTTCTGGCGGCTGAACGTCCCCAGGTGACCGCCGCATCGTCCTGTCGGACCCCCGGCGTACCGTAGTCGCATGAGCAGCCCCGACCTCCGCCGCAGCGAGGCGCCGTTCCAGGTGATCTCCGAGTACCAGCCTTCCGGCGACCAGCCGAAGGCGATCGATGACCTGGCGCGCCGCATCCAGGCGGGCGAGCGGGACGTGGTCCTGCTCGGCGCCACCGGCACCGGCAAGTCCGCGACCACGGCGTGGTTGGTGGAACGCCTCCAGCGGCCCACCCTGGTGATGGCGCACAACAAGACCCTCGCGGCGCAGCTCGCGAACGAGTTCCGCGACCTGCTGCCGAACAACGCCGTCGAGTACTTCGTCAGCTACTACGACTACTACCAGCCCGAGGCGTACGTCCCGCAGACGGACACCTTCATCGAGAAGGACTCCTCGATCAACGAGGAGGTCGAGCGGCTGCGCTACTCCGCCACCAACTCGCTGCTCACCAGGCGCGACGTGGTGGTGGTGTCGTCGGTGTCCTGCATCTACGGCCTCGGCACGCCCGAGGAGTACATCCAGGGCATGGTGACGCTCGCGGTCGGGGACGTGCTCGACCGCGACTCGCTGCTGCGGGAGTTCGTGCAGATGCAGTACTCGCGCAACGACCTCGCCTTCACGCGCGGCACGTTCCGCGTGCGCGGCGACACCATCGAGATCATCCCGGTCTACGAGGAGCTCGCGATCCGCATCGAGATGTTCGGGGACGAGGTCGAGGCGCTCTACACGCTCCACCCGCTCACCGGGCAGGTGGTGGAGAAGCGGACGCAGGCGCACATCTTCCCCGCGTCGCACTACGTCGCGAGCGAGCAGCGCATGAACGCGGCCATCTCCACCATCGAGATCGAGCTGGGGGAGCGGCTGCAGGAGCTCGAGCGGCAGAACAAGCTGCTCGAGGCGCAGCGGCTGAAGATGCGCACCACGTTCGACCTCGAGATGATGCGCTCGGTCGGGACGTGCTCGGGCATCGAGAACTACTCGCGGCACATCGAGCAGCGCGAGGCCGGCACCCCGCCGCACACGCTGCTCGACTATTTCCCCGACGACTTCCTGCTGGTGATCGACGAGTCGCACGTCACCGTGCCCCAGATCGGCGCGATGTACGAGGGCGACTCGTCGCGCAAGCGCACCCTGGTCGAGCACGGCTTCCGCCTGCCCTCGGCGCTCGACAACCGGCCGCTCAAGTGGCCGGAGTTCCAGGAGCGCGTGGGTCAGACGGTCTACCTCTCGGCGACGCCCGGCAGGTACGAGCTCGAGCGCGCGGACGGCGTGGTCGAGCAGATCATCCGCCCCACCGGCCTGGTCGACCCGGAGGTGGTGGTGAAGCCCACCGAGGGCCAGATCGACGACCTCTTGGAGTGCATCCGCGCGCGGGTCGAGAAGGACGAGCGCGTCCTGGTCACCACGCTCACCAAGAAGATGGCCGAGGACCTCACCGAGTATCTGGGCGACCGCGGCGTGCGGGTCGAGTACCTGCACTCGGACGTCGACACGCTGCGCCGCGTCGAGCTGCTGCGCGAGCTGCGCATGGGCCGCTACGACGTCCTGGTGGGCATCAACCTGCTGCGCGAGGGCCTCGACCTGCCCGAGGTGTCGCTCGTGTCCATCCTCGACGCGGACAAGGAGGGCTTCCTGCGCTCGGGGACGTCGCTCATCCAGACCATCGGGCGCGCGGCGCGCAACGTGTCCGGCGAGGTGCACATGTACGCGGACTCGATCACGGACTCGATGGCGTCCGCGATCGATGAGACCAACCGCCGCCGCGAGCTCCAGGTCGCGTACAACACCGAGAACGGGATCGACCCCCAGCCGCTCCGCAAGCGCATCGGCGACATCACCGAGATGCTCGCGCGCGAGGAGGCGGACACCGCGGACGCGCTCGCGCAGGCCAAGAAGGCGCCCACGCCGTCGACCGCCGGCGGCAAGCGCGCGCTGCTCGCGCAGCGTCCCGCGGAGGAGCTGTCGCAGCTGATCGAGGACCTGTCCGCGCAGATGCGCGAGGCGGCCGCGGACCTGCAGTTCGAGATCGCGGCGCGCCTGCGTGACGAGATCGGGGAGCTCAAGAAGGAGCTGCGCCAGATGATCAACGCCGGCTGAGCCCTCCCAGACGGGGGAGACGCCGGGGGCGCGCGGGGCGCGCCACTACGATGGGCGAGTGGAATCCGGCTTCGTCTGGGCGATCACCATCGCCGCCATCATCGCGCTGTTCGTCTTCGACTTCGTCGTGGTCGTGTCGAAGCCGCACGTCCCCACGTTCCGCGAGTCGGTGCGCTGGTCGCTGTTCTACATCGGGCTGGCGCTGGCGTTCGGCGCGTCGATGTACTGGTGGAACCTGCCGCACAAGGGCACCGAGTTCCTCGCGGGCTACATCACGGAGAAGTCGCTCTCGGTCGACAACCTGTTCGTCTTCCTCGTGATCCTCACCAGGTTCGCGGTGCCGCCCAAGCAGCGCCAGCGCGTACTGCTCATCGGCATCGCGATCGCGCTGGTCCTGCGCGGCATCTTCATCGCCGCGGGCGCCGCCGCGCTGTCCACGTTCTCGTGGGTGTTCTACATCTTCGGCGCGTTCCTGCTCTACACCGCGTGGCACCTCGCGCGCGAGGGCGAGAGCAACGACGAGGAGCCCGAGTACAAGGACAACCTGCTGGTTCGCACGGTGCGGCGCATCTGGCCGGTCACCGACGGCTACCGCGACGGCCACTTCACGGTCCGCGAGGCCGGCGTCCGGATGCTGACCCCGCTCGCGCTGGTGATCCTCGCGATCGGCGGCACGGACGTGCTCTTCGCGCTCGACTCGATCCCCGCGATCTTCGGCATCACGCAGGACCCGTACATCGTGTTCACGGCCAACGCGTTCGCGCTGCTGGGCCTGCGGCAGCTGTTCTTCCTGGTGGACGGGCTGCTGTCGCGCCTCATCTACCTGTCCTACGGACTCGCGCTGGTGCTCGGCTTCATCGGCGTCAAGCTGGTGCTCGAGGCGCTCCACCAGAACACCATCCCGTTCATCAACGGCGGCGAGCCCGTCGAGGTGTGGACCCCGTCCTCGGCCGTGTCGCTGCTGGTGATCCTGGTGATCCTCGGCGTCGCGGCCACCGCCAGCCTGCTGGTGACGCGCAAGCGCCACCGCGAGCACCTGCTGGCGCTGCAGAACGGCGAGGCGGCGGAGTCCGCAGAGGACGAGAAGGCCTAGCTGCCGCCCTGGTCACCACCCGCCGGTGTGTGCGGAACATCACGCCGCCGGTGGTCATCGGCGCGCACCTCCGCCGCCTACCCTGGTCCCGCATCAGCCGAGGGAAGCAGGTTCACCGTGCGTCGCACGCTCATCACCGCCATCATGATCGCCACCCTGGCGGTAGGGGCGTCCGCCGCGTCGGCCGCGCCCGCGGACGCGTCGCTGCATGCCGCGACCACCGTCACCACGGTGAAGCGGGTCGCGGAGGTCATCGACGGCGACACCGTGCGCCTCGCCAACGGCGCGCGCGTGCGCCTGATCGGCTTCGACACCCCCGAGCGAGGCCAGTGCGGCTACACGTCCGCCACCGCCAAGCTCACCCGCATGGTCGAGGGCAAGAAGGTCACGGTCATCAACCCCGCCAGCGTCAAGGACAGGGACGCGTACGGCCGCGCGCTGCGCACCATCAAGGTCGGCACCACCGACGTCGGCGCCGCCCAGATCCGCTCCGGCTACGCCAACGCGCGCTACGACTCCGTCGACGGCTACCAGTGGCACCCCCGGCAGAAGACATACCGCGCCCTCGACCGGCAGACGGCGCACAAGTGCGGCACCGCTGTCGACAGGAAGGGCGAGCCTGCCAAGACGAGCGGCTCGGGCACGAGCACCGACTCCATCAGCATCCCGTCCGGCTGGTACACCGACGCCACCTACCCGGGCTACACCGGCTGCCGGCAGGGCTACCCGGGCGGCAAGATCAACGGCGTCTACGTCTGGAAGCCGATCTCCTGCTGACGCGGTGACGCGTCAGGCCACCCAGGGCCCGCCAGCGGGCCACGCGCGCACCGAGTGCGACACCACCAGCCCGGCCTGCTGGTACGGGTCCGCGGTGAGCATCTGCTCGATCGCGTCCGCGCTCTCGGCCTCGAAGATCAGCAGCGCGCCGGGGTCGCCCGCGTCCTCGTAGCGGCTGAAGGCCTTCGCGACGCCGGCCTCGACCAGCGACATGATCCACGCGCGGTGGACCGGGCGCATCTGCTCGCGCTCGGCGGCGCGGTGGTCGTAGACGTAGTGGATCGCGAAGAGGCTCATGCGCCCATCCTGGCGGCTGGTGCGGGGAGACGATGCGCGGCGCGCCGGGCCCACGACCGTCGCCGGGCGCGGGGGTTCAGGCCGCGCCGGACTCGCTCGCCAGCTCGCGCAGCGCGGTGATGTGGCCGTAGTACGCCGAGCGGCCGCGCGACGTCGCGCGGATCCACACGCGGCGGCGCGGTCCGCGGAGCCATGGCTGCGGGAACGTCAGGTAGCCCGCCTCGCCGAGCGAGAGCAGCGCGCCGCGCATCTCGGGCGTGGGGGCGGGGTCGACCCTGCCCAGGAACTCCGCGTCGACCCTGCCGTCGACCGCGCACACCGCCGCCATGGTGGGGAGGCGTCCGGGCGCGCCGAGCACGGGGTCGAGCAGCACGAACCCGCCCCGCGGGACGTCGGGCGGGACGGCGCGGCGCCCGCCGACCGCCGTCAGCGCGAACAGCGTCACGCCACCGGTGATCGCGCACGCGATCGAGGCCCACCGGGGCGCCTCCGTCGCATCGAGCCAGATGGCGCTCGCCATGAAGGCGATCAGGGTCACCATGCTGAGCCACAGGTAGCGGCCGCGCACCGGCGCGGCGCCCGTCGAGACGCCGGTGAGCTGTCCGCGCGAGAGATCGAGCAGGATCAGGCAGAGGACCCACGCGGCGAACAGGTGGATCCCCCAGCCGTCGGGAACGTCCACGGTGCGTCCCAGGAGGAACCACCCGGCGAGGAGGAGCGCGAACGCCGCGGAGTGCCACAGCGGCGGCAGCGCCAGCCCCGCGGCCCGCTGCCTGACCTGCGCGTTCTCGGCGAGGGTCTCGGCGGGGTGGTCGTCGTGCTCCATGGCCGCAGGCTAGGGCACCGGCGTCGCGGAGGCTCGCAGCGCCGCGAGGTGGGAGTCGAAGGCCGCGATGCCCGCGGGCGTCGCGCGCAGCCAGATGCGCCCGCGGCCGAACGGCTGGTCCGGGTCGGTGAACTCGGCGTAGCCCGCGGCGACCAGGGGAGTGCACGCGGCTCCGGCCGCGGTGTCGGGGGCCTCGAGGGCATGCTCGACCGTGGGCGCCTCGAGGTGGCCACGGTACGAGGCGAGGACGCCGAGCAGCCGCAGCGCGAGCGGCTCCTCAAGCACGGCGTCGAGCAGGGGAGCAGCCGACGCGTCGGGGATCACCGGTCGCGCCGCCAGCCGAGCCCACCACAGGTGCAGCGCCAGGAGGACGATCGCGATGAAGGCGCCGAGCGCGATGCCGAGGCCGGGTTCGCGCTCGTTCCAGCCGAGCCAGAGGGCGGCGGCGAACGCGGGGAGGAGGAGCACCACGATCACGGCCGCGGGCCACGCCCAGGTGAGCAGCCCGCGCTGGCGCGGCCTGCTCGCGTCGCGGAGCTGGGCGAAGCTCGGCACGAACATCGCGGCGAGCGCGAGGAAGGCCCAGGCGGGAAACGTGCCGGACGCGTATGTGGCGAGGAACGCCCCGGTGCCGGCCGCGTTCGAGACCGCGCGCCACACGGGCGTCCGCACGCTCCCGGCGAGGCGCCCGCGCGCCCGCTCGATCCCGGCCAGCGCCGCCGCGGGCGTCTCCGCACTCTCCACGCTCGCAACCTAGCGTCACCGGGGCGCGCAACCCGCGCATCGTCGCCCCGACACGCGCGCTTCGAACGTGTGTTCGAAGCGATTTCCGCGTAGCATGGCCGGGTGAACGACCGTCTCCTCGTCCGCGGTGCGCGTGAGCACAACCTCAAGGGTGTCGACCTCGACCTTCCGCGCGACGCCCTCATCGTCTTCTCGGGGCTGTCCGGCTCGGGCAAGTCCTCGCTGGCCTTCGACACGATCTTCGCGGAGGGGCAGCGCCGCTACGTCGAGTCGCTGTCCGCGTACGCGCGCCAGTTCCTGGGCCAGATGGACAAGCCCGACGTCGACTTCATCGAGGGTCTGTCGCCGGCCGTCAGCATCGACCAGAAGTCCACCAACCGCAACCCGCGGTCCACGGTGGGCACCATCACCGAGGTCTACGACTACCTGCGCCTCCTCTACGCGCGCGTGGGCACCCCGCACTGCCCGGTCTGCGGCGAGCAGATCCAGGCGCAGACTCCGCAGCAGATCGTCGACTCGGTGCTCGCGCTGCCCGAGGGCACCCGCTACCAGGTGCTCGCGCCCGTGGTCCGCGGCCGCAAGGGCGAGTACCAGGACCTCTTCGAGGACCTCCAGCAGCAGGGCTTCGCGCGCGCCCGCGTCGACGGCGAGACCGTGCAGCTCACCGAGCCGCCGCAGCTCGAGAAGAAGCTCAAGCACGACATCGAGGTGGTGGTGGACCGCCTGGTCGCCCGCGACGGCGTGCGCCAGCGCCTCACCGACTCGGTGGAGACGGCGCTGCGGATCGCGGACGGCCTGGTCATCATCGACCCCGTCGACGGTGACATCGAGCCGCGCCGCTACTCCGAGAAGCGCGCGTGCCCCAACGACCACGTCCTCACGCTCGAGGAGATGGAGCCCCGCACCTTCTCCTTCAACGCCCCGTACGGCGCGTGCCCGCAGTGCACCGGCATCGGGATCAAGCTCGAGGTGGACCCCGACCTGGTGATCCCGGACCGCGACCTCTCGCTACGGGAGGGCGCGGTGGCCCCGTGGGCCGCGACCAGCTCCGACTACTTCACGCGGACCCTCACCGCGCTGGCGGACGACCTGGGCTTCGACATGAAGACCCCGTGGCGGCACCTGCCCAAGGAGGCGCAGAACGCGATCCTCACGGGCAAGGACTACCAGGTCCACGTCCGCTTCAAGAACCGTTACGGCCGCGAGCGGCAGTACACCACCGGCTTCGAGGGCGTCATCACCTGGATCGAGCGCCTGCACGAGCAGACCGAGTCCGAGTGGTCGCGCGAGAAGTACGAGTCCTACATGCGCGAGGTGCCGTGCCCCGTGTGCAAGGGAGCGCGCCTCAAGCCCGAGGTGCTGTCCGTCACCATCGGCGACAAGTCCATCGCCGAGGTCTGCGAGCTGTCCATCGCGGACGCGCGCGACTTCCTGGTAACCGCCGAGCTCGACGAGCGCGGCCGCCACATCGCCGTCCAGGTGCTCAAGGAGATCGACGCGCGCCTGGGGTTCCTGCTCGACGTGGGCCTCGACTACCTCACGCTGGCCCGCGCGGCCGGCACGCTGTCCGGCGGCGAGGCGCAGCGCATCCGCCTCGCCACCCAGATCGGGTCGGGCCTGGTGGGCGTGCTGTACGTGCTCGACGAGCCGTCGATCGGCCTGCACCAGCGCGACAACCGCCGCCTCATCGACACCCTCACGCGCCTGCGCGACCTGGGCAACACGCTCATCGTGGTCGAGCACGACGAGGACACCATCCGCACCGCGGACTGGGTGGTCGACATCGGCCCCGGCGCCGGCGAGCACGGGGGAGAGGTGGTCCACTCGGGCACCTACGAGGAGCTCCTCGCCAACGAGCGCTCGGTCACGGGCGCGTACGTCGCCGGCCGCCGTCGCATCGAGCTGCCCGAGTCCCGCCGCGCGGTGGACCCCAAGCGCGAGATCACCGTGGTGGGCGCGCGCGAGCACAACCTGCGCGACATCGACGTGAGCTTCCCGCTGGGCGTCCTCACCTCGGTGACTGGCGTGTCCGGTTCCGGCAAGTCGACGCTGGTGAACTCGATCCTCTACACGTCCCTCGCGAACACGCTCAACGGCGCCCGCCAGGTCGCCGGCCGCCACACCCGGATCACGGGCGTCGACCAGCTCGACAAGATCGTGCACGTGGACCAGGGGCCCATCGGCCGCACCCCGCGCTCGAACCCCGCGACCTACACGGGCGTGTGGGACAAGGTGCGCAAGCTGTTCGCGGACACCCAGGAGGCGAAGGTCCGCGGCTACGGCCCCGGCCGGTTCTCCTTCAACGTCAAGGGCGGACGCTGCGAGGCGTGCGCGGGCGACGGCACGCTCAAGATCGAGATGAACTTCCTCCCCGACGTGTACGTCCCGTGCGAGGTGTGCAAGGGGGCGCGGTACAACCGCGAGACCCTCGAGGTGCACTTCAAGGGCAAGAACGTGGCCGACGTGCTCGACATGCCCATCGAGGAGGCCGCCCACTTCTTCGAGGCGATCCCCTCGATCGCGCGTCACCTCACCACGCTGGTCGAGGTGGGCCTCGGCTACGTGCGCCTGGGCCAGCCCGCGCCCACGCTGTCGGGCGGCGAGGCGCAGCGCGTCAAGCTCGCCTCCGAGCTGCAGCGCCGCTCCACCGGCCGCACCATCTACGTGCTCGACGAGCCCACCACGGGCCTGCACTTCGAGGACGTGCGCAAGCTGCTCGGCGTGCTGCAGGGCCTGGTCGAGAAGGGCAACACGGTCATCGTGATCGAGCACAACCTCGACGTCATCAAGTCCTCCGACTGGGTCATCGACATGGGCCCCGAGGGCGGCTCGGGCGGCGGCACGGTGATCGCGGAGGGCACGCCGGAGGAGGTCGCCGGCGCGGAGGGCTCCCACACGGGCGCGTTCCTCGCGGAGATCCTCGGCGCACCGGCGCGCGCCTGATCCGTAGGCTGGCGACGTGACCGATCCCGCCTCGTACCGTCCCGCGACCGGCACCATCCCGACCAAGCCGGGCGTGTACCGGTTCCGGGACCCGCACGGCCGGGTGGTGTACGTGGGCAAGGCGAAGAGCCTGCGCGCGCGCCTGGCCAACTACTTCCAGGACCCGGCCCAGCTCCACCCGCGCACGCGCGCGATGGTGACCACCGCATCGTCCGTCGAATGGACGGTGGTGCGCAACGAGGTCGAGGCGCTCATCCTCGAGCACACGTGGATCAAGCAGTACGACCCGCGCTTCAACGTGGTGTTCCGCGACGACAAGTCGTATCCGTACCTCGCCGTCACCATGAACGAGAGGTACCCGCGGATCCAGGTGATGCGGGGCGAGCGCAAGAAGGGCGTGCGGTACTTCGGGCCGTACGCGAAGGCGTGGGCCATCCGCGAGACCGTCGACACGCTGCTCACCGCGCTGCCGGTGCGCACGTGCGCGCCCGGGGTGCTGCGCAAGGCGGAACGGCAGGGGCGTCCGTGCCTCCTGGGCTACATCGACAAGTGCGCCGCGCCGTGCGTGGGCCGCATCTCCGAGGAGGACCACCGGGAGCTCGCCGAGCGCGTGTGCCAGGTGCTCGCGGGCGACGCGAAGTCGCTGGTGAGGGATCTCACCTCCACGATGCACGCGGCCGCCGAGCGCGAGGACTTCGAGTCCGCGGCGCGGGCCAGGGACCGGCTGCGCGCGCTGGACGCGGTGATGGCGCGCAACGCGATCGTGCTGGACGCGGGCGTGGACGCGGACATCTTCTCGCTGGAGGACGACGAGCTCGAGGCCGCGGCCCACGTGTTCCACGTCCGGGACGGCCGCATCGCGGGCGAGCGCGGCTGGGTGGTCGACAAGCCCGAGCCGCTCGGGCCCGCCGGGATGGTGGTGCGCCTGCTCGAGGAGGCCTACGGGGCCGCCGACGCAGAGGAGATCCCGCCCGAGGTGCTGGTCCCGCACCTGCCCGAGGACCACGCGGTCCTCACCGAGTGGCTGTCCGGTCTACGGGGCGCCAAGGTGACGATGCGCGTGCCGGCCCGGGGGAAGAAGGCCGAGCTGGCCTCGACGGGGCACGGCAACGCGGTGCAGGTGCTCGAGCAGCACCGGCTGAGGCGCGCCTCGGACCTCACCACGAGGTCCGCGGCGCTGCAGGAGCTCCAGGAGGCGTTGGGGCTCGCCGAGGCGCCGCTGCGGATCGAGTGCTACGACATCTCCCACACCCAGGGCACCAACCAGGTGGGCTCGATGGTGGTGTTCGAGGACGCGATCGCGCGCAAGCCCGAGTACCGCCAGTTCTCCATCGCGGACGCGGTCGACGACACGGCGGCGATGCACGAGGTGCTGTCGCGGCGGTTCAAGCGCTACCTCGAGGAGTCGCAGCTGCCGCCCGAGGAGCGCGAGACCGCGCGGTTCGCGTACCCGCCGCAGCTGGTGGTGGTCGACGGAGGCCTGCCGCAGGTGAACGCCGCGCGGCGGACGCTCGACGAGGTGGGGGTGCCGGACATCGCGGTGGTGGGGCTCGCGAAGCGCCTCGAGGAGGTGTGGGTGCCCGGCGACGACTTCCCGGTGATCCTGCCCCGCGGCTCCGAGGCGCTGTACCTGCTCCAACGCGTCCGCGACGAGGCGCACAGGTTCGCGATCAAGCACCACCGTGCCAAGCGCACCAAGGCCATGAAGGTGTCGCAGCTGGACCAGGTGCCGGGCGTCGGGCCCGGCCGCGCGAAGGCGCTGCTCACGCACTTCGGGTCGCTCGCGCGGCTCAAGGAGGCCTCGATCGAGCAGATCGCGCTGGTGCCCGGCGTGGGATCGGGCACCGCCCGGACGGTCTACCAGGCTCTGCGGGGCGAGGCTGGCATGCTGGACGCATGATGGACGAGGTCCCCCCGGTCACCTTCCCCTCCGGCATCCCGCGCCCCTCGCTCGACATGTCGGGCGTCGACGCGGAGGTCATGGTCCTCACCGGCATGTCCGGCGCCGGCCGCACCAAGGCCGCCGCGGCGCTGGCGGATCTGGGCTGGTACGTGGTCGACAACCTGCCCCCGCAGCTGCTCGCCGGGCTGGTCGAGATGGTGGGACGCGGTCGCCACCACCGGCTCGCCGCCGTGGTGGACGTGCGCGGCGGCGACTTCTTCCAGGACGTCATCGCGGTGCTCGACGACCTCGAGGAGCGCGGCATCACCGTCCGCCTGGTGTTCCTCGACGCGTCCGACGCGACGCTGGTCCACCGCTTCGAGGAGGCACGCCGGCCGCACCCGCTGCAGGGCGACGGCACCATCCTCGAGGGGATCGCGCGCGAGCGGTCCGCGCTGGCCGAGGTGCGCGAGCGGTCCACCGAGGTGGTCGACACGTCCGACCTCAACGTCCACCAGCTGCGCGACGTCATGACGGAGACGTCGGGGGAGACCGAGAGGCCGCTGCAGGTCAACGTGCAGTCGTTCGGGTTCAAGAACGGCTCGCCCCGCGACGCCGACTTCGTCGCCGACGTGCGCTTCCTGCAGAACCCCCACTGGGAGCCCGAGCTGCGTCCCCTCACCGGGCTCGATGCGCCGGTGCGGGACTACGTGCTCGCCTCGGACGGCGCGCGCGACTTCGTGTCCGGTTACGCCGAGGTGATCTCCGGCGTGCTCGACCGCTACCGCGCGCACGACAAGCACTCGGTGACCATCGGCGTGGGCTGCACGGGCGGCAAGCACCGCTCGGTCGCGATCGCGGAGGAGCTGGGCCGCGTGCTGGGGGAGCGCGGCTACCAGGTCCGCGTCACCCACCGGGACAGGGAGCCGCGTTGACCGGGCCCCACGTGGTCGCGCTGGGAGGCGGCCACGGCCTCTACGCGACCCTCACGGCGCTGCGCGGCGCGTGCGACTCCATCACCGCGGTGGTGACCGTCGCGGACGACGGCGGGTCCTCCGGTCGCATCCGCGCGGAGATGCCGGTGCCGCCGCCCGGCGACCTGCGCATGGCGCTCTCCGCGCTGTGCGAGGACACCGACTGGGGCCGCACCTGGCGCGACGTGCTGCAGTGGCGCTTCGCGACCGGCGGCCCGCTCGACGGCCACGCGGTGGGCAACCTCCTCATCGCGGGACTGTGGGACCGCACGGGCGGGATAGTCGAGGGCCTGGACTGGGTGGGGCGCCTGCTGCGCGCGGAGGGCCGCGTGCTGCCGGTGTCCACCGAGCCGATCACCGTGAGCGCGGAGGTCGACTGCCCCGACGGGCCGCTGCGCGTGACGGGGCAGGTCGCGGTCGCGACCGCACCGGGGCGCGTGCGCTCGCTCGCGATCGAGCCGGCGGACCCCGCGGTGCCGGCCGCGACGCTCGAGGCGCTGGCTTCCGCCGATGCCGTGATCCTGGGCCCGGGCAGCTGGTACACGTCCGTGCTCACGCACTTCCTGGTGCCGCGAGTGGCCGCCGCGCTGGTCGAGGCGGGCCCGCGCACCATCCTCACGCTCAACATCGCGGACGAGGACGAGGAGACCGCCGGCACCTCGCGCATCGACGACGTCGCGGCGTTGCGGGCCGCCGCACCCGCCTTCGTGCCCGCGGTGGTCCTGGTCGACGCGTCGGAGGACGATGCTGCGCTGAGGGCCGCGGTCGAGTCCTGGGGGGCGCGGTACGTCGCCGCGCCGCTGCGGGAGGAGGGGACGCTCGACCGCCACGACGTCACGCTCCTGCGGGAGCGGTACCAGTCGCTGGTCGCCTCGGTGCGCGGTCACGGCGCTGTCACCGGCTGACAGATGGCAGGATTGGCGCCATGGCTTTGACGGCACAGGTGAAGGACGAGCTCGCGCGCGTCCCGGTCGAGAAGGTGTCCGCACGGAAGGCGGAGATCGCCGCCACCCTCCGGTTCGCGGGCGGCCTCCACATCGTCTCCGGGCGGATCGTGATCGAGGCGGAGCTCGACACCGCGGCCGCCGCGAGGCGCCTCCGCGGCTACATCGGCGAGACGTACGGCCTGGGCTCCGAGATCATCGTGGTCTCCGGCGGCGCGCTCAAGAAGGGCAACCGCTACGTGGTGCGCGTGGTCAAGGAGGGCGAGTCGCTCGCCCGCCAGACCGGCCTTCTGGACCACCGCGGCCGTCCCGTGCGCGGGCTGCCCCCGCACGTGGTCGGCGGCGGCATCGAGGACACGGTGGCCGCGTGGCGCGGCGCGTTCCTCGCGCACGGCTCGCTCACCGAGCCCGGCCGCTCCTCCGCGCTCGAGGTCACGTCGCCCGGCCCGGAGGCCGCGCTCGCGCTGGTGGGGGCGGCCCGCCGCCTCGGCATCGGCGCAAAGTCGCGCGAGGTGCGCGGCGTCGACCGCGTGGTGATCCGCGACGGCGACGCGATCGCGAACCTGCTGGCCCGCCTCGGGGCGCACGACTCGGTGCTCCAGTGGGAGGAGAAGCGGACCCGCCGCGAGGTGCGCGGCACCGCCAACCGCCTCGCCAACTTCGACGACGCGAACCTGCGCCGCTCCGCCCGGGCGGCCGTCGCCGCCGGCGCGCGCGTCGCGCGCGCCTTCGAGATCCTCGGCGAGGACCTCCCCGAGCACCTGCGCGAGGCGGGCGAGCTGCGCCTGGCCAACCGCGAGGCCTCGCTCGAGGAGCTCGGCAAGCTCGCCGACCCGCCGCTCACCAAGGACGCCGTCGCCGGCCGCATCCGCCGCCTGCTCGCCACCGCCGACAAGCGTGCGGAGGAGCTGGGCATCCCGGACACCGAGGCGGGCATCTCGCAGGAGCTCCTCGAGGACGATTAGCGGCCCGTGAGCGGTCACACCTGGGACTTCTGTCCGCTGGGAGGCCCTCGCGAAACGTTGTAGGCTCATCAGCAGTGGCCCGCCCCGCGGCGGCGTCCGGCGCACGTCGAGGTGCGCATCCCACCATCCACTATCGCGTCGCCCCGGCGGCGCACCGGAGGAGACACAACAGTGACCATCAAGGTCGGTATCAACGGCTTCGGCCGCATCGGACGTAACTTCTTCCGCGCCATCGAGGCGCAGGGTGCAGACATCGAGATCGTCGGTGTCAACGACCTCACGGACAACGCCACCCTGGCGCACCTCCTCAAGTACGACACCGTGCTGGGCCGCTTCCCCAAGACCGTCACGCACGACGACGAGAACATCTACGTCGACGGCAAGGCCATCAAGGCCCTCGCCGAGCGCGACCCCGCCAACCTCCCCTGGGCCGAGCTGGGTGCCGACATCGTCATCGAGTCGACCGGCTTCTTCACCGACGCCACCAAGGCGAAGGCCCACATCGAGGCCGGCGCCAAGAAGGTCATCATCTCGGCCCCCGCGTCGAACGAGGACGCCACCTTCGTCGTGGGTGTGAACCACACCGACTACGACCCGGCCGCGCACCACATCATCTCGAACGCGTCCTGCACCACCAACTGCCTCGCGCCCGTCGCGAAGGCCCTCAACGACGCGATCGGCATCGAGCGTGGCCTCATGACCACGATCCACGCGTACACGGGTGACCAGAACCTCCAGGACGGCCCGCACCGCGACATGCGCCGCGCCCGCGCCGCCGCCCAGAACATCGTCCCCACCTCGACCGGTGCGGCCAAGGCCGTCGCCCTCGTGCTCCCCGAGCTCAAGGGCAAGCTCGACGGCTTCGCGATGCGCGTGCCGACGATCACCGGCTCCGCCACCGACCTCACCTTCGAGGCGTCGCGTGAGGTCACGGTCGACGAGGTCAACGCCGCGGTGAAGGCCGCCGCCGAGTCCACCATGGTCGGCACCCTCTCCTACGTCGAGGACGAGATCGTCTCCTCGGACATCGTGGGCGACCCGCACCAGTCGATCTTCGACGCGAAGCTCACCAAGGTCTCCGGCGGCACCACCGTCAAGATCGTGTCCTGGTACGACAACGAGTGGGGCTACTCCTCGTCGCTCGTCAAGCTCACCGAGTACGTCGGCGAGCGCATCTAAGCACTCTCTCGAGAGACTCGTATCGACGGCCGCGCACGCTCTGACGTGTGCGGCCGTCGTCGCGTCACCCCGCATCACCCCTTCCCATCTCGCAGGAACGGAACCTCAATGAAGACCATCGACTCGCTCGGCGACCTCGCCGGCAAGAAGGTGCTGGTCCGCTCGGACCTCAACGTCCCGCTCGACGGCACCACCATCACGGACGACGGCCGCGTGCGCGCCTCGGTCCCCACCATCCAGAAGCTGCTCGACGCCGGCGCCGCCGTCATCGTCACCGCGCACCTGGGCCGCCCCAAGGGCGCGCCCGAGGACAAATACTCGCTCGCGCCCGCCGCCGCGCGCCTCGCGGAGCTGCTCGGCCGCCCCGTCACCCTCGCGGAGGACCTGGTCGGCGAGTCCGCCAAGGCCACCGTCGCCGCGCTCGAGCCCGGCCAGGTCGCGATGCTCGAGAACGTGCGGTTCGACGCCCGCGAGACCTCGAAGGTCGACGAGGAGCGCGAGTCGCTCGCCGCCGAGCTCGCCGCGTTCGCCGACGCGTTCGTCTCGGACGGTTTCGGCGTGGTTCACCGCAAGCAGGCGTCGGTCTACGACGTCGCGAAGGTGCTGCCCGCGGCCGCCGGCACGCTCGTCGAGAAGGAGGTCGTGTCGCTCGGCAAGGCCGTCACCGACCCGGCCCGCCCGTACGCGGTGGTCCTCGGCGGCTCGAAGGTCTCCGACAAGCTCGGCGTCATCGCCAACCTGCTCACCAAGGCGGACCGCCTGCTCATCGGCGGCGGCATGGTCTTCACGTTCCTCGCGGCCAAGGGCTACGAGGTCGGCACCTCGCTGCTCGAGGGCGACCAGATCGACACCGTCAAGGGCTACCTCGCGACCGCCGAGGAGAACGGCGTCGAGATCGTGCTCCCGACCGACATCGTCGCCGCCGACAGGTTCGCCGCCGACGCGGACGCCGTGGTGGTCGCCGCCGACGCGATCCCCGCGGACCGCATGGGCCTCGACATCGGCCCCGACTCGGCCGCGCTGTTCGCGTCCAAGCTCGCCGACGCCAAGACCATCGTCTGGAACGGCCCCATGGGCGTGTTCGAGATGGACGCCTTCGCGGCCGGCACCAAGGCCGTCGCGCAGGCGATGATCGACTCCGACGGCTTCTCCGTCGTGGGCGGCGGCGACTCCGCCGCGGCCGTGCGCCTGCTCGGCTTCGACGAGGCCGGCTTCGGCCACATTTCCACGGGCGGCGGCGCGTCGCTCGAGCTGCTCGAGGGCAAGGTCCTTCCGGGCCTCGCCGTTCTGGAGGACTGACCCATGGCACGTACCCCGCTGATCGCCGGCAACTGGAAGCTCAACCTCGACCACCTCGAGGCGACGCACACCGTCCAGAAGCTCGCCTGGCTGCTCCGTGACGCCAAGCACGACTTCTCCGAGGTCGAGGTCGCGGTCCTGCCGTCGTTCACCTCGCTCCGCTCGGTCCAGACGCTCGTCGACGCCGACCAGCTCGAGCTCAAGTACGGCGCGCAGGACATCTCCGAGCACGTCTCGGGCGCCTACACGGGCGAGGTCTCCGGCACCCAGCTGTCGAAGCTGGGCGTCTCCTACGTGGCCGTGGGCCACTCGGAGCGTCGCCAGTACCACGGCGAGACCGACGCGATCGTGGCGGCCAAGACCAAGACCGCGTTCGAGCACGGCATCGTGCCGATCGTCTGCGTGGGCGAGGGCCTCGACATCCGCAAGGAGGGCACGCACGTCGAGTACACGCTGGCCCAGGTCGACGGCGCGCTCGAGGGACTCCCGGCCGAGCAGGCCAAGGACGTCGTCATCGCCTACGAGCCCGTGTGGGCCATCGGCACCGGCGAGGTCGCGACCCCGGCCGACGCGCAGGAGGTCTGCGCGGCCATCCGTGGCCGCCTCGCGGAGCTCTACGACGCCGAGCTCGCTGACGGCGTCCGCGTCCTCTACGGCGGCTCGGTGAAGTCCTCGTCGATCGCCCAGCTCATGGCCGAGCCCGACGTCGACGGCGGGCTCGTCGGCGGCGCCTCGCTCGACCCGGAGGAGTTCTCCAAGATCGCGCGCTTCAAGGCGCACAACGTCGCGCTGTAAGTCGCGCTGCAAGCAGGCGTCGGACCGGCCCCATCGTGGGCCGGTCCGGCCCTTCGCGTCGCGTATCCTTGTGAGCGCAATCCATCATCTGGGAGAACAGTGGACATCCTCGAGACCATCCTCTGGGTCATGCTCGTCGTGACCTCGCTGCTCATCATCGCGCTGGTGCTCATCCACCGCGGTCGTGGCGGCGGCATCACCGACATGTTCGGCGGCGGCCTCGCGTCGGGCGTGCAGTCGTCCGCCGTGGGCGAGCGCAACCTCACCCGCATCACCTGGACGGTCGCGATCGTCTGGTTCGCGGTGGTCGTGCTGCTCGGCCTCACGTCCAAGTTCTCCATCTAGCTAGTCGACGGAGGTCGTACCCATGGCAGGGGGCAACGCCATCCGAGGTTCGCGCGTAGGCGCCGGACCCATGGGAGAGGACGAGCGGGGCGAATCCGCGCCGCGTCAGGTCGTCTCCTATTACTGTGCACGGGGTCACGTGACCTCGCCGAGCTTCGCAATCGGTGACGACCAGGAGATCCCGGTCGAGTGGGACTGCCCGCGCTGCGGCCTTCCCGGTGGACTCGACCCGGACAACCCTCCGGAGCCGATCCGCAACGAGCCTTACAAGACGCACCTCGCGTACGTGAAGGAGCGTCGCAGCGACGAGGAGGGCGCCGCCCTCCTGGACGAGGCGCTGTCCGCGCTTCGCGTGCGTCGCGGCGACCTCGCGGTCGCGGAGTAGCGCAAGCTCGCTGATCACAGGGCCGTTCCCCACCCGGGGAGCGGCCCTGTCGCGCGTTCCAGGGGCCCCCGGCCGCCGCATCGTCCCGGGGGAGAAGGGACGATGCGCGGGTCGGGGGAATCCCGCGGGCCCCGCTACGGTTGGCACCAGCACGAACGAAAGGAACCACCGTGCAGATCGAGATCGAGTACTGCGTGCCCTGCGGCTACCTGCCGCGCGCGACCGAGGCGCAGACGCGCCTGCTGGAGGAGTTCGGCAACGCGATCGCGGGCGTGACCCTCAAGACCGGGCGCAAGGGCGTGTTCACGTTCCGCGCCGACGGCGAGGAGATCTACGCGAAGCCCGCAGAGTTCGACATCGAGGGAATCGTGTCGACGGTGCGCGACCGGCTGCCGGCGCGCGAGGGCGTCGACGCCGAGGGCCGCGACCTGCTCATGGGCAAGCGCCACTAGCCCCTCAGTTCGCTGCGCACGGTCCGGCCGGCGCCACGCCGCGCGCCCGCCTGGGAACCGCCCGGTCGACCGGGGTGTCGGATCTGAGACCGTGCGCAGCGAACCCGGGAGTCAGACCTTCGCGACCGCCTCGGCGTCCACGAGCCACAGGGTCTCGACCGTGCCGCGCACCGCGGCGGCGGGAAGCTTGAGGTCGCCGTGGAGCGAGCGCGCGACGACGTCGGCCTTCGCGGCTCCTGCGGCCACGATCCACACGCGCTTGGCGCGACGGATGGACTCGAGCGTGAGCGAGACGCGCGTGGGCGGGGGCTTGGGGGAGTCGTGGACGGCGATCGCCTCGGCGCCGCGCTCCGCGTAGCCGGGGTGGCCGGGGAACAGCGAGGCGACGTGGCCGTCGGGGCCCATGCCGAGCATGAGCACGTCCCAGTCGGGCGCGCCCTGGACGGCGATGTCCTCGGCGTAGGAGAAGGCGGCCTCCTCGGCGGAGGGGAACTCGGTGGAGGCGCCCATGCGGTGGATGTTCTCCTCCGGCATCGGGAGCGCGCCGAGCAGCGCGGCCTGCGCCTGACCCTCGTTGCGGTCGGGGTCGCCCGCGGGCACGAACCTCTCGTCGCCCCACCACGCGTGGACGCTGGTCCAGTCGATGGCCGCGGCCAGGGGGGAGCGCGACACCGCGGCGAGCGTCTCGATGCCCACGGTGCCGCCCGTGAGCACCACATCGACGCGATCCTGCACGGACAGCGTGTCGACGATCGTGAGGAGCAGCCGCGCGGCGGTCGCCTCCGCCACTGCGGTGGCGGACGGGTGCACCACCACGCGGGTCGCGTGGTCGCCGGTCACAGCGGGACCACCGTCTCCGCGGTGAAGGACGCGAGGGCCTCGCCGTAGATCTCGTCGGAGTCGAGGCGGCGCAGCTCCTCCGCCAGCGCCTCCTCGAGCGAGCGCGCGGGCAGCGCGATGACGTGGTCGGGCTGCCCGGGCTGCGTGATGCGGGCGTTGTGGCCGTCGGGTCGGCTGATCGAGATCGGGCCGGACGGCGTCTCGAGCGTGATGCTCTGGAGCGCGGCCACGGAGTCGTCGTACTCCGCCTCGACCTCGCAATCGAGCGCGCGCTTCAGCCACGCGCCCAGGAGCAGGATCGACGGGCTGTTGGTGTCGCCGTGGATGCGCGCCCGGGTCACCTGCGGGTCGGGGATCTGCTCGAGCGCGACCGCGAGCAGCGCGCGCCAGCGGGTGAGGCGGGTCCACGCGAGGTCGGTGTCGCCGGGACGGTACGTGGTGCCGAGCGACAGCAGCGTGCCGATCGGGTCCGGCTCGCCCTTGGTGTCCGTGATGCGGCGCTGCGCCATCTGGCCCAGCGAGCAGGAGCCGATGTTGTCGGGCACCGCGGCCGGCCACCACACCACGATGGGCGCGTCGGGCAGCAGCAGCGGGGTGACCAGGGTGTCGTCGTGGCCGATCTGCGCGCCGGAGGGACGCAGCACGATCACCTCGGACGCGCCCGCGTCGCCGCCCACGCGGAGCTCCGCGTCGAGGCGGGCCTCCTCGGAGGCGCCGGGCGCGATCACGATGATGCGGCACGGGTGCTCCCGCGACGCGACGTTCGCGGTGGCGATCGCCTGCTCGGCGTCCGCACCGGTGGCGTCGATCACCAGCGTCATCACGCGGGCGAGCGTGATGACGCCGCCCTCCTTGCGCGAGTCGATGAGGCGCTTGTTGATCTCGCCGGTGGTGGTGTTCGGGATCTCGATGATCATGGGCGCCTCCAGACGCGTCCGTCGCGGGCCATCATCTGGTCCGCGCCCGCGGGGCCCCACGTGCCGCTGCGGTAGGGCTCGGGCTGACCCTGGGTCTCCCAGAAGTCGGTGATGGGGTCGAGGATCTTCCAGGACAGCGCGACCTCCTCCTGACGGGGGAACAGCGGCGGGTCGCCCAGGAGGACGTCGAGGATGAGGCGCTCGTACGCCTCGGGCGAGCTCTCCGTGAACGCGTTGCCGTACGCGAAGTCCATGGTGACGTCGCGCACCTCCATCGCGGTGCCGGGGACCTTGGAGCCGAAGCGCAGGGTCACGCCCTCGTCCGGCTGCACGCGGATCACCAGGGCGTTCGAGCCGGTGTCGCTGCCGGTGACCTCCTGGAAGTGCGGCGACGGCGCCTTCTTGAACACCAGCGCGATCTCGGTGACGCGGCGCCCCAGGCGCTTGCCGGCGCGCAGGTAGAACGGCGTGCCCGCCCAGCGGCGGTTCGGCACGTCGAGGCGGATCGCCGCGTAGGTCTCGGTGATGGAGTCGGGGGAGATGCCGTCCTCGTCGAGGAAGCCGCCCACCTGCTCGCCGCCGCGCCAGCCCGCCGCGTACTGGCCGCGCGCGGTGCCCTCGCCCAGGTCCTCGGGCAGCACCACCGAGCGCAGCACCTTCTCCTTCTCCATGCGGAGGTCGTCCGCTTCGAAGGACGCGGGCTCCTCCATCGCGGTGAGCGCGAACAGCTGGAGCAGGTGGTTCTGGATGACGTCGCGGGCGGTGCCGATGCCGTCGAAGTAGCCGGCGCGCGACCCGATGCCGATGTCCTCGGCCATGGTGATCTGCACGTGGTCGATGTACTGGGAGTTCCAGATGGGCTCGAACAGCTGGTTCGCGAAGCGCAGCGCGAGCAGGTTCTGCACCGTCTCCTTGCCCAGGTAGTGGTCGATCCGGAACACCGAGTCGGGCGGGAACACGTCCGAGACCACGGCGTCGAGCTGCTCCGCGGACTCGAGGTTGTGGCCGAACGGCTTCTCGATGACCACGCGGCGCCAGGTGCCCTCGCGGGGGTCCGACAGCCCGGACTCGCGCAGCTGCGTGATGACCTGGGGGAATGCCGACGGCGGGATGGACAGGTAGAAGGCGTGGTTGCCGCCGGTGCCGCGCTCCCGGTCGAGGTCCTCGACGGTGTCGCGCAGGCGCCGGAACGCCTCCGGGTCGTCGAACGTGCCCTGCACGAACCGGATGCCCTCGGCCAGCTGCTGCCACGTCTCCTCGCGGAACGGCGTGCGCGCGTACTTCTTCACGGAGTCGTGGACGACCTGCGCGAAGTCCTGCTCGTCCCAGTCGCGGCGCGCGAAGCCCGTGAGCGCGAATGCCGGGGGAAGCAGGCCGCGGTTGGCGAGGTCGTAGACCGCGGGCATGAGCTTCTTGCGGGCCAGGTCGCCGGTGACGCCGAACATGACCAGGCCGCAGGAGCCGGCGATGCGGGGCAGGCGACGGTCGCGCGGATCGCGCAGGGGATTGTTCACGCTGGGAAACCTTCCAGGGGGGACATCGAGCCAGGCGGCTGTGCTCTCGCCATCCTATTGCGGGCGGACGATGCGGTGGCGCCACCTGGTGAGACCTGCGGCGCCTTGTTCGCTCGGCACGGTTTCAGATGGCGGAACGCGGCGTGTCGCCGTGATCGGCACGTGATCGCCGGGGTGTCGCCGGCGAGACCGTGCTGAGCGAACTGCGGCGCAAGCAAACAGGGTGGCGGCGCGCGGCGGGGACGCGGAAGGGGGCCCCGCGAGCGGGACCCCCTTCCATGTGGACGATGCGTCAGCCGGCGGCGGCGATCGACTCGCGGGCGACCGCGGCGACGTTCTCCGCGTTGAACCCGTACTTCTTCAGCAGCAGCGCGCCGTCCGCGGACTCGCCGAAGTGGTCGACCGACACGGTGCGGCCCGCGTCGCCGACGACCTCGCGCCAGCCGAGGGCCGAGCCGGCCTCGACGGACACGCGCGCCTTGAGAGCGGCGGGGAGCACCGACTCGCGGTAGTCCGCGTCCTGGCGGGCGAAGCGCTCGCGCGACGGCATCGACACTACGCGGGCCTTGACGCCCTCGCCGGCGAGGATGTCGCGGGCGCCCAGGGCGACCTCGACCTCGGAGCCGGTGGCGATGAGCAGCACGTCGGCGTCCTCGTCGGCGCCCGCGAGCACGTAGGCGCCCTTGAGGACGCCCTCGGTCGAGGTGCCCTCGAGGACCGGGAGGTTCTGACGCGACAGGATGATCGCCGAGGGGCGGTCGGTGGTCTCGAGGATCGCCTTCCACGCGGCCGCGGTCTCGTTGGCGTCCGCGGGGCGGATGACGTCGAGGCCCGGGATGGCGCGCAGCGTCGCGACGTGCTCGATCGGCTGGTGCGTCGGGCCGTCCTCGCCCAGGCCCACCGAGTCGTGGGTCCACACGAAGGTGGTGGGGATCTGCATGAGGGCCGCGAGGCGGACCGAGGCGCGCATGTAGTCGGAGAACACCAGGAAGGTGCCGCCGTACACGCGGGTGAGGCCGTGCAGCGTGATGCCGTTCATGATGGCGCCCATGCCGAACTCGCGGATGCCGAAGTGCAGCGTGCGGCCGTACCAGTCGGCGTTCGGCCACGAGTGGGTGGCGCGGCGCGGGGGCAGGAACGACGGCTCGCCGTCCATGGTGGTGTTGTTCGAGCCGGCGAGGTCGGCCGAGCCGCCCCACAGCTCGGGCAGCACCGGGGCGAGGGCCGTGAGGACCTTGCCCGACGCGGCGCGCGTCGCGACCTTGCTGCCGACCTCGAAGGTGGGCAGCGCATCGTCCCAACCCTCGGGGAGGGCGCGGGTCACCAGGCGCGACAGCAGGGCGGCGCGCTCGGGGTTCTCGGCCTCCCAGCGCGACAGCTGGGCGTTCCACTCGGAGTGGGCGGCGGCGCCGCGCTCCTTGACCTGGTGCATGTGGGCGAGGACCTCGGGCTCGACAGCGAAGGACTGCTCGGGGTCGAAGCCGAGCACCTCCTTGAGGCCCGCGACCTCGGCGGCGCCGAGCGCGGAGCCGTGGACGCCGCCCGAGTTCTGCTTGGTGGGCGACGGCCAGCCGATGATGGTCGACAGCTTGATGATCGACGGCTTGCCGGTCTCCGCCTTGGCGGCCTCGATCGCGTCGAAGAGCGCCTGCGGGTCCTCCTGGTAGCCGTCCTCGGTGACCCAGGACACCGACTGCGTGTGCCAGCCGTACGCCTCGTAGCGGCCCAGCACGTCCTCGGTGAAGGAGATGTCGGTCTCGTGCTCGATCGAGATCTTGTTGTCGTCCCAGATGAGGATGAGGTTGCCGAGCTCCTGCGTGCCGGCCAGCGCCGAGGCCTCGTGGGCGACGCCCTCCTGGAGGCAGCCGTCACCGGCGATGACGTAGACGAAGTGGTCGAACGGCGAGGTGCCGGGGGCCGCGTTCGGGTCGAGCAGGCCGCGCTCACGGCGCGCGGCCATCGCCATGCCCACGGAGGACGCGATGCCGGTGCCCAGGGGGCCGGTGGTGATCTCGACGCCGTCGGTGTGGCCGTACTCGGGGTGGCCGGGCGTGAGCGAGCCCTCGGTGCGCAGCGCCTTGAGGTCGTCGAGGCCGAGGTTGTAGCCGGACGCGAAGAGCTGCAGGTACAGCGTGAGCGAGGAGTGGCCCGCGGAGAGCACGAAGCGGTCGCGGCCCAGCCAGTGCGAGTCCGCCGGGTCGTGGCGCATGACGTTCTGGAAGAGGAGGTACGCGGCGGGCGCGAGCGAGATCGCGGTGCCCGGGTGGCCGTTGCCGACCTTCTCCACGGCGTCGGCGGCGAGGACGCGGAGGGTGTCGACGGCGCGACGGTCCGTGTCGGTCCAGTTGATGGTCACAGGGGTCTCCCTTGACAGGTGTGCGGGTACGGGGGTCAGCCTACCCGGGCCCCATCGCTTTGTAGGACGTTCACATTGGCGGAAACGGTGCCATCTCATGGTGCGAGACGCGTGTGCAACGGACCCTGGTCCCGGTGTGCGCGGTTACACTTGTCCGCATGCCGACCGCCACCTCTGAGGCTCATGCCGCCGTGCCCGTCGCGGCTCCCCGTCGGGTGGCGGCGACCATCGGCGCGTACGTCGCGCTGACCAAGCCCCGGATCATCGAGCTGCTGCTCGTCACCACCATCCCGACCATGGTGCTGGCGGCGGACGGCTGGCCCTCGCTGGGCCTGCTGCTCGGCACGCTCGTGGGCGGCGCGCTGTCCGCGGGCGGCGCCCAGGTGTTCAACAGCTACCTGGACCGCGACATCGACGCGCTGATGAAGCGCACGCGCCGCCGCCCCCTGGTGACCGGCGCGGTGTCCGAGCGCGGCGCGCTCGTGTTCGCGTGGGTCCTGTCCGTGGTCTCGACGCTGTGGTTCTGGCTCGTGGTGGGCTCGCCCCTCGCCGCGGTGCTCAACGTGGTCGCGATCGTGGGCTACGCCGTGGTCTACACGATGATCCTCAAGCGCCGCACCGCGCAGAACATCGTGTGGGGCGGCATGGCGGGCTGCATGCCGGTGCTCATCGGGTGGGCCGCCGTGACCCAGTCGCTGTCGTGGACCCCCGTGCTGCTGTTCCTCATCATCTTCTTCTGGACTCCGCCGCACTACTGGCCGCTGTCGATGAAGTTCAAGGGCGACTACGAGCAGGCCCGCGTGCCGATGCTCCCCGTGGTCGCCCCCGCGCGCAAGGTCGCCATCGAGATGGTCGGCTACGCCGCCGCGATGGTCGCCACCAGCCTCGCGCTCGCGTGGGTGGCGAACATGACGTGGGTGTACGTCGCGGTCGCAGCCGCAGCCGGCGCGTGGTTCCTCGCGGCCTGCGTCCGCCTGTACCTGCGCTCGAAGGCAGGCGCGGCAAAGCTGCATGAGATGCGGCTGTTCCACGCGTCGATCACCTACCTGTCGATCGTGTTCGCGGCGGTGATGGTGGACCCGTTCCTCACCGACGTCCTCTCGGTCCGCTGACCGATGCTCGAGCGGCAGCGTGACGCGTACCTCGCGCACGTCGCCGTGGAGCGCGGGCTGAGCCCGAACACCGTCGCCGCGTACCGCCGCGACCTCGACCGGTACGCGGCCTTCCTCGCGACCCGCGGCCTCGACGACCTCAAGGACGTCGCCCGCGAGGACGTGTCCGCCTTCGCCCAGGGGGTGAGCACGGGAGCCGACGGCGGGCGCGCGCTCGCCCCCGCATCGGCCTCCCGCACCGTGGTCGCGATCCGCGGCTGGCACCGCTTCGCTGTGCTCGAGGGATGGACCGTGGCGGACCCCTCGGCGCAGGTCAAGCCCCGCTCGATCCCTAAGCGCCTGCCCAAGGCGATCCCGGTCGAGGACGTCGCGCGGATCCTCGCCCAGGCGGGCGCGGGGGACGGCGGCACGCCGTTGCGCGACCGCGCCCTGCTCGAGCTCGTCTACGCGACCGGGGCGCGCATCTCGGAGGCCGTGGGGCTCGACGTCGACGACCTCGAGCTCGCCCCCGGGGAGGAGACCGTGCTGCTGAGGGGCAAGGGGCGCAAGGAGCGCATCGTCCCCGTCGGCGGCTACGCCGTCGAGGCCCTCGACGCGTACCTGGTCCGCGCACGCGCGGCCTTCGCGCAGGCGGGCGGCGGCACCCCGGCGCTGTTCCTCAACACCCGCGGCGGGCGGCTGTCGCGACAGTCGGCGTGGGCGATCCTTCGCGCCGCCGCCGAGCGGGCCGGCGTCGCGGACGTCTCCCCGCACACGCTGCGCCACTCGTTCGCGACGCACCTGCTCAGCGGCGGTGCGGACGTGCGGGTGGTGCAGGAGCTGCTGGGTCACGCGTCCGTCACCACCACCCAGATCTACACGCTCGTGACGCGCGACACGCTGCGCGAGGTGTACGCCGCGACGCACCCGCGCGCCCGCTGAGCCGCGCCGTCACCAACCGGTAAGGTTGGCGCGTGACCGACTTCCCTGCACCCGAGCCTCTCGACAGCCACGGTCCCGCGCGAGTCATCGCGCTGTGCAACCAGAAGGGCGGGGTGGGCAAGACCACCACGTCGGTCAACCTCGCCGCGGCGCTCGCCGAGTACGGCCGCAAGGTGCTGCTCATCGACTTCGACCCTCAGGGCGCGGCCTCCGCGGCGCTCGGTATCAATGCCGACGCGCTCGAGAACACGGTCTACAACCTGCTGATGGAGACCGGCGTCTCCACCCGCGAGGTCATCCTCGAGACCAAGGTGCCGGGCCTGGACCTGCTGCCCGCGAACATCGACCTGTCCGCCGCGGAGGTGCAGCTGGTGGGCGAGGTGGCCCGCGAGAGCGCGCTCGCCCGCGCGCTGCGCCCGGTGCTCGACGACTACGACGCGATCCTCATCGACTGCCAGCCCTCGCTGGGCCTGCTCACCGTGAACGCGCTGGTCGCGGCGCACGGCGTGGTGATCCCGCTGGCCGCCGAGTACTTCGCGATGCGCGGCGTCAAGCTGCTGGTCGACACCATCCGCAAGGTGCAGGACCGCCTCAACACGCGCCTCACCATCGACGCGATCGTGCCCACGCTGTACGACGGCCGCACGCTCCACGCCCAGGAGGTGGTGGAGCGGGTGCGCGACGCGTTCGGCGGCCAGGTCACGGACACGATGATCCACCGCACCGTGAAGTTCCCCGACGCGACCGTCGCGGCGGAGCCCATCACCACGTTCGCCCCGTCGCACGCCGGCGCGGAGGCCTACCGTCAGCTCGCCCGCGAGCTCGTGGCGCGCGGGGTCGCCGCCTAGCGTGACGGCCGAGGTCGAGGCCGAGTCCTCGAGGGGCTTCCAGGTCCACCTCGACAACTTCGAGGGTCCCTTCGACCTGCTCCTCAGCCTCATCTCGAAGCACCAGCTCGAGATCACCGAGGTGTCGATCGCGCGCGTCACCGACGAGTTCCTCGCGACCATCGCCGCCCGCGAGGACGACTGGGACCTGTCGCAGGCCTCCGAGTTCCTGGTGGTCGCGGCCACGCTGCTCGACCTCAAGGCCGCGCGCCTGCTGCCACAGGGCGAGGTGGACGACGTCGAGGACCTCGAGCTGCTCGAGGCGCGCGACCTGCTGTTCGCCCGCCTGCTGCAGTACCGCGCGTTCAAGCAGGCCGCCGCCGCGTTCGAGGGCATGCTCGCCGCGCCGCGTCGGGTGCCGCGCGACGTCACCCTCGAGCCGCAGTTCGCGATGCTGCTGCCCGAGCTCGTGTGGACCGTCACCCCGGAGCAGCTGGCCCAGCTCGCAGCGCACGCGCTGCAGCCCAAGGCAGCGCCCACGGTGAGCATCGCCCACCTGCACAACCCCGCCGTCAGCGTCCGCGAGCAGGCCGCGCTCATCACGCACCGCCTCCAGCGCGAGGGGGCCGTGACGTTCCGCACGCTGGTGCGCGACGCGGACGGCACGCCCGTGGTGGTCGCGCGCTTCCTGGCCCTGCTCGAGCTGTTCCGCGAGGCCGTGGTCGCGTTCGATCAGGTACGCTCCCTCGGCGAGCTGACGGTCCGGTGGACCGGCGGCGAGACCGCCGTCGAGGTGTCGGCGGAGTTCGATGAGGACGATGCGCTGGGCGTCGCCTCCGAGGCCGCCGGGATCGCGCGGGGCACGGATGGGGAGGGGCTGTGAGCCCGATGGAGCTGCGGGGCGCGCTGGAGGCCGTCCTCATGGTGGTGGACGAGCCCGTCCCCGCGGCGGAGCTCGCCGCGGCGGTCGAGGTGCCCGTCGCCGAGGTCACCGCCGCGCTCGAGGCGCTGCGCGACGAGTACGCCGACCCCGACGCGCCGCGCGGCTTCGAGCTGCGCGAGGTCGACGGCGGCTGGCGCGTCTACTCGTCGCGGCTGTACGCGGACGTGGTGGGGCGGTTCATCGTCGACGGCCAGTCCGCGCGCCTGTCGCAGGCGGCGCTCGAGACCCTCGCGGTGGTCGCGTACCGCCAGCCGGTCACGCGCGGCCAGGTGTCCCAGATCCGCGGTGTCAACGTGGACTCCGTCATGAAGACGCTGTCCGCGCGCGGGCTCGTCACCGAGGTGGGGGAGATGTCCGGCGCCGTCCTGTACGGCACCTCCACCGAGTTCCTCGAGCGCATGGGCATGTCCAGCCTGGACGACCTGCCGCCGCTCGCACCGTACCTGCCCGACCTGGCAGACATCGATGGGGAGGGCCGCTGATGGCCGAGCTCGAGATCCACCGTCCCGAGGGGATCCGGCTGCAGAAGGTGCTCGCGTCCGCGGGCGTCGGCTCGCGCCGCAAGTGCGAGGAGCTGATCGAGCGCGGCCGCGTCCGCGTCGACGGCGAGGTGGTGGACCAGCTGGGCGTGCGCGTCATCCCCGAGGAGGTGGTGATCGAGGTCGACGGCGAGCGCATCATGGTGGACGCCAGCCACATCACCGTGATCCTCAACAAGCCGTTCGGCGTGGTGAGCACCATGAGCGACCCGCAGGGACGTCCGGCGCTCGACCAGTTCGTGTCGAACTACGAGGAGCGGCTGTTCCACGTGGGCCGCCTCGACGCCGAGACCACCGGGCTGCTGCTGCTCACCAACGACGGCGACCTCGCGAACCGGCTCGCGCACCCCACCCACGGCGTGTCGAAGATCTACGTCGCCAAGGTGAAGGGCCGCGTCTCCAAGCACCTGTGCACGCAGCTCAAGCAGGGCGTGGACCTCGAGGACGGACCCGTCCGCGCGACGGCGTGCCACATCCTCGACGTGGCCGGCGACTCGTCGCTGGTCCAGGTCGAGCTCCACGAGGGTCGCAACCGGATCGTGCGCCGCATGCTCGACAAGGTCGGGCACCCGGTGCTCGAGCTGGTCCGCACGCAGTTCGGCCCCATCCGCCTGGGCACGCTCGCGCCGGGAGAGGTGCGCGAGCTCGGGCCGGTCGAGGTGGGCAAGCTCATGGACGCCGCGGGGATGTAGCGGGCCCGGCGGGCGCCCTGCCCGCCCCCTGCCAGCCGATACGATGGTCGCCATGACTATCCGTGCGATCCGTGGCGCCATCACCCTGGACCGCGACGAGAAGGACCACCTGCACGAGCGCACCATCGAGCTCATCGAGGCGCTGATGCGGGAGAACACCCTCACCACCGACGACCTCATCTCGGTGATCTTCACGTGCACGCCCGACATCCACAGCGACTTCCCGGCCGCCGCCGCCCGGGCGCTCGGCTTCGGCGCCGTGCCGCTCATGTGCGCGCAGGAGATGGACGTGCCCGGCGCGCTCCCGCTCGTGGTGCGGGTGATGATGCACGCCCACCTCGAGCGCCCGCGCGACGAGATCTCGCACGTGTACCTCCGCGACGCTGTCCGCCTGCGTCGCGACCTCGCCCAGTAGGAGCGCCATGCCTCCCCGCACGCACATCGTGGGCGCCGGCCTGATCGGCGCGAGCCTCGGCATCGGCCTGACCGCCGAGGGCTGGGACGTCACCATCGAGGACAACGACCCCGAGGCGCAGGCCCTCGCGCGCTCGATCGGCGCCGGCGGCGCCCCCACCGAGGCCGCGCCCGAGCTCGTCATCGTCGCGGTCCCGCCGTCCGCCGCCGCCGCCGTCGTGGCGGCCGCGCTCGGCCGCTACCCGGACGCGATCGTCACCGACGTGGCGAGCGTCAAGGCCCCCATCGCCGCCGCGGCCCACGCGACCGGCGCATCGTCCCGCTACGTGGGCTCGCACCCGATGGCGGGCCGCGAGGTCTCGGGCGGGCTGGGCGCGCAGGGCGACCTGTTCAAGGCGCGCCCGTGGGTGCTGTGTCCGAACGGCGCCACCGCGGAGGCCGTCGCGCTGGTCGCCCGGGTGCCCGAGGCGCTCCAGTGCGACGTGGTCACCATGGACGCGGAGGCGCACGATGCCGCGGTCGCCCGCGTCTCGCACGCCCCGCAGGTGGCGGCGTCCGCGGTCGCGGCCGCGCTGGGCATCCTCCACGCCGACGACGTCGCCCTCGCGGGCCAGGGCCTGCGCGACGTCACCCGCATCGCGGCGTCGCTGCCGGGCATGTGGGCGGACATCGCGCGCCTCAACCGCTCGCACCTGGTCGAGACGCTCGACCACATCATCGCCGACCTCGAGGAGGTGAGGGAGGCCGACGACATCGGCGAGGCCCTCACCGACCTCATCGACCGCGGCCGCTTCGAGGTCGCGCGCATCCCCGGCAAGCACGGCGGGGCCACGCGCGACTGGACGCCGGTCACCGTCATCGTCCCCGACACCCCCGGCCAGCTGCTGCGCCTGCTCGCGCATACGGCCGAGGTGGACGTCAACATCGAGGACATCGCCATCGAGCACTCGCCGCGGCAGCCGGTGGGACTCACCACGCTCTACGTGCTGCCCACGCGGGCGCCCGACCTGGTCGCGGCGCTCGAGCGGCAAGGTTGGGAGATCGCTGCATCATGACCGGAATCTCGATCGCGATCGACGGGCCCGCGGGCACCGGCAAGTCGACGGTGGCCAAGGAGGTCGCGCGCCGGCTCAAGCTCGCGTACTTCGACACGGGCGCCACGTACCGCGTCGCCACGCTGTGGTGCATGCGCGAGGGCGTGGACCTGGCCGTCGAGGACGACGTCACGGCCATGGTGGAGACCATGAACGTGGCGCTGGTGCTCGACCCTTCGAACCCGCGCGTCCTCCTCGAGGACGAGGACGTGTCCTCGCTCATCCGCACCGACTCGGTCGCGCTCACCGTGTCGAAGGTCGCGACCAACCTCGAGGCGCGCGCCGCGCTGGGCCGCTGGCAGCGCGAGGTCATCGCGAACGAGCTCGAGGGCGGCTACTCCGACGGCCGCGGGATCGTGTCCGAGGGCCGCGACATCACCACGATCATCGCCCCCGACGCGGACGTGCGGATCCTCATGACCGCCGACGAGGAGATCCGCGTCGCCCGCCGCGCCGGCGAGGGCGCCGACCTCGCCACCGTGCGCGAGGCCGTGCTGGGCCGCGACAAGAAGGACTCCACCGTGGTGTCCTTCCACACGGCCGCCGACGGCGTCCACACCCTCGACACCTCCGACCTCACCATCGAGGAGGCCGTCCAGGCGGTGCTCGACCTGGTGGCGGAGGTGCGTGCGGCCGAGGAGCAGGGCGACGATGCGGTGACCGGGTGAGCGCTCCCGTCCCCAGCCCGTGGGGGCCGCGCTGGTCCCGCTGGGTCGGACGGTTCCTCGCCCGGGTGCTGTGGCGCACCGAGGTGCGCGGGCGCGGCAACGTGCCGGCGTCGGGCGCCGCGATCGTCGTGTGCAACCACGTGGGGCTGATCGACGGCCCCGTGGTGCACGGCGTGATCCCGCGCGGCTCGCACTTCCTCATCCGTGAGGGCATGATGACGGGCCCGCTGGGCACGATCCTGAGGGCGGCGCAGCAGATCACGGTCGAGGGCTCGGGGCGCGACGCGCTCGCGCGGGGCCTCGCGGTGCTGCGCCGCGGCGGCGTGGTGGGCGTGTTCCCCGAGGGCACGCGCGGCGCGGGCACGGCGGAGGCCGTGCACGGCGGCGCCGCGTGGCTCGCGATCCAGTCGGGGGCGCCGGTGGTGCCCACCGCGATCGTCGGGTCGCGGCACACGGGGGAGTCCGTGAACGTGTGGCCCAAGCCGGGGCGCCGCATGGTGGTGGCGTTCGGCACGCCGGTGGTGCTGACCCCGCCGGCGGACGTGCGCGGCGGTCGAGCGAAGCAGGTCTGGGCGGCCGAGAGGCTCGCCGAGGCGCTGCGCGACCAGGTGGCCCGTACCCTTGACACATCAGACCTCGAGCTTCCGCTCGACGACCCGCGCCGTGAAGGCCGCGAAGACAAGGACCACGCATGACGGACGAGCAGCCGCTTCCGGCCCCCCACGAGTCGGACGCGCCCGAGTCGCTCGACGAGATCCGCGAGGCCGCGCTGCGCGCGGGGCTCGAGGACTACGACCTCACGCCCGAGGACCTCGCGGACCTCACCGGCGAGCCGCTGCCCGAGACCGAGGAGGCGCTGCCGGTCCTCGCGATCGTCGGGCGCCCGAACGTGGGCAAGTCGACGCTGGTGAACCGCATCATCGGCAAGCGCCTCGCGGTGGTCGAGGACAAGCCGGGCGTGACGCGCGACCGCGTCGCGTACCGCGCTGAGTGGGCGGGCCGCGACTTCACGCTGCTCGACACGGGCGGCTGGGAGAAGAACGTCACGGGCATCGACCTGTCCGTCGCGCAGGCCGCGGAGGCTGCGATCGAGATGGCCGATGCCGTCCTGTTCGTGGTGGACGCCATGGTGGGCGCGACCGCGACCGACGAGCAGGTGGTGCGCCTGCTGCGCAAGGCCGAGAAGCCCGTGGTGCTCGCGGCCAACAAGGTCGACGGCCCGCAGGGCGAGCTCGAGGCCGCGGCGCTGTGGAACCTGGGGCTCGGCGAGCCGTACCCGGTGTCCGCGCTGCACGGCCGCGGCACGGGCGACCTGCTCGACGCGGCGATGGCGATCCTGCCGACCGAGATGGAGCAGGTCGAGATCGACGAGCACGCGCCGCGCCGCATCGCGCTGGTGGGCCGCCCGAACGTGGGCAAGTCCTCGCTGCTCAACAAGCTCGCGGGCGCGGAGCGCGTGGTGGTCAACGAGATTGCCGGCACCACCCGCGACCCGGTCGACGAGGTGGTCGAGATCGGCGGGCGTCCGTGGACGCTGGTCGACACGGCCGGCATCCGCCGTCGCGTCCACATGACCAAGGGCGCCGACTTCTACGCGTCGCTGCGCACGCAGACCGCGATCGAGCGCGCCGAGGTCGCCCTGGTGCTCCTCGACTCGTCGACGCCGCTGACCGACCAGGACCTGCGCGTGGTGCAGCAGGTGGTCGACGCGGGCCGCGCGATGATCTTCGTGTTCAACAAGTGGGACCTCATGGACGAGGATCAGCGGTTCCTGCTCGAGCGGTCCATCGAGAAGGACATGGTGCAGCACCCGTGGGTGCCGCGCGTGAACCTGTCCGCGCTGACCGGCTGGCACACCAACCGCCTGCTGCCCGCGCTCGAGCTCGCGCTGTCGAGCTGGGACCTGCGCGTCTCGACGGGCAAGCTCAACGCGTTCCTGGGCGAGCTGGTCGCGGAGCACCCGCACCCGGTGCGCGGCGGCAAGCAGCCCAAGATCCTGTTCGCCACGCAGGCGTCGACGCGCCCGCCGCGGTTCGTGATCTTCGCGTCCGGGTTCCTCGACCCGCAGTACCGCCGGTTCATCGAGCGTCGCCTGCGCGAGAACTTCGGGTTCGAGGGCACGCCCATCCAGATCTCGGTGCGCGTGCGCGAGAAGCGGGGCAAGCGGAAGTAGGGCGCGGCGGCCTCCCGGTCGGGAGGTCTCAGGCGGTCGCGTCGCCCTCGGCGTTGCGCCTGTACGTGACCTCGGCGAGGTCCGCGAGGACCTCGCGGTCGAGCGCGTCCAGCCTCTTGACGTAGACGCACGCCACGCTCGTGGTGTGGGGTCCGAGCTGCTCGAGCAGCCCCGTGCCCTCGGGCGTGTCGGTGAACCCGTAGAAGGTCAGCTGGGCCTTGCGGGGCGAGAACCCGAGCGCGGGCATGTCGCCCTCGCGGCCGGTGGCGTACTTGTAGTGCACCGAGCCCCAGCCGATGATCGACGGGCCCCACATCACCGGATCCGCGCCGGTGACCTCGGTGAAGAGCGCCACCACGGCCTCGGCCTCCTCGCGGCGCCGGGAGGGCTCGACCCCGGCCACGAAGGCCTCGACGGGCACGTCGGTGGGGACGGTCTTGTTCATCGCGTCACCTCCTCCCGCTCACCATAGGCCGCGCTGTTCGAGGACGTCACGGAGCACGTCGGCACGGTCGGACACGATCCCGTCGACGCCGGCGTCGAGCAGCGACTCCATCTCCGTGCGGGAGTTGACGGTCCACACGTGCACCACCTTGCCGAGGCTGTGGGCCAGGCGCACGTGACGCTCGTTGAGCACGGGGACCGGGCCCACGCGCCAGGGGATCTGGAGGCCGTCGACGTCGGTGAGCGAGCGCAGCGTGCCCAGGCGTGCGAGGCCGCCCAGCAGGAACCGCGCCGCCTCCGACGTGCCGGCGCTCGTGGCGACCGGCTTGCTCAGGCGGGCGACGGTGGCGCGGCGGCGCTCCGCGGAGAAGGACGCCACGCACACGCGGTCGTGGGCGCCGGTGCGCTCGATGGCGTCCGCGATGGGGGCGATGCCGGACTCCGCCTTCACGTCGATGTTCACCCGGAGCTCGGGCCAGGTCCCGAGGATGTCCTCGAGCAGCGGCACGGGCTCGACGCCGCCGATTCGTGCCTCCTTGACGCGCGACCAGGGCAGCTCGGCGACGTCGCCCTCGGCGTCGGTGGTGCGGTCGAGCGACGCGTCGTGGAGCGCGACGGCGACCCCGTCCACCGTGCCGTGGCCGTCGGTCTCGACATAGGCGTACCCGAGGTCCACCGCCGCCTGGAACGCCGCCATCGAGTTCTCGAGCCCGTCGAGCGAGAAGCCGCGATGCGCGAGGGCCGCGAAGGGCGCGTCGAAGTACGGGTGATCGGGTCGCATGAGGTTCATGGGATCGCCTTCGGGAGCCAGGTGCGGATGGCGGACAGGTAGGCCGCGCGCGGCACGGGTGAGGACAGGGAGAGCTCGTGGACGCCGCCGGTGATGACGGCGTCGGTCACGTCGGGACCCAGACGATGCGCGTGCCGGGCGATCGCGCGGACGTCCACCACCGTGTCCTGGAACCCGAGCAGCGGGTTGTCGGGGGAGTCGGGGCCGCTCGAGTGGGAGCGGGCGACGAGCACGGGGACGTGGATGTCGAGGCCGCGCGCCACGCGGGCCTGGGCCCGCCGGACGGCGGCGAGCCAGCCGGCACGCACCGGGACGCCGAGCGGGGTCTTCCAGGTGGTGTCGAAGGCCCAGCCGCCGCCCTCGGGCTCGAGCAGCCTGGTCGCGTAGTGCGAGGGCTGACGGTGGAGCACCGCGAGGGGTCGGGCCCGAGCGAGCGCGGGCACCGCGCCGGTGGCCATGCGTTGGGCCCGGGTGGCCACCGGCGCGAAGAAGGGGCTGTCGAGGATCAGCCCCGATAGGGCGGGCGCGGGCCGGTCGGACGCCCAGATCGCGGCCGCGAGGCCGCCGTTCGAGTGCGCGTGGACCACCAGAGGCAGGCCGGGGTGGTCGGCCTCGATCGCTGCCGCGGCGGCGGCCATGTCGTCGCCGAGCTCGGCGATGTCGCCCACCAGGTGGGGGACGTCGCCCTCGTGGAGCGACCTGCCCGCGCGTCGCAGGTCCACGGCGTAGAAGGCGAGGCCCTGCTCGAGGAGGAACGCTGCGAGGTGGTCCTGGAAGAAGTAGTCGTTGTAGCCGTGCACGTGGAGCACCGCGCCGCGGGGCGCGGCCGGCGGCGTCTTCGCCCGGACGAGCGTCGCCGCCCCCAGCGGGCGCGACTCGAACCCGGCCAGCGCATCGTCCTCCCAGGTGGCGGCGTCCTCCATACCCTGATCGTGCCATCTGCGCGCCCGCCGTTCAGCGTGTGTTGGCGTGTTGGTCGCTCACAGTTCACCGAGGACCGGCACTCTTGGCGCATGACCTCCGAGGTGTCCTCGTCCACGGCGGCCCGCGATGACGCCGGCCGTCCCGCCCACTGGGGGCGCGTGGTCGCCTGGTCGCTGTGGGACTGGGCGGTGCAGCCGTTCAACACCGTCATCATCACGTTCGTGTTCGTGGCGCTGTACCTGACGTCGGACGCGTTCATCGACCCGGAGCTGGCGCTGCTGCCCGAGGGCGACGCCGCACGCGAGGCGGCGCTGTCCGAGGTCGCGTCGAACCTGGCGTTCGGGGTGACCATCGCGGGCGTGCTGGTCGCGCTGCTCGCTCCGGTGCTGGGCCAGCGCGCCGACACCTCGGGCCGCCGCAAGGCGTGGCTGGGCGTCTCCACCATCGCGGTGATCGCGTGCATGCTCGGGTTGTTCTTCGTGGAGGCGGATCCGGCGTACTTCCTGCTCGCCGTGGTGCTCATCGGCATCGGCAGCGTGTTCGGGGAGATCGGCGGCGTCCACTACAACGCGCTGCTCGCGCAGGTGAGCACGCGCGAGAACGTGGGCCGCGTGTCGGGGCTCGGGTGGGGCCTGGGCTACCTCGGCGGGATCGTGGCGCTCGTGATCGTGGTGGTCGCGGACGGCGCCGACTGGTGGGGCCTCGACACCTCGAACGGCCTGGCCTACCGGCTCATCGCGCTCGGGTGCGCGCTGTGGGCGATCGCGTTCGCGTGGCCCATCTTCGCGTTCGTGCCGGAGGCGCCCGCCGCGGGCCGCCCGAAGGTGTCGCTCGTCGGCAGCTACGTGCGGCTGTGGCGCGACCTGCGCGCCCTCTGGCACGACTCGCGCCCCACCCTCTGGTTCCTGGTCGCCAGCGCGATCTACCGCGACGGCCTCGCGGGCGTCTTCACGTTCGGCGCGATCATCGCGGCGCGCGCGTACCACTTCAGCGATCAGGAGGTGGTGATCTTCGGGATCGCGGCCAACCTGGTGGCGGGCCTCGCGACCATCATCGCCGGCCGGGTCGACGACTGGGTGGGCCCCCGCCGCCTCATCATCTGGTCGCTCGCGGGCATGATCCTCGCGGGCTTCGCGGTGGCGTTCCTGCATGACCTCGGGTCGATCGTGTTCTGGGTCGCGGGCCTGGTGCTGTGCCTTTTCGTGGGGCCCGTGCAGTCCGCGTCGCGCTCGCTGCTCGCGCGGGTGAGCCCGCAGGGCAAGGAGGGCGAGATATTCGGCCTCTACGCGACCACGGGCCGCGCGGTCTCCTTCCTCGCGCCCGCGATGTACGGCGTCGCGATCGCGATCACGGGTGCCGTGATCTGGGGCGTGCTCGGGATCATCGCGGTGGTGGCGCTGGGGCTGGTGGCGATGCTGTTCGTGAGGATCGACGCGCGATAGCCGCCGGGTCCGCTCGTCGGCTTCCGCCGGGACGATGCGGGGGTCGGGTCGCGCGGGTCGGTGAGGCTCGTGTGGGTGGCGGGTGGCGGTGGTGCGCGCGCACGGTGGGGGCGGAGATCGGGGGTTCCGGGGCGTGCCTGGACGTGTCTGGACGTGCTTGTGCGGCGCCGCCCGTGGTGGGTGGCGCCGCGGGGCGGGGCAGTTATGTGGGCGGGATGCCGGAGCTGGCGCTGTCGTCGCGGGTGGTCTTGTTCCAGGGTCGGGGGGTGCCGAAGCGTGCTCGGCCGCCTTGCCAGGGGGTGCGTTGAGGGTCGACTGATGCGGGTGGGATGAACCAGATCTCGGTGTCGGTGGCGCGGATCTGCCAGCCTTCGTCGTGGATCACGTGGTGACAGTGCGAGCAGAGCAGGGCGCCGTTGGCGAGGTTGGTGGGGCCGCCCTTGGCCCAGAAGATGATGTGGTGAGCCTCTGTCCACGCGGGCGGAGCCCCGCACTTCGCGCAGCCGCCATCCCTCTCGCCTAGGGCGATGCGTTGGGCGTGGGAGAAGGGGTAGATCCTCCTGCCCAGCTTCAAGACCTGACCCTTGTCGCCGATGAGGGCGGGGATGAGGATCGCGGACGTGATCATGCGTCCCACGGTGGTCATGCCGATCGGCTGGGTGCAGCCGTCCAGCTCCCCCAACCCGGTCCCCGATTCGAGGTCGGCGGCGGTGGCGCGGATGACGACGCTGACGTTGGCGAACTGAGCGGTGGTGGTCTCACAGCCCAGGGCGTGACGGGCGAGGTCGGCCAGCGAGTCGGCACGCATCTGCTCGCTCGAACGCAGATCCTCGCCGGGAACGTCGCGGCTGCGTCGCATCTGATCCCCGACCATCTTGTCGATGGCCGCGCGTAGCGGTGCGGCGGTCTCGGCGTCGAGCTCGCCGTGGATCTCGACCATGCCTCGGCTGTTGTCCCAGATCTTCAGATACCGGGCCCGCCGCTTCTGAGCCTCCGTGCGCTCATGCTGCTCCACGTCCAGGGCGGCCTTGAACCGCTGCACGATCTTGGCGAACGCGTACGCATCCAACCCGTGGGCACGCTTCACCAGCTCAGCCGCGGCCTCCTCCTTCGCAGAGTCGGTCACCTCCTCGGACAGCGAGTCGAGCATGACCAGGATCTGTGCCCCGCACTTCGCCGAGATCAGCCCATCATGGAGCGCCTCGGTCACGATCGCCCGATACCGCAGCTGCGGCTTCGCCTGAGGCTGCGGTTGAGGATCCGGAGGGTTGTTCTCCTCGGGCTCATCAGGGTTCGGGTCGTCGGGGTTGTTCTCCTCGGGCTCATCAGGGTTCGGCTCATCCGGATCGGGACCCGGATCGGGCTTGCCGTTCTCCCTCTCCTCCAGCGCCTTGCCGATCTCGAGCAGGCGGAACGCCTCGGCCTTGTGGGTACCCATCTTTGACGCGACCAGATCCGCGGCGGAACGGAAGCCGTGATGCTTCGCGAGCCCACCCCCGGGCACATCGGACTGCACCTCGATATCGCGCGCGGTACGCGCGATGACCAGCTCCATCTCGCGCACGATCTGAGCCGCCGCACCCAACCTGTCCACCGCGTCAGGCGAGCCGCCTACGGAAGCCAGCGAACGCATCGTCCCCACCGCCACCCGAGCATCCACACACGCCGACGCGAACCCGGCGCCAGAGCCGCCGGGCAAGTCATCGAACAGGTGTGCTGCTTCCATATGACCATCACACCACCGGGGTCTGACAATCAGGACAAAAGGGATGTGGAGAAGCTTGAACAGCCTGGTAAAAGTCCTAGAGCGACGCGAGCAACGCCTTCAGCACCGGACGCGCCTCATCCTTCGCCTCCGGCGAGGGCAGCCGCGACCACGTGAGCGTCACCACGGCGCGGTCGGCGCGCAGGCTCACCTCCGCGAGCAGGCGCGACCCATCGGAAAGAGCAGCGCGCCACCGCCTATACGCGGGAGTAGCGGTCGAGGTGGCCGAACCAGCGAACGGCACCCCGCCCACCCCGGAAAGCCCCGCGGCGACCTCGAGCCACGCCCCGAGCGCCTGATCCAGCGTGCCGCCGTGGGTGCGGCTGACCGAGCACTCGTACGAACCGTCCTGCCGCTGCCCGGGAGCGCGGCGGCCGATGTGCTGCTCGTACGCGACGGCGGTCATCTGCGCCCACCAGCCGGGGTTGTCGACGTGCCCCAAGTCCCGATAGGCGACCGCGACCAGCTCGCGATGACCAAGAGAAGGCCCACCGGCCGCCTCGAACACCGCGACCCATCCGGCCCAGTCGCGCCCGGAGGCCCGCTCGAGAGCTTCGACGTTCGCGGCCGACGTCACGGATGCGCCTCGATGGGCCCGGTGCCGCGCGCGTTGTAGACGGTCGCGCTCGACTCGCCGTACGCCCGGTACACGGCCAGCGCCTCCTCGCGCAGCACGTCGCTGGTGACGGCGATCCCGCGCGCCTCGAACTGCTCGGCCCAGTCGGCGACCACCGGGCCCTCGTCGAACCGCGTGAGCCGCTCGAGCTCCGGACCCTCGCCCGCGACCACCAGCCGCCGCACGCCCGACCACAGCGTCGCGCCGTAGCACTGCACGCACGGGCGCCAGTTGACCACCAGCGCGAGCTCGCGCTCCTCGCCCAGGTCCCACGTGCCCAGGCGCGTCTGCGCCAGCGCGAGCGCCATCACCTCGGCGTGGCCGGCGCTGATGCCCGTGCCGAGCACCACGTTCACGCCCACCGACACCAGCTCGCCCGTGACCGCGTCCACCACGATCGCCGCGAACGGCCCGCCGCCGCCCTCGCGCCAGTTGCGGTCCGCGAGGCGGTGCACCAGCGCCATCTGCTCCTCGGGCGTCGCGAGCGCGTCGGGCAGGTCCGGCAGCTCCTCGATCAGCCACGCGGGCAGGGACAGGGTGACGCTGGTGGCGAGGCCGTGGGCCATGGTTCCTCCGGGGGGACGATGCGGGGGTTCAGTTGTCGCGGTGGCCCGAGATGATCTCGTCCCAGGTGGGGGCCCGGTAGGCGGGCGACTCCTCCTCGGCGGGCGCGGGCTCGGGGGATTCCGCGGGCTCGGCGGCCTCGGGCTCCGGCGCCTCCGCCCCCGGGGCCGCGGGCACTTCGCCCGTCGCGGGGGACCAGGTGGCGGGCCCGGCGGGCACGGTTTCCGGCGCGGGAGCCTCGGGCTGCGCGGGAGCCAGGGGCAGCCCGTAGGCGGGGGTGTTGCCGACGATCGGTTCCGCGATGGGCATGAGGAACGGCTGGGTGGCCTCGGACTCGTCCTCCTCGTCGAGGACCGTGGCGGGCTCCGAGTGCTCGCCCATGACGGTGTCGACCACGGTGCGCAACGCCTCCGCAAGCACCTCGGCGGGGAGCGCCGGTCCCGCGAGCGCCATCTGCGGCGTGGCGGGCACCTGGATCAGGCCGCTCGGCACGCCCCATTCGGCAAGCTCGCGCTGCATCACGTAGAACACGTGGTTGGCGAGCCCGCTGCCCGCGTTGAGCGACAGCCGCGCGGGCAGCCCGCGCGCCTCGAGCGCCGCGACGATCTCCTTGGCCGGCAGCGTGGACCACAGCGCCGCGGAGGCGCCCTCGACCACGGGAGCGTCGACCGGCTGGACGCCCTGCGCGTCCGGAACCGTCGCATCGTCGAGATTGACCGCCAGCCGCTCGACGGTGACCGCCGGGGCGCCCGGCTGGGTCGCGACCACGATCACCGCGTCCGGGAGGTGCTTCGCCACGGACGCACGCAGGCGCCGGGCGGCCTCCTTGTACACGGGAGCGAGCTCGCGGTGGACGATCTCGGCGTTTCCATGCCACGTCTCCGCCAGGATCCGGGCGGCGTCCGCGGAGGCCTCGGCGATGGCGCCGGGCATCGGCTCGAAGGAGGTGATCAGCACGCGTGCCATGCCCCCAGGGTAGGCGGTGGCGCCGACAACCCGGGCGAACGGCGCACATGTGACGACGGCCACACGTCCCTTCCCGCCGTCGGAGCCGATCCGTACGCTGTGGAGGTGATCGATCCGATGAGCGTGCGCCTCGCGCTTGCCATCGTGGTCGGGCTGGCGGCGGTGCACACCGTGATCGTGCTGCGCCGGACGTCGGGGGCGCCCATCCTCACCTGGTGGGCACGCGCGCTGGTCGCGTACGGCGTGAGCACGGTCCTGTTCATGGGCAACGGCTCCGCGGCGCAGGCCGTGACGGTGCCGCTCGCGAACACCACGGGTGTCATCGGCGGCCTCATGGTGCTGCGCGCCGCGCGATCGCTGCGGGGCGCCTCCGTGTCGCGCTGGGTCGCGATCCCGCTCGCCGCGGGCGCGCTCCTCACCGGCGTGCTGGGCGACCCCGGGCACCACACCTGGGCCGGCGGCGCCTACTTCCTGGGCGCGATGGGCGGCGCCGTGGGCGCGGCGGGGGCGGAGATGTGGCGGATGTGGCTCGCTGAGCGGCGCGCCGCCACCGGGTCGAACGGTTCGAGGCGTGGCGCGCTGCTCACCTTCGCGGTCGCCGCCACCGTCTACGCGGTCTTCTACGCGGTGCGCCTGCTCGCCTTCATCGCGCAGGGCCCGGACAGCGAGCTCTTCCAGACCGTCGGCGGCACCGGCCAGACCACGTTGGTGCTCATCGCGACGGTCACCGCGGTCACGCTCGCCGCCGCCCACCTGGCCGAGGCGGGCCAGCGCGAGGAGCTGCGTCTCCGCGCCACCACCGACGACCTCACCGGCGTGCTCGGCCGCGCCGAGCTGCTCGCGCGCGCGGACGCGCTCCTCACGGACGCCGCACGCCGAGCGGTCGGGTGCGCCGTGGTGGTCTCCGACCTGGACTTCTTCAAGCGCGTCAACGACACCCGCGGCCATGCCGAGGGCGACAAGGCGCTGGTCGCCTTCGCGCGGGCCTGGCAGGCGGAGCTGGGGGACGGCGAGGTGGTGGGTCGCCTGGGCGGCGACGAGTTCGTCGCGGTCATGGTGGACGTCACCGTCGCCGAGGCCGCCGCGCGGGCCGATGCGGTGACGCGGCGGTTCGTCGCGTCGCAGGCAGGCACGGTGCCGGACGCCCCGACGGCGAGCCACGGCGTCGCGCCCGCCACGCCGGGAGACACGCTCGAGGCGATCCTCGGCCGCGCCGACGACGCCCTCTACGAGGCCAAGGCCGCCGGACGCAACACCGTGCGCATCCACGGAGCGGCGCGGCCCACCGCGTAGATCCGGCGCGAGGGCTTCACGCGTCGACCGCGCGCTCCACCCCGTCCACCGTCGCGATGAGTCCCCGGTCCCTCAACTGCCGCAGGTAACGCTTCTGCCCGCGCTCGCCCTTGCCGCGGAACAGCGGCATGAGCCGGGGGAGAGCGTTGGGCACCAGCAGCGCGGCGCGGACAAGCCGGGACTCGCTGGGACGCGGGTAGGCCTCGAGGCGCGGCCGGTCCAGGAGCCGCATCATGGTGCGCGCGACGTGCTCGGGCGACTGCGGCGGGTCCTGGAACTGCAGCGAGTTGCCGCCGTCCAGCGCCTCCTGACGCAGCATCCGGGTGTCGGTGGCGGACGGCAGCACCGAGCACACCGTGATGCCCTTGTCGCGCAGGTCCAGCGCGATCGAGAGCATCGCGCCGCGCAGACCGAACTTGCTCGCCGTATAGATAGGCGTTTCCCCGAGCGGGAAGATCCCTCCCAGCGACACGGTGGTGATGACGCGCGGGTCGTCGGACGCCCGCAGCAGCGGCACCGCGAGCCGGGTCAGCACCAGGGGAGCGGTGAGGTTGACGGCGAGCTCGCGCTCGATGCTCTCCACGGATCGCTCGTCGAAGCGGTCCGCGCTGGTCATCCCGGCATTGTTGACCAGCACGTCGATCCGTCCATGACGGGAGCCGATCCGCGCGATCAACGCCTCGACCTGCGCCCTGTCCGTGAGGTCGCAGGTCTCCGCGGCGTGGCGACCCTCGCCGCCCGGAAGGGCCGCGACGGCCCTGGCCGCAGCATCGTCCCTCACGTCGACCACGATGATCCGCGCGCCCCTGGCCGCCGCGAGGGCTCCGAACGCGGACCCGATGCCGCCCGCGCCGCCGGTCACCACGACGATCCGGTCGGCCAACTCGAAGGCCCGCCTCACGGGATGCTCCAGCCCATGCGCCGGGCGGTCCTGTGCAGGTACCGCGTGATCGCGACGCCGTCGACGTAGCCCGCGTGGCGCGGCGAGTCGACGAACCGGATGCCGCGCGTGAGGTCGGGCGTATCCGTCGCGATCACCTGCTCGAACTCCCGCCAGCGCTCGGGCCGTCGCTCGCGGTCCTCGATGTGCTGCGCGATCATCGCCGCGAGCTGCGACATCAGCACGTACGCGGCGCCGTTCGTCTCGACGAACCCGACGCCGTACAGCCCGGGGTTCTTCGAGAACGCGGTGAGGTAGAGGTCCGGATGCGGGCCGTCGCCCATGAGGTCCTGCGCGTACGGCACCTCGTGGTGGTAGCCGGTCGCCAGCAGGATGAGGTCGACGTCCTCGGTCGAGCCGTCCGCGAACGTCACGGTGGTGCCCTGGATGTCCGCGATGGCGGGGCGCGCGGTGATGTCGCCGTGGCCCAGGTGGTGGAGCAGCTGGGTGTTCATGAGCGGGTGGGTCTCGAACACCCGGTGGTCGGGCTTCTGGAGGCCCAGCCGTGTGAGGTCGCCGTTGAGGACCCGGAGCAGGCCGCCGAAGACGCGCTGCTCGAGCCACATCGGCATGGTGGGGCCGCCGTCCGCGAACACGTCCGACGGCTTCCCGAACACGTGCTTGGGGATGAAGTGGTAACCGCGGCGGAGGCTGATGACCGCGTGATCCGCGCTGCGAGCCGCGTCGCAGGCGATGTCCGCGCCCGAGTTGCCGGCGCCGACCACGAGGACCCGCCGCCCCTCGAGCTCCTTGGCGCTGCGGTACGTGACGGTGTGGCGGACCTCGCCGGTGAAGGTGCCGGGGAGGTCGATGACGTTGGGGATCCACTGCACGCCGCTTGCGATGACCACGTGCGCGTGGTCGGTGGCGCGGCAGTCCGCGCGGGTGACGCGGTAGCCGGTGTCGGTGCGCTCGACGCTCTGGACTGCCGTGTTGTACTCGATGCCCTCGTCGAGCCCGTTCTCCGCCGCGAAGGCGCGGATGTAGGCGAGGATTTGGCGGTGGTTCGGGTAGTCGGGGTATCTGTCCGGCATGGGAAAGCTGGGGAAGCCGGAGAGTGTCTTCGAGGAGATGAAGTGCGCCGATTCGTACATGGGGCTGCCCGGGCTGTCGATGTCCCACAGGCCCCCGACGGCCGCGTGCCGCTCGAGGTGCGTGTAGGGGAGGCCGCGCTCCTTGAGCGCGTGCGCGGCGGCCAGGCCCGCGGGGCCGGCGCCGATGATGGCGGTGTCGAGCACGGTTCTCCTCGTCCTTGAGCAGTATCGCGATCGTAGGGGTTGCGAGGGACGATGCGGCGGTTGCGGGCCGTGTCGGCGGGAACGGGGGTGACGTTGTTACGTCAGTTTCGGGGTGCTCGGTGGTCTTTGGCCGCCCAAGTTTCCGATATAGTTAACCGCTGTCACGGGCTGTGGCGCAGCTTGGTAGCGCACCTGACTGGGGGTCAGGGGGTCGCAGGTTCAAATCCTGTCAGCCCGACGTGTAGCAAGCGGAAAGTCCTGGTAACTCACGGGTTACCAGGACTTTTTGCATGGAGTGACATGACCCAGCAATCATTTGCTCATCGCGATGTCGCCGTGATGTGCACTATCTTCCAGCGGTGACCATTAACTCCAATCCGCTCGTGTGCCTCGAACGTCGCCTCGAAGCCGCGCGGTCATGACCAGCGATATCGTCCGGGGCCTGT
>NZ_BBMA01000006.1 GCF_000971215.1 Demequina silvatica
TTGCGCCGGGGCCTTCGTGCTGAGCGGGAGCGGGTCAGCTCGCCGCGAGGATGTCCACCACGAACACGAGCGTCGAGTTCGCCGGGATGGTGTCCGACTCCTGGTCGCCGTAGCCGAGGTCCGGCGGGATGACCAGCAGCACCTGGCTGCCGACGGTCTGACCCACGAGGCCCTCGACCCAGCCGTCGATCAGCGAGCCGGAGGAGAGGGTGAACGAGGTCGAGGCGCCGCGGTCCCACGACGAGTCGAACTGGTCGCCCTTCCACAGCCAGCCGGTGTAGTGCACCGTGATCTGGTCGCCCTCCTCGACCGTGTCGCCCGTGCCCTCGATGAGGGGCTGGACCACCATCTCCGAGGGCTTCTTGCCCGCGTCGGAGAAGTCGACGGACGGCTTGCCGTCCGCGTCGAGCGTGACGGTCGGAAGGCCGTCCTCGGGCTTGACCGAGGTGCCCTCGGCGCGCTCGAGCGGGGTGACCGCGCTGGTCGCGGTGACGGCCATGATGACCGCCGAGCCGTCCTCGGAGGAGGTGTCGGGGTACGCGTACAGGATCTGGGTGCCCACGTTCTGGCCGACGAGCGCGTCGTAGAGATCCGCGACCACCTGGCCGTCCGTCATGGTGACGACCTCGGGGGTGCCCGCGTCGTAGGTCGAGTACAGCTGCGAGGCGTCGGCGCCCGAGTAGACGATGTAGTCGAGCGTGACGTTCTGGCCGTCCTCGATCTCCGCGCCGTCGCCGTCGGCGATGTGGCGGGTGGCGACGTCGGTCACCACGAGCGGGCTGTCGAAGGTCAGCGCCGGGACGCCGTCCTTGTCCGCCCACTCGATGGACTCCAGCGCCGCGGCGTCCGCGGCGGGATCGACCGCGGTGGCGGCGGACGCCGAGGCGGACGGCGACGCGTCCGACTCCGACGCGGGACTGCACGCCGCGAGGCCGAGCACGGCGATGGAGCCGAGCACGACGGCGGTGAGCGCGTTCTTCTTCATGGATCTCCTCACGGGGGTCGTCCGCGACGCGCGCGGCATGGCGCGGCACGCGGGGTCGACCCGGTAACCGATGGGCAGCCGCACGGGTTCCCGGTACCGCCGCATCCTTATGCGACCGTGACCTCGCGCGCGAGTGCCCGTTCAGCGTACCCGTCGATCCTGGGAGGTCGCTGTGAGGCGGGCCGCTCAGAGCTCCCGGTGCACGCTCTGCGCCGAGGTCTGCGCGGTCGCCAGCATGAGGATCTGGTCGATGTTGACGTGCCGGGGACGTGACGCCACCCAGCGCACCGCCTCCGCGATGTCCTCCGCCGTCATGGGCGTGACGCCCTCGTAGACCTTCGCGGCCTTCTCCGCGTCGCCGTCGAAGCGCACCAGGGAGAACTCGGTCTCGACCATGCCGGGGTCGATCTCGGACACCCGCACGGGCTGGCCGAGCAGCTCGAGCCGGAGCACCCGGGTGAGGGCCGCGACCGCGTGCTTGGCGGCGTTGTACCCGCCGCCGCCCTTGTAGGGCTCGCGCGCGGCGATCGAGCCGATGGTGATGACCTGGCCGTCGCCGGACGCGACGAGCTTCGGCAGCAGCGCCTTGGTCACCCGGAGGGTGCCGAGCACGTTGACGTCGTACATGGCCTGCCACTGGTCGACGTCCGCCTCCGCGATGGACGCGGTTCCGAACGCGCCGCCGGCGTTGTTGAGCAGCAGGTCGCAGGTCTCGACCCGGGAGCAGAAGGCGTCGACGGACTCCTGGTCCGTGACGTCGAGCGGGATCGCCGTCCCGCCGACCTCCGCCGCGAGGGCCTCGATGCGGTCCGTGCGACGCGCGCCGATGACCACGTTCCAGCCGTCCGCCGCGAGGGCCCGCGCGCTGGCCGCGCCGATCCCGCTGCTCGCTCCCGTGACGACCGCCGTGCGCTGTGCCATGCCTGTGCTCCTTGTCCGATGGATGGCTCAAGCATGCCTGGTCCGCGCTGCGGCTCAAGCCCCTGGGGTAGCGCCGCGCGCGTCCACCCACGCGAGGAAGTCCTCGGCCGCGATCACCGGCTTGCCCCACTCGAGCGCCTTGCGTGCCTTGCCCGACTGCGTGCCGCGCTCGGCGACCACCAGGACGTCCGTGCGCGTCTTGGTGACGCTCGGGACCGGGATCAGCCCGACGTCCTCGGCGAGCGCCATCATGCGCTCGCGCTCCATCACACCCCGGCCGGGAGCCACCACCGTGCCGGTGAAGCACACCCGCGCGCCCGGCACGAGCACGGCGGAGGCCTCGACCGGCCCCTCGATCACGAGGTCGACCGGGAGCACGTCGACGCCGAAGTGCTGCTCGGCGGCGCGCACGCGCGCCAGCGCCGCCGCGTCCTTGTCGATCACCCGGTCCCACGCCCCGACCAGCAGTTCGGCGAGCACGGCGCTCGGGTCGTCGTCCGCGGACAGGTTCCCGCCCACCACGAAGACCTCCGCGCCGCCCGTCGCGATCCTCGCCTGGAGGAAGCCCCGGCCCCGCGGCCAGGAGGCGAAGGGCGTGCCCCCGGCCAGCGCATCGTCCCCTCGCCGTGCGATCCAGCGCTCGCCGGCGTCGCGCAGCGCGCGTGCCCGCTCGAGCGCCGTGGGTGCGGAGAGAGCGACGCGCTCGCCGGCGTCGAAGGCGGGCGCGGGCAGCTCGGCGCCGAGCGCCATGGGCTCGACCACGCCGTTGCGCTTGAGCTCGAAGTCGATCCACCCGAGCGTGCGGTCGATGCCCGTGCCCACCGGGATCCGGCCGGCGAGCAGGGGCGACAGGCACGCCCACGCCTCGGCGAGCACGGGCGCGAGCTGCACGTCGCGCGTGGTGAGCCCGAACTCCGTCTGCGCCGCGTAGAGGTCGCTGGTGGGGTTGACCACGGTGGTCGCCTCGTCGCCCTCGTCGGTCACCACGGCGATCTCGACGGGACGCGGCCGGTACCTGTCCCCCACGGTGCCCACGGTCAGGGCGCTGAGGTAGACATGCCCGACCGGCGCATCGTCCCCCCGATCCGTGCGGGCGGCGGCCAGGAACCGGCGGATCCGGCCGTCCGACTTGAGGTCGCGCGGCAGCACGTCCCGGCGCAGCACCAGGCCCTCGAGCGACGTGCAGCGGCTGAGCGCGACGTAGAGCTGGCCGTTCGCGAACGTGCCGCCGGTGAGGTCCACCACCACTCGGTCGAGCGTCTGGCCCTGGGCCTTGTGGATGGTGATGGCCCACGCGAGCTTCATGGGCAGCTGCGTGAAGGAGCCGACCACCTGCCGATGCAGGCTTCCGCCCTCCATCACGGGACGGGTGATGTCCCAGGTGTAGGGGCGGACGTCGACCTGCCGGCCATCGCGAAGCGCCACGGTCGCGACCGGGCCGTCCTGGTCCCGTCGCAGCATGAGCACCCGGCCGAGCGTCCCGTTCACCCAGTGGTCGGCGGGGTCGTTGTTGAGCAGCATCACCTGCGCCCCGACGGCGACGTCGAGGCTGGCCTCGGCCGGCATCTCGAAGCCGTCGGTGTCGCCGGAGACCCGCGCGTCGTAGGTGAGGATCGGGCTCGGGAGCCGCTCGAGCTCGCGCCGGTTGCGGGCGCGGACTATCCGGTTGGTGGTGGCGAGCGTGAGCCAGAACTCGTCGTGAGGAGGCTCGAAGCCGGGGTGGGTGCGCGCGTTGAGGGCCGCCCGCGCGCTCTCGAGCAGGGCGCCGTCGCGCACCGCGTTGAGGATGTCGACCAGCTGGGTGTCGCCCAGCTGGCGGAAGACCGTGGAGAGCTCGACCACCGCGAAGTGGTCGCGGTCGAAGCGGCGTGCCGAGAAGAAGTAGGGGGTGCCGTAGCGCTCGTCGAAGAAGTCGACCTCGTCGTCGCGCACCACGGGCGGGAGCTGGTGGAGGTCGCCCACGAGCACCAGCTGCACGCCGCCGAAGGGCTCGCCGGGCTGGGGACCGAACCGCTCGAGCGCGGCGACCAACGCGTCGAAGAGGTCGGCGCGCACCATCGACGCCTCGTCGACGATGAGCGTGTCGAGGCCGGCCAGTGTGCTCGCGAAGCGGCCCGGGTAGTAGCCGGCCCCGCGCACCATGTCCTCGTTCACGCCCATGGGGAAGGAGAACAGGCGATGGATGGTGTAGCCGTCGACGTTGAGCGCCGCGATGCCCGTGGGAGCGACGGTGACCGCCGTGCGGCCCGTGGTGGCGAGGAAATGCCTGATGAGGGTGGACTTTCCCGTCCCCGCGCGACCGGTGAGGAACAGGTGGCCGCCGCCGTGGAGGATCTCCAGGGCGCGCTCGAAGTCCTCGGTGAGGGTGATGCCCTCCCAGGGGCGCCGCGCGCGCTGCTCGCTCATGGTGGGGAGAGCCTACCCAGCGCGGCCGACACGGGAACGCGGCCGCCGCATCGTCCCGTCAGCCGAGGGCGACGGGCTCCCTCACGTCGTCGTCAGGGAGCGCATCGGCGGTCGCGGAGACACGCATCTCGACCAGCTCGACGGGCTCCCCGATCGTGGTGAGGAAGGCAGTGTCGGCGGCGTCGCGGCCGGTCGCGATCCGCACGAGCGTGGACCGGGGCGCGAGGGTGGTCGCATCGACCGCGAGCCACCGACCGTCGACGAGCGCCTCCGCGACGGCGTGGAAGTCCATCGGCTCGAGCCCTGGCGCGTAGACCGCGACCACCCTCGCCGGCATGTCGCGTGCGCGCAGCAGGGCGACCACCAGGTGGGCGAAGTCACGGCACACGCCGCGGCGGGACAGCAGCGTGGCGACGGCGCCGTCCGTGGGGTCCGTCGACCAGCCGTCGTACACGAGCCGGGTGCCGACCCAGCTCGAGACGGCGTCGAGGAGCGCGACCCCCTCGAGGCCGCCGAACTCGGCCGTGGCCACCGCGGCCAGCGTGTCCGACTCGCAGTAGCGGCTCGGGCGCAGGTAGCGGATGGGGTCGATCTCGTCGACGACGGCCGCCTCGCCGCGCCCGTCCACCCGCGCCGAGTAGCGCACCTCGATGCGCCCGCCGGTGACGTCCACCGAGTGGAGACGCGTGCCGTGCTGGTCCGCGATCTCGACAGGCGCGAGCGGCGTGCCGTCCTGGGTCACGGTGAGGGTCTCCTCGGCGGCGCGGCCGTCAGCGACGGCGATGGCGAGCACCATGCGGGCCGGGCCCGTCGCGTCGAGGGTGAGGGAGGCGGTCACGTCGCGTCGCATGCGGGAATCGTCGCACGGCGGACGGGCGTCAGTCGCTCCAGGGGTCGATGAGCGACAAGCCTGTGTCCGCGAAGTCCTTGACGTTGCGGGTGGCGACGGCGCATCCATGTGCCGCCGCGGTCGCGGCGAGGTAGCCGTCCACGGTCGGAAGCGGTCGCCCGGCCGCACGCGCGCTCACAGCCATGTGGGCATAGCGGCGTGCGGCGTCCTCGTTGAACGGCAGGATCCGCGAGGGGAACAGGCCCAGCAGCCGGTCGAGCATCGCGGCGAGCCTGTCCTTGCGGGCGCCGTCCGGCAGCGCTCCGATGCCGAACAGCAGCTCGGCGAGCGTCACGCTGGAGAGGTACAGGGTGTCCGCCGCCTGAGCATTGAGCCAACTGATGACGGCAGGGTCTGGAGCGGGCCGCATCGCCTCCGACACGACGTTGGTGTCGAGCACGATCACGGCATCGCCAGCGGTTCCGCGGGAGCGCGATCGCCGCCTGCCTCGAGCGCGTCCACGTCGGCATCGGAGAGCTCGAGGTCGCGGCCCAGCGCCACGAGCGCGTCGCCGAGCAGGAGCCGGTGGGGCGGGACGAGCGCCGCGGCGAGGATCGCCCTCACCTCGGCCTCCGCGCTGCGGCCGTGCTCGGCCGCCCGGGCCCGCAAGGCCCGGTGAACCTCGTCAGGCACGCCTCGAACCGTCAGCACCGCCATCATGCACCTCCCGCATCGATGACAGCATTTTAGCCAGGTGCATGCATTCGGTCGAGGGGTCCGCGGCGACGCCGCCCGGACATGAAGAAGGGCCCGCCTTCCGGCGGGCCCTTCTCTCACTGGTGGAGCTGAGGGGAATCGAACCCCTGACCTTCTCATTGCGAACGAGACGCGCTACCAACTGCGCCACAGCCCCAAGTGCTCGAATAGGTTAGCACCTTCCCGGGGCCCGGCAGAACACCCCCGGGGACGATGCGCGGGGCCCCTTCCCCCGCATCGTCCCCTCCCGACGGCGTTGGAAAGTTAAAGAGTTCGTCACAATCGCGCAATAACGCCGACATTCGCGCCGCCTACCGTCGCTCCAAGGCCGCACGCCGAGGTGCGGCCCCCGCTCGTCAGGAGCAGGCTTCGGGAAGGAGGTGCCGCCGTGTACGACGACGTCGATCCGTTCATCGGGACCGAGGCCACCTCGCTCCCGGCACCCTCCGGCCTGGCCGCGACCTGGTGGTGGCCCAAGCCGCAGGTCGGCAACACCCACCCGGGCGCCTGCTACCCGCTCGGCATGGTGTCCGCGTGCGCCTACTCGGGCGCCTACCCGACCGGCTATGGGCTGTACGACCTCTCCACCGAGGGCGTCCCCACCCGCATCCACGACCGCGCCCTCACCTCGGGCTTCACGCACTTCCAGCAGTCCGGCACCGGCGCGATCCGCAAGTACTACAACTACTTCCGCGTGACCCCGATGATCGAGCGCCTCGACGAGCTGGGGAAGACCTGGGACCTGGTCGACGAGCACGCCGAGCCCGGCATGTACTCCGCGACGCTCGACAACGGCATCGAGGCGCAGCTGGTCGCCGGCCCCAAGAGCGTGATCCACCGCTACCGCTTCCCCGCGCACCCGAACGCGCGCGTGGTGGTCGACATGTCGATGGGCGGACTCACCATCCCCTACGGCGCGACCATCCCGCTGCGCGCGAGCCTCGAGTCCGTCGAGCCCGGCATCGCGCAGGGCGAGATCGTGGTCGAGGGCGTGCCGCTGGCCGTCTACATGGAGTGCGACGCCGAGTCCTGGCGGCAGATGCTCTGGTACGACCACCGCCTCATGCCCGCAGGCCAGCGCCTGGACCTCGACTCGATCCGGCCCACCACGCTGCGCTCCTTCGGGCTCATGTGGGCGGGCCCGGCGGAGGAGGGCCAGGCGGTCGAGCTGCGGATCGGGTTCTCGCTGCGCGGCGTCGAGCAGGCGCGCAAGAACCTCCACCGGGACCTGGGCGAGCTGGGCACGTTCGAGTCCCGCCGGGCCGGCACGCGCGAGACCTGGCGAGGGCTGCTCGACGCGATCACCGTGGAGACCGAGAGCGACGAGCGCCGCGAGGTGTTCGCCACCGCGCTCTACCACTCACTCATCAAGCCGTGCTTCGCGGCCGACGAGAGCCCGTTCTGGCAGCAGAAGGGCCCGTTCGTCTTTGACATCGCGACCATGTGGGACATCTACCGAACGCAGCTGCCGTTGCTCACGGCATTGCTGCCCCACCGCGCCGCCGAGCTCGCGAACGCGCTGCTCAGCATCTGCGAGCAGGAGGGCAACCTGCCCATCGGCTACCGCATGGCACGCGGCTCCGACCGCTTCTCCCGCCAGGGCAGCGCCCTGGTCCACACGCTGCTCGCGGACCTCGCGCAGCTGGGCATCCCCGGCATCGATTGGGACTGGGCGCTGGTCCACATGCAGACCGACCTGCGCCGCACCTACGGCGAGGAGTTCCTGCTCCAGGGCTACGCCGAGCCGCTCAGCCACACCCTCGACATCGCGTTCGGCTACTGGTGCACCGCGCAGGTCGCGGCACTGCTGGGCGACCGCGCCATCTGCGACGAGTACGCGCCGCTCGCGGACCGCTGGCGCAACGCCTTCGACCCCGAGACCGGCCTGCTCCACTCCTCCACCTACTACGAGGGCACCCGCTACAACTACTCGTTCCGGCTCATGCACGACATGGCGGCCAGGATCGAGCTGGCGGGCGGGGACGATGCGTTCGTGCGGCTTCTCGACCGGTTCTTCGGCTTCGGCGCGGAGCCGGTGAAGCAGCCGGGCGAGCGCCCGGGCGCCGCCGAGATGGCGGCGGGCTACGCGCTGGGCCGCTTCGAGGGCCTCAACAACGAGCCGGACATGGAGTCCCCCTGGGCCTACCACTACGCGGGGAGGCCCGACCGGACCGCGGAGGTGGTCCACGGCATCGTCCACCAGATGTTCGGGCCCGGCCGCGGCGGCCTGCCGGGCAACGACGACTCGGGAGGGCTTTCCTCCTGGTACGTGTGGGCGTGCCTGGGCCTGTTCCCGGTCGCGGGACAGAACCTGTTCCTGCTCCACCCGCCGGCATTCTCCACAGCGCGCTTGCGCGTGGCGCGCGGGGACCTCACCATCGTCGCAGAGGGCTTCGTCGAGCCGATCCCCGGCGGGCCCGTGCAGCACGTCCAGTCGGTGACCTTCGACGGAGAACCCGTCACCGGCTCGTGGATCTCCGGATCCGACCTGCACCGCGGAGGCGAGCTCCGCTTCATCCTCGGCGACACGCCGAGCGACTGGGGACGGACCCACCGTCCCCCCTCCACCCCCCGGCCCTGGGCAATCCCCGCGAAGGAGGCATCATGACCCCCACGAACCTCACGAAGCAGCAGCGCCGTCTGGTGATCGTCGTCCGGGCGGATCCGGTGATCTGCGGGCATTCGGGCGAGGCACGCAACCTTGCCGAGGTCGCGCTGACGCGCGGCTTCGACGACGTGCGGATCGTCACGTGGCCGCTCGACCGTCTCGAGGAGACCGGCCTGCCGCTCAAGCCGCTCGACACGGTGCTGCCGTACTCCCCCGGGATCACGGTGGAGCGGCCCGGCCCGGTGGGCGGATACAAGATCCCCGATGGCCGCTACCTCGCGGGCATGGTCGGGCGCCTGGTCGAGCTGTTCACGGACGGCACCCCCACCGTGGCCATGTCGCTGTACCTCCACCCGCACACCACCGCGGTCGCGGACGCGCTACGGATCGCGCAGTCGACGGGGCTGCCGGTGAACGTCACGACCATCGCCGAGGCGGTGGGCTCCGACATCACGGACGTGGTCCGCTCCGCGGTGGACCACGGCGAGTTCGGCGCCGCCGCCGCGGTGCTGTCCACCTACCTGTCGCAGGACGTGTGCGTGGCCGTGTCGCAGTACACCAAGGACGTGATCGTGGCCTCGGCGGCGGAGCTCGACGCGATGTACGGCACGGCCTTCGCGGCGCAGTGCGAGGAGCGCGTGACCATCTCCTACCCGGCGATCGACACGTCCGCCTACCTGGGGCTCGACCCCGCGGAGACGGACAAGGTGCTGGCGTCACGTGGCCTGCGGCGCGGCGAGTACGTGCTCTACCTGTCGCGGCTGCAGAAGGCCAAGGGCGTCGACGACCTCATCCGCGGCTTCGCGGCCTCGGAGGCGTGCGAGCACCAGACCCTGGTGATCGCGGGGCGCGGGCCGGACCTGCCGTACTTCCAGGAGGTCGCGTCACGGACCGCGGCGCGCGACCGGATCGTGTTCCTCCAGGACGTGGGCGATGACGAGAAGCCGCACCTCATGACCGCGTGCACCGCTTACGCGCTGCCGTCGAAGCCGGCCCCCGAGTTCACCGAGACCTTCGGGATCGCGCTGGTGGAGAAGATGCTCGCCGGCGGCGGGCCCGTCATCACGTGCGACACCGGCGGCATCCTCGAGGCGGTGGGCGACGCCGCCGTGGTGGTGCCCTCGGGCGATCCCTCCGCGCTCACCGTGGCGCTCAACGTGTGCGCGGCCGGGCTCGACGAGGCCGACCGCGAGTGGTGGCAGGGCCGCGCCCGCGAGCACGCCATGCAGTTCGACCGCGTCAACGTGTTCGACCGGCTGTTCGCGATGGTGCCGGGGTACGCGGGTGCGGGCGCCGGCGCGGCGGGTGCGCGCCGGAAGGTGCGCGCGAGGGCGTAGGCGGCGCGAGGACGTAGGCGACGCGAGGGTGGCCCGGGCGTGCGAGCGCGACCGGGCCACCGCATCGTCCCTTCCGACAGGGCTGCGCGGGGCGAAAGGGGACTAGTGGAGATTCCTTGCCATGGCAAGGAATCTCCACGGATACCCGTCGAGCCCGCGCGGATGCCCGCGGTGACGCCGGCGACGCCCGAGGCGCCCCGCCCTGAGCCTCGCGCTATGCCCCGCGGCGGCGGGCGAGGATCGCGTCGAGCGACCCCGTGGCCGGGGCGGCGGGCGCCGCCTCGGCGGCGCTCGGAGCCGCGGACGGCTGCGCACGGTAGGACGCCGCCGCGATGTCCTGCGTCTCGAGCAGTCGCGCCTGCCCGGGCCGGACCTCGGCCTTGAGCGTGTAGCTGGGAGCCGGCATCTCGCGCGGGCTCCACGCGGCGGACTCCTCGACGGGCGCCGCAGCAGGCGCCGCGTCCACGCGCTGCACGGGCGACGCGGGCGCCTGCGCGACGGGCGCGAAGATCGGCGCGGGCGCCGCGAGCGGCGCGAGGTCGGCGGAGGTGACCACCTTGATGGCCTGCGTCTCGACGTCGGACGGCTGCGACTCGCGGCCGGCCGCGCGCTCAGCCGTGACCTTGCGCAGCGCCTGCGTCGCGGTCGCCGCGGCGCCCACCTCGCGGGCCACCAGCGCGAGCCGCGCGTCCACGCGGCGCTGGGCTGCCGCGGCACGCGCACCCTGGACCAGCACGCCCGCGAGAAGCGCGGTCGCGACCGCACCCACCACGGCGTGCACCAGGCCGAACGCCACCAGCACCCACGCCGCGCCGGCGAGCAGGGTCACGCCGAGCGCCACGCGCGCACGGCGACGCGCCCGTGCCCGACGCTCGGCGAGCGCCACCGCACGGTCGCTGCGCAGCGCGATCAGCTGGCGCTGCGCGGCCGTCGCGGCCTTGTCGATCGGGCCGGCGGGACGGGACATCGCGTCCGCGCCCAGGCGGGCGATCGAGGCGCGGGCCGCGCCGGTCGCCAGCAGGGGAACCTCGCCGGAGTCGGTGGAGGCACGGTCCACGGGACGGGCGACCCGCGAGGCGGTGGTCTTCACCACTCGCATCTCCGCGGAGTACCGGTCCTCGGTCCGGACCAGCGCGTAGTCCGCCCGCTCCTTGATCCGCTGGGGGATCACGTAGGCGAGCACCATGCCGAGGGCGATGATCGCGAGCAATCCAGCGGGAAACATGGCACGACGTTAAGGCCGCCGCCACCCCGAGCCCGGGAGGACTCGCGGCGTGTCAGCCGCCCACACCCCAATATCGTCCGATACGAGGCTCATCTTGAGTCCGGGCGAAGATCACGTGGTCCCGCCACCCGCCGTCGATGTAGAGGTACGAGCGCCGCACCCCCTCCTCCGTGAACCCGAGCTTCTCCGCGACCCGGCGCGACGCGGCGTTCTCCGGCCGGATGGCGATCTCGACGCGGTGGAGGCCCAGGTCGAAGGCATGGGTGGTGAGCAGGGACGATGCGCGGGTCACCAGGCCCTGTCCGGCCCGGTCGCGCGCGATCCAGTAGCCCAGCGAGCCGGACCGCTGCGCGCCCCACTGGATCCCGGCGATCACCACGCGCCCCACGAGCGCGCCGTCCACCTCGATAGCGAGCGGCAGCGCCTCGAGGTCGCGCCGCTGGCGACGCTCCTGGCGCACGAACGCCCGGAACGTCATGTCCGTCGCGCGCGCCTCGGGCGGGACGGTCGCCTCCCACGGCTTGAGCCAGTCGCGGTTGGCGGCGCGCAGGTTCATCCACTCGTCCTCGTCGCGCGGGACCAGCGGGCGCAGGCGCACGCCATCGGCGGCCAGCACCAGCGGTCGCGGCATCAGTCGTCCCAGACGGTGCAGCGCAGCACCTGGCCGGAACGCACCTCCGTGGTCGCGGCGTCCACCCACGCGATGCCGTCCGCGTCGCCCAGCGAGGCGAGCGTGACGTCGCCGGGCTCGCACGCCGGCGTGGCCGTCACGGCGCCCGCGGCGTCGAGGCCCAGCCGCACCGGCACCGCCTGCGTGACGCCGGCGGGCGACTGCCAGCCGCGGGACAGGTGGGCGCGGACGCCGGGACGGATCACCTCGGTGAAGCCGCACATCTGGCGCAGGGCCGGGCGGACGTAGGCCTCGAACGCGAGCGCGGCCGCGACGGGCGAGCCGGGCAGCGCGATGGTGGGCACCTGCCGCGCACCCTCCTCGCCCAGCATCGCGAAGGCGTGGTGAGGGCCGGGCGTGAAGGTGAGCGCCACATCGTCCACCGCGCCCAGGTCGGACAGCACGGACACCACGGTGTCCTGCCCGCCGTCGCTGAGGCCGCCGGTCACGATCAGCAGGTCGGCGCGCACCAGCTGGTCCTCGATGGCGGTGCGGAGCGTGGGGCGGTCGTCGGGGACGGGGCCCACGCGGAACGCGTGCGCGCCCGCGTTGCGCGCCGCGACCGCGATGAGGTGGCCGGTCGCCTCGGGCACGCCGGCGCGGCCGGCGCCCGGGTCGACCAGCTCGCCGCCGGTGGCGAGCACCACCACGCGGGGCACCGGGCGCACGGTGAGGCGCGGGTGCCCGAGCGACGCCGCGAGCGCGAGCTCACGTCCGCCCAGGCGACGGCCGGCGGGCACCAGGCTGCGCCCCGCCTCGGCGTCGGCGCCCGCGCGCCGGATCCCGGAACCGGGCGCGACCGGCGCGTGCACGGCCACCCGCGCGACGCCCCCGTCGGTCGAGGCGAGCGGGACCACCGCATCGGCCCCCGTGGGCACCGGCATGCCGGAGGCGACGCGCGCCGCGGTGCCGGCGAGGTGGTGGCGCGGTCCGCGGTCCGCGAAGGAGACGTCGTGCGCGACGGGGAGGGTGCCCGCCGCGGACAGGTCCGCGACGCGCAGGGCGTAGCCGTCGAAGGCCGCGACGTCGTGGGCGGGCAGCGGGGCGGCCGCGACCAGGGGCTCGACGAGCGTGGCGCCGGCGGCGTCCCCGACCAGCACCGTGAGCGGCGGGATGGGGGCCAGCGCGCGGGTGACCGCGGTCCGGTGCTCCTCGAGGGTGCGGGTCAGCACGGGCGGCCTCCTGATCGACACATGTGCAGAGCCTAAAGACATGCCCGAGGGTGGAACAAAGATTTACCGAACTTTGGCACAATGGAGCCCATGACGCCGATGTCCGACAGCTCTCTTCGCGCCCTCGAACCGGACGAGGCGAAGGCGCACCTGAGGGCGAGCATCCGACGCGAGAGGCTCCAGCGGAGCGAACGGCGGCGCCACGAGGCGGCCGCCGCCCTTCGCGACCACGTGCTCTCGCTCCCGTCGATCCAGGAGGCGCGCTGCGTCTCCGTCTACGCCTCCCGCCCGCACGAGCCCGGCACCGGCCCCCTCATCGAGGCGCTGCACCGGCGCGGCATCAAGGTGCTGGTGCCGTTGCTGGGCGACGGCCTGCAGCGCGGCTGGGGCGTCTACCGCGGCATCGAGGACCTGATCGAGCGGGCCCCCGGCCGCCCGCCGGAGCCCAGCGGCGACTTCCTGGGCTCGGCGACACTCGCGGAGGCCGACGTCATCGTGGTGCCCGCGCTCGCCGTCGACACCACCGGCACGCGCCTGGGCCAGGGCGGCGGCTGGTACGACCGCGCCCTCATGGAGGCGCGCCCCAGCTCGCCGGTGGTCGCGCTGACCTTCGCCAACGAGGTCCACGACGCCTCGCAGCACCCGCTCCCCCGCGAGCGCCACGACCTGGGCGTGGACATGGTCATCACGCCCGAGGGGGCACTCCCGCTGCCCGCGTAGAATGTGCGGCATGCCTACGTACTCCTACGCGTGCACCGCGTGCGACCACGCGTTCGATGCGGTGCAGTCCATCCACGACGCCGCCCTCACCGAGTGCCCCGAGTGCACCGCACCCGTGCGCAAGCGCTTCGGCTCCGTGGGCGTCACCTTCAAGGGCTCGGGCTTCTACCGCACCGACTCCCGCTCGGAGTCGAAGGCGTCCAGCGCCTCCTGACCCCCGCGAGCGCCCGCTCACCAGTGCGGCGGACGCTCCCGCTTGATCTCGTCGTCGCGGCTGGAGCCGTGCGAACCGCCCCAGCCCTCGTCCAGGTCCTCGCTCGCCCGCGTCGGGATGAGCGGGCGGCCTGAGCCTCGCGACGCCGGCCGGATGGGCGGCGGCGAGGGAAGGGACGATGCGTCGGCCGGGTCCTCCTCGGAGGCCTCCTCGGCCTCGGGCTCGGCGGGCTGCTCGGGCTCGGCCTCGGGGTTCTCGTCGGTCATGTCCTCATCCTCGTCCACGTCGTCATCGGCGCCGCCGTCGAGGTCGAGCTCGGCCTGCACCTGCTGAAGCGCGCGCGTCGAGACCTTGTCGGCGAGGATCTGCTCCGCGAGCATGACGGAGATGCCGAGCGTGACGTCGGGCGCCTCCTCGAACTCGGGCGCCGGCTCGGGCTCCGGTTCCGCGGGCTCCTCGGCGCGCAGCGCCGGTATCGCGCCGGTGACCTCGCCGACCGCGTCGAGGTCGAACACCTCCTCGGCGGGCACGCGGATCTCCGAGGTCTCCACACCCAGGTCGAGCGTGGGCTGCTCCCACACCAGCGGGGCCTTGTCCCGCTCGACGGCGTCGACGATCGCCGCGACGGCGGTCTCGGGATCCATGAACACGTCGAGCGTCCACAGCGACACGACCGTCCAGCCGAGCGCCTCGAGGCCCGCGTACTGGTGGCGCATGCGGTCGCGCACGCTCGCGCTGCCGCCCCGGGCGGCCTCGTCGGTGACCACCGCGACGCGGTAGCCGCGGTCGTGGCGTCCGCCCACCACCAGGGGGATCGCGTCCGCGCCGGTGCCGTAGCGGACGTGCACGGCGTAGCCCTCGGCACGCAGGCGGGAGGCGATGTCCGCGAGCAGCCAGTCGCCCGGCGCGGGCTCGGCGCGCTCGGCGGGCACGGGATCGCCGTCTGCGGCGAGCACCAGCTCGCGCAGCCCGTCGACGCCGTCGAGCTCCGCGCCCTCGGCGATCGCGGCCAGATCCTCGGCCCCGAGCGCGGTCACGAGGGTGAGGGTCTCGTGACTCGCGACCACCGCCTGGGCGAGCGCCTGCGCGCCCCACTCCTCGGACAGCGCGCCCAGGCGGGCCGGCAGGTTGCCCTCGGCGTCGCGCGCGAAGCCGGGGGTGAGGATCACCTGGTCGACGTCGAGGCCGGCGGCGTTGCCGAGCGTCACCACCTCGACGGACTCCGCGAGGCGCGCGCCGCGCTCCTCGAGCGTGTCGCGCAGGCGCGCGGCATGCAGCTCGTTGCCGGCGACCAGCGCCAGCGAGCGGCGCGGCATCGAGTGGACCAGGCGGTCGGCGTGGTCGATCACGGCGGCGACCTCGGCGTGCGTGGACTCGACGGCGTCGGCGCCCACGGCGGGAGAGCCGGTCGCCTCGAGGACCGTCACCTCGAGCGCGTGCGGCACCCCCGCGGACGGGAGCGAGCCGAGCGAGCGGCCGTACGCCAGCGTGCCGAGCACGCCGGTGACGCGGGGGTCGCGCGGCTGCGGAAGCGCGTGCAGCGGCATGTGCGGCAGCAGGCGCGCGAACACGGACACGGCACTGCGGGTCGCGGACGCGGCGTCGCCGACCACCACCACCTGGCGTGCCCGGGCGAGCGTGGGCACGGTCTCCGCGAGCGCGAGCGACTCGGCGCCGAACACCACCGCCACGTCGACGCAGCGCGCGGGCGGCGCAAGGCGCGAGACCTGCTCGGCGGTCGCGAGCGTGATGGGGCGCAGCGCCGTCACCAGGGGGGCGTAGTCGCGCCACAGCTCGCGGTACGGCGCGTCCGCGCCCTCGACCAGCGTGGCGAACAGGTCGCGAGCGAAATCGGGGTGGCGGGCGATCGCGATGCGGCGTCGCTCGGCGACCGCACGCATGAGCGGCCCGACGCGGGCCTCGGAGAACTCGCGGTCGCGCACCAGGAACTGCTCGACCACGCGGCCCATGGCGCCCTCGTCGGTGAGGCGCGGGTCCGCGGACACGATCGCGTCGAACGCGGACGCCCACCACGCGAACTCGAGGTCGCGGCGCACCTGCTCCTGCGACGCGTCCCGCTCGCGCAGCTCGTCGAGCAGCGGCCCCAGCCCCGCGGCCTCGAGGTCGCGCTCCACGGGGAGCGCCTCCTCGTGGTCGAGTGTGCCGGGCACACCCTCGGCGAGCCGCTCGAGCACGTCGCGGACGTGCTCCCACGGCTGGTCCAGCAGCTCGTCCTCGCCGGTGACCTGAGCGATGGGCGCCTCGAGGCGGCCCCACAGGCGGATGACGTTCTCGACGCGGTCCGCGTAGAGGTCGAAGTCGTCGGGCACCAGCGGCCAGCCGCCGGCGGAGCAGTGCGCGCGCCACCGCAGCGCCTGCGCGTGCGCGGCCACCAGGTTCTCGTGGAGCTCGTCCTTGGTGCGGCCGGGACGCAGCAGCTCGACCGCGCGGCGGCGCAGGGCGCGGCGGTCACGGCGGGCGAGCGTGCCCGCCTGAGGGGTCCCGGGGGGCGCGGTCGCGGCCACCAGGTCGTGCAGCGAGCGGTGGAACACCGCCGGGGAGAAGATCTCGAGGGTCGCGCGCAGGTCGGTGAACAGGGTCACCTGATCCGCCCACGCGACCATGGTCGGGGCCTCGTCCATGCCGGTCTCGTGCGCCGCGATCTGCGCCTCGGCCCGCATCTTGGGTAGGTGCCGCACCACCAGGGTCGCGAGCGCCTCGTCCAGGCGCGCGCCCTCCTCGGCGTCCGAGGTCACGGTGGACCACCAGGGCACCAGCGTGACGGCGACGGGCTCGGGCTCGGGCTGGGGCTGCTCGTCCGCGTCCGCCTCGGGCCGCAGCCGCTCGACCATCGCGTGCGCGACGGACGCGAAGCCGTGCTCGGACACCAGGGAGGCGGCCTCCGCGCCCAGCCGCAGCTGGGTCTGGGGAGCCGGCCGCGTCGAGATGAGGCGGACCACCGCCTGCACCGCGTCGTAGGCGCTCACGTCCCAGGGACGATGCGCCCGGTGGAGGGCGTCGAAGCGCACCTCGAGCTCGTGGCGGGCGGTGAGCAGGGACTCGCCGGCCTGACGCAGCGAGTCGTCGTCGACGTCCTCGACGCCCATGGTCATGGAGGTGAGGAGGCGGCGGCGGGCGGTCTCGTTCCACGAGCCCTGAGCGCCGGAGACGTACGCGTCGGACACCCCCACGCGGTCGAGCCGCTTCGCGACGGCGCGGACCGCGTGCTCGGTGCCGCCCACCGCCATGACGGCGCGGCCGGACGCGGCGGCGTCGGCCAAGATCGCCGCGACCGTCCCCACGGGGTCGGAGCCGGGAGGCGCCTGGAGGAACACCGACCGGCCGGTGGCGATGAGATCGAGCGCCGCGAACTGGGCGTCGTCGAGGTCGCCCACGCCGCGCTCCGCGAACGGGTCGCGGTCGCCCACGGGGAACGCGGGCAGGGGCTGCGCGAGCAGCGCCTGCGCATCGGAGTCGCCCGCGGTGGCGGCGAGCATGTCGGACGCGCCGATCACGGCGTCCATGTCGTCGAGGTCGTCGAGCAAGCGCTGCTCCGGGTCGTCAAACGCGCCCACGAACAGGCGGTCGACCACCTCGACGCCCGGGAACGCGTCGCCCAGCGAGCGCACGTGCTCCCACAGCGGCCGCGGGTCGAACTCGACGCCCGAACCGGCGTGCGGCGCGACGGCCGCGAGACCCTCGACCACACCGCGGTCGCGGGCCTCGGTCTGGAACACGGGGTTGACGGCCACCTGGTCGAGCATGGTGAGCAGCACGTCGCCCTGACGCGCGGGCTCGAAGTGCACGGGGCGCATCACCAGCGGCATCTCGCGGCGGCGGCCGTCCTCCTGCCACGCGACGGTGCCGATCACCATGGCGGCGGTCCACACGCCGGTCGCGGCCTTGACGCGGTCGGCGCTCTCGCGGATGAGGCGCACGCGGTGCAGCGCCTGCGCGTACTGCTCGGGGTCGCGGATGAGGTTGCCCAACGAGGTGGCGCGGCCGGCGAACAGCGGGGCGAGCCCGCCGGGGTGCGAGCCACGCAGGTCCACCGTGGTGGTCTCGCTCAGCGACAGGTCCCGCAGCGGCGACACGGTCGCCAGCTCCTGGAGCTGCTCCCTCCACTCGCGCAAGGCGTCCGCGACGAGCGCGCGCCCGATGTAGTCGACCACCGTCCTACGGTAACGGTTCGGTCACGGGCCCCCGAGACACCACGCCGCCCGTCCAGGGGCCCCCGGCCCCCGCATCGTCCCCCTGCGCGAACGGCGCCGGACAAAGAGACAGTGCGCGCCGACTTGTGCAGCCGACACGCACTGTTGGCAGGATTGTGGGACCACCGTGGCCCCCGCGTCAAACCGGCTCGCAGAACGCGTGTGAACGGACGACATCCGGTGTCAGCGGTAGCGCCTGAGGACGTCGCGCAGGGGCGGGACCAGCACGCCGGCGGCGGCCATGTCGGCGCGAGCGAGGCGCCGGTTCCGCAGCACCCCCGCGATCCCGATGGCCCACGGGATGAGGAGGGTGGCGAAGGCGATCCGATACTCGTCGAGGGTGTAGGCCGTCGCGCCCTCCGGGGACACCGCCTGCAGGGTGACGCCCACCAGCACGATCCCGAGGATGGTCGACACGAAGCCGCCCACGTTGACGAACCCGGTCGCGGTGCCCATCGCCTCCTCGGGGCCGAACGTGCGCGCGTAGTCGAGCGCGACGAGCGACACCGGGCCGCCCGCGCCGATCACCGCCATGAGGATCCCCAGCTCCCACACCGGGCGCGGGGTGTCGGGCACCAGGATCGCGACCCAGGCGACCGCCGTCGCGACCGCGGAGCCGAGCACCAGCCAGCTGCGCCGCAGCGGATGGCGCGCGGTGAACGCGCCCGCGAGCGGTCCGGCGGCCATCTTGGTGAGCGTGATGACCATGAGCAGCGCGCTCGCCTCGGCGAGCGTGAGCCCCTGCGTGGTGACGAAGAACGGGACGCCCCACAGCAGCGCCACCGTGTTCGCCGAGCACAGCGACAGGAAGTGGGTCCAGAAGCCCAGGCGCGTGCCCGCCGGGCGGGCGGCCAGGCGGATGGAGGCGCGGAGGGACGATGCACGGGCCGGGTTCGCGGCGGCCGTGGCGGTTCCCGGCGGGCCGGGCGGGGTGCGGATCCCCCGGGCCGCGAGCGCGGCGGTCGCGAGCGTCGCGGCGGCGAGGACGCCGAAGGTGGCGCTCCAACCGAGGTCGCGCAGCAGCCACGCGACCGGGATGGACGTCGCGAGCTGGCCCGCCTGGCCCACCAGCCCGGTGACCTGCACCAGGACCGGCACGCGGCGCGCGGGGAACCACAGCGGGATCAGCCGGCACGCGGAGATGAAGATGGGCGCGTCGCCGGCGCCGATGAGCACGCGCGCGAGGATCGCGACCGGGAGGCTGGTGGTGACGCCGAGCAGCACCGTGCCGACCGTCATGAGCAGCGCGCCGCCGATCATGAGCCGGCGCGCGCCCCACCGGTCGAGCAGGGCTCCCGCGGGCAGCTGGAGGGCGGCGTAGGTCGCGACCTGGGCGATCGCGAGGATCGACAGCCAGCCCGCCTGGATGCCGAACCGGTCCAGCGCGTCCACGCCGGCGACGCCCAGCGCGGTCCGGTTGACGATCGCCACGAAGTACAGCGCCATCCCCGACACGAGCATGAGCCACGCGCCGCGCGGGGCTCGCGCGGGGGCGCGGGCGGGGCTCGGCTGCGCGGTCACGGTCCTCCCAGGGTCGGTTCACGGTACGTGGCGGCGGGGGCGGGCGCGGCGGACCTCGGACCCAGGCCCCCCGCGCGTGCACCCCTCCACACAGAAAAGGCGTTCCTCCACCGGATTCACGGATGTGAACGGGCACATGACCGGATCTGCGCTTCCAGCGGCGCTGGCGTGTGGAGGGGTGCTCGGGGCGAGAGGGTTGCGGGTCAGCGCTTGCGGCGCAGGGCCTCGCGCAGCGGCGGCACCACCACGCCGCCCTCGGCGAGCACGGTGCGCGTGCGCCGCCGTGACGCGATCACGCCGGCCACGCCCACGGCCCACGGGATCACCAGGACGCCGAAGGCGAGGCGGTACTCGTCGAGCGTGTACGTGGTCGCGCCGGGCGGCGACGTCAGCTGGAGCACCAGCCCGACCACCAGGACGGACAGGATGGTCGCGCCGAAGCCGCCGACGTTGACGAACCCGCTCGCGGTGCCCATCCGGTGCCGCTCCGAGAACGTGCGCGCGAAGTCGAAGCCCACCGCGGACGCGGGTCCGCCCAGGCCCACCGCGAGCGCGAACAGCACCAGCTGCCACATGGGCCGCGGCGTGTCGAAGGACAGCAACGTGGCGAACGCGACGAACGTCAGCATGGCGGACCCCAGCACCAGCCAGGACCGCCGCAGCGGGTGCCGCCCGGTCAGCCAGCCGATCACCGGGCCGCCCGCCATCGCGGACAGCGTGAGGCATGTGAGCAGGAGGCTCGCCTGCGCGGGGGTCTTCTCCTGCGCGGTGACGAAGAAGGGCACGCCCCACAGCAGCGCGAGCGTGTTCACCGGGAACAGCGTGACGAAGTGCGCCCAGAACCCCAGCCGTGCGCCCGCCGTGGTCGCGGTGCCGCGCACCGCGCTCCACATGCCCTCGGGCGCGACCACCGCGCCCTCGGCGGGCGGGTTGCGCAGCCCCAGCCCGGCGGCGATGCCCACCGCGACGCTCATGGCGGCGATCACGGCGAACGTGGTCGACCAGCCGGCGGCGTGCAGCAGCGCGGCCACCGGGATGGCCGTCGCGAGCTGGCCCGCCTGCCCGATCAGGCCGGTGACCTGCACCAGCATGGGCGCGCGCCGCGGAGGGAACCACAGCGAGATCAGGCGCGTCGCGCCGATGAAGATGGGCGCGTCGCCCGCGCCGATGAGCACGCGCGCGACGATCGCGAGCCCGATCTCGTGCGTGAACGCGAGCATGGTCTGCCCCGCCGCCATCACGATCAGCCCGGCGGTCATCACCACCCGCGCGCCGTAGCGGTCGAGCAGCCGCCCGGCCGGGATCTGCAGCAGCGCGTACGCCGCGACCTGCGCGACCGACAGCACCGCGAGCCCGGTCGCCTGGACCGCGAACCGGTCGAGCGCCTCCACGCCGGCGACGCCCAGCGCCGTCCGGTTGACGATCGCCACGAAGTACGCGACCACCGCCGCGCCGTAGACCATCCAGGCGGCGCGCGGCGCGCGCTCGCTGTCGCTCATCTCTCCTCCGGGGGCTCGGGTCGAGGCCCTCCGTCGGCCGGTCCTGCCGGACCTCGCCTGGCCAGTATCCACCCGCCGGCGGCGGCCCCAGGACACGGGACGATGCGCGGGCCGGGTGACCCGCGCATCGTCCCCCCTCCCCGGTCCCCCCAGGATCCGGTGGCCTACAGCGCGAAGGCGGCGGCGAAGCCGGCGTTGATCGCGTCGCCCACCTTGGCGGGCTTGACGCAGTCGCCGATCGCGACCGCGCCGCGCGCGGTGAGCGACTCTACGAGCGCCGCGCCGGGGCGCACGCCGAACGCGCTCACCACGGTCTCCGCGGCGATGTGCACGGGGCCGTCGGGGCCGTCCACGGCGACCCCCGCAGCGTCCACCGACACCACCTTGTGGCCCGTCAGCAGCGTCACGCCGGCCTGCGCGAGGTCGCGCAGCAGGGTGATGCGGTTGATCATGAGCAGGTCGGGCGCGATGCCGTCGGCCATCTCGATCACGGTGACGTCATGGCCGTCCTGGGCGGCCTCGAGCGCGAAGTCCGCGCCGGACAGGCCGCCGCCGCACACCACGATCCGGTGGCCGAGCGTCGCGCCCAGGTGGGCGTCCACGACCTCGACGACGTTCGGGCCGTCGAGGCCCAGGATGGGCGGGACCACGGGGTCCGCGCCGATGGCGGCGATCACCACGTCGGCGGCGTCGAGCTCGGGCGAGTCCGCGGTGATCTCGGCGCCGAGGTGGACGGTGACGGGGAGGTCCGCGAGCTGGCGCTCCCACCAGAAGATCATGGAGCGCAGCTCCTTCTTGAACTCCGGGGTCGCGGCGGGCCACAGGACGCCGCCGAGCTGCTCGCCCCTCTCGTAGACGTCGACCGTGTGACCGCGCAGGGCCGCGACGCGTGCGGCCTCGAGGCCGGCCGGTCCGGCGCCGACGATCGCGACGCGCTTGGGGGTCGCCGCCGGGGTGAGGACGCGCTCGCGCTCGAACCCGACGGTCGGGTTGACGGCGCAGCCGAGCGGCTGGCCCACGAAGGCGTTGCCCACGCACAGCTGGTTACAGCGGATGCAGGGGCGGATGTCCGCGCGGCGGCCCTCGGCGAGCTTGAGCGCCCACTCGGGGTCCGCGATGAGGGCGCGGCCGATCCCGGCGAAGTCCATCTCGCCGGTGGCGATGGCCTCCTCGGCTCGCTCGGGCGTGAGGTTGCCGCAGCCGAGCACGGGGATGTCGAGCGCGTCCTTGAACATCTTGACGGAGCCCATCATGCAGTTGTCGCCCAGGTAGTAGGGCGGGAACACGTAGTCCATGGCCTCGTAGGAGCCCTCGTCGATCATGAGGAGGTCCAGGCCGGCGGCCTCGAGGACCTTCGCGATCTCGAGCGACTCCGCAGGGGTGCGGCCGCCCTCGAAGCGGTGGTCGACGGACAGGCGGAAGCTCACCGGCAGGCCGGGCGCGCCCTCCTTGACCGCGGCGATGATCTCCGCGGCGAAGCGGCAGCGGTTCTCGACGGAGCCGCCGTAGGAGTCGGTGCGGCGGTTCCACACGGGCGACATGAACTGGTCGATGAGGTAGCCGGTGTGGCCGTGGATGTCGATCGCGTCGATGCCGGCCTCCGCGCAGCGGGCGGCGGCCTCGCGGAAGCGCTGCACGATCACCCGGATCTCGTGTGTGTCGAGGGCGCGGCAGCGCACGTTCGGGTCGAGCCAGTGGGTGTTGTCGGAGGCGGAGATGGGCAGGCGCTCGGGGTCGATGGTGTTGATGTTGCGGCCCAGCCCGGCGGTGAGCTGGACGGACACGGCGCCGCCGCGCGCGTGGAACGCCTCGGCGAGCTTCTTGAGACCGGGCGTGGCGGCGTCGGTGTCGACGCGGCCCAGGCCGGCGTTGATGACCTCGTAGTCGTCGGTGACGGCGTTGATGCCGGTGCAGACCAGGCCGGCGCCGGCGGAGCGCTCCGCGTAGTACGCGATCTCGCGGTCGGTGAGGTGGCCGTCGTGGTCGCCCATCTCGGTCCCCATCGGGACCATGATGACGCGGTTGCGCAGCGCGAGGCTGCCGAGCCGAACGGGCTCGAGGACGTGGGGGAAGGCGGTGGCAGGCACTGGGACTCCTGGGGGTTCGCGGTCGTCGATGACGCTATTGAACATATGCCCAATAAAAGTCCCGCCGGAGGGACCAAGGTCACCGGCGCATCGTCCCCGCAGGTTCGCTGCGCACGGTCGGCGCACCGACGCGCCGCGTGTGGCGGGACGATGCGCGGGTCGCCCCGGCGCGCCGCCGCCCGGACCGTGCGCAGCGAAGGGAGCGTCAGGCGGGCTCGGACACCGCGGCCTCACGGCGCAGCACCGGCACCAGGGTCGGGTCGTCGAACATCGCGGTGAGGCCGTGGCGCGCGGCGCCCACCAGGCCCGCGCGCCGTCCCAGGCGGCCGGACTCGATCGCGAGCGGCGCGAGGCGCTCCGTGCGCGGGGCGAGCTGCAGCTGCAGGCCCGGCTCGAGCCAGCGGCGCATGCCTGCGAGGTAGCCGCCCAGCACCAGGGCGGTGGGGTTCACCACGTCGTAGACGGAGCGCATCGCGGCGCCCAGGATGTCGCCCGCGCGGATCGCGACGTCGACCGCGCGCTTCTCGCCGCGGTCCAGGCGGGCGCGGAACTCGTCGAGCGCGGCCTGAGGCCCGGCCATCTGCGCGAGGTCCGTGAGGCGCGCGGAGGTGAGCAGCGCGTCGGGGCCGATGTACGCCGCGAGGCAGCCGTTCGCCCCGCACACGCACGCGCGGCCGCGCCAGTCCACGGTCACGTGGCCCAGCTCGCCGCCGTACCCGCGACCGCCGGTGAGGATGCGCCCGTCGGCGACCACCCCGCCGCCGATCCCGGACCCGACGCTGCCCTCGATGTACAGCATCACCGGGGGGCGCGGGACGGGCAGCGCGGCATGCTCGGCGAGCGCGGCGGCGTTCGAGTCGTTGATGACGTCCACCGCGAGGTCGCGACGCACCCCGGCGGTGTGGATGAGGTTGACCAGCTCGAGGTGGCCCCAGCCGAACTCGGCGGTGTCCGCGATGCGGTTGTCGCTGCCGACCGGGCCGGGCATGGTGACCACGCATGCGAGCAGCACGGCGCCGTGCTCGGCGGCGCGCGCCTCCGCGCGCTTGACCAGGTCCGCGATCGCGTGCGCGATGTCGCCGGGCTGGCCCCACGCGAGGGTGACGCCGCGCGACGACGAGTCGAGCAGCAGCCCCGCGCTCGAGTGCAGCTCCGCGGTGACGCGGGTGCGCGCGACGCGCACCGCGAGCGCGACGCAGCGGTCGGGGACGGCCTCGACCAGGATGCGCGGGCGGCCGCGACGTCGGGCCTCCCCGACGCCGCCGCGGACGTCGCGCACCAGCCCGCGGTCGTGCAGGTCGGCGACCAGGTTGGTGACGGACGCGGCGACCATGCCCGTGTTGTGCTCGATCTCCTTGCGGCTGAGGCTGCCGTGGTCGCGCAGCATCCGCATCACGATGCCGAGGTTGTGCGAGCGCAGGGAGGACGGGTCCGCCGCGGCGTCGCGGCCGGCCCCGATCATGGCTCCCATGGGGAGCAGGGTACGCGCCGCCCCGGCCGGTCCCCGTTCACCATCGCGCGACGGGCGCGAACCATGACCGTGCGCGCGACCGCGCGAACTCCGGCAGCGACGCGATGATGCGCGCCTGGTCGCCCGCGGAGGCCTGCTCGTCGAGGAACGCGAGCACCCGGGCCGGCGGGTGGCGGGTGAGGAGCCCGGCGAGGATGTCCGCGGCCCCGCGCGGGTCGTCGCGGATCACGCGCAGCAGCGCCGCGTCGAGCGCACGGGCCCCGCGGCGGTGCGGCGCCGCCCTTCCGGGGTCCGCACCGCGCGCCAGCGCCGCGGCGATCGCGGCGGCGTGCCGGTCCATCCGCGCGATCCCGTAGCCGGTGCTCGCCTTCACCATCCCGGCGCGGGCGCCGATCGGGATCACCCCGCCCGCCGGGTGCGCGGGCGGCTGGGTGAGCAGAGGGATGAGGCCGTGCTCGCGGTGGACGATGCGGTGGTCACCCACCCGCAGCACCTCGCGCAGGTAGGAGGTGAGCTGGTGGGCGTGCGGCTGGGTGGGGCGCAGCAGGGTCTCGTCGGCTTCGCGCTCCTTCTCGACGGGGTCGGGCTCGGCGCCGGGCACCACGAACCGCACCCGCTCCACCAGCGCGCTGCGGGCGGAGGTGGGGAGCACGTACATGAACGCGAGCCCGTCCTCCTGGTCGGTCCGGAGGTCCATGAAGGTCACGGCGTCGGGGTCGAACACGTCCTCATCGCAGTCGACGCCCACGCCCAGGAAGTCGAGGTGCGGGCCCTCGGCCAGGTGGGTGCGGGCGGCGCCCGGTCCCACGCTGTCGAAGACCCACCGGGCGCGCACCACCCGGCCCGCGCCCGACGGGCCCTCGAGCGTGACGGCGACCCCCGCATCGTCCCTGGTGAGGGAGCGGGCGGTGGCGGTCTCGCGGGTCCACCCGCGCCTTTCCATGGCGTCGAACGCGAGGCCGCCGAGCGCCTCGCCGGTGATGGCGCGGTAGGCGTAGGGCGCGAGGTCGAGCCGGCGTTGCCAGCCGGGACCGGCGACGTTCGCGTGCGCGAGGGTGGTGGTCGCGGCGGCGTCGAGCGGGCCTCCGCCGGTGCTCCACCAGGCCCAGCAGCGGTCGGCGAGCGCGTGGGCGCCGTCGTCGACCATCAGCAGAGTGCCGCGCCAGCGCGAGCCGGCGAGCCGCGCGGCGAGGGTGAGCCCCGCCGCTCCCCCGCCGAGGATGACGGCGTCGAAGGTGTCGGTCATGGTCGACCTCCCATCCCGGCCGGTACCAGGCCGAGCGCGTCCTCGTCCTCCTGAGCGTTGTGCAGGCGCAGGACCGCGTACAGGCCGTAGAGCAGGCGGCGGAGCTCGACCACGTCCTCGGGACCCGCGGCGTCCGCGCCCTCCCCGACCGCGTCGAGGAGGCGCCGCAGGCGGACCACCTGGTGCTCGATCTCGGCGTGCGTGCGGGTGAGGGCGGCGACCGCGTCGTGGCTGCCGAGCGCGCGGGCGACCAGCGGCACGAGGGTCTCCTGATCGGCGCGCTCGTGCGGGACCAGCTGCGTCTCGAGCGCCGTGAGCAGGTCGCGCGCCGGGTCCAGGTCGGGCGCGGCGGCGGACAGCCCGTCGGCGACGGCCGCCACGCGCTCCACCAGCGGGGCGAGGCCATCGTGCTGTTCGCGCAGGCTCTCGAGGGCGTCGAGATCGGCGGGGCTCAGGGCGGGCGCGCGCGTGCGGCCGGGCAGGACGGCGCGCAGCGCGATCGCGATCGCGAGCAGGTCGATGACCTCCTGCAGCGCCGCGCCGAGCGTGGGCGGGAGGTAGCCGAGCGCCGCCGCCGCCATCGCGACCAGGGACAGCCCCATGCCGACGGCGACGGCCTGGAGCGCGATGGCGCGCGACCGGCGCGCGACGCGCATGGCGTCCGCGAGCGCCTCGACGCGGTCGACGGTGAGGACCACGTCCGCGGCCTCGGACGATGCGGTGGCGCCGCGGGCGGCCAGCGCCACGCCCACGTCCGCGGCGGCGAGCGCGGGGGCGTCGTTGATGCCGTCGCCCACCATCACCGTGGTGCCGTGCTCGCGGGCGAGCGCGAGCGCCGCGAGCTTGTCCTCGGGCGTGCATTCCGCCAGCACCTCGTCGACGCCGACCACCCGGCCGACCATCTGGGCGACGTCAGCACGGTCCCCCGTTGCGAGGACAATGCGCCGGACGCCTGCCGCTCGCAGCGCCCGGACCATGCGGGGGGCGTCGGGACGGATCGGGTCGTGGAGCAGCAGCGCGGCGGCGACCGTGCCGTCGACCTCGACGAGGACGCTCATCGAGCCGTCGAGGTCCGCGCGGCGGCGCACCTGGCGCGCCCACCGGTCGGGCTCGGGGCCGGTGATCCAGCTGGGACGGCCCACGCGGACGGTGCGGCCGTCGACCATACCGGCGACGCCCTGGCCGTGGACCTCCTCCGCGGATCCCGGCATCGCGAGCGTGAGCCCGCGGGCGAGCGCCGCCTCCACGATGGGCCCGGCGAGCACGTGCGCGGACAGCTGGTCGAGGCTCGCGGCGAGCCGCAGCGCCTGGTCCGCGTCCCCGTCGCCCGCCGCGATGACGTCCGTGACGGCCGGGCGTCCGCGGGTGAGCGTCCCGGTCTTGTCGACCACCATGACACGGCCGACCGCGAGCCGCTCGAGCGCTGCCCCGCCCTTGACGATCACGCCGAGCCGGGCCGCGCGGGACAGCCCCGACACGATCGCGATGGGCGCGGCAAGCAGCAGCGGGCACGGCGTCGCGACCACGAGCACCGCGACCGCGCGGGTCGCGTCGCCGGAGACCCACCACGCCGCGGCGGCGAGCGCGAGCGTGAGCGGCACGAAGAGGATGGCCCACCGGTCCGCGGCGCGCACGAACGGCGCCGAGGTCGCCTGCGCCTCCTCGACCAGCCGCACCAGCGCGGCGTAGGTCGAGGTCGCAGCCGTGGTGGTGGTGACGATCTCGACGGGCGGGCCGGCGTTGACCACGCCCGAGCGCACGTCCTCGCCGCCGGCGCGCTCGACCGGGACGGATTCGCCGGTGAGGGCGGACTCGTCGAATGTCGCGGCCGCCGTGAGCCGCCCGTCCACCGGGACCACCTCGCCAGGGCGCACCAGCAGGTGCTCCCCGACCCCGACATCGTCCACCGGCACCTCTTCTATGCCGGCGGGCGTGAGGCGGCGGGCGGTTCGGGGCGCACGCTCCGTGAGGAGGCTGAGCTCGCGCCGGGCGCGTGCGTCCGCGCGGGCCTCGAGCACCTGGCCGGTGGCGAGCATGAGGGTGATGATCGCGCCGGCGAGCGGCTCCCCGATCGCGAGGGCGCCCGCGAGCGCGAGCACGGCGATGACGTCGACCGTGGGGCGCCGGTGGCGGGCGGCGTCGATGGTCGCGGACAGCGCGAAGGCGAGGCCGAGGACGGTGCCGGCGACCCACAGCACGGTCGCGGCGTCGGGGGCGGAGATCCACCAGGCGACGGCGCCCCCGCCCAGCAGGACACCCGAGGTGACCAGCACGATCATCTCGAGATGGCGCCGGACCGTCCCGACCATATGTCCACGTTATGCCCGCCCGCCGACATCGGGGCGGGACGATGGTCGGGCGCGGAGCCGGCAAGCTCGCTGGTGCGCCTGGACAGATTCGAACTGTCGACACCCGCTTTAGGAGAGCGGTGCTCTATCCCCTGAGCTACAGGCGCCTGCACCGGGGTACCGCATAAGGGTACCGGTGCACGCGACGCGACCCGCGCATCGTCACGGCTCAGAACACTCCGTGCACGTGCTCCCGGCAGTACTTCTCGTAGATGGCCTCGAGGGCGTCCATCACCTCGGGCGACAGCTCGGGGAACTCCGCGGCCGCCGCGTTCGACCGCGCCTGCGACACCTTGGAGGCGCCGGGGATCATGGTCGCGACCCCCACCTGGGCGAGCCAGCCCAGCGCCATCTGCGCGGTGGTCCAGCCGGACGGCGTGAGCGCCGCGACCTCGCGCGCCGCGGCCACGCCCACCTCGAACGGGATGCCCGAGAACGTCTCGCCGATGTTCATCTTTGAGCCGTCCCTGTTCCACGTCCGGTGGTCCTCGGGCGCGAAGGTGGTGTGCTCGTCGTACTTGCCGGACAGCAGCCCCGACGCGAGCGGCAGGCGCGCGATGATCCCGACGCCACGCTCGGCGGCCAGCGGCAGCACGCGCTCGAGCGGCTTGCGGCGGAAGATGTTCACGATGATCTGGATGGTCGCCAGGTCCGGCTGCTCCAGCGCCGCGAGGGCCTCGTCGACCAGCTCCACCGAGACGCCCCAGCGCGCGATCCGTCCTTCGGCGACCAGCGTGCGGAGGTCGTCGTAGACCCGACCGTCCGAGAACACCGGCGTGGGCGGGCAGTGCAGCTGCACCAGGTCGAGCGTCTCGACGCCCAGGTTCTCGCGCGAGCGGTCCGTCCACCGGCGGAAGTTGTCGAGGGTGTACTCCTCAGGAGTGTGCGGGTTCGCGCGGCGGCCCATCTTGGTGAACACCACGAACTCCTCGCGGTCCTCACGCCCGGCCAGGAACCGCCCGATCGCCTTCTCCGAGCGACCGTCGCCGTACACATCCGCGGTGTCGAACAGCCGCGTGCCGGCGTCGGCGGCGGCGTTGAGCACCTCCTGCGCGGCCTCGTCGCCCACGGTGGCCCAGTCGCCACCCAGCTGCCAGGTCCCCAGACCCACCAGCGAGATCTCACGTCCCAGGTTCGGCACCATCGCAGTCCTCATGGGTTCCACCGTAGCGTCGCCCGGGCGCGCGGGAGGACGGGCGGGGGACGATGCGGCGGCCGGGTCCTCCTGGCCGCGCGCCCCGGGCGTCGGCGCGAGCGTCAATTGATCAGATCGTGAAGATCGAGGACGGTTTCTCTGCGCGATCCGATCAGCGGAGCGCGCAGGCCCCTGTACACGACGAAGGCCGCCGCTCCGAATGGAGCGGCGGCCTTCGCGACGCGCGGAGCGCGATCGATCAGGTGACGCGGACGTACGTGGCGCCGGTCTGCCAGATCCCACGGAACTGGATGGTGGTGCCGGGGGTCGCGGCGTCGATCTGCAGGTTCGGACCCGCGTAGATGGCGACGTGGCCCGGGGTGACGATGATGTCGCCCGGCTGCGGGGTCGAGACCTGGGTGCCGACCGAGTAGTACGAGCCCGACGAGCGCGGCAGCGAGATGCCGAGCTGGCCGAAGACGTAGGACACGAAGCCGGAGCAGTCGAAGCCCGACGGGGTCGAGCCGCCCGAGACGTAGGGCACGCCCACGTACTTCGACGCCTCGGCGATCACGGCGGAGCCGGAGATCGCGGCCTGGACGTCGGCCGAGGGGGTGGTGGTCTGGACGCTGGAGACCTCGGTCGCGGCGGAGTCGGTGGACTCGTACACCTCGGTGGTGGTCTCCTCGACCACCACGGGCTCGGGCTCCGGCGGCGGCGGGACCTTGACCTTCACGGTCGGGGTCTCGATGGTGTACGACGCCTTCTTGGCTGCCGAGGTGACCTCGGGGATGTCCGCGACGTCGTTGCTGTAGGCGGTGTAGGCCGAGGCGTCGAGCGACGTGCCGGCGACGCCGGACTCGTCGGTGACCAAGGCCGCCGCGGCAGCTCCCGTGAGGGGGACCACCACGAGGGCGGCACCGGTGGCTGCCGCCACCGCGCGCGTCCTGGCGCGCATGTATCCGTACTTCAAGTGATTTTCGTTCCTTCCGCGCCCCGTGCGCGTCGTTGTTTCTGCACCCTCAGCGCCCGCGTCATCTTCGGGCGTTTCCTCTTGTTCGGGGCGCCGTGGAGGAGATCTCCATGCCGTCTCGGCCGTTCGTTGTTATCGAAAATTTATCAAACATCCTCAGGATGGCAAGCCGAAGATGTGGCGCGCCTCATCTCGGCCAAGGACACCCCGGGTGGCACCCACCGTGATGGTGACCGTCTCGGCACCCCCCGCGAGCCCCACCGTCGCCCCTGGAAGCACCCCGTTCTCGACCATCTCGCCAAGCAGCTGGAGGTCCGCCTGCGGGTGCTCCCCGATGCGGGTGAGTGTGACCTGCGCCACACCGGCGTCCGCGAGGTCCGTCAGACGGCGCTCCCCGGGCGCGGGCGAGGGGTTCTCGACCCCCAGCTCGGCGAGTCCGGGGATGGGGTTGCCGTAGGGCGAGACGGTGGGGGTGTCGAGCACCTCGAGCAGCCTCCGCTCGACCCGCTCGGACATCACGTGCTCCCACCGGCAGGCCTCGTCGTGGACGTGCGCGAGGTCGAGCCCGATCACGTCGGTGAGCAGCCGCTCGGCGAGGCGGTGCTTGCGCATCACGCGCATCGCGCGCGCCTCGCCCTCCTCGGTGAGCTCGAGGTGACGGTCCTCGCTCACCACGACGAGCCCGTCGCGCTCCATGCGCGCGATGGTCTGCGACACCGTGGGGCCGGCGTGACCCAGGTGCTCGGCGAGGCGGGCGCGCATGGGGGTCACGCCGTCCTCGATCAGCTCGTAGATGGTCCGGAGGTACATCTCCGTGGTGTCGATGAGGTCCGTCATGGCTGGCTCCGTTCAGGCCGTCGAGGCCACCGACGCCGCGTGGCGTCCCAGTCCGATGTAGCGCCAGCCCGCGTCGATCCACTGCTGCGCGGGCAGGCAGTTGCGGCCGTCGATGACCACCTTCGCGGCTACCAGCTCCGCGACCGCGTGCGGGTCCAGCGAGCGGAACTCCTTCCACTCGGTGGCGACCACCACCACCTCGGCACCCTTGAGCGCCTCGGTGGCGGACTCGGCGAACGTCAGCGTGGGCCACACCGTGGCCGCGTTCGCCATCGCCTCGGGATCGAACACCCGCACGTCCGCACCCTCCAGGTGCAGCCGCCCCGCGACGTCCAGCGCCGGCGAGTCACGGATGTCGTCGGACTCGGGCTTGAACGCCGCTCCCAGCACCGCGACCTTGCCACCCTGCAGACGCCCGTCGAGCTCGTTCTCCACCAGCCCGATCACGTGGGAGCGACGGCGCATGTTCACGTCGTCGACCTCACGCAGGAACGTCAGCGCCTGATCCACGCCCAGCTCGCCCGCACGGGCCATGAACGCCCGGATGTCCTTGGGCAGGCAGCCCCCACCGAAGCCCAGCCCGGCACCGAGGAACTTCCGTCCGATGCGGGCGTCGTGACCGATCGCGTCCGCGAGCTCCGCCACATCCGCGCCCGTGGCCTCGCACACCTCCGCGATCGCGTTGATGAAGGAGATCTTGGTCGCCAGGAACGCGTTCGCGGACACCTTGACCAGCTCCGCGGTCGGCAGATCCGTCACCAGGAACGGCGTGTCCCTCGCGATCGCGTCGGCGTACACCTCACGCGCGACCTCCTCGATGCGGCCAGGACGGTCCTTGTCCACCCCGATCACCAGACGGTCCGGACGCAGCGTGTCCTCCACCGCGAAGCCCTCCCGCAGGAACTCCGGGTTCCACCCCAGCTGAGCGTCATCGCCTACGGGCGCGAGCTCACGCACCCGCGCCGCCAGACGCGCCGCGGTCCCCACCGGCACCGTCGACTTGCCCAGGATCACCGCAGGCCGCTCCAGCAGCGGCGCGAGGGTCTCGATCACGGAGTCCACGAACGTCATGTCAGCCGCATACGAGCCCTTCTTCTGCGGCGTGCCCACCCCGATGAAGTGCACGTCCGCGAACGCGGCAGCCTCCGCCGCATCCGTGGTGAACCGCAGCCGACCCGACTCGACATGCTTGCGCAGCAGCTCGGGCAGCCCAGGCTCGTAGAAGGGGACCTCGCCGCGCGACAACCGCTCGATCTTGGCCGGGTCGATATCGACACCGATGACCTCATGACCGAGCTCCGCCATACCGGCCGCGTGCGTGGCCCCCAGATAACCGGTACCGAAAACGGAGATACGAAGTGACATGGCCCCCAGGTTAGTGGAGGCTCAGACCGCCGATGTAGGCACTTCGACCACGAACGCCGACCCCACGGCCTCCACCACCAGGCGACCGTCCGAGTGGGGCACGAAGGCGGCCTGGCCGCGCTGCAGCGACACGGAGCCGCGCTCGCCGTGGACGGCGGCCGTGCCGTCGACGGCCAGGACGATGCGCGGGCCGGCGGGGAACGTCGCGGTGCCCCTTTCGACCATGGACAGGGAGAACTCGGCGCAGGGCGTCGGGTAGCGCGTCACGGCGCCGTCACGCTCGGCCAGGACGCGCGGCGGCGGCGTGGGCGTGCCGTCGGTGAGCTCGACCAGGAGGTCGATGTCGACCGCCTTGGGCGTGAGGCCGGCGCGCACCACGTTGTCGGAGTTCGCCATGATCTCGACGCCCACACCCGACTGGTACGAGTGGATGACGCCGGCGCCGGTGTAGCACGCCTGACCGGGCGTGAGGCGGACCACGTTGAGCGCGAGCGCGACCAGCGCGCCCGGGTCGCCGGGGAACTCGAGCGCGGCGGCGGACGCGACCGCGAGCGCCTCGGGCACGCCGGAACGGCCGCCCACCTCGATGAGCGCCTCGAGCGCGGCGGGAGCCTCGGGGTCGCGCAGCACCTTCTGCACGTACTCCCCCAGCGCGATGGTGGGCTCGGTCGCGTTCGCGAGCTCCTCGGCCCAGCGGCGCGTGCAGGGCTGGCCCAGCCACACCAGGTCCTGCGCCACGGCGTTCGCCGGGCGGAAGCCTGCGAGCAGCGTCATGGGGGTGAGCGCCACGATCATCTCGGGCTTGTGCGAGCGGTCCTTGAACGTGCGGGTGGGCGCGTCGACGGGGACGCCGCGCGCCTCCTCGTCCTTGAAGCCGGCCTCCGCCTGGTCGAGCGTCGGGTGGACCTGCAGCGACAGCGGCTTCGCGATCGCGAGGACCTTGAGCAGGTAGGGCAGGCGCTCCCAGCGCTCCGCGAGCACCGGCCCCAGCGTGGCGCCCGGGGCGCGCGCGATCAGCGCGTCGAGCCCCAGGGACTCGCCCGCGTGCAGACCCGCCTCGTCCGCGCCGTGGTGGTGCGCGGCGGTCGCGACCGCGGGGGCGGACGCGTGCGCGCCCCACCAGGCCTCAGCGACGGGGTCGCCGGAGACGGGGCGGCCGGTCAGGTCCTCGAGGACCTCGGTCATCCCCCACGCGTAGTTCTGAAGGGCAGGCTGAAGGCGGTACACGCCCGCAATGATGCCAGCAGCCCGCCACTACAGTGATGCCATGACGGACACCATCGTGATCCCCGCGGACCTGCTGCCGCGGGACGGCCGGTTCGGCTCCGGTCCCTCCAAGGTGAGCGACGCCCAGGTGAAGGCCCTGGTAGAGAGCCAGCCAGGCATCCTCGGCACGTCGCACCGCCAGGCCCCCGTCAAGGGCCTCGTGCGCGACATCCGCGCCATGCTCGGCGACCTCTACGCGCTCCCCGAGGGCTACGAGGTGATCCTCGGCAACGGCGGCTCGACCATGTTCTGGGACGCCGCCGCCTTCTCGCTGGTGCGCGAGCGGGCGCAGCACTGCGCGTTCGGCGAGTTCGGCAACAAGTTCGCGAAGGCGACGGACCTCGCGCCGCACCTCGGCGCATCGTCCATCCGCACCGCCCCCGGCGGCCAGGCGATCCTGCCCGAGGCGGAGGCCGGCATCGACGTCTACGCGTGGCCGCACAACGAGACCTCGACGGGCGTGCGCGTGCCCGTCCTCCGCCCCGCGGGCATCGGCGACGCCCTCACCGTGGTGGACGCCACCTCGGCGGCCGGCGGCGTGCCCGTCGACATCGCGCAGGCGGACGTCTACTACTTCGCGCCGCAGAAGAGCTTCGCCTCCGACGGCGGCCTGTGGTTCGCGATCGTGTCCCCCGCGGCGATCGCCCGCATCGAGGAGGTCGCGGCGTCCGGCCGCTGGATCCCCGAGTCCCTGTCGCTCAAGGTCGCGCTCGACAACTCGCGCGCCGACCAGACGCTCAACACCCCCGCGGTCGCGACGCTCGTGATGATGAAGGCGCAGCTCGAGTGGATGCTGGCGGGCGGCGGCCTGGAGTTCTCCGCGGGCCGCTCGGCGCGCTCGTCGCAGATGCTCTACGACTGGGCGGCACGCACCGAGTGGACTGAGGCCTTCGTCACAGACCCTGGCCTGCGCTCCCCCGTGGTTGCGACCATCGATCTGCACCAGCGCGTCGACAGCGCCGAGCTCCGCCGGCACCTCCGCGCTCAAGGGGTTGTCGATATCGACCCGTACAGGAAGCTCGGCAGGAACCAGATCCGTGTGGGCGTCTACCCCGCCGTGGATCCGGAGGACGTGGAGCGCCTGGTGCGGTCCCTGGACTACCTCGTGGAGAGATTGCTGACATGACCGAAGAGCAGGATGTGCTGGAGCGCAGCCGCCGACGTCGTCGTCACGCTCCGGCCATCCTGCTCGGCGGGCTGCCGGTGATCGTGGCGTCCACCGCCCTCGCCGGCGCGTACCTCTTCGTCCCCGCCGCGCCGTCCTACGCGCAGGCCGCCTTCCCCGAGACGCCCGCGTCGGCCGCGCCCGTGGCCTCGATCCGCGCCGCCGCCACCGCCGAGCCGGCCTCCGACCTCCACCGCGTGCGCGTCACCGTGCCCAAGCCGGAGCCCACGCCCGAGCCGGCCCCCGCATCGTCCACCGGGACCGTCCCCACCACCGTGCAGGGGGACGATGCGCCGGTCGCCTCCGCGCCGTCCGTGGACTTCGCGGCGTATTGCGCGAGCCCGCAGGCACCGTCGAGCGCGTCGAGCGTGAGCGGCCTGCTGGCGGCGACGAACGCCGAGCGCGCCAAGGCGGGCATCGCTCCGCTGACGTGGGCGTCGGACCTCGCGGCCGCGGCGACGTCCTGGTCGCAGCAGATGGCCGCGCGGGACTCCGCGACCGACGCGGTGGCGGACGCGCTGTCGCACAACCCCGGCCGCCCGGGAGCCGAGAACGTGGGCGTGGTCTACCGCTCGCCCGGCATGGCCGAGTTCTCCGCGATGGCCACGCTGCACTCGGGCTGGGTGTACTCGTACGGCCACTGCGCGAACCTCATGAACCCCGCGTACACGCAGATGGGCGCCGGCGCCGCGACCACCGCGGACGGCACCACCTGGTACGCGACGGAGAACTTCCGCTAGTCGGATTCGTGGGCGTGCGCGGGGCGGCCGCGCGGCACCCACGCGAGGAAGCCCCCGGTGGTGGCGAGCCCGATCCCGCCGACCGCGAAGAACCCCACCGGCAGCGCCACCAGCGCGCCGAGCGAGACCAGCGCGGGCCCCAGCAGCCCGCCGATGTCCTGCAGGATCATCCAGATGCCGGTGAACACGGCGCGCCCGCGCTCGGGCGCGACGTCCGCGCCGAGGGTCATGATGAGCGCGGAGCCCCACCCGTTGCCGATCCCGAGGATCAGCGCCGCGGCGGTGACCTGTACGACGCCCTCGGTGAACGGCAGAGCGATGAACCCGGCTGCGAGCAGCAGCGAGGACGGGATCGCGGTCCACAGGCGTCCACGGCGGTCCATCGCGATCCCGGCGGGATAGAAGAGGAGCATGTCGATCCCCGCGGAGATCGAGAAGATCAGCGTCGCGACCTCCGGGCTCAGGCCCACGTGCGTGGCCCACAGCGGGATCACGGCGATGCGCGCCTGCCGCAGCGCGCCCGTCGCGACCACCGTGAGGCCCAGCGTCGACAGGACGTGGCGCTGCTCGCGGGCGACCTGCAGGAGCGGGGCGCGATGTCTGGGACGGACGATGCGCCGGTCGCCGCGCATCCCGAACGCCGCCAGGGCGATCATCGCCGCGAGCACGCAGGCCGCGCCGAACCAGTAGGTCGCGTCGAGCCCCATCGCGGCGATGAGGGCGGCGCCGATCAGCGGGCCAGCGAAGTTCGAGACGCGCCACACGCCGGCGAGCGTGGTGAGCGAGCGGGCGACCACCTCGGGTGCGACCACGCCGAGGATCTGGTCCTGCCGGGCCACGTGATACGAGGCGTGCCCGAGCCCGACCAGCACCGCGCCGGCCATGAACACCGCCAGGTTGGGCGCGACGGCCGCGGTGATCGAGCCGATCGCGAGCACGCCGAGGGTCACCAGCGCCGCGTGTGCCGAGCCGATGCGGTGGGCCAGCCCGCCGCCCACGGCGGAGCCGGGCATGCGGCCCAGCTGGTAGGCGACCACGGCGAGCGAGGCGAACGTGGCCGTGTGGCCCATCGCGGCCACGCTGAGCGCGAGCACGGGCAGCATGGCGCCGATGCCGAGCTCGGCGAGGAGGGTGGGGACGTAGACGCGCGCGGCGAGCGCGCGTGCCACGCGTCGGGGGGACGCCGGTGCGGGCGCCTCAGTCAGCCTGGGGCTCCCGGACCTCTTCCTCGGCGGGCGCGTCCTCGACCGGGGCGTCCTCGCTTGAAGCCTCGGCGACCGGGGCCTCGGCGACGTCCTCCGCGGGGGTCTCCGGCGCATCGTCCACCGAGGTCTCCTCGGCGACGTGCTCGGGGGTCTCCTCAGCGGCCGCCTCGGGCTCCGGCTCCGGGTCGGGCTCCACGGGAGTGGCGACCTCGTTCTCGAAGACGGGGTCCGAGTCGGGCCACTGGGTGGCGCCGCGCTCGGTGTCGGTCTCGGAGTGCGCGCCGCAGCCGTGGTCGACGCTCACCACGCGGCCGTCGTCGGGCGACCACTCGTTCGAGCAGGCGCCGAACCGCAGGCGCATCGAGCCGGTGAGCGGGATGAAGAAGGCACAGGTCGAGCACGGCGAGGCGGACGCCATCGCGGCGGCCGCGGTGGGGCCGTGGGAGCCGCGGTACCAGCGGTCGGCGACGTCGGCGCGGCCGTCGGGGCCGAGCACGCGGGGACGGCCCAGGCCGAGCTCCCAGTTGGCGATCGCGTCCTCGTCCTCGGCGCCGGTGGACTCGTAGCCCTGGACCAGGCGCGCGTCGTCGGGGATGTACGGCAGCACCATCGAGGGCTCAAGGTCGCCGGGGCGGATGCGGTCCGCCCACGGCACCCAGGCGGGCGCCAGCAGCGCGTCGTCGGCGGGGACCAGGTGCGCCTCGCACACCGTGGCGACCTTCTGGCGCGGCGCGCGCGACAGCGTCACGGACCACACCCAGCCGCGGTAGCCCGGCATGGTGCAGGCGAACAGGTGGGTGACCAGGCGGTCCTCGTTGACGACGGTGCTGAGGTGGTCGCCCACCATGAAATCGTCGCCCGCCGTCTCGACGGCGGCGTCCCTGGCGAGGTCCACGGCCTCGACGAGCACGGCGTCCTTGGCCATCAGACGTCCAGCTGGTCCGCGACGGCCCGCAGCACGGCGGCGACCGGCTTGGCCTTGGCGGGCTCGGGGTAGCGACCCTTGCGCAGGGTGTTCGAGACGCCGTCGAGCATCTTGATGAGGTCCTCGACGATCACGGTCATCTCATCCGCGGGCTTGCGCATGTTCGCGGCGATCGACGGCGCGGACTCGAGCACGCTGACGTTGAGGGCGGACGGGCCGCGGCGGCCGTCGGCCACCGAGTACTCGACCTTGGCGCCCGGCTTCACGGTGGTGCCGGCGGGCAGGGCCGATGCGTGGAGGAAGACCTCCGAGCCGTCCTCGCTCGCGATGAATCCGAACCCCTTGTCGGAGTCGAACCACTTCACCTTTCCAGTGGGCACATCTACCTCGTTCGTCATGCGGACACCGCGGATCGATGCCCCGCACGATTCTAGCCGGACCCGGCGACACCCGACCGAAGCGCGCACCGCATCGTCCCCCCTGGGGCCCGCCGGGCCCCTCGCCGGCCGCGCGGACGCCCCACGAATCGGGAGCGTTCCCAGCGGGTCTTTGCGCAGGGGCGGGTGATGTGGGCAGACTGGAGGGGTTGGGAACCCGGAACCAGTCGGAGTGTGTATGCCCACGGCCACGACGCCAGCCTGGCTGCTGCCGGCCTTCGTAAGGGAGGCGGTCGCGGTGGGAGCGACCGTACCCGAGGAGCAGATCGCCGAATCCGGCGCCCGCCTGCTCCAGCGTTGGCAGAACCCCGCCCGGCGCTTCCACGACGTGCGGCACCTGGTCGAGCTCCTCACCCGGGTCGACGAGCTCCAGCAGGAGACCCGCCTGCCCCACTGCGTGCGGCTCGCCGCCTGGTATCACGGCGCGGTGTTCTCCTCCGACTCGGAGGCGGCGTACGCGAACCGCGGCGGCGAGGACGAGGACGCGAGCGCCGAGTACGCCCGCATGGAGCTGCGCGACCTGGGCGTGCCCGACATCAAGATCGACGCCGTCGCGACCATGGTGAAGGGGTTGTCGCGCCACTCGGCGACGCCGGACACCCCCGACGCGCAGGTGCTCTCCGACGCCGACCTCGCGATCCTCGCGGCGGACCCGCAGCGCTACAAGACGTACCTCGCGGACGTGCGCGAGGAGTACGCGGAGGTCCCCGACGACCGGTTCATGCTGAGCCGGCGCGCGATCGTCGGCAAGCTGCTGTCGCGGCCCCGGCTCTACACCACGCCGCTCGGCGCCACGTGGGAGGCGCAGGCGCGCCAGAACCTCGCCGCCGAGGCGGCCCGCCTCGACAAGAAGATCGCGGCGATGTCCCCGGCCACCGACGCCGGCTGAGTTATCCCCCGTTCCCGGAAGGGACGATGCGCGGGCTGAGGGGCCCTACCTAGCCTCGATGCACCGACATCGAGGGGGAATCATGCAGTATCACGTCGACGCGGCCGAGGTCTCGGCCGCCTCCGCCCGCGCGGGACGCTCCGCCGAGGCGATCCGTGCGGAGGTCGCGGGGCTCATGGCGCAGCTGGTGGCGCTCGACACCACGTGGCAGGGCACCGCCGCGGCGGCGTTCGCGGACGTGCGCGAGCAGTGGCGGGGCGCGCAGGCGCACGTCGAGAGCGCGCTGGACGCGATCACGGGCGCGCTGGCGCATGCGGCGCAGTCGTACGAGGAGGCGGAGGCGACGGCGTCGCGGCTGTTCTCGCGGTAGGCGGTGGGCCGCGCGGTGGGGCCGCGCGGGCCGCGGGCGCGGGCGCGGGCGGCCTACGCTCGGGGGATGATCCTCATCGACCCGCCGCTGTGGCCCGCGCACGGCCGCGTGTGGGGTCACCTGGTCTCGGACTCGTCGTTGGCGGAGCTCCATGACTTCGCGGCGCGTGCCGGGATGCCCGAGCGGGCGTTCGACCGCGACCACTACGACTACCCGGTTGAGCGGCGCGCGGAGCTGGTCGCGCTCGGCGCCGTCGAGGTGTCGACGCGGGAGCTCATCACGCGGCTGCGCGCCTCGGGGCTGCGGGTGACGGCGGCGCAGCGGCGCGGGTGAGGCGCTCCCCGGCGGATTGATCCGATCGTGCAGATCCGCGCGGTCTTTTCTGCTCCGCCCTATCAGTTCGCCGAGCGCGCGCCACGCCTGCCCCATCTGACCCCGCCCGCCCCGTCGAAAGCCAATGACGCTTGTGAAGGGTGGGACGCGCATCGTCCCCTGTGACAGTCACATCCTTCACGCGAGAACACCCGTGTCACATCCGCCATTGGAACTCGACGCCGCCGCGTCCACCCCAGGCACAGCAGAAGACCCCCTCCCCCGGCGCGAACCGGGGAAGGGGGCCTTCGATGCAGCTGAACCGCTGAGGGCCGGGCTTAGAAGCCCATGCCGCCCATGTCCGGGCCGCCGGCCGGCATGGCCGGCTCGGGCTCGGGCTTGTCGGCGACGACGGCCTCGGTGGTGAGGAACAGCGCGGCGATCGACGCGGCGTTCTGCAGAGCCGAGCGGGTCACCTTGACCGGGTCGTTGACGCCCGCGGCGAGCAGGTCGACGTACTCGCCGGTCGCGGCGTTGAGGCCGAAGTGGACCGGGAGGCCCTTGACCTTCTCCACGACGACGCCGCCCTCGAGGCCGGCGTTGATCGCGATCTGGCGCAGGGGCGCGGTGATCGCGGCCTCGACGATGCGGGCACCGGTGGCCTCGTCACCCTCGAGCTCGAGCTCGGCGAACGCCTTGGTACCGGCCTGGATGAGGGCGACGCCACCACCGGCGACGATGCCCTCCTCGACGGCGGCCTTCGCGTTGCGGACGGCGTCCTCGATGCGGTGCTTGCGCTCCTTGAGCTCGACCTCGGTGGCCGCGCCCGCCTTGATGACGGCGACGCCGCCGGCGAGCTTGGCGAGGCGCTCCTGGAGCTTCTCGCGGTCGTAGTCCGAGTCCGAGTTGTCGATCTCGGCGCGGATCTGACGGACCCGGCCCTCGAGCTGCTCGGGCGCGCCCGCACCCTCGACGATCGTGGTCTCGTCCTTGGTCACGACGACCTTGCGCGCCTGACCGAGGAGCTCGAGGCCCGCGTTGTCGAGCGAGAGGCCGACCGACTCCGAGATCACGGTGCCGCCGGTGAGGATCGCCATGTCCTGCAGCATCGCCTTGCGGCGGTCGCCGAAGCCGGGCGCCTTGACGGCGACGGCCTTGAAGGTGCCGCGGATCTTGTTGACCACGAGGGTCGCGAGGGCCTCGGACTCGACGTCCTCCGCGATGATCGCGAGGGGCTTGCCGGTCTGCATGACCTTCTCGAGCACGGGGACCAGGTCCTTGACGGACGCGATCTTCGACTCGACGAGCAGCACGTAGGCGTCCTCGAGGACGGCCTCCTGGCGCTCCGGGTCGGTGACGAAGTAGGCCGAGAGGAAGCCCTTGTCGAAGCGCATGCCCTCGGTCAGCTCGAGCTCGAGGCCCAGAGCCGAGGACTCCTCGACGGTGATGACGCCCTCCTTGCCGACCTTGTCCATCGCCTCGGCGATGAGCTCGCCGATCGCGGGGTCGCCGGCGGAGATGCCAGCGGTCGCGGCGATCTCGTCCTTGGTCTCGACCTCCTTGGCCGCGTCGAGCAGCTCGGCGGTCACGGCCTCGACGGCCTTCTCGATGCCCTTCTTGAGGGCGATCGGGTTCGCGCCGGCCGCGACGTTGCGCAGACCCTGCTGCACGAGCGCCTGCGCGAGCACGGTCGCGGTGGTGGTGCCGTCACCGGCGACGTCGTCGGTCTTCTTGGCGACCTCCTTGACGAGCTCCGCGCCGATCTTCTCGAAGGGCTCCTCGAGCTCGATCTCCTTGGCGATGGACACACCATCGTTGGTGATCGTGGGGGCGCCCCACTTCTTCTCGAGCACGACGTTGCGACCCTTGGGTCCAAGGGTGACCTTGACGGCGTCGGCGAGGGCGTTCATGCCCCGCTCCATGCCGCGGCGGGCCTCCTCATCGAAGGCAATGATCTTTGCCATGGGGGTAGTACCTCTTCCGATGGATGTCGGTCCCCCACCGCCCGCGACGGACGGTGCGCGGCCCGGCGTTCCTGTCACGCCGCACCCCGCACCTCGGCGGAGAACCCTAGGTCTCTTAGCACTCGGACACGCCGAGTGCTAACGCCGATTCTGGCACTCTCCCCCGTCGAGTGCAAACGCCCTGGAGGCCTTTCGCCGAGGGCGAGAACCGCATCGTCCCCCTACCAAGGGACGATGCGCGGGCTCACTGAGTGACGATCTGCGCCTCGATGTCGGCGAGGGTCTCGGTATCGCCGAACTGGACGGTGTCGATGCCGAGCAGGTCCGCGACCTCCTGGGCGGTGTCCGCGCGCTCCTCGCTGTCGTAGATGACCACGTTGGAGGCGGGCGAGCCGGTGAGGTTGGCGGCGCTGACGTCGGTGAAGCCGGCGTCGGTCAGCACGGCGGCGTCCTCGGCGGCGAGGCCGGAGATGCCGGTGCCGTTGAGGACCGCGATCGGGGCGTCGTAAGAGATCACAGGCTCCGGCGACGGAGTGACGGACGGCTCGGGCGAGGCAGTTTCGCTCGGCTCCGGGGAGGCGGCCTCGGAGGCGGTCTCCGACGGCTCGGGCGTCGCGCTCTCGCTGGTCTCGACGGTGGCGGTCGCGGACGGCGAGGCGCTCGCCTCCGAGCCGTCGCCCGTGCTCCACAGGAACTTCGCGACGCCGAACGCGGCGAGGCCGGCGACCACGAACACCACGACGGGCACCACCAGGATGGTCCACCACGGGCGCGGCGCGCGGTGCACGCCGACCGGGCCGGAGCCCTCGGCGATCTCGTCGAACTCGTCTCGCGGATACTCGTCGGTCACGGCCATACCCTACCGTTCCAGTGGCGTACGTCCTCGGCGACGCGTCGCGCGGGTGCGGCGCAGGCGCTGGACCAGGACCGGGTCGTGCGCGAGGGCCGCGGGGGTGTCGATCAGGGCGTTGAGCACCTGGTAGTACTGCGTCGCGGACAGCCCGAAGCGGTCGCGCACGGCGTCCTCCTTGGCGCCCGCGAAGCGCCACCACGTGCCCTCGAAGGCGAGGATGTCCGCATCGCGCTCGCTCAGCGCGGGCTGCTCGACCGCGTGTGCCGCGCCGGCGTCCATCCGTCCTCCTTCCCGTGGCTTCCCCGTGGGTGGGACCAGCGTAAGTGCGCGCGAGGGCCGTCCCGACCAGGCGCTCCGGGGCTCGCTAGGGTGGCGCCGTGGATGTCGACTGGCGGACCGGCGTGGCCGCGGACTGGGCGGAGGCGCTGGCGCCGGCGGGCCCGGCGCTCGACGCCGCGCTCGCGTCCCTGGACGGCTCGGAGTTCCTCCCGCCGCGCGCGCAGGTGCTGCGGGCGTTCGCCGCGCCGCTCGCCGACGTGCGGGTGCTCCTGGTGGGCCAGGACCCCTACCCCACGCCGGGCGACGCGGTGGGGCTGAGCTTCTCGGTCGCGCCGGGCCGACCGATGCCGCGGTCCCTGCGCAACATCGCGGCTGAGCTGGCCGCGGACACCGGCGAGGAGCTGGGCTCCGGCGACCTGTCGGGGTGGGCGTCACAGGGGGTCCTGCTGCTCAACCGCGTGCTGACCGTCGCGCCCGGCGAGGCGGGCTCGCATCGCGGCCGGGGCTGGGAGCAGGTGACGGCGCGCGCGATCGAGGCGCTGGCCGCGCGCGGCGGGCCGCTGGTCGCGGTGCTGTGGGGGCGCGAGGCGCAGTCGCTCGCGCCGCTGCTCGGGGACGTGCCGGTGATCGCGAGCGCGCACCCCTCGCCGCTGAGCGCCCGCCGCGGGTTCTTCGGGTCGCGGCCGTTCTCGCGCGTGAACGCGCTGCTGGAGGAGCAGGGCGCGGCGCCCATCCGCTGGAGCACGGAGCCGGACGTGGGGCTCAGCGCGGGACCGCCGGCCGCGCTCTTCTGAGTTCTCTGACCGGGCCCCGTTCCTGCGGGACACTCACCGTGCTTTCTGGGCTCGACGTGCGTCGCACGGGACAGCGGCTCGGTCCGCGCTCCCGACCATCCCGGTCGGCTGTCCCGCCCGACGCACAGACCTCAGAAAAAGCACGGTGAGTGTCCCGGCGAGTGAGGGAGCCGGGCGGGAGCACGCGTGTGCCCGGCGGAAGTGGAGCTGGCAGCGGGACTCGAACCCGCAACCTTCGCTTTACAAGAGCGCTGCGCTACCGATTGCGCCATGCCAGCCTGCGGCGGCCAGGATACCGGCCGCGCCCGGCGCCCCACACACGCCCCCGCACGCACGAGCGCCGCACCATCCCCGAGGGGACGATGCGGCGCTCGCCTCACGCACGCGAGTGACGCGGGTTACGAACCCAGGCTCTCCAGGTAGGCCTTGAGCGAGCCCTCGGTGAAGTAGTCGACGTCCTCGAGGATCGCGCCGTCGGCGAACTCGCCGGACTCGGACACGCGCACCGTCGGGGTGCCCTGCATGCCGTCCACCGACGCCTGCTGGGTCGCGGCGGTCGCCCACTTCTTGAAGTCGTCGTCCGCCAGGTTCGCGGCCACGCCCTCGGTCACGCCCACGGCGATCGCGAGGTCCGCGATCTCCTCGTCCGACAGGCCCGTGGAGTTCTCCTCGGGCTGGTTGGCGAACATGGTCGCGACGAAGTCGTGGAACTGCTCGGGGGCCTGGTCCGCGACCACGCCGGCCGCGCCGGCCGCACGGGTCGAGAACTCGGTGCCGGAGGAGTACCGGTCGAGGATCGAGATCGGGTGGTAGTACAGCGAGATGTCGCCGGCCTCGCGGAGCTCGTCGAGGTCCTCGGCGTTGATCGCCTCGAACGTGCCGCAGATGGGGCACATGAAGTCGAGGTAGATGTCGACGCGCGGCACGTCGGTGGGGACGGCCTCGCCGACCACGCCGGTGGTGCCCACGGGGATGCCGCCGGTCGCGTCGGCCGCCGCGGGGGCGGTCGCGCCGTCCGAGCCGAGCTCGGGCACCTTGCTCTGGTTCACGATGAAGAAGATGAGCGCCCCGAACAGCGCCAGACCCACCACGGAGCCCGCGACGATCATCATCGTGGTCTTGCGCTCCTGGGCGCGCACCTGCGCCTGGGCCTTGGCCTTCGCCGCCGCTCGCGCGTCGGGCTTGGGGGTCTTGCTCGCCATCGATCTCTCCAGGGGGTCGTCGGGGTACGGCAGAAATCTACTCGACAGCCGTCAGGCTGCCTTCATCCACTCGTCGGCGGAGAACTTGGACCGCGGCCAGATCAGCAGGTACGTGCCGAGGAGCACGAACCCGGCGCGTTCGAGCATGTGCAGCGGGTAGTTGGTGGTGCCCTCGGCGACCTCGCCGCCGCCGCCGAAGCAGCCGCAGTCGATCGACAGCCCGTGCGTCCATGCCCAGATCACGCCGATCACGAACCCTGCCATCATCAGCAGCCACACGATCGCGGAGATCCGCGTGAACAGGCCCGCGAGCAGGAACACCGCGAGGATCAGCTCGACGAACGGCAGCATGGTGCCCACGAACGGCACCACCGCCTCCGGCAGGATCCGGTACGCGCGCACCGCGATGATCGACTGCGGGATGTCCAGCATCTTCGGGATCGCGGCCGCGATGAGGGTGCCCGCCATCGACAGGCGCACCAGCAGGCTCAGCCACGGCTGGACGGTGTCCCAGCGCCGCGCGGGCGCCTCGGTCTCGGACTCGACAGCCTCGCTGGTCACATCGTTCTCCTCAGTCTCGCGCACGCTCACGGTATCGCTCGCGCCGCGCTCCGCCTGCCCGCCCAACGTCCCGGTACCCGCGGTTGTTCCGGAAGGGGACGATGCGGTGGCTCAGGCTCCCTGGACGGGCGCCTCGGCGAGGGGCCACCACCACGTCTCGGCTCCCACCCACAGGGCGATCACGCACACCAGCATCGCGGTCACCGCGACCAGCGCCCACGCCACCCGCAGCCCGCCGGTCGGGGTCACCGCGGCCGCCATGCGGTGCGCGCCCTGACGCGTGCCGGACATGTAGGGGCCGAACGCGAGGATCAGCTCCGCGACCAGCATGCCCGCGCACAGCGCGAGCGCGTCCTCGATGTCCGTGCCGGCGACGTCGAGCACGCCCGCGTCGATCAGCTGCCACGCCGCGAGCGTCAGGCCCGCGCCCAGCACGGCGGCCATCAGCACCGCGGGCACGGACTCACCGGCCGCACGGAGCACGTGCCACGGCAGCCCGATGGTCTGCACCACGGTGTCCGTGGTGCGGCGCCGGCCGCGCTTGACCACGGCGGCCTCGAGCGCGACGGCGCGGCGGTATACGCCGCGCGCGAGGATCGCGACGCCCACCATCACCAGGAACGTCACGATCGGCGCGAGCGGCGCGGCCACCACCACCACGGCGCCCGCGAGCGCGAGCAGCCAGCGGCGGCGGGGGGCCACGGGACACGCCTCGAGCTCCTCGGACTCAGGCGCCTCCTCGTCCTCCCCCGGCCCGCCCTCCCACGGGAGGTCGGGTACCCAGTCGTCCCGCGCATCGTCCACCGGCATCTCCCCGCTGGGAAGCACGGTGGTCGCGTCGGGGTCCTCCCACGGGCGCTCCATGACGGCGGTGGGCGCGACGGCGGTCGGGGCGATCGTGGTGGCGGGCAGCGTGGGCATGATCGCGGTCGCTCCGCGCAGCGCGGCCACCACGTCGCGCATGCCGGGGCGGGCGCGGACGTCGCGGCCGAGCGCGGCGCGGAGCGCGTCGGCGCCGGGCACGTCGGGCAGGGTGAGGTCGCCCTCGAGGGTGCGCGAGATCGCGCCCGCGCCCGAGCCGAACGGGCCGTGGCCGGTCATCGCGAAGGCGACGGTCGCGGCCCAGGACCAGCGGTCGGCGGCGACGCCGGGGTCCGCGCCGTCGATCACCTCGGGCGCCACGTAACCGGGGGTGCCGCTCACCAGGCCCTCGCGGGTGAGGCGCGAGTCGTCGGTCCGGTGCGCGAGCCCGAAGTCGATGAGCACGGGACCGGCGGGGCTCATCATCACGTTGGACGGGGTGACGTCGCGGTGGACCACACCGGCGGCGTGCACCGCCTCGAGCGCGGAGGCGGTGCGGTCCGCGAAGGACGCGAGCGCGTCGCCCGCGAGCGGTCCGTGACGCTGGATGTGGTCGAACAGGGTCTGCCCGGGCACGAACTCGAAGACCACGAACGTCTCGTCCTCGTCGAGCTCGGCGTCGAGGATGTGCGGCACCGCGGGGTGGCGCAGCGACTGCAGGGCACGGACCTCGCGGGCCAGGCGCGCCGCGGCGACCTCGTCCTCGCGGGCGTCGACCAGCTTGAGGGCGGCCTCGTGGCCCGCCTCGTCGGCCACGCGGTAGACCGAGCCCGAGCCGCCGGCGCCCAGGCGCCCCAGGACGCGATAGCCGCCGACGATGTCACCCACCTCGCGCCGAAGCCCCGCCATGCGCCCAACCTACCTGGCGCATCGTCCCGTCCGCGGCTCCCGGCGGTCGCCAGGGGTGCCGGGTCCCGAGCCGGATGTGCCATGATGGGCGGGCCGGGCACCTGCCTGGCGTGTCAATGTGGACACACAACGGCACACTTCACTACGGATCGTCCGGCACGTACCTGCCGGTGAAGGAGAACACGGCCATGGCCACCGTTACCTATGACAAGGCGTCGCGGATCTACCCCGGCACCGAGCGTCCCGCTGTCGACGCGCTCGACCTGCAGATCGCCGATGGCGAGTTCCTGGTCCTCGTCGGCCCCTCCGGCTGCGGAAAGTCCACCTCGCTGCGCATGCTCGCCGGCCTCGAGGACGTCGACAAGGGCTCCATCTACGTGGGCGACCGCGACGTCACGCACGTCCAGCCCAAGGACCGCGACATCGCGATGGTGTTCCAGTCCTACGCGCTGTACCCGCACATGACCGTCGCCGACAACATGGGCTTCGCCCTCAAGATCGCCAAGGTCGACAAGGCCACCATCCGCGAGCGCGTCGAGGCCGCCGCGAAGATCCTGGACCTCACCGAGTACCTCGACCGCAAGCCGAAGGCCCTCTCCGGTGGTCAGCGTCAGCGCGTCGCCATGGGTCGCGCGATCGTCCGTCAGCCGCAGGTGTTCCTCATGGACGAGCCGCTGTCGAACCTCGACGCCAAGCTGCGCGTCCAGACCCGTACCCAGATCGCCGCGCTGCAGCGTCGCCTGGGCACCACCACGGTGTACGTGACCCACGACCAGGTCGAGGCACTCACCATGGGTGACCGCATCGCGGTCCTCAAGGACGGCCTCCTCCAGCAGGTCGGCACGCCGCGCGAGATGTACGACACCCCGGCGAACGTGTTCGTCGCGGGCTTCATCGGCTCGCCGGCGATGAACCTCTCGACCTTCCAGGTCCACGACGGCTTCGCCCACGTGGGCCCCGCCAAGGTGCAGCTCGAGCGCGAGACCGTCGCCAACATGACCGAGGCCGACAAGGGCGACGTGGTCCTCGGCTTCCGCCCCGAGTCGCTCGACCGTGTCGCCCCGAACACCGAGGGCGCCATCCCGGTCGAGGTCAACGTGGTGGAGGAGCTCGGCTCGGACGCGTTCGTCTACGGCCAGCTGCCGGCAAGCCTCGCGCACGACCCGTCGGGCGACGCCGTCAACAACCAGGGCCAGGTCATCGTCCGCGTCGACCCCCGCGACGTCCCCGGCAAGGGCGACACCGTGTGGGTCACCATCCGCCCGGGCGAGCAGCACGTGTTCTCGGCCGCCACGCAGCAGCGCATCTCGACGCACCCGGTACAGACCGCCGCGTCGCGTTCGCTCGCGAACTAGTCCGCGCTCCTGAAGGGCGGTCCCGGCTTCGGCCGGGGCCGCCCTTCGGCTTTCCCTGGCGAGACGCCCCCGTGCACCTCTCCACACGCGAGCGGCCCTGAAACGTTCCATGCGAACGCTCGCCGCGCATCGTCCCAGGTTGTCGGTGGAGGAGTGCACGTTCCGTGTGGAGAGGTGCACGCGTCGCACCAAGTCCCGGGGGCCGCTCGCTACGCTGGACCCATGCCGCACATCACCGGGGCCGCCGATCCTGCTCTGATGGAGCTGCCGTGGGACATCCCGCTGTCCGCGTGGCCCGAGGAGCGCATCGCCGCCCTCCCGCGCGGACTGTCGAGGCACGTGGTGAGGTTCGTGCGGCACGGCGCGAACGTGCTCGCGGTCAAGGAGACCAACCGCGAGATCGCGTACCGCGAGTTCCAGATGCTGCGCGAGCTCGAGCGCATGGAGGCGCCGTGCGTGCACGCCGTCGCGGTGGTGACGCAGCGGCGCACGCCCGGCGGCGAGGAGCTGTCCGCCGCGCTGGTGACGGAGCACCTCGCGTTCTCGCTGCCCTACCGCGCGCTGTTCTCCACCGCGCTGCGCAAGGGCACGCTCAACCGCCTCATCGACGCGCTGTCGGTGCTGCTGGTCCGCCTGCATCTCAACGGCTTCTACTGGGGCGACGTGTCGCTGTCGAACGCGCTGTTCCGCCGCGACGCGTCCGAGTTCAGCGCGTACCTGGTGGACGCCGAGACCGGCGACCTGCACGAGCGCCTCACCGACGGTCAGCGCGGCTACGACCTCGAGATCGCGACCACCAACATCATCGGCGAGATCCTGGACCTGCAGGCCAACGAGGACCTCGACGAGGGGATCGACCCGTTCGCGATCGGCGACCGGCTCACCTCGAAGTACGAGCGCCTCTGGGCCGCCCTCACCGAGACGGAGACGTTCGATGCGAACGTGCCGTTCAAGGTCGCGGAGCGCGTGCGCGAGCTCAACGAGCTGGGCTTCGATGTGGGCGAGCTCGACATGCTCTCCACCCCCGACGGCCAGGGCCTGCGCATCCGCCCCAAGGTGGTGGACGCAGGCTTCCACTCGCGCCGCCTCATGCGCCTCACCGGCCTCGACGTGCAGGAGAACCAGGCACGACGCCTGCTCAACGACCTCGACGAGTTCCGCGCCGTGCGCGCCGGTCACTACGACGACGAGGCCTTCGCCGCCCACGAGTGGCTCACCACCATCTTCGAGCCGACGGTGCGCGCGGTGCCGCGCGAGCTGCGCGGCAAGCTCGAGCCGGCGCAGGTGTTCCACGAGGTGCTCGACCACCGCTGGTACCTCGCCGAGTCGGCGGGCCAGGACGTGCCGATGCCCGTCGCGACCGCCTCGTACGTGAAGAACGTGCTGCCGCTGCGCCCCGACGAGCGCGCGGTGCTGGGCCGCTCGCTCGCGGAGATGACCGCCGAGCTGCCGGCGCTCACCGACGAGGTGGGCACCGAGTTCGTGCCGCGCGACCCGTTCGAGAACGACAACACGTACGCGTGGGGCGAGGTCCCCGCCCCCGAGCCGGGCACCACCCCGCCGCCCTCGGTCCGCCGCGAGTCCACGCGCGTCCCCGCCCCCGAGCGCTCGCCCCTGTCGGGCGAGATCGAGGAGCGCAAGCGCCGGGCGCACGATGCGGCGGTCGCCGAGGAGGACGAGGCGGCGGCCTCGGAGGAGGCCGGGTTCTAGGGGCCCGCGGGCACTCCTCCACGCGCGCGGGGCGCTCCTCCACCCACGAGATCCGATGTGAACGGGCACATGCCCGCGAAGGCCGGCCCAGGCATCGTCCCGCGTGGATAGGTGCCCAGCAGGACTACGCGGTGAGCGCCTTCGACGCCTCGTAGAGCGCGATCGAGGCCGCGACGGAGGCGTTGAGGCTCTCCGTGGTCGCGGCGATGGGGATGGAGACGATCTGGTCGCAGGTCTCGCGCACCAGGCGGGACAGGCCCTCGCCTTCCGCGCCGACCACGATCACGAGCGGCCCGTCGAGCAGGCTCGAGGCGTGCAGGTCGACCTCGCCGTCGCCGGCGAGACCCAGCACGAACAGCCCGGCCTTCTTGTACTCCTCGAGCGTGCGCACCATGTTGGTGGCGCGCGCGACGGGGATGCGCGACGCGGCGCCCGCGGACACCTTCCAGGCGGCCACCGTCATGCCGGCGGCGCGGCGCTCGGGGATGAGCACGCCGGACGCGCCGAACGCGGCCGCCGAGCGCACGATCGCGCCCAGGTTGCGCGGGTCCTGGATGCCGTCGAGCGCGATGATGCGCACCGGCGCGGGGGCCTCGAGCAGGTCGGACGGGTGCGCGTACTCGTACGGCGGCACCTCGAGCGCGACGCCCTGGTGAGGCGAGCCGTCCGCGAGCGCGTCGAGCGTGGCCTTGGTGACCTCGCGGACGGCGACGCCCTGCTCGACGGCGAGGGAGACGATCTCGGTGACGCGGTCGTCCGCGTCGATCCGGTTGAACACGCTCAGCAGGGTCGCGCTCATGCCCTCGCGCAGCGCCTCGAGCACGCTGTTGCGGCCGACCACGAGGTCGACGGCGCGCGACGTGCGGTCGCGCGGGGTGCTGCGGGCCGCGGACTGGGGCCGCTTGGCGGCCTCCTTCTCGGCGCGCACCTTGGCCTTGTACGCCTTGTGGTTGGGCCGCTCCTCCGCCTTGGGGGTGGGGCCCTTGCCCTCGAGCGCCTTGCGGCCGTGGCCGCCGGTGCCGACCTTCGCGCCCTTCTTGGATCCCGCAGTTCGGGTCGCGCCGCGGCGCTTCGAGTTACCAGCCATGGTCACAAGGGTACGGGCCCCGGGGCGCGGCGGGGCTCAGGCGTCCGCGGCGAGCGACCAGCGGGCGCCGTCGGCGGCGTCCGCGATCACGATCCCCGCGCCGGCCAGCCGGTCGCGGATCGCGTCGGCGGTGCCCCAGTCCTTCGCGGCGCGGGCCGCGGCGCGCGCCTCGATGTCGGCCTTCACCAGGAAGTCGAGCGCGCCCATCGCGGAGCTCGAGGCCCCGGCCTTCTCCCCCGCCCACTCGGGCGCGGCGGGGTCCAGCCCCAGGACGTCGAGCATCGCCCGAGCCGCCAGGAGCGCGGAGGCGACCGCCGCATCGTCCCCCGCGGTGAGCGCGGCGTTGCCGGCGCGGACCGTCTCGTGGATGACCGCGAGGGCGCGCGGGACGCCCAGGTCGTCGTCCATGGCCTCGACGAACGCGTCGGGCAGCGCCGGCTCCGCGACCGCGGCGGCGGGCACGGCGCCCACCTTCTCAGACGCTCGCGCCACGAAGCTCTGGAAGCGCGCCCACTGCGCGGACGCCTCGTCGAGCGTCGACGGCGAGTACTCGAGCATCGAGCGGTAGTGCACGGCGGCGAGCGCGAGGCGCAGCGCGGCGGGCTCGTGGGCGGCGAGCACCTCGGAGACCAGCAGGCCGTTGCCCAGCGACTTCGACATCTTCGCGCCCGACTGCGTCACCCACGCCGAGTGCATCCACAGGTGCGCGAAGCCGTAGCCGGCCGCGCGGGACTGCGCCTGCTCGTTCTCGTGGTGCGGGAAGCGCAGGTCGAGGCCGCCGCCGTGGATGTCGAACTCGTCGCCCAGGTAGCGCTGCGACATCGCCGAGCACTCGATGTGCCAGCCCGGACGCCCCGGCCCCCACGGCGAGTCCCACGACGCGGTGTCGGGCTCGCCGTCCTTGCGGGCCTTCCACAGCGCGAAGTCGTGGGGGTCGCGCTTGTCCTCGGTGGGCGAGTCGGTCGCGGGCGAGAGGTCGTCGAGCGCCTGGCGGGTGAGGGCGCCGTAGCCCGCGTACGAGCGCACGTCGAAGTAGACCGAGCCGCCGTTCTCGTAGGCGTGGCCCGCGTCGATGAGCCGCTGCACCAGCGCCACGATCTCCGGGATGTGCCCCGTCGCGCGCGGCTCCGCGGCCGGCGGCTTGACGCCCACCGCGGCGTACGCGGCCTGGAACTCGCGCTCGTGCTTGAGCGCCCAGGCCCACCACTCCCAGCCGGCGTCGGCGGCCTTGGCGAGCGTCTTGTCGTCGATGTCGGTGACGTTGCGCACCAGGGTCACCTGGTAGCCGGACCGCTCGAGCCAGCGCTGCAGCACGTCGAACGCGACGGCGCTGCGCAGATGGCCGACGTGCGGCGCGCTCTGCACCGTGGGACCGCACAGGTAGATGCCCACCTTGCCGGGGGTGAGCGGCGCGAAGGCGCGCTCGTCGCGGGTGGCGGTGTCGTACAGGTGCAGGGTCACGCGCCCAGGCTACCGGTCGGGTGCCTGGAGGGACGATGCGATGGTCCCGTTCGCGCCGCGCCTCGGCTTCCGGGACGCTCACCGTGCTTTTTGAGGTGCTCCTGTCTCCTGCGGGACGCTCGGCCCAGCGCGCTCCTGGAGGGCTGTCCCGCCCGGCGCGGCGGGCGCCGAAAGAGCACGGTGAGTGTCCCGCCCGGTGAAGGGGGCGAGGCGCGGTGTCAGCCCGCGACGATCAGCGCCGTCGCGATGGCCGCGATGCCCTCGCCGCGGCCCGTCAACCCCAGGCCGTCGGTGGTGGTGCCGGCCACGGTCACGGGAGCGCCGCACGCGGCGGACAGCGCGGCCTCGGCCTCCGCGCGCCGCGGCGCGAGCTTGGGCCGGTTGCCGATCACCTGCACCGCCACGTTGCCGATCACGAACCCGGCATCGCGCACCAGCCGCGCGGACTCCGCGAGCAGCGCGACGCCGGCCGCTCCCGCCCACTCGGGACGCGAGGTGCCGAAGTTCGAGCCCAGGTCCCCGAGCCCGGCGGCGGACAGCAGCGCGTCGCACGCGGCGTGCGCGGCGACGTCCGCGTCCGAGTGACCCTCGAGACCCGGCTCGCCCGGCCACTCGAGGCCCGCCACCATGAGCGGCCGCGAGCCGCCGAACGCGTGCACGTCCACGCCGATCCCGGTCCGGGGCAGGTTCACACCGTCTCCTCTGCGCGCGCGGACTCCGCCGCGATGTGCTCGGCGAGCGCGAGGTCGCCGCCGTGGGTGATCTTGACGCCCCACTCGTGGCCGTCGACGGCCACCACGCGGTAGCCCAGGGAGCGCGCGAGGGTCGCGTCGTCGGTCGCCGCAGAGCCGCCGCGCGCGTGCGCGTCCAGCAGCACGGACGCGCGGAACGCCTGCGGGGTCTGCACCACGCGGAAGCCGGCGCGGTCAACGGGATCGCCCAGCGCGCCGTCGGCAGCGGGCGCGGTCACCAGGGTGTCCACCACGGGGACCACGGGGATGGCGCCGTCCGCGCCCTCCTCCACCGCCGCGGCGACCGCGCGCATCACGGACGCGGGCTGGAAGGCGCGCGCAGCATCGTGCACCAGGACCACGTCGGACGCGGCCGGCGCGAGGGCCGCGAGGCCCGCGGCCACGGACCCCTGGCGGGAGTCCGCGCCGGGGACGATGCGCGCGTCCAGACCCGCGAGGACGCTCGCGAAGGCGTCCACGTGGGTGGGCGGCGCCGTCACCACCACGCGCGAGGCGACGGCCAGCGCGCGGCGCACGGCGTGCACCACGAGCGGCTCGCCCGCGACGCGCACCAGCGCCTTGGGAAGGTCGGAACCCAGCCGGGTCCCGTAGCCGGCGGCCGTGACCACGGCCGCGACGGTCACGAGGCGAGGACCTCGTCGAGACGGGCCTCCGCGGCCTGCTCGTCGCACTTCTCGGCGAGCGCGAGCTCCGAGACGAGAATCTGGCGCGCCTTGTGCAGCATGCGCTTCTCGCCGGCGGACAGGCCCTTGTCGGTGTCGCGGCGGGACAGGTCGCGGACCACCTCGGCCACGCGGATCACGTCGCCCGAGGCGAGCTTCTCGACGTTGGCCTTGTAGCGGCGCGACCAGTTGGTGGGCTCCTCGATGTAGGGCTCGCGCAGGACGCCGAACACCTTCTCCAGGCCCGCCTGGTCGACGACGTCGCGGACTCCCACCAGGTCGACGTTCTCGGCCGGCACCTCGATGGTCAGGTCACCCTGCGCCACCTTCAGCTTGAGGTAGGTCTTCTCCTCGCCGCGGATGATGCGCTTCTTGATGTCCTGGATCTGGGCCGCCCCATGGTGGGGGTAGACGACGGTCTCGCCAACGACGAAGTTCATGGTGGAGTAATCCCCTTCTCGACGGAACTCCATTCTACCATTTGGCATTTCCCCAATAACAGGCGCATTTCGCCTGGCAGTGGGCCGATGGTCCCCGAAACGGCGTTTTGGCGGCATTGCATGCCACAAATGGCGCCCCGCGGCCTCCCGCGCGCGGTGGCCGCGCGTCACGGCGAGCCACTATCCTTCCAGTGACTGTCACCCCGGAAAGGTCCCGCCGTGAAGCACCCCGTTCGCGTCCTCTCGCTCGCCGCCGCCGTCGCCCTCGCGACGGCGGGCTGCTCCGCCGTCAACCCGATCACCACGCAGCAGGCGTACGACGCCTCCGACGGCGTCAGCATCGAGGTGGGCGACGTGAAGGGCCTCAACCTCCTGGTCATCACCGAAGGCGAGGGCGAGGCGGCCGTGCTGATCGGCTCGCTGCACAACTACGGCGAGGAGCCCGTCGAGGTCTCCGTGGGGCTGGGCACCGGCGAGGCCGTGGCCGTCGAGGTCCCCGCGGGCAAGAGCGTCAAGCTCGGCGGCGAGGAGGGCGAGACGCACGTCACCGGCGTCGCCTCCGGCGCGCCCGGCGGCATCCAGGACGTGGTGCTGACCTCCGAGGAGGCCGGCACGGTCACCGACACGGTGCCCGTCCTCGACGGCACGCTCCCGGAGTACGAGCCGGAGCTCGACTCGCTGTAGCCCGGCGGCGCGCGCGCCCCTCCACACGGAAGGCGCACCCGTCCACACAACGGAACCAGCGCATAGTCCCGTACCAGGGATGATGCACGGAAGCGGGGCCGACGCACACGCGTCGGCCCCGCTTCCGTGTGGAGAGGTGTCTCAGCAGGTCATCCGAAGCGGCCCGAGATGTAGTCCTCGGTGGCCTTCTCCGACGGGGTGGAGAACATGGTCGGGGTGTCGTTCATCTCGATGAGCTTGCCCGGCTTGCCGGTGCCCGCGATGTTGAAGAACGCGGTGCGGTCGGAGACGCGCGCGGCCTGCTGCATGTTGTGGGTCACGATCACGATCGTGTACTCGGTCTTGAGCTCCTGGATGAGGTCCTCGATCGCGAGGGTCGAGATGGGGTCCAGGGCGGAGCAGGGCTCGTCCATGAGGAGCACGTCGGGCTTGATCGCGATCGCACGGGCGATGCACAGGCGCTGCTGCTGGCCGCCGGAGAGCGAGGAGCCGGGCTTGTCGAGGCGGTCCTTGACCTCCTCCCACAGGTTCGCGCCGCGCAGCGAGGCCTCGACCAGGTCGTCGGCGTCGGCGCGGGAGATGCGCTTGTTGTTGAGCTTGACGCCCGCAAGCACGTTCTCCGCGATCGACATGGTGGGGAACGGGTTGGGGCGCTGGAACACCATGCCCACGTGGCGGCGCACCGTCACGGGGTCCACGGCGTCGGCGTAGAGGTTGACGCCGTCCATGAGGACCTCGCCCTCGACGCGCGCGCCGGGGATGACCTCGTGCATGCGGTTGAGCGTGCGGAGGAAGGTCGACTTGCCGCAGCCCGACGGGCCGATGAACGCGGTGACCGACTTGGGCTCGATCGCGAGCGACACGTCCTCCACCGCAAGGAAGTTGCTGTAGTAGACGTTGAGGTTGTTGACGTCGATGCGCTTGGACACTGGAGCTCCGGTTCTGGCTAGCGGCCGGTCTTGGGGGAGAAGAAGCGTGCGATGAGGCGGGCGATCAGGTTGAGCGCCATCACGATCAGGATGAGGACCAGCGCCGCGGCCCACGCGCGGTACTCGGTGATCTCCGCGACGCAGGTGGCGGTGTTGCAGGGCAGGGCGCCCTTCTCGTACTCCGAGATGATGTACACCGGCAGCGACATCATGCGGCCGTCGAAGAGGTTGAAGTTCATCGAGTCCGTGACGCCCACCGCGACCAACAGCGGGGCGGTCTCGCCGATCACGCGGGCGATGGCGAGCGTGACGCCGGTGGTGATGCCCGCGATCGCGGTGCGGACCACCACCTTGAGGACCGTGAGCCACTTGGGCACGCCCAGCGCGTAGGAGGCCTCGCGCAGCTCGTTGGGCACCAGGCGCAGCATCTCCTCGGAGGAGCGCACCACCACGGGGATCATCAGCACGGACAGCGCGATCGCGCCCACGATGCCGAGCTTGGTGCCCGGCCCCGCGATGACCGCGAACAGCGAGTAGGCGAACAGGCCGGCGACGATCGACGGGATGCCCGTCATGACGTCCACGAAGAACGTGATCGCCTTCTTGAGCCAGCCGTTGCCGTACTCGACCAGGTAGATCGAGGTGAGCAGGCCGATCGGCACGGAGATCACGGTCGCGGCGAGCGTCATGAGGACGGTGCCCCAGACCGCGTGCAGGATGCCGCCGAACGGGGGCTCCGCCCCGAACACGCCGCGCATGGACTGCTGCAGGAACTCGAGGTTGAAGCCCGCGTCGAGCCCCTCGGCGTCCGAGATGAAGAAGCGGTCGAGGCCGTTGACCACCACGGTGACGGCGAGCCACACCAGCGGGATCACGGCGAGCGCGAACGCCCCGTAGACCACCGCGGTCATGCCCGCGTTCTTGAGGCGGCGCGACCGCGACAGGCCCATCATGGGCGAGGTCGAGGTCAGGGTCGTCGTGGTCGTCATCAGTTGGCTCCCGAGAATTCGCTACGACGGCTGACGACCCAGCGGGCGAGCATGTTGACGAGCAGGGTGATCACGAACAGCGCCAGACCCATCGCGATGAGCGAGTTCACGCCGAGCGCGTTGGCCTCGGGGAACTGCAGCGCGATGTACGCGGCGATGGTGTTGTGCTGGTTGGGCTGCAGGATGTGCGAGGAGAACGTGAGCCCGGGGCTGATGATCATCAGCACGGCCATGGTCTCGCCGAGCGCGCGGCCCAGGCCCAGCATGGTCGCGCCGATCATGCCGGAGCGGCCGAACGGGAAGACCGCCATGCGGATCATCTCCCAGCGGGTGGCGCCCATCGCGAGGGCGGCCTCCTCGTGCAGCTTGGGGGTCTGCAGGAACACCTCGCGCGACACGGCGGAGATGATCGGGATGATCATGATCGCGAGGACGATGCCCGCGGAGAGCGCCACGCGGCCGGTGAAGACCTCGCCGGACTCCGGCGGCGCGAAGATCGGGATCCAGCCCAGGTAGTCCGCGAGGAACTGGTAGAAGGGCTGGAGGAACGGCACCAGCACCGCGACGCCCCACAGGCCGTAGACCACGGAGGGCACGGCCGCGAGCAGGTCGATGAGGTAGCCGAGGCCCTGCGCGAGGCGGCGCGGGGCGAAGTGCGAGATGAACAGCGCGATGCCGATCGCCACCGGGGTGCCCAGCAGCAGCGCGATCACCGAGATGAGGATGGTGCCGTAGACCAGGAAGCCGATGATCTCGAGAAGGCTCTGGCCGTCCTCGGGCTTGATGAACGAGACGGACTCGCCCAGCTCGGCCGCCGGCATCGACACCGCGGGCCATGCCTCCATGAGGAGGAACGTCGCCACGGCCGCGAGGGTGATGAGGATGAGCGAGCCCGCGCCGGTCGACACCCACTTGAACGCGTGGTTGGCGGCTGCGCCGGGGTGGGTGCCGTAGTCGCTCGGCGGCTTGGAATCAGGCGACTGCTCTGTGGTCGTCACGCGAAGGTCTCCCTTGGTTGCGGCCCCATCGTAATGGGCAAGGTGGTGGGCTCACCCGTCGAGGGCGAGCCCACCACCTTCAGGTCCTACGAGGCTGTCAGGCCGCCGCGATCTCGTCGAGGATCGCGGTGATCTGGGCCGAGAGGTCCGCGGGCAGCGGAGCCGAACCGGCGGCCTCGGCCGAGGCGGCCTGGCCCTCCTCCGAGGCGACGTACTTCTCGAACGAGGTGACGAGCGCGCGCTCGGTCTCGTCGTCGTACTGCGCGCAGACGATGTGGTACGAGACCAGCGTCAGCGGGTAGGCCGTCGAGTCGGTGGTGGTGCGGTCGATCGCGTACGCGAGGTCGTTCTCACCGTTGGCGGTGTCGGACAGCGGCGACGCGGCGATGATGTTCGCGGCGGCCTCCGGGGAGAACGCGACGTACTCCTCGCCGACCTTGATCGCGACGGTGCCGAGGTCACCGGCGCGCGAGGCGTCGGCGTAGCCGATGGCGCCGTCGGTCGAGGTCACGGTGTCGACCACGGCGGAGGTGCCGTCGGCGCCCACGGACTGCGAGGCCTCGGTCGAGAACTCCTTGGTGGCCTCGTACGGCCACGCGCCACCCGAGGTCTGCTCGAGGTAGTCGGTGAAGTTCTCCGAGGTGCCGGACGAGTCGGAGCGGAACACCACGGTGATGTTGGTCGACGGGAGCTCGACGCCCTCGTTCTGCGACGCGATCGCGTCGTCGTCCCACTTGGTGATCTCGCCGTTGAAGATCTTGGCGATGGTCTCCGAGTCGAGGTTGAGCGAGCCCACTCCCTCGAGGTTGAAGATCACGGCGACGGGCGAGATGTACATCGGGAGGTGGAGCGCGCCACCGTCACCGTCGCAGCGCTCGATGGCCGCGGTGTACTCCTCCTCGGCCAGGAGGCCGTCGGAGCCGGCGAAGGGCACGGCGCCCGCGAGGAACTGCTCGATGCCGCCGCCGGAGCCGACCGGGTCGTAGCCCACGGTCACGTCGGGGTTGGCGGACTGGAAGCCAGCGCGCCACGCGTCCATCGCGGACTCCTGCGACGAGGCGCCGGCACCCTGGAGGTTGCCCGCGAGCTCGGTCATCGCCTCGGAGGTCGACGCGGCGGACTCCGACGAGCCGGCGGGCGGCTCCTCGTTCGAGGCCGAGCAGGCGGCGAGCGACAGCGAGAGCACTGCGGCGGTCAGCACGACGCCGCTACGGGTGAAAGCCTTCACTTCTGAATCCTCACGTTCATGGGGTCCCGGCTGCTTGCCGGATGACCATCACGGTAGGCACGCGAGGTAACGGGGTGCAGGGGGGATTCTGAACTCAGGGTGAACATCCGGTGAACCGGGACCCGTCGTGATGGAATCGTGACGATCCTGGGGTCCGCGCGGGCGTCGCGGTGGGGCTCCGCTACGATCCTGGCGCGGTGCCACCGCTGTCCCGCGCAGGTCCCCCGCGTTCCGTTGATACGGGAGTGCACATCCCGGGCGACTTCTCTGCTCCGGGCTATCAATCCAGCATCCGGGGCGCAGGCACACCGGTTCCGGGCCCGAGCTCCACCCCGCTCCCCGCACCGCCCCCCGCTCCGCTCCCCGTTCCGCGCTCACCGCGGCGGTACAAGTCTCGATGCTCGCGGTTTTTATGCACTTTGAGCGCCTCCACGCGTGCCAGCACACATCGTGACGCTCGCTCGGCGGCAGCCGCGCAAGCGTCGTGCCTGGTAGTAGCACCGCGCGAAGCAGCGCGGACCGTCCGCAGCGCCCACGACCCTGCCGAACTTGCATGAAAACGGCGAGGGCCGCGACCGGCACCGGCTCGCGTCCCGGCGAGGCGCACGCGTTCCGTTGATACGGGAGTGCCCATCTGCTGCCACTCCTCTGCACGGGGCTATCAATGGGGCAGCGGGGCGCAGGCACGCCGGCGGAGGGACGATGCGCGGGCCGGGTCCCGCACGGCCGAGGGACGATGCGCGGGCCGGGTCAGGCGGAACGCGCCTCAGCCCTCGAAGCTGTACCCGACCCCGCGCACGGTGTGGATGAGCGTCGGCTCGGACGGGTCGGCCTCCACACGGGAACGGATCCGCTTGATGTGCACGTCGAGCGTCTTGGTGTCGCCGAAGTAGTCGGATCCCCACACGCGGTCGATGATGACCTGCCGCGGAAGCACCCGACCGGCGTTCTGCGCGAGCAGGTGCAGCAGCGCGAACTCCTTGGGCGGCAGCGACTGCGTCTCGCCGTCGCGGGTGAGCTGCAGGCGCTCGGGGTCGAGCGTGATCCCGGCGACGGTGAGCCGCTCGGGCTCGTCGATGATGTCGCGCTGCCCCGCCGCGTACCGGCGCAGCACCGACCGGATCCGCGCGACCAGCTCGCGGCCGGAGTAGGGCTTGGTGACGTAGTCGTCGGCGCCCAGCTCGAGGCCGATGATCTTGTCGACCTGGTCGTCCTTCGCGGTCACCATGATGACCGGCACGTCGGAGCGCTCGCGCACCGCGCGGAACACCTCGGGACCGGACATACCCGGCAGCATGAGGTCGAGCAGGATGAGGTCCGCCCCGTCGCGGATGAACGCCTCGAGCCCGGCGGTGCCGGTGGCCGCGAGCGCGACGGTGAAGCCCTCGCGCTCGAGCAGGAACTGCAGCGAGTCGCGGTACGACTCCTCGTCCTCGACGACGAGGATGCGCGCCTCGGTCATGATTCCTCCTGGTGAACTGCCAGCTTGAAGGTGAAGGTGGACCCCACACCGGGTTCGGACCATAGCGCGACCGAGCCCGCGTGCTGCAGGGCGATGTGCTTGACGATGCTGAGTCCCAGCCCCGTGCCGCCGGTGTCGCGGGCACGGGCCGGGTCCGCGCGGTAGAAGCGCTCGAAGATCCGCTCGGCGTCCGTGGAGTCGATGCCGATGCCGCGGTCGATCACCGCGACGGACGCCACCCCGTCGCGCGAGTCGACGGACACGGTGACGGGGCTGCCCTCGTCCGAGTACTGGACCGCGTTGTCGACCAGGTTCCTGAACGCCATCACCAGCAGGTCGCGGTCGCCGTACACCGAGGGGTGGGCGCGCACGTCGGTGACCAGGCGGATGCCCTTCGCCTCCGCCATCACGCGCGCCGCCTCGACCGCCTCGTGCACCACGCCGTCGAGGTGCAGCTCCTCCTGATCGGCCACCGAGCCGCTCGACTGCAGCCGGGTGATCTCGATGATCTCCTGGATGAGCTTGGTGAGGCGGCGGGCCTCCTTGCGCATCTTCTTGGAGAACCTGAGGACCATCTCCGGGTCGTCGTAGGCCTCCTCGATGGTCTCCGCGAGCAGGCTGATCGCGCCGATCGGCGTCTTGAGCTCGTGCGACACGTTGACCGCGAACTCGCGGCGCGACTGCTCGGCGGCGCGCGACTCCGTGTTGTCGTTGACCAGGGCCAGGCACAGCTCGTCGTCGACCGGGGTGACGCGCGCGTGCACGAACCTCGGTGTCCGCAGCACCCCGCGCTGCACCGCGATCTCCGACTCGATCGCCTCGCCGCGCCGCCAGGCCTCCTCGGCCAGGTCGGCGAGGTCGGAGTTGAGCGCGCCGTCGGGGCGCGAGACGCCCAGCGCGGCCGCCATCTGGTTGCTGAACGCGGCCCGGCGGTCGCGCCGGATCACCACGGCGCCCGCCTGGAGCACCCCCATGAGCTGCCTGGTCCGGTGCGGGACCAGGGTGTTCTCCTGGATGACCTCCTGGGTCCGGAAGTACTGCAGCGCGGCGGTGATGCCGACGCCGATCACCAGTCCCACCAGGGCGGCGATCCATACCTCGGGGCTCATGGCGCCACAGTATCCATCGCCCTGGGAGTTCACCCAATGTTCACGGCGACCCCCGATTGTTCACCTGTCCGCGAGGGTGACGCGCGCATCGTCCCCCCGCCCGATGCCAGACTGGAGCCCTTGAGTCTGTAAGGAGAGTCATGCGCACCCTGTTCAACGCCGAGATGGCGGTCCTGGCCGAGGACCTCGTCGCGATGGCCCGCCACGTCGAGTCCGCGATCACCAAGGCCTCGGAGGCCATCCTCACCGGCAACCTCGAGCTGGCCCAGACCGTCATCGCCGACGACGAGGCCCTCGACGAGCTCGAGCACCAGGTCGACGAGCGCTGCGTCCTGCTCATCGCACAGCAGCAGCCCGTGGGCCTCGACCTCCGCACCATCATCTCCGCGCTGCGGATCTCCGCGTCGCTCGAGCGCATGGGCGACCTCGCCGAGCACATCGCGAAGGACGTCCGCCGCTCGTACCCCGAGTCCGCGATCCCCGACTCGCACCGCGAGATCATCGAGGGCATGTGCAAGGCCGCCACCGAGGCCGCCGGCGAGATCATCCGCCTGCTCGAGACGCGCGACCTCAACGTCGCCGCCGCGATCGTCGAGGACGACGACACCCTCGACGCCCTCCACGAGCAGGCCTACAAGAGCCTCATCGACGGTACCTACACGGGCTCGGCGCAGAACACGCTCGACATCGCGCTGCTCGCCCGCTACTTCGAGCGCTTCGGCGACCACGCGGTGGGGATCTCCCGCCGCATCGTCTACCTGGTCACGGGCGACCACTCGGGTTCCGACGCCAAGATCTGACCCGCCAGGCATACGCGAAGCCCCCCGACCGGACGGTCGGGGGGCTTCGTGGTTCAGGGGGACGATGCGGGGGCCGGGCCTCGTACGAGGGGCGACCCGCGCATCGTCCTCCCTGCTACTTCTTCTTGCCCTGGTTGGCGACGGCCTGGATGGCGGCCGCGGCGGCCTCCGGGTCCAGGTAGGTGCCGCCGGGGTTGGTGGGCTTCAGGGTCTCCTCGTCGAGGTGGTAGACCAGCGGGATGCCCGTGGGGATGTTGACGCCCACGATCGCGTCATCCGCGATGCCGTCGAGGTGCTTGACGATCGCGCGGAGCGAGTTGCCGTGCGCGGCGACCATGACGGTCTTGCCGGCCTTGAGGTCGGGGACCACGGCCTCCTCCCAGTAGGGGAGGGCGCGCTCGAGGACGTCCTTGAGGCACTCGGTCTTCGGGATGGCCTCGCCGGCGTAGCGCGGGTCGCCCTCCTGGGTCCAGGGGTTGTCGGCGCTGATCTCCGGCGGCGGAACGTCGTACGAACGGCGCCAGATCATGAACTTCTCCTCGCCGAACTGCTCGAGGGTCTCGGCCTTGTTCTTGCCCTGGAGGTCGCCGTAGTGGCGCTCGTTGAGGCGCCAGTTGCGCTTCACGGGGATCCAGTGGCGGTCCGCGGCGTCGAGCGCGAGGTTCGCGGTCATGATCGCGCGGCGCAGGAGCGACGTGTGGAGCACGTCGGGGAGGATGCCCTCCTCCTTGAGCAGCTCGCCGCCGCGGGTGGCCTCGCCCGTGCCCTTCTCGTTGAGCGGGACGTCGACCCAGCCGGTGAACAGGTTCTTCTCGTTCCACTCGCTCTCGCCGTGGCGGAGCAGGATCAGTGTGTAGGTCATGCGGTCAGCCTAGTCGGGGCGGGCGGGCGCGTGCTGGACTGAGGTCCCGCCGCCCCCTCTCGAGTTCGCTCCTGCAAGTCTCGGGCGTGGCTGGCCCGGGGCTGGCTGGCGGGGCGGATGCTGGTGCTTGCGCCTGATCGTGACTCAGTTCGCTCCTGACCCGCGCATGCGGTGTCTGTCGTGCGGCATGTCCGGTCGGGTGTGGGGACCGGCGCCGTCCCGCCCACCGCGATGGCTTGATAGAAGCATGCCCAACCCGCAAAGCGTTGTGGCTGGTTGCAGGAGTGCCTCGCAGTGACTCCACCGGGTCGACGCCGGTCCTAGATGGCGACGTCACACCCGAAAGGAGCTCCACCACCATGGCTATCGTCGCAAACACCTACGCCCATGTCATCGGTATCGACACGCATGCCCGGACTCACACCCTCACCGTCGTTGCGGCAGCAACAGGCGCGGTCGAAGCATCAGCGTCGTTCCCCGCGACCGGCGCCGGGATGTCCCGCGCCGTGACCTGGATCATCCGACGGATCCAGTCGCTGACGTTCACCCTTGTGGTGATCGAAGGGATCGGCGCGTACGGCGCCCAGCTCGCTCGCGCATGCCGGGACGCCGAGTTGCGCGTCGTCGAGCCCTTGCCGACTCCGAAGGGGCTACGAGCGGGCCGGGGCAAGTCTGACCCGATCGACGCGGAGCTGATCGCCCGGTCCGTGCTGGCTGCCGACGTCCAACGGCTACGTGAACCCCGCACGGACGAGGGTGTTCGTGCGGCGGCACGCATCCTCGTCGGCGCCCGTGAGCAACTCAACGCCTATCGCATCGCGACGATCAACGCTCTGACCGCGCTGGTGCGGACCGTCGACCTAGGCATCGATGCCCGCCGGCCCCTCACGTCCGTCCAGATCGCCACGATCGATGCCTGGCGTGATCGCAACGAGGACGTCGCTGTCGCGACCGCACGTCGGGAAGCACGCCGCATGGCACGTGTGATCCGCGCCACCGAAGACGACCTCGTTGCCAACGAGCGCGACCTCGCGGCGCTGGTCGCGGTGTCGGACGCAGCGCCGCTGCTGGACATGCCCGGCGTCGGCGCGATCACTGCAGCCACGATCCTCACGTCCTGGTCCCACGCCGGACGCATCCACTCCGAAGCGGCATTCGCCGCCATCGCGGGAGTCAGCCCGATCCCCGCGTCATCGGGCAACACCAGCAAGCATCGGCTCAACCGAGGTGGTGATCGACGACTCAACAGCGCCTTGCACGCGATCACGCTGACACGGATGTCGCACCACCAGCCCACCAAGGACTACGTCGCACGCCGCCGCGCAGAAGGCCTCTCCACCAAAGCCATCCGCCGCTGCCTCAAGCGATACCTCGCCCGCCAGATCTACCGCACCCTCACCCAAGCAGCCGCCGCTTGACAAACATAGAAGCGTCGCACGGTTTCGCCCGCGACACCCCGGCGATCACGGGCCGAATCGGGCGACACGCCTCGTCACACCCGGTGAAACCGTGCTGAGCGAAGTGGTGGGCAGGAGAGGGGGCCGCGGGTCAGACCTGGATCACGCAGGCCGGGCTCTCGATCTCGCCCTCCGCGTAGGGCAGCGACACCACGTCGCCGATCCCCTGCTCCGCCGGCAGCCCCAGCACGTCCGCGAGCGCGAAGGAGCGGGCGCGATGCCCGCGCTCCTCCCCCACCACCAGCCGGTCGCCCAGCACCGCGAAGTACCGGGGCCAGTGCCCGGCGTCGAACGCGCCCCGGTAGGTGAGCTCACCCTCGGGCGCGACGTCGAACACGCTGATGACGTCCGCGCCGCGCACGCTCACCAACAGCACGTCGCCGGCTCCGCGCGAGACGCCCGGCACCAGCAGCACGTGCGCGTCCTGGAGCTCGGCGCTGCGGGGTGCCGCCAGCGTGGACGGCACCTCCGCCACCATCTCGGCCGTCGCGGACTCCGGATCCCAGCGCAAGGTCCGCAGCTGGTGGTCCAGCTCGCACGTCACATAGAGAAGGTGTCCGCGCACCGCGACGTGGCGCGGTCCGGCGCCCGGCGGCAGGGTCGCGGCGATCCCGTCGGGGTCGAGCAGGCCGTCGGCGAGCACCTGGTAGCGGCGCAGCTCGTCGGTCCCGAGGTCCGCCACGAGCACGTGCCGCCCGCCGGGCGCGAACAGTGCCGAGTGCGCATGCGGGCCCTCCTGCCGCTCCTCCACCGGGCCCGAGCCGGCGTGACCGAGGAGCTGGGCCGGCGCATCGTCCCTGGGTAGCCCGTCCATCCCCAGCGGGATGACCGCGAGGTCGCCGCTCGAGTAGTGGCTGACGTAGAGCGTGAGCGCGTCGGGCGCGAGGAGCAGGTGGCAGGCGTCGGCGCCGCCGGTCGCCAGGGTCGCGACGATGCGCGGCGCGGCCGGGCGGCGCACGTCGAGCACCACCACCTGGCTGGCGGCGAGCTCGCACGCGACGTACACCAGCGGCAGCGTCGGGTGCGCGATCAGGAAGGACGGCGCGGGCAGCTCGAGGACGCGCTCGGCGTGCGGCGACTCAGGCGCCGCCGACCGGAAGATCCCCTCGCCCAGCCCCGCCGGCGTGCCGAGCCCGGCCGCCGGGTAGGTGCCCCAGAGGAGCGTCACTGTGCGGCGTCGTAGGCCTCGCGGACCTTGGCCGGGATGCGGCCGCGCTCGGGGACGTCGACGCCGTTCTCCTTGGCCCACGTGCGGATGGCCGCGGCGTCGCCGCCGGACGATGCGCGGCGCACCTTCGCGGTCACCTTGCGGGTGGTGGTGCGACGGCCGGCGGAGATCCACGGCGCGAGCGCGTCGCGGAGGGCGGATGCGTTGGCCTCGTTGAGGTCGACCTCGTAGGACGAGCCGTCGAGAGCGAACGAGACGGTCTCCGTCGCGACGGAGCCGTCGACGTCATCGACCAGAACGACCTGAACCTTCTGCGCCACTGCATTTCCTTTCACGGGAGGTGAGGCGATATTCGCATTTCATTGTGATGCGCGTCAATTCGCCTCGCGGCGCCGTGGAAAAAGCGGGGGACGATTATCGGCGAAAGCAATGGGCGCGCCTCTTCGCGCGATTTCTCGCGCGCCCCGGCGGAGAATCGAGAAATGCAGGTGCAGGTCGTGTCGATCGCAGGGTGTCCGCACGCGAGCGCGGCGCTCGTGCGGACTCGAGAGGCGCTCGATGGGCTCGGGCTCGGTGACGTCGCCGTCGAACCGGTGGTCGTGACCACACGGGTTGACACCGCCCGGATCGGCTTCGCGGGATCGCCGACGATCCTTGTCGACGGCAGCGACCTGCTCCCTACCGGTGCGAATACCAGCGCATTCGCATGCCGGGTCTACCGCTCCGGCGACGGCCTCGACGGCTCACCCACGGTCGTGGCCATCACCACGGCTCTGCTCACCCGGCTGCGCCGCGCCTGAGCGAGCCGCGCCGCCACCGCGACCCTAGGCCTGGCGAGGCTCGTCGGCGGTCTCAGCCGCCGCATCGTCCCCTGCCGGCGACGCCTGAGCGGCAGCCGCTTTGGCATCTTCTTCAGCGAGAGCGGCACGCTCATTTCTGTCCGCGCGGATCACGGAACGCATCGCGAACCAGAAGATCGCGCCCACGCCGATCGACGGGATGATGCCGATCGCGACCGCCTGCCAGGTCTCCATGCCCGCGCCCTCAGTCCTCGGTGGGCTTGACGAGCGGGAACAGGATGGTCTCGCGGATGCCGAGGCCGGTGAGCGCCATGAGGAGGCGGTCGATGCCCATGCCCATGCCGCCGCTCGGGGGCATCGCGTACTCCATGGCGGTGAGGAAGTCCTCGTCGAGGCGCATGGCCTCGTCGTCGCCCTGGGCGGCCATGCGGGCCTGCTGCTCGAAGCGCTCGCGCTGGATGACGGGGTCGACCAGCTCGGAGTAGCCCGTCGCGAGCTCGAAGCCGCGCACGTAGAGGTCCCACTTCTCGACCACGCCGGCGATCTCGCGGTGGTCGCGGGTGAGCGGCGAGGTCTCGACCGGGAAGTCACGGACGAACGTGGGCGCGGTGAGCGTGTCGCCCACGTGGTGCTCCCACAGCTCCTCGATCAGCTTGCCGTGGTTGACGCGCTTCGGGTCCACCTTGAGGTCGACCTTCGCGCACAGCGCCTCGAGGTGCTGCACCGTGGTGGCGGGCGTGATCTCCTCGCCGATCGCCTCCGACAACGAGCCGTACATGGTGATGTTGGCCCACTCGCCGCCGAGGTCGTACTCGGTGCCGTCCGCGAGCGTCACCACCTGGGTGCCGAACACGTCCTGCGCGGCGCCCTGGACCAGGTCCTGCGTCAGGCGGCCGATGGTCGAGTAGTCGCCGTACGCCTCGTACGCCTCGAGCATGGAGAACTCGGGGCTGTGCGAGCTGTCCGCGCCCTCGTTGCGGAAGTTGCGGTTGATCTCGAAGACCTTCTCGATGCCGCCCACGGCAGCGCGCTTGAGGAACAGCTCGGGCGCGATGCGCATGTAGAGGTCGATGTCGTAGGCGTTCATGTGGGTGATGAACGGGCGCGCGGCGGCGCCGCCGGGCTGGGTCTGGAGCATCGGGGTCTCGACCTCGATGAAGCCGCGCGAGTGCAGGCTGTCGCGGAGGCTGCGCATCATGGTGGCGCGGTTGCGGGCGGTGTCGCGCGCCAGCGGGCGGGCGATGAGGTCGACGTAGCGCTGGCGCACGCGGGTGTCCTCGGCCAGGTCCTTGTGCAGGACCGGCAGCGGGCGGAGCGCCTTGGCGGCGATCGCCCACTCGGAGGCGAACACGGAGACCTCGCCGCGGCGCGACTTGATCGCGCGGCCCTTGGCGAACAGGTGGTCGCCCAGGTCGACGTCCGCCTTGAAGGCGGCGAGCGACTCCTCGCCCACCTCGGCCAGGCTGAGCATGATCTGGAGGCGCTCGCCGGCGCCGTCCTGGATGGACGCGAAGCAGAGCTTGCCGGTGTTGCGGATGAACACCACGCGGCCGGCGACGCCGACCACGTCCTGCGTCTCCTCGCCGTCCTCGAGCGTGGCGTACTGCTCCTTGACGTCCGCGATCTCGTGCGTCTTGGGCACGGTGACCGGGTACGCCTGGCCGCCGTCGGCGATCAGGCGGTCGCGCTTCTCGCGGCGCACGCGCATCTGCTCGGGGACGTCGTCCGTGGCGGTTGCGGTGTCGGCGGGGGCGGGCGCGGCGGTCTGCTCAGTCACGGGGAAGATTCTACGTGGGGTGCTGCGGGGGCCGGTCCCCGTTCGCTGGGCACGCTCCCGGTTCGCTGGGCACGGTCCGCGCGGCGACACGCCGCCGCGGAGGGACGATGCGCGGGTCCAGCCCCGCGCGTCGCTCGCCCGACCGTGCGGAACGGATTGCGGCGGGCGCGGCGGGGCCGCTCGGGGCGGGGTCAGGCCAGGTCGAGCCCCAGGTCCACGATCGGGCTCGAGTGCGTGAGCGCGCCCACCGACATGAAGTCGACTCCCGTCTCCGCGACGTCGCGCACGTTCGCGAGCGTGAGCCCGCCGGTCGCCTCGAGCCACACCTTGCCGGTGCCGCGCTCCCCGCCCGCACCCGGCCCCTCGCCCGCCCGGACGTCGGCGACCAGGGCTGCCATCGCATCGTGCCCCATGTTGTCGAGCATGAGGAAGCGCGCGCCCGCGGCGATCGCCTCGGCCGCCTGCGCGGCGGACTCGACCTCGACCTGGACGGGGACGTCGGGGAAGCGCTCCCCGATACGCGCGATCGCGGCACCCACCGACCCGGCCGCCACGATGTGGTTGTCCTTCACCATCGCGCAGTCGAACAGGCCCATCCGCTTGTTGACGCCGCCGCCCATCCGGACCGCGTACTTCTCGAGCTCGCGGAGGCCGGGCGTGGTCTTGCGTGTGTCGAGCACGCGCGCGCCGGTGCCCTCGAGCGCGTCCGCCCAGCGGCGCGTGTGGGTGGCGACGCCGGAGGCGCGGGACATGATGTTGAGAAGCGTGCGCTCGGCGATGAGGACCACGTGGCCCGGTCCCACGAAGCGCGCGATCACGGCGCCTGGCGCGAGCCGGTCGCCGTCGGCGGCCTCCAGGGTGACCGTCGGGGCAGCGAGGCCGAGGCGCTCGGCGACCTGGCGCATCGTCTCCTGGATCGCATCGATACCTGCGAGGACGCACTCCTCGCGGGTCGCGACCACGCCGGCGACCTCGACGTCGGCGGGGATGGTCGACTGGGTAGTGACGTCGCGGCCGGGGGCGGCGCCCAGGTCCTCGTCGAGCGCGGTGGCGACGATGCGCGCGAGGGCGCGCGCGTCGAGCGGCGCGTCCTGCGGCAGCTCCTCGAGGTGCGGCGGGCGGGGCGCGTCGGTGGCGGGGCCGGTCATGGGGACATTGTGCCTGTCGGGACCCCCGGCCTGGCCCGCATATACCCCCACGGGGTATCCTGGCCGCTGATCGTCAACCACCCGGAGGAGCACGCGATGACCGAGATCCACCTGAGCGCCGAGGACATGGACCCCGTGGTCAAGCGCCTGCGCCGCGCGCACGGCCAGCTCGCGGGCGTGCTGAAGATGATCGAGGACGGCCGCGACTGCGCCGACGTGGTCACCCAGCTCGCCGCCGTCTCCAAGGCGATCGACCGCGCCGGCTTCACCATGATCGCCACGGGCCTCGAGCAGTGCGTCCGCGCCGACGAGGACACCACGGAGGCCAAGGAGCGCCTCCAGAAGATGTTCATGTCGCTGGCCTGAACCGGCACCTCGGCGAGCCTTGCGAGGGGCCCGCCATCCGCGCATCGTGCCCGATCCGTCGCGATCGGGACCAAGGTCGGAATATACCCCCGGGGGTATCGGTTAGCCTGGTTCCCGAAACCTCGACGGAAGGACCTCACATGCGCATCCTGGTGATCGGTGGAGTGGCAGGCGGCATGAGCGCCGCGGCCCGCGCGCGCCGCCTCGACGAGCACGCGGAGATCATCGTGCTCGAGAAGGGCAAGTACGTCTCGTTCGCGAACTGCGGCCTGCCCTATCACGTGAGCGGCGAGATCGAGCAGGACTCGTACCTGCTGCTGCACACGCCGGAGACCCTCCGCGCGTCGCTCGACCTCGACGTCCGCACCGAGCACGAGGTCATCGGCATCGACCGCGTCGCGCAGACCGTCCTGGTCGCGACGCCCGCCGGCACCGAGACGCTCGCCTACGACGCGCTGGTGCTCTCCCCCGGCGCGGACGCGATCGTCCCGCCGATCCCCGGCATGGACCTCCCCGCCGTCACCCACCTCCGCACCGTAGACGAGGCACGCTCGCTCGCCTCCCGCGCCGCCACCGCCAGGCGCGCCGTGGTGATGGGCGCCGGGTTCATCGGCATCGAGACCGCCGAGGCGTTCCGCCACCGCGGCCTCGACGTCACCCTGGTCGAGCTCGCGCCGCAGGTGCTGCCGCCGCTCGCGCCCGAGATGAGCGCGCTCGTGGAGGCCGAGCTCACCGCCCACGGCGTCGACGTCCGCACCGGCGTCGCGGCCACCGGCGTGCGCGCCGGCTCCGCCGGGGACGATGCGGCGGTCACCGTGTCTCTCGGCGACGGCACCGAGGTGGTGGCGGACATCGTGGTGGTGTCGGTGGGCGTGCGGCCCAACTCGTCGCTCGCGGCCGAGGCGGGCCTCGACGTCACCGACCGCGGTGCGATCGTGGTCGACGAGCTCCAGCGCACCTCCGACCCGCACATCTGGGCTGCGGGCGACGCGACCGCGGTGCGCCACGGCGTCACCGGCCAGGTGGGTCCGGTTCCGCTCGCGGGCCCCGCGAACCGGCAGGGCCGCCGCGCCGCCGACTCGATCATGGGACGCGTCGACAAGGCGCAGCCGGTGCTCGGCACGGCGATCGTGCGGGCGTTCGGGCTGACGGCCGCGATGACGGGCGCCTCGCCCCGCATGCTGGACGCGGCGGGCATCGAGTACTTCGTGGTCCACACCCACCCCGGCAACCACGCCGGTTACTTCCCCGGCTCGGAGGTGCTCCACCTCATGGGCGTGTTCTCCCCCACGGGCGAGCTGCTGGGCGCCCAGGCGGTGGGCCCGGACGGCGCCGACAAGCGCATCGACGTGCTCGCCACGGCGCTGCGGGCGGGCTTCTCTGCCGACGACATCGCGGAGCTCGAGCTCGCATACGCACCTCCCTTCGGATCCGCGAAGGACCCCATCAACATGCTGGGCTTCGCGGCGCAGAACGTCATCAACGGCACCACCACCTTGTGGACGGCGGACGACCTCCCGTGGGTCGTGGACAACGCTCTGCTGCTCGACGTGCGCAGCGAGCGCGAGTACGCGAGCGGCCACCTGCCGCAGGCGGTCAACCTGCCGCATACGCACCTGCGCGAGTACATCGAGGGCGTGAGGCAGCTGGCGGACGGCCGTCCCGTGCGCGTGATCTGCGCCTCGGGCGTGCGCTCGTATTACGCCCACCGGGTGCTGAGCCAGCACGGCTTCGACTCGGCGACGTTCGACGGCGGCATGTTCACGCTGGTCGAGGCGGCCCCGGGCGTCGAGCTCGCGACGGGCGCGTTCCAGCCGGCCTGAGCCGGGCGAATCGGCGCTGGACGTCGACCCCCGGGGGCCCGGCGCCCAGCGGCTGCGGTGAGTGCACGCTCCTCCCGCTATTTATGCACGAAGCGGCATGGCATAGACCGCATGGCCGCGTGCGGCAAAGTGCATAAATACCGAGAGCGTCGCGCACTCACCTGCTCAGCCGAGCGAGCGGCGCTTCCGCGGGCGCCCCGGAAGCCCCATGTCAGCGAAGTGGCGCCCGGTGCACGCTTCCGGGCACCGCCGGGCACCCCGAGCGCCACCAAAGTGCATAAAAACCGCGAGCGTGGCGACACGAGCCACGGCCTCCGCTCTCGACGCGGGCGCGCCGGGGGTGGAGCATGGCACGCATGAGCCACGTGACCTCCGCCGATGGCACCCTGATCGCCCATGAGGTGCAGGGCGCCGGGCCCGCGATCGTGGTGGTCGACGGCGCCATGTGCTTCCGCGGATCGGGACCCGCCCGTGGGATCGCCGCCGCGCTCGCGCCGCACCTCGAGGTCCATCTCTACGACCGCCGCGGCCGCGGCGACAGCGGCGACACCCTGCCCTACGCCGTCGAACGCGAGATCGAGGACATCGCGGCCGTCATCGACGAGGCCGGCGGCTCCGCGGCGCTGCTGGGCATGTCCTCGGGCGGCGCCCTCGCCGCGCGGGCCGCGGCAGCACTGGGCACCGCGGTCACGCGCCTGCTGGTCTACGAACCCCCGTTCATGCCGCCTCCCGCGCGCGACGGTGCGGCCACCTACACCGCGGCCCTCGCGGCCGCGCTGGACCGCGGCGATCGCGAGGGTGCGCTCGCCGCGTTCTTCGCGCGGGTGGGCGTCCCCGATCAGGCGGTGGAGACGATGCGCCGGTCACCCGGGTGGGCCACCAGCCTCGCGCTCGCGCCCACGCTGGCATACGACGACGCGGCGATGGGCGACTCGTCGATCCCGGCCGAGCTCGCCACCATCACCGCACCGACCCTCGCGCTGGCCGGCGGCGACTCCCCCGGCTTCCTCCAATGGGGCGCACGCGAGGTCGCCGCGACGGTACCCGGTGCGCGCTTCGAGGCCCTCGAACACCAGGGCCACGCGGTGCACCCGGACGCGCTCGCCGCGAAGGTGGTGGCGTTCGTCGGGTAGCGGCCTACTCGCCTAGCTCGAGGGGCGCCTGAGCGAACTCCAGGTCGCCGTCCGGCGACAGCCGCGCCGCGAGGTGGACCGCCCACGCGGGGTCCGTCTCGGGGAAGTCGGAGCGCTGGTGACCGCCGCGCGACTCCTCGCGCAGCAGCGCCGCCTCGACCAGCACGGATGCCGCCGCGACGATGTTCGTGGTCTCCCACTCCGCCACCTGCGGCACCACCGCCGTCACCGGGTCCGTATGGAAACGGGCACGGATGCGATCCAACCGGGCCACCGCATCGTCCAGCGTGTCGCCGTCGCGAACCGGCCCCGCGCCCTCGTGGGCGATGGCCTGGACTCGCGGGCGCATCGTCGCCGGTACCAGGGCGGACTCGCCCGGCCGGTCGGCGGGCTCGATCTGCGTGAGGACCCCGTCGGCGACCATGGCGGCCGCGTCGCGCGCCGCGCGCCGCGCGAACACCAGCCCCTCGAGCAGCGAGTTCGACGCGAGGCGGTTCGCGCCGTGGACGCCGGTGCAGGCCGCCTCTCCGATCGCGTAGAGGCCGCGCTGCGTCGAGCGGCCGTTGAGGTCCGTGAGGATGCCGCCGGAGTGGAAGTGCTGCGCCGGCGCGACCGGGATGAGGTCGCGCGACATGTCGATGCCGTGGTTCTTGAGCGAGCGCCAGATCGACGGGAAGCGCTGCTTGAGGAAGCCGCGGTCCAGGTGGCGGCAGTCGAGGAAGACGGAGTCGGACTCGTCCTCGCGCATCACGTCGACGATGTTCCGGCTGACCACGTCGCGGGGCGCGAGCTCGGCGAGCTCGTGGCGGCCCACCATGAAGCGCTCGCCGGCGCCGTTGAGAAGGTAGGCGCCCTCGCCGCGGACCGCCTCCGAGATGAGGGGCAGCTGGCCGCGGGCGTTCGCGCCCTGCCACAGCACGGTCGGGTGGAACTGCACGAACTCGACGTCGCCCACCGCGGCGCCCGCCCGCAGCGCCGCCGCGAGGCCGTCGCCGGTCGAGGACGCGGGGTTGGTCGAGGAGCGGAACACCTGCCCGATGCCGCCGGTCGCGAACACCACCGCCTTCGCGAGCGCCGCGCCCACGCCGTCGCGCGAGCCCTCGCCGATCACGTGGATGGTGGCGCCGCAGACCGGGCCCGGGCGGCCGTCCGCGTCGGGAGCGCCGGTGAGGAGGTCGACCACCATGGCGTGCTCGATGACCTCGATACCAGGGTCGTTGCGGATGGCCTCGAGCTGCTCGACCAGGGCGCGGGAGACCTCCGCGCCGGTGGCGTCGCCGCCCGCGTGCACGATCCGGTCGCGGTGGTGGCCGCCCTCGCGGGTGAGGGTGAGGTCGCCGTCGGGGCCGGTGTCGAACTGTGCGCCGCGGCGCAGCAGCTTGCGGATGGAATGCGGCCCCTCGGTCACCAGGACGCGCACGGCCTCCTCGGAGCACAGCCCCACGCCGGCGACCAGGGTGTCCTCGAGGTGCTCCTCGGGGGTGTCCTCCGGGTCGAGCGCCGCGGCGATCCCGCCCTGCGCCCACACGGTGCTCCCCGAGCTGAGGACGCCCTTGGTCACCACCAGCACGCGGTCCACGCGCTCGCGCAGGTCGAGCGCGGTGGTGAGGCCCGCGATGCCGGAGCCGACCACGATGACGTCGGTCTCGATGGTCCAGCCGGGCTGAGGCGCGGCGAGGCTGCGCACGAAGGCGGTCATGAACGCCAGGTTACCGGCGCGGATGCGGGACCCCGACCGGGCGTCCGCCCCCGGTTCGCTGCGCACGGTCTCAGCCGCGACACGCCGCTCGACCGGGACGATGCGCGGGCTGGGGCCCGCGTGTCGGCCGCCCGACCGTGCGGAACGGATGGGGGGGTGGGGGTCAGCGCGCGGGGAACGCGTCCCAGCCGCGCTCGTGGAACTCGTGGACGGGCAGCCCGGAGGGCTCCAACCCGTCAGCGGAGGCGGGGACCAGGCCCGGCTCGTCGGACAGCTCGACCACGCGGTTGGCGCCGTCGACGAACACCACGTGCGGCTCGAAGGTCCGCGCCTCGGCGTCGGCGAGCATGCCGTACCCGATGATGATCACCAGGTCGCCCTCGTGGATGAGGTGCGCCGCGGCGCCGTTGATGCACAGCACCCCGGACCCTCGCGCGCCCGGGATCGCGTACGTGGTGAGCCGTGCGCCGTTGGTGACGTCGACGATGTCGACCTGCTGCCCCGGCAGCAGGTCCGCCGCCTCCATGAGGTCGACGTCGATGGTGACGGAGCCCACGTAGTGGAGGTCCGCCTGGGTGACGGTCGCGCGATGGATCTTGGAGATCATCATCGGGCGCTGGAGCGAGGTCATGAGGGGTCCTTCCGACGCGGGCGGGGCGGGGTCGCGCTCACCCCAGCAGGGGCCCGATCCGCGTCACCACGTTGTCGATGAGCCGCGTCTCGCCCACATGGGCGGCCACGGCGATCACTGCCTCTCCACGGTAGTCCCCGTCGAGGCCCTCGGCGGTCACGGGATCGAGCGCCGCCAGATAGTCCAAAGCGACCCCGGGCTCGCGCGCCAGCGCCGCCTGGGCGGCGGACACGGCCTCGTCGAGGTCCGCGCCGGCGCGGGCCGCGGCATCGGCGGCCATGACCGCCTCCGAGAGGATGAGCGCCTGCGCGCGCTGCGGCGCGGTGAGGAACACGTTGCGCGAGGACAGCGCGAGGCCGTCGGCGTCGCGGACGGTGGGCACGGCGACCACCTCGACCCCCATGGTGAGGTCGCGCACCATGGTCCGCACGGCGATCAGCTGCTGCGCGTCCTTCTGCCCGAAGAACGCGAGGTCGGGCTGCGTGAGGTGCATGAGCTTGCACACCACGGTGAGCACGCCGTCGAGGTGGCCGGGACGATGCGCTCCTTCGAACACCTCGCCGATCCGCCCCGCGGACACCGTCACCACCGGCGGCCCGCCCGGGTACACCTCCTCGACGCCGGGCGCGAAGACCACGTCGACGCCCAGCGGCTCGAGGAGCGCGCAGTCCTCGTCGAGGGTGCGGGGGTAGGTGTCGAGGTCCTCGGCGTCGTCGAACTGGAGGGGGTTGACGAAGATGGTGACCACCACCTCGTCGGCGGCCTCGCGGGCGGCGCGCACCAGCGCGAGGTGGCCCTCGTGGAGCGCGCCCATGGTCATGACCACGGCGCGCGAGGGCCGGTCCCCGGAGCGCCGGGCCGGCCGCAGCGCCGGCCCCCGCAGCTCGCTCGCGGTGTGGACTACGCGCATCAGTCCCCCATCCCTTCCGTGCCGAGCGTCGCGATGAGGTCGGCGTACTGGGCGGGGCCGATCCGGCCGCCGCTGAGAGCCAGGTCTGCCGTCGCGCGCGCCATGGCACGATACGCGAACAGCGCCTCCGGCTGCCCCTCCAACGCCCGCAGGTGGGCCGCGACGGTGCCCGCGTCGCCGCGCACCACGGGTCCGGTCAGGGTCGACACGGCGCCGGGCGCATCGCGCAGCGCGCCATCGACGGACGCATGGATGAGCGGCCCGAGCACCCGCGCGGGCTCCTCTATCCCGATCCGGGACAGCACCTGGCTGGCCTGCGCGACGGCGGTCACCACGTGGTTCGCGCCGTGCACCAGGGCCGCGTGATAGAGCGGCCGGTCCCACTCCTCGACCACCACGGGCTCGCCGCCCATCTCCACCACGAGCGCCTGCGCGATGGGCAGCATCCCAGGCGGCGCGGTCACCGCGAACACGGCATCGATCAGGCGCGACCGGTCCAGCGACGTCCCCGTGAAGGTCATGGCGGGGTGGATCGCGAGGGGGACGATGCCCGGGGTCGCCGTCTCCGACAGCACCTCGATCCCGTGGCGGCCGGAGGTGTGCACCACCAGCTGCCCGGGACGCCACGCCTCGACCTTGGCGAGGCCGGTCGCGACCGGCCCGATCGCGTCGTCGGGCACGGTGAGCAGCACCAGCTCGGCGGCGCGGACCACCTCGTCGGGGTCGGCGATGGGCACGCCGGGCAGCAGCGCCTCGATGCGGGCGACGGTCGCGTCGGACACGCCGGAAGCGGCGACCACGTCGTGGCCCGCCTCCCGCAGCGCGGCCGCGAGCACGGCGCCCACGCGCCCCGCCCCCACCACGCCGATCCGCAGCCGGCCCGGCCGGCGCGTGTTGCCGTTGACCGCGTGACCGCGGACGTCATCCATGAGCGGACTCCTTCTCCAACCCGACCGCGCTCATCCACTGCTCCGGCGACTGCCGGCGCCTGCCCTCCCGCGCCCGCTGGGCCTGGGCGTCCAACAGGGCCACCGCATCGTCCACCGAGAGGTGCGCGGCAACGGGCGAGACGGGTCCCTGCGTCGAGTGGACCACCACGTTCGCGAGGCCGAGCGAGCGGCGCAGCGGCCCCTGCGTGAGGCCGAGCGACTGGGTGCGCTCGTGCGGGACCACGAACAGCTCGCGCTCCCAGCGGCCGCGGCGGATCAGCAGCGCGCGGTCGGTGGCGCGGACGCCGCGGAAGCGCCACTGCAGCGGGTCGAGCCGGCGCGCGGCCGGGGGGCTGGTGGTGAAGCCGCCCTCGTCGCCCTGGCCCGACATCGCGCGGCCGAGCGTGCCCGCCGGATCCGGGTCGCCCAGGTCGGGCAGCACCAGCCACACCGCGCGCAGCGCCTCCTCGCGCGTCGCGACGGGGTGGAGAACGGAGACGGACTCGTTGTCCTCGCCGTAGCCGGCGACGTTGATGGTGATGCGCCACCAGTCCTTCTGCCGCCAGAGCCAGGGCTGATGCAGGCGGATCGCGGCCACGCGGCCCGGCGGCACGGTCTGCTTGCGCGTCTCCGTGAGGCCGTGGCGCAGCCGCAGCCCGTCCGCGGAGATGCCCGCCGTGAACCCGAAACCGCCGTTGAGCCGGGTCCAGAAGAAGCCGAGCAGACCCGCGAGCGCACCGACGATCGCGACCACGCTGGTGCCCACCACCGCGGCGACCGCGGCCCACACGTCGTAGTCGAAGCCGAACACCGCGACGAGCGCGACCACCGGCGTCGCGAGCAGCACCAGCGCGGGCCCGGACAGCAGGATCGAGCCGATGAGCCGGCCCGCGGGGAGGCTGTAGACCTCGCGCTCCTCGGCCGCGGCGACGGCCGTGCGGGGACGCTCGAGCGGGTGGCCGATCAGGCCGGGGGACGATGCGGGGGTGACGTCGGCGTCCGGGGCGACCGGGGCATCGTCCCCGGCCTTGAGACCCGCGGCGAGCGCGAGGATCTCGTTGCGGAGCGCCTCGGCGTCGCCGAGGCGGAGGAACTTGAGCTCGACGCCGGACTTCTGGCCGCCGGCGACCTGGATGGTGATGGCCGCGAAGCCGAAGATGCGGGCGAGCAGCGGCTGGACCACGTCGACGGCCTGGAGGCGGTCCAGGCGGGCCTGGCGCTGCTGCGTGGTGACGATCCCTTGGCGGAGGTAGACCGCGTCGTCGCCGATGCGGAACTCGGTGCGCCGCCACTGCCAGTAGGAGATGGCGATGGTGATCGCGAACGCGAGGGTCGCGGCGGCGATGATCCCGAGGAGGGGGAAGCGGTCGAAGAACTCGAAGCCCTCGTCGCCGCCGTCGACCCAGTCGGGCAGGTACTGATGGATCCAGTACGCGAGGACCAGGCCCAGGATGGCCCAGCCGCCCAGGAAGGGCGAGACCGGGTGGAGGCGGGTCCACTCACGAGGTGCCTGGTAGATGTGGCTGTTCATGGTGCTTGTGTGTGCCTAGAGGCCGGCGAGGCGGGCCTCGCCTCGCGTGGTGAGGCGGTCGCGGAGGCGGGCGGCCTCGTCCGCGGGGACGCCGGCGATCGAGGCGTCCGTGCCGGGGCTCGCGGTGTGGAGCTGGACGGTCGCGATGCCGAGCGCGCGGTCGATCGGGCCGGCCTTCACGTCGACGAACTGCATGCGGCCGTACGGCACCACCGTGACGGAGCGGAACATGCGGCCCTTCTTGACCATGAGGTCGTCGGGCTGCTCCGCCCAGGCGTGGGCAGTGACCTGGCGGACGATGATCCAGGAGCCCCAGGCGCCGAGCGCCGCGAGGGCCGCGGGGGCGGTCCAGACCCAGACGGCGCCGGTCAGGAGCGCGGTGACGGCGGAGGCGAGGATGAGGATGCCGAGCGTGATCCACAGCGTGATCAGGCGGGCCGTGATGAGGCGGCGTGACACGGGGATCCACGCGGCGTTGTCGTACCAGCTCATGGTGTCCAGTCTGCCAGGGGTGGGCGCGGCCACCGCGCTCCGCGCCGCTGCGCTCCGCCCACCCCCGACGCGCTTTGGGTAGCTCAGCGTCGGCTTCGAGAGATCGCGGCGCGCTGTGGGGAGCTGAGCGTCGGTCGCCTCGAGCGCTCCAGTGAGCGTCGCTCAGTTCCCCATGGCTGACTCGAACCTCGCGTAACCGACGGTCAGCTCCCCATGGCGCGCGCGGGCTGGGGGTGTGCTGCTACGGCGTGGTCTGCGGGGCCTTGCCGCCCTCGTCCGAGGAGGACGAGTCGTCCTTGCACCAGTGCTCCGCGATCAGCGCGGCGACCACCATGGCGAGTCCGCCGAGCGCCGCGATGAGCGCGGAGATCGCGACCTCGCGCCGCGGCGCGTGCGACCACTCGAGCGCGATCGCGAGACCGTAGCCGGCGAACGCGCCCGCGAGGATCGATCCCGTGTAGGCGCATGCCTGGGCGAACACCGCGGTGCGCGCGGCGCGCAGGCCGCTCAAGCCCGGGTTCTTCCCGCGCCGGTACTGGCGCACGCCCCAGCCGAGCCACAGCGCCACCAGCCCCACGCCCACCGCGATCGCGGCGACGGTCCACGGCACCGCCATGGGCGAGGCGCCCGAGTTCACCGCGGTGACGGTCACGCCCCACGCGACCGCGCCCACGATGGCCGCGAGCACGGCCACCCTGACCCGGCTCAGCGGCTCCATCGCGCGCGCTCCACCGGGCCGACCACCGAGATCACTGCTGCGCGGGCCACTGCGCCTGGACCAGCTCCACGCCCTCGGACCCGACCGCGGCGGCGAGCGACTCGACCGTCCCGGCGCCGGGCACGTCGTAGTGCGGCGCGACCGTCGCCCACGGCTGCAGTACAAAAGCGCGCTCGGTGGCGCGCGGGTGCGGGATCACCAGGTCGTCGGCCGCGAAGGCGCGGTCGCCGTACGCGAGGATGTCGAGGTCGAGCGTGCGGGGACCGTTCTCGACGTGACGCTCGCGGCCGTGCAGCACCTCGATGCCCTGGCACGCGGCCAGCAGCTCGCGCGGCGCCATCGCGGTCATGATCTCGACCACGGCGTTGAGGAAGTCGTCCTGCTCGGGTCCGCCCACGGGCCGGGTCCTGAACAGGGAGGACGCGCGCTGGACCATGATCCCGGGGATGCGGTGCAGCTCCCACAGCGCCTCGCGGAACGTGGTGTCGACGTCGCCGACGTTGCCGCCCAGCGCGAGGTACGCGACCACCGGCTGGACGGGCGGGTTGTCGGCAGGGTCGTCGGAGTGGACGCGCGGCGCGAACGGGTCGCCGGACAGCCCCGCCGAGGAGCCGATCCTCTTGTCCGCCCACAGCGCCCCCGACCTCAGGTCGCGGCGGATCTTCACCATGACGTCGCGGAACTCGACGTGCAGCGGCGCCTGCGGCTTGTGCACCACCACGTCGACGCAGTGGACGCCCTCCATCTCGAGGATCGCGCGCGCGATGTGCTCGGCGACGGTCTCGAGGAGGTCGGACGGGTCGCCGCCCAGCACCTCGGCGGCGCGGTCGGCGATGTCGGAGTAGTTGACGGTCTTCTCGAGGTCGTCGCGCGAGGCGGCGCTGCGGGTCGACACGTGCGCGACCACGTCCGCGAGGAACAGCTGCCCGGATTCCTTCTCGGGCTGGTAGACCCCGTGGAAGCCGGTCACGCGGATCCCCTGCACGATGATCTGGTCGAGCTCGACCCCGTCCTTGACGTACGGGCTGATCGTGGGCTGCGTCATGCCTGTCATCCTTCCGTTCGAGCGGCGTTCTCCCAAGCCGACACGACGCGGATGGCGTCGACGGCGGCGCGTGCGTCGTGCACCCGGACCGCCCACGCGCCGGAGGCGGCGGCGAGGGTGGTGACGGCGGTGGTGGCGGCCTCGCGGGCCGCGGGGTCGGCGGCGTCCACGCCCGGGCGGGCGATCGCGGCGCCGAGGAACCGCTTGCGGCTCGCGCCCACCAGGACGCGGCGGCCGCCGGCCCAGTCGGGCATGCGGGCGAGCAGCGGCCAGTTGGATTCGGTCACCTTGGAGAAGCCCAGGCCTGGATCGAGGACGATGCGCTGCTCGGCCACGCCTGCCGCCACCAGGGCGTCGACGCGCGCCTGGAGCTCCGCGCCCACCTCGCGCACCACGTCCTCGTAGGTGTCGAGCCCGTCCATCTCCGTGGAGTGAGCACGCCAGTGCATGGCGACGAACTCGCAGGCGAGGTCGGCAACCGTCCCGGCCATCGCACGGTCCGCTAGCCCGCCCGAGACGTCGTTGACGATTCCCGCGCCGGCCTCGACTGCGGCGCGCGCGGTCGAGGCGTTCATGGTGTCGATGCTGGTCGCGACGCCGGCCTCGGTGAGGGCGCGGATGACGGGCACCACGCGGCGCCGCTCCTCCTCGGGGCTCACGCGGGCGGCGCCGGGGCGGGTGGACTCGCCGCCGACGTCGACCAGGTCCGCGCCGTCGCGGGCGAGCTGGAGGCCGCGGGCGATCGCGGCGTCGAGCTCGGCGTAGCGTCCGCCGTCGCTGAAGGAGTCCGGCGTGACGTTGAGGATGCCCATGACGAGGGTCACGGTGCCTCCCCTACTTGCCGACGATCAAGCTCATGGCCTCCGCGCGCGTCGCGCCGTCGCGCATGATGCCGCGGACGGCGGAGGTGACGGTGCGGGAGCCGGGCTTGCGGACGCCGCGCATGGACATGCAGAGGTGCTCCGCCTCGACCACGACGATGACGCCGCGCGCGCCGAGCTCGTCGACCAGCGCGTCCGCGACCTGCGTGGTGAGGCGCTCCTGGACCTGGGGTCGCTTCGCGAAGACGTCGACCAGGCGCGCGAGCTTGGACAGGCCGGTGATGCGGCCGTCCGCGCCGGGGATGTAGGCGACGTGCGCGACGCCGTGGAAGGGGACCAGGTGGTGCTCGCACATCGAGTACAGTTCGATGTCCTTGACCAGGATCATCTCCTCGTGGCCCAGCTCGAAGACGGCGCTGAGGACGTCCGCGGGGTCCTGGTGGAGGCCGCCGAAGAACTCCTCGTAGGCGCGCGCCACCCGGGCGGGGGTGTCGCGCAGGCCGTCGCGGTCGGGGTCCTCGCCCACTGCGGCCAGGATCTCCCTGACCGCCGCCTCGATGCGGGGCTTGTCGACGGACACAGTCAGCTGTCTCCGCGGTCGAGCGAGTCGCGCTCCAGGACGTCGGGCTCGACCAGGTCGGGCGCGGGGACGTGAGGCTCGGCGCCCGGGGTGACCCGTGCATCGTCCCCCTGCTTGGCCGTCTCGCCGGCGGGCGTCGCGATGGCGCCGCCCTTGACCTCCGCCGGGGCGGCGGTGATCCAGGCGCCGGAGATCCACTCGTCGCGGTTGGCGATCTTCTCGACGGGCTCGAAGATGGCGGCGAGCTCGTTCTCCCCGAGCGTCTCCTTCTCGAGGAGCGCCTCCGCGAGGGTGTCGAGGATGCCGCGGTTCTGGGTGAGCGCGAGGGTGGCCTCGGCCATGGCGTTGTCCATGAGCGCGCGGACCTCCTGGTCGACCGTCGAGGCGACGGACTCGGAGAACTCGCGGCCGTGGCCCATGTCGCGGCCCAGGAACACCTCGCCGGAGCTGCCGGAGAGGCGCACCGAGCCGATCCTGGTGGACATGCCGTACTCGGTGACCATCTGCTTGGCGATCTCGGTGGCCTGCGAGATGTCGTTGGACGCGCCGGTGGAGGGGTCGCCGAAGACGAGCTCCTCTGCGATGCGGCCGCCCATCGCGTACGCGAGGTTGTCGAGCAGCTGGTTGCGCGTCTTGGAGTAGCGGTCCTCCTGCGGCATCACCATCGTGTAGCCGAGGGCCCGTCCGCGGGGAAGGATGGTGACCTTGGTGACCGGGTCCGTGTGACGCATCGCCGCTGCTACCAGGGCGTGTCCGCCCTCGTGGTAGGCGGTGACGCGCTTGTCGTGGTCGTTCATCACGCGGGTGCGCTTCTGGGGTCCGGCGATGACGCGGTCGATCGCCTCGTCCATCTCGTCGGAGCCGATGAGCTGCTTCTCGCGGCGTGCCGTGAGGAGCGCGGCCTCGTTGAGGACGTTCGCGAGGTCCGCGCCGGTGAAGCCGGGGGTGCGGCGCGCGAGGGCGTCGAGGTCCACCTCCGGGGAGATGGGCTTGCCCTTCGCGTGCACCTCGAGGACCTTGACGCGGCCCTTGAGGTCGGGCGCGTCGACGCCCACCTGGCGGTCGAAGCGGCCGGGGCGCAGGAGGGCCGGGTCGAGGATGTCGGGGCGGTTGGTCGCCGCGATCATGATGATGTTGGTGTGGGCGTCGAAGCCGTCCATCTCGACGAGCATCTGGTTGAGCGTCTGCTCGCGCTCGTCGTGGCCGCCGCCCAGGCCGGCACCGCGGTGGCGGCCGACCGCGTCGATCTCGTCGACGAAGATGATGGCCGGGCTGTTCTTCTTGGCCTGTTCGAAGAGGTCGCGGACGCGCGAGGCGCCGACGCCGACGAACATCTCGACGAAGTCCGAGCCGGAGATGGAGAAGAAGGGCACGCCGGCCTCGCCCGCGACGGCGCGCGCGAGCAGCGTCTTGCCGGTTCCGGGCGGGCCGTAGAGCAGCACGCCCTTGGGGATCTTGGCGCCCACGGCCTGGAACTTGGCGGGGTTCTCGAGGAACTCCTCGATCTCCTTGAGCTCCTCGACGGCCTCGTCGACGCCGGCGACGTCCTCGAACTTCACGGTCGGGGTGTCGGGCGTGACCAGCGAGGCCTTCGACTTGCCGAAGCTCATGAGGCGGCCGCCTCCGCCGCCCTGCATGTTCGACATGAGGAACCAGAACAGGCCCACGAGCAGCAGGATCGGGAGGAACGTGAACGCGAGGGTCGCCCAGATGCTGGTCTGGGGGACCTCGGAGTTGTAGCCCTGCGCGGGGTCCGCGGCCTTGACCGCGTTGACGATCTCCTCGCCCTGCGGCTGCACGTAGAAGAACTCGACGCGGCCGTTGTAGTCGGCCCACTCCGACGGCGTGCCCTCGGGGAAGTCCGCGGAGTCGATCAGCGTGATCTCGACGCGCTGATCCCCGTCGACGATCTTCACCTGCTCGGCGAGCTGCTGGTCGAGCATCTCGAGGCCGACGGACGTGTCCACCTTCTCGACCCGCGGCGACAGCAGGCCGGACACCATCCAGCCCACCAGGAGCGCAGCCAGGACGTAGAAGAGGATGAGGCGGAGGTTGAGGACGTTCTTCATCGTGACCCCGACTCTACGCGGTGGGTCTGACACTGGGTAAAGGTTTCGCTCAGGGCTTGTCGAGAGTTTCCTGAGCGCCTCTCCACGCACTTGAGGCACTCCCCCACCAGGGTGTCGGCGTGTTGTCGGCGAGTCGCCGTTGTGGCCCCCGAGACGACGTCGCCCTCGGCGCCGTGCGTGGATAGGTGCACGCGGTCAGTACGCCAGCGCGGCGCGGACGTCGGCGATCACCCGCGTCATGTTCGCCATCACGTCCTGGTAGGTGAACCGCAGGACCCGGTATCCCGCCGCTACACACGCGCGGTCCCGGCGCCGATCCTCGACGAACGCGACGGGGTTGTCGTGGCGCTCGCGGCCGTCGGTCTGAACGACCACCTTGCCCTCGACCACGAGGTCTACTCGGCCCGCTCCCTCGATCCACACCTGGGACCGTACCGCCCAACCCTCCCCGACCAGGTTGACCCGGGTCATGGTCTCGAGGAGCGACTCGGCGCCGGGGTCCACATGGTCACGAAGCCACTGGAGGCGGGCTTCGTCGGTGATCGCGAAGGCGGCGAGGTCGCCAAGCGTGAGGAGCCCCTGACGGAGCGCGGCGTCGATCGCGACGAGCTGCTGCATCCGATCTGCACAGAGACCGAGCATGTCGAGTCCCACGGGCACGCGAACCTCCTCGGGCACGATCTGGTCACCGTGACGGTGGAGCACGACGTCTGTGGTCGGGCGTCGATCGTCGGTGCGGCGACCGCGATCACGCGGCACCACCAGGTGGACCGCCTTGTCACGCTTGATGACCGGCAGGCCCATCGCTTCGCACAGGCTGGTACAGCAGAGCTCCGCTCGGTAGGCGGCTCGAAGGATGTCGGCGCGCGAGGCTTTCGGCAACGCATAGCACCCGTAGATGGGGCGGACGATGCGCTGGGCGGCCACGGCGCGCGCCAAGGCCCGGCGGCTCACGCCTACACCGGTCAGGGTGCCGAGGCGAGCGGCACCGCCGAGAGTATCCAGTACACGCACCGGGTCCATGGCTCGACCATGCCGCCGCCGGTGCTCAGCTACCAGCGCGATCCGCCGACTTGGGGACAGGTGAGGACCTACCTCGCGGCTGGGGACATCGGTCCGCCCGCGCGTCCCTGAACACCTCTCCACATCCGCCCGGCTCCAGAGCCGTGTTTGCGGTGAGCCCGAGCGCGACACGCCGCCGACACGCCCAACACCAGGTGGGAGAATGCCTCACCCGCGTGGATAGGTGCTCGAGCGCGCGGGGCTACTTTTCGTAGACCTCGGGCTTGAGGACCGCGACGAACGGGAGCGTGCGGTAGTTCTCCGCGAAGTCGAGGCCGTAGCCGACCACGAAGTCCGGCGGGATGTCGAAGCCGATGTACTTGACCGGCACGTCGACCACCGCGGCCGCGGGCTTGCGCAGCAGCGCCGCCACCTCGACCGAGGCCGCGCCACGGGTCCGCAGGTTCCCCAGCAGCCACGAGAGCGTGACGCCCGAGTCGATGATGTCCTCAACAATGAGAACGTGACGCCCCGTCAGGTCCGCGTCGAGGTCCTTGAGGATGCGCACCACGCCGGAGGACTTGGTCCCCGACCCATAAGACGAGACAGCCATCCAGTCCATCTGCACGGTGGGCGGCATGCGGCGCGCGAGGTCGGCCATCACCATGACGGCGCCCTTGAGCACGCCCACGAGCAGCAGGTCCTTGCCCTCGTAGTCGGCGCGGATGGCGGCGGCCATCTCGTCGAGCTTGCGCCCGATCGCGTTCTCCGAGACGAGCACCTCCGAGAAGTCGCTCATGTCGTACTGGAAGCTCACGCTCGGCTCTCCTCAGGAGTTCGGGACATCGGGATGGCTGATGACCAGCCTGCCATATTCACGCCTGGCCTCGTAGCCGCCGGGGAGCGAGATCGCGCCCTGGCCCTTCCACGACGTCACCAGCGAATCCAACGCGGCCACATGAGTCGCGGTGAGCGGCCCGGCGCCGCGGTTCTCGGCCAGCATCTTGAGCATGCGGGTCCGGATCGCGTCGGGCAGGGCGGCGAGCATGTCGCAGCGCCACTCGTCGGAGCGCACCGTGGACGCGGAGACCGACATCGCGGACCGCGCCTGGCGGTCGAGCTCGTCCGCATCGGCCTGCAGCAGCGCCGCCGACCTCGCCAGCCCCGACACCACGCCGGGCCCCAGCACCTCCACCAGAGATGGCATCACGCGCGCCCGCAGCGCGGACCGGCGCGGACCGTCCTCGGAGAAGTTGGTGGGGTCATGCCACGGGTCCAGCCCCAGCGCCTGGCACGCGGCCACCGTGTCCTTGCGCCGCACCGTCAGGAACGGCCGCACGATCCGCCCGCGCCGCGCCGGGATCCCCGACAGCGCCCGCGCCCCAGACCCGCGGGCCAGTGCCAACAGCACCGTCTCCGCCTGGTCATCCATGGTGTGCCCCGTCACCAGCAGCGGCGCGAGTCCACCCTCGGCATCCATGCGCGCCTCGAGCGCCGCGTACCTGGCCTCGCGCGCGGCGGCCTCCATGCCGCCGGCGCGCCCGACCACCACGCGCTCGACAAACACAGTCGAGAGACCGGCCCGACGCACCTCGGCAGCCGCCCGCTCCGCCACCACCGCGGAGTCGGGCTGCAGCCCGTGGTCCACGATGATCGCCCCGGCGAACAGCCCCTGCTTCCGCGCCACGAACCCGACCGCGGCGGCAAGCGCCAGCGAGTCCGGCCCGCCCGACACGGCTACCCACACGCGCGTCCCGAGCTCCAGATCGCCCAGCGCGTCGCGCACGGCCACCCGGCATGCGGCTACGGCGGGATGGGGTCCCGTCAACGGATTGCCCTCATCCCTCACAGCCGCATTCTGCCAGCGCGCCCAGGAAGTCGTCGAACGCACCCATCGGCGCATCCTGCCCGTACGGCATGCCGTCCGCGAGGATCGCGACCGCCAGCGGCCGCCCGTCCGCCGTCACGAGCACCCCCGCGATGGCGGTGACGCCGGTGAGCGAGCCGGTCTTCGCGCGCCAGTACCCGGCGGGCGGCAGGCCCTCGTACCGCTCGGCGACGGTGCCCTCGAGCCCCGCGAGCGGCAGCCAGTCGAGCAGGCCCGACAGCGACGGCTCGTCGCGCGCGGCCAGCAGCGCGCCGGTCATGGTCGCGGGCGAGATCTGGTTGCGGTCGGAGAAGCCCGCGCCGTCGTGCAGCTCGAGCCCGTCGACCGTCACCCCCAGCGCCTCCAAAGCAGCGGTGATCGCGCGCGCCTCCCCCGCCGGCGTCGCCGGCTCCCCGCTCGCGAGCGCGAGGTTCCGCGCCACCTGCTCGGCGACCGTGTTGTCCGACACAGATAGAAGGTGTCGCGCGACCTCCGCCAACGGCGCGGATTGCACCGCGGCCACCTCGACCGCCCTCGCACGGGACGATGCGCGGGTCGCCTCCCCCTTCACGGTCACCCCGCGCTCCTGGAGACGTTCCACGAACAGCGACCCCGCATGCAGCGACGGGTCCTCGGCCCGGGCGACGTAGTTGCCCTCGGTCAGCCGGGCGCCGTTGACCGCGAGACCGGACACCGGCCCGGCGTATCCCATGGTGAACGCGTAATCGGGCCACTCCTTGGGCCATGCCGGGCCGGGGAACGCGTCGTCGTCGACGCGCACCTTGACGGCCCGCGCGCCGTCGCCGGTGACGCTGTCGAGCGCGGCGACCACCTCGTCGGCGAGGTCGCCCAGGCCGGCCCAGCCGTTGGCGGCGTCCTCGGCGGACGCGACGTCCCCGTAGCGGCCGGCGTCCGCGGCGAGCATGACGTCGCCGCCCGCGACCAGCGTGAGCGTGCGCGTCGAGGCGTCCCAGGTGACCTCGGTGGTGGTCGTGTAGTCGGCGCCCAGCTGCGAGACGGCCGCGACCGCGGTGATGAGCTTGGTGGTGGAGGCGGGGACCTGCGGGTCCGCGGCGTCCACGTCCGCGTAGACCGTCCCGTCGAGGTAGTCGACCACGGAGATGTTGGTCGAGGTCCCGGTGCGCGAGTCCTCGCGCACCGCCTCCGCGAGGGCCTGGACCTCCGACGCCGAGGGCCGGGGAGCGTCGGCGTCCAACCCGGCCGCCGCATCGTCCCCCTGCACGGGCGCGGGCGCGACCGGGGAGGCCGTGATGAAAGGCGCCTGGGGGATCTCGGCGGGCTGCGCGGTGATCCAGCCGGGGACCACGTCCTGCGCGTCGAGGAACAGGTAGCCCCCGCCCAGCGCCAGCATGCCGACGCCTACCCCTGCGATGATTCCGCGCACCCACGACCTCCGAACATGCGCCAGACTAGTACCGTTCCTCACCAGGACCTCTGACCTAACGCTTAAGGACGCCAGGCATGGAATTCGACGTCACCATCGAGATCCCGAAGGGCTCGCGCAACAAGTACGAGGTGGATCACCACACCGGCCGCATCGTGCTGGACCGCATGCTGTTCACCTCGACGCGCTACCCGGACGATTATGGCTTCATCGACGGCACGCTCGGCGAGGACGGCGACCCGCTGGACGCGCTGGTGCTGCTCGAGGAGCCCACGTTCCCCGGCTGCCAGATCCGCTGCCGCGCGCTCGGCATGTTCCGCATGCGCGACGAGGCCGGCGGTGACGACAAGGTCCTGTGCGTGCCGGTCGGCGACCAGCGTCAGACGTGGCGCCAGGAGCTCACCGACGTCTCCGACTTCCACCGCCTCGAGGTCCAGCACTTCTTCGAGGTCTACAAGGACCTCGAGCCCGGCAAGTCCGTCGAGGGCGCCAAGTGGGTGTCGCGCGAGGAGGCCGAGGAGGAGATCCGCTCCTCCTTCGAGCGCGCCAAGGGCACCCCGTTCGCGCACATGAACCCGCTGTACCCGCCGCAGGAGCACTGAGGGACGGCGCCCGCGAGCGCCTCTCCACCAGCTTTGTGCACTGATCCACCAGCAAGGCCCGGATTCGGCAGCAGATGCTCGCGCATCGGCCGATCCGGGCCTTGTTGTGTGGAGAGACGCGCGGGGGCCGAGAGCCAGCCACCGCTGATTCGCTGCGCACGGTCTGAGCTCCGACACGCCGCCCCGGAGGGACGATGCGCGGGCTGGGTCCCGCGTGTCGCGCGGCTGACCGTGCGGACCGAATTCGAGGGGAGAGCGTGCGGACCGAATTCGGGGAGGGCTACGGCCTTCCGATGAAGGGCATCATGTTGCCCGCCATCCAGCCGTACAGCGACCGCACGCCCGCCGGCTTGGAGTAGTTGACCGCCTCCATGACCTGGCCGTTGCCGATGTAGATCGCCACGTGGAAGATGGTCGACGGGTCCGAGGTGTCCGTCGCGTAGAACACCAGGTCGCCCTCGCGGATCTGCGAGTACGCCAGGTGCGTGGTCGCGAGGTACTGGCTGCGCGAGGACCGCGTGATCCACTGGCCCGCCACGGACCAGGACTCGGACGTCACGCCCGAGCAGTCGTACTTGGGGCCCGAGCCGCCCAGCAGGTACTCGCGTCCGACCAGCGTGAGCGAGTGCTGCGCCGCCTTCACGCCCTGCGCCGCCGTCGAGTTCCACGTGGTGCCGGGCGTCTCGGGCTTCGGGGTCGACGTGGTGGTCGGCTTGGGGGTCGAGGTGGTGGTGGTCGGCTCCGGCTCGGACGTCTTGGTCGCGGTCGGCTTGGGAGTCGAGGTCTTGGTGGCCGTGGGCTTGGGAGTCGAGGTCGACGTCGAGCCCGGCGTCGAGGTCTTGGTGGGACGGGGGCGCGGCGTCTCCGAGGCGGCGGCCTCCTCGGCGGCCTGCTGGCGGGCCTCGGCCTCCGCCTGCTCGGCGGCGGCGCGCTCGGCCTCGAGGCCGGCCTGGCGCTGCTCCTCGAGCGCGACGGTGACGCCGCGCAGCTCGGCCAGACGGTTGACGGCGTCGGAGCGGGTCTCGGCCGCCATCGCGACGGCCTCCTCGGCGTGCTGCTGCGCGTCCTGCGCCTCGGCGTACGAGGACTTCGCCTCCTCGGCGGCCTCGGCGGCGGACGTCGCGGCCTCGTCGGCGTAGGAACGCATGGTGGTCGCGACCAGCTCGGCGGCCTTGACGCGCTGCACCCACATGTCGGCCTCGTCGGAGCCGCGCGAGAACGCCTCGGTACGGGCGATGACGTCGTCGACGGTCTCGGCACCCACCACGGCGCCGATCTGGCTCATCGAGCCGGCGTCCCTGTAGGCGGCCTGCGCGACGGACGCGAGGTTCTCGCGCGCCTCGGCGAGCTCCTTCTCCGCCTCGGCGGCGCGCTCGTTCGCAGCGTCCAACGTGTCAGCGGCGGCGTCGGAGGCCTCCTGCGCCTGCACGTAGTCCTCGCCCGCGACCAGGGCGTTCGCCTCGGCCTTGTCGCGCGCGTCCGCGAGCGCGGCGATCGCGTTGTCGAGCTCGTCGATGCCGGCGGCGAGGTCGTTCGCGGCCGCGCGGGCCTCGTCGATCTCGGCCTGGCCCGGGTAGTCCTCCGCGCGCGCCTGGTGGACGGGTCCGGCCACCACCACTCCGCTCGCCACCGCGAACATGGTCGCGAGCACGAGCATGCGCCTCAGCCCTACCGTCACATCAACCGCCCTAGTCACATCAGTTCACATCTGTCACACGAGTCACGTCCGCCCCGATACTAGGCGGATCCCCGCAAAACGTGAAGCCCCCTGTGCCGCATCTCACGCCGGCACATGGGGACCTCTCCCCGGACATCGGCGACCCTGCCGCCCGACTTGAGCCCCGCATCGTCCCCCCTGGACAAACCCTGGACAAACCGGGTCTTCCGCCCATCCCGCCCCGTGGCTACTCTGGCCGCGAGGGGGCAGGCATGGCGCGCAATCGCTCGGGGGGACAGGGCTGGCTCGCCCGCGATCATCGCGGGATCACCGGCTGGGGGCTGCTGGTGGCCGCGTTGGTGGTCATCGGGATCGGCGGCGCGTACGCGTACGCCCAGGCGCAGCCGGCCCCCGCCGCGCAACCGGGCGCCACCGCCTCCCCGGTCCCGAGCTTCAGCGCGCCGTCGCACGTGACGCCCATCGCGCTGTTCATCGGCGACTCGTACACGGCGGGCGTGGGCGCGACCGAGGAGAGCGACCGATGGAGCTCGATCGTGTCGCGCGAGCTGGGCTGGCGCGAGGTCAACTACGGCCGCTCCGGCACCGGCTACGCGGCCACCGCGGGCCTCACCGGCTGCGGTCGCACGTTCTGCGGCGACTACCGTGCGTCCATCTCGGAGGCGGTGGGCGACCAGGTGAGGCCGGACATCGTGGTGATCTCGGGCGGCTACAACGACGGCTCCCGCTGGAACGACAACGTCGACCAGACCATCGCCGCGATCGACGCGACCTACCTGGCGGCCCGGCAGGCGTACCCGGAGGCGGAGATCATCGCGATCGGCCCGCCTTGGCTCGACATCGAGGCCGAGTGGAAGACCGAGTTCGACCTCGCCGTCTCCGCCGCATCCGGCGTGGTCGACGGCACCTTCATCTCCCTCACCCGCCCGCCCGTGCTCGACGACCCGGCCATGGCGCTCGGCGACGGCGCGCACGTCAACGACCTGGGCCACCAGGCGATCGCCGACTGGGTGGTGGATCAACTGTCGTAGGGACGATGCGGCGGCCGGGTCTCCCGGCACCGCGCCTCGCGCGCGCGCACGACCTCTAGGCTGAGCGCCATGGATGACGACGGCATCGAGACCGACGCGCTCGCCGCTGACCAGGGGCCCGGCCCCGGCGCGCCGATCCCCGCGAGCGCAGCGTGGCGCGAGGGCGACCACCCGGGCCGGCGCATCTTCTTCGCGCTGGGCGACCTGCCGCTCGAGGCCGACCCGCTCGGGGTCCTCCCCCAGACGGTCCTCGCCTACGAGACCTGGGGAACCCTCAACAAGGCGAAGGACAACGCCGTCTACGTCGCGCACGCGCTCACGGGCGACAGCCACGTGTTCGGCCCGGCGGAGCCCGGGCACCACACGGGCGGCTGGTGGAACGCGATGGTCGGGCCGGGCAAGCCGATCGACCCGGAGCGCCACTTCATCGTGTCCGCGAACGTGGTGGGCGGCTGTCAGGGGTCCACGGGGCCCGCGTCGGCGCACCCCGAGGACGGGCGGCCGTGGGGCTCGCGCTTCCCCTACGTCACCATGCGGGACATGGCGCGCGCCGAGATCGCGCTCATGGACCACCTCGAGATCGACCGCTGGCGGCTCATGACCGGCCCGTCGATGGGCGGCATGCGCGCGCTCGAGTGGATCGCGATGGCGCCGGAGCGCGTGGGCGCGATCGCCCCGGTGGGCTCGACGGGCGCGACCACCGCGGACCAGATCGCGTGGTCGACGGCACAGCTCGCCGCCATCCAGGCGGACCCGAAGTTCCGCGGCGGCGACTACTACGACGCCGCCGACGGCGATGGCCCGCACGTGGGCATGGGCATCGCGCGCATGATCGCGCACACCACGTATAGGAGCGCGGGCGAGCTCAACGAGCGCTTCAACCGCTCCTACCAGGGCGATTCCGACCCGCTGGGCAAGGGTGGCCTGTTCGCGGTCCAGTCCTACCTCGAGCACCACGCGCGCAAGCTCGCCCGCCGCTTCGACGCCAACACCTACGTGCGGCTCGCGCAGGCGATCCAGTCGCACGACGTGGGCCGCGACCGCGGCGGCGTCGAGACCGCGCTGGCCCGCTACACGGACCCGGCTCTGGTGATCGCGATCGACTCGGACCGCCTGTACCCGATGGCGAACTCGCAGCGCCTCGACGCGGCGCTGTCCGGCTCCAACGGCATCAAGGTGGTCCACTCCCCCGTAGGCCACGACGGCTTCCTGGTCGAGGCCGCCCAGATGATCGCCTTCATGGACGAGTTCGAGAAGTCCCTCTAGCCGCTACCGAGCACCTGTCCACGCGCCTGAGGCGCTCCCCCACCAGAATCGCGGGTTTCCGGCCCCAAAGGGCGCGCAGGGACGATGCAGCGGTCGCCTCGCGTGGAGGAGTGTCCGCCCTACCCAAATGTCCAGTTTTGCGTGACATGTCCCCCACGCCGGGTCTACGGTTCTGAAAGGACCGCGACACGGCTGGAGGGGGCGTGCCATGGGGGGACGGGATAAGGTCGTCGATTCGCTGCGGGGGATCGCGTGCATCCTGCTGGTGACGTTGCACGTCGCGCAGAACAGGTTCGGCGAGGCCGACTGGCTCGAGTGGTACGGCGACACCTTCATCTACATCCGGATGCCGCTGTTCGCGTTCCTCTCGGGCGTGGTCTACGCGTGGCGCCCGCTCACCAGCACCGCCGCGTACGGCACCTACATGGGCAAGAAGGTCCGCCGGCTGCTGATCCCGTACGTGATCTTCGTGCCGCTGATCGGGCTCGCGCAGGTCGCGCTCGACTTCGGCACCCCGCCGCCGGACGCCATCTACGACTGGTTCCTCTACTCGCTCCCGCCGTACTGGTTCCTGCTCGCGACGTTCTGGGTCTACGCGGTGGTCGCGCTCGCCGACTCCTACAAGCTCCTCGACACCAAGCTCAAGGTCGGCATCCTGTTCGGGGCGCTGCTCGCGGTGAACCTCATCTTCAACATGCAGGACGCGTCCGGCTTCCTGCAGTTCAGCAGCGCCGTCTACCTGGGCCTCTTCTTTGTCGCGGGCCTCGCGGCCACGCGCTTCGGCTGGAAGAACATCGGGCTCACCGGCGCGTGGATCACCGCAGGGCTCACCGTCGCGCTGTTCGTGTACACGCAGTTCGCGGTGCTCGGCATCTGGGAGGCCGCGGAGAACCAGCGTCAGGACCCGTTCGGGATCCTGCTGGGCATCACGTTCCCGCTGGCGTTCATCGCGTTCGGCTTCAAGAACAGCTTCCTCGCGTGGGTGGGCGGATACTCGTACGGCATCTTCCTCCTGCACCCGTTCGCCGTGGTGGTGACGGCCGGCGCGCTGCAGGTCGTCGGGTTCGAGCCGCTCATCCCGTCGCTCATCCTCATGACCATCGCGGGCCTGTTCGGCTCGATCCTGGGCGTGATCGTGCTCCGCAAGGTCGCCGTCGGGCGCATCATGCTGGGCGAGCGCGGGCGCAAGCCGGTCGTCCCGGCCAAGGTTCCCGAGGCGGCATAGTTCAGAAGGGACGATGCGCGGGTTCAGTCCCGCGCGCGCGTCGCCAGACCGCGCCGCCCGAGACACCACTGTGCCGATGCCTCCAACGTCCAGGCTGCGGAGAGCCCCGACTCGCGCACGCCCAGTGGATACGATGTCGAAATGGCTGAACTCGCACCTGCAGTAACGGTCGACTTCTCCGCCAATGCTGCTTACCTCACGCTCACCAACAATGCCGTCGAAGAGACGCGCGAGCTGACGGACTCCGTGCTCGTCGATCTCGACGAATTCTCAGTCGTGGTCGGAGTCGAGGTGCTTAACCTCGCTGCGCCATTGCCGGTCGCCACGCTTGTTCGGGACTTCCACGTGCCCGAAGCCGCGCTCGAACTTCTCAGCCCCATGCGCGCCACGGTCCTGCAGGTAAGCGGGACCGAGACCGAGAACGGTCAGGCGACGAGCTCTCAGGCTTTCCAGACCATCTAGCGCCACGTCGCCCCCAGGCTCACGCACCCCCAAGTTCGCTCCGCACGGTTTCAGTTCCGCCACGCCGCCGCAGGGGGACGATGCGCCGGTTCAGTCCCGCGCGTCGCCCGCCAGACCGTGCGACGCGAAGAGAACTAGCCGAGCTGCTCGATCACCCTTTCCGCGATCGCGGCGTGCCCCTCGTCGTTGACGTGCTGCCCGTCGCCCGCGTCGAAGCTCTCATCGAGCACGCGCGGCTCGAGCAGCGAGATGTACTCGGCCCCGACCGCCTCGGCCCCCTCACGCACCGCGTCGTTGAAGTCCCGCTGCCAGGACTCCTCCGAGAACGGCCACGAGGGACCGATCGCCACGATCCTCGCGTCGGGGAACCGCGCGGCAGCCTCCTCGAACGTCGCGTCGATCGCCTCCCGCACCGCCGCCGCGTCCGCACCCCACGCGTCCGTGTCGCTCTGCCCGCCGGCGATCACCACCACGTCCGGCTCCACCCCATCGCGCGCCGCCGTAGCGATCATGTCGGCATACGGCGGGCAGTCGTCCAGACCGCAGCTGTTGAACGTCCCGGCGGTCGCGTAGCCCGTCCCGCCGCGGCCGTAGTTGGCCTCCTCCCAGCCCTCCTCGACCGCGACCAGCGACGTCCAGCGCTTGGACTGCGGCGCCGCGCCCACCCCCACCGTGTACGAGTCCCCGATGAACAGCGCCACCGCCCCCGACGCGGTCGGCGAGGGCGAGCCGGCGCCCACGGCCGTGAGGTCCTCGGTGGCGTCGGCGCGGGAGGCGACCGGCGCATCGTCCCCCCGACCGCCCAGGGCGACCGCCAGGACACCCGCCACCGCGAGCACCACCAGCAGCCCGCCCCACACCGGCAGCCCCGCGAACTCGCGCGTGAAGAACGCGCCCACACGGCTCACTGCAACCCCTCGAGCACGCGCTTGGCGATGAGGCGGTGGCCCTCGTCGTTCACGTGGACGCCGTCGCCCGCGTCGTAGAGGCGGAACTTGACGGCCTTGGGGGCGAGCAGGGAGATGAACTCGGCGCCCACGGGCTCCGCTGCGGCCGCCACCGCCGCGTCGAAGTCGAACTTCCAGCCGCGCGGCGCGCCCGGCAGGTGCGGGCCGACCGCGATGATCCGCGCCTGGGGGAACGTCGCGCGCGCGATCCGGTAGGTCTCGTCGATGTCGAGGGTGACGGCGTCGGGGTCATCCCACCAGAGAACCGTGTCGTTCTGGCCACCGGAGATCACCACCACGTCGGGCTCGACGCCGTCCGCGGCGGCCGCCTCGACGGTGCCGGCGAAGGTGTCGCAGAACTCCTCGGCGCAGCCCTCGACGCCCGAGGTCGCGGAGTAGCCCGTGCCGCCGAGCCCGTAGTTGATCTCCTCCCAGCCCTGCTCCTTCGCGACCAGGGTGGTCCAACGCTTCGCGTCGGAGGACGCGCCGGTGCCCACCGTGTACGAGTCCCCGATGAACAGCGCCTCCACCGCCGTGTCCGCGGGGCTCGCCGCCGCCGAGGCCGCCGCGCGCGAGCTCGCCGCCGAATTCACCATCCACAACGCGCCCACCGCGACCAGCACCATGGCCATCGCGAGCGCGCCCCACACGGGCAGCCCGCCCCACGTGCGCGTGAGCCAGGACTCGCGGTGTGCGGCTCGTCCGGCCATGGCGTCCCCCTCGCCCCCGCCGCCAGCCTACAAAGCGGGTGGGCCCGTGCAAATGTCCGATTCGTGACAATCGTCGCCGGGGTGGGTGTTCAGGGGTGCGTGCGACACGCCGCGGGGGTGCGCGACGCACGGTTCGTGCGGAGTGGGGCCCCGAGCTCGCTGCGCACGGTCCGCGCCGCGACACGCCGCGGCAGCGGGACGATGCGCGGGTTCAGCCCCGTCCCCGAGTTCGCTGCGCACGGGTTGAGATCCGCCACCCCGCCACCAAGGCGACTCAGCAAGCACCAAGAACGAAGCCCTGAACCGGCGCCGGTTCAGGGCTTCGTTCTTGGTGCGCTGATCAGGCGACTGCGCCGACGATGTACGTGCTGCCGTTGTACTCGCACGCCTCGCCGTAAAAGGCTTTGTACCTCGCATTCGGGGCCCACATCTTCTCGCACGGAGGGAACTCGGCCTTGCCTGCCCATGCGAAGCGCCACACGGATGTCGGTGACTTGTAGTACAGCGCCGTGGACGAGCCGCTGTACGCGCCGAGAGCCATGATGCGCAGGTCACGTGACGCGTACCCCTGGTAGGAGCTCGCGCGGGTGGTCGAATCAAGGATCCACTCTCTTGCGTACAACATGCCTCGCTGCTCGTGCATCTTCTGCAGCAGTGGCTTCACACCCTTGATGACCGATGTCGCACGCTTCGCCGTGGCGCACGCGATAGGCAAAGGGGCATTGATGCCACACACGAGCCCGTTGCCCTTGTACAGCGAAGTCTCTCTGGCGCCGACCTTGGTCACAATCCTGGTCAGGCCTCGCGCGCGCAGCTTCTTGTCGAGCGTAGAGACGTAAACGCTATTCGCCTTCGTCGACAGCGAGCCGCCCCAGCCCTCGCTTGTCACCGCGTATCCGGGCACCTGAACGTAAGACTGCATCGTCGGGACCTTGGCGGCGACGCTTCCCCTCTGGAGCACCAGTGGCAGCGTCTCACCGGTGACGCGCTTCACTTCCGCTGCTGCGGCTTTCGCGACGGACATCACGAAAGTGTCCGGATCCGGTGTCGCTGCACTCGCTGGTGCGACAGCCGCGATCGTCGCGGTAGCCATCAAAGTGGCGACGGCCACGTGTCGCCACATCGTCTTCGATTGCATTGATCCCCCAGCAGATTTCGCTACCGCGAATGACTCGTTGTCCAGGCCTTACCTGGCTGATCGTCAGCGTAGCGAGATGCCCCTGCCGGCACTAGCACATCACTCGCCTGTTGCGCATGAGAGTCGCTCTCGGTGCGCGAGCTTCAACGACGGCGTCGCTTGCGCTCCAGTAAGCGCCGCTCACTCCCCGTCGCCCGCCGCGGGTCAATCGAAACCGCGGATGTCCGGTACCGCCTCCCCCGTGAACGCGTCGATGATGGTCCGATCACCGACCGGAGCGTCAAGCTCTACGGTCGTAATTCTCGCGCACATGAGCTCGGGCCCCTCGAGCACCTCGGTGCTGATGAGCGTCAACGTGATCGTCGTCGCGGTTTCGACGGCGGTGAGCACGGGGTCTCCTTGGCATGCGACCGTCGTCATCACAGAATCGGCGCGCGGCTCGGCGGCGCCGTCGTCGCCCGCCAAGTTCCACCCACGCTCCACGCCGCGAATCTCAACCGGGCCGCGGACCGTGACACCGGCATCCGAGGTGTGGGTCACGTACGGCATCGACGAGGGTGCCGCCGCCGGCGCGCTGGTCGACGCCGGTCCGACCCACGCGGTCGGCGCGCACCCCGCGAGCGCGGCGGCGGCGACGCACGCGGCACCACCCACAGCCACTCGACCAAGACCAGCAAGCATCACATCCGCCCCCAGATGACCCGACCGCCGCGCGCCCGCGACCGCGAGCGCCTGCTGCGGACATTAGCAGGCAGTTCGCTGCGCACGGTCCGCGCCGCGACACGCCGCCCAGAAGGGACGATGCGCGGGCCGGGCCCCGCGCGTCGCCCACCAGACCGTGCGGAACGGATTGGAGGGTGGGGTTGCGCTCCTCCCCCACCTCGCCCTAGGGTCACACCCATGTTCCGTCGAATGTGTCGCTGACCAGCGCACGTTCGGCGTGCCTCCACACGGGGGCAGCCTGCGAGTGAGGCCCTAGGAGCCCCCGCAGCACACACCGCGCGTGTCGCACCGCATCCCTGAGGGTTGCGGGCGGTCGGCGCGCTTGCACGCCCGGCGGCCGGTGCCACCTGACTCCGGGATGCGGATCCGAGTCCAACCCAGACAAAGATCCAGACACCCAGGAGCCATCATGACCAACCCCGCCTACGCCTTCGAGACCCTCCAGATCCACGCCGGCCAGACCCCCGACGCGGAGACCGGCGCCCGCGCCCTCCCCATCTACCAAACGACGAGCTTTGTCTTCGAGGACACCCACCAGGCGGCGGCCCGCTTCGCGCTCGGCGAGCTCGGCCCCATCTACACCCGCCTGGGCAACCCCACCACCGAGGCCGTCGAGAATCGCATCGCGGCACTCGAGGGAGGCGTCGGCGCCCTCCTCGTCGCCTCCGGATCCGCCGCCAACACCCTCGCGATCCAGAACCTCGCGCAGGCCGGAGACCACATCGTCGCCAGCCCGTCCCTCTACGGCGGCACGTACAACCTGTTCCAGCACACGCTCCCCCGGTTCGGCATTGAGGTCACCTTCGTCGACAACCCCGACGACCCGCAGGAATGGGCCCGAGCAATCCGCCCCAACACCAAGGCCTTCTTCGGCGAGTCGATCTCCAACCCCAAGCAGGACCTCCTCGACATCGAGGCCGTCGCCGCCGTCGCCCACACACACGGCATCCCCCTCATCGTCGACAACACCGTCGCCTCCCCGTACCTCATCAACCCCATCGCGTGGGGCGCCGACATCGTCACCCACTCCGCCACCAAGTACCTGGGCGGGCACGGCACCGCGATCGGCGGCGTGATCGTCGACGCGGGCACGTTCGACTACGCGCAGCACCCCGACCGCTTCCCGGGCTTCAACTCCCCCGACCCGAGCTACAACGGCCTCACCTACGCGCGCGACCTCGGCGTAGAAAGCCCCCTCGGCGCCAACCTCGCCTACATCCTCAAGGCCCGCGTCCAGCTCCTGCGCGACACGGGCGCGGCCATCAGCCCGTTCAACGCGTTCCTCATCGCGCAGGGCATCGAGACCCTCTCCCTCCGCGTCGAGCGCCACGTCGAGAACGCCAAGAAGGTCGCCGACTTCCTCGAGGGCCACCCCCAGGTCGAATCGGTCGCGTACAGCGGGCTGAGCAGCAGCCCGTGGCACCACCTCCAGCGCAAGTACGCGCCCAAGGGCGGCGGCGCGGTCCTCGCATTCGAGATCCGCGGCGGCAAGGAGGCGGGCCAGGCCTTCGTCGACGCGCTCGAGCTGCACTCCCTGGTCGCGAACATCGGCGACGTCCGCTCGCTCGCCATCCACCCCGCCACCACCACGCACTCGCAGCTCACGGAGTCGCAGCAGCGCGCGGCCGGCGTCACCCCCGGCCTGGTCCGCCTCGCCGTCGGGATCGAGCACATCGACGACATCCTCGGCGACCTCGGCACCGGCTTCGAGGCCGCGGCGGCCACGGCCGCCCAGAGGGACGATGCGGCGGTCGCCTCGTGAGCGACCACGTCGAGACCGCGTGGGATCCGGTGGGCCGGACGCCCAAGCCGATCCCCGCATCGTCCGCCTGGCGCCCGGGCGACCACCCCGGGAACCGGAGGTTCCTGGACCTGGGGTGGCTGCCGCTCGAGGCTGACCCGCGCGGCGGCATCGAGGCGACCCTCGCGTACGAGACGTGGGGCACCCTCAACGCCGACGCGACCAACGCGGTCTACGTGGCGCACGCGTTCACGGGCGACAGCCACGTGGCCGGCGAGCGCGCCGAGGGCCACCTCACGGGCGGCTGGTGGAACGGGCTCGTGGGCCCGGGCAAGCCGATCGACACGGACCGGTACTTCGTGGTGAGCGCGAACGTGCTGGGTGGATGCCAGGGTTCCACGGGGCCGGCGCACCCGCACCCGGAGGACGGGCGGCCGTGGGGCTCGCAGTTCCCGTACGTCACGCTGCACGACATGGTGGTCGCCGAATCCCGCCTCGCCGACCACCTCGGGATCGACGCGTGGGCGCTGGTGATCGGGCCGTCGATGGGCGGGATGCGCGCGGTCGAGTGGGCCGCCAGCTTCCCCGAGCGCGTGCGCGCGATCGGAGCGATCGGCGCGACGGCCGCCACCACGGCGGACCAGATCGCGTGGCACGCGACGCAGGGCGCGGCCATCCGGCTGGACCCGCACTTCCGCGACGGCGACTACTACGACGCCGCTCCCGGCGAGGGCCCGCACACGGGGCTCGGGATCGCGCGGGCGATCGCGCACACCACCTACCGGTCGGGGCCGGAGCTCAACGCGCGGTTCGGGCGCGACGCGCAGGACGGGGACGTGCTGCGACCGGAGGGGATCTTCGCGGTCGAGTCCTACCTGGACCACCACGCGGACAAGCTCGCGCGCCGCTTCGACGCGAACACCTACCTGCGGATGCTGCACGCGATCAACACCCACGACGTGGGCCGCGGCCGCGGCGGCGTCGAGGCCGCGCTGTCCCGTTACGAGGGCGAGGCGCTGGTGGTCGCGATCGACTCCGACCGGCTCTACCCGCTCAGCGACTCGGAGCGGCTGGCCGCGGCGCTCCCCCGTTGCGAGGGCGTCACGCTGCTCCACTCGGAGGTGGGCCACGACGGCTTCCTAGTCGAGGGGTCAGGCCTGGACGATGCGGTGCGCGCCATCCTCGCGAAGGTCGAGGAGGGCGTGGCGGTGGTTCGGTAAGCGCGCGAGGCGGCGCGGCCCCGTGGGGCCGCCGCCAGTCTGCTAGACCGAGGTGGTCCCAGGGAGCTCGGTGACCGCGCCGCTCGCGGTCGGCGAGGTACCACGGAACTTGAGCGTGAAGGCGACCGGGTTGTTCTTGTTCGCGTTCGCGACTCTCGGAATCATGAACACGAACTGCGTCGCGTTGTACGACGGAGCCAGGGTGCCTGCAACGAGCGGGAATCGGAAGGTGGTGGTACCTGCGGCGGTGTCGACCGTCGAGTCCGCGTAGGACCACGCGCTGGTCCACGCCGCCACCTGCGGGGTGCCCGCACCGAGCGTGTTGGTCGCCACGGTGACGTAAGCAGCGAGACCGACGATGCTGGCAGTGTTGTCCGAGGGGTTCGCGAGGATCGCGCCCTGGAGGTTCGTGTAGCGGGTGTTCCCGCTTCCCCCGACATCGCCTTGGGGCCCGTAGTTCCAAGCAAGGACCGAGTAGGCACCGACCGGAGCGGTCGTGTCGCTCGACTGCACCGAGGCGGTGTTGGACGTGCCCGCCGCGCGCACGGTGAGCGACGTGGCGGTGCGGTCGGTCGTCTTGGGGATGCTTGCGACGAGAGGCGCGGTGGGTGCAGCGGCGGTGACGTCACCCGTCCACGCGAATACGACCGTGCGCGTGGCGCCGACCTGCGCCTCGGTGGACTCGTATGCCCAGCCGGCGCTCGAGGTCGACGGCGTACCGGAGCCGAGCCGCGCCGCCGGGACAGCGATACGCACCTTCACCAGCGAAACAGGGTGGTCCGCCTGAGGTGCACCGTCGCCGACATACGCGGCGGTCGCCCTAACTGTGAAGGTGGTCGTGTCTTGGATCGCAGACACTCCCGCGAGCACCAGCCCGCCGGTGACGGCGGGCGAGGCTGCAGCAGCGGGCGAGGCCGTCGCGATGAGCACCGCAGGCGCGGACCACGCCATGCCCTGGACGATGCGGCGGCGCGAGACAGCGCCGGAGCGCACGGAGTCCTTCTGAATGGTCATGGGGGGCGACCTATCTTCCTCAACTAGCGGCGCCCCTCAGCGAGCACCGCGGAAGGCTAGATTACAGCGTCATAGGAGATACGAGGCGCACCAAACGTGCGCGAGGTGTACGCGTTGGCGCCGTTCCACGAGTGTTCGACGCGGCAAGGGCACCGAGCTGGCTACGTTAGGTGGCGGGCGAGAGGTTCACGGACGGCATGGTGTTGGTGCCGCCGTACTGTCCCTGCACGCGAGCGAGAGCAATCGTGCCGACGTTGGTGAAGGCGACCGAAACACCGCTCGTCACGGCGTCGTCTGCCAGAGGACCGTTGTAGCGGACAATCAGGACGCCGTCGACTGGCGCTGTCTGCTTGCCATCCGAGGCCTGGCGGGTCTCCGTTGTCACCTCGGACCAGCCGTCGCCCGCAATCACCCACGAAGGCGCCACCCAGGTGTTGCCGTTGCGGTTGAATCGCTGGAATTCGATCCGAATCTCCGTGCGGGTGATGGCGTACGTCGAGTTGTTGTCCACGCGCTGAACTGTCGCAGTTACGGTGCGGGCCGAGGCCGCAGTGCCACCCGAACCTGTAATCGTTTGCTTTCCCGAGTTCCCGACAACACCGAAGAGCGGCGTCATCAGGGGGTCCGAACCGGCGAACGCCGGCGCCGCGGTAGCGATAAGTACCGCAGGCGTGGCCCACGCGGCACCCTGCACCAGGCGGCGACGCGAGATCCCCGCACCCGACCGAGCGTTGGTCGACTCGACAGTCATGAAGTACCCCTCAGTGCTCATGAGCGCGCCCCTCAGCGGACGCGTTTGCCCTGAGAGTAGCGGCACCCGGCGCCATTGACCACACAGTTAACGCGGAAGTTACTCAACGCGCAGGAATCATGCGGCGTTCATCGCCGCGTAGGTGAGCATCACCACCACCACCGTGATCGAGACGATGATCGCCCAGCCCGGCATCCCACCGTGCTCGCGCACCAGCCAGTGACGATGCCCCATCGGCGTGTAGGAGCGCTGACGCCGTCTTGCCATGAGTGACCCCCCAGTAACCCAGACGCTGTCATGGAGGCTAGCGAGCGACATGCGATCTGTGAAGAGCCACGCATATCAGTCTCGGGAGACGAGTCCCAGTTCTATCAACGCGACGACGAACGCCTCGACATCGGCCGCGATCTCGCCGGCGTCGATCCCATACGCCTCCGCGAGCTCGTCCACGATCGCGTCCACGTCCCGCGTGCCGTCGATCCGTGCCCAGATCTCGAACGACGACCCCTCGAACAGGTGCGGCACCTGCTGCGCCTCGATGCGTGGGAGGTTCAGCACCACCGCGTACTCGTCATGGAGCACCTCGGCGATCCCGGACGCGCGGCTGAGTTCGCCGGTCATCGCAGGTCTCCGTCGAGGATCGACGCGTCCGTCACACCACGACGGGCCAGCACGCGGCCCCAGAGAGCGCGCGGGGCGGCACGCAGGCCGCGGACGATGCGCGCCCACCGGCCGTGGATAGCCGAACCGCGGCCGGGGGGAACCTCGGGATGGACGCGTCGAAACTCGGCCTCGCGCGGCCAGATCATGCGGGCAACCATGCCGGGCTTCGCCCGCCATCTTGTTCGACCGATCAGGATCATCCATTGAGCCGTGGTCTCCCCACGCCCACCCACACGTGCGCGCCAGGCGTCGAGCGCGGGGTCTGCGCCGTAAGGCGTCGCCGTTGGCAAGTCGACCCCGAGGCGCTCCAGCACTGGCCGCGCCGTGTCCGCCGCGCCCGCCGCGATCGCGAGCGCCACCACGTCGGCACGGTCATGGTCGTCGAGCCCCGGCAGCACCTCATCCACGAGTCGCCGGATCTCGGCAGCGTGGCGCGGCGTCTGCGCCGGTGTCCTCAGCGCGTGTAGTGCGGCGATGAGGATCGCGCCGGACCGGTCGACCATGTCGATCTCGACGCCCGCGAGCGTCAACGGCTGGCGCCGGGACCAGAGCTCGTCGAACACCTGCTGCTGCTGCTGCGCAAGGAAGCCGGGGAACTGGACGTGCGCGTCGATGTCGCATGGCCACGCGTCGTGGATCAACGTCACCGAGTGAATCGCCTTCGGACCGATGCCGTCCCCGGCTGGCCGCTCATGCCAGCCGTACCGTTGCAGCGCCTCGACGTACGTGCCGAATCCATCTGGAGACACCATCACGTCGGCGTCGGCGCTGACGCGCTCCGCTCGGAGGCCATGCGCGGCGGCGCTCGGGCCCTTGATCACCAGCACGCGGATCCCGGCCCGCCGCGCGACCTCGACCGCGAGCGCGTGCGCAAGCGGCACGGCATCCGCGGTCGCGAGCGCGGCGTTCACTCGGGCGAGTCCACCGTCATCACGCCTCGCGAGACCAGCACCGTGATGATGTCGCGGGCCATGTCGCTCGGGTCGACCGCGCCGGGCTCCCCGAACTCGAGCACGAGCCGTCGGCCCAGGTCCGCGACCGTGATCCCGCGTCGCGACGCAAGCACCGCCTCGGTCGCCACCGGCGACAGCAGCGTGACGTCGTTACCGGCCAGGACGAGCATCTCGCCGCCTCGCTCAAGGGCGTCATCCCATGCGGACCGGACCACCGCATCGTCCGGAAGCCTGTACGGGTCGGTAGCCTCGTCCACCAGCATGTCGGTCATCGCGCCCCTTCGAAAAGGGTCGGCATGAGCGGCAGAAGGTCGCGCGACTCGGCGTATCGGATCCGGACCAGGCCACCGATCGACTCGACCAGGTCCGCGAGCGTGTGCAGCTTCTGCGGCAGCCGGGACAGGTAGGACACCTGCTCGGCCAGGTGAGCGAGACCGTGCAGCAGCGGCAGCTCCTCAACCACCGGGTCCGACCCGACCGAGGCATCCCGCTCCACCAGGGCGAGGCGCACCAAACGCAGCCGCCCCGATGGCGGAGACATGAGGTCGAGCGACTCGGGCCCCCACTGTTCCTTGGTGGGGCTCGTACCGTCGAGCACGGACAGCGGCTTCGGGTACGGCAGCACGGTGCGGCCCACATCGATCGCGAGGGTCTCGTCGGTGACATAGCCGTAGTGGGCACCGAGAGTGCGCGACAACGTGGTCTTGCCCGTGCCCGAGGGTGCGATGAAGCCGACGACGTCGCCGTCGGGCGAGGCGAGTCCGGCCGCATGGAGCATCACAAGCGATCCCACGCGCTGCTCGATCGCCCGCACCGTCACCGCGGAGGACAGGTAGTGCAGCGCCCGCTCGACGTCGGGATACGCCAGCACACCGCGACTGCGGGCCTCAGCGAGCACTTCGGGATCACGGTCGACCATCACGTCGACGCGGGCCTCGGGCTCGCCGTCCGGGATCACGCACCGTCCCCAGGCGCGGTGGCCCGCCGCTGCGAGCGCCTCGCGCTCCGAGCCCTCGCAATGGACCGCGACCGTCACGCCGAACGCGTCGACCAGGCACGTCGCCGAGTCGCCATCCGAGCCGGACGCCACCACCTGATGTGGCGGCGCCATCGCCGCCCAGAGGTCGGCGATCCACATGGTCGCCTCGTTGATCCGCTCGCCGACCGCGTGGGCGCGGTCCTCGAGCCGCTCCCACGGCGGCAGCTCCCAGTCGGAGGGCAGGTCATGACGACGCCGCGTGCGCTCGAGGATGGCGGCGTGCTCGCGCAGCGGCGCGATCATGCTCAGGCCATCATAGAGGTGCGCGAACTCGGACATGGTGAAGGAACGGCCCAGTGCGCGCGGGTGCCGGCGGACCAGCTCGTCACGCTCGATGCCCGTACCGACCACGAAGAGATCGGTCGACTCGACCATCGCGTCGCTGAGCGAGCGCGCCCTGAAACCCTGGACGCTGCCGCCCTGCTCGAGGATGACTTCGCGCGCGAGGTCCTGCATGGCCGCGCCGTCTTCGGCGTTGAGCCCAGCCGAGGTGATGCGGATCCGGTCTGCTCCCACGCCGCGCGCCCAGAGGTGCTTGCGCAGCAGCCGCTCCCCCACCACCGAGCGCCCGGTGTTGGTGGCGTCGACGATCAGGACGCGGAATGCGATCCCGGACTCCCACGGCATGTCAGGCTCGCGGGTGTTCGGCGGGTGCGTCTGCGCTGGCGACGTGGTCCCAGGCAAGGTCGCCCCGCGCGGGTGGGGGCGTCACGCTGGACTGTGCATCGGTGTCGTTCTTGCCGCGCTTGCGGTCGCCCTCGGTTGAGTAGTCGTACGCATACGCGTAAGCGTCCTTGTAGGCACCCTTGCGCGGCATTGCATCGACGATGATGCCGAGCGCACGCCCATTGACACGGTCCAAGTTCTGCAGCGCGCGGTCGAGCACGTCGATGGTGGTGCGCCCCGAGGCCGCGACCACGAGCGCGCCGTCGGTGCGCGCGGTGAGCACTGCGGCGTCCGTCACAGGGATAAGCGGCGGCGTGTCGATGAGGATCAGCGCGTCCGTCGGGAAACTGTAGAGGAGCTTGTGCATCGCATCGGAGGCGAGCAGCTCGGACGGGTTCGGCGGGATCGCCCCCGAAGCGAGCACGTAGAAGTGGTCGGTGTCGCCGTACGGCTGAAGCACGTCCTGGGCGCGAGCGCGACCGACGAGCACGTCGGTGAGGCCTGCGTCCGCGCCGAGGCCGAGGTTCTTTGCGACCGTGGGACGGCGCAGGTCAGCATCGATCAGCACGACGTCACGGCCGGACTCGGCGACGGCCTCGGCAAGCTTGATGATGGTGGTCGACTTGCCGTCGCCAGGGAGTGAGCTGGTGACGACGATCACGCGCGGCGGATTGTCGACGTCCATGAACTGCAAGTTGGTGCGGACCTGGCGAATGGCCTCGGACATGGCGAAGTCGGACTTCGCGTTCGCGACGCCGTTCTTGGCGATCGCGTCGTCGTAAGGCAGCGCCCCCAAGACGGGGATGTCAAACTCGCGCTCCACGTCCTCAGGCTTGCGCAGACGCCGGTCGAGCGTGGACTTGATCAGCGCATAGCCGACGCCGAGAGCGAGGCCGACAAGCAACCCGAGTGCCACGGCGAGCTTGACGTTGGGGCTGGAGGGCGCGCCAGGAAGCACTGCGCTGTCGAGAGTCTGGAGAGCGACAACCGACTCAGCGTCACCCCCGCCGGCCCCGGAGTTCTCGATGTCAGCGACAGCCTGCGTCATGCCGGAGATCCAGGCCTCAACCAGGTCACGCGCCTCTTCTGGGGTCGAGCCGTTCGCCGCCACGCGAAGGACGGCCGTGTCGAGCGGGTTAGAGACCGTCACACGGGCGACCAGTCCGTCCGGGCTCGAATCGAGATCGAGTTCCGCGACTGCGTACTCGGCGACCTTGCGGGACTTCGCGATGTCGAGGTAGCTCTTGACCCGGGACTTCGCATAGTTGTCACCTACCAGCGCACTGCCGAGGTCCTGGCTCGCACCGGTCGTGATGATGGCCGAACCTGTGGCGGCGTAGACCTTGGGCTGTGTGAGGGTCCAGCCGAACGCAGCCGCCCCGCCCAACGCGGCCGCGAGCAGTATCGCGACCCAATGCGTGCGGAGCACGCGAAGATAGTCGTCGAGTTCCATCAATTCCCTCGCCCTAAAGTCGCAGTGGGAGCAAGTGTAGGCGCAATGCGAAGCACCTCGTGCAAGCGCTCAACCGGGGGCCGGTGCGACCACTCACAGGTCACGGAGTTGCGACCGATGGCTGCCACTGCACACACATTGGGCATGTCAGCGCCGCCACGAACGGGCGAGCTCGGGACTCACCCAGACCGCTAGGTTGCGCAGGTGACGTCCCGCTGTGTGGTGGAGTTTCTCGACACCGTGCGGGTCAGTCGTTCTGATTATGCAGCGGTGAGTTCGGGGATGGCTACCTCCTCGGGTTCGGCTAGGAGCAGTGCCATGGAGTGCTCGCTGAAGTAGCGGCGGTCGGCACCGTCCCATTCGTCGTGTTGCTCGATCAGGACGTGCCCGGCCAGGCGAAGCAGCGCGGCGGGGTTGGGGAACGTGCCGACGACGTCGGTGCGGCGCTTGATCTCCTTGTTGACCCGCTCGAGCGGGTTCGTGGACCAGATCTGACGCCAGTGCGGAAACGGGAACGCCGTGAACGCGAGCAAGTCGTCACGGGCCGCCTCGAGCATGTCGGCGATCTTGGGATGCGAACGGGTGAGCATCGTCACGACCTCGTCGAACTGGGCGTGGACGTGCTCACGGTCGGGTTGGGCGAAGATCGTGCGGATGATGGACGCGACCATCGACCCCGCCGCCTTCGGAACATTCGCGAGGACGTTGCGCATGAAGTGGACCCGGCATCGCTGCCAGCTCGCGCCCTGCATCACAGTGTGGATCGCCGCGATGAGCCCGGTGTGCGCGTCAGAGATCACCAGCTGCACCCCGCCCAGCCCGCGGGCCTTCAATGAGCGCAGGAACTCGGTCCAGAACGGCTGGGACTCGGTATCGCCGACGTCGAAGCCGAGCACCTCACGCCGTCCGTCCGCGGCCACACCCACCGCGACCACGATCGCTTGGGACACGACCCGCCGGCCGACCCGGGCTTTGCAGTACGTCGCGTCGAGGAACACGTACGGATAAGCCTGATCCGACAGGGGTCGGTCGCGGAACGCGGCGACGTCCTCATCCAGATCAGCGCAGATGCGTGACACCTCGGACTTCGAGATCCCGGTGTCCGCGCCGAGGGCCTTGACCAGGTCATCGACCTTGCGGGTCGATACGCCGTGGACGTAGGCCTCCATCACGACCGCGAACAGGGCCTGGTCGATCCGGCGGCGGCGTTCCAACAGCGACGGGAAGAACGAGCCCGTGCGCAGCTTCGGGATCCGCAGATCGAGCTCACCGGCGGTCGTGGTCAGGGTGCGCATGCGGGAGCCGTTGCGTTGCGTGGTGCGGGCCTCGGTGCGCTGGTACGGGGCGGCACCGATGAACGCGGCCGCTTCCGCATCGATCAATTCTTGATAGAGCGTCTCGGTCGCGACGCGAATCCGGTCGCTGACCTCGGTGAGTTTGAGTTCCCCGAGCAGCTCGAGCAGGGCAGACTGGTCAAGAGCCATCGTGCGTTGTGTCCTTCCGTGAGATTCCTAGACAGTTCTCACTGACCATCGCACGATGGCTCCTCAGCGTCTACGACACCGAAGACCCCGCCGGAAAGTCCACCACCCCACGGGACGTCACCGGTTGCGCACCAAGCGCACTCCCTTGACTGGACCGAACGTTCGGCCGGCCAGACATCGATGCGGACCTTGGGCCAATCCGGTGAGTAGGATCTTCGGCATGCTAAGTGTTCTACTCGATACCCGTGAGCGCCACTACGAGCAGAACCCCTATATCTTCGATCTAACGCAGCAGTCAGCGGAAGTCGAATATATTCCTTTTAGCTGGCGGACTCTTATCTTCGGCCGCTATGACATCTTTCATGTGCACTGGCCGGAATGGCTAGTCGTTCACCGAAATAGCGCCGCGCAGATCGCGATACGGATTCTGTTCGCGTTAGGATTCCTAGCACTGCGTGCCAGGTCCAAGACCGTCGTCCGGACGGTTCACAATCTCGAGCCGCACAACGGTTCCTCCGCTTCCGTTCGCCGGGCCATTGCGCGCCTAGATTCGATAACTACAGCGAGAATCTGGCTCAACGAGTTGGATCGCGAAAATATGGGGCCCAGAGATTCGGTTATCGGACACCCAGATTACCGACCGTGGATGGAGCGAATCGGTCATACGCCGAGCGATCCGCCGGGCCAGTCCCGCGCGCTTTGCCTCGGGTCACTAACGCGATACCGCAACTTCGAGGAAGTCATTGCTGGGGTTGGAGAATTGAGCAAAGCCGAACTCAAAATCGCGGGGGCAGCGACCGACGCCGTGTACCAACGTGAACTTGAGATCCAAGCGCACAATCAGCAAGCCCGAATTGAGATCACGGGGCACCGCCTAAGCGATCCGGAGCTTGCGAAGCTAGTAAATGACGCCGATGTGGTGTTTGTACCGTACACGAACCTATACAACTCGGGGATCATCTTTCTTGCGCTGACGCTTGAGCGTCCCGTAGCGCTGAAATCAGGAAACTACGCAGATGCGCTCGTACGTGAGTTCGGCAGCGACTGGATCCGAGTTTGGGACGGCAACCTTGATCATCAGCAGGCCTCTCAAATACTCAACCACAGTCAGCCAACCTTCGGAGCAACGTCTCGAGCACGGAACTGGCAGTCCGTGGCGGCGGCTCACGCACGCTTCTACGAGAAGGCCCTGGAAGTGGGGAACTAGTATCTCGACTTTCAACGGGACCCCAGGAACCCGCAACCGCGTCAGGGCAGTTCCCTAATTAGCCTTGCGGGCACTCCCCCGTACAATCCATTAGGTGCAAGAGTCGAGACCACGACGGCACCAGCCGCTATTACCGAACCCGCGCCAACTGTCACACCAGGCAGAATTGTCACATTTGCCCCGATCCAACAACCATCCTCGATGGTCACGGGCGCACTAACTACCCGACCCCCGCGGCAAGACGAATCAGCGATTTCGTGCGTAGCCGTAATGAAGCTCACACCCATTCCGACGAGAACCTTATCGCCTATGCCAACGCGAGCTGTAGCGTCAAAGCGAACATTGTAGTTAATGAACGTTTCACGACCGATAGAGACATCGCGACCGGAAAACCAACAACGAGGCGAGATCTTGCAGTCACCTACTTCCATGCCAAGCAGCCGCAACGCACGCGGCCGCATGGGCCTCGGCAGCAATGGCGAACTCACGAGGATATTGAGGACAAAGTCTCGGCCAATGTTCTCAAAGAACGCCCCTGAGTTGGCTCATTCGCTTAGTGCGTGAGTTCAGGCTCGCTCGAGGGCGTCGAGGATGGCTTGCTCGGCTTCGGGGATCTCGGGTGTGAAGGTCTGTTCGGTGCCGTTGATCGCGATGGTCGCGGACCGTAGCGGCCGTAGTTGACGGATGACGTTGCGGATCGCGAGTCCGCTGCGGGCTTGGATCTCGCGGCTGACGGCCAGGGCGGTGAACACGATGGTCAGGTGCGCTTCGATCGCATCGCGGGTGTGGTGGAACATGGGCCGGGCGCGCAGGTCGGTCTGCGACATCCGGAACGACTGCTCGACGTTCCATAGCGCGTGGTAGCTGGTCATGACCTCACGGGCGGGCATGAGCTCGGCGGGGATGTTCGTGACGTAGCCCTTGAGTCCGACCAGTCGCCGTGCACGAGCTAGCGACGCTTCGTCGAGTCGGCGTGCGCCGTTGGTCGTCTTCACGAAGCGGGGCGTACGTGTGGCCTTGTCACCGGACACGACGTCACGAGCGCGCTGCTCTTGCAGTGTCAGGGTGCGGTTGTCGCGCACGGCGCGCTTGGCGGAGTACGCCCACACGGCCCGCCACGACCGCTCGTGGTGGTCGGCGTTCCAGATGGGTTCGGCCTTGACCAGCGGGTTCGATGCGCCGTCCTTGCGAGCATGCCCGGTGCGTGGGGTGATGGTGTCGATGACCTGCCCGTCAACGAAGGCGTCGCCGTGCCACCGGAAGTGGGACTCCAGGTCCACTGGTGCCTTCGTGACGCGGGACCCGACGATGAAGTTCAGCCCTGCGTCGTCGAGCTCGCGCAGGTTCGTCGCGGACAGCATGCCGGCGTCGGCGACGATGACGATCTCGGCCAGGCCGTGGCGCTGTTGGAACTGGCGCACGATCGGCACCAGGGTGAGGGTCTCGGCCTTGTTGCCTTCGAAGCATCCGATCTCGAGCGGGAAGCCGTTGCGGTCGACGAGGAGTCCGACGACGACCTGCGGGTCGACGCGACGCTCTTTCGAGTAGCCGACCTTGCGGAGGCCGTCTTCCTTCTCTGCTTCGAAGTACAACGTCGTGACGTCATAGAGCACCAGCGAGATGTCGCCGGCGTTCATCGCGTGGGTGAAGCAGGCGGCGGCGATCGTGTCGCGGTAGGCGCCCGCCATCGACCTACCTAGGGTGCGCTTCATCGTCGCGTACGACGCCGGCGTGCGCCCCAAGTCCGTGAGCACGCGCCCGGTATCGAGCAGCGAGGTCGGTTCCACGATTCGTGAGATCACCAGGTCGCGGAACACGTCGTCGTCGACGGCGTCGAACCCCAAGGACGCGTACACGCGGGCCAGGACGTCGAACAGCAGGCGCGAGTCGGTGCCGACGACCCGACCAGACCCATCACGACGCGCCGCCGTGCTGCGCGGCTCCACGTCAACAAGGTCGTCGCGTCGCGGACTCACGAGGTCCGCGACCAGCGGGGTGGGGGTGACGTCGAACTCGAGCGCGCCCTGATCGGGATCGCCGAGCAGCTGGCCGGCCTGCTCAAGCAGGATCCCCAGCTCGGCTTCCGTATGCGCCGACCCGACATGACGCACAATCCGCTGCCGCCCGCCGGCGTACTCGGCGATCTGGACCGCCGTCGCTCCCGACGCGGTCCGCACCCGCCTGATGAACGCCACACCGAGACCCTAGACGCCCACGCCTTAGTGCGTGAAAACGCACTAAGCACCAACCATCACCCCAGGTACACCGGATGCGCCATCGCCGACGGCCGGCGCGTGAGCCAAGTCAGGTCGGAGCAACGTCTCGAGCACGGAACTGGCAGTCCGTGGCGGCGGCTCACGCACGCTTCTACGAGAAGGCCCTGGAAGTGGGGAACTAGTATCTCGACTTTCAACGGGACCCCAGGAACCCGCAACCGCGTCAGGGCAGTTCCCTAATTAGCCTTGCGGGCACTCCCCCGTACAATCCATTAGGTGCAAGAGTCGAGACCACGACGGCACCAGCCGCTATTACCGAACCCGCGCCAACTGTCACACCAGGCAGAATTGTCACATTTGCCCCGATCCAACAACCATCCTCGATGGTCACGGGCGCACTAACTACCCGACCCCCGCGGCAAGACGAATCAGCGATTTCGTGCGTAGCCGTAATGAAGCTCACACCCATTCCGACGAGAACCTTATCGCCTATGCCAACGCGAGCTGTAGCGTCAAAGCGAACATTGTAGTTAATGAACGTTTCACGACCGATAGAGACATCGCGACCGGAAAACCAACAACGAGGCGAGATCTTGCAGTCACCTACTTCCATGCCAAGCAGCCGCAACGCACGCGGCCGCATGGGCCTCGGCAGCAATGGCGAACTCACGAGGATATTGAGGACAAAGTCTCGGCCAATGTTCTCAAAGAACGCCGCGAGCCGTCGCCTGTGACCGACGCGATTCATCCAAGCCGCCCCAGTGCGCCAGTGCCCCCCAAAGGCATGCAGCGTAGTAAGCGGCCAATCAAACTCGCGGACGGCTTGGACGCGCCGGCCGAACCCGCCACGAGCCTCGCGCTCGCCACGCCGCGCAGCCTGGCGTAGGAGGTCCAGGGTGGATCCCCGGTCACTTGCCTGACGCCAAGGCGTAGAACTCACTGAGTTTCTGAAAGCGATTCGCACCGAAACGCACCGCCTGTATGCTTGCCACTTCGGTCCTTCTTTCCCACCAATAGTCCGGGTCTGCAGCATAGCGCCGGATCGCGTCAGCCAGTTGTACCGAGAGCCCGACGATCGCATCCTCATAGTGGTCGGGGCCCTGCCCAATGCCAGCCCACTCGGAATTTCCGTCGAGTGGCAGCTCCAGTTGCCACCCGTGGCCGCCAACTATCTCCGGCAAAGCCTGAATATTCGTGTGCACCACCGGGACACCATGGACTGCGGCTTCCGCCGCGAAATAGCCATACGTGTCGGCGAGCGAAGGCAGAACCGCCATGTCTGCTGCTTGCAGCAACTGAAGAACCTTTGGGTGTGGGGCCGATGGGAAGTAAGAAATTCCGCCGGTCGATGTCAACAACTCACGCAAGCGGGCTACATCCGTTGCATTACGATGAGGCGCGGCGTAGTCACCGACTTGGACTGGGCTCACCACGGTCAGGTCCAGAGGAAGTTCCGGGGAAAGTTCACGGTATGTACGTAACACCGCCTCGCCTCCCTTCCTGAAGAAATCATTGCCAACGAAGACCAAGCGGATGCGCCGATCTTTATTGTGGCGCCGTGCCGGACCCGCCGGAGATGCTGGACGCACAGCCGGAGGGATGATACCCACCTGCACGTCACGCGATAGCTCCAACTCCAAGTCAACGAGCGCCCGTCGAAACCGCATATGGGCATAGGACGAGAGCGGAACAAGGAATTTTAGGTCGGTGTCGCTGACGAGAATCTCCAACAACCTCTTGCGCAAACCTGGATTGTCATCTGCAACCCTTGGCAATCTACTCTCGAACGTGACACCCCATGGTCCTCGACCGCCAATTCGAATGCGATTCCAGAGGTGCAACAACTCACCGTTCTGCGGCCGGAGCGGCGCGTAGGCCGCATGATAGTGGCGCAGACGCCGACTCGGAAGCCTTGAGAAAGGAACGCCGGGTGCAGGTACGACCGCCCAGCCAGGCGCCCCGCAATTGTGCGCCAAGTGATAGTTCAACGCTTTCGCGCGGCTGTCTACGAGAAGTTTCCTCACGTGGTCCCGTTCCTTCACCATTTAGCCAATGCCAATCCGAATACGGACAACGCGTCCGCGCAGGGGGTGGAGCTATTATGAACTCCCAATCAACCAACTAAAGCCGCACGGCGCCGGCGCGCGACAACGGCTGCCAGCCCCAACACCTCAGTGACAATGATCGCCAGTCCGGCGGCCAACGGCGGGCCTGCTGGGCCGATCGTCTTGGCCAAGGCAATTGCTGCAGGGATCGAGATCGCAAGGCCAATGATGCGGGCGAACGCCTGCTGCCTAATCCCACGCGGGTCAGTGAGTGTTGCTGCGGCGGGTCCGGTGAGCGCCTGGGCCATGAGCAGAAATCCGAACGCTCCCAGCACCGCCAGTGAGCTCGGGACCTGCCCTCCGCTCATTAGTGACACAAGCCAGGGCCCGGCCAGGACCAGTGCGATACCTGCTGAGATCGCCACGCAGCCAAGCACCGTAGCGGATCTCCAGTAGTCCTTTGCCGCCGGGATCCGCGCAGAAAACGGCTTCACGAGGGCCATTCCGGTGAGAAAAACGACCGAGGCGAGCGGTTGATACAACTGCGAAGCCATCGCATACTCCGACAGGTCGAGTGCAGTCCCAACGTGTGCGACGACAATCTTGCCACTTTGAACTTGGACAGCGTATGCGCCACTCAGGATGAGCGCGGCGACTGCTGAGGCCCACAACTGAGTGTGCGGAAGTCGCGAATAGTCGATTCTCTCCAACAATTTCGTGACACTGTAGCGATTTATCGAAACGCGCCAACTTGCGACAAAGTAGTACGCATTCTGAACTAGCACGCCAATTGCGGGGATGACCGCGTATATAGAAAGGCTATCGACGCCTAGCGCCACTGAAAGTACGGTCAGTAGAAGCGACGCCACAGGGGCGATGCCCGTTCCGAGCGAGACAATCTGGGTCCTTCCAGCACCAATCAATACTCGTTGCGCGAGCCCAAGAGGAACTGCAATCACAAAAATGCTGAGCGATACCGCGGTTGCCTTATTTACTTCTGCCGAGTAGGCATCCTCAACTCCCAGCAGCCCAGCCCAAGTTCCAGCACGCGCCAGGACGAAGAAAGCTGCGCAGGCAACCATCGCTGCCACAACGAGAATTCGATAGGTTCGGATCAACGTTACAATGGCAATTCGCGCGTCGTGGCCCGTAAGTCCACGTCGCGCGAGAGATCTTGCCACGGCAACACCGAGGCCCAAATCCGCAAAGGGCAACATCAGAAACAGCTGCCCAATCAGGCTAATGAGGCCATATTGCTCAGCGCCGGTGGCCTCAACTACAAGGCGCGCGGTAAGCAATGCGGATATGGCCGAAACTGGCAGCACTGCGAGACGACTACCGGCCGTCGCAACCAGGTCGCGACGGATCGTGTCACCACTTCGACTGCGCCAGAGACTCACTTCTTTTTCTCCAACAAGGGGCTGAGTCCGATTGCAGCGGCGGCTAGGTGCGGGACACCCACCGCGCTCGCGCGAATAGCCTGGATTGCGCCGCGCGGGTCCTTGCCGCGCAAGGCCGCACGTAGCCCTATGCTCAGCACGAAGTCCGCACTCGCGCGCCTCGAGTCCGGGGCTTCCATCGACGCGAGCCAATCTAGGCTCGCGCGCCAATCAGCGGACTTCGAGATCGATCCTGCGGAGGCCTGGTAGACATCAACCAGTGGTTCCGGCGCAGTATGAAAGACCACGCCTGATCGATGCCATCGTATGACGAGATCCCAGTCCTGGTGACGGCGCAGGGACTGGTTCCACGGCAGTTCGCTAAGCAGTGACCTCGGCGCGATCAACATACTGGTCTGCATGAAGTTGTCGCGCAGCCGTAGGTGACGCCGAGCGAGTAGGTAACTTGCCATGTCCCGTTCATTGTCGTACGGGGTCTCGGGAACGACGCGAAAGGCTGAAGTCGATGGATCGATCAGCCGCGCGCGACAAGCCGCTACGGAACGGGCGCCATCTGACGCGTCAAGCAAGGCGAGTTGTCGTCGAGTCTTGTCCGGGTGCCATGCGTCATCGTCGTCTAGAAATGCAACGTATTCGGTAGTCGAAGCCGCGACCCCAACGTTCCTTGCCTCCGCACCGCCTTGATGCCCGGCGGTGCTTATCGCGCGGAAGCCGAACCTGTGAGCGACTTGCTCGACCGAACTGCTCTCGTCGAGCTTGTCACACACTACGACCGCCTCGACTGGCACGGATTGACTGGCCACCGAGGCAAGTGCCCGCGCAAGCGTCTCGCGTCCGGACGTTGGTATCACCGCGGTAACTCGAGGCTCTCTCCCGGCGGTCAACGCGTGCCCAGCCGGCGGCGAATCAGTGCCACGCATAGCTTCACAGGCTCGAGCAAGTATCGAGAGGCGAGCCGCGCAGGATCGCGGGACAGTCGGTAAAGCCACTCAAGACCGACCGCGCCGAGCCATCGCGGAGCAAGATCTTGGGTTCCCGCGAAGTAGTCAATACAGCCGCCCACGTTCGCAACGACCTTGTTTGCTAGCAGCGGCCGGTTGTCGAGAATCCACCTCTCTTGCCGTGGCATGCCCATTCCGACAAGCACGAGCGAGGCTGCGGCAACTGCCCTCGCGATGGATTCTGCGCTCCGTTCTAGCTGGTATCCGGGTACACCTACCCAGGTAATCGAAGGATAGTCACGACTGATCGCCGCAGCTGCCAGCGCACTTGCTTCCGCGGTGCCCCCAATTGCCGCGATCGTGAGGGGCACCCCACTGTCCAGCAGCTCCTGTAGCCAGTCGGTCGACCCTGTGCGGAACCTCGCCGCGCGATGCCTTCGACTGCGAAGCAGTTTCAGGATCGGCCACCCATCAATCAGGCACAGGTCGGCTGACTCTGTGTACGTTCGGAAAGCCTGATCATGCTCGAATAGGTACGCTCCATGAAGGTTCATGTTTGCGATCGTCAAACCTGCCGAGTCGCTTGCATGCGCCAAGATCATTGACGCAACATCAGCGGCCGGCAATGGCGTCGTTCGGAAGCCAAGGATCCGAACCCGCACTGCTTCCGTGGAGCTGGCCCGAAGGTCAGTCTTCTTCAAACTTCTTCCCCATCTGTGAGTTACTCGAGATCTCTTAGAGACGGTCGCACGCGCCGCGAGCGACCTGACTCGTGCTGGGCGCGCACTGCTCCCCCCACCCGAGGACGATGATTTCGGCCGCCGTCCGGCACCTCGCGCGCCGCGCTCACAACCGCCTCGATGAGCTTGTGCTCCGCATCGCGGAAGACCGGACGCTCCTCCGACCGTTCAGGTGTCCTCGTCGCGACGACGGCTCGGTCTCCTGTTGAAGGCTTGGGGCAGCGCGTTGTCGTGGGGAAGTGTCGTGTGGGCGCGCTCGCGCTCGATGGCGCGGAACACGCCAGAGGCCGAGGCTTGAGGCAGCGACAAGGGCCAGGATGAGCGTGCCGACCGGTCGCACTGCCCGTGCCTCGGTCACGTTGTATGCGAGCAATACGCTCAATACCAGCGCCAACGAGACAAAGCGCCGATCCGAAACGGCGAGTTCCACGGAGCGGTAAAGTGCGGGCGCGGCCGTGAGCACGTAAAGAGTCAGCCCAACAATCCCGACCTCAAGCAGGACTTCGAGATATCCGTTGTGAGCAGAGTTCGCCGCCTCATACCCGAATGCCTCTTGAATGGATCGCCCAACCTGAGATGTCCACACGCCTCCCCATCCATAGCCTGCGGCGGGGCTCTCGGCACTTGCTTCGAGGACCAGATCCCAGATCTCCGTCCGACCGGTCAGCGTCTCGTCGCGTCCGAGAAATACGATGATTGAGTCCAGCGAGCGCACGGCCCATGGCACCGCAAAGCCAAGAAGGGCGATCAAGGTTATCGGTAAGACCGCGCGCAAAATACGGACATCAATCCTGCTCGCTCCCGCGAGCCCAAGTGCGACGACCAATACGGCGAAGGTAATTGCGAGGGCCGTACTGGACTGCGCAGATATCGTCGCGGCGGCAAAAGCAGCGATCATCACGAGCGACACTAACGCCCGGCCCTCGCCCGCCATCAGTCTGGCGATCGCCATTGTGGCGCCAAGGACCATGACGGTCGCGAATGTATTTCGGTGATCGTAGATTCCCTGTATTGCTCCGAAACCGTACGCGTCGCTGACCCTGCCTACGCTTGGAACCACCCACGCAAGCACTACTGACGTCACCAGCACGAAAATAGCCCCGCCTAGGAGGCCTCGGGTGACCGCACGTAGGCCGTACCTCGAGAATGCAATTCCCATCACAACAGTCGTGATCAAAGCTACTAGGGCGTAGACGGTTCCGCGGGGGTCACGACTCCACCCGATGCTCACGACTGCCCAGCCTACAAAAGCGCAGAGTGCGACGGGAATCGCGACGGGTTGATTGCCCTTCACTACAAGCGCGCCCAGTGCGAGCATTGCGAGAACAATCGCGAATACCAGCCCATTGCCGAGGAAGATGGGCTGAGTCGCCGCAACAAGTGAGGCGCCTACGATTGCCGAGCGAAGGGCGTCACTTCGAACCGGTGCTCGTCGACTCGTCGGACGGCGCGCTGTGCGGATCATGCCCACCCACGCACCGTAGGTCTCATTGTGACGGACGGCGATGGTTGACTTGTCGATGCCCGCATTTCCCAGCCCGTACAACCCAGTGCCGCAGCGCGCTCACCGCGGGCCTCTGGGAGCACGCCAGTTAGCGCTGTCATGACCACTCGCCTCGATTCCCTGCTTCGGCTCACCCTCAGCTTCTTGACGGCGTCCATCGGAGGAACGACCGCGAGCGTGCGGAATGGACTTGGCCTCGTGACGGGTATTTCACTGAGACGTGTTGCAGCCAGCGTATCCGTGGGATTGTTCAGCATGGACAGGCATCGTTCGTTGCGCCCAGTGCAGGGTACGGTGCCCGCGTACCGTGTGCCGAGCTTTGTGACAGGCGTCGCACGTGGCGCCCGCGCACCTTGTCCCACGTGCTCGGAAGTCGCGGTCGAGCTTCGCCGCGGTCGACAAGGCAAGACCGATATCCGTAGCGCCCTCGCGCGAAACGGGGTAGACGCGCCCTTCCGGTCATTCCCACGCCCGCGTGTCCACGCCCCGCGGCGACTCGAGCAGGCATGCTCGTCTCGGCTGCGACGAGCAGCCTCCAACTTAGTACGCACCGCGACCGAATAACACGGCGCCCACCGTCCGTAGGACAATGATCAGGTCGCCCGCGAGACTCCAGTTCTCCGTGTAGTAGAGGTCAAGCCGAACGCTCTCGTCCCAATTCAAGTCGCTACGACCACTCACTTGCCAAAGTCCAGTAATGCCCGGTTTGACGAGCTGCCGTCGGGCAACCCGCGGGTCATCCCACAGGTCAACTTCAGACTGCAGAGGCGGACGCGGCCCCACGATCGACATGTCGCCTCTAAGGACATTGAGGAGCTGCGGCACTTCGTCAATGCTGAAACGGCGCAACAACTTGCCAACCGTGGTGACGCGAGGATCGTCCTTCATCTTGAACAATACTTCGTTGCCTTCGGCGCGCTGGCGCTCGCGGAGCTCGTCTAGCCGCTCACCTGCGTCGACATACATAGATCGGAACTTCAGCATCGCGAACGGCTCGTAGTCGCGACCGACACGTTCCTGTCTGAAGAAGACTGGGCCGTGACTAGTCGTCTTGATAAGTACAGCCACCACCAACATCGGAACCGACCCGAGCAATAGCAGGAGGAAAGCCGTCATACGATCGGCAGCTTGCTTGAGGTAGTACTTGCCGCCATCGAATCGGGGGATGTCGACGTGAAGGAGCGGCAGTCCTTCAACTGGACTCATGGAAACGCGCGGCCCAGCCACGTCCACCATTGCAGGCGCGACGATGAGTCCAACTTCCGTGCCCTCGAGTTCCCACCCCAACTGGCGGGACTCCCGCAGCGACATCGCGTCCGTGCCAGACAAGAGGACGTACTCCGCGTTCTCGCGCTTCGCTACTTCCGCTGCATCCGAGACGGCGCCGAGCACCGGCACGTCCTGCATATCCGCGTCAACGAAACGATGGCCTTCTGGCAGGCATGCGCCAATGACGCTGTAGCCAGCGCGCCGCGAACGTCGAATGCGTCGGATCATCTGTTGCGATGTGAGCATCGGTCCGACCACGATCACGTGAGCGAGGAGCTCACCTCGGTCGCGCTGCGCGTGCATCCACGCGCGCCACGCTGCGCGGTACACCGCGAGCGCGACCGTGCCGAGTGGAATCGCAAAGAGAAGGTAGCCACGGCTCACCTGCCACTGAGTAAGAAAGCCGACGATCGCGACCGCTGTGAACGTATGCCAGGACGCGGCGAGCACCCGCTGGAACTCTTGCAGCCCATGCCCGAGGACGAGCGCATCGCGGGAACGTGTCCATCCCAGAGCAAGGATCCAAAGCGCTGCTACCGCCACCGTGACCTGCCAATAGGCCGGTGACGCGGCGCCTGCGACACCAACAAACGGATCCCAGCCGAATCGAGCGGCGTGTGCTCCCACCATGACGAGCGCCACGACGATGACGTCCGTGACGAAGAGGCGGAACTCGTACTTGCGTGCCCATCCGCGCATCCCAAACATCCGCTGCTGCGAGACCGGCGCAAGGGTCTCGCCCCCCGTGGCGACCATGGACCCAAGGGTACTTGGACCGCGGCTTGCGCCTGCACAAATGTTCGGCGCCTACTCAGCGCCATGGCAAGATTGTGGGTCGCGGGGGGCGCGCCCTCGCTCGCACGGGAGAAACCGGGGACACAGGTGGAGCTACAAGACTATCTCCGGATTCTCCGCAAGAACTGGATCATGATCGTCCTCCTCATGCTCGTCGGCGCGGGTGCCGGCCTGACGTACTCGATGTTGGCGACTCCGACGTACGCCGCCTCGGCCAAGGTGTTTGTCTCGACCTCGGCCGGCTCGACCGTCGCGGACCTCGCGCAGGGCAACAGCTTCACCCAGCAGCGTGTCAAGACCTACGCGGACCTCATCAACACGGCGGCGGTCCTGCAGCCCACCATCGACGACCTACATCTTGACCTGAGCGTCGCCGACCTGCGCGCCAAAGTTGCTGCAACCTCCCCGCTCAACACTTCCGTGATCGACATCGCCGTCACCGATTCTGATCCAGTCTTCGCAGCATCTCTTGCGACGGAATCCGCCAACCAGCTCATCCACGTCGTAGAAGGAATCGAAACCACCGATGCGGCGGAGGGGTCGCCGGTGAGTCTCACGGTGGTGCAGGAGGCCGAGGTCCCGGTGCAACCCGTCAGCCCCAAGAAGACGCTAAACGTCGCGCTTGGCCTGCTGCTTGGGCTAGCCCTGGGTGTGGGCATCGCCTTGCTTCGCACCACTCTTGACACCCGCATCCGTGGCGAGCGAGATCTCGAGCGCATCACCGACGTCCCGGTGCTCGGCGGCATAGTGTTCGACCCGAAGGCCAAGCAGCGCCCCCTCCTCGTTCACGAGGATGCACGCAGCCCACGCGCAGAGTCCTTCCGCACGCTGCGCACCAACCTGCAGTTCCTCGACACCGAGCGCTCGTCGCGAAGCTTCGTGGTGACGTCGTCGATCCCTTCGGAAGGCAAGTCGACGACGTCGGCGAACCTCGCGATCACCCTGGCAGACGCCGGCGCCCGTGTGCTGCTTGTGGGCGCTGACCTTCGCCGTCCCAAGATGGCGCAGTACATGGGCATCGAGGCGGGAGTGGGGCTCACCGACGTCCTCATCGGCCGCCTCGACATCGACAGCGCAATCCAGCGCTGGGGCCGCAGCGAGCTCTACCTGCTCCCCGCCGGATCGATCCCCCCGAACCCTTCGGAGCTCCTCGGCTCGTCCCGCATGGATGAGCTCATCAAGCAGCTCGACTCGAAGTTCGACGTGGTCCTCTACGACGCGCCTCCGCTCCTGCCCGTCACCGACGCGGCCGTACTGGCCAAGCTCGTGGGCGGCGCGGTCGTCATCGTCGCCGCTGGCAAGACTCACGCGCCCCAGCTCGACAGTGCCCTCCAATCGCTCGAGACCGTAGGCGCCCACGTTTCCGGCCTGGTGCTCTCGATGCTGCCGTCGCGCGGTCCCGACGCTTACGGCTACGGGCGCTACGGCTACACCTACGAGGAAGAGCCCGCCGGCAAGTAGGGCCACCCACCCCCTTCCCTCATTTCGGACATTCTGGCTATAGTCCGCAATAGGTGCGTAGTTGCGCGCCGACGCTGAGGCTTGAGGGGGGATCATGCCGAAGAAGGCCTTCATCACGGGCATCACCGGCCAGGACGGCTCATATCTGGCAGAGCTGCTGCTGAGCAAGGGGTACGAGGTTCATGGCCTGATCCGCCGATCCTCGTCCTTCAACACGCAGCGCATCGACCACTTGTACGTGGATCCGCACGAGCCCGACGCTCGGCTGTTCCTGCACTACGGCGACCTCTCCGACGGCGCACGTCTCGTGTCGCTGCTCGCGGGGATCAACCCTGACGAGGTCTACAACCTCGCAGCACAGTCGCACGTGCGCGTGAGCTTCGACGAGCCCGAGCACACGGGAGACACCACCGGAATCGGGTCGGTTCGCCTGCTCGAAGCCGTGCGCATGGCAGGAATCAACACTCGGTTCTACCAGGCCTCGTCCTCCGAGATGTTCGGCGCTTCGCCGCCGCCGCAGGACGAGTCGACGCCGTTCTACCCGCGCAGCCCGTACGGCGCCGCGAAGGTCTACTCGTACTGGGTGACCAAGAACTACCGCGAGGCGTACGGCATGTTCGCCGTCAACGGGATCCTGTTCAATCACGAGTCGCCCCGCCGCGGCGAGACATTCGTCACCCGCAAGATCACCCGCGCCGCCGCGCACATCAAGGCCGGCCTGCAGGACGACCTATGGCTGGGCAACCTCGACTCCATCCGCGACTGGGGCTACGCCGCCGAGTACGTCGAAGGCATGTGGCGGATGCTGCAGGTCGACGAGCCTGACGACTACGTCCTCGCGACCGGCGTCGGCTACACCGTCCGCGACTTCCTCGAGGCTTCCTTCTCGCACGTGGGCCTCGACTGGCACGACTACGTGAAGTTCGATGAGCGCTACCTGCGCCCCACCGAGGTCGACGCCCTCATCGGCGACGCGTCGAAGGCCAAGGAGAAGCTCGGCTGGGAGGCCACCGTCGACGGGCTCGCGCTCGCGCGCCTGATGGTCGACGCGGACCTCGACGCGATCGGCTACGAGGCCAAGCCGTGGCACGACGTGGTCAACCTCCAGTCATGGCGAGCGGCCTGACCCTCGCGCCCGCCGAGTCGGACGGCGTCGGGTACACCCCGGCGCCGCTCGATCGCGAGGCGACCTTCTACGTCGCCGGCCACCGCGGACTGGTCGGAAGCGCGATCGTGCGCCGGCTCGAATCGGCAGGCTTCACCCACGTAGTGGGTCGCCCCTCAGCGGACCTGGATCTCAAGGACCGCGACGCGACCTTCGCGTACTTCGCTGAGGCGAAGCCTAGGTACGTGGTGCTCGCCGCTGCCAAGGTTGGCGGCATCCTCGCCAACAGCACCTACCCTGTCGACTTTCTCAGCGACAACATCCGCATTGAGACCAACGTGATCGACGCCGCGCTCGCCCACGATGTCGACCGGCTGCTCTTCTTGGGGTCGAGCTGCATCTACCCCAAGTACGCGCCACAGCCGATCCGCGAGGACAGCCTGCTCACCGGCCACCTCGAGCCCACCAACGATGCCTATGCGATCGCGAAGATCGCGGGCATCCTCCACATCCAGGCCGCCCGACGCCAGTACGGCAAGCCGTGGATCTCGGCGATGCCCACCAACCTCTACGGCCCGAACGACAACTTCTCGCCGCAAGGTTCCCACGTGCTTCCGGCGCTCATCCGCCGGTACGACGACGCCGCACGCTCCGGCGCGCCATCGGTCACCAACTGGGGCACCGGGGCCCCGCGGCGCGAGTTCCTGCACGCCGACGACATGGCTGACGCCTGCCTGTACTTGATGGAGCACTACGACGGCCCCGCCCAGGTCAACGTCGGCACGGGCACCGACGTCACCATCCGCGAGATCGCCGCGACCATCGCCCAGGTCACCGGCTTCACCGGCCGCACGGAATGGGACACCAGCAAGCCCGACGGGACGCCGCAGAAGCTCCTCGACGTCTCGACGCTCAGCGCGCTCGGATGGACCGCGCAGATCTCTCTTGAGGAGGGCCTGCGCCGCACCTACTCCTGGTACCAGGAGAACATCGCCGAGCTGCGCGGCTGAGCGTCAGCAGCCCTCGCTCGCGGCCGCGGTGTCCCGTTTGACCACGGTCTCCTGCGCGCCCGGCGTCTGCACGTATGCCGGCGGCAGCACGCCCCGCTCGTTCGCCGCGATTGTGTATCGCAGCGTCGCGGTCTCGCCGGGCGCGATCTCGATACGTGCCGTCGCCATCGCGCGCCCCTCCTCATGCTCGGGACGCACCTTGGCCTTCTTGCCGTCCAGCGTCACGCCGGTGACGCCGGTGCCCACCGCCGGGTAGATGAGCACGTTGGCATGGAACTCGCCCAGCGAAACGTAGATGCCGCCGCCGCTGACGTACTCGGGCAGGGCCTCGAGATCGCCGTCAAAGGCGTGCGTGAAGGCGACCTCGACCTCCTGACCCGCGATCGAGCCGTCGGGGCACATGAGGTCCGTCACTGTCGCGGCGGTGTCGACGTAGTACCCGATCTTGGATCCGGTGCCGTCGTTCACGAACACTCCCACCGCATCGTCCCGCTCGAGGTAACCGCCCGAGATGGGGGTGGAGACCAACAGGTCCTGCTCGGCCTCATCGGCGGACCACACCATGAAGCGCCCGGCATCGATGGCACGCTCGACGCCATCGAGCACCGCACCGTCGCCCGAGACGATCCGTCCGAACAGCTCGGCGGAGGCGCGCCCGAAGAATGCGTCCTGGTCCCGCGGGTCGGGGTACTCGAGGTACGAGTCCCGCAGCATGGTGTCGGCGAGGTTCGCACCCGTGATCTCGAAAGGACCGACCGCGACGGGATCGGAGCCCTCGAGCATCCAGCCGAGCGCGACCGAGTCGACCGAGATGACGCCGTCGACCTCGTCCCCGCCGCCGGCGGCCCAGAAACGCGTCATCAGCTCGGCTGAGCGCGGGAACTCGGGAGTGAAGTTGACGTCCTGAGGGAAGATCTCCATCTGGTCTCCGAAGATGCGCTTCTCGTCCTTGGTAAGGCCGCCCACGCCGGAGGGCTGCTCGAGGCTTCCCGCCGAGCGGTAGTCGCCCATCGAGACGCCACCGTCATCGACGGTGATCTCGATGATCGCGCCCGAGATGCCTCCCGTGGCGCGCGGCTCGGCGTTGTTCTGCACCATCACCAGGTAGGTGCGCTCGCCCTCGCCGCCCAGCATGGACGGCAGCAGCTCCGCCGCGACATGCGCGGAGCCCACCAGCCCGGCGAGAGAGTCGACCTGCTCGCGGAGGTCCAGGAAGGGCGTCGCGACGCGGTCGATGGTGTTCGCGAGGCTCACGTTCCCGAGCACCGCGGACTGCGCATCGAGGGCGTCGGCAGCCTGCGCGAGCGGCTCGCGGTAGGGCTCCAGTACGTACGGGTCGATGCGGCCGTCCTCGAAGCCGGGAACCGCGAGCGCGTCGAGGCTGTCCATCTCCGCGAGCGGCGCAAGCGCCTGTGTCGCCATGGCGTCGACGGCGTCTCCCGCGGCCATGAGCGGCCGCACCTGGTCCGCGACCCACGGCGTGTGCGCCGCGAGCCACCAGTGGGGCCCGGAGGTCGCACCTGCGAATGCGCGCGCGGACTCCTCGAGGCTGTCGACCTCGGCGGCGAGCGCCGCGGCGTCGCGATTCGACACCGCCTGCTTGGCGGCCGTCGCGTGCGCAGTGAGCGCCTCCGAGGAGTCGAGCATGGTCTTCGCGTTCCACGCGAACAGCGCACCCACGCCCACCACCACGATCCCGCATCCGCCCGCCACCCACGGCCACACGCGGCGGCGCTTGCGGGTGGGCTGCGGCTCGGGCTGGCTCGCGGCCGGCTCGGGGGTGGCGTCGCTCATCGATGTCCTTCAGGTGGGGGGCTGCGGCGCCCAGGTTACCCGTGACCGGGTACGGCAACGGCCTCGGGTCCGCCATGCAGCGGACCCGAGGCCGTGTGAAGCGTTACGCGTTCTGCGCGGCGCGGCGGCGCGCACCGATGAACACGGTCGCGGCGCCCGCGACCAGCAGGCCCGCGGCGCCCGCGGCGAGACCGACGTTTTCGAAGCCGGTGCCCGAGAGCTCGTCGGTGGAACCGGCGGTGCCCGCCGCGACGACCTCGATCGACGCGGTGTCGACGGCCTCGCCGTCGACGATCGCCGTGAGACCCAGCGTGCCGGCGGTGCTCGGCGCGGTCACGGTGAAGGTCGCGACGCCCCCGGAGATGGTCTTGGTCGCGGAGGTGACGGTGCCCGCGATGGTGGCGTCCTCACCGGAGGTGGTGGCCTGGAGCGCGGCGTCGGAGCCGTCGGGGCCGGCGACGTCGCAGTTGAACGGCTGCCCCACCTCGCTGGTGGAGACGTCGCAGCCGATGACGTCCTCTCCGCTGGTGTAATCCTCAGCGAAAGCGGCGGTCGGGGCGAGAATGGCCGCGCCTGCCAGCGCGGTCACAGCAAGGGTACGTACGAACATATGTGATGCCTCCCAGCAGACGGCGCCCTCAGCAGCGCCGTTGAACAACCCATGCATCATAACAAGTGTTCAACAGGCAATTCGGGTCCCGAGGTAAACATCCCGTTACGTCCTCTTCTCAGCAGGACGGGGACTGCTCGAGCAGCAGCTGCGGCTGGTTGGGGCGCGGCCCTGGCGTCATCTGCAGTCCGGGTAGCCCCAGCTCCGCCTCCGTGGCCTGGAGCTCGTAGACCAGGTTCACCTGCCCGCCGGGCTTCAGCTCGATCCGCTTCTGCGACATCGCGCGCCCCTCGTGGACGTCCTCGACCACCTCCATGGCCTCGCCGTCCCGCGTGGTGCCGGTCAGCGCGAAGCCCGCCGGCGGGTACACCAGCACGTTCGCGTGGAACTCTCCGCGCGGCACGAACCGCGGGATCCCGGTGATGTAGTCCGGCAGGTCCGCGACGTCGCCTTCATACCCGTGGCGCAGTTCCACCTCCACGGTCATCGAGTCGATCGAGCCGTCGTTGCACTGGTAATCCGTCACCAGCACGTCGGAGCCGATGTAGTAGCCGATCTTCGAGCCCGAACCGTCGTTGAGGAAGACCCCCAACGTGTCGGGGCTCTCGAGGAACGCGCCTCCCACGCCCGTCGACGCGAGCAGGGCCTGCTCCTCAGCGTCGGCGGACCACAGCAGGAACCGGTGGGCCTCGATCGCCTGCTCCACCCCCGACACCGAGGCGACCTGACCGCCGACCACCTGCGCGAACAGCGCGGCGGCGGTGCGTGCGAAGAACTCGTCCTGCTCGAGCGGGTCCTCGTACAGGAAATACGCCTGGTTGAGCATCACCATCGCGAGGTTCTCCCCCGTGATCTCGATCCCGCCGGCCTCCAGCGGCGCCGATCCCTCGAGCATCCACCCGAGCGCCACGGGGTCGATCGACACCACCGCGTCCGGCCGCTCGCCGTACCTCAGCTCCCAGAAGTCGACCAGGATCTCGGCGGTGCGGGGGAACTCGGGGGTGAAGTTCGCGTCATGCGGATACGTGCTCATGCGGTCGGAGAAGATCCGCTCCTCGTCCTCCGTGATCGCCACCCGGCCCGCGTCGTCGATGAGGTCGCGCGCCGCCGCGTAGCGCCCCAGCTCCATCCGGCCGTCCTCGACCGTGAGTTCGAAGAACGCTCCGGGCAGCCCGCCCGTGGTGCGCGGCTCGGCGTTGTTCTGCACCACCACCAGGTAGTGACGCTCCCCCTCGCCGCCCAGCATCCCGGGCAGCAGCTCCGCGGTCGCGTGCGCGCCCGCGACCAGCCCGCCGAGCGTCTCGATCTGCCCCTCGAGCCCCCGCACCAGGTCGTTCACCGGCAGCCACGACCGCGACGTGTCCACCCCCGCAAGCGTCTCCGCCTCTGCGGCCAGCGTCTCCGAGGCGACCGCCAGCGGTCCGCGGTACTCCTCGAGCACGTACGGGTCCACGCGGCCGCCCTCGAACCTGGGGACCTCGAACGCCGCGAGGCTGTCCTGGCCCGCGAGCGGCGCCAGCGCACGGTCCGCCACGGCGCCCACCGCCTCGCCGGCGGCCACCAGGGGCGCCGCCTGCAGCCGCAGCCACGGCAGGTGGGACGCGATCCACCAGTGCGGCCCGGAGGTCGCGGCCTCGAACTCCTCCGCGGCCTCCTTGACCTGCGCGACCTCGCGCGTCAGCGCCTCGGCGTCCGCGGCGGCGAGCGCCTCCTGCGCTGCCTCCGCGTGCTGGTCGACGGCCGTGGCCGCGGCGGTGAGCCGCGCCGCGTCGTAGGTGAGGAACGCGAGCATGACGCCGAGCAGGAGCAGCACCGCACCCACGACCATCCACGGCCAGCGGCGTCGCCGCCTGCGCGGATGCGCGCTCTCGTCAGCCATGCGCCCCCACCCCCAGCGAGCCCGCACCTACGCGGACGGACAGGACATTCAGTGACATTCTAGGGAGGATGCACGGCAGAGAGCCAGGTCGCGGCCCACCCGGGCGCCGTTTCAAGCGGCGGGACGGACCTTCCCCTTGCGGGCTCTCTCGGGCTGCAGCGGGACGGGCTCCGCGATGGTGTCGGGCAGCGGGACGCCGAGCACGGCGCAGAACGCGTCGATCGCGGCGCTCTCCGTCAGCACCGCCTCGCGGTACGCGCGGCCGTTCTCGCCGTACTCGCGAGCCTTGTCCTGGTCGGCGGCGAGCGCGAGCGCCGCGTCGACCAGCGCGTCGGGGTCACCGGAGGCGACCACGGCACCCGCGCCCGCCGTCTCCACCTCCTCGGCGGTGATGCCGGTGAGGCTCGTGGCAGCGAGCACCGGCCGCGCCGCGTCGAAGTAGGAGGTGAGCTTGGACGGCACCGCCATCTCCATGACGCCGGGGGCCTCGTGCACCAGCAGCACGTCTGCGGCGCCCAGGGCGCTGCAGTAGTGCTCGTCGTCGAGGCAGTCGAGGAAGTCGACGTTGTCGAGGCCCTCCGCGAGCTCCTCGAGGCGGGCGCGCTCGGCGCCGCCGCCCAGGAGCACGAACCTCAACGCCTCACCGCGCTCCTGCGCGCGACGGGCCGCGTAGATCACGTGGTCGAGCCCCTGCTTCACGCCCATGTTGCCCGCGTGGAGCACCACGGACTCCTCGGCCCAGCCGCGGTCCTCGCGGGCGCTTGCCCGGTCGACGGCGCCGTGCGCGGGGATGTGCGTCCAGTTCCGGACCACCGAGACGTGCTCGGGGTCCACGCCGTAGTCCTCGCACACGTCCTTCTTGAAGCGGTCGTGGATCACCACCACGCGGTTGGCCTTGCGCAGGATGTAGCCCTCGACGGCGCGCATCACCTTCTCCACGAAGCCGCTGCCGGCGGTCTCCGCGACGCCTTGGCCGTACAGGTCCTGGACCCAGACCACGCGCGGCGTGCGCGGGTGGCGGATGCGCGCCCACAGGCCGGTGATGGCGGTGGAGAACAGCGCGGGCGAGATCATGAGGATGACGTCCGGCTTGCCGATCCCGCCGCCGAAGCTCGAGCGCAGCCCGAACGTGATCTCGGAGAGCAGCCGCTGCAGGCCCTGCGTCTTCTTGGGGACGTAGTGGAGGCGGCGGTGGACCGTCACGCCGCGGTCCTCCTCGTCGCGGCTCCACTCCCCGAAGCCGTCGTAGATGCGCCACTCCGGGTAGTGCGGATGCGCCGTGGTGACGTCGACCTGGCAGCCGCGGTTCACCAGCGCGCGCGCCAGCGCCCCGGTGTACGGTGCGATGCCGGTGCGCTCCGGCGGATAGTTGATGCCGACGATGCTGATGGCGTGCGCCTGAGCCGGAACAGTCACGGTTTCCCCCCTCATGCAGGGGCCGTGATCACTTCCCCCCGCTGGAACCGAGCGTAAAGGGGATTGTTCGGGATGAAAAGGCGAAAAGGGACATTCGCCGCTATCCCGCTTCCGACGGATCGATCGCGCCCGCGACGCGGACGCCCGCCGACACCGGCTCGGCCTCCTCCTCGTCCTCGACCTCGGGGGTCGGGAGCGAGGCGTCGTCGGCCTCGATGCGCTCCTTCTCGGTGGCCTCCGCCAGCTCGCGCTCGACCTCCCCGAGGTCCTCCGCAAACTCGGACTCGTCGACCTCGGGCACGGGGATAGAGTCCTCGTCGGCGGCCTCCTCGAGACCCTCCGGACCCTGCGGAGCCCCCTCGACGTCCTCACCGTCGGCGGCGGCGTCGGATGCGTCTGCCGGCGGCTCCTCCTCCGCGGTCTCGGTGGCGTCGAGCTCGAGGTCCAGCGCGTCCTGCGCGACGGGCGGCACGCTCGCCCGCGACTTGCCGCGTGGGCGCGGCGGCTTCTTCTGCGCGAGCTGATCGCCGTCGGACGCGACGGCGCCGGGACTGTCCGACGGCTCGTCCTCCGCCTCACCGGACACCGCAGCACCCTCGCCACCGTCGGCCGCGTCGACAACAGCCTCGGCGACCTCCTCGCCCGACCCGGCCACCGCATCGTCCACCGTGGCCGCGTCCTCAGCCGGCGCATCGTCCCCCGTCACGGCGTCCGCGGCGGCGGCCGCGACCACCACCTCGCCCGCGTCGTCAGCGAGCGCGGACTCGGGCTCCGGCTCGGCCGGCTTCTCCTCGATGGCCTTCTTCTCCCCCGACGCGTACACGTACGCGCCCGAGCGGTACGGCGACCGGTACGCCCCGCGCACCGGCACGCCGTCGAGGATCACGCCGATCGCACGGCCCTTGACCTTCTCCAGGTCGCCGATCGCCTGCTCGAGCTCGTCGATGGTGGTCCGCCCGGCCCGCGCCACCACCAGCGCGCCGTCGGTGCGCGCCGTCAGCACCGCGGCGTCCGTGACGGGCAGCAGCGGCGGCGTGTCCACCAGCACCATGGTGTCCGGCGGGAACGAGTACAGGAGCTCGTGCATCGCGTCCGAGGCGAGCAGCTCCGACGGGTTGGGCGGGATGGACCCCGACGCGAGCACCTGGAAGTGCCCCGTGGTGCCGTAGGTGTGCAGCGCCTTCTCGAGCGTGATGCGCCCCACCAGCACGTCCGTGAGCCCGATCGCGTCGGGCAGGCCCAGGGTGGTCGCGACCGCGGGGCGGCGCAGGTCCGCGTCCACCAGCACCACGTCGCGGCCCGCCTCCGCGATGGCCTCCGCGAGCTTGGCGATGGTGGTGGACTTGCCGTCGCCCGGCAGCGCAGAGGTCACCACGATCACCCGCGGCGGGTGGTCGATGTCCACGAACTGCAGGTTGGTGCGCAGCTGGCGGATGGACTCCTTCATCGCGAAGTCGTCGGCGGCGGTGACGCCCACCTTCGCGATCTGCTGGTTGAACGGAAGCGCGCCCACCACGGGGATCTCGAACAGGCTCTCGATGTCCGCGGGCTTGCGCAGGCGGCGGTCCTGCGTGGACCGCACCACCGCGACCACGATCCCCACCACCAGCCCGATGATCAGGCCCAACGCCACCGTCAGCTTCACGTTCGGGGAGGTGGGGACGTCCGGCAGGGACGCCGTGTCGAGCGCCATGAGGCCCACCGCCGCCGGGGAGCCGCCCGTCGCGGTCGCCTGCGCGTTCTCGATCTCCGCCACCACCGACGTGGTCGCGACCACCCACGCGTTCGCGAGGTCGCGCGCGGCCTCCGGCGTGGGCCCGTGCGCGTAGATGCGGATCACCGCGGTGTCCGTGGAGTTCGCGATGGTGACCTGGTCGAGGAGCTCGTCGGCGGTGTCCGTGGACCCCACCATCTCCCCCGCCCGCGCCGCGACGGTGCGCGACTTCGCGATGTCGACGTAGCTCTTGACGTTCGACTCCGCGTCGTTTCCCACGATGGCGGAGCCGTCTCCCGCCGAGGAGTCCGTGGTGATGACCGCGGAGCTCGCCGCCGTCCACACCTTCTCCTGGAGCATGGTCCAGCCGAATGCGAGCGCGCCGCCCACCAGCGTCATGGCGGCGATCGCCAGCCAGTGCGAGCGGAAGATCCGCATGTACTCCGTCAGCGTCATGAGTCCCCCCGGTCCCGAGCGCCTCGCGCCAGTGTAGGACCGCGCATCCCCCGCGTGGAAGATCCGGTTTCTCCCGGATTTCCCAGGTGCGGGCGGACGATGCGCCGGGCACCCTTGCGGGCCCCGTCCAGCAGTCCGGCCGCGGGTCCCGTGACGAGGTAGCAGGCCACCACCAGCGCCATGCCCTTGCTCATGGATTGCAGCAGGGGGCCGCGCATGAGGATGAAGCCGTAGCCGGCCAGCAGCGGGAGCAGCAACGCGACGAAGGTGGTCTTGCCGAACCCGACGTTGTCGCGCGTGAGGTCCAGGCGGTCCTCCATGCGCCGCGCGCCCCACCCGAAGAACACGAAGGCGGCGCCCATGCCGATCCACCCGAAGTCGATCCACACCTCGAGCGGCAGCGGCGAGCTGAGGTTGGTGATCGCGAGGTCGAAGTGCTCGCCCAGGAGCACGCCCGTGTCCTCCCCTTTGGCGGCCCACAGGGAGCGGGGGATGAAGAAGAGGAGCGCGGAGCCCGTCTGCAGGCCCTTGGTGAAGCCCTGGTCCTGGACGTAGTCGACGCCGTTGGCGGTCATCACCACCTGGTCGTAGTCCTTGGTGGAGATCTTCTCCGCGACGGAGGTGACCTCGACCTGGGCGCCCTGGCCCACCGCGTCGTAGCGGGTGACGTCCGTGTAGGGGAAGATCACGAGCGCGCCCAGGATGCCGAGGACAACGGCGGCCGTGAATCTGCGGCGGCTGAGGCCCGGGATCGCGTAGGCGATGCCCACCAGGACCGTGAGCGCCCAGTAGCGGGCCGTCACCAGGGGGTTGTTCACGATGACGTTGAGGCCCAGCACCAGCGCGAACCACAGGAAGTCCGTCGCCTCGCGCCGGCCCTTGTCCAGCAGCACGATGATCCAGCCGATCAGCGCCACCAGCGCCGGCCCCACGCTCGCCGCGAGGATGATGGTCGCCATCGCCTGGTTGCCGTCGGAGCGCAGGCCCGCGTCGAGGTAGGCCTGGGTGATGGCCGCTCGGGATTGGAAGAAGACGGCCGGGCCGCCCAGCGAGCTGACGTAGACCGCGGTGGAGACGGTGGCGAAGATGCTCAGCCCCACCAGGCGCGGGCGCGTCATGACGCGGCCCTTGGCCGGCGCATCGTCCCCCTGCTGCGTGCCGTTCTCCCGCGTGCCGGTGCGCTTGGCGAGGTGGTGGCCCACCTCGAACGCGATGGCGGCGCCCAGGAACAGGAGGCCGGCCTCGGCCATGTCCTCAACCGCGACCAGGAAGAACCCGAAGCTCTGCGTGTGCAGCTGAGCGAGGGGCACCACGCCCGCGGAGATGTAGAGGAACATCCAGAACGTGCCGGCGACTATGTGGGGGCGGGGTTGCGCGATGAGGATCGCGAGGCGGATGGCCGAGGCGCACGTGATGATGAGCGCGATCGGGTAGAGGCCCGGGGAGATGGACTCCTGCTCCTCGGTGACGGGCAGGAGCAGCACCGGGAGGGCGATCGCGAGGATCGCGAAGCACAGCGGGATCGCGTCGAAGGCGGCGCCGCCCAGGGTGCGGGCGCGGGCGAAGGCGCGCGTGAGCCGCGTCTGGGTGGGACCCAGCTGCGCCTTGCTGTGCGCCTGTTCGTTCCGTACCGCCGCCACCGATCTCCCCCTTCTCGGTGTGGGCCTTCTCAGGGTCAGGGTAGCCGCGCACGAGTGTTGCGGGTAGGGGTGGATTTCTGGGGCAAATCACCCGTGACGCGCATCAATGTCGCAGGTATGCTCGCAATGCGTCGCGATTCGGATGAACGGGACGTTCTAGCAACCGGACGGATGCGCGGATGAGACGACAGTTCGTCACACTCCTGGGGGCGCGCGGGACGGCGGGCCTGGCTCAGGCCGCGGTACTCGTGCTGGTCGCCCGGTGGATGCACGTGGCCGACTACGGCGCGCTCATGAGCTGGGCGGGGGCGCTGCTGGTCGCGGCCACCGTCGCGGACCTGGGCGTGAGCGGGTACGTGCTGGTGCAGCTGCCCAAGGGGCGGCTCGACACGGTGCGGCGGGCGCTGCGGCTCAACACCGTGACCTCTCTGTTGGGGGGCTTGGTGTTCGCCGTGGTGGGCGTTCTTATTGCGCCCGCCGGGATGGTTGCCGCCTTTGCGGTGCTCGCGGTCGCGGCGTTCCTCGAGAAGAACACCGAGACCTTGACCTATGTGCGCATCGCGCAGGGCGACAAGGTGATACCGGCGGTGTCGATCCTGCTGCGGCGTTTGGGGAACCTGGCGCTGACGCCGTTGCTGTACTTCGTGTTCGGGGTGCCCGCCGCGCTCGCTTACGCGCTCGGGTACGCGATCGCGTGCGCCGTCGCGCAGGTCCACGCGCGCCGCCCGGTCCACCGGTCCATCCCCGCGGGCGAGCTCGAGGGGACGTGGGCGGTGCTGCGGCACTCGCTGCGGATCATGGTGGAGCTCGCGGCCGGCGGGGCGCGGACGCTGGACACGGCGGTTGTCGGGTTTGTCGCGGGAGGTGCGGCGGCTGGTGCCTACGCGGCGGGCACGCGGCTCGCCAACCCGTTCGTCATCGTGGCCGGGACGCTGTCGAACGTGCTGATGCCTCATGTGTCCCTGGCGGATCACGCGGCGTCGCGGAAGATCGCGCGGCGGCTGGCGCTGGCGACCGTGGTGCTGGGGGCCGTGGTGATCCCGGTGGCGTGGCTGATCTCGCCGTTGCTGCCGTGGTTGCTGGGGTCCGGGTACGAGGAGTCGCAGCAGGTGTTCGCGTGGGCGCTGCCGGCGATCTTCTTCGTGGGGATGTCGACGGCGTTCGCGGGGTATCTGCAGGCGCTGGGCCGGTCGGGGTTCGTGGCGGTCGCCGCGGGGGTCAACGCGCCGGTCCTGCTGGGAGCCGTCGCCCTCGGTGCGTCCCTGGGGGGTGCCGCGGGGGCAGCTCTGGGGCTGTGCGCATCGTCCGCGCTGTATGTGGTGGTGCTGGGGGTGAGGTCGCTGCTGGCGACGCGGGCGCCGGAGACTGTCTCCAGTTGACCCCACCCCCCTGACCGCGCTCCACACGGATTCTGCAGCTGCGACCGTTCTAGTTGGGCGATGCGGTGCGAGTTGCAGGCGAATGCGGCCCGGTCGCGGATCCTGGGTGGAGCGCGGCTCACGCCGCGACGCGGAGAGCGTGTCGTCTCCCTGTGCTGCGACACCCGTGGGCGCCGCATCGGCGGAAACGCTAGAAGCGGCAGGTGCGGATTGCGTTGAAGCTCTGGCCGAACTGCTCCGCGAGTCGCGAGCGCTCCGTCGCCGTCGCCTTGCGCCATCCCGTCCCAAGAGCGATGGTCGGCTGCTTGTAGGTTCCGCCGAGCTTCGGCGTCCAGCGCTCAAAGGACCATCGCTCGAACAGGCGGGCCTGCGTCGACGTGCGGGCGCCCGCGTAGCACTCGGAGTCGCTATCGATGTAGCCGGCGACGAGCGCAGCGCGCCGGTCCTGCACGGTCAGGTACGCGACCGCGCCCCAGTACTGGCCGTCGGCCCTGGTAAGGCCATTCACGTACACGCGCGTGTACACGGGCCCGTCCATCCGGTTCACCGTCGCGATGTCCGTCCACGGCACGGTCACCGACATGATGTTGCAGCTTTCTAGCCCGACGACGTATCTCGGGTATGCCACCCGTAGCCCGCTCGAGGAGACTGTCCACGCGGCCGGCTGGCCCACGAGAGACATCTGTGTAGTCGAATTGCGCTCGGGGGTGAGGTCGTAGCGCACACAACCCGGGCGCTCCCGGAACAGCGTGGACACGATCGCAATGCGCGCCGCATAGTCCGAGATGTCAACGAACTTGCTGAGCGGCACCTTCTTGCCGGTCTTGAGGTCGAGGGTGAAGGAGGTCGCGAACGCCTCGGTGCCCGCAGACCCCTTGTCCACATCAATATCGTCCACCAGCCCCTCGAGCGTGAAGGACGCATACCGCCCCTGGTAGACGCCAACTGCAACCTTCGTCACACGGACGCCGGCGTCCACCGGCGGAAGGTCGTCGCAGGTCCCGCGTCGCTCGCAGTCGGCCCAAGCCCTCTTCACCGAAGCCTTCTTGTTCGCGATGATCGCCAGCGCGCGCTGCTTCACCGTTGCGCGATTAGCCGCCGTTGAACCGTGAAGGACCGGGAGCTTGTACGTCGTCTTCATCGTGTACGGCTTGGTCGTCACCGTGGTCTGCAGCTTCGAGACGGTCATCGTGGGCTTGCTCGTGGCGGTGAGAGTGGCCACGCTCGTGGTTGCGACGGCCTCCGCGGAGGTCGCCATCCCGACCGCGACCACCGATCCGACGAGTGCGGCCACCAGCCGAGAACGAAATTGTACGAAGCCCATGGATGCAACTTATCGGCATCCAGGCGCGCGTCAAGGGTCTAGCAGGGATTTTCGAGTGCGCCGGCGACCAGATGCCGCGCGCCCTGCGGGACGCTCACCGTGCTTTTTCAGGCTTCTATGCGCACTGCGGGACAGCCGCCTCAAGCGGGTCGCGGAGAGAGGCGCGGGCCTCGACCCGGCTCCACACGGATTCTGCAACTGCGCCCGGTCTGGTCGGGCGATGCGGCGTGAGTGGCATGCGCATGCGGCCCGGTCGCGGATCCTGTGTGCAGGAGCGCGGCTCGGTGGCCTGTGTGAAGCAGAGCGCACGCCGCTATCCTCGGGCCATGGCCACCGTCCTCACCGTGTGCACCGGCAACATCTGCCGCTCGCCCGCCGCCGAGCTGCTGCTCGCGCGCGCGCTGGGCGACCTGGCGACCGTGTCGAGCGCGGGCACGCACGCGCTGGTGGGTCACGGCGTGCCGGGCGAGATGCTGCACGAGCTGTCCACGGACGGCATCGACGGCTCGCTCCACGCGGGGCGGCTGCTGACCGAGCGGATCATGAACTCCTCGGACCTCATCATCACGATGACCGCGGAGCACCGGCAGCTGGCCGTGCGCACCGGCCCGGCGGCGCTCAAGCGGACGTTCACGCTCGCGGAGCTGGCGGCCGCCGCCGGCACCGGCGCGGTGCTCGAGGGCGACACCCCCGAGGAGCGGCTGGCGGACATCCCGCGCTCGATCGCGGCGCACCGCCACGTGCTCGCGGGCTACGAGCTCGACGACGTCCCCGACCCCTACCGCCGCTCGCAGCAGACCTATCACGAGGTCTACGGCCTCATCCGCGGCGGCGTGATCGAGTTCGCGGAATGGGTCTACGAGGGATAGCCCTCCCCCTGAATTCAGAACACGTTCGGAAGTACGCTGGGGGTATGTCCGCCGCGATCGCCCGCTACCAGTCGTCTGAGCTCAGCCGGAACTCGAAGGTCGTCTTCGAGGCGGCGGATCTTCACGCGGTCGAGATCACCCGTCGGGACGCGGCGCCTCTGGTCCTGATGTCACGACGCGAGGCCGACGCTCGCGACGCCCTGCTGCAGATCGCCGGCCAGCTCATCACCGCAATGCTCGGCCACGAGGGCGATCTGGCCACGCGGCTCTCGCAGATCTACCCCTGGATGCTCGCGCTCAGTGCCGCCGATCGAGCCGTCTGCGCGCAGGATCTGATCGACGCGGCGCGAGCCTCGTTCTCAACCGGACAGCCGCACCTGGCACTGGCCGAGATGCTCGCGTGGCGCGAGACCGCGACCGCGACCGCCGCAGGACTGGGGAGCGACCCCATCGAGTGGCTCGACGAGCCCCGACAGGTCGAGCGCCCTTAGGCAATCGCGCAGGGCGACGCGCGCATCTGGTTCTACGTCTTCGAGGGAGCGGTCTACCTGGAGCGCGTGCACACGCACCACCCGAACGCGACGAAGTAGCGCGATTACGGGGCGCGGCGAAGCGTCGAGCTCAGTCGCGCTCGGCTAAGCCGCCCACCGCATCGAGCTCCTCGCGCGAGATGCCTGCGAGCAGAGCGACACGGTCGGCTCGCGTGCCGTCGAGCTCGCGGAGCGCGCGGGCGACGGCGGCGTCGATCTCGTCACGGTGGTTCTCGATGTACTCGACCACCGCGCGCTCGACCAGATCCTTCTTAGGCATGCCGAGGAAGTGCGCGGCGTGCGAGATGCGCGTGTCGGACTCAGCGGAAACCTTGATGGGCGCGGTAGCGGTAGACATCGGGAGTGCCTCCTATGCGGGAAGTCACCGCGCAACTCGCGGTACCTTCCGGTACTTCGGTACCCGCGACTCTAGGCACGGGCGCTTCGGCAGGTCAATTGCGGGGAGCCTCACCCGGAGCGGCCCGGCCTATGCAGCCGGCTGCGGCGCGCCCGTCTGCGGCGTCGCGACCATGTCCTCCACCTGCTGCGCGGCGTGCTCCCATGTCCACCGTTCCCGCGCGTACTCGCACAGGGACGCGGCGGCGCCCCCCGCATCGTCCCTCGCGGCGCTGCTGAGGCCCTCGGCGAGCTTGTCGACGTCCTGCGGGAAGGTGCGGGCGACGCCGTCGTGCTCGGCCTCGAGCATCGCGACCACCCGATCCGAGGTCACCACGCCGAGGCCCGCGGAGGCGGCCTCCGCGACGGCGATGCCGAAGGACTCGTCGTCGGAGGCGAGGATGAAGACGCGGTGAGTGCGCAGCAGCTCGCGGCGCTGGTCCTCCTCGACGGTGCCGACGAAGGTGACGTGGTCGGCGATGCCGAGCTCGGCCGCGAGCGCCTGCGGGTCGAATCCGAGGCCCTGCTCGATGGGGCCGCCGACCGTCATGTCGTGCCCGCGGTCCTTGAGGCCCGACGCGGCGTACGCCTTGAGCGCGAGGTCGAGCCGCTTCTTGGGCGCGACGCGGGACAGGAACAGCACGCCGCGGCGGTCCTTCCACGGGGTGTCGATGAGGTGGAGCGCCGGGTCCACTCCCAGCACCATGGTGTCGGTGCGGGTGTAGCCGCGCTCGCGCAGGTAGCCCTCGTCGCGCTTGGAGTCGGAGACCACCACGTGCGCGTGCTTGAGCGTGGGGCCCAGCATCACCTTGTCCCACACGGCGTTCATCGCAGGGTGGCGCGGGTGGTGATCGGGGGTCCACACGCCGTGCGGCGCCGCGAGGAACGGCACGCCCTGGCGGCGCGCCTCGCGCATCCCGAACACCGAGGCGAAGCTGTAGACCCCGTGGATGTGGACCAGGTCCGCGTCGCCCACCGCCTTCTTGATGGCCTGGTGGAGGCCCCGCCCGTACGCCCACTGACCCGGCCCGAGCAGCGGGATGAGCGTGACGTCCGCGCCGGGGACGCGGCGGTCCTCCTCGGACTCGACCAGCAGGTCCGTCGCCACGATGCTCACCTGGTGCCCCCTGGCCTGCTGAACCGGGACCAGCCCGCGCAGGAGCGTGGTCGGTCCGCCCAGCCGACGGCTGGTGCCCGGCGCGATGTGCAGGATCCTCATGCGTTCCCCTCCTCAGCCCTCGCCCACCCCTCAGCCGGCGAGGCTCTCCGTGTTGTGCCTGCTAGTAGGCGCCCTTGCCCGCGACCACAGCCCAGACGGTCCTGAGCAGGATCACGGCGTCCAGGCCGAGCGTCCAGTTGTGCGTGTAGTGCAGGTCCAGGCGGACGCTCTCCTCCCAGGAGAGGTCGGAGCGGCCGCTCACCTGCCACAGGCCGGTGATGCCGGGCCGGACCAGCTGGCGGCGGAACACGTCCGCGTCCCACAGCTCGGTCTCGGAGGGCAGCGGCGGGCGCGGGCCCACCAGCGACATGTCGCCCTTGAGGACGTTGAACAGCTGCGGGAGCTCGTCGAGCGAGTAGCGACGGATGAACCGTCCGACCGGCGTGATGCGCGGGTCGTCGTGGCGCTTGGCGAGGACGCCGTTGCCGTCATCTTGTGCCAGGGCCTCGGTGCGGCGCGCGTCCGCGTCCATGTACATGGAGCGGAACTTGAGCATCTGGAACGGCTCGTGGTCGAGGCCCACGCGCTGCTGCTTGTAGAGGACAGGGCCCTTGCTGGTCACCTTCACCGCGACGGCGATGGCGAGCATGGGCAGGGCGAGCAGGAGGACGATGCACGCCGCACCTACCTTGTCGGCGGCGTACTTGAGCGCGCGGCTGGGTCCCGAGAAATGCGGGGGCTCGACGTGCATGAGCGGAAGGCCCGCGACCTGGCTGACGAGCACCCGGGGGGCGGCCACGTCCACCACGGTCGGCACCACGATCAGCCCGATGCCCGTGTCCTCCACCGCCCACTCGAGGCGGCGCGCCTCCGCGAGCGAGACGTCGTCGTTGCCCGCCAGCACGATGTATTCGGCGCCGACGCGCTGGGCGGCGACCGCCGCATCGTCCACCGAACCCAGGACGGGGATCTCGGTGAGGTCCTCCGCCAGCGGGCCGACCGTCGGGTTGGAGCCCGTGCCGGTGCCGCGCGCGCCCGAGAGGCAGACGCCGACGATGCTGTACGCGTGGTCGTAGTCGCCGTTGAGGCGGCGGACCATCTGCGCGACCGTGCGGCGCGGGCCGGCGATCACCACGGGCTGGCGCAGGCGGCCGGACTTGCGCTGCGTGTGGAGCCAGGCGCGCCAGGCGCGGCGGTAGCCGAAGAGCACGAGCGTGCCGACGGGCAGCGCGAACAGCAGGTAGCCGCGGCTGAGGGCCCAGCCGCCGAAGAAGCCCACGACGGCGACGATGGCGAACGTGCGCAGGCCGGCGGCGAGAACCCGCTGGTACTCATCGGGGCCGGAGCCGATGATGCGAATGTCGCGCGAGCGCGTCCAGCCGAGCTCGAGGATCCACAGCGCGGAGATGCCCACAGTCGCCCAGATGTACGCGGGTGCCGCGGGGCCCATGAGCGGGATGAACGGCTCCCACCCGAAGCGGAGTCCGTGCGCGATCACCATGGTCATCGCGACCACGAACGCGTCCGTGAGCGCGATGCGGCGTTGGACGCTGCGCTGCCATTGCCTGGAGCGCTGCCCCACCGGCGCGGTTGCCGCTAGCACCATAGGTTGTCCCCCCGGTCAGCCCTTGTGCGGTCTGGTGGCTACTGCGCGTCCTCGGGCCCGTTGCGTCGAGCCGCGACGATCACGGTGGTGGCGCCCGCGACGAGCAGCACGCCCGCCCCGAGAGCCATGGTGGTGCCGGCGAAGCCGGTGGCGGAGAGCACGGCGCTGGTGGTTTCCGTGGCGGTGGTGCCGGTGTCCTCGCTCAGGACCGCAGTGTTGGTGACGTCCACCGCGACCGAGCCGACCGCGCCGCCGTCCACGATCCCGGTGGCGGTGACGGTGCCCGAGGCGTCGCTCGGGGTGCTGACGGTGAAGCTGGCGGCGCCGCTGCGCAGGGCCTTGGTGCCCGAGGTGACGGTGCCGGCGATCGCGGCGTCGAAGGTGGAGGCGCTGGTCTGGAGCGCCGCCTTGTCGCCGAGCGTGCTGGTGACGGTGCAGGTGAACGAGTCCCCGGCCGCCACGCTGGTGGCGCTGCAGGTGATCCTCGACTGGTCCTCCGGAGGCTCCGGCGACGGAGCGACGTATGCGAATGCGGCGGCCGGGGCGCATGTGATGCCCCCTGCCAGAACTGCGATTGCGATGGTGCGACGAACGTTCACGTCACTTCCCCCTCATGCCCTCAGCGAGCACGGCCCCCCGGCTGGCTCGGTTTCGACAGTAGCACCGCATGTCCGGTTTGTCCGCAGTTTTTCCGTTGGTCCGGTTCCTTCCATCAGGGGTGCGCGGACGTGACACATTGGAGTACGCACACACGCCTGTGCGAGCTTCAATGTGTCACCTCGAGGCATCGAGCACCGGTGTGTCAGGGGAAGGTATCGCCGGGGCCGCAAGGCGGGCCGCGATGGTCTCCGCGAGCATGCGGCGACACCACTCGGGCCGGTCCCGAAGCTCCTTGAAGGAGAAACGCACTGGCAGCCAGCCGATGGAGGCGAACTCGGTGTTCCGCTCGCGGTCACGCGCAACGTCCTCGGGGCTGGTGTGGTCGGCGTCGCCGTCGCACTCGAGGTCGATCCTTGCGGCGCGGTGGATCGCGTCGGGCGTGCGGTCCCGCCCTTGGACGACCATCAGGACCTGCCACTCGAGGTCCGCGAACTCGGGTCCGGTGAAGACCTCACGCTTCGCCATCACCTCGGTCGGCGACGTGGCTCCCGCGACGAACTCGCCCATGATCCCGTTGAATATGCTCCGATCCGGGAGCCGACTGCGCCGAGCTCCGGCCTCGATGACCTTGTCGGGCGTTGCGATCTCGAGCCACAGTGCGCGGTAGAGCACGTCCTTGCGACGCTTGCGTGGCGCGCACGCCCACGCATCCACCACGGCCTCGCCTCGCCCGACGCACCAGTCGTCGCGCGCCTCCTCCTTGTCCTCCGGCAGCACCGAGCGGGACAGGTGCACCCAGGAGGGAGTCCGCGCGTTCCAGGTGCGGACCGCGACGCAGCGGATCCGGGCCGGAGCCGGATATGCGGCGTTGAACAGGTGCAACGCAGATTCGCCCGAGATGAGGACACGCCAACCTGACCATCGTCGGACTGCCGCGCAGCGCACCGAGTGATCGTTTTCCAGGGCGGTGGCCACGTAGACGGCTGGCAGCAGCGCGACGAGCGTGCCCTCGCGCACGGCGCCCTCAAGACCCCGGCGCCCGATCCGCTTGATCAAGGCCTTGCGCGCCATGGTTCGCGGCTTGCCCTCCTGCAGCGCGGCCACCACTCGCGCCACCTTGCGATCGAGCTCGAGGGACCGTGGCATGAAGTCAACGGTGCCGCTCACCGTGGGCGCGATGGGCCGATGCGCGAAATCTGTGGAGAACGCGCGAGGCGGCGCTCCGGCATGACACGTTGGAGCTCGCACACGCGCATGTGCGAGCTCCAATGTGTCATCGCGACGCATCGAGCACTCGTGTGTCACTGGGGCGCAGCCGGACGCCGCGCCGGCGGCGCCCCTCTACTCGGAGCTGACCGCCGCACCCTCGAAGAGCTGCGAGCACGCCCGCATGCCCGAGTCGCCGCCGTCGGGCAGCGGGTCCGCCTCCACGCACGCCACCGCGCCGATGGTGAAGTCCGCGTCCAGGATGTTCGCGCGATGCCCGGCCGAGCCCATCCACAGCTCCACCACCTCCTCCGCGCTCACGTCCGTGCGCGAGAGGTTCTCCCCCGCCTTGGCACCCTCGTGGCAGGTGGAGACCAGGACGTCGTGCTCGAGGTCGGGATCGGTCGCGAACGGCTCGGCGCGCTCCGCCGCCTTAGAAGCCAGGCACTCGTTCCACTTGAGCGGAGTCAGCCCGGCCTCGACGCGCGCGTCGTTGGACACGTCGAACAGCTCGCGCGCGAGGTCCTCCGGCGGGGTGGGGCCCGCGGAGCACCCGGTCAGCAACGCGACCCCCATCGCAAGCGAGGGAAGCGCGCGAGCCAGCCCGCGCATCGTCAACAACCGTCCTCCAGCCACACCTTCACGAAAGCGGCGCTCTGATACGCGTAGTGATACGCCCAGTACCAGGGGTCGAGGTGCTCGCCCGAGGAGAGGTACGCGATGTCGCCGTCCCAGCATCGCTCCATGATGACCCGCGTGCGCGTGAGGTGGGGCGTGGTGGTGATGACCGCGACGGACTCCCAGCCCTCGTCCTCCACCAGCGAGTGCAGCCAGCGGGCCTCGCCGCGGGTGGTGAAGGGGTCAGGCTCGGTGCAGAGCACCTCATACGTCTGAGCCGAGTCGCAGACGGCGGCAGCCTCGGGCCACTTGTCGCGCTCCTGATCCCACTCGCCGAGCGAGACGACCATGGTGTCGGTGAGGCCGTCGGCGATCATCTGCTCGGCGAGCTCGATGCGCGGCGCGGTGGGCGGACCGATGACGTAGACGGCGTCGACGGCGCGCGGCTCGTCGTGCGCGGGGAACACGTACAGCGGCAGCCCGATCAGCGCGACCGCGCCCGCGAGCGCCACCGCCAGGATCAGGAGCCGTTTCACGTGCGGCACCCTAGCGCGGCGAGGTTGCGGCGAGGTGACGGGCGCCTCGCAGACGGACGATGCGCCTAGCACCCCCGCTCGAACGCCACCTTCACGAACGCCGCAGTTTGATACAGGTACTGCTCGACCCAGAGCTCGAACCACAGCGGCTCGCCCGACTCGAAGTAGGCGATGTCGCCGTCCCAGCAGCGGCCCATGATCACGCGAGTGCGCGAGATGTGCGGCGCGACGGTGATGACGCCCACCGACTCCCAGCCGTGCTCCTCCTGCAGATCCCGCAGCCAGCGGGCCTCGCCGCGGGTGGTGAAGGGGTCGGGGGTGCCGCAGATGATCGTGTACTCCTGCGAGGTCTCGCACGCCTCGACCGCCTGCGGGACCCACTGGCGCTCCGCCGGGTCCTCGCTGATGGACACCACCACGGTGTCGGTGAGGCCGTCCGCGACCATCTGCTCGGCGAGGTCCATGCGCATGTCCATGGGCGAGCCGAGGACGTAGACGGCGTCGACTTCGCGGGGCTCGTCATGCGCGGGGTAGACGTAGAGCGGCAGGCCTACCAGCACGAACGCGATCCCGGCCGCGACCAGCGCGAGCAGCACCTTCCCCAGCCTCCCCATGGGGTGACGGTAACCCGGGAGCGGTGGCGCCGGGAAGGCTCAGCCCCAGGGCTCCTCAGCCACCACCACGTCGCGCCCGGTCTCCGCGGACTCGAGGATCGCGAGCGACAGCGCGTGATCCCACAGCCCCTCGGCGAGCGGGTACGGCGCCGGGCCCTCGCCGCGGGCCCACAGCCCCATGTCCCAGAGGATCTGCGCGACCGCGAGGTCGTCCTCCGACATCCGGGACCCGTGCCACGCGTTCCTGTAGACGACCTCGCCGTCGAAGCTCGAGTGCCACAGCGCGTTGCCCTCGAGGTTCAGGTCCATGCCGGTGCGGCGGTGCTCGATCCGGCTCTCGACCGGGCCCTCGGCGGTGAAGCGCAGCACCGAGTCGTCGGCGATCTCGCCGTGGCTTCCCCGGATCACCATCCGCCGGTGCACGTACGGGTTCCACCACTGGTTGTCGACGAAGTCGTACAGCCCCATCCCCGCGTCCCCGAAGTCGAGCGTCGCGACCGTGGTGGTGCGCGGCTCCGGTTCGGGGACCTCGGCGCCGGCCGATCCCGGCTCCCCCGCGACCCACCCGGCGGGCGTGAGCGGATCCACCATGGGCGCCGTGAACGTGCGCGCGGTGACCCGCGCCCCGGCGCCGGTGACAGGGGAACCCGACCCGAGCATCGTCCTCATCAAAGAAACGGCGTGATAGAGGTGCGTCGACGACAGCTGCACCTGGTGCGGCTTGCCGATGACGCCCGTCGCGAGCAGCGAAAGGCGCGCGGCGTGGCCGGGCATGCGGGTGTACTGCTCAGCGACCTGGACCAGGCCCGAGGCCCCTACCGAGGCCCACAGCGCGCGCAGCCCCGGAAGGTCGGGCGCGGGCGGGGTCTCGGCGAGCACGGGCACACCGGCCTCGACCACGGAGCGGATGACCCCCGGCGATGCCTCCCACGGCACCGCCGCGATCACGAAGTCCGGGCGCAGCGCCAGCGCCTGCTCGAGGCCCGCGACCGGCAGGTGGTCGTGAAGGTGCGCGGAGAACGGGGCGGCGTCGCGGCGTGCCTCGACCAGCGCATCGTGCGCCCGCGAGGGCGTCCGGCCCACGATCGCGACCGGCTCGAGCCGCTCCGGCGCCATCGCCGCGAGCCGCAGGAAGAATCGCGTCCGCCACCCCGTGCCGACCACCGCGAACCGCACCGCGGTCATGCGAGGCGCTCCAGCAGCAGCTGCGCGAGGTGGCGGCCCTGGACGCCCGCGAGGTCGTCGGCCTGGGTGCGGCAAGAGACGCCATCTGCCAGGTAGATCGATCCCTCCGGGGCCTCGCGGAGCGCGGGGAGCAGCGAGTTCTCGGCGACCTTGACGGACGTCTCGTAGTGACCCTTCTCCGTGCCCCAGTTGCCCGCGAGCCCGCAGCAGCCGGCGGTCTCGGTGACCGTGGCGCCCGCGCGCGCGAGCAGCTCGCGGTCCGCCGCGTACCCCATCACCGAGTACTGGTGGCAGTGCGGCTGCACCACCGCGGTGACGTCGCGCAGGTCCGGGACGCGCCAGCCGTCGCGGGGCTTGGCGGGCGCGCGGCCGGTGAGGACCTCGGCGAGCGTGAAGGTGGACGATGCGACGGCCAGGGCCCTTGGATCCTTCGGGAGGAGTTCGGTCAGGTCCCCGCGGAGGACTCCCATGCAGGACGGCTCGACGCCCACGATGGGGACGCCGTTGACGGCCCAGGGGCCGAGCACCGTGAGGAGGTGCTCGAGGTGCTTCTTGGCGCCGTCGAGCTGGCCCGTGGAGATCCAGGTGACGCCGCAGCAGGCGTCGCCGGCGACCACCACCACGTCGAGGCCGGCGTCCTCGAGGACCTTCACGACGGCGTCGGGGATCTCGGGGTCGAGGCCGTCGGTGAAGCTGTCCGCCCAGAGGACCACGAGGTTGTCGAGGCGGGTCGCCTTGGCCGGGTTCGCGCGGCGGGTGCGTGCCGTCTCGCTGCGGCGGAACGGGACCTTGAATTCGGGCAGGTTGCGGCGCGTGTCCATGCCCGCGATCGAGACCGCGAGCTTCTGGATGGGCCGGGGCTTGAGGACGGCGGTGATGAGGCGGGGCGCGAGGCCCACCACCTTGAGCCAGCGCGGCAGCCACCCGATCGAGTAGTGCGTGACGGGGCGCACCTTGTTCTTATAGGTGCGGTGGAGCACCTCGGACTTGTAGGCGGCCATGTCGACGCCCGAAGGGCAGTCGGAGGAGCAGGCCTTGCAGCTGAGGCAGAGGTCGAGGCTCTCGCGGACCTCGGGCGCGGCGAGGCCGCCGATGAGGGTGCCGTTGAGGGCGTCCTGCAGCACGCGGGCGCGGCCGCGGGTGACGTCCTTCTCGTCGCCGGTGGCCTGGTAGCTGGGGCACATGAAGCCCGAGCCGGAGCCGATCGAGTCCGCGCGGCACTTGCCCACGCCGGTGCAGCGGTGGACGGCCTCGGCGAGGTCGCCGTGGTCGTGCGCGAGGGCGATCCCGAGGCTTGGCGTGTGCTTGGCGGCGGGGCGTCGGAGGTGGGCGTCGAGCGGGTCGGGGTCGACGATCACGCCGGGGTTGAGGTGGTTCTCGGGGTCGAACAGGTGCTTGACGCCCTTGAAGAGGTCGACAGCCTCGGGGCTGTACATGGTCGACAGGAGCTCGGAGCGGGCGCGGCCGTCGCCGTGCTCGCCGGAGAGGCTGCCGCCGTGCTGGGCGACCAGGGCGGCGGCGTCCTCCATGAAGGCGCGCAGCGGGCGGCCGTCCTCCTGCATCGGGATGCCGAGCCGGACGTGGATGCAGCCGTCCCCGAAGTGGCCGAACGGCTGGCCCACCACGCCGTGACGGTCCATGAGGGCGTCGAAGTCGCGCAGATACGCGCCCAGCTTCTCCGGCGGGACCGCGGCGTCCTCCCAGCCGGGCCACGCCTCCTGGTTCTCGGGAGTGCGGCCGGAGAGCCCGGCGCCGTCCGCGCGGATGGCCCAGAGGCGGGCGGCCTCCTTGGGGTCGCTCACCTCGCGCCACGATGCGGTGCCCGAGTCCGCGGCGAGCGCGGCGAGGGTGGCGCGCGCCTCCTCCTCGGTGTCGCCGCCGACCTCGACGAACAGCCAGCCGGCGCCGTGCGGCAGGTCCGGCACGGGGCCGGTCGCGCCGGCGACGCGCGCGACCAGGCGCGCGTCCAACCCTTCCACCGCCTGAGGCTTGTGGGCGAGCATGGGGACCACCGCATCGGCCGCCGCGGGCATGTCCGCGTACCCGAAGGCCGCCGTGAGCCGGACCGGCGGGACGTCGACCAGCCGGACGGTGGCCTCGAGGATGGTCGCGAGGGTGCCCTCGGTGCCGACCAGGAACTTGGCGAGGTCGCCGCCGAGCTCCGGCAGCAGGTGCTCGAGCGAGTAGCCGCTGACCTGGCGCGAGAAGCGGCCGAACTCCGTGCGGATGAGCGCGAGGTTCGCCTGGACGAGCTCCTCGAGGCCGCTGATGGTGGCCAGGCCGCGCGGGCCCGCGGTGAAGCGGCGGCCGAGGCCGTCGACCGCGTCGAGCGCGAGGACGTTGTCGACCGTGCGGCCGAACGCGACGGCGTGCGGGCCGCAGGCGTTGTTGCCGATCATGCCGCCGAGCGTCGCGCGCGTGGAGGTCGACGGGTCGGGGCCGAAGCGGAGGCCCTGTGCCGCCACCTTCTTCTGGAGCTCGGACAGGACGACGCCGGGCTGGACGCGCGCGGTCTTCGCGTCGAGGTCGACGTCGAGGATGCGCGTCATGTGGCGGCTGGTGTCGAGCACCAGGCCCGGGCCGATCGCGTTGCCGGCGACCGAGGTGCCGCCGCCGCGCATGGTCACGGGGACGCGGGCGTCGCGGGCCGTCGCGAGCGCAGCCTCGAGGTCCGCGGCGTCGCGGGGGTACGCGACCACCTGCGGAGGGATGCGGTAGTTGGAGGCGTCCGTGGAGTATTCGGCGCGGCGGCGAGGGCTCGCGTCGACCTCGCCGTCGATGGCGCGGTCGAGCTCGGCGGCGAACGCGGCCGTGTCGGAGGTGTCGGAGGGGGTGCGCGGCGCCGTGGTGGTCACGCGCGCCATTCTTCCACTCCGGGTCCGGTGCCCTGCCAGGGACGTCGGGCCCGGGGTTGGTGTGTGGGCGCGGGCCGCAGAGCCACGACGCACAGGTCAACGGGTGCGCCCTGGTGACACATGAGTGTCCGCTGCGCCCCGGTGACGCACTGAAGTGCGCACACCAGCGTGTGCGTACACCACGGTGTCACGGCGATCCAGCGTGCAGGGCGGCTGGCGGAGCGGTCGAAGGGCACGCCGAGCGGCGGGGCGGGATGCGGCATTTGGAGGGACTTGCGTCCCTCGTCGTCGCACTTTTGGCTTCATAAAATTGTTATAGATCGGGCAAATGAACACGTGCCACCCGGACACGGAGCCCGCTGAGGAGAACAACATGAAGACCCCGTACTTCGCGGCAGCGGCCGCGGCGTCCCTGCTCGCGATCGGCGGCGGAACCGCCTACGCCGCGGGCGGCTACAACCCCGAGTGGGGCAACATCAACGTCAACGTGTCCTGCGGCTCGCAGATGAACCTCGACATCACCTACAACGAGGCACCGAGCTCGCAGTGGACGTTCGAGGTGACGGCCTCGGACGGCTCGTCGTGGACGCTGGTCGACAACGACAGCGACCTCATGGGCTTCCACCCGATCATCCCGGCGGACGAGCTGCCCGACGGCACCTACTCGTACACGGTGGACGCGACGTACGGCGACACCACCTGGACCGGAGTGGTCGAGGACACGGTGACGTGCAACGAGCCGCCGGTCGAGCCGACCACCGAACCGACCGTCGAGCCGACCACCGAGCCGACGGTGGAACCCACCACGGAGCCGACCGTCGAGCCCACCACGGAGCCGACCGTTGAGCCTACGGTCGAGCCCACCGTCGACCCGGTCGAGCCGATCGACCCCACGGACCCGACCGACCCCGACACCACGGACCCCGACGTCACCACGCCCGACACCACCGACCCCGAGACGGGCGTGATCGACGAGAGCACGACCACCACCGTCACCCCCGAGAACCCCGACGGCGCCCAGCCGGTCCCCGCTCAGCCGAACTATTCAGGCTGAGCCAGCCGGCGCATCGTCCCGCGGCACCCTCCCGGGCGCCCTCCCCGTTGCCATCCGCCCAGTTGGGACGCAGGATGGAGGAAAGCCCGGGAGAGGCCGGCCATGCAGCCGTTGCGCGCACTCGCATTCGCGACCGTGGTCGCGGCCGGAGTCGCGGGCAGCGCGGCGGTCGCAACGTCGCTCCCGGCCCTCAACAGCCCGGCGATCTTCGTGGAGGGGTTCGGCGACATCAACGTCAACGTTTCCTGCGGGTCGCAGATGAACCTCGACATCGCGTACCAGGTGGCTCCTGAGCTGGAGTGGGAGTTCGTGGTGACCACGTCTGAGGGCGACATCATCTTCCTCACCGACACCGACGGCGACCTCATGGGATTCCACCCGGTCATCCCCGCCGACGAGCTCCCCAGCGGCAGCTACACCTACACCGTCGACGGCATGTACGGCGAGGAGAGCTTCCCCGGCCTGTTGTCCGGCACGGTCACCTGCACCACAACCGAGCCGCCGCAGCCGTCCGAGGAACCCACGGTCATCACCCCGACCGTCGACCCGACGGGCGGCGTCACCACGAGCCCCGAGCCGAGCACCGACCCCGATGGGGGCGGCGGAGACGGGGGCGGCGGCTCAGGCGGCGGAGGCGACGGCGGCGACGGCGGCACCGGCGAGGTCGGCGTGCTCGACGAGACGGCCGGCGGCGCCTCCCCCGTGCCCGGCGAGGCCGGCTACACGGGCTAGGAAGCCACCACCGACGGCCCCGGCGCCAGCCCGAGCGACTCCATGAGCGCGCGGACGCGACCGTCGATCTCGTCGCGCTGGGCCTCGGACGGGCCGGGCTCGATGGCCCAGTCCTCGTAGCGCTTGCCGGGGACGTACGGGCACGCGTCGCCGCAGCCCATGGTCACGATCACGTCCGCCTCCTGCAGCTGCGCGTCGGTCCAGCGCTTGGGGTGCTCGTGCGTGATGTCGATCCCGACCGCGGCCATCGCGGCCACCGCGCCGGCGCTCAGCGCCTCGCCCGGCTCCGAGCCGCCCGACCACGAGGTCGCGCGCTCCCCCGCGTAGTGCGCGAACAGCCCGAGGGCCATCTGAGACTTGCCTCCGTTCTTCACGCAGAGGAACAGGACGGCGGGCTTGTCGGACATGGCTCTCCTTCTACAGGGACGATGCGAGGGTTGCGGCAAGGCGCCGAACCCTGGGTTCGAGCGCGTCGAAGGCGGCCGCGAACGCGCGGCTGGTGCCCTCGGCGACAGGATCGGCGACGGACCAGTGGAGGTCGCCGCCGCAGTCCTCGTACGCGAGGTCGCACACGGCGATGGTGAGGTCGCCGGGCTGGCGCGCGGCCTCCAACGCGGCGGGCGCGAGGGCGACGGGCTCGAGGCCGCGCCGGTCGAGCTCGTCGAGGGCGAGCGGGTGGATCCGGGCGGCGGGCGCCGTCCCGGCCGACGCCACGGGGACGATGCGCCGGGCACCCAGCATCGCTGCGGCCAGCTGGGAGCGGGCGGAGTTCGCGGTGCAGGTGAACAGCACGCGGGCGGGGCGGGCGAGCTCGCGCGACGGCTGGTCGAGCGCCGCCTCGAGCAGCGGCGACCAGGTCAGCGTGAGGTACGAGCGGCGGCCGTCCGCGTCCGAGCGGCGGCGTGTCACCACGCCGGCCTCCTCGAGCACGCGCAGGTGGTGGGCCAGCAGGCTCGAGCTGAGAGAGGTGAGTGCGGCGAGCTCGCCGGGCGCGCGGTCGCCGTCCGCGAGCGCGTCGACCAGCGCCAGGCGGTGGGGGTCGGCGAGCGCGGCGAGCACGGCGAGACGGTCGGTCACACCCCGAATATATCTCAACTGGCGTTGAGAGATCACCCTCCCCGCACCGAACCCGGCCCCCTACGAGGTCGGACGTTCGGCGTGGCGTTCCCGGCGCATCGTCCACTCAGACGCAAGACTTGAGCCGATAACGCAATCCCTTTTGTCACATCCTTCACGCCCGTATAACGACGTCACATGCGTAGTTGTGGAGTTCGCCACACCTTTGACGACCGTTTTCGCCGGCCGGACCATGGTCCCAGCTGGGGAGCTGGGCGTCGCCGACGACGCCGGATCACCCTTCCCAGCATGGAGGGGATCATGAAGCTGAGGAAGACTCTGGTGGCCACGATCGTGGCCGCTCTGACGATGATGTTCGCGTCGCCGGCACTTGCCAGCGAGGGCGACCCGCAACCGGGCAACGACGGCGTCCACAAGGTCTGGGTATGCAAGTACTCGGGCACGCCGTACGTCGACGAGGTGCTCAAGCCGGGCAAGAACCCGATCGCGGTGGACGGCAACGCGACCACGGGCACGTATTTCAACGACGGCCAGGGGCAGTCGTACGTGCTCGACCAGGTCACGGACGAGAACACCGCGCAGGGTGAGCGCTACACGGGCGAGAAGGTGTGTCCCGAGGGGCGTTCGTTCGATTGGGACTGGGAGTACGCCGCACCGACGTGCGACGCGCTCACCGTGACGTACCCGGCCGCGCTTCCCGCGGGCCAGGCGAACGACGTCAACATCCACGTCAAGAACCTCGCCACCGGCGAGCAGAAGACGCTGAACTTCCACAACAACGACGGCACGTGGTCGGGCACCCAGTCCTTCACGTACGCGTCGCACAGCAGCTGGGAAGGTTGGGCGTACTTCGCGGTCACGTGGACCCAGGTGGCCGGAACCAACTACCACTGGTCGGGCAACCTCGTGTGCGGTGAGCCCGTGAAGCCGCCGAAGCCGGACACCAAGGTCGAGAGCACCCAGTGGGAGGTATCCGACTACAAGTGCGACTCGGAGTCCGTCAGCCTGATGCGCGAGGTCACCACCACCACGTACACGTGGGACGCGGAGTCCTGGTCGTGGAAGTCCTCGAAATCGACCGAGACCGAGACCTCGAGCCGGCCCATGACCGCCCAGGAGAAGGCGGCCAACTGCGAGGAGCCGCCGGTCGACGTCTGCACCAACCTGCCCGACCTTCAGACCGAGGTGCCCGCCGGCTATGAGACCGACGGTCACGGCAACTGCACCGTCCCGCCCGTGGACGTCTGCAAGAACCTCGACGGCATCCAGACCGAGGTGCCCGCCGGCTACAAGGCCGACGGCCAGGGCAACTGCTGCAAGTGCACGCCCCCGCCGGTGGTCGACAAGTGCCTCAACATCGACGGCAAGCAGGCCACCGTTCCCGAGGGCCTGGTCAAGGACGGCGACAACTGCATCATGCCGCCCGTGGTCGAGGTGAGCGACTGGTACGGCGAGCCCCAGTGCGGCGTGGACTTCTACTTCGAGTCCGCAACCGAGACGACAACCACATACACGCTGGTCCAGGACCAGCATGGGTGGGAGTTCGTGCCGGCGGTGACGTACAAGGAGCTGCTCCGCAAGGTCTACGTCGAGGCCGTGCCGTGCGAGGATGCCTCCGCATCCGTCACGGTGACCCCCGCGACGTGCGACGCACCCGGATCCGTGGCGGTGGCTGAGACCGCCAATGCGACCCTCTCTGGTGAGCTCTCGCAGGAGCCCGGTGACCACGAGGCGACCTTCGTCGCCGACGAGGGCCACGCGTTCCCCGGTGGCGACACGACGCTGGTGGTGGACTACACCGTCGAGGACCAGCTGACCGACGGCTGCGCACCCGACACCCAGGAGCCGAACATCGACGGCACCATCGTGGGCGCGGTCTGCAACGCGGACGCACCGTTCCTCGAGTACGACATCACGCTCGACGACCCGGACAACGTGTCGACGGACGACGGCACCGCGACCATCACGTTCGTCCACCCGAAGAACCCGGCGAAGAACTGGTCCACCACCGTGGACATCGGCTCCGGCCGGATCCTGTGGCCGGGTGCCAGCCTCGACGCCAACGGGGCGGCGAACAACTGGCCGGGTTGGAAGTACGTGCCCTCGAAGGACGCCTGGGTGTCCGTGGGCAACGCCAACTACGGGTGGACCCGCGCGGAGAACACCGAGGTGCTCATCGAGGTGAACCCGAGCAAGACCCTGACGGTCTCCTACCCGCCGGCCACACCGGTCTGCAACTCGGAGCCGCCTGAGACGGTGGTGAGCGTCCTCGACGCCCCGCCTGCCGCCCCGGTGACGGGAGTGGCGAGCTACACCGGCTGATCCCCGGTGTAGCGCCCGGCGCGGTGCGGCCTTCCTCAGCGGGCCGCACCGCGCCGGGCATTCTTATGCGCTCCGGGGGGGTCGGGCTCCGGGGTGGGGCGGGGGTGCGTGGGGGCCGGCGCCGCTCGGTTGATAAGCCGATGCCGAAGTCCTGCGACTTCTCTGCTCCGGGCTATCACCGGGGCGCGTGAGCGTGGGGTCGGCACCCTCGGCGCAGCGCGGAACCCCCACCCGATTCGCGCCACCCGAGCCCGTTCACTCCGACTCGCCATCTACCAGGTATGACGCCGCAGAGGGTCGAGCGGGGTCAGTGGAGATTCCTTGCCATGGCAAGCAACTCCAACTGGTCCCCGCCGCGCCAGCCGCCGAGCGCGCGCCCGGGTCGACCGCCACCATCGCCCACGGTTGATGGCGGCGGCGGCGCGAAACCGTCGCGATCGCCCACGGTCGACGCGCCACGCGCCACGCGCCACGCGCCACGAGCCCACCAGCGCCCCGCCCCGCCCTACTCCGCGTCGATGTACACCGGCGCCCCCAGCGGGATGCCGATCTTCTCCACCATCTTCGTGATGATCTTGTTCGGCACCCGGATGCACCCGTGAGAGATCGCTCTTCCGAACGAGTCCGGGTCATCCGTCCCGTGGATCCCGATGACCGCGTCGCCGCCGGCGAACTCGTCGAGCACGGGCGAGTACCCCGACAGCCCGTACGCGTACGGCCCGTAGGGCCCGCTCGGGTCCGGCGGCTGCAGCAGCTCGCGGATGTAGTAGGTGCCGCCGGGGGTGGGCAGCTCGTCGGTGCCGAGCCCGATCTCCGTGGTGAGCACCGCCTCGTTCCCGTCCCACACGGTGAGCTCGAAGTACTTGAGGTTGATCTCGATCGACATGGTGGTCGCGCTCACCGTCACGCGGTCCGCGGGGATCCACCCGGTGGACCCGTTGGGCCGCACCGGCAGGTACACCTCGAGCCACGACCCCTGGATCTGCTTCACCAGGAACACCAGCGGCGTCGCGTCCGGCACGGTGAGCACGTCCTCCGCGCGGATCACCTGCTGCTCCGCGCCGTCCGGCTCCGTCAGCACCGTCACGGACGTGCCGCGCACGGTCGCGACGTAGGACGGCTCGACCTCCTCGCTCGCCGAGGGCTCCGGCGACGGCGTGGGGCTCGCACTCACGCTCGCGACGGGCGCGGGGGTGGACGATGCGGGGGTCGCCGCAGGCTCCGAGGCGGGGGTGCACGCGGCGAGAGCCAGCGCGGTGACCACGGTGAACAGCGCGACGACGCGACGCATCGGACCTCCCTCAGACCCTAGGCGTCACCACACTACGACGCGGCCACCCGCCCTGGGTAGGTCCCCAGGGCGGGCGGCCGGCGCATCGTCCCTCGATACGGAAGGTCAGGCGCGCGCGAGCTCGCGCGCGACGGGTTCGCCCGGGTCCTCGCCGATGGCATCGGCGCGGCCCTTGTCGTCGCGCATGAGGAAGCTGGCGATGACGGTGACCGCGACGATCACCACGGACATGATGAGGTAGGCGTTCGCGAAGCCGATGGACTCGTAGGCCGCGCCGAACGGCAGCGAGAACGCCGCGACGCCGATTGATTTGGCGACTCCGAAGCCGAGCATGTAGGCCGTCGCGGAGATCTTCACGTCGAACATCCGGGTGATGTACTTCATCACCGAGACGAGCATGAGCGGCATCTCGATGGCGGCGAGCAGGCGCCATGCGATGAGCGCCTCGGTGGTGGTGACCAGCGCGGAGCCGAGCACGCGGACCACCAGGATCGCGGCGAAGAGCTGCAGGCCGCGCTTGGCGCCGATCTTGTTGACGAACCACGGGGCGACCAGCATGACCGCGGCCTCGGTGAAGATCTGGATGGTGACCACCTGCGAGAACAGGGTGACCGGGTCGCCGTGGTCGACGTGCTGCGCGAAGTACAGGGCGAACTGCTGGTCGAACACGTCGTAGAGCGCGGCGGTGCCGAACATCAGGACCACGAAGCCGACGAAGCTGCGGTCGGTGAAGAGGCGCTTGATGGTCTCCTTGGACACCTTGGTCGTGGAGGTGTCGCCGTCCTGGGCGCTGGCCCTCGCCTGCTCCGGGACCTTCGCGACGAACAGCAGGACGCCCAGCACGATCGCGCAGAACGACGCCGCCCACCAGATCGAGTCCGGGTTGACGTTCGCCCACATCCAGCCGGCGACCAGGGTGATGGTTCCACCGGCGATCGAGCCGAACAGGCGCGCGTGGCCGTACTCGAACTCGTTGGCGCGGGAGGCGCGCTCGTTGAAGGCCTCGACCACGGACACGCCGGCGAGGAGCACCAGTGCCATGAACATGCCGCCGACCACGGCGGCGCCCACCATGCTCCACTCCATCAGCGGCGGGAACACGAACGCGAAGAACGGGCCCACGGCCGCGCCGCAGAGGACTACGAAGGCGAAGAGGTTCTTCTTGAGGCCCAGGCGGTCCTGGAGGTAGCCGTACAGCGGCTGGAGGCACAGCGCCGTGATGGCCATCACGGTGTTGATGAGGCCGATGTTGCCCTCGCCCATCCCCTTCTCCGACAGCCACAGGCCGTGGAAGGAGAAGAAGATCTGCCAGATGGCGAAGTAGAAGAAGTACAGGCCGCCGTAGTTCCAGAACACGCCGCGCCGGAGCGAGGAGCGCAGGGTGGAGGTGGGGGCGGTTGTCTCGAGAGCCTCGGCGCTCATGCGGTCATTCCTTCGGGGGGAAGCACCTCGATCGAGGTGGGGGTGGGTCGTGAGTCCGGCTGGGGGGTACCCCAGACGGGCCTGCCGTCGGCGTCGAACGGCAGCACCTGCGCGCGGGCCTGACGGTTGGGCTCCCACAGGGGGTTGCCCACCAGCTCGGTGTAGGTGCGGGCGTGGTAGACCAGGACGGTGTCGCCGCCCTCGGTCTCCGTGAAGCTGTTGTGGCCGGGACCGTAGATCCCGTGCTCGGGGGCGGACGTGAGGACCGGCTCGGTCTCCTTGGTCCAGCTGGCGGGGTCGAGGAGGTCGCTGTCCGCGGCCGCGGTGAGGAGGCCCATCGCGTACTCGACGCCCGTGCCGGAGGCCGAGTAGGTGAGGTAGATCCGGCCGTCGCGCTGGAGGACGGAGGGGCCCTCATTAACCCAGAAGGTGACGGTCTCCCAGTCGAACTCGGGCTTGGTGAGCAGGGTGGCGGCCGTCGCCAGCGTCCAGGGGTTCTCCATGCGCGCGATGTAGAGGTTCGAGTGGCCCTTGACCTCGACGTCCTGCTGCGCCCACACCAGGTACTGGCTGCCGCCGTGCTCGAAGCTGGTGGCGTCGAGGGCGAAGGACTCCCAGCCGGTGTCGACCTGGCCCTTCTCATGCCACTCCCCCGTCATCGGGTCGGCGTCGAGGCACTCGAGCACGTAGATGCGGTGGTTGAAGGTGTCGTCGGAGTCGGGGGTGTCGAACGTGATGTCGGCGTTGGGGGCGGCCGCGTAGTAGAGGTACCAGGCGTTGTTCACGCGGTGAAGCTCGGGCGCCCAGATGAGGTGCGACTGCGGGCCCTCGTGATGCTTGGTCCAGATGGTGACCTCGCGGGCGGCCTGCAGGTCCTCGAGGGAGGCGGCGCGACGGAGGACGATGCGGTCGTACAGCGGGTACGAACCCGTGAAGTAGTACTGGCCGTCATGGCGCAGGACGCACGGGTCCGCGCGCTGCAGGACGATCGGGTTCGGGATAGGCGCACTCGACATGGGGACTCCTCTGTGAACGGTAACAGGGTACCTTTTTGTCGCACTCTGTGACCAATTCAGAATAGTTGGCCCTGTGCAACAATTATGGGACTTGGTGCCCAAATCGGACAGGTGGGGGTGTTGGGGTGGGGGTGCGCCTGCGCCGCAGGGCGGCCGCGCCGGGCGGGACACTCACCGTGCTTTTTGGCGAGCGTGTGTCTCGGGCGGGACAGCCGGCCGCATCCTTGCGGTCCCGCCCGACGCAGATGCCCCGAGAAAAGCATGGTGAGCGTCCCGCGACAGAGAGGGGTGATGGGGGCGGCGCATGCAGAACCGCCTGCTGCTCCACATCTCATGCGATCCGGGATACGATCCGTGCCACGTGGTTTCGGACACTTGAGGAGGCAGCGTTGCCCGCCGAAAGCAAGGCTGACCAGGCGTATCGCATCCTGCGCGAGGGCCTCTCCCGTGGCGACTTCCTCCCGGGCCACCGCCTGGTGATTGATCAGCTGGTCCGCGCGCACGACATCAGCTCGGTGCCCTGGCGCGAGGCCATCAGACGCCTCGAGGCGGAGCGCTGGGTCGAGGTCATCCCGAACGCGGGCGCGGTGGTTCGCCCCGTGGGCGAGGACGAGCGCCGCAGCACCATGCGGATCCTCGCGCGGCTGGAGCCGCTGGCGATCGCGCTCGCAGCAGACCGCCTCACGCCGACCGACCTCGTACAGGCGCGAGAGCTCAACGCGGACGCCCGCCGCGCCCTCGCGGACTTCGATGCGCCGCGTCACGCGGCGCTCGTGCGCGAGTTGCGTGCGCTGCTGCGGTCCCACTGTCCCGACGCCCGCCTGGCCGAGATGGTCGACGAGGAGGCGCTGCGCCTGGAGCTCGCGGATCGCATCGCACCCGCCCACGCGCCCGGGCGGGTGGCGGCCAGCTTCGACGAGCACACGGAGCTGCTGGACCTCATCGTGGGTGACGCGTTACCGGTGCGCATCGAGGCCGTCGCGCGCGAGCACCTCGAACGCACCATCGAAGCGTTCGAGGCCGCGCGCCCGGCTACCGTGGCTCCGTGAGCCCTGACACTCCCGACGCTGCCGAGTTCCGCCGCCGCTTCGACGCCATCGTGGCGGGTCAGACCGGAGGCGACCTCAACGACCTCCTTGCGCAGATCCCCGTGAGCTTCGGGCCGCGGGGCGTTCCGCTCGACGAGGAGCGCCCCGAGCTCCGTCGCGTGCCGCTCGAGGAGCTCCACATCCTCACGCTGACGGTCGACATCGACGCCGCGCACCCGCGCATCTGGCGCCAGGTCGAGATCCTGTCCGACACGCCCCTCGCCGTCCTGCACGAGGTGCTCATGGACCTGTTCTCGTGGGCGGGCGGTCACCTCTGGCGCTTCGCGCTGGGCGGCGGCGTGTGGGACCACCATTCGCAGTTGTTCCTGTGCCCGTTCGACATCGCCGACGGCGACACCGAGGGGACTCCCGCCGGAGACACCCGGCTCGACGAGGTCCTGCGGCAGCCCGGCGAGGTGCTCCGCTACATCTACGACTACGGTGACTCGTGGGAGATGACCATCCGCGTGGACGCGATGAGGCTCGCGGCCGACGGCGACCCCGTCGCTACGTGCATCGCCGGCGAACGCGCGGCCCCGCCGGAGGACTGCGGCGGCGTCCCCGCCCTCGACCACATCGCGGAGCTGGTCGAGAACCCGGAGGCGTTCGACGTCGACGAGGTCAACTCCATGATCGACGCTCAGCCCGCACAGATGAAGATGGCCGGCGTGAACGACGCCGTGGCGGAGCTCGTCCTCGCGTACAAGGGCACTGCGCTGGGCAGCGACCTTGTCTCGCGCGCGTGGCAGAGCGCGCTGCCGGCGGCCGAGCCGACGCGCGAGCAGGCCGAGACGGCTCTCGCTCCGATCCTGTGGTTCCTGCGCCGCGCGGGCGATGGCCTCCCGCTCACCGCTGCCGGCTACCTCAAGCCCGCCGTGCTCAAGGAGGCGGCCGCGATGCTGCCCGCACAGCGGGACCGGCCCTGGGCAGTCACGCGTGAGGTCGATGCGCACGACGTCCTGCACTTCCGTCTCGCCCTGCGTGACCTCGGGCTGCTGCGCAAGTACAAGGACCAGATCCGCGCGACCGCCGCTGGCACGCAGGGCCGTGACGATCCGGTTCAGCTCTGGCGCTACCTTGCGTCGCGACTCCGGCCCAAGGCCGAGCGCACGTTCGAGGCGCAGGCCTCGACGCTCGTCGTGCTCTACCTCGCGACCAACCCCGAGCCACGGGTGCCGTGGGACAACATCGCCGCGCTCCTCTCGGCGTGGGGTTGGCGACACCCGGACGGTCAGGCGATCGAGGGATACGAGATCCCTGCGTACGTCCGCGGGTGGGAGGTCCTCCTCAACCTCGAACCGCGCGAAGCCAAGCGCGGCCTGGGCCCGCACCCGCTCTCACCCGTCGCCCAGGCCCTGGCGAGGTCCGCGCTGGGGTGACCCGCGCATCGTCCCGGCGCAGGAGCCTGCCCAGAGACCACGCTCCACACGCGGAATGCGGATGAAGCGCTTCACCGCTGCAACTCGCGTCGTGTTCCTCGAGGAACGCGACGCGAGTTCCAGATCCCGTGTGAGAGCGGTCGGTGCGGGAGTGTCAGGCCGGGGCGACCTGCGCGAGACCCTCTGGCGGCAGCACGTCCGTCGACGTGGGCGCGGGGCGCGACAACGGCACGGGCGTGCCCCAGACGGGCTCGCCCTCCGGAGAGAACGGCAGCACCTGCGCGCACGCCTGCCGGTTGGGCTCCCACAGCGGGTCGCCCACGATCTCCGTGTACGTGCGGGCGTGGTAGACCAGCACGGTCTCGCCGTCGGGGGTCTCCGTGAACGAGTTGTGGCCCGGGCCGTAGATGCCCACGGACGGGTCCGAGGTGAAGACCGGCTCCTGCGCCTTGGTCCAGGACGCGGGGTCGAGCAGGTCCGCGGACGCGTCCGCCACCAGCAGCCCCATCGCGTACTCGATGCCCGTGCCGGACGCCGAGTACGTGAGGTAGAGCCGCCCGTCCTTCTGGAGCACGGACGCGCCCTCGTTGACCCAGAACCGCACGATCTCCCAGTCGAGCTCCGGCTTGGTCAGCATCACCGCCGGGGTCGCGAGCGTCCACGGGTTCTCCATGCGCGCGATGTACAGGTTGGAGTTACCGCGGATCGCGAGGTCCTGCTGCGCCCACACCAGGTACTGCTCGCCGCCGAGCACGAACGACGTGGCGTCGAGCGCGAAGGACTCCCAGCCCGTGTCGACCTGGCCCTTCTCCGTCCAGGTGCCGGTCAGCGGGTCCTCGTCGAGGCACTCGAGGCAGTAGACGCGGTGGTTGAAGGTGGCCGCGGCGTCGGGCTCGTCGGGCGAGGGCGCGCCGTCGGGCGCCGCCGCGTAGTAGATGTACCAGGCGTTGTTCACGCGGTGGATCTCGGGGGCCCAGATGAGGCTCGACTGCGGGCCCTCCGCGTGCTTGGTCCAGATGGTGACCTCGGCGGCGGCCTGGAGGTCCTCGAGGCGCTCGGCGCGACGGAGGACGATGCGGTCGTACAGAGGGTACGAACCTGTGAAGTAGTACTGGCCGTCGTGGCGCAGCACGCAGGGGTCCGCGCGCTGGAGCACGATCGGGTTCGGGATGTCCGTGGGCACGGATGGGCCTCCTCGTCGTTGAGACAGGGACTGATTTGCAACGTTGTAAACGAGTGTAGGGCACGGCGGGCGCACATGGGAACGGGCGCCGGCGTACCGTGAAGGTATGGGCACGATGCGGCGGTCGCCGTACGCGGTCCTCCTGGCCGCGGCGATGCTCGCCGGGTGCACGTCCAGCCCCGAACCTGCGGTGACGCCGAGCGTGACGCCCGCGCCGACCGTCACCGTGACGGCCACGCCGTCGGCCCCGCCCTCGCCTACCGCGACCCCGAGCGCGTCCGCGAGCGCCACCGGCTCCCCCGCCTCGGACTGCGCGACGTTCGGGACCGAGGTGGCCGGCGCATCGTCCCCCGACTGGGCGTCCGACCTCGCGAGCGGCCTGTGGGGCGTGACCCAGCGCCTGGGCGTGCACGAGTGCTACGACCGGTGGGTGCTCGAGTTCGCGGGCGAAGGAGAGCCGGGGTGGCAGGTGACTCCGCGCGAGGCGCGCACGTTCCCGCAGGACGCGTCCGGCGAGGACCTCGCGCCGCCGCTCGCGGGGAGCGCGTCGCTCGAGATCCTGGTCGGCGCGTGGGTGGACGGCACGGCGATCGACCGGCCGGGCTATGACGGCCCGCGGACGCTCACCGGAAGCGGCGCGATCCGCGAAGCGCGGATGGTCGGGGCGTTCGAGGGCATCACCCAGGTGGGCCTCGGGCTGGATCAGGCGAGGCCCTACCGGGTGACGTGGCTCGAGGACCCGCCGCGGCTGGTGGTGGATGTCTACACCGGCTGAGCGCCGCGGCCGCGGTCCACAGCCGGCTTCCATCCGTCCCTGTGCCATGGCGACGCGCAGGCTCGCGAGGTGGGCGTGTCGGGGCGGGATGCGGAGTGCTCCCGCTTTTCATGCACGAAGCCGCACACCTGTCGGTTCGCGCATAAAAAGCGAGAGCACCGCGGATAGACCCGCGCGGCCCCGCGCGCGATGCACCTACGCGGAAGCGACCACCCGCACCTCGCCCGGCTCGAGCGTCGCGGCGCCGCCGTCCCACTCGACCTCGGCCGCGGTCGCGCCGTGGTTGATGAGGAACAGCTTCTCGCCGCGGCGCACGGCCTCCACCTCAGGCGAGGCGGAGGTCGCCACCGGCGTCACGCCGGAGTCGGCGAGCAGGCGCGCGACCACCGCGTCCGCGAGCGCGTCCGACGGCTGGGTCGCGACGTACCAGGCGGCACCCGCACCCTCGGACGGCGCGCGGCGCGTGATGGCGGGACCACCCGCCGCGAGGCCCTCGGTGAAGGTCGCGAGGACCTCGGCGGCGTCGGCGTGGACCACCTCGGACCAGCCCTCGATGTCGCCGGCGAGTGCGCCTTCGACCGCGGAGCCCGGCACGGTCGAGGGCGCGTCGAAGTACTGGTCGGGGTGCGCGAACGGCGCGAACTCCTCTACGCGCACGCCCAGCATGGAGGCCCAGGACCCGAGGTACCCGCCGGGCAGCACGCCCAGCCCGAGGTCCAGGATCGCGGACTGGTAGGTCACCAGCACGGTCGCGCCGCGCTCGCGCGCCGCGGCGACCCGCTCCTGCACCTCGGGGGTCACGACCTGCATCGACGGCACGATCACCAGGTCGTACGAGTCAAGCGAGGAGGAACGCGACGCGAAGTCCACCGTCACGCCCGCGCGCCACAGCGCGTGGTGCCAGGCGAGCACAGCGTGCACGTAGGACACGCGCGCGGGGGTGTCGGTCTGCTCGAGCGCCCACCACGAGTCCCAGTCGAACATCACGGCCACGCGCGACGGCACGCGCGTCCCGATGACGTCGGTGAGCCGCGCCAGCTCCTCGCCGAGGGCGCACACCTCCCGGAAGATCCGGGTGTCCTCGCCCGCGTGGGGCACCATCGCGGAGTGGAACTTCTCGCTTCCGCGCACCGACTGCCGCCACTGGAACTGCATGATGCCGTCCGCGCCGCGCGCGATCGACTGCAGCGACAGGCGCCGGAAGCCGCCCACGGGCTTGGGGGCGTTGCGCGGCCGCCAGTTCACCGCTGAGGTCGCCTGCTCCATGAGGATCCACGGCTTGTCGCCGGCGAGCGAGCGCATGATGTCGCGCACCGCCGCGGCGTACGGGATGGCGCGCGGGTCCGCGGGGTCCGGGTACGCGTCGTCGGTCACGAAGTCGACGTGCTGCGCCCACGCCCAGTAGTCGGCGGCCTTGAAGAAGCCCATGAAGTTGGTGGTGATCGGCTTGTCCGAGCGCGCGCGGATGATCTCCGACTCCATCACGTGCAGCGCGAGCAGTGCGTCCGAGCTGAACCGGTCGAAGTCCAGCTGCTGCGTCGGGTTGATCGACGCGGGCGCGGCGCGGGGCGGCATGACCTCTTCGAACGACGCGTAGTGCTGCGACCAGAAGGCGGTACCCCAGGCATCGTTCAGCGTCTCGATGTCGCCGTAGCGCTCGGCGAGCCAGGCGCGGAAGGCGACCGCGGACTCGTCCGAGTAGCAGCGCGGCACGTGGCAGCCGTACTCGTTGTTGACGTGCCACGCGATGACGGCGGGGTGGTCGGCGTACCGGTGGACGATGCGCTCGGCCAGTCGCGCGGCATAGCGGCGGTAGGTCGCGGAGCTGGGGCTGTAGTGCTGGCGCGAGCCGACGCCGAGAACGGTGCCGTCGGCCATGACGGGCAGCACGTCGGGGTGCTCGCGCACCAGCCACGGCGGCGGGGCCGCGGTCGCGGTCGCGAGGTCCACGGCGACGCCTCCGGCGTGGAGGCGGTCGATCACGTCGTCGAGCCAGGCGAAGTCGAACTCGCCGTCGGCCGGCTCCAGCTTGGCCCAGGAGAACACGCCCACGGTCGCGACGGTGACGCCGGCGCGCTGCATGAGGCGCACGTCGTCGTCCCACACGTCGGGGGCCCACTGCTCGGGGTTGTAGTCGCCGCCGTACCAGAGGGTGTCGAACATCGAGGTTGCTCCTTTGCAGTCGAGTGTGAGGGGCCCGGGTTCCCTGGTGGCGTCAGCCCTTGACGCTGCCCGCCGAGAGACCACTCTGCCAGTAACGCTGAAGGAAGAGGAACGCGACGATCAGCGGCACGATGCTGATGAACGAGCCGGTGATCACAGTCGAGAACAGCACCTCGCCACCACCGCCGCTGGTGCTTGCGGACTGCATCTGCGCCAGGCCCACGGTAAGCGGGTAGAGGTCGGAGCTGTTGAGCATGATGAGCGGCAGGAAGTAGTTGTTCCAGGTCGCGACCAGGGCGAACAGCAGCACCGTGATGAATCCGGGCACCAGGAGCCGGAGCGAGACCTGGAAGAAGGTGCGGAACTCCCCCGCGCCGTCGACCCGTGCCGCCTCGAGGAGCGAGTCGGGGACCGCGTCGGCCGAGTACACCCGCATGAGGAAGACGCCGAACGGGCTGACGAGCGAGGGGACGATGATCGCCCACACGGTGTTGGTCAGGCCCGCGGAGCTGAACAGCAGGTACGTGGGGAGCGCAAGCGCCGTGAGCGGGATCATGATCGCGCCCAGGACGATGCTGAACATCAGGTTGGAGCCACGGAAGCCGTACTTCGCGAAACCGTAGCCCGCCATGGTGGCGAGGAACGAGGCGCCCACCGCGCTCACGCCCGCGTAGAGGAGCGTGTTGAGCGCCCAGCGTCCGAAGATGCCGTCCTTGTAGGTGAACACGCCCTGGATGTTGTCCCACAGCGCAAAGCTGTCGCCGAACCACAGGCCGAACGTCGAGAACAGGTCGCCGGTGTCCTTGGTGCTGGCGATCGCCAGCCAGACCAGGGGCAGCAGGAAGTACAGCGCCAACGCCCACACCAGCACCGAGAGCACGGTGCTGCGCTGGCGACGCCGCCGGGGACGGCGAGCGGTCGAGCCGGTCGAGCCGGTCGAGCCGGTCGGGCCGGCCGTGCTGATGGAGGCGGTCATCGCCGCACCTTCCTTTCCGCGCGCTGCGAGCTGAGCTGCACCACGTACGAGATGACCGCGATGACCAGCCCCAGGAGGAAGGCGATGGCCGCGGCGTAGTTGACGTCCTGGTTCACGAACGCGACGTTGTAGGCGTAGAAGTTCGGCGTGAACCCGTTGGTGATGACCACCGGAGCGATCGCATCGAGGAGCGCGGGCTCGTTGAAAAGCTGGAAGGTGCCGATCACCGAGAAGATGACGGTCAGAATGATCGCCGGGCGGATCGCAGGGATCTTGATGCTCAAGGCGATGCGGATCTGGCTCGCCCCGTCGATGGACGCCGCCTCGTAGAGCTCGGTCGGGATCGACCGCAGAGCCGCGTACATGATGATCATGTTGTAGCCGACGTACTCCCACGTGACGATGTTCATCATCGAGCCGAGGATCCCCGACTCGCCCAGCATGTCCGGAGGCGTGAGGCCCAGCGCCTCGAAGGCCTGCGCGATCGGACCGAAGTCGGGCCCGTACAGGTACCCCCACATCAGCGTCGCGACCACGCCGGGCACCGCGTACGGCATGAAGGCGAGGAGGCGTGCGGAACGGGACGCCCGCGCGCGGCCGCTGTCGATCGCGAGCGCGAGGAACAGCGCGAGACCGAGCATGATCGGCACCTGGATCACCAGGAACAGCGCCATGCGGCCGACGCCACCGAGGAACGCCTGGTCGGTCAGGGCCTCCGTGAAGTTCTTGAGACCTACGAACGCCTCGCCACCGATCAGCTTCTCCTCGAAGAGGCTGAGATACGCCGAGTAGCCGAGCGGCACCAGCACCATCGCGACGAACAGGATCATGAATGGCAGGACGAAGAGGTACCCGACGGCGGAGTGCCTTGCCTTGCCCCGCGCGGGCTTCGCGCGCGCCGTCTGGGAAACGGGTGCGTCGACGGTCGTGTCGGCCATGGGAGCGGCCTCCTTCACTTCGTTGTGAGTCCGGTGCGGGGGCGCTGGCTGCGCCCCCGCACCGAGGGGGCCTACTGGACCGTGAAGCCCTGCTCGGTCGCGTAGTCGACCAGCTGCTGCTGCCAGTCGTCCAGCGCGCCCACGGCGTCACCCTTCTTCTCGAGCGCCACGCCCACGGTCTCGTTGTACGAGGAGTAGGCGAACTCCATGAACGGCAGCCACTGGAACTCGGGGTTCACCGTCGCGGAGATCTCGGCGAAGATCTTGTTCACCTGCTGACCGCCGAAGAACTCGACCTCGGCGTCGGTGAACGCTGGGTCCTCGAGCACCGACAGCGCGGCCGGGAACAGGAACTGCTCCTGTGCGAACATCATCGTCGGCTCCGGCTCGGCGTTGATCCACCGCGCGAGCTCGTACGCCGCGATCGGGTTCTCCGTGCTCGCAAGCACCGCGTCGGACGAACCGCCCCAGTTGCCGGAGACGGGGTTCGCGGCGTCCCACTGCGGGAGCGGCGCGGCGGCCCACAGACCCGACGTGGACTCCGCAGTTCCCTGAAGGAAGATCGGCCCCCAGGCCGGAACCAGCCAACCCGCATAGTTGCCGTTGGCGATGTTCTGGAACCAGTTGTCGGTCCAACCGGCGTCGGTGGAGACCAGGTCCGCCTGGGCGAGGTCCTGCCAGTACTGGACCACATCCTTCGCGCCATCAGAGTTCACGTCGATGGTGACCGTCTCGGCACCGTCGTAGCCGAACGGCTCAAGACCCGCCTGCCACAGGAGCGCGACCAGCTGGGTGGGCTCGTTCGCGGCGAGGTTCGAGATGTACGCGCCGGTCTTCTCCTTGACCTGCTTCGCGGCCTCCGCGTACTCGTCGTACGTGGCGGGAGCCTCGTCGTAGCCGGCCTCCTTGAGGATGTCGGTGCGGTAGAGGTTGCCCATCGGACCGGTGTCCTGCGGGATCGCCCACACGCCATCATTGACCGCAACCTGGTTCCACACCCACTCGACGTAGTCCCCGCCGAGGTCGGCGGCGCCGTAGGGCGTAAGGTCGAGCAGGGAGTCCGTCAGCGTGAAGCTCGGGATGTACTGGTACTCGATCTGGGCCACGTCCGGGGCGCCCTCGCCCGACTCGATGGCGGAGCGCAGCTTCTGGTAGTGCTCCAGGCCCTGACCGACGTTCTCGACTGTGACGTCGATCTCGGGGTACGCCTGCTCGAACAGCGCGACCTGGTTCTCGATGTCAGGCACCCACGTCCAGAAGGTGAGCTTGGTGGGGGTCGACATCGCCTCATCGAACGCGTCGGTCGAGACCTCGGGGGCGGCGCTCTCCTCGCCGGTGCCGCCGTCGTCGCCTGCGCTGCAGCCAGTGGCGATGAACGAGAAGGCGGCGGCAGTGCCTGCCAGCGCCATTGCTGTCCTACGTGCCTTGTTCATTCCTGTTCCTTCTCTCTAGTGACCCGGGGTCGGGGTCTCCGGGTGGTCCGCCTCTGCCACGAGGACCAGGGAGGCCCACGCCGCGAGGTCGAGGTGATCACCGGCGGCGTATGCGACGCAGGCGATGGGGTCCGCGACCGGTCGCGCCAGCGCGACGGTCGCGGGGTTCCAGCCCCAGTTGAAGACGAACCACACACGGCGGCCGTCGGGCAGGGTGCCGGACGATGCGGTGACAGCTTCGGGGGGATCGACGAGCAGGGCGCCACGCGCCTCGCCCCACGCACTCCTCACGACCGCGGCGGCGAGCTGCCGCGACGGGACGCAGCCGACGGTGGTGACCGCACCCGCTCCACGGTCGGCACGCGTGACCGCGGCGAAGTCTGAGAATCGCGGGTGGTCATAGGTGGCGAGCACCTGCGCGTCCATCGGCGTCAGGCCGTCGATCCACAGCTCCGCGGTCGCACCCTCAGGCAGGCTCAGCGCCTCGCCCGTCACGGGGACCGGCGCATCGAGATTCGAGAACTCGTCGTATGTCACGCCCGCGGCGCCAGCGAGCCCGGGGGGCGCGACCTGATGACGAGCACGCGCCTCGCTGTCGGCGTAGGCCGTGCGCGGACCCAGGACAAGGTGTCCACCCGCCGCGACATAGGTGTCGAGGAGGGCGATGTCCTCGTCCGAGGCGATGTAGAGGCCGGCCGCGATGAGCACCGGGAAGCGCCGCGCAAGCTCCACGGCTCCCAGGTCGTGCGCCTGCCCCACGTGGAGGATGCGCGCCTGCGCCCGCGCCGCGAAAGCGCCGTCGTAGAACGCGTCGACGATCCGCTCGTAGGGGTCGCCCGGATCGCCGTCCGGCAGGCGGAAGGGGGGCTGGAACTGCAGCGCGTGCTTGCTCGGGATCGACCAGAGCACGGCCACGTCGGCGTCGGGCTCGTAGCCGTCGAGCAGGCCGCCGATCGCGTCGAGCGATTCGCCGATCCCCGCGATCTCCCTGTACACCCGCCCGGGCTCGAGGCTGTGGGGCAGCACGCCACCCCAGTAGGTCTCGGCACCGTAGGGCAGCGTGTTCCACTGCCAGTACTCGATGAGCTCCGCGCCGCGGGAGATGAGCGCGAACGCGGCCTGGGCGAGCTGCCCAGGGTACGGCGGGTAGTTGGTTGCGCTGTCGCCGATCGCCTGAGCGTTGGTCTCCGTGACCAGGTAGCGCGCCTGCTTCGAGGAGAACATGCGGTCCCCCTGGCGGAACAGCGAGGGCACACCGCTCGTGGTCCAGTAGTGCGGGCTCGGCCTGCGGTCCCGCATGTCCAGGCGGTCCTGCATCCCGTAGTAGGGGTTGCCGGCCGTGACCGTGAGAGGTTCCGCCGTGCGCTGGTCGTCGAGGGCCGCGCGCGGGTACTGGAAGCACGTGGTGACGAACTGATCCTCAGACCGGTACTCGTCGACGATGCGCGTCTGCCACGCGATGAAGTCCGCGACGAGGTCGGCTTGGAAGGTGCGCCACGCGAGGTCGTACTGGGGGAACGAGTTGCCGTCGGGGCGCCACAGCTCCGTCCAGTGCAGCAGGCGGTGGGACCAGTATGTGAGGCCCCACTCGCGGTTGAGGGCGTCGACGTCGCCATAGGTGCGCTCGAGATGCGCGACGAACTTCACGAAGACCCCGTCGTTGTGCAGGATCTCGATGCCCGGCTCGTTGTCGACCTGGAATCCCACCACGGCGGGGTGGCGCGCGTACCGTCCAAGGATCGCGCGGATGACGCGCTCGGCGCGACGGCGGAACTGGGGGTGCGTGAAGTCCATCTCCTGGCGGGCACCCCATGGGATGGGCTCTCCCGTCGCGCGGTCCGCCGCGATCTCGGGGTGGGCGACCTGCAGCCACGGCGGGGCGGCGTACGTCGGGGTACCGAGGATCACAGACATGCCACGCGCGTGAGCCTCGTCGAGAGCGGGCAGCAGCCACTCGAGGTCGAACTCGCCGTCGACAGGCTCCCACGTCGACCACACCGACTCGCCGACGCGGATGGTGGTGATGCCGGCCGCAACCATGAGGTCGAGGTCCACCGCAAGGCGGTCGTGACGCTGGTACTCCGGGTAGTACGCGACCCCGAGTCCGACGCGCCTGGCGGCAGCGCCGTCGCTGCTGAGATTCATAGATCCACTCCGTTGTTGATCCCTGCACCTGCCCGAGAAGTCCGGTGTTACCGGCCACATTGGGCGACAACGGCGATGTTACCGGTAATATCAAGGAGCGCAACCCTCGCGAATGTCACGGTTCCGTGACCTTCAGGGAGTAGCGTTCAGGCAGGCGACGTGCGATGGAGGACCGAAAGCCATGGCTGAGCAGGCGATCCCGACATCGGGGACCGCGGAGCGGGATGCAGGCCCCATCCGCGCGCGCAAGCACCGAGGAGCAACCTCGGGCGCGAGCAGGCCGGCGACCATCTACGACGTCGCGGCCGCGGCCGGCGTGTCGCACCAGACGGTGAGCAGGTATCTCAAGGGCTTCGAGGGGATCCGCCCCGAGACCCGAGCCAAGGTCGAGAGAGCGCTCGCCGATCTCGAGTACCGCCCCAACCTCACCGCCCGTTCCCTCACGACGGGGCGCTCGCGTCGCATCGGTGCACTCACGCACGACATCGACAAGTACGGCCCGAGCAAGCTCCTCGGCGCAGCTTCGGCAGCGGCACGTGACGCTGGCTACGTGCTCGATATCGTCACGCTCGACACAGGTGACACAGCTTCGATCACTCAAGCGCTCGCCATGATCGCCGAACATGATGTAGAAGGCATCCTCGCGCTGTCATCGACCGACGAGATGACCAGCGCCTTCGAGCGGATCGACTTCCGCGTGCCCGCGCTGATCGCCACCGAGCTCGACGAACCCGTGCGGGTCGAGTCGCAGCTTGCGACCGTGGGGATGCCCGCACTGGTCCGCCATCTCTCCTCGCTGGGGCATCGTACGATCCTCCACCTTGCGGGGCCGTCGCAGTGGTCCGCGGCGCGCAACCGTACTCGGGCGCTTGCGAGCGCTACCGCCGAGGATGGTCTCACCATTGTCCGCACCATCGAGGGCGACTGGTCGGCCGCGTCGGGGTATGCGGCGATCAAGGTCCTCGCTGATCTCGACGCGACCGCGATCGTGTCCGCCAACGATCAGATGGCGCTCGGCGCCATGCTCGCACTGGGTGAGCGCGGACTGTCAGTCCCTGGCGATGTCAGCGTGACCGGCATCGACGACATCCCAGACGCAGCCTTCTTCTGCCCTCCCCTGACAACATTGCGTATGGATCTCAACGGGAGCGGACGTGATGCCGTACGCGAGCTGATCAGCCGGATCGATGGATCGGAAGCGCACGACCCGCGCGCCGTGCAGTCCGAGCTGATCGTGCGCCGCTCGACGGGACCCGCTCCGCGCTGATCGACCCGCTCAGCGATCGTGCCGGCGCCCGAAGATCACGTGCAGCAGCGGCACCACCGAGGCGACCATGAGCGCGATGCCCGTGCCCGGGTCGTCGGCGTGCAGGCGGGCGCCCGCGATCAGCATCGCGGCGAAGATCAGCGCGGACACCAGGCGTCGCGCCGTGTGCTCGAGGCGCCCGAACGTGTCCTCGAGCTTGGGCGCGTTGATCGACAGCTTGCCGTCCTCGATGGTGGTGAGCACGCCGTCGAGCCGCTTGGGCAGGTGCCACGCGACCTGCGCGTTCTCCCGCAGCTGGCCGCCCAGGTCGCCCAGCACGTTGCCCGCCTCGCTGCGCAGCAGCTGCGTCGCGTACGGCTCGACCGAGTCCCACACGTTGTAGCGCGGGTCGAGCGACGTCGACAGCCCCGACGTGAGCGACAGCGCGCGGATGATGAGCAGGAAGTTCTCGGGCAGCTGGAACGGCAGCGTGAGCATGACGTCGCTGAACTCGAGCGCGAAGTCGCGGAACTCGCGCGGGTCCAGCTCGCGCAGCTCCGCGAAGCCCATCCCGCCGAACCGCGCGAACACCTGCGTGAGGACGCGCTCCAGCTCCTTGGTGTCCGCGGAGGGCAGCAGGACGCCCGCATCGTGCATCGCGACCACCATGCCGCGGCCGTCGCGCGCGGCCGCCGCGATGATGAGCTTGCGCAGGCTCGCACGCAGACGGTCGGGGACGTCGCCCATCATCCCGAAGTCGACGAACGTGAGCGTCCATGCGGGGGCGTCCCCGTCGCCGCCCGCCCGCGGCGTGACGAAGATGTTGCCCGGGTGCGGGTCCGCGTGGAAGAACCCGTGCACGAACAGCTGGTCCAGCATCACCTCCGCGAACACCTTCGCGACCGTGCGCGGCTCGATGCCCGCGGCGCGGATCGCGTCGACGTCGGTGATCTTGATCGCGGTGACGTCCTCGAGCGTGAGCACGCGTCGCGTGGTGCGCTCCCACACGATCGCGGGGACGCGCACGCGCGGATCCTCCGCGAAGGACGCCGCGAAGGCCTCCGCGTTCTGCGCCTCGTGGAGGTAGTCGATCTCCTCGAGGCTGGTCGCGGCGAACTCCTCGATCAGGCCCGGCATGTCGACCCGGTGCGACACCACCCGCAGGCGGCTGAGCCACGCGCCCACGCGCCGCAGCGCGGACAGGTCCACGGCCACGATGTCCGCGATGCCGGGCCGCTGCACCTTCACCACCACCTGGGCGAAGCCCACGTCGGTGGCGAGGGACGATGCGAGGGTCGCCCGATGCGCCTGGCCCAAGGAGGCGGCGGCGACGGGGGTGGGGTCGAAGCTCGCGTAGACCTGGGCGAGGGGAACGCCCAGCTCGGCCTCCGCGAGGGCCTGGATCTGCGCGAACGGGACGGCGGGGACCTCGTCCTGCAGGTCCTCGAGCTCCTTGGTGATCTCCGGCGGGAGCACGTCGAGGCGCGTCGACATGAACTGGCCCAGCTTGATCATGAGACCGCCCAGGTCCACCGCGAGCACGCGGAAGCGGCTCGCGAAGCGGTGCATCCGGGCCGCGCGGGTGCGCTCCGTGACCCGGCGGAAGCCGACCCTCGGGATGATCAGCTCGAACCACCAGATCGCGATGAGGTGGCGCGCGGCGAAGCGCAAGATGCGGCGGTAGCGCGCGCGGCCGTGCAGGACGTCGGGCATCAGCTCTCCTCGATCCCCGACGGCCTGACGGCGTCCGGTCAGCCCTCGGCGAGGATCGAGTAGATCTTACGTCGCGCCTGGTCGAGCACCTCGACCGCCTGCTCCTGCTGGGCCGGCGAGCCGGAGCGGCCCACCTGCGCGACGGCCTGCGCGAGGTCGAAGCCCGCCTTCGAGAGCGGGCCCACGCGGCCGCCCTCCTTGGGCTCGGTCGGGGCCCAGGGCGCGTCCTTGGCCGCGGCCGCGGCCTCGTCCTTGGCTGCCTCGGTGAGCGAGTACACCTTGCGGTCGTTGGCCATCTCCGCGGTGACCAGGCCCTCGTCCGCGAGGAGCTGGAGCGTCGGGTAGACGGACCCGGCGCTGGGCTTCCACCGGCCGCCGGTGCGCTCCTCGATCTGGCGGATGATCTGGTAGCCGTGCATGGGCTCCTCGGCCAGCAGGGCGAGCACGGCGGCGCGGACGTCGCCGCGGCCCATGCGCGAGCCCACCTTCTTCTCGAAGCCCGAGCGCAGCTGGTCGAACGCGTCCCACATGGCGTCCATCGCCTCGCCCGCGGTGGGCGGGGTGAAGCTCTTGCCGCTGGTGCCGGTCATGGCGTGCCTCCTCTGCTTCGCCGTCCGGCCGGTGACGGGCGAACGACTGTGAGCGATACATCGTTCAGTGTCGCTCGGAAGCCGCGGATGCGCAAGGGGTGGGGGCGAGCGCGGGCGTGCCACCCGGACCGGGCGTACGCTGGATCGCATCCGTTCCCGCGCAAGGCGCGTCCCGTCCGGACCGGCCCCACGGCAACCCAGCCGCCGCCCACCCCGGCGTCACGACCGGTCCCCGGCCCCCGCATCGTCGCTACGCAGGACGGTGTTCGCGACAGTCCCTCCGCCCGGAGGCGCAGCGATGGCGATCGTCCGTTCATCGGAGCTGAACATCACGCTCGAGGCGCGCTCGCTCGGCGCGTTCACGCGCGCGGTCGCGGCGGGGTGTCCGCGCGACGTGAACTCGTCTTGGCGGGATCCCGAGATCCAGCGCGAGCTGTTCGAGGACAGCTACACCTCGGATTTCGGGGCGTCCGCGAAGTTCGATCAGCGGACCTGGAACGGCGTGCCGCACTGGCGCCGGGTCGCGAAGAGGTCCGGCGGGCCCACCGTCTCAGTGGCGGTGCCGGGCACGTCGCTGCACGAGGACGGGCTCGCGCTCGACCTGGGCGAGCAGTCGCGGGTGTGGATGGCGGCGCACCCCACGTTCGGATGGATCAACCCCGCCTGGGCGAAGAGCGCGTCGACGCTCGAGCCCTGGCACTACGAGTACTCGGCGACGGCCGACGCGCATGAGGAGGACGACATGCCTCTCACCAAGGAGGACCTGGCGGCGCTGCGCGCGCTGATCCGCGAGGAGGTGCCCGGCGCCGTGTGGAGCGCCGAGTACGAGCTCACCGACTTCGAGCGCAGTGTGCTCGACCTCGACTGGAAGTCCGTGTCCTCGGGCTACCTGCAGCGTCGCGGAGGGATCGCGTCCGTACGCGCGGCCTCGGCGGCGTTCCAGGCGCAGAAGAGCGCTCAGCGGAGCCAGGCGATCGCGACCGCGTCCAAGGCCGTGGTCGACAAGCTCAAGGCCGAGGGCGTCGAGGTGGACACCACCGCGATCGAGAAGATCATCAAGAAGGCGCTCGACGACATCGAGGTGACGGTGAACGTCGAGACCGGGAAGAAGTAGGCGGCACCCCCGCCCCTGGGAACGCGAAAGCGGCCCCTCCAGAAGGAGGGGCCGCTCGCCACAGCCGTGATCGCCCTGCCAGGCGGATCAGCCGCGAGAAACCTTGCGGTCAGTGCTTACTTGCACTTGAGGCTGAGGTTGGTGAAGGTCACCGTGCCGGCCTTCTTGTTCGGCTTCGCCTTGTTCGCCGAGAACGTGATCTTGGTGCCCGGCTTGGCCCAGACCTGCTTGGTGCCGCTGACCTTCGCGAACTTGGTGGCCTGGTTGCCGGACTTGGTCGACATGCCCCAGTAGATGCTCGAGCTCTTGATGCCCGAGTAGTTCACGTCCGCCCACTTGATGGCGACGCAGCCCTTGGGCACGGTGATCGAGAGCGAGAGGGTCTTGCCGGTGCCCACGCGGCTGATCGCGACGTGGCGCGGACGCGGGTCCACCGAGGTGGCGTACGAGCGCGTGACGTTGGACATCGAGACGCTCGAGACCTTGTCGATCTGCTTCCACGTCGCTGAGCCCGGCGCGGCCTGCGACGCGGGCGCGATGGCGATGGTCATGAGAACGGCGGCGCCAACGGCGGCCAGCTTCATCCCCAGCTTGGTCTTCATCATTCCTCCCAGAAAGATTGCACGTTGGCACGTGATGCAGAGCAAGGATGCCACGGTTTCCAGGGGTCACTCGACCGGATGGCGCACATATTGCTCACTTGTTCGTGAGATTTAACACGCTGGCCACATTGGCGGCGGAGAAGGCGGGACAAACCGGTCATTCGGGCTCGGCGGAGCGCGCCGCGGCTCACGGTGTCGGCCGCCACGTCAGCAGATCACGCGCTGAGGTGCTCGATCAGGATCTGCACGCCGATCACGATCAGCACCACCCCGCCCAGGATCTCCGCGGGCCGGCGGAACCGCGTCCCGATGCGGTGACCCACCAGCACCGCGACGAACGACAGCGCGAACGTCACCACGCCGATCGCGAGGACCGCGATCCACAGCGAGACATCGATGAACGCGAAGCTCACGCCCACCGCAAGAGCGTCGATGCTCGTGGCGACCGCGAGGACCACCACCTCGTGCGCGGAGAACGCGTCCTCCGGCTCGGGCGCCTCCGGATCATCGGGCGTGAGCGCCTCCCACAGCATCTTGCCGCCCACCAGGGCGAGCAGCCCGAACGCGACCCAGTGGTCGTACGCGGCGATCGCATCGGCGAAGGCGCTGCCGAGCGCCCACCCGATCACGGGCATGACCGCCTGCGCGAACCCGAACGCGAGACCCAGGATCAGCGCGCCCCGCACCACGTGTGCGCGCAGCTGAAGACCCTTGCCGAGCGCCACCGCGAACGCGTCCGCGGACACGCCGACGGCGAGCGCGAGCATGGTCAGGGTGGTCATGGGCGGGGCGTCTCCTCACGGTGCGATCGCGACCAGGGGCGACGTCGACACCGGAACGCCGGCCCCAGGATCTCGCCGGGACCGCGCGCCTACTTTACCTGGATGGCCGCGGGACGATGCGGTGGTCCCGGAACGCGAAAAGACCCGGCCCCCGCACGGGGGACCGGGCCTCTCACAACGAGCCGCCTGTGGGAATCGAACCCACGACCTATTCATTACGAGTGAATCGCTCTGCCGACTGAGCTAAGGCGGCGTGCGCCCCTGCGAGAATCCCGCGCGAACGCATCCACGCCCCGGAGGGCACGGAAAGACATGATAGCGCCTCAGCAGCGCAATCCTGAAACCGGCATCTCGCCGTCCACCAGGTACCCGTCGACCGCGTCGATCACGCACGAGTTGGAGCGTCCGTACGCGGTGTGGCCCTCGCCCTCGTACGTGAGGAGGGTGGATCCGGCGAGCTGCTCGCTGAGCGATTCCGCCCACGCGTAGGGCGTGGCGGGGTCCTGCGTGGTGCCGATGACCAGGATGGGCGCGGCGCCGTCGGCGGCGTCCAGCGAGGTGACCCGCTCCGAGCCCTGCCACGGCCAGCCGTCGCAGCCCAGCGAGGACGCGAACCACCAGCCGAACGTGGGCGAGGCCTCCTCCATCTGCGTCCGGAAGGCGTCCAGCGAGTCCACGGTGAACGGCTCGACCGTCCCGCCGTCGAGGCAGCCGATCGCGGTGAAGGCCCACTGCGAGTTCGACAGGTACTCGCCGGTGCTCGGGTCCTTGTCCAGGTAGAAGCCGGCCAGCTGGTAGAAGATGTCCGCGGTGCCGCGGTTGATGACCTCGTCGAGGCCGGCCTGGAGGTACGGCCAGGATCCCTCGTCGTACATGGTGATCACCATGCCGTAGACCATGATGTTGCCGTTGACGGGGTCGCCGTCGAGCGACTCGTAGCCCTGGTCGCGGGCCTGCAGCGTGATGTCCTCGACCTGCTGACGCGCGGCCTCGCGGTCGCCCGTGAGCGGGCAGTCGGCCTGCTCCTGGCACCAGTCGATGAAGTTCATGAGCGAGCCCTCGAAGCCGCGCGCCTGGCCCGCGGCCTGCTCCTCCATGGGCAGCGTGAAGTCGACGGCGCCGTCGAGCACCATGCGGCCCACGTTCTCCGGGTACAGCTCCGCGTACGTCGCGCCCAGCTGGGTGCCGTACGAGTACCCCAGGTAGTGCAGCTCGCTGTCGCCCATGAGCGCGCGGATCACGTCCATGTCGCGCGCCGCGGAGGACGTGTCGACGTTCTCCACGAGCGGCCCGCTCTGCTCGCGGCAGCCCTCCGCGAAGTCGACGTTCGCCTGACGGGCGTCCGCGATGGCGGCGTCCGTGTCCAGGGTGAGGTCCGTGAGGTAGTACGCGTCGATCACGTCCGCGTCGCCGCACGCGAGGGGGCTCGACTCCCCCACGCCGCGCGGGTCGAAGCCCACCACGTCGTAGGCGGCCAGCAGGTCCTCGCCCGCCATCGCGACGAACGACTCGGTGAGATCCAGCCCGCTCCCGCCCGGCCCGCCGGGGTTGATCACGAGGCTGCCGATGCGCGCGTCCTGATCGGTGGCGCGCGCGCGGTTGATCGCGAGGTCGACGGTCTCGCCGTCGGGGTCCTCCCAGTCGAGCGGCACCTGGATGGTCGCGCACTCGAGTTCGCCGCACTCCTCCCAGGACACCTCCTGCGAGTACACGGCCGGCTCCCCTGCCTCCCCGGTGCCCGAGGTCGAACCGGACGTGGGCGCGGGGGTGATCGGGGCATCGTCCTCCGTGGCGGTGCAGCCCACCAGCAGGGACGATGCGGCGGCCAGGGCGATCACTGCGGTGAGGGGGCGTCTCATGTCGCCACCCTAACGACGGCCGGCGGTGGGCGGGCGCAGGTCCAGCGCCATCGCTTCGAGCGCGAGCAGCGGCGCCACGTTGCCGGCGAGCCGCTCGCGCGCGGTGGCGAGCGCGTCGAGGCAGCGCATGGTGTCCGCGAGCGTGGTGCGGGCCGCGAGGTCGCGCACGTGCCCCTCGTGGGCGAGGTTGACCATGCGCACCGAGGCGCCGGTCTGGGCGACGGCGACGTCGCGGTAGAGCGACATGAGGTCCGTGATCGCGCGGTCGAGCACGTCACGCTTGTGCCGGGTGGCGCGCCGCTTCTGGTCCTCCTCGAGCTGACGCAGCTGGGCGCGCAGCGCGGGCGGGATGCGGCCGCCGTCCTCGACGCCGAGCGTGGTCATGAGCTCCGCACGCTCCTCCGCGTCGCGCTCCTCGGTGGCGGCCTTCGCGTCCGTGTCCGCGACCTCGACCAGGTCCGCGGCGGCGAAGATCGCGTCCCCGACGCCGCGGATGTCCGTGGCGAGCGCGAGCACCTGGTCGCGACGGGCGCGCGCCTCGGGGTTGCGGGCGAGGCGGCGCGCGACGCCGATGTGGCTCTGGGCGGCGAGCGCGCACTCGAGCGCGAGCCCCGGCTCGATCCCGTCGCGCGAGACCAGCAGCGCGGCGACGTCGTCGGGGTCGGGGGTGCGCAGGCCGACTATCCGGCAGCGGCTACGGATGGTGACCGCGACGTCCTGCGGGCTGGGCGCGCACAGCACCCACACGGTGCGTGGGGGCGGCTCCTCGATGGACTTGAGGAGCACGTTGGAGGTGCGCTCGGTCATGCGATCCGCGTCCTCGACCACGATCACGCGCCAGCGTCCCTGGCTGGGCGACGTGGCCGCGAGGCCGATGAGGTCGCGGACCTCGTCGATCGAGATGGTGACCTTCTCCGTCGCGATCAGGGTGACGTCCGCGTGCGTGCCCGCGATCGCGGTGGTGCAGGCGCGGCACTCGCCGCACCCGCCCCTCTCGCACTGCAGGGCCGCGGCGAAGGCCCGCGCGGCGTACGAGCGGCCGGATCCCGGCGGCCCCGTGATCAGCCACGCGTGGGTCATCGAGCCCGGGTCGTCGATCGCGGCGCGCAGCGGCCCGATCGCGTGCCCCTGCCCGACGACCGACTCCCACACGGTCACGGCGTCCCCCACGGCTCGACCGGCAGCCCGTCGCGGCGACCCATCGCGCGCTCCACGGCCTCGACCACCGAGGCGTGGACGGCCTCGACGGGTCGCGCCGCGTCGACCACGGCGTAGCGGCCCGGCGCCAGCGCGGCGCGCTCGAGGAACGCGGCGCGCATCTGGGCGGCCTTGGCGATGGTCTCGCGCTCCACACGGTCCAGGTCGCGGCTCATGCGCGACGCGTCGGGCTCCATGTCGAGCACCACGGTCACGTCCGGCAGCAGGCCCTCGGTGGCCCAACGCGAGATCCGCTCGACCTCGTCACCGAGCCCGCGGGCCCCGCCCTGGTAGACCACCGACGAGTCGAGGTAGCGGTCCTGCAGCACCACCGCGCCCGCCTCGAGCGCCGGCCGCACGAGCGTGGCGATGTGATGGGCGCGATCCGCGGCGTAGAGGAGCGCCTCCGCGCGGGGCGCGACGTGGTCGCCGTGCATGATCGCCTGGCGCAGCTCGACCCCGAGCGGGGTGCCGCCCGGCTCGCGCGTGGTGAGCACCTCGCGCGACCCGCCCGCGGCGGAGCGCAGGTGCGCGGCGAGCAGCTCGACCTGCGTGGTCTTGCCCACGCCGTCCGCGCCCTCGAACACCACCCAGAACCCCGGATAAGCCATGGGAAGAATCTACCGGGAGCCCCCGACAACGCCGCCCACGGGACGATGCGCCGGTCGCCGGTGAGATTTGCGTCACCCGGTGCTGGTGGTCGGGTCCGCGGCGCGGTACATTGCCTTCGCCCGGCACCCCATCTGAGCAGGTGTTCTCGGGCTCTTGTCATCTCTGAGGGGAGATCGCGTGAACCAGCGCATCAGCGCGGCGGCCGGTGCGGCCGTCGTCACCGCCGCCCTGCTCGCCACCGCGAGCGCCGCGGCAGCCGAGGACGCCTCGCCGTCGCCGTCGCCGTCCGTGTCCGTCTCGCCCTCGGCGTCCCCCGCGCCGAGCGTCTCGCCCGAGCCCAGCGTCTCGCCGGAGCCGTCGGTGACGCCCGACCCGGAGCCCGCGCCCGAGATCCACGCGATGGTCATGGCGATGCTCGCCTCGCCCGCGCCGGAGATGGCGATGTCCATGTACTTCGTCGACGACGTGATCGTGGGCGATGGTCCGGAGCTCACCGCGGCGGACATCGACCCCGACTTCGCCGACATCCTGGGCGGGGACATGTGCGGTGAGCTGACGATCGACGTCGACCACGCCGCCGGCCTCGTCACCGTGACGGGCGCGGGAGACGGCTGCGCCGTGAGCCTCGCGGGCGTCATGGTGTTCTTCCTCAACGGGCCGGTGGTGGAGGACGTCACGATGGTGAGCGACGGGCTCTTCGGCGGCGTCGACTTCTTCCAGGAGTTCAACGCGGACTGGCAGTTCGGTTTCGACGCGGGATGGGGCGACCCCGCCTGGTTCGGACTCGACTCCACCGGCCTGCCCACGGCGAGCGAGATCATCGGCGGCACGTCGGTGCTGTCGCTCACGTACGGCGACACCCTGATCGAGGACATCGCCTGGGGCTCCGGGTCCGAGGGCCCCGACGTCGACGACGTCATCGAGGACGTCATCGAGGAGACCGCCGTCGCCGCCGGAGCGGCCGCGCCCGCGGCAGCGACGCCCGGCTACACCGGCTGAACCCTCGACCACGCGACGATGCGCCGGTCACCCGACCGGCGCATCGTCCCTGGTGAGGCCGCGGGTGGGTTACAGCTCGTTGGGGTAGCGCAGGCCCACCTGCATGCGGACCTCGTCGAGGATCTCCATGATCTCGATGGACTGGTCGAGCGTGAGCAGCGCGCTCTCCTTGTCGCCGGCGTGGATGCGGCGCGCGACCTCGGCGGCCTCGAACTGGAAGCCGTTGGGCACGTCGCCGTCGTAGGTCCAGGAGGTGCCGTCGAGGCGCTTCACCGTGAAGGACGTGGGCGCGTAGAAGGTGTCCTGCACCTCGATGCGGCCCTCGGTGCCGCCGATCAGCGCCATGCACGGCGTCTTCGCCTCCATGGTGGTGGTGAGGCTGGCCTGCGCGGTCGCGTAGTCGAAGATCATCGACACCTGGCCGTCGACGCCGGTCTCGCGGAGGCGGCCGGTCGCGGTGATCTTGTCGGGGACGCCCAGGAGGTCGTGCGCGAAGGCGACCGGGTAGACGCCCAGGTCCAGGAGCGCGCCGCCCGCGAGCGCGGGGTTCCACATGCGCTCGACGTGGGTGAGGAGCTGGCCGTGGTCGGCCTGCACGGACACCACGTCGCCGATCTCGCCGCGCGCGATCGCCTCCCGCAGCGCGTACACGTGCGGCAGGTGGCGGGTCCACATGGCCTCCATGAGGAACACGCCCTTCGCGCGGGCCGCTGCGACCACCTCGCGCGCCTGGTTGGCGTTCTGCGTGAACGCCTTCTCGCACAGCACGTTCTTGCCGGCCGCGATGGCCATGAGCGCATGCTCGTGGTGGTGGCTGTGCGGCGTCGCGACGTAGACCACGTCGATGTCCGGGTCAGCGAGAAGCTCCTCGTAGGAGCCGTACGCGGTCGGGATCCCGGCCTCGTCGGCGAAGGCCTGGGCCCTCGCCTGGTCGCGCGAGCCCACGGCGATCACCGTCGACGCGGTGTAATGCGTGACGGCGTCGGCGAGCTTGCGGGCGATGCCCCCGGCGCCGAGGATTCCCCAACGGACGGCGGGCGCGGACATGGGCAGCGGTGCACTCATGCAGCCAGCATATGGGGGACGATGCGCTGGTTGGCTACTCGACGGTCCGCAGGTAGTTCGCGAGTTCCGGCCATTCCCACTCCTCGGCGACCTCCGAGCGCAGCGTCCCGTCCTCCTCGATCGAGGCGACATCCGCTCCGTGCGCGAGGGCCCACGCGATCGCGTCCTCCTCGCCGAAGAACACGGCCCACTGGAGGGGGTCCACACCCCACGTGTTGCCGATGGTCCACGAGGCTCCGGCCTCGAGCAGCGCCCCCGCCGCCTCGGTCGAGCCCGAGGCCATCGCGATCATGAGCGGGGTCATGTCGGCGTCCTGGCCGCCGCCGGCCTCCACGTCGGCGCCCGCGCGGACGAGCGCCGCGACTGTCGCGGCGTCGTCCGAGAGCGCCGCCAGGTGCAGCGGGGTGTCGCCCGCGACGGTCTGGTCGACGCTCGCGCCCGCGTCGAGGAGCAGCTGGACCACGTCCGCATGCCCGTGATGGGCGGCGGCGTGGAGCGGGGAGGCCCACCCCATGATGGCGCCCGCGCTGGCGCCTTCCGCGATCGCCCCCTGGGCGGATGCGACGTCGCCCGTCACCGCGGCGGCCATCAGCCGCTGGTCGGGGGTGAGCGTCGCGGTGTCGGCCGCCGCGATCGACGGCGCGGCGCTCGCGCCGTCGCTCGCCTCCGAACCTCCGGTGCATCCCGCCAGTACCAGCGCCGCGAGCGCGGCCGCCATCATCCTGAGCCTCATGACGCCTCCCGTGCGGCCTCGACAGCCGCGATCGCGCGTGCGCTGCCGACCTCGCGCACGTAGTCGATGAGCGGCCCCTCATCGATGGTGACGTCGGGATCGGCGCCCAGATCGAGCAGCAGCTCGACACGGTCGTCGAGGCCGTGCAGGGCCGCGTACGCGACAGTGCTCCAGTCCCCGGCACCCTCGAGCGGAGCGCCGGCCGTGACGAGCACGGTGAGCGCCGCATCGTCCGCCTTGTCGACGGCCTGCAGCATCGTCGTGTCGCTCAGACGCGGCGCCGTCGCCGGGTCGACGATCCGCGCGATCACGTCGGCGTCGCACCGCCCGATCGCCACCCGCAGCGCCTCGTCGTCGTAGCGCCACACCGCGTGGACGGTGCGCGGAGCCCCCGCATCCTCGAGGATCTCGAAGGCGGTCACGTCGCAGTTCTCCATGGCGGTCGAGGTGAACGGACGGACGCCCTGATGGTCCAGGTAGACCCCCAGGTCGATGAGCGCGTGCATCATCGCGTAGTCCCGGCGGCCGATCGCTCCGCTCAGCTGCACGTCGAGCGGATCCTCGGTGATCCGGACCGGCGTCTCCGTCTGCGCGGGCTCGACGGCGTCGGCGCCCCGGACGGCGGTCACCGCCCAGGCGCCCAGAGCGAGCGCGGGGATCAGGATCGCTACGCCGGCCGCCGCCCGACGGCGACGTGCGCGCGCGATCCCGGCCAGCGCGGGTGCGGGCCCGGCGGCCTCGACCCTGGCGGCCATCCGCACACCGTGCTCGGCGGCGGCTGCGGCGAGATCGTCCATCATCGCGTCCGTCCCTTCGCCACGCGGACGGCGACGCCCGCGGTATCCGTCTCGTCGGGGCGCAGCCAGGTGCCCAACCGTTCCCGCGCGGTGTGGAGGTACTTCTTGACGGCTCCTTCGGTGACCCCCATCCGGGCGGCGACCTCGGCCGTCGTCAGGTCGTCGGAGTAGCGCAGCGCGACCGCGACCCTCACGCGGGGCGGCAGCTCCCGCAGCGCACGCGCCACCTCGTCCTCACCGACCACATCGTCCTCGAGACGCACCGCGCCCAGCGAGACCTGGGACGGCATCACCCGGCGCCAACGCGTGGCGCGACGTCCCGCATCGATGACGAGCGTGCGCATCGCGGCGCGGACGTACGCCTCGGCAGAGGCCGCGTCCTCGAGCCGGCGATGCCTGCCGAACGTCTTCACGATCGCCGCCTGCACCACCTCCTCGCCCTCGGATTCGGACCCGGTGAGCAGGAAGCCGTACGCGCACAGGCGCGGGATCGCGGTGCGGTACAGCTCCTCGACCACGCGGGTGGTGTCGCCCATGTCGTCCCCCCTCCACCCCTAGAACGCCGACCCCTGCGCCTAGGGTTGCGTCCCCTGCCCGGTGCCGCCACCGGCGGCGGTGCCCGCGAGGGCCTCGAGCAGGTGCGACAGGCGGGTGCCGTCGGCGGTGCGACGCTCCGGGTCCGCGCCGAGGGCGATGAGCGACCGCGCCACGTCCGCGCGTCCGGCGAGGATGGCGGCCTCGAGCGGGCTGACGCCGCCGGGCTCGTCGATCGGCGACTCGACCGGAAGGCCCAGGTGCGCGAGGGTGCGCACCGCGCCAGGCCCGCCCTCGACCGCCGCGAAGACCATGAGGTGGAGGGGCGGCGTCGCGGTGCGGGTGTCCCGCCACACCTCGCGGACCACCGGCGGCGGGCAGCGGCGGATCGCGGTGGTGAGGGCCACGTCCTGTGCCGCGCGGCCGGCGTCGGCGCTGCGGCGCGCGCCGGCGTCGGTGAGGCGGCGGAACATGTCCACGTCGCAGCCGTCGATCGCGAGCCGCACCGCCTCCGTGGGTCTGCCGGCCTCGAGCGCCGTGAGAGCGCCGTCCCCGATCAGGGCCGCGACCGCCTCGTGGTCGCCCGCGATGATCGCGGCCGCGAGGCGCTGCTCGGGCGGCTCCGGAGGGTCGACCAGCCGGACGACGGCGGCCGCCCCGACGAGCACGAGCAGCACCACGAACCCCGCCGTGGCGAACTGCACGACCCGCCACCGCGCCCTGGCCCGACCCTGCGTCCCGGCGAGGGCACGGGAGGCTCGCCCGCGCATCGTCCGCTGTGCCGCCGCTGCCGCGAGCGTGAGCCTCTCCCCCACGCTCGCGAGCGTGCTCTCTGGCTCGGGGGGACGGCCGGCCATCGCGCGCCCGGCTAGGAGGTCCCCCCTCGCGGGCGCCGGGGGCGGATCACGATGTCGACCTCGTCGACAGCGTCCTCCGCGCGGCCGCCGAGCGCGACCAGCGCGTCGCCGAGCGCGGCGTCCACGGCGCGTGCCGGCAGGCCGAGCGCGATGCCGATCTCGCTGCCGCCGAGCCCGTCGACGTGGCGCAGCACCAGCACGGTGCGCTGCCGCGGCGTCAGGGTGCCGAGCCTCGCGATGGTGCTGGTCGGGGCGCCGAGCCCGTGGTGCCGGTGGTGATGGTGGAGGTGGCGTTGCGCGAGCGCGGCACGGATCTCCGATTCGACCGCTCCGTCGCGCGGGTGCAGGCGCGCGGCGCGTGCGGCGGCCTCGCGGAGCAGGCGCTCGGCGGCTGCGCGGGAGCCTTCGAGCAGGTACGCGTCCGCCCCGAGGCGCGCGATGGCGTCATCAGAGAGCTGCGCGACGGTGCCGCTCATGGAGACCCCCTCCGAGATTCAAGAGTCTCGCTCTCGGAGCGCGCGCGCAAACGGGGCGACGGGGCCTTAGAGATCCCCCTGCTTGGGCCCGTACCGCCCGCCGAGGATCCCGCCCAGGAATGCGAGCGCGGCGATGATCGGGACGCTCACGTCGAAGGAGAAGCCGAGCACCGAGACCGATCCCGAGTCGACCGTGAGCACCACGGCACCGACGCCGACCACCAGGCCGAGGTAGCCCAGCCACCTCACGTTGACCGAGCGCTCCGGCTCCGGCTGCTGCGCCATGGGCTACTTCTTCCGGGTGGTGGGCTTCTTGGCGGCGGTGCGGCGGGCCGGCTTCTTGGCCGGGCCCTTGGCGCGCTTCTCCGCGAGCAGCTCGATCGCGCGCTCGGGGGTCACCGACTCGACCGTCTCCGTCTTGGGGATGGTGACGTTGGTGACGCCGTCGGTGATGTAGTCGCCGAACCGGCCCGACTTCGCGACGATCGGCTTGCCCGAGGTCGGGTCCTCGCCGAACTCCTTGAGCGGGGGCGTCGCGGCGCGCCCGCGGCCGCGCTTGGGCTGCGCGTAGATCGCGAGCGCCTCCTCGAGCGTGATGTCGAGCAGCTGCTGCTCGGACTCGATGGTGCGCGAGTCCGTGCCCTTCTTCAGGTAGGGCCCGAAGCGGCCGTTCTGCGCGGTGATCTCCTCGTTGGTGGCGGGGTCCACGCCCACCACGCGCGGCAGCGACATGAGGCGCAGCGCCTGGTCGAGCGTGACCGTCTCGAGCGCCATCGACTTGAACAGGCTCGCGGTCTTGGGGCGGCCCTTGGCGTCCTCGGGCAGCACCTCGGTGACGTACGGGCCGAACCGGCCGGCCTTCGCCACGATCTCGAGGCCGGACTCCGGGTGGGTGCCGAGCACGCGCTCGTCGCCGCCCTGGTTCTGGAGCAGCTCCTCGGCCTTGGCGACCGTGAGCTCGTCGGGGGCGAGCTCGTCGGGCACGGAGGCCGTCTGCTTCTCGCCGTCGACTTCGCGCTCCAGGTAGGGGCCGTACTTGCCGACGCGCAGCGCGATGCCGTCCCCGATCTCGAACGTCGAGTTCGCGCGGGCGTCGATGTCGCCCAGGTCCTCGACCAGGCGCTTGAGGCCCTGGCCGCGGCCGTCCTCGTCCTCGCCGGACCCGAAGTAGAACTCGCTCAGCCAGTCGATGCGGGACAGGTGGCCGCCGGCGATCTTGTCGAGGTCCTCCTCCATGTCCGCCGTGAAGTCGTAGTCGATGAGCCAAGCGAAGTGCTCCTCGAGCAGGCGGATCATCGCGAAGGCGAGCCACGTGGGCACCAGCGCCTGCTTCTCGACGCGGACGTAGCCCTTGTCGATGATGACGTCCACCATGGCGGCGTACGTGGACGGGCGGCCCAGCTTGCGGTCCTCGAGCTCCTTGATCATGGAGCCCTGCGTGAAGCGCGGCGGCGGGGTGGTCGCGTGGGTGAGCGGCTCGATGCCCTCGGCGCCCACCTTCTGGCCCTGCTCGAGGACGGGGAGGCGGGACTCCTTCTCGACCTTGGTCTCGTCCTCCTCGTAGCGCGCCTTGTCGCGCGACTCCTCGTACAGCGCCATGAAGCCGGGCGCGGTGAGGATGGTGCCGGAGGCGGAGAACTCGACCGCGTGGTGCGCGGCCGTGGTCGCGCCGATGCGCACGGTGGACGTGGTGCCCACGGCATCGGCCATCTGCGAGGCGAGCGTGCGCTTCCAGATCATCTCGTACATGCGGAACTCGTCGCCCGTGAGCTCCGCGCGGAGCGAGTCGGGGGTGCGGAAGCTGTCGCCCGCCGGACGGATCGCCTCGTGAGCCTCCTGCGCGTTCGAGTCGGCGGACGCGTAGACGCGCGGGCTGGCCGCGACGGCGTCCGCGCCGTACAGCGCGGTCGCCTGCTTGCGGGCCGCGCGGATCGCCTCGCCGGACAGGCCCGGCGAGTCGGAACGCATGTAGGTGATGTAACCCTTCTGGTACAGCGCCTGCGCCACGCCCATCGCCTGCCGCGCACCCAGTCGCAGCTTGCGGCTCGACTCCTGGATCAGGGTCGAGGTGATGAAGGGCGCCGCGGGGCGGCGCTTGTACGGACGGGAGTCCACCCCGACCACGGAGAACGATGCTTCCGCGAGGCCCGCGGCGAGGGCGCCGGCGAGCGCGGCGTGGACGTGCACGGCCTTGCTGTTGGTGCGGGTGCCGCGGTCGTCGAAGTCCTTGCCGGTCGCGACGCGCTTGCCGTCGACCGTGGTGAGGCGGGCGTCGAAGCTGCGGCCCGCGTCCTTGCCCTCGGTCGCGGTGAACGTGCCCTTGAGGTCCCAGTACTCGGCGGACTGGAACGCCATGCGCTCCCGCTCGCGGTCCACCACCAGGCGCAGCGTCACCGACTGGACGCGGCCGGCGGACAGGCCCGACTGGATCTTGCGCCACAGCACCGGCGAGACCTCGTAGCCGTACAGGCGGTCGAGCAGGCGGCGCGCCTCCTGCGCCTCCACCAGCTCCATGTCCACCTCGCGCGGGTTCTCGAGCGCCCTCGAGATGCCCTCGCGGGTGATCTCGTGGAACGCGAGCCGCTTGACCGGCACCTTGGGCTTGAGGACGTCGAGCAGGTGCCAGGCGATGGCCTCACCCTCGCGGTCCTCATCAGTCGCCAGGTAGAGCTCGTCCGCCTCCTTGAGGCGCTTCTTGATGTCCGCGACGATCTTCTTCTTGTCGGAGTTCACCACGTAGTACGGCTGGAAGCCGCCGTCGATGTCGATCGCGAACTTGCCGATGTCCGACTTCTTGAGCTCCGCCGGCAGGTCCGACCGCTCGGCGAGGTCCCGGATGTGACCCACCGACGACACCACGTCATAGTCGGCACCCAGGTAGCCGCCGATGGTGCGCGACTTGGTGGGCGACTCGACGATCACGAGCTTGCGGGCCATGGAACCTTCTCTCTGGGATTCGCGTCCCGGCGGCTTCCGCCTGCCTGAGACGCACTCAATATACATATGGGCTCAGACACGCCCACCGGGACCTGGGGAGAACGGGACGGGGTGAACGTCCGGTAGCGGCGCATCGTCCCTGCGCAATGCTGTCGGACCGCCGTGGTTCGATGGACGCATGGAGCCCATCCTCGATGCCGCCGCTCGGGCGGCCGTCGGCGAGGCCATGCGCCGCGTCGCGGACGCCGAGATCCGCCCGCGATTCCGGGCGCTCGCCGACCACCACGTCCACCTCAAGGGGCCAGGCGACTACGTCACCGAGGCGGACCTCGAGGCCGAGCGTGCGCTCACGCCGCTGCTGCGCGAGATCCTCGACGTGCCCGTGGTGGGTGAGGAGGCGACCGCGGCGGACCCGTCCGTGGTGGACGTGCTCGCGACCGAGGGCACCGCGTGGACCGTGGACCCGGTGGACGGCACCGCCAACTTCGTGGAGGGCTCGGACACGTACGCCGTGATGGTGGGCCTGGTCGAGGGCGGCGTGCCCGTGGGCGGCTGGATCCTGCAGCCCGAGTTCGGGCGCATGTTCGAGGCGCTGCAGGGCGTGGGAGCGTTCCTGGACGGGCGGTCGCTCGCCGCGGGCGTCGAACGCTCGCGCGGGGACGATGCTCGGGCGGCCTGGGAGGGCAAGGAGCCGCGCGGCGCGGTGTCGGTGAGGTACGCGGCGGACGGCGTGCGCGAGGGGCTGCTCGCGGCGGAGCCCGAGCTGGGCGGCTACGAGGACCTGCGCATGTGCGCCGGCTTCGACTACGCGGACCTGGTCACGCAGCAGGTGGGATTCCTGGTCTACACGCGTGCCAAGCCGTGGGACCACGTGCCTGGCGCGGCGATCGCGGCGGAGGCCGGGTTCACCGTGGGCCGGCTCGACGGGTCGGGATACCGTCCTGCGGTCGAGGTGGGCGCGCCGCTGCTGGCCGCCCGCACGGACCGGTGGGAGTCGATCCGCGAGGTGCTCGCGAGGAACCTGGGGTTGTAGCGGTCTGTGCCGCTGCGCCCACCCGGCGCGCCCCCACCCGGCGCACCCCCACCCGGCGCGCGCTATGGGGTGCTGAGCGTCGGTTCCGCGCGATCCCGGCGCGCTGTGGGGAGCTGAGCGACGGTCACTGACTCGCTTCGGGCGAGCGTCGCTGAGTTCCTCACAGCAATCCGAGACCTCTGGATTCCGTCGGTGACTTCCCCATGGCGCGAAGGGGCGCGGGAGGCGCCGCGGCGGAGGGACGCAGGGTCAGCGGCGCGCGAGGTCCGGGAGGTCCTCGTGGGTGATGACGTCGTAGAGGCCGCGGCCGCGCAGCGCGCGACGGTAGCCGGCGGAGGCGGTCATGCGGCGCGGCTGCTGCAGCACGGGGGCGTGGAAGCCGCGGTGGATGATCGCGCGCACGGTCGCGAGGATGTCCTCGCGGGTGTGGACGGTCGGGTCGACGGTGAACTGCACCTCGTAGTCGACGCCGGACTCGTGGATGGCCTCGAGGGAGGCCCACGCCTGGGTGCCGGCGGTGTCGGAGCCGGTGATGTGCTCGTACATGGCCGGGGTGCCCTTGAGGTCGAAGCCCACCCAGTCGACGTCGGGGAGCACGGAGGCGAGGCGGCCCGGGTGGGCGCCCATGGTGTGCAGGCCCACGGAGTAGCCCATCGCGCGGACCTCGCGGATCGCGGGGAGGAGGCCGTCCTGGGCGGTCGGCTCGCCGCCGCCGAACACCACCGCGTCGACCATGCCGCGGTGCGACTCGAGCTGCTCGAGGACGCGGCTCCAGCTGACGCGGCCCTCGCCGGTCGGGTCGTGGCTCTCGGGGGTGCCGCAGTAGGCGCAGAGCCACGGGCAACCCTGCAGCGTCACGGTGGCGGCGATGCGGCCGGGCCACGCGTGCGTGCACGAGGAGAGGAAGTCCGCGATGACCAGACCGTGCGCGGTCGGGATCGCGATGGCGGAGGTGTCGAGCTCGGTGGTGGACATGGGGCGTGCCTCCTGGGTCGGCAGCCCCGCGGGATCTCCGCGGAGCAACTCTCCGACGTCCTGTCCGGACGTCATCAGGGTGCGCCGACGAGACGCGGTTCGACGCGCCGACACACCGTTGTCATGGGATTCGTTGACGAGGGGGCGATGGGGTCCCATCTGCGCCGCCTCGGCATCTCCATTCTTACCCGTCTCCGGGTCCGACGAGGCCGTGCGAGGCGCCTGAGCCTCCGGTCCCGCCGCGAACGTCGATGTCACCCCTCAAGGGTAGTTTTGCCGCCCGGTGACCACCTCGGACCAGGGTCCCGTATCTGGTGTGGCGGAGCCCATTCCGGGACCAATGGCAAGTAAAGTCCCGGGCCGGTTGTGTCAAGCCACGGCAAGTCGGGCGCGCGGGTGAATTCCCAGGAAACTCTCGGGTTCGGGCGACCGTCAGATACCGCTGCGGCGCGCGGATCCGCCCGAACCGACCATGGGATACCAATTCGGACACCCCGGGACCGGGACCTCCGCGCCGGGCGGGACCGGGACCCGGGCGCCCCGGGGGCCGGCCCCTACTCCAGGAACCCGTCCGCCACCAGCTCGCGGACCGCCGGCACCAGCCCGGCCACCATGCGGGCCGCGTCGACGTCGAGCAGCGCCGCCAGCGCATGCGCGATCTGGCCCGCGGTGAGCTCCCCGTCGCACGCGCCCACGAACCCGGCGAGCGCGGTGTCCATCGACACCGACCGCCCGAGCCCGGCGCCCTGCCGCAGCAGCAGATAGGACGGATCCGCCTGCAGCACCGGCCCGTAGCTCTCCCGCGTGACGTCCGAGGCGGCCGTCCAGGCCGTGGCGAGCAGCGCATCGTCCGTCATCGCGGCGACCCTGTCGTGGGCCGCGAGGGCCGCGACCAGGTAGCCGCCGAACGGCTCCTGCAGCGGGCCCTCGTGCTGCTCGAGGCGCCGGAGCGTCGGCGACCCGGACACGGGGCGCCGCAGCAGCACCATCCCGAACCCCACTGCCGAGACCCCGCGCGCGTCGAAGTCGGTGAGATAGGCCTGGTAGGCGGCCTCGAACTCGGCGCGGCCGCGCTCGGGCGTGACGCCGGCATCGCGCAGCCAGGTCTCGGCGTACTCGGCGGCGTCGAGCTCGTCGCGCTCGATCACCCACGCGTCGAGCGGCACGGGCGACGCGGCGAGCCACGCTTCCAGCCCCTCCTGCCACGACGATCCGCCGTGGATCTCCCAGTTGCCCAGCATCTGCGCGACGCCGCCCGGCGCGAGCACCGTCCCGACCGAGGAGACCAGCGTCGACACGATCCCGTCGCCCGGGACCCCCGACGCCCGGTACTCGAACTGCGGCGCGCCCTCCGGCGTGATGACGAACGGCGGGTTCGAGACCACCAGGTCGAACTCCTCGCCCGCGACCGGCTCGAGCATCGACCCCTCGCGCAGGTCCCAGTCCGCGATCCCGTTGAGGACCTGGTTGAAGCGGGTGTAGGCGAGCGCGCGGCGCGAGACGTCCGTGGCCACCACCTCGCGCGCGTGCAGCGAGGCGTGGAGCGCCTGGATCCCGCAGCCCGTGCCCAGGTCGAGCACGCGACCCACCGGCGCGCGCATGGTCATCCCCGCGAGCGTGAGGGACGCCCCGCCGATCCCGAGCACGTGGTCGTCGCGCAGGCGCGCGCCGGTGACGGCCTCGCCCTGGTCGGACGCGACCCACCACTGCGCCTCGCCTCCCTCGTGGGTGGCCGCATACGGCCGCAGGTCCACCCGGCCGCGCGCCTCGCCGCCGGACAGCTCGATGAGGCCCAGCCCCGCGGCGCCGTCCGCGCCCACGGACGGCAGCGCGCGGTCCACGTCGCGGGCGGGCACGGCGTCTCCGAGGAGGAACAGCCGGGTGAGGGTCGCCTCCACGGTGGACGATGCGCGGCTCGCCACCCGCGCCGGCAGCACCTGCTCGCGGGCGAGGGCCCTCATGGCCCGGTCCCCGACCACCGCCTCGACTGCGTCGACGGTCCAGGTGGAGAGGTCGGCGCGGAGGGCCTCGGCGGCGGAGGCGTCGGGCAGCGCGGGTACGTCGAGGCTCACGTGTCTGAGGCTAGTGCGCACGGTGCTTGACCGCGCACGCGACGGGGACGATGCTGTCGCCATGCCCTCTGCCTGGGGTTTCGCCACCGACGTCGACGTCACCGATTCCGCACCTCGCGACGTCTTCTCGGTGCGCGACGGCGAGCTGATCGACGCGGACATCCGGTGCTCGGTGAACACCTCGAGCCTGGACTGCGTCGACGCGGTCGAGGGCGAGTTCGTGTTCTCGATGATCGAGGTCGAGTGGGCCTCCGACCCGGTGCCCGACGGCCGACTGCTCGACGGCGGTCAGGCGGGGTGGTTCGTGATCGTCGGTGAGACGGCGGAGCCGCTTACCGTCGGCGACGGCGTCGCAAGGCCCCTGTCCGAGGTGATCGCGATGGCCGGGGATCCCGGCTACGACCCGTGGGAGCCCGCGCTCACGCAGTGGGGCCCGTGGCTCGGCGTTGCCGCGCTGGCGGTGGCCGCCGTGGGGGTGCTCGCCGCGGTGCGACGGCGCCGACCCCGCACGGGTGCGGTCTAGCGCACCGACCCCTTCACAGCGCCCGCGCCATCTGGAGCTCGCGGCCCATGGTGGTCGCGAACACGTGGCCGGTCGGGGCGAAGCCGAGCCGCGCGTACGCCGCCCGCGCCCGTGCGTTGTCGGCGTGGACGTCGAGCTCGAGCCGCGCGAAGCCCAGCGAGCGCGCCCACCCGCACGCGGCGTCGACCAGCGCGTCGAGCGTCCCCGCACCGCGTGCTGCGGGAGCGACGTAGACCCCCACCAGCACCGCGCGACGCTCGGGGATGACGGTGTCGAAGTAGTCCCGCTCGCCCGCCTCCTGGGCGAGCACCACCACGGAGCCCACCAGGGCGCCGCCATCCTCGCCGAGCCACTGCGACACCCGGTCGCCGGCCGACGCCGCGGCGGCGCGCTCGATCCAGAACGCGTCGGGCTGCTCGCTCGCGACCGCGAGGGTCTCGAGGAACGCGACCGACGCGGCCGGGTCGGCGAGCGCCTCGAGCCGCAGGTCGCGGGCGCGCGCCCAGTCCTCGTGGCGGACGCGTCGGATCGAGACCGCCATCACGCCAGCCTCTCCGACGTCAGCAGCGCGCGGTAGAACGCGACGCCCCGACCGAGCGACTCGACCTCGACCTTCTCGTTGGGCCCATGCACCGCCTCGCGCTGCGCCTTCGACATCCGCAGCGGCGCGAACCGGTAGGTCGCCCCCGCCGCCGGCGCGAGGTGGCGCGAGTCGGAGGCGGCCAGCATCACGTACGGGATGGTGACGGCGTCCGGATACGAGACCGCGACCGCCTCCACCAGCGAAGCCCACCGCGCATCGTCCCCCCGCGGGGAGACCGGGGACGGCTCGGACGGAACCTCGACGGCGATGGTGACCCGCGCATCGTCCACCGCGCGCCGCACGTGCGCGACCGCCTCCGACACGCTCGACCCGATCGCGACCCGCAGGTTGAGCACCGCGGTGGCGCGCGTCGCGAGGACGTTGTGCGCGGGGCTGCCCTCGAGCTGCGTGATCGCGACGGTGGTGCGGACCATCGCGGCCAGCTCGGGCGACAGGCGCGGCATCACGCGCGCGAGCACGCCGCGGAGGGACTGTGCGCGGCGCAGCAGGGCGCCGAGCGGCCCCTTCATCCGGCCACCTACCAGCAAGAGCATCTCGACCGAGACGTCGTTGACGGCGGCGGGGTGGGGGTGCGCCTCGATGCGGGCGAGCGCCCGGGCGAGGATGCCGGGCGCGGACTCGCGCGGCGGGGTCGAGGCGTGGCCGCCCAGGCCCTCGACCGTGAGCCGCAGGTCCACGATCCCCTTCTCCGAGACGCCGATCACCGCCGCCTCGCCGTCGAGCCCGGGGAACGCGCCGGTCGCGACCGCGCCGCCCTCGTCGAGCACCATCCACGGGGTGACCCCACGCTCTGCCAGGAGGGACGCGGCGGTGATGGCGCAGTCGCCATAGGACTCCTCGTCGGCGCCCATGAGGAGGTAGAGGTCGCTGGCCGGGGTCCAGCCCTCCGCGAGCAGCGACTCGACGGCCTCGAGCATCACCACCAGCGCGCCCTTGTCGTCCAGCGCGCCGCGGCCGTGGACCCAGCCGTCGGCGATCACGCCGGCGAACGGCTCGTGCTCCCAGCCCTCGGCGGCCCAGTCGCGCGGGACGGGGACCACGTCCTGGTGCGCCATGAGCACCACCGTGTGCTCGGCGTCGTTGCCGGGGATGCGGATCAGCAGGCCCGCCCGCCCCACCGTCTCCACCGCGTGACCGAAGGTGCGGGGATAGAAGGTGCGCAGCGCAGCGTGCAGCGCGGTGAACGATGCGGCGGTCGCCTCGTCGTGCGGGCCCGCGTCGCGCGGGGTGACGGTGGGAATGCGGATGAGCGCGGCGAGGCGCTCTGCGACCTTGGTGGGGTCGGGCAGCGTCATCGGGCCGCGCCGGTCTCGGCCTCGACCACGTCGACGTTGTGCTGGAACGCGACCTTGGGGACGGCGAACAAGCACGCGCCCGCGACCAGCGCGGTGCCGCCGCAGATGGCCCACACGGTCATGTAGCCGGACAGGGTGCCGGCGGTGGACTCTCCCGCCGTGGCGGCCGTGGACGCGCCGCTCACCAGCGCGATCGCGAAGGCCGTCGACGCGAACGCGCCTCCGATGGTCTTGGTGGTGTTGGTGAGCCCGGTCGCCATCGCGGTCTGGTGCGGCGGCGCGGCGGAGGCGGCCGCGGCGGGCAGCGCCGCCACGAGCGCGCCCGACCCGAGCCCCGCGACCACCATGCAGGTGACCACGGTGGCGACGCTGCCGTGGAACGGGATGAGGGCCAGGTAGCCGCCCGCGACCAGGAACGATGCGGCGATCAGGACCGCGCGCGGGCTGAAGCGGGCGCTGAGCCGGGCGAACAGCAGCGCGCCCACCAGCAGCGAGACCACGTACGCGCCGATCAGGTAGGAGACGGTGGCGGAGGTGAGGCCCAGGCCGTAGCCCACCTCGTCGGGGTCGGTGCGGGCGAACGTCGACAGCGGACCCTGCGCGCCCAGGACGCTGACACCGAACAGCGTCGCGGTGAGGATGACGGGCCACACCGTGGGGCGCGTGAGGAGCGCGATGTCGACCAGGGGCTGGTCGGTGCCGCGCTCGACGCGGACGAACACCCACATGAGCGCGAGGCCCGCGAGCACCATGGCCGCCACCCACGGCGTGAAGCCGTCCAGGCGGACCAGCGAGAGGCCGCCGGTGAGGGCGAGCAGGCCCAGCGTGAGGACCACCGTGCCCTTGGTGTCGATGGTGCCGCCCGCGCGGACGCCGGTGTCGGGGACCTTGAGGATGACCACCGCGAGCGCGACGGTGACGAGCGCGGCGGGGACGCACAGCGCTGCCCACAGCGGGAGGATGCCGCCCAGTTGGCCGGCCGCGAGCGCGCCGATGATGGCGCCCGCCTGCAGCGCGGCGACGATGATGCCGGCGCCCCGGCGGGTCAGCGCGGCACCGTCCTCGCGGTCACGTGCGCGCGAGTGGATGATCGCGACGTTGAGAGGCAGCCAGACCACATAGAAGCCCTGGATGGCCCACGCCAGCACGAACAGCGGGAAGCTCGGCGCGAACGCGAGGGCCCAGGACGCCACCGCGGTGACCACGAGCGAGCCGATGAGGACCTTGCGGTGGCCGATCATGTCGCCCAGGCGCGCGAGCACCGGCACCACGATGGCGCTCAACAGGAGCTGCGCGGCCTCGAACCAGTTGACGTCCGCATCGTGGATACCCAGGTGCCGGGCGATGTCGGTGAGGAGCGGGGTGTAGTAGCCCTGGAGGACCCCGGAGGTGCCCTCGACCACGACCAGGGCGCCCACCACTCCCCCGGCCAGCCTGGTGCTCATGGTGCTCGTGCGTGCCATGCGGGAATGGTTCCAGAGGTGTGTGTCGCCGGTGTTGCGGCGCGCCGCCCCGCGGGGCGCGCGTGGACCGTCGCTACCGGACGGTCACCGTCGCGCCTTGGCGTTCGAGCAGAGCCACGACATCGTGCGCCGCCGCCTCCGACAGGCCGGTGCGAACGATCAGCGCGTCGCCGCGGTGCATGACGTCGGACAGCACGCTCAGCTCGCGCGCCCCGCCGTCCTCCGCGCGCACGGCCTTGAGCACGTCGATCCGGCGCGGACCCCAGTCGGTGACCGTCACCATGAGATCGCCGGCGTCGCGCGCGGGCGGATCGGGGGTCCTCTCGGGGAGGATCAGCGGGCGGGCGAAGATGTCCGTCGCGGTCCATGCCAGGAATGCGATCGGGAGCACGACCCACCAGGGGGAGCCCAACTGGACCAGCGCCACAAGCCCGGCTATCGCGAGCGCGTACGCCGCGATGCCAGTCGCGATCTCGCGTCCGCGCTTGCTCACACCGCCCGCATCACGGTGGGCTTCGACCTGCCGTCCCATCGCGCTCCGCTCCCTTGATACGCCCGTGCTGGTTTCCGGCTCAAATCCTGCACCAACGTATCAGCGAGAGGTGGGAGCGCACGGGCCGTGCGCGCGCCTGCGCGCCGCCCCGGGGACCGCACAGAGCCAAGCGCGGCGCCTGTCAGCCGGGGGGCAAACGACAGGCGCCGCGCTGCTCGGGGGCGCGCTTGACCCTTAGCGCTGCTCCCCGCCCGCGGGCGTGGCCGCGGGGGTCTCGTGGGTGTCGGTGGGAACGGAGGTGGACTCGGAGTCGGCACCCGGACCGTGCCCCTCGTCCTCGGCGGCGGAGTCCGCCTCGCTGGCGATCCCGCCCGCGTGGGCCCGGCGCGAGGCCAGCCCGACTGCGACCACGGCGACCACGCCCGCGATGCCGGCGATCAGCGCCCGCATCCACGGGTTCGCCGACTCGCCGTAGGTGAGCAGCACCACCGCGGGAGCGATCAGCAGCGCCACCAGGTTCATCACCTTGATGAGCGGGTTGATCGCCGGGCCGGCCGTGTCCTTGAACGGGTCGCCGATGGTGTCGCCGATCACGGTCGCCTCGTGCGCGGGCGAGTTCTTGCCGCCCCAGTAGCCGTCCTCGACGATCTTCTTCGCGTTGTCCCACGAGCCGCCCGAGTTCGCGAGGAACACGGCCATGAGCACGCCGGTGCCGATCGCGCCGGCGAGGAAGCCCGCGAGCGCCCCGACGCCGAGCGCGAAGCCCACGAAGATGGGCGCCATCGCGGCCAGCAGTCCCGGCGTCGCGAGCTCGCGCAGCGAGTCCCGGGTGCAGATGTCCACCACCCGCCCGTACTCGGGCCGCTGGGTGCCGTTCATGATGCCGGGCATCTCGCGGAACTGGCGACGCACCTCGAACACGATCGCGCCGGCGGCGCGGGTCACCGCGTCGATCGCGAGCCCGGAGAACAGGAACACCGTCGCGCCGCCGATGATCACGCCGACCAGGGTGAGCGGGTGGATGATCTCGTAGGAGAACGATGCGGCGGTCGCCGCCGCATCGCCGAGCGCCTTCGCGACGGCGTCGGAGTAGCTGCCGAACAGCGCGGTCGCGGCCAGCACCGCCGTCGCGATCGCGATGCCCTTGGTGATGGCCTTCGTGGTGTTGCCCACCGCGTCCAGGTCGGTGAGGGTCTTCGCGGCCTCGTCGTCGACCTCGCCCGACATCTCGGCGATGCCCTGCGCGTTGTCGGACACCGGCCCGAACGTGTCCATCGCCACGATCACACCCACCGTGGTGAGCAGTCCGCAGCCCGCGAGCGCCACCAGGAACAGCGAGAGCGTCACGGACCCGCCCGCGACGGCGAACAGCACCACCACGGCGCCCGCGATGACGGTCGCCGTGTAGACGGCGGACTCGAGGCCCACGCCGATTCCCGCGAGCACCACGGTCGCGGCGCCCGTGAGGGAGGTGCGGGCGACCCGACGCGTGGGCCGCTTCGCGGTGTCGGTGAAGTAGCCGGTGATCCACAGGATGAGCCCCGCGAGCCCGATCCCGACGAACACCGCGACGGTGGAGACGATGCGCGGGTCGCCGGTCTCGTCGGCCAGGGACGCGCCGTTGAGGTCGGAGAACGACGAGGGCAGGTAGACGAAGGCGGCGATCGCCGCGAGCACGGCGCCGACGGCGGCCGAGGTGTAGAAGCCGCGGTTGATGGCCTTGAGCCCCGGCTCCGAGCCGCGGATCTTGGTGATCGCCACGCCGAGCGCCGCGACCAGCGCGCCGATCGCGGTGACGATGAGGGGGAACACAAGCCCCTGCTCGCCGAACGCCGCCTTGCCCAGGATCAGCGCGGCGACCAGGGTCACGGCGTAGGACTCGAACAGGTCCGCGGCCATGCCGGCGCAGTCGCCCACGTTGTCGCCGACGTTGTCGGCGATGGTGGCCGCGTTGCGGGGGTCGTCCTCCGGGATGTGCTTCTCGACCTTGCCGACGAGGTCGGCGCCTACGTCCGCGGCCTTGGTGAAGATGCCGCCGCCGACCCGCATGAACATGGCGAGCAGCGCGGCCCCGAAGCCGAAGCCCTCCAGCACGGCCGCCGCATCGTCCCGATACAGGAACACCACGGCCGCCGCGCCGCCCAGGCCCATGCCGACCACGGACATGCCCACCGCGCCGCCGGTGCGGAACGCGATGCGGGCGCCCTCGGCGCGACCGCCCGAGCGCGTCGACGCGGACGCGACACGCACGTTGGCGCGCACCGCGAGCCACATGCCCATGTAGCCGATGGTCGCCGAGCAGCCCGCGCCCAGCAGGAAGAACAGCGACCGGCCCACCCGCACCCCGGCATCGCCCGGCAGCAGGAACAGCAGCGCGAACACGAGCGCCGCGAACAGCGCGAGCGTGCGCAGCTGCCGGCTGAGGTACGCGGAGGCGCCCTCCTGGACGGCGGTCGCGATGTCGTTCATGGCGTCCGTGCCCGCGGGCGCCTGCAGCACGTTGCGGCGCAGGAACCAGGCGGCGACCAGGGATACGCCGGCGATGACCCCGATCACGACCACGATGGCCGCGCTTCCGGAGCTCACCTCCACGGCGGTGACTGCGGCACGCATACGTCCTCCTCGACGTCTCCCCGACGCGACTCCGTTGTCACGCCCGCAAGGGGTACCAGGCCACTCTAGGGGACAAGGTCGGCGAGCCGTCGAGACCTGCCCCAACGTTTCTGCGACGGTGCTCGTCACCATTGCATCGACGGTGAGGTGGGGCGATGAGCGAGTGGCGGGAGATCATGGCGCAGCTGGTGCGCGACCGCGAGCGCGCGCTGCTCGGGTACGCGTACGTGGTGTGCGGCGACGGCGCGATGGCGCAGGACCTGGTGCAGGACGCGCTGGTGCGGACGTTCTCGCGTCCCCGGCCAGGCCTCACGGCGGTGAAGGCGGAGGCCTACGTGCGCCGCGCGATCACGTCCGTGTACATCGACGGCTACCGGCGCGACCAGCGCTGGCGCCGCGTCGAGCACCTGTTCCGGCCCGCGCCGGCGGCGGTGGATCCGCTCGCCGGGGTCGAGGCGGGCGCGGACGTGCTCGAGGCCCTCGCGACGCTCGCGCCGCGGGAGCGGGCGTGCGTGGTGCTGCGCTTCTTCGACGACCTCACGGTGCCGGACATCGCGCGCCACCTGGGCCTCGCGCCCGGGTCCGTGAAGCGGTACCTGCACGACGGCCTGGGGCGGCTCGAGCTGCTGCTGGGCCCCCTCGACGACGACACGGCGGAGGACCGGCACGACGTGCCCACCCGCCGACGGATGGAAGGCGACTGACATGAAGCTCTCGGATGCCCTGCGGGGCGCCGCCGACCGTGCACCCCTCGACGGGCTCGCGGTGGACACGGGTCGGGCCGCGCGCCGCGCCGCGACGCAGCGCGGCCTGCGCACCGGCGCGACCGGCGTGCTCGCGGGCGGGATGGTGGTGGTGGTCGGGTTCGGCGTGTCGGGCGTCACGGGCGCCGGCACCTTCTCCTCGGCGGACGATGCGGGGGCTGAGGAGTCCGCGGCCGTCGCCGAGGATTCGGCCGGGGACGCGCGGGGCGACGGCGAGATGGCCGCCGGGGGCGGCGCGGCTGCCTCCTCGATCGCGTGGGGCCTGTGCGGCGACACCCTGCCGGACCTGAGCGACGTGCGGGCGCCCGTGTCGCTCGCGACCGCGCTCGACGAGTCCGTGGTCGCGGGGGCGGACGCTCCCGCCGAGCTCACCGGCACCGTGACCGCGACGGTGCTGGTCCCGGGCGCCTACGAGGGCTTCTCCACCGACGTGGTGGTGCTGTGGGACGGGATCGTGGTGGGGGTCGGCAGCGCCGACGGCCTGCCCGGCGGTGCCGTGAGCTCCGAGGGTCCGGTCGCGATCGACCTGGTCGAGGGCGAGCAGCCCGCCACCGCCGTGTCCGTGCCGGTGGTGAACTGCTGGGACGGCGAGCCGCTGCCCGCCGGGGAGTACTCGGTGGTCTCCTCCGTCGAGCTGTGGCAGGCGCCCGAGGTCGCGGAGGACGGCTCCGCTGTCGCGTCGAGCGCGGGCGCGCGGGCCGTGTCCGAGCCCGCGGCGTTCACCGTGACCGGCGACGCCGTCGACGACCCGTTCGGCGCGTACCTGGGGACCACGGACCCGCCCACGGACCCGACCATCGAGCCCGACGAGCCAGTCGAGCCCAAGCCCGACGGCACGCCGTCCGACGCGAAGCCCACCGTGAATCCGGCTGCGCTCGACACCGACACCGCGCGGGACCTCTACCGTGACGGCCTGGCCGGGGCATGGGACATGGCGGCGGGGACGCAGCGGTGGCTGGTGTCCGGCGACTCGACGGGCGACCTCCGCTCGGGATGGTTCGGGTGCGCGTGGGAGGGAGACGGCGCGTTCCCGTCGCGGTCCTCCGCGATGGGGCTGATGGACGTCGCGGTCGACGCCCCCGCCTCGATCGACGTGAGCTACGGCTGGGTGGTCGACGGCAACCCCGCGGTGTCGAGCCGCGTCACCAACGCGTCCGCGTGGGACCTCGACGAGTTCTGGGACGCAGGCAGCCTGCAGCTCGCGCTGGTGCGCGACGGCCGCGTGGTCGCGGAGGCGTACCCCGTGGATCCGCACCTGCAGGGCGTGGTGGCCTACGGCGGCGTGGCGGAGCCCGCGATCGCCGAGGACAAGGCCGCGGAGGGCGCTGCCGGCGCCGCCGAGATGACCATCGCGCCGTACCCCTACCCGGAGGGCGGGCTCGAGCGGGGCGCGACGGTCTCCACGGAGCTTCTGTGGCGGGACGTGAACGGCTGCTGGGACAACGCGGGCCAGGCCGAGGTCGAGCCGGGCACCTACACGCTGCTCGCCATGCACTACCTCACCGTGGGCGGCGACGTCATGTGGACCGGCGACGGCGCGGAGGGCACCGAGGGTTCCTCGGGCTCCCTGGGCGACCTGCGCGGCACGCTCGACGACGCGACCGACGGCCCCTCGCTGGTGGCGCCCGAGACGGGCACGCTCGGCGGCGGAACCTCGCGCGAGGGCGAGCTCGGCGAGGCCACCGCAGGCGGCAGCGACGCCGCGATGCCGCCTGCGGACGGCGCCTACGACATGGTCGACTTCCAGGTGTGGACCTCGCTGGGGACCATCACCGTCCGCTGACCCGCCCGACAGCGCAGGTAAACGATGTGGGCTTTGTCACAAATCACGCACAAGCACCCCAACACGCGCCACGCTGTTATGGAAATCATGCCGATAAGACGTATTGAATCGGCTTACGCGTTCGCCACCGGCGGTCGCGGATAGATTTCCTGACAGCGGCACGATCCCTCAGCCGTCCGCTCTCAGGAAAAAGTCGGCGGCGGTCCGACCCCCCTCAGCTCGGGCCGCCGCCGGCACCTCCCTCCCGGCTCTCGCGGAGGCGCTCCTCCCCTCGACCTCCACGGTCACCGTCACGTCGCCGCGCGCGTCCGCGCCGCACGCGACGAGCGCACCCCCGGCCCGGACCGCCGCGACTCGCGCCACCGTGCACGCCGCAGCGACGTCGACGGGCGACGCGCGTGCCAGCGCCCCGCGCGCCTCGACGGCGCCGGCGAGCGCCGCGACGTCCGCGGCCGCCTGAGCCCGGGCGTGAGACGCCACCGCGCCGGCCGCCACCGCGAGCGCGAGCACCGCGACCAACGCCGCCAGCGCGACCCCGATCGCCACCACCGAGCCCGCGCCGGTGTCGCCACCCGGCCCGCGCATCGTCACCCCTGCGCGGGCAGGGCCGCGCTCGCGGACGTCGCGCCCCATGGCCACCCCCGATCCACCGTCACCGTCACCTCGACCCAGCCGTCCGCCCGCCCGACGCCCACCGCTGCGCCGGAGCCGGCGGCGCGGGTCGCCGCCGCGATCCCGGCCTCGTCACCCGCGATCACCGCCTCCCGCGCCCCGGCCACCGCGGCGGCGGGCACCGCGACCCCGACCGCCGCCGCTTGGACGGCGGAGAGCGTCGCGGCGAGCACGGCGACCGCGGCCGGGAGGGCGAGCGCGAGCTCGACCGTCACGGACCCGCGATCGCCGCGCGCCCTCATGTGCCGAGCGCCCCGCGCAGGATGCCCATGAGCAGCCCGCGCACCTCGTCCGACTTGAGGATCACCACGAGGAGGCCGGCGAAGCCCGCCGCGGCCACCGTCACGAGCGCGTACTCGACCGTGGCCATCCCCTCGTCGTTGTGCAGATCCCTCTTCATTCCCACTCCCTTCTCCGGTGCTCTCCACGCTCCGCAGAACCGGGCGCGGCGGCCAGGCCGCCCCCCGGATCTGTGGGGAGGGACGGGGACGCGAGGGCCCGTGGACATCGGCCGCGCACCCGCGCGGCCTAGAGTGTGCGGAGGGCGGTCAACGCCCTGGCACACGCTTCGAGGGGGACCATGAACGACGTCGCGCAGAGCCCCAGCCCCGCGCTGCTGGCGAAGTCCGCCGTCCCCGCGGCGATCGTGGGCGTCGGGTCCGCGCTGGTGCTGTTCGGCGTCGACGCGATCGCGCACCAGCTGCACCACGTGTGGTGGGAGTGGCTGCCCGACGCGCTCGGCGTCGACGGCGAGGCACGCTGGTGGGCCGCGCTCATCCTCATCCTCACGGGCGCGCTCGTGGGCCTCACGCTGTGGAAGGCTCCGGGACACGGCGGCCACGACACCGCGACGGTCGAGCTGGTCTCGCCGCCCCTGCCGCTACGCACGCTCCCCGGCGTCGCGGTCGCGCTCATCCTGGGACTCGCGGGCGGCGTCAGCCTGGGCCCGGAGGGGCCGATCATCATGATCGCGACAGGCCTCACCGTGATCGCCTACCGGAGGTTCCTCCCGCAGGTGCCGGTGCCGCTCATCCTCATGATCTCGACGGCGGCGATGCTGGGCGCGATGCTCGGCACCCCGGTCGCGGCGGCGCTGGTGCTCACCGGCGTGCTCGGCGGGTCCGCGCCGGGCCAGCTGTGGGACAGGCTGTTCGCCCCGCTGGTCGCGGCCGGCGCGGGCGCGGCGGTCTACCACCTGCTCGGCGGCGCGTCGTGGGACATGGGCCTGCCCGACTACTCGGTGCAGTGGATCGACCTGCTCTCCGCCTCCGTCATCGGCGTGGCCGGCGCGGCACTGGGCGCGGCCGCCGCCGCAGCGTTCACGCCCGCGCACCGCATGTTCCGCCGCCTGGGTCACCCGATGCTGTACGTCACCGCGGGCGGCGCGCTCCTCGCGGTGCTGGTGCTGATCGGCGGTCAGATCACCACCGGCAAGGGCGCCGACCAGACGGCCGAGATCCTCGCGACCTGGCAGGACTACTCGGTCGCCGGCCTCGCGCTCATCGTGCTGGTGAAGCTGGTCGCGATCGTGGTCTCCGGCGCCGCGGGCTTCCGCGGCGGCCGCATCTTCCCCGCCATGTTCACGGGCGTGGCGCTCGGCCTGTTCGCCCACGCGCTGGTGCCCGACGTGCCGATCACCCTCGCGGTCGCGGCCGGCGTGCTCGGCGTGGTGTTCGCGGTGGGCCGCGACGGCTGGCTCGCGCTGTTCGCCGGCGTGCTCATCTCCGGCTCGATCACCGTGCTGCCCGTCCTGTCCATCGCGGTGCTGCCCGTGTGGCTGGTGCTCACGCGCGCGCCGCACATGCTGGTCCACGAGGAGCCGGCGCACGCGGCCGCGGGATCCGCCGCGCCCCCCGCGCCCCCCGCCCCGCCGGCGGCCGGCTGACCGCTCAGGGCGCTCCGCCCGCCAGCACGCTGCCGCCCACGACGGCGACCAGCAGCGGCGCGAGCCCCACCGCGAGGAACGCCGGCAGCAGGCACAGCGCGAGCGGCAACGCGACCCGGACGCCCAGCTCCCCGGCCGCGACGGCGGCCTCGGTGCGCGCCCGTCGCGCGGCCGCCCGGGACACCGCCTCGAGCGACGCCGCCGGGCTCGCCCCGGCGCTCACCGCCGGCAGCACGGCGCGCGCGACGCCGTCCCACGGCGGGTCCGCGCCCTCCATCCCGTCCGCGAGCGCCGCGAGGCCCGGCTCCTCGAGCGCCTCCCCGACCGCCCGGAGAGCGCCCGGCACTGACGCCCCCGCCTCCAAGGCCGCGGCGACCAGGGCCGCTCCGGCGACCACCGCATCGGCCTCCCCTCCGGCGGCGCCGGCGCGCGTCACGATCCGCACGGTCCATGCGCGGCCGGCCCACGTGAGCGAGCCCCCGATCGCGAGCAGCGCCCATCCGAGCGGCGTCAACGCGAGGACGCGGATGGTGCGCGGGTCGACGAGCGCGCCGAGCGCGAGGCCGGCGAGCGGCAGCCACATCAGCACCCGCGCGCTCAGCCGGGGTCCGGCGAGGGCCGCGCGGCGCAGCGCGTCCGCCTCGCGCGCGTCGGCGGCGGCCTCCGCGATGGCAAGCAGCATCGAGGCCAGCGGCGCCCCGGTGCGCAGCGCGAGGGCGTCCGCGGCCGCGACGGCCCGCTCCAGCGTGCCCGCCGGCCGCGCGGGCACCTGAACCCCGGCGCGCGCCCATGCCTCGCCGGCGGGCAGGCCCGCGCGCAGCAGCCCCACCACCCGCGGGAGCGACTGGTCCCACCCCTCGCTCACGCCGCCACCCCCTCCGCGAGCGCGCGCAGCCCGGGCCACGCGGGCCCGTACCGCTCGCCGGCGTCGTCGCGCTCGATCGCGGTGACCGTCGCGAGGCTGCCAGAGTCGGCCCTGAGCCGTGCGACCTCCCGCACCCGCCGTCCCGCCGCCGCACGCTCGACGTGCACCACCACCGCGAACGCCGCCGCGGCCTGCGCCGCCAGCTGGGCCGGCGACATCCCGGCGAGCACCGCGAGCGCCTCCAGCCGCGCGGGCACGTCGCGCGCCGAGTTCGCGTGCACGGTGGTGAGCGCGCCGCGATGACCCGTGTTGGCGGCCGCGAGGACCTCCCGCAGCTCCGCGCCGCGGCACTCCCCGAGCACGATCCGGTCGGGCCGCATCCGCAGCGCCTCCCGCACCAGCCGCTCGAGCGGCACGCCGCCCGCGCCCTCGACGTTGGGACGCCGCTCGACCAGCCGCACCACGTGCGGGTGCCCGAGCGCGAGCTCGCCCGCCTCCTCCACCAGCACGATCCTCTCGCCCGGATCCGCGGCCGTCAGCAGAGAGGCGAGCAGCGTGGTCTTGCCCGCGCCCGTCCCGCCGGACACCAGCAGCGGCACGCGGGCGCGCACCAGGGCGGCGAGCATCTCTGCCAGATCGTGCGACAGCATCCCGCCCGCGACCAGGTCCTCGAGCGCGAACGGCGTCGCGCGGATCCGCCGCAGGGAGATCGCGGCGCACCCGTCCGCGATCGGGGGCAGGACCGCATGGAGCCGCGTGCCGTCGGCGAGCCGGGCGTCGACGGTGGGCGCGGCATCGTCCAACCGCCTGCCAGCCGAGGCAGCCAGGGCGACCGCGAGCGCGCGCACGTCCTCCGCCGTCGCGAGGTCGACGGCATGGCGCTCGATCCCGCGCCCGCGGTCCACCCAGGCGACGCCGGGCGCCTGCATCATGACGTCCGTCACGCCGGGCAGCGCGAGCAGGGGCGCGAGGGGTCCCGCAGGGAGGTCGGTCACCCCACGAGCGTCGCCGCGACCGGGGCCGCGCGCCAGGCCCGGCGGCGCGCCTGTGGACGATGCGCGGGTCGCCCGGTCCCGGGGACATCGGCACCGCGCGGGGCCGGGCGGGGATGTCGGGGGCGGCGGCTACGCTGACGTCATGGCGGCAGCGGGTCCGCGGCAGAGCGCGGCGTTCTTCGACCTGGACAAGACCATCATCGCGAGGTCCTCGTCCATGGCGTTCTCGCGCTCGTTCTTCGAGGGCGGGCTGCTCACGCGCTCCAAGGCGCTGCGCACCGCGTTCGCGCAGTTCCTGTTCGAGGTGGGCGGCGCGGACGAGCGTCAGACGTCACGCCTGCGCGACGCGCTCAGCGAGCTCATCGCGGGCTGGGACGTCGCCCAGGTCGACGAGATCGTGGCGGAGACGCTGCACGAGCACATCGACCCGATCGTCTACCAGGAGGCGCTCGACCTCATCCGGCGCCACCAGGCCAACGGGCGCGACGTGGTGATCGTGAGCGCGTCCGCGCTGCAGGTGGTCGAGCCGATCGCGCGGCTGCTGGGCGCGGACGCCGTGGTCGCGTCGCGCATGGAGGTCGAGGACGGCCGCTTCACCGGGGAGATCTCGTTCTACGCGTACGGTCCCGCGAAGGCGGAGGCGATCCGCGAGCTCGCCGACCGGCTGGGCTACGACCTCCCCACCAGCTACGCCTACTCGGACTCCATCACCGACGCCCCCATGCTCGACGAGGTGGGCCACGGCTTCGCGGTCAACCCCGACCGCGCGATGCGCCGTGCCGCGCGCCGTCACGGCTGGGGCGTCCTGGTGTTCCGCAAGCCCGTGGGGCTGCGTTCCCCCGCCGGCACACGCCCGGCGATCGTCGCCTCGATCGCGCTGGCCGCCGTCGCGGCCGTGTGGATCATCTCGCTCGCCGCGCGCCGCGGACAGGGCTCGGACCAGGACATCTGACCCGATTTCGGGCGCCCGTGACTGCGTTAGTGTGTTCTCGCCGAGGCGCGGAGGTCGTGTCACGGCGGGGGGAAGACAACGATGAACAAGGCTCTGGTCGCGGCGCTCGTGGGCGTGCTCGGGCTCGCACTAGGCTTCGGCGCCGGCTACCTGTGGGACAACGCCCGCGACGGCGACGGCGACCCTGCGGACAGCCCCACGCCGACCGCGACGGCGACCGCCGCATCGTCCTGAAACCCGCCTCGTGTGCAGTACGTCACACGAGGCCGAATCGGGCCCGCGCACGCGGGCGAGGCGAGTCCGAATCGTCCCTTCGATGACGTATCCTCGCCACAGCCCCCTCGCGTCGCCGGTGGGCTGAGCACACCCTTCTCGAGGACGTCACTTGCGCAAGATCCTTCTCGCCCTCGCCGCGCTGATCATCGCGGTGGGCTCCGCCGCCGCCGGATGGTTCGGCGTGAAGGCGTGGAAGGCGTCGCAGGTCGCGGGCACCCCGCTGCCGAACCCGGTCACGTCCGAGACGGCCAGCGGGGAGACGGTGCCGCTGACGTTCCGCCTGTCCGAGGTGGTCGCGTCCGGCAACGACCTGTTCGACCCGCCCGCGTGCGGCGAGACGTGGACGCCCGACGGCGCCGACGCGAACGGCGTGCTGCCCGTGGTCGACGCGTCGCTGAGCGAGGTCGACGGCGTCGACACCGTCACCGTCATCCCCGGCTACACCACCGAGACGGCCGGCCTGGGCTTCCTCGCGTCCGAGGGCAACGTGATCGTGACCAGGGACGATGTGGTGGTCACCCCGGACTGGGGCGGCGAGTTCGTCCCGGAGTACTTTGTCGCGACGCCGGGCGAGACCACGCTCACGCAGAACAACCTGTCGATCACAGCGGCGCTGCTGTGCGACGTCTCGGACGAGCTCAACGCCATCTGGCAGGGCTTCGACTGGTCCACCGCGACCGAGGAGCAGATCGCCGCGAAGCAGGCCGAGGCGGCCGAGTTCTACGCCGCCCACGAGTCGCTGCCCGCGGGGACCTACCGCGTGTACCAGTGGTCGCCGATCATCCTGGGCGCGCCCGCCGCGAGCGCGCGCGTGCTCGCCGAGGAGGGCATCACCGGGCTCTCGGGCCTCCAGTACAACGCCGGCTACACCGACCTCTACGACGACCCGCGCGTGCAGGAGCACTGCACCGACCAGGTCGACGCGGACGGCAACCTGCTCCAGCGCAGCTGCGATGTCCCCGAGGACGTGCTCGCCGAGGTGCTCGAGCGCGACGTCCCGGTCGAGTACATCGCGGACGTGCCGCCGGCGGTGGCGTTCTCCCTCGCTGCCGAGTTCACGGTCGAGTAGCGGCGCCCGCCTCAGCCGGACTTGCGGCGGAACTGCTGAGGCGAGTGCGCGGAGCCGTTGCCGTGCAGGTGCGCACCCGGTCCCTGCGCGGATCCGTGGACCCCGCCGCCCTGCCCGTCGTTGCCCACCGCGGCGGCCATGACCGCTTGTGCGTCGCCGTCCTTGACGGAGGACAGGAAGGACTGCGCGGGCTCGTCCTTGAGCATCTTCGCGAGCTTCCCGTGGTGGAAGATGTGCACCTCGCCGTTGGTGCGGGTCCGGTAGTCGAAGCCTTCTGCGCTCATCGCCCCAGGCTCGCACGGACTGGACGCGAGCGCGCGGGGAAACCGGCGCATCGTCCCTTGCGACACGCGCAACCGATCGAATACCAGGCCGTCTAACAAAGCCTTCCCAGCCCTGGGACCTTGGTCCTAGGGTGGCGCGCATGGACAACGTCGCCCATACCCTCGAGAACCTGCACACCGAGACCCGGTCCTTCCGGCCCCTCGCGAGCTTCGCCGCGCACGCGAACGCGACCGCGTACGAGTACAAGAAGGCCGGCGTCGACCGGCTGGAGTACTGGCGCGAGGCCGCCCAGCGGCTCGCCTGGAAGGTCCCCTTCACCGAGATCCTCGACTGGTCCGACGCGCCCGTCGCGCGCTGGTTCCACGACGGCACGCTCAACGCGTGCGACAACGCCGTCGACCGGCACGTCCGCGAGGGCCGCGGGGACCGGATCGCCTTCCACTTCGTCGGCGAGCCCGGCGACACCCAGACCCTCACCTACGCCGACATCCACGCGCGCGTCCAGCAGGCCGCGAACGGCCTTGCGAGCCTGGGCGTCGGCAAGGGCGACCGCGTCGCGATCTACCTCCCGCAGATCCCCGAGGCCGTAGTCGCGATGCTCGCGTGCGCACGCGTGGGCGCGATCCACTCGGTGGTGTTCGGCGGCTTCAGCGCGGACAGCCTGCGCCAGCGGATCGACGACGCGGAGGCCAAGCTGGTCATCACGGCCGACGGCGGCAACCGCCGCGGCGCGCACCTTGCGCTCAAGCCTCTGGTGGACGATGCGCTGGCCGGGCACCCCGAGCAGGGACCGGCGGCCTCGGTGGAGCACGTCCTCGTGGTGAGGCGCACCGGGCAGGAGACCGCGTGGACCGAGGGCCGTGACGTCTGGTGGCATGACGTGGTCGACCCGCAGCCGGCCTCGCACGAACCGGTCTGGGTCGAGGCCGAGCATCCGCTGTTCATCCTCTACACGTCCGGCACCACGGGCACCCCGAAGGGCCTGTGGCACTCGACCGGCGGCTACCTCACCGGCGCGGCGCAGTCGCACCGGCTGGTGTTCGACCTCAAGCCCGAGACCGACGTCTACTGGTGCACCGCGGACGTGGGCTGGATCACCGGGCACTCGTACATCGTGTACGGGCCGATGATCAACGGCGCGACGCAGGTGCTCTACGAGGGCACCCCCAACACCCCGCACGAGGGGCGCTGGTGGGAGATCGTCGAGGAGTACAAGGTCACCATCCTGTACACGGCACCCACCGCGATCCGCACCTTCATGAAGTGGGGCGAGGCGATCCCCCACCAGTACGACCTCAGCTCGCTGCGGCTGCTCGGCTCGGTGGGCGAACCCATCAACCCGGAGGCATGGATGTGGTACCGCCGGGTGATCGGCGGGGACCGCTGCCCGATCGTGGACACGTGGTGGCAGACCGAGACCGGGTCGATCATGATCTCCCCGCTGCCGGGCGTCACGGCCACCAAGCCGGGGTCCGCGATGACCCCGATGCCGGGTGTGTCGATCGACGTGGTGGACGATGCGGGGCGTCCGGTCGCGAACGGCGAGGGCGGGTACCTGGTCATCACGGAACCCTGGCCCTCGATGCTGCGGGGCATCTGGGGCAACCGCCACCGGTACGTCTCCACCTACTGGAACCACTTCGACGGGATGTACTTCGCGGGCGACGGTGCCAAGAAGGACGTCGACGGCGACCTGTGGCTGCTCGGCCGCGTCGACGACGTCATGAACGTGTCCGGCCACCGCCTCACCACCACCGAGATCGAGCACTCGCTGGTGTCGCACCCGTGGGTCGCGGAGGCGGCCGTGGTGGGCGCCTCGGACGAGGTGACCGGGCAGGCGGTGGTCGCGTTCGTGATCGTGCGCGAGGATGCCCATGGGGTCCCGTCCGAGGGGTCCGAGGTGGCCGCCGCGCTGCGCGAGCACGTGCGCCGGCAGATCGGTTCGCTCGCGAAGCCGCGCACCATCCTGGTGGTGTCGGAGGTGCCCAAGACGCGGTCCGGCAAGATCATGCGCCGCCTGCTGCGCGACGTCGCGGAGAACCGTCCGACCGGCGACGTCACCACGCTCGCGGACCCGACGGTCATGGAGGCGATCCGCGGCGGGCTGGAGGCCGGGCGCGCGGACTGATCCCGGCCCGCGCCCCCTGCGCCGCCCGCCCCTGCGCTGCCCACTCCTCCGCTGCCCGCCCCTGCGCGGGCGGGGCGCCCGGCGTAACGTGACATGAGGGGAGGTCCTCATGCGCGGTGCGACGACCCGGGCGCTCCGGGGCGCGGCGGTGGTGGCGGCGGTCGCGCTCGCCCTCGCGGGCTGCGGCGGCTCGGACACCGACGCCCCGTCGGTCACGTCGCCCCAACCGGCGGACGCGACCGTGGTCGAGGTGAGCGCGGTCGAGTACGGCTACACCGCCTCCGCGACGGAGATCGACGCGGGCTCGATCACGTTCGAGCTCACCAACGACGGCGAGATGTCCCACGACCTGGTGCTCGACGGCGATCCCGGCGGCGCAACCGCGGTGATCGGGCCCGGCGAGACGGACCGCTTCACGGTCGACCTCGAGCCGGGGAGCTACACGCTTTACTGCTCGGTGGGCAACCACCGCGCGCTCGGGATGGTGCTGACGATCACGGTTACCTGACCGCGGGCGCCGTGGTGGCCCGCGCGCCCCGCGGGACGGCCACCGCGCTTTCTCGGGCTTCGATGCGCGCTGCGGGACAGCCGCCCCGGGCCGCATGTCCCGCCCGAAGCACAGCCCGACAAGAAAGCACGGTGAGTGTCCCGCAGCGCGAGGGTGGCGCGACGGTGGCGCGAGGGCTGCACGGCGCGATCCTGCACCCCGCCCCGCACCTCAGCCCCTCAACGCCTCCCACTGCGCCCGCCGCTCCGCCTGCTCCACCGGGTCCGGCACCGGCAGGGACGCGAGCAGCCGCTGCGTATACGCATCCGAAGGCGCCCCGAGCACCTCAGCACCCGTCCCCTCCTCCACCAGCCGCCCGCGGTGCAGCACCGCGATCCGGTCCGCGAGCATGTCCACCACCGCGAGGTCGTGGCTGATGAACAGCGCCGCGAAGCCCAGCTCGCGGTGGAGCTCGTCGAACAGGTCGAGCACGCGCGCCTGGACGGAGACGTCGAGCGCGGAGGTCGGCTCGTCGGCGATGAGCAGCTCGGGGTCGAGCGCGAGCGCCCGCGCGAGCGAGGCGCGCTGACGCTGGCCGCCCGACAGCTCATGCGGGTAGCGGTCGCCGTACGAGGCGGGCAGCTGGACCGCCTCGAGCAGCTCGTCGACGCGCGCCCGGGCGTCCTCCGCGGACCCGAAGCGCCCGTTCACCACCAGCGGCTCCGCCACGCACTGCGCGATGGTGAGCAGCGGGTTGAAGCTGGTCGCCGGGTCCTGGAACACGAACCCGATGCGCGGCCGGATGGGGCGGATGTCGCGCTCGCGCGCGCCCGCCATCTCCACGCCGAGCACCTCGAAGGATCCGCCGGAGACCCGCGTGAGGCCCGCCATCGCGCGCCCGATCGTGGTCTTGCCCGAGCCGGACTCGCCCACCAGGCCCAGCACCTCCCCGGGCCGGATCGCGAAGGACACCCCGTCGACGGCCACGAAGTCGGGCTGTCGGAAGCGCCCCGGATAGACGATGCGCAGGTCGCGGGCCGCGACCACCGGCGCCTGGTCCTCCCAGCCGGCCGGGCGACGGGAGGCGCGCTCCTCGGCGCGGGCGAGGCCCTCGCCGATCCGCGGCACCGCCGCGAGCAGCTGCCGCGTGTACGGCTCCTGCGGGTTCGCGAACAGCTCGCGGACCGGCGCCTGCTCGACCAGCTTGCCCTGGTACATCACCGCGACGCGGTCGGCCAGGTCCGCGACCACGCCCATGTTGTGGGTGATGAGGACGATCGCGGCGCCGAACTCGTCGCGGCAGCGGCGCAGCAGGTCGAGGATCTCGGCCTGCACGGTGACGTCGAGCGCGGTGGTCGGCTCGTCGGCGACGATCACGCCGGGGTCGAGCGCCAGCGCCTGCGCGATCACGATGCGCTGCTTCTGGCCTCCCGAGAACTGGTGCGGGTAGTGGTCGACGCGCGTCTCGGGGTCGGGGATCCCGACGCGGCGCATGATGTCGATCGCCTTGTCGCGCGCCTCCTGCTTGGACAGCCTGCCGTGCGCGCGCAGGCCCTCGGCGATCTGCCACCCGACGGTGAAGACGGGGTTGAGCGACGTCGAGGGCTCCTGGAACACCATCGCGGCGTCGCGGCCGCGCAGCTGACGGAGCCGGGACGCGGACATGGGGACCACGTCGCCGCCCCCGGCGGACGCGCCGCCCCCGGCCGCCGCATCGTCCCTCCCGCGGACCACCACGGCGCCGCGGACCGTCGCGGTCTCGGGCAGGAGGCCCAGGATGGACTTCGCGGTGACGGTCTTGCCGGAGCCGGACTCGCCGACCACGGCGAGCACCTCGCCCGGATGGACGGCGAGCGAGACGCCGTCGACGGCGCGGACGGGGCCGTGGTCGGTGGCGAAGGTCACCGCGAGGTCGCGGATGTCGACGATCTCGGTCATGCGACGGTCTCCTTCGAGACGACGGCGGGCGCGGGATCGACGCCGGGGTCGAGCAGCTCCTCCGCGGGCTCCTCTCCCGCGGCGCGCTTGCGCAGGCGCGGGTCGGACAGGTCGTTGAGGCTCTCGCCCACGAGCGTGAGGCCCAGTACCACCAGCACGATCGCGGTGCCGGGGAACACGGCCGTCCACCACACGCCGCTGGAGACGTCGGCGACGGCCTTGTTGAGGTCGTAGCCCCACTCGGCGGCGGCGGTGGGCTCGATGCCGAAGCCCAGGAAGCCCAGGCCCGCGAGCGTGAGGATCGCCTCGGACGCGTTGAGCGTGAGGATGAGCGGCAGCGTGCGGGTCGAGTTGCGCAGCACGTGGCGCGTCATGATGCGGACGTGGCTCGCGCCCACCACGCGGGCGGACTCGACGAACGCCTCGGACTTGACGCGGATCACCTCGGCGCGCGTGACGCGCAGGTACTGCGGGATGAAGATCACAGTGATCGACAGCGCCGCGGCGAGGATGCCGCCCCACATCGAGGACTGCCCGCCGCTGATGACGATCGCGAGGACGATCGCGAGCAGCAGCGACGGGAACGCGTAGATCGCGTCGGCGATCACCACGAGGACCCGGTCGAGCCAGCCGCCGAAGTACCCGGCGACCAGGCCCAGCGCGACGCCGATGAGGATCGACGCGACCACCGCGACCACGATCACGAGCAGCGCGGTGCGGGAGCCCCAGATGAGGCGGGACAGGACGTCGAAGCCGCCCTGGGTGGTGCCGAGCAGGTGCTCGGCGGACGGCGGCTGGGTCGCGCCGAACGCGCCGTCGGGCCCGCGCAGCTGCGCGAAGCCGTAGGGCGCGAGGACGGGCGCGAGCAGCGCGGTGAGCAGGAACAGGCCCGTGAGCACGAGGCCCACGACCAGCATGCCGCGCTGCAGACCCACGGACTGGCGCAGGTGGGAGACCACGGGCACGCGCGCCCACAGCGGGCGGCGGGACGATGCGGTGGCGGGGGTGGTCATGGTCAGTACCTCACCCTCGGGTCGAGGAGCGCCGCGATGATGTCGACGATGAAGTTGGTCACGGCGACGATCACGGCGAGCACCACCACGATGCCCTGGACCGCCACGAAGTCGCGGGCCTGCAGGTACTGCGACAGCTGGAAGCCCAGGCCCTTCCACTCGAAGGTGGTCTCCGTGAGGACCGCGCCGCCGAGCAGCAGCGCGATCTGGAGGCCCACCACGGTGACGATGGGGATGAGCGCGGGCCGGTAGGCGTGCTTGCGCAGCAGGCGGCGCTCGGAGACGCCGCGCGAGCGGGCCGCGTCGACGTAGCCTGCACCGAACGTCGAGATCACGTTGGTGCGCACCACCCGCAGGAACACGCCGGCGGTGAGCAGGCCGAGCGTGACGGCGGGCAGGATCGCGTGCTGGAGGACGTTGCCGAGCACCGCGGGGTCGCCGGTCCTGATGGCGTCGATGAGGTAGATGCCGGTCGCGCCGTCCCCGCGGGACAGCGTGAGCTCGGTGCGGGTGTCCGCGCGTCCCGCGACGGGCAGGACGTCGAGCCACACGGAGAAGATCAGCTTGAGGAGCAGTCCCGCGAAGAACACCGGCGTCGCGTAGGCGAGGATGCCGCCCACGCGGAAGATCGCGTCGGGCCAGCGGTCGCGGTGGAACGCGGCGAGGCGGCCGAGCGGGATGCCCACCAGGAACGCGACGATCAGCGCGTAGAACGCGAGCTCGAGCGTCGCGGCGCCGAACGTGGCGATCACCTCGGTGACCTCGCGCCGGTCGGACAGCGTGGTGCCGAAGTCGCCGCTGAACACGCCGCCGAGGTAGTCGAGGTACTGCACCAGGATGGGGCGGTCGTAGCCCGCCTCATGGATCCGTTCGGCGAGCTGGTCGGCGGGGAGCCGGCCGCCCTGAGCGGCGGTGATCGGGTCGCCCGTGAGGCGCATCAGCACGAAGACGGTGGTGACGAGGATGAAGACGGTGGGGACGATGAGCAGGGCGCGGACGGCGATGTAGCGTCCGAGCGACCCGCCGGGCTTCTTCGCCCAGGCGCGGGGTGCGCCCGCCCTGGCCGCGGGAGCGTCCGAGGTGGTGGTCATGCGAGGTCCAGACTGGCCGCGAGCGGCCCGAGGGAACGCCCAGGGGCGTGGGGAGGGCCGGACGGCCCTCCCCACGCCCGAGAGGTTCAGCCCTTGGCGAGGGCCGCGTAGCGGAACTTGAACGAAGCGTCGAGGGTGTCCTCGGCGCCGGTGACCGTGGTGCCGGTCACCGCGACCTGGGCGCCCTGCAGCAGCGGCAGGGTGGACAGGTCCGCGGCCACGGTGTCCTGGATCTCCTCGATGATCCCGGCGCGCTCCGCCGGGTCGGCGGTGGTGGCCTGGGCGAGGATCAGCTCGTCCACGGTGGGGTTCGAGTAGTGGTTGCCCAGGAAGTTCTCCGTGAGGAAGAACGGCGTGAGGTAGTTATCCGCGTCCGAGTAGTCCGGGAACCAGCCGAGCTGGTAGGCCGGGTACACGTCCGAGGTGCGGTCCTTCGAGTACTGGACCCACTCGGTCGACTGGAGGTCGACGGTGAACAGGCCGCTGGCCTCGAGCTGGTCCTTGACCAGCGCGTACTCGTCGGCCGAGCCCGAGCCGTAGTGGTCCGGGTTGTACTGCAGGCTGAGCGCGACGGGGGTCTCCACGCCGGCCTCCTCGAGCGTGGCCGCGGCCTTGTCGAGGTCGGGCGCGCCCGCGCCGTCGCCGTAGAGCTCCTTGAGCGACTCGGTGGCGCCGGTGAGGCCCGCCGGGACGTAGGAGTACAGCGGGGTGAAGGTGCCCTGGTAGACCTGGTCCGCGATCTCCTGACGGTCCACGATGTCCGCCACCGCCTGGCGCACGGCCAGCGACTTCGCCTCGTCGGCCTCGGCCGTGGTGGCGCCGTACGGCATGGTGTCGAAGTTGAAGACGATGTAGCGGATCTCGCCGCCGGGGCCGTCGACGACGTTGACGTTCTCGTCCTCGCGCAGGTCGGCGACGTCGGTCGCGGACAGCGAGCGGAACGCGACGTCGATGTTGCCCTGCTGGATGTCGAGCTTTAGGTTCGACTCCTCGGCGTAGTACTTCACGTCCACGATCGGCGTGATCGCGGCGCCCAGGAGGCCCTGGTAGTCCGCGTTGACCTCGTAGCTGAGGAGGTTGTTCTGGTCGTAGTCGGTGATGACGTACTGACCGGCGAACGCGTTGCCCGCGACGATGTCGGCGTCCGGGGTCAGCGCGTCGGCGGCGAAGACCTCCTCGTCGACGATCGGCCCGGCGGGCGAGGACAGGATCTGCGGGAACACCTGGTCGTTCTCGGACTTCAGGTGGAACACGACCGTGACGTCGTCCACGGCCTCGACCGAGTCGAGGTTGTACAGCAGCGAGCCGGGGCCGTTGCCGTCGTCCGCGCCCGACGCGAAGATCGAGAGCATGCGGTCGAAGGTGAACTTCACGTCGGAGGACGTGAGGTCGTGGCCGTTCGCGAACGTGAGGCCCGGCTTGAGGACCACGGTGTACTCGGTGGGGCCGGTGAACTCGGCGGACTCCGCGATGTCGGGCTCGACGTCGGGGCTGCCGTACGGCGTGTTGAGCAGGAACGGGTACACCTGGTTCATCACCGCGAACGAGCCGTTGTCGTACGAGCCGGCGGGGTCGATGGTGGTGATCTTGTCGGTGGTGCCGACGATGATCGACTCGGCGGTCTCGACCTCGCCCGCGGGGGCGCTGGAGTCGGACTCGGAGTCGCCGCCGGAGCAGGCCGCGAGGGTGAGCGCGGATGCTGCGATGCCGGCCATGAAGGCCGCGCGACGGAGGTTGGACGGGTACGGCATCGGTACTTCCTTCCTGAGGTCCAACGGCCTGCGAGGTATCGCTGCGGCCGTGGGATGAATTCCTAGCACCACGTGCCTCAATCCGAGCGGGCGTGCCGGGTTTATTTACAGCCCTGCAACATTTCGCCGCTTCCGTCCCGTCTAGCGTGACCGAATCGTTACGAAGGTGGACGCCGAGGTCCGAATGGTGAGACGACCGACAGGAACGGGTGGATCAGATGTCCGATTCGCCCCGTCTGGGACCGCTCCCAAACGTCGTCATCCCTGTGAAGTGAGGGCCCCTCTCCCAATTGGCGAAAAAGTGGCCAACGTGGCGAAAAACGGCGCCGGAAGTGATGGACGCGTACCTCGGGGAGCCCTATGCTGTTCAACGGCGACGGGCCGGATCACCGCCCGGATCGCCGAAGACGTCCCCGGGGCGGGACGGCCGCGGTGCCCCCCAGCGCAGCCGACCCCCCGGGGCACCTTCGTCTTCGGGCCCCTCTCACGCGGGAGGCGCGTCACCTGCGACGCGCGGCCCCCGAGCCCTCAGGCCCAGTCGACCGGCGCATCGTCCTCCTCGGACAGCGGCCGCGGCCGCTCGGGCGGGTCGCGGCGCTCGAGCCAGAGGTCGTGCCAGCGCTCGACCGCGACCACCAGGCCCAGCACCACCACCGCGGCGCACACGCCCGCGAGCACGTCCGTGAGGAAGTGGTAGCCCAGATACATGCGGCTCGCTCCCACGAGCCCGATGATGCCGAACGCCAGCACCGTCCAGCCGGCCAGCGCCCAGGAGGCCTCCGCGTCCTCGTGCCACAGCAGGTAGCCGACCACCAGCACCAGCGTCGCGGCGCCGATGGTGTGGCCCGACGGGAACGAGCCCGACGTCTCGCCGCCCGGGATCGACATGAACTCCTGGCCGGGGCGCGAGCGGCCCACGGTCGCCTTGAGGACCACGGACAGCCCCGTCGACAGCACCATCGCGCCCACCAGCACCGCCGGCTCCCACCAGCGGCCGGACAGGCGCCACCACAGCAGCGCGATCACGGTCACCACCAGGGGCAGCAGGAACGGCCCGAACAAGTTGGTGACCGCGGTGAAGAACGTGGTGAGACCGGGGCTGCGGTTGGCGGCCAGCCACTCGAGCAGCGGCTGGTCGACCAGGTACAGGTCCTCCTGCTCGACCACCCAGTCGAGCAGCCCGACGAACCCGGCGACGCCGAGCACCACCAGGATCAGGCCCGGCCACACGGCCGAGGCGACGTCCCGCGCACGCATCCGCTGAGTCATCAGGCCACCCTAGGCATGTCCGGGCCGGATCCCGGGATGGCACGATGACGCCATGCACATCTCCGCAACCGACCCCGCCACCCCCGACGTGGTCGAGCTCCTCACCGAGCACCTGGCGGACATGCACGCCACGTCGCCCGCGTGCTCGGTGCACGCGCTCGACGTCGAGCGGCTGCGGGCGCCGCACGTGACGTTCGTGGCCGCGAGGGACGATGCAGGGGTCCTGCTGGGCGTGGGCGCGCTGGCCGATCTGGGCGAGGGTCACGCGGAGCTCAAGTCGATGCGCACCGCGACCGCGGCGCGCGGCCGGGGCGTCGCCGCCGCGGTGGTGGAGGAGCTGCTCGGCGTCGCGCGGCAGCGCGGGGTCGCGCGCGTGAGCCTCGAGACGGGGACGGGCGAGTACTTCTCCGCCGCGCACCGTCTCTACGAGCGCGCCGGGTTCACGGAGTGCGGCCCGTTCGGGAGCTACACGCTCGACCCGTTCTCGCGGTTCTACACGCGCGTGGTGTGACCCCAGCCCAGCAGCGCGATGACTTCCAATGACGTTTGTGACAGGAGTGTCGGAGATCGACTCGTGAGGCGTTCACATCCTTCACACGAGGACCATCGCGTCACATCTGTCATCGGCAGTCGACGCGCTGGCAGGCCGCGCGTGCTCACCCCTTGAGGTCGCGCCTCACGTAACCCGCGACCCCTGCCGCGAACAGAGCCGCCGCCGCGCCGAAGAGCACCACGGGCTGGTACCAGTACAGGCCGTTGTCGAGCGGGAACTCCCACGTGTAGTAGTAGAAGGGCGAGAGGTGCGCGAGGGGGACCAGCGCATCGTTCACCGCGGCGAAGGCGGTCAGCGCCCACCCGATCACCGCGACCCCGGTGCCCGCACCCGTCGCGATGCGCGGCACGCCGGTGAGCCCGCCGGCCAGGAACGCCGCACCGCCCAGGACGGCGCCGAGGCCCCACACCAGCACGCCGGTCGCCGCGATGTTCGCGTAGCTCATCCCGAGCCCGGCGATCCAGTTGCCGAGCGCGATGCCCGCCGTCACGGCGACCGCGATCACCAGCGCGACCACGAGGGTCGCGATCGCGCGTCGCCACGCCACCTGCGCGCGCGACAGCGGCGAGCCCAGCAGCACCGCGATGGTGCGGCGGCGCTCCTCGCCCGCGAGCGCGCCGCCGGCGGAGATGGCAGCGACCGCGACCGCGATGGGCACCGTGATGGACAGCATCTCGCCGTGGTACCAGCCCTCGGGCCGGGAGTAGTCGGCGAAGCCCACCATGGCCATGACCTTGTCGGGGAACGCGCCGGCGAACTCGCCGATGAAGTCGGACATCAGCGTGAACAGCGGCCCCATGATCACCGTCATGACGAAGATGCCGCCGCCCGCGATGGTGAGGATGGCGCGGCTCTCGCTGAGCGCCTTGCCCACGATCCCGCGCGTGCTGGAGGTCCCGCGCAGCAGCTCGAGCGCCTTGGCGACGCGCGCGTCCTCGGTGAGGCGGGCGACCAGCGCGATGGACCTCTCCCCCGCGAGCAGGTCGCGGCGCAGGTAGAGGACCCAGCCGACCAGGACGAGCGCTGCGGAGATCGCGGTGAGCACGCCCACCTGCGCCCAGTCGGTGCCGTTCGCCAGCGGCGCGGCGCCCTTGATGTAGTACCAGGGGAAGATCTTCGCCCAGTCCTCCCAGCCCTCGATCATGGGCAGCAGCCCCGACGCGAAGAAGGACACCACCAGGAAGCCGGTGGCCGCGCCCGAGGCGATGCGCTGGTGCCCCGTCGCGGCGCCGAGCGCGAAGGCGACGGCGCCGTAGAGCACGGCGACCGCGGTGACGTGGAGGGTGGCGGCGCCGATGTTGACCGCCTCGGTGGACTCCCCGAACGCGACGATCGACAGCGCGTAGCCCGCCCAGGCGGCCAGGTTGACGGCGACCGCGATGGTGAGAGCGGCGAGCCCCTTCGAGGCGAGCAGGCGGGTGCGCGAGCGGGGCGCGGTGGTGAGGACGTTCATGGTGCCGTCGCCCTCCTCGCCCGCGAGCGCGGCGGCGCCCATCGAGATCGCGATGCCGGCGACCACGAACGGGCCGATGAAGTTGAACATCATGCTGAGCATGAGGCCCGCGGTGCCGGCGTCGCCGGTGATGCCCACGAGGTCCGTGTAGAAGGCCGGCATCTCGTCGAAGAAGGACACCGCGTCGTCGCCCAGGCCCGCGTAGGCCCACATGCCGAACACCGCGACGAACCACAGCGAGGAGACGCCTATGAGCGCCCCGACCGCGCGGTCGCGGATGGTCTTGAGGTAGAGCGTCCGGAGCATCACACCACCTCCGCCTCCGCGACCTCGTCGCGGTAGAACTCGAGGAAGATCTCGTCGAGGTCGACCGAGGAGGACTCGAGCGAGAGCACGTCGTGCGCGGTGGCCACGCGTAGCAGCGGGCCCATCGAGCCCTCGTACTGCGCGGTGACGCGGGCGCCCTCCGCCACGACCCCGTGGACGCCCTCGACGCCGTCGAACGCGCCCGCGGGGACGGGCGAGGCGAACTCGAGCGTGACCCGGCGCAGCGCCTTGTCCATGAGCTCGCTCATCCGCTCGACCGCGATGAGGTGGCCGCGGCGGATGAAGCCCACGCGGTCCGCGACGCGCTCGACCTCGGACAGGGTGTGGCTGGAGAGGAACACCGTGCTGCCCTCCGCCACGTGCTCCCGCATGAGCGTGTGGAACTCGAGCTGGACCAGCGGGTCGAGGCCGGTGATCGGCTCGTCGAGGATGACCACCTCGGGACGGTTCATGAACGCCTGGATCAGCCCCACCTTCTGGCGGTTGCCGCTCGACAGCTCGCCGACCTTCTTGGACAGGTCCGCGTCGAAGCGGTCCGCGAGGGTGTCCACCCACGCCCAGTCGACGCCGCCGCGCAGGTTCGCGAGGAACTGCAGCGTCTCGCGACCGGTGAGGTTCGGGTACAGCGCCAGGTCCGAGGGCAGGAAGCCCAGGTGGCGGCGGATCTCCACGGCGTCGCGCCGCGAGTCCAGCCCGACGATGCGGCACTCGCCTTCCGAGGGACGGATGAGATCGAGGAGGCACCGGATGGTGGTGGACTTCCCGGCCCCGTTGGGGCCGAGGAAGCCGAAGATCTCGCCGCGCTCGATGGTGAGCGACACGTCCTGCACGGCGGCGAGGTCGCCGAACCTCTTGGTGAGCGCGACGGTCTCGATGGCGGGGGTGGCGGTCATGACGGTCCCTTCGTGAGGTTCGCTTGCATGCGCTCGAGCAGCGGCGGCCACTCGCGCGCGAAGAAGTCGGCCAGGTCGGCGAGCTCCGTGACGCGCTCGGGGCGGTCCCGGGGGAGCACCGGTCCGGCGGCGCGCGCGATGTCGCCCATCGCGTGGATGCGCCCGAGCTCGGAGGACATCACCTCGAACCACGCACCCGGGCGTAGGCGGTAGCGCTGCGTGCGGTCCCCGCGGACCCGGACCTGCTCGACCATGCCCAGCTGGACGTGCGCGCGCAGCTGGGTGGACACGGTGCCGGCGCTCAGCCCCAGGTCCTCGGCGATCTGCGCCTGGGTGCGCTCCGCGGGCTCGCAGATCATCAGCCAGCCCAGGATCTCCGCCCATGCGCGCGCCGACCCGAACATGGTGAAGAACGTGGCGACCTTGTCCACGTACTGGTGCTGCGCATCGTTCATCGACACGATTTCAGTATCACCTGAACTCACTGAAGCGGGCAAGCGGGGGCGGGGCGGCGCGGGGGTAGCGAGCGCCCGGCGCGCGTGGAAGCATGGCCCCATGCCCGAGAGCCTCGACATCAACGACGCACCCGCCCCGCCGTCCGCGCCCGCACCTGCGGATTCGGAGGAGACGTACCCCGTCCCGACCGTCGAGTTCGAGGAGGACGACGAGGCGCCGTCGCCGCTTCCCGACGACCGGTTCCTCGACCGTGAGCTGTCCTGGCTCGCGTTCAACGAGCGTGTGCTCGAGCTCGCGGAGGACCCGCAGACGCCGCTGCTCGAGCGCGCCCGCTTCCTCGCGATCTTCGCGTCCAACCTCGACGAGTTCTTCATGGTGCGCGTGGCCGGCCTCAAGCGCCGCATCGCCGCCGGCTTCGCGGTGCCGTCCGCGACGGGCATGAGCGCGACCCGCCAGATCGAGGCGATCATCGAGCGCGCTCACGAGCTCATGGACCGCCACGCCGAGTGCTTCGAGGACCAGGTGCGGCCCGCCCTCGCGCTCGAGGGCATCCAGCTGGTGCGCTACGACGACCTCGAGGACCCCGAGCAGGAGCGGCTGCGCAAGCTGTTCCGCTCCGACATCTTCCCGGTGCTCACGCCGCTCGCCGTCGACCCCGCCCACCCGTTCCCCTACATCTCGGGCCTCTCGCTCAACCTCGCGATCGAGATCCGCGACCCCGACACCGGCAAGGACTACTTCGCCCGCGTCAAGGTGCCCGAGACGCTCCCCCGCTTCCTGTCCGTCGACGCGGCGGGCCACGTGGGGCAGGTGACCGACGCATCGTCCCTCTCGGACGAGCCGCGCTCGTTCGTGCCGCTCGAGGACGTGATCGGCGCCCACCTGGACTACCTGTTCCCCGGCATGGAGGTGGTGGACCACTACACCTTCCGCGTCACGCGCAACGAGGACGTCGAGGTCGAGGAGGACGACGCGGAGAACCTCCTCAAGGCGATGGAGAAGGAGCTGCTGCGCCGCCGGTTCGGACCCGCGGTGCGGCTCGAGGTCGCCGACGACCTCCCCACCAAGATCCGCGAGCTGCTGGTGCGCGAGCTCGGCATCACGGACAACGACGTGTTCCACCTGCCCGCGCCGCTGGACCTCACGGGCCTCAACGTGATCGCGGACCTGGACCGGCCGTCGCTGCAGTTCGCGCCGTTCCGACCCACCACGCACCACAAGCTCGCGCCGGTCGAGACGGCCGACGAGCAGAACGTGTTCGAGGCGATCACGCGGGCCGACGTGCTGCTGCACCACCCGTACGACTCCTTCTCGACGTCCGTGCAGGCGTTCCTCGCGCAGGCCGCGGCGGACCCCAAGGTGCTCGCGATCAAGCAGACGCTGTACCGGACATCGGGCGACTCGCCCATCGTCGACTCGCTCATCGAGGCGGCGCACGCGGGCAAGCAGGTGCTCGCGCTGGTGGAGATCAAGGCGCGCTTCGACGAGAAGCGGAACATCTCCTGGGCGCGCAAGCTCGAGCAGGCCGGCGTGCACGTGGTGTACGGCCTCGTAGGACTCAAGACGCACTGCAAGCTGTCGCTGGTGGTGCGCCAGGAGGACGACGGCCTGCAGCGCTACAGCCACATCGGCACCGGCAACTACCACCCCAAGACCGCGCGCCTGTACGAGGACTACGGCCTGCTGACCAAGAACCCCGACGTGGGCGCCGACCTCACCAAGCTGTTCAACCAGCTGTCGGGCTACGCGCCCAAGTCGAAGTTCCGCCGCCTGCTGGTCGCGCCCGTCGGGGTGCGCGCGGGCCTGATCGAGCGCATCCGCAACGAGGCGCGCAACGCCGCGGCGGGCAAGGAGGCGTGGGTCAAGATCAAGGTCAACTCGATCGTCGACGAGAAGACCATCGACGCGCTGTACGAGGCGTCGCGCGCCGGCGTCAAGGTCGACGTCAACGTGCGCGGCATCTGCGCGCTGCGGCCGGGCGTGCCCGGGTTCTCGGAGACCATCCGGGTGCGGTCCATCCTGGGCCGGTTCCTCGAGCACTCCCGCATCTACGCGTTCGCGAACGACGGCGACCCGGAGGTGTTCATCGGCTCCGCGGACCTCATGCACCGCAACCTGGACCGCCGCATCGAGGCGCTCATCACGGTGACTGACCCGACGCAGGCGGCGCTGCTGGTCGAGAACATCGACATGGCGATGAGCGACCGCGTGGCCGGCTGGGAGCTGCACGAGGACGGAACGTGGAGCCACGGCGTCACCGACGGCGAGGGCGCGCGGCTGCGCGACCTGCAGGAGACGTACATCCGCCGCCAGCCCAAGCGGAGGGCCAAGGGCAAGTGAGCCACCACCCGGAGGGCACCGTCGTTGCCGCCGGTGCGCTGGTGTGGCGCGTCCGGGACGGCGAGCTCCAGGTGCTCGCCGTGCATCGCCCCCGGTACAACGACTGGTCGTGGCCCAAGGGCAAGCTCGACCCGGGCGAGTCCCTGCCCGAGTGCGCGGTGCGCGAGGTGGCCGAGGAGACCGGCAAGCAGGTGGTGCTGGGCCAGCCGCTGCCCACCATCCGCTACCCCATCGGGGAGAAGCAGAAGGTGGTGAAGTACTGGGCGGCGCAGGTCGCGTCCGCCGGCTCGCACGCGCTGCAGGCGCGGCCCACCTACAAGCCGGCGTCGAAGAACGAGATCGACCGCCTGCGCTGGCTGTCCGTGGCCGAGGCGCACAAGATGATCACCTTCCCGGACGACCTCCGCCCGCTCGACGCGCTCGTCGACGCGTATGCCGCCGACCGGCTGGACTCGCGGCCGTTCATGGTGGTCCGGCACGCACGGGCGCGGCGGAGGGCCGCGTGGCACCGGTCGGACCAGCAGCGCCCGCTCACCACGAACGGGCGCGCACGGGCGCGCGACCTGGTGCCGCTGATCGCCTGCTTCGGGATCACCAAAGTGGAGTCCTCACCGGCACGACGCTGCCTCGACACGGTGGCGCCGTACGCGGAGGCGATCGGCGTCGAGGTGCGCACCCACGAGCCCCTCACGGAGCCCGGGCATGCCGCGAAGCCGCTCGACACGGCCAAGACCTTCACCGCTCTGCTGCGCAAGCGGTCGCCGCGGGCCGTGTGCGTCCACCGGCCCACGCTGCCGACCATCATCGAGATGCTGCGCGCGGCCGTGCGGCCCTACACGCGCGGCGCGCTGCCCCGCTCCAACCCGTACCTGCCCGCGGGCGGCGTGCTGGTCGCGCACGTCGCGGACTGGGAGTCGGGCCCGGTGGTGGTCGCGGTGGAGACCCACCTGCTGCGCGTGCACGTGTAGCCCGTAATTCGCTGCGCACGGTTTCAGCGCCGACACCCCGGCGGGGCGCCGTCGCAGGCGGCTGGGCGCGGCGCGTCGCCGGCCAGACCGTGCGCAGCGGACTCGCGCGGGGTAGCGGCGGCGCCGCGGCGGGGGTGTGAACGACGTCGGACCGGGAGCGCCAGTCGGCGCGAAGGCCGCTCGAAGCGGCTGGATTTGGAGCCCGGGGCTACCGCGGTCCGACGTCACCCCCACCATACGCCGGACGGGCCGCCTGGCAATGCGACTGTGGACCCTTCTCGCGGATCGCGAACATCTCTGCCGCGCGGGCGCCGCACGCGCCCACCCGCGCGCTCCTCCACACGGGACGATGCGCCGGTCGCCCCGTCCGGACGTGTGTCCGTTCACATCGGGCCGGGCTGGTGGAGGGGTGCCTCGGGCGCGTGGATAGGCGTCCGTCCGCGAGGGCGGCGCAGCTCAGTCCAGCCGGCCCTCGCGCCACATCGCGGCGCACCGCTCGAGATCCTCGCCGGTCCGCAGAAGCTGCGACGCGCGCAGGGTGGTGCGGTGGGCGCGGCGGTCGGCGTGGCCCTCGTCGGACTCCGCCTCGAACGCGGCGCCGGTGGCGACCACGCGGCAGAACGCGCCGGCGCGCTCGAGCGCGACCGCCAGGTCTCCCGAGAAGACGCCCGAGAGCACCGCGTCGGCGAGGGTGCGCACCTCGTCGGGACCGGGCGGGTCCTCGACGCCGGCGATCGCATGGCGGACATGCGCCGCGTGGACCCCCTGGTGGTACGAGCGGGCCACGGCCGCGGCATCGTGCTTCACCCATTCGCGGATCATGTAGATCCGCCACAGGGCGCCGGGCAGCGTGTGCTCGCCGGCCTTCGCCCACATCATGGCGACGGTGTCGATGCCTTCCTCGTCGACCAGCTTCACCAGCCGCTCGACCAGCGCCGGATCCCCGGACTGTCGCGCCTGCGACACGATCGCGAGCGCCGTCTCATGGGCGATCAGGGCGCGGTCGGCAGGGTCGATGTCGCCCTCGATCTCGTCGGCCATCTCGATGTCGAGCATGGCCGGACGGCGGAAGCGCGGCTCGACCATCAGGCCTGCTCGCCCGCGCCGCCCTGATCGAACGTCAGGGACACCGAGTTGATGCAGTAGCGGTCGCCGGTGGGGGTCTGCGGCGCGTCGGGGAACACGTGCCCCAGGTGCGAGTCGCAGGCCGCGCAGCGGACCTCGGTGCGGACCATGCCGTGCGAGCGGTCCTCGAGGAGCACCACCGCGCCGGGGTCGGCATCGTAGAAGCTGGGCCAGCCGCAGTGGCTGTCGAACTTGGTGCCGGAGGCGAACAGCTGGGCGCCGCACGCGCGGCACCGGAACACGCCGTCGCGCTTCTCCTCGATGAGCTCGCCGGTCCACGGGCGCTCGGTGCCCGCCTCGCGCAGCACCGCGAACTCGAGGTCCGTCAACTGGGCGCGCCACTCGGCGTCGGTCTTGACGATCTTGTTGAGACTCAAGGGGACTCCCTTCCTTGGAAGAGCGTACGCGCGCGACGCGCACCCGAATCGCGCGTCGTGCTCGTCGCCAGCGACCCGGGCCCGAAGGAAGACGCGAGGCGCCCGACCTCCGAGGGGGGGAGGAGGTCGGACGCCACGCGTTCTCACCTGGGCGTCCCATGCGGCTTCGCGCCGTGGTGGGTACATGGATAGAGACGACGGGGAGGCTCCGTTTGTTCCCGCGTCACCCAACTTTCTTGACGCCTGTACGGACGATGCGGGGGCCGGGTCAGGCGCGGCGGCGCGCGTCAGGCGCGCCGGGCGGGATTATCGAAACACCGCTCGAATGGAATTCCACGGAAATGGGAAACGCAATTCGCGCATATATCCGGAACGCTTGATATCCGCATTTCCGCGCGTATATTGGCGAATGTCAGCACTTTCCGTACACGCCCGACCACCCCCGGAGGAAGCCATGCCCGTCTCGATCGGACTGCCTATCGTCTCGTCCTGCTCGGTCGCGAGCTGCGGCTACAACCACGACGGCTGCCACGCCGGCGCCATCTCGGTGGGCGGCGCGCACGCGCACTGCAACACCTTCACGGAGACCGACCACAAGGGCGGCGCGGACCCGACCGCGACCGTCGGCGCCTGCAACCGCGAGGACTGCCAGCACAACAAGGACCTCATGTGCACCGCAGACTCGATCGCGGTGGGCGGCAGCACCGACGTCGCCGACTGCCTCACCTTCATGGCCCGCGTCTAGACCGTCACACCACCCGGCCCCGGCCGCGCCCCTACCCGGGCGACGCCGGGGCCGAGCGGTGCCCGGCGCATCGTCCCTCCCGACGCCGTGCCGACACACCGCTGTCACACCCGGGTGAGAGACTCGCCCACGTGACCCCCTCCCGCACCCTGCTCGGCGTCGCGCCGCCCCAGTGGGCGGACGCGTGGTCGGGCCTCAAGGCCATCGCGCCGCTCATGCCCGGATCGGCGCTCTTCGGGCTGGCGTTCGGCGCGCTCGTCAACGTCGCGGGCATCAACCCGTGGGTGGGCAACTTCGCGTCCGTGTCCGTGGTGGCCGGGGCCAGCCAGATCGCGATCGTCGAGTCGATCCGCACGGGCGCGCCCGCGGTGATCGCGGTGCTCACGGCGCTGGTGATCAATGCGCGGTTCGCGCTGTACTCGGCGGCGCTCGCGCCCGTGTTCGCGGCCTTCCCGCGACGCTGGAAGCTGGGCCTCGCGCACCTCATGACCGACCAGGCGGCGGTGGTCGCGCTCCAGGAGCACGAGCGGTGGCCGGACCCGGTGCGCCGCCGGTGGTTCGTGGTGGGTGGGGCGCTGCCGTTCGTGGCGGTGTGGTGCGTCGGGTCGGCGGCGGGCATCGCGCTGGGCCCGGTGATCCCCGAGGCGTGGCAGATCGGGTTCATCGTGCCGCTCATGTTCCTCGCGGTGCTGGTGCCCGGGCTGCGCGGGGCGCCCGCACTCACCGCGGTGGGCGTGTCGACCGTGGTGGTGCTCGCCGCGCACGGACTGCCGTACGGGCTCAACGTGCTTGCGGGAGCGATCGCGGGCATCGTGGTGGGGTCGCTCGTGCCCGACCGGGCCGCGCATCCCGACACCGACGACGGCCTCGCTCATGATCCGGGGGCGGGCGAATGAAGACCTTCCTGATCTTCCTCGCGGCCGGGATCGGCACCTACGCGATCCGCGTGTCCGGGATCGTGATGTTCGGCGGCGAGCGGCGGCTGCCGCCCCGGGTCGAGCGCTCGCTGCGCCTGGTGGGCCCGGCCGCGCTGGCGGCGATCATCGCGAACTCGCTGCTGCTCGACCAGGGTGAGTGGCGGGCGTTCGGCGCGTGGCACCTCGCGGCGCTCGTGGCGGTCGGGGTCGCGCTGTGGAAGCGCTCCTCCGGCTGGACCATGGCCGCCGGCGCGGCCGCCTTCGCGGCGCTGCTGCTCGCGGGGCTGTAGCTCAGTTCTCGGGGTGCAGGGAGGCGTCCGCCGGGCCCACTCGCACGCCCGTGAAGCGCACTGCCAGGCCCGGGCGCGTGGGGGCCGCGCAGAACGGGCCGGCCAGCACGACTGCGTCCGAGTCGAGCGGGGCCACGCGGACTAGGCGCCATGGCTCGTCGCCCGCCCGGGCACGGAGGGTCACGGCGTCGCCCGAGCGCGAGGCACGGATGGTGACCTCGCGGCCGGCCCACTCGGGCACCGGTGCGACCGACCAGTCCGAGACTCCCCTGGTGACCACCGCGCCCACCTGGGGCTCGCCGTCGGAGACCTCGACGCCAGCCTTGATCCAGCTCTCGGCGTCGACGCGTAGCATCACGCCGCCCTGATCGAACTGCGCGTCGTAGTCGAGCATCCAGCTCACCTCGATGGCCGCACCGTTGTCGAGGGGGACTACCAGGGCATGGGCGTCGTCGTGGATGAAGCCGTAGCTGGTGACGCGCCACGCGTCCGAGCCCTCGCGCGCCTCCACCTCGAGGACGCCGTCGCTCAGGGCGGCGGCAACGGGCGGGGTGGTCCAGGTGCCGGTCTCCAGCAGCGATGCGAGGTCCATGCCGCCAGCGTAGGCGTGCTTCCTGGGCGTCGCGTCCTGCATGCAGGACTCACGGAGTCGCCGCGCTCGCCATACCTTGCACCTCTATGTATCCTGCTGTGAGGGTTGCCGAGACGGAGGAGTCCGAGATGAAGGTGGGCAAGGACCTCATGGCCGCGAGCGCCGCACCGCTGGTGCTCGCGATCCTCGCGGAGGGCGAGAGCTACGGCTACGCGATCGTGAAGCGCGTGCGCGAGCTGTCCGGCGGCGAGATCGAGTGGACCGACGGCCTCCTCTACCCCCTGCTCCACCGGCTCGAGGACGCGGGCCACGTCACCTCCCGCTGGGGCGCCTCCGAGACCGGCCGTCGGCGCCGCTACTACGAGGTCACGCCGTCCGGCCGCGCCGAGCTCGTCGAGCACCGCCGCCAGTGGGCCGCGGTGGTCGGGGCGCTGCAGTCCGCCTGGAAGGACGTCGCGAACGCGGCCGCGCTGGGGACGATGCGCCCGGGAGTCGCGCTGTGACCGGCACCGAGGCGTCGGGCCCGGTGGGCACGCCGGGCGTGGGCCCCGAGGTCGAGGCCGAGATCGGCCGCTGGCGGCAGTACATCTTCGCGCGCGGGTCCGTCTCGAAAGAGGACGCCGACGAGCTCGAGGACCACCTGCGCGGACACGTCGACGGGCTCATGGATGCGGGTCTCGCCGACGACGAGGCGCTGCTGGTCGCGGTGAAGCGCATGGGCAGCCAGGCCGAGGTGGCGCGCGAGTTCGCACGCCAGCACTCCCGCCGGCTGTGGCGCGACCTGGTCCTCGACGGTGGGGCGCCACGCTCGCGCATGGGTGTCGCCGCGGCGCTGGGATTCGGGGTCCTCGCGGGACTCGCCGCGAAGATCGGCTGGCTCGTCGGCCCCGAGGAGAACCCGCAGGACACCTTCCTGGTGATGATCCCCCTGGTGCTCGGCGTGCTGGCGACGTTCCTGTGGTGGCGGCGCCGCGCATCGTCCCGCGTGCTCGCCGCGATCGGAGGCGCGACCGTCGGTCTGGTCGCGCTGGGGCTCTCGTACCCGTTCGATGCGCAGGCCGACACGGCGGTGCTGTTCGCGATCCACGCCGTGATCGTGATGTGGATCGCGGTGGGCGTGGGCTACGCCGGCGGGCACTGGCGGTCGCGCGCGGCGCGGATGGACTTCATCCGATTCACCGGCGAGTGGGCGATCTACATGTTCCTCATCGCCACCGCCGGCGGTGCGCTGGTCGGCGTGTCGCTCGCCGTGTTCAACGGCCTCGGGATCGCGATCGAGGACGCGATCTTCTTCTGGGTGCTGCCGCTCGGCGCGGGCGGCGCGACCGTGGTCGCCGCGTGGCTGGTCGAGTCGAAGCAGGAGGTGCTCGAGACCATCGCACCGGTCCTCACCCGGGTGTTCACGCCGATCGCGACGCTCGCCGTGCTCGCGATGCTGGCCGGCGCGGTGGTGTCGGGCGGCTTCGAGGAGAGCCGCGAGTCGCTCATCGCGGTCGATCTGCTGCTGGTGGTGGTGCTGGGCCTGGTGCTGTACTCGCTGACGGCGCAGTCGCCCGCAAGCCCGGTGAGCTGGGCGGACCGGATGCAGCTCGCGCTCGTGGTGGCGGCGCTGCTGCTCGACCTGGCGGCGCTCGCCGCGATGGCGGGGCGCATCGCGGACTTCGGCTTCACACCCAACCGCCTCGCGACGCTCGGCATGAACCTGGTGCTGGTCGCCAACCTCGCGGTGACGGCGTGGCTGTACGTGCAGCGCGTGTTCCGGGGCCGCGATCTCACTCCCCTGCTGCGCTGGCAGACCGGCTACATCCCGGTCTACGGCGCCTGGGCCCTGGCCGTCTGCGTGGTGGTTCCGCCGCTGTTCGCATTCGCGTGATCGGTGGGCGTCGCGCAGACTGGGCCCAGGCCCGCTGAGCGCAGGGAGGCGCGATGTCCGAGTTCATGCTGTCCGTCCACCACGACTACTCGCAGCCGGTCCAACCCGAGGGCACCGACGTCGATGCGATGTACGCCGCGGTCGCCGCCCTCAACGAGGAGCTGATGTCCACCGGCGCATGGGTCTACGGCGGCGGGCTGCAGGAGCCGGCCACCGCGAGCGTGGTGTCCGTGGTCGACGGCGAGGTCACGGTCGCCGACGGCCCGCGCAACCCCCTGGCGCCGCAGCTGGGCGGCTACTGGGTGATCGACGTCGCGGACGCCGACGCCGCGCGCGCCTGGGCCGAGCGCATGTCCGTCGCAGTCAACGGACCCGTCGAGATCCGGCCGCTCCAGGGCGAGTAGCGCGGGCGCGCGGGTCGCTGGGCGCGGGCGCGCGGGTCCTGAGGCGCGGACGCGGCGCTACGCGGCGCGGCCCGACCCGGTCGCCTCGGCGGCGCCGCACGCCGCGGCGTGCGCGATGGGATCGGCGAGGTCGGCGATGCCGCGGCGGATGAGATGGGCGACCACGTCCTGGGCGACGCGCGCGGCGACCGCCTCATCCGACACGACCCCGAGCGCCGCGCGGTAGGCCGCGGCACGCATCCCCTCAAGCAGCTGCACATCGATCACGGATCAGAAGATAGCGGCGCCCTCCGACAACGCCCGCCGGGGCGGGGACCCAGCCCGCGCATCGTCCCTCCGGCCGCTGGTAATTTCGCAGGATGATCCGCGACGCCGGCCCGCCGCCCGCCCACCCGGCGATCTCGCGCGCGCTCGCGAGGGCGCTGGTGGACCGGCAGCTGCCGGGGCTGGCGCACCTCGAGATCGGCGAGCGGTTCGACGGCTGGGACATGGTGGTCTACCGCCTGGGCGAGGAGCTGGGGCTGCGGCTGCCGCGCGTCGAGGCGGCGGTGGGGCCGCTCGCGCGCGAGTCGCGGCTGCTCGAGCACGTGGGCGCCGCGTGGACGTTCCCCCACCCGCGCGTGGTCGCGAGCGGCGTCGCGCAGGACGGCTACCCGTGGCCGTGGGCGGTGGTGAGCTGGCTGCCCGGCGCGACCGCGGACACGGCGCCGCTGGACGCGAGCTCCGGGCCGGACCTGGGGCGCGCGTTCGCCCAGGTGCACTCGCCAGCCGGCGAGGACGCGTGGTTCAACCCCGAGCAGTCGATCACGCTGGTCGAGCGCGAGGACAACCTCGACTGGGCGCTCGGGATGCTGGTGGACGCTGAGGGTCCGCACGGCGAGCGGCTCGACCGCGCCGCGCTCAGGGAGGTCTGGCTCGAGGCGCTCGAAGCGCCCGCCCCCACCGAGGTGGTGTGGTCGCACGCGGACCCGCACGGCTCCAACCTGCTGGGCGTCGACGGCGGGTTCGCGGGGATCATCGACTGGGGCAAGATGGCGGGCTGCGAGCGCGCGGTCGACCTGTCCTTCCTCTACACCGCGATGCCCGCCGCGGGGGTGTCGCTGGCGGTGCAGGCGTACCGCGAGGCGTCCGGATGCGAGGACCCCGGGCTGGAGGCGCGGATGCGCGGCATCGCGGTGGCGAAGTGCGCCTCGTGGGCCGTGCTCGACCGTCCGCTCAACATCGCGATGGCGTGGCGGGGTTTCGGCGAGCTGCACGTGCTGCGCTGAGGCGGGCGGTTCCGAGCGCGGGCACGCGCGCGTAGTCTCGGGCGTTGACCCCGCGAACCCCTTGAGGAGGGACGATGCCCGCGCTCCAACCCGCGTCCGCGACGGCAGGCATGCTGCCGATCGCGGCGATCGGCGCCGTGCTGGTGCTGGTCGCGTGGGGCGTGGGTGCGATCTTCGGGCACGGGCGCCGGACCGCGCTGTGGGCCGCGATGCTCACGTGCCTCGCGGTGATCCTGTGGGTGACCATCGGGCTCACGGTGGTCACGCACTCCGGCGGCACCGGCGGCGTCAACCTCACGCCCGGCCAGGAGATCCGCCGCGCGCTCGAGACCGGCGCGGGCGCGCCGTGGATGAACCTCGTGGGGAACGTGCTGCTGTTCGTGCCGTTGGGGACGGTCGCGGCGATGATGACGCGTGGCGGATTCTTCCTGCGCGTGGTCACGGGGACCGGGCTCGGGCTCGCGCTGTCCGCGGCGATCGAGGCGACGCAGTACCTGCTGGGGCGCGTCGCGGACGTCGACGACATCATCCTCAACACCGCCGGCGCCTTCCTCGGCGCGTTCGCGGCCGCGCTGGTGCTGTCGCTCGGCGGGTCCTCCGGACGGGCGGAGCGGGCGCGGGCCTGAGTTCGCTCGCGGGTATCGTCCGGTTCGCCGGTTGCGAGGGACGATGCGCGGCGCGGCTAGCATTGGCCGTGGGCCTCTAGCTCAGTCGGTAGAGCAGCGGACTTTTAATCCGTAGGTCGTGGGTTCGAGCCCCACGGGGCCCACTCGAGGCGTCACGACCATTGCTCACCTCCGATGATCGGCACGGTCGGACTGTTGCGCACCTGGTCGAGGAACCCGGAGTCCCCGCGAGCCTCATCGGGTGTGAGGATCGTCGCGTTGACCGGCCGATGCACCCACTCCTCGGCACGATCGCATGCCCGGTACACCGACTCCGGGTCGGGCGCGCCAATCACCATCACGTCGATGTCATTCGGCGCCGCCCCCGTGACGCCACGCATGCGGGCGGCGAACGAACCGTAGAGGAACGCAGCCTCGATTCCATCTATCCGCGCGAACTCCTCGGCGAGGAGCGCCACCGGCCCCGTCGCGATGAGGAGGATCTCGCGCAGCGGCGGAACCAGCGGGCTCGCGTCGCTTGCGCGGAGCATGCGTGTGCGTCCGACAAGCCGTTCGGCAAGGATGCCGGCATCCAGCAGTCGCGCGACTTCTCGGTGCGCGGTGGGATAGGCCAGCTCAGCCCGTGACGCGAGATCGGTCAGGCTGATCTCATCGTCGCCAAGGATCACGACCGAGAGCAGGCGCGCTTGCCCGTCCGACCGGAAGATCGGGGCGAGGAGCGGCGGCTCTGTTCTCATATGGTGGAGGTTATTCTCCAAAATATCGATTGGTCAATGTTTGAGCCCCATAGGACTCGGAACCGCGGTTGCCCCCATACCCACCTCCACCCTTATCGCGACCCCATAGGCCGCAAGGGATCAGATGCCTTCCGCGTAACAACAATTTGACAGCCGCCGAACTAGATCGGCTCAGATCGCGAGCCAACTGAAGTTGGCGACCGCCAACTTCAGTTGGCTGCACGCCACCCTTCGTTGCCGGGGCGCGCCGCGCCCAGGAACCGTTCGCGACGCTCGCCGTTTTCATGCACTTCCACGCGCGATCGACGGCGAGCACACAAGCGCTGGAAGTTCCAGATGCGATCTACCAGGCGTTTCACGTGATGGGTGAGTGCGCGATGCGCTCGCGGCCGCCCCAAACCCCGCGAAAGTGCATGAAATCGGCGAGCGTGCGCACACCCCTGCGCCACGGGCACGTGTGAGGCGCCGACCACGGAGAACACTCGCAGCATCGCATCGCCCGCGGCGCGCCCCTTGGGAGCCGCCGCTGATGCAGGCAAAGCCCGTGTGTCGCCGCGGCACCGCCGCGGATGCACGACTGACCTAGGCTGGCGCTGGGGAAGTGGCGGCAGCCGGACGGCGAGCGATGCGCGCTCCCCACTCCCCGACTCACCAGGGATCGCAACGTGACCGAGCACGCTTCGCACGACGAGTACATCGACGCCGCACCCGAGCGCTTCCGGCCCGCGCTGCGCGCCTTGCGCGCCGCGATCACGACCGCCCTTCCTGACGCGGACGAGGTGATCGCCTATGGGATGCCTGGCTTCCGCGTCGGCGACGCGACCATGATCGGATACGCGGCCTTCAGCAAGCAGTGCGGCCTCTACCTGCCTGCCGAGGCGGTCGCGGAGTGCGCCGAAGCCATCGAGGACGCTGGCCTCAAGCACACCAAGACCGGCGTGACGTTCACCGACAGCACGCCGATCCCTGGCGAGCTGCTGACAGGCCTCCTTGACGCGGCGCGGCGGTCCGTCGGCTCGTAGCCACCCGGCCTGAAGAGGGTCCGCGCGGTCCCGTGGAGGCCCGCCGTGACAGGGCCGCGCTTACCGCGCGGCTCCTGCACCGTGCCTACTCGTGTTCAGGCAGGCGCGGCGCCGACACACCAGGGTCACGACCGATGAGCGCCGCGCGTGTGACGGCGGCGGAGCCGAACCGATCACGGACCGCGTCGAGGGCGGTGTCGAGCGCGGCGTCGATGCGCGCCCCGTCGTTCCAGTCGATCGGAAGCTCCGCCTGAACCTCGCCGGCGCTGGTCAGCTGCGAGAGCGAGACGCCGATGAGGGTGATGCCGCGTGCGGCGATGTCGGGACCCGCCGCAGCGAGCAACCGCTGGGCGACGGCGAGCAGTACCTCGGTGCGATCGGTAGGCGCGGCGAGCGTGTGCGATCGCGTCGCCTTCGCGAAGTCGCCGTAGCGCAGCCTCAGGACCACGGTGGCGCACGACGATCCGCGATCGCGCAGGCGCTTCGCGAGGGCGTCGACGATCTGCGTGAGGATCAGCCCGAGCTCGCCACCTGCATACGACCGATTGCCGAGCGCGCGCTGCGAGCCGATGGATCCGTGGCGCTTGGTCGTGTCGACGGGCCGCGGGTCCCGGAGCCGGGCCAGCGCATGCAGATGCGCGCCGGCAGCCTTGCCAAGCCATCGCTCGGCGGTCGCGGACTCGAGCTCTGCCAGCTGCCCGACCGTGTAGACGCCGTTGCGGTGCAGCTTCTCCGCGGTCACCGCGCCCACGCCCCAGAGCCGTTCGACCGGGAGCGGGTGAAGGAACGCCTCCTCGCGGTCCGGCCCCACCACCAGGAGCCCGTCGGGCTTGCTGACCGCGCTCGCGACCTTCGCGAGGAACTTGGTCCTCGCGACGCCCACCGAGATCGGGAGCCCGACCTCGGCACGCACGCGTTCCCGCAGGCGCACGGCGATCTCCTCGGGGGTCCCCGCAATACGGCGCAGGCCCCCCACCTCGAGGAACGCCTCGTCGATCGAGATTCCCTCCACGTACGGCGTGGTGTCGTGGAAGATCGCGAACACGGCACGGCTCGCCGCGGAGTAGGCCTCCATGCGCGGCGCAACGACGATCGCGTCGGGACAGAGCGCACGCGCCCGATGCACCCCCATCGCGGTGCGCACGCCCCGGGCCTTCGCTTCATAGCTCGCGGCCGCCACGACGCCGCCGCCCACGATCACGGGCCGTCCCCGAAGTGCGGGCTCGTCGCGTTGCTCGACCGAGGCGTAGAACGCGTCGAGGTCGGCGTGGAGCACCGTCGCTTCGCCGCGCATCCCACACCTCCTGCCCGCACACGGTCCTCCAGGAATGGTCTCACCGGTGGCCGACATCGCACTCGCCAGGTGCCGGGCCGACGGGTCACGCCGACTCGGGCTAGCGATGCGCCAGCGCCAGGCGGACCCCCATCGCGACCAGCACAGTCCCCGCGACGGCGTCGACCACCCGCACGCCGCGCACGCTCGCGAGCCATCGCCGCGCGTAGCCCGCGCCCAGGATGATCAGCGCGAACCACACCAGCCCCAGCGCCGCGTGCACCGCCGCGAGCAGCAGCCCCACGGCCAGCGGCGAGTACCCGTCCGGGATGAACTGCGGGATTGTCGCGATGTAGAAGACCCCGGTCTTGGGATTGAGCAGGTTGGTGGTGAAGCCCGTCGCGAGCGCCCGCCCAACCCCGCGCGGACCGGGCGTGGGCTCCAGGGCGACCGCCGCATCGTCCCCTCGCACGGCCCGCCACAGCATGCGTCCGCCCAGGTAGACGATGTACGCCGCGCCGCCCCACGTCACCACCCGGAACGCCCACTCGGAGGCCGCGAGCAACGCGGCCGCGCCCACCGCGGCGGCGGCGCCCCACACGAACAGCCCGAGCGTGATCCCGAACGCGGCCGCGGCGGCCTGGCGACGGCCGCCCACCAGGGTTGAGCGCAGGACCAGCGTGGTGTCGATCCCGGGCACGACGGTGAGCAGCAGTGCCACCGCGCCGAAGCCGAGCACGGCCTGAGAGAGCGTCATGGGGCGACTCTAGGCGGCGCGGGCGAACCGGTCAGCCGAGGTCGCGCGGCAGCGGGTCCGGCCCGGTCGCGGTGACCAGCTGCTGGGGCCGCCAGCCTTCCACGTGGCGGAACCCGTCGAACGTGCCGCCCTGCAGCTCGACCACCTCACGCAGCGGACGCTGGTGGAACTTCACGTGGGTGAAGTCCCCGAACAGGATGTAGTACGGCTCGTTCCACTCGTTCTGGAACTGCTGCCCCGTGAGCACCGCTCGGTGACGGCGAGAGAACTCCTCGGCCTCCGCGCCGACCACCAGCCCCACGTGCTCCATGCCCATCTTGTAGACGCGCTGGTGGACCGGCGGGATCAGCTCGATGAGCGGGATGCCGCGCCCGTCGAGCACTCGGAGCGGCTCCGCGAGCACCAGCATCGACATGGGCCTGCCGTTCCAAACGCCCTCCATGTTCGCCACCGAATCCCGCTCGAGCAGGTCCCTCACGTGGACGTACTGGTCCCACTCCGGCAGGCGGTAGGCGAGGTGGCTGAACTCATAGGGAGAGATGTCGATCCCACGGTCGAGGAGGCGATCGCGCTGGCGCGCGACGAACGCGCGGTAGTCGCCGATGATGTCGCCGACCCGGTCGCCCATGGCATACCCCCTCGATCCGCGGGTGGCGACCCCCGGGTGCCACCACGTCTCGTGTCTACCCCGGACGCTCAGCGTCCGCAACGGCGAGGGACGATGCGCGGGCCGGGCGGGCACGCGACGTTCAGTCCGCGGTCTCCCGCGGGGTCATGAACCACTCGATGAACCGCGCCGCGCGGCCGTCCGGCGCGAACCACACCTCCCAGAGGTTGGTGTAGCTCTCGTGGCCCGGATAGTCGACCGTGCCCGTGATGATCCCGAGCTCGCTGTTCTCGATGAGGACCGCGAGGCTGTAGGTCGGGTTCGACGGCTCGGGCTCCTTCCACGCCTCGATGATCGCGTCGATGCCCTTGACCGGTTCCGGGTCGTTGGGCCGGAACCAGTACTCGGCGTCGTCGGTGAAGAGGGCGCGGATGTCCGCGTCCTCCTTGGATGCCCAGGCCTTGATGTAGCCGTCCAGCCAGTCGCTCGTGCGGGTCATGCTTCGTGTCTACCCGGCCCGGCGCGAAGGCGCCATCGGAGCGGGCGGGGCCGGCGCATCGTCCCGTGGGCCTCGGGCGATTCAGACCCGCGATGCGCGGACGACCTCCGCATACCAGCGTGCCGAAACCTTGGGGGTGCGCGCGAAGGTGGTCCGGTCGACAGAGTGCATGCCGAAGTGCGGCGCGAACCCGAACTGCCATTCGAAGTTGTCGATCAGGCTCCACGCGATGAAGCCACGGACGTCGGCGTCCGCGTCCATCGTCGTCCGGAGCGCGGCGAGGAATCGCGCGTAGTACTCGATGCGCTCATCCTCGTTGTCGGTGGTGACGCCTGTTCCGGTGATCATGATGGGCACCTCCGCGACACGCGCCGCGAGCGGGACCGTGTGCAGGACCGCCTCGGGCGAGTAGAGGTAGCCGAGATTGGTGACGCGCCATTCCGGCGGCATCTCCAGGGCCTGACCCTTGGATCCCACGTGCTGGGTCATGTAGGTCTGGACGCCGATGAAGTCGTCGCGGCGCGCGGCCTCAAGGTAGACGGTGGTGAGGAGCGCGGTGAGGCGCGGGGTGGGGTCTGCCTCCGGATGGTCGACGAGGTGCACGCCGGGCGATCGCGGGTCATCGTCCACATGGACGACGACATCCTGGAGCGACACCGTGAGACCGACGGGGAAATCGCCGGGCCCCTCGCGCAGAGCGCTGGCACCCGCCCGGTGCGCGGCGAGAAAGGTGTCCGTGGCGCGCTCGAGAGCCGCGACGTCCTGCTTGAAGCCCGGCGGAAAGACGCCGTTCCAGTAGCCCTGGCTCGTGACGGTGTTGGGCTCGTTGAACGTCACCGCGACATCGATGAGCTCGCCCAGCTGTGCAGCGACGATCCCGGCGTAGCGCGCGAACAGGTCGGCCGTGTCCGCGGCCTCCCATCCACCTCGATCCACCACCCACTGCGGCGTGGTGAAGGAGTGCAGCGTCACCATGGTGCGTAGGCCCAGGTCGCGCGCGCCGCGCAGCATCGCCGCATAGGTGTCGAGTGCAGCCTGGTCGATCACGCCGTCCTGCGGCTCGATCCGGCTCCACTCGAGGGAGAACCGGTACGCATCGAGTCCCATGCCCGCGACCAGGCGCAGGTCCTCCGGCCAGCGGTTCCACGAGTCGCACGCAGCGCCGCTCGGCTCAGCGGTCCGCACGCCTGGCGGCTGTTCCCACCGCGACCAGTCGTTGCCCTCGTTGCCGCCCTCGACCTGGTGCGACGACGTCGCGATGCCCCACAGCCAATGGGCGGGCACTGCTCCGAACGGCGCGATCGTGTGCTCGGACCGCATCTCTACCACCTGCCCCTGCCTAGACCGCCATGTACTCGACGAGCTCGTCGATCGACACCTGCACAAACCCGTGTGCCTCGGAGAACGCACGGAGGTCGGCCCCGCGGAGCATCTCCCCGTCCTCGCCCGCGATCTCGCAGATCACGCCCGCCGGCTCCCAGCCGGCGAGCCGCGCGAGATCGACGGCGGCCTCGGTATGCCCAGGTCGCGCGACCACACCGCCCTCGGCCGCGACGAGCGGGAACAGATGGCCAGGACGTACCAGGTCGCCAGAGCCGCGCGCCGGATCGACAAGAATCGCGATCGCCTTGGCGCGATCGCTGGCGGAGATGCCCGTCGTCACGCCCTGCGCCGCATCGACCGAGACGGTGAACGCGGTCCGCAACGCCTCGGCGTTCTGCGGCACCATGGGCGGCAGGCCCAGCTCGTCCGCGCGGGCCGCGAGGATGGGGGCGCAGATGAGCCCGCGACACTCCCGCATCATGAACGCGACCCACTCCGGCGATGCGCATTGCGCGGCGATCACCAGGTCGCCTTCGTCCTCACGGTCCGGGTGGTCGGTGACCACCACGGGCAGGCCCTCCCGGATCGCGGCGATCGCCGCCTCGACTGGCCTTTGACTCACCTGTGCTGCTCACTCTCCACTAGCGCGCGCGCGATCGCGACATCCGTGACGAGGACGTTCACCCACCCACCATGCAACGCTCCGCGGATCGCCGCGAGCTTGCGGGTGCCGCCCGCGACGCCGATACGGCGCGGGATCGAGCGTAGGACGTCCGGGCTGATGCCGATGACACGACCGTCGAACCCCGATCGCACCGGCAACCCGTCCGCATCGAAGTAGCGCAGACAGACGTCGCCGACCGCACCGACCGCGCGCAGCGATGCCTCGTCCGCCTCAGTGACCGCGTTTCCGGAGCTGCGCAGCAGCGGCGATGGCTCCGTGGTGCCGATGCCGAGCAACGCTATCGTCAGATCGGGCCAATGCGAGGCGACCGACATGACCGAGGGATCAGCCATGAGCGACTCCCGCGCAGACGAACTTCCTAGCAGGCCCGGCGCGGGAAGGAACACCGGCTCCGCACCCGTGGCCGCGGCGAACCGGGTCAGCATGCGCGTCGCCTCGACCTGCACGCGCGACTCACCGACGCCACCCATGAGTTGCACCACGGAGGTTGCCACGACCGAGTGGGCGGGCCGCATGGCGTCGACGGCCGCGATCAATGACGCGCTCCACGAGGAGATCCCGACCCGGTCGCCGCCGGTCATCGTGGTCTCGAGGTACGCCGCGGTCGCGCTCCCGACCGCACGCACCTCATCCTGGCCTCCGGGGTCGACGACGACCGCCTCCACCAGGCCGAAGGCCCGCTCCAACCGTCGTTCCAGCTCTGTGAACACGCCGCCCGGCTCCGACACGGTGGTGCGCACGATCCCGGCGTCGACCGCGCGCTTGAGAAGGCGCGACACCCGCGGCTGCGATACGTGGAGGCGCGCGGCGATCTGCGCCTGGCGGAGCCCCTGCTCGTGATACATGCGTGCGATGCGCACCATCAGCCTGGTGTGGTCGTCGACATGAGAGTAAGCATCGCCCCGCGTCGCCGCGTCAGACTCCGACATGGCCCTCCTCGGCTTCATTCGCTTGCGAACAGATATGCAACCGTACCCTGAACTGCCCCGCGACAACCGCCCGCCGTGCGGGCCGTGCGCGGTCCCACCGATCACGCAGCTCCGATTTGCGGCTTCCGATTGACATCCGTCGAGTCGCGTCAATAGAGTGGCGAGTGCATAGGCATGACTGAATATTAATGCAGATGCAGCTCGGGCGCCCCACGAGCCCGGCCGTTGTCAACGTCGATGAACGGAGAAAGTCATGGGGTTCACCCTTGCTCGACCAGCACTGCCGACACGCGCTCGATCCCTCGGCGGCGCAGCCGTCCTCGGGCTCGCCGCACTCGGGTGCGGCATCGCGGCGGCGGCGCCCGCCGTGGCCGCACCGCCCGAGGCTGCACCCATCCAGGCCGCCCAGGCCAAGGCGACCGAGGACGCCAAGCCACGCGTCATCCTTACCAACGACGGTGAGGTCGACGACATGGACAGCTTCATCCGCTACCTCTACTACGCGAATGAGTTCGACACCGAGGGCATCGTGCTGACCAGCTCCATGTACCACTGGGCCGGCAACGGCGACGACGTCGCACCGTTCCGGTGGACCGGCACCGAATGGATCTCGGACTACATCGACAAGTACGGCGAGATCTACCCGAACCTGGTCAAGCACGACGCGGACTACCCGTCGCCCGAGGAGCTCCACAGCATCTACAAGATCGGCAACATCTCCAACGTTCACGAGATGGAGGAGGTCACCGAGGGTTCGGAGCTCATCGTCGATCGCATCCTCGCCGACGAGCCGGGCCCGCTCTACGTCCTCGCCTGGGGCGGCACCAACTCTCTCGCTCGCGCGCTGAAGTCGATCGAGGAGGAGTACTCGAGCTCCCCGGAGTGGCCCGCGATGCAGGCCGAGATCTCCGAGAAGGTCGTGGTCTACAACATCCTCACGCAGGACAACACCCTCGCGAACTACATCAAGCCCGCCTGGCCCGACGTCAAGATCATCGACAACCAGGGGGCATTCTGGGGCTTCGCGTACTTCTGGCGGAACGCGCTTCCCGCTGATCAGCTCGACACCTTGAGAGGCGACTGGCTCGGCCCGAACATCGTGAACGACCACGGCCCCCTCGCGTACGAGTACCGCACCATGCGCGACGGCAAGCCGACGCCAGGCGACGACCAGAACAACCGCTGGCGCCCGGACCAGAACACCGGCTTCAATGTGTACGACTTCCTCTCCGAGGGCGACTCTCCGTCGTTCATGTACCTGCTCGACTTCAACGGCCTCCGCTCGTCCGAAGACCCGACGTGGGGTGGTTGGGGCGGTCGCTTCGACACCGTCTCGTACGGCTGGAAGGACGCGGCGGACCAGAGCCCGTTCGTGAGCTCGTGCGGCGGTGGGTTCATCGATCCCTGCAAGATGTATGCGCAGATGCGGTGGCTCGACGAACTCCAGAACGACTTCGCTGCTCGCGTGGACTGGGGCATCGCGGACGACTACTCCGAGGCCAACCACAACCCGACCGCCCGCGTGGCGCAGGGAGTCGACATCACGGCCATGCCGGGCAGCACGGTTCCGTTGCGGGCGATCGTCGGCGATGTCGACGGCGACGCCGTGGCAACGTCGTGGTGGCAGTACGAAGACGCCGACACCTACGCGGGCACGGTCGAGATCGTGCAGTCCGGGAACAACGGTGCGGTGAGGTTCAAGGTGCCGACGGACGCTGAGCCGGGTCAGACGATCCACCTGATCCTCGAGGCGACCGATGATGGCACGCCGGCCCTGACGCACTACCAGCGCGTGGTGGTCACCGTCGGTTGACACACGTCTCCGTCCGTGGGGGACGGATGGCGATACCGGATGCGCCGGGACCCTCGGGGTCCCGGCGCATCTGTGCGCGCTTCCGCGCGGCTCAGCCCACCAACGCCGGGTAGTCCGTGTAGCCGCGGTGATCGCCTCCGAACGCCTTGCTCCTGTCCGCCTGTGCGAACGGCCCACCCTGCGCGAGGCGACGGGGAAGGTCCGGGTTCGCGAGGAACAGCGCGCCCCACGAAACCAGGTCGGCGAGACCATTCTCGATGAGGGCGACCGCGTCGGGGCCGGTCGGCGCGGGCATCGTGTCGGGGTTGAGGATGACCGTGCCCGAGTACGCCTCTCGGATAGCGCGGGTCAGCGCCCGCTGCCCGGGCGCCTCCGCGATGTGGAGGTATGCAAGCCCGAGTCCGTCGAACTCCCGCACCAATGCGAGGTAGGTGTCCTCCGCATCCGGCTCGACGATGCTCTGGAAGGGCATCCGCGGCGACAGGCGGATGCCCACATGCTCGGCGCCGATCGCGTCGACCACGGCGCGCACCACCTCGAGTGCGAAGCGGATCCGAGCGCCGACCGGACCGCCCCACGCATCCGTGCGCCGGTTGGCGCTCGGCGCGAGGAACTGGTGGATGAGATAGCCGTTGGCACCGTGCAGCTCGACGCCGTCGAAGCCGGCGCGCATCGCGTTGCGGGCCGCCGCCGCGAAATCGTCGACGGTCGCGAGGATCTCCGCCTCGGTCAAGGCGTGCGGAACGGGGTAGGCCCGGGGCCCGGCATGCGTATAGACGGTGCCCTCCGCGGCCACTTCGGACGGCCCGACCGGAGTCAGGTCACCCGGCAGCAGATCCGCGTGGCCGATCCGGCCCGCATGCATGAGCTGCGCGAAGATCCGTCCGTCCGCCTGATGCACGGCATCCGTGACCTCACGCCACGCGTCGATCTGAGCATCGGAGTGCAGCCCAGGGGTGTCGGGATACCCCTGTCCGACGACGGACGGCTGGATGCCCTCGGTGACGATAAGGCCTGCGCCCGCCCGCTGCGCGTAGTACGTGGCCATCAGCGGGGTCGGCGTCGCGCCGTCGCCGTAGGCGCGGCTTCGGGTCATCGGCGCCATCACGATGCGGTTGCTCAGCGTCAGGCCGGCGAGGTCGTACGTGTCGAATGCGGTCGGCATGGGTGGGCTCCTCCTAGGAACGGCGTCGTGGATGCGAAAGTTATTGAGCAACTCAAACGTTCGGCACCGTACCACAACAGTTAAGTTGGTAAACAATTGACCAGTCGCGCTATTGTCGACCCATGGAATCGCGCAGGGAACGCATAGCCGAGGCCCATCAGCTGTCCCAGCTGCTGGTGGACGCGGCCGCTCAGTCGAAGGCGGGGTTCACCGCGATCGCGGGCGAGCTGGGCCTGCCCGTCGCGCTCGCGCGCGCGGTGCTTCAGCTCGAGGACCCGATGCCGATGCGCGCGCTCGCCGATCTGCTGTCATGCGACCGCTCGTATGTCACCGCTCTCGCCGACCAGCTGGAGGAGCACGGGCTGGCGACGCGCGAGAGCGGCGCGGACCGCCGAATCAAGCAACTGCAGCTGACGCCCGCCGGCCAGAGCATCCGATCCCGGCTCACCCGCGCCGTCGAGCGGAGCAGTCCCGTCATGCTGCGCCTCTCGCCCGACGACCGGGCGGCCCTGATCCCGCTGCTCGAGAAGCTCGTCGGCAACGCGCACCCCGGCGTCGACGACGCCGCCTGCTGATCGCCACCCTAGGAAGGAATGACTCCATGACAGATCCCGCATCCCCTCACGTCCTGATCGCTGGCGTCGGCGGCCTGGGCGCCCACATGGTCGACGAGGCGCTGAGCCGCGGCGCGCGCGTGTCGGTGCTCGTACGCGACGAGGGCCGGTTGCTTGCACGGATCGGTACCGACACGATGGCCCGGCTCGAGTCCGTCATCATCGGGGATGCCACCGACCCCGAGGCGCTCGACCTGGCTCTGCGCGGCGTGGACGTAGTGCTGTCCGGGAACGGCGCCCACCGCACCATGGCGCGTGAGCTCGCCGCCGCCTGCCGGCGCAACGGCGCGAAGAAGCTGTGCTGGCCCGCCGGCGGCACCAACGTGATGTCGGAGGACGGCGTCACACCCGCGTACGTCCAGTTCGTGTCCCAGTGGCCAGCTGCCGAGGCCGTGTACCGCGCACACCAGGCGTGCATCGACGCGATCCGCGACGAGGGCATCAACTACGTGATCTTCTGCCCGGGTCGCATGGCGTCGATCGGGCATCTCAGCGCCGAAGTCCGTGGTGCCATCCGAGTCAACCGACCCGCGGGCATGTTCGTGTCCTATGAGGACGCCGCGTGGGTCATGCTCGAGGCCGCGTTGACCGACGCATACGATCGCGAGCTCATCAGCGCCGCGACAGCCTGAATCGCCGCGCGCGCCGTACGGACCCGCCAAGCGCACCCCCAGGTGTCACAGCAGCGCCCCCGCGGGGATCCCGCGGGGGCGCTGCCTCTCTGGAGGAGGTGGGGTCGGCGTCAGCCCTCGAGGGCGAACACCGTGTACTTGTCGACGTTGGACTCGTCGATGAGCACGCAGTCCACGGACTGCTTCTCGGGCTGGCCGGTCGAGCCGTTGCGGATGTACTCGTCGGCCTGCTGAACCGCCATCTGCGAAATCAGCACGGCGGGCTGGAGGCCGGTGGACAGCAGCTTGCCGTCCTTGATCGCCTGAGCGGCGTCGGGGCTTCCGTCGAAGCCGGCCACGATCACCTTGCCGGTGAGGCCGGCCGCGTCGACGGCGGCGACGGCGCCGAGCGCCATCGTGTCGTTGCCCGCGATGATGCCCTTGACGTCAGGGTTGGCCTCGAGCAGCGTCTGGACCTTGTTGAAGGCCTCCTGCTGGTCCCAGTTGGCGGTCTCCTGCGCGACCATCTCCATGTCGGCGTACTGGTCGATCACCGAGTGGTACGCCTCGGAACGCACGGCAGCGTTCGTGTCGGTCTCGCGGCCGAGCAGCTCGATGTACGTGCCCTCGCCCTCCATGGCGGCCACGAAGGACTCGCCCACAAGGCCGGCGCCCTGCGAGTTGTTCGCCACGATCTGCGAGACGGCGATGCCGGTCTCGTTGATCTCTCGGTCGATCAGGAACACGGGGATGCCCGCGTCCTTCGCCTTCTGGACGGCGCCGATGGTGACGTCGGCACCGGCGTTGTCGAGGATGATCGCGACGGCGCCGTTGGAGATCGCCGAGTCGATGAGCTCCGACTGCTTGTTCGGGTCGTCGTCGTGCGAGTCGGCCTGGGCCGTGTAGCCGAGCGCCTCGGCCTCAGCGACCGCGGCGTCCGCCTCCGCCTTGAAGAAGACGTTGGAGTGCGACGGGGTGATGACCGCGATGAGGCCGCCGGCCTCGCCGCCGGTGGCGGGAGCGCTGGCCTCGGTGGTCGGTGCCGCCGCGGACGAGGACGTCTCGGTGGACGAGCCGCCGGACGAGCACGCGCTCAGGGCGACAATGGACATGGCTGCTGCGGCAATCACAGCGCCTTTGCGGAACTTGCCTAGCATCTTCTCTCCTTGTATTTCCTGGGTTGGATCAAGCAGCCTTGGCGGCTTCGCGTTCCGCCGCCTCCTGCTTGACGCTTTGTGCGGCCTGTGCCGCCGCTCTCGCCTTCTTGAGGCGCTCCTGGCCCTGGTCGAGGATCACCGCGAGGACGATCACCAGACCCTTGATGACGGTCTGCCAGAAGCTTGAGACGCCCACGAGGACGAGTCCGTCGGACAGGAAGCCGATGACGAACGCGCCGATCAGCGCACCCTTCACCGTGCCTCGACCACCCGCGAGGGACGCTCCGCCGATGACGACGGCCGCGATGGCGTTGAGCTCGAAGGTGTTGCCCGTCTGAGGCGCGGCGGACGTGAGCTCAGACGCGATGATGAGGCCCGCCATCGCGGCACAGATGCCGCTGATGATGTAGACGCGCATCTTGACCTTCTTGACCGGCACGCCGGACAGCTGGGCGGCGCGCTCGTTGCCGCCGGTCGCGTAGAGCCACCGGCCGAACCTGGTCTTGTTCACCAGCAGTGCGATCACGATGGCGAAGGCCACCATGATCCAGATCGCCGTCGGGATCCCCAGGGGCCGCGCGACGCCGAGGAAGGAGAAGCCGGTGTTGCCGAGTTCGGGGTCACCCTGCAGCTTGGGGAACGTCGAGCCGTTCGAGATGAGGAGCGCGGCGCCGCGGGCGATGTACATGGTGCCCAGCGTCGCGATGAATGGCGCGACGTTGAATCTTGTGACCAACAAGCCGTTGAGAGAACCGACCAAGGCGCCTACCGCCAGCGCGACGATGATCACCACCCAGACCGCGGGATACGCCGTGACGTCGAAGAGGGACAGCTGCCAGCCTTGCAGCATCACCCCCGCCACGATCCCGGAGAGGCCCACGATCGACCCGACGGAGAGGTCGATGCCCGCGGTGGTGATGACCAGCAGCATGCCGAGCGCGAGGATCGCGTTGTAGGCGACGTGCTTGGTCATGGTGATGAGGTTGCTCGGCGTGAGGAACGCGTCAGAGAGCAGGGCGAACACGATCACCAGGACGATCAGCGCGACGAAAGCGCGCTGATCGAGGAGGAACTCGCCCACCCCCCGGTCCCCGATGATCGGCCTGCGGGTCCGACCCGTCGTCGCGACGGATCCGGAGGTCTTGGGCGACTGCTGCGTTGCGGTCATGTCATGCCTCGTTTCGGGCGTTGGTGGCCTGCGCGGGGGAATCAGCGATGGCCATGAGCTGCTCTCGACTGGTGGTGCGCGGGTCGAGCTCCGCGACGACTCGCCCTCGTGCCATGACGATGATCCGGTCGCTCGCGTAGAGGACCTCGTCGAGCTCCGAGGTGGCGAAGAGGACGGCGCGACCCTCGCGGGCCTGCGACGCCATGAGGGCGAAGATGTCTGCCTTGGCGCCCACGTCGATGCCGCGGGTCGGCTCGTCGAGCACCACCACGCGCGGCTCGGTCATGAGCGCCTTGCCGATGACGACCTTCTGCTGGTTGCCGCCGGACAGCGAGCCGATGGCGGCGTCGAAGCCTGCCATCTTCACCTTGACGCCGCGCGCGGTCTCAGCGAGCAGCTCCGACTCGGGCTTGGGGTTGAGGAACAGCCCCTGGACGAACTTCCCTACCGAGGCGAGCGCCATGTTGCGGCCCACCGAGAGCACCTGAACGAGCCCGTCGCGCTGCCGATCCTCCGGGACCAGGATGAGTCCGCGGTCGATGCGGTCCTCGACGCTGAGCCCCGTCAGATCCTTGCCGTCGAGAGTGACCGAGCCGGCGAGGATGGGGTTCCGTCCCGCGAGCGCCTCGAGCAGCTCGGTGCGGCCGGCGCCCATGAGCCCGTAGATGCCCACCACCTCCCCCGCGTGGACGTCGAACGAGACGTCTCGCGCGGCCAGGCGGCCTGGGCTGTCGGGGTCCGAGACGACGACTCCGTCGAGCGAGAGCAGCACCTCACCCGGGTCGTACGCCATGGGCGCGTACAGGTCGCCCGACTCGCGCCCGACCATCTGCGACACGATCCACGGCAGGTCGACCTCGGCCATGGGGGCGCGCGCGACGATCTCGCCGTCGCGCAGCACCACCGCGGTGTCCGCGAGCTCGAGGCACTCGTCCAGGTGGTGCGAGATGTAGACCACGGAGACGCCACGCGACGTGAGCTCGCGAATGAGGCGGAACAGCACCTGGACCTCGGCGTGCGACAGCGCGGAGGTCGGCTCATCCATGATGAGGATGCGTGCGTCCTCGCTGAGCGCGCGCGCGATCTCGACGATCTGCTGCTGACCGAGGCGCAGGTCCGCGGCGGTGGTGCGTGGGTCGAGGGGCTCCTCGAGCCGCTCGAGCAGCTGCACCGTCTCCTCGCGCTGCGCCGCGAAGTCGACGGCGCCGTTCCGCACCCGCTCGCGTCCCAGGAAGATGTTGTCCGCGATGGACATGTTGAGGCAGAGGCTCAGCTCCTGGTGGATGATCGCGACGCCCCGGGAGAGTGCCTCGGTCGGGTTGGCGAACGCGACCACCTCGCCGTCGAGCGTGATGGTGCCGGAGCTCGGCTGCTCGACGCCCGCCAGGATCTTCATGAGCGTGGACTTTCCCGCGCCGTTCTCGCCGATGAGCGCGGTGACCTCGCCGACGCGGAGCTCGAAGTCGACGCCGCGCAGGGCGTGCGTACCGCCGTACGCCTTGGTGACGGCCTCGGCCCGCATCACCACCGCGCCGCGGGTGGTGATGCGCCCGTTGGACTCGGACATCAGCCGACCTCGACGGTGACGGGGACCACGACCACGTGGTCGACCTCGCCGCCGGTCTTCGAGGACCACGACAGCGCGCCGGTCACGGTGATGGACTTGCCCTGCAGCGAATCGAGGTCGACGTCCGCGTACGCGTTCTCTGCGGCGAGCTTGTTCAGCTCGATCGCGACGTTCTGGTACTCCGTCTGGTTCACGAAGTCGCCGAACGCCACCTCGGTGCCGGCGTCGCGCAACGCCGTCGAGGACCCGAGCGGCGGCACCGCGACGCCGACGGTCACGCCCTCGGGCAGCCCCTCGACCTCCAGCGCCACCTCGCCGAACGAGCCCTCCGCGACGACGCCGGTGGCGACTACAGGGAAGCTGTACGGCTTGTTCGCGTCCTCACGACGCCCGTACTCCTCGCCCGTGCCCTCCGGGTCCTCGGCCATCATCGCGATGAGCTCCTCGACGGGGATCGCGCGATCCGTCAGCGACGGCACGATCACGTCCTCGTAGTTGAGGGCCGCAAACTCGGTCGCGGTGTCCGCCGCGATCGCCTGCGCGTCGTTGCTCACGAACTCGGTGCTGAGCACCATCGCGACCACCAGCGCCGTCACCCCGACGCCACCGATCACGGCGGGCCTGCGCCACACCGGCCTGCGCACTTCCGTAGCAGTCATCCTCAGCGCCCTCCTTCGCGCGCCTGGATCGATCCCGACGGGATCCGCGGGCAGAGCCCGCGGGCGTGGCGAGCCCCCGCGGCGATGGATTCCCCACTCGCCGCCAGCCGACTCACCTGCAGTCCACCCATCACCGATCCACTCTGATCGTTCCGTCCGCTCATCCCGGTGAATACATATTCCAGTTTGAATGCGGTTGTGGTTACACTATTGACGCGGGGCCGGAACTGTCAACCGTCAACGAGGACGAGTCGCATGAATGATGTAGTGGTGGTGGGGTCGATCAACCTCGACCTGATCGCGACGGTGGCACGCCACCCCTCCCCCGGAGAGACGCTTCTCGCATTGGGAGCGAGCGAATCGCCTGGTGGCAAGGGGGCCAACCAGGCCGTCGCCGCGGCGCGGCGCGGCGCCTCCACGGTGATGGTCGGCGCGGTCGGCTCGGACGGCGCCTCGACCACCGCCGTGGCCACCCTCGCGGAGGCGGGCGTCGATATCTCCCGTGTGGCGCATCGTCCCGGCCCGACGGGCCTCGCCATCATCACGGTGGCCCGCGACGGTGAGAACACGATCGTCGTGGTGCCTGGCGCGAACGCGACGGTGAACGATGCGCAGGTTCAGTCGGCGGCCGACGCGATCGCGGGCAGCAGTGTCGCCGTGGTCCAGGCCGAGCTGCCGATCGCCACGGTCGAGCACGCGATCGCCCTGGCCGGTGCCCACGGGACCCGGGTGGTCCTCAACGCCGCGCCGGCCACCGCCTTCGCGCTCGCGTCGCTGCGTCGCGCGGATCCGCTGGTGGTCAACGAGCATGAGGCCGGCATCGTGCTCGGCGCCGCGATGGGCGCACCGCCTCCGCCCGATCCGCTGGACACGGCGCTCGCGTTGCGCGCGCTGGGCGTGCCGTCCGTGGTGGTGACGCTCGGAAGCGAGGGCTGCCTCGGGGTCGATGAGTCCGGCCCGTGGACCGTGCCGGCGCGGCCGGTCGCGGCCGTCGACACCACCGGCGCGGGCGACGCCTTCGTGGGCGCGCTCGCCGCCGCGCTCGCGCGTGGCACCACGCTGCGGGACGCCGCCACCGAGGCCACCCGCGTCGCCGCGTACTCCGTCCAGCACCCCGGCGCACAGCCGTCCTACCCCACCACCGACAAGGAGCTCCCATGAAGCGAGGCGGCATCATCAACGCACCCCTGGCCGGCGCGATCGCCCGGCTCGGGCACACCGACACCATCGTGGTCGCGGACGCGGGTCTGCCGATCCCGCCCGGCGTGCCGGTGGTGGACCTCGCCGTGGTCTACGGCCAACCGACGTTCACGAGCGTTCTCGACGCGCTGCTCGCGGACGCGGTGTTCGAGCACGCGTGGGTGTCGCGCCAGGCCGACGATTGGCCGTGCGGGGGCTGGGTCGACTCGCGCCTGGGCTTCGCCGCCGAGCGCGTCGACCACCCCGACCTCAAGGCGATGGTCGCCAACTGCAGGCTCGCGATCCGGACCGGCGAGGATACCGCGTACTCGAACGTGATCCTGCGGTGCGGGGTGCCGTTCGCGGTGTGATGATGCGCTATGAGGCCGCCGGCCCTTCCGCCTCGACGAGCAGACGCGCGGTCGCGACATCGGTGATCAGCACATTGATCCATCCACCGACGAGCGCACCGCGGATCGCGGCCGCCTTGCGAATGCCACCCGCGACTCCTACGCGACGGGGGATGCCGCGAAGGACCTCGGGCGACACTCCGATCACGCGGTCGTCGAAGTCTGTCTGAACCGCTTCGCCGTTCTCGTCGAAGTAACGCAGGCAGACATCGCCGACTGCGCCACTGCGCCGCAGCGCCGCCTGATCCTCGTCCGAGATCGCGTTGCCCGAGCTCCGCAGCAGCGGCGACGGCTCGGTCGCGCCGATCCCCACCAACGCCATCGTGAGTTGAGGCCATCGCGAGGCGACCGACAGCACTGAGACATCTGACATGAGCGACTCCCTCGCCGCCGCCGAGCCGAGCAGCCCGGGTGCGGGCAGGAAGATCGGCTCCGCGCCGGTCGCTGACGCCAGCCGCGTCAGGAGCCGGGTGGCCTCGACCTGCACCTGCGACTCTCCGACGCCGCCCACCAACTGGATCACGGTGTCAGCCACGCGCACGTTGGACGGCCGGAGCGCATCGACGGCGGACAACAGCGACGAGCTCCAGGAGGAGATGCCGACGCTCTCGCCGCCGATCAGCGTGGTCTCGAGGTAGGTCGCCGCCGCCGACCCCAACGCCCGGCCGCCGTCGTCGCCGCCGGGATCGACCACCACAGCCTCCGACAGGCCGTAGGTCCTCTCGAGCGCGCGCTCCAGCTCGGTGAACACGCCCGCAGGCTCCGACACCGTGGTACGCACCACTCCGACCTCGAGTGCACGCTTGAGCAGGCGCGACACTCGGGGTTGCGAGACGTGGAGATGATCCGCGATCTCCGCCTGGCGCATGCCCTGCTCGTGGTACATCCGTGCGACGCGCACCATGAGCCGCATGTGCTCGTCAGGCCCGACATACCGGCGTCCGGGCGTGTACGTCTCGTCTGCGCGCACCACAGTCCTCCCATAGGAATCGGTGGCGACAGTCTATTCACGGCGCGCGAAGTCCGGGAGCGCGGCGCGACCGCGCCCCCGGATCATGCAAGCCTCCTATGCGAGGATCTCCAATGCTGCGCTCACGATCCCCTCGGCGCTGATGCCGAAGTGATCGAGAAGCCATCCCACCTCGCCCGTGGGGGCGAAGCCGGTCACGCCGACGAAGCGCATGGGCACAGGCGTATGCCGGACCACCAGCTCCGCCACCGCACCGCCGAGGCCGCTGGTGAGCGCCTCCTCGACCGTGACGATGCCCTTCGTCTCCGCCGCGGCGGCGAGGATCGCGTCCTGGTCGAGAGGCGAGATCGTCGGCATGTTGAGGACACGGGCGTCTACACCCCGCTCGGCCAGCCGGTCCGCTGCCTCAAGCGCACGCGACACGACGGTGCCGGTCGCGATCAGGGTGACGTCCGAGCCCTCGCGAAGGGTCACGGCCTTGCCCGGGGCAAACTCGTAGCCCTCCGGGTTGACGTCCGGCACGCCCATGCGCGACACACGGATGAACACCGGACCGTCATGCCGAGCTGCCCAACGGACCGCCTGACGCGTCTCCTCCGGGTCGGCCGGCACCACGACAGTGAGGTTCGGGATGGTGCGCAGCCAGGCGAGGTCCTCGATCGAGTGGTGCGTCGGGCCCAGCTCCCCGTAGGCCATGCCGGGGCTCTGCCCCACCAGCACCATGTGGTGCTCGGAGTAGGCCGCATCGACCTTGATCTGCTCCATCGCGCGAGCGGTGAGGAAGCAGGAGGCCGCCGAGACGAATGGCACCTTGCCGCCGTTCGCGAGACCGGCGCCCACGCCCACCATGTCCTGCTCGGCGATGCCGACGTTGATGAGGCGCTCGGGGAACTCGGACTGGAACGGACCCAGCTTCGACGAACCGACGGAGTCGTTGACCACGGCGACGATGCGGTCGTCCTCCTGGCCCAGCTCGACCAGCGCCTCGACCCAGGCGTCGCGGCAGTCGTGCAGCTTCTTCTCAGCGGTGGCGGTCATGACTGCTCCAGCTCGGTAAGGGCCGCCTCGACCTGCTCCTCGGAGGGCACCTTGTGGTGCCAGGCGACGTTGTCGGACATGAACGAGATCGGGTGACCCTTCATGGTGTGCGCCACGATCGCGGTGGGCTTCCCCGACGCGGCCGGGACGTTGGCGAACGCATCGCGGAGAGCGCCATGATCGTGACCCTCGAGCTCGACCACCTCCATGCCGAACGCGCGCAGCTTGTCCGGCAGCGGCTCGAGGTCGTTCGTGTCGGCCACGCGGGCACCCTGCTGGAGCCGGTTGCGGTCCACGATCACGCACAAGTTCGCGAGACCATGGTTTCCGGCGGTCATGAGAGCCTCCCAGTTGGAGCCCTCCTGCATCTCACCGTCGCCGGTCACCACGAAGGTGCGCCGCGCGGAGCCGTCGAGCTTGCCCGCGAGCGCAGTGCCGACCGCGATCGGGAGGCCGTGGCCCAGCGGGCCGGTGCTCGCCTCGACGGCAGCGATCTTGGTACGCGCCGGGTGGCCGTTGAGCTGCGACATCGGCTGCATGAACGTGCTGAGGTCCTCAGGGTCGATGAACCCGGCGGCCGCCAGGGTCGTGTACAACGCCGCTGCGGCGTGCCCCTTGGACAGGATGAACCGGTCGCGGTCAGGGTCGCCCAGCAGCTCGGGGCCCATGTTGAGGGAGTCCAGGTACAGCGTCACCAGGATGTCGATCACGGAGAACTCGCCTCCGATGTGGCCGAGGCCGGCCGCGCGCACCATGCGGATGTCGCGGCCGCGCACGGCGCGGGCGGCGTCGCGCAGGTGCGCGATGGCCTCCTCGCGCGTCGCGCCCTCGGGGACGCGACCGATCACCTCGAAGGTCTCCTGGGGCACGTCCTCAGGGTGGACCTCGGGGACGAGGTCTTCGCTCACTGTCATCTCACTCGCTCCTCAAGCAGCTGAACAGGACGTCCTGGACCAGCTTCTGCGCGCCGATCGCGTCCTGACGGGACTGGGCCTCGCGCAGCGCGTCGATGTCGAGCTCGTCGAGCGCACGGTGCAGGCCCTTGAGGAACCGGATGGAGAGGTTGGCGGCCTCGACGGTGTCCTCACGGAAGGGGAACTGGTCGAGCTGCCACACGCCCTCCCAGTTGTTGATCTTCAGGGTGTAGAAGAACTCGAACACCTCGACGGGGTGTACGGTGCCGACCACCATGTCGTCGTCCCACCCGCGCAGGTTGTCGTTGACGTCCATGGCCCACAGCAGGCCGTGATCGATGAGCAGCTGCGCGGCGGCCGACGGCGATTCGCCACCGAACAGCGCGTGGCCGAAGTCGAGCAGCACGCCCACGTTGTCGACGCCCATGGCCTGGATGCCCAGCGCGGTCTTAGCCGCCGAGTCCCAGAACATCTTGTTGCGGGGTTCGCGCGGCTTGTACTCGATCACGATCTTGATGTCGGGGTTCGCCTGCGCGAGCTCGCGCATGCCGTCGACGGCGAGGCGCCACTGCTGGCCGTGGTCCACCTGGAACGGGTAGTCCCAGCCGTCCTGGCCGGGCCACACCTTGAGGTAGTTGGCGCCGAGCGCACGCACCACGTCCGCCGCCTCGTGCAGGAACGCGATCGCGTCCGCACGCACCTGCGGGTCAGGGTTGGTGAAGGCGCCCTTGCCGTACTTGCGCATGTAGATCTCGGGGGTGACACCGATGCACTCGAGGCCGTTCTTGGCGAGCGCGTCCTTGACCTGCTCGACAGTCACACCCTCGGTGAAGGGGTAGGGCACGTCCACCACGGAGAGGTCCTCGACCTCGCCCGCGCGGTCGATCTGCTCCAGCGTGGTGAGGGGCTCCTTGTAGCCGTCGGTCGCGTACCGGTCGAGGTAGCTGGCAAAGTGCCAGAGCCCGGCTCCGAAGCGAGGAAGTTCAGACATTTTTATTCACCTTCGATTCTTCTTGCAATCAGTATAGGACTACTACGCCGTCCTTGGCGAGTCAGCCCCGGGACTTCTCGAGCGCGCTTCTCCATCTGGACCGAGACACCGTGCGCTCATCGGCGGCGGCTCGCGAGGAATGGACCCGGGACGCAGGCACGGGGGCGAGCTGCACTCCGACCCGACCGAAGGCGGCGCTCGCCACGCCGCGCAGCGCGACATCCGCGTCGCCCACGACGACGACATCGCACCCCAGTGCATCCGCCTGTGCCTGCATGAGGAGCGCCGAAGCCGTCGCGCCTCCGTCCGCGCGCAGCGCGCCGGCGGGCATCCCCATCGCCTCGACGACATCCGTCACCTGGTGCGCGACGGCGTCGAAGGCGGCGCGCGCGAGAGCGGCGGGCCCGGAAGCCGCGCCGAGGCCCACGATCACGCCGGTCGCCGAGGGATCCCAATGGGGGGCGCCGAGCCCCCCGAAGGCAGGTACCAGGCAAACGCCGCCGGCGTCCTCCACCGTCGCGGCGAGCTCGCCGAGCGCCGCGGCGCTCGGCGCGCCGACCATGCGCGCGGCCCAGTCGAGGGCGGCGCCGGAGTATCGGATGTTGCCCTCGAGCGCATACACCGGCTCACCGTCGACCCACGCCAGGGTGGTCGCGAGCCCGGGGGCGTCGCGACGGTCCGCACCGGTGCCCTGCATCACCGACGACCCGGTGCCGAAAGTGGCCTTCACCAATCCGGGAGCGCCGCCGCCATGCCCCCGCAGTGCGGCGTGCGAGTCTGCCATCACCGCGAGGATCGGGAGACCCGAGGGCAGTCCCTCGCACGCGGTGCCTCCGAACGGCCCAGTCGAGGGGACGATGCGCGGCAGGGCTTCTCTTGGCACGCCGAACAAGGCGAGGAGATCGGGATCCCAGTCCAGGGTCTCCAGGCTCATCAGCAACGTACGGGACGCATTCCCCGCCTCGACGACGTGATCGCCGCCGCCGGTGAGCTTCCAGATCAGCCACGAGTCGACGGTGCCGACGACTGCGCCGCGAGGTGCGCCCTCAAGCAGCCACGCCATCTTGGGGGCCGAGAACATCGGATCGAGCGGCAGTCCGGTGCGCTCCCGGACCAACGCCGCGTGCCCCTCTAGCGCACGGCACCTCTGCGCGGTGCGCGTGTCCTGCCAGCTGAGCACCGGCCCGGCAGGAACGCCTGTGCCGGGCTCCCATGCCACGACGGACTCGCGCTGGTTGCTGATCGCGACGCCGATGACGTCCGCGGCGTCTACCTGGGCGAACACCCGCGCGAGCACGTCGAGCGAGGCCTCCCAGAGCTCATCGGCGTCCTGCTCGGTCCACCCAGGCGCGGCGTGCATGATCGACACGGGCCGGCTCGCGGTCGCCAGGACCGCGCCGCGCTCGTCGATCGCGACCGCCTTGGCGTTCGTGGTGCCTTCGTCGAGGGCTAGGACGATGCTCATCAGGCCGCCTCTGCGCGCACCCGCGAGCGCAGCGCCGCGTCGCGCGCACACGGCGCAGGGGACCGGGTCATCATTGACGGTTGCATGGAAATTCACTCCGGAATAGAGAAGAACTAGTGCAAGTGAATCGTGTCGACGCGAGCCTGTCAACTAAGGGTTGCGCGGCCCGGCGGACGGGTGCGCCGCCCGGTCGGGCGCCGGACGTGCGAATGGCCGGGTCCCGTCGCCGGGATGTCCGTGCGACGCCGGGACCCGGCCATACCGAGCATCGTCAGCCCTTGACGGCTCCCGCGAGCGCCCCCGAGACGAAGTACCGCTGGAACAGGAGGTAGACGATGAGCACCGGCACCGCCGACATGAACACGAAGGCGTTCAGCGGCCCGTAGTCCGTGGCGAACTGGGTTGAGAACGACTGCACCGCGAGCGGGATGGTCCAGTTGTCCTGCGACTGGAGCAGCGTGGTCGCCATCGCATACTCGTTCCAGGTCGCGACGAAGTCGAGGATGAACAGCGCTGCGAGCGCGGGCTTCGCGAGCGGAAGGATCAGCTGCCAGAACACGCGGAAGGTCGAGGCGCCGTCGATACGCGCGGACTCCTCGATCTCGTCCGGCACTGCCCGCATGAAGCCGTACAGCACGAAGACTTGATACGGAATGCCGAACGCCAGGTAGGGCAGCATCAGGCCCCACACGTTGTCGAGCAGGTCCAGGTTCACCATCGTCGAGAACAGCGGCCCCAGGCCGATCTGGATGGGAACCATCGAACCGACGGCGATCACGCCCAGCGCCACGCGGTTGAACTTGAACCTGATGCGTGCGATGGCATAGGCGCAGGCCGCCGCGAGCAGCAGGCCGAGCGGAACCTTGACGAGCGAGATGAGGAGGCTGTTGCCCCCGGTGGTCCACAGGTTGCCCGTCTCGATGGCGTCGGCATAGTTCGACCACACCCAGTCCTGGGGCAGCGACCAGGCCGAGGTCTGCGAGATCTCCGCCTTCGACTTCAACGACGTGACGAACATGATGTAGAACGGGATCGCCCAGAGCGCACCGGTGACCATGAGGGACACCCATAGCCCGATCTTCACGTAGTCGGGACGACCGTTCGTCTGTGTGAAGGTGCGCTCGCGCTTGGGCTTCACCCTCGCGTCACCCGCAGGGGTGGACTGAGGCATCGTGACGGCGGCGCTCACTTGTCCTCTCCTCTCATGGTCCACAGCATGTACGGCACCACGAGGGCGAGCGATACGAGCAGCAGGACCGTCGCCACGGCACCACCCTGCCCGAAGCTGTGGTTGGTGAACGATTGCGTGTACGACCACAAGGCCAGGACCTGAGTCGATTGCGCAGGCCCGCCACCTGTCATGCCGACGATGAGGTCGAAGACCTTGAGCGAGTTGATCATGGTCAGGATGACCACGACGATGAAGGTGGGACGCAACGCGGGGATGGTGACGTTGCGGAACACCTGCCAGGCGTTGGCACCATCGATCTTCGCGGCCTCGACCAGCTCCTGAGGAACGTTCTGGAGTCCGGCGAGCAGCAGCACCATGGAGAAGCCGACGGCCTGCCACACGGATGCCACGAAGACCGAGTACAGAGCGATCTTGGGATCCCCGAGCCAGGTGCGCGTCCACTCCTCCAGCCCGACCGCCTCGAGCAGCTGGTTCACCATTCCCAGAGTCGGGTTGTAGAGCCAACGCCACATCGCCGCCACGGTGATCGAAGCGAACACCGCGGGCAGATAGAACACCGACCGCAACAGGTTGCGACCGAGCATCTTCCTGTTGAGGCCGAGCGCCAACAGGAGGGCCAGCATCATTGGCACCAGCAGCGAGAGCACCACCCAGATGACCGAGTTGCCGAACGCCTTCCAGAAGACCGGGTCCGAGGTGAACATCCGGACGTAGTTGTCGATGCCGACGAACGCGGGTTCATCGGTCTTGAAACCCGACCAGGTGAAGAACGACAGCCGAACGGCGTCGAGCATGGGGTAGAGGAGGAAGTACCCGTAGAGGCCTACGGCTGGGATCAGGTAGGGCAGCGCACGAAGGAAGGGGGATCGCCTGCGGCGGACCGGGCGTGCGCTTCGGCTCGGCGTCGGCGCGCCCGAGCGAGGGGGGGATTGTGTGGTCACGATGTCTCCTGGCGGCTTCCGTGGCGGGCGCGAGGCCCGCCACGGAAGCCGAGGTGGTTACTACTGGTTGGCCTCGCGGAAGGACTGGAACTCCGCGCCCGCGTCAGCGGGGTCGATGTCGCCCAGCAGGACCGCGTTCTGGATGCGCCAGTACTCCGTCGTCACCGCGGTCGAGAAGTTCTGGTCGTTGTTGGTGTAGATCCCCGTCGCAGCGTTGAAGATCTCGATCCAGGTCGGCGCGAGCGCCGATGCGTCGGAACGGTCGACCTCCTTGTTGACCGACAGCGCGGCCCAGGCGTTGCCTGCGAGGTCCTGACCCTCGACAGAGGTGGCGTAATCGAGGAACAGCGCTGCGGCGTCGGGGTTCTCGGCCTGCTCGGTGATGTAGAAGCCCTCACCGAAGCCGTAGAGGCGGCCCGTGTCCGTGGGGAAGGTGAAGATGCCGACGTTCTCGACGTCCATCCCGTTGTCGACGATGTTGCCCTCGAACCAGGTGCCTTCGAACGCCATCGCCGCATCGCCCGAGTAGAACAGCTGCGACGAGTCGTCGTTGGAGAGGGCCATGAAGCCCTCGTTCATGTAGTTGTCGCCCCAGCTCTTGAACTCGGTGAACGCGTCGGTGACACATGCCTCGGTGCCCCAGTCGCCGTCGCCCTTGTTGAGTTCGTCGGCGACATCGGCGCCGCACTTGGTCTCGATGAGCGCGTCCAGCAGTCGCATCACGTGCCAGTTGACGGTGCCACCGAACTGGATCGGCGTGATACCCGCGGCCTTGAGAGCCTCTGCAGCCTCGACAAGCCCCTCGTAGGTGGTCGGCAGCTCGGTGATGCCGGCCTCTTCGAACAGCGCCTTGTTGTAGTAGAGCGCCTCACCCTGCTGCGTCCACGGGATGCCGTGGAACCCACCGTACTGGGTGACACCGGCGAGGGCGGCCGGCGTGAAGCGGTCCTCCCACCCGTACTGCTCGTAGTAGTCGGTGAGGTCGCGGCTCATGCCGACGTCGACGAGCTCTCCACCCAGGCCCGAGCCCTCCCAGTACCAGTAGATGTCCGGCACAGCAGACGTGCCCGCCGCCTGACGCAGGGCCGTCTTGAGCTCATCGACGGAGCGCGTCTCGAGGTTGATCGTCACGTCGGGGTAGGTCGCGTTGAAGCCCTCGACGATCGCCTCCCACGCGGTGGACTGGCTGTCCTCCTGCGTCGGCATCCAGATCTTCACCTCGCCGGTCGGCGCGCCGCCGGTCGATCCGCCGGCGGTCGAGTCCGGCGTCGCATCATCGCTGGATCCGCCGCTGCACGCGGTGAGCAGGGCCAGCGCACCGGCGGCGAGGAACGCCCCGGCGGTCTTCTTCTTGTTCAGCACCTTTGCCTCCTTGAGAAGTGGGGCGTGCGCCCCGCCCTTGCGGGCATCTTGTGGTGCGACGAGCTCCTCCTCGCCGCGGTCCCACGAATTCAGACGGCTCCCTGCCATCGCTCGAACTCGTGAAGCTTGATGAAGAAGTCCTCGAACATGAGTCGAGTGTCGACGCGGGTGTAGACCCGCATCGGCCGCGCTCCGGCGACCGGACGGTAGGCCCCGTCCGACGTCAAAGCCGGCGTGGGCTTGAGCACGTAGTCGCTGGACGACGGGTCGGCCTCGAAGAGAGACTGCAGCGCCGTGAGCAGCACCAGCGGTGAGTCGCCGAGCGCGTAGGTCTCCGCGGGCCCGCGGCCCTCCTGCGTCGCGCGGTCGATGACGAGGCGCACCTCGTCGTACAGGTAAGCGCCCAGCGGGCCCTGGTCGCGCACACGCATGCGCAGCTCCGCGTCGGAGACGAGGCACTGGCGGTAGATGTCGCGAGGCACCTGCCAGATGTGGAGCTCCGAGCCTCCGAACACCACCTCGCCTGCAGTGACGTCGATGAGGAGGTTGTACTCGATCGGCATGCCGTCCGGCGGCGGGTACGCGAGCCCGTCGTGCTCCGACCCACCGATCCAGACGACGGTGAGCCGATCGGCGATCGCAGGCTCCATGAGGTACGCGGACGCCAGATCGGTGAGCCCGCCTCCCACCGCCACGAAGAGCGGCGTGTCGACGTCGTCGCGCATCGCCTCGGCGATGATGCGGCGCGCCGCGTCGGAGTCGCGCGGCTCGTCGACGCTCGTGAGGCCGGTCGACGCGCCCTGCACGATCACCTCGGTCGACTCGAGGCCCATGCGACGGAACACGTCCTCGGCGACTGCGAACGCGTTTGCGGCGGTGTCCGGCCCGGCGTCGAACGGGTCGCCCTCTCGGAGGTGCGAGGCGATCACCGCGACGATCTCGACGCTCGGGGAGAGAACGTGATGCACCAGCTGGTACAGGTCATCCGGGTCGCCGGAGAAGTCGTTGTCGATGATCACACGAGCTCGCGGCGCCGCGTGCGATCCCTCGCCACGCCACGGCGTCTGGCCTAGGCGCCACCGGCGCGCCTGGGTGCGGTGACCGGCGTCGCCGGGCCTCGGAACGGTCGTCATCGTTGACTCCTGCATTTTCAGTCGCTATCGAATGCAGAAGGGCCCGTACCGCGACGCGCGTGGTCTGCAAATGGATCACCGAAGGTAGCCGATGGTGGCCACCCCGCGATGAGTTATCGATAACCTAAAGCGCATCGCGCCAGGCGTCAACCGCGAGATCGCCCGGGCTGTCGCCGCGCCTGGCCGGTGCCGGCACACCGAACATCACACGTCGACATCAACGGGCCTCCTGGCACGCCGTGCCGAGGACGTACCCCCGTTGAAGCATCGCACCTGCTAGATACACAGCGGAGAGGCCTGCCGGACTAGCTCCGCCTGCGACCGCCGCGCACCGCGCCGCCCCGGCCTGCTCACCCGCGGGGCGCAGGGCGGTCCCTATGATGGGGGCCAACGTCACACAATCGTTATGTTGCAGCGCCGCAGAGATGGGTGGTTGACCGATGGCCAGGACGCGCGGGTCCGCACGACCGAGCATGGTCGACGTCGGCCGCCTCGCGGACGTGTCTGCGCAGACCGTCTCCCGGTACTTCACGGGAACGGGGTACGTCAGCGATGCGACACGGCAACGGATCGCGGCGGCCATCGACGAGCTCGGTTACGTGCCCAACCTCGCGGCCCGCAACCTGCGAGCGGACCGGACAGACACCGTCGGAGTGCTTTCGATGGGCGCGCTCAATTACGGCAGCTCGGGAGTCCTCACCGGGCTCGCTCTGGCCGCACGCGCCGCCGACGTCACTGTGATGATCACGCAGCTCGACCTCGATTTCGACTCGCCTGCCGACTGGGAACGCGAGGCGAAGCGCGCGCTCACCCGCTTCCTCGCGGCGAAGGTCGACGGGGTCGTGCTTTCGACCCCCGTCCCCGGAGTCGAGACCCTGCTCGCGGGCTGGGACACCCGTGTGCCCACCATCACCGTCTCCGAGTTGCCGCTGGCGCTCGAGGGTTCGGCCGGTACGCACTCACACTCGGCTGGCCTGATCGGGACACGCCATCTGATCGAACTTGGCCACCGCCGAATCATCCATGTCGCCGGCCCTGCGTCGCGGAATGAGGCGCGCGAGCGCGAGCGCGGATATCGCGACGCCATGGCAGCAGCCGGGCTGGAGCCCCAGGTGGTCGCACTCGCATCAGACTGGACCTCCGCGTCGGGCGCGCGTGCCGGGACAGCCGTGGCCCTCGACAGCTTCACGGCGATCTTCGCGGCGAACGACGAGATCGCGCTAGGCGCGATGAGCGCGCTCGAGGCGCGTGGGCTGCGCGCACCGTCGGACTACTCCATCGTCGGCGTGGACGACATGCCCACCGCAGAGTTCTTCTCGCCACCGCTCACCACGATGCGATTGGACTTCAAGGAATTGGGGCGAGCCACCTTCACCATGCTTCGGCAGCAGATCCTTACCGGTCGACCGGCGCAACACGTGACGATCGAGCCCGAACTGGTCGTCCGCGCCTCCACCGCGCGACCGCCGCACGTCGCCTGACGGGGCCCCGCCGCCGTCGCGCGACGCGCCGCACGCCTCAGTTCTCCGGGACGCCGGAGACCAGTTGGTCGTGCAGGGCCGAGAGCGGAACGGGGTTGCCGTCGGCATCCGTCGGCGCCCCCGCCCACACCCGCAACGCGACCATCGCCGGGCCGAGGCCCTCCCCGTTCGCCGTCAGACGGTAGGTGACCGTGATCGCAGGTCCGGGATCAACATCGCGCGCGACGAGTCCCGCATCCTGCAACTCGGCGAGACGCTGGCTCAAGACCCGGTTCGACAGCTCCGGCAGCGCATCGCGCAGCTCGCTGAACCGTGCGGGGCGTTGGAGCAGAAGATCGACGATCAGGCCCGTCCACCGCTTGCCGAACAGGCGGAACACCTGCTCCGTGTAGTGGCACGCGTGCAAGGGATCGAACTGACTCACGCCTCCACCATACCTCTTGCACAACTGGGTAACAATATGTAACTTGGTTGTATCAGTCGCAGCCCTGCGACATCGCAACCTGAGAGAGGCACCACCATGACCACAGCGCACCACACCCCCTCGGACGACACCCTCGATGGCAAGATCATCGTCGTTCCCGGAGGCACCGGAAACGTTGGAGAAGGCATCGTCCGCGCCTTCCTGAGCGCGGGCGCGACGGTCGTGGTCCCGTCGCGCCACCAGGCGCGTTTGGACCAGTTGACCGCGCTGATGGCACCGCAGCTGCGGGATCGCCTCGTGGGGATCGCGGGCGAGTACGGCACCCTTGCGGAGGCGAACGCGCTCGGCGACCGCATCGTCGCCCGGCACGGCGCAATCGACCACGTGGTCGCCGCCGTCGGCGGCTGGTGGGCCGGGAAGGCTCTCTGGCAGATCACGGCGAACGATTGGGACAAGGTCTTCTCCGCCACCGCGCTCACCCACACCGCACTCGCCCACGCGCTGGTGCCACGCCTGGCGACCGACGGCAGCTACACCATCATCACCGGCTTCTCGGCGCACACGCCGTACCCGGGCGCCGGCATCGTGAGCATGCAGGGAGCCGCACTGCTGATGATGCGCAAGGTGCTCACGGCGGAGCTCGACCGGGCCCGGCGCGTCAACGCGCTCGTGCTCGGCCCCATCATCAACCGCAGCCGACCCCAGGGCAGGCACGACTGGCTGACGGCCGACCAGGTCGGACTCGCAAGCGTCCATGTCGCCAGTGATGCCTCCATCGACGGACAGGACGTCGCGCTGGAGACCACCACCGATCTCGACGCCTTCCTCACAGCGCCCGTGGCGCTCGCCGCTGATGCATGACCTGCATAGGCACGCCGAAGTGAATACCGCGGAGCGACCTCGCGTCGCCATCGTGGGCGCCGGCCCTGCCGGTACGTACGCGGCCGACCTGCTGCTACGGGATGACCCGCTGGTGGAGGTCGACCTCTACGAGCGCTTCCCGGCTCCGTTCGGGTTGGTGCGATACGGCGTCGCCCCGGATCACCCTCGGATCAAGCGCATCACGTCGACACTGCACGCAGTCATGGACAACCCCCGGATCCGCCTACGAGGGAATGTAGAGGTGGGTCGTGACGTCCACGTCGCCGACCTGCTTCACGCGTACGCGGCGGTCGTCATCGCCACCGGGGCGGACAAGGACCTCGATCTCGGCATCCCTGGGGAGGGCCTCGCCGACTCGCACGGCGCCTCGAGCTTCGTCGCGTGGTACGACGGACATCCGGACACCGAGGTCGACTGGGACCTCAGCGCACGAGCGACAGCGGTCATCGGCGCGGGCAACGTGGCGCTCGATGTGGCGCGCGTGCTCGCACGGCCCATCGACGACATGCGTACCACGGACATCCCGCGCCACGTGGAGGAAGCGCTTGAGGCGAGCTGCGTGCGCGACGTGCACCTGTTCGCGCGGCGTGGTCCTGCGGATGCGCGGTTCTCTCCGAACGAGCTCCGTGAACTCGGCGAGGTGACCGACGTAGACCTCGTGGTCGACCCGCGCGACCTTGTGCTCGACGACCATGGCGAGCGCATGATCCGCCAGTTCGCCCAGCGTCGCATCATCGTCGAGACGCTCCGGGAATGGGCCGACCGCGCCCCCGCCATACCGACGGCCGCCCGGCGCGTGCACCTCCACTTCCACCAGAGACCGGTCCGCCTGGTGGGCACCACCTCCGTTCAAGCGATCGACGTCGAGCGCACACGGCCCACCGAACTGGGACGGGTCGAGGGCACCGGCGAGATCACGCGTTACCCGGTCCAAGCTGTCTACCGTGCGATCGGCTACCGGTCCACGCCGGTGCCCGGGGTACCGTTCGACCAGGAACGTCATACGATCCCCCATGTCCGCGGTCGCGTGAGCGACCATGCCGGCGGAGGAACGGTGCCTCGCCTGTACACGACCGGCTGGATCAAGCGGGGGCCGATCGGGCTGATCGGCTCGACGAAGTCCGACGCGGCGGAGACGGTCTCCGCGCTCCTGTCCGATTGCCGTGACTCTGCGGGCGCATGGATGGACCCGAGAAGCGGGATGGACCACATCCCCGGGGCAACCATCGCCGACTGGGAAGGCTGGCTGCGCCTCGACGCAGCGGAACAGGCGGGTGGCGCGCGCCGAGGACGAGAGCGCACCAAGGTCGCTGACTGGACGGGGATGCTCTCGCTCACCACGTGACACCACCGCGAACGTGGCACAAGCCGGCCGCTCCTCGCCGTCAGACCCCAGTTCAAGAAACAAGAAAGGAACTCCTCATGCCCACCTACACGCTCCCCGATCTGCCATACGACTACGCCGCGCTCGCACCGCACATCTCGCCTCGGGTGATGGAGCTTCACCACTCGAAGCACCACCAGGCATACGTGAACGGCGCGAACACCGCTCTCGAGCAGCTCGCGGCGGCGCGCGAGGCAGGAGATTTCACCTCCGTCAACAAGCTTGAGAAGGACCTTGCGTTCAACCTCGGCGGCCACGTCAACCACAGCGTGTTCTGGAACAACCTGTCGCCGGAGGGCGGCGACCGGCCGGTCGGCGAACTCGCGGCGGCGCTCGACGACGCGTTCGGCTCGTTCGACGCCTTCCGAGCCCACTTCACGGCGACCGCTCTCGGCGTTCAGGGCTCGGGCTGGGCCGTGCTTGCGTGGGACGGCCTGGGCGCGAAGCCCGTCATCTTCCAGCTCTTCGACCAGCAGGGGAACGCGCCTCTCGGCGTCACGCCCCTGCTGCAGCTCGACGTGTGGGAGCACGCGTACTACCTCGACTACGCGAACGTGCGGGCGGACTACGTTGAGGCGTTCTGGAACATCGCCAACTGGGCCGATGTCTCACAGCGCTTCGATCAGGCCTTGCGCAACACGCGCGGCCCGCTGGCCTCCTAGCGGGCGACGGCGCCCGCAGTGCCTGACCACCGGCATCGCGGGCGCCGTCCAAGGCGTGCGGAGTCTTCGTTCATAAATGCGGGCGTCGCCGCACCCCACGATGCGCTTCCTTGTCGCGCGACTTCCCAAACGTCCCGCATCCCGTCGACGACGTCGAGCGCGATATCGCCCTGGCCGCCGTCAACTGTCCAACGCATCAAGAATGGCCTCGCGATCGAATGGTGTGCCGCCCCCGCGCGACCGGATATCCGCAATCACGCGACCGGGACGGCCCGACATCACCACGACCCTGTCTGCGAGCGCCATGGCCTCGTCTACGTCGTGCGTGACGAGCACGACCGACCGACCCGCCGACGAGGACCCGGTCGGTGTCCCCTCACCGGCAACGCCGTGTCCCGCGAGGTCGAGCGATGCGAGCCACCGGTTCATACGCCTGCGGGTCAACGGATCGAGGGCGCCGAAGGGCTCATCCAGAAGGAGCACGGGCCGTTCCGTCATGCAGGTGCGCAGCAACGCCACGCGCTGACGCATCCCGCCGGACAGCTCGTGAGGCCATGCACGTTCGAATCCCGCCAACCCGAACTCCTGAAAAAGCCGCCGAGCGCGTGGGAGGGCCGTCTCGCGTGGGATTCCAGCAACGATCGCGCCGACCATCGCATTGGACAACGCACGTCTCCACGGCAACAGCCCATCGCGCTGTGGCATCCACGCGGTCGCGCGCCGACCGTCCGACCCGACAGGCACGTCGATCGACCCGCTGACCGCGACGCGCGGGCCAAGCAACCCTCCGATCGCGCGCAGGAGAGTGGACTTGCCGCAGCCGGACGGGCCCAGGATGGCGACGAACGACCCGCGAGCGACGTCGAGGGACACGTCGTCAAGTGCGCGAACAGATGATGTGCGACCGCTCGGGAAGGCCACTCCGAGACTGCGCGCCCTGACCCACGGCGTGCCGCCGGGCTCCCGCGAGTACGCAGCAGGCGCGAGCGCCGCGTCGCCTGCTGGCGACCGGGACGCAACCCCGCCCCCGCGTGAGCTCACGACTTCCCCGGCAAGAAGGCGTTGGTCCATGCTTCCTCGATGCGGGGGTCGCCCGCGAGAATCTCGGCATCCGCGAGCCACTCCGCGAACCGCGTCCACGTCTCAGAGTCCTGCGTCCCCCATGCACCCGGCGAGGCGGCGTACCGCGTCGCGAGCCACGTAGCGCTCTCGCGTACGAGCGTCGGGTCGAGTTCCGGTGCGGCGGCCAGCAGCGATTCGGCGGCCGCAGCGGGGTCAGACATCGCCGCTGCATAGCCCTGAGCCGTCGTCTCGACGAACGCTCGGACGGTTGCAGGGTTCTCCGAGATGATGTCCGCGCTAGTCGCCAAGAGCGGCGTGTACCAGTTGGGGATGCACGCGAACCAGTCACGGAACGCAAGCGTGGAGACGTCGAGGCCATCCACATCCTTGAGCCGGATGGTGTCCCAGGCGTCGAACACCCACGCGGCGTCGAACTGGTCCTCGCTCAGGCCTATGCGGAAGTCATCGCTCACGAGCGGCGTGTGTTCGACCCGTGTCGGGTCGCCGCCATCGCACTCGACAAGGCTCGAGATGATCGCGGTCTCGAGCGGTGATCCATAGGACCCGTAGCGCTTCCCTTCAAGGTCGCGGGGGCGTGTGATCCCGTCATCGGCGAGTGCGAGCAAAGACGAGGTGTTCTCCTCGATCACTGCCGCGACGGACACCACGTCGGCTCCCGCCGCACGCGCAGGCAAGAGCCCCTCGGCGACTGAGTACGCGAAGGTTGCCTGACCGGCCGCCACGAGCTGCAGACCGGAGGTCTCGCCCGGCTCGATCACCGTCACGTCGAGCCCGGCGTCCTCATACCAACCGCGTTCGAGCGCGAGGTAGAGGCCCGAGTGATTGGTGTTCGGGGTCCAGTCGAGGACCACGGTGACCGGCACGAGCGGCTGCGACGATGTGGACGCGACCGGCGTGGTCGCGGCGCACGCGGTGAGGCTCACTGATGCGACGACCGCAGCAGCGGTGAGGACGCGATGATGCATGATTTCTCCTCGTGGGATGGGGGTGTGTGACTACAGGCGGACTGACGACGTCGCCCAGGGCGTGGCGACCCTCTGCAGCGCGGAGATCGCGAGGACCAAACTGCCGGCGAGGATCGCGATGAGGGCGATCCCCACAAACATCTGGTCAACCGCGTACGCCGTCCGGGAACGTTGAATGAAGACCCCGAGTCCGGACTCTCCTGCGAGGTACTCCGACACCACAGCCGCGCCCACGGCGTAGGTGCCCGCGATGCGGAGCCCCGCGAGCGCGCTCGGGAGCGATGCGGGTAGCCGCACCAGGGTCAATTGATGGAGTCGGGAGCCACCCAAGCCCGCGACAGTGTCTGCGTGTTCTGCATCGACGCCGCGAATCGCGGCCGAGGTGGAGATGAGCACCGGAAAGAACACGGTGAGTGCAACGAGGATCACCTTCGAGGTCAGCCCGAAGCCGACCCACAGAATGGTGAGCGGCGCCAGGACCACGGTCGGCACGGTCTGACTCAGGACGACGATGGGCTGGGCCACCTGCGCCGTGACGGGCACCGACGTGGTGACGAACGCGAGGACCCAGCCCACCACACCGCCAAGCGCCAGGCCCAACACCGCCTCTGTCGCGGTCGTGGCGACGTGAGCACCCAGGCTGTCCGCGTGGGCCATGGCGGTCGCCACGACGCGAGTCGGCGAGGGCAACAGGAACGGGGGCAGGTCGCCGAAGCGAACAGCGGCGTCCCAAGCGGCAACGATCAACACCACGGTGGCGCCACCCACCACGACCCGGCGCGTCCGGCTCACGGCCGGTGCTTGCGAACGAGCTCCTCGATCGACGGGCCGCTATCATTCACCGATTCCGACACTTTGATGATCGAGAGGCAACGCGCGGCCCCGGCCGCCATGGTCGCCTCGTGAACTCGCCGGAGCAGTGCCCACACCGCGTCGGGTGCACCCTCGATGGTCGTGCCCATGGCGCCCACTTCGAACGTCATGCCGGATGAGGCGATGACCTCTATCGCTGCGTCCACATAGGCATATCGCTCGTCGTCGGTTCCGATGGGATTCGGCAGGACTTGAATCTCGGCGATCATGGTGTCTCCTCGGGTACAGACCCGAGCATCAGCGCATGGTCGGCGCGCCATATTCGCGCGCGCCACGTCACGGGTCCCGCGTGAGCGCGCATCACGAATGACCCGCGCGACACCGCACCCGCAACACGTCCTTACGCTGGCATTACCCAGGTCAAGTTCTCGGGTCGACGTCGCATCACAGACGTCCTCTCAGCTCGGCTGACCCGAGCTCCCCGCGTTGGCTATCGCACCATAGCGCACGCGAGCCGCGCTGCGCATGTTCGCGGTGCTCAGAGCTGTGGCGCAGCCGTGCTCACATGGGACAGCGTCGGCACCAAGGTGACCATCTCCCGCGCTTCGACCGGCAGGGGAACGCCGTTCCGCGGCAAGTTGTGCTGCAGCCCGCGTGCGGGCGCATGCGTACTGCCCGGACGATGCGCACGGGCTTGCGGATGACACGGAGGCACTCCAGATCATCGGTACCGGGGGCGACGTGTCGCAGACCTCCGACCCGGTCCGCGCCGGCGCGACCGTCGCGCCAGCGTCCTCACCGACGACGCTGCCCACCAGCCCGGATCACCGGCATCGCAGGCCCAGCGCGTGTCGCGAAGCATATTTATGCATATTTGCATAGGACGTTGCACCCAGCATGGCGCTTCCTTATTGTCGTGATTGCCCAGTCGGAGCCCATCGAGCGGCTCGACCGAACTTGTGCAAAGGAGCGCAATGAACGGCATCATCCCTGCCCACGTCGGCAGCACATTCTCACAGCGCACGTCGTCGACAAAGCGCGCGACGTCTCTGGTCGCCATGGCCTGCGCCGTGGCGACGGCGGCCTGCCTCGCGCCAGCTGCCGCTGCCGCGCCAGTTGAGGTGGCGAGCGCACCGGCACACTCACCGAAGCCCTTCGTCAACGAGGGCAAGCCCCGCACCATCATCACCACGGACGGCGAGATCGACGATCTTGAGTCGTTCGTACGAGCGCTCTACTACGCGAACGAGGTCTCGCTCGAGGGCATCGTGCTGAGCAGCTCGAAGTTCCACTGGAAGGGCAACGGCGACGATGTCCCGTGGTTCAACTGGACCGATGAGCAGTGGGTGTTCGACTACATCGACGCATATGCCGAGGAGTACCCGAACCTCATCAAGCACGCCAAGGGCTACCCGAGCCCGGAGACCCTGCGCTCCCTCGTCAAGGTGGGCAACATCGAGAACGTCGGCGAGATGGAGAAGGTGACCGAAGGCTCGGAGCTCATCAAGGAGGCGATTCTCAAGGATGACCCGGACAGGCTCTTCATCCAGGTGTGGGGCGGACCGAACACGACGGCGCGCGCCCTCAAGTCGATCGAGGAGGAGTACGCAGGAACCCCGGGTTGGCCCGCGATCCAGGCGGAGATCTCCCGCAAGGTTGTGCTCTACAACATCCTCGATCAGGACCCGACGCTCGGCTCGTACATCCGGCCCAACTGGCCGGACATCAAGGTCATCGACAACCTGACCCAATTCGAGTCGCTCGCATACTCATGGCGGCGCGCGGGCGTGCCTGCGGACCAGGCGGCCTACCTCAAGGGCAGCTTCATCGGTCCGAACATCATCACCGACCACGGTCCACTTGCGTCGAAGTACATCGGATTCGGCGACGGCAAGACGCTGAACATGGGACGGCCCGCCGAGAACTTCGTCGCCGACCCCACGTGGATGTCCTTCTACGAGGGGATCTTCGGCGGACCGATCGACACCTACGACTTCGTCTCGGAAGGCGACTCTCCGTCTTTCATGGCGCTGTTCGACTTCAACGGCCTACGCAGCAGCGAGGACCCGTCCTGGGGCGGCTGGGGCGGCCGTTTCGAGGCCACCTCGACCGGCTGGGCAGACGCGCCCGACACCGATATGGCCACCGGAGAGCTGGACGCCAACCTCGCGCAGACGCGCTGGATCAGCGCATTCCAGCGCGACTTCGCGGCGCGGGCCGACTGGGGCTCGACTCCCCGGTACGAGGACGCGAACCACCTGCCTCTCACCAAGGTCGCATCCGGTCTCGACCTCTCGCGGAAGGCTGGCGCCACCGTCGTGCTGAGTGCGGTCGGCAAGGACCCCGACGGTGATCGGCTCACCTATCGGTGGTGGCAGTACCTGGATGCCGGAACCTACGAGGGCACGGTGCCGATCAGCGGCGCCGACACCACGCAGGCCAAGTTGCGGGTGCCCATCGATGCGCAGCCAGGGGACACCATCCACATCATCCTGGAGGTGACCGACGATGGCTCGCCCGCTCTGACGACGTACGAGCGTGTGGTGCTCACCGTGAGCGGCTCGAAGGGCAAGCACCGCTAGTCGGACCGGCGCCGAGGGAGGCATGTCCTCCCGCTTTCCTCCCTCGGCGCCGACCCTTCACCCGGCGAACGCACGGACACCACTCACAGGTCCATGGCCCCCAGGTCTCGGGCGATGCGGATCGCGCGGGCGTCGCCGCCGCCGGGCCACGCGCCGCGGGCGATGGTGAAGCCGAACGCGATGCGCGTCTCCGGGTCGACGCAGCCGACCGCGCCGGCGGCGCCGTCGTGGCCGAAGCTGCGCACGCCGCCCCAGCCGAGCTGCGCGCTCTGCTTCTGGAACACGATGCCGTGCGCCCGGTCCGCCTGGCCGAGCACCACGTCGGTGCCGCGCACCTGCTGCTCGCCCACGCGCGCGACGGTGTCCTCGGTGAGCAGCGGCTCGGCGCCGTCGATCCCGGTGACGCAGCCGGCGAACAGGGACGCGATCCCGCGCGCGGACACGGAGGCGGAGACGCCCGGGTGGCCGAACCGCCACGAGCGCTCGTCGTTCGCGGCGTCGACCTCGGCTCCCGGCCGCACCGCGCCGAACACGAGCGCGCCCATCGGGTTGAACGGCGACTCCTCCGCGGCGGCTCCCTCGGGCGGCACCATCGGAAGCGTCGCGACGCGGCGGTGGTCGAGCTCCGGCGGAAGCCCCAGGTAGAAGTCGACCCCCAGGACGGAGCGGACGTCCTGCTCGTAGACCTCGTGGAGCGTCCGGCCGGTCGCGCGGAAGATCAGCTCCGACGCGAGGTTGCCGATGGTGATGCCGTGGTACCCGAACGAGCTCCCGGGCCGCCACAGGGGCCACGCGGCCGCGAGCGCGTCAGCCGCGGCGTGGTGGTCGAGCAGCTGGTCCCAGCTCAGCGCAGGCGTGGTCTCCGCGAGCCCCGCCTGGTGGGACAGGAGCTGGCGGACGGTGACGCGGTCCTTGCCTCGCACACCGAACTCCGGCCAGTAATCGGCGACGAGCGCGTCAAGGTCGAGCGCTCCACGCTGCACCAGCAGCGCCACGGTCATCCCGATGGAGTTCTTCGACACCGAGAAGGGCGTCATCAGGGAGTCGGCACCCAGGTGCGAGCCGCCCTGCGCGTCGAGGATGAGACGGCCGTCCTTGTATGCCGCGATCTGGAAGGACAGGTCGTCGTCGGCCGCGAGGTAGCCCTCGAGGCGGTCGACCACCTCCTCCAGCCGCGGGTCGGCGTAGCCCTTGAGTGCGTGCGTCAGCGTCTCCATCGTCACTGTCCTTCCTGCCAGGTTGCCAGCTCCGCGAGCTTCGCACGGAGGTCGTCGAGGGTGAGGCGGTTGTCCACCGCGGTGTAGACGCGCATGGGCCGCCCGTCCGGGCGGTCCGCGTAGAGCCCCTCCGCATCGATGCGGGGGGTGGGCCGCGTCTCGTAGCAACTCGAGGCCGGATCCGGCTCGAACGCGGTCTGGAGCGCGGTGAGGAGCACCAGCGGCTGGTCGCCGATCACGTACGTCTCGCCCGCATTCATGCCGAACGCGGCGAGCATGCGGCCCACCTCGAGCAGCTCGTCGTAGAGGTACGCACCCACGGGCCCGAGCGGCTTGATGCCGGTGCGCAGCTCCGCGAAGCTCACGATCGCCTGGCGGTACGCGGGGCGCGGCACCTGCCAGATCGGGATCGCGGAGTCGCCGAACACGGCCTGCGCGGCGGGGATGTCGATGGTGAGGTTGTACTCGGCCGCCGGCACGCCGGGAGCGATGATCCCGAGCCCGGGGTGCTCCGAGCCGCCGATCCACACGAGCGTCATGCGCTCCGCGATCGCCGGCTCGATGAGCAGCGCCGAGGCGAGGTCGGTGAGGCCGCCGCCGGCCGCGTAGTAGAGGGGTCGCCGGTCGTCGCGCAGCGCCTCGGCGATGATCGCGCGGGCGGCGGGGGTGTCGCGAGGCGTCGCGGGGTCCGCGAGCGCGGCCTCCGCGCCGGCGACGATGCGGCCGTCGCCGTCGATCCCCATGCGGGCCAGGACGTCGCGCACCACGAGCGCGCCGTTCGCAGCCTGGCGGTCGCTGGGGTCCCACGGCTCGCCCTCGTGGAGGTGCGAGGAGACGATGAGCGGGATCTCGACGCTGGGCGAGAGCAGGTGGTGGACCAGCTGGAACAGGTCATCCGGGTCGCCCATGAAGTCGTTGTCGATGATCACGCGGGTGCGCGGGTTGCGTTCGACCTCGGTGAGCCAGGGGATCTCGCCGATCCGCCACCGGCGCTCGGGAGCGATCCCGTGGTCGGCATCGGGGGTGGGCAAGCGCGTCATCGTCGACTCCTGCATATTGATTCAAATAAGCATGTAGAGTGCTTCGTGCCAGTGAACCGTGCCGGGCGCGCGGTGTCAATCGGCCGCGAGGGTCGATGTGAAACGATGTCGCTTCCGCGCCGCGCGGGGTACAGTGGTGGAAATGCGAGCGTGCGCTCGGTTTTCCGGGGGGAAGACGGGACGCACGCGCCAAGGGAGGCAGCATGGCGACGACGCCGAAGACGCGAGGACCCCGCGGGCCCTACGCGAAGACCCGCGCGACCAAGCAGAAGATCCTCGACGCCGCCCTGCTGGTGTTCGCAGAGTCGGGCTTCCGCTCCGGCTCGCTCCGCGAGGTCGCCGAGCGCGTGGGACTGTCCGACGCGGGCCTGCTCCACCACTACCCGACCAAGGCGGCGCTGCTCATCGCGACCCTCCAGCACCGCGACGACGTCGCGACCCGCGACTTCCACGTCGACACCGCGGACGGCCGGTCGCTCATCCAGAACATGATCGACATCACCGAGCGCAACATGAACCAGCCCGGCGTGGTGGAGCTCTACTGCACGCTGTCCGCGGAGGCGACCACCCCGGACCACCCGGCGCACGGCTACTTCATCGAGCGGTACGACTGGGTGCGCGATCTGGTGACAGGTGCGTTCAAGCAGCTCCAGGCCGAAGGCGGGCTGCGCGACGGCATCGAGCCTCGGAGCACCGCGATCCACCTGGTGTCCCTCATGGACGGGCTGCAGGTGCAGTGGCTGCTCAACCGCGACAGCGTCGATATGACGGTCGAGGTCAAGCGCTACCTCGACACGCTGGTGATCGAGCCGTTCCGCGCGCCCGACCGGCTCGCCTGAGCCGCGCCGGTCGCCCGAGGGGTGCCGGCGGGGAAGGGGCGCTCCTCCCCCGCCGACGGCGGCGCTACGCGTCAGATCCCTCATAGCGCCACCCCTCGAAGGACACGTCGCCCCTCAGCGCGACGAGCCCCACCACGCGACCGGTGAAGGATCCGGCGGTCTCCGCGGACAGCGAGCGCCCGTCGACCTCGGCGAGCACGTGCTCGACCCCTCCCGCGCGTGCGATCAACCGCACCACGTCGCTGGTCACCATCGACACGAAGGCGGTCGCCTCCGGCCGCACCGCGGCCAGCTCGAGCTCCACGGGCCCGGCCGGCACGGTGACGGAGGCCACGCGCTCGAAGCCGGGGACGACCGCGCGCGCGGTCACCTCGGTGACGTCGCCGCGGCCCTCCGCCACCACCTCGTAGAACGTCGCCTCGTCGTACCTCACCGCGAGGCCGCCCGCCGCATCGTCCACCCTCACCGTCACCCGGACGGACGCGGTCTGGTGGAGCTGCCGCCTGCCCACGAACACGGGTGCGAGGGCGTCCATGCCGGTGCCCTCGCCGCGCAGGGTGAGCGCGCCGGGGCGCTCGACGGGTGAGATCACGGACGCAGGCGTGCGGCGCACGGCCATCCAGCCGCCGTCGAGAGGCGCACCCAGGTCGATCTCCTCGACCACGTCGCCGGGGCGCGGGGCGAGCAGCACCGGGTCCGCCTCGGGCCAGCCGTCGACCCAGCGCACGCGCGTGTGGAACGTCTCGCGGCCGAGCGCGGAGAACGACCGCACCGCGCCGCGCGGCCGCACGCCCAGCAGCACCATGAGCCACTCGCCGTCCGGCGTCTCGACCAGGTCGCCATGGCCGGTGTTCTGGACGGGGCGGTCCGTGCCGCGCGCGGTGAGGATCGGGTTGGCCGGGCCGTTCTCGAACGGGCCGTGCGGGTCGCGCGAGCGTGCGATCGACACGCTGTGGCCGCGCTCGGTGCCGCCCTCGGCGATCATGAGGTACCACCAGCCGTCGCGCTTGTAGACGTGCGGGGCCTCGGGGAACATGCCGCCGGTGCCCACCTGGAGCGAGCGCTTCTCCGACAGCACCGCGCCCGTCGCGAGGTCCACGTCCACCTGGCGGATGCCGGTGTGCTTCCCGAAGTCCTCGCCCGTGGTCACCAGGCCGGAGTAGGTGACGAACGCGACCCCGGAGTCGTCCCAGTTGAGGTCGGGGTCGATCCCCTCGATCTCCCCGATCAGCACGCCGTCGTCCCACGGGCCGGCGGGGTCGATCGCGGAGTACACCACGCAGCCCCGGCCCATCGCGATGGTCACGATCACGTAGAAGACGCCGTCGCGGTGCCGGATGGTCGGCGCCCACACGCCGCCGGCGGTCGACACCTCCTCGAGCTCGGCCTGCTCCGGGCGGGTGACGACGTTCCCGATCCGCTCCCACTCGACCAGGTCCGTCGACCGGTAGACGGGGATGCCGGGCAGGTACTCGAACGTGGACGTCACTATGTAATAGGTGTCGCCCACGCGGACCACGGACGGGTCCGGGTTGAAGCCCGGCAGCAGCGGGTTGGGGATCGCGGTCATCGCGCGTCGACCTCGGCGGTGAGCGGCAGGTCCGCGGCCGTGGTGCCGGCACGCAGCGTGAACGTGCCGCCCTCGACCTGCCAGCCGCCGTCCCAGTGCGCGAGGGCACGGTGGGGGAGGACGATGCGCAGGCGGGCCTCCTCGGCCACGTCCAGGCGGGCGACGGCGTGGCCCACGTACCAGCGGACGGGACGCTCGACGGTCGAGCCGTCGCGCTCGGCGAACAGCTGCACCACGTGCTTGCCGGCGCGGTCGCCGGTGTTGCGCACGGTGACCTCGACGGTCGCGTCGCGGTCCGCGGTCACCGGGCCGTCGACCGTGAGGTCGAAGGCCTCGAAGGTCGCATAGCCGGCGCCGTGCCCGAACCAGTAGGCGGGCGTCGCGCCGGCACGCAGCCAGGCGCGGTAGCCCACGTGGATCCCCTCGTCGTAGGTGAGCACGCCGTCGACGGGGGTGACGTCGAGGACAGGGACGTCCGCCTCGGTGGCGGGCCACGTGGTGGGGAGGCGTCCGCCGGGCTCGACCACGCCGGTGAGGATGTCGACGAGCGCGTGCCCGAACTCCTGCCCGCCGAACCAGCCGACCAGCACCGCGCCCACGCGCTCGCGCCACGGCATCAGCACCGGCGAGCCGGCGTTCACGATCACCACGGTGCGGGGGTTCGCGGCCGCGACGGCCTCGACCAGCGCGTCCTGGTGGCCGGGAAGCGCGAGGGAGTCGCGGTCGAAGCCCTCGGACTCGACCTTCTCGTTGGTGCCCACCACCACGACGGCGACGTCCGACTCCGCCGCCACCCGGGCGGCCTCCGCGATCATCTCCTCGGGCGAGGACTGGACCGGACGCGTGCCCACGGTGAACGCGAGGGCCCCGGCCAGCGCATCGTCCCTCTCGCCCAGGTCCACCTCGAAGCGGACCTCGACGGGGACGCCGGCGCGCAGCGAGACCGGCACGCCTGTCGGGCGCGGCGACAGCAGGGCGGCACCTAGGTCGTCGCCCTCGGGCGTGAGCATCTCGTCGATGCGGAGCTCGCCGTCGATCCACAGGCGGGCGTGGCCGGTGACGGCGCAGCCGAGCTCGACCTCGGCGTCCCCCTTGGGGACCAGCGTGAAGTCGGTCTCGACGCGGCGGCTGGCGGCGATCGGGGCGTCGCCGCCGAACCAGACGAACTCGGTCGCAAGGCGGTCCTCCGCGAACAGCTCGCCGCCGTCCGCGTCGCGGAACGTGACGCGCGCGCCGGGACCGCCGGTGACGGGGTTGACCAGCACGTCGCCCTGCAGGCCCGCGAGCCCCACCTGGTTGATCGCGCCCACGGAGTAGCGGACGTCGCCGCCGGGCAGCGCCTTGACCAGGCACTCGAGCGGCGGGTCGACACGCTCGGGCACCACCGTGGCGGAGCCGCCGCCCTGGGTGCGGGCCTGCTCGGCGTTGGAGCCGAGCACCGCGACCGAGCGGAGCGCGGAGGCGTCCCACGGGAGCAGGCCGCGGTTCTCGAGGAGCACCATGCCCTCGGCCGAGGCCTCACGGGCGAACGTGGGGCCGTCCTCGGCCTGCACCTCCGCGGGTGCCGAGTCGCCGAGCGCGCCCACGCGCTGCGCGAGGCGGAGGATGCGACGCACTTTGTCGTCGACCGCGGCCTCGGGGACCTCGCCGGCCTCGACGGCCTTGACCAGCGCTGCGCCCCACGGGCCGTGCGGCCCGGGCATCACCAGGTGCTGGTCCGCCTTCGCGGAGTCGATGGTGCGGACGGCGGTCCAGTCGGAGACCACCACGCCGTCGAAGCCCCACTCGTCGACCAGCGGGCTGGTGAGGAGGTCGTTCTCGGTCGCGGTGACGCCGTTGATCGAGTTGTAGGCGCTCATCACCAGCCAGGCGCGCGACTCCACGACCGCCCGCTCGAAGGCGAGGAGGTAGACCTCGCGCAGCGCACGCTCGGAGACCTCGACGTTCGCGGTGTAGCGCTCCGTCTCGAAGTCGTTCGCGACGTAGTGCTTGGGCGTCGCGCCCACGCCCGCGTCCTGGAGGCCGTTCACGTAGGCGGCGGCGAGGTCGGCAGTGAAGCGCGGGTCCTCGCTGAACGCCTCGAAGTGGCGGCCGCCCAGCGGCGAGCGGTGGATGTTGATGGTGGGGCCGAGCACCACGTCGACGCCCTTGCGGCGGGCCTCGGCGGCCGCGACGCGGCCGTAGCGGTACGCGATCGCGGGGTCGAAGGACGCGGAGAGGGACGATGCGCTGGGCAGGTTGAGCGACGGGGAACGCTCGTCCCACACGGGGCCGCGCACGCCCGACGGACCGTCGGACAAGGTCATCGACCGCAGGCCGATGCTCTCGATCGGGACGGTCGACCAGAAGTCGCGGCCGGTGAGCAGCTCGACCTTCTCCTCGAGGGAGAGGCGGGCGATGAGGGCGTCGAGGTCGGCGGCGACCTCGATGTCGGGGGTGGTCATGCGATGTTCCTTACGTGTGGTGCGTGGCTGGTCGGGCGCGCCTCAGGCGGCGCCCGCCTGAAGGTCGGCCTCGCGCTGGGCCTCGAGCATCCGGGCCCGGTCCGCGCGGCGCTGGGCCTGGCGGTCGGGGTCGGCGACCGGGGCCGCCATGAGGAGCCGCTGCGTGTACGGGTGCTCGGGGTCGGAGGTGACCTTGTCCCCGTCGCCGTACTCGACGATCTCGCCGTGGTACATCACCGCAACGCGATGGCTGAGGTGTCGCACCACCGCGAGGTCGTGCGACACGAACAGGTACGCGACGCCCGTGGCCTCCTGGATGTCCTTGAACAGGTCCAGGACGCGGGCCTGGGTGGACAGGTCGAGAGCGGACACCGGCTCGTCGCAGACGATCAGCGCCGGCTCGAGCGCGAGCGCCCTCGCGATCGCGATGCGCTGACGCTGACCGCCGGAGAACTCGCGCGGCAGGCGCTGCGCGGCGTCGGCGGGAAGCCCCACCTGGTCCAGCAGCGTGCGCACGCGCTTGCGGGCATCCGCCGCGGACACGTTCTTCACCCGCAGCGGCTCGGCGAGCGTCTGCTCGATGGTGAGCGACGGGTTGAGCGACGTGTACGGGTCCTGGAACACCACCTGGATGTCCTCGGACAGCTCGCGCCGCTCGCGGCGGGAGATGGTGCCGATCTCGCGACCCTTGAACTTGACCGAGCCCTCGGTGACGGGCGCGAGGCCCAGCACCGCACGGCCCAGCGTGGTCTTGCCCGAGCCGGACTCGCCCACCAGGCCCACGCACTCGCCGGGCTTGACGTCGATGGACACGCCCTTGAGCGCTCGGAACGGCTTGCGGCCGAATCCCTTGATCGGGTACTCCACCACCAGGTCGGTGACCTCGAGGAGCGGTTCTGCGGCGGTCACTTGGCACCTCCGGCGTTGACGTGACGGTCCGACGAGTGCGAGAGCGAGCCGCGGGCGGCGCCGTCCTCGAGGATCGCGTCGAACAGGGACTGGGTGTACGCGTGGCGCGGGCCCGCGAAGATGGACCGGGCGGGCCCGGTCTCGACGATCCGGCCCTTCTGCATGACCGACACGCGGTCGCACAGGTCCGCGACCACACCGAAGTTGTGGGTCACCAGGAGCACGGCCACGCCGAGCTCCTGCTGGAGCCCCCGGAGCAGGTCGAGGATGTCGGCCTGGACGGTGACGTCGAGGGCCGTGGTCGGCTCGTCGGCGATGATGAGGTCCGGCTCGCAGGAGATCGCTCCGGCGATGAGGACGCGCTGCGCCTGGCCGCCCGAGACCTGGTGCGGGTAGGACCGGAAGGTCTTCTCCGGGTCGGGCAGGCCCACCTTGGCGAGGAGGTCCAGCGCGCGCGCCTTCGCCTCCTTGCCGGAGATCCCGAGGGTCTCCCGCATCGGCTCGACCAGCTGGCTGCCGATGGTGAAGGACGGGTCCAGGTTGGACATCGGCTCCTGCGGGACGTAGGAGATCCGCTTGCCCTGGATCTTGCGCATCTGCTTGACAGACTTGCCGGTGAGCTCGTCCCCGTCGAACACGATGCTGCCGGCCGCGACGCGCCCGCCCTCGGGGAGGAGCCCGAGGATCGAGAACGCCGTCTGGGTCTTGCCCGACCCGGACTCGCCGATGAGGCCGTGGACCTCGCCCTTGCGGACCGTCAGCGAGACGCCGTTGACCACCTGCGTGAGCGAGCCGTCCGGCTGGTCGTAGCCGACCACGAGGCCGTCGACCTCGAGCAGCAGGTCGCGCGGGGCGGCCTCCGTCTCGGCGTGGACCTCGGCGGGCGCACCCTCCGCGTTCACGGCGGCCTTGGTCTTCGACTTGGCCTTCTTGGGCTTGGCGGAGCGCTCGAGCTCGTCGCGCAGTGCGTTGGCGAACAGCGCGAAGGCGACGGACGCGAGGGCGATGATGGACGCGGGCCACACGAGCAGCAGCGGCTGCTGGTACATCTTGGTGAAGGCGTCGTTGAGCATCCCGCCCCAGGTGGGGATGGTCGGGTCGCTCATGCCGATGAACCCGAGGCCTGCCTGGATCGCGATCGCGATGAGGGTGACGATCGCGGCCTGGATGATGACGGGCGCGCGCACCACCGTGAGGATGTGGCGGCCGATGATCGACGGGTCCTTGACGCCGGCGACGCGGGCGGCGTCGACGTAGAGCTCGTTCCTGACGCCCATGACCGCGGCCTGCGTGAGGCGGTAGAACGCCGGCGCGAGCAGGACTCCGAAGATCGCCATCGCTCCCCACAGGGTGGGGCCGATCACCGCGCGTGCGGCGAGGAGGACCACGAGGCCGGGCAGCGCCATCACCAGGCTGGTGAGCCACGCGCTGACGGACTCGAACCAGCGGCCGTAGTAGCCGGCGATGAGGCCCGAGGTGACGCCGATGATCGCTGCGAGGAAGGTCGCGAGCGCGGCGCCGAGCAGGCTGTACCGGGTCGCGAAGACCAGGCGGGCCCACACGTCGCGGCCGGCCGAGTCGGTGCCCAGGAGGTGCTCGGCGCTCGGCGACGCGAGGATGTTGCGGATGTCCGCGTAGTCCGGGTCCTGGCTGGTGAGGAGCGGAGCGAAGGCCGCCATGAGGATGAGGAGCGCGATCACGATGATCGCGAAGAGCCCCGTGGGGTTCTTGAGCATGCGGCGCGCGAGGTGGGAGCGGCGCCCCACGTTCTCGGCGACCTCGAGCGTGACGTCGGCAGACTGGCTCATGACAGACGCACCTTCGGGTTGAGGAACCCCTGCAGCAGGTCGAAGACGAGGTTCACGACGACGACCACCACGCCCGTGGCGACGACCACACCCATGACGATGGGGATGTCGCCCTGGGTGGTCGACTGGATGGTGAGGGGGCCGATTCCCGGGATGGCGAAGATCTGCTCGACGATGAGCGTGCCGCCCAGGAGGCCGACGAACTGCAGCGCGAGGACCGCGAGTGCGGGGCCGCCGGCGTTACGGAGCACGTGCTTGTAGATGACCTTGTTCTCCCGCACGCCGCGGCTGCGGAGCGTGCGGACCCAGTCCTGCCGCTGCGCGTCGATGACGGAGCCGCGCACCTGCTGCGCGACCGCCGCGACCGCACCGATCGACAGGGCGATGATCGGGAGCGTGACGCTCTCGAGCCATCCCGCCGGCGAGGCGGACCATCGGATGTAGCCCGTGGGCTGGAACCAGCCGAGGTTGAGGGCGAAGACGTTCACGAGCAGGATCGCGATGAGGAAGCTGGGGATCGCGAAGCCGAGGATGGAGAGCACCTGGATCAGGCGGTCGACCCAGCCGCGCTTGCGGGCCGCCCACACGCCGAGCGCGATGCTCACGATCGCGCTGATGAGCACGGTGCCGACGACGAGGGTGAGCGTCACCGAGAGGCGGGAGGTGATGGTCTCCGCGACCGGCTGGCTGCTGAACCACGACCGGCCGAAGTCGCCGTGGAGGGCGTCGGAGAGCCAGTTGACGTAGCGAGGGATGAGCGGCTCGTTGAGCCCGAGCTCCTCGGCCTTCTTCGCGACGGTCTCCTCCGTCGCGGTCTGACCGAGGATCTGGCGGGCGATGTCGCCGCCGCTGAGATAGAGGAGCAGGTACGCGATCGTGGTGATCGCGAAGAGGAGGACGACGCCAGCGCCCAGGCGTCGCAGGGTGAATTGCACCATCGGAGGGATCCTTTGCCGATGCTTCAGTGGGAGGGGGTGGGTGCCGGGCCGCGCGGGGCGCAGCCCGGCACCGTGACGGTCAGCCTCAGCCGACCGGCTTGATGGTCCAGAGATACGGCCACGTGTTGCCGGTCTGCGCCTCTGCCGTGGTGCCCTCGGCGACCACCTTGGTGTTGTCGGTCCGGTAGAAGGGCACGAACCACGCCTGGTCGACGATGTACTGGTTCAACTCCGCACCGGCGGCCTCGTCGCCCAGCTGGATCTCACCGATGAGCTCCTCGACGGTCGGGTCCTCGTAGTGGAGGAAGTTGAACGTCGAGTCCGCGGCGATCTGGAAGGACGCGAGCTGGTAGTCGCTCGGGTCCTGCTGGAGGATCATCAGCGTCGCCGGCCACTTGCCCGCCACCATGTCGGAGATGAAGTTCGCCGGCGCGACGTCCTCGTAGACCACCGTGATGCCCACGTCCGCGAGCTGCTGCTGGATGAGCGTCAGCCACGACTGGTTGAGCGCTGCCGTCGAGGGCATGGTGATCTCGAGGCCGTCGGCGTAGCCCGCCTCGGCGAGGAGCGACTTCGCCTTCTCGGGGTCGTACGGGTACGTGCCGTCGAGCGCCTCGTCGAAGCTGGACGAGGTGGTCGGGAAGATCTGGCCCGTGGTGGTGCCGTAGCCCGCGGAGAACGCCTGCAGGATCGCGTCGCGGTCGAACGCGTACGCGATCGCCTGGCGCACCTTGACGTCCGCGAGGGCCTCGTTGAGCACGCCGCCGCGGTCCGCGAGGATGAGGCCGACCCAGTCGAGCTGGTTGGTGACGGTGCCGTAGCCGGAGGCCGTCATCTGGTCGAGCTGCGTGAGGTCGATCACCGAGGCGACGTCGACCTGGCCGCCCTGCACCGCGTTCAGCATGGCGGTGGAGTCCGTGTAGACGTTCGCGACCACGCGGTCGTAGTGCTGGTCCTCGGGGTTCCAGTAGTCGGGGTTCTTGTCGAACACGTAGGTGGTGCCGGCGACGGTCTCGCCCACGTTGAGCGTGTAGGGACCCGAGCCGATCGGGACGGTGTCGACGTCCGCGGTGTCGAAGGCCGCGGGCGACTCCTGGAGGCCGGCGTTCTGGGTGAGGTACACCTCGAGGGCCGGGTCGGGCTCGCTCATGGTGATCTCGACGGTGTCCTCGTCCACCGCGGTGGCGTCCGCGACGCGGCCGAGGTTCGAGGCGTTCGGGGAGGTGCCGTCGCGGAAGCGCAGGATGTTCTGGGCGGCGACATCGGCGTCGAACGCGGTGCCGTCGGTGAACGTGACGTCGTCGCGCAGGTCGAGCGTGAGGGTCATGCGGTCCTCGCTCCACTCCCAGGCGGTCGCGAGGTTGGGCGAGATGGTGCCGTCCGGCTCCATGCGCAGCAGCGAGTCGTAGACCGCCTGCATCATGGGCGACTCGTTGGCCCAGTTGGCGTTCGCTGCCGCGAACGACGTGACCTGGGCGATGACGCCGAGGGTCACGGTTCCGCCGGACTCCGAGCCGCCCTCGGAGGCGCCGCTCGTGGTCGGGTCGGACGAGGAGCCGCCGGAGCAGCCCGCCAGAGCGGCGACCGACACGGCGGCTGCCGTGGTGATCAGTGCTCGCTTCTTCGAGAACATCTTTGTTCCTTCCGCGTGGGGAGAACGGCCCCTCCATGGACCGATGCGTGCCACCGTAACCCCAAACCCGAGTGACAGCAAGGTATTTATCAAAGCGTTATCAAAGGCTGAATGGATATGTCCGCTGGGAGCGAGCACAGTCACAGAGGGTCGAAACGCGCACGCGAAGGCGGGCCCGGCGCTACCGCACCGAGCCCGCCCTGAGCGCGCGTCCCGCGCCCCGGAGCCGCCATCAGGCGACCCTGATCACCACCCGGGCGTACGAGGTCGACGGGACCGGCGCATCGTCCACGGCCTCGACAATCACGTGGATCGCGTCGCCGGCGCGCGCGTCCGCCGGGATCCCGATCGCGAGCGTGGCCCCTGACAGCTCTACGGTCGCCGACCCCTCGCAGGATCCCGCCTCGCGATACTCCCACGCGGTCAGAGCGACGGCATCGCCATCGGGGTCGCTCGCGTGGAGCGTCACCTCGACCCGTTCCCCCGCCGCGCCGGAAAGGTCCACGCCGGGCTCCACGGTGAGCGCGGGCGCGTGGTTCGCGTCCTCGAACCGCGGCGTCACGCTCCATCGCAGGCGGGTCGCGAGATCACGCTGGAACGCGCCGAGCCAGCGCGCGGCCGCGTAGTCGTTGACGGTGGTGCCGAACGGGGTCTCGACAGGAGCCATGCCCTCCGGGAGGGAATCGTGCGCGAGGCCGCTCACCCACTCGTGGGGGTCGGAAGGGCTGGGCGCCTGGCGGCCGCCCCAGCCGCCGAAGTGCGGCCCCTCCCAGTTCCGGAGGCCGTTGTCGATGTGCATCGCGAAGTTCGAGGAGTCGCCCTCGGAGATCCACGCGCCCGGCGGGAACACGGGGCACCAGACGCGGTAGCCGAGCGCCTCGAGCTCGTCCTTGGTCTTACCTGCGATCCCGAAGTAATCCTCGTCGTCGAAGCCTGCGGCCATCTGAAGGCCGTCGCCCCACACGCGGTACGCGCTGCCGATCGGGCCGACGCCCGAGACGTGCTCGGCCATCCACTCGGGCGTCAGGTACACCTGATCCTCGTCCCGGACCACGAGGCGCGCGAAGTAGCCCCACGCCAGGGTCGCGACCTCGCGCAGCTCGAGCTCGGGCCAGTGGGGGCGGATGTACTCGTCCCACGTCTGGTCCTGCTTGCCGAAGCTCGTGATCACGGTGCGCGCGACCACCGTGCGGTAGGTGTCCTCCCAGGTGCCGGCGCGCTTGGCACGCTCCTCGATCGAGAGCAGGGCGCGCGCAATGGTGTTGGTGCCGCCCCAGGCCTGCACGAACACCTGGCGGTCGTCGCCGTCGAGCAGGACGTCCTCGATGAGGCGTGAGCCGTCCGTCTCCTGATCCGTGTCGCCCTTGGTGAGGATGTTGCCCTGCTTGACGAGCGCTCGGAGATGCTCCGGCGATGGGTAGCGCGCGTCGTGGACCCTGAGGTTGTCCCACGCCTGCTCGTAGGCGTCGACCGCTTGGTCGATGTGGCCACGAGCGCCCGCCGGGGGCCAGCGGTGCGGCTCGACGCCGGCGGCCGGGTCGCCCGCCCAGTGGAACTGGCTCGAGGAGTAGATCAGGCCGGCGAGGTCGATCTCGTTGCTGTAGAGCACCAGGCGGAGCATCGAGTTCAGGTCGTCGAGCTCGGGGTCCGTGGTGACGATCACCCGCGGGCGGCGCGCGCCGTCCTGCCGGTCCGCTGCTGTCATGGTCGCCTCCTTGCGATGCGGCGCGGCGCGGCGTGCTGCCCTCTCCCACGCGCTCGAATGTTCATTCGCTAGCGAATGACCGTACCAGCATCGCACCGCAGCGCGTCCGACCCTCGCGGCCGCACGAGGGTCGCGGCATACTGCGCGCATGACGACCGCCCGCATCTCGGATCCACAGCCTCAGCCGCGTGGCGCACGTGGGCCCTACCGGTCCGGGGTCCTGCGGCGCGAGCAGATCCTGGACGCAGCGGTCGAGGTCTTCGGCCGACACGGCTACGTGGGCGGCTCCATGCGACGCATCGCCGAGCTGGTCGGCGTGTCACACGCGGCGTTGTCCCGCCACTTCGCCACCAAGGACGAGCTGCTCACCGCCGTGCTCGAGCGATCGGATGCCGCCAACGGGGCCGCGATCGCGACCGACGGCGATCCCCTCTCCGAGCTCGACGCGTTCGCGCGCCTCGTGTCGGCCAACGGCGAGCACCGCGCGCTGGTGGCGCTCCTCCTCACCATGGCAGCCGAAGCCTCCGACCCCGATCACCCCGCCCGCACCTTCATGGCGGCTCGCTATGCGCGGACCGTGGAGAACGTGTCGCACCTGCTCGTCGACGCCGGCGCCGCAGGCCAGACCCGACTGTTCTCGCCGGCCGAGGCCGAGTTCGAGGCGCGCGCCTTCGTGGCGCTCATGGACGGGCTGCAGCTGCAGTGGCTGCTTGATCCTCGCATCGATCTCGCGTCGACCGTGGCGACCGCGTACGCCGCCATCCGCGACCGATGGGTGTCGGGGCCCGAGGCTTCGCGTAGGTGAGGCGAGGCTCCTCGCCCTCACCCGAGAGGGTCGCGCCGTCGGGTCGTCGCTAAATGTTGCCACCTGGTAACAGTTGGGCATATGGTCCGACCGTGCCCGCGCAACGTCGCTGGCATGTGCGCGAACCAAGGACGGTACGCGAGCACCCGAACTCAACGACGAGGAGCGGACCATGCAGAGACTCACCACCCGAGGCACCGCCGTAGCGGCGACCTGCCTCCTCATGACCGCGGCGGCCACCGCCACTGCGGCGGCAGACAGCGGCGGCACGATCGACGCCACCGTGGTCGACGCCACGCTGATCACCGAGGTCACACCGCTCGGCTATCAGGTGGCGGCCGTGGCGGTCGAATACGACCGCGAGCTCAAACTCGGCGGCGCCGGTGTCGACGCCGACGCGTTCGACGTCGACGTGAACCTCGCCGCGGTGGGCGCGCCCGGCATCTCCGGGGACCGGACCGTGATCGACGCTTACACCGCCGCCTCGCCTGAGATCACGGGCAAGCAGCGCGCCGGGCGGTACGTGATCCTCGAGCTCCAGCTCGACGAGGCGACGTCGGCGGGCACCTACAACGACGGCACGTTCACGCAGTTCTACGACCTCGACGGGGGCTACACCGTCACCCAGACCGGCGACATCGGCAAGCGCAACCACGTGGTGCCCGCGCAGCCGGATGTCGTGGTCGCCAACTCCGCACACCTCGACCCGATCACGGACCAGTACGCCGCAGGAACGCTCGCCTCCGCCGCAGGACCGGAGATCAACTACCGCTCGTACTCACCCGACACCAAGCCCGGCAAGAAGTACCCGCTCGTCGTGACGCTCCACGGGTTCGGCGAGAGCGGGTCGAACAACTTCAGCCAGATCGCGGGCAACCAGATCTCGACGGCCTTCGCCGACCCGGCGCGCCAGAAGTCGGACCCCGCCTACGTCCTCTCCCCGCAGGCGGAGCCCTTCAACCCCGCGAAGGGCGCCTGGTGGGCGCCCTCGATGCAGGCGGCCGTGATCGAGCTGGTCGAGACCTTCATCGCAGAGCACCCCGACGTCGACACGTCTCGCGTCTACCTCACGGGCCTGTCCATGGGCTCGTACGGTTCGTGGGGCATCCTCACTCAGCGCAGCGACCTGTTCGCCGGCGCGGTGGTGGTGTGCGGCGCCGGCAATGAGGCCGCCGCCGTGGCGGAGCTCGCGGACTTCCCGATCTGGGCGATCCACTCCGTCGACGACTTCGTGGTCGCCTACGACGCACCGGGCTCGGACTACCGAATCTTCCAGGGCGTCGAGGCCGCTGGAGAGCCCGTGACCTGGGCGGAGTGGTCCGGCCTGCTGTCCGACCGCGAGCAGGAGGCCCTCGCCAAGGATGCGGTCCAGGAGGCCCGCCGCACCGGCAGCGAGCACATCTTCTGGACCATCCCGGAGGGCACCACGCCGCTGTTCAGCCACGGCGCATGGATCCCCACGTACACGAACGACGTGATCCTCGACTGGTTGTTCGACCAGCAGGCCTAGGGACCGCACGAGGCGCGGGGGCCGGAGCGGTCCCGCCCCCGCGCCTCGACGCGAACCCGGCCGCCGCATCGTCCCTCCGGAACACCGCGGACCTAGAGCACCGCGTACCTCAGCAGCACCGTCCCGTCGGAGAACACCCGCTGCTCGAGCAGCGACAACTGCAGCCGCACGCCGTCCGGCAGCGCGCGCCGGCCCCCACCGACGGTCACGGGCGCGACGGCGAGCACGATCTCGTCCACCAGCCCCGCGGCGATCGCCTGGCCCGCGAGCTCCGGCCCCCCGATGTCCAGGTCCCGATCCGCGCCCGCCTTGAGCGCCGCGACCTCGGCCGGGTCGAACTCCCGCACGATCCGCGCCCGCGGAACCCCCGCATCGTCCAGCGTCCGCGAGTAGACCACGGTGTCCGAGTCGATCCAGGCGTCCGCGAAGCGCTGGTACAGCGGCGTGATCTCGGGGTCTGCGGCCATCTCGTGCCAGACCGCCATCACCTCGTGCATCTTGCGGCCGTACAGGTGCGTGCCGACGGTCGCCTCGAGGTCCGCGAACCAGTCGTGGAGCTCGTCGACGGGCTCGGTGAAGTCGAAGCCCCCGTCCGCGTCCTCGTAGTAGCCGTCGAGCGAGCAGTTGATCGCGTAGATGAGCTTGGCCATGGCGGAGGCTCCCTTCCCCTGGTCACGGTAACCCGCGGGCCGTCCTAGGGTGGGCTCATGACCCTTCCTCACCTCACGCTCAACGACGGCCACACTGTTCCTGCGATCGGATTCGGCACGTACCCCCTGGTAGGCGACCAGGGTGGGCGCGCGGTCCTGTCGGCGCTCGAGCACGGCTACCGGCTCCTCGACTCCGCGGTGAACTACGAGAACGAGGGCATCGTGGGCCGCGCCCTGCGCGACTTCCTGCGCGAGTCCGGCGTCCCGCGCGGAGAGGTGACGGTGCAGACCAAGCTGCCCGGACGCCATCACGACCTCGAGCGCGCCGTCGCGTCCGGAGAGGAATCCCGCGCGCGCCTGGGCGTGGACCGGATCGACGTCATGCTCATCCACTGGCCCAACCCGATCACCGGCAAGTACAAGGAGGCGTGGCGCGCGCTCGTGGAGCTGCGCGAGCGCGGCGTGGTGCGGTCGATCGGCGTCTCAAACTTCAACGAGCGCCTGCTCGACGAGATCATCGCCGACTCCGGCGTGACCCCCGCCATCAACCAGGTCGAGCTGCACCCCTACTTCCCTCAGACGTCACTGCTCGCGAAGCACGCCGAGCTCGGGATCGTCACGCAGGCATGGAGCCCGCTCGGCAAGCGCCAGGCGCCGTACGGCGAGCCCGTGGTGGTCGCCGCCGCTTCCCGGCTGGGGGTCACCCCCGCCCAGGTGATCCTGCGCTGGCACCTCGAGCGCGGCTCGCTGCCGCTTCCCAAGTCCGCGACGCCGTCACGCCAGGTGGAGAACCTGTCCGTCGCCGACTTCTCGCTGCTGCCCGAGGAGGTCGAGGCGATCACCGCGCTCGGCCGCGCGGACGGCCGCCTCTTCGACGGCGACCCCGAGACGCACGAGGAGATGTAGGAGGGACGATGCGCGGGCCGGGTCCTCCGACGAGGCCCGGCCCGCGCATCGTGCCGAGGCTAGAGGACCTCGATGAAGCCCAGGACCGCGGAGGCGGCAGCGACTGCGCCGAGGACGATCGTCGGGACGAGGGGCTCGCTGCGACGCGCGTGCACCACGGTCGCGCCGATCATGGTGACCAGAAGGCCCACCGACGCGAGCGGCGTCAGGATGGGCGCGACGTCCGTGACGACCGGGGCGATGAGGCCCACCGCGGCGAGGAGCTGGGTCGCGCCGATCGCCTTGACGGCCCCGTCGCTGAAGTCCTCGGTCCAGCCCATGCCCTTCTCCTGAAGCGTGGCACGCGGGGTGGACACCTTCATGCTGCCGGCGGCGGCGAACACGAGGGCGAGGATCGCGTTGACGATCCAGAGGGCGATCAGCATGGGAACTCTTCTCTGCGGGCGCCGCCCGCGACATTGGTTACGATGAGTAAGCAACACCATGGTGCGTGACTGTTGACGCGTCCACAAAAGGCACATGCGTGTGCGTGACCCCGTTGGAGGCGGCGTGAGCCTGGTCGACGAACCCCTCACCACCTACGAGAGCGCCTGCTCCGGCGTCACCGCGGACACGCAGGCCGCGATCCGGGACGTGCTCAACCGCATCGGCGACAAGTGGTCGCTCCTGGTGATCGCGACGCTCGGAGAGCGCACACTGCGCTTCGGAGAGGTGCAGGCGCACGTGCCGGGCATCTCGCAGCGCATGCTCACGCTGACCTTGCGTCAGCTCGAGCGCGATGGCCTGGTGCGCCGCGAGGTGTTCGCCGAGGTGCCGCCGCGCGTCGAGTATGCGCTGACGCCACGGGGCGCGACGCTGATCACGCCCGCGAGCGCGCTCGCCGAATGGGCGATCGGGCACTACCCGGGGATCCTCGCGAGCCGCGCGGAGTATGACGCGCGCGGGTAGGCGGCCCGCGCATCGTCCTCCTGGCCCCTATCCGGCGGTCGCGTCCTGCTCCGCCTCCATCTGGGCGTTGAAGTCGCGCTTGCTCGACTGCCAGCCGTCCTCGTTCATACCGGTGCGCCAGTAGCCCGAGATGGACACCTGCGCGCGCGGGACGCCGAGCTCGTTGAAGAGGTGGCGGCGCAGCGGCTTCACCATGTCGGCGTTGCCGTGCACGAAGGCCTCGACAGCCTCGGGCGCGACGCCGTCCGGGAGTCTCGCCGCCACGACCGCGCGCGTAAGCGCCTCGCCGTAGCCGTCGGCGGGGCCGCGGTGGATCCAGTGGACCCGCGTGCGTGCGGTGGCGGGCAGCGCCTGCTCCTCCGATGCGTCGGCGACCTCGACGTAGGCCTCCACCCGCGCATCGTCCCTGGTGCTCGCCAGGTTCTCGAGTGCGGCGGCGATCGCAGGGATCGCCGACTCGTCACCCACGAGGAGGTCGAGGCCGGCCGTGGGGCTCGGCGCCCAGGCGCCGCCGGGGCCCACGAAGCTGAGCGTGTCGCCCGGCTGCGCGGCGGCGGCCCAGGGGCCGGCGAGGCCCTCGTCGCCGTGGATCACGAAGTCGATCGCGAGCTCCCGCGCGCTCATGTCGAGGCTGCGGATCGTGTAGGTGCGCGTCACCTCGCCGAACTTCAACTTCACGTAGTGGTCGGTGAAGGTGAGGTCGGGAAGCTCGTCGAGGTCGGGGCCGGTGAGCGTGACGCGCACCATGCCGGGCGCGAGGCGCTCCGTGCGGGTCACCGTGAGGGTACGGACGGGGCGTGCGGGGCGGCCTTCGGCGCGGGGGTCTGCCATCCCAGCATCGTATGCGGAATCGCACGGGATGATGTCATCGCTGGTATATGCATTGCGAGGCGTTTTTCACATCCCTTTTGTCGGGAATGTCAGACCCCGGTGGTGTGATGGTTCTATGGATGCAGCACACCTGTTCGACGACTTACCCGGCGGCTCTGACGCCGGGTTCGCGTCGGCGTGTGTGGATGCTCGGGTGG
>NZ_BBMA01000005.1:0-310841 GCF_000971215.1 Demequina silvatica
TTCCCCGAGGCCTCTGGTGCCGCACCGCGGCGTGATCGCGTGGCGGTCAGCCACGCACCCGACGGAGCGCGAGCAGCGCCCCTCCGAGGATCACCGCGCCGAGCCCCGCACCACCGAGGGCGAGCGTGGAGTCATCGACACCAGTGTGCGACAGCGTCGCGGCGGGAGCATCCCCTCCGGTGCGCTCGGACTGAGCGGCGGCCGCGACCTGGGGAGTGTCGGCGCCCCCCGAAGCCGACACGGTGGAGTCGTCGACGCCGTTGTCGACGACGCTGGAGCCGCCCGTCGCAGTAGCAGGGATGGGGGTCTGCTGGACCGCGACGGACGGGGTCTGGGAACCGGTCGAGGTGGACTCGAGCGGGATGGTGACGCTGGTGGACTCCTCCACGGGCACCAGGGTCTGCGGCACCGCGGGCGTGAGCTCGGGGGCCACCGCGTCGGTGATGACAGAGAAGTTCGCGAACTCCTCGATCGGCTGACCCGGGGTCGCGGTCGGCACGCCCTGCGGGAGCAGCGGCGGCACCGCCTCGGTCACCACGGTCAGCGAGGACTCCGGCTCGGGGGTGGCGTGCGGCGTCACGGCGGGCGTGGCCTGCGGCCGCGCGGGCTGCTGCGGCACGTTCGTCGCGGACGGGCGCTCAGGCGTGGCCTGCGACGTCGAGACCGGCGTGGACTGCGGGACCCGCGGCGGAACGGAGTCGGTCGAGGTGAGGCGAGAGTGGTCGATCTCGGGCGTCCTCGCCGGCTGCGGTTCCGGGGTCACCACGGGGATGCCGGAGGGCAGGTCGAGCGTGGCGAGCTCCAGCTCGAACTGGTTCAGCAGACGCAGCGTGACCACCTGGACGGTCTGGCCCTCGCCTAAGTAGCGGGCGAAGTCGGGAAGCTCGACAGCGCGCGTGGCGCGGGCCGCGACGGTGTCGATCAGAGGCGAGCTGACCGCGCCATCCGACCCCACTACCTTGGCGATGACGTCGATCGCACCATCGGTCGGGTTGGTGACCAGGACGGCGCCGAGCCCGATGCCGACCACGGAGACCGTGCCCTGGGTGGCCGCGGCGGGGGCCGTGCCCGCGTCGGTGGCGACGGGCGCGGCGAACGCGGCGTTGGGGGTGAGGACCGCGCCGGCGGCGAGTCCGAGGGTGACGATGCCGGGGATCACCCGGCGGGTGGTGCTGCGGCTCATGGCCGTTCTCCTTTGTTGCGTGCGGCAGGGATGGCGCCGCGGTGGTGGTGTGGGGTGGAAGAGACTGAGAAGCGCGGGCGTCAGATCAGCGCCGCGCCGCTGAGCAGCATCGGGACGGAGAACATGGTCCAGTCGTTCACGATGTGCGCTCCGGTAGACACCCATAGGTTGCGGGTGACCACGTAGGCGAGGGTGAGGAACACCCGGGCGAGCCCGATGTAGAGCAGGCACTGCAGGATGTTCCAGTCGTAGGTGGGCAGGTGCAGCAGCCCGAACATCACGGCCGTCCCGATCCACGCGGTCGCGAGCGCCGCGCGGCGCGTCCACCCGAAGCGGCACACCAGCACCGAGAGGATCGCGAGCAGCGGCAGGATGGTGATGAGCTCCTCACCCAGCAGCTGCGGGATGCTCGCGAGGAAGAACTGCACGCGCTCGCCCGCGGACGCGTCCCCGAGGATGTCGCCGGCCGGGTTGGCGTTGCCGCCGATCAGGCCGTTGAGGCCGATCGCGACGCCGAAGGTGACCGTGAGGTTGAGGACGCCGAAGCCGAGCATCTGCGCGACCTGTCGCGGCCCGACCTTGCGGAAGATGCCGGTCCAACCGCGCGGCGCCGCCCACGCGAGCGCCGCGAGCGGGATCGCGGGGAGCAGGATCGCGTGCACCCACTGCTGGGCCATCGGGCTGCCCGGCAGGGGCAGCAGGACCAGCTGGGCGAAGGCGACGGCGCATGCCGCGACCACCACGAGCCACCCGCGACCGTCGATCGCGAAGGGTCCGTCGTAAAGCGGGAGGTCCGGCTTGCTGGAGCCTGCGGTGGGGGTGGTCGCCACGGGGTTGGCGCTCATGTCATCTCCTTGTTCGGTGATGACTTCAGCCTTCCGTGCGCGTGCCCGCGCGGAATCTGGCAGACGCAGACACTTGCGCGTACTGCGATCGCGGTAGGGACGATGCGGGGGTTCAGTCCCCGGCGAGGCCCGCCTGGTACGCGGCGACCACCAGCTGGGCCCGGTCGCGCGCCCCCACCTTGGTCATGGCGCGGTTGACGTGGGTCTTCGCCGTCAACGGCGTGACGAACAGCCGCGTCGCGATGTCCTCGTTGCTCAGGCCCTGCGCGACCAGCAGCACCACCTCCCGCTCGCGCTCCGTGAGGTACCGGAACCGCTCGCCGTCGACGGACGGCTGGACCCGGTCCTCGGCGACGTGCGAGATCACGGCCCGGGTCGCGGCGGCGGACAGCAGCTCCTCCCCCGCCGCGATGGTGCGGATCGCGCCTAGCAGCTCGGCGGGACGCACCCCCTTGCCCAGGAATCCGCTCGCCCCGCCGCGCAGCGCGCGCAGCACGTACTGCTCCTCCTCGAAGGTGGTGAGGACCACGATCCGGACCTCGGTGAGCTCGGGGTCCGCAGCGATCGCCTCGGTCGCCTCGAGCCCGTCCATGCCGGGCATCCGGATGTCCATGAGCACCACGTCGGGGCGCACCTCGCGGATCACCGCCAGCGCCTCGGCGCCGTCGGCCGCCTCGCCGACCACCTCGATGTCCTCGGCCGTGCCGATGATCGCGACGAATCCGCCGCGGATCAGCACCTGGTCGTCCACCACCACCACGCGGATGGTCATCCTTCGCCTCCTCCTCGGGTGGGGAGCTCCGCCCGCACCACGAACTCGTCCCCGTCGGGCGCGGCCTCGACCGTGCCGCCCGCGGCGTCCGCCCGCTCGCGCATGCCCACGAGCCCGAACCCCGAGCCCTCGCCGTGCGCGCCCGAGACCCCGTTGCGCACCTCGATCACCAGCGCCGACGTGTCCGCCGTCACCGTCACGGCGGCGTGCCCCGTCCCGTACCGGCGGGCGTTGCTCAGGGCCTCCTGGACGATGCGGTAGGCGGCGTGGTCTGTCGCGGCGGGCAGGTCGACGTGCAGGTCGCGACGCTCGTAGGTGACGTCGAGCCCCGCGTCGCGCGCCTGCTCGAGGAGCTCGCCCACCGCGGCCAGGCCGGCCACGGGGTGGCTGTCCTCGTCCTCGCCCTGGCGGAGCACGCGCAGCATCACGGGCAGCTCCTCGAGCACGCGTGCGCCGGCGTCCTGGACCCGGCCGAGCGCCTCGGCCGCGCGGTCCGGGCTGGACTCGAGCAGCGCCTCCGCGACGCCCGCCTGGACGTTCATCACGGCGATGTGATGCCCGACCGCGTCGTGCAGCTCGCGCGCGATGCGCAGCCGCTCCTCGGCGACCTTGGTGCGCGCGAGCGCGTCCCTGGCGGCCTCCGCCTGCCGGGCCCGCTCGCGCTCCTGCTCCAGCGAGCGCCGGTACAGGTTCATCGCGATCCCGATCACCACGGCGAGCGCGACCCAGATCTCGCCCGAGACCACCAGGGAGTCCGCGGGGCCGACGCCGCCAGCCAGCGCCACCGTTCCGCCCACCCCGATCACCGCCAGCGCCCCGACCGCGAGGGCGACAGGGATGTGCGCGGAGCGGGATGCGACCGTGTACACCGCCACCAGCACCGCGAGCAGCGCGTTGGCGACGGACCCCGTCACCAGGCTCGCGGCCACGAACGCCGCGCCCGTGACCGCCAGCACCCAGAGATCGGCCGAACGGCGCCACACAAGCGCGGCGCACGCGACCAGCGCGGCAGCGATCTCGACGGTCACCAGGCCGGCGATGCCCTCGTCCGCGACGCTGATCGCGAGGATCACCAGCGCGAGGATCGCCGCCCCCACCGCGTCGCGCCCTCGCTCGGTCGCGGGCCTGGGCAACCGGCCGATCAGGGAGGTCATGTGCGCCAACCTAGCGTGCGCATCGTCCCCGGGAACCCCACGCGGCCCGCGCGCGTCAGAACCTACGGACGCACCCGCCCACGCCGCCGACGACAGGGACACGATGACCGAGGCCACACCGTTCGAGAGCATGACGGCGCTGGCGCGCGCGAACGTGGCGCCGCTGTCCCCGGACCAGGTCCGCATCATGCGCAAGGACATCCAGCGGTTCCTGCTGCAGTACGAGTTCGGACTGCGTGAGGTGGAGACCAAGCTGTCGATCCTGCGCGACGAGTTCCTCGAGCTGCACGACTACAACCCGATCGAGCACGTGTCGAGCCGCGTGAAGTCGCCGGAGAGCCTGCTCGACAAGGTCGCGCGCAAGGGGCTGTCCCGGGACCTCGAGGCCATCCGTGCGCACATCACCGACATCGCCGGCGTGCGCGTGACGTGCGCGTTCGTGACGGACGTCTACCGGCTGTTCGAGCTGCTCACGCGGCAGGACGACATCCGCGTGCTCGAGGTCAAGGACTACATCGCGACCCCGAAGCCCAACGGCTACCAGAGCCTGCACGCGATCATCGAGATCCCCGTGTTCCTCTCCACCGGCACCACCGCGGTGACCGTCGAGGTGCAGTTCCGCACCATCGCGATGGACTTCTGGGCGAGCCTCGAGCACCGGATCTACTACAAGTACGACGCGTCCGTGCCGTCGCGCCTCACCGAGGAGCTGCGCGAGGCCGCGGCGACGGCCGCGGAGCTCGACGCGCGGATGGCGCGCCTGCACCGTCAGATCCACGGCGACGGCGAGCGCCTGGTCTGAGGGCCCGAGCAACGGAGGGTCAGCCCACCGTCGAGGCGCGCACCACCAGGTCCGGCTCGAACACCACCTGGCGGGGCGCGGCCCCGTCGGCGGCCTCGAGGATCAGCTCGACCGCGGTGGAGCCGATGAGCGCGCTCGGCTGGCGCACCGAGGAGATGGGCACCACCGCGGAGGCCGCGAAGGCGATGTCGTCGTAGCCCACGAGGCCCACGTCCTCGGGCATGCGGACGGGCTGGTCCGCGAACAGCAGCGCCCGCTGGATGCCGATCGCGAGAAGGTCGTTCGCCGCCACGATCCCGTCGACGCGGCCATCCGTGATGAGCGGGACCAGCGCCTCGCCCACGCGGCGACCCTCGTCGAGCGTCATCTCGTCGGTGCCGAACAGGCGCAGGCTCGCCTCCGGGACGGTTGCGACCACGGAGGACGCGCCCTCGAAGCGGTCGGCGACCTGACGGATGCGCAAGGGGCCGCCCACGAAGGCGAGGTGGCGCCGCCCGGTGTCGAGCAGGTGCCGCGCCGCGAGCGCGCCTCCGGCCTTGTCGTCGACGGAGACCGAGGAGAACGCGGACTCCCCCGCCTCGCGGTCCACCAGCACCACCGGGATGCCGTGCCCGCGCATGGTCTCGAGCCGCGACAGGTCCTCGCCCACGGGCGAGACCAGCACGCCGCCCACGCGCTGCTGCGCGAACACGTCGAGGTGGAGCGCCTCGCGGTCGGTCGAGTCGTCGGAGTTCGCGAGGAACAGCGTGAGGCCGTCCTCCGCGGCGCGCGCCTCCGCGCCACGGGCGACGTCGGTGAAGAACGGGTTGCCCACGTCGAGCACCACCAGCGCGAGCGAACGGCTGCGCCCCTCGCGCAGCTGCCGCGCGGCGCTGTTGGGGACGTAGCCCAGCTCCGCGATCGCGTCCTGCACGCGGCGGATGGTGTCGGGCTTGACGTGCTCGGGCCGGTTGAGGACGTTCGACACGGTCCCCACGGACACGCCCGCGCGGGCCGCGACCTCCTTGACGCTGACCGCCATCGCTCCTCCTCCAACCGGGTCGTCTCAGAATACTGAATCCTTCCAACACGCCCGGGAGGCCCGCCCGACTTGACGCGAGGCCGGCGAGGGTCGTAGATTTTGAAACGATTCACAGCAGCACGGGGCGCCACCGCCCCGCCACCCTCAAAGGAGAGACACGATGGCCTTCAGCAGTCACGTCGCCAGCCGCCTCGAGGAGCAGGCCATCGAGCTCCCCTCGTGGGCCTTTGGCAACTCCGGCACCCGCTTCAAGGTGTTCGGCACGCCGGGCACGCCCCGCGACCCGTTCGAGAAGATCGCGGACGCCGCGCAGGTCCACAGGTTCACCGGCCTCGCCCCCACCGTCGCGCTCCACATCCCGTGGGACAAGGTCGACGACTACTCGGCGCTGCGCACGCATGCCGAGGACCTGGGCGTCGCGCTCGGCACCATCAACTCGAACACGTTCCAGGCGGACATCTACAAGCTCGGCTCCCTCACGCACCGCGACGAGAAGATCCGCCGCACCGCGATCGACCACCACCTCGAGTGCATCGACATCATGGACGCCACCGGCAGCCGCGACCTCAAGATCTGGCTCGCGGACGGCACCAACTACGCCGGCCAGGACGACATGCGCGGCCGCCAGGACCGCCTCCAGGAGTCGCTCCAGGAGATCTATGAGCGGATCGGCGAGAACCAGCGCCTTGTCCTCGAGTACAAGATCTTCGAGCCGGCGTTCTATCACATGGACGTGCCGGACTGGGGCACCAGCTACGCGCAGTGCGCGGCCCTGGGCGAGCGCGCGACGGTGTGCCTCGACACCGGCCACCACGCCCCCAGCACCAACATCGAGTTCATCGTCATGCAGCTGCTGCGCCTGGGCAAGCTCGGGTCCTTCGACTTCAACTCGCGCAACTACGCGGACGACGACCTCATCGTGGGCGCCGCCGACCCGTTCCAGCTGTTCCGCATCATCGTCGAGGTGCTGCGCGGCGGCGGCTACGGCAAGGACGGCGACACGGCGTTCATGCTCGACCAGTGCCACAACATCGAGGACAAGATCCCCGGCCAGATCCGCTCGGTGCTCAACGTCCAGGAGATGACGGCCCGCGCGCTGCTGCTCGACCGCGACGCGCTCGACGCCGCGCAGGCCGAGGGCGACGTGCTCAAGGCCAACGGCATCATGATGGACGCCTTCTACACGGACGTCCGCGCCGACCTCGCGACGTACCGCGAGGAGCGCGGCCTGCCCGCCGACCCGATGAGGGCCTTCGCCGAGTCGGGCTACCTCGCGCAGATCGCCGCCGACCGCGTGGGCGGCGTCCAGGCCGGCTGGGGCGCCTGAGACCCATGGCCCGCGTGTGCTTCACCCTCCAGGTCAATCCCGATCGCCTGGAGGAGTACGTCGACGCGCACCGCGCGGTGTGGCCCGAGATGCTCGAGGCCATCCGCGACGCCGGGCGCAGGAACTACTCGCTGTTCCTGCGCCCGGACGGGCTGCTCGTCGGGTACTACGAGACCGACGACGACACCGCCTCCGCCGCGGCCCTGGCCGCCGACCCCCGCACCGCGCGGTGGGAGGCGACCATGGCACCCTTCTTCATCGCGCTCGACGGCGACCGCCCCGACCAGGGCGCGCCGCAGCTCACCGAGATCTTCAACCTCGCCGACCAGCTCGCCGCGAGCGGGCCGGCCGCCTGACCCGCTTCCTCCCCCGGAAAGGAACCTCCCCATGACCACCACCCCCGAGCAGCTCATCGCGCGCTCCAACCGCCTGGGCTCCGACCCCAAGAACACCAACTACGCCGGCGGCAACACGTCCGCCAAGGGCACCGACCTCGACCCCGCCACCGGCGAGCAGGTCGAGCTCGTGTGGGTCAAGGGCTCCGGCGGCGACCTCGGCACGCTCGGCACCAACGGCCTCGCGGTGCTCCGCCTCGACCGCCTCCGCGGCCTGGTCGACACCTACCCGGGCGTCGAGCGCGAGGACGAGATGGTCGCCGCGTTCGACTACTGCCTCCACGGCCGCGGCGGCGCCGCACCCTCGATCGACACCGCGATGCACGGCCTCGTCGACGCCGCCCACGTGGACCACCTGCACCCCGACGCCGGCATCGCGATCGCGACCGCCGCGGACGGCGAGGCGCTCACCGCGACCATCTTCGGCGACCGCGTGGTGTGGGTGCCGTGGCGTCGCCCCGGCTTCCAGCTGGGCCTCGACATCGCGGAGATCAAGGAGGCCAACCCGCAGGCGATCGGCTGCGTGCTCGGCGGCCACGGCATCACCGCGTGGGGCGACACCTCCGACGAGTGCGAGGCGCGCTCGCTCGAGATCATCGACACCGCCGCCCGCTACATCGCCGAGCACGGCAAGGCGGAGCCGTTCGGCCCCGCGCTGCCCGGGTACGGGGCGCTAGGGGACGATGCGCGGAAGGCCAAGGCGGTCGCGCTGGCTCCCGTGATCCGCGGCATCGCGTCGTACGACCGCCCGATGGTGGGCCACTTCACCGACGACGCCGTGGTGCTCGACTTCCTGGCCGCAGCGGAGCACCCGCGCCTCGCCGCGCTGGGCACCTCCTGCCCCGACCACTTCCTGCGCACCAAGGTCAAGCCGATGGTCCTCGACCTCCCGGCCGACGCCTCGATCGAGGATTCCGTCGCGCGCCTGCACGAGCTCCACGAGGCCTACCGCGCGGACTACCAGGCTTATTACGACGCCCACGCCGACGCATCGTCGCCGGCCATGAGGGGCGCGGACCCGGCGATCGTGCTGGTGCCCGGCGTCGGGATGTTCTCCTTCGGCGCCAACACGCAGACGGCGCGCGTGGCGGGCGAGTTCTACATCAACGCCATCAACGTGATGCGCGGCGCCGAGTCGCTCTCCACGTACTCGCCCATCTCCGACGCGGAGAAGTTCAACATCGAGTACTGGGCGCTCGAGGAGGCCAAGCTCCAGCGGATGCCCAAGCCGAAGTCGCACGCGACGCGGGTGGCGCTCGTCACCGGCGCCGCGTCCGGCATCGGCAAGGCGATCGCCACCCGGCTCGCGGCGGAGGGCGCGTGCGTGGTCATCGCGGACCTCGACCTCGAGAAGGCCCAGGCCGCCGCCGCCGAGCTCGGCGGTCCGGATGTCGCGATCGGCGTCGCCGCCAACGTCGCGGACCCCGAGGCCATCGCCGCCGCGGTGGGCGAGGCCGTGCTGGCCTTCGGCGGCGTGGACCTGGTGGTCAACAATGCCGGCCTGTCGCTGTCCAAGCCGCTCCTCGAGACCACCGAGAAGGACTGGGACCTGCAGCACGACGTCATGGCCAAGGGATCCTTCCTGGTCTCGCAGGCCGCGGCGCGCGTCATGATCGCGCAGCGCATGGGCGGCGACATCGTCTACATCGCGTCCAAGAACTCCGTGTTCGCGGGCCCGAACAACATCGCCTACTCCGCCACCAAGGCGGACCAGGCCCACCAGGTGCGCCTGCTCGCGGTCGAGCTGGGCGAGCACGGCATCAAGGTCAACGGGATCAACCCCGACGGCGTGGTGCGCGGCTCCGGCATCTTCGCCGGCGGCTGGGGCGCGAACCGCGCCAAGACCTACGGGATCGAGGAGGACGAGTTGGGCAAGTTCTACGCTCAGCGCACCATCCTGAAGCGCGAGGTGCTCCCCGAGCACGTCGCTAACGCCGCGGCCATCATCACCGGCCCCGACATGTCGCACACCACCGGCCTCCACATCCCCGTGGACGCAGGCGTGGCGGCGGCCTTCCTCCGATGACCGCCGCGGTCGCCGCGGTCGACCTGGGCGCGACCTCCGGTCGCGTCATGGTCGGGCAGGTGGGCCCCGACACCCTCGAGCTGCGGCAGGTGGGACGGTTCGCCAACGGCCCGGTCCGCACGCCGGACGGGCTGCACTGGAACCTGCAGGAGCTGTACGCGCACGTGCTCGACGGGCTGCGCTCGGCCACCCGCTGGGATGAGGCGATCCGGTCCATCGGCATCGACTCGTGGGCCGTCGACTACGCCCTCCTCCGCGGCGGCCGCGTCCTCGGCGAGCCGTTCCACTACCGGGACGAGCGCACCGCTCACGGCGTGGACCTGGTGCATGCCGACGAGCCGTTCTCCCTGCTCTACGCCCGCAACGGGCTGCAGTTCCTCCCGTTCAACACGCTCTACCAGTTGGCGGTCGAGCGCGAGGCGGGCATGCTCGCCGTGGCGGACCGCCTGCTGCTGGTCCCCGACCTCATGGCGTACTACCTCACCGGTGCCACCGTGGCGGAGGCGACCAACGCCTCCACCACGGGGCTCCTCGACGTCAGCACCAAGGAGTGGGACGGCGAGCTCATGGACAGGCTTCGCCTGCCGCGCGGACTGTTCCCGCGCATCGTCCAGCCGGGCGAGCGCGTGGGCACCGTCCTCCCCCACGTCGCCGAGGCCACCGGCCTCGCTGGCGACACGCCGGTGGTGGCGGTCGGCTCCCACGACACCGCGTCCGCGGTGGTCGCGACACCGATGACCGAGCCCGGCGGCGCGTACATCTCCTGCGGCACGTGGGGCCTGGTGGGCGTCGAGACCGAAGCGCCCGTGCTGAGCGACGCCGCGCGCGAGGCGAACTTCACCAACGAGGGCGGCGTCGACGGCCGCACCCGCTTCCTGCACAACGTCATGGGCCTGTGGATCCTGTCCGAGTCCATCCGCGAGTGGGAGCGCGACGGCGAGAAGGTCGACCTCGAGCGCCTGCTCGCCGAGGCCGCCGCCGTCCCGGGCGAGGTCGACGTGTTCGACGCGAACGACGAGGCGTTCATGGCACCAGGCGACATGCCGGCCCGGGTCGCCGGGTGGCTCGGGGCGCGCGGGTTCCGGGTCCCCGGGTCACGCGCCGAGACGGCGCGCTGCATCATCGAGAGCCTCGCGCAGGCGTTCGCCGACGCGGTGCACGATGCGGCGGCGCTGTCCGCTCAGGACGTGCGCCGCATCCACATCACCGGCGGCGGCTCGCTCAACGACCTGCTGTGCCAGCGCACGGCGGACCGCTCCGGACTGCCCGTGATGGCGGGACCGGTCGAGGCCACCGCGATCGGCAACGTGCTGATCCAGGGCCGCGCGATCGGCGCCGTGTCGGGATCCCTCGAATCGCTGCGCGACCTGGTCGCGCGTACGTTCGAACCGCGAGTGTTCACACCGAAGGGACTGTGAGATGAAGATGGAGCGCCGGATCCCCCGGCCCGCCGACCTGGCGCCGCTCGTGCGCTTCAAGCCGCTCGAGCTGGACGGCCGCAAGCGACGCCTCGCGAAGGCGCACACCATCGCGGACCTCCGCGCGATCGCCAAGCGGCGCACCCCGAAGGGCGCGTTCGACTACACCGACGGCGCGGCCGAGGAGGAGCTGTCGCTCAACCGCGCGCGCCGCGCGTTCCGCGAGATCGAGTTCCACCCCGCGATCCTGCGCGACGTGTCCCAGGTGGACACGTCGGTGGAGATCTTCGGCGGCCGGTCAGCGATGCCGTTCGGCATCGCACCCACCGGCTTCACCCGCATGATGCAGGCCGAGGGCGAGCGCGCGGGCGCCTCCGCCGCCGGCGCCGCCGGCATCCCGTTCTCGCTGTCGACGCTCGGCACCACCTCCCCCGAGGGCGTGCGCGATGCCAACCCCGACGGCCGCAACTGGTTCCAGCTGTACATGCAGAAGGACCGCGACAAGTCGATGCAGCTGATGCAGCGCGCCGCCGACGCGGGCTTCGACACCTTGCTCGTCACGGTCGACGTGCCCGCCGCCGGCGCGCGACTGCGGGACAGTTACAACGGCTTCACCATCCCGCCGCAGCTCACGCCTCGCACGGTGCTGAACGCGATCCCCCGCCCCGAGTGGTGGTGGAACTTCCTCACCACCGAGCCGCTGACGTTCGCGTCGTTGTCGGAGTGGAACGGCACCATCGGCGAGCTGCTCGACTCGCTGTTCGACCCGACGGTCGACTTCGACGACCTCGAGTGGATCCGCGACCAGTGGCCGGGCAAGGTCGCCGTCAAGGGCATCCAGACGCTCGACGACGCGAAGGCCGTGGTCGATCGCGGCGTCGACGGGATCGTGCTCTCGAACCACGGCGGGCGCCAGCTCGACCGCGCCCCGATCCCGTTCCGCCTGCTGCCCTCGGTGGCGGCGGAGCTGGGCGGCAAGACCACCATCGTGCTCGACACCGGCATCATGGCGGGTGCCGACATCGTCGCGGCCCTCGCGTGCGGCGCGGACTTCACCCTGGTGGGCCGCGCGTACCTGTACGGCCTCATGGCCGGCGGACGCGAGGGCGTGGACCGCGCGATCGACATCCTGTCGCGCGAGGTTGTCCGCACCATGAAGCTACTGGGAGTGTCCTCGGTGGCCGAGCTCAACCCCGACCACGTCACGCAGCTGCAGCGGATGGTGCCCGTGGCGCCGCTCGTGACCCCCAAGCCCACGCCCCGGCGACGGCCCGCACCCAAGGCGGCCGACGCATCGTCCCCCACGCTCATCGCGAACGCGAAGCGCAGCCGGTCGTCCTGAGCGCCGCCGAGGGTCCCGGGATCCGGGACCTTCGGCACCCGCGGGGCGCTCCGCCTCGTGATTGAATCGTTTCACAACCTGAAGTCGCGGGGCGCTGAAGCCTCGCACCGGAGCCCTGGAGGACCCCGTGACCGTCACCGACCAGCCCAAGCCCACGCTCGACGAGATCATCGCCCAGATCGGCGAGGCGGGCGCCCGCATCTGCGACATCGAGGCCTCCGAGGCCGGCGCCGGCAACATCTCCGTCTACATGGGGTGGGACGTCGAGGTACGTCGCCACTTCCCCAACGCCGAGGAGATCGTGCTCCCGGTGCCCGCGCCCGCGCTCGCCGGCGGAACCGTGCTCGCCACCGGCTCCGGCCGCCGCCTGCGCCAGATCGCGCACGAGCCGCTCGCCGCGATCGGCGCCGTGAAGATCCACGAGGGCGGGCTCACGGGAACGCTCTACACGTCCAACACGCGCCGCTTCGCGCGGCTCACATCGGAGTTCAACTCCCACCTCGCGGTCCACCAGGACCAGGCCGAGCGCCGCGGCGTGGACTTCCAGGCCGTGGTCCACGCGCAGCCGCCGCACCTCACCTACCTCTCGCACGTGCCCGCGTACCGCGACACCGCGCGGATGAACGCGGCGATCCTGCGCTGGGAGCCGGAGAGCATCGTGTCGCTGTCGCAGGGCATCGCGGTGCTGCCGTTCTTCATCCCCGGCTCCGAGGAGATGGGCCGCGCGAACGTCGAGGGCCTGCGCGACTTCGAGATCACCCTGTGGTCCAAGCACGGCACCATGTCCCGCTCGGACATCTCCGTGTACCGCGCGGTCGACCGCGTCGAGTACGCGGAGACGGGAGCCAAGTACGAGTACATGGACCTGGTGGCCGGCGGCCGCGCCGAGGGCCTCACCAAGCAGGAGATCCGCGACGTCGCCGAGACGTTCTCGATCGCCTCGCCCTGGCTCGCGTAGCAGTTCGCCCATCCGCGACTGCGGCCCGCGATCCCCGCTCCGGGGGTCGCGGGCCGTTCGCGTGCCCGGCGGTGGCGGGGCGCGCCGCAGCGGGGCGCGCCGCAGGCGAGCGCCAGGCTGATACACCAGCGCCGATCCGCGCCAGCTTCTCTGCCGCGGGCTATCAATGGACCTCCGCCGCCCCGGCACATTCCCCGGGCGCACAGAAGCCCCGGACCGTCCAGGCCCGGGGCTCCCGCGCATCGTCCCGCTTCGCGAGACGTACGAAGCTCTACCCGACCGTCACGCCCAGCAGCGAGCGGTACAACGTCTCGAACTGCGCGACGGTGGTCTCGCGCGGGTTGCCGCCGGCGCAGACGTCATCGAACGCGGCCTGCGCGAGCGCCGGGATGTCCTCGACCCTGGCGCCGATCTCTTCGATGCCGAGCGGGTTGCCCAGATCGCGGGTGAGCGTGGCGACCGCCGCCACGGCGGCCTCGCGGGCCTCGTCGAGCGGCATCGCGTACGCGCCCTCGACGCCGAACGCCGCGGCGATGTCGCGGTACTTCTCCCCCGTCTCGGGCGCGTTGAACGCCATGACGGGCGCGAGCAGGATGCCGTTCGCGACGCCGTGCGGCGCCGAGTAGAACGCGCCCAGCGGGTGCGCCATCGCGTGCACGATGCCGAGGCCCACGTTCGAGTAGCCCATCCCCGCGATGTATTGCGCGAGCGCCATGCGCTCCATCGCCTCGCCGTCGCCGTCGGCGGCCGCGCGCAGCGACGCCGCGATCACCTGGATGGCCTTGAGGTGGAACAGGTCGGACAGCTCCCACGCGCCCTTGGTGGTGTAGCCCTCGATCGCGTGCGTGAGCGCGTCGAGGCCGGTCGCGACCTTGAGCGCGCGCGGCGCGGTCGCCATCATGTCCGCGTCCACGACGGCGAGGATCGGGATGTCGTGCGGGTCCACGCAGACGAACTTGCGGTTCCGCTCGACGTCCGTGATGACGTAGTTGATCGTGGTCTCGGAGGCGGTGCCGGCGGTGGTGGGCACCGCGATGATCGGTACCGACGGGTTCTTGGTGGGCGCGACGCCCTCGAGCGAGCGCACGTCCGCGAACTCGGGGTTCGCGACGATGATGCCGATCGCCTTGCACGTGTCCTGCGGTGACCCGCCGCCGACGGCGATGAGCACGTCCGCGCCCGCGGCCGTGAACGCCTCGACGCCGGCCTGGACGTTCTCGATCGGCGGGTTGGGCAGCACGTCGCTGTAGACCTCGTACGGGAAGCTGGCCGCGTCGAGCAGCGCGGTGACCTTGGCGGTCACCCCCGTCTCGATCAGCACGCGGTCCGAGACCACGAACGCCTTGCTGAAGCCGCGCGCCTCGAGCTCGCCGGGGATCACCTCGATGGAGCCGGCACCGAAGTACGCCGTCTGGTTCCAGATCATCCGATGTGCCACGTTGCACCTCCCAGTCCGGGCCCGCGCGCGGCGTCCCGCCGCTGGTGACACGCGCCCACGTCTTGAATCGTTTCAGGCGGTCGGAGGGTGCGCGAGGGGCTTTGGTCCCGGAGGGACGATGCGGTGGCTGGGTGGCCTCGAAGGCCGGGCTACCCGGTGGCGCGGTTGTACGTCACCTGCGCGATCGTCGCAGCGCCTCCGAGCGCCTCCACGCCGAGCATGCGACCCGTGAAGCCTCCGGCGACCTCGGTCGACAGGTACCGGCCGTCGCGCGCAGCGAGCACCACGAGCTCTCCTCCGCGCTCGATGCCGAGCTCGATCACGTCGGGGCCCGCGTTCTCGCCCAATGCAGGGGTGCTGCGTCGACACCGGATCGCGAGGCGGTCGCCAGGGCCCACCGCCTGGGCGCCCGCCGCCTGATCGAAGGGCGCGCTCTCCGCGCGGGCCCGCGCCACGCCGCCGATCAGCTCGACGCCGTACCAGTGCGTCGCGTCGAGGCGCACGGACAGGCACGCGTCGCCGTCGCGCACCCCCGCCGAGGCGTCCCAGTCGAGGTCGAGGACGCGGGCGCACAGCACCCGATCCTGCTCCGCCGCCGAGGCGGGACGCCCTGACTCGAGCAGCAGCCCCTGGCCCGCAGCCGCGAAGGATGCGGGCGCGACGGAGGGCGCGACCCAGCGAGGGTCGAGCCCCTGGCCGGCGAAGGAGTCGGACCAGGAGGTATCGCGCTCGACGGCCTCGAACCGCCCCTCGACCACCACCGGCCAGTCGTCGACCCAGTCGATGCCCGCGAGGAAGGTCTCGCGGCCCAGCACGTGGAACCGCGGGAACGACCCCTGCTGGCGGATGCCCAGGTGCACCATCGCCCAGGTACCGTCGCCGAGCTCCAGCAGGTCCGGGTGGCCGACCGCCTGCACGGGATGCTCGGTGGACCGATGGCTGAAGATCGGGTTGAGCGGGTGCGGCTCGAACGGTCCGCGAGGGCCGCGGGCGCGCGCGATCGACACGCCGTGGCCCAGGTGGGTGCCACCCTCGGCGACCAGGAGGTACCACCAGCCGCCTCGGCGGATCAGGTGCGGGCCCTCCGTGTCGGCGAGCCCTGTGCCGGTCCACACCACGGCCTCCTCCCCCAGCCGCTCTCCACTGCGAGGGTCGATGGGCACCTGGTGGATCCCGGCAGGATCGAAGCCGCGCCACGTGAGCAGGCACATGCCGTCGTCGAGCCACGCGAGGTCGGGATCGATGCCGGGGGTGCCCGGCACGAAGACGGGCTCGGACCACGGCCCCGCGGGGTCCGTCGCATGCGTGATCAGCTGCCCCTCCGCGAGCCGCCCGATCGACGTGGTGGCTATCCAGAACAGGCCCTCGTGGTGCCGCAACGTGGGCGCGAAGATCCCGGTGCTCGCGCCCGCCGCCCCGCGGGGCGCACGGATCACCTCGGCGTCGGGGAGCGCGTGCCCCACCAGCTCCCAGTTCACCAGGTCCATCGAGCGGTGGATGGGGACTCCCGGGACGTACTCGAAGGTCGAGGTCGCCAGGTAGTAGGCATCCCCCACACGACAGATGGAGGGATCGGGGTGGAAGCCCGGCAGGATCGGCGTCGAGGTCACAGGGTCCTTCCTAGCAGCCGGGGCGCGGCGGGTCTCCCTGCGACGCGACACCGGCCGACCGGAACCGCGTGCGCACGGGTCCGGCCGCGACTGCAGCCTCTTGCGCCCCGCCATGGCCGGCAGCGGCGACGGCCACCACCGGGGCGCATGCGAGGAGCGTGGCGCGCGCTCCCACGAGCGCATTCACACGAGCAGGTGTCGGTCCACGTCGCGCACGGGCCGGGGCGTCACCGAGTCGCCCGCGTTCGTGCCCGCTGCCTCCCGCCGGGAGGCACACCGCCCGACGGCCTCCCCGCTCACCGGAACGATGTGCTCCGTCGGCGGGGCGGCGGTCGGCAAGGACCGACCGCCCGCAAAGTGGCGACCCTCGGGCTCGCCGCCACTTGATACGATTCAATCATTCAAAGAATCGCGATGCGCCGTGGCACCCCGAGCTCCGGAGCGCGCCCGACCGCCGGAGCTCTCATGACCGTCACCGCTGCCGACCTGCTCGCCCATGCCACCGCCATCACCGCGGTCGCCGACCGTGGCATCGCACCGCTGTTCTCCACCAGCGTCGCGCTGGACCAGCCCGCGGCGGCGGTCGCAGCAGCGCGGCTCGTCGCGACGGCGCACGGCGTCTACGAGGCCACCGTCAACGGCATCCCCGCGACGGAGTCGGTGCTCAACCCGGGCTGGACCTCGTACGAGTGGCGCCTCCAGTACCAGGAGTTCGACGTCACCGAGCAGGTCGCGGCTGGCCCCGACGCGGTGGAGCTCGAGGTCCTCCTGGGCAACGGCTGGTACCGCGGCGCGCTGGGCTTCGACGGCGCCAAGGTCGACTACGGCCACGAGATCGCGCTGCTTGCCGCGCTCGAGGTCACCTTCGCGGACGGCACCACCCAGACCGTCGCGACCTCCCCCGCCTGGGCGGCCCGCGCATCGTCCACCACCGCCAACTCGCTGTACAACGGGCAGACCATCGACGGGCGCATCGAGGCCGGCGAGACTCTCGTGGTGCGCGAGACCGAGCTCGACCGCTCGCGCCTGCTGCCCCAGGTGGGCCCGCTGATCGTGCGCCACGAGGTGCTCGCGCCCGTGACGATCTGGACCTCCCCCGCCGGTCGCACGCTCATCGACTTCGGCCAGAACCTGGTGGGCTGGCTGCGCCTCACCGTCGCCGGCGAGGCCGGCACCGAGATCACGGTGCGCCACGCCGAGGTGCTCGAGCACGACGAGCTGGGCACGCGTCCGCTCCGCGCTGCCGAGGCCACCGACCGGTTCATCCTCTCGGGCGACACCGACGTGTTCGAGCCCACCTTCACGTTCCACGGCTTCCGCTACGCCGAGGTCACCGGCTGGCCGGGAGACATCGACCCCGACGCTGTCGAGGCCGTGGTGGTGCACTCCGACATGCGCCCCACGTCGAGCTTCGAATGCTCGAGCCCCCTGGTCAACCAGCTGATCCACAACTCGATCTGGGGCCAGAAGGGCAACTTCCTCGATGTCCCCACCGACTGCCCGCAGCGCGACGAGCGCCTGGGCTGGACGGGCGACCTGTCCGCGTTCGCGGCGACCGCCTCGTTCCAGTTCGACACCGCCGACATGCTCCACAAGTGGCTGCTCGACCTCGCCGAGGAGACCCGTCACGCCCAGGAGGGCGCGGTGCCCAACGTGGTGCCGGATCCGCTGAAGTACGTGACCGGCGGCGTGTTCGACCTCTTCCCCAAGTTCCCGAGCGCCATCTGGGGCGATGCCGCGGTGTGGGTGCCCGAGGCGCTATGGCACGCGTACGGCGATCGCGACCGCCTCGCCGAGTACTACCCCGGGATGGTGCTCCACCTCGAGGGCGTCGAGAAGCGTCTGTCCCCCACCGGGCTGTGGGAGGAGCAGTTCCAGTTCGGCGACTGGCTCGACCCCGACGCGCCGCCGGAGGCGCCCTTCAAGGCCAAAGCCGATAACTCGGTGGTCGCGACCGCATGCCTGTACCGGTCGGCGGCGTTCGCGGCGACCACGGCGCGCGAGCTCGGGCTCGAGGACGATGCGCAGCGCTGGGACGCGCTTGCCGCGCGCACCCGGGCGGCGTTCAACGAGCACTACGTCGCGGCCGACGGCGTGATCCTGTCGGACTGCACCACCGTGTACGCACTGGCGATCTGCTTCGGGCTGCTGGATGAGGACATGCAGGCCAAGGGCGCGGCACGGCTCGCCGAGCTGGTCCGCGAGCGCGGCCACATCATCACCACCGGCTTCGCGGGCACGCCGTTCGTCACGTGGGCGCTGTCGGAGAACGGCTACCTCGAGGACGCGTACGCCCTGCTGCTGCAGACCGAGTGCCCGTCCTGGCTCTACGCCGTCACCATGGGCGCGACCACCATCTGGGAGCGCTGGGACTCGATGCTGCCGGACGGCACCATCAACCCGGGCGAGATGACCAGCTTCAACCACTACGCGCTCGGCGCCGTGGCGGACTGGATCTACCAGGTGGTGGGCGGCATCCGCGCCGCCGCGCCCGGCTACGCGGCGATCCGCATCCAGCCGCAGCCGGGTCCCGGGATCGACTGGGTCAAGGTGGCCCACGAGTCGCCGGTGGGACGCATCGCGGTCGAGTGGTCCGTTTCCGCGGACGGCTTCGTGCTCGACATCGACTCGCCTCCCGGGGTGCCCGTCGAGGCGGTCCTGCCCGACGGCACCGTGGTCGCCTACGAGGGTGGCACGAGGCGGCTCACCGTCTAGGGTCCCGGGAGCGGTGTACGACGCACCAGGGCGCCGTACGCCGCCGTGCCCGCTGCGGTGGCGACGAGAACCACCACGGCGGTCGGCATCGCAGTCTCGGGACCGAGGACGCCGGCCAGGGGTGCCGCGGCGGCGCCTGCGGCGAAGCGGGTCATGCCGAGGATGGACGATGCGGTGCCCGCGAAGTGCGGGTAGTCGACCAGGGCGAGGGTGGTCGCCGGGGGCGACACCACCGCTGCCCCGGCGGCGATGAGGACGAACGCGGTGATGGTCAGCGGCAGCGATGGCAGCCACAGCGCGGTGACGAGCAGTGCCGCTCCGCCCGCGATCATGATCGCCAGGCCCACGGCGAAGACGGCACGGTCGCCCGCCCGCTCCGCAAGACGGCCGGCGGAGAAGCCTGCGACGGCGAATGCGGCGGCGTTGAGCCCGAACACGAGGGCGAAGGTGGACGGCGCGAGCCCGTAGATGCCTTGGAGGATGAAGGGCGCTCCGGCGAGGTACGCGAAGTAGGCGGCGGACGTGAGGGAGCTGGACACGGTCGCGCCGACATAGAGACGGTCGCGGGCGAGCACGCCGAGCTGTTCGCGTATGCGCCTCAGGCCACCGCTGGTGCGACGGTCTCGCGGCAGCGTGTCGGGGAACGAGACCGCGATGGCGGCGGTCACGAGGACGCCGACTGCCGTGAGGATCACGAAGAAGCCCCGCCAGGACAGGTGCTCGGCGAGGAACCCGCCGAGCACGGGTGCGACGATCGCGGCGAGGCCGGAGATCACGATGATGCGCGCGTAGTAGCGCGTGAGGCGCGCGCCCTCGTAGATGTCGCGTCCGACGGTCTGCGCGATCACCAGCCCGGCGCCCCCGGCGAGGCCCTGGAGGACGCGGGCTCCGACGAGCACCTCGATGGTCGGGCTCAGCGCGCACAGCGCCGAGGCGATCGTGTAGACCACCAGCCCGACCAGCAGCGGGGTGCGCCGTCCGAACCTGTCGGACAACGGGCCGGCGACCACCTGCCCGGCTGCGAGGCCGATCAGGCATGCGGTCATGGTCAGCTGCGCCGACGAGGTGGTGCCGTCGAGGTCGATCGCGAGCGACGGCAGGACGGGCAGGTACAGGTCCATCGACAGCGGACCGAACACCGTCAGCGCCCCCAGGACCATGGCGATCCACGCGCCGGACTCGCGCCGTCGAGACGGCTGTCGCTGGGCACGGGCCGTGCGCGACGTGGCGCTCACCACGCCCACCACAGCGGCTCGCCGGTCTTGTCGTCCACGGCGAGGGGCATGCGCTCGAGCGATGCCGTGGTGCCGAAGGGCCAGACGGCGATCAAGGCGAGCACCGCGACCGAGTACCTGTTCATGACCTCAGGAAAGCGCCGGACCGCCCACGGCGGGAGTCCCGCTGCTGACGTGCCCTTGCAGGGCATCCCACGCGCGGATGCGGCTCCCTATCCTGGCGCCATGGACAACCACAGCGAGGTGCGCGAGTTCCTGATGTCGCGCCGCGCACGCATCGAGCCGGAAGACGTCGGCCTGCCGCGCGGCGGCGACCGGCGCGTGCCCGGGCTGCGCCGGGGCGAGGTCGCCGCGCTCGCCGGCGTCAGCGTGGAGTACTACTCCCGACTCGAGCGCGGCGCGATCGCAGGCGCATCGGAAGCCGTGCTCGACGGTCTTGCGAAGGCGCTCCGGCTCGACCCTGCCGAGCGCGAGCACCTCTACCGCCTCGCGCACCAGGGTGCGCAGAGCAGCGGCCGGACGCGAGCGCGGCGCACCGGCGAACGACCGTGGACCCCGGAGCCGAGCATGCGCTGGCTGCTGGACTCCATGACCGACGCCGCCGCGCTGATCGGCAACGGCCGCACCGACCTGCTCGCCTGGAACACGCTTGGCGGCGCGCTGGTGGCGGACATGATCACCACCGCCACGACCCATCCGCCGAATTTCGCTCGCTACATCTTCCTCGAACCCAGCGCACGTCGTTTCTACACGGACTGGGACACCGTCGCCGCCGTCAACGTCGCGCAGCTCCGCACCGAGGCCGGACGCGATCCGCATAGCAAGCCGCTGCACGATCTGGTCGGCGAGCTGTCCACCCGGAGCGATCACTTTCGCGAGCTCTGGGGCCGCCACGATGTCTGGCAGCACGTTGCAGGCGTCAAGCGCTTCCACCACCCGGACGTCGGCGACCTCGAGCTCGCCTTCAACGGCCTCGACCTCGTGGGCCAGGACGCGATCCAGATGACGGTGTTCACCGCCGCACCGGGTTCCGCCTCCCACGAGGCGCTCGCGCTGCTCGGCGTCCTCGCCTCGACCCAGCACCACGCTCGCTGACGCGAGCCACCACCCCCAACTGAGGAGAGAGCCATGCGCGGAGCGCTCATGTACGGCCCCGGCGACGTCCGTGTCGAGGACCGCAAGGATCCGGTCATCGAGAATCCCACGGACGCGATCGTGCGGCTGGCCGCGTCCTGTGTCTGCGGGTCGGATCTGTGGGCGTACCGCGGCCTCGAGCCCCTCCCCTCCGTGCCCACCCCCATGGGCCACGAGTACGCCGGCACCGTGATCGCCATCGGCGACGCCGTCGCCAACGTGAAGGTCGGCGACTTCGTCGTCGGATCGTTCTTCGCCTCCGACAACACGTGCGAGATCTGCCGATCCGGCTACCAGACCCACTGCCCGCAGCGCGAGGCGGCCGCGCCCGGCGGCGCCCAGTCCGAGCTCCTGCGAGTCCCGCTGGCCGACGGCACCCTCGTCGCGACCCCCAGCGCACCCGAGCCGGACCTGATCCCGTCCCTCCTCGCCGCATCCGATGTCCTCGGAACCGGGTGGTTCGGCGCGGTCGCGGCCCAGGCGGGTCCGGACAGGACCGTCGCCGTCGTGGGCGACGGCGCGGTCGGGCTCCTCGCCGTGCTCGCCGCGCGCGAGCTCGGAGCCGCCCGCATCATCGCGATGAGCCGCCACGCGGACCGTCAGGCCCTCGCACGCGAGTTCGGTGCCACCGACATCGTCGAGGAACGGGGCGACGCCGGCGTCGCCCGCATCAAGGAGCTCACCGACGGCCTCGGCGCACACTCGACCATCGAGGCCGTCGGCACCCAGGAGGCCATGGACCAGGCGATCAAGGCCACCCGGGCAGGCGGCCACGTCGGCTACGTCGGCGTCTCGCACGACGTCACGCTCGACGGGCTTGGGCTCTTCTTCTCAGGAGTCCACCTGCACGGCGGCCCCGCCCCCGTGCGCCACTACCTCCCCGACCTCATCGGCCGCATCATGCGCCGCGAGATCGACCCCGGCAGGGTCTTCGACCTCGTCATCCCGCTCGATGACACCGCCGAGGCCTACCGGGCGATGGACGAGCGTCGCGCCATCAAGGCCATGCTCACCATGTGAGCCGACTCGTGCCACGCGCCTACGGCATCTCCCTCACGACCTCGCCGCCCAGGTCCACCACCGCGTCGAACTGCGCCGGGTCGGTGGTCGCGAAGATGTAGTGGTCGCCCTGGACTATCCCGGTGTCGGCGGAGGCCGCCTCGATCTCGGCGACGTCGCGCTCGAGCGAATCGGTGGTGAGGTAGATCGACAGCGTCGCCTCCGCGACCAGGTCGCCGTCCTGGTCGCAGACGTACTGCCATCCCGCGAGCACGCCCTCCCCCGCGGCCTTGCCGCCGGTCCAGGACTCGCAGGTCGCGACCTCCTTGATGCTGGCGATCGTCCCCGCGACGTCGACCGCCTCCGCGGAGATCGACTCCGTGGACGGGCTGGGGCTCGCCTCGTCGTCCGAGCTCGACGTGCATCCCGCGAGCACCGCGCCCGCGCTCGCCGCCACCACCGCCACCTTCACCACGCCGCTGATACGCATGAGGACTCCTCACCGAAGAAGAAACTGGCCGAATCGGGGCGGCTTTCGCCCCGATTCGACCAGTATGTGCCCCGCGCGGGCACGATGCGGCGGCTAGGAGGCCGCGACCGTCACCTTCTCGGCGGCGACGGTGCGCGTCCGCAGGCCCGCGACCACCAGCAGGATCGCGCCGAAGGCGGCCCACCCGAGCAGCACCGCGACCGGCTCGGCGATCGCGGCGCCGTCGAAGAATGCGACGTTGCGCAGCAGCGTGCCGGTGGCGCCGGGCGGGAGCAGCTGCCCGATCGCGCCCCACGGCTGGGGCAGCATCTCGGGCGCGCTCGTGAGGCCCGACAGCGGGTTGCCGAGGAACACGATGAGCAGCGCGCCCACCGCGATGCCTGGCCTGCCGAGCAGGCTCTCGAGGCCCAGCACCGTCATGCCCGTCGCGAGGATGCCGAGCATGGCCGCCGCGGCCGTCGCCCAGAAGCTGCCGGTGAGGGTCCCGAACCAGAACTCGAGGATGGACACCATCGCGAGCCCTCCGACGGCCGCGAACAGGCCCATGGCGGCGAGGCGGCGCCCCGTGCCGCGGATGAGCAGCGTGGTCGCGACGCCCGCGATGAACCCGCCGAGCGCGATCGGAAGCGCGCCGGCGGACAGGCCCACACCGCGCGGGTCGTCCTCGGAGGTGGGCACCACGTCGGTGACCGTGGCGGCGAGACCCTGCTGCGCCGCCGCCGCCTGGCCCACCTGCGTGAGAAGCGTCGCGACGGTCGGGCTCGCGGCGGTCGCGATCTCGACGCCGAGGCCCTCGGCCCCGACCACGAACGCGCCGTAGACCTCGCGGTCGAGGATGAGCGCCTCCGCCTCCTCCTGCGAGGCCGCGACCGTCACCTCGAACGCGCCGGGCTGGGCCGCCTCGAGCGCGCCCGCGATCTGGTCGGCGGCCTCGGCGGGTGCGACCACGGCGATGGGGACGTCGTGGGCGGCGGAGTGGACGGCGGGCAGGCCGAACGCCACGAGCATGGTGCTGACCAGCAGCGCCAGTCCCACGGCGAGGCCCACCACGGGCTTCCAGCTCTCGCGAGCGGTCGAGGACTCGGACATGGCACTTCTCCATTCGGGAGCGAACAAGATACGATACGTACCGTATCTTAACGCCGCGATAGGGTGCAACGGACCCACCGCGACCCGCGCCGGAAGGAGGCACTGTGGCCGACGCCCCCGCGCGCCGTCGCCGCTCCGGCGAGCTGCTCGAGGCCATCCGCGCCGCCGTCCTCGAGGAGCTCCGCGAGCGCGGCTACCCCGGCCTCACCTTCGAGGGCGTGGCCCGCCGCGCGGGCACCAGCAAGCCCGTCCTGTACCGCCGCTACGGCTCGCGCGCCGAGATGGCCGTGGACGCGTTCGTGTCGAGCAGGATCGCCACGCCGCCCGCCGACTTCGCGGGGCCGCTCCGCGAGGACCTCATCGCCCTGTTCCAGGGGATGCTCGAGCGGATCGGCCCGGAGGGCGTCCAGACGTTCCGCGGCGTGGTGGGCGAGGTGGACGATGCGACGGTCGCCCGGGTGGGGAACCTGGTGCTGTCGCAGGTGGAGGGCTGGCTCGGCGTGATCCTGGAGCGCGCACGCGCCGCCGGCGAGATCGGCGACGCGCCGGTGCCGCTCCGGGTGGTCCGCGCGATCGTCGCGCTCATGCGCAACGAGGTGCTGTTCGTGTACGGCGCCGCTCAGGCTCCCGACGTCGCCGGGATCGTGGACGAGGTGGTGCTGCCGCTCCTGCGCGTCTCGACGTCCCACCGCGCGTAGCGCCCCGGAGACGCGGAAGAACCCCGGAGACGCGGAAGGACCCCCGCCTGAGCGGGGGTCCTTCGGGGCGGTCCGTTACGCGGAGGCGAGCTCGCGCAGGACCTCGACGCCCTCGTTCTCGAGGCTCGCGATGTGCGAGCTGTCGGTGGTGGCGACCAGGTAGTGGTCGCCACGCAGCACGGCCGCGTCCGCGTTGGCGGCCTCGACGTTCGCGAGGTCGGCCTCGAGGTCGTCGGTCGCGTTGTAGATCGACAGGGTGGTCTCGGCCACGCCGTCGCCGTCCACGTCGCAGGTGTACTGGTAGCCCGCGACCACGTCGGCGCCGGCGAGCTTGCCGCCCGACCACACGCCGCCGAAGGTCTCGCAGCCGGTGAGGGTGTTGATGTCGGCGACGATGGTGCCGACGTTGGGTGCGGACTCGGCGGACGCGGAGGCGCTGGCGCTCGCGCCGGCCTCGGAGTCGGCGGCGCAGGCGGAGAGCGCGAGCGCGGCGGTCGCGGCGAGGATGGTCGCCTTCGCACCGATGGAGAAACGCATGGATCTTCCTTCTCTCAGGGGGACGTCCTTGGTGGGGACCAGAGAATCCTAGTGCGCTTTACGTCACCCTGTGCCCGCGCATCGTCCCCGCTACGCGGCCGGACCCTGTGCCAAGGTGACCGTGGCGTCCCAGGCCTGACCGACGGTGTCCGTCCAGGTGATCGCGACGGAGTCCCCCGGCTCGAACTCCGCCAGCACGGCGGAGATCTCCGCGGCGCTGCCCACGGACACACCGTCCACCGAGGTGATGGTGTCGCCGGCGGCCAGGCCCGCGGTCTCGGCAGGGGTGCCGCCGTAGACGTACTCGATCTGCGCCTGCCCGGACACCGCGACGCCGAGCACCGCGGGGTAGCCGATGGTCGCGCCGTCGGAGGTGTCGCCGGACCGGATCTGCGCAGCGATGTCGAGCGCATCGTCGATCGGGATGGCGAACGCCGTGACGTCGGCGCTGCCCGTCGAGGCGGCGGTGGTCATGCCGATGACCTCGCCCTCGCTGTCGAGCAGCGCGCCGCCCGAGTCGCCCGAGACCACGGCGGCGGAGAACTCGATCATGCCGTCGAGCGTCTCGCTCGCGGTGGTGAAGTCCGCGGAGGTGGTGACCGAGGACTCGAGCCCCGTCACCGAGCCGTCCGCCGCCATGAGCACGCCGCCGCCCGACGCGTTGCCCACCGCCGTGATGGCGTCGCCGGCGGTCACGCCGTCGTCGTCGATCGCGACCGTCGTGAGACCGGAGGCGCCGTCGAGCTGGAGGAGCGCGACGTCGTCGTCCGCGTCGGAGCCGATCACGGTGGCGGAGTAGGTCTCCCCCGTCGCGAGCGTGACGGTGATCTCCGTCGAGTCCTCGATGACGTGGTTGTTGGTGAGGACCAGGCCGTCGCTCGTGAGCACCATGCCCGTGCCGGCGGCCTCGCCCTGGTCGTAGCCGAGCACGGTGTCGATGAGCACCACGCCGGTGGACGCGTCGCTGTCCGCGACGGTCGCCTCCGCCTGGGTCGAGACGCCCGCGCCGTACCCCGAGTCGCCGCCCGGGTAGCCGCCCTCGCCCGGCCACGTGCCGCCGTAGCCGGGGTCAGAGGGGACCTCGGTGGGCGCGTCGCCGAGCGCGGGCGTGTCCTCGAGTGCGGTGGAGTTGTCGACCGCCGCGGTCTCCTCCTCGGCGGTGACGGTGGCGGTGCCCGCGTCGGCGACGTTGACGCCGATCGCGACCCCGCCCAGCAGCAGGCCCGCGGCACCGAGCACGGTGCCCGCGCGGCGCAGCCCGGAGCGGCGGCGCGGCGGCTTCCACTCGATCACGGCCTGGCTCGAGGCGGGGGGCAGGTACGGGTCGTCGTGCATCGCAGTCTCCTTGGATGAGGTCCTGCCACTACCTCATCGCGCGGAGCCGGGACCCGACTGGGAGGAACCAGGGAGAATGCTGAGAACGGCGGCCGGAGCGCCTGGGCGACTCCTCGCCAGGCTGGGGGGCAACTGGCGAGGAGCCGCGTCCTCAACGTACGAGCACACTCCTGCGCATCCGCGAAGCCACGCTGGCCGTGTCGGGCGATTCGTCTGAGATCGCAGGATTCGTGCGCTCCTCCGCGAGCGGGTGCGCCAACGATGCGCACGGTTCGTGCGTCACGCCCCGTCGAGGCCCCGGATGCGGAAGGCCGCGGCGACGCGCCCGCCCGGCGGCACCACCAGGAGGTCCCGCGCCGAGTTCAGCGCGTCCGGCGGGCAGGTCATCGGCTCGATCGCGACGCCGGCCCGCGGCGGCCCCACGCTCGGCTCGTCCGCCGTGTACGCATGGAGCCAGCGGTACGCGCCGTCCACCGCCAGCTCGACCCCCTCGCCCCCGGGCGCCGTGAGCCGCGCCCTCGCCCAACCGTCGGCGTCGCGGCGCAGCGCGGTGAAGGCGTGGTTGAGGCGTGCCGGCCCGATGGCACGGGGTTCGCGGAAGTCGAGCGACCCTCCGTCGTGCCGGGCGACGGGGACGATGCGCTGGGGCAGCAGGCGGTCGGGCGTCACCAGCATCGCCTCGCGTGCCGGGAGGCGGAGCGCCCAGTCGTCGACCGCCCGCTCCGCGGGGAGCCCGGCGAGCAGGTACGGGTGCACGCCGAGCCCGAGCGGCGCGCTCGTGTCGGACAGGTTCCGCGCCTCGACCTCGTGGGTCAGTCCGCCCGCGTCGACGGCGACAGCGACGGTGACCGCGAGCCGCCACGGGTAGCCGTCGCTCGGCTCGAGGGTCGCCGCGAGGACCACCCGGTCCGCGCCGCGGTCGAGGAGCGCGAAGGGCAGGTTCGCGACCAGGCCGTGGTTCGCGGTCCGGCGCGCCGGCTCGTCGATGGGGAGACGATGCGTGCGTCCGGCGAACGCGTACGTCCCGTCGGCGGTCCGGTTGGGCCACGGCGCCAGCAGCGCCCCGCGCATGTCGGGACGCTCCTCGCCCGCTCCGAAGGGGACCACCAGGTCCCGCCCGCGGTACCGGAGCCGTCGCAGGGTCGCACCGATGCCCGCGACGGACGCCTCGTAGCCACCCGCGGCGATCACGTGCTGGTCACTCACGGGCGAACAGGAGCAGCTCGGGCAGGCTGGTCGCGAAGTAGTCGGTGACGCCGTCCTCGCGCACGGGAGCCGGCGGCGCGTAGCGCGCCCATGCCTCGCCCAGGCTCGCGGGCGGGTCCGTCACGTCGAGGCCGAGCGCGGCATGCGTGCGGTCCCAGGCGGCGAGCGCGCGGCCCTCACCGCCCTCCCACGGGTGGAACGCGCGCGAGGTGAGGATGGCGAGCGCCTCCGTGGCCCGCCCCTCAGCCACGAGCAGCTCCACGTACTCGATGGTGAGGTCGTCGCGCGTAAGCACCAGGGCCTCGACCTGCTCGAGCATCGCGAGCCGGTCGGCGGAGGTGTGGCCCAGCCGCGACGCGAGCTGGTCGCGCTCGAACAGCAGCCGCGCGTCGTCCGGCGCCACGGCGAGCGCCTGCGCGTAGCGCTCCCACGCGAGCGCGTCGTCGTGCGCGACGTTGTACGCGACCAGGCCGGCGTTGCGCAGGAGCACCGGATCCTCGAGGCCCAGCGCGATGGCGGCCTCCCAAAGCGCGCCCGCCTCGTCCCGACGGTCGACGTCGTAGAGCAGCATGCCCAGGAGCGAGCGGGCGACCGCGTCGTCGGCGTCCGCGGCGACGGCCGCCTCGAGCGCGTCGAGGGCGTCGAGCCCCGCGGGGAAGGCGAGCGTCCGGTCCGCGCGGCGCGCCGCCTCGCGGCGCGCCGCGGCCTCGGCGGTCCGTCCCGCGCCGTCAAGCATCGCGGCGGCCAGGTAGTGCGCCACGGGCCGGACGTTGCCCGCCCCCGTGACCGGCGCCGCGACGGCGGCGTCGAGAGCGGCGAGCGCGCCGTCCACGTCGCCCGCCTTCGCGAGGTCCAGCGCGACGTCGACCAGGGTCCCCGGGTCCGTCGCGACCTCCCGGCCGGCGAGCACCCGCAGGGTCGCGTCGAGGAGATCGGACCCGAGCGCGAGGTCGAGCACGCGGGCGGCCTCCGCCTCCCTGCCGAGCCGCCGCAGCACGATCGCCCGCACCGCCGCACGGCGTGCGTCGTGCCCCACCACCCCGTCGAGCGTGTCGAGGACCCGCAGCGCGGCGCGGTTGCGGCCGCCTCGCGCGAGCAGCCGTGCGAGCTCGAGCCCGGCCGCCGGCGCCCACGTGCCGTCCCAGCCCGCCTTCCCGAAGGCCCGCTCCGCCTCGTCAAGCCGGCCCAGTCGCGTCAGCGACAGGCCTGCCAGGTAGAACGCCTCCGCGTCGGTGGGGTTGGCGTTGCGGCGCGTGAGGCGGGCGAGCGCCCGCTCGACGCGGTCGAGCGCCTCCCCGTACCGCCCGGACCGGTAGAGCCGGTCCGCCACCGCGAGCAGCGTGGGGACGTGGCCCGGGTCGCGGCGCAGCGCCTCGTCCCAGTACCGCAGCGGCGACCGGGTCGGGTGGCGGTACTGCGCGAGGTGCAGCCCCGTGAGGTAGAGCTCCTCGACGCTCGCGGTGCGGGCCGGCGACGGCGGCTCCTCGGCGACCCAGGGCTCCTCGTCGGGCGCCGCCGCGGGCTCCCAGCGCACCAGCAGGGCTCCGGCCGCGTCGCGCAGCTCGAAGGCGGCGTCCGCGCGGGCCACCGCGGCCTCCAGCGTCCCCACCTCGCCCGGGACGAGGTCGATCACGCGCTCCGCCGCCACCGTCCCGCCGCGGAGCATGCGCGCCACCGCCCCCCGCTGGGGCGAGGTGACCGCGAAGGCGGCCACCGCATCGTCCCCTCCGGAGACGTTCACCACCGCGTCGGGCGTGGCCTGGTGCGCGGGTCCGATCGCGGGGATCGGGAACCAGTGCTGCGTGAAGACCTTGGTCTCGCCGGGCAGCAGCCAGCTGAAGTCCGGCTGGTTGTCGGTGTAGACGCCTGCCATGAGCTCGACGTACGGGCCGTCGCCGTCCGTCAGCTGACCGTCCCACGCATGCCCGAACGGGGCGTCGCCCCAGGTCCACTGCTTCTTGCCGGACGACAGGCGGCGCTCGGCCCAGTGGACGAAGCCCGCGCCGGCGGTGTGGTCGTAGCCGCCGAAGAAGTCCTGTTGCGAGTCGACGATCATGTACGAGGTCGGGACCGGGATGTTGCGGTACCAGTCGAGCCGGTCCGCCCCGGGACGCTCGGCCGCGAGCGCCGGATAGTCGACGTTGTAGTACGGCCGGTCCGCGGCCGGGAACGCGGTGAGGGCGCGCCGCGCGTGGTCGGCGACGTAGCGGACGTCCTCCGGGAAGAACGACTGGTAGCCGTCGTGGACCCGTGCGGCCACGTTCGCCCACCACAGGAAGGTCTGCCGCTCGCTCGAGCGGTTGTGCACGCGCACCACCAGCTCGACCACGGAGCTGTCGGGCCGGAGCCGGATGCCGTGCTGCGCGGACATGCGCGCGAACGGGTCGTGGTCGTGGCACCACACGGTGACGGCGCCGTCCGCGCCCGTCTCGATCGCCGTCTCGACGGCCAGGTACGTGGCGGGCCGGTGGTGCTGGGGCCAGTTGAACTCCACGCCGCCGCTGATCCACGGCCCCGCGAGGCCCACCAGCGCGGGCTTGATCACGTTGTTGCGGTAGAAGAAGTCGTAGCCGGTGGTCTTGTCGTAGCCCACGTGGATCCGACCGCCCAGCTCGGGAAGGACCATGAGCCGCACGTACGCGTTCTCGAGGTGGACGGCCCGCCAGTCGCGGGTCACGGCGGTGTCCGCGACCGACTCGGTGAACGGCAGCGGGTACACCTTGCCGCTCGACCCCTGGTAGACGCGTCGGTCCAGGTACATGGGGTACGGGCTGGGCTCCCCCGCCTCGTAGGTGCGGATGGGCACGGGCTGCTCCCACGCCACGGCGCCGCCGGCCTCGAGCGCGGCGGCCAGGTGTGCGGGGGCGTCGGGGAGGACGATTCGCGCCTCATCGTGCTGAGCGTCGTTGCCGGTCATGACTGCAACCTAGGCGCGCGCACGCGCCCCACCCATGGGCGTTCGCGTGCCCGGCATGGACGAAGCGACGATGCGCGGGCCGGGTCGCGCGCGCGGCCGCACCTGTCGCCTAGCCTCGGCTTGTGCCGACCGCCGACGACCGCCTCGCGATCTCCCTGTGGGACTTCTCCTGGTACACCCGCGCCGCCGACGCGTACGCCGACCTCGACGCCGCCGTCGCGCAGGCGGTCGAGCGCGGCTACAACGCCCTGCGCATCTGCGCCGCGCCGCTCTACCTCGCCGGCGGCCACGGCCTCCCCGAGACCCTCACGCTCACCGGCATGGGCGCGGGGCGGGGCGCCGGCACCCGCTGGTACGACGTCCGCACGCCCGCGACGGTGGATCTGCACGCGCGCCTGTTTGCGCTGCTCGAGGCCGCCGCACGCCGCGGCGTGCGGATCATCCTGTCGAGCTGGGAGCACCAGCAGTCCCCCGCCTTCGCCGCGGACCATCGCTGGTGGCGCGCGATCGACGCGGTGCCGCTCGAGGACCGGCTCCGGCGCCTCGCGTCGGCCACGTCCGTCCTGCTCGGCGAGATCCGCGCGGCCGGTCTGCTCGACACGGTCGCGTTCGTCGAGCTGCACAACGAGGTCGACTTCTCCCGCGTGCCCGCGAGCCCGGACGCGATCGACGAGGCGATCGCGCTGGTGACGCGCGACCACCCCGACGTGCCGGCCACCGTGAGCTACGGCAGGCCCCCGCACCTCGACATGGGCTCGCTGCCGCGCGGCCTCCAGGTGGGCCAGTTCCACGTGTACGCGTACGGCGTGCTCGACGCGTTGCAGCGGCGCATCGACGTGCGCGACACCGGCAGCGAGGGCTTCCCCAACGCCGCGCTGACGGCGCTGCTGCGCGACGACGCGCCGTCGGTCGAGGAGTACGGCCGGCCCGAGCCGTGGCGCCTCGAGGCGACGGTGGTGACGGATCAGATGCTCTACACCTACGACCACGTCGACCCCGAGCGTTGGGACCTCTGGCTCTACGACCACTACGGCGAGTACCGCGCGCTCATGCACCAGGAGATCCGCTCGCGCGTGCGGGCGATCGGCGCGTGGGCGCGACGCGCGGACGTGCCCTTCGTGATCGGCGAGGGCTGGGTCGGGTACACGCCGCTCGCCAGCACGTTCGAGGACGGGCCCGTGGGCAAGGACCTCGCGGAGGCCGGCATCACGGAGGCGGTCGAGCAGGGCGCGTGGGGCGCGGTGCCCACCTCCAACGCGGCGCCTCACCACCCGCTGTGGGCCGACGTCGCCTGGCAGCGTCGCGCGACCGCCATGATCCGCGGGTAGCGCTCAGCCCTTGCGCAGCTCGCGGTACTCGCTGGGGCTCATCTCGTGCGCCTTGCGGAACTGGCGCGAGAAGTACAGCGGGTCCGGGTACCCGACCGCGGACGCGACGTCCGCGATCCTCATCGGGGTCGAGTCGAGCAGCTGGCGCGCGGCCGCCATGCGCCGGCCGGTCACGTACGCGAGCACCCCGGAGCCCGTCGCGCCGCGGAACAGCGCGGAGAGATGCGACGCGGACACGCCCACCATCGCGGCGAGGTCCGTCACCCTGATCGACCCGTCGAAGCGCTCGTCGATGTAGCGCATCGCGCGTCCGAGCGGGTCGCCGCGTTCGGGCATCGCGCGGTCCACCGCGACCTGCGTGAGCAGCTTCCACGCGCACCCCGCAGCGCCCACCAGCTGCGCCGCCGCAACCGACCGCTCGAGCGTGGTGACCATCTCCTCGAGGAGCGCGACCGCGCGCTCGGGATGGCGCAGGGACGCCACGGGCCGCTCGAGGGTGAGGCCGGTGGCCGCCACCAGCTCCGCGACGTCGGTGCCGCGCAGGTGGCACCACCAGATGGTCCACGGCGCCGCCTCGGACGCGCCGTAGCGATGCGGCACCCCGCCGGGGATGACGGCGACCGCGCCGGCCCCCACTCCGGTGCGCACGCCGGCGACCTCGACCCACCCGGAGCCGCTCACGCACAGGATCACGATGGTCTCGGCGACGCCGTGCGGGCGGCTGCGCGCGTGGAACCGGGCCGCGGGGAAGAACCCCGCGTCGGTGACCACCAGGCGTCGGGTCACGGGGCCGCGGAGCGCCTCGGTGACGCGCGCCCGCTCGACCACGTGCATCCGCTGATGCACGAACCCGTCGACCTGCTCCACGGGGCCATCGTGCCAGGCCTCCCCCGTCACGCCAGCGCGATCGTCACCACGGGTCGCGCCATCGCCGAGCGCAGCTCGAGCACGGGCGCGCCGCCCGCGGGCCGGACGCGGCTGTCGACGTGCACGCCGGCGGAGGGGTTCCACGCGAACGCGCGCAGCGTGAGGCCGTGGGCGCGGATGGCGTCGCGGTGCGGCAGGAGGTCCACCTCGAGGCGCCGCCCGGACCAGAACTGGTCCGCGAGGAGCGCGTCGCCCGCGGACAGCCGGAGCGCGTCCCCGGTCCAGTCGAGCTCGAGCATCAGCTGCTCGACGCCCTCGAACCACGCGTCCTCGACGGCGAGCGAGACCGGCTCGAGCGCGGCGAAGTCCGCGTCGGTGGGCGCGGAGAGGCGCCCGGAACGGGGGTCGGTGCGCACGGGCGCGGTGACGGGCGCCGGCCGCGCGCCGAGCGCGACGGCGTGGGGCGCGTGGCCGCGCGGCACGGGGTGGCGGACTAACGGCCCCGCGGTGCCGCTGGCGTCGGTCGCGAGCGGCGGCAGCGCCAGCAGGGACGATGCGCGGGCCGGGGGCGCCACGCGGACGCCGGCGGCGTCGAACCACACCTCGCCGTCCCACAGCAGCACGGTGTCGCGGCCGTCGATCTCGCCTCGCCAGACCGTGTCCGCCTGCGCCGCGGTGAGGAACACCAGATCCGTGTCGCCGACCGTGACCACGCAGCCGGGGCCGGGCGGACCCTCGGGGCGCATGATCTCGGTCGCGCCGTCGCGCTCGACCTGCAGCTCGACCTCGATCCCGTCCGACGCGGCGAACAGCACCACCGTGCGGCCATCCACCCGGAGCTCGGTGACGGGCTGAGCGGTCGCCGTGAGGGCGGGTATCGACCCGAAGGGCTGGCGCAGCGGCCAGACGGTCGCCGTGCCCGCCGGGACCCCGGTGGGCCGGGAGGGGACGGTGACCGCAGCATCGTCCATCAACACCTCGAAGGCGACCGCCTCGAGGTCGGGAAGCGGTGCGACGGCGGGTTGGTGGGTGTTGAGGAACAGGAAGCCGCGCGCGCCGTCGGCGCGGACGGACCAGCGGGGTCCGCCGTCCGTGGGCTCGGGGATGGTCGCAGGCAGGGGCGCCAGGGCGTGTCCCCACGAGCGCAGGAAGAGGTGCTGGCGGCGCAGCGCGTGGAAGTGCGGGCGCTGGCGGCCGTGGGCACTCAGCGGGGCGAAGAAGTCGTAGTCGCGGACGGGCACGTCGTTCGGGTAGCCGGTCGCGTGCGACTCCTGGGTGGGCGAGAGCGCCCCGATGGGGTGGGTGCCGCCGTGGTAGAGGTAGTAGCCCTGCCAGGCCGAGCCGGAGCCGAGCTTGGTGAGCGCGAGCGCGGCCACGTCCTCGGGATCGACGTGGGGGCGACGGTGGTACGCGACCGTCATCCCGCCGCCCAGCTCGCACGTCGCGTAGGGCCACGGGTCGCCCGCCCCGAGCGGCGCACCGTCCCCCACCACCGCGGCCTCGGCGCGCAGGTCGGCGCCCACGGTGAGGTCGTCGCGCACGGCGGAGAAGGTGAAGTGCGTCGCGCCGAACGCGGGCCATTCGACGTCGGACTCCTCCCAGAATCCGTCGGAGTAGCCGGCGTAGACGGGCAGGACCCCGCGCGGCGGGAGCTGCGCGCCACCCCAGCCGGTCGCGGTCCACAGGCTCGCGTGCATGCCCGCCTCCTCGGCGAGGCGGCGCAGGGTGGCGAGGTGGGTGGGCTGGTCGTAGAGCTCGTTGTCGACCTGGATGCCGATGACCGGCGCGTCGGCGTTGTCGGGTCCGTGGAAGAGCCCGCGGGTCTGCGCGGCGATGGCGGCGAACCAGAGCCGGACGTGGGCGAGGTAGGCGGGGTCGTCGGTCCGGTGGGCGATGGGCAGCGCCTGGAGCCAGTCGGGGAAGCCGCCGTTGCGCGTCTCGCCGTGGGCCCACGGGCCGATGCGCAGGATCACCTTCAGCCCCACGCGGTGGGCGGTCTCGACGAAGGCACGCACGTCGCGGGCGCCGTCCCAGCGCAGGTCGCCCTCCGCCTCCTCGTGGAGGATCCACAGCAGGTAGGTCGCCACCACGTCGACGCCGCCGGCGCGCATCTTGCGCAGCTCGCGCTCCCACCGCTCGGGCAGGTCGCGGCTGAAGTGGTACTCCCCCATCACCGGGATCCACGGGACGCCCTCGCGCTCGAGGTGGGTGGTGGTGACGGTGATCGCGCCGCGCGTGCCGGCGGGGTCGCCCATGTCGAGCGGGGCGGGTGCCGCGGGCGCGGGTGCGTTCACGCGGAGCTGGTGGACCATGGCGCCTCCTTCGGCCCTGGGGGTGCGACGGCGCACTCCGGGCGATCCCGTCACACGCTAGCGGCGCCGGCCTGCTCGGGCGGATGCCCGATCGCGCGGCCGCATGGACGGATCGCGTGTCGCGTGCGCGAGGCGCGCGGGGTCAGCCGGTCCGTAGGTCCGCGGCGACCACCTGCGCGAGCCACGCGCGCACCCGACGCGGGAGGTCCACAGCGTCGGGGTCGAGCAACCACTGCACCTGGAGCCCTTCGATGAGGGCGATGAGGTCGGAGGAGAGCCCGTCGAGATCGACGCCGGGACGGAGGAGACCGCGGGACGCCGCCTCCGCGAGCGCGTCGTCGATGTCGCGGCGGAGCCACCGGTAGCGGTCCGCGAAGTAGCCATGCGCGGGGTGCTCCGCGTCGGCCGCCTCGGTGGACAGGGTCGCGAACAGCGCGATGAGCTCGCGCTGGGTGACGTTGTGCTCGAGCACGCGCATCAGTCGCGTGAGGTAGTCGATGCCATCCTTACGGGCGTCGCAGCCGGCGAAGAACAGCTCCCCGTTGACGCGGTCCCGCTCCTCCAGGACCGCGGCGAGCAGCGCCTCCTTGGTGGGGAAATGGTGCTGCAGTCCCGCACGCGAGACGCCGCAGGCGGCGGCGATCTGCACCATCGAGGCGCCCCGGTAGCCGCCCGCGGAGAACGCGGCGAACGCCTCGCGCAGGATCTGCGCGCGGCGGCGGTCGCCCTTGGCGTAGGCGCGCTGGCGTGCGGCGATGGGGCCCTCGTCCTCGTGCACCGTGGTCATGCGGCCACCCCGCGCAGGCCGCGGGACCGCCGCAGCAGGACGATCGCCGCGGCGGCGGACAGCAGCTCGCCGAGCGGCAGGGCGATCCAGATCCCGGTGGGGCCCAGCGTGGACAGGCCGATCACCAGCGGCAGCTTGATCGCGACCACGGTGCCGACGGACAGCGCGTAGGACGGCCGCGCGTCTCCCACCGCCTGGAACAGGCCGGAGACCAGCGGCGCGACACCCGAGAATGCGAACCCGATCGCGATGATACGCAGCGCCGTCACCGCGGTGTCGCGCGCCTCCCCGGCGTCGAGGAAGAGCGCCGCGAGCGGCTGCGCGGCGAGAGCCACGGCGAGTCCGGCCACCGCGCCGTAGATCACCGTCGCGCGGGTGGACAGGGTGGCCGCGCGCGCCGCCCTCGACCACAGGCCGGCACCGGCGGAGAAGCTGACCGCGGGCTGGGTGCCCTGGGTGATGCCGATCTGGGGCATGGTGACGAACGTCTGCAGCCGGGCGCAGACCGCGAACGCGGCCAGGGCGGCGGCGCCCGCGGCGGCGAGCGAGGAGTTGACCACGGCCACGACCGCGGTGGCCCCGACGCCTGCGAGGAAGGACGGCGCGCCGACGCCGATCATGGCCCGCAGGGTGCTCCTGTGGGGGCGCAGGTCCGCCGCGGCGATCCGGTACGGACGTTCGCGCTGACCGAAGAAGAACCACAGCGCCAGGGCCGCCGATACCGCCTGGCCGCCCACAGTGCCCAGCGCCGCCCCGGTGACCCCGAGGTCGAGCCCCAGGATCAGCAGCGGGTCGAGCACGATCTGCACCACCACCGCCGTCACCCAGATCAGCGTCGAGAACCCGAGCCGCCCCTCCGCGCGCACGATCGCGGAGAACCCCGTGGAGACCAGAGCTCCGGCGAGGATCACCGCCGCGTACGGGCGCGCGTACGGAAGCGTCGCATCCGTCGCGCCGAGCATCCGCAGGAGCGGATCGAGGAACGTCAGGCCGAGCACCGCCGTGACTCCCGCGACCGCCCAGAACAGGGCGAGCGCGTTGCCCGTGGCGCGCGCCGCATCGTCCGGCCGCCCCGACCCCAGCGCGCGGGAGACCAGCGAGGCCGCGCCCACCCCCACCGTGGTCGAGACGGCACCCACCAGCAGGAGGAGCGGCGTCGCCAGCGTCACCGCGGCGAGCGCCGTCTCCCCCACCATGCGGGACACGAACCATGCGTTCGTGAGCGCGTAGACGCCGTAGATGCCCACCGACGCCGTGGTGTTCGCGCAGGACCACCACAGCAGGCGCCCGAGGGGGCGCGTGCCGAGCTCCTCCGCTCGGGTGCCGGTGGGCAGCGACGCCACGTCAGACCCGCACGTGCCCGAGCGCCGCCATGACCCGGTCCAGCTCGGCGCGGCCGAAGTCGTACACCTGGGTGTCGGTGTGGCCGCGGTACCTGGTCTCGACCGTCATGATGACGGCGAGGTAGAGCGAGTAGAGGCGGCGGCGCGTGCGCTGCGCGGGCGTGAGCTCGCCGAGCCCGAAGCCGGCCATGAAGTCGGTCGGGTCGTCGAAGCCGGCGAGGTCCAGTCCGGTGAGGCCGGCCTCCATGAGCGGGTCGCCGTAGAGGGCGCGCTCGTGGTCGAGGATCGCGACGATCCGTCCGTCGCGGATCATCGAGTTCTTGGTCCACAGGTCGACCTCGATGAGGCGCGGCTCGGTGACCTCGTCGAGCGCGTCCGCGTGGGCGGCCAGCACCTTGCGGATGACGTCGGGATCCCAGCCGAGGTCGATCTCTACCGCCTCGCCGTCGCGCAGCGTGGCCTCGAAGGCGTCGGTGAAGGCCTCGCGCCACGTCGCGAAGCCGGGCCCCTCGAGAGGGCCGAAGTGGGGACCCACCACGGTGTTGATCTCGCGGTTCAGCGCGCCGAGCTCGCGGTTGCCCGCCGCGATGGTCGCGGCGTCGAGGCGGCCGTCCGCTGCGGCGAAACCGAAATTGTCCGCGTCCACGAACTCCATGAAGAACAGGTCCGCGTCCACGACCTCATGCGTGAGGTCGACATGGTCGATGCGCGGGACGGGCACGCTCGTGTGCGCGGCGACCAGCCGCATCGCCGCGAGCTCGTTGCGCATCATGCCGTGCTCGCGCGTGAGGACTGCGACGTCCGCGGGCGGCGCGATCTTGAGCACGGCCTCGCGGCCGCTCGTGAGGCGGATGCGGTAAGCGACGTTGAACCAGCCCTCGGTGATCTCGGTCGCGAAGTCGTCGCCGTCGGGGACCTCGTCGGCGCCGTACGCGCGCGCGATGAGCGCCTTGAGGGTCTCCGTGGACTGGCGGTTCTTGGTGAGGCTCTCCATCGAGTCTCGCCCCTTTCATGCGGGTGTGTCGGGACGATGCGGCGGTGCACCGATCGCGCCAGCGTACAGCAAACCGGCAGGGGTGCCGGTTTTACGTCGCCCTGCAGCCGTCAGGGCGCGGCGCAGCCCTCGCCGTCGGCGAGCGAGGGGACGCCGATCGCGATGAGCCCCCGCGCCAGCAGGGTGCAGTCCTCGTCCTCGCCGACGCTCGCGGCGGCGGCGCCCGCGAGCCCCGCGGCGAGGGCGATCCCGGCGGCCGCGACGGCGGCGACGCGGCCGCGCGTGTCCCATTCGGTGCGGCGTCGGGTCCCTGCGGACGGGCGTGAGGATCGCATGGGTCGACTCTTCCGCGCACTCGCGTGCGCGCGCATCACCCGGGAGGATGGGATCGCCCTCCCCCGTATGCGGTACTCCCCTGAGGGCGGACCTCAGGGTGTGGCCGCTGCTCCTAGTGCAGGCCCTCCGCCTCGAGCGCGTCCGTCAGCAGTGCGACCAGGGCGTCGAGCTGCACATCGGCGGAGGACTCCCCCTCCTCGATCGCGACGCCGTCGAGCGCCTGCGCCGCGAGTCCGGACTTGCTGTCGATGAGCTCCGCGATCTTCGCGTCGATGGTCTGCGCGGCGATGATGCGCCACGCGGTGACCGGCTCGGACTGGCCGATGCGGTGGATGCGGTCGATCGCCTGCGTCTGCTCGGCGTCCGTCCAGGACAGCTCCGCGAGGATGAGGTTGGACGCGACCTGGAGGTTGAGCCCGACGCCGGCGGCCATGAGCGAGCACACCACCACCTGGACCTCGGGGTCCTCGGTGAAGGCCTTGATGTTCTGGGCGCGCGCCTTGGCGGTCTGGTCGCCGCGGATGGAGGCGTAGCGGATGCCGCGGTCGGCGAAGATCTGCTCGGCCTGGTCCATCACGTCGACGTGCTTCGCGAAGAACACGACCTTGCCCACGTTGCGCGCGAGCTGGACCGCGTAGTCCGCGGCGAGCCCGGCCTTCGCCTGGCCGATCTTGCGGACCATCTCGAACACGTTCTCGCCCTTGCGCTTCGAGCTCGAGTCCTTGAGCTCCGCGGCGGCGATGCGCCGGGCGAGATCGAGGTCGATCCCGTCCTCCGGGCTCGCCTCGCGGCCGGCGGTCGCGCGGCGGTAGCTCTCGACCATGCGGGCGGCGAGCGCCGTCTCGGCGGCGCGGATCGACCGCCCGAGCGGGCCGTCGAGCTCGACCGGGAGGTCCGCGACCCGACGTGCGGGGATGTCCGCGGCGACGTCGACCTTGCGCCGTCGCACGATCCCCTGGTCCACCACCGCGGTGCGGGCGGCCGCGTACCAGCCGCCGTCCGTGGGGATGAGGCCGGTGTCCTCGAGCGCGGTCATGAGTCCGCCGAGCGGCTTGTCGTCGTCGATCCAGCCCAGGAACTGCCAGATCGCGCGGAAGTCCTCGATGTCGTTGATGAGCGGCGTTCCCGTGAGGGCCATGAGCAGCGGCCGGGCCGTGCGCTGGCGGATCCGCTCCGAGAGGGCGAGCACATGCTGCGAGCGCTGCGAGCCCTTGTTCTTGATGAAGTGGGCCTCGTCGAGCACCATGCCCTTGAAGCCCAGGTCGCCGAACCAGCCGACGTGCCTGTCGAGGATGTCGTAGTTGACGATGACGACGTCGGCGAAGGCGTCGACCTGGTCACCGTCGCCGTGGACCACGGTCGCGCGACGATGCGGGGTCCACAGCTCGACCTCGTGCGCCCAGTTCGTCTTGACGACGTTGGGCACCACCACGAGCAGCGGGTACGCGTCGGCGGCCTGCGCGGCGATGAGCGCCTGGGCCGTCTTGCCAAGGCCCGGCTCGTCCGCCAGCAGGAAGGTGCGGTGGCCGCGCGCGGCCGCGGTGACCAGTTGCGCCTGGTGCGGCATGAGCTCGCGACCCAGCGGAACGCGGGTCGCGGTTGCGGTGAGGGCGGTCGGCTCCGGCAGGTCCATGCAGGCGCGCGCGCCGGGCGCGTCGCGCTCGAAAGAGCGGAACAGCGTGTCGAGCAGCTCCCAGCTCGCGAGGCGTCGTGGCGCGGCGGCGCGGCGCTCCTGCGCGACCCCGAAGTCGGGGGCGAGGAAGGGGTTCGCGAGCCGGTGGGCGATCGCGGACTGCGGCACCACGCGCTTGTCGGACTCGGGCGCGACCGCCACGGGGGCGGGCGGCTCCGGCTCGTCAGGGACGTCGCGACCGGCGGATCGGAGCACGGTCGCCTTGTAGGTCCGTGCGGACTCGGACACGCGTGCGTCGTCCGCCAGGAGCGCGAGCAAGGAGGTGTCGCGCGCCGCGATCTTCGCGAGGATGGTCGCGAGACCGTCGAGCCGCTTGAGCTCCTCCTCGCGCTTGGCGAGGGACAGGTCGGGGTCGGACTTCACGCGGGCCCGCTCCTCGCGTACCAGCAGGGCCACCACCTGGTACTTGGTGCGCACCGAGGTGCGCGTGGGAGGACGCTGGACCACGCGGTCCACGTCGCGGGCGATGGCCGCAAGCAGGGGGATCAGGCCCTCCTCGGTGGGCCGTGACGCACGCCGACGCTGGGTACCGCCGGTGGTGCGCGTGCGACCCGATCGCCGCTGCCCTGCTCCTGCCACTACGCCTCCTCCTCGGTTCGCGACGCATGCGCGGCGCGATGTCCCGCCCTGGAACGGCCGCGAGAACGCGGGTCCCGGTCCTCGGTGTCCTCGCGCGGACCGCGGGCCGTTCAGATGGGCCGGCGGCGCGTCGGGCGGTGCCGATGCCGAGGTGGGCGGGGTGCGACGCGCCGTGGCGCGATCGCTGGTGCGCCTGCATTATACGGCGGATCGCCCGTTCAGGGCGAGCAGGCGCGCGGTGCGGGCTGTCAGCGGGCTGACATCTCCTCGGCGCCGACCACCTTCAACAGTTCGAGCCGTTCCCGGCTCACCTCGCTGTCTCGGGCCGTGAACCACAGCAGGTGCTGCGAACCGTCCGCCGTGTAGAGGTTGTGGCAGAGCAGGTCGATCGCGCCGATGGTCGGGTGCACGAACACCTTTGCGTCCACGCGCCGCAGGCGTACCGCCCTCTCCTCCCACAGGCGCGCGAAGTCCTCGGACGCCTCCGTGCATCGGGCCACCAGGTCCGCGAGGCGCTCGTCGTCGGGCGCGCGCCGCGCCGCCGCCATGCGCAGGTCCGCGACCAGCGATTCGGCCAGACGCGCGTGGTCCTCCGCGGGATGCGCGGCACGCTGCTGTGGATCGGTGAACCACCGGTAGACCTGGCTCGATCGCGGCCACGGCAGCCCCTGACGCTCGCCGAGCAGCGCACGTGCCAGGTGGTTCGCGGCGAGCGTCTCCGCCAGGTCCGAGACGATCAACGCGGGAGTGTCGTCGAGGCGGTCGAGCAGCGCGAGCATCGCGGGATCGACGTGGTGATCGGTCGCGCGCGTCGGCACGGGACGCCCCGCGAGGCGGTAGAGGTGGTCGCGCTCGTCGCCCGTGAGCCGCAGCGCACGCGCGAGCGCGCCGAGCATCTGCGGAGATGGCTGGACCTTCGACCCCTGCTCGAGCTCCGTGTAGTACTCCACCGATGCGCCGGCGAGCAGGGCGACCTCGTCGCGGCGCAGTCCGGGGACGCGGCGCCGGGGCCCGGGCACGATCCCGACCTCGCCGGGCGTGATGCGGTCGCGGCGGGAGCGCAGGAAGGCGCCGAGCTCGGGGAGATCCATCCGCCCAGTATGTGCCGCCCGGCGCGACGGAAGGTAGGGGCGCCGACCCCAGGGTGAGCGCCCTCTTCTCGGGCCGTCGACCTCACCGCACGCTGGTTCCGCAACCCCCTGAAGGAGAACTTGATGAACGACGCCACCCGCACGCCCCTCGCCCTCGTCACGGGCGCCAACCGCGGCATCGGCCGCGCGACCGCCGAGGAGCTGGCCCGCCGAGGGCACGACCTGATCGTGACGTACCGCAGCCACGCGGAGGAGGCCGCCGAGACCGTCACCGCCGTCGAGGCGGCGGGGCGACGCGCCGTCGCACTCCCCCTCGACATGGCGGACCCCACGGACATCACCCGCCTCGTGAGCGAGCTGCCCGACGTCCTCGAGCGCACCTTCGGCACCACCACGCTCGACACGCTCGTGAACAACGCCGGCTTCGGCGCGGACACCCGCCTCGGCCGGACCACCGCGGAGGTCCTCGACGGCCTCTACGCCACCCACATCCGCGGGGTCTACCTGCTCACGCAGGCGCTCGCGGCACCCGCGGACGGCTCGCCGCTGCTGGCGGACGGAGGCAGCATCGTCAACCTCGGCACAGGCCTCACGCGGTTCGTGCACGTCGGGCGCGACGCGTACGCCGCGATGAAGGGCGCGGTCGGCGTCCTTACCGGCTACTGGGCGCAGGAGCTCGGGCCGCGGGGCATCCGCGTCAACACGGTCGCACCCGGGCCCGTCGAGACGCAGTTCTCGGGATGGGTGGGCGACGAGACCGTGCGCAAGGTGTTCGCCGACGGCTCCGCGCTCGGGCGCTCGGCCGTGGCGACCGACATCGCCGGCGTGATCGCGTCGCTCGTCGAGCCGGATTCCGCGTGGGTCACGGCTCAGCGCATCGAGGCGTCGGGCGGCTACCGGCTCTGAGGACGCTCCGCTGGCCCGCGCTCCCGCGCGGGCCAGCGAGTGCGGATGAGCTGGCCGATACGCCGGGTTCTGTCACTCCGCCCTGTTACCAGGACGGAGGGGCGACCATCCATCTAGGCCCTGGATTGCTCCAGGGCTCAAGCAACCTACCCGCATGCTCGGGCGAGCAGCCCTCGAACGCATGCTGTCTGGTCTTGCTCCGGGTGGGGTTTACCTTGCCGCTCCTGTCACCAGTCGCGCGGTGAGCTCTTACCTCACCCTTTCACCCTTACCCCGCTCCCGAGGGAGTGGGGCGGTCTGCTCTCTGTGGCACTGTCCCGCGGGTCACCCCGGGTGGCCGTTAGCCATCACCCTGCTCTACGGAGCCCGGACGTTCCTCGGGACCCCCGAGGGGATCACGCGGTCGCCTGGCCAGCTCATCCGCACCGCAAGGATACCGGGGCGGACGCGTCGGACGCATCGTCCCTCGTCGCCCGTGCGCGAGGATGGAGCCCGGACCCGACCGGAGGAGCAGCCATGGAGGTCTCACGGCGCGCGCAGGCGATCGAGCCGTTCCATGCGATGGCGTTCGGCGACCTCGCGAGCGAGCTCGAGGCCGCCGGCCACCGCATCGTCCGCCTGAACCTGGGCGAGCCGGATTTCGGGGCGCCCGCCGCGGTGCGGCGCGCCATGGAGGGGACGATGGACGGGCGTCGCCTCGCGTACACGTCCTCGCTGGGCATGCCGGAGCTGCGCGAGCGGATCGCCGGCTTCTACCGCGACCGCCACGGCGTCGACGTCGACCCCGCGCGGATCGCGATCACCATGGGAGCCTCCGCCGCGCTGGTCCTCACCATCGCCGCGACCGTGGACCCCGGCACCGACGTGCTGATGGCGGACCCCAGCTACCCGTGCAACCGGCAGATCGTCGAGTCCTTCGGGGGCCGCGCGCTCACCGTCCCGACCTCCGCCGCCACGCGCTTCCAGCTGACGCGCGACCTCGTGGGCCAGCATTGGACCCCCGCGACGGGCGTGGTGATGGTCGCGACGCCGTCCAACCCGACGGGCACCACCATCGCGCAGCCGGAGCTCGAGGCGATCTGCGACCTCGCCCGCGAGCGCGGCGCATGGCGCCTGGTCGACGAGATCTACCTCGACACCGCCGACCGCCACCCCGACGGCAGCCCGCAGCGCACGGTGCTGGCGCATGACCCGGACGCGATCGTGCTCAACTCCTTCTCCAAGGCCTTCGGGATGACCGGCTGGCGGCTGGGCTGGTGCGTGCTGCCCCCGGAGCTGGTCGGACCCGTCGAGCGGCTCGCCATGAACTACTTCCTGTCCGCCGCCGCGCCCGTGCAGATCGCCGCGCTCGAGGCGTTCACGCCCGAGTCGCTGGCGGAGGCCGAGGAGCGCCGGCTCGACCTGCTCGCGCGCCGCCGGACCATGCTCGACGGGCTCGCGCGCATCGGCCTGCCGGTGCCCTCGGAGCCGGACGGCGCGTTCTACGCGTTCGCCGACGTCTCGGGCACCGGGCTCGACGCGTGGGACTTCTGCGGGCGCGCCCTGCGCGAGGCGCACGTCGCCCTCACGCCCGGCCGGGACTTCGGCGCGACGCACGGCGACACGCACGTGCGCCTCTCCTACGCGGCGTCGCACGAGGACATCGCGGAGGGGCTGGAGCGCCTGGGGCGGTGGCTCGATTCGCTCGGCGCCACCGGACCCGTCACGCCGTAGCGGCCACCACGAAGGTGTTGAGCGAGTCCGCGGGCAGCTCGACCGCGAGCACCGAGCCGTCGACCAGGAACGTCATCGGCATCGGCTCGGCGAGCGGGTTCTGCGCGACGATCACGATGGACCCGTCCGGGTTGCGGAACGCGAGCTGGTCGGTGTGACCCGTGTACGACAGCGTCGGGATCACCCGCGCGCCGCGCGCCACGAACCCGGACACGTGACGCAGCACGTGGAACTCGTGCGAGTAGCGGTGCGCACCCGTCTCGGGATCGACCACCACGAGCGAGTTCTGCGCCCAGCCCCACCGGCTCACGCCGCCCTCGAGCAGCGCCATGTTCCAGTACATGTACGCGCTCGCGCCGTGCGAGAAGAAGTGCTCCATGAGCTCCCACGCGTGGCGCGCGAGGCGCCAGTCGTTGAGGCCGTCGCCGCACTCCTGCTCCGTCTGGAAGATCGGCAGCTCCGGGTGGTCGTGGTGCACGTGCGGCACCGCTCCCCTGCCCGCCCACTGAGCGCCCACGCCGCGCACCCACGGCGCCGCGGTCGGGTCGGCGAGCACCCGGGTGACCAGCGCATCGTCCGCCCGCTCGAGCGTGCCGAGGAACACGTCGACGCCGCGCGCGCCCATCTCGGGGCCGAGGTGCGCGATGAACTTCGCGAGCCCCTCGGGGGTCCAGGTGCAGGACGGGAAGGGCTGCGCGGAGTTGAACTCGTTCTGCGGCATGACCATGTCGATCGGGATGCCCTCAGCGGCGTACGCGTCCACGAACTTGCCGAAGTAGCGGGCGTACGCCGCGAGGACGGGCCCTTCGAGGCGCATCATGTCGGTGCCCTCGGCGCCCACCTGGTCGGGGCGGATGCCGTTGTCGACCATCCCGGCGAGCCCGTTCGGCAGCGCCGCCGCGTAGTGCCCGTTGACCTTCATCCACGTGGGCGGGCTCCACGGCGACGCCCACACGCGCAGCTCCGGCTGGTGCGCCTGCGCGGCGTGGATGAACGGGATGAGCGTCTCGCGGTCGTGGTCGATCGAGAAGTCGGCCAGCTCGAGGTCACCCGGCGTCTCGTCGTAGGAGTACCAGTCGCGCGAGAAGTCGTTCGCGCCCACCGGCATGCGGCACAGCGACAGGTTGAGCGCCGCGCCGGGCGCGAACAGGTCGCGAAGCACGTCCTCGCGCGCCTCGGGCGCGAGCAGCGCGAGCGCGTCCCAGCCCATCTCGTTGAACGAGGCCCCGAAGCCCTCGACCGCCTGCTGCGGCCGCTCGGTCTCGAGGATCACCGACGGCATGGCCGTCAGCTCGCCGAGCGCGACGGCGTCGCGCTCCTGCCAGGGGGACGATGCGGTGGTACAGGTCCACGCGGCGGCGCGAGCGTTCATGGGTTCTCCCGGATTTGTGTGGGGCTGCGACAATTGTGCCAGACGCCGGGACCATCTCCGCCTACCCTTGTCCGGTGCTCATCCTGCTCCCGCCCTCCGAGGGCAAGACCGCTCCCCTCGCCGGGGACCCCGTCGACCTCACCGCACTGTCGCACGCGGGCCTCGAGGGGCCGCGTCGGCGCGTGGGCGACGCGCTCGCGAAGGTGAGCGGCCAGCGCAACGCGATGGACGTCCTCGGCGTGGGCGCGTCCCTGCACCAGGAGGTCGCGCGCAACCGGACCGTGTGGGAGAACCCGGCCGGCGCATCGTCCACCGTCTATACCGGCGTCCTCTACGACGCCGCCGGCATGGCGGACTGGGATGCCGCGACGCTGGACAAGGCGGCGGGGAGCGTGCGGATCCTCTCGGCGCTGTGGGGCGCGGTCTCCCCCGCCGACCGCATCCCCGCGTACCGCCTGTCGATGGGGACGTCGCTGGGGCGGATCGGCGGGCTCGGCGCCTTCTGGAAGCGCCACCTGCCGGCGGAGCTCGACGCGCTCGCCAACGGCGGGCTCGTCATCGACTGCCGCAGCGCCTCGTACGTGGCGGCGTACCGGCCAGCGGACTCGCCGTGGGTCGCGGTGAGCGTCCAGCGCGAGCTGGACGGCAAGCGCGCGGTGGTGAGCCACATGGCCAAGCACACGCGCGGGCTCCTCGCGTCGCACCTGGTACGGGAGTCTGCGCAGCCGGGATGCGCGGAGGACCTCGCCGACGCGGCGGCCGGGATGATCGGGGACGCGCTCGTGGACGTGAGCCTCGCCCGCAGGGCGAAGGGGCCCGACGAGCTCACGCTCGTGATCGCGGGCTAGGTGAGCGAGTACCCGCCGTCCACCGCGATGGTCTGGCCGGTCACGAACCCGCTGGTCATGAGGAACAGGTAGGCGCGCGCCACCTCGCGGATGTCCGCGGTGCGGCCCAGCGGGATGCGCTCCTCCATCTCGCGGCGCATCGCGAGCACGGCCGCGTCGTCGTGATGGCGCCACAGCGGCGTCTGGGTCCACGTGGGGGCGACCGCGTTGACGCGCACGCGCGGCGCGAGCTCGAGCGCCTTCTCGCGCACCAGGTCGGCGATCTCCTCGTTGCCGACCACCGCCGCGACGCCGTCGCCCTCGCCAGGGCGGCGCGTGGAACCCGCCGTGAGCACGAACGACCCGCCGTCGACCACGCGGTCCGCGAGCGCCTCGAGGAGCGCGCGATTGTCCTCGACCTTGCGGCGGGCGACGTCGCGCGTCGCGGCGTCGTCGTCCTCGCGGACACGGTCGCCGAGCCTCCCACCGAGCGTGGAGACCACGTGGTCGATGTGGCCGACCGCCTCGAGGAGCCGTTCACGGCCCGCGTCCGTGGTGACGTCGAACGCGAGCGCGTTGGCCTTGCCGCGCCCGAGCGCTCCGCACTCCTGGGCGGTCGCGTGAGACTTGGCCGGATCGAGGCCCACCACGATCACGTCCGCGCCGGACAGCGACGCGTCCAGCGCGACCTGCCGCCCGAATCCGGAGGACCCGCCGACCACCAGGATGCGCCGCCCTTTGAGCGAGTGAGGGGCGACGATCGGATCCTCGTACTGCGACGGCGGGCGGACGGCGGTGGACATGGGCGTTCCTCTCGGTCGGGGTCCTCTAGGGCAACGTCCGAGCGCGCGCGAGGGGTTCCGGCCGTCAGCGCAGGGGGACGCCGCCCACGTCGGCCAGCAGCCCCGCGGCCTCGCGCTCGTCGGCCCAGTGCTGGAGCAGCGCGAGCGTGTCCGCGGCGGGTGTCCCCGGCGCGACGGCGTAGACCAGGAGCGTCAGGTCGGGGTCGGACGGCAGCTCCATCGCCTCGAACTCGAGGTCGAGCAGCCCGACCGCCGGGTGGCGGAGCTGCTTGGCGCCCGAGCGATGGAACTTCACGTCGTGGCGGGCCCACAGGCGCCGGAACTCCTCGGAGCGTGTCGAGAGCTCGCCGATGAGCTGGGTGAGGCCCTTGTCGTGGGGGCGCCGGCCGGCCTCCATGCGCAGCAGCGCGGTCACGTCGGCAGTCGCCTGGTCGCGGTCCACGAAGAACTCGCGTGACGCCTCGTCCAGGAACAGGAAGCGAGCCGTGTTGGTGGGGCGCGCCGGGCTGTCGAGCAGCGGCGAGTACAGCGCCCGGGACGCGCGGTTGTGGGCGAGGTGGTCGAGCCGCCCGTTGCGCACCCATGCCGGCGCGCTGATCGAATCGAGGATGCGCTGCACCGTGGGACGCACCGACCCTGTCGGGCGACGCCCGGCCGCGCGGGACGATGCGGGACCGGCCGCACGCGCGAGATCGAACAGGTGGTCGCGTTCGGCGTCGTCGAGCTGGAGCGCGTTCGCGAGCGCCTCGAGCACGGACTCCGACGCGCCGGACAGGTTGCCGCGCTCGAGCCGCACGTAGTAGTCGACCGAGACGCCCGCGAGCATCGCGACCTCCTCGCGGCGCAGGCCCGGAACCCGGCGGTTGCCGCCGTACGCGGGCAGGCCCGCCTGGTCGGGGGTGATGCGGGCGCGGCGCGTGCGCAGGAACTCGGTGACCTCGGCGTTCGTGCTCATGCGTCCACCGTACGGCGGGCCGTGGCGGCGAGGGAGGGACGCTCGGTACCCGTCAACCGCCGATGCCACCGGCGATGATGCTGGTCACCACCACCGAGGTGATGGTGACCGTCGAGAAACCGGCGACGATCATCTTGGGCAGGATCTGCCCCTCGATCGCGGCGCGCTCCTCGTCGTCCTCACCGGCGCCGCGCGCGGCCTCCTGCGAGAGGATCATGGTGCCTGGGAAGCCGTAGAGCGACGTGAGGCCGATCGCGAGCGACATCGCGGGCGAGTACCCGAGCAGCCTGCCGACGATCACGGTGAACAGCGCCATGCCCGCGAGCCCGACCACGAAGGTGACGAGCAGCGGCACGGCGAGGGCCGCCACATCCGCCGGTTCGACGGTCGCGAGCGGGCCGAACACCAGGATCATGATCGCGAGCATCATGAGTCCGAACGAGTCGATGCCGTTGAGGATGTTCGCCTTGAACACACCGGTGGACCGCAGCACGATGCCGAAGATGAGAGCCATGACGAATGTGTTGAGCGTGCCATCGGTGAGGTTGTTGATGCCGATGCTGAGCAGCACGACCACGCCGACGATGAACAGCGTGCCGGGGGTGTTGCGGAGGAACGCGGGGAGCCTGCCGGCGCTCGCCTCCTGCGCCTCGGCGACCACAGGCGCCTGGACGTCGCCCGCACGGTACGCGTCGCGCAGCCGGGTGGCCTCCTTGCGCAGGATGATGGACGTGAGCGGGAAGCCGATGAGTCCCTGCAGCGCCGCGATGAGCACGGGGAAGACCGCGACCGCGGTGAGCCCGACCCCGAGCGCCGCCTCCTGCACGATCAGCACGGAGATGGTGCCGCCGGACAACGCACCGGTGCCCGCGAGTGCGAAGTCTCGCGCGGACGCGAGCAGGCCGTCGTACTCCGCATCGGTGACGTCACCGCCGAACAGGTACGCGGCGCCGAGGAGCAGCACTCCCATGCCGGCCACGGCCGAGATGCCCACCAGCAGCGTGCGCCACTGCTTCTTGAAGTCGTCGAGGCTGATCATCGTGCCCAGGTGGACGATCACGAAGCCCACCACCACCCCCGCGAGCGCGAGCAGCGACGAGGCCTGGAGCAGGTCCTCCGGGAAGATCCCGGTGAGGAACCCGATGAGGAAGATGATCGACGCGACGAACAGGCTCGACAGCAGTGAACGCGTCCGCTTCGCGACCATCTCCGAGACCGTCCACACCGCCATCACCACGACGAATGCGACCACGGGATTCATGTCATCTCCTTGGATTCCTAGAACTGCCAGATGAGCGGCACCCACCACACGGCGACCGCGAGGAACAGGGTGGCGAACGGAGCGCCGAAGCGGACGTAGTCGCCGAACTTGTAGCCGCCGGTCTCCATCACCATGGTGTTGGCCGCCGTGGCGACCGGCGTGAGGAAGGCCGCAGCTCCGGTGACGGCGAGCGCCATCATGAACGGCTGCACCGAGACACCGAGGTCGGCGGCCACCACGGAGGCGATCGGGACCATGATGAGCACGGTCGCGGTGTTCGAGATGAGCTGCCCGAGCACCATGGTGATGAGGCACATCGCGAGGAGGGCGATGGTGGGCGACGCGTCGCCCACCACGTCGAGCAGCGTCTCCGCGACGAGGTCGGCGGTGCCGGTGGATGTGAATGCCGCGGACAGCGGGATCATGCCGGCCACGATCAGGAGGGTGGGCCAGGAGATCGCGCGGTACGCGGTCGCGACCGGCATCACACGCGCCACGATCACGGCCCCCGCCGCGAGCAGCCCCGCGATCGCGGGCGGCACGGCGCCCGTCGCGAGCAGCAGCACCATCGCCCCGAGGATGATGAGCGCGCGCTTGGCGCCGGCGCCCAACGGGACGGCGCGACGGAGCACCTCGGGCGACGCGACCACCAGCACCTCGTCGCCCGAGGTGTGCCGCTCGAGGCTGTCCCACGGCCCCTGGACCAGCACCGAGTCGCCCGCAGCCAGCACGGCGTCGGGACCCGACGCATCGTCCCCCGCGCGCCGCAGGCCCAGGACCACGAGGTCGCCGCTCGGGGTGGACTGCCCCACGAACAGGTGGGTACCGATCAGCGGGGAGCGCGGCGGCACCACCACCTCCGTCACGCCCGAGCGTGAATCGACCAGCTCCGCACCCGTGCCCAGCGCGTACTCGGCGCGCAGGCTGCGCACATACGCGGTCACGTCGGGCGGCAGCGTCGCCGGCGCCCGGTGCGGCAGGAGGCGCCGCCCGAGCAGCACGATGATCGCCACGGACCCGACGAGCAGCGGGATGCCCACCCCGGCGAACTCGAAGAACCCGAACGCGCGTCCGCCGGCGTCGACCGCGCCCTCGCTCACGATGATGTTGACGGGCGTGCCGGTGAGCGCGAGCATCGAGCCGGCGTGGGCGGCGAACGCGAGGGGCATCATCATCTGCGACGGGGGCAGCGCGGCACGCACCGCGACCACCGCCACCACGGGGATGAGCGCCGCCACCGCACCGTTGACGGAGATGAGCGCGGTGACCAGCGCCACCAAGCCCGCCACCGCCACGACGACTCGGGTCCGGCTTGTACCGACACGGGTCGCGACCAGCTGTCCCACCCACGCCGTCACACCGGTGGCGTCGAGGGCCTCGGAGACGATGAAGAGGCTCGCGATGAACACCACCGTCGGGTCCCCGAACCCCGCCATGGCCTCGCCGAGCGTGAGGATCCCGGTGGCCCATAGCGCCACCGACACCCCGACCGCGACCACCCCGGCGGGCACGCGGTTGGTCACGAACGCGACCACCGCGGCGGCCAGGATGAGCGCCGTGATCAGGATGGGATCCACAGGCCCGACACTAGCGGCGCGGGCGCTCCGTGAACATCATTGTTATCGCTGGTAGGCGCGTCCCCACCGGCCGTCAACGGCGCTAGGCTCAGGAGCATCGCCGCACGGCGGCACCGCACGGAAGGCCATCACCATGGACGCACCTCTCGACTCGTCTGCATCCGCGGCCTCGACGTTCGTCGACGCCCTGGCCCGGGTGCCGGCCACCGCGCCCGGCGAGCTCGACACGGGACCCATCGCGTACATCGTCTCGAGTGCCTCGCCAGCAGGCGCCACCACCCTCGACGCCGCCGCGCTCGCTGGTGCGGGCTTCACGGGGGCCGCGGGCACCTCCCTGGTGGTCCCCGCGGGCGAGCGGCCCGTGGTGCTCGCGGGCGCCGGCGCGTCGCCGACGGCGAACGCGGTGCGCGACGCAGCGGCCGTCGCCGCGCGCGCCGTCGCGCGCGTGTCCGACGAGCTGACCGTGGTGGTCGACGTTCCCGGGCTGGAGCCCGCGGCCGTCGCCGTGGCCGCGGCCGAGGGAGCGATCCTGGGCCGCTACCGCTTCCAGACGCTCACGACCTCCCCGAAGGACCGCCCGCTCGCCCGGGTCGGCGTCGTGGTCGCGGGGGCGCCGGATGACGCGGTGGCCGAGGGCATCTCCGCGGCGCTGCCGTGGGTCCGCGCCGCGCTGACCGCGCGCGACCTGGGTAACGCACCTGCGAGCATCCTCACCGCGACCCGGATGGCGGAGGCGGCCAAGTCGCTCGGACCGCGGTTCGGGTTCGAGGTCGAGGCCTACGGCCCCGACGCCCTCCGCGAGCTGGGCTGCGGCGGGCTCCTGGGGGTCAACGCGGGCAGCGCCGAGGAGCCGCGGATGATCGTGCTCCGCTACTCCCCCGCCGGCGAACCGACGGGCCACCTTGGCATGGTGGGCAAGGGCATCATGTACGACTCGGGAGGCATCAGCCTCAAGCCGTCCGACCCGATGCACCTGCTCATGAAGATCGACATGGGTGGGGCGGCGGCCGTGCTCGGCGCGTTCACCGCGCTGCGCGACCTGGGCACCACTGCACGCGTGAGCGCGTGGCTCATGTGCACGGACAACATGCCCTCGGGCACCGCGACCAAGCTCGGTGACGTGCTGGTGGCGCGTGGCGGTACCACCGTCGAGGTGAAGAACACCGACGCCGAGGGCCGCCTGGTGATGATGGACGGGCTGGTGCTCGCGACCGAGGACGGCGTCGACGCGGTGGTCGACATCGCCACCCTCACGGGTGCGGCGCTCATGGCTCTCGGCAAGTCGCGCGCGGCGCTGTTCGCGAACGACGATGCGCTGGCCGGCCGGGTCGAGGCGGCAGCCGCCGCGGTGGACGAGCCGGTGTGGCGGCTGCCGCTCGAGGCCGGATACCGCGAGCAGCTCGACTCACAGGTCGCGGACATCGCCAATCTGGGCGGCCCGCACGCGGGCGCGACCACGGCCGCGCTGTTCCTGCAGGAGTTCGTGGGCGAGACGCCGTGGGCGCACGTCGACATCGCTGGCACCATGCAGGCGGAGAAGGACCAGGCGTGGCGCCCGGCCGGCGCGACCGGGTACGGCGCGCGGCTGCTCGCGCACGTCGCCAGCGGCTTCGCGGCCGCCGGGTGAGCACACCGGCAATCGCGGCGACCGACAGGCGCGACCTGAGACGACGCCTGCTCAAGGGCCTCGTCATCGCGGCCGTCTCGATCTCCGTCGGGTGGCTCGGCATCCGCCTGGTCGGGCGCATCCAGTGGTCCGCCGTCGGCGATGCTCTCGCGCACCTCGCATGGTGGCAGGGTGCGGCCCTGGCGGTGATGCTCGGCGCCAGGCAGCTGCTCAACGCAACACCCGTCGCGCGGTTCGTACCGGGCCTCACGCTGGGCCGCGCGGTCCAGAACGATCTCTCCGCCAACCTTGCCGGCACGCTCACCCCGCCCCCGGGCGACGTCGTGATCCGGGTCGCGATGTTCCGGTCGTGGGGCATCAATCCGGTGGACGGCATGGCCGGCGTCACGCTCAACTCGATCGTGTTCTACGGCGCTCGCTTCATCGCGCCCGTGCTGGGGCTCGCGCTTTTCGCGACCAGCGGCGCGGAGAACGGCCAGTGGTTGAGCGCCGGCCTGTCCGGCGCGCTTGCGGTCGTGATCATCGGCGCCCTGGTGCTGATCATGCGGTCGGAGGGCTGGGCCGTGACCCTCGCGACGCACGCCGCGCGCCTCGTCGGAAAGATGCGCGCGTCGGTCGATCGCGAGGCGTGGATCACGGCCGCCACGACCTTCCGTGCGCAGGTGGCGCAGACGCTGCGCACGCACCTGTTCCCCGCGCTGGCGGGCATGCTCTGCGCGGTGGTGGTGGACGGGGTCATCCTGACCGCGAGCATCAGGTTCGTGGGGATCGACGCGGGCACTCTCGGCACCGCCGACATCATCGGCGCGTTCCTCATGGCGTATCCCCTCACCATCCTGCCGCTGTTCGGCTTGGGCGTGATGGACGCGATCCTGATAGCCGGGTGGACTGCGATCGCCGGGCTCGAGCACGAGGCGACCCTGCTCGCCGGGACCGTGGTGTGGCGGACGGTCACGCTTGGCGGGACGCTGGTGCTCGGCGCAGCGGCGGCGGCATGGTGGCGACGCACCACGGGCACCGCGACACCTGCCGGATCCACGGAGGCATCCCCGTGATCAGCAGCCTTCCGCTCGCGCTGGGCATCGCGCTGTCCCCTTTCGCGATCATGCCCGCGGTGCTGGTGCTGCTCGGGTCCCGGCCGCGGGCGGCCGGCTACGCGTTCGCGAGCGCGTGGTGGTGCGGGGTGACGGCGGTCGCGCTCGTCGCGGGCTCCCTCGCATTCGCGGCGCCGAGCGACGACAAGCCGCTCTGGGCCGCGCTCCTGCGTGTCGCGGTCGGCGTCGCGCTGCTGGTCGCCGCGGTCGTCAAGTGGCGGGGCCGCGCGGCCGCGAAGCAGCCCGCGTGGCTGGGATCGCTCGCGGACGCGTCACCGGGCGCGGCCGCACGCCTCGCGCTGCTCCTCACGGTCGCCAATCCCAAGGTCATCATGCTGGCCGCGGCGGGCGGCGCGAGCATCGGCGCCACCGCGCCCACCGTCGCCGCCGAGCTCGCCGCCATCGCGGTGTTCGCCCTCGTGGCGAGCATGACGGCACTGGCCCCCGTGCTCGCGTTCACCGTGGCCGGCGAGCGCACCGCTCCCGTACTGGAGGCCGTGCGCCGCTGGCTCGATGCACACACGAGCGCGGTGATCGCGGTGGTCAGCGCCGTGATCGGCCTGCTGGTGCTCGTGTCGGGGCTGTCCGGGTTGTAGATCAGGCGCGCCAGCAACCGTGCCCACACGCACGCAGTGCGCTCGGGGTTCGTACTCGTGCGTGCACCGTACGTTGGGGTGTGGCGGCAAGGGACGGACGCTCAGTACCCGCCTCCGCTTGCGCCGGGCGGCCGGCGCGACCGGGACCGCCGCGACCGCCAGCGCGAGCAGCGTCGCGGCCCCGCTCCGTGCGGCCGTGACCGCGGTGGAGCGCATGGGCACCAAGGCGCTTAGGCGTGCGGGACACTCACCGTGCTTTTCTGCGCGAGGCTGCAATGGGCGGGACACGCGACTTGGCGTCGGTCCATCGCGGCGGAGGCGACCGTCCCGCACGGCGCACGAACAGGTGAGAAAGCACGGTGAGTGTCCCGGGGCGCGAGGGGTGCCAGTGACCGGGGTAACGCCAGCACCTCCCACCGCGACCCGCCGCGGCATAGCGTCACAGGCATGGACACCATCACCCTCAACAACGGCGTCACCATGCCCGCCCTCGGCTACGGCGTCTTCCAGACCCCGCCGGACGAGACCGCGACCGCTGTCACCGAGGCGCTCCGGGTCGGGTACCGCCACATCGACACCGCCGCCGCCTACTTCAACGAGTCCGGCGTGGGCGCCGCCATCGCCGCGTCCGACATCCGGCGCGACGACCTCTTCATCGAGACCAAGGTGTGGGTGAGCGACTACGGCCACGAGCAGACGCTGCACGCGTTCGAGAAGGCCACGGCGAAGCTCGGCATCGACCAGTTGGACTTGCTGATCCTCCACCAGCCCGCGCCGTCCCGTTGGGAGCAGACCGTCGCCGCCTACCACGCACTCGAGACGCTCTACAAGGACGGCAAGGTCCGCGCGATCGGCGTGAGCAACTTCATGACCGACCACCTCGCGCGCCTGCTCGACGTCGCCGAGGTGGTGCCCGCGGTCAACCAGATCGAGGTCCACCCGTACTTCCAGCAGGGCGCGGTCCAAGCAGCGCACACCGCCGCGGGCATCCTCAACCAGGCGTGGTCACCCATCGGCGGCATCACGTTCTACCGCGGCGAGGGCCGTTCGACGCTCGAGGACCCGACGATCGGCGAGATCGCCGCGGCGCACGGCAAGACTGCCGCGCAGGTGATGCTGCGCTGGCACCTCCAGGAGGGTCGCCAGGTGATCCCGAAGTCGGTCACGCCGAGCCGCATCGCGGAGAACTTCGACGTCTTCGACTTCGCGCTCTCGGGCGAGGAGCTCGCGGCCATCGACGCCCTCGACACCGGCGTGCGTGGCGGCCCCGAGCCGGATGCGATCCGCGACGAGTTCTTCGACCGCCCGATCCCCGAGGCCTGAGCCTCGTCGCCCACCCAGCCACCGCATCGTCCCTCGCACAGGAGCAGAAGATGAAGTACACCCGTCTCGGAGCCTCGGGGCTCCGCATCCCGCGTCTCGCGCTCGGGACCATGACCTACGGCAGCCCGACCTCGCAGGTGCCGCAGTGGGGCGCCTTCGCGTGGGAGCAGGCCGCGCCGTTCTACCGGCAGGCCGTCGAGCTGGGCATCACGTTCTGGGACACCGCGAACGTGTACTCCGAGGGCGCGAGCGAGGAGCTGACCGGACGCGCGCTGCGCGAGTTCAGCACGCGCGAGGAGACGGTGCTCGCGACCAAGCTGCACTTCCGGATGCACGACGGCCCGGGCGGCCAGGGACTGTCACGCAAGGCAGTGATGGAGCAGATCGACGCGTCGTTGACGCGGCTCGGCACGGACTACGTTGACCTCTACCAGATCCACCGGTTCGACCCCACGACGCCCATCGAGGAGACCATGGAGGCGCTCCACGACGTGGTGAAGGCGGGAAAGGCGAGGTACATCGGCGCCTCGGCGATGCACGCGTGGCAGTTCGCGACCATGCAGCACGCGGCGGACCTGGGCGGGTGGACGCGGTTCGTGTCCATGCAGGACCAGTACTCGCTGCTCTACCGCGAGGAGGAGCGCGAGATGCTGGGCCTGCTCGCGCACCAGGGCGTGGGCGCGATCCCCTACTCGCCGCTCGCGAAGGGGCGCGTCGCGCGGCCGTGGGGCACGCAGACGTCGCGCGCGGGGAACGACCCGGTCGCGGAAGCGACCTTCATGGACGCGGACCAGGGCGTGGTGGACGCGGTCGAGAAGGTCGCGACCGAGCGGGGCGTCCCCATGTCGCAGGTCGCGCTCGCGTGGGTGCTGCGGAACCCGGTGGTCTCCGCGCCGATCGTGGGCGCGACCAAGCCGCACCACCTCCCCGACGCCGTCGCGGCGCTCGACATCGAGCTCACGTCCGAGGAGGTCGAGGCGCTCGAGGCTCCGTACCAGGTGCGGGAGCCGCGGGGGTACTGAGGCGGTCCTCCTCGGTACGATTCACGCGCACCTCTGGAGGACACCTTGACGCAGCGCACCATCCTCATCACCGGCGCGTCCGACGGGATCGGGGGTGCGACGGCGCGGGCGCTCGCGGAGCGCGGCGACCGCGTGCTCCTCACCGGCCGCTCCCCCGCCAAGCTCGCGGCGGTCGCGGGGTCGACCGGCGGCGAGGCCTTCCCCGCGGACTTCGCTCGCCTCGACGACGTGCGCGCCTTGGCGGCCTGGGTCCGCGAGCGCACCGACCGCCTCGACGTGCTCGCCAACAACGCCGGAGGGATCTTCGCGCAACGGGCCGTGACCGTCGACGGCAACGAGCTCACCCTGCAGGTGAACCACCTCGCCGGTTTCCTTTTGACGAACCTCCTGGTGGAGGAGCTGATCGCGGGCCGCGCGACGGTGGTGAACACCGCGAGCGCCGCGGCGGACAAGTACGGCCGCCTCGACCTGGCGGATCTCGACTCGGCGCGTTCCTACAAGGTGACCACGGCCTACGGGAACGCGAAGCTCGCGACCATGCTGTTCGCCCGGTCACTCGATGCCCGCCTCGGTGCAAGGGGCGTGCGCGCGGTCGCGATCTACCCGGGCGACATCGCGTCGAACTTCGCGAAGGACACCGGCACCGTGTCGATGAAGCTCTTCTACAAGGGCCCGCTGGCGCGATTCCTACGCACCCCGGAGGACGGCGCCGCGAACCTCATCTGGGCGATGGATGGCGCGACGGCGCGCTCCGGCGAGACCTACACCGAACGCCGAGCGCTCCCCCGCAAGCGTCACCCCCAGATGGACGATGCGGCGCTCGCCGACGCGCTCTGGGCGGAGAGCGAGCGGCGGGTCGGGTGGGCGACGGTCACCGGGTGACCGCCTCTGGCGGCTACTGAACGGCGCGGACCGGAGGATGGCCAGGGGTCACGTGCACGATGAAGCGGCGCCCGTCGATCTCGACCACGCGGTCCTCCCCGACCTCACCCATCGCTGCGGCGCGGATATTGCCAGGCGTGTCGCGATGCTCGATCTGATCGAGCTCGACCTGCGTGTATGCGGCGGCCGCCTGGGCCTCCGTCACGGTGAACACCGGGAGCTCCTCCATCGGACCGCTCGCCTCCTTCCAGGGCATCCGCATCGACGTCTACCCTACGCGCCGGTGGACTCGCCCGGCATGGGGCCCACCGCCGCGACATGCGCCGCGATCGCACCCTGGATGAATGCGCGCTGCTCGGCGGTCGACGCCGCGCCGAGCAGGTAGGTACGGGTCGCGCGGGCGGCCCGAGCTCGCCCTTCCTCCGCCAGTTCGACTGCCCAGCGCGCCGTCTCCCACCAGTGGTCGAGCTCGCGTCGCCGCTGCTCCGCGCGGGCCTCGAGTGCGCGCTGAGCGGAGGTGTGGACCACACCCCACGCTGCGAGCCCGGCGGCCACCGCCGTTGCCAGCGGTCCGAGGTCACCGACGATCGAGGCGGCCCGACTCGCGTCGACAGTGCCGTCGATGACGATGGCCGTCACCAGGGCGCCGACGACCCCGCCGAGCACCACAAGCGCCGCCGCTCCCGCCCAGCGAAGCGGTCGAGCAATGCGCGTGCTCGCGGTGACCATGGTCTGACGGTAGGCATCCCGTCATCATCGGGACAGCCGCGACCGCTGATCTGTGGACAGCCCCCGAGGGTCAACCGCGGCGCGAGAACAGCTCCCACGCCGCCACCGGCGCGTTGAGCTCATCGGTGCCGCCGCCCATCATGCGGGGCAGGCGGGTCTCGGGGTTCGGCACGCCATGGCCGCCGCCCTCGACGGTGTACAGCAGCACTGGGGCCTCGGCGTCGGCGCCGTAGGCGGTCAGGGTGACGGCACCTGCCTCGCCCGGCTCTCCCCCGACCACGGACTCGGCCGGTTCGCCGCTCACGCCGTTGATCTCGGCGATCGCCGCCGCGGACTCCGCGGCCGACATCACCGTGCCGAGGTCCTGCCCGAACGCGCCGGCCTGGCCACCCTCGAACGGGTTGATCGGGTCGCCCGTGCCCTCGACCAGGATGGTCGGGATCGGCGCGGTCCAGGACTCGCAGAACCAGTTGTCCTCGGTGGGCAGGTTCGCCGCGTTCGCCTCGATGCCGGCGAACGTGCCCGGCGACTCGGCGGCCATGCGGAAGAGCATGTGGGAGCCGTTGGAGTAGCCCACGCCGTACACGTGGGACGTGTCGAGCCCGTACGCGCTCGCCGCCTCCGAGACGAGCGCCTCGAGGAACGCGACGTCGTCGACGCCCTGGTCGGTCGCCGGGTAGCCGGTGTCCGGTCGGCAGTCGTGCCAGGTGTCCTGGTAGCCGTCGGGATAGACCACCACGAAGCCGTGCGCGACCGCGAGCTCATCGAGCTGGTAGCCGGTCGCGGCGCGCATCCCGTCGCCGTCCATGCGCGACCCGTGCAGCGCGACCCACAGCGGCGCATCGTCCGCAAGCGACGACGGCACCACGGCCGTGAAGGTGCGCTCCATCCCGTCGACGGTGATCGAGCGCTGCTCGACCGTGGCGTCGAGCGTCGGCTCCTCGGGTGCAGGGGTGTAGGCGAAGTACCAGCCGGCGGCCCCGGCCGCGAGCACCAGCCCGCCGACCACGCCGCCGGTGATCGCGAGGCGGCGGCGCCAGCGGCGCGGCGCAGAGGGGCGGGACGATGCGCCGGTCGCCTCGGTCGTGCGGGCGGCGGTCATGCGTCGGCCGCCACGGTCTGCGGCGCGGTCGGACGCACGCGACGGAGGGGCCGCCCGCGATCCTTGTCGAGCAGCAGCGCGAACGCCCACCACATCAGCGCGGCGAACGCCGCGCCACCGAGCACGCCCGCGACCGCGTCCGTGAACCAGTGCGCGTTGATGAGCGTGCGCTGCCAGATCATCCCGACCGCGAGGACGGCGCCCACCGCCCACCACCAGCGCCGCACGGCCACAGGCACGAGGGCCGCGACGGCGACCACGAAGGCACCCATCGTGACCGAGTGCCCCGAGGGGAAAGAGCCGTGGTCCGTGTGGAACAGCGGCCCGTAGAGCCCGGCGGCCTTGTCCAGGGCGGGACGCTCCCGGTCGAGGAGGTGCTTGACCGCCTGCGACACCACCAGGTTCGCGCCCATCATCGCGGCGATCCAGAAGAGCGCGCTGCGCCAGCGACGGGTCACCAGCAGCGCGACCGGCACCAGGATCAGGTGCACCAGGAAGCCCGGACCCTCGCCGAAGTTCTGGAAGAACATCGGGAGCGGACCGTCGACGGCATCGACGGTGGAGGCACCCACGAGCGCCCGCCACGCGTCGTCGATGCCTTGCGAGAAGGCCTCCGGCAGCGTGGCGCGCATGGCGAGCGTGGTCAGCGCGAAGAGCGCGAGCCCCGAGAGACCGAGCAGCAGGGCGAGGCGCGGTCGGGACGTGGTCGGTGTCGTCATCGACTTTCCGTTTCTCTGAAGGAGGGGTCCGCAAGGGGACGATGCGCCGGCGGGGTTCACGCAGGTCGCGGGGCTGTGCACGGATAGGCAGGGCGGATCAGCGATCGATCCTGCATGCAGGTGGAGGGCCACCCGTATGGCGGACGGATGCGGGATCCGTCCGCCATACGGGTCGGGGGGAAGGTGGTCGGCGGCGCGCCCCGCTAGGACGCGTCCATCGCGTGCGATCCGGCGACGGTGAACAGGATGTTGTGCACGCGCTCGCGCAGCGCCTCACCCATGCCCACCGGGTCCGCGTCGACGGCGGCCTTGGTGGACTTCACGGTCGCGGAGGGGAACACCGCGAGCATCCAGTCGTTGCCGCCGCGCGCGGCGAGCTCGGGGTCCATCCAGCCGCCGAGCACGGCGTCGGTGGACACGAAGCCCTCGAAGCCCCACTCGCCGCGCAGGACCTCCTCGAGCAGGTCCTCGTTGCCGCCGGCCCAGCTCCCGCCGAGGTTGATGAACGAGCTCATCGCGCCCGCCGCATCGGCCTCCTTGACCGCGATCTCGAACGGCTGGAGGTACAGCTCACGCAGCGCCTGCTCCGACGCGAACACGTTGATGCCCGTGCGTGCGTTGGTCTCCTGATCGTTGAGCACGAAGTGCTTGATGGTGGTCGGCACGCCCTGGTCCTGCGAGCCCGACACCACGGCCGCGGCCATCTTGCCGGTGAGCAGCGGGTCCTCCGAGAAGTACTCGAAGTCACGGCCGCCCAGCGCCGTGCGGTGCAGGTTCATGCCGGGGGCGTACCAGACCTCGACGCCGTACGCCTTCGCCTCGTTGCCCACCGACTCGCCCCACGCGTACGCGAGCTCGTCGTTCCACGTCGAGGCGATGACCACCTCGGTCGGGTAGGCCGCGGAGTCGAGCGGCGAGAAGAGCGAGTTGAGACCCGCGGGGCTGTCGAGCATGGTGATCGAGGGGACGCCCAGGCGCTCCACCGCGACCGACTGGTACGCGCCGTAGGAGAACAGGTCCACCTGCTCGTCGAGCGTGAGCTGGTCCAGGAACGCGTCCCACTGCGGGTCGTCGTGCTCGAGGCCCACCATGTCGGCGAGCGTCAGCCCGTTCTCGGCGCCGTAAGTGGGCGCCTCGCCCTCGGCGGGCTCGAACGTCGGGTCCATGAGCGCGAGCACCTGGTCGGACGCCTCCTCGGTGCCGTCGGGAGCGGCCGGGTAGGTGGCCTCCCAGTCCGCGCGGGAGAGGTAGGTGAGGTCGCCCTCGACGTAGTCGAAGCGGTTCTCGTACGCGACGCCGGTGCCCGCGTCCGCGTCGAAGGTGACGTCGTTCGCGACGGTCACGGTGGACGATGCGACGGGCGAGTGGACGTCGGAACGTGCGGAGATCTCGTAGTCGCCGGCCTCCAGCACGTACGCGCCGCCCGCGGCGGTGTCCCAGGACGCCATGTCCTGGACCGCGAACTCGACGGTGACGGTCTCGGAGGCGCCGGGCTCGAGCAGCCCCGTCTTCGCGTAGCCGGCAAGCTCGATCGAGGACTTCTCGATGTCGCCGGTGTACGGTGCGGAGAAGTAGACCTGGACCACGTCCTTGCCCGCGACGTCGCCGGTGTTGGTGACGGTCACGTCGACGGACACGGTCTCGTCGGTCATCACCGGCTCCGCGGTCTCCCAGTCGAAGGAGGTGTAGCTGAGGCCGTAGCCGAACGGGAACTGCACCGTCTCGGCGTAGCCCGCCTCGTCGCCCTCGTAGCGGGTCTCGTAGTACCGGTAGCCGACGTAGATGCCCTCCTCGTAGTCGAGGAACGAGCGCTTGACGTTCGTGTAGTCGTGGTCCCCGAAGTTCTCGGTCGCGGGGGCCGTCGACACGTCGTACGCGTACGTGTCGGTGAGGCGACCGGACGGGTTGACCTCTCCGGTGAGGACCTTCGCGAGCGAGGTCGCGCCCTGGGGCCCGGGGGTGCCCATCCACACGGCGGCGGTGATCTCGGGGTACTCGTCGAGGAAGCCGAGCTCCATCTGGTTGCCGGAGTTCACGACCACGATGACGTTGTCCTGGACCGCCGTGACCTTGTCGAGCAGCTCGCGCTGCGCGTCGTTGAGCTGGAGCTGCTCCTGCGAGAAGTCGGAGCCTTCGGAGCCGTCGTTGCCCACCACCACGATCGCGGTGTCGGAGAAGGACTGCGCCTGCGCGAGCACGTCCTCGGTGAGGTAGTCCGGAGCGGGCTCCTTCTCCCCGCCGAGCATCGCGCCGGCGATCTGCACCAGGAAGTTGCTGGAGCCCTCGGAGTGCTCGGCGCCCGCGTCCTCCATCGTCGCGTAGAGGTCCGTGTTGTAGGCGACGCCCTGGGCCTCGAGCGCCTCGTACAGCGTGGGCGCGCCCGCGGTGTCGGAGCCGCCGGAACCGCCGCCGCCCAGGCGCAGGTTGAACGAGGAGAACGAGAACACGTTGACGCCGCCGGTCAGGGGCAGCGCGTCGCCCTCGTTCTTGAGCAGCACCATGCCCTCGTCCGAGATGGACTCGGAGACGCCGAGCGCGGCCTCACGGGCGGCGGCCGCCTCGGGGGTGTCGTCGGTGAAGCTGAGCGACGCGACGCGCGCGAGCCCGCCCACGTAGGGGGCGGCCAGGGCGCCGATCCCGATGACGGCGACGCCGGTGACGCCCCAACCGATCGCGCGGCGACGGCGGTGGCTGACCTTCCGGTAGACGCGCTCGCGTCGCTTGAGCTCGCGACGCTGGGCGCGGTTCATGGTGGCGCGCACCTCCGCGCGCTCCTCCTTCGCCGTGGCCTTCGCCTCCTTCGCGGCGGCCTTGTCGGCGGCCTTGGCGGCGGTGCGCTCGTCGGGCGTCATCGCCTTCAGCTCGTCGCGGCGCGCCTGCGTGGCCGCGCGCTCGTCCTTGACGCGCGCGACGGCCTCCTGCTTGATCTCTTTGCGGGTAGCCATGTCTCTCTCAATCCTTGCGTGACGCGCGCTCGCTCCTTCGCCGAGCGCGCCAGGCGCCTCCGACGCGGGCGAGCCCGCGCCAGAAGCGACGGTTGACCATGAGCAGCAGGCCGTCGAGCATCGCCTCGTCGACCCTGCCGCCGCTCATGCGCGCGACCGACCGGAACGGCAGGTCGAGCACGAATCTGGTGTTGTTGGCCGCGAGCGGCCTGCCGAGCGCCATGAGCACGGCGCCCGCCGTGTCGACCGTCCAGTACAGGAGGCCGCCGAAGCCGCCACGCCCCCGGCATTGGGCGATGATGTCGGCGCGCGTGAGCGGCCGGTCGCGGTCCCAGGTCGCCGCCGGCAACGGCCGTCCGAGCAGGGCCTCGAACTCGGCCGCGTCGACGTCCTCGACGTGGCCCGACAGGTAGTGCGGAAGCCGCGCGGCGTCCGGCGTGGTCCAGGGGTCGCCCGCGACCACCAGTTCCGCGCGCGCCCGGATGTCGCGGGACGATGCACCGGCCAGGATCGCGTACGAGCCTCCGACGGCGCGCCACCGGTCGGCGGCGGCGTCGTAGACGTGGAACGCGTGCTCGGCGTAGGCGATCTCGACGGTCACGCTCTCCCCCGGCGCGAGGGCGACCTTGGCGAAGCCGACCAGTTCGCGGGGGGCGCGGAGCTCGCCCTCGGAGGCGCCGGGCGCCTCCGCGTAGAGCTGCACGGTCTCATGGCCGTCGCGGTGGCCCACGTTCGTCACCGTCACCCGCGCGGATGCGGGACCTGCCACCAGCCCGGTCATCTCGAACGCGGTGTAGCCGAGTCCGTGCCCGAACGGGTAGCGCACCTCTGCGCCCACCTTGTCGAAGTAGCGATAGCCCAGGTAGATGCCCTCGCGGTGCTCGGAGCTTGCCTCCGTGCGACCGAAGGCACGGTGCGAGGGCACGTCCTCGTAGCGCAGCGGGTAGGTCTCAGCGAGGCGACCCTCAGGGTTGGCGACCCCGGTGAGGACGTCCGCGATGGCCCGTCCGCCGCCCTGGCCGGCGAGGTAGCCGTGGAGGATCGCGTCGACGTCCTCGGCGAACGGGAGCTCGATCGGCGCACCGCCCGCGAGCACCACCACCACGCGCCTGCCCAGCCGGGTGATCGCGCGCACCAGGTCGAGCTGGTTCGCGGCGAGCCGCATGTGGGCGCGGTCGACGCCCTCGGCCTCGGCGGACTCGTCGAGGCCCAGGAACAGCAGGATGGTGTCCGCGCGCATCGCGAGCGCCAGCGCCCGGTCCCGAAGGCGCGTCGACGCCTTGTCGCGGCGCGCGAAGCCGGGCTCGAAGCCGACGATGTCGAGGCCCGTGGAGCGCAGCGCGTCGAGCGGCGCGTCGACGCGGGTGGGGTTGACGAGCGAGCTGCCGGCACCCTGGTAGCGGGGAGTGGCGGCGAAGTCGCCGATGACGGCGACGCGGCCCGCGTCGGGCCCGAGCGGCAGCGCGTCGCCCTCGTTGCGCAGCAGCACCAGCGAGCGGCGCGCGGCCTCGACCGCGAGCGCGTGGTGAGCGTCGTGGTCGGCGACCGGCGCATCGTCCCCCCGCGCGCCGGAGGTGCGCTCGATGAGCGCCAGGACCTCGTCGACCCGCGCGTCAAGGACGGCCTCGTCTAGCGCGCCGGATTCGACGGCGCGCACGATCTCGGCGTCGGTCACGCCGTCCGCGGATGGCATCTCGAGGGCGTTGCCGGCGAGCAGGCCAGCGACGCGGTCGTTGTTGCCGCCCCAGTCGGTGACCACGAGCCCGTCGAAGCCGAAGCGGTCGCGCAGGATGCCGGCGAGCTCGAGGTGCTCGTTGGCGTAGGTGCCGTTGACCTTGTTGTACGAGGTCATGACGCACCAGGGCCGCCCGTCGCGGACGGCGATGCGGAAGCCCTCGAGGTAGAGCTCGTGGAGGGAGCGCCGGTCGACCACCTCGTCGATGGTCATGCGGTGGGTCTCCTGGCTGTTGACCGCGTAGTGCTTGAGGCATGCGGCGACGCCCTGGGACTGGATGCCACGGACGAGCGCGCCGGCGAGCGTGCCGGACAGGAGGGGGTCCTCGGAGAAGTACTCGAAGTTGCGGCCGGCGAGGGGGTTGCGCTTGATGTTGAGGCCGGGCCCAAGGAGGACGCTCACGCGCTCCGCGGCGGCCTCGGTGCCGAGCGCCCCGCCCACTCGCTCGAGCAGCGCCGGGTCCCAGCTGTTCGCGAGGGTCGCGGCGGGCGGGAAGCACGTCGCCGGGATGGAGGCGTTGAGGCCCAGGTGGTCGGCGGCGCCGCCCTGCTTGCGCAGGCCGTGGGGGCCGTCGGTCAGCATGATCCCGGGAACGCCGAGCCGCTCGACGGCCTTGGTGTTCCAGAAGTTGGCGCCCGACATGAGGGACGCCTTCTCCGCGAGCGTCATCGCGCTGCGCGTCAGGAGCCTGTCGCCGTCGACCGTCATGAGAAACTACCTCGCATCAAGTTCCACCGGTTGGTGGGGTTCTGGCGTGGAGCGTAACAAATTCCACCGCGTGGTGGAAAATCCGGCGCGACACGCCTGCACAGGAGAGGAACGGCCATGCCCGACGGGTACGCCACGGGACGCGCGACCAAGCAGTCGATCGTGGAGAGCGCGGCGACCGCGTTCGCCCAGAAGGGCTTCTACGGCGCCTCGCTGCGGTCGATCGCGCGCGAGGCCGGCGTCGACCACTCGACGCTGCTCCACCACTTCGGCAACAAGACCGCGCTGCTGCTCGCGGTCATCGAGTGGCACGACGCTCAGGGCATGCCCACCGAGCTGCCCGAGGAGCTGACCGCGGAGTACGTCGTCGAGGGGTTCGCCGAGCAGGCCGCGCGGAACGCCGAGACGCCGGGCCTGGTCCAGCTCCTGTCGGTGCTCACCGCGGAGGCGGGGGCCGAGGATCACCCGGCTCGCGAGACGCTCCAGAAGCGCCACGACCTGGTCGCGGGCGTGTTCGCGTGGATGATCATGCAGCAGCGCGCGAAGCTGCCCATCGACGACCCGCTGTCCCCGGCCGAGCGGGCCGCGTTCCTGGTAGGCGCCTGGGACGGGCTGCAGATGTACGACGCCCTCCACCCCGGGGTGATCGACGTGCCCGCGCAGGTGCGCCGGATGCTGCGCGAGGCGTTCGGCCTCGACTGAGTCCCAGGCGGGTCCCGGGACGCGGGGGGTCTCGCATGGCAGGCTGGGCCCCATGAGCGATCAGAGCGCGCTGTTCCCTGGTAAGCAGTTCATCTCCACGGTCCTCGACGCGCTCGAGACCAAGACCGCCATGAGCGGCGGGCTGGCCCGCGTCTACCTCATGCGCGCCGCCATGGCTGGCGTCATCATCGGCATCATGTACCTCACGAACTTCGCGGTCATCGCGGCGTTCGAGAGCGCCGGGGACGGCTCGTTCGTCAACATCGGCAAGATCCTGGGCGCGATGATCTTCGGCTTCGCGCTCGTGTTCATCTACTACTCGAAGTCCGAGCTGCTGACGTCGAACATGATGATCGTCACCATCGGCCTGTACTGGAAGCGCACCACCCCGCTGCGCTCGCTCCGGGTTCTGGCCATGTGCTACGGCGGCAACATCATCGGCGGCCTCGCGGTCGCGATCCTCGTCGCCGGCTCCACCATGGCCAGCGGAGCGATGGGCGCGCAGCTCGACGCCTCGGTCGAACACAAGCTCGCCTACTTCGATCAGGGCTGGGCGGGGATGTCGGACCTGTTCGTCCGCGCGATCCTGTGCAACTTCATGATCAACCTGGGCATGCTGCTGGTCTACAACGGCGTGATCAAGGAGGACCTCACCAAGGCGATCGCGATGATCATGTCGGTGTTCGTGTTCGCCTTCGTGGGCTTCGAGCACTCGGTCGCGAACACCGTGGTGTTCTCCGTCTCGGCCCTCACGCACGGCCTCGACTGGGGGCTCGCGCTCGCGCAGCTCGCGATCGTGCTGGTCGGCAACTTCGTCGGGGGCGGGCTGCTCATCGGCTGGTACTACGCGTACGCCAACGACGACCGGAAGTACCTGCGGCGCCAGGCCGCGCGCGACGGGCAGTAGGGCGGCCTACCCGAGCTCCTGCTCGTAGGAGTCGAAGAACCTCCCGAGCAGCGCCAGGAGCTCGCGCTCCTCCTCCGGGGTGAGCGCACCGAGGCCGGTCCCGATCGCGCCCATCGCGGTCGTGACGTCCCGGTCCAGCACCTCGAGCCCCGCCTCGGTGACCTCGAGGACCGCCGCAGCGCTCCCCTGAGGCCGGGTGCGCCGGAGGTACCCGTGCCGCCGCGCCCCGGCGACCTGCCGGTTCACCGTCGACTGCTCGAGCCCCAGCTGCTCGGCCACCTCGCGCATGGTCCGCGGCTGCCCGTCGCCCAGCAGCCACAGGAGCCGGAGATAGGCCGTCCCTAGCGTCTGCCGGTGCTCGACCAGGCGACGCGCACGCTCCGCCCGGCTCAGCAACGCGGCCATGCGCATCGCCGGAGAGGCCACGGTGGTGTCACGAGCGCCCATGTCGTGTATCGTACACATCGTCATATGTATGTAACTTACATACGGCGACGCCCGAGGTGCGATGCGCGCCCGAGGCGCCCGTGACATCGTCCCCTCCCCACAGGAAAGGCACACCCATGTCCTCCTCCCCCCAGGGCGCCACGGCCGCCGCGAGCCCTCGGGCCGCGACCGGGCGGCTGTCCATGCTGCCGATCGTGGTGCTCGCGTTCGGGTCGCTGTGCGCGGCGCTCATGCAGACACTCGTGGTGCCGATCCAGAGCGAGTTCCCCGAGCTGCTCGGCACGTCCGCCTCCACCGCATCGTGGGTCATCACCGCGACCCTCCTCGCCGCCGGCGTCGCCATGCCCGTCATCGGCCGCCTCGCCGACATCTACGGCAAGAAGCCGGTGCTGGTCGGCTCCGCGCTCGGCCTCATCGTCGGCTCGATCGTGTGCGCGCTCGCGGACAGCGCGACGCCCATGATCATCGGCCGCGTGCTCCAGGGCTTCGCCATGGGCTACGTGCCCGTCGCGATCTCCGCCGTGCGCGAGCTCGCCCCCGCCGACAAGCGCAACGGCGCCGTGGCGATGGTCAGCGCCACGCTCGGCGTCGGCGGCGCGCTCGGCCTGCCGCTCTCGGCGTGGATCGCCGACACGTTCGACTGGCACATGCTGTTCTGGGTCTCCGCCGGCCTCGCCGTGGTCGTGAGCATCCTCACCATCGTCACCGTGCCCCACCGCCACGACGCCCACCCCGCCCGCCTCGACATCGTCGGCGCGATCGGCCTCGCGATCGGCCTGGTCGGCGTGCTCGTCGGCGTGTCGAAGGGCAACGACTGGGGCTGGGACTCCGCGACCACGTGGGGCATGATCGGCGGCGGCATCGCGGTCCTCGCGCTGTGGTCCGCCTACGAGCTGCGCCACCACGACCCGCTCGTGGACCTGCGCACCTTCGCCCGCCGCCCGGTCCTGGTCGCCAACCTCGCCGCGGTGCTCATCGGCTTCGGCATGATGGCGCAGTCGATCGTGGTCCCGCAGCTGCTCGAGATGCCCGAGGCCACCGGCTACGGGCTGGGCCAGACGATCCTTCAGGCCGGCCTGTGGATGGCGCCCGGCGGCATCGCGATGATGCTCTTCACACCGCTGTCCGCGCGCCTGCTCAACACCATCGGCGCACGCCTCACCATGGCGATCGGCGCCGCGGTGCTCTCCGGCGGCTACATCATCGGCATCTTCCTCACCGATGCGCCATGGCAGCTCATGCTGCTCGCCTGCGTGGTCTCCGCCGGCGTCGGCATCGGCTACGCCGCCATGCCCACGCTCATCCTCTCCAACGTGCCCGCCGAGGAGGCCTCGTCCAGCGTGGGCGTCAACACCCTGATGCGGTCGATCGGTACCACCACCGCCGGAGCCGTCATGGCGCTGGTGCTCACCAGCTCCACCATGGACCTCGGCGACCACCCCGTGCCCACCGCGAGCGCCTTCACCTGGTGCTTCGTGATCGGCGCGGCCGCTGCGGCGCTGGGCGCCGTGGTGGTGCTGTTCGCCCCGAAGGACGGCGCGTCGGATGGGGACGATGCGCGGGTCGCCTCCGCGTCGATGTCCGGCACCCCGGTATCAGCGTCCGCGAGCTGACGCACGCCGGCGCGCGGACGGCCCTCCCCGCGGGGGGAAGCGCCATCCGCGCGTCGGTGCTCGGCGCCGGGCGCGCTCAGTGCCGGATCGCGTCGTCCAGATGAAGATCCTGCGCGAGGAACAGCTCGAGCAGCAGGCGCCGCCAGCGCACCGCGCGGCTGCGGCCGTAGTCGCGGAGGATGGCCTCCGCCCGCTCGATCACCTCGACATCGTCGCCCATGGCGGTTCCTTCGGGTCACGCGGAGCCTCATCGCCCCGCCCCCTGAAACCTATGCCCGTCCGCGGCCGCCGCGCGGGACCATCGGCCCGCCGGGCTGCGGAATAGACCGCACCCCGGTTACGCTCAGTAGTTGACGCCTCAACAACCGGCGCCGACCACGAGGAGCCCGCATGACCACCCCCGCAGCCGACGTGAAGTTCGGCATCGAGACCTTCGGCGACCTGCCCCTGCACGACTCGGGCGAGCCGATGTCCCACGCCGCGTCCCTGCGCCAGGTGGTCGAGGAGGCGGCGCTCGCCGACCAGGTCGGGATCGACGCCGTCGCGCTGGGCGAGCACCACCGCCCGGACTTCGCGATCTCCTCCCCCGAGATGGTCCTCGCGGCCATCGCGTCGCGCACCGAGCACGTGACCCTGGGCTCCGCCGTCACCGTGCTGTCCTCCGACGACCCGGTCCGCGTGTTCCAGCGCTTCTCCACCCTCGATGCGGTGTCGAACGGCCGCGCCGAGGTCATCCTGGGCCGCGGCTCCTTCACCGAGTCCTTCCCGCTGTTCGGCTACGACCTCGCCGACTACGAGGTGCTCTTCGAGGAGAAGCTCGAGCTGTTCGCGCAGCTGCTCACCGAGAAGCCGGTGACATGGCAGGGCACCACGCGTGCCGCGCTCACGGAGGCCGACGTCTACCCCAAGACCGACTCCGGCGCCCTCACCACCTGGGTGGGCGTGGGCGGCTCCCCCGAGTCCGTGATCCGCACCGCACGCTACGGCCTGCGCCTCATGCTCGCGATCATCGGCGGCGACCCGGGCCGCTTCGCTCCGTATGTCGACCTGTACCGGCGTGCGACCGCGCAGCTCGGCACCACCGCGCACCCCGTCGGCATGCACAGCCACGGCTTCATCGCCCCCACCGACGAGGAGGCGCGCGAGTCCTACTTCCCCGGCTACAAGGCCATGCGCGACCGTATCGGGGCCGAGCGCGGCTGGCCCGCCATGACGCGCGCCCAGTACGACGACGAGGTCGACTTCGGCTCCCTCTACGTCGGCTCCCCCGAGACCGTCGCCATCAAGATGGCCGCCGCGATCCGCGCGCTCGACGTGGGCCGCTTCGACTTCGTCTACACCGGCGGCGGCGCCATGCCCGCGTCCTCGCGCCTGCGTGCGGTCGAGCTGTTCGGCACCCAGGTCATCCCGCGCGTGCGCGAGGTGCTCGCCGAGGGCGCCGCGTGACGGGCACCGCCATCCGCACCGTGGGGATCCTGGGTGCGGGCAAGCTCGGCACCGTGCTCGCGCGCCTCGCCGTCGCGGCCGGCTACGAGGTCGCGGTGGCCGGCTCGGGCGACCCCGACCGCATCGCGCTCATCGTCGAGGTGCTCGCGCCCGGCGCGCGGGTCGCGACCGCGGCCACCGTCGCCGCCGAGGCGGACGCCGTGATCCTCGCGCTGCCGCTCGGCAAGCACCACACCGTGGACGCGACCGCCCTCGACGGCGCGCTCGTCATCGACGCGATGAACTACTGGTGGGAGGTGGACGGCGTCCGCGACGACCTCACCGACCCCACCACCACGTCCTCCGAGACGGTCGCCCGGCGCCTGGCCGGCGCGCGCGTGGTCAAGGCCTTCAACCACATGGGCTACCACGACCTCGACGAGGGCCCGCGCCCCGCCGGCACGGCCGGCCGCCGCGCGATCGCGCTGGCGGGTGGGGACGATGCGGCGGTCGCCTCGGTCTCGGGCCTGATCGACGCGCTGGGTTTCGACCCGGTGCCGATCGGCGGCCTCGACCAGGGTCGCCACCTGCAGCCGGGTGCCCCGGCGTTCGGCGCGAACGTCGCCGCGGAGGAGCTCATGCGGCTCGTCGCCGCGTCGCGCGAGCAGGAGCGGGAGGCCGCGCGGGCGTGAGCTGAGGGCATGCCCGCGCGGCCGAGGGTCGCCTCTCGGCGAGCCTCGGCCGCGACGCGCGTCAGCGCGCCCCGAACCGCTCGATGTCGGCGAGCACCTCGGCCGGCTCGTCCGCGAGCGCGACGCCCGCGTCCTGACCGCCGGCCAGGGCCACCGCATCGTCCCGCCGCAATGGCGCGAACACGCCGTCCCAGCCGGTCGGCATCTCGCCCTCCTGGGCGAACAGCTCGAGCGTCACCCCGGCGGCGGCCTCGGAGAGCAACGCGTGGACCAGCACGGCCGCGATCTGCGAGCGCGCGACGCCGCGGTGGCTGTCGACCGGGGAGGTGTCGCCCTGCTCGATGAGCAGCGCGCGCTCCCCCGCGGCCTGGTAGTCGAACCAGCCCGGCCGGACGATCGTGTACGCCGCGCCGTACGCGCGTACCAGCCGCTCGGACCGGCGCTTCCAGTCGAGGACGCCGCCGTACTCGGAGCCGCCCTTCGACGTCGACATCGAGGTCATGAGCGCGATCCGCGGTCGCCTCCCGGCGAGCGCGTCGAGCACGTTCACCACGCCCTGGTAGTCGACCGGGCGGGGCGCGCCGCCGTGCGTGAGCACGATGCCGTCGACGCCGTCGAGCGCCGCGTCAAGGCCGGCGCCCGTCTCGATGTCGCCGACCGCGAGCTCGACGCCGGCGGGCAGCACCCGGCGGGCGCGGGACTCGTCGCGCACGAGCGCGCGGACCGCGAGGCGCTCGTCGAGGAGCGCGGGCACCACGTGGCGCCCGATGGAGCCGGCGGCGCCGATCGCGAGGACCGTCGCTCCGGGTTGCAGTGCTGAGGTCATGATGTCCTCCCTGGAAGTGAAGGGATGGGCCGCGGTCGCCTCCCGGCGAGCGCGGCCCATCCAAGGTTGGTCAGAGGCTCGGGTTCACCATGACCTTGAGCGCCTCGCGGTCGTTCATCGCGGCGTAGCCCGCAGGGACGCCGTCGAGGCCGACGGTCATGTCGAACACCTTGCCGGGGTTGATCTCGCCGGACACGACCTGCTGGATCGCGTCCTCGAGGTAGGCCCGGACCGGCGCGGGGCCGCCCGCCAGCCGGGCGTTCTTGCCGAAGAGGGACCCGAACCCGATGGGTGCCTCCTCGTACTGCGGCACGCCCACGCGGGAGATGATGCCGCCCGCGCGGACCACGCCGTAGGCCTGCTCGTAGGCGGGCATGTGCCCCACCGCCTCGAGAACCACGTGGCTGCCCTCGCCGCCGGTGATCTCCATGACCTTCGCGACACCCTCGGCGCCGCGCTCGGCCACCACGTGGGTGGCGCCCCACTCGCGGCCCAGGTCGGTGCGGGACTCGTGCCGACCCATGAGGATGATGCGCTCCGCGCCCATCTGCTTCGCGGCGAGGACGGCAGACAGGCCCACCGCGCCGTCACCGATCACGGTGACCGTATGGCCCGGCTTGATCTCCGCCATGAAGGCGGCGTGGTAGCCGGTGAGGTAGACGTCCGACAGCGCGAGCAGCGACGCGAGGAGCTCCTCGGAGGCGGTCTCGGGGTCGACGTCGTGGACCACCACGGCAGAACCGTCGGCCTGGGGGACGCGGGCGTACTCGGCCTGGAGGCCGGGGACCGCGGGGGTGCCGTACCAGCCGCCGTGCGGGCACGCGGTCTGGAAGCCCTCCTTGCAGATCGCGCAGGTGTTGTCCGAGAACGCGAACGGCACCACCACGAAGTCGCCGACCTCGAGGTTCTTCACCTCGGAGCCGATCTCCTCGACCACGGCGATGAGCTCGTGGCCCATGCTCTGGCCGTGCTCGGACGCGGGCATCGAGTGGTAAGGGTGCAGGTCGGAGCCGCAGATGCACGCGCGCACGGTGCGCACGATCGCGTCCGTGGGCTGCTGGATCTCGGGCTTGGGAGTGGTCTCGACGCGGACATCGCCGGCGCCGTACATGAAAGCGGCCTTCATCAACTGAGGTCTCCTTGTGGGGGTGTTGCTGGGGACTTCTCCAGCCTCCCGGCTGGGGACGATGCGCGGGAGAGCGGGTGGGGACGGGTACCGGCAGTACCCCTCAGCCGCGCCCGTGCACCTCTCCACGCACCGATGGGTGAATGTCGCAGTCAGCAGCCATGCGCACGTTCACATTCGGGGATCTGGTGGGGCAGCGCCTCGGGCGCGTGGATAGGTGTTCGCGGTCAGCGGGCGCGTGGATAGGTGTTCGCGGTCAGCGGGCGCCGGGCAGGTGCTCGTCGGCCACGTGTTCCTTCCACACCGTGGTGGTCGCCGGGTCGTCGCCGTTCTCGAGGATCGCGAGGTGCTCCATGAACGCGTCGCCGGCCGCGTGGAAGTGGTCCTCCCCCGGCGGCGTGTACAACGTCTCGCCGGCACGCACCTCGATGAGGCTGCCGTCGCGGCCGCCGAAGTACGCGACTCCCTGCGTGACGTGGAGGTACTGGCCGCGCGCGTGCGAGTGCCACGCGGTGCGGGCGTGCGGCGCGAAGCGCACCTTCGCCACCACGGCACGCTGGTCGTCGGTGTGCGGCATCACGACGGGGTCGAGCCACACGTCGCCCGCGAACTGCTCCGGCGGGTTCTTGATGGTCGGGATGGCGGGGTCGATGTTCATGCGGCGTCTCCTGTCGATGCGAACAGCTGCTTGGCGAGGGTGAGCGCGGACACGGCGCGCGGCCAGCCGGCGTAGAACGCGACGTGGGTGATCGCCTCGACGATCTCCTCCTGGGAGAGCCCGTTGGCCAGGCCCATGGGGATATGCGCGGACAGCTGCTCGATGTTGCCCGCGCTCACCAGGCTGGTGATGGTCACGAGGCTGCGGTCACGCGCGGACAGCTCCTCGGTGCGCGCCCAGACGCGCCCGAACAGCACGTCGTCCGTGAGCGCCGCGAACTCGGGCGCGACGTCGCCCAGCATGCACTGGATGGGGGTCTCGGACATGGGTGTCTCCTTCCGACGTGGTCGGTTCCAGGATGGAACCGCGCGCACACGGGAGGGAGACCCTTCGTAGAGGGGTACCCGCAGTACTCGTCTCTTGTACGGCTCCCCGCTCGGTCGCGAACCGGCGCGCCCTGCGGCGGGCGGGGATGACGGGGCGATCAGCCCCAGTAGGCGTTCTTGCCGACCACCGTGTAGGCGCCGTTCTTCCACTTGAAGTCGACCTGCGCGTATCCGTACTCGGAGTCGACGGGCCACTCGACCGTGATGGTCTTCTGGTACTGCGAGAGGTACTCGTAGACGTTGGTGCCCTTGGTGCCCGCGATCGAGCGCACCTGCGCGATGGTCTTGCCGTTCCAGATCTTCTGGAACTCGGCCTTGGTCATCTTGTCAGCGGTGTTCGTCGCGTCGACGCCCCAGTGCACGGCCTTCGAGTCCAGGACCCACACGCCGTTCTTCTTGGTGAAGTCGACGATCACCCAGCCGTACTCCGACGTGGTCGTCTTCCACTCGCGGGTCTGCGACTTCACGTAGGTGCCGATGTACTCCGACGTCTTCTTGCCGGTCGCGTCGAAGGTCGACTGCACCTTAGTCAGCGAGGTGCCGCGCTTCACGGCCGCGAACTCGGTGCGGTCGACCTTGGGCGTCGAGTCGGCGGACGCCGGGACCGCGACGCCGATCGCGAGTGCCGCGCCGGCGAGGGCGACGACGATGCGCTTGAGCATGATTCTCCATTCGATGAGTGGGTATGCCTGTGAGGGCGCGACGCGAACGCACGTACCGCTGCTCATGAATGCCCCCCGGCGTAGACCACGCGCATCCGACGGTGGAGCGTGTGGTGTGGCATCACCATAACCGACCTATGGGACACCCCCGGACCACGCGCCGGAGCTAAGCCGAGGAGTGCCCCGCGGTCACCTTGCGCGACGCCCACCAGCTCGCGAGCAGCCGCAGCTTCTCCTCGGAATCGGACCCTGGCGGCGCCGTGTACGTGGTGAGGTCGAGGCCCGGATCCGCCGGCAGCTCGAGCCGGGTGAAGTCCAGCTCGACCAGCCCCACCTCCGGGTGGACGATGCGCTTGCGGCCCAGCTGGTGAAGGCGGACGTCGTGGCGGGCCCAGCGCGTACGGAAGTCCTCCGACCGGGTCGACAGCTCGCCGATGAGGTCCGAGAGGGCCCGGTCGAACGGGTCGCGCCCCGCGGCGGTGCGCATGGTCGCGACGTTGCCGTCGGCGATCTCCTCCCAGTTCGGGTAGAAGGTGCGCGCGGCGGGGTCGAGGAAGATGAACCGCCCGTAGTTGACGGGCTCGTCCTGCCGCTCGTACATGGGCGAGTACAGCGCGCGACCCAGGGCGTTCGCCGCGACGATGTCTCCGCGCGGGTTGCCCACGATCGCGACGGCCTCCCCCATCGCGTCGATGAGGTGCCGCAGCTCAGGCCGCAGACCCGGCGTGCGCGCCGCGCGTCGGCGCGCCTTCACGCCGGCGTTCGCCGCCCGGGCGAGGTCGAAGAGGTGGGCGCGCTCCGCATCGTCCATCCGCAGGGCCGTCGCGATCGCCTCCAGAACCTCGTCGGAGACCCCGCGCAGGTCGCCGCGCTCGACCTTGGTGTAGTACTCGACGCTCACGCCGGCGAGGATCGCGACCTCGCCGCGGCGCAGGCCGGGCACGCGGCGGGTCCCGAGGTCCGGCAGGCCGAGCATCGCGGGCGTCACCTTCGCGCGGCGGCTGGTGAGGAAGTCCCGTACGTCGTCCTTGGAGGCTGTCATGGCACCGACGCTACGCGCCACGCATCATGGGAGGGAGACCCTGGCGGTACCCGCCAGCCCGCGTCCGGGTCACCCGGGACCTTTACCCAAGGAATCGCAAAACTCATGCCATAGATTGATCGCATCGCAAGCCGTTAAACCGGACGACCCGCCCGAACGAGACTCATATGACAACGACACTCCTGCCCCACGCCTCGTCCCCCACCTCGGTGCTCGCCGCGCTCGACGCGTCGCGCACCGGCCTCAGCGCGGCCGACGCCGCCGCCCGTCTCGAGCGCCACGGCCGCAACGAGCTCCCACCGCCGCCCCGCAAGCCGGCGATCCTGCGCTTCCTCGCCCACTTCAACGACGTCCTCATCTACATCCTGCTCGGCGCCGCCGTGCTCAAGGCCCTGATGGGCGACTGGGTGGACTTTTCCGTGGTGCTCGGCGTCGCGGTGATCAACGCCGTCATCGGGTTCGTGCAGGAGGGACAGGCGGAGCGGGCCCTTGACGGCATCCGCACCATGCTGTCGACCGAGGCGCACGTGCTACGCGACGGGGAGTGGCGAGCCGTGCCCGCGGAGACGGTGGTGCCGGGCGACGTGGTGCGGGTGCGCGCGGGCGACCGCGTCCCTGCGGACGTGCGCCTGCTCGACTGCGCGAACCTCCAGGTCGACGAGGCGGCCCTCACCGGCGAGTCCGTCGCCGCGATCAAGGACGCCTCCGAGGTGGCCGCGGACGCCGGGATCGGCGACCGCATCTCCATGCTCTACTCCAGCACCCTGGTCGCGACCGGCTCCGGCAGCGGCGTGGTCACGGCGACGGGCCCCGCGACTGAGATCGGACGCATCCAGCAGATGGTCACGTCCGCCGAGTCGCTCGAGACGCCGCTGTCGCAGCAGCTCGACCGGTTCGGCAAGCAGCTGTCGATCGGCATCCTCGGGATGGCGGTGCTGATGGTGGTGATCGGGCTGTTCGTCCACGGCTTCGACCTGAACGAGCTCATCTCCGCGACCATCGGCTTCGCGGTCGCCGCGATCCCCGAGGGTCTGCCCGCGGTGGTGACCATCACCCTAGCCCTGGGAGTCGCGCAGATGGCGCGCCGTCAGGCGATCGCCCGCAAGCTTACCGCCGTCGAGGCGCTCGGCTCCGTCACCACCATCTGCTCGGACAAGACCGGCACCCTCACGCAGAACGAGATGACCGTGCGCGCCGTGGTCACCCGCGCCGGCGAGTACGCCGTCGAGGGCACCGGTTACGCGCCGCACGGCCGGGTGATGAGGGACGATGCGCCGGTCACCCTGGACGGCAGCGCGGACCTGGCAGCCCTGGTCGCCGCAGCGGCGGCGTGCAACGACGCCCGCGTGGTCGAGGAGGACGGCCGCTGGCGCGTGGTGGGCCAGCCCACCGAGGGGGCGATCGCGACCCTCGCGCTCAAGACCGGCGTCGACGCGCACGCGCACGAGCGGCTCGCTGAGCTGCCCTTCGACTCGGCCCACAAGTACATGGCGACGCTCGACCGCCTGGGCGACCGGCGGATCGTCCTCCGTGCCATGGGCGCGCCCGACAGGCTGCTCGACCGCTGCACCCACCAGCGCGGCGCGGACGGCTCGCTCGAGCCGATCGACGCGGCGCTGTGGCACCGTGAGATCGAGGCGCTCGCATCGCGAGGGCTGCGCACGCTGGCCGCCGCGGAGACTCCCGCGGAGGCGGAGCTCGCGGAGGACGGGATCTCCCAGGACGAGGTGAACGGCCTGGTGTTCCTGGGCTTGTTCGGAATCGTCGACCCGCCCCGGCCGGAGGCGATCGACGCGATCGCGCAGTGCCACGCGGCCGGCATCCGCGTGAAGATGATCACCGGCGACCACGCCGGCACCGCGACCGCGATCGCGCGCGAGCTCGGCATCGCGCCCGCCGAGGGCGAGGTGCGCCACCTCACCGGAGCCGAGCTCGAGCGGATGTCGCAGGAGGACCTCGAGGCGTGCGTGCGCGACGTCGACATCTACGCACGCACCTCACCCGAGCACAAGATCCGGATCGTGCGGGCGCTGCAGGCGCACCGCGAGGTGGTCGCGATGACCGGTGATGGCGTCAACGACGCGCCCGCGCTGAGGCGCGCGGACGTGGGCGTCGCGATGGGCATCAAGGGCACGGAGGCCACCAAGGAGGCCGCGGACATCGTGCTCGCGGACGACAACTTCGCGACCATCGAGCGTGCAGTCGAGGAGGGGCGGCGGATCTACGACAACATCCGCAAGTCCGTGGTGTTCCTGCTCCCCACCAACGGCGCCCAGTCGCTGGTGATGCTGGTGGCGGTGCTGCTGGGGCTGACGCTGCCGCTCGACCCGGTGCAGATCCTGTGGGTCAACCTGGTGTGCGGCACCACGCTGTCGCTGGCGCTTGCCTATGAGGCCGCCGAGCCCGGGCTGATGCGCCGGCCGCCGCGCGGCTCCGGCGGCGCGGTCCTGTCGCGCTCCTCGCTGGCCCACGTGGTGGTCGCCTCGCTGCTGATCGGCGGCGCGACGCTCGGCGTGTACGCGTGGACCCGGGCCGCCGACCTCGACACCGCGCACGCGCAGACCGTCACCGTCACCATGCTGGTGCTCGGCCAGGTCGCGTACCTGTTCAACTCGCGGTTCCTCGACAGCACGTCGCTCACCCGGCGGGTGCTCACGGGCAACCGGGCCGTGTGGATCGCGATCGGCGCGCTCCTCGCGTTCCAGCTGGTGTTCACCTACGCGCCGTTCATGCACGCGTGGTTCGGCTCGGCGCCGATCGGTGTCGGCGCGTGGGCGGTCACCGCGGCGATCGCGCTGGGCGTGTTCCTGGTGCTCGAGGGCTACAAGGCGGTCACGCGGAGGCGGTGACCTCGAGGCAGGATCAGACTCCCACCGCGAGCCTGATCCCGTCGCCCACCTGCCCAAGGAGATGAGCAGGGACGCGACCCACCGGGAACGGATCGATGAACTCCCGGCCCACGGGTCCCACCTGGGAAACGAGCGCAACCGAGTCGCGGTCCAAACCGCTCGCCTCGTTCGGGATCATCACGTTGCCCGGGAACGCAGCGAGTCCCGCGTTCGACGTGAGAGGAACCACGAGCACGGTCGCGATCTGGCTCGCAAGCAGCCACTCCGCCTGGACCACCACCGCCGGGCGGCGCTTCGCCGGCTCCGACCCCCGCGGCACGCCGAAGTCGACCCACACCACGTCGCCGCGCGCGATCACCAGTCCGAGCCTTCAAGAATCACGCGCTGAGACTCCTGGAGCAGCGGCGCGACGAGCGCCGCCAGACCTTCACGCTCAAGAACAGAATCCGCCACCGCGGTGAGCTGGGACTCGCCCTCGAGCTCGTCAGCTAGTCGCCCCGCAGCGATCCGGTAGAACTCGGACCGACTCATGCCATGGCGTGCGGCCACGCGCTCGAATCGCTCGAAGTCGCCGTCAGGGAGCGAGATCGCGGTCTTCATGACGCCAGTATAACTGGTTATACCGCTCCTCGGAAGATCGCGTGCTACTCGACCGGGATGCCCACCGCAAGCACGTGCGTCTCCGCGATGGTGCCGTCCTTGGCGGCCCGCACCTGGAGGATCGTGGTCGACGCGGGCGACGGCCAGATGGCGCCCCAGCGGTGAGCGGGCATCCCGAGGGCGACGCCCACGATCGACTTGATCGCGACCGCGTGCGACACCAGCGCGATCCCGCGCGGAACGTCGCGCCCGCCCATGCACTCGGCGGCGTGCTCGCGCGCGAGCGCCTCGACCACCGCGTGCCCGCGCGGGCCCACCCGGGAGATCGACTCGCCGCCCGGCGCCGCCACCTCCGCCCGGCGCCACTCGTGGATCGCGTCGCCGTCGCGCGCGATGATCTCGGGGACGGTGAGGCCCTCCCACGCGCCGAACTCGACCTCGCGCAGGCCCGCGTCGGTCTCGACGTGCGCACCGACGCGCCGGCCCAGCGCGCCGGCCGTCTCCTGCGTGCGCACCATCGGCGAGGCGATCACCCGCGTGACGTGCGGGAGCTGCACCCAGGTGCGGCGCCCCATCCCGTAGACCAGGTCGGCGGCCTTCGCGGCCTGCACCCGACCGGCGGCGCTCAACGCCGGTCCTGGCACTCCGCCGCCGGACATGCGGCGCTGCTCGGTGTGCTCGGTCACGCCGTGGCGCACCAGGACGAGCGTGAGCGGCGCGACCAGGTTCGCCTCGTCGGGTGCGAAGGGCGACTGCACGCGCACGGGGGACGATGCGGCGCGCGCCTCTCCCGCGGCGTCGCCGCCGAGGTCGGTGCCGTCGTCGTAGCGGTGCCCGCGGTGCGGGACCGGGGGCTCGACCTGGGTGTCGCTCACTTCGCGCCGCGCACGAGGATGCGCCCGCACTCCTCGCAGCGGACGATCGCGTCGGGCGCCTTGGTCTCGATGTCGCGCAAGTCGCCCGGGTTCAGGACGGTGCGGCAGCCGAGGCACTGCCCCTGCGCGAGCGCGGCAGCGCCGATGCCGCCCTGCGCGGCGCGGAGCTTGTCGTACAGCGCGAGCAGGGTCGCGTCGATGCCGTCGACCACCAGGTTGCGGTCGCGCTCGAGCGTCGCGACCTCCTCGTCGATCTCGTTCCACGCGGCGTCCCGCTCGGCGGCGAGCTCCTCGACCTGCGCGGTGATCGCGTCGACCTGCTCCTTCGCGGACGCGTGCTCGCCCTCGGCGGCCTCGAGCGCCTCCATGGCCTCGAGCTCGACCTCCTCGAGCGCGGACTGGCGGCGGCCGAGCACCTCGAGCTCCGACTGGAGCGCCTGGAGGTCCTTGGGGCTCCCCTGACCCGCGGAGAGGCGGGCGTTGTCGCGCGCGGCGCGGTCGCGGACCACCTGGACGTCGTCCTCCGCCTTCTGGACGGCCCGGCGCAGGTCGGACACACGGGTCGCGGTCGCGACGCGGGCCTCGTCGAGGTCCTTGAGGCGCGACTCGAGCTCCGCGATCTGGGTGAGGACGGGCAGGTGGTCGCGACGGTGACGCGCCTGCTGGGCGCGCAGGTCGATGTCCTGCACGTCGAGGAGGCGGATCTGGTCGGCGGCGGGTGCAGAGGGCACGTGTACTCCTTGCGCGCTAGAAGCGCGCGGTCCAAGGGTCGGTGGTGAGGGTGGAGACGAGGGTGTCGATGCCGGTCGCGTCGCCGAGGTACTCGGCGGCGGCCTCCAGCCACGTCCACTCGGACGCGTAATGGGCGACGTCGACAAGGTAGGGGCGGCCGTTGCCGAGCAGCGCGGTCTCGCGCGCGTCGGAGGCCGGGTGGTGGCGGAGGTCCGCCGTGAGGTAGACGTCCGCGCCGGCCTCGCGGGCGGCGGCGAGGAACGAGTCGCCCGAGCCGCCCACCACGGCCACGGTCTGCACCGTGCCGTCGAGATCCCCGGCGACGCGCACGCCATGCGCCGTCTCGGGCAGCACGGAGGCGGCCCGCTCGGCGAACTGTCGCAGGCTGATGGGGGCGTCAAGGCGACCGATCCGGCCGGTCCCTTGCTCCGCATCGTCCCTCAGCGGGACCAGGGGAAGCGCGCCGGAGACGCCCAGCACGGTCGCCAGGGCCTCCGCGACGCCGGTGCCGGCGTGATCCGCGTTGGTGTGGGCGTTGTAGAGCGCGATGCCGTTCTCGATGAGCGCGTGGATGACGGCGCCCTTCGGGGTGCCCGCGTGGACCGTGGTGACGCCGCGCAGCAGCAGCGGGTGATGGGTGACGATGAGGTCGCATCCGGCCTCGATCGCCTCCTGCACCACGGCCATGGTGGGGTCGACGGCGAACAGCGCGCGCGTGACGGTCGCGTCCGCACGCCCGACCGTGAGGCCGTTGACGTCCCAGTCCTCCGCGAGGTCGAGGGGGAAGCGACTCTCGAGCGCATCCATCACATCGGCCACAGAGGTCATGCGGACAAGGCTACTCGGTGGCGCCGCCCTCGGCCTTCGAGCGGCGGGGCTTCTTGGTGGCCGGCGCCGGCGTCTGATGCGGCAGGCCCGACAGCCCGGCGGACGGCTGGGACAGGCCGTCGATCTTGGCCTCGAGCTCGCCGATCCGCGCGAGCAGCTGCGAGCGGGTGACCTCCTCGCGCTGCTCCTCGCGAGCCTCGTCCTCGCCCTGCGTGAGGCTCACGAACCAGGCGGCGACGGAGGCGGTGACGATGCCGATGAGGGCGATGCCCAGCAGCATGAGCACCGTCGCGATGACGCGACCCTGCACGGTCACGGGCGCGAGGTCGCCGTAGCCGACCGTGGTGACCGTGACCATCGCCCACCACAGCGCGTCGCCGAAGTTGACGATCTGCGCATCCTGGTGGCCGCGTTCCGCGTCGAGCATCGCGACGGACGCGATCCACAGGAGCAGCAGCACGGCGATGATCACGGCCTGCGTGGACTTCACCACGCCCTTGCGGCTCGCGAGCATGGTGCCCGAGGCGAAGACGCTCAGCACCTTGAGCGGGCGCGCGGCCGGGATGATGACCGCGATCACGTCGAGCGGGTGCGTGAGGAGGAACCTGAAGCGCTGCTCGTGGAGCGCGACGCGGATCACGAGGTCCACCAGGAAGATCGCCCAGATGATGCCCTGGATGGTGAGCAGCGTCGCACGGACGCTGCCCGGCAGCTCCTCGCGCCAGACGATGCGCGCGGACCACACCACCAGGAAGGCGAACGCGAGCGCCGCCATCGCTCCGTCCGCGCGCTTGGCGAACGCGTTGTACTTCTCGCCTTTGCGCAGGCCGCCCTCATGCTCCTCGAGGTCGAATGACACCGGATGCTCCCCTCGCCCGTGACTGGTTCGAGGCTAGCGCGGGCGGCAAGGGCGTCCGCAGGTCACGCGCGCACGTGGCCGGGGATCTCCTCGAGGCTGAAGTAGACCGGGATGCCGCGATCGCGCGCGATGGCGACGTCCTGGTCGGCGCCCTTCGAGTCGCCGGGCAGGCGGAGGACGGCGTCGCAGTGCGCGAGCAGGCGCTCCGCGGTGGGGTACATCACCTGCGCGGCGAGCGGGTCCTGCGGGCCGTCCGCGCCGGCGCTGCGAAGCACGGGCAGGGCGACCCACTCGCCGATCATCGGGACGTGGCCCGCGGCGAAGACGGGCCATGCCGCCTCCTCGAGGCGCTCGAGGTTGCGCGCCATGAGGGCGGGGTCGCCTCCGGTTCCGGAGGCGTAGGGACCGGCGATGAGGATGAGCATGGGTGTGTTCATGAACGCACTGTAGGCACAATCATGCAAGAATGTGAAGAAGTCGGAAGGAATCGGAATGCTGGCAGCGTCACGACGGTCGCTTCTCCTAAACCGCCTCGCCCGCGACGGGCGCATCGTCGCGAAGGACCTGGCCGTCGAGCTGGGCGTCTCGGAGGACACCATCCGTCGCGACCTGCGCGAGCTCGACGCGGAGGGGCTCGCGGTCCGCGTCTACGGCGGTGCCCTGCCGGCGTCGCCGGCCGTAGCGGACTATGCGGCGCGCACCCGGGTGGCGCCCGACAGCAAGTCGCGGGTCGCCGCGGCGGCCGCCGGCCTCATCACGCCCGGGATGACGGTGATCCTCGACGGTGGCACCACGGCTCTCGCGACGGTGGCCGCGCTCCCCCGTGACCTGGACTGCACGATCATCACGCACAGCGTCACCGTCGCCGCGGCGCTGCTCGAGCACCGCGCTCCCGTGCTGGTGATCGGCGGACCGCTGTTCAAGCACTCGGCGGTGGCATGCGGGGCGGCGGCCGCAGAGGCGGCTCTCGGCGTGAGCGCGGACCTGTTCCTGCTGGGCGTCACGGGCGTGCATGCGGACGCGGGGCTCACCACGGGCGACGCCGACGAGGCCGCGATGAAGCGGACGCTCTCATCGCGCGCAGCGGAGACCTACGTGATGGCCAGCGAGGAGAAGATCGGCGCGGCGTCGCGCTTCGCGGTGCTGGGTCTGGATGAGGTGACCGGGGTGATCACGGACGCCGATCCGTCGCTGGCGTCCATGCGGGCGCTGGCCGATGCCGGAGTGCGGCTTGTGGGTGCCGGCGTCGCTCCGGGGGGCCGCGCCTAGGAGTCGTCGCCTGCGTTGGGGGCCGACCGGTCGACGATGGGGCCACCTGTGCTCGACCTGCTCATGACGCTCGCCTTGATCTCGATGTCCGCCAGGCCCAGGGCCGGATCGGCGTTCGCGAGGGCCTCTCGTACCCGCGCGACCTCGGCCTCGAGGAACTGCGCGCCGTCAACGCCGAGGTGGAGCCGCGCACCGTTGTATTCGGGACCCCAGGAGACGATGTGCGTGTCACGCGCCCAGTCGCCGACCACGTGGTCACCGATCAGCTCCGTGGCCGCCTTGAGGTCGGTGATCGAGTGGTCGACCTGGACCACCGTGAACAACGACGCGTCGCCGACGAGCTCGAGGACGCGCTGCTCGGCCTCGGCGACGCTGCGGGTCACGGTGTTGACCACGACCACGTTGCCGGAGATGTAGCACCCGCCCCACTCCTCGGGATGCTTGGCGAAGGCCGTGAACTCCATCTTGTTCGCGGCACGAATCACAGCGCGAGGCGTCGGCTGAAGGCCGTACCAGCGCACGCCCGGCGGTTCGGCGCTCGATGAGGCCTGTGGCGCCGGGCTCGCGAGGGCCGCCACGTCGGCGACCTGCACGCTGGCGTCCGGCGTGCTCGACGCCACGGCGTCCGGCGACCCCTCGGGTTCGGACCCGGCCGTGCAACCGGCCAACGCGATCGCCAGTGCGACCGCGGCCACCGCGGACCGGTACCGCCGGACATGAGCATGAGAATCCATTGTCGCCCCCTCGGATCGTGCTCCGGACACTAGCGGGGAGCGCGTGCGCGGCGAGGGATGTCCTCAGGCGTTTCGCCTGGTAATGACGTTATGCAGTGAGTGGTGGGCCCTGCCGGACTCGAACCGACGACACCTGCGGTGTAAACGCAGTGCTCTAACCAACTGAGCTAAGGGCCCGCGGACCATTGTGGCAGGTGCGGAGGGTCGCTCCATGCGCGCCGCGGCGGGCGCCGCGCCACCCGGAGGCGTGGGCGCACCCGGTCCGCTGATAAGCCGCAGCAGAAGTCTGGCCCGCGATCAGCACCGGCGTATCAGCGGAGCGCGGCGACCATGAGCGCGGCCGCTCCTGCGAGCGCCCAGCTGACCAGCGAACCGACGAGGAACTCCTCGAGGGCCGAGCCTCGCCCTCGATCGTCCGAGATCTCAGGGAAGCGTCCGATGCCCTTGGCCGCCATCAGTCCGACGATCACGGCCTCGGCGCCCACCAACGCGAGCGCCGCGATGAGCCAGCGCTCGAGAGGCCCGATCACTCGACCACCGCGAAGGTGCGCCACCGCACGAGGCGGCGGTGCATCGTCCCGCGGCGCGGCCCTGGCACGAGCGATCACGTCACGGCACACGTCATTGGACGTGCGCGACAACAGCACGGCAACGCCGAGACCCGCAATGATCGCCGCCGCCGGGTCCGGACCGCCATCTGCCAGGAGCAGCAGCCCCCCTACGACCACCAGCACGCCCATGGCGACGTCCGCGCCGGTGCGCCAACGCAGCACCCACCACGCGCCGGCACCCGCGCTCACCGCAGCGGCGCCCCACGGCCCGACCGCACCGGCGACACCCGCGGCCGTCACGGCGAGCACCAGCCACGCCGAGGTCGCCGCGACGAGCGTCCGACCGCGCAGCCACCACCCGAGCACCTCGACGCTCGCGACCGCTGCGACCAGGACCGCCGCCGTCACGCCGGGACCGCCGACATCACCACGAGCGCGTCACGCAGCGCGATCGCGCCCGACCGATGAGCGGCCTGCGAGACCGCCGCCTGGCTGATGGACTCGCGCGCGGCGATCTCGCTCTGCCTCTCACCCTCGAGGAGAGCCGCAGCGATGCGCCGCTCCCGTGCCTTCATGCGACCCAGCACATGGTCACGCAGGAGGAGCGTCGACGAGGCCATGCCCCCATGGTCGCCCGACCCTCCGACACACCAGGCGCGCACCTCGCCGCCGGCGTCCTCGCGCCGATGCGCCTCCTCGATGGCCTCGCGCGCGCGCCACCAGGCGCTGCCATCGGAGATGTCCCCTTCGACGGCGACCACCTCGCCCAGGCCGATGCCCGCGCGCACCTCGACCTCGTCGGGCAGCACGAGCGCGGCGACGGTGGTGACGCGGATGGCGTCAGCAAGACTCGCATAGATGCCCTGGAACTCGTCCCCCACGGTGGCGCCGAGCGGCCGGACGACGTCCGCGGACCGCTCCGCGCGCGCGAAGGCGTCGAGGACGGCCTCCTGCGCACCTGCGCGGTCTGCGAGAGCGCGCGAGCGCACGATGTCCACGATGACGGCCGCCACAGCATCCATGCAGCCCACATTAACACTTATATGCGTAAGATATAAGCAGTTACGCGGAGCGGTCTGCGATCACCGGGCTCAACCGAGCAGGAAGCTCACCGCGGACCGGTATTCGGCGAGGTCACGTGCCTCGCCCTCGGGGTTGACGATCGCCCAGCGCACGGTTCCGGAGGCGTCCACCAGGTAGGAGCCGCGGCCCGCGAGCCCCTTGTGCGGGTTGAACACGCCGTACTGGCGCGAGACCTCACCGTGGGGCCAGAAGTCGGACAGCAGGTCCGCCTTGTAGGAGTGGGTGTCCGCCCACGCCTTGAGCGTGTAGACGGAGTCGCAGCTCACCACGATCACCCGGAGATCGTCTCGGCCGAGCAGGTCGTCGGCGCTGCGCAGGTCGATGAGCTCGTTGGTGCACGTGTCGGAGAACGCGAACGGCACGAAGACCAGGAGGTACGCCGTGCCGGCGAGGTCCTCGGTGGTCACGGTCCGGCCGTGGGTGTCCGTCATGCGGAACGCGGGGGCCTGCTGGCCCACCAGGGGGTGGGTCACTTGGAGCGGCCCTTCTCGACCAGGTAGGTCGCGGTCCACTCGGAACCGATGACGAAGGTGGAGGTCGCGTGCAGGCCGGCGACGGAGGCCGCCTCCTGCACCTCGCGCGGAAGCACGTGGCCGTCCTGACCGGCCTTGGGGACGCACACGCAGACGGCCGCACCGTCGTCGAGCAGCGTCTGCGCGTCCATGAGCAGGTCGGCGAGGTCGTCGTCGCCGTCGCGGAACCACACGAGCGTGCCGTCCGTGACGTCGCCGTAGTCCTCGTCGACAAGGTCCTCGCCCGTGATGGACTCGATCGCCGCGCGGAAGTCCGCATCGGTGTCGTCGTCGTACCCGAACTCCTGAATGATCTGGCCGCTCTTCAGTCCGAGCTTGGCGACCACGGCGTCTACCGCCGCTTTCGCGTCCTCCTGCGTCGCCACGGTGGCGGGACCCCCTTCATCGGTGCTTCACACGCCTGAGCATGTGCCTGGCGTCCACAGTAGAGGCACCGCGCGGCGCGGTGCAATCAACGCGCTGGTTCGGCGCGCCAGCGGCGCGGCGGGCGCCGCCCCGAACGCCACGCCGGGCGCACCCCAGGTCGCGTACCGGTCGCGCCCCGGCCGCGGAACCATCGCCCGCTCCCGTGCGTAGCACCGTCGGCATGACAGTAACCTGGTCAGTGGCAAACAATGTGAGGAACGCCGGCCTACATGCTGCGCGAGCACCCCACTCATTAGGCGCGCCACCGCGCGCCCGACAGGAAGGTCACCTGTGGCACATCACGGCGAGGTCGACAAGGACCCGAGCGAGACGCAGGAGTGGCTCGAGTCCCTCGATGGGCTGATCGAGTCCGGCGGCGAGAGCCGCGCCGAGTACATCGTGGACCAGCTGGTGGACCACGCGGCCAAGAAGCAGCTGAGCGTTCCGCTCAGCCTCAACACGCCGTACGTCAACACCATCCACAAGGACGACGAGCCCGACTTCCCCGGCGATGAGGAGATGGAGCGTCGCTATCGCGGCTGGATCCGCTGGAACGCGGCCGTCATGGTGACCCGTGCGCAGGCCGGCGGCAAGGGCGTCGGCGGCCACATCTCGTCCTACGCCTCCGTGGCGACGCTGTACGAGGTAGGCCTCAACCACTTCTTCCGCGGCAAGGACCACGCGGGCGGCGGCGACCAGGTGTACTTCCAGGGTCACGCGGCTCCCGGCGTCTACGCGCGCGGATTCGTCGAGGGCCGCTTCAAGGAGGAGGACCTCGACTCGTTCCGCCAGGAGAAGTCCGGCCTCGGCCGCGGCCTGTCCTCGTACCCGCACCCGCGCCTCATGGAGGACGTGTGGGAGTTCCCCACGGTCTCGATGGGCCTAGGCCCCGCCTCGGCCATCTACCAGGCGTGGACCAACCGCTACCTGCAGATGCGCGGCATCAAGGACACGTCGCAGCAGCACGTGTGGGCGTTCCTCGGCGACGGCGAGATGGACGAGCCGGAGAGCCGCGGCATGCTGCAGCTGGCCGCCAACCAGCAGCTCGACAACCTCACCTTCGTGGTCAACTGCAACCTGCAGCGCCTCGACGGCCCGGTGCGCGGCAACGGGAAGATCATCCAGGAGCTCGAGGCGTACTTCCGTGGCGCGGGCTGGAACGTCATCAAGGTGGTGTGGGGCCGCAACTGGGACCCGCTGCTCGAGCGTGACGAGGATGGCGCCCTGGTCAACCTCATGAACACCGTCCCCGACGGCGACTTCCAGACGTTCCGCGCCGAGTCCGGCGCGTTCATCCGCGACCAGTTCTTCGGCGGCGACCCGCGCGCCAAGGAGCTCGTCAAGGACATGACGGACGACGAGATCTGGGCGCTCAAGCGCGGCGGCCACGACTACCGCAAGCTGTACGCGGCATACGCGAAGGCCACCACCGAGAAGAACGGCAAGCCCACGGTCATCCTCGCGAAGACCATCAAGGGCTACGGCCTGGGCTCGAACTTCGCGGCCCGCAACTCGACGCACCAGATGAAGAAGCTCGCCGCGGCGGACCTCAAGGTCCTGCGCGACACCTTCGACATCCCGTTCACGGACGAGCAGCTCGAGGCGGACCCGTACAACCCGCCGTACTACCACCCCGGCTTCGAGGACCCCGCGATCCAGTACATGCTGGCCCGCCGCCAGGAGCTCGGCGGGTTCGTGCCCGAGCGCCGCGACTCCGGTAAGCAGATCACGCTGCCCGAGCCCAAGGCCTACGACCTTCTCGCGAAGGGCTCCGGCAAGCAGGAGGTCGCCACCACCATGGCGCTCGTGCGCCTGTTCAAGGACCTGGTGCGCGACAAGGAGTTCGGCCACCGCCTGGTGCCGATCATCCCCGACGAGGCCCGCACGTTCGGCCTCGACTCGATCTTCCCGTCCGCGAAGATCTTCAACACGCAGGGCCAGAACTACCTGCCGGTGGACCGCGAGCTCATGCTTTCCTACAAGGAGTCCGAGTCCGGCCAGATCATGCACACGGGCATCAACGAGGCCGGCTCCGCCGCCGCGTTCCAGGCCGTGGGCACGTCCTACGCCACGCACGGCGAGCCGCTGATCCCGTTCTACATCTTCTACTCGATGTTCGGCTTCCAGCGCACGGGCGACCAGTTCTGGGCCGCGGGCGACCAGCTCACGCGCGGATTCATCGTCGGCGCCACCGCCGGTCGCACCACGCTCGCGGGCGAGGGCCTCCAGCACGGCGACGGCCACTCGCCGCTCATCGCCGGCACCAACACCGCGATCGTCCAGTACGACGCGGCGTACGGCTACGAGCTGCGCCACATCGTCAAGGACGGCATCGAGCGCTGGTACGGCCCCGACACGGGCCGTGACCGCAACGTCATGTACTACCTCACCGTCTACAACGAGCCGATCCTCCAGCCCGTCGAGCCGGAGAACGTCGACGTCGAGGGCATCCTCAAGGGCATCCACAAGGTATCCGAGGCCCCCGAGGGCCACGGCCCCGAGGCCCAGATCCTCGCGTCCGGCGTGGGCGTGCCGTGGGCGTACGAGGCGCAGCACCTGCTGCTCCAGGACTACGGCGTCCGCGCCGCGATCTGGTCCGTGACCTCGTGGAACGAGCTCCGTCGCGACGGCCTCGAGGCCGAGCGTCAGGCGTTCCTCCACCCCGAGCAGGGCGTCCGCGTGCCCTACGTCACGCAGAAGCTCCAGGGGGCGGCCGGCCCGTTCGTCGCGACCTCGGACTACGACCACCTGGTCCCCGACCAGATCCGCGCGTGGGTCCCCGGCGACTACGCGACGCTCGGTGCGGACGGCTTCGGCTTCTCCGACACCCGCGCCGCCGCCCGCCGCTTCTTCAACATCGACGGCGCGTCCACCGCGGTGCGCGTGCTGCAGATGCTCGAGAAGCGCGGCGAGGTGCCGGCCGGCACGTACGCGCAGGCGATCCAGCGCTACGAGCTGCTCGACCCCCGCAAGGGCACGTCGGGCAACTCGGGCGGCGACGCCTGACCTAGCGGCTCACGGCCTGGGGCCGGAGCCCTCGTCCTCGGACGGGGCCTCCGGCCCCTCGTCGTCTCCGGCCGTCTCACCGTCCGCGGGCTCGCCTTCCGAGGGGACGATGCGCTCGTCGCCCTCCTCCCCCGTCCCACCTTCGTCGGCGGCCGGCTCCTCGTCGAGCGGCTCGTCCTCGGGAAGAGGCTCGACCTCCTCGAGCGGCTCCTCCTCGACCACCGGCGGCTCGCGGAACATCACCTCGGTGGCCGGGGCCGCCGAGTCGGAGCCGTCGCCCCCGTCGGTTCCCGCACCGCGCGGCGCGAACGCCGAGCTCCGTCGCACCCGGTCCTCGGCGGGAGCCGCGATGATCTCGGTGTCATCCGAGGCCGCGGAACGCCGGTCCGGCGTCCACGCGGGCACGGGGTCGATGTGGTCGGCCGGCGTGACGTCGCCCGTCTCGCCCGGCTGTCCCGCCGCGAAGCCGGTGGCGGGCGCCCCGGCGACCACCGCATCGTCCCGCGTGGCGCCCGCGAAGGTGCGCCGCACCGCGAACGCCGCCCACGCGGTCAGGAGCAGCAGCACACCGAGCGCGATCCACAGGATCACCAGGGTGTTCGTCGCGAAGAGGCCGGCGGGTGCGACGCTCACGTACCCGTCGAGCGCGCACGCCGCGGCGCCCCCGGCCACGGAGCCGTACGCGTGATAGACGCCGGAGGGCTCGAGCCACGCGCGGTCCTGGATCCACGTGATCGCGTCCGCGACGGCGACCTCGCCGGAGATCTCCTGGGTCTCGGGCGAGGCCTCGCCGCTGAGGGTGCGGATCGGGATCTCGAAACCGCCGATGACCACGCCGGCCACGCGGTCGGTGACCGCGATCGGCGAGTCGGCGGCGGCGGTCCACGTCACCACGCCGTCCGCGGGCACGGCGAGCGGCGCGAACGCGGAGGTGCCTGCGGGCGTCACCGTCGTGTCCCCGACGGTCGCCTCGAGCGTGCAGCCGTCGGAGATCGAGCCGCGGGTCACCAGCTCGGGGATGCCCACGAGCGCGACGCCGCCGAGCATGGCCGCCACCACCACCGCGGCGGTGTAACGCCCGCGCGCCCGGGCCGGCTCGCGGGTGAGCAGCCCCGTCACGAGCGCGACCGTCAGCGCGGTGATGCCGAACAGCACGGTGCGCTCGGGAGGGAGCACGCCGAGCTGCCACAGCAGCCCCACCACCACCAGCCCCAGCAGCAGCCCGAGCAGCATCCCCAGCAGCGGTCGCGGACGTGGCGTCATGTCTCCTCCTGGCGTCTGGCCTGCTCGCGACGCTACGTGCGCGCCGCCCGACATTCGTGACGACACTCGGCAAACCCCCCAAACGCGACACCCGCAACGGATCTCGCCGCGACACCCACAACGGGTCTCACCGAGACGCCGCTCCCGTGAGCAGGGTGCCGTTGCCCGCCTCACGGGGGCGCCGGGTTGTGGGGAGTCACAGCGGAGGGACGATGCGCGGGCCGGCTTCGCGCACGCCGTCACCTCGCCATGGGGAGGGTCGTTGTGTCGAATCCACAAAGCGCCGGTACGCTTGCCCGCATGGCCAGCCCCGACACGCGCGCGGAGACGCTGCGCCGGCTGCGTGCCGGCACGGGCCGCCTCGCGACCATCGCGCTCAAGAAGCTGGACGCGGACTACCCGTGGTTCCGCGAGCTGTCCGCGCAGGAGCGGTCCTACGTGGGGTCCGTGGCGCAGGCCGGCATCGCGTCCTTCGTCGCGTACTTCGCGGACTCGCACGCCGGTCATCGCGGCGCGCTCGAGATGTTCGCCTCCGCCCCGCCGGAGCTCACCCGCTCCATCTCGCTGCAGCACACGCTCACCATCGTGAGGACGTTCGTGTCGATCGTCGAGGACCACTCCGACGACTTCGCGGCGCCCGGCTCGGAGGCCATGCTGCGCGAGTCGATCCTGCGCTACTCGCGGGAGATCGCGTTCTCGGCGGCCGAGGTCTACGCGCGCGCCGCCGAGTCGCGCGGCGCCTGGGACGCCCGGCTCGAGGCCCTGGTGGTCGACGCCCTGGTGCGCGGCGAGGTGGACGACGACCTCCCCTCGCGCGCCGCCGCGATGGGCTGGAAGCCCGGACCCACGCTCGTCATGGTGGGACGCACCGACGGACCGCTCGGCGAGGTCCAGTCCGCGGAGCTGCGCCGCACCATCCGCCGCGCCTCGCACGGCGCGCTCGTCGGCATCCACGGCGAGGACCTGGTGGTCATCGCCCGCACGGACGCGGACCTGGGCGAGCTGTCGCAGTCGCTGCTGCCCTGCTTCGGACCCGGCCCGGTGGTGGTGGGCCCGCCGGCCGTCACGCTCATCGAGGTGGCCCGCGCCACCCGCGCGGCCCAGCACGGCGCGACCGCCGCGCCCGCCTGGTCGCTGGCCCCCCGGCCGGTCAACGCCGACGACCTCCTCCCCGAGCGCGTCCTCGTGGGCGACACCGCGGCGGCGGAGCGCCTCATCGCGGTCGCCTACGACCCGATCTCAGCCGCGGGCGGCTCGCTCAAGGAGACGGTCGCGACGTTCCTCGACTGCGGACGCTCGCTCGAGCTGGCGAGCCGCACCATGTTCGTGCACGCCAACACCGTGCGCTACCGGCTCCGCAAGGTCGCGGAGCTCACCGGCTGGGACGTGCTCTCCACGCGCGACGCCCACGTGCTCCAGATCGCGTTCGCGCTCGGGCGGCTCAGGGACGCCCAGACCGCCTCTTTGTAGGTTTCCGACAACAACTCGCGCCCGAATCGGTACCCGGATGCCGCGGAGGGCCCTTCGATGTGAGGCAGGCTATAACCCGTGATTGCCCTTCTCTGTCCCGGCCAGGGCGCGCAGGCGCCCGGGATGCTCGCCCCGTGGCTCGAGCTCCCCGAGGTCGCCGCCTCCCTCGCCGCCCTCTCCGAGGCCGCCGGCGTCGACGTGGTCGCGCACGGCACCACCTCCGACGCGGACACCATCCGTGACACCGCGATCGCGCAGCCGCTGCTGGTCGCGACCGCGATCGCGACGGGCAGGGCGCTGCTCGGCGATGTCGCCCCCGCCCTCGCGGCCGGCCACTCCGTGGGCGAGCTCGGCGCCGCCGCGCTGGCGGGCGTCCTCACCGACGCGGACGCGATGCGCCTGGTCGCGGTGCGCGGCACCGCGATGGCCCGCGCCGCCGCCGCCTCGGAGGCCACGTCGATGGCCGCCGTGCTCGGCGGTGACGCCGCCGAGGTCGCCGCCGCGCTCGAGCAGCACGGCCTCACCCCCGCGAACGTCAACGGCGGCGGCCAGGTGGTCGCCGCGGGCGCGAAGTCCGCGATCGAGGCGCTGGTCGCCGCCCCGCCGGCGCGCGCCCGCGTCATCGAGCTGCAGGTCGCCGGCGCCTTCCACACCACGTACATGGTCCCGGCCGTCGCGGACCTGGACGCCGCCGCATCGTCCCTCACCCCCGGCGAGCCCGCCGGGATCCTGCTGTCCAACGCCGACGGCGCCCAGGTGACGGACGGCGCGGACGCCCTCGCGCGCATCGTCCGCCAGGTCGCCAACCCCGTCCGCTGGGACCTGTGCATGGAGACCATGCTGGAGCTCGGCGTCACCGGCATCATCGAGGTCGCCCCCGGCGGCGTCCTCACCGGACTGGCCACGCGCGCCATGAAGGGCGTCCCCGCCGTCGCGCTCAAGACCCCCGATGACCTCACCGCCGCCCGCGAGCTTCTGGAGACCGTCGCATGACCACCCTCAACGTCCGGCGCGGCCCGGAGTTCACCCGCATCCTCGGCCTCGGCGTCGCCCGCGGCGAGCACCTGGTCCCCAACGACGACCTCATCGAGCCCATCAACTCGTCCGACGAGTGGATCCGCAAGATGACGGGCATCGTCACCCGCGTCCGTGCGGACAAGGACACCTCGGTCATCGACCTGTCCGAGCGCGCGGCCCGCGACGCCATCGCGCAGGCCGGCATCGACGCGTCCGAGGTGGACGCGGTCATCCTGTCGACCATCACCTACCCGCACATCACGCCGGGCGGCGCGCCCGTGCTGGCCGAGCGCCTCGGCGCGACGCCCGCGGCCGCGTACGACATCTCGGCGGCGTGCGCCGGCTACTCCTACGGCATCGGCCAGGCCGACGCCCTGGTCCGCTCGGGCGCCGCGCGGAACGTGCTCGTGGTGGGCGCGGAGAAGATGAGCGACTTCGTCGACCCCGCCGACCGCTCGATCTCCTACCTGCTGGGCGACGCTGCCGGCGCCGTGGTGATCGGCGGCTCGGACACCGCGGGCATCGGCCCCACCGTGTGGGGCTCGGACGGCGGCGGCGCGGAGCTGATCCGCCAGACCGACTCGTGGATCGACGTGCGCGACAACGGCGCCCCGTTCCCCACCCTCCGTCAGGAGGGCCCGAGCGTGTTCAAGTGGGCGTCCTTCAAGATGGCGCCCGTCGCGCTCGAGGCGATCGAGGTCGCGGGCCTCACGCCCGACGACATCGACGTGTTCATCCCCCACCAGGCGAACGTCCGCATCATCGACCAGATGGTCAAGCAGATCGGGCTGCCCGAGCGAGTGGTGGTCGCGAAGGACATCGTCGACTCCGGCAACACGTCCGCCGCGTCCATCCCGCTCGCCACCGAGCGGGTCCTGCGCGACGGCGACGCCAAGAGCGGCGACGTCGCCCTGCAGATCGGCTTCGGCGCCGGCCTGGTCTACGCGGCCCAGGTGGTGATCCTGCCCTGACCCGGGGCCGCGCGTAGAGTTCACAATCGTTCGCCACGAACACGGCGCCTGAGGCGCCACCCATCCCCAACAAAGGAGCAGCAATGGCACTGTCCAAGGACGAGGTCCTCGCCGGTCTGGCCGAGATCGTCTCGGAGGAGACCGACATCGACACCGCCGAGGTGACCCTCGAGAAGTCGTTCACCGACGACCTCGACATCGACTCGCTGTCGATGATGACGATCGTGACGCTCGCGGAGGAGAAGTTCGACGTCCGCATCCCCGACGAGAAGGTCAAGGACCTCGTCACCGTCGGCGACGCCGTCGACTTCATCGCCGCGGCCTAAGACCGCACCCCGCATCACCGTCCCCTTCCCCCTCACCCTCTCGGAGGACCGCCCATGAACGTCGTCGTCACCGGACTCGGCACCACCTCGCCGCTCGGCGGGGATGTCGCGAGCACCTGGGAGGCCGCGCTTGCCGGCCGCTCCGGCGTGCGCACGCTGGAGAACGACTGGGCGGAGAAGTACGGCGTCCCCGTGACCTTCGCCGGTCAGCTGGTGGTGCAGCCGTCCGAGGTGCTGTCGCGTCCCGAGACCAAGCGCATGGACCCGTCCGCCCAGATGGCGATCGTGGCCGCGCGCGAGGCCTGGGCCGACGCCGGCTTCGGCGAGGACGGGGTGGACCCCGACCGCCTGGGGAGCATCGTCTCCTCCGGCATCGGCGGCGTGTGGACGATGCTGAACGCGTGGGACACGGTGAGGGACCGCGGCGCCGCGCGCGTGCTGCCCCTCACCGTGCCCATGCTGATGCCCAACTCCCCGACCGCCTACGTGTCTCTCGAGTTCAAGGCTCGCGCGGGCTCGCACTCGCCCGTCTCCGCGTGCGCCTCCGGCGCCGAGGCGATCGGCATGGGCTTCGAGATGATCCAGTCGGGCCGCGCCGACGTGGTGATCTGCGGCGGCACCGAGGCGGCCATCCACCCGCTGCCCATCTCCTCGTTCGCCGCGATGCAGGCGCTGTCCAAGCGCAACGACGACCCGCAGGGCGCGTCCCGCCCCTACGACGTGAGCCGCGACGGGTTCGTCATGGGTGAAGGCTCCGGCGTCCTGATCCTCGAGTCGGAGGAGCACGCGAAGGCACGCGGCGCGCGCGTCTACGCGAACGTCCTCGGCGTCGGCATGACGGCCGATGCCCACCACATCGCCGCGCCCGAGCCCAACGGCGCCGGACAGACCAAGGCCATGCAGCTCTCGCTCGAGCGTGCCGGCCTCACCACCGCCGACGTCGCGCACGTCAACGCGCACGCCACCTCGACCCCCGTGGGCGACATGATCGAGGCACGCGGCATCCGCACGCTGCTCGGTTCGCACGCGGACCAGGTGCTGCTGTCCGCGACCAAGTCGATGACCGGCCACCTGCTGGGCGGCGCGGGCGCGCTCGAGTCCGTCTTCACCGTCAAGGCCCTCGAGACGCGTCAGGCTCCCCCGACCATCAACGTCACCGAGCCCGACCCCGAGCTCCAGGTGGACCTGGTCCGCGACACCCCGCGCGCGCTGCCCGCGGGCCAGATCGCGGCCATCAACAACTCCTTCGGCTTCGGCGGCCACAACGTCGCGCTGGTCTTCGGCGCCTGATCGGGGTTACGTTCGGGGCGTGAGGCGCCCCATCCACGCAGGGCTGATGCTGGTGTGCGCGCTCGCGCTGGCCGCGTGCGGCGTGGGCGACGCGACCTCATCGCCCACGCACGCGCCCGCCGTCCCCGAGGACGATGCGCTGGCCGGGTACGCCCTTCAGCGCACCGTGGTCGACGAGCGGCTCGCGAAGGAGGCCGCCGCGCTCGACGCGTCGATCTACGTCGCCGCTCCCCTGCTGACCCAGGGCACCCAGGCGCTGATCGAGCTGGGCGGCGACCTGGAGCCCCTGAAGGTCGTCGACGTCACCGGAGCGAGCCTCGCGGCGCTGGGCGCCACGGAGGACTCGCTGATGGGGCTCAGCCGTGCGTGCGTCTCCGACAACGGCGGCTACGCGTTCTGCGCGCGCCCCACCGCGCTCTCCGGGGCTGGCGCGGAGATCGACGAATCCGCCGAGGCGCTCGACCTCGACCACCACGCGATCGAGCCGGACCCGGACGGCGCCGGGTTCTGGGCGCTGCGCTACGTCCCCGTCCCGTGCGACGGCGCCCTCCACCCGTGCGGCCTGGGCGAGCAGGACGAGCCGCTCGAGCGGATCCTCGACTGCGAGGTGGTGCACGTGCGCGACGGCGAGGCGGTGTGGGAGTGGTCGGCGCTCGATCACGTCCCCGACGCGACCCTCGACACCGCCGCGACCACGCCCCTCTACGAGCCCGCCGACCCCTTCCACTGCAACTCCGTGCAGCCCGACGCCACGGGCGAGGTGGCGTACGTGTCGATGCGCCACCCGAGCACGGTGATGGCGATCGACGTCGCCTCGGGCGCGATCCTCTGGACCTTCGGGATCGACGCGACGGATGCCGCGCTCGCCGTGGAGGACCCCGACGGGCTGCTGGGCGACCGCCCGGTGCTCAGCGGGCAGCACGACTTCCGATGGCTGGGCGACCACCGCTTCTCCGTGTTCGACAACGGCTCGGGAGGCGCGGGCCCCGCGCGGTTCGTGGTGTTCTCGGTCTCGGATGCGACGGCGACCGTCGAGAGCGTGGTCGAGGACCCGTCGGGCCGCGAGTCGCGCTGCACCGGCTCGGCACGGCCGCTCGACCAGGACGAGTCCTTCTGGGCCGTGTCCTGGGGGTGCAGCGAGTCGGGCGTCTCGGTGGTGACCGCCGACGGCCGCGAGGTCGCGCGCCTCGCCGTCGACCTCGACGCGGCCATCGAGGCGGACCTGCTCACCGCCGTCGCAGCGGAGCAGCCCGACCTCGGGCATACCGTCTCCTACCAGGCGGTCGTGGCACGTCCGGGACTGCTGGACTGACGCATCGTCCCCCGGCGTCCCGCGGCGGACGTCAGTGCAGACGTCAGTGCAGGCCGGACTCGAGCTGCGCGAGCCCGGCGTCCAGGACGTCCTCGATCGGGTCCTCGGAGTGGCCCGCCCACCACACGGCCGAGGCGATGATGGCGCTGGTGACGGCGTGGCCCGCGGTGCGCGCCTCGAGGCTGTCCTCGGCATACGCGCCGCCCTTGGCGAAGTGGCGCGACAGCTCCTCCGTCATGTCCCCGAGCCCGCGGATGCCGGCAGCGAACACCTCCGCGGATGCGCCGATGATCTGGAGCCGCACCCGGGAGATCTCCTCCTCCTCGGACGGGACGCCGAGCGTCTGGCGCATCGCGGCGCGCAGGCCGGACATGCCGGGCGCGGTCGCCGGGTCCTCGAGGAGCTCGGCCAGGCGCCGGTAGGTGGCGAAGAAGTCGCGCCACACCAGGTCCGCCTTGTTGGTGAAGTGGCGGAACAGCGTGCGCCGCGACACGCCGGACCGCTCGGCGATGTCGTCCATGGACACCGCCGCGTAGCCGCGCTCGGCGAACAGGGTCGCGGCGATGCGTGCGATCTGGTCGGGATCCGCGATCTGGGGGCGCCCGGGGCGGCGGTGCTCTGTCACACCTTCACCCTAACGCTCCTGGTGACCGCCCACACGAGTTCTGACACCCGCGGGTCAGCCGACCCGGTGGAGCCAGCGCACCGGCGCGCCGTGGCCCGCGTAGCGGAAGGGCTCGAGCTCCTGGTCCCAGGCGGTCCCGAGCGCGAGGTCCATGGCGCGCGCGAAGTCGCCCATGGTGGCGCCGTTGTCGAGCGCGGCGCGGATGCGGTCCTCGGGCACCACCGTGTTGCCGTGGACGTCGATGACGGCGTGGAAGATCCCGAGCGACGGCGTGTGCGACCAGCGGCCGCCGTCGGCGCCGAAGGACGGCTCCTCGGTGACCTCGTAGCGGACGTGCTCCCAGCCGCGCAGCGCGGACGCGAGCTGCGCGCCGGTGCCCTGCTGGCCCTGCCACGCCACCTCGGCGCGGAGCAGGCCGGAGCCGGCGGGCTGGTCGGTCCAGTCGAACTGGGCGCGCGAACCCAGCACTCCCTGGGCGGCCCACTCGATGTGCGGAGTCATCGCGCGGGTCGCGGAGTGCACGAAAAGGACACCACGGGTGATTGCAGCCATGACCTTTTCCTTCCTCTGAGGTGCGTCTTCCCCTACGACCTCGAAAAGAAACTGCCGGTTGCACCGGGTGTGCGGTCACGATTCTGCCTCACCCGGGCGGGATGCGCCAGCGCCGCGCCGCGAGTGTCGGAGGCTCGTGCGAGGGTGGAGGGCATGGGCACCAGCGAGAACATCGTCACGGTCGCGGACCTGCGGGCCGCGGAGGCGCGCACCATGCGCGAGGTCCCGGAGGACGTGCTGATGGACCGGGCCGCGGTCGCGGTGGCCGATGCCGCGGTCGGGTTGGCCTCGGAGCGCGGGCTGCCGCTCGAGCGGCTGGGGGTGTGCGTGGTCGCGGGGCCGGGCAACAACGGAGGCGACGCGCTGCTCGCGGGGGCGCTGCTCGCCGGGCGTGGCGCGCTCGTGGTGGCGGTCGCGGTGGGCGACCGGGTCCACGAGCGCGGCGCGCGCCTGCTCGCGGAGGCCGCCGGGCCGGGTGCGCTGTCCGGGGTGGACTTCCCGCTCGGTCGCGAGCGGGTCCTCGACGCCGACCTGGTGATCGACGGCTTCTCCGGCATCGGCGGCCGCCTGGGGCTGCCGGACGCGGCCTACGGGATCCTCGGGCGCGCCGTGGACGCCGGGCGGCCCATCGTGGCGGTGGACGTGCCGTCGGGCCTCGCGGCGGACTCCGCGGAGGTGCCCGCCCGCGACTCGCCCGACGCGCCGCCCCGTCACGTGGTCGCGGACGTCACCGTCACGTTCACGGCGCCCAAGCGCTGCCTCGTGGAGGCGCCGGCGTCCGCCGCGGCCGGACGCGTGGTGGTCGCGGACGTCGGGATCGACCTCGAGGGCTGAGTCAGCCCTGCTCGAGGGACTCGCGCAGCTCCCGCATCGCCTTCTTGCGCACGTCCTTGCGCAGGCGGTCCAGGTAGAGGTGGCCGTCGAGGTGGTCGACCTCGTGCTTGATGAGGCGCGCCCAGATCTCCTCGCCGTCGATCTCGACCTTGTCGCCGTTGAGGTCGGTGCCGACGGCGCGCGCGTACGCGGGCCGCTCGCACGGGTACCAGAGGCCGGGCACCGAGAGGCAGCCCTCCTCCCCCAGCTCCTGGTAGTCCTCGCTCACCTCGACGATGTCGGGGTTGAGGATGTAGCCGATCTCTCCGTCGATGTTCCACGAGAACGCCCGCAGCGACACGCCGATCTGGTTCGCGGCGAGCCCCGCGCGGCCGTCGTGGTCCACGGTCTCGACCAGGTCCTCGACCAGCTGCCGCACGCGGTCGTCGACCACGGTGATGGGCTCGCAGGGGGTGCGGAGGACGGGGTCTCCCACGACTCGGATGTCACGCATTGCCATGGCGGTATCCTCCCACGCCCGGGACGTGGGCGTATCGTCGGGATATGACGCTCGAGACCGCGAGACTCCTGCTACGGCCGTTCACCACGGAGGATGCCGCGGACGTCCACGTCTACGCCTCGGACCCCGCCGTGTGCCGGTTCACCGAGTGGGGACCCAACTCGGAGGAGGACACGCGGGCGTGGGTCGCGCACGCCGAATCCGCCGGTATCCCCTCGCATTGGGCGATCACGCTGAGGGACGATGCGGTGGGTGCGGCGGGCGCCATCCCCGCCGGCACGGTGGTGGGCGGGGTGGGCGTCTACGGCGAGGACCGTGGCCCGCTCGACGCGAGCCCGGGGGTGCGCGAGCTGGGCTGGGTGGTGCGCCGCGACCTGTGGGGACGCGGCATCGCGACCGAGGCGGTGCGCGCCGTCATCGAGGCGCTCATCAAGGAGGACGAGCTCCGGCAGGTCCACGCGCGCTGCCGGCCCGAGCACAAGGCCTCCGCCAAGGTGATGGCGCACCTGGGCCTTTCCCTGGTGCGGCGCATCGAGAACGACGTCGAGCGCGACGGCCAGTGGATGCACTCCGACCTCTACGCGCTGTCCCTGGCCCGTTGACCCCGATGCGCCGCTGGGAGCGCGCCGACGTCGCGGCCGCCTGGCCGGTCCCCGGCGCCGCGGACGACAAGTACTCGCGCGGCGTGCTCGGGGTGATCGCGGGCTCCGAGGCGTACCCGGGCGCGGCCGCGCTCGTGGTCTCGGGTGCGATCCGGAGCGGCGCCGGGATGGTGCGCTACGTCGGGCCGGCGCGCGCGCAGGATCTGGTGCTCGCTCACCGTCCCGAGGCGGTGGTCCACCACCCCGTCGACGTGGCCGAACGCGTCCCGCGCGCGCAGGCCTGGGTGCTCGGGCCCGGGGTCTCCGACTATCCGGAGCAGGACGCGGCGATCGGCGCGGTGATCGCGGAGTCCGCGCCCATGGTGGTCGACGCGGGAGCGCTCGAGACCGTCGCGCGGGCGCGCGCGGCCGGCGTGCGCGCGGTGGGCGCGGAGCGCGTGCTCCTCACGCCGCACGCGGGCGAGCTGGTGCGCACGCTCGAGGCGCTGCGGCACGACGTCACCCCCGCGGACGTCGAGCGGGACCGGGTGGGCCACGCGCGGCTGCTCGCCGAGACGGCGCGGGCGACGGTGCTGCTCAAGGGGGCGGTCACGCTGATCGTCTCCCCCGGCGGCGCGGCGATCGAGCTGCCCGAGGCGCCCGCGTGGCTCGCGACGGCGGGCGCTGGCGACGTGCTCGCGGGGATCGCCGGAGCGCTGCTGGCGTCGGGCCTCACGGCGGACGTCGCGGGCGCGAGCGCGTCGTGGGTGCACGCGCGGGCCGCCGAGCGCGCCTCGGACGGCGGACCCCTGGCGGCGCTCGACGTCGCGACCGCGGTGCCGCAGGTGGTGGCGGAGCTGCTGCGGTCCTAGACCCGGGGCTCAGAAGCCGGGGCCGAAGAGGACCACGATCGCCCACCACACCACCGCGAACAGCCCGGCGGCGCCGATCGCTCCCGCCCACCCGCGGCGCGCGGGGGTGGCCGCGACCCACGGCAGGATCGCGCGGGTGAGTCCCGCGGTCACGCCGCACGGCACCCCGATCGCGAGCGCCGTGTAGAGCCCGCCCACCGCGTGCAGCGACTGTCCCAGCGAGATGAAGACCACCAGCGGCACGGCGAGCAGCGCACCCATCACCGCGAAGCCGCGCGACGCCGCCCGGGTGGACGCGTGCGCGGTGCGGGCGAACACCCAACGGCCGAGCGTGTGCGCGATCACCGGCACCCCGATCACCGCGACGATCACGTTGACGATCGCCACCGCCACGAACATCGCGAGACCCTCCATGCCGGCGGTGTCCGGCGCGAGCGCGTTCGCCAGCGGCGCCGCCGCGAGCGCGCAGCCCAGGGCGATGAGTCCGTAGAGCGGGATCCCGATCGCGGTCGCGAGCCACGAGGCCTGCGCGCCGCCGAGGGCGCGCGCCGTGGGTGAGACGTCGGTGTCGGTGCTGGACATCAGATCCCTCCGATCGGGCGGCAGCGGTGGCGCCCACGCCTTCAGTGTGGCAGGGGACGCGGCCGTCAGTCCGGCGCCCCGCCGAGCGGCCACGCCGTCCCCAGCAGCGCCAGCACGGCGCACGCCAGCAGCACCGAGATGACCGCGGCGATGGCGAAGCCGGTGAACACCGTCTCCGAGCGCCACACGCGGGGCAGAAGCGCGCGCGTGAGGCCGGCGACCAGCGCGCACGGCGCCACGATCGCGATGGCGACGAAGGCGATCGCCGCGGGCTCACCGCTCAGCGCGGCCACCGCCGCGGCGGGCAGCAGCCCGAGCAGGCCGCCCATGAGGGCGAACCGACCCGCCGCAGCGGAAGTCGGCAGCGACCCGGTGCGCGTGTGGACCCAGCGGCCCACCGTGTGGGCGACCGCCGCGATCCCCACCACCACGATGAGCGCGGTGGTCGCGAGCACCGCGGCCTCCGTCGCGTCGAGCGTCGCTCGGACCTCCGCGTCCGCGTCGGTCAGCGCCTCCCAGACCTGGGCGCCCGCATACGCGAAGGCGGTGCCGAGCACCGTGTAGAGCGGCACGTCGACGGCGACGGCCACCCACGACGCGACGAAAGGGCTGGCCGGCGCCGGCGTCGCGTGCGCGCGGGTCATGACAGCGGGGTGAGCCTCAGCGACGCCGTCGCGCCCGGCTCGAGCGACTCGGCCTTGAGGACCGCGCGCTTGACGGGCAGCACGAACGTGCGCCGCTCCTTGGACGGGAAGATGCTGGTCCGCCACGTGGTGGCGCCGATCGCGACCTCGACCTTGACGGCGCCGAACCCGCGACGCGGCCCGGTCTGGGCGTCCTCGATCTCGTCGGCGATGTCGAACGGCAGGTCCGCGAAGATCCAGGTATCCGTGCGGGCGTCCCACGCGTAGAGGGTCGCCTCGAACTCGTAGCCGGTCACACGAGCGACGCTAGCGCGCTCTCCACGATCCGCGCCACGGGCTGCGTCGCGTCGACGCGCACGCCGGGCTCGTCGGGCGCGAGCGGCTCGAGCGTGGCGAACTGCGACGCGACCAGCGCGGGAGGCATGAAGTGGGACGCGCGCGCGGACGAGCGTCGCAGTGCCTCCTCCTCGCTGATCGCGAGCTCGACGCAGCGCGCCCCCGGAGCGGCCGCGCGGATGCGGTCCCGGTAGGCCCGCTTGAGGGCGCTGCAGGCGACCACGGCGCCTCCCCCGGCCGCCGCATCGTCCAACGTGCGCCCCACCCGATCGAGCCACGGCCACCTGTCCGCATCCTCGAGCGGGACGCCGGCCGCCATCTTCGCGACGTTCTCCGCCGGGTGGAGGTCGTCGCCGTCGATGAACGGCACGCCGAGCGCCGCGGCGAGCGCCGCCCCGACCGTGGACTTCCCGGTCGCGGAGGGTCCCATCACCACGATCAGCGGCGGTGCGGCGGCGACGACGGGATGGTGCGTGGGGGCCATGTCACGACAGTAGAGGCTGGGGCCCCGTGTTTCGCGCGCGTTAAATCTTCGCATTCCCTACATATCGGACACGCGAATGGGCTTAACCTGCCCCTCGGGGGCCGGCGCGTCCCTCGCGCTCTCACGCGGGTCGCCGGTCGAGGGGGACCATGCTGACAGGTTCATGGAGGCACGCGCGCCGCGCCGGAGCGACGCGCGCAGCCGTGCTGGCCGCCGCGATCGCGGTGGCGCTGCTCGGGCTGGTGCTGGCGCCCGCGAGCGCGATGGCGACCGGGCTCGAGACCGGATACCCGGCGCCCTCCCCTACCCCCCGCGAGCCGGCACCGGACCGCGAGCCGGCACCGGACCGCACGCCCGCGCCGCCCGCGGTCCAGGACCCGCCCGAAACCTCCTGGGTCGCGCCCGTCACCTGGTGGGTCGCGCCCGTCGCGGTCGCGGAGACCAAGAAGAAGCGCACGCGAGAGCGCCCCGAGCCCGCCGCGGAGCCGGTCGCCCTCGCTCCCGTGACCCCCACGCCGCTGACGCTCGCGTGGAGCTTCGACCTCGCGGGCGAGGACGGCCTCTCGCTCGACGGCAGGACCCTGAGCCCGGGCGACCGCATCCGGATCCGCGCCGGCGGCCTGCCGGCGGGCGGCGAGGTCACCGTCGACCTGCACTCGACGCCGCTGGAGATGGGCGCGGGCACCGTGTCCGCGACCGGCGACCTCACCATGACCGTGGCGGTGCCCGCCGCCGCCGAGCCGGGCGACCACCACGTGGTCGCGACCCTCACCGCCGAGGGCTTCGCCCCCTCCTCCGCGTCCGCGGCGGTGACGGTCGACGGCGGCTACCAGTGGCTCTCGCCCACGGTGCCGACGCTGGCGGACCTCCACTTCACCCCGCTCAAGGTCGCGGCGACCGCGACCCTCGCCTCGGCGTTCCTGCTGCTCGCGGCGATCCCGGCGGAGCTCCTCCAGTCCACCCTTACCGAGAACTACGGCCGCGCATTCGGTTGGACCGCGCGCCGCACCCGCCGCACACGCTGGCACCTGCTACCGCGCGCGCTCCGCCGGCCGTGGCTGCTGAGCGGCATCACCGTCGCGGTGGCGACGCTCATCCTCGGGTTCGGCCAGACGGGCTGGGGTTTCGGCAGGGAGGCCGCGATCACGTTCGTCAGCCTGTTCCTGTCGCTGACCGCGCTCAACCTGGGCCTCAACGCGGGACGCCTGGTCGCCGCGCGGCGACGCCTCCGCACGCCCGGGCGGATCATGCCGATGCCGGGCGCGCTCGTGGTGGTCGCGGTGTCCGTGGTGATCTCCCAGCTCCTGCAGGTCGAGCCGGCGCTGCTCTTCGGAGCCGTGGTGACGGTCCAGTACGGCCGGGCGCTCTCCGCGCGCAACGAGGGACGGCTCGCGCTGGTCGGCGTCGCGTCCGCCTTCACGCTGGGCCTGGTGGCGTGGCTGCTGCTCAGCCTGCTCGAGACGTTCTTCACGGGCGAGCCGGGCACCGCGGTGATCCTGCTCGAGGAGACCCTCGCCGGGATCGTGCTCGAGACTCTCGCCGCGCTCGTGGTGGGCCTGCTGCCCTTCACCTATCTGGACGGCAAGGCCATCCACGACTGGAACCGTCGCGCCTGGGGCGCCGCCTACTTCGTGGCGGCGGCGGCGTTCGTGATCATCGCGGTCCCCACCGGGGACGACTGGCAGGAGTCCCAGACCCCGCTGCTCACCTGGCTGCTGATCGTGGGCGGCTTCGGCGTGATCGCCCTGACCGCGTGGGCGGTGTTCCGCTTCATCCCCGAGCAGGCCCGGCGGGCGCAGGCGCAGCAGGACGCGCCACCCGCGGAACCCGAGCGGGAGACCGCCGGGGTCTGACCCCCGGGACCTCGGTCCCGCCCACGACACCCCCACCGGCATACCGTGAAGGGGTGGCCCGCCACGGGTGCCGGGCCGCGACGCGGTGCCGGTCGGAGGACCCCATGAGGCAGGTGAGGATCCATGGGCGCGGCGGCCAAGGGGTCGTCACGGCCGCGGAGATGCTCGCCCGCGCGGGCTTCCTCGCCGGCCACGAGGCGCAGGCCATCCCGTCCTTCGGATCCGAGCGCACAGGCGCGCCCGTGGTCGCCTACTGCCGGTTCGCCGACGTCCCGCTGCGCACCCGGGAACCGGTGCTCGCGCCCGACGTGGTGCTGGTCCAGGACCCCACGTTGCTCGCCTCGGAGCACCCGTTCGCGGGCCTCGCTCCCGGCGGGATCGTGGTGGTCAACACCGAGGCCGACGCCGTGGACGTGCGCGAGGCCGCCGGCGCCACGGACGTCGACGCGACGGTCCTCACGGTCCCCGCGCTGCGCATCGCCCTCGCGCGGCTGGGACGGCCCAAGCCCGCGGCCGCGATGCTCGCGGCGTACGCCGCGGCATCGGACGACATCACGCTCGACGCGGTGAAGGCCGTGTTCAGGGACCGGTTCCCCGGATCGGTGGGCGAGGCGAACGCCCAAGCGGCGGACGATGCGTTCGCCCACGTCCGTACGGCCCTCACCCGGGAGGGGGCGGACCATGCGTGAGGTGCTCGAGGGCTCGCAGGCCGTGGCCCGCACCGTGGCGCGCTGCCGCCCCGGGGTGGTGTGCGCGTACCCGATCTCCCCGCAGACCCACATCGTCGAGGCGCTGTCCGTGATGGCGCGCACCGGCGAGCTGGCCGACTGCGAGTACGTCAACGTGGAGTCCGAGTTCTCCGCGATGTCGGTCGCGATCGGCGCGTCCGCCGCCGGGTCGCGCGCGTACACCGCGACCGCCTCGCAGGGGCTGCTCTACATGGCCGAGGCCGTCTACAACGCGGCCGGGATGGGGCTGCCGATCGTCATGACCGTCGCCAACCGCGCGGTGGGCGCGCCCATCAACATCTGGAACGACCACTCCGACGCGATGGCGATGCGCGACGCCGGCTGGCTGCAGCTGTTCGCGGCAGACAACCAAGAGGCCGCCGATCTCCACGTCATCGCGTTCGCCGCCGCCGAGGAGCTGGGGATCCCCGCGATGGTGTGCATGGACGGGTTCGTGCTCACCCACGCCTCCGACGTGGTCGAGCTCGCGACCGCTGACCAGATCGACGCGTTCCTGCCGCCGTACCGCCCGCAGCAGGTGCTCGACGTCGACCACCCCACCACCATCGGCACCATGGCCGGTCCGGAGTCGTTCACCGAGACCCGCTACCTCCAGCACCTGCGCTTCCTCGACGCCGCCGACGTCATCGCCGCCTGGTCCGACCGCTTCCGCGCGGCGTTCGGGCGCGAGGCGGGAGGGCTGATCGCCCGCTACTCCCCCGACACGCTGGACCGGGACGCCCAGGCGCCCCCCGCATCGTCCACCGACCTCACCGTGGTCGCGATGGGATCGGTGGTCGGGACGCTGCAGGCGGCGCTCGCGCCGCTGCGGGCGGAGGGAGTGCCGGTGCGGCTGGTGGGGGTGTCCTCGTTCCGGCCGTTCCCGGAGGCGGCGCTGCGGGATGCGCTCGGCGGGTCCCGTCACGTGCTGGTGGTGGACCGGGCGCTCGAGCTGGGCGCGGGCGGGGTGCTCACCGGGTCGGTGGGGCGGGCTCTCGCGGGAACGCGGTCGCGGATCCACTCGGTGGTCGCGGGGCTGGGCGGGCGACCCATCCTCGAGGCGTCCCTGCAGGACGCGGTGCGGCGCGCCCTCGCCGGGGACCTGGGAGCGCTCGAGTTCCTCGACCTCAAGACCGGCGGCGTTCCGGTGCCGGCCGCGGGCGCGTCGGAGGTGACGCGATGACCACCGTGCACATCCCGTTCCTGCAGACCGGCACGCTCGCGGTGGGCGGGCGGCTGCTCACCGAGGAGGAGCGCTCCGTCCAGTCCCACGCGGACCGGCCGTCCTCGCTCACCAAGGGCCACCGGGCGTGTCAGGGCTGCGCGGAGGCGCTCGCCGCGCGCTGGGTGATGGACACCGCGGTCGAGGCGGCGGGCGGCAAGCTCGTCGTGGCGAACGCGACCGGCTGCCTCGAGGTGTTCTCGACGCTGTACCCGGAGAGCGCGTGGAAGCCGCCGTGGATCCACTCGCTGTTCGCCAACGCGGCGGCGGTCGCGACCGGGATCGCGGCGTCGCTCCACGCGCAGGGTCGCGACGACGTCCGCGTGCTCGCCCAGGGCGGCGACGGCGGGACGGTGGACATCGGGCTCGCGGCGGTGTCGGGCATGTTCGAGCGCAACGACGACGTCCTCTACGTCTGCTACGACAACCAGGGCTACATGAACACGGGCGTCCAGCGGTCCTCGGCGACGCCGGCGACCGCGCGCACCGCCACCACTCCCGCCGTCGGGCGGCATCCGGGGCAGGCCTTCGGGCAGGGCAAGTCGATGGTGAAGATCGCGATGGCGCACGAGATCCCGTACGTCGCCTCCGCGACGCCCGCCGACCTGCGCGACCTCGAGGCGAAGGTCCGCATCGCGATGTCGATCCGCGGCGCCCGCTACCTCCACGTGCTGGTGCCGTGCCCGCTCGGGTGGGGCTCCGCATCGTCGGCGTCGATCGCGCTCGCGCGCGCGGCGGTGCAGTCGGGGATCTTCCCGGTGGTCGAGGCGCGCGCGGGCGAGCTCACCGGGGTGGAGCGGATCCGCGAGCGCGTCGATGTGTCCGAGTACCTGCGCCCCCAGGCCCGGTTCGCGCACCTGTTCAAGCCGGGCGGCGAGGACGCGCTCGAGCGGTGGCGCGCGCTCGCGGAGGCGAACATCCGCCGCTACGACCTGCTCGGAGGTGCCCGATGAGCGGCCACGACTCTCCCCCGACTGTCGGCGTCTCGACCGGCCCCGCCACCTCGCTGGCGTATCACACCGGGACCTGGCGGACCGAGCGCCCCGTGTACGTCGACCTCGCTCCCCCGTGCTCGCTGGCCTGCCCGTCCGGCGAGGACATCCGCGGCTGGCTGGGCTCCACCCAGGAGGGCGAGGCGGGCTTCGAGAAGGCGTGGCGGCGCCTGGTCGCGGCCAACCCGCTACCGGCGGTGATGGGTCGCATCTGCTATCACCCCTGCCAGACGGCCTGCAACCGGGCCTCGGTGGATGAAGAGGTCGGTATCAACGCGGTCGAGCGGTTCCTGGGCGACACCGCGCTCGAGCGAGGCTGGGCGCTGCCGGCGCCCGCCGCACAGTCCGGACGCCGCGTCCTGGTGGTGGGTTCGGGGCCCGCAGGGCTGTCCGCGGCCTACCAACTGCGCCAGCGGGGCCACGCCGTCACGGTGCGGGAGGCCGCCGCGGAGCCGGGAGGCATGATGCGGTACGGGATCCCCGCGTACCGGCTGCCGCGGGACGTCCTCGCGGCGGAGATCCGCCGCATCGAGGCGACCGGGGTGCGCGTCGAGTGCGGGCGACGGGTGGACAGCCTGGACGATGCGCTGGCGGAGTACGACGCCGTGGTCCTGACCGTGGGGGCCGGGGTCGCGCACCACGTGGACATCCCGGCGGGCGCGGCGTCGAAGATCGTGGACGCGATCGACGTGCTGCGCGACGTGGCCTCGGGTCATCCGCCGCTGCTGGGCCGGCGCGTCGCGGTGTACGGCGGCGGCAACACGGCGATGGATGCGGCGCGGACCGCGCGAAGGCTTGGGGCGTCGGACGCGGTGGTGGTCTACCGGCGCACGCGCGAGCAGATGCCCGCACACCCCACGGAGCTCGCGGACGCCGTGGGCGAGGGCGTGCGGGTGCAGTGGCTGTCGACCATCTCCGCGGTCGACGGGCCGCGCGTCACCATCGAACGGATGGCGTTGGACACGGATGGCGTGCCGCGCGGGACGGGCGAGTTCGAGGAGCTCGACGCGGACACCGTGCTGCTCGCCGTCGGGCAGGACGCGGACCTGTCGCTGCTCACCGACGCCCCGGACGTGGTGGTCGCGGAGGGGGTCGTGCAGGTGGATCCGGTGACGCTGATGACCGGGCGTCAGGGGGTGTTCGCCGCGGGCGACGTGTCGCCGGGGTCGCGGACCGCGACGTACGCGATCGGGCGTGGGGCGCGGGCGGCGAAGGCGGTCGACGCGTGGCTGGCTCCGCGGGTGCTGCCGGCGGAGCCGGTGGCGCGCGAGGCGGGCAGCGACCGGCTGAACCCCTGGTACTACTCGGATGCCCCGAAGCAGCACCGGTCGGAGCTGGAGGCGGCGCGGCGGGTGACGGGCTTCGAGGAGGTGCTCGCGGGCCTCGACGCGGAGCACGCGGTATTCGAGGCGCGGCGGTGCATGTCGTGCGGCTCGTGCTTCGAGTGCGACAACTGCTACGGCATGTGCCCCGACGACGCGATACGCAAGCTCGGCCCGGGGATGCGCTACGAGATCGACTACGACTACTGCAAGGGCTGCGGCATCTGCGCCGCGGAGTGCCCGTGCGGGGCGATCGACATGGTGCCGGAGGTCCGGTAGCGCCTCCGGGCACGGCGAAGGCCCGCCCCGGCGATCCCGTGAGGGACGCCCGGACGGGCCTTGCGAGTCCGCTGAAGCTTAGAGCGGGCGGATGTTCGCGGCCTGCATGCCCTTGGGGCCACGCTCGGCGTCGAACTCGACACGCTGGTTCTCCTCGAGGGTGCGGAAGCCCTGCGAGTTGATCGCGCTGAAGTGCGCGAAGACGTCGGCAGAGCCGTCGTCGGGGGCGATGAAGCCGAAGCCCTTGTCCGGGTTGAACCACTTCACGATGCCTGTAGCCATGTTGCTTGTCCTTCGTATTGCTGACCGCGATGCGGTCGGTGTTGCTACGCCGGCGGCGCCGACGTGCGTGGGTGACCGGCGGCGGATGCCGACGGACGAGTGTGGTGGGCCACGATGCGGTTCGCGCCCTGGTGGGCGGCGGGGCCGATGCGCGGTCCTGGCGGAGATATACACGCCTGGGCGCTAACGAGGCTCGGAACCCGGGTCCGCCGGGCTCGACGAGCATGCGAGCGGCTGCTCGCTCCCACGAGTGTACGGCATCGGCGCTGGGACGCCCAGGGCCGGGACTATGCGCGGGTTCAGTTGCGATGTCGACGTGTCAGTCGTGCTCCCACGGCGCCGCGATCGACTCGATGAACTCCTGGTCGTCGGAGCCCATGTCGGCCGCGGCAACTGTGGATGCCTGGCGCTTCGGATCTTGCATTCGCACCACGTACCTCATGTGCACAACCCGATCGCCTTGGATCACGTCGACGGGATCGTCGAGCATCTGCTGCGCGTCGACCGCACCGAAGAATCGCTTGCCCGTGCCGAACACCACGGGCACCACGTCCATGCGGACCTCGTCAACCAGGCCCGCGGCGAACACCTGCCCGCCCACGTCGCCGGCCGAGACCTCGACGATGCGGTCGCCGGCCAGTTCCTGAGCCGTCGCCACCGCTGCGGCAAATTCGTCGACGAAGGTGAACGGCGCATCGTCCCTCCACCCGTCCGGCGGCGGCCGGTGGGTGACGACCACGACGTGCGCGACGCCGCTCGGCGGAACGCCGTCCCAGCCGCCCGTCATGTCGAACACGTGGCGGCCGACCACGGTGACGCCGACCGAGTCCCAGTACGCGCGGGTGTGGTCGTAGGACGCTTGCGAGACCTTGAGGATGCCGCCGTCGTCGAGCGGGACGTCGCCGCTGAGGAGCCAGTCGAACAGCGGACCGGTGTCGTCGGCGTCGTCGGCGATGAAGCCGTCGACGGAGACCGAGGCGTACATGACGACCTTGCCCATGGGGTGCTCCTCCGCTCGGGGATAGCCCCAGGCTAAGCGCTCGCTCCCGACATCAGAACGTGGCGTCCCGCAGGTACTCGAGGCCGGCGATCGCGGGGCCGAACGGGTCGTAGTCCGCGTCATCAGGCGGGTCGCGCTCGATCACGTAGAACTGCACGTCCTGCCCGGCCGCGGCGAAGATCGACGGGAAGTCGATGGTGCCCTCGCCGACGGTGGCGATCTCCCCGGCCTCGTCCATGTCCTTGACGTGCAGCAGCGGGATGCGGTCACCGTGCTTGGCGACGATCGCGGCCGGGTCCTCGCCGGCGGCGGTCGCCCAGTACAGGTCGAGCTCGAACGCGACGTTCTCGGGCGAGGTGTGCGCCATGAGGAGGTCGAAGGCGCTCTGGTCGCCGTAGACCTGGGTGAACTCGTAGTCGTGGAGATGGACCAGGTACCGCAGGCCCTCATCGCGAGCCATCGCGCCCAGGTGGTCGATCCTCTCCGCGAACGCGACCCACTCCTCGCGGGAGGTGAACGTGCGGGGATCCTCGCCCGCGCCCACGAACTCGGCGCCGAGCGTCGCGGCGGTCTCGACCTTCTGCGCCCACTGCTCGTCGGTCGTGTCCATCGTCACCGAGGTGTGGAGCGAGCTGGCCTCGAGGCCGTACGTGTCGAGCAGCGCGCGGTACTCCTCCGCGTCGAGCCCCTGGAAGCCCGTGTAGTCCACGGGCTCGACGTTGCGGAAGCCCGCCTCCGCGAGCCGGGCGAGCACCTCCTCCTGGCGGGACTGCGCCGCATCGTCCTCGCCGAAGCCGATGTAGTGGAAGAAGGTGAACATCTGGACGCTGATCTCGTCGTCCGGGATGGACGATGCGCCGGTCACCTCGGTGGGCGCCGTGCCACCGGGCGGCGGCGACGCCGTACAGGCGGTGAGCATGATCGCGGCGGCGAGCACGGACCCCATCAAGGCGCCGCGGTTCGTGCGGCTCTGCGTGCTGCGCAACCTGGCGGCGCTCCTCCCTGCGAGGTCCGCTCGCGGACCTTGAACTGGCAGGCGCCAATCTACGGCCTGTGCCGACGGCCTCAGATCGTGTCGGGGATGGGGCGTCCCGGGAACAGCGTCGCGTACTGCTTGCGGTACATGCGCTTGCCGACCAGGCGGTACGCGACCCGCGCGAACGCCGGGGCCTCCTTGAAGAACTCCCTCTGGTCCTCGATCGGGTTCGCAGCGAGGATCATGCCGAGATAGGCGATGACCACCTTCTTCTCGAACTGGTCGAAGCCGTGCGCGGCGAGCTGTTCGAACTCCTCGTTGGTGAGGACGCGGTCGACCGCCGGCATCACCTCGGTGACCTCGCGCCGCAGGTGGACCTTGAGCCGTGCGGACAGCCGCTCGTAGTGCTGGGCGAGCTCCTCTCCCACCGCCGGGTCGGCCGTGGCGGTCCAACGCTCGCGGATCGGGGCGATCTGGTCGAGCATCGTCTTGACCTCGGCGTGCTGCGCGAGCATCTGGTCGACGTGCAGCGCGCAGGCCGGCGCACGCTCGCGCAGCTGCGGGTACATGAGCTGGTCCTCGCCCTCGTGGTGCACGTGGAGGACCTTGTCGATGTTGGCGAGCACCTCGCCGACGTAACGGGACCGCTCGGTGTCACCCGCCGCAGCCGAGCGCGCGAGCCCGGGCGCCTCGTCGTAGGACCACAGGAACACGCGGTGGATGCGCCGCATCGCCGCGGTGCCGGTGCACAGGACGGGACCATCAGGGACCGGTGCCGCGACCTCGCCCGGCTCCATGGTGAAGAAGTCCGACATCCGAGCCCCCCGGGTCGCCATGCCTACCGGGGCCGCGTCGCCCCCTCAGACGAGGCTACGACCGGCGACGAGGCGCGGCAACGCGAGCGGCAGGCCTGCGTGCCGACGCCTCGGCGCCGGGACGATGCGAGGGCTGGCTCGCCGTGCCCGTCAGGGTCGGGCGTCAGGCCAGGTCGAGCGCCATCGCCACGTCGGCCCGGGCATACGGCCCGGGCTCGTACTCGTCGTGGCCCAGGTGGCGGAAGCCGAGCTCCTCGTAGAGGTGCACGGCGGCATCCAGCTTCCGGTTGCTCTCCAGCTCGATGCGCACCGCGCCCAGCGCGCGCGCCCGCTCGATCGCGGCCAGGAGCAGGCGCCGTCCGGTGCCGTGCCCGCGGTGCCGGGGGTCCACGGCCATCTTCACGATCTCGACCACGCCGTCGTGGGTGCGGGCGATGCCGACGCAGCCGACCACCGCATCGTCCTTCCTCGCCACGAGGACGGCACCGCCGGGCTCCACGAGCTGCCCGACCGGGTCCTCGAGCTGACGGCGGTCCTCGTCCTCGAGCGCGAAGATCTCGGTGATCCACTGCTCGTTGAGCTCGCGGAAGGCCCGCGCGTCCGCGGGGGTGCGAAGGTCGTCGAGGACCACGGGGACGGTGCTGCCGGGGAGGGTTGGAGTGTTCACCCCTTCAGTGTGGGCGGCCCATCCAGTCACGTCCAATAGCGATATGCGCGGATTGATAATCTGAGTGCATGGATAATGCGCCCGACGTCGACCTGCGCCTGTTGCGGTCGTTCGTGGCCGTGGCCGAGGAGCTCCACTTCGGTCGCGCCGCCGAGCGCCTGCACATCGCACAGCCTGCGCTCTCGCAGCAGGTACGCCGGCTCGAACGCGAGCTCGGCGTGGCGCTGCTCACCCGCACCTCGCGCAGCGTCGCAGTCACGCCGGCCGGCGCGGTGCTGGCCGACCGCGCGCGCACCCTGCTCGGACTCGTCCGCGACGATCTCGAGGAGGCCATGCGTGTCGGACGCGGCGAGCAGGGTCGGCTCGACGTCGGATTCGTCAGCTCGGCGCTGCCGTTGGGACCCATCCGGCTGGTGCAGGCGTTCCGGGCGTCCTACCCGCGCGTGAAGGTCGAGCTGACCGAGGGCTACTCCGCACAGCTGCTCGATCTGCTGGCCCGCGGGGCGCTCGACCTGGCCGTGGTCCGCGACCCCGACCCGCGCGACGACATGCACTACGAGGTCTTCCACTCGGAGCCGTTCGTGGCCGCCGTGCCTGCCGACCACCGCTTCGCCGGGAGGAGCTCCGTGCGCGGTCCGGAGTTGGCCGGCGACCCGTTCGTGTTCTTCCGCGCATCGGCCGGCCGCGTCGCCACCGAGCGCAACCTCGCCCCGGTCGTCGAGGGCGGCCAGGTGCCGCACATCGCCCAGATCGGCTCGACGTGGGCCACGATCCTCCATCTCGTGGGCGCTGGGATGGGCGTTACCGTCGCCCCCGAGAGCGCGCTCGGCGGGGCGCCCGATGGCGTGGTCGCGCTGCCGCTCGAGGGCTCCGGCCACCGTAGCGAACTCGCGTGGGCGATGCGCGCGGGCGACGACCGCCCGATGCTGCGCAACTTCGTCGCAAGCGCCTGAGGCGCAGCCCAAGCGCCACGACGCCTCGGACGGAGGTCACGACTCGAAACTGACACGAGGCACCACGGGGACCTGCGGGCCCCGATTCGTTGCTTAACCCAGCGCGAGCCCCGCGGCCGAGTAGGTCGACCGGAGGGCCTCAGCCTGGGCGACAGCGGCGCTCGCATCGGCTGGGTTGGGCCCGCCGCGGGTGGCATCGCGGAACGCCTCGAGCTGGAACACATAACTGGTGCGCCGGGTCACCTGCTCGACGCGGCGCCCCTCACCCGACCGCACGACGATGCGCCCCTTCATCTGCGGGTGATATGGCCAAGCCATGTCGACACTGCCGGCGGTGCCCACCACGCGCAGGTGCGCCTCGATGAGGCGCCGCGACCACATCGAGGACACGATCCCACCCTCAACCCCTCCCGCGAAGGCCAGCCGAGCCTCCACCAGGCGATCCACGTCGCCGCGCAGCCACGCTCGCGCATCGTCCACCGCCTCGACCTCGCCCAGCAGGTCACGGAGCAGTCGCATCGGGTAGTAGCCGACGTCGAGCAGCCCGCCGCCGCCGAGCGCCGCGTTCCAGCGGATGTCCGACCGCTTCGGTATCGGCACGCAGAACGTCGCCCGGGCGCGGACGACGCGACCGATCTCCCCCGATGCGAGGATGCCGCGCAGGGCGGTCAGGTGCGGGTGGAAGCCCGTGTGGTACGCCTCGGTGACCGTCACGGGCAGTCCCTGGACCGCTGCGGCGACCTCGCGCGAAGCGGTCACCGACGACGTGAACGGCTTCTCGCACAGCACGTGCTTCCCCGCCTCCGCGGCGCGCACGGTCCACTCGCCGTGGAGCGCGGCGGGTAGCGGGATGTAGACGGCATCCACATCGGGTGAGTCGAGAACCTCCTGGTAGGACCCCAGCACGGTGCCGATCGCGGCGCGGGCCGCTACCGCCTCGGCTCGCGCGCGATCCCGCGCCGCGATCGCCGTCACCTGCACGTCGGCGACCTCGCGCACGGGGGCGAGCAGCGCATCGTCCAGAATGCGTGCGGCGCCCAGGACGCCGATGCGCAGCCGCGCGGACCCGCTCACGTCATCTCGTCGCGGCGTGCGGCGATGCGCAGCGCCTGGCCCACCTCGCGGGCCAGATCGAAGCTGGGGTCGATCAGCCACTGGGTCTCGAGGCCTTCCCACAGCGCGACCAGCTGTCGCCCGAAGCGCTCGGGATCCACGTCGGGGTGCGCGTAGCCGGCACGCTTGAGGGCGCCCAGGTAGAGCGCGTAGTTCGCGGCGGCGATCCGTTGGTGGTCGCGGACGTACGCGTTGGCGGGGTGCTCGGGGTCGACGGCCGCGGCACGGACCTCGGCGTAAAGGCGTCGCACATGCATCGAGCCCATGCCCGAGCGCACGAATGCGACCAGCTGTTCCTCGACGGCCTCGACCGGGACGGTGAGCACACCCGGGCCGGCGGCGATCTCGCGTGCGCTCACCACCGCATCGGCTCGGTCCAGAGCCGCCATGAACAGGTGGTCCTTCGACGGGAAGTGGTACAGCACCTGCGCCTCGGTGAGGCCGGCGCGCTCGGCCACATCGGTGAAAGAGACCTCGCGATGCCCACGCTCCTCCACCAGCGCGAGCGTCGCGTCCGCGATCGCCTCCAGGCGCCCGCGGGTCTTCGCGTAGGGTCCGCGCTTGGCCGCCGTGCTGCTCACGCCTGCAGTGTACGAGGGCGGACACCATGCGCCGCCAGGCCGACACGCATGCGGGAGGCGAGTTGACACGAGCCAATTTCTAGCGCACTATTTTTTCGATGCGGCAGCCGTCGCAGGGCCTCGCGCCATCGTCGGCGCGACACACATGCTCAAAGGAGAGACATGGCCACCACCGACGCCGTCGAGCCCACCACTTCAGCCGATGCGATCGCCGGCGAGGAAGCACAGGTCCTTGCCCCCGAGGCGCCCGGGATGTCCGAACGGCTCAACGGCGGCAAGCCCTTCCGGAAGTACCTGCTGTGGTACGGCCTCGCGGGTGCCGCCATCACCGCGACGTGGGGCGCTCTCGCGGGCGTGGCGATGCCCAACCACGTGCAGCTGATCGAGATGGCGAACTTCTTCACCGGCGCGGACGCGGGTCTGGACCTTGCGGCGCTGACGGACCTCAAAGCGCAGGTCGACGCCGGCACCGTCACCGCGACCGCCGAGCACGCCCGCCAGCTCGACCTCCTCGCGCAGTTCGAGGCGGCGCGCGCTCAGAGCCTCGCGCTCGTGTCCTCCGTCGGTGTGCTGGTGACCATGTTCGTGCAGCCCATCGCGGGCTACCTCTCGGACCGCACCCGCACCCGCTGGGGTCGCCGCGCCCCGTGGATCGCCGCGGGCGCCGTCATCGGTTCAATCGCACTGGCGGCGATGCGCTTCTCCCCCACCATCGGCGCGCTGATCCTCGCGTGGGCCGTCGCGCAGGCCACCATCAACCTCGCGCAGGGGCCGCTCAACACCACCGTCGCGGACCGCGTGACCGCCGGTAAGGTCGGCACGGCGTCCGCGGTCACGGGCCTGGGCATGATGGTCGGCGGCGTCGCCGGCGGCGTGGGTGCGGGTGTCGCGTTCGCCGCTCTTGGCCTGAACGTGTACTTCCCGTTCGCCATCGCCGTCGCCGCGTTCGCCCTGATCTTCGTGCTGGTCGCTCGCGATCGATCCTCACTCGACCTCGAGGTCGAGCCCGTGCGCCTGGGCCGGTTCTTCGCATCGTTCGTGCTTCCCCTGAAGGACGCCGACTACCGCTGGGTGTGGATCGCCAAGGTGATCATGGCCTTCGGCTACGCCACCTCGACCGCGTTCTCGATCTACATGCTGCAGAGCTACGTCCAGCCGGCGCTCAGCCAGCAGGAGGCCACGCTGATGGCCCCCATGCTGGCGCTCGTGGGGCTGCCCGGCACCATCGTTGCGATGATCGTCGCGGGCCGGTGGTCCGACAGGATCCAGCGCCGCAAGCCCTTCGTGTTCTGGTCCTCCGTCGCCATGGCCGCCAGCTTCCTGCTGCCCCTGCTGTGGCCCGCCGTCCCCGCCATGTTCCTCCAGGCGATCATCGCGGGCCTCGCGTTCGGCACCTTCCTGGTGGTCGATCAGGCGCTGTTCATCGCCGTCATCCCCGACCACAAGGAGGCCGGGCGCGACCTCGGCGTAGCCGCGATGGGCGGCAACCTCGGCCAGGCGCTCGGCCCCATGATCGGCGCGCAGATAGTCGTCATCACCGCCGGCTACCGGATGGTCTGGGTCGCCGCGATCGTCCTCGTCGCCCTCGCGGCCCTGGCCATCCTCCCCGTCAAGCGAGCCCGCTGACTCCCCACCCGACCACCGCATCGTCCCCCTTCACCCCAGGAGACCCCATGCTCAGCACGCTGGCCCCGTCCCCCGCCCTCGACGGCCACGGAACGCCGTACATCGACATCGACGAGCAGCGCACCGATCCCGCCCCGCACCGCTACCTGCACGGCGGCTTCGAAGGCTCCGGGACCCGCTTCTCGCTGTACCTGCCGCCCGCCGATCTCTACCGCGGCCGGTTCTTCCAGCACATCACCCCCGTGGCACAGAGCGAGAACCTCGCTCAGACCGCCACCGGTGAGGAGGACCGGATCACGTTCGCCTCGGAGTCCGGCGCCGCGTACCTCGAGACCAACGGCGGCGGGCACACGTTCCAGCAGGGGGACGATGCGGACCCCACCTTCGGCGCCTACCGCGCCAACGCGGCGTGCGCCGAGGTCGCGAAGCACCTGCTCCGCGAGGCCTACGGAGACCACCGCGTCTACTCCTACTCGTACGGCGGCTCCGGTGGCGCGTTCCGCACCATCGGCGGCGCCGAGAACACCCGCGGGGTCTGGGACGGCTACGTCCCCTACGTGCCCGGCACCCCCATGGCGATGCCCAACGTGTTCGGCGTGCGCCTGCACGCCATGCGTGTCCTGGGTGACGCCCTCGACGGCGTGGACGACGCCCTGGCCCCGGGCGGATCGGGCGACCCGTACGCCCACCTCACCGACGAGGAGGCGGCGGCCTACACCGAGGCCACCCGGCTGGGCTTCCCGCCCCGGTCCTGGTTCGCGCACCGCACCATGGGCGGCCACGCGTTCTCCGTGGTCTTCCCCGCGCTCGGGTTCCTCGACCCGACCTACTTCGACGACTTCTGGACCTTGCCCGGCTACGAGGGCGCCGACCCGTCCTCGAGCGTCCACCGCGACCGCGTGATCCACCCCTGCGAGGTGGCCACGACGCTCACGCGCGCCGACCTGCCCGGGGCACCCGAGGACCGCCACGCGCCCCGCGAGGGCGGGGTCGACGAGTCCTTCCAGCAGCTCGGCGGCGCCGAGGTGGTCGCGATCCGGCTGTCGGAACCGGTGCCGGAGCCCGGGCTGCGGGGCCTCGCGGAGCTCGTGGTGGAGTCCGGTGCCGCAGGCGGCGCACGCCTGGTGCTCGCCTCCGTGGTGGGCGACATCGCCCTGCTCGACTCGGGCGCCAATCCCGACGCCCTCGCGGCCCTGTCCCCGGGCGACCGCATCGTCGTGGACAACTCGAACGTCCTCGCCGCCCAGACCTACCACCGCCACCAGGTCCCGCCCGCCGGCACCTACCCGGCATGGGACCAGTTCCGCGACGCCGCCGGCGAACCCCTGTACCCGCAGCGACCCATGGTGTTGGGCCCGCTGCTCGCGGCCGGTGCCGTGGGGGCCCTGCCCACCGGCGACTTCGACGGCCGCATGATCATGGTCGCCTGTCTCATGGACCGCGAGGCGTTCCCCTGGCAGGCCGACTGGTACCGCCAGCAGGTCGCCGCGCAGCTCGGCGATTCGACGGACTCGCGGTATCGCCTCTGGTACATCGACCACGCCACCCACGGCGACGACGAACTGCAGGCCGAGCCCGAGCGCACCGTCTCCTACCTGGGCGCCCTCCACCACGCCGTGCGCGCGCTCGCCGCATGGGTCGAGGATGGCATCGAACCCGAGGCCTCCACGCAGTACGAGGTGGTCGACGCACAGGTGATCGTGCCCGCTGATGCCCGTGACCGGCTCGGCATCCAGGCCACGGTCACGCTCACCGTCGGCGGCGCGACCCGCGCCGACGTCTCCCCCGGCACCGAGATGGCCGTCGCCCTGACCGCGGCCGCACCTCCGGGCGCGTCGCGCATCGTCCAGGTCGAATGGGACCTCGACGGCGACGGCACCTTCGAGACCGTCGAGGCCGTGGACGCGCGCACCGAGATCGCGCTCACACGGACCGCCATCGCACCCGACGCCAGCACCCGGTTCATCGCCGCCCGCGTCACCGTCCAATGCGAGGGCGATCCCTCACTGCGGTTCGGCCGCCTTGCGAACCTGGCCCGCGCACGGGTGGTGGTTGCCGACTGACCGGCATCAGATCACTCAAAGCTTGGGGTGGCGCGCGGGCCAGAGGTTGCGTCACCGCCCCTCGATCGCCGAGTGCGCACTAGCGGTGGGCCAGGCGGGGCTCGAACCCGCGACCGATGGATTATGAGTCCACTGCTCTGACCTGCTGAGCTACTGGCCCGCGACCTCCGAGGAGGCCGCCGGACAGTCTACCGGCGCGCGCACCGGCGACCCGCGAGCCACCCCGCACACCCACCGCACGGCACACCCGAGGGAATGCCTCGCCAACTATCCACCTTGTACCAAGGGTGACCGCGACCGCGGTCCGTGACGAGTCGATGTGGAGGAGTCATGAGCATGAACGACCGTGCGAGCAACGCCGCCGAGGACCTCAAGGGCAAGGCCAAGGAAGGCGCCGGCAAGGCGACCGGCGACGAGCAGCTCGAGGCCGAGGGCAAGATCGACCAGCTCAAGGCCGGAGCGAAGGACAAGGTGGAGGACGCGAAGGACGCCGTCGCCGCCAAGTTCAACCGGGCCACCGACGAGCACTGATAGGCCCCGTCAGCACCACGACGAGCGCGGAGCGGATGCGAGGTGGTCACCGGACCCCTCCGGGATCCGGTACAGTATTCCTCGCATTCCTCCGTAGCTCAATTGGCAGAGCAGCCGACTGTTAATCGGCAGGTTACTGGTTCGAGTCCAGTCGGGGGAGCCACCGGCCCGGTCCTCATCGAGGACCGGGCCTTCTGCGTTCCCGGGGTCCCGCGGGACGATGCACGGGTCACCGGAGCGCCGTCCCCGGCTCCTCTCCCCACCCGTAGGCGAAGCGGTCGACGCACGCGTCCAGCGCGTCCGCGGCCGCGTTGCGGTACGCGAGGAGCAGCAGCCGCCGCTCCTGCCTCTCGGCGCGGTTGAGCCGCGGTTCGCTCATCCCGCCCCAGATCAGCAGCGCACCACCAGCGATGAACATGAGCGCATTCCCGAAGACCGCGGCGTACGTCAGCGTCAGCGGCGCGACCAGGATCAGCAGCGGCGACCGCGCCCACCAGGCGCGCAGCAGCCCGGCCTCGCGCATGATCCGCGTCACCGCGCGGCGCCCGTGCCGCATCAGCGACGCCAGCTGGATGTCACGCATCACCCTGGTGGTGGGCATGAAGGCGCCCGTGAGCGCGGCGACATCGTGCCGCGCCCGCGCCTGAACCGCGCGCTCCGCGTCCACCCTTCGGACGCTACCCCGCCCGCGCGCGGCGCACCAGGGCTAGGACGCCCCGGACCCCAGCACCACCGACCCGTCCGGCTCCGGTGGCGAGAACGGGTTCATCGCGAGCTCCCAGACGTGCCCGTCCGGATCCGCGACGTAGCCGCTGTACCCGCCCCAGAACACCTTCTCCGGACGCTTGAGCAGCGTCGCGCCGGCCGCGAGCGCGTCCTCGAACACCGCGTCCACCTCGGCCTCGGTCGGGTAGTTCTGCGCGAGCGTCATCGCGCCCACGCCGAGCGCGGCTCCGGGTCGCCCCTGGTCCTTCGCGAGGTCCGCGAGCCCGAACAGCCCGATCACCGTCCCGTTGGCCTGGAAGAACACGATGTCCTCCTGGGCCTGCGCGGCCTCCCAGCCCCATGCCTCGTAGAACGCGCGTGCACGCGCCAGGTCCGCGACGCCCAGCGTCACGAACGACACCCGTGGTGATGCCATGCCAGCCTCCCGAGATCGACCTCTCAGCAGGCTACGCGGACGCTCCGACAGCGGCCTCCGACAACGTGCGGAGTCACTCCACCTCGCGCAGCTGCCGCCGCCGCCCCTCGAGACGGATGATCTCCGCGAACGCCTCGTTCGCCGCATCGGTCCCGGCCCCCGCGCGCTGCATCCGCCCCCGCAGGTCCGCGGTGGTGCGCGTGATCGCAAGGTCGAGCATCCGCGCGAGCACGGACCGTGCATAGACCCCGATCTCGGCCGGCTTGTCGTGCGGCAGCGGCGTCACCGCGAGCTGCGACACCAGCGTCCCGAGGTCCGGCCCGGCCTGCTCCTCCACGGCACCCACCCAGTCGGGACCGGCACCAGCGGGCCCACCGGCGGCGAGCACCGCGTCGAAGATCTGCCCGTACTGCGGCGCCGTGAAGGACGCGCGCGTGAGCTCCGCCACGATCCCCATGGTCATCGCGTCCGCCGCGATCGCCGCGGGCGCCTGCAGCAGCACCCCGAGCGACAGCGCCTCCGCGCGCACCACCGGGTCGCGCGGGTTGGGCCGGGACGCGACCACGGTCGCGATCTGCCCGGTCTCGGGATCCATGGGCGGCGGGCCGTCGTCGGGACGATGCGCGGGCTGGCCCTGTCCCGGACGTCCCGCGGGCGCGCCCCCGAGCTGGGAGCCGCGGCCACCGCCCGACCCCGCACCGCCGCGCTCCCCCGCCCGCGACACCGCGCGCAGCACATCGGCCGGCTCCATGCCCAGCCACCCCGCGAGCCGGCGCGCGTACTCCGGCCGGATCGCGCGGTCACGGATCTGCGCGACGATCGGCGCCGCAGTCCGCAGCGCGGCCACGCGACCCTCGGGGGTCTCGAGGTCGTGCGCCGCGAGCGACGCCTTTATGACGAACTCGAACAGCGGCGCGCGCCGCTCCATCAGCCGCCTCACGGCCTCGTCGCCGTCGCGCTGCCGGATGTCGCACGGGTCGAGCCCCTCGGGGTCCACCGCGACGAACGTCTGCGCGAGGAACTGCTGGTCGAGCGCGAAGGACTTCAGCGCCGCATTCTGGCCGGCCTCGTCGCCATCGAACGTGAAGATCACCTTCGCACCCGTGGACCCCACCTTGAGCTGGGTCCCGCCCGTGTCGCCCATGAGGCGGCGCACCACCTTGACGTGGTCCTCGCCGAACGCCGTGCCGCAGGTCGCGACGGCGTTGGTCACGCCCGCGAGGTGGCACGCCATCACGTCGGTGTAGCCCTCGACCACCACGGTGGTGCGCTCCGAGCGGATGCCGCCCTTCGCGAGGTCGATGCCGTACAGCACGTGGCTCTTCTTGTAGATCTGCGTCTCGGGGGTGTTGAGGTACTTGGGCCCCTGGTCGTCCTCGTGAAGGCGGCGGGCACCGAAGCCGATGACGTCCCCGGTGACCTCGCGGATGGGCCACACCAGGCGGCCGCGGAAGCGGTCGTACACCCCACGCTGCCCCTCGGACACCAGGCCGGACGCCTTGAGCTCGGGCTCGGTGAAGCCCTTCGAGCGAAGGTGGTCGGTGAGATGCGACCAGCCCTGCGGCGCGTAGCCGCATCCGAAGGTCGCCGCCGCCGCGCTGTCGAAGCCGCGCTCGCGCAGGAAGTCGCGCGCGATCCGCGCCTCGGGCGACTCGAGCTGCGCCACGAAGTACTCGGCGGCCACGCGGTGCGCCTCGAGCAGGCGGCGGCGCATGCTCGCCCCTGACTCGGAACCGCGGCGCCCGCCCGCCTCGTAGCGCAGCGTCACGCCCGCGCGGTCGGCGAGGTACTCGACGGCCTCGGCGAACGGCAGCCCGTCCATCCGCATCACGAACTCGATGACGTCGCCGCCCTCGCCGCACCCGAAGCAGTGCCAGCGGCCCGCCGCCGGGCGCACGTGGAAGGAGGGCGAACGCTCGTCGTGGAACGGGCACAGCCCCTTGAGGGAACCGACGCCGGCGGACTTCAGCGCGACGTGCTGGCCCACGATCTCCTCGATGGGCGCGCGCTCGCGGACCGCCGCGATGTCGTCCCTGTTGATCGTGCCCGCCACGCGCACAGACTACCGGCGCACCCCACCCGGCCCGCGCATCGTCCACATGCCAGGTGAGAGCCTGTCACCCGGTCGCGCTACGCTTGAGCAGCACCCCACGAAAGGACGCTGTTGTGAGAGTGGACGCATTCCTCGCCGATTCGGCCGAGGTCGTGCAGAACAAGATCTACGCGCTCGGCGCGGGGTGGAACATCATCTTCGTGCGCGGCTTCCCGGCCGTGCACCGTCGCCTCTCGGTCGGCGCCGTGGTGCACGTCCCCTTCACGGAGACCAACCGCACCCACCAGTTCGAGCTCAAGCTCCTCACCGAGGACGGCGTCGAGTACCCGATCGGCGTCCGCCCCGACGCCGAGGGCAAGCCGGCCCCCGTGCGCGCCATGGGCGGCGAGTTCACCGTGGGCCGCCCCGCCCACCTGGTCGACGGCGACGAGCAGGTCGCGAGCTTCGCCTTCACCATCGACGGCCTCCGGTTCGACAAGCCGCGCCTGTTCTCCTGGGTGATCAGCGTGGACGGCGAGGAGATGACCCGCCTTCCCATGCGCGTCCAGCAGGCGGCTCAGCAGGCGTAGTGGAGCTGTACACGGGGGCGGTCCACCCCCTGGTCCTCGTCGTGTCCGCGCTCCTCGCGCTCACCGGCCTGGCCACGCTCGCGTGGCCACCCGCCCACCGCGTGCTGCGGTGGATGATCCCGGTGACGTACGTGGCGGTGCTCGCGCACGCGGCGACCGTGGTGGTGCTGCTGATCTCGGGCACCGACGCGGACCTGCTCCTCGCGGGCGGCTACCTCATCGCGTCCGTCGCGCTCCTGGCACTGCTGGGGATAGGGCGGCTCGGCACGCCCGAGGCCGCCGCCGCGGATCCGGACCCCAACCGTCCCGTCCTGTCCCCCACCCAGATCGCGCGCGTCGACGCGGCGGCCGCCGTGATCGTCGCGATCGCGCTCGCCGTGGTCGCGTGGCGCATCTACGTCATCATGGAGGCCGCGGCGTGAACCCCATCGCCCGCATCTCGCTGATCGTCGCGTACGCCGTGCTGGCGCTCGCAGCGCTCGGCCGCTCGAGCTACCAGATCTCCACCAAGCTGTCCGAGGCGCCGGTCCCCTACCTGGTCTCCGGCCTGTCCGCCCTGCTCTACGCCGTGATCGCGGTCGCGCTGTGGAAGCGCTGGGCCGGCGTCGCGCTCGTGGGCACCGCGCTCGAGCTCGCCGGCGTGCTGATCGTCGGCACGCTCGGCTACGTCGAGTCCTCGTGGTGGCCCGACGAGACGGTGTGGACCGGCTACGGCTCCGCGTACGGCTGGGTGCCGCTCGCGCTGCCCGCGATCGCGCTCGCCCTGCTGCTGCGCGAGCGTCGCGCGCGCAGGGACGATGCCCCGGTCACCCCCGCGGCACCCTCGCCCGAGAGCGCGGCGTGACCCACGCATCGTCCCCGGTCGAGGCCGGCGAGCCGCAGGCCCGCCGCACCCCGACGCTGATCGCGCTCGACGTGGTCCGCGGCGCCGCGATCGGCACCGCCGAGACCGTGCCGGGCGTGAGCGGCGGCACCGTCGCGCTCATGACCGGCGTCTACGAGACGCTGCTCACCTCCGCAGGGCACCTCATCGCGGGCGTGCGGGCGCCCGTCGCGGACGGCCTCCGCGGGCGAGGCCTCGCGCACGCCCGCGACCAGTTCGCGCGCGTGCGCTGGGGCGTGATCCTGCCGATCGGCATCGGGATGGTCGCGGCGCTGCTCACCATGGCCCACGTCATGGAGGGCCTGCTCGAGGACCACCCCGAGACCATGCGCGGCCTGTTCCTGGGCCTGGTGCTCGCGTCGCTTGCGGTGCCGTTCCGCCACTCGCGCGCCTCGGCCGCCCGCACCGGTCACACCGGCGCGTGGACGGGACGCGAGTGGCTCATCGCCGTGGTCGCGACGGTGGCGGTCGGGATCATCGTGTCGCTGCCCGCCGGCAACCTCTCCCCCGAGCCGTACATCCTGGTCCCCGCGGGCGCGCTGGCCGTGTCCGCGCTGGTGCTGCCCGGCCTGTCGGGATCCTTCCTGCTCCTCACGCTCGGCCTCTACGAACCCACCATCGCGGCGCTCAACGACCGCGACCTCGGCTACCTCGCGTGGTTCGCGATCGGCCTGGTGATCGGGCTCGTCACCATCGTCAAGCTGCTGCAGTGGCTGCTCGAGCACCACCGCCGCCTCACCCTGGTGATCCTCACCGGCGTGATGGCCGGCTCGCTGCTCGCGCTGTGGCCGTGGCAGGACGCGGACGGCGCGCGCATCGCCCCCACCGCGCCGGTGCTCGCGCCCGTGCTCGCGATGGTCGCCGGCGCGGCGCTGGTCGCCGCGGTCCTGGTCGCGGAGCACCGGGTGCTCGCGCGCCGCGAGGGTGCCGAGGCCACCGAGGCCTGAGAGGCTACGACTTCCGCCGCGCGACGTAACGGTGGTGCCAGTCGTACGCCGACTTGTCGGTGAGCGACGCGATCTGGTCGATCACCACCCGCTTGCGCGCCGCATCGTCCCCCGCCTCCCGGTGCATGGCCGCGAAGTGGGGCTCGAGTGCCTCGTCCCCCAGCTCGACCAGCGCGCCCACCAGGTCGGCGAGCCGCTGGCGCTGCTGGCGGTACGCGGGCTTGCGCTCGCGCGGCGCCATGAGGAAGTGGACGGCGATGCCCTTGAGCATGAGGATCTCGTCCGCGAGGTGCTCGGGGATCACCAGGCGCGCGTGGTGGCGCGTGAGCGCGCCGTCGCCGTACTCCGCGCGCGTGGCCTCCCCCACCGTGCCGACCACGCGGCCGATCAGCTGGCTGGTCATGTCCTTGAGGGTCGCGAGCGCGCGGTGCGAGCCGTCGTACTCGTCCATCCACCACGGCTCGGAGCGCAGCCGGTCGAGCGCGGCGAGCAGCGCGTCGGGCTCCCCTCGGCCGTACCACTCGCGGGCGTGGTCGGCGATCTCGCGGGCCCGCGCGGGATCGCGCAGCACGCCCAGCGACACGGTGTGGTGGACCACGGAGTCCTCAACGTCGTGCACCGAGTACGCGATATCGTCGGCGAGGTCCATCACCTGCGCCTCGAAGCTCTGCGCGCGGTCGGGCGCGCCCTCGCGGAGCCACCTGAACACCGGGACGTCGTCGTCGTAGACGCCGAACTTCCTGGTGGGGCTGCCGTCCGCGCGGGTGGGCGTCGCGTCCTCGGTCCACGGGTACTTCACCGCCGCGTCCAGCACGGCGCGCGTGAGGTTGAGGCCCACGCTCTGCCCGGTGACGGGGTCGTAGGTCTTGGTCTCGAGGCGGGCGAGGATCCGCAGCGTCTGCGCGTTGCCCTCGAAGCCGCCGATGTCGCGCGACACCTCGTCGAGCGCGCGCTCGCCGTTGTGCCCGAACGGCGGGTGGCCAAGGTCGTGCGCGAGGCACGCGGCGTCCACCACGTCGGGATCGCAGCCGAGCATCTTGCCCAGGCTGCGGCCCACCTGCGCCACCTCGAGCGTGTGGGTGAGGCGCGTGCGCACGAAGTCCCCGGTGCCAGCGCCCAGGATCTGCGTCTTCGCGCCCAGCCGCCGCAGGGCGCTGGAGTGGACTATCCGGGCGCGGTCGCGCTCGAACGGTGTGCGCTGCGCCTGCTTGGGGGGCTCGGAGACGTAGCGCTGCACGTCCGCTGCGGCGTAGCCGTCGGGTAGGGCGCTCACGCGTCGACTCTAGCGGGGACGATGCGGTGGTCCGGTGACCCCGGGCGGCGTCAGCGGTCCGCGGCCGGGCAGGAGAGGTGGATCTGGACGAAGCCGTCGCCGAACCTCACCACGTGCTCGGCGGTGAGCTCCGCGGGCGCGGCCATGCCGCCGAACAGCGAGGTCCCCTGACCGAGGACGGTGGGGACCACGGTCACCACGAGCTCGTCGAGCACCCGCGAGGCGAGCGCGTCGCGGACCATGGTCGCGCCGTCGACGTAGACGTCCTTGCGCCCGGCGAGCTCCCGCGCCTGGTCGACGATCTCGGCGATGGTGCCGCGCGCCGCCGCCACCGCGGGGTTCGGGTGCTCGAGCGGGCGGTGCGTCGCGACCAGCATGGGCAGATCACGGTACGGCCAGTCGGGGAAGCCCGTGACGATGTCGAACGTGCGCCTGCCCATGACGATGCAGCCCACCCGGTCGAGGAAGTCGCCGAAGTGGAGGGCGTCGTCATCCGAGGAGCTCCACGGCTCGTCCGCGACGGGCGGCGCGCCCTCGGCACGCGGCTCGAGCCAGTCGAGGCCGTCGCCCGGCGCGGCGACCATCCCGTCCAGCGACATCGCGAGGTAGGCACGCACCCGGGTCATGATCACACGCTAGATCACGAGTGCGAGGTTTGTCCGGTGCGATTTGTCACACCGTGCGATCAGCCTCCGGAGACGCTGAGCTCGGCCTCGCGCAGCCGCGCCTCGAGGTCGGGGGTGATGTCCTGGGTGTCGAGCCAGCCGTCCGGGCACGCGGGCACGCGGGGCGAGCCCTGGCGGCCGCGCGGACCCTCCGCCTCGGCACCCGGGTAGCCGGCGTCGAGGTCGAGCGTGTCGAGGATCTCGCGCAGCTCGGCGAGCGTCGAGATCAGGCCGAGCGCACGGCGGGTCTCCCCCCCGACCGGGTAGCCCTTGAGGTACCAGGACATGTGCTTGCGGAGCTCGCGCATGCCCTTGTCCTCGTCGTCGTCGAAGTGGCGGATCATCAGCTCGCCGTGGCGGTAGATGGCGTCCGCGACCGTGCGCAGGCCCGGCTTGACCCGGTCCTCGCGGCCCTCGAACGCGGCCTGCAGGTCGGCGAACAGCCATGGACGGCCCATGCAGCCGCGGCCCACGACCACTCCGTCGCAGCCGGTCTGCTCAACCATGCGCAGCGCGTCCTCGGCCTGCCAGATGTCGCCGTTGCCCAGGACCGGGATGGTGGTGATGGCGTCCTTGAGGCGCGCGATCGCCTCCCAGTCGGCGGTGCCGGAGTAGTACTCGGCGGCGGTGCGGGCGTGCAGCGCGACGGCGGCGACGCCCTGCTTCTCCGCGGTGCGAGCCGCATCGAGGTAGGTGAGGTGGTCCTCGTCGACGCCCTTGCGCATCTTCACGGTGACCGGGATGTCGAACTTGGACGCCTCGCGGACGGCCGCCTTGACGATGTCCTTGAACAGGTCGCGCTTCCACGGCAGCACCGCGCCGCCGCCCTTGCGGGTGACCTTGGGCACCGGGCAGCCGAAGTTCATGTCGATGTGGTCGGCGCGGTCCTCCTCGGCGATCATCCTGACCGCCGCGCCGATGGTCGCGGGGTCGACGCCGTAGACCTGGACCGAGCGCGGGGTCTCGTCCGGGTCGTGGGCGATGATGCGCAGCGACTCGGGGGTGCGCTCGACCAGGGCGCGGGACGTCACCATCTCGGCGACGTAGAGGCCGCCGCCGTGCTCGCGGCACAGGCGGCGGAACGCGGCGTTGGTGACGCCCGCCATGGGCGCGAGCACCACGGGGGTGTCGACCTCGAGCGGGCCGATGCGCAGCGGCGGGAGGAGGCGGGTGGTCGAAGACATGGGGTCCATTGTCTCAGGTGGGGTGCGTGGGGCCAGCGCGTGCAGTCCTCCCCGACCGGCCTCCACACGGATCTCCCGATCCGGGCCGATTCGCCTGCAACTCGCGTCGCATCGCCCGACCAGCTCAGGTGCAGTTGCAGAATCCGTGTGGAACGCGGTCACGGGCGCGCTGGAAGTGCGGCGCGAGATGCGGAGCGGATGACGGACGCTCTCGCGCCCGGGCCGCTGAGGGAAAGCCCGGGCGCGAGGCGCCGCGGCGCAGCGACCAGGCGCGCAGCCACGACGTGCAAGGAGGGACGGGAGCACTCGGCCCTCTTCCCCCAGGGACGCTTCCGCGCCCCGAATGCCCGCCACGACAAGCGTGCGGCCCGCACGCACGGCGAGTCAAGAGGAATACGACAAAAGGGGCGAAATCAGCACGATTCCTTCATTTCCCACGTGTTCTGCCGGGATTCAGGCCGTCGACGGCTCCCCTGGGTCCGCAACCGGCGCCTCGTCGCGCGACCCGGCCGTCGCATCGTCCCCCGCCTCTCCCCCGATCCCGACGATCAGCGCGCCGATCGCGGTGGTGAGCGGCACCGCGAGCACCAGCCCGATGGAGCCCACCAGGGTCCGCACCACCTCGCCGGCGATCTCGGAGGACGTGATGGCGGTGGAGAGCGGGCTGTCGTAGACCGCGATGAGCATGATGAGCGGCAGGGAGGCGCCCACGTACGCGAACGCGATGGTGTAGACCGTCGAGGCGATGTGGTCGCGACCGATCCGCATGCCGCGGCGGAACAGCTGCCACGGCCCGAGGTCGGAGCGCGCGGCGCCCAGCTCCCACACGGCGGACGCCTGGGTGATGGTGACGTCGTTGAGGACGCCCAGGCCGGCGATCATGAGCCCGCAGAGCGCCAGGCCGGAGAGCGACAGGCGGCCCTCGAGGAAGTCGAGGTTGACCTCGGCCTCGGAGGGGACGCCGGGGATCTGCGCCGCGGACACGGCCCACGTGCCCAGCAGCGCCGTCATGAGCAGGCCCGCGATGGTGCCGAGGTACGCGGTGGTGGTGCGGGCGTTGGGCCCGTGCGCGACGTAGAGCAGCACGAACAGCGCGCCGGCGGACGTCACCAGCCCCACGATCGCGGGGTTGGCGCCGTCGAACAGCGCGGGCACCGTGTAGAACCCGATGATCCCGAACGCGAGCACCAGGCCCACCAGCGCGCCGAGCCCCCGCCACCACGCGACGGCGAGGACCAGCACCACGTAGACGATCAGCAGCGCCAGGATGGGCGGGTCGCGTTGGAAGTCGGAGAACACCAGCGGCTGGTCGGGCGCGACCTCCACCGCGACCACCGTGTCGCCGGCCTCGAGCTCGAGCGCGCGGTTGCCGGTGGGCGACATGTCGCGCTCGCCCTCCCACCCCTCGGTGGTGACGTCGACCACGGACGCACCCGTCGCATCGTCCACCGAGACCACGACGCCCTCGACCCGGGTGGCGTCCTCGTAGAGGAGGCTCTCCGACCCGAGCACGTCCCACGAGGACGGCCAGGTGAGGTACGCGCCCACGGCGACCGCCGCGACCACGCCGGCCACGAGCGCCCAGAGCAGGCGCGTGGTGGCGGGCGTGGCCGCGGGACGGTGCTCGGTCAGGTGCGAGTGGCCGGCGCCCATGGGGTGCGTTCCGGTGACCGGGACGGGTCCGGGCCTCAGGCGCCGATCAGGCGCTGCGCGAGGTAGCCCGACACCTGCGAGAGCGACACGCGCTCCTGCTGCATGGTGTCGCGGTCACGGATGGTGACGGCCTGGTCGTCGAGCGTGTCGAAGTCGATGGTGATGCAGTAGGGCGTGCCCACCTCGTCCTGGCGGCGGTAGCGCTTGCCGATCGACTGCGTGACGTCGACGTCGATGTTCCACGCGCCGCGCAGCTCCTTGGCGAGGGCCTCGGCGGTGGGGACCAGGTCCGCGGACTTCGACAGCGGCAGCACCGCGGCCTTGATGGGCGCGAGGCGGTGATCGAGGCGCAGGACCGTGCGGGTCTCGGTGCCGCCCTTCGCGGTCGCGACCTCCTCCTCCTGGTACGCCTCGACGAGGAACGCCATGAGGCTGCGCGAGAGGCCCGCGGCGGGCTCGATGACGTACGGCACGAAGCGCTCGTTGGTGGCCGGGTCGAGGTAGGACAGGTCCTTGCCGGAGTGCTTCGCGTGGGTGCTCAGGTCGAAGTCGGTGCGGTTCGCGATGCCCTCGAGCTCGCCCCACTCGGAGCCCTGGAACCCGAAGCGGTACTCGATGTCCGTGGTGCCCTTGGAGTAGTGCGACAGCTTCTCCTGCGGGTGCGCGTAGAGGCGCAGGTTGTCGTCGGAGATGCCGAGGTCCGTGTACCAGGCCTTACGGGTGTCGATCCAGTGCTGGTGCCACTCCTCGTCCGTGCCGGGCACCACGAAGAACTCCATCTCCATCTGCTCGAACTCGCGGGTGCGGAAGATGAAGTTGCCGGGCGTGATCTCGTTGCGGAACGACTTGCCGACCTGCGCGATGCCGAACGGCGGCTTCTGGCGCGCGGTGCGCATGACGTTCTCGAAGTTGACGAAGATGCCCTGCGCGGTCTCGGGGCGCAGGTAGTGCAGGCCGGACTCGTCCGACGCGGCGCCCAGGTAGGTGCGCAGCAGTCCGTTGAACATCTTGGGCTCGGTCCACTGGCCGCGGGTGCCGCAGGCGGCGCAGGCGATGTCGGCGAGACCGTTCTCCGCGGGGCGGCCCTTCTTCTCCTCGAACTCCTCGAGCAGGTGGTCCTCGCGGTAGCGCTTGTGGCAGCTGAGGCACTCGATCAGCGGGTCGACGAACGCGGCGATGTGACCCGAGGCCTCCCACACCTGCGGGGGCAGGATCACGGACGAGTCGAGGCCCACGATGTCGTCACGCGAGGTGACCATCGCGCGCCACCACTGGCGCTTGATGTTCTCCTTGAGCTCGACGCCCAGCGGCCCGTAGTCCCACGCGGAGCGCGTGCCTCCGTAGATCTCGCCGCAGGGGAACACGAAGCCGCGGCGCTTCGCGAGCGAGATGACGTTGTCGAGACGGCTGGGTGCGGCCACGTGATGCTCCTTGGGAGGGGGTCGGAATCGCTCGCGCAAGTCTAGCGGCGAACCTTCCGGGGACGATGCGCCGGCCGGGTGGGGGGACGATGCGCGGGCGGGCTCGCCTCACCCCGGGACCTTCGCCTTATCGACAATGATTATCAATTGCAGTACAGTGGCGGCCATGCCACTGATCTCCCGTCGCACCGGCACGCTCGTCGCGGCCGCCACCGTGTCCACCCTCGCGCTCGCCGGCTGCTCGGCCGAGCCGCTGATCGGCGGCGAGTCCGCGAACCCGGACGCCGCGCTCACCGTCGCGGCGGCGTTCTACCCTCTCGAGTACGTCGCGCAGCACGTGGGTGGCGACCTGGTGTCGATCGTGTCGATGACCCCCAAGGGCGTCGAGGCGCACGACGTCGAGCTCTCCCCCAACACGGTGCGGCAGCTCGACGCCGCGGACCTCGCGCTCTACCTGTCCGACTTCCAGCCGGCGGTCGACGACGCGATCGCGAGCACCGGCGTCGAGGCGCTCGACGCCTCCGCCACCGTCGAGCTGCATGCGGCCGGCGAGCACGCGGAGGAGGAGGGCGAGGAGGACCACGACCACGGCGCCACGGACCCGCACTTCTGGCTCGACCCCCACCTGCTCGCCGAGTACGGCGACGCCGTGGGCGCCGCCTTCGCCGCGGCGGACCCCGCGAACGCGGACACGTACACCGCCAACGCCGAGGCGCTGCACGCCGAGCTCGAGGGCCTCGAGGAGGACTTCTCCACGGGCCTCGCGCAGTGCGAGCGCGACACCATCATCGTGAGCCACGAGGCCTTCGGATACCTCACCGAGGCGTTCGGACTCCACCAGGAGGGCATCGCGGGCCTCGACCCCGACACCGAGCCCTCCCCCGCTCGCATCCTCGAGATCAAGGACGTCATCGACCAGACCGGCGCGACCACCGTGTTCACCGAGAGCCTGGTGAGCGCCTCCGTCGCCGAGTCGCTCGCCGCGGACGTGGGCGTCGAGACCGCGGTGCTCGACCCGGTGGAGAACGTCGCGGACGGCGACGACTACATTGCTGTCATGACCAGGAACCTCGCAGCGCTGGAGGCTGCGCTCGGCTGTGAGTGATCCCGCCGAGATCCGTGACGTCCCGCCCTCGCTGGTCGAGGCGCGGGACGTCCGCGTCTCCCTGCAGGGCACCGAGATCCTCCACGGCGTCTCCCTCACCGCCCAGCCGGGCGAGGTGGTCGCGCTCATGGGCGGCAACGGCTCGGGCAAGTCGACCTTCGTGCGCTCGATCGTGGGCGCCGTGCCCACCCAGGCGGGGACCATCCGCCTGTTCGGCCGCCCGGCCACCGCATCGTCCCGCGCCCACCTGGGCTACGTGCCCCAGCGCATCAGCGCCGCCGGCGGCGTGTCCGCGACCGCGCTCGAGGTGGTGACGTCCGGGCTGCTCGGCAGCCGCGACGGCGCCGACCGCGTGGGCGCCCGCCTCCGCGGCCTCCTCCCTCCCCGCGACGCCCACGCGCGCGCCCGCGCGGCGCTGCGGTCCGTGGGCATCGAGGACCTGGCCAAGCGCGACGTGTCGCGCCTGTCCGGCGGCCAGCAGCAGCGCGTGCTCATCGCCCGCGCGCTGGTGCGCAAGCCGCGGCTGCTCATCCTCGACGAGCCGATGGCCGGCGTCGACCTCGAGTCGCAGGTCGCGTTCTCCCACACCGTGGGCCACCTCAAGCACGATGGCGTGGGCCTCGTGATCGTGCTCCACGAGCTGGGCGCCCTCGCCCGCCACATCGACCGCGCGGTGGTGCTCGAGCGCGGCTGCGTCACGTACGACGGCCCGCCGCCCAAGGACCTGGGCGTGCACGCCCTCCCCGGCCACGACCACGACCACCCGCACACGGACCCGCCCGCGCGCGACGGCGGCATCGGATTGGAGGGGCCGTGAACCTCCTCGCGGAACCGCTCATCCAGCGCATGCTGCTGGTGGGCCTCCTGGTGGGCCTCGCCGCGCCCGTGATGGGCACGTACCTGGTGCAGCGCAAGATGGCGCTGCTCGGCGACGGGATCGGCCACGTCGCGCTCGCCGGCGTCGCCGCCGGCTGGCTCGCCGGCAGCCTGTTCGACCTCGCGCAGCAGGACGCCCTGGCCATCCCCGGCGCGGTGCTGTTCGCGATCATCGGCGCGGTGCTCATCGAGCGCATGCGCTCGCGCGGCGCCGCCGCGGACGTGGTGATGGCGATCCTGTTCTACGGCGGCATCGCCGGCGGCGTGCTGCTCATCGGGCTGGCCGGCGGCTCGAACGCCAACCTGCTGGGCTACCTGTTCGGCTCCATCTCGACCGTGACGTGGGGCGACGTGTGGATGAGCGTCGCGCTCGCCGCCGTGATCCTGCTGGTCGGGATCGGGCTGCGCACCGCGCTGTTCGCCGTCACCCACGACCAGGAGTTCGCCCGGTCCACGGGCCTGCCCGTCGAGGCGCTCAACATGGTGGTCGCGGTGCTCGCCGCCGTCACCATCACCGTCGCGATGCGCGTGGTGGGCGTGCTGCTGGTGAGCGCGCTCATGATCGTGCCCGTCGCGATCGCGCAGCTCATCACCCGCTCCTTCGCCCGCACCATGCACCTCGCCATGGGGATCGGCGCGGCGCTCACGCTCACCGGCATCTGGATCACCGTGTTCTACGACGTCCAGCCGGGCGCGCTCATCGTCACGCTCGGCGTGCTGGTCTACGGGGCGGTCGCCTCGATCACCACCCTCGCGAGGAGGGGCACGTGAACGCCGCCGACGCGCCGCGCCCCCGGATGACGCGCCAGCGGCGCGAGATCCTCGACGCGCTCGACCTGAGCGAGTTCCGCTCCGCGCAGGCCTGGCATGAGCGCCTCCGCTCCGAGGGCTCCACCATCGGCCTCGCGACCGTCTACCGCGCGCTCCAGTCGCTCGCGGAGTCGGGCGAGGTCGACGCCGTGGTCGCCGAGTCGGGAGAGACCCTCTACCGCCGCTGCGAGGCCGGCGAGGAGCACCACCACCACCTCCGCTGCCGCGTGTGCGGCAAGGCCGTCGAGATCGACGTGCCCGACTTCGAGGCGTTCGCCGCCGCGATCGGCCGCGAGCACGGCTACGGCGACATCCTCCACACGATCGAGCTCACCGGGGTGTGCCCCGAGTGCGCCGCGCGGGCCGGGGCCTGATGCCCGGCGTGCCGTCGTTCATCTCGGACGGCCCGTGGTGGTGGCTGTACCTGTTCCTGTGCGGCGTGGTGTTCCTCCGCACGCAGGCCACGTACTGGATCGCGCGCTGGGCGCGCACCGGCGCCGACGCGGTGGCCGACCGCGCCGAGGAGCACCACAGCCCCCGCGCCCGCCTCGCGCGCCGCTTCTCCGGCCCCGGCATGGAGAAGGCCCGCGAATTCTCCGAGCGCTGGGGCTGGTTCGCGATCCCGCTGTCCTTCCTCACGTTCGGCATCCAGACGCTCGTCAACGGCGCGGCCGGCTACTCGCGCATGCGCTGGGACCTCTACACGCTGGCGATGATCCCCGGCTGCCTCCTGTGGGCGACCGTGTACACGCTGGTGGGGCTGTCGCTGTGGAGCGCGTGGACGCAGTCGCCGTGGCTGCTCGCGGGCGGCGCGCTCGGGATCGTCGCGCTCGCGTTCGGTCTCAACTGGTGGCGGAGGCGACGTCGCCCGGCCCAGCCGGCCGACGCATCGTCCCCCTACGCGTCCTGACCGCCGCTACGCCGCCCCGAAGCGGCGGTTGCGGCGCGCGTACTCCTCGATCGCGGCCCACAGGTGCGTGCGGTCGACGTCCGGCCACAGCGTGTCGCTGAACACGTACTCCGCGTAGGCCGCCTGCCACGGCAGGAAGTTGCTCGACCGCTGCTCGCCGCTGGAGCGCCAGAACAGGTCGACATCCGGCATGTCGGGCTCGTCGAGATGCGCCGCGAGGGTCTTCTCGGTGACCTTCGCCGGGTCGAGCTCCCCCGCCGCGACCTTCATCGCGATCGCCTTGGCCGCGTCGGCGATCTCCGCGCGGCCGCCGTAGTTGACGCACATCGTCAGCGTCAGCGTGGAGTTGTCGCGCGTGAGCTCCTCGGCCTTCTCGAGCTCCGTGATGACCGAGCGCCACAGCTTCGGGCGGCGGCCGGCCCAGCGGACGCGGACGCCCCAGCTGTGCATCTCGTCGCGGCGGCGGCGGATGACGTCGCGGTTGAATCCCATGAGGAAGCGGACCTCGTCGGGGCTGCGCTTCCAGTTCTCCGTGCTGAACGCGTACGCGGAGATGTGCGTGACGCCGATCTCGATCGCGCCCGCGACCACGTCCAGCAGGGACGCCTCGCCGCGCTCGTGCCCGGCGGTGCGCGGCAGCCCGCGCTCCTTGGCCCAGCGCCCGTTGCCGTCCATCACCACGGCCACGTGCTTGGGGACCGCGGCCTGGGGCAGGGCGGGCGGGGTCGCGCCCGAGGCGTGCTTGAAGGGAGGCTGCACTGTCACGGTCGCCAGCCTATCGGCGGACGATGCGCGGGCCGGGCGGGCGCGGTCAGGTCCGGTCCACGTGGCCCAGGCTGCGCACCTTCCGCTCGAGGTGGAACTGCGTGTACGCGGCGATGAGGCCGGCGGCGTCGCGGCGGTTGCGGGTCTCGGAGGCGTCCGCGGTGGGCCAGTCGCCCGAGAGCAGGGCCTCGAGCAGGGAGAACGTCTCGGGCGCGGGGGCGGCGGCGCCGGGCGGGCGGCAGCTCTCGCACACGGCCCCTCCCCCGCCCACCACGAACGCGCGGTGCGGCCCGGGCCTGCCGCAGCTCGCGCAGTCGGAGAAGCTGGGCTCGTACCCCGCGAGGGACAGCGAGCGCAGCAGGAAGCTGTCGAGCACCAGGCCAGGCTCATGCTCGCGGCGGCTGAGCGCGCCCAGCGCGCCGTGCAGCAGGCGGTACTGCTCCCACGCGGGCTCGCGCTCGTGGTCGACCAGCTTGTCCGCGGTCTCCACCATCGCGGTCGCGGCGGTGAACATCGCGTAGTCCTCCGCGATGCGCCGCGCGTAGGGCTCCTTGGTCTCCACCTGGCTCACGATGTCGAGGTTGCGGCCCTCGTACAGCTGGACGTCGACCAGCATGAACGGCTCCATGCGTGAGCCGATGCGGCTCGAGGTGCGGCGCACGCCCTTCGCGACGGCGCGCACCTTGCCGTGCCGACGCGTGAGCATGGTGACGATCCGGTCGGCCTCACCCAGCTTGTGGGTGCGGAGGACGATCGCGTCGTCACGGTAGAGGGGCACGGTCCATTGTCGCCCGCGTCAGGCGCGCTCCTCGCGCGCGGCACGCTCGAGCCCGTCGAGGATGAGGTCGAGGCCGTAGTCGAACGAGGCGCCGAACGAGTAGTCCGGACGCATCGCGTGCTCGACCGTGAAGCGCACGAGCGTCGGGTAGAGCTCCGGGTCGAACGCGGCGGAGACCTTCGCGGCGACCTCCGCCGACTCCTCGCCGCCCTGGACCGGCAGGTTCGCCTCCTGGATCGCGAAGCCGTAGATGAAGCTGTCGAGCACCGCGTAGGCGTGGGCCATCAGGGGGATCGAGAGGCCGCCGCGTGCGAGGGTCGCGAGCACGGCCTCGTGGTGCGCGAGGAGCGAGGGCCCGGGGTGGCGGCGGGACTCGAGCAGCGGCACGGACCAGGGACGCCGCGCGAGCACCTCGCGTGCGGAGCGGCAGCGGACGCGGATCGCGTCGCGCCACTCCAGGTCCTCGGGCGGCAGCTCCATCTCCGCGAACACCTGGTCCGCGATCCCGTCGAGCAGCGCCTCCTTGCCTGCGACGTGGTGGTACAGCGTCATCGGCTTGGTGCCCAGATCCTCCGCGAGCGCGCGGATGGTCAGCGCCTCGAGGCCGTCGCGGTCGGCGAGCGCCATCGCGGCAGCGAGCACCCGCTCGCGTGACAGCCGAGGCCTGCGGGCCGCAGCATCGTCCCTGGTCACCAAGTCTTCCGTCGCCATCCTCGCTCCAGCCCTTGCGCTTCGTACTAAGTACGCCTACGGTCGAGCATAGCAAGTCGTACTAAGTACGAATTGCCACGACACGAGCAGGAGAACCGACATGACCGCCACCGTCCCCACCTCCACCGCCACCACGCAGGCCGCAGTCCAGCGCACTTACGCCGGACCCGAGGCCATCCGCGTCGAGACCGTCGAGCGCCCCGCGCCCGGACCCGGCGAGGTGCTCGTCGAGGTCCACGCCGCCGGGGTCGACCGCGGCGTCTGGCACCTCGCGACCGGCCGCCCGCTGATCATGCGTCTCATGGGCTTCGGGCTCACGCGCCCGCGCCAGCCGATCGCCGGCTCGGACGTCGCCGGCGTGGTCGTCGAGATCGGCGAGGGCGTCACCCGCTTCGCCGCGGGCGACCAGGTCCTGGGCACCGCGACCGGGTCCTTCGCCGAGCACACGATCGCCAAGGAGGACCAGCTGGTCCGCAAGCCCGAGGCGATGAGCTTCGCCGCGGCCGCTGTGGTACCCGCCTCGGGCGTCACCGCCCTGAAGGCCGTCGAGCGCGCCGGGATCGAGCCCGGAGGCCGGGTCCTGGTGCTCGGCGCCTCCGGCGGCGTAGGGTCGTACGCGGTCCAGCTCGCGGTCGCGGCGGGCGCCCGGGTCACCGGCGTCGCCAGCGCGACCAAGGCGGACCTGGTCCGCGAGCTCGGCGCCGCCGAGGTGATCGACTACCGCGCCACCGACGTCACCGCGCTCGCCACCACCTACGACGCGATCATCGACACCGGCGGCCTCACCCCGCTGCGCCGCCTGCGTCGCATCCTCGGCACCGAGGGCACGCTCGTGATCGTCGGCGGCGAGGGCGGCGGCTCGCTCACCGGCGGCGCCGGCCGCCAGCTGCGCGCGGCGGTCCTCTCGATGTTCAGCCGCCAGACGCTCACCGGCATCCTCGCGGCCACCGCGGCGGAGCCGCTCGATGCCCTGACCGCCCGCATCGTCGCCGGATCCCTCTCCCCCGCGCTCACCCGCACCTACCCGCTCGCGCAGGCGGGCGCCGCCGTCGCGGACCTCGCCGCCGGCCGCATCGCCGGCAAGGCCGCCGTGCTCGTCCAGGGCTGACCGCCCTTCCCCACCCGACCACAGACCCACCCGAGGAGCCATCATGACCGCCACCGCCGCATCGTCCACCGCCGCCTCCACCCCCCGGCTGGCCGCCGTCGCCCGCTGGGCCGGCGCCGGCTACGTCGCGATCTTCGTGCTCGCGATCTTCGCGAACTTCGCCGTCCGCACCCGCCTGGTCGTCCCCGACGACCCTGCCGCCACCATGGCCGCCATCGCCGACGACGCGGCGCTGTTCCGGCTCGGCATCGCCGCGTTCATCACCATCGCGATCATCGACATCGGCATCGCGTGGGCGCTCCACGTGCTGCTGCGGCACACCGGCGAGCAGCGCTCGCTCCTCGCGGCGTGGCTGCGCCTGGGCTACAGCGTCGTGTTCGCCGTCACCGTCACCTTCATGGCGGCCGCGCTCCACCTCGCCACCGGCGGCGCCGCCGTCGCCGGCCTGGGGGACGATGCGCGGGCCGCCTGGGTCGGGACCGCCATGGAGGCCTTCGACGTGGCCTGGCTGATCGGGCTGGTCGCGTTCGGGCTCCACCTCATGGTGGTGGGGCGGATCCTCGTGACGTCGCGCCTCGCGCCGCGCATCCTCGGCGTGGGCCTCGCCGTCGCGGGCGGGGCGTACATCGTGGACACGTTCGCCCACGTGCTGGCCGCGGACTACACGGCCATCGCGGACGTCATGCTCGCCGTGGTCGCGGTGCCCTCGATGCTCGCGGAGATGGGGCTGACCGTGTGGCTGCTCGCCCGCGCGCCGCGCGCCGTGGTCGAGCCGCGTCGGGTGCTGCCGGAGGCGGTCCCGGCCTGACCCGACGCACGCGGCGCCCCGGCCCTCCCCGTCAGGAGCGCCGGGGCGCCGTCACGTGCGGGACCCGGCCCGCGCATCGTCCCCCTGCGGGACCGTGCCTAGAGGTCGCCGGTCTCCGAGGAGGCGGGCTCGCTGAACACGAGGACCTCGATCGCGGCGCCGGCGAGGGCGTCCTCGACCTCCGCGTCCGTCGGGCTGTCGGACAGCTCGCCGATCACGGCGGCGGGGTCCTTGAGCGCGAGCACCGCGGAGACCACGGCGCCGTCGCTGGTGCTGCCCACGAGGATGGCGCGGCAGGCGCTGGCCTCCGCGTCGGTGACCGTGTCGGTCCAGCACAGCGCCTCGGTGACGTCCTCGCCGTCCGGGTTGTCGGCGAGCAGCTGCGCGAGCGTCGCGTCCGCGGTGGCGATGAGGCCGTCCTCGGGGCTGCCGGTCCAGCACTCCACCACCGCGTCCGGGTCCTCGGACTCGATCCCGGACATCTGGACCGTGTCCGCGCAGTCCGTCGCGGTCAGGCCCATGCCCGACAGGTCGGACAGCTCGGTGTCCGGCGTCGAGGAGCCGCACGCGGTCAGCGTCGCCGCGGCCAGGACGGCCGCGGCGACGCCGATCACGCGGGTGGGACGACGGATCATCGGCCCTCGCGGTTGACCGCGGAGATGATGGCCTTAAGAGTGGCGGTGGTGATCGACGGGTCGATGCCCACGCCCCACAGGATCTGGTCGCCGATCGCGCACTCGACGTACGCGGCGGCGGTGGCGTCGCCGCCGGTGCTCATCGCGTGCTCGTGGTAGTCCAGCACCTCGACCTTGGCGCCGCGCGTGCCGAGCGCCGCGACGAACGCCGCGACGGGGCCGTTGCCGGAGCCCTCGACCGTGACGGGCGCGCCGCCGTCGGTGATGTCAGCCGCGAGCGTGTCGGGGCCGGCGTCGCTCGACGTCGCGCGGGTGCCGATCAGCGAGAAGCGCCCCCACTTGTCGGCCGGGTCGGTCGCCGGAAGGTATTCGTCCTGGAAGATCTCCCAAAGCTTGTCCGCGGTCATCTCCGCGCCGGAGGCGTCGGCCTCGCGCTGGACCACGCGGGAGAACTCGATCTGGAGGCGGCGGGGCAGATCGAGATGACGCTCCGTCTTGAGCAGGTACGCGACGCCGCCCTTGCCGGACTGCGAGTTCACGCGGATCACCGCCTCGTACGAGCGGCCCACGTCCTTGGGGTCGATCGGCAGGTACGGCACGGCCCACAGCAGGTCGTCGACCTCGACGCCCTGCTTCTGCGCCTTCGCGTCCATGGCCTCGAGGCCCTTCTTGATCGCGTCCTGGTGCGAGCCCGAGAACGCGGTGAAGACCAGGTCGCCGCCCCACGGGTGGCGGGGGTGGACGTCGATCTGGTTGCAGTACTCGACGGTGCGGCGGACCTCGTCGATGTCGGAGAAGTCGATCTCGGGGTCGATCCCCTGACTGAAGAGGTTCATGCCGAGCGTCACCAGGTCGACGTTGCCCGTGCGCTCGCCGTTGCCGAACAGGCAGCCCTCGATGCGGTCCGCGCCGGCCATGTAGCCGAGCTCCGCGGCCGCGATGGCGGTGCCGCGGTCGTTGTGCGGGTGCAGGGACAGCACCACGGAGTCGCGGTAGTCGAGGTTGCGGTTCATCCACTCGATCGAGTCGGCGTAGATGTTCGGCGTGGCCATCTCGACGGTCGCGGGCAGGTTGATGATGACCTTGCGATCGGGCGTGGGCTTCCACACGTCGAGGACGGCGTTGCACACGCGCACGGCGTAGGCGAGCTCGGTGCCGGTGTAGGACTCGGGGCTGTACTCGTAGAACACCCGGGTGTCCGGGATGGTCTCCTCGTACTTCTGGCACAGCATCGCGCCGTGGGTCGCGATGTCGAGGATCTGGTCCTCGTCGGCGCGGAACACCACCTCGCGCTGCAGGATGCTGGTCGAGTTGTACAGGTGGACGATCGCCTGCTTGGCGCCCTTGAGCGACTCGTAGGTGCGCTCGATCAGGTGCTCACGCGCCTGGGTCAGCACCTGGATGGTGACGTCCTCGGGGATCCGGTCCTCCTCGATGAGGGCGCGGACGAAGTCGAAGTCGGTCTGGCTCGCGCTCGGGAAGCCGACCTCGATCTCCTTGTAGCCCATGCGCACCAGGAGCTCGAACATGCGCATCTTGCGCTCGGAGTTCATGGGCTCGATGAGGGCCTGGTTGCCGTCGCGCAGGTCCACCGCGCACCAGCGGGGCGCCTTGGTGATCGTCGCGTTCGGCCAGGTCCGGTCCGGCAGGTCCACCTGGATCTGCTCGTGGAACGGGATGTACTTCTTGACGGGCATGGGGGACGCGGTCTGCGCGCCGCCGGTGTAGTGGCTCATGATTCCTCGCTGCTTGTTCGCTGGGTCCTAGGCCGGCAGGCGAAAGGCCGCGACGAGGGACCGACCTGGGCTAGGCCTCGTCGCGGCACGTAAGCAGCGAGCGTGCACGCATGTAGCCACCATAGCGGGTCCGCGCGGTGGGGCTGCAAGGAGGTCCAGCGGCGCAGTCCGGCGATTGCCGATGACGAATGGGACCAGTGGGACGCATGGGGACGATGCGCCGGTTACATCCTTCACCCGCGAAGACTTTCGTCGCCATCGCCCTTGGCAGTCGACGGGAGCGTGCGGACGAGTCCCTACCCCCGCCGCCCGGCCGGCGGCTCACGAACGGAAGCCGCCTCTTGTCAGAAATACGTGCGATGTAATAGATTGCAACAGTCACCGTCACTACATCAATCTATGGAGTCAAGAGATGGGCCGTCGCGAGATCTCGATGACGCCAGCGGCCGCCGAGGCGGCGCGTCTCCTCGGCCTGCAGATCCGCCTGGCACGCCACGACAAGAGGTGGAGCGCCGCGGAGCTCGCCGATCGTGCCGGCGTGTCCCAGCGCACCGTGCTGTCGATCGAGGCCGGCAAGCCGACCCCGTCCATCGGCAACGTCCTCAATGTCGCAGCGCTCGCAGGTGTCGAACTGTTCGCGATGTCCGACCCCCTCGAACTCGCCCTCGCGCGGCGCCGCGCGGAAGATCGCCTCGCGCTGCTCCCCGCGCTGGTCCGCAAGCTCGACGACAAGGATGACGATGGCGACTACGACTTCTGACCAGGTCTACGTCTGGGCATGGCTGCGCGGCGCCACCGCGCCCGTGCCGGCGGGCGTGCTCGAGCGCCGAGGCGGCTCGACCGACCTGAGCTTTCGTTACGGCGAGCGGTACAAGGCGCGCGAAGGGGCGCTGCCGCTCTACGGCATGCCGTTCGACGGGCCGACCTGGCACGGTGCCACCGAGAACCTCGGTATGCCTGGCGCGCTCCGTGACGCGTCCCCAGACGCCTGGGGACGGCGCGTCATCCTGCAGCGGGTGAAACCCTCGTCCGAGGACACCGGTGACCTCGACGAGGCCACCTACCTCATGCAATCCGGCTCCAACCGCCTCGGCGCGGTCGACTTCCAGGCGAGCTCGCGGGCGTATGCGCCGCGGATCGAGTCGGCGACGCTCGACGAGCTGCTGCGCGCAGCAGACCTCATCGAGTCAGGAGGCGCGTTGCCCGAGCACCTCGAGCGCGCGCTGCTCTACGGCACCGCCATCGGCGGAGCGCGGCCCAAGGCGCTTCTGGCCGACGGCGACCGGCAGGTCATCGCCAAGTTCAGCACGAGCACCGACGCCTACGACGTGGTCGGCGCGGAGGCGACGAGCATCCACCTCGCGTCGAAGCTCGGCATCCCGGTGACACGGGCATCGATCGCCCACTCCCTGGGGCACAAGGTCCTCCTGCTCGACCGCTTCGACCGGGGCGGCGACGGGACGCGGCGGATGGTCGTGTCCGGCCTCACCATGCTGCGGCTCCCCGAGCAGTGGCTGCCCTCGGGCTCCTACCCCGCGTTGCTCGACACGCTGACCAGGGAAGCAGCGTCCGCGAAGGGACTGAACAGGGCGGTCTTCACCAGGGCGGCGTTCAACATCGCGATCGGCAACACAGACGACCACCTGCGCAATCACGCGGCGTTCTGGGACGGCACCCACCTCAAGCTCACCCCGGCGTACGACCTCTCCCCCGTGCTGCGCACCGGCGAGGCCGCCGCTCAAGCGCTGGCGCTCGATTGGAAGGGCAACCGGGACAGCCGGCTCTCCACCCTCGTCGATGCCGCGCCCGACTATCGGCTCGACCGGGAGACCGCGCGGGGCATCGCCGAGGAGGTCACGGACGTGATCCGCGAGCACTGGCAGGACGCGGCTGACTTCGGCGAGCTCCCGCAGGCGCAGCGCGCCCTCATGTGGGAGAGGATGTTCCTCAACCCCGGCTCCGTCCGCGGGATCGCCGGATAGCCCCCGACGGTCACTGAGGACGGGGCACCCCTAGAACCCGAGCCGGCCCAGCTGCTTGGGATCGCGCTGCCAGTCCTTCGCGACCTTGACGTGCAGGTCGAGGAACACCTTCCGCCCGAGCAGGTGCTCGATGCCTGCCCGCGCGGTCGCGCCGACCTCCTTCAAGCGGGACCCCGCCTTGCCGATGATGATGCCCTTCTGCGAGTCACGCTCCACGAACACGTGCGCGCGGATCTCGAGCACCGGGCGGTGCGCGTCCTCGGAGTCGGGCTCGACCATCTCCTCGATCACCACCGCGATCGAGTGCGGGAGCTCGTCGCGCACGCCCTCGAGCGCAGCCTCGCGGATGAGCTCGGCGATGCGGATGTCCTCGGGCTCGTCGGTGAGCTCGCCGTCGGGGTACAGCGCGGGGCCCTCGGGCAGGTACTTCGCGAGCACGTCCACCAGGGTCCCCATCTGGATGTCCTTGACCGAGCTCACCGGGATGATCTCCGCCCACTCCCCCAGCTGCGACACGTCGAGCAGGTGCTCGGCGACGCGCTCGCGGGAGACCTTGTCCACCTTGGTGACGATCGCCACCACGGGGCGGCGCGAGTCCGCGAGCTCGCGCGCGATCCACTTGTCGCCGGGGCCCACCTTCTCGTCCGCCGGCAGGCAGAACCCGATGACGTCGACCTCGGACAGCGTCTCGCGGACCAGGTCGTTGAGGCGCTCGCCCAGCAGCGTGCGGGGGCGGTGGAGCCCGGGCGTGTCGACGATCACCAGCTGGGCCTCGGGCCGGTTGACGATCCCGCGGATCGCGCGCCTGGTGGTCTGCGGCCGCGAGGACATGATCGCGACCTTGTCGCCTACCAGGGCGTTCATCAGGGTCGACTTGCCTGCGTTGGGGCGTCCCACGAACGCCGCGAAGCCGGAGCGGTGGTTATCGGTCATCGTCCTCGTCCTTCCGTGCCCGCCTGCGCGGGACCGTCTCGTTCTCGCCCGTCTGAACCGGCGCATCGTCCTCCACGACGCGCGCCGCGATCACGGACACCAGCGTGCGCCTGCGGCCCTCCGCGCGCTCGGCGAGAAGCTCGATCCCGTGGGCGGTGGCGCGGGATCCGGGGATGGGCACCTTGCCCAGGGCCTTCGCGAGCAGGCCCGCGACGGTCTCGACGTCCTCGTCGTCGATCTCGACGTCGAACAGCTCGGCGAGCTCGTCGAGGCCGCAGCGGGCGGGCACGCGGTAGCGGCCGTCGCCCAGGTCCTCGATCTCGGGGGCGCTGCGGTCGTGCTCGTCGACCACCTCGCCCACGATCTCCTCGAGCGCGTCCTCGATGGTCACCACGCCGGCGACGCCGCCGAACTCGTCGACCACCAGCGCCATGTGGAACACCTCGTCCTGCATGCGGCGCAGCAGGTCGTCGGCCGGCACGGACTCGGGCACGAACACCGGCTCGCGCATCAGCCCGTCGATGGGCTCGTCGAGCCGCTCGGGGTGGTCCCAGGTGGCCCGCACCACGTCCTTGAGGTACAGGATCCCCACCGTGTCGTCGACCTCGCCGCGGATCACCGGCACGCGCGAGAAGCCCGACCGCATGAACAGCAGCATCGCCTTGCGCGCCGCCGTGCCGGCCTGGATGGTGATCATGTCCGTGCGCGGCACCATCACCTCGCGCGTCAGCGTCTCGCCCAGCGAGACCACCGAGCGCAGCATCTCCGCGTCCTCCTGCTCGAGCGCCTCGCCGGCCTGCTCGACCAGGTCCTCCGGCTCCGACAGCTCGCGGATCTGCAGCGCGGGCACCACCGCGCGGATGGGGGTGGTGATGCGGATGAGCGTCCACGCGAGCGGCGCGAGCGCGCGGATCGCAACCTCGGGCGAGCGGCGCGCGACGGCGCGCGGCCAGGCACGCACGAGAACCAGCGACAGGAACGCTGCGACCACCCACGCGAGGATCAGCGTGGGGCCCGCGTCCCAGCCCAGCGCGTCGCCGAGCGCGAGCGCGAGCGCCGTCCACGCGACCATCGCGACGGTCTCGAGGACCGCGTAGGCGACGGAGGACGCGTTGTCGGCGTGGTCGGGCAGCGCCGCGAGCCGGGCGGCGCGGGTGGGGCGCCCGTCGGGGCGCAGCTGGCCCGCCATGCGCCGCTCGTCGGCGTAGGGGATCTGCTCGAACGCGGCGACCACGGCGTGCAGCGCCGCCGCACCCGCGAGTCCCGCGACCACGACCGCCACGAGGAGCGAGACGGCCGAGGAGCTCATCGGCTCGCGAGGAACGTGAGCAGCAGGTTGCGCTGCAGCGCGAACATCTCCTTCTCCTCCTCGGGCTCCACGTGGTCGTAGCCGAGCAGGTGCAGGATGCCGTGCGTGGTGAGGAGCAGCATCTCCTCCTCGGCGCTGTGGCCGGCCGCGGCGGCCTGGCGCTGCGCGACCGACGGGCACACCACGATGTCGCCCAGCAGCCCCGCGGGCGTGGGCTCGTCGGGGGTGCCGGGGCGGAGCTCGTCCATGGGGAAGCTCAGCACGTCGGTGGGGCCGGGCTCGTCCATCCACTGGAGGTGGAGCTGCTCCATCGCCTCCTCGTCGACGAACATGATCGCGAGCTCCGCGCCGTCCGCGACGTGCATCTGCGCGAGCACGTAGCGGGCGAGCTCCGCGAACTCGACCTCGTCGACGGTCGCGTCGGTCTCGTTGTTGACCTCGATCACTGGCGCTCCTCCCGGTCGAACCGGCGGCGCTGGCCGGTGGGGCGAGGGCCGCGGCCCTGCTCCTGCTCGTCGTTCTTCGCGTAGGCGGTGATGATGTCGCTCACCAGGCGGTGACGCACCACGTCCTGGGCGCCCAGGTGGCAGAACGCGATGTCCTCCACGCCCGACAGGATCTCGGACGCCGCGCGCAGCCCGGACGTGGTGCCGCCGGGCAGGTCGACCTGCGTGACGTCGCCGGTGACCACCATGGTGGTGCCGAACCCCAGGCGGGTGAGGAACATCTTCATCTGCTCGCGCGTGGTGTTCTGCGCCTCGTCGAGGATCACGAACGCGTCGTTCAGCGTCCGGCCGCGCATGTACGCGAGCGGCGCCACCTCGATGGTGCCGGCCTCCATGAGCTTGGGCACGGACTCGGGGTCGACCATGTCGTGCAGCGCGTCGTAGAGCGGCCGCAGGTACGGGTCGATCTTCTCGCCCAGCGAGCCGGGCAGGAACCCGAGCCGCTCCCCCGCCTCCACCGCGGGTCGCGTCAGCACGATCCTGTTGACGCGCTTGGACTGCAGCGCCGCCACGGCCTGCGCCATCGCGAGGTACGTCTTGCCGGTGCCCGCGGGCCCGATGCCGAACGTGATGGTGTGGGTCTCGATCGCGTGCACGTACGAGGCCTGGCCCTGCGTCTTGGGCCGGATGGTGCGGCCGCGCGTGGACAGGATGGAGCGGCTGAGGACGCCCGCCGGGCGTTCCGCGGTCGCGGTGGACGATGCGCCGGTCGCCCCGGCGGGCTGCGTCGCCGTCGCGGTGGCGGCACGTAGCATGCGCACGGACTCGCGGGCGACGTCGGGCGTGAGGGGCACGCCCGCGCCGAGCACGTCGCGCAGCTCCTCGACGGCGGCGGCGGCGGCCGCGACGTCGTCCTCGTCACCGGTCAGGGTGATGCGGTTGCCGCGGACCATGATGTCGACCGCGGGGAAGGCGCGCTCGACCTCGCGCAGCACGCCGTCTCCGGAGCCCAGCAGGTCGGGCATGCGCGCCGCGTCCTCGACCACGACCACCCGGGTGACGCTCACGCAGGCTCCCATCCGAGCGCCGCGCCGCCGAGCACGTGCCCGTGCACGTGGAACACGGACTGGCCCGCCGTCGCACCGGTGTTGAAGATGAGGCGGAACTCGCCGCCGCACTCCGCGCCCGCGATCTGCTGCGCGACCTGCGCCATCTCCGCGAGGACCTCGGGGATCTCGGCGGCCGCGGCCGCGACGTTCGGCACGTGGTGCTTGGGGGCGACGAGCACGTGCACGGGCGCCTTCGGGGCGATGTCGCGGAACGCGATCACGCGGTCCGTCTCGACGACCTTCGTCGCGGGGATCTCCCCCGCGACGATCTTGCAGAAGATGCAGTCCGTGGTGCTCATCCCCCCAGCGTAGTGACCGGCGCGGCCCAGTGGCCCCGCAGGGCGCCGAGCGCGGCGAGGGCGGCGGGACCCGCCGAGGAGGCGCGCAGCACGTGCGGGCCGAGCACCACGGCCTCGGCGCCGGCCGCCGTGAGCGCGTCGATCTCCGCGTCGGAGATCCCGCCCTCGGGACCGACCACCAGCCACACCGGGGCGTCCGCGTCCTCCCACGTCAGCGACGCGAGGGGCGTCGCGGCCACCTCGTGGAGGAGCAGCACCCTGACGCCCGAGGCGACCACCTCCGCCACCCGCACCGCGAGCTGCCGGGTGGTCAGCGCATCGTCCACCGCCGGGACCCACGCCCGGCGCGACTGCTTGGCGGCCGCGAGCGCGAGCGACGCCCACTTCTCCCGGCCCTTCGCGGCCTTGGGGCCGCGCCACTGCACGATCGCGCGGTCGGAGGACCACGGGACGATGCGGGTGGCGCCGAGCTCGACGGCCGCCTCGACGGCCTGCTCGTCGCGGCCGCCCTTGGCGAGGGCCTGCACCAGCGTGACCTCGGGGTCGCGGTCGCGGCTCACCGCCTCGACGCGCACCTCCATCCACCGGTCGCCGGTCGCCACCAGCACGCCCGCGGCGCGGGTACCCGCGCCGTCGACCACGTCGATGCGCTCCCCCGCCTGGCGGCGCTGGACGGTCACGGCGTGGCGGGCCTCATCCCCCTCGACGCGCAGGACATCGCCCGCGGCAGCGGCGGCCGCCGCGGGGTCGACGAAGACGGGCGCGGTCACGGCTCAGTGACCCTTGAAGGCGTCCTTGAGGCGCGAGAACACGCCGCCGCCGAGCGGGGCGAGCCTCGCCTCGGGGGCCTGCTCGCCGCGCAGCTCGGCGAGCTGACGCAGCAGCTCCGCCTGCTCGTCGGTGAGGTCCGCGGGGGTGACGATGTCGAGGTGGACCAGCAGGTCGCCGCGGCCCGCGCGCTGGAGCTTGCCGACCCCGAGGCCCTTGAGCTTGACGGTCGAGCCCGACTGCGTGCCGGGGCGCACGTCCACGTCCTGGGCGCCGTCGAACGTGTCGACGGACAGGACCGTGCCGAGCGCGGCGGCGGTCATGGGCACCTGGAGCGTGCAGTGGAGGTCGTCCCCCCGGCGCTCGAACACCGGGTGCTGGCGCTCCCGGATCTCGATGTAGAGGTCGCCCTTATGGCCGCCCGCAATGCCCGCGTCGCCCTGCGCGGTCATCCGGATGCGGGTGCCGGTCTCGACGCCCGCGGGGATGTCCACGTTGATGGTGTGGCGCGAGTGGGTGCGGCCCTGACCCGAGCAGTCGTGGCACGGCGTCTCGATGGTCGAGCCGTAACCGCCGCACGTGGGGCACGGCGCGGTGGTCATGACGTTGCCCAGCAGCGAGCGCGCGACGCGCTGCACCGAGCCGGTGCCGTTGCACTGGCGGCAACCCTGCGGCTGGGTGCCGGGCGCGCAGCAGGTGCCGTGGCACGTGGTGCACACGTCCGCGAGGTCCACCTGGATCTCGCGCGCGACGCCGAACACCGCCTCCTCGAGCGTGACCTCGGTGTGGACCAGGGTGTCGCCGCCGCGCTGGGTGCGCGAGGCCGGCCCGCGCTGCTGACCGCCGAACGGGCCCGCGCCTCCGCCGAAGAACGTCTCGAAGATGTCCTCGAACCCGAAGCCCTGCGGGCCTCCGGCGCCGCCCGAGGCGGCGCGGGGGTCCACGCCGCGGTCGTACTGCGCGCGCTTCTCGGCGTGGCCGAGCACGTCGTAGGCGGCCGCGACCTCCTTGAAGCGCTCCTCGCCCTCGGCGCCGGCGACGTCGGGGTGCAGCTCGCGCGCGAGCTTGCGGTACGCCTTCTTGATCTCCGCCTCGGAGGCGTCCCGCGAGACGCCCAGGACGGCGTAGTAGTCCTTCACCTAGTGCTCCACCACTTTCGACAGATAGCGGGCGACGGCGCGCACGGCTGCCATCGTCCCCGGATAGTCCATGCGTGTCGGTCCGAGCGCACCCACGAGGGACGAGGCGTCGCGGCCGTAGGCCGCGGCGACGATCGACGTGCGCGACAGCGCCTCGAGGTGCGTCTCCGCGCCGATGCGAACCGAGACATCGTCCCCCTCGGCCGCCATCTCGTGCAACAGCCGCAGCAGCACCACCTGCTCCTCGAGCGCCTCCAGCACGGGCGCGATGGTGCCGGCCTCGAGGCCCGACCCGGCGCGTGCCAGATTGGACGCACCGGCGAACACCACGCGCTCGACGGTGCCGCCGCGCGCGGCGGTCACCACGAAGTCCGCGACCGCGCCGGCCCACGGCACCTGGTCGGGCGCCGCGGCCCACACGGTGAGCGCGGTCTCGAGGCGGGCGCCTGTGAGACCCTCCGCCGTGAGGTTGACCTCACGCACCGCCCGCTCGAACGAGTCATCGGACGTCGCTTCGCCCAGCGCGATGGTGCGCTGGTCGACGCGGGCGTCCGAGGACACCACCACCACGAGCGCGTGCTCGGCGCCCATGCGCACCAGCTCGATGCGGCGCACGGCGGACTCCCGCAGCGACGGGTACTGCACCACGGCCACCTGGCGGGTGAGCTGGCTGAGCAGACGCACCGAACGCTCGACGACGTCGTTGAGGTCGACGGCGTCGGACAGGAACGTGCCGATCGCGCGCTTGTGCGCGTCCGGCAGCGCGGCCGCCGCGAGCTGATCCACGAACGACCGGTAGCCCAGGTCCGTGGGGATGCGCCCCGCGGAGGTGTGAGGCTGCGCGATGAGCCCCTCCTCCTCGAGGATCGCCATGTCGTTGCGGATGGTCGCGGAGGAGACGCCTAGCGACTGGGCGTCCGCGAGCGCCTTGGATCCCACGGGCTCGTGGGTGGACACGTAGCCCTCCACGATCGCGCGGAGCACGGCGCGCCGGCGTTCCTCGCTCACGTGACCTCCTGGCACTCGGACTCGACGAGTGCTAATCCTATCGCGGCCCTCCGACCGGCTTCGGGGCCGGGCTCGGGGCAGGGCGCGCGGCACGTCCCCGCGGCGGCGACGTGCGACATCGGCGCGCCGCGAATCCCGGGCGTAGCGGGCATTCCTGGATAGATTGGACGGGCGGCCGTGCCACGCGCGACCGCCCTGGTCCGTATCCGAGGGAGAGAGCCATGACCGACTACCCGCCGCCCCCGCCGCAATCCCCGCCCCCGCCGCAGCAGCCCTACGGGGCCCAGCCGATGACCCAGAGCGACGAGCGCATGTGGGCCATGCTCGCGCACCTCGGCATCATCCTGTTCGGCTTCCTGCCGCCGCTGATCATCTGGCTCGTCTTCCGCGAGCGCAGCGCGTTCATCGACGACCAGGGCAAGGAGGCGCTCAACTTCTCCATCCTGGTGACCATCGCGCAGATCGTCTCCGCGATCCTGTGGATCGTGCTGATCGGGATCCTGCTGTCGTTCGTCGTCGGCATCGCCGCGCTGATCCTGTGCATCATGGCCGGCCTGGCCGCCAACCGCGGCGAGAGCTACCGCTACCCGTTCAACTGGCGGATCGTGAAGTAAGGGTCGCACCCCGACCCGAATCAGGGCCCCGCTCCCCCTCGTGGTGGATGCGGGGCCCTGTCATTCCTGCGAGCCTGAGGACATGAACGACACCACCGAGCCTCAGACGCCTGCGGACGGCACCGTGCCTCCCGAGGCCGCCGCGCCGCAGCAGCCCCAGGCGGCGCCCGCGCCGCCCGCCTACGCCGCCCCCGCACCCATGCTGGAGAGCGACGCCCGCACCATCGCGATGCTGGTGCACATCCTCGCCGCCGTGGCCCTCGTGGTCACCGGAGGAACCCTCGCGTTCCTGGTGCCGCTGATCATGTGGCTGATCTACCGCGAGCGCTCCGCGCTGGTCGACTGGCACGGCAAGACCAACCTCAACCTGCAGCTCACGTCGCTCGTCGTCATCGTCGGCGGGTTCATCCTGGGCCTCATCACCCTCGGCATCGGGCTGTTCGTGACCGTCCCGCTGATGGTCGCCTACGCGATCTACGCGCTCGTCATCTCGATCGTCGCGGGCGTGAAGGCCAACAACGGCGAGTACTACCGGATCCCGCTGGTCATCCCGTTCATCAAGTGACGCGTCCGACCACGGCCGGGTCCCGGGGCAGCCCGGGGCCCGGCCGTTCGCGCGTCCGGGTCAGCGGACCACGCTGGCGCGGGTGAGCGCGTCCGCCACCACCCGCGCGAACACGTCCATGCCCTTCGCATCGGGATGGATGCCGTCGGGGCCCAGCACCGAGGGGTCGCGGAGGACGGCGCTCTGCCAGTCCGCGAGCACCACCGTCGTGTGGTCGCGCACGGCCGCGCGGACCTCGCGCTGCGAGTCGCGCATCCACGTCCGGTCGCCGAACGGCGTCACCATCACCACCGGCCGCCCGCCCGCCGCCTCGAGCAGGCGGTCGACCTCGCCGGCGGGCACCGCGCCGTTGGTGCCGAGCGCCACCACCACGTAGTCGCGCAGCCGCCCGCGGTCGGCGAGCCGCTCGACCCGGTCGACGCCGTCCGCGAACTGCCGGCCCACCTCCGCGTCGATCGAGACGCCGGGCAGCGCCTTCGCGAGGGCCGGCGCGGCGCCCAGCGCCACCGAGTCGCCCACCAGCGTCACGTCCCGACCCGAGGGGAGCTCGGGCACGGGCGCGGGACGCGCGCCCGGCGGCGGCACCCGCGCCGGCAGCGCCGGCTCCTCGGTCCCCAGGAGGGACGATGCGCGGGCGCCGGGCGTCGGGACGGCCCCGGGCGTCGGCGCGGGCTCGGGCAGCACGGCGGCCGCCTGCGCGGCGATGCGCTCCCCCTCCTCCAGCTGGGTCTCGAGCGCGGTGCGCTCGGGCGCGTGCACCATGCCGAGCACGACGGCCGCCGTGAGCGCGGCCGCGATCCCGCCCGCCGCCACGGTGCGCCGCCGCCACGCCATCCGGGCGGCGCGACGGAACCCGACGCGGCGGACCGGCAGCTCGATCCAGCGGTACGAGGCCGCCGCCGCGACGAGCGTGACCACCACCGTGATCGCGATCGCGAGGCCGGAGGCGTCACGCACCCGACCCCCGTCGAGCGCGGTGACCGCGATGACGAGCACCGGCCAGTGCCACAGGTAGATGCCGTAGGAGCGATCCCCGAGCCAACGCAGCGGCCGTGCGTCGAGCACCTCGCCCAGCGCAGGCACCGCGACCAGCATGTGGATGATCGCGGCCGTCGCGAGCGACGCGAGCACCAGGCCGCCGCGGTAGGTCCACGCGGAGTCCCAGGGCAGGAAGGCCGCGATCCCGACCAGGCACGCCGCGCCCACGAAGCCGAGGCTGATCGCCCGCGGCCGCCGTGCCGCCGCGAGCGCCGGCGAGTCGGGACGGGCCCACCAGAACGCGAGCGCCGCGCCGATCATGAGCCCGAACGCGTGCGTGTCGGTGCCCATGTACACGCGGGTGGGGTCCCCGCCCGCCGGGACGAGCGCGGCCATCGCCGCACCCGACCCGAGCGCGAGGACGGCGGCCGCCCAGGCCGCCCGGCGCATCGTCCCTCCGAAGGCCACCACCGCCAGGACCGCGAGCGGCCACAGCAGGTAGAACTGCTCCTCGACCGCGAGCGACCACAGGTTCTCGAGCAGGTGCGGCGTCGCGGCGGCGGCGTAGCCCTGGCCGGAGGCGATGAGCAGCCAGTTGCTCGTGAAGGTGGCGGCGCCGGCGACCTGCCCGCCGATCCCGACGAGCAGGTCGCCCCACGGCCCGGCCGCGAGCGGCGCGCCGGCCAGGGCCGCGATGCCGCCCGCGAGCGCGACCGCGGCGACCGCCGCGACCACCACGAGCGCGAGCGCGGGCAGCAGCCGTCGCGCGCGATGCGTCCAGAAGCGGCGCAGGGACACGCGCCCGTCCCGTGCGCGCTCGCGCAGCAGAATGGTGGTGATGAGGAAGCCGGACAGCACGAAGAAGACGTCGACGCCCACGTACCCGCCCGGCAGGCTCGCGGGCGCGAGGTGGAACGCCACCACCAGGACCACGGCGAGCGCGCGCAGGCCGTCCAGGCCGGCGATCCGTCCCCGCGGGGCGCCGCGGCCGGCGGTCTCCTGCGCGGGTGCGCGCGTGAGGGTGTCGAGAGCGATGATCGTGTCCGGCGGCGTGCCCGGCCGCCTCTCCTTCCCGGGAGTGTCCAGCCGTCAAGGGTAGGCCGTGGCGCGGACATCCGGAACCTCGCCGGCGACCGCCCAGGTCGCCGCGGCGAGTCGCGCGCGGGGCCCGCCTAGAAGGCGAGCGCGCGCACCGCGAGGTCCGCGAGCAGGCGGCCGCGACGGGTGAGCTTGAGGGTACCGCGGAGCGCGGCGGCGCCGTCGAGCAGGCCGTCGGCGATGAGCGTCGAGACCGCCTCGGCGCGTCCCTCGATCAGCTCCGCGGGGATGCCCTCGGACAGCCGCAGGCGCAGCATCACCTGCTCGAGGCGGAGGTCCTCGGGGTCGAGCGACTCGCCTTCGGCCTCGGGGCTCCCGCCCTCCGCGAGCCGCGCGGCGTACGCGCGCGGGTGCTTGACGTTCCACCAGCGCCTGGCGGGAACCTGCTCGCCGTCGGGGTGCGCGTGCGGTCCCAGGTAGGAGTGCGCGCCGGGGCCCACGCCCCACCAGTCCTGGCTGCGCCAGTACGCCATGTTGTGGCGGCACCGGTCGCCGGGCTCGCGCGCCCAGTTCGAGACCTCGTACCAGGAGTAGCCCGCCTCGGACAGCAGCGTGTCCGCGAGCTCGTACATGTCCGCCTGGGTGTCCGGGTCGGTGGGCTGCACCTCGCCGCGGCGCAGCTGCGCGCCCATCCGGGTGCCGGGCTCGATGACGAGCGCGTAGGCGCTCACGTGGTCGGGCTCGAGCGCGATCACTGCCTCGAGGCTGGCGCGCCAGTCGCTCAGCGACTCGCCCGGGGTGCCGTAGATGAGATCGAGGCTGACCTTGAGGCCGGCGTCGCGGGCCGCCGCGACCGCTCGCGCGACGTTGGCGGGGTTGTGCGTGCGGTCGAGCGTGCGGAGCACGTGCGGCACGGCGGACTGCATGCCCAGGCTGACGCGCGTGAAGCCCGCGCGGGCGAGCGCGTGCAGCGACTCCTTGGTGACCGAGTCGGGGTTCGCCTCGGTGGTGACCTCGGCGTCCGCGCTCAGGCCCCACGTGCCGCGGATGCCGTCGAGAAGCGCGATGAGCGCCGACGAGTCGAGCATGGTCGGCGTGCCACCGCCGAAGAACACCGTGCGCGCGGCGCGGGTGTCACCCGGCATGGCGGCGCGGGCGAGGTCCATCTCCCGCAGCGCGGCCTCGACGTAGCCCTCACGGGTCGCGCCCTCGACCTCGCCGGGGGCGTACGTGTTGAAGTCGCAGTAGCCGCAGCGCACCGAGCAGAACGGCACGTGCACGTAGACGCCGAAGTCCCGCGCCCCCACAGCGGTATTCATGTGCTCATCATGCCTGGTGAGGGCATGATCCGTCGCGTCGGACGGGAGCACCTACTTCTTCTTGCCCTTGTCGGAGCCGTCGTCGGACGTCGACAGCGCCGCGATGAAGGCCTCCGGCGGCACCTCGACCGAGCCGATGTTCTTCATGCGCTTCTTGCCGGCCTTCTGCTTCTCGAGCAGCTTGCGCTTGCGCGAGATGTCGCCGCCGTAGCACTTCGCGAGCACGTCCTTGCGGATGGCGCGGATGGTCTCGCGGGCGATGATGCGCGAGCCGACGGCGGCCTGGATGGGCACCTCGAACTGCTGGCGGTCGATGAGGTCCTTGAGCTTGCCGACCATCGACAGGCCGTACGAGTACGCCTTGTCCTTGTGGACCACCGCGCTGAACGCGTCCACCTGCTCGCCCTGGAGCAGGATGTCGACCTTGACCAGGTCCGCCACCTGGTCGCCCGCGGGCTCGTAGTCGAGCGAGCCGTAGCCGCGCGTGCGGGATTTCAGCTGGTCGAAGAAGTCGAACACGACCTCCGCGAGCGGCAGCGTGTAGTGCATCTCGACGCGGGTCTCGCTGAGGTAGTTCATGGTGCCCATCACGCCGCGGCGCTCCTGGCACAGCTCCATGACGGTGCCGATGAACTCGCTGGGCACCAGGATGGACGCCTTCACCACCGGCTCGCGGACCTCGTGGATCTTGCCGCCGGGGAACTCGGACGGGTTGGTGACGGTGTGGACCTTGCCGTCCTCCATCTGGACCTCGTAGACCACGTTCGGGGCGGTCGAGATGAGGTCGAGGCCGAACTCGCGCTCGAGGCGGTCGCGCACGATCTCGAGGTGGAGCAGGCCCAGGTAGCCGCAGCGGAAGCCGAAGCCGAGCGCAACCGAGCTCTCGGGCTCGTAGACCAGCGATGCGTCGTTGAGCTGCAGCTTGTCGAGCGCGTCGCGCAGGATCGGGAAGTCCGAGCCGTCGAGCGGGAACAGGCCCGAGTAGACCATGGGCTTGGGGTCGCGGTAGCCGCCGAGCGACTGCTCGGCGCGCCGGCCCGCGAGGGTGACGGTGTCGCCCACCTTGGACTGGCGCACGTCCTTCACGCCCGTGATGAGGTAGCCGACCTCGCCCACGCCGAGCCCCTTGGTGGGCACCGGCTCGGGGCTGATGACGCCGATCTCCAGGAGGTCGTGCGTCGCGAGGGTCGACATCATCGCGATCTTCTCGCGCGGCTTGAGCGAGCCGTCGACCACGCGGACGTAGGTGACCACGCCGCGGTACGTGTCGTACACGGAGTCGAAGATCATGGCGCGCGTCGGCGCGTCCGCGTCGCCCACCGGGGCGGGGATGTCGCGCACCACGCGGTCGAGGAGCTCGGGCACGCCCGCGCCGGTCTTGCCCGACACGCGCAGGACGTCCTCGACCTCGCAGCCGATCAGCTGCGCGAGCTCGGCCGCGTAGCGGTCCGGGTCCGCCGAGGGCAGGTCGATCTTGTTGAGCACCGGGATGATCGTGAGGTCGTTCTCCATCGCCAGGTACAGGTTGGCGAGGGTCTGCGCCTCGATCCCCTGCGCCGCGTCGACCAGCAGGATCGCGCCCTCGCAGGCCGCGAGCGAGCGCGAGACCTCGTAGGTGAAGTCGACGTGGCCGGGGGTGTCGATCATGTTGAGCGCGTGCGGCGCACCGTCGACGGACCACGGCATGCGCACGGCCTGCGACTTGATGGTGATGCCGCGCTCGCGCTCGATGTCCATGCGGTCGAGGTACTGCGCCTTCATCTGCCGGGGCTCCACCACGCCGGTGAGCTGGAGCATGCGGTCCGCGAGGGTCGACTTGCCGTGGTCGATGTGCGCGATGATGCAGAAGTTGCGGATGAGCGCCGGCTGGGTCGAGGCGGGCTCGATGCGGGGATCTGCGGACACGGTGATGACGGTTCCTCGGTTCGTGCTGGTGGGTGCGGGATATTCTCCCACGAAGTCGGGCGGCACCGCGGCGGCCCTCGCCCTCATGACCGGCGCCGACGTGCCGATACAAGGGACGGAACCTCGTGCGACGTGCGCGGGGCCACGATCGAGGAGGCGAGCATGACGGAGTCCAGCCTGTTCCGTCCCGCGTTCGACGGCTCGCCCATCGGCATGGTGGTGCTGGGCTCGGACGGCGTGGTGCTCGACGCCAACGGCGCGTTCGGCCGGATCGTCGGCCGCACCGTGGCGGGGCTGCGCACCTACCGGCTGCGCGACCTCACCCACCCGGACGACGTGTCGCACCACGAGGAGCTGCGCTCGCAGCTCGACCAGGAGGAGCTGCCGTACTTCCAGGCGCAGACCCGCCTGCTGCACCGCAACGGCGACGCGGTGTGGACCCGCATGACGGTCTCCCCCGCGCCCGAGGGGCACAGCCTCGGAGAAGGCCGCGGCGAGGCGCGGTACTTCGTGCATGTCGAGGACATCACGGAGATCCGCCGCGCCAAGGACCTGCTCGAGCGGCGCGCGATGTACGACCACCTCACGGGGCTCGCGAACCGGACCAACCTGCTCGAGCGTCTCGAGGCGGCGCTCGAGTCGCGCCGCACGGACGCGCACACCGTCGCGTGCATCTTCCTCGACGTCGACCACTTCAAGGTGGTCAACGACTCGCTGGGCCACGAGGCCGGCGACGCCCTGCTGCAGGAGATCGCTCGCCGCATCAAGGGCGCCGTGCGTCCCGGCGACACCGTCGCCCGGCTGGGCGGCGACGAGTTCGTGGTGATCCTCGAGTCCGTCGCGACGCAGGCGGCCGCGGAAGCGCTCCTCACGGTGATCGCGTCGGACGTGCAGATCCCCTTCACCGTCGGCGGGCACGAGGTGGTCCCCACCGTGAGCGCCGGGCTCGCGCTCGCGGAGCCGGAGATCACCGCCGAGAGCCTGCTGCGCAACGCCGACACCGCGATGTATGCGGCGAAGCAGCGCGGCCGCGCCCGCGTCGAGGTGTTCACCAGCGAGCTGCGCTCGCACGCCCTCAACAAGCTGTCCATCGAGTCGGAGCTGCGCGCCGCGATCCGCGAGGGCGAGCTGGTGGTCCACTACCAGCCGATCGTCCGGCTCGACACCGCCGAGGTGGTCGCGTACGAGGCGCTGGTGCGCTGGAACCACCCCAACCGCGGCCTGCTGCTGCCCGAGGAGTTCATCGAGGTCTGCGAGGAGGCGAACCTCGTGGTGCCGCTCGGCGCGTTCGTGATCTCGCAGGCGTGCGAGTTCATCGCCGGCCACCCCGAGTTCGCCGGACGCGTGTTCGTCAACGTCTCGACGCGGCAGATCGGCTCGGCCGACCTCACCCGCGTGGTCACCCAGGCGCTCGAGGCGACCGGGATCGACCCGCGCCGCCTGGGCCTCGAGATCACCGAGTCCGGGATGCTCATCGCCACCCAGGCCGCGCGCTCCGACCTCGAGGGTCTCACCGCCCTCGGCGTCGACCTCATCATCGACGACTTCGGCACCGGCTACTCGGCGCTCAGCTCCGTGCTGCTCAACCCCGTCTCGGGGCTCAAGCTCGCCCGCGAGTTCACGCTGCGCCTGGGCGACCGGGGCACCGGCGACCGCATCTCCACCACCGTCGCCGCGCTCACGCGCAGCCTCGGGATGTCCGGCGTGATCGAGGGCGTCGAGTCCGAGGCGCAGCGCGCGATCGCCCGCGAGCACGGCTGGACGCTCGGCCAGGGGTTCCTGTTCGGCCACGCGAAGCCCGTCGAGGAGCTCGACCTGCGCGGTCCCTCCCCCGTGGCGGAGCCGCACGAGGGGCCGGTACCGTCGGCGGGGTGAGCTCCCTGTTCGACCTGTTCCGGCGCATCGTCCGGGCCGTCCGCACCACCCCGCGACCCGGCGCATCGTCCTCTCCCACCTCGACCGCCACGGGCTACCCGGGCGACTTCACGGGCGTGCCGCGCGTGTCCTACTCGCCCACGCTGGACGGCACCCCCGACCCGGGCGAGGTCGTGTGGACGTGGGTGCCGTTCGAGGAGGACCACTCCCAGGGCAAGGACCGGCCGGTGCTGCTGATCGGACGCGACGGGCGGTGGCTGCTCGGGCTCATGCTCACCAGCCAGGATCACGACCTCGACGCCGCGCAGGAGGCGCGCTGGGGCCGCTACTGGATGGACATCGGCGCCGGTCCGTGGGATTCTCAGGGGCGGCCGAGCGAGGTCAGGCTCGACAGGATCCTGCGGGTCGACCCCGGCTCCGTGCGCCGCGAGGGCGCGATCCTCGACCGCGCGACGTTCGATCGCGTCGCCGGTTCGCTCAAAGAGCACCATCGCTGATACAATTTCCGTTCGTGTGTGAGCGCCTGCTCGCGCTCCACCCCCTGAATTTTCACCAAGACGCAGAAGGAACGCTGTGGCAAACATCAAGTCGAAGATCAAGCGCATCGGCACCAACGAGAAGGCTCGCCTGCGCAACGTCGCCGTCAAGTCGGAGCTCAAGACCAACGTCCGCAAGGTGCGCGAGGCCATCGCCGCCGGCGACAAGGCCACCGCCGAGACCGCCCTCAAGACCGCCTCCGTCAAGCTCGACAAGGCCGTGTCCAAGGGTGTCATCCACAAGAACCAGGCCGCGAACCGCAAGTCGGCGCTGGCCAAGCAGGTCGCCGCTCTCTAAGCGACCTCCACGCACCTACGCCCCGCATCGCTTCGGCGATCGGGGCGTTCGTGCTTTCCGGGGTAAGTGGTCCGGCGCCTCCGGGCGTGGGCCTCCCATCCCCGGCGCGTGCCTCGTATGGGGAGCTCAGCGACGGTTCCGCGGGATCGCCGCGCGCTGCGGGGAGATCAGCGACGCCCGGCCGATCGCGCGGGACGGACGTCGCTCAGCTCCCCATGGGAGCCCGCGACCTCGCGAGACCGTCGCTCACTTCCCCACGGCGTGCCGGGCGGTGCCGGAACCGCGTCGGCACCCGCACCCCCGCCCGCCTCAGGCGGCGAGCTCGGCGACGGTGCGCACGCAGCGCTCGAGCGCGAAGCCGGGCGCGCGCGATGCGCCCTTGATCTCCGCGTCCGCGCGCGCAACCGCCTGGACGGCGAGCGCGAGGGTGTCCGCGTCCCAACGGCGCAGGTCGCGGCGGGCGCGATCCTCCTGCCACGGCTGGATGCCCAGCTCCTTGAGGCTCACCCCCCTGCCGCGCGCCGCACCCACCTTGATGAGGGTGCGCAGCTTGGAGGCCAGGGCGGCGACCAGCGGCACGGGATCCGTGCCGGTCGACAGCGCGTGACGGACCAGCGCGATCGCGTCCGCCGTGCGGCCCGCGATGGCAGCGTCCGCGACCGCGAAGCCCGTCGCGTTGACGCGCGTGCCGTAGTAGCGGGCCACCGCCGCCTCGTCGATCGAGCCGTCGACGTCGCTCATCAGCTGCGCGCACGCTGCGGCCAGCTCCGGGACGTCCTCGCCGATCGCGTCCACGAGCGCGCGGATCGCGCGCGCGGGCGCCGGGCGCTTGGCGCGCTCGAACTCCCCTGTCACGAAGTCGACCAGCTCCGCGTCCTTCTTGATGGCGGGGCAGGTGTACTCGGGCGTCCCGCCCTTGCGCAGCGTGTCGAGCAGCTTCTTGCCGCGCACGCCGCCGGCGTGGAGCATCACCACCACGCACTCGGGATCCGGCTGCGCGACGTACGCGAGCGCGTCCTGCAGGAAGTCGTCGTTCATCGCCTCGAGCGACTCGACCACCACCAGCCCGGGGTCCGCGAACAGCGAGGGGCTGGTGGCGCCCGCGAGCCCGCCGCGCACGTAGGCGCTGGCGTCGAGCCTGCTCACCTCGATGTCTCCGGCCTTGCGCATGATCGCGGTGACGCGCTCTACGGCCCGGGAGGCCAGCAGCTTCTCCGGACCCGAGATCAGCAGCACCGGCGCGGGCGCGGCACGGTACCAGGTCGCCTGAGGTGCCTGCCGTCCCGCCATGGGCACTAGCCTCCCACGGCGGTCCGACACTCCCTGACCAGCGCCACCTCGCCGGCGAGCGTCCCCAGCACCACGTCCCCGCACAGGTCCGTCCGGAGCACCGCCGCGCCGTCCGCCCCGTAGAGCGCGAGCGCCTCCGGCGACGGATGGCCGTAGTCGTTGCCCTCCCCCACGGACACGAGCGCGACCGGCGCGCCCACCGCTCGCACCAGCGCGGCCTCCTGCGACGCCGAGCCGTGATGGGCGACCTTCACCACGTCCACCGCGCCCAGCAGGCCCGCGACGCGCTCGAGGCGCCGCTGGCCCTCGACCTCCAGGTCGCCCAGTGCGACGGTCACGATCCCGTCCGCGGTCAGCCGCAGCACCGTCGACGAGTCGTTCACCTCGGTCCCGTCCCTCGACGCGGGCGGCGGACCCGTCTGGAGCACCTCGACGTCGACCCCGCCCACCCGCACGGCCTCGCCTTCGACCGGCAGGCGGGCGTCGACGCCCGCGAGGGACGATGCGGTGGCCGCCGACGCGGCGGGCGGCAGCCAGGCCTGGCTCACCTCGACGGCGGCGAGCACGTCCTCGAGCCCACCCGTGTGATCCGCGTGCTCGTGCGAGAGGACCAGCAGGTCGACGCGGTCGACGCCGAGGCGTGCGAGACAGCCGGCCGCCGCGTCGCCGGCCGGGCCCACGTCGACCATCACCACGGCGCCTTGTCCTTGCACCACCAGGGCGTCGCCCTGGCCCACGTCGCAGGCGACCACGCTCCAGCCGTCGATCGCGCCGCCGAGCGCCGAGGGGAGCCACCGGGGCGGCGCGTGCACGAGCAGGCCGATCGCGGAGGCGGCGACCGCGCCCGCCAGCCACCACGGGCGCGGCGCGCGGGCGGCCACCGCGACCGCCACCACGAGCGCCAGGCCGAGCACGATCCCCCTCGTCCCGATCGCGGACGTGAGCTCTCCGCCGGGCGCCGCCGTGAATGCGCGCGCGGCTGCGACCACGGGCCATGCGCAGGCCGCGGCCGCCTCCGCGAGCGCGTGCGCGACCGCGGGGAGCGGGCCGGCGGTCACCAGCGCCGCCACGCCCAGCAACGTCACCGGGATCGCGGCCGGCGTCGCGACGGCGTTCGCCGCCACCGCCCACGGCCCCACCCCGGCGTCGAACGAGGCGAGGATCGGCAGGCACGCCGCCTGCGCGACCACGGTGAGCGATGCCGCGTCCGCCAACGGGGCGGCGAGCCATCGCCGCAGCAGCGTCGACAGCCCGGGAGCGAGCAGCGCGATCGCCGCCACGGCCGCGACGGACAGCGCGAGGCCCGCGTCGCGTGCGAGCTCGGGGCGCGCCACGATGAGCACCACCACCGCGGCCGCGAGCGCGGGCGCGGTCTGCCCCCGCCTGCCCGCGACCAGCGCACCCGCCGCGATCGCCGCCATCGTGAGCGCGCGGAGCACCGACCCGCCGCCGGACACGGTGGCGGCGAACGCGACGCAGGCGAGCAGTGTCCCCAGCGCGACCAGCACCGGCGATGCCCGCGCGCGCCGCAGTCCGGCCCCGACCGCGGCGGCGAGGATCGCGAAGTGCGCGCCCGAGACGGCGGTGAGGTGCGCGAGGCCCGTCACGCGCATCTGCGCAACCAACGCGGGGTCCATCGCCGAGGTGTCCCCGATCACCATGCCCGCCACCACGGGCGCGGTGACCGGGTCCACGCCCACGAGCGCCGCGCGGAGGTCCTCGCGCGCGCCCTCGGCGACGGCCCTCCACCCCGTCGGCGGCGTCGACGCGACCAGGCGACCCGCGACCAGCGCGTCCACGGTCCCGTGGGTGGACGGCGCGGTGGTACCCGCAAGCGTCGCCTCCCCGCCACGCGCGGGGGCGTCCGCCGCGTCCACGAGCAGCACCACCAGCCCGGCTCCGCGCTCCCACGTCGCGTCGCCCGGCTCGCGCCACGCCCCGACGTCCACGCGGACCGCGACGCGCGGCTCCGCATACGCCGAGTCCACCGGCCTCACCTCGACCACGCGTCCGCGCGCCTCGACCATCGCGTGCTCGTGCGCAGGGATCCACGCCCGCGCCCGCACCGCCGCGCCGGCGGTGGCCGCCGCGGCGCCGCCCGCGACGGCGGCCAAGAGCAGCAGCGGCACCAGGCCGGACGGGGTGCGTGCCGCCACGGCGGCGAGCGCCGCCACGCACCACGCGATCGCCACCAGGAGCCCGCCGCGCGGCCCCGCGGACCAGGCGCCGAGCGCGACGGTCCACACGGCGGCGGCCGCGGGGACCAGCCGCAGGTCGCCCCATCCGCCCACGGGGTCACGTGGTCGCCACGCCGGCGAGCGAACCGACGATCGACGGACCCACGCCGGAGACGCGCTCGAGATCCTCGAGCGTGAGGAACGGGCCGTTGGCCTCGCGGTCCTCCACGATCCGTGCGGCGAGCACCGGGCCCACGCCCGGGATCTCCTCGAGCGCCGCGGCGTCCGCGGAGTTGAGGTTGATGAGCGCGGAGCCGCCCGTCGCCTCCCCGCCCTCCGCGCCCGCGCCCGCGGCCACCGCCGGTCCCGCGCGCGCCACGACGATGTGCTCGCCGTCCACCACGGGTCGCGCGAGGTTGATCGAGGACTCGTCGGCGCGACGCCCCAGGCCGCCCGCGAGCTCGATCGCGTCCGCGACCCGCGAGCCGGCCGCGACCTCCACGAGCCCCGGGCTGCCCACCGCGCCGCTCACGTGCACCACGAGCGCCGCCGTAGACGTAAGCGCGAGCCCCGGCGAGGCCCCGGTCGACGGGCCCGCGGACACACCCGGCGAGGCGCCGGCCACCAGCGGGCTCATCGGCTCGGCGCGTAGCCCCCACCACGCGACAGCGGCGATCACCGCCACCACGGCGGCCGCCGTGAGGGCCGTCCGAGCGTCGAGCCGCCAGCGTGTGGGGTGGGGCGCGGGCGGCTCGGCGCCGTGGCCCGCGGCGTACGCGCGCGACGCGGCGTCCCGCAGCCCGGCCGACCACCGGGCCCGCACATCCTCGGAGGAGTCCATGCCTGTCACGCTAGGAATCCCGCCCCGTGCGCGACACCGCCACCGCCGCATCCGTGGACAACGGCCGTCCTGCGCGGACCCGTGGACATCACCGCGCGCGCACGCCCCCAGAAGTGGGGTCTTGGCCGATAGCAGGAGCGTCGTCAGGATGGCCGTATGGCCCAGACCGTCGCGCCCGCACAGCGGCGCACCCTGGTGATCGCGTGCACCGCGGCCCTCGCGGTCCTCGCGGGCGGCGCCGCGTACGCGCTGGCGGACGGTCCGCTCGACACCGATGGTGGGCTGGGTGTGTGCGCGCCGCAGCGCCCGGACGGCGTCACGCTGTACTACGCCGTGCTGCTGCCGAACACGGGCGCCAACGCGATCGATGTCTGGTCGGTGACCGCGACCGGCACCAACCTCGGTTCCGTCGAGTTGCTCATCGATCCGACAGGCCCGGACGTGGGCCAGGCCATGGGGACCATGGAATGGCCCGCGGACAACGCCGACGACGCGGCGCAGGACATCATGGCCCGCGCCGTCGCTCCCGGCGACGCCGCCATCGAGCCAGGCGGGATGGGACAGCTGCTGGTCGCGTTCACGCCGCAGGACGCCGCCGCGCACGCCTGGGTGGACCGCATCGAGATCCGCTACGCGAGCGGGTGGCGCGACTACACCGAGACCTTCGACGGCTACCGGCTCGAGTTCACCCCGAGCGACTCCTGCACGCTGGGCTGAGAACGGGTCAAACGGCCGCGAGGTCCGCGACCACCGCGGCCAGCGTGCCGGGCCCCACGTGCACGGCCAGCACCGCGCTCACCTCCGCCACCGTGACCGGGGCGACGTCGGGATGGCGCGCCTCGATCTCGGCCGCCACCGACGCGGCCTGCTCCGCCGCGCCCACGCCCATGACCGCCACCGCGGGCCTCGCGCACCTGGCCAGCGCATCGTCCACCGCGGCGTGAAGGGCCGCCCGCGCGCGGGCGAGGCCCCGCACGCGCGACGCGAGGACCACCTCGCCGTCCCTCACCTCGAGCACCGGGCGGATGCCCAGCACGCGCCCGACCGCCGCGACCGCGGGGCCCACGCGGCCGCCGCGCCGGAGGTGCTCGACGGACTCGACCGTGAACACGCAGCGCGAGCCGGCGGACACGGCGCGCGCGACCGCCGCAACCTCGGCGGCCTCCGCGCCGGCGGCCGCGGCCTGAGCGGCCGCGATCGCCGCGAAACCCGACGCCATCGCGACGGTCCTGGTATCGACCACCTCGACGGGCACGGCCGCCCGGCCGGCGGCCGCCCGAGCGGCCTCGCAGGTCCCGGACAGCGCGCCGGACATGGCCAGCAGGACGATGCGCCGGGCACCGGCCGCGACGGCCGTCGCGATGGCCTGGTCGAAGGCCGCGGGGGTGGGCTGGGAGGTCGAGACGTCGGTGCCGGCGCGGAGGTGGTCGACCACCTCGGCGGGTCCGATCTCGACGCCCTCGGCGCGCGCGTCGCCGTCCACGACCACCTGCAGCGGCACCACCCCGATGCCCCACCGCTCCGCGAGATGCGGCGGCAGCGAGGCGGCGGAGTCGGCGATGACGGCGACGGTCATGGCGTCACCCTAGCGACGGTGGCGACCTGCGAGGCGCTGCGGCGCGGGATCAGCCGATGACGATGTTGACCAGGCGCGGCGCCTTCACGATCACCGTGCGGATCGACGCATCCCCGATCGCGCGCTTGGCGCCGTCCGTCTCGAGGGCGAGCGAGCGCAGCTCGTCCTGACCGATGCCCGGGGGCACCTCGAGGCGGTCGCGCACCTTGCCCATCACCTGGACGATGCACGTGACGGTCTCCTCGACCAGCAGCGACCGGTCGACGGCCGGGTAGGTCGCGAGCGCCACGTCGGAGTGGCCGAGCATCGACCACATGTCCTCCGCCGTGTACGGAGCGAACAGGCTCAGCAGGATCGCGACGGCCTCGGCGGCCTCGCGCACCGCCGGGTCGGCCGGGCCGGCGCCCGAGTCGATCACCTTGCGGGTGGCGTTGACCAGCTCCATGGTGCGGGCCACCACGACGTTGAACTTGAAGCCCTCGACCAGCTCCTGCGACTCCGCCAGCGCCTTGTGCGTGACGGCACGCAGCGCGGCGTCGCCGGTGGCGGCGTCGACCCCCGGCGCGGACTCGACGTCGCGCGCCAGGCGCCACGCACGGGCGAGGAACTTCTGCGAGCCGGCGGGCGAGACGTCCGCCCAGTCGATGTCGTCCTCCGGCGGGCCGGCGAACGCCATGGTGAGGCGCACGGCGTCGACGCCGAACTCGTCGAGCTGCTCGGACAGGCGCACCAGGTTGCCGCGCGACTTCGACATCGCGGAGCCGTCCATGAGGACCATGCCCTGGTTGAGCAGCGCGGTGAAGGGCTCGCCGAAGTCGATCATCCCCATGTCGCGCAGCGCCTTGGTGAAGAAGCGCGAGTACAGGAGGTGCAGGATCGCGTGGGTCACGCCGCCGACGTACTGGTCGATGGGCGCCCAGCGCTTGGCCTCCTCCACGTCGAACGGGCCATCCGTCTTCCCGGGCGACAGGTAGCGCAGGAAGTACCAGGACGAATCCACGAAGGTGTCCATGGTGTCGGTGTCGCGCAGCGCCGGCGCGTCGCAGCGCGGGCAGGTGGTGTTGACCCAGTCCGAGGCCGCCGCGAGCGGCGACTGGCCCTTGGGCTTGAGGTCGAGACCCTCGGCGTTCGGCAGCTTCACGGGGAGCTGGTCGTCGGGGACCGGGACCTCGCCGCATGCCTCGCAGTGGATGATCGGGATGGGCGTGCCCCAGTAGCGCTGGCGCGAGATCAGCCAGTCGCGCAGGCGGTAGTTGGTGGCCGCGTCGCCGGTGCCGGCCGCGGACAGCTCCGCGACGATCGCCTCGATCGCCGCCGCCTTCTCGAGCCCGTCCAGCGAGCCCGAGTTCACCAGGACCCCGTCGCCCGTCGCGGCCACACCCGTGGCCGCCGGGTCGCCGAAAGGCTCCCCCGCATCGTCCCGGCAGTCGAGGACCACGCGGACGGGAAGCGACATGGCGCGGGCGAAGTCGAGGTCGCGCTGGTCGTGCGCGGGCACGGCCATGATCGCGCCGTGGCCGTAGTCGGCCAGCACGTAGTCGGAGGCCCAGATGGGCAGGCGCTCGCCGTTGACCGGGTTGATGCCGTAGCGCTGCAGGAACACGCCGGTCTTGGGGCGGTCGGTGGCGAGGCGGTCGATCTCGGACTCGCCCTTCACCTTCTCGACGTAGGTCGCGAACGCGTCCTGCGTGGCGGCGTCGGCCCCGGTCGCCAGCTCGGCGGCCAGGTCGGAGTCCGCCGCGACCACCATGAAGGTCGCGCCGTGGAGCGTGTCCGGGCGGGTCGTGTAGATGGTGATGGGCTGCTCGCGGCCCTCGATCTCGAACGTCACGTCCGCGCCGCGCGAGCGGCCGATCCAGTTGCGCTGCATCGCGATGACCTTGGACGGCCACGTCTCACGCAGGTCCTCGAGGCCGTCGAGCAGCTCGTCGGCGTACTCGGTGACCTTGAAGTACCACTGGTTGAGCTTCTTCTTGGTGACGGGGGTGTCGCATCGCTCGCACAGCCCGCCGACCACCTGCTCGTTCGCGAGCACGGTCTGGTCCTTGGGGCACCAGTTGACGTTCGAGTGCTTGCGGTACGCGAGGCCGCGCTCGAACAGGCGCGTGAAGATCCACTGGTTCCAGTGGTAGTAGTCCGAACGGTGCGTCATGAGCACGCGGTCCCAGTCGAACGAGCACGCGTAGCGCTTCATCGAGCTCAGCTGCTGCGCGATGTTGTCCTCGGTCCAGCCGGCCGGGTCCACGCCGCGCTTGATCGCCGCGTTCTCCGCGGGCAGGCCGAAGGAGTCCCAGCCGATCGGGTGGAGGACGTTGAAGCCCTTCTGCACCCAGTGGCGCGCGATGACGTCGCCCAGCGCGTACGCCTCGGCGTGACCCATGTGCAGGTCGCCCGACGGGTACGGGAACATGTCGAGCACGTACTTGGTGGGACGCGCATCGTCCTCGCGGCCCGAGCGGAACGGCTGGCGCTCCTCCCACACGGGAAGCCAGCGGTCCTCGATGGCGCGGAACTTGTAGCGGTGCTCGTCGGTCATGGGCGTCTCGGTCACCCGAGAGATTCTACCGAGGGACGATGCGGCGGCTGGCCGCCTCGAGAACACGCTCGCGGAGTGCTCTTCGCCACACCGTCGTCGTCGACGTCACCCGGTGTCGCTACAGTGCGTTCACCGGCAGAGCGCAGGGTGCCTCCCCGGCTGAGGGAGTGTGGCCCGTGCCCATCGCAGCGTCCCGTCGGGTACGCATCGCTGCCATCGTTGCCGCGATGCTCCTCGCTCTCGGCATCACGGCGGCCGCCGAGCCCGCCCGCGCGGACGCCGCGACTCGCTCCATCTCCGGCACCGTCGCACTCCCCGAGGGCGCGCCGCTCGACTACTACCGCTTCGTCTTCGTGCGGGCGACCGGCCTGGACGGCCAGGCGGGCGGCTTCGTCGCCGTGTCGCGCACCGACGGCTCGTACACGTTGGACGGGCTCGCGCCGGGGCGCTATCGCGTCGCCTTCCCGCTCTCCCTCACCACGGAGACGCAGTCGCTCAGCATGCCGGCTCTGGTGCGCACGTCCTACTGGCCGGGCGCGGTCACCCAGGGCACCTCGACGCCCGTGGACGTGACCGCCGCGGACGCCACACGCATCGACCAGACCATGGAGTGGTCGGGCACGCTGTCCGGGAAGGTGACGGTTCTCAGCGAATCGATCGCGAGGCCGAACCTGAGCCAGGTCGGCGTGTGGCTTGCCGGTGCCCGGGGCACGCACTTCCACGTCTCGCCGGGAGCGTACGGCTTCACCTTCACGAACCTTCCGCCCGACACGTACGACGTCTCGTTCGGCGCCTCCGAGTGGGCGCTGCCCGACGTCGCGTCCGAGTGGTACGACGACGCGTACTCGTATACGGACGCGACCCGGGTCACCGTCGCCCCGCGCGCCGCCGTCACCGGCATCGACGCGGTGCTCGAGAAGGGCGCGTGGTCGGCGACGCCCCGGCCCACGATCGCGTCTCGCGCGCTCACCGCCGGCGCGACGCTCACCGCGCGGACCGGGACCTGGATCCCGTCGATGACCCCGGCCTACCAGTGGCGGCGCAACGGCGCACCCATCGCGGGCGCGACCGCATCGACGTACCGGCTCACCACCGCTGATCGCGGCGCCGCCGTCACGGTCGCGGTGACTGCCGTCCGCGCGGGCTTCGATGCCATCACCCGCACCTCGGCGCCCGTCGGCGTTCCGCGCGTGTTCGCGACCGCGCCCATCCCCACCGTCTCCGGCACCCCGCGCGTCGGCAAGGTCCTCACGGCCGCGGCCGGGACGTGGAGCCCGCGCGCCTCCCTCGCGTACCGGTGGCTGCGCGACGGGCGCCCGATCGCGGGCGCCAGCAAGGCGAGCTACACGCTCACGGCGCAGGACCGGGGCGACCGGATCAGGGTGCGGGTGACGGGCACGCGCGCGGGATATGTCACAGCGACGCGGTTGAGCGAGGCGCGACTGGTCCGCTGACGGCCGGAGTGCAATACCTCACATCCCACGCATAGACACGGCTCACGCTCGTGTGGCCTACCCCACACGAGCGACCGTTTCCGCAACCTTTCGGACAACATGCCGATATCCAACCTGGAAGCGGGCGCAGTAGACCCCGCTCACCTTCGAGGAGGCCAGCATGCGCCCGTCCGCCACCGCGGTCCCGCACACCCTGGCGCGTCGTGTCGCGCTCATCGTCACCGCTGCGTTCGTCGCGGCGTTCGTCATGAGCTCCGGCCCGGCTGACGCCGCGACCGATCCCCTGACCAAGGTGCTGCAGCGCACCAACGCTCACCGCCAGGACGAGGGCCTCAAGCCGCTCACCCTGCGCGCAGGGATCGTCGACGTGTCGCAGGGCTGGAGCGGCCACATGAAGGCGACGCGCACGCTGGCGCACAACCCGAACTTCTACGAGCAGATGCCGAACGGCGCCTCGAGCGCCGCGGAGAACGTCGGTTACGCCTGCGGCTTCGGCGGCAAGGCAAACAACACCGCTCAGATCATGAGCGGCTGGCTGAAGTCCGCGGGCCACGAGGCCAACATCACGGGCAACTTCACCCAGATCGGCATCGGCATCGCGTACAACAGCTCGACCGACTGCGCGTGGGCCACCCAGAACTTCGGCAAGTACCCGCTGACGTTCAACCAGGCCCCGCGCCCGGAGGTCAACGGCACCATGAAGATGGGCAAGACCGTCGCCGCCCGCACCGGCACGTGGAGCCCCACCCCGAACCTCTCCTACAAGTGGCTGCGCGACGGCAAGGTCATCACCGGCGCCACCGGCAAGTACTACAAGCTCCGCTGGGCCGACAAGGGCCACACCATCAAGGTGCGCGTCATCGCCAAGAAGACCGGTTACACCACCACCACCCGCCTCAGCCCGGGGGTCAAGTTCCGCTGATCCCGGGACGATGTCGGGCCCGCGTGGCACCATGGAGGAACGCGCGCGTCCGGACGGACCTCGACCCGCGGTCGACGGCCCCTCATCGCGCCGCGCGGCTCCGCAGGTGGAGGGAGGGAACCCATGGCGGACGGTGGCGGGACCGGCTGGCGCCGGAGCCTGCTCACGGGGATCACGACGCTGACGGCGGCCTCCACGCTCGCCTTCGCCGCCGTGCCCGCCCACGCCGCCACGGTGTCGCCTTCACCCTCGCCCGCCGCGGGCGAGCAGGTGGACGATGCCCCGGTCGCCTCCGCGGAGCCGTCACCCGAGGCGTCGGTCGCCTCGCCCGAGCCCTCCTCCACCGCGACGTCATCGCCCAGGCCCACACCCACGTCCTCCCCCACCGGCACCGCGAAGCCCGACCCGCAGCCTGCTCCGAAGCCTGACCCGGACCCGGACCCCGACCCGAAGCCGTCCGGCACCACGGACCCCGCGCCGGACCGCGAGCCGGCCGCCGCGCCGCCGGCCGACCCCGCTCCCCTCCCCGCACCCGAGGCGACGCCGTACGACCCGGACGCCCCCGCATCGTCCGGCGTGCCCGCCCCGGACCCCATCGGAAGGGTGACGTTCGACGACGTGTCCGGCGTGCTGGGCGACCCGACGTACTCGGAGTTCGCCGCGGCGATCGCGTGGATGGGCCGCGCGGGGATCGACGGCGGCACGCTCACGGAGGCGGGACGCGCGTTCGCGCCCGAGCTCGACGTGACGCGTGGCGAGTTCGCCGCCTTCCTCTACCGGCTCGCGGGGTCGCCCGCGACGGTGGTGCCGCGCGGCTCGCCGTTCGCGGACGCCGGCCGCCGCGACACGGAGCACGCAGCCGAGATCGCGTGGCTCGCCGCGCAGGGCGTGGTGGTGGGCGAGCGTGACGGCGTGCGGCGGCTGTTCCGTCCCGACGACGCCCTCACGCGGGGCGACATGGCGCGCATGCTGTACCGCTTCGCGGGCGCGCCCGTCGCGCGGAAGGCGGACGCCGCGCCGTACGCGGACGTGGCAGGCGGCTCCCAGATGGACGATGCCGTGGCGTGGCTGGCCGCCGAGGTCGCCGAGTTCGGATGGGAGGGCCCGGACGGGCTCGAGTACCGCCCCGAGGAGACCCTCACACGCGGCGCCGCCGCCGCGGTGCTGTTCCTCGCCCACCGCGCGGGCGTGGGCTTCGCGGCGTGGGACGCGCCGCTGCGGCTGGTGGACCCCACCGTGGTCGCGGTCGCGGTGGACTCCGCGCTGAACCTCCGCACGGGCCCGTCGCTGGCGGCGGACGTCGCCGGGCAGCGCGCAGACGGAGAGACGCTCGCGACCACCGGCGCCGTGACGCGCAGCGGATGGGTCGAGGTGCGCGTGGACGGGCGGCTGCTGTGGGTCTCGCCCGACTACCTCGAGGTCGAGGCGACCGCCGGCGCGACCGCCGGCGCGACCGCCGGAGAAGGCGCGGGCACCACCCGCCCGGCCCTCGCATCGTCCTACCGGAACGGCATGATCCCGGCCTCCGCGCTGTGCGGCCTCAGCTGGAACCCGGGGCTGCTGCTCGCGTGCGGCGCGGCGGCGGACCTGGAGCGGCTCGACGCGGCCTTCGAGGCGACGTTCGGGCTGCACATCCCGGTGGGCGGCGCCTACCGCGACTATGCGGGGCAGGTGGCCGCGACCGCGAGGTACGGTGGCATGGCGGCGGTGCCGGGCACGTCTAACCACGGCTGGGGCGAGGCGATCGACCTGTCCGAGCCGGGCATGCCGGGTGGCTGGGACGGCGAGGCGTACGCCTGGCTGATCGCGACCGCTCCCGCGTTCGGATGGACGCTGCCCGGGTGGGCGCGACCTGATGGAGCCAAGCCCGAGCCGTGGCACCTCGAGCACGTCGGGTGACGCGCGCGGCGGCTACTCGGTCTGGGTGACGCGGACCTGGACCTGCAGGTCGGTGGTGCTGCCCGCGACCACACCCGTGAGCGGCGGCACGTCCGTGTACTCGCGGGCGCGCGCCACGATCACGTGGTGGTCGCCCACCTCGCGGTCGTTGGTCGGGTCGAAGCCGTACCAGTCGCCCGTCCACCACTCGACCCACGCGTGCGACTCGCCGGAGACGGTCTCGCCGATCGCGGCGTCGGCCTTGGGGTGGAGGTAGCCGGACACGTAGCGGGCCGGGATGCCGACGGTGCGCAGCGCCCCGATCGCGAGGTGCGCGAAGTCCTGGCAGACCCCGGACCGCGCCTCCCACGCGTCGCGCGCGGGTGTGTGGACGGTGGTGGCGCCGGGGACGTAGCCCATCTCGTCGTGCAGGTGGTCGCAGATCGCGCGCGCGGCGGCGTCGGGGTCGAGCCGGCCCGCGGCGTCGCGCGCGAACGCGGCGAGCTCCTCGGTGGGCTCGGTGACGTCGCTCAGGCCCAGGTACTCGCTCAGCAGGTCCTGGAACCGGGGGCCGGTGAGGGTCTCCCACGCGACGCGCTCCTCGCGGGCGGGGACGCTGGAGACCTCGACCAGGCTGGAGCCCACCACGGTGAGGCTCTCGTGCGGCTGGAGCACCTCGAAGACGGCGACGTCCGCCTCCCAGTAGTCGCGGTACTGGGACCGCCACGTCACGGGCGCGATGTCGACGCGCGACTCGAGGACGCGCTGGCGCGGCAGCCAGGCGGGCGTGAGGCGCGCCTCGTTGTACGAGGAGACGATGGGGCTCGCGTACGTGAACGAGGTCCGGTGCTCGATGCGCAGGGTGGTCATAGCGCCTCCTGGCTCCACAGCACGGTCGACGCCGGCAGGAAGTAGCGGTCACGGATGAGGTCGGAGGCGACGGCGCACGCGGACTGCACCTCGCGCATCTGGCCGGGGAGGTCGTCGAGCACGTCGCGGACGTCGCGGTACTCGAGGTTGGTGCGGGCGCGGCCGAGCGCGAGGCGGGCCCTGTCGGACAGCGCGCGCGAGGTGGACGCGCCCTCGATGAGGCCCAGCGTGTCCTCGGCCTTCTGCAGGTTGTACGCGATCGAGCGCGGGAACAGCCGGTCCACCAGGAGGAACTCCGCGGCGCGCTCCTCCGTGACGAGCGCGCGGACGGTGCGCAGGTACGCCTCGTGCGCGCTGCACGAGCGCAGCAGCGCGGTCCAGTTGGGGCCCGTGGTGCCCTCGAAGTGGCGGGTCATGAGCAGGCGGGCGATCATGTCCGCGCGCTCGAGCGACCGGCCAAGCTCCATGAAGTGCCACGCGTCGTCGCGCGAGGTGGTCGCCGAGTGCAGGCCCCACACCACGGCGGCGCGCTCGCGCACCCACACGAAGTACTCGTGCGGCCGCGCGGACGCCGTCCAGCGCGGGAGCTGGTTGCGGGTGGTGTTGAGCGATTCCCACACCTCGGTCGAGATGACCTCTCGGGCGCGGCGCGCGTTCTCGCGGGCGGCGCCCAGGGTCCAGGCGATGGACGATGCGCGGTCCGGGTCGAACGCGAGCGTCGCCAGGACGTCGCGACGGCTCACGGGGGTCTCGTAGTCGCAGTTCATGACGGACAGGAGCGACGCGTTGGCGCTCGGCTCGTCGACCCAAGGATCCTCGAGGAGGACGTTGAGGTGGACGTCAAGCAGGCGCGCGGTGTTGTCCGCGCGCTCGACGTAGCGGCCTATCCAGAACAGGGACTCCGCGATGCGGCTCAGCATGTGGGCTCCCCTTGCTGCTGCTGCTGTTGCTGCTGTTGCTGCTGCTGGCCGTGCTCGATGTCGTCGGGGTGGGCCGCCTGCGGGACCGCGCCGATCCCTCCGAGCTCCACGCGCGATTCAGGCGGCGGCGTCTTGACGCCGCGCTGGCGCTCGCCGCCGAGGACCCAGGTGTCCTTCGAGCCGCCGCCCTGCGAGGAGTTCACGATCAGCTGGCCGCGCGCGAGCGCCACGCGGGTGAGGCCGCCGGGCAGCACCCAGACGTCGTCGCCGTCGTTGATCGCGAACGGTCGCAGGTCCACGTGGCGCGGCTCGAGGCCGTCGTCGGTGAGCGTCGGGACGGTGCTCAGCTGGATGACGGGCTGCGCGATCCAGCCGCGCGGGTCCTCGAGGATCTGGGCGCGCGCCGTGTCGAGCTCCTCGCGCGAGGCCTTGGGACCGATGATCACGCCCTTGCCGCCGGCGCCGTCGACCGGCTTCACCACGAGCTCGTCGAGGCGGTCCATGACCTCCTCGCGCGCCTCGGTCTCCTCGAGGCGCCACGTGTCGACGTTGGGGAGGATCGGCTCCTCGCCCAGGTAGTAGCGGGTGAGCTCGGGCATGTAGGTGTAGATGAGCTTGTCGTCTGCGACGCCGTTGCCCACCGCGTTGGCGATGGTGACGTTGCCCAGCCGCGCCGCGTGCACGATCCCGGGTGCGCCCAGCGCGGAGTCGGGGCGGAACACGACGGGGTCGAGGTAGTCGTCGTCGACGCGCCGGTAGATGACGTCGACGCGCCTGCGGCCGGCGGTGGTGCGCATGTAGACGCGGCCGTTGTGCGTCTCGAGGTCGCGGCCCTCGACCAGCTCGACGCCCATGGTACGGGCGAGCAGCGAGTGCTCGTAGTACGCGCTGTTGAACACGCCAGGGGTGAGCACCACGATCGTGGGATCGTCGATGTCGTTGGGCGCGCAGCGGGTGAGCGCGGCGCGCAACCGCTGCGAGTACTCGAGCACGGGCCGCACGCCCATGGCGCCGAACATGTCGGGGAACATCTGCGACATCGCGCGGCGGTTCGACAGCACGTAGCTCACGCCCGACGGGACGCGGACGTTGTCCTCGAGCACACGCCAGATGCCGTGCTGGTCGCGGACCAGGTCGATGCCGGAGACGTGGACGCGGACGCCGTTCGCCGGGTCCACTGCCGCCGCCTCGCGGTAGAAGTACTGCGAGGTCGCGATCAGCCGGCGCGGCACGATCCCGTCGTTGACGCAGTGCTGCGAGCCGTAGACGTCCGCGAGGAACGCCTCGAGGGTGCGCACGCGTTGCGCGACGCCGGGCGAGATGATCTCCCACTCGTGGGCGCCCACCACGCGCGGGACGATGTCGAGCGGGAAGGGCCGCTCCTCCCCCGCGTGATCGAACGTCACGCCCTGCGCGAGGTAGGTCGACGCGAGCGCCTCCGCGCGCGAGTAGAGATCCTCGCCGGACATCCGATCGATCTCCGCGTACACCCGGCGGTACGGATCCCTGACGCGGCCCTCGAGATCCACTGCCTCGTCCCAGGCCTGAACCGGCTGGTATCCGGTCCATGGCGTCTGCTGGTCGGCGGTCATGGGGCCACGATATCCACGTCATGTTTCCTGGCGGTCACCGGCGCGTCACGGGCGCGTCGCCGGCGCGGCGGCGTCGCGTCGCCGGCGAGTCCGGCGACGCCCTTCCCGGCGCGGGTCCTCCCTGCTACGTTCCCCTCATGGCCTACCCGCGCAATCTGCTCGCCCCCGACGAGGACGTCGTGGTCGACGCCCACCCGCACTGGAAGGCGCTGGTGGGGCCCGTGGTCGTGTCGCTGATCGCCATCGCGCTGATCGTGCTCGCGTGGTGGTGGATGGACTCCGTGGAGTGGAGCGACGGGGTCGAGACGGGCGTGGGCATCGCGGTGGGCGTGATCGTCGCCGTGCTGCTCGTGTGGCTCGCGGTGTCGCCCTTCATCCGGTGGTCCACCACGCACTTCGTCATCACCGACCGCCGCGTGATCTTCCGCACCGGCGTGTTCACCAAGACCGGCATCGACATCCCGCTCGCGCGCATCAACACGGTCCAGTTCCGCCACGGGCTGGTGGACCGCATGTTCCGCACCGGCACGCTCATCATCGAGTCCGCCTCCGACGACCCGCTCGAGTTCGACGACATCCCCAACGTCGAGAAGGTCCACGCGCTCCTCTACGAGGAGGTCATCGACGCGCTCGACGGCGACGACACCCCTCCGCGCGGCACCCCGGCCGCGTAGCCTCCCCCCGCACGGGCGCCGGCGCGCGAGAACCCGGCCCGCGCATCGTCCCGCGCCTTGTCTCGCCGCATCTGCGGCGCTAACGTCGCAACCATGCCGCACTTGCGTATCTCGGAGGCCGCCGCGCTCGTGGGCGTGAGCGACGACACCATCCGCCGCTGGATCGACGCCGAGGGCGTCGCGACCGTCCGCGACGGCGCCGGCCGGATCCTGGTCGACGGCGTCGACGTGGCAGCGTACGCCGCGCGCGCGACCGCGCCGGAGGACCCGACGGACGTGAGGCGGTCGGCACGCAACCGCTTCACCGGGATCGTCACGCGCGTGGTCGCGGACGGCGTGATGGCGCAGGTGGACCTGCAGTGCGGGCCGCATCGCGTGGTGTCGCTCATGAGCGCGGAGGCGGCGCGCGAGCTCGCGCTGGAGCCCGGCGCGGTGGCGACGGCGGTGGTGAAGGCGACCACCGTGATCGTCGAGACGCCGGCGGGCGCGCGGTGAGGGGCGGCGCGGGTCCGCTCGCCGTCGCCGGCTCGGTCGCGGCCCTCGCGCTGTCCCTGACCGCATGCACGAACGGGTCCGCCGACCGGGGCGCGGCATCCCTCGCGCCCGGGTCCGAGGACACCACGCTGTGGGTGCTCGCCGCCGCCTCGCTCACCGAGGTGCTCGAGGAGATCGCGGAGGGCTTCGAGGCCGACCACCCCGGCGTGGACGTGGTGGGCAACTACGCCGGATCCTCGGACCTCGCGGCGCAGCTGCTCGAGGGCGCGCCGGCGGACGTGTTCATCTCCGCCGACGAGGCGAACATGGACAAGGTCGAGGGCCTCGTCGCCGGCACCCCCACGGTGGTGGCGACCAACACGCTCACGATCGTGGTCCCCGAGGGCAACCGGGCCGGCGTGGCCGGCCTCGCGGACCTGGCGGATGATGCGGTGGTCACCGTGGTCTGCGCGCCCCAGGTGCCGTGCGGGGCGGCGACGGCCGCGTTGGCCGCCGGCGCGGGCGTCACCCTCTCCCCCGCGTCCGAGGAGCAGAACGTGACGGACGTGCTGGGGAAGGTGTCCGCAGGGCAGGCCGACGCGGGGATCGTGTACGTCACCGACGTCGCGCGCGGCTACGGCGTGGAGGCCGTGCCGATCGACGGCGCCGGGTCCGTGGTCAACCGCTATCCCGCCGCCGCGCTCACCCGGGCGGCCCAGCCCGCGCTGGCACAGGAGTTCGTCGCGTACCTGGGCGGACCCGAGGCGCAGGCGGTGCTCGCCGCGGCCGGGTTCGGGGCGCCGTGACGGGGCGCACGCGGTGACGGGTCCGCGGTGGCTGGCGCCGCTCGCGGCGCTCGGCGGGTTGCTGGTGCTGCTGCCGCTGCTCGGGCTGGTGGCCCGCGTCGAGTGGACGGACCTCTGGTCGCTGGTGACGTCGCAGGAGTCGCTCACCGCGCTCGGGCTGTCGCTGCGGACCGCGGCCGTCGCGACCCTGGCAACCCTGGCGCTGGGCGTGCCGCTCGGGTTCGTGCTCCACGGGATGCGCGGGCCGGTGCGAGGGCTGGTGCGCGCCGTGGTGCTCGCGCCGCTGGTGCTGCCGCCCGTGGTGGGCGGCCTGGCGCTGCTGTACGCGTTCGGGCGGCGAGGGCTGCTGGGCGAGGAGCTCGGCGGGTCCGTGGCGTTCACCACGCTCGCGGTGGTGATCGCCCAGACGTTCGTCGCGATGCCGTTCATGGTGGTGTCCGTGGAGTCCGCGCTCGCGGCCCGCAGCGGGCGCCACGAGGCGATCGCCGGCACGCTCGGCGCGTCGCGGACCCGCGTGCTCACGCGCGTGACGCTTCCCGCGCTGGCGCCGGCGCTGGCCACCGGGGCGGTGCTCGCGTTCGCGCGGGCGCTCGGCGAGTTCGGGGCGACGCTGACGTTCGCGGGCTCGCTCGAGGGGGTCACGCGGACGGCGCCGCTGGAGATCTACCTGGTGCGGGAGACGGATCCGGCGGCCGCGGCCGCGCTGTCGCTGGTGCTGGTCGCGGTCGCCATCGGAGTGGTGGCACTCGCCTACCGGCCGCTGCGGGGTGCGGCGTGACGGCGCTGACGGCGCGCGTGCGCGTCCCGGCGCGCGGAGTGGACGCGGCGGTGGAGGTTTCCTCGGGGGCCACGCTCGTGCTGCTCGGCCCGAACGGCTCGGGCAAGTCGACGGTGCTCGAGGCCGTCGCCGGGATCGTGCCCGGCGCGGACGCCCGGGTGACCCTCGACGGCACCGACGCGCCGCGCGCCCCCCGGGACCGGCGCATCGGCCTGCTGTCCCAGGACGACGCCCTCTTCCCCACCATGTCCGTGCGCGACAACGTCGCGTTCGGGCCGCGCTCGCGCGGTCTGGGACGCGCGGCGGCGCGGGAGGCCGCGGACGCGTGGCTCGCGCGCGTGGGCCTCGACGGGCTCGGCGACCGGCGGCCCGGGGCGCTGTCCGGCGGTCAGGCGCGGCGCGTCGCGATCGCGCGGGCGCTGGCCGCCGAACCGCGGGTGATGCTGCTCGACGAGCCGTTCGCCGGGCTCGACGTGGTGGTCGCCAGCGAGGTGCGCGGGCTGGTCGCGGGGCTGCTCACGGGCGTCACCGCGGTGGTCACCACGCACGACGCGCTCGACGCGCACGCCCTCGCGGACACGGTCGCGGTGATGGAGGCCGGGTCCGTGGCGGAGTCCGGGACGGCCGCAGAGGTGCTGACCCGGCCGCGGACGGCGTTCGCCGCGCGCATGGGCGGGCGGGTGCTGGTCGAGGGGACGATGCGCGGAGGCGCCCTCGAGATCGCCGCCGGCGTGCGGGTGCCGGTGGGCGGGGGTCCGGGCGCGGGCGTGAGGGCCGGCGTGACGGCGCATCCCGGCGACGTGGCGCTGGCGCTGGCGGCGCCCGTGTCCGGTCCCGCGTGGGTGGTGGACGCGGTGCGCGGGCTCGAGCCGCGCGGCGACGTGGTGCGGGTGCACGGCGCGCTGCTCGCCGCGGACGTGCCCGTCGAGGCGGCGGCCGGGCTAGAAGCGGGGACGCCGGTGTGGTTCGGGGTGCCGCGCGGGCTCGAGGCCTACGCGCTCACGTCCGGCGCGGCGGCGCGGTAAGGCCGCCGCAACACGGGCGCAATCCGAGGATTCGTAGACTGGCGAGCATGTCCCCCGTCCTCGCCGGCGTGACGATCGCCGTGGTCACCGTGTCCGACCGCTCCGCCGCGGGCGCGCGGGACGATGCGACGGGTCCCCTTCTCGCCGACCGGCTGGCGGCCGCGGGGGCGGCCGTGACGCGCTCGCTGGTGCCGGACGAGGTCGCCGAGATCCGCCACGCACTCGAGGGCGCCGTCGCCGCGGGCGCGCGCGCCGTGGTGACCACCGGCGGCACGGGCGTCGCGCCGCGCGACGTCACGCCCGAGGCGACCGCGCCGCTGCTCGCGAGAGAGCTGCCGGGGATCCCCGAGCTGCTCCGTCAGCGGGACGCGCACCTCACGTCCGCGGTGGCGCTGTCGCGCGGGCTCGCCGGCGTGACCGGAGGCGCGCCGGGCGCGCTGATCATCAACCTGCCGGGGTCCGTGCGCGCGGTCGAGTCCGCGCTCGGGGTGCTGCCCGACCTGATCGCCCACGCGGTCGCCCAGCTGGACGGAGGAGACCATTGATCGCGCTCGCCGCCATGTCGGAGGCGCCGCTCTCGCTCGCCGCGCACGTGGACGCCGTGTCCGGACCGCGCGCCGGCGCGATCGCGACCTTCATCGGGACCGTCCGCGACCACGATCCGTCCGTCACCGGAGAGGTGGTGGGCCTCGACTACTCGGCGCACCCCTCGGCCGCCGAGGTCATCGCGGCGATAGCCGCGCGCCACGACGCCCCCGACCTGACCGTCGCCGTCACCCACCGCATCGGCCACCTGTCCGTGGGAGAGGCGGCGATCGTCGCCGCGGTGTCCGCGCCGCATCGTCGCGAGGCGCTCGACACCGTCTCCGCGCTGGTCGAGGACGTGAAGGCGAACCTGCCCGTGTGGAAGCGCGAGGTGCTCGCCGACGGGTCGCACACGTGGGTGGGGGTCGTATGAGCGCGGGGCTGGTGGACCGGTACGGGCGTGTGCACCGCGACCTGCGGATCTCGCTCACCGACCGCTGCTCGCTGCGGTGCACGTACTGCATGCCCGCGGACGGGGTGCCGTGGTTGAAGTCCGCCACGCTGCTGTCGACGGAGGAGCTGGTGAGGCTCACCCGCGTCGCCGTGTCGCTCGGGGTGCGGGAGGTGCGGCTCACTGGCGGTGAGCCACTCCTGCGTCCCGACGTGGTCGACGTGGTGACGGCGCTCGCCGCGCTCACCACGCCCGACGGTCCGCTCGACCTTTCACTGACCACCAACGCGCTGCGCCTGCCGTCGCTCGCGGCGCCGCTGCGCGATGCCGGGCTCGACCGCGTGAACATCTCGATCGACACGCTGCGGCGCGGGCGCTTCCTCGAGCTGACGCGCCGCGACCGCCTCGCGGACACGCTCGCCGGGATCGAGGCCGCCAGGGCCGTCGGGTTCGCGCCGATCAAGCTCAACGCGCTCATCATGCGCGGCGTCAACGACGACGAGATCTGCGATCTGGTGTCGTTCGCGGTGGAGCGTGGGCTCGAGATGCGGTTCATCGAGCACATGCCGCTCGACGGCGGCCACACGTGGCGGCGCGAGGAGATGGTGACCGCGGAGGAGATCCTGGAGGTGCTCGCGTCGAGGTTCGAGCTCGAGTCGCTGGGGCACGACGGCGCGGCGCCCGCGGAGACGTTCCCGATCGCGGGGACGTCCTCGACGGTCGGGGTGATCGCGTCCGTGACGCGCGCGTTCTGCGACCGCTGCGACCGGGTGAGGCTGACCGCCGACGGCCAGTTCAGGAACTGCCTGTTCGCGCGCGAGGAGTCGGACCTGCGGACCCTCATGCGGGCGGGGGCGGACGATGCGGCGGTCGCCGCGGCCATGCAGGCGTGCGTCGCGGGGAAGCGGCCGGGGCATGGGATCGACTCCCCCGACTTCCTGCAGCCCGACCGCCCCATGAGCGCCATCGGCGGGTAGGCGCGAGCGCTATCGCCCGGCCGCGCGGGTGGTTCCGTTGCGCGACGCCCGCAGCCGGTGGTGGTGCACCTCGGGGTCACCGGCGCGGCCGGGCGCGCGCAGCAGCGTCGCGCCCCACCACGTCGCCCATGCGGGCAGGGCGATCTGGAAGGCCAGCCCGCCGACGGTGATCGCGAGGAGCGCCGGCCATCCCAGCCCCGCGCCGGGCAGCCCGCCGAGCGCGTGCGGATCGGTGCCGGCGAGCACGTCCCTGATCCCCAGCACGCCCGCGGCGAGGAGCACCGCGACCACGGTGCCGGCGTCGCGCTGCCAGGGCGTCATGGGCATGGGGTCGGGGGTGCGGCGGCACCACGCGGCCAGCCACGGCGCGAACAGCGACCACCCGAGGATGTGGACCAGCGCCGCCCGCACCCAGCCCGACGAGTCCGTGATGATGAGCAGCGACCCCAGCACCGCGATGGCCACCCCCGCCGTCGCGAGCCCGGCCCAGACCAGCCGAGCCGGCGTGCGTCCGCGCGGCGTCGCGGCGGTGGCGACCCAGACGACCGCGCCCGCGATCAACGCCTGCACCGCGTTGGAGATGTCCGCGGCGGTGCCGAGCGCCGTGTCGGGCGCGGCGTAGTAGCCCGCGACCAGCACCAGGCCGGCGAGGCCAGCGACGCCCAGCGCCATCGCGGTGAAGCCGACGGCGCGGCGGCGGGACCGCGTGGTGCGCACCGGTCCAGTGTGGCGCGTTCCGCGTGGTCGGTAGCGTCATCCTGCTGTTTACCAGGCTAGTTCCGTTTTCCACATCCCTTTTGTCGGGAATGTCAGACCCCGGTGGTGTGATGGTCACATGGAAGCAGCACACCTGTTCGATGACCTACCCGGCGGCTCTGGCGCCGGGTTCGCGTCGGCGTGTGTGGACGCCCGTGTCGCGGTGGGGACGATGCGTTCGCTGGCTTCCGTAGGCGGCTCGCCGGACGCGGTGGAGCGGTTCGGTGCGGCGGCGCAGGTCGCCGCCGAGATGGACCTGGTCCTCGCGCGCATGGCCCGCGACATCGATGTCCAGTCCGATGTGCCCGGGGGTGGGCTCGCGAAGCATCACGGCTTCCGCTCCGCGGCGGATCTGGTGGCGTCGCGGATGGGGAAGCACAAGGCTGAGGCGATGCGGCTGATCGAGGTCGGTCGTGCGCTGGAGGAGAAGGAGAAGTGCGGCACGCCCGACCCTGATCCCGAGCCGGATCCTGATGAGCCCGATGACGGTCCGGATCCTGATGATCCCGAGGACAACGATCCGCCTGAGCCGGAGGATCCTCAGCCCACTCCTCAGGTGCGGTACCGCGCCATCGTGACCGAGGCGCTCGACGCGGGACAGATCTCCGCGGACTGCGGGTCGCAGATCCTCATCATGCTCGACTCCCTGTCCGAGGAGGTCACGGATGCGGCGAAGGAGAAGGCCGCGACCGACCTCGTCACGCGCGCCCAGGGATTGGATTCGGGCAAGTTCGCGGCGGTGATCCGCCGCTTCAAGGCCTCCCTCGACGTCGCCCAGCACGAGCGCACACTGGCGCAGAAGCGTCAGGCCCGGTATCTGAAGATCTGGGAGAACCGTGAAGGGATGGTCGTCGTCGACGGCAAGCTCGACCCCGAAACCGCCGCACACCTGCAAGCAGCGATCGACAAGATGGTCGGCGACCAGATACGCCGCAGCCGCGACACCCCCGGCGAGGACGTCCGCACCACCGCACAGATGCGCGCCGACGCGCTCGCCGACCTCGCCCGCCACGCCCTGGGCTGTGAGACCACCACCGCGATCTTCGGCACCACTACCGTCGTCGTGCGCGCTTCGGCCAGCGACCTTGAATCCGGGACGGGGCTCGGCGAGGTGGACGGCTGCTCCACACCCATCGGCATGAGCGTCGCGCAACGCATGATCACCTCCGCGATCCTCATCCCCGCCCTCATCGGCGACAAGGGACAGGTCTTGAAGCTCGGACGGACGGTCCGCCCCTTCTCCAAGGCCCAACGCATCGCCCTAGGCGAGCGTGACGGGGGCTGTGCGATGTGCGGAGCCCCGCCGGCATGGACAGAGGCCCACCACATCATCTTCTGGTCCAGGGGCGGCCGCACCGACCTGTCCAACGGGGCCCTGCTCTGCTCGCATTGTCATCACGTGATCCACGATCAAGGCTGGCAGATCCGGGCCACCGACACCGAGATCTGGTTCATCCCTCCCGCATCGGTCGACCCGACACGGACACCCTGGCAAGGCGGCCGCGCCCGCTTCGGAGCACCCCGACCCTGGAACACCACCCGCAACGACAGCAGCGACCGCGACACCCACCACTCCGGCATCCCGCCCACATAACCACCCCGCCCCGCGGCGCCACCCTCACCCGGGCGGCGCCGCACACGCACGTCCGGACACGTCCGAACAGCCCCGATACCGGGTGCGACAGGGACCAGGGCTCGACGCCCGCCACTCCGCCCCCGCTACGTGAGAGCGCCTATCCCCCAGCGAACGGCGGCAGCACGTCCACGAGGTCGCCGGCGGCCAAGGACGCCGAGTCCTCGAGCCTCTCCCCCGACCGGAGGATCGCGCACTGGGGGATCACCCGCGGAGCCTCGGCACCCCGAGCCGCGAGCGCCTCGCGCAGGCCCGCCACCGACCCCGAGACGGCGCCCGCGTCCAGGGTGAGCTCCGGCGCTCCCGCGGCCTCGGCGGCCGCAGCGAAGAGCCGCACCGTGATCACTCGGGCGCCCAGCTAGTGGCGAGGGCGGATGCCTTCGCGCACTCGGGCGCGATGTCGTCGCCCGCGGCCGCCCGGCGCCCCGCGGCATAGCCGACAAGGAACGTGGTGAGCGGCGCCGCCGGCCTCACCACCGAGTGCGCGGCGTCGCGCGCGACGTCGAGCAGAGCCTGCACGTCCACCTCGCCCAGGTCGAGGTCGAGCTCCTTCGCGAGCGCGGCCACCCAGTCCTCCATGGTTGCGGTCATCCCATCCGCTCCTTCCAGTAGCGCTGGTCGTCGGGGGTGTCGAGGTCGCGCGACAGCCCGCGCACGTCCGGCACCGCCGTCATCGGCAGGTCTCCGACCAGCCTACGCAGGGAGGCGCCCGCCAGGTCCGCCGAACACCGGGACGCCAACGACGCGGTGGGGTACGCCGCGAGCAGGAACTGGGGGAAACCCTCCCCGTCCACCACCCACGCGCCATGCGCGGCGGAGGCCGCCGCCACCAACACCGGCACCGCCTCGCCCGCGAGCGGCGTGTCCACGCCCAGGACCACAGTCACCGGGCTCGGTCCGCGATCGCGGTCCCGCGCCAGCTCCGCCAGCCCCGCCGCCAGCGCCGCCGCCGGTCCCGCGCCCGCCGGCTCCTCAACGGTCCACCGCGCCTCATCACGCCTCGGACCACCCACCACCGCCACGCACGCCGCACCGGCGACCGCCTCGAGCGCGAGGTCCAACAGCGGCCGCCCGCCGACCACCAGGTCGGGCTTCGACACGCCGCCCAGGCGCGTCCCACGCCCGCCCGCGATGATCATCGCGTCGAACGGGAGCGACACCGCGGAGTCCGTCACCAGTCCGTCACTCGCGGTGCCAGGATCCCGACTTGCCGCCCTCCTTGGCGATCAGCCGGATGTCGCGGATGGTGGTGCCCTTGTCGAGCGCCTTGACCATGTCGACCACGTTCAGCGCCGCCACCGACACCGCCGTGAAGGCCTCCATCTCGACGCCCGTACGGTCGGCGGTGGAGACGGTGGCGGTGATGGAGACGCCCTCGTCCTCGATCTCGACCTCGACCACCGCGCCGTGCACCCCGATGACGTGCGCGAGCGGCAGCAGCTCGGGCGTCCGCTTGGCCGCCGCGATGCCCGCGATCCGGGCCAGGGCGAGCGCGTCGCCCTTGGGGACCGTGCCGTCGCGCAGAGCCGCGACCACGTGCGGCGCGCACGCGACGAACCCGGCGGCGGTCGCGGACCGGACCGTCGGCTGCTTGTGCGTGACGTCGACCATGCGGACCTGGCCGCGGGAATCGAGGTGGGTGAAAGCCTGCTGGGACTCGCTCATGCGGTGAACCTCCTGACCGCGACGATATCGCCCGCCGCGACCGCGTCGACGTCCGCTCGGACCCGGGCGAGCCCGTCTGCCGCCGCGAGCCGCGCCGCGAGGTGGGAACCCGAGCCGCCCGACGTGGCCGGACGCACCCCCTCCGCCGAGATCACCACCGGCATCACCTGCTCCCGCCCGGGCGGGCAGCGCCAGGCCTCCAGCGCGCGCATCGGCTCCCAGGGCGGCTCCGCGACGCCCCGCATCGCCCGCACCGCCGGCGCGACGAACACCTCCGTGCACACCGCGACCGCCACCGGGTTGCCCGGCAGGCAGATCACCGGCACCCCACCGACGCGCCCGAGGCCCTGGGGCTTGCCCGGCTGGATCGCCACGGTGAGGAAGGACACGCCCGCGGGAGCGAGCCCCGCCTTGACCGGGTCGTGGTCCCCCACGCTCGCGCCGCCCGTGGTGACCACCAGATCCGCGCCAGCACGCGCGGCGTCCGTCACCGCCGACAGCACCGCCGCAGGAGAGTCCCCCACCGTCCCCAGATCGACCGGCGACGCCCCCAACGCACGCAGCGCGCCCGCGAGGTAGACCGCGTTCGACTCCCAGATCTGCCCCGGCCCCAAGGACGCGCCCGGCGCCGCGAGCTCGTCGCCGGTCGCGAGGAACGCGACCCGCGGCGCCGGCATCACCACCACCGAGCCGACCCCGGCCGCCGCGATCGCCGCCAGGTGACGCGGCCGCAGCCGCACGCCCGCCGCGACCACCACCGCACCGGCGGCCGCGTCCTCGCCGCGCCGCCGGATGTGCGCCCCGAGCGCCGCCGGCGCCGAGACCACCACACCGCCGTCGACCACCGACACCCGCTCCTGCGGCACCACCGCATCGACCCCCGACGGCACCGGCGCGCCCGTCATGATCCGCACCGCCTGGCCGGAACCGACCGCGTCCGAGAACGGGTGGCCCGCCGCCGACTCCCCCGCCACCGACAGCCGCACCGGCGCCTCGTCCGAGGCGGCGTCGACATCGGACGCTCGCAGCCCGTAGCCGTCCATCGCCGAGTTGTCGAAGGGCGGCAGGTCCCCCGCCGCGACCACGTCGACGGCGAGCACCGCGTCCAGCGCATCCGCGAGGCCCACCAGCCGCGGCGACGGCGGCGTCACCGACGCGAGCACCTGCGCGAGGTGCTCGGCCGCGCTACGCACGCACACCGCCCGCGAGGGGCAGCGACCGCCACGCCCCGTCGCGCGCGTCGAGCACCTGCAGCGTCCCCGCGAGCCCCGGGCCCGCGCCCGTGAGCAGCACCACCGCCTGGGAGGCCATCGCCGCACCCACCTGCCCGCACAGCGGACCCAGCACGCCGCCCGCGTCGCACACCCCGAAGTCCGGCGCCGGCTCCTGCGGGAACACGTCGCGCAGCCGGGCGCCGCCCGCGAACACCGTCACCTGCCCGAACCAGCCCTGCACCGCACCCCACACGAGCGGGACGCCCAAGGCGACCGCCGCATCGTCCACCGTGAGCCGCGAGGGCCACGTGTCGGTGCAGTCCAGGATCAGGTCGTGACCGGACAGCAGGGACGATGCGGTGGCGTCGGTCAGCCGGGAATCCACCGGCGAGACCCGGGTCGAGGGGGCGAGCGCGCCGAGCGCCCGGGCGGCGGCGGTCACCTTCGCGACGCCCACGTCGGGCGGCCCGAACAGCACCTGGCGGTGGAGGTTCGTGACGGAGACGCGGTCCGAGTCGATCAGCGTGAGCGAGCCGACGCCCGCCGCCGCGAGGTAGAGCGCGGCCGGGCATCCCAGCCCGCCGACCCCGACGATCGCGACCCGCGCCGCACCAAGAGCCGCCTGGCCCGCGGCCCCGAAACCGGGCAACGCGCGCTGGCGGACGTAGGCGTCAGCTTCCACCCGCGTCACGGTACCGGTCGAGCACGATCTCCACGAGACGCGGGTGCGGGGCGAGCGGGGCGGTCACGTAGTCGGCCCCCGCCTCGGCGAGGCGCTTCTGGAAGAACCCCGGCGCGAGCAGGAAGGATGCGACCGCCACCTCGCCGTCCTCGCCGTTGTTGCGGGCGTCCGCGACCGCGTCGGCGACGGTGGGGTGGATGCCCGCCGCGTAGCCGACACGGACCGGGCCGTCCCACCGCGCGCGGAGCATCTCCGCGGCCGCGAGGGTGTCCGCCTCGCTGCGCGGGTCGGAGGATCCGGCCGCGGCGAGGATGAGCGTGGTCGTGGGCGGGATGTGGGCCTCGCGGATGCGGTCCATCACGATGTCGATGAGCCGCGGGTCCGGGCCGAGCGCCTTCGCCGCCGTCACGTCCGAACGCCGCTTCACCGCCTCGGCGATGTCGTGATAGACGTGATAGCCGCCCGCGAGCAGCAGCGGCACCACCACGGCGGAGGTGCCGGCGGTGGGCGCGACCTCGGCGACCACCTCCTTGCAGTAGGGGCCGTGGACGTCGACGTACGCGTCACGCACCTCGGTCCCGGCGAGCGCCGCCCGGACGTCCTCGACCACCCGCAGGATGGTCGCCTGCCCGTCCTCGTCGCGCGTGCCGTGCGCGCATGCGATCAGGGCGGTCATGCCGCGCTCACCGCGAGCGCGTAACCGCGCTTCACCACCGTACGTACCAGCATGGGTGCCCCCGAGTTCTCCCTCAGCCTGTTGATCGCCGCCTCCACCGCGTGCGGGCCCGCCTGCGCGCCCGGCAGCACCTCCGCGAGCTGCTCGCGGGTGAGGACGTTCCCCTTCGCGTGCGCGAGCGCCCGCAGGACCTCGAGGCCGGTGGGCGTGAGCGGCAGCACCCGCCCGCCCAGCACGGCGGTGGTGGCCCGCATCACCAGCGGCCCGTCGGGCGTGGGGATGCCCACCGCCGACTCGGTGAAGTCCTGCACCAGCAGCCGCACCAGCGCCCCGAGGCGCCAGCGGTCCGGGTGCTGCACGGTCAACCCGGCGGCCTCGAGCGGCGCCGCGGTGACAGGGCCGACGGCCGCGATCACCAGGTCACCGCGCGCGGCGAGCGCCCTGATGGCGTCCAGCACCTCCCGTGAGCGGGCCGTGGCCAGCCAGGACTCCGCGGCCGGCGCGGACGTGAACAGCACCGCGTCCGCCCCACCGCACGCGGCCTGGTCGATCCATTCCTCGTGCATCTCGGGCGCCAGCGGCGCGCCCCAGCCGTACACCAGCAGGCTCTGGACGGTCGCGCCCGCGGCGGTGAACGCCTCGTCGAGCCCGTCCGAGCCGTTGCCGTGATGCTGGACAGCGACGCGCAGCCCGTCCACACCCTCCGCGAGCAGGTAGTCGCGCAGCTCCGCCGCGGTCTCCGACTCGGCCACCCAGTCGGCCTCCAGACCCGCCTGCTGGATGGCGCCGCGCGCCTTGGGTCCGCGGGCGATGAACCGCGCGCCCCGCAACGCGTCCAGGAGGTCCTCGGCGAGCCCGGCGGCGTCGGCCGCCTCGATCCAGCCGCGGAAGCCGATGCCCGTGGTCGCGACCACGATGTCCGGCGGCGCCGCGATGAGCGCCCGCGTGTCCTCGATGAGGCGCGCGTCGTCGAGGTGCGGGATGGTGCTGAGCGCGGGCGCGTGCTTGACGATCGCGCCGCGGCGCTCCAAGGCGGATGCCAGCTCGCGCTTCCTGCGGTCCGCGGTGATGACCATCACGCAACCCGACAGCGGTTCTCCGACCACCGACACGCGGACCTCCCTGTCACTCTCGACGCGGCGTTGCCGCGACCTGCGAGGCCAGCAGCTCCCGCCTCGCCACGTTTCCGATGACGATAACGGCGGGAGGTTTCACCCCTGTTTCTCCCGCGATAAGAACGATGTCCGCGAGGGTGCCGTGCGTCACACGCTCGTCGGCGGTGGTCCCCGACTCGACGATCGCGACCGGGGTGTCCGGCGACGCGCCGCCCGCCAGACCCGCCGCGACGATGTCCGGCAGCGCCGCCACGCCCATGAGCACCACCACGGTGGTGCCGTGCGCCATGGCCGCCACGGAGGTCGCGTCCGCGCCCGCGTGGCCCGACGTCACCAGCACCGCGGTCGACAGCCCTCGCTGGGTCACCGGGATGCCCGCGCGCGCCGGTACCGACAGCGCCGACGTCACGCCCGGCACCACCTCGACCGACACGCCGGCCTCGAGGCACGCGTGCACCTCCTCGCCGCCGCGGCCGAGCACGAACGGGTCGCCGCCCTTGAGGCGCACCACCGTCCGACCCTCCAGCGCGTGCGACACGAGGATCCGGTTGATCTCGTCCTGCGGCACCGGGTGGCGGTCGGGCGACTTGCCCACGTTGATGACCTCGACGTCGTAGGGCACCGTCACCAGCAGCTCGGTGGTGCCCAGGCGGTCCGTCACCACCACGTCCGCCTCCGCGAGCGCCTGCCGCCCCCGCACCGTGATGAGGCCCGGGTCGCCCGGTCCGGCACCGACGAGGATCACGCGGCCCGCGCCCGCGCGTCGGCGGCGCAGGTCCGCGCCGCCCGCGTCGAGGTGCGCCGCGATCGCGTCGCGCACCGCGCGGATGCGCTTGGGGTCCGGGCGGTCCGTGGAGACCACGCCCACCGCGAGCTCGCCGTGCCGCGAGACGGCCGCCTGCCGTGCGGTCCCGCGCGACGCGTCCGACGCGTCGATGCAGAACACCCGACGCTCCTCCGCCCACCCGGCCACCGCATCGTTCACCGCGGGGTCGGACGTGGCCGCCAGGACGAACCATGCGTCGTCGAGGTCGGCGGGCGACACCGCCCGCGCCTCCCACGTGAGGTCGCCGTGCTGCGCGAGCCGCACGATGTCGTCGGACGCCTCCGGCGCCACCACGGCCACCCGCGCGCCCTCCGCGAGGAACCGCTTCACCCTCCGCGACGCGACGTTGCCCGCGCCGGCGACGAGCACGCGCCGTCCCTTGAGGTCGATTCCGAAGAGCGCCGTCACTCGCTGCCTGCCAGGTCGATGATCACCTGGCCATTGTCGAGGGTGACGGGGTACACGACCAAGTCCGGCGCGTGGCCGGCCTTCGGCGACTTGTCCATGGTCACCAGGCACGTCCCGTCGAGCAGCGAGAACACCTGCTTGTAGATGGGCGACGCGATGGTCGGGACGTCGCCGCGCGAGCCCGTGATGCCGCGCGACATCACCGAGGCGCCCGAGAACGGATCGAGGTTCTGCACCGCGTGGACGCTGCCGTCCGCGAGCCGGAAGATCGCGACCTGCTCGCCGCCCACCAGCGCGGCGACGCCGAGCTCCGGGGTGAGGCGGTCGTAGTCGCACACCACGGTGGCGGTGGACGATGCGGTGGCGGGGACGGCGGTCATGACCGGACCTCCAGGGTCGAGGGGGCGATGAGGACCGCGCCTCCGGCGCGCTCCTCGGGTGTGGCGGGGCGGCGCTGGCCGCGCTGCTCCACGTAGGCGAGGGTGGGGTCCGCCTGGTCGGGCGCGTTGACGAAGCTGGTGAACTGCTTCAGGCGCTCGGGGTCGTTGAGCACGGCCTTCCACTCGTCCTCGTAGGAGTCGATGTGGCGGGCCATGTGGGCGTCGAGCTCCTCGCCCAGGCCCAGCGAGTCCTCGACCACGATCTCGCGGATGCGGTCGAGCCCGCCCTCGTGCTCCTGCTGCCACGGTGCGGTGCGCTGCAGGCGGTCCGCGGTGCGGATGTAGTACATGAGGTAGCGGTCGATGACACGGAACACCTCGTCGTCGGGGACGTCCTCGACCAGCAGCTGCGCATGGACCGGCGTGAAGCCGCCGTTGCCGCCCACGTACACGTTCCAGCCCTTGTCCGTGGCGATGACGCCCACGTCCTTGCCGCGTGCCTCCGCGCACTCGCGCGCGCAGCCCGAGACGCCCAGCTTGAGCTTGTGGGGGCTGCGCAGGCCGCGGTAGCGCAGCTCAAGCGCGATCGCCATGCCCACCGAGTCCTGGACGCCGTAGCGGCACCACGTGGATCCGACGCAGGACTTCACGGTGCGCAGCGACTTGCCGTACGCGTGACCGGACTCCATGCCGGCGTCCACGAGCCGCTTCCAGATCGACGGCAGCTGCTCGAGGCGGGCGCCGAACAGGTCGATCCGCTGGCCGCCCGTGATCTTGGTGTAGAGGCCGTAGTCCTGCGCGATCTGGCCGATGAGGATGAGGTGCTCGGGCAGGATCTCGCCGCCCGGCACGCGCGGCACCACCGAGTAGGTGCCGTCCTTCTGCATGTTCGCCATGACGCGGTCGTTGGTGTCCTGCAGGGCCGCGCGGTCCCCGCCGAGGACGTGCGCGTTGTACAAGCTCGCGAGGATCGACCCGACGGTGGGCTTGCAGATGTCGCAGCCGCGTCCGGTGCCGAAGCGCTCGATGACCTCGCTGAACGTGGTGACCTCGGCGACCTTGATCGCGTTGAACAGCTGAGCGCGGGAGAGCTCGAAGTGCTCGCACAGCGCGTTCGACACCTCGATGCCGGACTTCTCCAGCTCCGTGCCCATGATCTTCTTCACCAGCGGCAGGCAGGACCCGCAGGACGTGCCGGCCTTGGTGCACGCCTTGACCGCGCCCAGGTCGTGGCAGCCCTCGTGGTTGACGGCGTCGCGGATCGCGCCGGCGGAGACGTTGTTGCACGAGCACACGCCGGCCGAGTCGGGCAGCTCGATCTCGCCCTTCTCCACCGAGCCCTCGGGCAGGATCCACGCGGCCGGGTCGCCCGGCAGCGCGGCGCCCACCATGGGGCGCAGCGACGCGTAGGCGCTCGCGTCCCCGACCAGGACGCCGCCGAGCAGCGTGGTCGCGTCGTCGGTGAGCACCAGCTTCTTGTAGACGCCGTTGACCGGGTCCGCGTAGACCATCTCGAGCGCGCCCGGCGTGGTGGCGAACGCGTCTCCGAAGGACGCGACGTCCACGCCGAGCAGCTTGAGCTTGGTGGCCATGTCCGCGCCGGGGAACGTCGAGGACCCTCCCAGCAGCCGGTCCACCGCGATCTCCGCCATGGTGTTGCCCGGCGCGATGAGGCCCAGGCACGCGCCCTGGATGCAGGCGACCTCGCCGATCGCGCTGACCGCCGGGTCCGCGGTGAGGCACGCGTCGTCGACCACCACGCCGCCGCGGGCGCCGATCTCGAGTCCGGCCTTCGCGCCCAGCTCGTCGCGCGGGCGGACGCCGGTGGCGAACACCACCACGTCGACCAGCTGCTCGCCGCCGTCCGCGAACAGCAGGCTGCCCACGTGACCGTCCTTGCCCGCGCGGATCTCCTGCGTCGCGGTGCTGCACCGCACCGTCACCCCGAGGGCCTCGATCAGGCGCTTGAGCGCCTCGCCGCCGCCCTCGTCGACCTGGAGGTTCATGAGGCGGTCCGCGAACTGGATGACCGTGCTGATGGCGCCCAGCGACTGGAGGGCGCCGGCCGCCTCGAGGCCCAGCAGGCCGCCTCCGATGACGGCGCCGCGCACGGGACGGCCGAGCGCCGCACGCCGCTCCTCGACCCAGCCGCGCAGCGCCGCGACGTCGTCGACCGTGCGGTACATGAACACGCCGGGCAGGTCCGCGCCCGGCGTGGGCGGCGCCCACGCGTAGGACCCGGTCGCGAGGACCAGGTGGTCGTAGGCGACCTCCCGGCCGCCGTCCACGGTGACGATGCGCCGGTCGCGGTCCACTCCCGTCGCCCGCGTGTCGCGGTGCAGGGTGACCAGCGGGTCGTGCCACAGGGCCGGGTCGCCCAGCTGGAGCTCCTCGGGGCTCTTGAGCTGGAAGTAGCTGGTGAGGGCGACGCGGTCGTAGGGCGCGCGCGGCTCCTCCGCGAGGACCTCGACGCTGTAGCGCCCCTCGGTGTCGCGGGCGCGCAGCGCCTCGGTGAACCGGTGGGCGACCATCCCGCCGCCCACGACGACGATGTGCTCGGTGGTCATCATGCCTCCCCTGTGCCCGCGAGCGCGGGAACCTTGCTGTCGCTCGCGGCGGTCGCGAGCATCTCCTTCACCAACGACCTGCAGTCGCCGCATCCCGTGCACGCCCGGGTGGCGCGCGAGACGTCCTCCACGGAGGCGCAGCCGTCCGCGATGGCGCCCGCGATGCGGCCCTTGGACACGGTGTTGCACTGGCAGACCGTGTCCTCGTCCGCCATGTCCTTGGCCGACCGGACGGCCGGCGCCGCGCCCGCGATGGGCTGGACGATGAGATGGGCCGGGTCCGTCGGGACCGGCAGCCCACGCGTGTAGAGGGCCTGCAGCTCCGTCGCGGTGACCTTGTCGCCCACCACGGTCGCGCCCACCAGGCGGCCCTCGTGCACCACGACCTCGACGAACCGGCCCACGGCGGGGTCCGAGATCCGCACGGCGCGCAGCAGGCGGTCGCCGTGCTCGAACTTGCCCGACAGGCCCATGGTGACCACCTCGAGGCCGGACGCCTTGACCCGGACCACGTTGGTACGGTCGGCGACCGCCGCATCGTCCCGCGTCGCGGCACCCGCGCCCGCCCACGCGTCCACGAGGCGTCGCGCCTGGTCCCAGCCCTGCGCGACCAGCCCGGTGCCGCCCTCGGGCGGCTGGGCGCAGTCGCCGATCGCGAAGACCGCGGGGTCCGCGGGGGACGCGAGGTCCTCCCCCACCACGATGCCGCGCTCGCACGGGAGGCCCGCGCGGCGCGCGAGGGCGGTCTCGGGGATGGTGCCGGCGCACATCACGAGGAGGTCGGTGAGGATCTCGGCGCCGTTGGCGAGCTCGACGGCGGCGACGCGGCCGCGGCGCTCGATCACCCGGACCACGGAGGACTGGGTCACCACGGTCATGCCCAAACGCCCGAGCGAGTCGACCGCGACCTGCGACGCCGAGGATCCGAGCTGGCGCTCCATGAGGCGGTCGGCGTGGTGGACCAGCGTGACCGCGAGGCCGCGCGCCGCGAGGCCGGTCGCGACCTCGAGGCCCAGGACGCCCGCGCCCAGCACCACCGCGCGGCGCGCCTTGGGCAGGGCCGCGAGGATGCCGCGCGCGTCGGCGAGGTCCTTGAGGACGCTCACGCCGGGCACCAGGCCGTCGGGGTCGGCGACGTGCTGGATCTGCGGGATGCGCGCGGCGGAGCCGGTGGCCAGCACCAGGCGGTCGTACCGGTGGACCGCACCGTCCGAGGCCGTCACGAGCCGGCGCGAACGGTCGATCTCCACGGCGGAGACGCCCTGGCGGACGTCGACGGCGTCGGTGTCGGGGGCGAGCAGCGCGATGCCGTCCGCGTCCTGCTTGCCCGCGACCACGCTCGACAGGAGCACGCGGTTGTACGGCGCGGTGTCCTCGCGGCCCAGCACGGTGACGTGCGCGCCCGGGACGCGGGCGGCGGCGTCCTGCGCGAAGCGCGAGCCCACCATGCCGTGGCCGATCACGACGATCCTCATCGCAGTGCTCCTTCCATCGCGGCCTCGTCGAGCCGGGCGGCGCGGATCTCGACCGCGGTGACCTTGAACTCGGGCATCGACGACGTCGGGTCGGTGGCGTCGTTGGTGAGGCGGTTCGCGCTGCCCGCGCCCGCCCAGTGGAACGGCATGAAGACCGTGTCGGGGCGGATGTCCGCGGTGAGGCGGACCGGCGCCATCGCCTCGCCGCGGGCGCTGGTGAGGAGCGCGACATCGCCGGCCGCGAGGCCCAGCCGCTCCGCGAGCAGCGGGTGCATCTCCACGAAAGCCTCGGGCTGCGCCTGCGCGAGCTCCTCGACGCGGCGGGTCTGCGCACCGGACTGGTAGTGCTGCAGCACCCGTCCGGTCACGAGGTAGGTGGTCGCGCCGGGCCGGACGTCGTCGGCCGGGCCGCGGTGCGCGACGGCGATCATGCGGGCGCGCCCGCTCGGGGTGGGGAAGCCCTCGAGGAAGGGGCGGGGGGTGCCGGGGTGCGGCGCCTCGCCAGGGGCCGCCGCGGGGACCGGCCAGAACAGCTCCTCGCCCGCGTCGAGGCGGGCGTACGTGACGCCGCTGTAGTCGGCCTTGCCGCCGGCGGACGCGCGGGCGAGCTCGTCGAACATCACCTCGGGGTCCTCGCTGAACAGTGCGGAGCAGCCAAGGCGGGCCGCGAGCTCGCGCAGGATCCACAGCTCGGAGCGGGCCTCGCCGGGGGCCTCGACGGCGGCCCGGCGGCGCAGGATCCGCCCCTCGAGGTTGGTCATGGTGCCCTCCTCCTCCGCCCACTGGGTGACGGGGAGGATCACGTCCGCGAGCAGGGCCGTCTCCGAGGGGACGATGTCGCACACCACCAGCAGGTCGAGCGCGCGCAGGCGCTCCTCGACGCGCGTGGCGTTCGGGGCGCTCACCACCACGTTCGAGCCGTGGACCAGCAGCGCGCGGGGCCCTCCCTCGGTGCCGAGCGACCGGAGCAGCTGCACCGCGGGGACGCCCGGGCCGGGGATCGCGTCGGGGTCGACGCCCCACACGCCCGCCACGTGCGCGCGTGCCGCGGGGTCCGTGATCATCCGGTAGCCCGGCAGCTGGTCCGACTTCTGGCCGTGCTCGCGGCCGCCCTGACCGTTGCCTTGGCCGGTGACGGGGCCGAAGCCCGAGCCCACGCGCCCGATCAGCCCGAGCGCGAGCGCGAGGTTGATCGCGGCGCTCACGCAGTCGGTGCCCTGCGCCATCTGCTCGATGCCGCGTCCCGTCAGGATGTACGCCCCCCGGCCGCCGCGCGAGGGGGATGCGGCGGCCAGGAGGCGTGCGACCTCGCGGAGCGTGTCCGCGGGGATCCCGGTGACGGACTCTGCGCGCTCGGGCCACCACTGGGCGACCGAGCGACGGACCTCGTCGAGGCCCTCCACCCGGGAGTCGAGGTAGGCCGCGTCGTGCAGGCCCTCGGCGAGCATGATGTGGAGCAGCGCGAGCAGCACCACCATGTCGGAGCCGGGCACGGGCGCGAGGTGGACCCCCGCGCCGTCCCTGGCGAGCTTCGCGGTGACGGTCTCGCGGGGGTCCACCACCACCAGCCCGCCACGCGACCGCACCCCTGCCAGGTGCTGCACGAACGGCGGCATGGTGACGCCCATGTTGGAGCCGAGGATCAGCACCGCGTCCGCGCCGCCGAGGTCCGAGAGCGGGAACGCGAGGCCGCGGTCCATGCCGAGCGAGCGGTTCGACGCCGCCGCGGCCGACGACATGCAGAACCGGCCGTTGTAGTCGATGAGCCGGGTGTGGAGCGCGAGCCTGGCGAACTTGCCCAGGGCGTACGCCTTCTCGTTGGTGAGGCCGCCGCCGCCGAACACGGCCACCGCATCGTCCCCGGACTCGGCCTGCAATCCCGCGACCCGGGATGCCACCAGGTCGAGCGCCTCGTCCCACCCCGCCTCGCGGAAGCCGCCGTCCGCGGTGCGCAGCAGCGGCACCGTGAGACGGTCGGCGGCGCGAAGCACCTCCGGGGAGGTCCAGCCCTTCTGGCACAGCCCCCCGCGGTTGGTGGGGAACTCGCGCCCCTCGACCGTCACCGGGATGCGTCCGGCGGCCGGGGTGAGGCTCTGCGCGCACTGCAGCGCGCAGTAGGGGCAGTGGGTGGGGACGGCGGCGGTCATGTCAGACGTTCCGCATCTGGGCGCCCTTGCGCAGGTAGAACACCCACGTGATGACGGCCATCGCGAGGAACACCACCACGTAGATCTGGAGGGCGGGGACGATGGTGCCCGTCTGCTCCTTCGCGATCTTGTAGATGAACGGGATCGCGAAGCCGCCGAAGGCGCCGACAGCGGAGATGATGCCCACCGCGCCGGCGGCCTGACGCTTGAAGTCGAGCCGGCTCTCGTCGGTGTCCTCGCCCTTGGCCTTCTGGATGCGGCCGAAGATCGACGGGATCATGCGGTACGTCGAGCCGTTGCCGATCCCGGTGGCGGCGAACAGCACCATGAAGCTCACGAAGAACAGCCCGAGCGACTCCTGCTGCACGCCCACCACCGCGGTGACGCCCGCGATCGCCATCACCACGAACGCGCCGATGGTGATGACCGCGCCGCCGATGCGGTCCGCGAGCTTGCCGCCGTACGGGCGGGACAGCGAGCCGATCAGCGCACCCAGGAAGCCCCAGGTGAGCGCGATGTCGGCCCTCTCGAACACCACCGTGAGGAGCGTGGGGAACGCCGCCGAGTAGCCGATGAAGGATCCGAACGTGCCGATGTAGAGGAACGCCATGAGCCACGTGTGGCCGTGGCGCAGCGAGTCGGCGGTGGGCTTCGGGTCCGCCTTCGCCTCGCGCAGGTTGTCCATGAACAGGAAGGCGAGGATCGCGGCGGCCACCGCGAGCGGCACGTAGACGAGGCCCGCGGCGGACAGCCCGAGCGCCCCGATGCCGATCACGATGGGCACCAGCTTCTGCGCGACCGCGACGCCGATGTTGCCGCCCGCCGCATTGAGGCCGAGCGCCCAGCCCTTCTCCTTGTCCGGGTAGAAGAACGTGATGTTCGACATCGAGGACGCGAAGTTGCCGCCTCCGAAGCCGGCGGTCGCGGCGATGGCGACGAGCACGCCGAACGGGGTGCTGGGGTCCTGCACCGCCCACGCGAGCCCGAGCGTCGGGATCAGCAGCAGCAGCGCGGAGATGACGGTCCAGTTGCGGCCGCCGAAGATCGGCACCGCGAAGGTGTAGGGGACGCGCAGGAAGGCGCCCACACCGGACGCGACCGCGAGGAGCGTGAAGCCCTGGCTCGCGGTGAGCGCCCAGCCGTTCGCGCCGGCGGCGACCAGGGCGCCGGACTCGTCGAACGTGCCGTACATGCGGACCACCACGATCGACCACAGCAGCCACACGGAGAACCCGATGTGCTCGGCGATGATCGAGAAGACCAGGTTGCGGAACGCGATGGACTTGCCGCGCGCCTCCCAGAACAGCTCGTTCTCGGGCTCCCAGCGCTCGATCCATCGGCCCTTGCCGATGATGCCAGGCTCGACTGCCTCGACGGCGGTCTTGTCGGAAACGGTCATGGCCCCTCCCTGGGGACTGACGTCCGCCCGGGGCGGGGTCCCCGGAGGCTTCGGACAAGCCCGACAGTAGGGAGCGCAGGTTTCGCCCGTGGTCACCGCGTGTGAAACGTGCGAGAACTCTTCCTCACCCGGCACCGGGTGCCGTTGTGAGGACGCTCACCCCTCCCCCACGCCGCGGTGAGGAAGGTTGTCTACCAGGGACGATGCGGCGGTCGCCGCCGCACCGACGTGTCAGCGGGTCTCGGTGGAGGCCCAGTGGTCGACCGTCGACACGATGTGCCGGACGTCGTTCACGGAGTGCGCGGCGGACACGAACCACGCCTCGTAGGCACTCGGCGGCAGGGCGACGCCCTCGCGGCGGACCGCGTGGAACAGGCGGGCGAAGGCCGCGGTGTCCTGGCGCGACACGTCCTCGAAGGTGACCGGAGCCTCGTCCAATCCCAGGAAGAACGAGAACAGCGTGCCGGCGCGGCCCACCGCGTGCGTGATGCCGTGCGCGGCGAGCGCGCCCGAGACCCCGTCCACCAGGGACTGGGCGGTGGCGGCGACGCGCGCGTGCGCGTCCTCGGTGAGCAGGCGCATGGTGGCGAGGCCCGCGGCGACCGCGACGGGGTTCCCCGACAGCGTGCCCGCCTGGTAGACCGGGCCGAGCGGCGCGAGCCGCTCCATGAGGTCGCGACGGCCGCCCAGCGCGGCGACGGGCAGGCCGCCTCCGATGACCTTGCCGAAGGTCACGAGGTCGGGGGTCCACGGGTCGAGGCCCGCAGCGAGGTCGTGGTCGCGCTCGACGCCCCAGTAGCCGGCGGGGCCGGCGCGGAAGCCCGTGAGGACCTCGTCGAGGATCATCACGGCGCCCTCGTTGCGACACAGGCTCGAGATCAGGCGGTTGAAGCCCTCCGGCGGGCGGATCACGCCCATGTTGGCGGGGGCCGCCTCGACGATCACGCCGGCGATCTCCGCGCCGCGCTCCGCGAACGCGTCGGTGAGCGCGGCCTCGTCGCCATAGGGCAGCACCAGGGTGTCGCGCGCGGCGCCCTCGGTGACGCCGGCCGAGTCGGGCACGCCCGCGGTCGCGAGGCCGGAGCCCGCCGCGACCAGCAGCGCGTCCGAGTGGCCGTGGTAGCAGCCGGCGAACTTGACGATCACGTCGCGGCCCGTGGCGGCACGCGCGAGGCGGATCGCGGTCATGGTCGCCTCGGTGCCGGTGGAGACCAGGCGCACGCGCTCGGCGGGCGCGTAGCGGTCGCGGATGATCTCCGCGAGCTCGACCTCCGCCTCGGTGGTGGCGCCGAAGCTCAGGCCCTTCGCGGCGGCGGCCTGGACGGCGGCGACCACCTCGGGCTTCGCGTGCCCCAGGATCGCGGGACCCCAGGAGGCGACCAGGTCGATCATCTCGCGGCCGTCGGCGTCGACGATCCGGGAGCCGGCGGCCGAGGCGATCGGCACGGGCTCTCCCCCGACGCCGTTCCACGCGCGCACGGGCGAGTTGACGCCGCCGGGCAGGATCGCGCGGGCGCGCTCCGAGTACGAGGACACTTAGATCTCCTTGAGCCAGGCGGCGAGCTCGAGCGCCGCGTAGGTGACGACGATGTCGGCGCCGGCCCGGCGCATCGACGTGAGGGCCTCGAGGTGCGAGGCGCGGCGGTCCAGCCAGCCGTTCGCGGCGGCCGCCTCGATCTGGGCGTACTCGCCCGACACGTGATAGGCCGCGACGGGCACGCGCGACTGCGCGGCGACCTCGGCGACCACGTCGAGGTACGGCAGCGCGGGCTTCACCATGACCATGTCCGCGCCCTCGAGCTCGTCGAGCTCGGCCTCGTGCAGGCCCTGGCGGCCGTTCGCGGGGTCGATCTGGTAGGTGCGGCGGTCGCCCTGGAGCTGGCTGTCGACGGCCTCGCGGAACGGCCCGTAGAAGGCGGACGCGTACTTGGCGGCGTACGCGAGGATCGCGACGTCGGTGAGGCCCTCCGCCTCGAGCGCCTCGCGCACCGCGGCGACCTGGTGGTCCATCATCCCGCTGAGCCCCAGCACGTGGGCGCCCGCGCGGGCCTGCGCGAGGCCCATCGCGGCGTAGACCTCGAGGGTCGCGTCGTTGTCGACGCGGCCGTCGGAGGACAGCACACCGCAGTGGCCGTGGTCGGTGAACTCGTCGAGGCAGAGGTCCGCCATGATCACCAGGCGGTCGCCCGCCGCCTCGGCAGCCGCCGCGATGGCGCGGTTGAGGATGCCCTCGGGGTCGACCGCGCCGGAGCCGACGGCGTCGCGCACCGACGGGATCGCGAACAGCATGAGCCCGCCGATCCCCGCCTCGACGGCGGCCTCGACCAGCGCCGGCACCGCGCTCAGCGGGTGCTGCGAGACGCCCGGCAGCGAGGAGATGGGGCGCTCCGCGGTGAGGTCCTCGTGGATGAACACGGGCAGCACCAGCTCGGAGGCGTGCGGGCGCACCTCGCGCACCAGGCGGCGCATCGCGGGCGTGGCGCGCAGGCGGCGCGGACGGTACGAGGTCATGAGGGGTCTCCCTGGACGGGGGTGTCGAGCGCCGCGTCGAGCGCGGCCCGGATCCCAGCGTAGGTCGGCGTGGTGGCGACGGCGTCCACGGCGAGGCCCGCGGCACGGGCGCCCGCCTCCGTGGTGCGGCCGATGGCGACGATGCGCGTGCCGGGGGCGACCGTCGGGCAGGCGGCGGCGAAGCGCTCGGCGACCGAGCCGGACGTCAGCAGCACCGCGTCCAGGCGACCGTCCGCGACCGCGGCGACCGTCGCATCGTCCATCCCCGGTCCGTCGACCGTCCTGTACGCCTCGACGCCGTCGACCCGCCAGCCCTTGCGCTCGAGCCCGCGGGCGAGCACCGGCGAGGCGAGGTTGCCGAGCGGCGCGAGCACGCGGCCGGCGCCGTCGGGGAAGTCCGCGACGATCCCGCGCGCGTCCGCGCGCGACTCCGGCACCAGGTCCACCGCGAGGCCCACCTCGGCGCACACCGCGCGCGTCGCCTCGCCCACCGTCGCGACGCGCGCGGCGGGCTGCGGCTCGGCGAGCGTGCGGCCATGAGCGCGGGCGATGCGGTCCATCGCGAGCACCGCGTTGCGGCTGGTGACGGCCATCCAGCCGTAGGCGCCGTCGAGCCACGCGAGCGTGGCGGACTCGAGCGCGGCCGGGTCCACGGGCGGCGCGATCGCGATGAACGCGACGGCGGTGATGTCCGCGCCCTCCGCGACCAGCTGCTCGGCGAAGGCGGTGCGCTCCGCGGTCACGGGCACCAGCAGGCGACGGCCCGCGAGGCTCATGCGCGGCCCATGAGGCGCTCCGCGCCCCGGCCCAGGAGGGAGAAGCCGCTCGAGCGGCCGATCGCGGCGGCCTCCGCGATGACGCCGGAGTTGCGCTCGTTGAGGGCGAGCGTGCCGTCGGTCGAGATCACGCGCGTGTGCAGGGTGAGGCGGCCGCGGGCCACCGTCGCGTGCGCGGCCACCGGAGCGGCGCAGCCCGCGTCGAGCACGCGCAGCGCCTCGCGCTCGGCGGTGACGCACGCCCGGGTCTCGGGATGGTCGAGGCGGGCCAACAGGTCGCGCAGCTCCGCAGGCGCATCCTCGCGGATCTCGATCGCGAGGGCGCCCTGGCCGGGGGCGGGCAGCATGGCGGCGACGTCGAGCGGCTGCGTCGCGTCCTCGGAGCGGCCCAGGCGGTTGAGCCCCGCCGCCGCGAGCAGCACGCCGTCGAGATCCTGGCCTATGTGGCCCAGCCGCGTGTCCACGTTGCCGCGCAGCGGCCGGACGTCGAGGTCGGGCCGCATCGCGAGCAGCTGCGAGCCGCGACGCGGCGAGCCGGTGCCGATGCGCGCGCCGGCGGGCAGGTCTTCGAGGACGCGACCATCGGTGCACAGCACGTCGCGCGGGTCCTCGCGCTCGGGGATCGCGACCACGTCGAGGCCCGGGTACGGCTGCGTGGGGACGTCCTTGAGGGAGTGGACGATGAAGTCGCACTCGTCCGCGAGCAGCGCCTCGCGCAGCGCCGTGACAAACACGCCGGTCTGCGACAGCCCCACCAGCGAGCCGCGGTCGACGTCGCCCTTGGTGGTGACCTTGACGAGCTCCACGGCGGCCTCGACGCCCGCCTCCGCCGCCGCGGCGACCACGGCGTCCGCGAACTGCCCCGCTTGCGCCGTCGCGAGCGCGGATCCACGGGTGCCGAGGCGAAGATTCATGCGGTCAAGGGTAGTCGTCGGAGCCTGGGACCGATCACCGGCGGTAGCCCGGCCCCAGGAACACGAGCACGATCGCGACCAGCGCGAGTCCCAGCGCCACCCACGCGGGCGCGACGTACCCGAGCCCGGCGCCGATCACGATGGCCCCGAGCCCCGTGCCCACCACCGTCGCGGCGTTGAGCGCCGAATGCGACAGCGCCGCGCCGAGCGACGGCGACGTGTGCGTCGCGTCCATGAGGTGCGCCTGCGCGGCCTGCGAGAAGGTCTGGATGAACACGCCGAGCAGCACCAGCGCGACCACCACGGGCCAGCCCATCCCGCCCACCAGGCCCAGGAGCAGCAGCGTCGCGGCCACCCCGATGATGCCCACGCGCGAGGTGAGCAGCACCGAGCGGTCGGTGAGGCGCCCGCCCACGTACGCACCGGCCGTCATGCCGAGGCCGAACAGCGCGAGGACCACGGTGACGGTGGTGGGTGCGAAGCCGTTGGTGTCCTCGAGCAGCGGCACCATGTACGACTGCACGGCGCCCAGCCCCGCGAAGCCGACCGTGACCGTGAGGATCGCGGTCCACAGCACCCTGCCCCGCAGCGCCGCGAGCTCCGTGCGGAAGCCCGCGCCGCGCGTGCCGGGCACCGAGGGCACGAACGCCCACATGAGAGCGAAGCCCGCGAGCCCCACCGCGGCGACCACCCAGTACGCGACCCGCCAGTCCGCCTGGATGGAGATCCACTGCATGAAGGGCACGCCCACGACGATCGCCGCGGTCAGCCCGTACATGATGGTCGCGATGACCTGGCCGCGGCGCTCGGCTCCGAGCGCGAGCACGCCCACGTACGCGGCGCTGCCGAGCAGCGCGCCGTGGGGAAGGCCTGCGAGCAGGCGCGCCGCGAACAGCGTCTCGACCGTGGGGGCGAGCGCGGTGAGCGCGGACGTCGCCACGAACACCGCGGACATCGTCAGCAGCAGCCGGCGCCGGTTCCACGCCGCGAGGCCCACCATGATGAGCGGCGCCCCGATCACCACGCCGAGCGCGTACGCGACGATGGTCCAGCCGATCATGTCCACCGAGGCGCCCAGGTCGCTCACCTGGTCCTGGATCACGCCGGAGGCGCCGCCTTGCGACAGGCTGATCCCGAAGCCCGCGACCACGAAGCCTGCGAGCACCAGCGCGGGATGCGGGGCGTGGGCGGTGCGCGGCAGCAGCCAGCGCGGGGTTCCGGCTTCGGAGGTCGGAGGCAGAGCGGTCATCAGGGGCCTTGCGTGACGAGCCACACCGCGGACGCGGTGGCGGGCGGGACGACGATGTCGGCCGCCTCATCGGTCTCCACGCGGATACCGCCGGACGGATCGGGGCCTAGCACCCGGATCGAGGCGTCCACGGTCAATCCTAGGGCCGCGAGGTCCCGCAGCACCGCCGGGTCGGAGTCCGACAGCCGCGCAACCGTCCAGCGTCCCGCCGCGGCCTCGGCGAGGTTGGTGCCGTCGAGGGTGACGATGCGCCCGGCGGCCGTGGGGATCGGGTCGCCGTGCGGGTCCCGGGTCGGGTGGTCCAGGAGGGCGTCGATCGCGTCGATCATGCGCGGCGAGCAGGCGTGCTCGAGGACCTCGGCCTCGTCGTGGACCTCGTCCCACCCGTAACCCAGGTGGGTGACCAGGAACGTCTCGATGAGCCGGTGGCGGCGCACCATGTCGAGGGCGCGCCGCTCGCCCTCCGCGGTGAGCGTGATCGCGCCGTAGGGACGGTGGTCGAGCAGCCCGGCGGCCACGAGCTTGCGGACGTTCTCGGAGACGGTGGGCGCGGAGACGCCCAGGCGCTCGGCTAGGCGCTTGGTGGTGATGGGGGCGTCGGACCATTCGGTCGCGCCCCACACGATCTTCACGTAGTCCTGCGCGGTCGCGGTGAGCTGCGCCTCGGTCATCGATCCCTCCCCCCGCGCGCGATCGCGCGGCCGTCTCCCCTGCGACACACGGTAGCGAGCGCGGGTCAGTCCTCGCGGCGGCGCATGCGCAGCGCGACCGTGAGCGCGAGCGCGGCGGCGGCGACCGCGCCGATGATCACGTACACGGCGGGGTTGGGCCCGGTCTCCTCGTACACGGTGACGTGCGGGGTGGGCGAGGCGGTCGGGAGCTCCACGGCGGAGGCGCTGGGCGAGGCGGACGCCGACGCGGACGCGCTCGCGCTCGGGCTCGCGCTCGGGCTCTGCTCGGCGGGCGCGTAGGTGAAGGCGACCGTCCCCTCGATGGGGTGCCCGTCCGCCGACACCACGCGGAAGACGAGCGTCGTGTCCCCCGGGACCAGCGCATCGTCCGGCACCGCCGCGGTCACCGTCTCGGTGACCGGCTCCTCGATCTCGAGCTCCGTGCGCGTGCCGTCGGCGGCCACGATCGCGAGCTCGTTGCCGATGTCGAGCAGCTGCTCCGTGAACTCCAGCGACACCTCGCGCAGCTCCGTCACGGTCGCGCCCTCCTCGGGGTCCGAGGACACCAACGCGGTGTGGGCCGCGGCGGGCGTCGCGGCGAGCGCGACGGCGGCGAGAGCCGCTAGGGCGGCAAGGGACCGGGTGAGCGTGCGGGGCATGGGCCCATGGTCGCACGCCGGGTTCACCGGAAAGTCACGCGACCGTCACGCGCCATCAAGCGCGCGGACACCGGCCCGTCGCCCGCGGCTCCCAGACTCGGGAGAGTGAAGGTCGCGCTGGTCGCAGAGTCGTTCCTGCCGCACACGAACGGCGTCACGCACTCGCTGCTGCGGGTGCTCGATCACCTCGCCGCCCGCGGCGACGAGGCCGTCGTCATCGCCCCCGAGGCGCCCGGTGCCCCCGACTCGGTCGCGGGCGCCCCCGTCATCCACGTGCCCGCCGTCGGCTGGCCCGGCTACAGGGACGTGCGCGTCGCGCTGTCGACGGTGCGCGGCGTCGCGCGGATCCTCGAGGAGGTGCGGCCCGACGTGGTCCACCTCGCGTCGCCGTTCATGCTCGGCTGGGCGGCGGTGCGCGCCGCGGCGGACCTGGGCCTGCCCACGGTCGCGATCTATCAGACGGACGTACCGTCCTACGCCGCCTCGTACCGCGCGCCGTGGGGCGAGCCGCTCCTGTGGGCGCGCGTGCGCAACATCCACCGCGCCGCGGACCTCACGCTCGCCCCCTCGACCGCGGCCATGAGCCAGCTCGAGTGCCTCGGCGTCGACCGGCTCCGGCTGTGGCCGCGCGGGGTGGACACCGTGCGCTTCAACCCCGCGCATCGGGACGATGCGCTGCGGGCCAGGTGGGCGCCGCGCGGCGAGGTGGTGGTCGGGTACGTGGGCCGGCTGGCGCCGGAGAAGAGGGTGGGCGACCTCGAGAGGCTGGCGCGGATCCCGGGCCTGCGGCTCGTGGTGATCGGCGAGGGGCCCGAGGGGCCGCGGCTGCGGCGGCTGATGCCCGACGCGGAGTTCGCGGGCTTCCTGGGCGGCGGCGAGCTCGCGCGCGCCGTCGCGAGCCTCGACGTGATGGTCCACCCGGGCGAGCTTGAGACCTTCGGCCAGTCGATCCAGGAGGCGCTCGCCTCCGGGGTGCCCGTGGTGGCGCCGCGGCGTGGCGGGCCCATCGACCTCATCGACCACGGCTCCAACGGCTTCCTGTACGAGCCGGGCCGGCTCGACCACCTCGAGGACGCCGTCGCGGCGCTGGTCGCGCACGAGGACATGCGGTGGCTCCAGGGCGCGCACGCGCGCGTCTCCGTCGAGGGCCGCACCTGGCCGCACGTGTGCGGGGCCCTGGTGGACCACTACGAACGCGCGATCGCCGCACGGGCGGTGGCCTCATGAGGATCGCCCAGGTCGCGAACTTCTACGGGCCGCGCTCGGGCGGCCTGCGGACCGCCCTGCACGCGCTGGGGCGCGGCTACGTCGAGCACGGAGACGAGGTCCTGCTGGTGGTGCCCGGCGACGCCGACGGCGAGCTCCGCACCCGTCACGGGCGGGTGATGACGCTGCACAGCCCGCTCCTGGTGGGATCGGGCGGCTACCGGGTGATCACGCGGCTCGCCGCGGTCACCGACGCGCTCGAGCGGTTCGCCCCCGACGTCATCGAGGTGTCCGACCGCACCACGCTCGCGAGCCTGGGTCCGTGGGCGCGCGAGCGCGGGATCGCGGCGGCGTTCATCGCGCACGAGCGGGTCGACGGCGTGCTCGCCTCCGCGCTCCCCGCGGTCGCTCACGGCCGCATCGACGGGCTGGCCCGCGCCCACGCCGCATGGATCGCCCGCCGCTTCGACACCATCGTCGCGACCACCGCGTACGCCGGCGCGGAGCTCGCCGCCGCGGGCGCGACGGTCGAGACCGTGCCCCTGGGCGTGGACCTCGACCGGTACCACCCCCGCCACGCGAGCGCCGCGACCCGTCGCCGCCACGCCCCCGACGACGTCCCGCTGGTGGTGATGGCCTCGCGGCTGTCGCGAGAGAAGCGCCCCGACCTCGCGATCGGCGCGGCGCGGGAGCTCGCGGCCCGCGGACGCCTCGTGCGGCTGGTGATCGCCGGCTCGGGACCCCTGGCGCGGCCGTTGCGGCGCGCCGCCGCCGGGCTGCCGGTCGAGCTGCTCGGGTTCGTCTCCGACCGCGACGCGTTCGCCTCCCTGCTCGCGTCCGCCGACGTCGCGATCGCGCCGGGCCCCATCGAGACGTTCGGGCTCGCCGCGCTCGAGGCGCTCGCGTGCGGCACGCCCGTGGTGGCGAACGCCGCCTCCGCGCTGCCGGAGGTGGTGGGCGACGCCGGGATCGCGGCGGCGGGCGATCCGGGCGCCTTCGCCGACGCGATCGAAACGGTGCTGGCCCGTGACGGACGTTCACGGCGGCTCGAGGCCCGAGCGAGGGCGGTGCTGTTCCCCTGGTCCGCGTCGGTGGCCGGCATGAGGGCGGTCCACGCGCGCAGCCTGACGGGCGTGCGGTGACCGGGCCCCGCGTGGTCGCGCTCGGCGACTCGATCACGCTCGGGGTCGGCGACGGCGTGCAGCGCTCGTGGGGGCAGGTGGGCTGGGCCGCCCACGCGGCGGCGGGGCTCGGAGCCTCGTCGTTCCTCAACCTCGCCGCCAACGGCGTGCGGGCGCGCGAGATGCTGCAGCGCCAGGTGGGCGTCGCGGTCGCCGCTCGACCGGACGCGGTGCTGCTCACCGTGGGCGGCAACGACGTCCTGCGCGGCGACTTCTCCCCCGCCGAGGTGGAGGCGGCGCTGGGCTCTGCCGTCTCTCAGCTCGCCCGCCCCGGGCGCGCGATCGTCACGGTGTCGCTCGACCGGATCGGGCTGTTCGACCTCGCGCCGCGACGGGTCGCGGAGGCGATGGCGCGGCGGATCGGCGAGGCGAACGCCGCGATCGCGCGGGCCGTCGCCGGCACCGACGTCACGGTGATCGACGGGGCGACGCTGCTGAGCTCGCTCGGCCGGCGCGCCTGGCACATCGACCGGATCCACCCGTCGCCGCTGGGGCACCGCGCGCTGGCGGACGCCGCCGTCGACGTGCTCGGTGAGCGCTGGCCGCGCCGGTGCGCCATCGCGGCGCCGCCCCCGCCTCCCAGCCCCGTCGCGGTCGCGGCGTGGCTCGCGGTCAACGGGGTGCCGTGGGCGCTCAAGCGCAGCCGCGACCTCATCCCCCAGGTGACCATGGTGGTCGCACGCGAGCTGCGCGACGAGCGTCGCTCCGCGCGCGCCTGAGCCCTGCGCAGGGCGAACAACCGTCGAAAGCCAATGACGGATGTGACTGAAGTCATCCGGCGTGAAGGATGGGCCTGTCCCATCCTTCACGCGAGAAGACTCGTGTCACATCCGTCATTGGGAGTCGCACGTGCGGCTGGTCAGACCAGCCAGCTCTTCTCGCCGACCAGCCCGCGCCACCAGCGCCCGAGCCCGATCGACTGGTGCTCGAGCTCGACGTACACGATGCCGAGCGCGGCGAGCGCGTAGATGAGGTGCTCGTCGAGGAACGGGTTGGTGGAGGGCCACATCTGCGTCATGTACATCATGAGCAGCATCGCGGCCGCGGCCCACGCGCCCACCTTGGTGCCGATGCCCAGCATCAGCGCGAGGCCCACGCCCAGCAGGCCGAGCATGAACGGCCAGTCCGTCCAGCGCTGCCCGCCCAGGTCCACGAAGAAGTCGTGGAACGGGCTGTTGACGTTGCCGCCGTAGACCAGGTAGCCCTCGGTGATGGCGCCGCCCTTGATCCATGCGCTGTCGCACATGTTCTCGATGGTGAAGGAGCCGTCCTCCGCGGTGGTGCGACAGGTGGAGTATCCGAGCCCCAGGAACTTGTCGAGGAAGGCCCACAGGAAGTAGAAGCCGAGCGCGAGGCGTGTCACGCTCAGCATGACCCAGCCGAAACCGCTGCGACTGGTCTTGCTCGTGGTGGTCGTGTCGGTGCTGCTCATCATTGCCTCCATGGGATGCGATGCGTGCGTTCCGAGGCTTGTGCCCCCACGGACGCCGGTGTCCGCGTCCCCCACGCTACGCCGGATCGCCCATCACCGCTGGAAGCGGACCAAAACTGCCGTGTCGCCCGGACACGAGAACGGGGCCCCGCGCATCGCGCGGGGCCCCGTGAGAACTGCCGGCTAGACCAGCCAGGCGTTCTTCTTGACGAGCTCGAGGCTCCTCCACCACTTGCCCAGACCGAACGACTGGTGCGAGAGCTCGACGTACACGATGCCGATCGCGGCGAACGCGTAGATGAGGTGCTCGTCCAGGATGGGGTTGGTGGTGGGCCACATCTGCGTCATGTACATGAAGAGCAGCATGGCGGCGGCGGACCAGGCGCCCACCTTGGTGCCGATGCCCAGCATGAGGGCGAGGCCCACGCCCAGCAGGCCGAGCATGAAGATCACGTCGGTCCAGCGCTGCGAACCGAGGTTCACGAAGAAGTCGTGGAACGGGCTCGAGGCGTTGCCGCCGTAGACCAGGTAGCCCTCGGTGACGTGGCCGCCGTTGATCCATGCGCTGTCGCAGAAGCGCTCGATGGAGACGGTGCCGTCCTCGAGGACGCTGCGGCAGGTCTGGAGACCGAGCCCGAGCAGCTTGTCGAGGAACGCCCAGAGGAAGTAGAAGCCCAGCGCGATGCGCGTGACGCTCAGCATGCTCCAGCCGAGCTTGCTGCGGGTGGCGGTCGCGGGTGCGACCTGCGAGTTGACTGCCATTGTCATTCTCCTTTGTCGCGGACCTTGTGGGCCCTTGCGCCGGGGATAGCGCCTGCTCAGAACGGTATGGGCGACAGGGAGCAGATCTCAGGGACCTCGGTCCCGATTTGATGAGAAGTCATGCAAATTGCGCGGCGAGGTGGGCCTCGAGGGTCTCGGCCATGTCGACGGACGGGTCGAGGAGCCACTGCACCTGGAGCCCGTCCATGAGGGCGACCAGCTGGGCGGCGGCGAGGGACGGGACGATGCGCGGGTCCAGCTCTCCCGCCTCCGCGGCCTCGCGGTAGGCGCGGGTGACGTCGCGGCGCAGCGACGCGTAGCGGCGCACGAAGTAGGCGTGCGCGGGGTGGTCGGTGGCGGTGGCCTCTCCCGACAGGGTGGCGTAGAGCTCGACCACCCCGCGGCGGGCGGCGTTGCGCCGCGCGGTCTCCACCAGGTGGTCGAGCAGCGCACGGCCGCGGAGCTCGTCGTAGCCGGCGGCGGTGCCCTCGGAGTCGTCGCGTCGCGTGAGGACCGCCATGAGCAGGTCCGCCTTGGTGGGGAAGTGGTAGATCAGCGCCGGGTGCGTGAGCCCGCACCGCGTCGCGATGTCGCGCACCGAGGTGCCGCGGAAGCCGGACTCGGCGAAGGCCGCGAGCGCGGTGTCGAGGATCAGCGTGCGCGTCTCCGCGCCGCGTTCCGACAGCTCCCGCTCCCCCACCACGCCTCCCGCTTGCAACGTTTCGACCTCGATCTTACCATGTGGTAGAAATCGCATCTCAGGGTTCGCCCACCGCCGCGCGAAAGGAACCGCAGTGACCGCCGCCTACCTCGACCCCACCCTCCCCACCGCCGCGCGCGTCGCGGACCTGATCTCGCGCATGACGCTGCCCGAGAAGGTGGGCCAGATGATGCAGATGCACACCTACGACGGCGTGCCGCATCTGATCGAGGAGATGCACGTCGGCTCGATCCTGCACGCCTCCCCCGAGCGTCTCGAGCAGGCCCACGCGCTGGTGGAGCAGACCCGCCTGCGCATCCCGCTGCTGATCGGCGAGGACTGCATCCACGGCCACTCGTTCTTCAAGGGCGCGGAGATCTACCCGACCCAGCTGGGCATGGCCGCGACGTTCAGCCCCGACCTCCTCGAGCGCGTCGCGCGCGCCACCGCCGTCGAGGTCAGCGCGACCGGCATCCATTGGACCTTCTCCCCCGTGCTGTGCATCGCCCGCGACCTGCGCTGGGGCCGCGTGTCCGAGACCTTCGGCGAGGACCCGTACCTGCTGGGCGAGCTGGGCGCCGCGATGGTCCGGGGCTACCAGGGCGACGGCCTCGCGGACCGCACCGCGATCCTCGCGACCGCGAAGCACTTCGCCGGCTACTCGGAGACCCAGGGCGGCCGCGACGCCTCCGAGGCGGACATCTCCCGCCGCAAGCTCCGCTCCTGGTACCTGCCCCCGTTCGAGCGCATGGCGCGCGCCGGCTGCGCGACCTTCATGCTCGGCTACCAGTCCACGGACGGCGTCCCGATCACCGTCAACGAGTGGCTGCTCAACGACGTCCTGCGTGAGGAGTGGGGCTACACCGGCACCCTCATCACCGACTGGGACAACGTGGGCAACCTGGTGCGCGAGCAGCGCCTGTTCCCCGACTACGCGCAGGCCGCCGCGGCCGCCGTGACCGCGGGCAACGACATGATCATGACCACCCCCGCCTTCTTCCAGGGCGCCCAGGACGCGGTCGCGCAGGGCCTGCTCGAGGAGTCCCGCATCGACGAGGCCGTCGCCCGCATCCTCACGCTGAAGGTCGAGCTGGGACTGTTCGAGGACCACCGCCCGGCCGACCGCGAGCGCCAGCGCGCCGTGATCGCCCAGCCCGCGCATCGTGCCCTCAACCTCGAGGTGGCCCGCCGCTCGCTGGTGCTGCTGGAGAACGACGGCACCCTGCCGCTCCCGGCCGACCGCCCGCTCCGCCTCGCCGTGGTGGGCCCCAACGCGCACGACGAGCACACCACGCTCGGCGACTGGGCCGGCGCGTCCGGCCAGGCGGATTGGCTGGCGGACGGCCACCCGCGCGAGATGATCACCACGGTGCTCGACGGCCTGTGCGCGCTCGCGCCCGAGGGCTCCGAGGTCGCCTACGCCAAGGGCGCCGAGATCATCACCACCGGCCCCGACCCCAAGGGGGCGTTCTTCCCAGACGGCCAGCCGCGCCCGCACATCGCGTTCCCTGTGGGCCCCGACCAGGGCATGATCGCGGAGGCCGTCGCGGCCGCGCAGGGGGCCGATGCGGTGGTCGCCGTGGTGGGCGACCGGATCGAGCTCGTGGGCGAGGGCAAGTCCACGGCCACCCTCGAGCTGCTCGGCGGCCAGGTCGCGCTGCTCGACGCGCTCGTCGAGACCGGCACGCCGGTCATCCTGGTGGTGCTCGCGTCGAAGCCGCACGTGCTGCCGCCGTCCGCCGACCGCGCCGCGGCCGTGATCTGGGCCGCCAACCCCGGCATGGCGGGCGGCACCGCCGTCGCCGAGCTCGTCCTGGGCGCGATCGAGCCGTCCGGTCGCCTGCCGATCTCCTGGCCGCGCCACGTGGGCCAGCAGCCCACGTTCTACAACCAGATCGACGCGCAGCACGGCTACCGCTACGCGGACCTCACGCAGGAGCCGCGCTGGGTGTTCGGCGACGGCCTGTCCTACTCGGCGACGTCATACGCGGACCTGACCCTCGCATCGTCCACCCTCGGGCTGGACGACACCATCGAGGCCACCGTCACCGTCACCAACACCGGCGACCGCCCCGTGCTCGAGACGGTCCAGGCCTACGTGCGCGACGTCAACACGTCCGCGACGTGGGCGGACCGCGAGCTCAAGGGCTTCACGCAGGTCGCGCTCGCGCCGGGCGCGTCCGCCCGGGCGACCATCCGCATCCCGGTGTCGGAGTGCTCGATCGTGACCGCGCGCGGCGAGCGCGTGGTCGAGCCGGGCGCGTTCCAAGTGCTCGTGGGCCCCACCTCCCGCCTCGCGGACCTCCTGGTCGCGGACCTCTCGGTAGCGTGATCCCGTGACCGTCCCCTCCCCCGCCACCGCGATCGCGCCGTACCTCCGGCGCGCCCGCGTGGGCGTGTCGATCATCTTCTTCACCAACGGGATCGTGCTCGGCGGCTTCGCGCCGCGCGTGCCGGAGATCCGCGCGTCGCTGGGCATCTCCTACGGCACGCTCGGCGTCGCGATGGCGATGTGGTCCGTGGGCGCGCTCGCGCTGGGCCTGCTCGCGGCCGCGGTGATCCGCCGCTTCGGCTCCGCGAAGGTCGCGACCATCACGATGGCCGTGAGCGCCGCCGCGATGCTCGCCGCCGGTCTCGCGCCCAACGTGTGGACGTTCGGCGCCGCCCTGTTCGTGGTGGGCGTCACGGACGCCTGGGTCGACGTGTCGCAGAACGCCCACGGGCTCGAGGTGCAGAAGCTCTACAAGCGCTCGATCCTCAACGCGTTCCACGGGCTGTGGTCCATCGGCGCGGTGGTGGGCGGCCTCATGGGCGGCGCGGCGGCCGGCCTCGGCATCGCGGTGCCGTGGCAGTTCGCGGTCTCGCTCGCGATCGTGGTGGCCGCGAACCTCACCGCCTATCCGATGCTGCTGAAGAAGGACACCGCGACCGCGGAGGAGGTCGACCACGCCGCTGACGAGGCGGCCGTGCCGCAGCACACCCCGCTGCGCCGGATCCCCCTCAAGGTGTGGGGCACGCTGCTCGCGCTCACCGTCATCGCGATCGCAGGCGGCTGGGCCGAGGACGCCGCCGCGACCTGGTCGGCGAGCTACCTGACCGACGAGCTGCTGGTCGGGGCCACCCTCGCCTCGCTCGCTTTCGTGTCGCTGCAGGGCTTCCAGTTCGTGGGCCGCATGGTCGGCGACCGCATGGTGGACCGCTGGGGCCAGCGAGCGGTCGCCCGATTCGGAGGCGTGCTCGTCGCGGTCGGCATGGGCCTCGCCCTCGCGTTCCCCTCGCCGTGGGGCGTCATCGCGGGCTTCGGCGCGGCGGGCTTCGGCATCGCCACCTTCATCCCGGGCGCGATGCACGCCGCGGACGAGCTCCCCGGCCTGCGACCCGGCACCGGTCTCACCATCCTGTCCTGGCTGCTGCGCCTCGCGTGGCTGCTGTCGCCACCCGTGGTGGGCGCGATCGCGGACGCCACCTCGCTGCGTGCGGGCCTCGTGCTCGTGCCGGTGTTCGGCGTGCTCGTGGTGCTGCTCGCCGGCGCGATGGCTCCGCGCAAGGCGCCGCACCCGGACCCTCAGCCCGCGTAGGGCGCCCTCACCGCGAGGCGACCAGGCCGCGGGCCTTGGCCACCGCATCGTCCAGGCTGTCCACCAGGTGGTCCGAGTCCGCGAGCGCCTCGAGCGCGCCCGTGTGCTCGAGCAGCGGCAGGTGCCGCGGCTGAACGCCCTTGATGAGCACGGTGACGCCGCGCCGCTCCAGCGAGGTGACCACCTCGCCCAGGATCTGCGCGCCCGTGGTGTCGAGCATACGGATCTGCGACATGCGCAGGATCACCACCTCCACGCCGTGGACCCGCGCGACCCGCTCGAGCACGCGGTCCGCCGCACCGAAGAACAGGGCGCCGTCGAGGCGGAGCAGGGCGATGCGCTCGTCGCCGTTCGCGGCGTCTCCAGGGAGCTCCTCGCGGTGCACGCCGGCGGCGCGGGCGACGGAGCGCAGCGCGAACACCGCCGCGCCGGCCACCCCGATCGCGATCGCGTAGATGAGGTCCACGCTCACCGTCACCAGCGCGGTCAGGACGAAGAGCACCGCGTCCTGGCGCGAGGCGCGCATCACGGAGCGCACCAGCGCGGGACGCACCATGGTCGCCGCGGTCACCATGAGCACGCCCGCCAGCGCGGCTAGCGGCACACGCGCGACCGCGGTCGCGGCGACCAGCACCACCGCGAGCAGCACCAGGGCGTGGACCACCGCGGCGACGCGCGTGCGGCCACCCGAGCGCACGTTGACCGCGGTGCGGGCGATCGCGCCCGTCGCGGGCATGCCGCCGAACAGGCCCGACGCGATCGATGCGAGGCCTTGCCCCACCAGCTCGCGGTCAGCGTCGTATCCGCCCACATCGGCGTGCGAGTGCGCGACGCGAGCCGACAGCAGCGACTCGATGGCCGCGAGCGCCGCGATGGCGAGCGCGGGCATGGCGAGTGCCTGCAGCGACGCGAGGCTCACCGCGGGAAGCGCGGGAGCGGGAAGCCCGGCGGGCAGCTCGCCGATCACCGGCACGTCCCACCCGAGCGCGGCCACGGCGGCGGTGGCCGCCACGATCGCGACGATCGCCCCCGGCACGGCACGCGTGATCCGCGGCCACACGACCATGACCGCCACCACCAGCGCGACCAGCGCCAGCGCGCGCCACGCGACCGGCCCGTCGACGTGGGCCAGCGCGGTCAGCGCCGCGGGCAGCGCCTTCGCGCCGTGCGCGCCGTCCGTGCTGCCCACGGCCGCCGGGACCTGCTGCAGGAAGATGATGATCGCGATGCCCAGCGTGAAGCCCTCGATCACCGGCCACGGGATGAGGCCCACCAGGCGCCCGAGCCTCGCGGCCCCGGCCGCCACCACGATGACCCCGGCCATGACGGTGACGAGCGCGAGCGCCCCGGCGCCCTGCTGCGCAAGGATGGGCGCAAGCACCACCACCATCGCGCCCGTGGGGCCCGAGACCTGCACGCCGGACCCGCCGAAGAGCGCCGCCACCAGGCCCGCGACGATCGCCGTGACGAGGCCCGCCTCCGCGCCCGCCCCCGAGGTGACGCCGAATCCCAGCGCGAGCGGCAGCGCGACCACGCCGACGCTGACGCCCGCGAGCACGTCGCCGCGCCACGAACGCCGCAGGCCCGCGTAGTCCGCGCGCGACGGCAGCACCGCCCGGACGCCGGACAGGGCGGGGCGTGCGGTCACCGCGCGCCCTCGAGCTCCGCCTGGTCGAGGTCGGCAAGCGCCCCGCGGGCGTCGAGGACGTCCCGCAGGACGATGCGCGCCGCGCCGAGCAGGCCGGCGACGGACGGGTGTGCGAGCCGGTAGGCGACGGAGCTGCCCTTGCGCGTCGAGGTCACCAGCCCGTAGCCGCGCAGGACGCGCAGGTGCTGCGACAGGTGCGACGCCTCGAGACCCGTCCGCTCGAGCAGGTCGGCGACGGTGCGCTCGTCGACCTCGGCGAGGAGCTCGAGGACCCGGATGCGGACCGGGTGCGCCAGCCCCTTGAACAGGTCAGCCTTGACCTCGCTGAGCGGTCGACCGGTGTGCATGCCTCGCCTCGCCATCGCGCACGTGAATTGATGGATTCATCATGCCACCAAGTCGAGGTCCTGCCGGCCGCGCGCCTACAGCTCGACCGCCTCCCCGGGCGCGAGCACCTCGAGCGGCACGCCCGCGAGCTGCGCCATCAGCCGCGCCGCGAGCGCCATCCCGGCTTCGGAGGCGTGCGCCTCGTGGATCGCGAGGGCCCTCGCGGGGCGCAGCGCGCGCACCATCTCCACCGCCGCGTCCAGGTGGAACCACGGCCCGCTCACCGGCGTGAGCAGCACCTCGACCGGCACCGCGGGCGCCTCGAGCGCGTCGCCCGGGTGATAGACACGTCCGCCGATCAGGTAGCCGACGTTCACCGCACGGGGCACGTCCGGGTGGATCGCCGCGTGGAGCCCGCCGCGGACGGCGACCTCGAGGGACCCGACCGCGAACGCGTCGCCGGGCGCCACCGCCGTCACGCGCTCCCCCAGCCCCGCCCATCGCCCCACCACGGCCGCGGGCCCGTAGAGCCGGAGCCCTGGCCGCGCCGCGAGCGCCGCGTCGAGCGCGCCCGCGTCGACGTGGTCCGCGTGCTCATGGGTGACCAGCACGGCGTCGGCACGCGCCAGCAGCCGCGAGGCATCCGGCGTGAACACGCCCGGATCCAGGAGGATCACGTCCCCGCCGGACTCGACCGAGACGCAGGCATGTCCGTGCAGGGTGAGGCGCATACCCCCAGTGGACCACGGGCGCCACGGCGCGGACGCCACGGCGCGGGCGCGTGCCGCGGGCGAGAGCCGCCCAAAGTCCCGGTCGGACCACCCCCGACGGCGATGGAATAGATCGCGGGCCCTCGCGTTAGTTACATGCGTACGCATATAATCGGCGGCAAGGCTCGGGACGCACGTCCCGGGCGACCGGCAGCCAGAGCCCCACAGGGAGGCACACCATGCAGTTCGGCATCATGTCCGTCTCGGACATCACCCGCGACCCCGTCAGCGGCCACACGCCCTCCGAGGCGGAGCGCATCAAGAACATCGTGAGGATCGCCGTCCACGCCGAGGAGGTGGGCCTCGACGTCTTCGCGATCGGCGAGCACCACAACCCGCCGTTCTTCAGCTCCTCCCCGACCACGCTCCTGAGCCACATCGCCGCTCTCACCGAGAAGCTCACCGTCACCACCAGCACCACGCTGATCACCACCAACGACCCGGTGCGGCTCGCCGAGGAGTACGCGATGCTCCAGCACCTCGCGGGCGGACGCATGGACCTCATGCTGGGCCGCGGCAACACCGCGCCCGTGTACCCGTGGTTCGGCCAGGACATCCGCCAGGGCCTGCCGCTCGCCCTCGAGAACTACAACCTGCTCCACCGGCTGTGGCGCGAGGACGTGGTCGACTGGGAGGGCCAGTTCCGCACCCCGCTGCAGGGCTTCACCTCGACCCCGCGCCCGCTCGACGACGTCCCGCCGTTCGTGTGGCACGGCTCGATCCGCACCCCCGAGATCGCCGAGCAGGCCGCCTTCTACGGCAACGGCTACTTCGCGAACAACATCTTCTGGCCCAAGGAGCACTACCAGCGGCTCATCAAGTTCTACCGCCAGCGCTTCGAGCACTACGGCCACGGCACCCGCAAGCAGGCGATCGTCGGACTCGGCGGCCAGGCCTTCCTCGCGAAGAACAGCCAGGACGCGCACGACCAGTTCCGCCCGTACTTCAACGAGGCCCCCGTCTACGGCCACGGCCCGACCATGGAGGACTTCGAGGAGATGACCCCCCTGTCGGTCGGAAGCCCGCAGGAGGTCATCGACAAGACCCTGACCTTCCGCGAGGCCTTCGGCGATTACCAGCGCCAGCTGTTCCTGGTCGACCACGCGGGCCTGCCCGTCGACACGGTCCTCCAGCAGCTCGACCTGCTGGGCGAGCACGTGGTGCCCGTCCTGCGCGCGGAGCTCGAGGCCAGGCGCGACCCCGAGGCGCCGGCGAACCCGCCGTCGCACGCGGACCTCATCAAGGCCAAGTACGGCGACCAGGCGCCGCGCCAGCCGCGCCCCAACGCCAACCGCGGCGACAACGTCACCGGCGGCTCGCCGTACCAGGACTCCGAGACCTCGGTCGAGTCCTACCCGACTCTCTAGGAGGGACGATGCGCCCGTCACCTGCCGTACCGCCCGCACCCGCCGCATCGTCCCCCGGTGCGGCCAGGGGCCGCACGCGCCTCGCGAACAACGCGTGGGAGGCGGCCTTCACCGCCCACTCCACGCTCATGCGGCAGTTCGCGGCGGAGGACGTCTGGGCGGGCCTGTCGATGCGCGAGTACGACGTCCTCTACACGCTGTCCAAGTGCGACACCCCGCAGCGGCTGGGCGACCTGAGCGGCCACGTGCTGCTCAGCCAGCCCGGCCTCTCGCGGCTGGTCGACCGCCTGGTCGAGCGAGGGCTGGTGGAGCGCTGCGTGGACCCCAAGGACGCGCGCGCCGCCAACCTCACGCTCACCGAGGCGGGCCGCGCCGTCCAGCGCACGGTGGGCCGCGCGCACGGCGCGTCCGTCGCCGCCGCGATGACGGCCCGCCTCACCGACGAGGAGCTCGCGCTCCTCGAGACCCTCTCCCTCAAGCTCGTCTCCGATCCCGACTCCCTCCCCGAGGAGCACCCATGACCGACTTCCGCCTCGTCGTCGTCAGCGCCGGCGTGTCCGACCCCTCGTCCACCCGCCTGCTCGCCGACCGCGCCACCCAGCGCGTCACCGCCCTCGCCCGCGAGCGCGGGCACGCCGTCACCGTCACCACCGTCGACCTCCGCGAGCTCCTCCAGGAGCTGCCGGCGGCGCTGTCGAGCCAGCTGCTCGGCCCGCGCTTCACCCGCGCGGTCGACGCGCTGGTCGCCGCGGACGCGATCGTGGCCGCCGCGCCCGTCTACAAGGCGGGCGCGTCGGGCCTGTTCACCAGCTTCTTCCAGGTCCTCGACAACGACCTCCTGATCGGCAAGCCCGTCATCCTGGCGGCCACCGCCGGCACTGCGCGCCACGCGCTCGTGGTCGACGAGGAGATGCGCGCGCTGTTCGCCTACCTCCGCGCGCTGCCCGTCCCCACCAGCCTGTTCGCCTCGACCGAGGACTGGACCGACACCGCGCTCGGCACCCGGATCGACCGCGCGGCGCGCGAGCTGGTCCTCCTGATGGAGTCCGGCTTCGCGCGGGCCGTGAGGGACGATGCGTGGGGCGCCTACCAGCACAGCTACGGCTCCGCGGGGGGCACCGAGGTCGACATCGATCTCGACTCCGACATGATGCGCCTCGCCACGGGCGGGTCGCTGCGCCCCGGCGGCGAGGACGACCCGTTCGACCCGCGGAGGGCGTGATGACCATCGAGGTGACCCGCGTCGAGGACGCCGGACGCTACGAGCTCACGGTCGACGGCGTCCTCGCGGGCGTCGCTGAGTTCCGGCCGCGGTCGGGACGGATCGTGTTCACCCACACCGAGGTCGCGGAGGCCTTCGAGGGCCGCGGCCTCGGGTCCACGCTCGCGCGCGAGGCCATCGCCGATGCGGTCGCTCGCGGCGAGACCATCGTGCCGCTGTGCCCCTTCATCGCGGACTACCTGCGCCGCACCGAGGTGCCGGGCGCCGACGTGGAGTGGCCCGCCGCATGACCCGGCTCGACGCTGGACCTCCCACGGAGACGCTGTGCCCCGGCGCGGGCGCGCGTCCGGGACCCGTCGCGACGGTGCTCGAGGCGCGCGACGTCCCTCTGGGCGGGCTGCGCGCGATGACGGTGCGGCGGTCGTTGCCGCAGCGCGGGCTCACCACCATCGGGGCGTGGTGCTTCCTTGACCGGTTCGGCCCGCAGGGCGCGGTGATGCGCGTCGAGCCGCACCCTCACATGGGCCTGCAGACCGTCACCTGGCCGCTGGCCGGCCAGATCCGGCACCGCGACTCGCTCGGCTCCGACGCGGTGCTGCGGCCCGGCGCGCTCAACCTCATGACTGCGGGGCACGGCGTCGCACACTCGGAGTACTCGCTTGGAGACTCCCCCATCCCTCTCGACGCGCTCCAGCTGTGGGTCGCGCTGCCCGAGGAAGCGCGCCACGGCGCGGCCGGCTTCGAGTCGCACGCCACTTTGCCCACGGTGCCGCTCGGCGACGGGGCGACCGCGACCGTCATCCTCGGCTCGCTCGCGGGCGTCTCCTCCCCCGCGACCGCGTACACGCCCATCGTGGGCGCGCAGATCACCCTCGAGCCGGGCGCGCGAGCGACCCTGCCGCTCGACCCCGCGTGGGAGCACGGCCTGGTGCCCGTCGCGGGCGACGTCGCGGTCGCGGATGACGCGGGCACCCTCCCCACGCCTCCCGAAGGCGGCATCCTCTACCTGGGCACGGACCGCGACGCGCTCACGGTGGCCTCCGAGACCGGCTCCACTGTGGTCCTGCTCGGCGGCGAGCCCTTCCCCGACGACCTGGTGATGTGGTGGAACTTCGTGGCGCGCGACCACGACGAGATCGTGGACGCCTGGAACGCCTGGAACGGCGACGACGGCCGGTTCGGCACGGTCGCCGGCCACGGCGCCACGCGCATCCCCGCGCCGCCGATGCCCGAGGTGCGCCTCAAGCCCCGACGGCGCGGCTGACCGCCTCAGTCGCTCGCGCGCATCGCGCGGATCCCCACTGTCAGCCCCACCGCGCACACCGCGCTCGCCGAGAGCACGCCCCAGCCCACGGCGGAGGCGGCGAGGTCGCCGCCGAGCAGCGCGCGTTCCGCCTGGACCACCCAGTTGACCGGGTTGACGGACGCGACCGCGCTCATCCACCGCGGCGCGGAGTCGAGCGGGAGCAGCATGCCCGACAGGATGAGCAGCGGGAAGATCAGCGACTGCTGCACCGCCCAGAACATCCACTCGCGGTTCTTGGTCTTGAGCGCGAGCGCGTAGGACAGCGACCCGAGCCCCACGCCGAAGGCCGCGAGGACCACGAGCCCGAGCAGCAGCCCCAGCAGGTTGGCGCGGAACCCGAAGGGCCACGCGATCGCGACGATCACCAGGGACTGCACCACGATCGGCACGATCTCCTTGAGCGCCCGCCCCACCAGCAGCGACGTGCGCGACAGCGGCGCGACCAGGGTTCGCTCGTGCGAGCCGGTCATCATCTCGTACTGCAGGTTCGAGCCGGTGGCGCCCGTCCCGAACAGCACGATCATCACGAGCACGCCGGGCACGAACCACGCGAGCGTGTCCGCCAGCGAGGCCCCCGACTCGCCGACGAGCAGCGGCGCGAACAACCCGAGGAACACCAGCGGCTGGAGCAGGCTGAAGATCACGGAGAATGGGTCGCGCGCGACGGGCCGCAGCTCGCGCGTCATGACGTTCCAGGTGTCGGTCGCGGTCATCGGTCGCCTCCTTCGGCGGTGGCGGAGGCCGCCACGGGGTCGGTGTCGGGCTGCGCGTCGGCGGTCGAGAGGTTGGCCTCGCGCAGGGTGCGCCCGGTGAGGGCGAGGAACACGTCGTCGAGCGTGGGCGGGACGCCGGTCGCGCTCACCACCGCGACGCCCGCGGCGTCGAGCCGCCGCAGCAGCGTGGGCAGCAGGGTCGCTCCGTCGGCGACGTGGACCGCGACGGTGGTCGCGTCCACGCGCCGCACCTCGCGTCCGGTCACCTCCGCGACCAGGGACGATGCGCGGTCGGCCGAGCCTGGAGAGTCCAGTCCCAGCGTGACGGCGTCGCCGGCGAGGTGCTCCTTGAGGTGCGCCGCGGTGTCGTCCGCGATGACGCGGCCCTGGTCCATCACCATGACGCGCTCCGCGTAGCGGTCGGCCTCCTCGAGGTAGTGCGTGGTGAGGAACACGGTGGTGCCGTGCTCGCGCCGGAGGTCCAGGATGTGCTCCCACAGGTTCGCGCGGCTCTGCGGGTCGAGACCCGTCGACGGCTCGTCAAGGAACAGCAGTGGTGGCGCGTGCATGAGGCCGAGCGCGATGTCGAGGCGCCTCTTCTGGCCGCCCGACAGCTGCTGGACGGTGCGCGTCGCGAAGCCGGACAGGCCCAGCGACTCGACCAGCGCATCGGCCCGTGCCGCCGCGGCGGCCTTCGCCATGCCGTAGAAGGCGCCCTGGCTGATGAGCTCGTCGCGCACGCGCTGAGCGAAGCTGCCGCTGGTGAGCTGGCCCACGTAGCCGATCCGGGCGCGCACGGCCGCGGCCTCGCGGGCGATGTCGCGCCCGACCACGGACGCGCGCCCCGAGGTCGGCGCGATGAGGGTGGTGAGCATGCGCAGCGTGGTCGACTTGCCCGCGCCGTTGGGGCCCAGGAAGGCGACCAGCTCGCCCTGCGCCACCGAGAAGGTGAGGTCGGTGACCGCCTCGACGGTCGCCTTCCTCGACGTGAACCGCTTGGTGAGGCCCTCGGCCTCGATGATGGGTGCGTCCATGTCTCGCACGCTACGGACCTATGCGGACGGTTTCGGTCCGCATTCCGTGAGATTCTCGGGTCATGGCCTCGACCGAGCGCACCCTCGCCCTCCTCGACCTGCTCCAGCGGCACCGGCACTGGACCGGCGCGGAGCTCGCGGAGCGCCTGGGCACCACCCAGCGCACGGTGCGCCGCGACGTGGAACGCCTGCGCGACATGGGCTATCGCATCGATTCCGCCCCGGGCGCCCGCGGCGGCTACCGCCTCGAGGCGGGCACCTCGCTGCCCCCGCTGCTGCTGAGCGCGGACGAGGCCGTCGCGATGGCCGTGGGCCTGCGCATCGCGGCGGCGGAGCGGCTGGTCGACGGCGCCGAGTCGGCGCTGGCGGCGCTCGGCAAGCTCGACCAGCTGCTGCCCGCGGACCTGCGCCGGCGGGTGGCGGCCATCGCGGAGGCGCTGCACCCGGTCACCGCCGCGCCCGTGGCGCCCGTGGACTCCGACCTCCTGGGCACGCTTGCGCTCGCGTGCCGCGACCGCGAGCGGGTGCGCTTCACCTACACCGCCTCGGACGGCGCCGAGACCCGGCGGCGGGTCGAGCCGCACGCGCTCGCGCCCAGCCATCGGCGCTGGTACCTGGTGTGCTGGGACCTCGAGCGGGAGGCGTGGCGCACCTTTCGCGTCGACCGCATCGCGGACCTGCGGCTCACCCGCGCCCGCTTCACGCCGCGCGCGCTCACGCCCGAACGCATCGAGGAGATGGTCGCGGTGGCGACGTCGTGGACGCCGCAGCCGGTCGAGGTCGCGGCCGTGGTGGCGATGCCGCTCGACACGTTCGCGGCCGCCATGGGCGACTGGGGCCAGGGCGCCACCGACGCGGGCGACGGGAGAACGCGGTGGCCGTTCGGGGGGCGCGAGGCGCGCGACCTGCTGTACGCCATGTCATGGCTTCCTGGCGCGGACCCCTACGCGCTCGAGACCGACGACTCGACCCGGGCGGAGCTGCGCGCGATGCTCGCCCGCATGCTCGCCTCGCTCGACGCGCGCTGACCGGGAACGGCCCGCCTACCCGGCACGTTGGCTCGCTGAACGTCCCCCGCCCCGAAGGAGCTCCCCGGATGAAGTGCCCCGTCGACAGCGCCACGCTCGTCATGTCCGACCGCAACGGCGTCGAGATCGACTACTGCCCCGAGTGCCGCGGCGTGTGGCTCGACCGAGGCGAGCTCGACAAGATCATCGACCGCTCCGCCCAGCAGCCGGCCCCGCAGCAGCAGCGCGACTCCCGCGGCTACGACGACCGCCGCCGCGACGAGCGCTACGACCAGCGCGGCTACGACAACCGCGGCTACCCGCAGAAGAAGCGCAAGGAGTCCTTCCTGGGCGACCTGTTCGACTTCGGTTGATCAGCGCGGCGCGACGGTGGCGGTCACGCGGAGCGCCGTCGCGCTGAACGGCACCTTTCCCGGAGCGTCCCACGCGGTCGAGCCGCCCTCGCCGGCCCACGCGTTGAGGTTCGCGCCGAGCGTCCCGCGCAGAGTGCCCACGGCCACGCCGTCCTCGGCGACCTCCCAGGCGACGGGGAACGATGCGGTGCCCCCGCCGTGCAGGATCGCCTCCACCGCGTCGGGCAGGTCCGCGACCCCACCCAGGTCCGCGACCACCGGCGCCCGGGCGTCCGCGGCGACCAGCGCATCGTGCCGCGACCGCGTGAGCGGGAGGACTCCACCGTGCTTGGTGGACGGCCGCAGCGAGAAGCGCTCGCTCGCGAGCGGCACCCACGGGGTCTCCGCGTCGAGGTCCGTGGAGACCATCGGGCAGTAGCCCACCGAGGGGATGACGTCGACGTAGAGGTACCAGCGGTCCTCGCCGTGGGCCCTGAACATGGTGGGGCCCTCGACGCCGTGGCCGGCGGCATAGCCCTGCCCGATCCGCGTCTGGACCTCGCGCCAGGCGGCGCCCGGCTCCCACCAGCGCTCCGCGTCGGTGACCTCCATGAAGAGGCCGCGCGCGGTGGCGCCGTTGGACTTGGTGACGCGGTAGGTGCGGCCGGCGTGGCGGATCATCGTGGTGTCGATGGTGTCCTCGCCCTGGTCGAGCAGCACGCCGCCGTACCGGAACGTGGCCTGCGTGAAGTCGGTGGTGGAGCCCCACAGGATCACCTGGTGGTCGCCCACGGTGGAGGTCCAGTAGACGACGAACGCCCCGCGGCCCTCCCCGTGGAAGTCCTCCACGAAGGTGGTCTCCGCGGCCCACATCATGCCCATCTCGGGAGCGCCCGGGGCGGGCCGGCCGTCGGGCCCGAGCGCCACGTCGAGCTGCCGCAGCGGCGACCACGTGACGAGGTCGCGCGACTCCCACACGTTCATGCGGGTCGAGTAGCCGCGCGACCACGCGCCCCAGCCGGCCTCATCCCCGCCGAACACGCGCAGGTCGGTCGCGAGGATGTAGTAGGTGCCGGTCTGCGGGTTCACGGTGAGGTGCGGGTCGCGCGCGCCGGTGGTGCCCAGGTGAGACGCGAGGACGGGCTCGCCGCCGTTGAGCGGGATCCAGCGCTCGGGGTCGTCGCCGTCGGAGAGGTCGAGGTAGATCTTCTCGGCGTAGCCGTCCGGGTCCTCGAGGAAGTGGACCATGAGGTAGCCGTACGGCTCCTCCGTCATCCGACGACCACCCTCACCGTCACGTCGCGCAGCTCGGGGAGCAGCTCCTCCTCGGTCTCCATGTCGAGGACCGGCATGCCGTCGGATGCGAAGTGGACCCGGCGGACGAACATGTCGCGGCCGGTCAGGCCCTTGTGGTCGGTGCGCGCGTGGAACACGTACAGGAGGTTGCCGTCCTGGTCCTCCGACCACATGCCGTGGCCGGTGCCCAGCTGCATCTCGCCGTTGAACGGCCCCGACTTCTGGATCGGGTGGTTCAGGCGCGTCCATGCCGCGGGGTCGGCGAGGTCGACGCCCTGGCCGGCGGCGGCCGTGGCGAGTCCCGTGGTGTAGCTGTCGCCCACCGTCGAGCCCGAGTACAGCAGGTACAGGCGGCCGTCGCGGGCGAGCACGTTCGGGCCCTCCGCGATGAGGTTGTCCCACGCGTACTCGGGGGCGATGATGCGGACGGGCTCGGAGGTCAGTCGCGTGGGTTCGGCGGGGTCCATGGTCGCGATGAACACGGATCCGAGCATCTGCCAGGCGTAGTAGTGCGTGCCGGAGTCCTCGAGGTACGTCATGTCGAGCGAGATGCCCTGGATGGCGTTGAGCGGCGAGCCGTCCGCGCACACCACGTGGCGCGCGGCCGTCCAATGCTCCGGGACCGTCGGGTCGAGGTGGTTCCCGTCCGCGTCCTTGCGCAGCTGCACGATGCTGGCGCGGCCCGACCACATGTCCGTGGGCTCGCCGTAGCTGGGCATGAACAGGATGGACAGCGTGCCATCGATCATGTGGATCTCGGGCGCCCAGAAGCACCCGGTCATGGGGTTGCCCTCGGCGTCGAGGGAGCCGTGGACCAGGAGGTCGACCTCGGCGACGCGGCCGGCCTCGAGCGCCTGGTCCGACAGGTCCTCGATGCGGTCGGCCATGCGGATGGGCATGCCGACGGGCTCTCCGGAGTTGCTCACCGGGTCCATGTGGAGGTCCTTGGTGGCGATCATGAGGAACTTCTGCACGCCGTTGAAGTCGAAGCGGTAGACGCTCGGGTCCGCGCGCTCGTCGGCGAACGGGGTCGGGTACACCGCCTGGCGCACGCGGCCGGCGACCTCGTGGACCCCCGGGGTCGAGGTGTCGATCGCCGCGAGCGCGTCCGCGTCCCAGGCGATCGCGAGCGAGCCGGTGGAGCCGTCGCTGTAGTCGAGCGTCAGGCGCCCGGGCAGGTCGCCCGCCGCGGCCGTGCCGCCCACCGCGGCCTCGACCGCGGGCAGCGGGCGCGCGCCCGTATTGACGATCGGCCCGAAGCGCACCTCGAGGCCGCGTGCCACCTCCGCGGGGATGGCGAGCGGGGCGCCGTGCTCGAGCCCCTCGACCGCGCCCTCCTCGACCGGTCCCACCGTGGCCGCGTCCGCGAGGTCGGCGACGCTCGTACGGCGGGCGACCCCCGCATCGTCCACCCAGGACAGCAGGTAGGCGCCGGAGACCTGGTCGTAGCGGGCGGCAGGAGCGTGGACGCCGTCGGTCACGCCCAGGTCGAGCAGGCCGACCTCGGTGTAGGTCAGCAGCTCGGGCGACGTCGCGACCAGGACGCTCGAGCGCTCCGTGCCGTCCGGCGCCCCGCCGCGCGCGACGCGCGTCGCGACCACGCCGTAGCCTCCGTCGCGCAGTGCGAACAGGTGCGGGTCGACCAGCGAGCGGAGGATCTCCTCGGAGGTCCCCGACGGCCCGGGCGTCTCGGCGACGCGGGGGTAGAAGATTCCGTAGTCGTCGAACAGCGGCACGAACCCGCCCGGCCCCTCGAGCGCGAGGTGCATGCTCAGCGCGACGTCCTCGTTGTTCGCCTCCGCCGCCGTGGTGGGCGTGCGGTGATAGGCGCGGACACGGCGCTCCTGCGGGTCGGTCACGTGCGCTCTCCTTCGAGTCAGGGCTGGACTCGCAATTTACATCGTTTACCCCGCGGGGACAAAGGCGGATGGTCCCCTTTCCTCCCAGGCCCGTGCCGCCGCCGCTCCGGCCTGCTCGAGCCACCGCGACGGATCCTTCATCGCCGCCTCGCGCGAGCCCGCGAGCGCGGTCAGCGACGCCGACCACACGCCCGGATCCTCCGCGACCTCGCCCGCGATCACTGCCACGCGCGGGAAGAACGCGAGCGCGTGGCCGGTCACCTTGCCCATCCGGGACTGCGCGTCGAAGCGGCCCTCGCCGGTGATCACCAGGTCCGCGTCGCGACCCGCCTCCGCGAGCCCGGTGAGGCGCGCCACCTCGGGCGCCCCCTCCACGAGGGTCGCTCCCCACGCGAGCAGCGCGTACCCCACGCCGCCCGCGGCACCCGCGCCAGGGACCGTCGGATCCGCGCCCAGGCGCGCCGCTACCGTCTCGAGCCGCGCCTCGAGCGCGATCACCTCGAGGGGCGAGGCGCCCTTCTGCGGCCCGAACACCGCCGCGGCACCGGACGGGCCCAGCAGCGGGGCGCGCACGTCGCACAGCACCGTGACCCCGCCCGCGGGCGGCCGCCGATCACCCAGCGCCTCGAGCACGGGCATGCCGCCGTCGGTGGACGCCGACCCTCCGAGCGCCACCACCAGACGCGTCGCGCCCGCGTCGAGCGCGCGGGCCATCACCTCGCCCAGTCCGCGCGAGGTCGCGCGCAGGGCGTCCGGGGCCGGCATGAGGTGCAGCCCGGCGACCACCGCGAGCTCGCACAGCGCGGTCCCGTCGCCCAGGTCGAGCCACACGCCGGCCACGGGGTCGCCCGCGGGCCCCGTCACCGTGCCCGCGCTGCGCAGCTCCGCCCCGTCCACGGCCGCGAGCACCCCGGGGAGCGTCCCCTCGCCGCCGTCTGCCTGGGGGATCTCGACCAGCTCGTCGTCCGGGCGCACGCTCCGCCACCCTCGCGCGATGTCCCGCGCCACGCGCTCCGCCGGCCACGTGCCCTTGAACGTGTCGGGCGCGACCACCACGCGCATCAGGCCTCCCCGCGCGCCCGCGCGACCACGCGGCCGCGCTGCGAGCGCGGGAACCGGTCGAGCATCTCCCGCAGCTCCGCGGCCGTCGCGTCGGACCCGAAGATCTCGGTCGGCGGCTCGAACGCCACCCCCGCCGCGAGCGGCCCCGCGTCCACGGGATCGAAGCCCAGCGCGTCCACCAGGGCGGCGACCGCGGCCCGGTCCCGCGCATCGTCGCCCGCGATCGCGAGACCGCGGCGGTCGGGGTCGCCCGCCGGCCGCCCCAGGTTCTCGAGCTCCCAGACGCTCGCGTGCCCGAGCGCCTTGACCACCCGCGCGCCGTCGAGGAACGCGGCCACGGTCTCCGAGGTGGACGTGGTCGGGTCGTCGAGGTCGGGGCGCGCGCCGTCGAGCTCCCACCAGTAGTTCATCGCGTCGACCACCAGCCGCCCGCGCAGCAGGTCGCGCGGCAGCGTCCGGTAGCGGCCGAGCGGGATCGCGAGGAGGACCACGTCGGCGGCGCAGGCCGCCGACGGATCGTCGGTGGACGATGCGGCGGTCACCTCGAGCCCCGCGGCGCGGCACAGGCGCGCGAGGACCGCGCCCACCCGGCCGATCCCCAGGATGCCCACCGATCGAGGCGAGGTCCCCTGCTGTCCGGCGCGCGCATCGTCCACGCGTCGCACGCTACCGCGTCAGAGCCGGCACACCTCGATCACGCCGTACACCCCGTCCTCCGCGACGAACACGGAGGCGTCCTCGACCGGGAGCCCCGCCGCCTCGAGGAGCGGCGCGATCTGGTCGACACGGAGCGTGGGGCCCACCGGCCAGCCGATCTCCGCGCAGCACTCGCAGGACGGCCGGTCGGCCAGCATGACGGAGAACACGAGCGACCCTCCCGGGCGTACCAGGGAGAACGCCTTCGCGAGCGCGTCCGGGGCGTGGTCGATGTCGAGACCGGCGAGCATGCCAAGCCCCTCCACCAGGTCCTGCGACTCCGGCGCCACCAGGCCCGCGAGGTCCGCGAACGGGTCCTCCGCAGCGACGAACGTGTGGGCCGCCGGGTCGATGCCGTGCTCGAGCACCACCCGTCGGCTCACGTCGAGCGAGTCGGCGCACGTGTCGATGACGGTGGTCGCGAGGTCGACGTCCGCGTCGCTCGCCGCGACCATCGCGCCCGCCATCGGGTACGCGGGGCCGCAGGTGAGCGAGGCCCAGCGGACCGTGCGGCCCACGTCTACCGCGGCCCGCACGGCGAGCCACTGGAGCACGCGGGCCCGGGCCCGGAGCGCACGCGCGTCGATCGCGACGGTGAGGTAGTGGCGGGTGGGCGCGTCGAGCGCCGCGCCGGTGAACAGCTCGGGCTCGGCGGCGCTGGACAGGCGCGGCTCCCCCGGCACGTAGACGTTGGGCAGCGCGGCCGGCGTGCCCAGCCGGGCCCGCCACTCCGCGAACGCGGGGGACGAGACCGGCGAAGGATGCTCGGCGGGACTCGGCGGCGGCGAGTCGTCAGACTCGTCCCCGACAGCGAGCCGCAGAACCCTCAGCCCCGACGGATCGAGCGCGGCCCCAACTACCCGCACGTCGCGCGCGATGAAGCGACGAGCGGCCCCCTCAGCCGTGTGCACCATCAGAACCTCCGCATCCTCCGCCGGCCGGCGGTCCCCCCAGGACGCTTCGTCGGCGGGGTGCACCGCCGACTTGGCATACCGATGTTATGCACGGTCGTGGATGCCTGGCAATGCCTCACTTTTCGCGCGACACCGCCGCGGGTCGGAAGCCGTCAGAACTGGGGGCTGACGCGATGTCGGACCCACGGCGCACAATGGAGCCCATGACCGACGACCTCGTGACCCGGGGCGACGCGCGGCCCACGCCCGTCCCCACCCCCTCGCCGACCTCACCGCTCGACCCCGAGACCGCGCGCCGCAACAACGTGGTGATCTGGGTGCTGATCGTCGGCGCGTTCGTGGTGATCCTCAACGAGACGGTCATGGGCGTCGCACTGCCGCACCTCATGGAGGACCTGAACATCAGCGCGGTCGCGGCGCAGTGGCTCACCACCGCGTTCCTGCTCACCATGTCGGTGGTGATCCCCACCACGGGGTTCATGCTGCAGCGGTTCCGCACGCGGCCCATCTTCATCGCGGCGATGGCACTGTTCACGGCCGGCACGCTCATCGCGGCGCTCGCGCCGGGCTTCGAGGTGCTCCTGGTGGGCCGCGTGGTGCAGGCGGGCGGCACGGCGATCATGCTGCCGCTGCTCATGACCACGGTGATGCAGCTCGAGCCACCCGCGACGCGCGGACGCCGCATGGGTTCCATCTCCGTCGTGATCGCGGTCGCCCCCGCGATCGGGCCCACCATCTCGGGGCTGATCCTCAGCACCTTCTCGTGGCGGTTCATGTTCGTGTTCGTGCTGCCCATCGCGATCGCGGTGCTGGCGCTCGGCTGGGCGCTCATGAAGGACGTCACCGAGACGCGCGACGCGCCCATGGACGCGCTGTCGATCGTGCTGTCGGCGCTCGGGTTCGGCGGGATCGTGTTCGGGCTCAGCCGCATCGGGGAGGCCAGCGGCGGGGACGTCCCGCTCTCGACGGTGGCGTCGCTCGCGGGCGGAGCGACCGCCCTCGGGCTCTTCGTGTGGCGGCAGCTGGTGCTGCAGCGCGTGGACGACGCCCTCCTGGACCTGCGCACCTTCCGCTCGCGGACGTTCTCCGTGTCGATCGTGATGTTCGTCATCATGATGATGTCGCTGTTCGGGATGATCATCCTGCTGCCCATCTTCATGCAGGACGTCCTGGGTCTCACGGTGCTGCAGAGCGGGCTGCTGCTCCTGCCCGGAGGCATCCTCATGGGCGTGTGCGCGCGCCCCGTCGGGCACGCCGTGGACCGGTTCGGGCCTCGACCCCTGCTGATCCCGGGCGCCGCGATCGTGGCCGGGGTGCTGTGGACGCTCGCGGTGGTGCTCAGCCCCACCACGCCATGGCAGCTGCTGCTGGCGTGCCACGTGGCGCTGAGCGCGGGCCTGGCGCTCATGTTCACGCCGCTGTTCACGGCGAGCCTGGGCGCGCTTCCCCGCCACCTGTACTCGCACGGCTCCGCGACGGTCTCGACCATCCAGCAGGTCGCCGCCGCCGCGGGCACCGCCCTGTTCGTGTCGACCATGGCGGCCGTCGCGGCGGACCAGATGGCGGGCGGCGCCGAGGAGGTCTCCGCGGTCGCGACCGGCATCCGCACCGCCTACCTCATCGCGGCGGCGCTGGCGAGCACGTCGATCATCGCGGCGTTCTTCATCGAGCGGCCCATCGACGCCCCCGAGCCGGGCCACGCGATGCACTGAGCGCATCCCGGCCGCGGCCCCGGCACGCCCCGGCCCGCGCGCGCCATGGGGAACTCAGCGACGGTCTCGCGAGATCCTCGCGCGCTGCAGGGAACTCAGCGACGGCCAGACGGCGTCAGCCCGCGAACGCGGTCACCTCGCCGGCGCCGAGCGCACGCCCCACCCGCCCGGTCATCTCCGCACTCAGGGGCGGGAGCGCATCCTCGTCGAACCAGCGCGCCTCGAGATTCTCGCCGTCCGCGGCGAACGGCTCGCCGCTCACCCAGCGGAACACGAACGTCAGGTCGAGGAACTGCACCCGGTCCCCGTTGGGATAGACGGCGGGATCCTGCACGTGCAGCCAGGCGAGCGTCTCCGGCTCGGCCGTCACGCCCGTCTCCTCGAGCAGTTCACGCCGCGCAGCGACCGCCGGCTCCTCGCCGGGATCGATGATCCCACCCACCGGCGCCCACGTGAGGAAGTCCGCGCGGTGAGCCAGCAGCACCTCGCGCACGCCAGGGCGCGCCGCGGACGGCCGCACCACCACGGCGGTCGCGCTCATCAGCCACAGCGGGTCGTGACCCACCTTGGCCCGCAGCGCGAGGATGAAGTCGGGCGTCGCCATGCGGCCACGCTACCCCGCGCTCCACGGCCGCGACCAGGGCGGATGCGCCCGCCCCACCCCGCGCGTTCAGCCGCAGGCAGGGTTCAGGAGAACCAGCGGCACACGTCGCCGTCGACCAGGCACGCGTCGATGCGCGCGGCCATCTCGGCGGGCATCTCGGGCAGCTCGTCGAGCTCGAACCACGCCGCCTCGGTGTTCTCGCCGTCCGCCGGGAACGGCTCGCCGCTGACGTAGCGGCAGCGGAACGTCAGGTCGAGGTACTGGGCGCGGTCCCCGTTCGCGTACTCCATCTCGGGCAGCGCGTGGACCCACATGAGCGCCTCGACCTCGGCCACCACGTCGGCCTCCTCGAGGCATTCGCGCACCGCCGCCGTCGCGGGCTCCTCGCCCGGGTCGACGATCCCGGTCACGGGAGTCCACCAGCCGTTGTCGGCGCGCTTGACCAGCAGCACCTGGCGCGATCCCTCGCGGTCGGGCGACGGGCGGAGCACCACGGCCGTCGCGGCGGGCAGCCACAGGAGGTCGGTGCCGATCTTGGAACGCAGGTCGAGGATGAACTCCGGGATCGCCATGCGGCCACGCTACCGTGCGCCGCACACGACGCCCGCAGCCGTCACCCGACGAGCAGCGTCACCCGACCGGCGCCTCGATGGTGGTCCACGCCGGATGCTTGGGCACGCGGCCGTCGCCCGACGAGCGCCCCGTGAGCCGCCGCCCGATCCACGGCAGCACGTAACGCCCCACGTAGGCCGCCTCCTCGATAACCCCCGGGCGACCCGGATCCCCCGCGGGCGCGACCGGCAGGTCCGTCTCGACGCCCATCGCGGCGAGCACGCGCGCCGCGACGCGCGAGTGGCCCAGCGGGTTGAGGTGGAGCCGGTCCGTGTCCCAGTAGGCGGCGCGGCGCATCTCGGCATCGCGGTAGTTGTCGACGAACGTCACGTGGTCGTGCGCGGCCTCGAGCCCCTCGACTATCGCCATGAGCTCGTCTGCCCGCTCCGAGAACGTCCGCCCGCGCGGGAGGCGCTCGGTCGGGTCGGGCCCCGACAGCACCACGAGCGACACGCCCGCCTCTCCCGTGAGGTCCACCACCCGCTGCATCAGCGCGGAGATGCGCGCCGCGTCCCAGCCCGGCCGCATCATGTCGTTGCCCGAGCCGTTGAACGTCATGACGTCCGGCCGCGGGTCCAGCGCGAGCGCCGCGTCGCACTGCACCGTCGCGATCGGCTCGATGAGCCGCCCGCGGATCGCGAGGTTCGCGTACTCGACGGAACCGTGCGCGGACGCGAGCCCGATCGCCACCAGGTCCGCCCAGCCGCGCACCCCTCCGCCCGGCTGCGGATCCCCCACACCCTCGGTGAAGCTGTCCCCGATCGCTACGTATCTCACGAACAGATACGGTAGCGCGGCCCCGGAGGGGACGATGCGGCGGTCACCTCGCGCTCGTACGCGCGGCGACCACCGCATCGTCCCGAGTCAGGCGACCGTCGCCGGGGAGCCGGCCGCCGCGCCGTCCGCCGGCGCCTGCGCGCCGCGCGTCGCGGCGTGCTTGCCCGCGAGGTAGCCGAACACGAGCGCCGGGCCCAGCGTCGAGCCGGCGCCGGGGTACGTCCGCCCCGCGACGGCCGCCGAGCAGTTGCCCGCGGCGTAGAGGCCCTCGATGACGTCGCCCGAGGTGGACAGCACGCGCGCGTGCTCGTCGGTGAGAAGCCCGCCCTTGGTGCCGAGGTCGCCGAGCACGATCTTGATGGCGACGAACGGGCCCTTCGCGATCTCGCCCAGGTTGGGGTTGGGGCCGTGGGTCGGGTCGCCGTAGTAGTTGTCGTAGGCGTCCTTGCCGCGACCGAAGTCCTTGTCGACGCCGTCGCGCGCGAACGAGTTGAAGCGCTGGATGGTGGTCTTGAAGTTGGCCTTGTCGACGCCCATCCTCTCGGCGAGGCCCTCGAGGGTGTCGGCCTCGACGGCCACGCCCTCCTCGAACATGGCCTTCTTGCTCGCGAGGAACGCGTTGTTGAGGTAGCGGCGGCGGTGGCGGACGTCGAGCACCATCCACGAGTGGTTGGTGCGCTCGAGGCCCCGCTTCTGCATGGCATGGCCGAAGTCGACGTAGCTGGTCGACTCGTTGACGTACCGGCTGCCCTCCTGGTCCACCACGATCGAGAACGGCATCGACCGCTCCGACACGATGAACACCGGCCCGCCGTGGCTGGTCGGGGCGACGGAGGGGCCCCACCAGGCGTCGTCCATGAGCGCGACGTCGGCACCGTGGCGCATGCCGATCTCGATGGCCGAGCCGAGGTTCGCGGGGTTGCCCGACGAGTGCTCGACGTCGAGCCCCTGGTACTCCTCGCGCCACGCGGCGTTGTGGTCGAAGCCGCCGGCACCCAGGTGCACGCCGTGACGGGTGCCGATGGTGCGACGTCCCTCGGGCCCCTCGACCACGGCGCCCACCACCGCGCCGCCCTCGACCACCAGGTCGACCAGCGGCGTGCTGAGCCGCACCTCGGTGCCCTGCTCCTCCTTGGCGATCCACATGAGCCGCGCCGCGAGCGACGCGCCCAGGCCGGTGAGGCGGCGGCCGGTGACGGCGCCGCCGAGCGTGCGGAAAACGAACCGCGCGCCGCCGATGAAGCCAGTCGGGGTCGACCAGGCGCGCGCCAGCAGGTAGGTATCGCCCGCGAACAGGGGCACGCCCGCCGGCATCGAGAACCGCGCGTGCCGGTACCAGTCGCCGAACCTCTTCGCGTTGAACGGCGCGGGCTCGACGGTGCGGCCGCCGGCGATGCCGCCGGGCAGGTCCGGGTAGTAGTCGGGGTACTTCTTCGCGGTCTGCCACACCATGCCGTGGTCCGCGAGCCAGCGGTGCACCACGGGCGACGTGCGCACGAACGCCTTGCGGCGCTCGAGGGACGATGCGGGGCCCACCTCCTCCGGCGTGCCCACGCAGGCGTCGAGATAGGTGAGGACCTTCTCCTCGGAGTCGTCGACGCCGATCTCCTTCATCCCCGGGTGGGTCGGCAGCCAGCAGCCGCCTCCGCTCATCCCGGTGGAGCCGCCCCACTTGTCGGATCCCTCGACCACCAGGACCTCGAGGCCCTCGTCCGCCGCCGCGATCGCCGCGGACATCGCCGCCGCACCGGTGCCGACCACCAGGAGGTCGACCTCCTCGTCCCACTCAGTCATGCCACTCCCCTTCGAGTCGGCACCGGACACCGATGTCCGGTTGCTCCAGCCGACTCTACCGGACATGGTTGTCCGGTCGCGGAGGCGCGGAGACAGCGGCTCCGAGCCGCGGAGGCGGCGGCTCCCGCCTCACCCCATCCGCACCACGAGCGAGCCCCCGGCGCGGCCCGCGCGAAGGTCCGCCAGCGCATCGTCCACGCCGTCGAAGCCGTACGTAGTCACGGCGGGCGCGAGCAGCAGGTTGCGGGCGAGGCGCAGGAACTCCGCACCGTCCGCCCTGGTATTCGCGGTCACCGAGCGGAGGTCGCGCTCGTAGAACAGCGAGCGGTCGTAGTCGATCTCCGGGATGGGCGACATGTGGATCCCCGCGGAGACCACCGTCCCGCCGCGCGCCGTCGCGTCGAGCGCCTGCGTGAGGATCGCCCCCACCGGCGCGAACACGATCGCGGAGTCGAGCAGCTCGGGCGGCACCGCGTCCTCGGCGCCCACGAAGTCGACCTCGAGCTCGCGCGCGAGGGCCCGGTTGCGCTCCCCGCGCGTGATCGCGACCACGGTCGCGCCGGCCGCCTTCGCGAGCTGCGCCGTGATGGAGGCGCTCGACCCGAACCCGTAGATCCCGAGCACGCCGCCGGGCGGGAGGTTCGCGCGGCGCAGCGCGCGGTAGCCGATGATGCCGGCGCACAGCAGCGGCGCGAGCGCGAGCGCCTCGTCGTCGTGCGGGAGCGGGTACGCGTGCGCCTCCGGCACCGTGACGAGCTCGGCGTAGCCGCCGTCGTGGTCCCAGCCGGTGAAGGTCGCCTCCGGACAGAGGTTCTCGCGGCCCGACCGGCACCACCGGCACGTGCCGCACGTGCGGTGCAGCCACGCGATCCCGACGCGGTCGCCCGCGTCGATCGACCGCACCGCCTCCCCCGCTCCGACCACCGTGCCCACCACCTGATGGCCGGGGATCACCGCAGGCCGGTGGACCGGGAGGTCGCCGTCGACCACATGCAGGTCGGTGCGGCACACGCCGCACGCCTCGACCCGTACCAGCAGCTCGTCGCGGGCGGGGATCGGGTCGGGGACGCTCTCGCGCCGCAGCGCGCCGTCGCGCACCTTCCACGCGTCCATGGCCACCTCCGTCACCAGTGAAGCACCGCGCACCGACGGCCGCCCGGGCACGCCCGCCACCAGGAGGGACGATGCGCGGGCGCCGCCCCGACGCGCCTCGCCGGAGCGCTTGCGCCCGGGTCTACATCGTTGTAATGTCGCGCCGGGACGGGGTCGATGCGGACCCCGCCCTCCATCTGTCCAACGATGAACAGGAGCAACCGTGGCACGACGCCGCTCGACGCGACTCGCCCTCGGAGCCGGAGCCCTCGTGGCGCTCACCGGCCTCACCGCCGCCACCGCGGCGGCCGCACCACCCGCCGCCTCGGCCTCGTCGCCGCAGGCGACGGCCACCGTCAAGCCCGCGCCCGAGTACGCGGACGTGACTGTCCACGACCCGTCGATCGTCACCTCGGGCGAGGACGTCTGGGTGTTCGGCTCGCACGGCGCCTCGGCGCACACACAGGACCTGCTGCAGTGGACGCAGCACTCGATCGACCTGAGCCAGGACGCGGACAACCCGCTGTTCGAGGACGTCTCCACCGAGCTCGCGGAGACCTTCGAGTGGGCCCAGACCAGCACCCTGTGGGCGGCGGACGTCATCCAGCTGGCGGACGGGAGGTACTACATGTACTACAACGCCTGCAAGGGCGACTCCCCCCGCTCCGCGCTCGGCGTCGCCGTCGCGGACGCCGTGGACGGGCCCTACGAGGACCTCGGCATCATCCTCAAATCCGGCATGTGGGACCAGGAGTCCGAGAACCCGGGCGAGATCTACGACGCGACCGTCCACCCCAACACCGTGGACCCCGACGCGTTCTACGACGCCGAAGGCGACCTGTGGATGGTCTACGGCTCCTACTCCGGCGGCATCTTCATCCTCCAGATGGACCCCGAGACCGGCCTGCCCCTGCCCGACCAGGGCTACGGCACGCACCTCGTGGGCGGCAACCACGCCCGCATCGAGGCCCCCACCATCCGCTACGACAAGAGGACGGGCTACTACTACCTGTTCCTGTCCTACGGCGGCCTCGACGCGACCGGCGGCTACGAGGTCCGCGTGGCCCGCTCGACCAGCCCCGACGGCCCCTACGTGGACGCCAAGGGCAACGACATGTCGACCGTGAAGGGCGCCGAGGGCACCCTGTTCGACGACGCATCGATCCAGTCCACGGGCGTCAAGATCATGGACGGCTACCTGTTCCCGCGCGAGGTGGGCGACCCCGGAGAGGGCGCCGGCACCGGCTACGTCTCCCCGGGCCACACCTCCTGGTACGACGACCCGTCCACGGGCGCGAGCTACATGGTGTTCCACTCGCGCTTCCCCGAGACGGGCGAGATGCACGAGGTCCGCGTCCAGCGCATGTACATGAACGCCAACGGCTGGCCCGTGGTCGCGCCGCAGCGCTACGCGGGCGAGACCAACCGCTGGGTGCGGGCGCGCGAGGTGGTGGGCGACTGGGAGGTCGTGCGGTTCACCGACGCGATCACCGCCGCGACCACCGAGCCGCTCGACGTCACCCTGAACGCGAACGGGCGCGTCACCGGGGACCTCAAGGGCACCTGGGTCAAGACCGGCCCCAAGAAGGCGACGCTGACCACCCCCAAGGGCACCTTCACCGGCGTGTTCGCGCCCGTGTGGGACCCCGCCACCGAGGAGTGGACCGTGGGCCTGACCGTGCAGTCCAAGCGCGGCCTGTCGATGTGGGGCCGGCAGGTCGACGTGCTCACGGGCAAGGCCGCCGTGCGCGCCGTGGTCGCCGACCTCGACCTGGGCGACACCTCCGCCGTGGTCGCCGACCTCGACCTGCCGACGGCAGGCACGGGCGGCACCACCATCACGTGGAGGTCCTCGCGGCCGGCGGTGGTCTCCACCGCGGGCGACGTGACCCGCCCGGTCGCGGGTGAGGACGATGCGACGGTCACCCTCACCGCGACCGTCACCAACGGCGCGGCCTCCCAGAAGGTCGCGTTCACCGTGGTGGTGAAGGCGCGTCCCGCGGCGCAGCAGGTGGGCGCGTGGTCCTTCGAGGGGGCGCTGGCCGACAACGCGGGAGCCCTCGCGGTTCCCACCGTCACCGGCAACCGGATCGACAACACCGGCGGCACCGTCAGCTACGTCGAGGACGGCGTGGCCGGCCAGGCCCTCCACCTCGACGGCACGTCAGGCGTGCGCCTGCCCGACGGGCTGCTCCAGGGCGACACCTACTCGGTGTCGATGTGGCTCCGGCCCGCGGCGTTCACCCAGTTCACCACCGCGTTCTTCGCGGCGAGCTCGGGCACCGAGTTCCTCAGCGTGGTGCCGCAGGGGTGGAACGGCGAGACCATGCTGTGGTCCAACGACAATGGCACCTGGTACGACGGCGTCACCGGCCGGCTCATCCCCGCGGGCGAGTGGACCCACGTCGCCTTCACGGTGGACGCGGGCCAGGTGACGCTGTACGTGGACGGCACGGACGTGGGCGCGAGCAGCGCCTTCACCGACGTGCTCACCAGCCCCTCGGCGGCCTTCGCGCTCGGCGTCAACTGGTGGGACACGCCGTTCAACGGCGACATCGACGAGCTCGCGATGTGGACCTCCGCGCTGTCCGCGGAGGACGTGGCGGCGCTCGCGACGCCGTAGCGATCGGGGTCGACGGGAGCGGGGGCGCCGGACGGCGCCCCCGCTCTCGCGTGCGCGGCCCGCCCGCCCGGCCCGCGCCTAGGCTGGTCGCTGTGACCAGCCCCGCCCCCGCATCGTCCCGCCGCGCCGTGTTCCTCGACGTCGACGGCACCTACGCGCATCACGGCGCTGTGCCGGACGCGCACGTCGACGCGGTGCGGAGCGCGCGGCGCGCGGGCCACCTGGTGCTGCTGTGCACCGGGCGGCCGGTGTCGCTGCTGCCGGACCACCTGACCGCGGCCGGCTTCGACGGCTACGTCGCCGGCGCGGGCGCGTACGTGGTGCTGGGCGACGAGGTGCTGGTGGACACGCGCTTCCCCGCCGCGCTCGCCGAGCGGGCGATCGACGCGCTCGACTCGCACGGCGCGCTGTACTTCCTGGAGGCGCCCGAGGCGACGCACGCGCGACCCGCGACCATCGCCGCGATGAGCGCCTACCTGCCGCGCGGGGCCGCACCCTCGGGACAGGAGGCGCGGGGCCGGCGCGACGTCACGTCCGCGCTGCGACCCTCCGAGGATCTCGCCGGCATCCGCTTCGGCAAGGTCACCAGCTTCCACGCGGAGGCGCCGCTCATCGACATCGCGCGCGCGATCGGGCCGGAGGTGGCGGTGATCCCCAGCTCGATCCCCGACCTGGGCCCCGGCGCCGGCGAGATGTTCCTCGCGGACGTGCACAAGGCCGTGGGGATCGCTGCGGTGCTCGCCCGGCTCGGGCTGACGCGCGAGCAGGTGGTCGCGTTCGGCGACGGGCCCAACGACCTCGAGATGCTGGAGTACGCGGGGGTGGGCGTCGCGATCGAGGGCTCGGCGCCGGAGCTGCTCGCGCTCGCCGACCACGTCGCCGCGTCGCCCGCGGAGGCGGGCCTGGCCGCCGCGTTCGCGCAGCTGGGGCTGCTCGAGCGCTGACCGCGCGCGGTCAGGCGTCCTCGCCCGCCGCCCGCACCAGCGCCGCGAGGACGTCCGGCCCCACGCCCAGCGCACGCGCCCGGGCGGCCAGCGCGGCGGCCTCCGCACGGAGCTCCGCCAGGGCGTCCGCCCGCGCCGAGATCACGGCGCCGCGGCCGCGCCGCATCTCCACCAGGCCCTCGTCGCGGAGCAGCTGGTACGCCTTGAGGACGGTGTGCAGGTTGACGTCGAGCGCCGCGGCGACCTCGCGGGCCGAGGGCAGGCGGTCGCCCGCCGCGAGCCGCCCGGCCGCCGTCTCGCGGCGGACCGAGCCCGCGATCTGGTCGTAGAGCGCGGCCGTCGAGTCGGGGTCAATCCTGAGCAGCACGGGCGTCCTCCGCGACGGCGGCGAGGACCGCGGCGGCGGTCGCCGGGTCGTCCACCGTGACCACGAACCGGCGCCCCGAGCGGCGCACCACCTCGAGCGCGGCACCCGAGCGCAGCACCACGGCCGTCGCGCCGGGCACCTGGCGGATGCCGTAGCCGCCGTACTGCGCGAGCCCCGACACGTGGGTGGCGGCGGCGCTGGCGACGTCGGACGCGGGGACGCGCAGGCGGATGAGCCGCGCAGCGGAGCGCACCGTCAGGCCGGCGGCGTCGACGCGGACGTGGAACACCGTGAAGGACGCGGCGAGCACGGCGAGCAGCACGGCGACGCCCGTGACGATCCACGCGACCGCGGCGTCGCCGGCGACCCACGTCGCGATCGCGGCCACCGTCGCGACCGCGACGCCGCCGATCACCGCGGCCAGGGCCGCGGGTCGCATCTCGGCGCGGCCGAGCCACACCGTCCGCTCCCCCGGCGCGCGGCTCAACGGCTCGGCGACCACGGCGGCGGGGCGGCGCTCCTCGTGACGCGGCTGGACCCACCACCCCGCGGCACCGGCGGCCGCGGCGGCGATCAGCCCGATCGTCAGCGTGGGGAGGATCGACGGGGCGTCCGCGGCGTCGGCGAGCCCGCGCTGGATGAGCAGGGTGCCGGCCATGAGGACGCCCATGAGGACCGCGAGGCCGAGCGCGATCGCCGGCATGAGCCGCAGCACGAACCCGCGCTCGCCGCGGCGCAGCGACCGCAGGCCCGACATGCCGAGCACCAGGGGCAGCACGCCGCCCACCAGCGCGGTCATCACCGGCACGAAGGCGGTCGAGGAGAACCCGTCGGGCCCGTCCCCGCCCCAGTGCGTGGCCACCGGGTCGGGCACGTCGCCCATGACGGCGAGCTCGATCACGACCGCCGCGACGCAGACCACGACCGGCGCCACCACCCCCACGGCCACCGCGCGCCCCACGGCGCCATCCTCGTTCGACATGGCCCCTCCTCACGAGTTGTTATAGATGAACTATAACACTCAGGCGAGGCGCGCCGCCTCCGCCGCCATCTCCTCCACCACCGCGAGGTCCAGGTCCTCGATGCGCCGGAACGTCACCGCCGCGGCCCCGACCTTGACCCGCCCCAGGCGCTCCGCGTACCGGTGCGCGAGGTACGCGCCGTCGCTCGCGGCGTTGACGTAGAGGCTCACGTGGCTCTTCTGCTCCGCGAGCCCGATGAGGAACCAGTCGACCGCGCCGCCGCGCGGGCGCCGCTGGGAGATGTCGCCGTACCCGACGATCGCCTGCTCCGTCCCGCCCCAGAACACGCCCCGCCACAGGGTGCGCGGCAGGTCCGGAAGGCCGGCGCGGAGGGACGCGTCGACGGCCTGCAGCAGCGCGGCGCGCGGGCTCGCCGCGAGGAACGCGTCGACGTCCTCGTCGGTCCGCCGCATCGACTCGTCCCCGGCCATGATGCACCTCCTGTACCGGCGCATCGTCCCACGCGCGGAGCGCACACGCCCGGGAGACACGAAAGGCCGCCCCGAAGGGCGGCCTTTCGATCAAGTGCTGTCTCAACACTTCGTGGAGCTGAGGGGACTCGAACCCCTGACCCCCTGCATGCCATGCAGGTGCGCTACCAGCTGCGCCACAGCCCCGTCATCCTTGCGGATTCCGTGCTCCTGAGAGCGAAATAGATACTAGCCCAGATTCGGATCGAGGTGTTAATCGGCATCCGGCGAGGAATCTGCCAGGGACGATGCCGCGGAGTGGCCGTACCGTGCGACGGACCAGTGCCGGCCCGTCGACTCGAGCACGTTCCAGTGCGCGTGCGGGAGCTTGCCCAGCACCGTCGCGTGGACGTCGAGCCCGAGCAGCGCGAGCGAGCCCAGCATGATCGCCGAGCCGTGGCTCACCGCCACCACCAGGCGGGCGCCCTCGCAGGCCTCGGCGAGCCCCTCGGACACGCGCGCGGCCACGTCGGCGGCGCCGCCCCACCCCTCGATGCGCGGGTCCAGCCCACAGTCGCGGCGGTCGAGCTCGTGAGGCCAGCGCTCGCGCACCTCCGCGGTGGTGAGGCCCTCCCACACGCCGTAGGACCGCTGCGTGAGCCGCGCGTCCGGACGCGCCGGCACCCCGGTCACGGCGGACAGCTCCGCGGCGGTGTCCGCGGCGCGCAGGAGCGGCGAGGTGACGATGCGGTCGGGGGTGCCGTACTCGGCGGCCAGCGCGCGTGCGGCCTCGCGGGCCTGCCGGCGGCCGTCCTCCCCGAGCGGCACGTCGAGCGAGCCCTGGAGGCGCCCCTCCGCGTTGTAGCCGGTGCGCGCGTGGCGCATGAGCACGAGGACCGTCACAGCCGCCTCCCCGGCGCTGGCGCCCCCACGTTGTGCGCGTCGAGCGACCATCCGCCGCCCGCGGCGGGCACCAGGCGCGACCAGGCGGCGTTGTGCAGGTGTCCCACCAGGCGGCCCTCGAGCGGCAGCCCCAGCAGCGCGAGCAGGAGCATGCGCCCCGAGGATCCGTGCGCCACCATGACCAGGTCGCCGGGCACGCGCGCGACCCACTCCTCCGCCGCGGCGCTCATGCGGGTCGCCACCTCGGCGTGGGTCTCGTAGCCGTCGAAGTCGGGCTCCTCGCCCGCCCGCCAGGCCGCGTCGGCGTCGGGGAACCGCTCGGCGCGCTCGTGGCCCAGCAGCCCCTCCCACGGCCCGTAGCGGCGCTCGACCAGGCGGGCGTCCTGGTGGACGCCCGCGCCGCGCCCGCCCACGATGATCCGCGCGGTCTCCGCGGCGCGGTCGAGCGGCGAGGACACCACGACCGGGTCGCCGTCGAGCACGGGCCAGAGGGACGATGCGGCGGCCCGGGCCTGCGCGCGACCCGTCGCGTTGAGCGGGATGTCGGTCGAGCCCTGGAGGCGGCCTTCCCGGTTCCAGTCGGTCTGGCCGTGGCGGACCAGGAAGACGCGGGTCACGCGTCGAGCTGCAGGTCGATGACCGGGCAGTCCTTCCACAGGCGCTCGAGCTCGTAGTAGCCGCGCTCCTCGTCGTGCATCACGTGGACGATCACGTCGTTGAAGTCGAGCAACGCCCAGCGGCCCTCGCGGATGCCCTCGCGGCGCGCGGCCTTGGCGCCCAACGCGGCGAGCTCCTCCTCGATGCCCTCGGCGATCGCGACCACCTGGCGTTCGTTCGACGCGGACGCGATCACGAACGCGTCGGCCAGCGGCAGGTGCGCGGACACGTCGAGCGCGACGATGTCCGCCGCCTTCTTGTCGTCCGCCGCGCGCGCGGCGGCGCGCACCAGCTCGAGCGCCCGCTCCGTCGCGCTCATCAGGCGTTCCCCGTGAGGTGCCACACCAGGACACCGAGCAGGAAGGCCACCGCGCCGATCACCGCGAGGTGCGCCCACGCGAAGTGGTGCGCGCCCTCCTCGGGTGCGTCGGGCTGGGGCCGGCGCGGGTACTCGCTCGCCGCCACCTCGGGCAGGTTGGTGCCGGACGGCGCGTCGCCCACCTCGCCCGCGGGCGCCGTGCCCGCGGAGGAGGAGGTGGACGCGTAGCCGTGCATGATCTTGGTGAAGTCCGGGATCGGGATGTCCTCGGACGGCACGTAGTCCGCGACCTCGCGCGGCTGCGCGTTGGCCAGCGGGTGCGCCTCCCAGACGGACGGCGCGGCGGCGGTGGCCGGGGCGACCTGGCGCATGCCGGCGGGCACGATGGGCGCCTCGCCCGACGCCGTCGTGTCGGTGGTGGTCTCCGTGGGCGCGGCCGGGGTCTCGGTCGCGACCGCGGCACGCTGCGGGAGGCCCTGGACCGCCGCCTCGGCGGCGACGGCGGGGGCGTACTCGGCCTCCTCGAGCGCGACCTCGTCGACGCCGGCGGTCTCGACCGCCTCCGCGCGCGCGTAGGCCTCCGCGGGGTCGACCGGCTCGGGCTCCGGATGCGCCTCCTCGGCGGGCTCGGACTCGGGCTCGGCCACCGGCTCGGCGGCGCGCTGCGCCTGCTGGGCCCGGGTGATGCCGGCCATCGCCTCGGCGGTGAGCCGGCGGATCTCCGCGGCGGGGTCCGCCGCTGCCGCGGGGGCGGCCTCCTCTTCGGCGGGCGCCGTAGGTGCGTCCGGAGCCGTGGGCGCGTCCGGCGCGGGGGTGCCGGCCTCGCCGCGCGCGGCGCGCTCCTCGAGACGGCGCGCCTGCAGCGAGCCGGGCGGGAACAGGTGGCGGTACTCCTCGGGGATCGCATCGATCGCACCGATGGTGGGCTCGGGCTCCTCGGCCGCGTCCTCGACAACCTCGTCCTCGACGGCCTGGTCCTCGACGGCCTCGTCTGCAGGGGCCTCGGTGAGGACCTCGGTCGGCTCGTCGTCCGGCACGGGCTGCTCGAAGACGGCAGGCTCCACCGAGGGCTCGTCGTCCGCGACGTCCTCGACCACAGTATCGACCGGCGCCTCGTCCACGGGCGCGGCCTCGTCGGCCACCTCGTCCGCGGCCTCGACCACAGGCTCCGGCGACGGCTCCACGACGTCCTCGACCGGCGCATCGTCCACCTGCTCGGCGGCCTGCGCGGCCTCCGCGCGCTCCGCGCGGGCGCGCGCGACCATCTCCTGCGCGTCGAGGAGCTCGGGGGTCATCGCGGGCAGCTGACCCGTCGCGATGAGCTCCTCCTCCTGGGTCCACGTCTCGACGGGGTTGTCGCGGCGCTCGAGCTCGCGACGCTCCTTGCGGGTCAGCGGCGTGCCGTCCGGATGCGTGGGCGGCCCGGCGACCAGCGACGGGAGGGGGGTGGTGGGCTCGTCCGGGGCGGCCTGCCTGACCTCGGCCTCGCGGCGCGCTCGGCGCGACAAAGGCCTGCCCTGGTCAGTCATCAAGTCCTCCGTAGTAGAGCCCGTTCGCGGCGATGTAGTCGGCCACGGACCGGGGTACAAGGTACCGGATCGGGAGTCCGACCCTCGCCCGGCGTCGCACGTCGGTCGACGATATCGCCAGAGCGGGGGCCTCCACCAGGATATGTGGCCATTCCGACTCCTCCAACGAATGACCGGGGCGTGTCACTCCCACGAAGGTCGCGAGGCCCGCCAGACGGTCCGCGTCCTTCCATTCGTCGAGCCGCGCGAGGGCGTCCGCGCCGGTGATGAAGAACAGCTCCGCGTCGGGCCGCTGCGCGCGAAGATCGGTGAGGGTGTCGACCGTGTAGGTCACTCCCCCGCGCTCGATGTCGACGGGCGACACCCCGAAGCGCTCGTCCTCGGCGGCGGCGAGCTCGCACATCGCGAGCCGGTGCTCCGGGGTCGCCGTGTCCACGCCTTGCTTGAAGGGCTGGGAGTTCGCGGGGGTCAGCAGGACCTGGTCGAGCCCCAGCCGCGCGCACACCTCGGACGCCGCCGCGAGGTGGCCCAGGTGGATCGGGTCGAACGTGCCTCCCAGCACGCCTACGCGGGCGAGGCTGCCCACGTCAGTGGCGCGTGCCGACGCTCCGGAACGCGTACGTCACGAACAGCAGGGCCATCAGGCCGGTGAAGGCGAGCAGGCCGAACGCCTCGGCCGGGATGGGCAGCTCGTTGACGACGTGCGACGTGGTCTCGACGGCCTCGGTGTACATGGGGGACTCCTCCTGTTGTCTCCCGCGATTATGGCACCTTCGCGGGGGGACGATGCGCGGGCCGGGTCAGCCGCGGATGTGGCCCTCGCCGTAGGCGACCCAGGTGGTGGTGGTGAGCTCGCCCAGGCCCATGGGGCCGCGCGCGTGGAGCTTCTGCGTCGAGATGCCGATCTCCGCGCCCAGCCCGAACTCGCCGCCGTCCGTGAAGCGGGTCGACGCGTTGACCATGACCGCCGCCGAGTCGATGTGGGCCACGAAGTGCTGGGCGGCGTCGATGTCGTTGGTGACGATCGCCTCGGTGTGGCCGGTGCTGTACCGGGCGATGTGCTGGATCGCCTCGTCGATGCTGTCGACCACCTTGATCGCGAGGTCGAGCGACAGGTACTCGGTGGCCCAGTCCTCCTCCGTGGCGGCCACGGTGGGGACGTTCGCGGGCGCGAGGTCCGCAGCCGCGTCGTCCGCGTGCAGGGTGACGCCGGCCTGGTGGAGCTGCTCGAGGATCACCGGCAGGTTGTCGGCCGCGTCCTTGTGGACCAGCAGCGTCTCCGCGGCGTTGCACACGCCCACCCGGTGGGTCTTGGAGTTGAGCACGATGTCGACCGAGCGGTCGAGCGGCGCCGAGGCGTCGAGGTAGACGTGGCAGTTGCCCTCGCCGGTCTCGATCGCAGGGACGGTGGACTCGCGCACCACGGTCTGGATGAGGTCGCGTCCGCCGCGCGGCACCAGCACGTCCACCAGGCCGCGGGCGTTCATCAGCACGCGGGCGCCCTCGCGGCCGTACGCGTCGATGGACTGGACCGCGTCGCGCGGCAGGCCCACGGTCTCGAGCGCGTCCTGGAGCACGGCGACGATCACCTCGTTGGAGCGCGCGGCCGCGCTGCCGCCGCGCAGCACGGCGGCGTTGCCCGACTTGAGCGACAGTCCCGCGGCGTCGACGGTGACGTTGGGTCGCGCCTCGTAGATCATGCCGACCACGCCCATGGGCACGGCCTTCTGGATGAGGCGGATGCCGTTGGGGAGGGTCGATCCGCGCTTGACCTCGCCCACCGGATCCGGGAGGGTCGCGACGTAGCGCAGCGCCTCCGCGATCTTCTCGATGCGGCCCTGGTCGAGCGCGAGGCGGTCGAGGAGGCCGGGGCTCATGTCGTTGGCGCGGCCGCGCTCGAGGTCCTTGGCGTTGGCCTCGACGATGCGCGCGCCCTGGGCGACCAGGGCGTCGGCCATCGCGTGGAGAGCGTCGTTCTTCACGGTGGTGGTGGCGGTCGCCAGCGCGCGCGAGGCGAGCTTGGCGCGGCGGCACGCCTCGAGGACGGCCTGCTCGACATCGGTGGGGATCGCGGTCTCGGTCATGACACTCGAGTCTAGGAGCCTCGCGGGTGCCTGCCCAGGGCGAGGTGGCACCTTCCCCGCCTCCCGGTTCGCTGCGCACGGTCCGAGCGGCGACGCGCCGCCGCCCGGGGACGATGCGCGGGTCCAGCCCCGCGTGTCGCGCGCCGGACCGTGCGGGGCGAAGCGGGGCGCAGTGGGCGCAGCGCTCAGAGCACCACGAGGTGGTCGATGTGGATGAGCTCGCGCGCGTACGCCTCGCCCAGCACCTCGCCGAGAGCCTCGGTGGACAGCCCCTTCATGCGGTCGGCCTCCTCCGAGGAGAACCCCGCGAAGCCGCGCGCCACCAGCGCGCCGTCCCGACCGACCAGGTCCACGGGCTCCCCCGCCTCGAAGTCGCCGCGGATCTCGATCACGCCCGCGGCGAGCAGCGACGCCTGCCGGCCCCGCAGCGCCCGCACCGCGCCGTCGTCGAGCACGATCCCGCCGCGCGTCTTCGCGGCGTCGGCCAGCCACTGCAGGCGCGTGGTCTCCGGCTTGCCCGTGGGGACGAACAGCGTGCCCACGTCCTCTCCCGCGACGGCGCGCGCCGCATCGTCCGCCGCCGCGAGCACCACGCGCACGCCGCTGTTGGTCGCGAGCGACGCGGCCTCGATCTTGGTGATCATGCCGCCCGTGCCCACGGCGGAGCCGCGGCGCGAGATGTCGATGCCGTGGAGGTCCTCAGGCGAGGCCACCTCGGCGATGCGCCGCGCGCCCGGGGTGTCGGGGGCGGCGGTGTACAGCGCGTCGACGTCGGTGAGCAGCACCAGCGCGTCGGCCCGCACGGCGGTGGCGACCAGGGCCGCGAGGCGGTCGTTGTCGCCGAACCGGATCTCGTCGGTCGCGACCGTGTCGTTCTCGTTGATGATGGGCACCACGCCGAGGCTCAGGAGCGACTCGAGGGCGCGGCGCGCGTTGCCGTAGTGGGCGCGGCGGACCATGTCGTCCGCGGTGAGGAGCACCTGGCCCACGGTGAGCCCGTAGCGCGCGAACGCCACGGTGTAGGCGTGGATGAGCTTGCCCTGACCCACCGAGGCGGCGGCCTGCTGCAGCTCGAGGTTGGTGGGGCGCGACTCGAGGCCCAGCGGCCCGATGCCGGCGGCGATCGAGCCGGACGTGACCAGCAGCACCTCGCGCCCGTCGGTACGCGCGGAGCCCAGCGCGTCGACCAACGCGCCCAGGCGCGCCTCGTCGAGCTGGCCGCCGGGGCCCGTGAGCGACGACGACCCGACCTTGACGACGATGCGCCGTGCCTGCGACACCGCCGCGCGCGCCTCGCTCACGTGACCTCCCCGGGGTTGGATACCTGGGTGAAGGCTACTCGTCGTCCTGGGAGGGATCGGTCCAGTGACCGGCGTCGCGCTCGGTCCACAGCTCCTTGCGGGCCTCGGCGCGGGCGTCCATGCGCTCCTTGAACTGCTCGCGCTTCTCGGCGCGCGTGGCGCGGTGGTGACGCTCGTGCTGCTCGATGCGCAGGTCCGAGCCGCGCTGGCCCAGCAGCTCGGCGCCCGCCATCATGGTGGGCTCCCAGTCGAACATGATGCCGCCCTGACGCGGACCGATCACGACCTCGCAGCCGGGGGTCGCGCCGGCCTTGAACAGCGCCTCCTCGACGCCGGCCTTCGCGAGCCGGTCGGCGAGGTAGCCGACGGCCTCGTCGTTGGCGAAGTTGGTCTGCTTGACCCAGCGCTCCACCTTGGCGCCGCGCACCTGGTAGTAGTCCTCGGCGCCGTCGCGCACATGGGTGACGGTGAAGCCCGAGTCGTCGACCGACTTGGGCCGGATGACCACGGGTGCCTTCTCCAGCACCGGCACCTTGGCGCGCTCCTCCTCGACCATCTTCGCCAGCGCGAAGCCGAGCTCGCGCAGGCCCTCGTGGCTGACGGCGCTCACCTCGAAGATCGGCATCCCGCGCTCCTCGAGCTCGGGCCGCACGATCTCGGCGAGGTCCTTGCCGTCGGGGATGTCGATCTTGTTGAGGATCACGATCTGGGGGCGCTCGGCGAGCGGCACGCCGCTGATCGCCTCGTCGCCCGAGTACGCGCGCAGCTCCTTGGAGATGATGTCGAGGTCGCGCAGCGGGTCACGGTCGGTCTCGAGCGTCGCGGTGTCGAGCACGTGCGCGATCACGGAGCAGCGCTCGATGTGGCGCAGGAAGTCGTGACCCAGGCCCCTGCCCTCGGACGCGCCCTCGATGAGGCCGGGGACGTCCGCGATGGTGAACTTGGTGCCGCCGGCCTCGACCACGCCCAGGTTGGGGACCAGCGTGGTGAACGGGTAGTCGGCGATCTTGGGGCGCACGCGGCTCATCGCGGCGATGATCGAGGACTTGCCGGCGGACGGGAAGCCCACCAGCGCGACGTCCGCGATGGACTTGAGCTCGAGGATCACGGACGCCTCGCCGCCCGGCTCGCCGAGCAGCGCGAAGCCGGGGGCCTTGCGCTTCTGGGTCGCGAGCGCGGCGTTGCCCAGGCCGCCGCGGCCGCCCTGCGCGATGACGAACTCGGCGCCCTCGCCCACCAGGTCGGCGAGGAACTCGCCCTCGCGCGTCTTGACGATGGTGCCGTTCGGCACGCCCAGGCGCAGGTCGGCGGCGTTGGCGCCGTGACGCATGTCGCCCGCGCCCTGCCTGCCGTTCTCGGCGGTGCGGTGGGGCGCGTGGTGGTAGTCGAGCAGCGTGGTGACCTGCGGGTCCACCACGAGGATGACCGAACCGCCGCGGCCTCCGTTGCCGCCGTCGGGGCCGCCGAGCGGCTTGAACTTCTCGCGGTGCACGGAGGCGACGCCGTGGCCACCGTTGCCCGCCGTGACGTGCAGGGTCACGCGGTCGACGAACGATGCCATGGGTGCCTCCTGGTGGCGGCCGGGACGGACGATGCGCGGGGAGGTCTCCCCCGCATCGTCCCCAGCCTAGATATGAGTCAGGGGCGTCGCCTTGCGGCGCCGCCCCTGACTGGAAAAGCTTGTGTGCGAGTGCTTACGCCTCGACGATGTCGATCACGCGACGGCCACGACGCTGACCGAACTGGACCGAACCGGCGGCCAGCGCGAACAGGGTGTCGTCCTTGCCGCGGCCGACGTTGTTGCCCGGGTGGAAGTGGGTGCCACGCTGGCGGACGATGATCTCGCCCGCGTTGACGACCTCGCCGCCGAAGCGCTTCACGCCCAGGTACTGGGGGTTCGAGTCGCGACCGTTGCGCGAGGAGCTCGCGCCCTTCTTGTGTGCCATGAGTGTCTCCTCGCTTACTTGATGCCGGTGACCTTGAGGCGCGTCAGGTCCTGACGGTGACCGATGCGCTTCTTGTAACCAGTCTTGTTCTTGTACTTGAGGATGGTGATCTTCGGGCCGCGCTCGTCGCGCACGACCTCGGCGGTCACCTTCACCTTGGAGAGCGCCTTCGCGTCGGAGGTGACCTTGTCACCGTCGACGAGCAGCACCGGAGCGAGCTCGACGGTCGAACCGGCGTCTGCCTTCAGACGGTCGACCACGACGATGTCGCCAACGGAGACCTTCTCCTGGCGGCCACCGGCCTTCACAATCGCGTACACCATGATTTTTCCTCGTGAAACTCGTTGTTGTACCCCGCGAGGGGGTCAGATTCCTGCCGCAGCCGCTCCCGATGAGGGCGCAGGCAGGGCCTCAGCGCTTGGCGCGCCGACGTACAAATGTACCCGCTCGACCGGCCCGGGGTCAAACCGGGCGTGTCGCCCGCGACCGGGGTCGGGACGCCCCGTCCGACACTCCGGACGGATCTCACCGCGACACCCCGAGGGAACGGGGTACCTGGAGGATTCTACCCCGCATGTCGGGATCGGATCGGTCGCCGGTGTCCCGGCGCCGGGAGGGGACGATGCGGCGGCCGGGTCAGGCGCGACCGCTCGCCGCGCGCGCCTCGACGGCGGCCGCCCAGCGGGTCATGGTCCGGTCGAGCGCGCGCTGCAGCGACCGCTCGGTGCGCGAGCGTGAGGCGCGCTGGATCCAGCGGCTGAGCCCGTCCTGCGCGGTGAGCTCGGCGCGCACCGTCCAGGCGACGCCGATCCTCCCGTCCTCGCCCGGCGCGTCCTCCACCACCGTCGTGACGGTCTGCCGGAGGTAGTCGCTGCTCACGGAGCGCGTCACCACCGGATCCGCGGACTCCAAGGTGCTGCTGAAGCGCTGCCGGAACGGTCCCGTGCGCGCGACCTGCGTCCACGTGTGCGGCATCCCGGGCGCGGACTCGACGACGTCCGCGAACTCGACGCCCATCGCCTCGCCCTGGAACGCCAGGTCGAGCTCCGCGGCGAGCACCTGGTCGCGAGACGCGTCGAGGCGCGCCGTGCGGCGCGCCTCGATCACGATCCAGCCGTCGGGGACGGTCACCGCTGCTCGGACTCCTCCGAGGACCCGGCGACGTCGGCGCCCGCGGCGACCGGCGCATCGTCCCCAGGCTCGGGCAGCACGATCGGGACCTCGATGTGCTTCTCGGCGTCGCCGGCGTCGGTCACGACGTCGTCGTGGTCCTCGTGGTGGTGCGCCTTCTCGGCCGCGGCCGCGATGGACGCGAGCGTCGCCTTGACGGCGGCACGTGCCTCCTCGCGGTCGTCGAGCGCGTGGGTCTCGCCCTGCGACGGGGCGTGCGCGTGCGCGTCCTTCTCCGCCTGGGGCTTGTCCTGCGCCTGCGGCTTCTGCTGCGGCTGGCCCGACTGCTGCCCGCCCTGCTGCTTCTGCTGCGGCTGCTGGTTCTGCTGGCCGCCGCGCGAGCCGCGCGAGCGACGGGTCTCGGGCTGCTTCTCGCTCGCCTCGGCCACGGGCTCGCCGTGGACCAGGAAGCCGCGGCCCTTGCAGTGCTCGCAGGTCTCGGAGAACGCCTCGACCAGGCCCTGGCCCACGCGCTTGCGGGTCATCTGGACCAGGCCCAGCGAGGTGACCTCGGCCACCTGGTGCTTGGTGCGGTCGCGGCCTAGGCACTCGATCAGGCGGCGCAGCACGCGGTCGCGGTTGGCCTCGAGCAGCATGTCGACGAAGTCGATGACGATGATGCCGCCGATGTCGCGCAGCCTCAGCTGGCGGACGATCTCCTCCGCGGCCTCGAGGTTGTTGAGCGTCATCGTCTCCTCGAGCGTGCCGCCCTTGCCGACGAACTTGCCCGTGTTGACGTCGATGACCGTCATCGCCTCGGTGCGGTCGATGACCAGCGAGCCGCCGGAGGGCAGCCAGACCTTGCGGTCCATGCCCTTCGCGAGCTGCTCGTCGATGCGCGACTCCGCGAACACGTCGCGGTCGCCGGTGAACTTGTGCAGGCGCGGCATGAGGTCGGGGGCGACCTGGCCCACGTACATCGACAGCGAGTTCCACGTGTCGTCGCCCTGGATGGTGAGCGAGTCGAAGTCCTCGTTGAAGATGTCGCGGACCACGCGGATGGCCATGTCGGGCTCGCCGCGCAGCAGCTTGGGCGCCTTGGTGCCGGGCTTGGACTCGTCGAGGATGGTCTGCCACTGGCGCTTGAGACGCTCGACGTCGGCGCGCAGCTCCTCCTCCGAGGCGCCTTCGGCGGCGGTGCGCACGATCACGCCCGCGTCCGACGGGATGACCTCGCGCAGCAGCTTCTTGAGGCGGTTGCGCTCGGTGTCGGGCAGCTTGCGGGAGATGCCGGTGACGCCGCCGCCGGGCACGTAGACCAGGAAGCGACCCGCGAGCGAGATCTGCGACGTGACGCGCGCACCCTTGTGGCCGATCGGGTCCTTGGTGACCTGCACCATGACCGTGTCGCCCGGCTTGAGCGCGAGCTCGATGCGCTTGGCCTTGCCCTCGAGGCCCGCGGCGTCCCAGTTGACCTCGCCGGCGTACAGCACGGCGTTGCGGCCGCGGCCGATGTCGACGAACGCGGCCTCCATGCCGGGCAGCACGTTCTGGATGCGGCCCAGGTACACGTTGCCGGCCATCGACTGCTGCGCCTGGTGGGAGACGTAGTGCTCGACCAGGACGTCGTCCTCGAGCACGGCGATCTGCACGCGGTGGTCCTTCTCGCGCACCACCATCGAGCGCTTGACGGACTCGCGGCGCGCGAGGAACTCGGCCTCGGAGATCACGGGGCGGCGGCGCTGGCCGTCGCGCGAGTCGCGGCGGCGCTGACGCTTCGCCTGGAGTCGCGTGGAGCCCTGGAGCTGGTCGTCGCCGGGGGACGATGCGGGGGTCGAGCCACCGCCCGAACGGGAGCCGCGCGAACGGCGGCGGCGGCGACGGGTGCCGCCCTCGCCCTCGCCGTCCTCGGCGGAGTCGTCGCCCTCCGGCGCGTCCGCGTCGTCTGCGGAGGAGTCGTCGGCGCCCTCGGGCGCCTCGTCCTGGTCGTCGGCGCCGTCGGCACCGTCCGTCGGTCGCTTCTTGCCGCGGCCACGGCCGCCACGGCGACGGCGGCGGCGCGGGCCGGTGCCGTCGGAGTCGTCCGAGTCGTCGCCGTCGACATCCTGCGCCTGGTCGGCGGGCTCGTCGGCGTCGGGCTGCACGGGTGCCTCGGCCTCGGCGGGCGCGGAGGTCCTGCCGTCCGAGCTCGCGCGGCGGCGCCGCGGCTTGGCGGGCGCCTCATCCTCGGTGGCGGCCTCGACCGTCTCCGCGGCCGCGTCCTCGGCGGGCTTGGCCTTCTTCTTGCCGGTGCCCTTGCCGCTCGAGCGCTTGCGCTTGGGAGCCTCGTCGGCGGGACGCTCGTCCGCGGCGGCGGGCGCCGCGGGGGCGGCGAACGGCGAGGCGGACGGAGCCGTGGTAGCGGGCGGGGCCGCGGCGGCCGGCGGGCCGGCGGGTGCCGAGGCGCGGCGCGACCGGGTGGGCTCAGGCGCCTGGAAGATCGGGGCGGAGACGGTGCTCTCGGGTGCGGTGGTGCTTTCCTCGCTCAACGCGGGTACCTCGAATCGGGACCCCCCACACGGGGTCCCGACCTCATCGTCGTTCGCGGCTCACGAATCGTGGCCACGGAAGTCTGCTGGTCGCGGCGGACAGCGGCGATCTCGAGCGCCCATCCCCGTTTTCTCCGCGTGCGGCCTGTAGACCTGCGGGATCTGGCGGGACTGGCAGCTACGTCCTCGCTGCGTCTGTCGCGCGGTGGGCACCCGGTGTGGCTGGGCGCCTGACCTACGGGCCATTGTGTCACAGGCGCCCAGGAAAGCGGGAAACCGCCGCCCGTGTCGGCTGACCGGGTTCCCGCCAGGGCGGGATCGACATCGCTGGTCCGCGGCCCATCGCAGACCTCCGCGGGACCAAGGTCCTGGTGCGCGAAATCGCGCCCACGACTAGTTTTTCCCCTAAGAGAACACAGGAGGTCCCCGTCCCATGGAAGCTCTCGAGCTTGCACGGTGGCAGTTCGGTATCACCACCGTCTACCACTTCGTCCTAGTCCCGCTCACCATCGGCCTGTCGATGCTGGTCGCGATCATGCAGACCGCATGGGTGCGCACCGGCAACGAGAAGTGGCTGCGTCTCACCAAGTTCTACGGGAAGCTGCTGCTCATCAACTTCGCGCTCGGCGTCGCCACCGGCATCGTGCAGGAGTTCCAGTTCGGCATGAACTGGTCCGAGTACTCGCGCTTCGTGGGCGACGTCTTCGGCGCCCCGCTCGCGATGGAGGCCCTGCTCGCGTTCTTCCTCGAGTCGACGTTCCTGGGCCTGTGGATCTTCGGGTGGGACCGCCTGCCCAAGAAGGTCCACCTCGCCACCGTGTGGGCGTTCTCGATCGGCTCCCTGCTGTCGGCGTACTTCATCATCGCGGCCAACTCCTGGATGCAGCACCCGGTGGGTGCCGAGTACAACCCCGAGACCGGCCGCGCCGAGATGAACGACATCTGGGCGGTCCTCACCAACAACACCACCCTGGTCGCGTTCCCGCACGTCATCGCGACCGCGTTCCTGGTGGCAGGCACCTTCGTCGCGGGCATCGCGGTGTACTGGATGGTGCGCCGCCACCGTGAGGACCCCGCGCACAAGGACCTCGCGATGTACCGCACCGCCGCGCGCTTCGGCGCCGGCGTGATGATCCTCGCGGGTGTCGCCGTCATCATCACGGGCGACATCCAGGCCAAGCTCATGTTCCAGCAGCAGCCCATCAAGATGGCGGCCGCGGAGGGCCTCGTCGAGACCGAGCAGCCCGCACCGTTCTCGCTGCTCGCGATCGGCAACCTCGCGGGCGACGACCCGTCCTCGGTCAAGCACATCCTCGAGATCCCCGGCCTCACCTCCTACCTCGCGACCGGCGACTGGAACGCCGAGGTCCCCGGGCTCGACGACCTGCAGGAGCAGTACGCGGAGCGCTATGGCGCGACCACGCCCGACGGCGAGGAGATCGAGTACCGCCCCAACCTCGCGGTCACGTACTGGACCTTCCGCCTCATGATCGGCCTCGCGGCGTTCTCCGCGGCGCTTGCCCTCGCGGTGCTGTGGTTCACGCGCAAGAAGGGGGTGGTGACGCAGGGCTGGATGAAGACCCTCGCGCTCGTGTCGCTGCCCATGCCGTTCCTCGCGGCCAGCTTCGGCTGGATCTTCACGGAGATGGGCCGCCAGCCGTTCGTGGTGGCGCCCAACCCGACGGGATCGGACCAGGTCATGCTCATGACCCTGTTCGGCTACTCGACCTCCGTGAGCGCGGGCGAGGTGCTCACCTCCATGATCACGTTCACCCTGGTCTACGCGACGCTCGCCGTCTTCTGGTTCCGCCTCATGCAGCGATACGCGGTCGAGGGCGCCCCCGTGGTCGAGGAGCCGGTGGTCCGCAAGGACGACGACCAGTCCCCGCTGTCCTTCGCGTACTAAGGAGTCCCCGCTCATGGAACTCGCAGATTTCTGGTTCATCCTCATCGCGGTCCTGTGGACCGGCTACCTGGTGCTCGAGGGCTTCGACTTCGGCGTCGGCATGCTCATGCCCATCATCGGCAGGTCCAACAAGGGCCGCCGCGTGGTGCTCAACACCATCGGCCCCGTGTGGGACGGCAACGAGGTGTGGCTGCTCACCGCGGGCGGCGCCACCTTCGCGGCGTTCCCCGAGTGGTACGCCACCATGTTCTCCGGCTTCTACCTGCCGCTGCTGCTCATCCTGGTCGCGCTGATCGTCCGCGCGGTCGCGATCGAGTACCGCGGCAAGATCAACGACCAGACCTGGCGCACCCGCTGGGACTACGTGATCATCGGCTCCGCCTGGGTGCCGTCGATCCTGTGGGGCGTCGCGTTCGCCAACCTGGTCCGCGGCGTCAACCTCGACGCCGACCACCAGTACGTGGGCGACTTCTTCGACCTGCTCAGCCCGTTCGCCGTGCTGGGCGGGCTGGTCACGCTCACCATCTTCCTGTCGCACGGAGCGATCTTCCTGTCGCTCAAGACCGACGGCGAGATCCGTGAGCGCGCCGAGGCCTTCGCCCGCAAGGCGTCCGTCGCCGCGATCGTGGTCGCCGGCGTGTGGGCGGTGTGGGCGCAGCTGGCCTACTCGCGCAACACCTGGACGTGGGGCGCCGTGGTGCTCGCCGCCGTCGCGCTCGTGGGCGCCTGGTTCGCGACCGTCAAGGGCCGCTTCGGGTGGGCCTTCGTCGCCAACGCCGTCGCGATCGTCGGCGCGGTGGTGCTGATCTTCGGCTCGATGTACCCCAACGTCATGCCGGCCATCGACCCCGCCAACTCGCTCACGGTCGACAACGCCTCCTCGACGGACTACACGCTCACGGTGATGACGTGGGTGGCGGTCGTGATGACGCCGATCGTGCTCCTCTACCAGGCGTGGACCTACTGGGTGTTCCGCAAGCGCCTGTCGATGGAGCACATCCCCGAGCACAGCGAGCTGACCTTCTTCCCCAAGAGGAAGACGAACGCCTAGATGAAGCCCCTCGATCCGCGGCTCGTCCGCCGGATCGGCCCGGCCCGCCGCCACATCCTCGTGACGGCGGGCCTGGGCTTTGTCACGGCCCTGCTCATCCTGGTGCAGGCCCTCGTCATCGCCCGGCTCCTCGCGCCGATCCTCTCCCCCGTCCCCCTCGCCGACGACGGCCTCCACTGGTGGGGTCGCATCGTCCCCGAGGGCGCGCGCACCCTCGCGACGGGCCTGACCGTCCTGGGCGTCGTGGTGGCCGCTCGTGCCGCCGTCGCCTGGCTCCAGGAGCGGCTCGCGCACCGCGCGGGCGTCCAGGTGATCTCCCAGCTGCGCGAGATGGTGGTCGAGCACGTCGCCACCCGCGGCCCGCGCTGGTCCGCCGGCGGCCGTACCGCCGAGGTCGCGACGCTCGTGACGCGCGGCCTCGACGACCTCCTCCCCTACTTCGTGCGGTACCTGCCCCAGCTCGCCCTCGCGGTCACGGTGACGCCCGTGATGATCGTGGTGGTGCTGGGCCTGGACTGGCTGTCCGCCGTGATCGTGGTCGCGACCCTGCCGCTCGTGCCGGTGTTCATGATCCTCGTGGGCCTCGTGACGCAGGAGCGCTCCGCGAGGCACCTCGAGGCGATGCAGCGGCTGGGCGCCCGCACGCTCGACCTCATCGAGGGCCTGCCCACCCTCAAGGCGCTGGGACGCGAGCGCGGGCCGGCCGCGCGGGTGCGCGAGCTGGGCGAGGCGCAGCGCCGCGCCACCATGGGCTCGCTGCGCGTGGCGTTCCTGTCGGGCATGGTGCTCGAGCTGCTCACCACGCTCGCCGTCGCGATCGTCGCGGTGACCATGGGCTTCCGGCTGATCGACGGCCACATCGGGATCGAGACGGCCCTCGCGGTGCTGGTGCTCGCGCCCGAGGTCTACCTGCCGATCCGCAACGTCGGCACCCACTTCCACGCCTCGGCGGACGGCCTCGCCGCCGCCGACGCGGCGTTCTCGCTGCTCGACGAGGAGGACCCGGCCCGCTCCCGCGCCTCGCTGGGCCCGGCGCCCGACGCGCGCGGACGCGCCATCGCCGTCGAGGGGCTCGCGGTCGCGACCCCCGACGGCACCCGGCTCGCCCCCGGCGCCCTCACCTTCACCGCGGCGCCCGGCGCGATCACCGCGCTGCGCGGCCCCAACGGCGAGGGCAAGTCCACGGCGCTGCTCGCCCTCACCGGCCTCCTCGCGCCCGACGCGGGCAGCGTCGCCGTCGGCGACGTCACGGTCCAGCGGGACGATGCGGCGGTCGAGGAGACGTCCTGGCTCGCCCAGGTCGCGTGGGTGCCGCAGCGCCCCGACCTCGGCCCTGAGGGTCGCACGCTGTCCCTCGGGCAGCGTCAGCGGCGCGCGCTCGCCCGGGCCTTCGAGTCGGACCGCCCCGTGGTGCTGCTCGACGAGCCCACCTCCCACCTCGACCGGGCGTCCCGCGCCGAGGTGATCGCCGGGATGCGCGCGCTCGCCGACGCGGGCGCGACCGTGGTGGTCGCGACGCACGAGGCAGAGGTGCTCGCCGCCGCGGACGCCGTGGTCGACGTCACCGCGACCCGCGTCGAGGCGGTGGCCCCGTGAGGGGCGCGCGCCGGTCGGACCTCGCCGTCCTGCGCGACGCGATCCGCGACACCGGGGTGAGCCGGTGGGCGATCATCCGCGCCGTGCTCGCCGGCACCATGGCGCTCGGGTCCGCGGTGGGCCTGTCCGCCGTCGCCGCGTGGCTCATCGCGAAGGCGGCGCAGATGCCCTCCCCCGCGGACGTCGCGCTCGCCGCGACCATCGTGCGGTTCTTCGGCGTCTCGCGCGGCCTGTTCCGCTACCTCGAGCGGCTCGCGTCGCACGACGCGGCGCTGCGCGGCGTGGTGACCTTGCGCGAGCGGGCGTACGACCGGCTCGCGAGCTCCGGCGCGCGCACCGTGCTGGGGCTGCGACGCGGCGACATCGTGGCGCGCATGGGCGCGGACCTCGACGCGATCGGGGACGCGGTGGTGCGCGCGATCGTGCCGCTCGGCGTGGCCGCGACGGTGTCCGCGATCTCGGTCGCGATCGTCGCCGTGCTCCTGCCCGTCGCGGGGCTCGCGCTCGCCGCGTGCCTGCTCCTCGCGGGCGTGGTGCCCGCGATCCTCACGGCGCGCTCGGCGCGCATCGCCGCGGACGCCGGCGCGCGGGCCCAGGTCGAGGTGACGTCCGCATCGCTGTCAGCGATGGACGGCGCGGCCGAGCACCGCGTGTGGGGAACCGCCGCGGCCGCCGCCGCGACCCTCCGCGAGGCGGACAGGGACGCCGAGGACGCGCACGAGCTCGCCGCGCGCCCGGCCGCGTGGGCCGCCGGCTTCCAGGCGCTGTTCTCCGGCGTCGCGCTGGTGGCGCTGGTGGCGCTCGGCGTGCTCGCCGTCCAGAGCGGCGACCTCGACGGCCCCGCCGCCGCGGTGGTCGCGCTCCTGCCGCTCGCGGCCTTCGAGGCGGTCGGCGCGGTGCCGGCCGCGGTCATGCAGTACTTCCGCTCCGCCGCGGCCGCGCGCCGCCTCGCGGAGCTGTCCGACAGGGAGGCCGCCGACCCGGCGCCTGCCGTACGGGAGGTGCCCGCCGCATCGTCCCTCGCACTCGACGCGCTGAGCGTCGCCTGGCCCGGGATGGAGCCCACCCGCCCCGTCACGGGCGCCGTGGCGCCCGGGCAGGTGCTCGCCGTGGTGGGCCGCTCGGGCGTGGGCAAGACCACGCTGCTCACCACGCTCGCGGGCGCGCTGCCGCCCGCCGCGGGCACGGTGACGGCCGACGGCGCCCCCGCGTCCCCGGTCCACACCGGGACCACGGTCGCGATGACGGCCGAGGACGCGCACGTGTTCGGCACCACGGTGCTCGAGAACCTGCGCGTCGCGCGCGGCGACGTCACCGAGGAGCAGGCATGGGCGGCGCTCAAGGTGGTCGGGCTCGACGGGTGGGTGAGGGGGCTGCCGGCGGGGCTGGACACGGAGCTGGGGACGGGCGGACGCTCGGTCTCGGGCGGCGAGCGGCGGCGCCTGCTGCTCGCGCGGGCCGGCCTGGCCCCCGCTCCCGTGGTGCTGATCGACGAGCCCGCGGAGCACCTCGACGACGCGGGCGCGGACGCGCTGCGGGCGCTGGTGTCACGGATGCGCGCGGAGGGCCGTACGGTTGTCCTCGTCACGCATGACCTCAGCGTCCTGGACCTGGCGGATGCGGTGGTGAGCCTCGATGACTGAACCCCGGAAGGAGGCGCGCTTGTCCGACGCCATGACGGACGCGATCGTCTCGCTCAACCTCGAGCTGGACCTCGCCCACACGTTGGACCGCTTCCTCACGGCGCTCATCGAGCAGACGGGCGCCAAGTACGCCGCGATCAACGTGCTCGACGACGAGGGGATCAGCGTCGAGTTCCATTACCGGGGCATCGCCGAGGGCGTGTGGGCGCACATCAAGCGCGCGCCCAACGCCGTGGGCGTGCTCGGGCAGATCCCCGACGAGGGCACCCTGGTGCTCGCCGACCTCACGCAGCACCCCGCGTTCCAGGGGATGCCCAAGCACCACCCGCCCATGGGGTCCTTCCTGGGCACCGCGCTCAAGGTGCGCGGCACCGTGTTCGGGTACCTGTACCTCGCGAGCAAGCCGGGCGAGTTCACGGCGGACGACGAGGCCGCGGTCGAGGTGCTCGCCGCGGCCGCCTCGGTCGCCATCGACAACGCGCAGCTGTACGAGAAGGCCCTGGCGCGCGAGCGCTGGCTCACGGCCTCGCAGGACATCACCACCGCGCTGCTGGCGGACCCGGGCGACGAGGACGTGTTCGAGACCATCGTGGCCTCCGCGAAGGACCTCGCCGGCGCCGTGAACGTCGCGCTGGTGCTGCCGGGTGTCGACGGCACCTGGACCATGGAGATCACCGCCGGCCCGCAGTCGGGCGAGCTGCTGGGGCTCGAGCTGCCGCCCGAGGGACGCGCGATCGAGGTCATCGAGTCCGGGCTCGGCGTGATCTCCTCCGAGCCGCCGGGCAACACCGTGCTCGACGTGGTGCGGAGCTTCGGACCCACGCTCTACGCGCCGCTGAGCGCCGAGCACCGCCCCGTCGGGCTGCTCATGCTGTGGCGCGACCGGGGCATGGCGTCCTTCACCGCCGAGGACCTCGAGATCGCGCAGCGATTCGCGACCCAGGCGGCGATGGCGCTGTCCGTCGCCGAGCTGTCGCACGTGAAGAGCAAGACCACGCTGCTCGAGGAGCGTCAGCGCCTCGCGGACGACCTCCACGACTTCGTGTCGCAGGAGCTGTTCGCCACCGCGATGCAGATCGAGGCGATCACCCACGACGTCGAGCCGCGCCTCGCGGCCCGCCTCACCCGCACGCTCGACCACGTCAAGCGCGCGCAGCACGAGGTGCGCGGCGTGATGAGCTCCCTCGCGGGCCAGCGCACCGCCGAGCCCATCTCGGAGCGGATCCGCCGCGAGATGGTGATGGCGACGGACTCGATGGGCTTCGCGCCGCGCGTGCAGGTCGACTGGGGCGAGGTGTCGCACGCGATCGGCGGCGAGCCGTCCCTGTCCGACGACCTGGTCGCGGTGGTCCGCGAGATGCTCTCCAACGTCGCCCGCCACGCCGAGGCGACCAGCGTGTACATGGAGATCTCGGGCGCCGGCGGGCGCCTCGCGGTCACCGTGGTCGACGACGGCATCGGGCCGGGCGGCGCCACCAACCGTCACTCGGGCACGTCGAACCTGGCCAACCGCGCGCTGCGCCGCAACGGCACGTTCACGCTCGCGCCGTCGCGCCCCGGGTCCAGCCGTCCCGGCACCGTGGCCGAGTGGAACGTCGAGGCGGCGGGCTGAGCCGAGGCTAGGCGCGGAGGCTAGGCGCGGAGGCTAGCCGCGGAGGCTAGCCGCGGAAGCTGTGCGCGCGCTTGGCGGTCGCCCACGCGACCACCTGGGTGCGGCGCTGGAGGCCCATCTTCGCGAGCACGCTGGTGACGTGGTTCTTCACGGTCTTCTCCGCGATGCCCAGCTTCTCCGCGATCTCGCGGTTCGCGAGCCCGGCGCCCACGTGGTCGAGCACGCGGCGCTCCATGGGGGTGAGACGCGCGATGACGTCGTCCTCGTGGACGGAGATGTGCTGGCCGTGCTCGCGGCCCGAGGCGGCGTCGCGCACCGCCTGGAGGACCTCGGTGGAGCCGGCGGTCTTGGCGAGGAACACGTCCGCGCCGGCGTTGCGGGCGGCGGCGCGCGCCTCGTCGTCGTCGTAGCTGGTGAGCACCACCACGCGCGTCTCGGGCAGCTTGCCGCGCACGTGGTTGATGACGTCGAGGCCGGTGCCGTCCGGGAGGCGCAGGTCGGACAGGATCACCTGCGGCCGGACCGCCTCCGCGCGACGCACGGCCTGCGCGACCGTCGAGGCCTCCGCGACGACGGCGATGCCGTCCGCGCGCTCGAGGATGTCGCAGATGCCACGGCGGACGACCTCGTGGTCGTCGAGGACCAGCACGGTGATGTCAGACATAAGGGTGATGCTACAGCGGTCCCAGGACCCGGGTCCCGCTGGACGCGCGGGCGGGTCCCGGCGGCCCGGTCAGCGCGGCGTGCGAGGCGCCCACCGCCGCTGGCAGCGCGCGCACCAGTGGGTGGCGCGGCCCCCGACGGTCGCGCGCGACAGCGGCGTGCCGCAGCGCCCGCACGGCTCCCCCGCCCGCCCGTAGGCCTCGAGTGAGCGTGAGAAGTAGCCGGATTCGCCGTTGACGTTCACGTACAGCGCGTCGAAGGACGTGCCGCCCTGGTCGAGCGCGCGGCCCATGACCTCGCGGGCCGCGTCGAGAAGGGCGCGGGCGGACGATGCGGTGAGGACCTGGGCGGGACGCTCGGGGTGGACGCGGGCGCGCCACAGCGCCTCGTCGGCGTAGATGTTGCCGATGCCGCTCACCACGGTCTGGTCGAGGAGCACCTGCTTGACCCCGCGCGTGCCTCGCCGGAGCGCGCGGGCTGCCGCCGCCTCGTCCAGCCCCGGGTCCAGCGCGTCGCGGCCGATGTGCGCGACGGATGCGGGCAGCAGCGCGAGCGGCGTGCCCTCCCCGCCGGGACCGCCGTCGGGCGTGGGGACGAGCGGCTCGACGTGCAGGTAGCCGAACGTGCGCTGGTCGAGGAAGTCGAGGGTGAGCGCGGGGTCGGCGAGCGTGAGGCGCGCGCGGCAGTGGTGGTGCGGCTCGGGGGCGTCGACGTGGACGCGGAACTGGCCCGACATGCCCAGGTGGGCCGAGAGCGCGAGGAGGGGCGCATCGTCCCCCGCGCTGGGCGCCAGCTCCGCCCACAGGAACTTCCCGCGCCTCACCAGGCGCGACAGCGTGAGGCCGGTGACCTCGGCGGAGAACTCCGCGGGGCCGCCGGGCAGCAGCCGCACGCACGAGTCGCGGCGGATGTCGACGGCGGAGATGCGGGCGCCGGTGACCAGCGAGGCGAGTCCGCGCCGGACCGTCTCGACCTCGGGCAGCTCGGGCAACGGGGTGCTCCTGCGGCGAGGGGCGGGGCGTCAGGCCGCGGTGACGGCGGCGTAGGCCTCCGCGGCGGCGTCCTGCTCGGCGTGCTTCTTGGCGGTGCCGGTGCCGGAGCCCTTGGGCTCGCCGGCGATGAGGACGGTGGCGGTGAAGAGGCGCGCGTGGTCGGGTCCCTCGCCGGTGACCTCGTAGACGGGGCTGCCCAGGCCGCGCTCGGCGCAGGCCTCCTGGAGCGACGTCTTCCAGTCGAGCGCGACGCCGGACGTCGCGGCGGCCGCCAGGCTGGGTCCCACGAGGCGCAGGATCACCTCGCGCGCGGTGTCGATGCCGTGCGTGAGGTAGATGGCGCCCAGGACCGCCTCGAAGGCGTCGCAGAGGATCGAGTCCTTGTCGTTGCCGCCGGTGGCGCGCTCGCCCTTGCCCAGCAGGATGCAGGGGCCCAGGCCGATCTCGCGGGCGACCACGGAGAGCGCACGCTGCGACACGCAGGCGGCCCGCATCTTCGCGAGTTCGCCCTCGGGCAGGTCGGGGTGCGCGTGGTAAAGGCGATCCGTGACGACGATGCCGAGCACGGAGTCGCCCAGGAACTCCAGGCGCTCGTTCGTGGGGAGGCCGCCGGCCTCGTAAGCGAACGAGCGATGCGTGAGCGCGAGCACCAGCAGGTCGGGGTCCACGTGGACACCCAACCTGCTGATCAGGGCGTCAGCTGCCTGCTGCCCTGGGATGCTCATGCTCGCGTCACGCCGGGAGGCGTGGTGCCTCAGCCGGCGTGCTCGGTGCGCAGCGCCTCGACGTACTGACGCCCGTTGTAGGCGCCGCACGACGGGCACGCGGTGTGCTGCAGCTTGTCGGCCTTGCACTGGGGGCACGTCGAAAGGTTGGCAGCGGTCGTCTTCCACTGCGAGCGACGTGCACGCGTGTTGCTGCGCGACATCTTGCGCTTGGGAACAGCCACGGCTAACTCTCTTTCTCGTCGGTCAAACTCTGGAGTGCGGCCCACCTCGGGTCCAGCACCTCGTGCGCATGGTCCGGGTCGTCCGCGAGCCGCGCGCCACACTGGTCGCACAGCCCCGGGCAGTCCGGGCTGCACAGCGGCGTGAACGGGAGGCTCGTCACCACCGCGTCCCTCACCACCTCTTCGAGCACGAGGTTCTCACCGTCGAACTCGAAGACGTCCTCCGAGGTCTCGTCCTCGCCAGCGATGCGCGAGTCGGGGTACTCGAACAGTCCGTGGACCGGGGCGGCAATCTCTTGCCGCACCTGGTCCAGGCACCGTCCGCACTCCCCGATCGCCGTCCCGTTGACGGTTCCGGAGACCCAGATGCCCTCCTGCACGGATTCGAGGCTCAGGTCGAGCCGCACCTCCGCGCCTTCGGGCACTGCGATCAGATCGGTGCCGAGGACCGCGGGGGCCGGGAAGGCTTCGGAGACGAGCCTCTGCGCGCCCGGGCGCCGCACGATGTCTCGAACAGAGAAGGTGTACGGCGAGGGTGCAGGGCGTGAAGTGTGAGCCACACGCGCCTCCTGGTCGTTCCGGTCCGCGGGGACCTCGGCCTCGCCTGTCGGCAGGGCCAGCCCACAACTGTACGCGATGCGGGCGGATTCGGCCAACTCGCTCGGCGGGCCGTGTCGCCATCCTCGCACGCGCGCGAGGCCGGGCGGTGGCGAGGGGGTCAGCCGCGCTCGGCGGCCAGCGCTGCGGAGACCGCGTCGACCACGCCGTCCGGCACGTACCGGCCGATGGCCCCGCCGTGCCGCGCAACGTCCCGCACCAGGGAGGACGCGACGTGGCTGAGGGCGTTGTCGCCGGTGATGAAGACGGTCTCGATGCCGCTGAGCGAGCGGTTCATGAGCGCCATGGGCCGCTCGTAGTCGTAGTCGGCGCCGCCGCGCAGCCCCTTGACGATCACGCCCGCGCCGATCCCCTTGCAGAAGTCCACGAGCAGCCCCTCGACGGGGACCACCTCGACGCCCTCGAGCGGCTCGACGGCGCGGCGTGCGAGCGCCACGCGCGTGTCGAGGTCCAGCAGCGGGGTCTTGGTGGAGTTGTGGGCGACGGCCAGGACGACCCTCGAGAACATCGACCGCGCACGGGTCGCGATGTCGACGTGGCCCCACGTCACCGGGTCGAAGGTTCCGGGAAAGACGGCGGTGGTCATGCGTCGACGCTACCGCCGTCCGCATCCGCGTCCAATTCGGGTGCCGCGGCGCGCGCGTAGTGGATGGCCGTCTCGCCGTACGCCTTCGACGCGACCGCCTCGAGCGTGTCCGGCCACGGCGCGTCGCCCGCGCGGCTCGACCATTCGAGCACCACCAGGCCGCCCGGCGCGATCCGGTCGCCCGCGGCGGCCAGGACCTGCGCAAGCTCCGCCCGGGGGATGTCGTACGGCGGGTCCAGCAGGATCACGTCCCAGGGCTCCGCGTCGCGCGACAGGAACGGGCGCACCCGCTCCTTCACCACGGTGACGGCGCCGCCGGCGGACAGGTCGCGCGCGTTCGAGCGCAGCACCGCGGTCGCGCGGGCGTCGGCCTCGACCAGCGTCGCGTGCGCGGCACCCCGGCTGACCGCCTCGAAGCCCAGCGCCCCCGAGCCCGCGAACAGGTCGAGCACGCGCGCGCCGCGGAGGTGGTCGCCGTGGTCGAGGCGGCTGAACACGGCCTCCCGCACGCGGTCCGTGGTGGGGCGCGTGCCGCGCGGCGGCACCGCGAGCCGGCGGCCGCCCCAACGGCCGGCGATGATCCTGGTCACGCCACCAGCCTAGGGGGACGCGCGGAGGGACGATGCGGCGGTCGCCTACCCGCCCGCGCTGGCCGTGGTGGTGGGCGCGGGGGTCGACGCCGGGGTCGGGGACGGCGACGGGGAGCGCTCCGGGGAGGGTGCGGGCGACGGCGTCGGGGAGCTCGCGGGTGCGGACTCCTCGATGAAGGCGAGCGCGTCGGCGAGGTCCTCGCAGGTCGCGAGGTCGGCGGCCTCCCGCTCGGCGGAGCCGCGCACCCAGCGCGCCGTGTCGTCGGCCAGCTCCGGGTCGTCGGGCTCGCCGCGGAGCTCCTTGAGGTCCTCCCACGCACGCTCCGTGTCGGCGAGGCAGGCGCGGATCGCGGAGTCGTCGAGCGGGGACGGGGAGGACGGCTGCCCGGTGGTGGGGCCGGGCGCGGGCGTCGGGGCGGCGGTCGGGCCTGAGGCCGGGGTGCCGCCGGTCCCCTGCTGCCCCGGCGCGGACCCGGGGTCCGTCCCCGGGGACGCGGCGGGGTCCGGGGCGCCGCCCTCGCCACCGCCGAGGCCGTCGTCGTCGCCCGGGGCGACCGGCGCATCGTCCACCGTCACGCCGGTCGTCCCGGTGTCGACCGGCGGGATCGTGCCGCCCTCGCCGGCGTCCTCGAGGGCCGTGTACGCGGCGCCCCGCGCGGCGGCCTCCGCGCGCGACGGGCCCCCCGTGCCGTCGCGCGCGCCGTCCTCGCCCGCGGGCGCCCAGTCGCCCGCCTCGATCGCGATGGCGAACGCCGTCGAGTCGTTGAGGTGCGCGGAGGTGGTGGCGGCGAGCGCGGGCACGCCCAGCGCGGCCACCGCCGCGAGCGCGCCCGCGACCGCCGCCTTCCCCCTCGTGGACGTCATGGGTCAGCCTCCCGCTCGCTCGGGACGGGTCGCGGCGAGCGCGGGCTCGTCGGCGCCGTCCTCGTCGTCGGGATCGCGCATGAGGTACATGCCCGCGCAGGCGAGCAGCACCAGGCCGATGGGGATGAGGACCACCGGCCGGGAGACGGCCTCGAGCACCGCGCCGGCGCCGGGGACGGTGAGCGCGAGCACCAGGACGTCGCCCTGCGCGACGTACGGCTCCTGGTCCGCGGAGGCGTTCGCGTCCCCCTGCATGCCGACCAGCCGGTCCTCGCCCACCGGATCGATCCAGACGACGCGGTGCGTGACCAGGGACGTGCCGTCCGAGCTCGGGAGCGTGGCGATGTCCCCCACCTCGAGCTCGGACGCGCGGATGGGCCGGTCGATGATGAGGTCGCCCGCCGCGATCGCGGGCTCCATCGAACCGGAGACCACGATGAGGGGGCGGATCAGCCCCAGCGCGGTCGCGAGCCACACGAGCCCGAGGAGCACGCCGACGACGGCGCCGACCCAGAGGCCGGCACCGCCGACGGCGCGCATGACTCGCATGGTGATCGGGCGCCCTTCTTGCGCGGGCGTCCGCTAGCTGCCGTTCGAGGTGTCGAGCATGCCCGTCACCAGCAGGGAGACCCAGCCCTCGGAGTCGACGAACTCCTCGCTCCACTCCTTCGGGGCGCGGATCTTCACGATGAAGGAGCCCTCCTCGTCGGGTTCGAGCGCGAGGTACGGCTTGCCGACCAGGCCCACCTTGACGCCGTCGGAATGGTGCCACCGCGCGACGGAGGCCGAGGTCTCGAACATGGGCCCGCTGCCGGTGGGCTTGCCCGCGAGCACCTTCATGTCGGTGTCGCCGGCGTTGAGGACCGTCACCTTGACGTACTTGGTCTCGCCCGGGAGCAGCGCGCCGATGTCGCCGACGTCGATGGGCACGGCCTCGCCGAGCGCGCCCTCGTCGTACCAGGCGGACCCGGTCTCGGGGCAGGTGTCGATGACGTCGTCGAGGTCGATCGGGCCGTGACCCGGGTACCCGCCGAAGCGGGCCTGCGCCAGGGCGGCGTCCTCGACGGGCTCCTCGATCGCGGGGCCGCAGCCCTGCAGGTCGAAGTTGGCCGCGTAGGTGCGGATCTGGAAGCTGACCTGGTCGTTGAGGTTTGCGGACGTGATCGCCGCGCCGACACCCGCGAGCGCGAGTCCGGACAGTCCCAGCATGGCCAGGGCTCGACGGCCCCGGCGCGTGCGCGTGCGCGCAGAAGTGCTCACAGCACTCATGTGAATCCCCCTCGGTTGCCGGGCTGCATTGCCCGGTGGGGCAAGCCGCGACGGCCCGAGCGCCCCCTTGGTCCGATTCGGACGAATCAGACAATTCGGAACGTATCGAGCAGGGGGTGAGGCCGCAAACGGTGGCGTGAAGTCACCGCGCTGCCAGGGGGGACGCGAGGGACCCGATCAGTCCTCGATGCGGCGGAGCACCTCGAGGCACGCGCGGGCGTTGTGGTACGGGCACTTCCACGGCCCCATCTTGAGATCGCCGGTGCCGCCGCTCATGGGCCGGTTTTCCGCGTCGAGGCGCGCGAACCACTCGCCGTTGCGGTGGTCCTTGATGTGCGTCTCGATGAAGTCCCACGAGCGGATCGCGGCGCGCCTGTCCTCGGCACGGCCGCCGAGCTGGAACGCGTTGAGCCAGCCCACCACGCCCTCGGCCTGGGGCCACCAGTGGCGGTCCCGGTCGGTGGGGCCGTCGGGGGTGCCGGCGTAGAGCACGGCGCCGTCGGCGTCCACGCCCTCACGCCTGACCGCCTCCGCGAGCGCCAGGGACGCCTCGCGCGTGCGCCACTCGAGGTCGGCGTCCTCGACGCCGTGCGCCGCGAGCGCCTCCCACGCCTCCCACAGCAGCCACGAGGTCTCGATGTCGTGGCCGTAGGAGACGCCGTCGGAGGCGGGCTCCCAGCTCTCGTCGAAGTACAGAGCGCAGTGCGCGAACGGGGCGTCGCGCACGATGCAGTCGAGCGTGGTGCGCAGCAGTGTCTCGAGCGACTCCCGCACCGCGAGGTCCGCGGAGGCGCGCAAGAGCTCCGTCAGGGCCTCGAGCACGTGGAGGTTGGTGTTCATCGACTTGGGCACGTCCGGGTCGACGTCGGACAGAGCGAGCCGCGACGTGGGCGACCAGTCGCGCGCGAGCGCCTCGACGTAGCCGCCGTACTCGAGGTCGCGCGCGGTCGCGTCGAGCACGCCGGCGAGCCACAGCGCGCGCTCGAGCGCGTCGTCGTCGCCGGTCGCCCGTGCCCACGCCGCGAGCCCGTAGACCGTGAAGGCCTGCGCGTAGACCTGCTTGCGGTCATCGAGGACCGCGCCGTCCGCGTCGAGCGACCAGAAGACGCCGCCGTGCTGGACGTCCCACATGGGGCCCGTGAGCAGGTCGAACGCGCGCCGTGCGCTGGCGAGGTGCCGCTCGCGCTGCGCGGGCAGCGCCTGCGCGGCGGCGGAGAAGGTCCACAGGATCCGTGCGGCCAGCACCGCGTGGCGCGGCAGGTCGTCGAGGTAGTCGAGATCGTCGCTGACGCCGCCCCGGAGCGTGCCGTCGGGCGCGAAGGCGTGCGCCTCCCAGAACGGCAGGATCCCTTGGGACAGCTCGCGCTCCGCGAGATCGCGCAGGGCGGACAGCTGACGATCGGCGCTGATGGCTTCCGTCATAGCGAGAACTGTAAACGCTCCCACGCGGGACCTCGTCACCCCGCCCGGCCCGCGCATCGTCCCCCGGTCAGCGCGCGAAGGGGGTGAGCAGCGCGACCAGCAGCTCGCGCGCGGCGCCGCGGATGCCCGGCGCCTCCGACTCGCGCGGGCCTGCGACGTCGAGCGTGGGTGGCGTGCCGGGGACCTCGGCGAGCAGGCGCGCGACGGTGTCGCGCGCCGCCTTCTCCCCCTCGAGCGGGTGGGACAGCGAGATCGGCAGGATCGCGAGGGGCCGGCCCAGGCGCTCGGCCTCCCGCAGCGTGACGCCGGTGCCGGGGGACGATGCGCCCTCGGCCACGATCACGAGCACGGCTCCCGCTTCGCGCACGTTGAGCGCCGTGCGCTCGGCCGGGTCGGCGGACGGGGTCTCGCGCAGCAGCGGGTAGAGGCCGCGCACGCCGGGCGCCTCGGGGAGGTCCTCGGCCCAGCCGCCCGCCGGGCACCACCCGCCGTACTCGATCCCGAGCACCGCGGCCGCCTCGAGCGCGGCGCGGTCCACGCCGCTCTGCCCGCCGCACACCAGGCGGAGGCCGCGCGAGACGTCGAGATGCCTCACGCGGGGGCCTCGCCCAGGGCCAGGTACCGGTCGATCGTGGGCGCCACCAGGTCGAGCAGCTCGTCGCGCGGCATGGCGGCCACGCTCGGGATCTGGATCACGTACCGCGCGAACGCGAGCCCGAGCAGCTGCGACGCGGCGAGCGCGACGCCCGGAGAATCCGCGCCTCCAGGAGCGCGGCTCGCGACGCGCGCGAGCAGCACGCCGCGGAGCGATTCGAGCGCCTCGGGCGCCGTCATGGCGGTGCCGATCATCGCTCGGATGACGGCGAGGTTGTCCGGGTCCTCCCACAGGCCAAGATACGCGTCGATGGCCCGTCTCCCCTGGTCGGGCCCCCGCTGGTCGAGGACCGCGGACATCCGGGCGACTATCCCGGAGCCGTCCGCGACGGCCTGCGCGAACAGGGACGCCTTGTCGCCGAAGTAATGGCGGATGAGGGCGGGATCCACGCCTGCATCGTTGGCGATCGCGCGCAGCGATGCTCCCCGGAAGCCGCTGGTCGCGAAGGCCCGGAGCGCGGCGGCGAGGATCGCCTCGCGCGTCCCGCTGACTCCGGGGCGACGCCCAGCGGAGCGCACCGCACGCGCGACCCGGTCTCCAGCCATGACGCCAGCCTAATGCGCCGCCCCCGGGAACTCCTCACTTGTGGAATTCCTGGCATGTGCAGTTGAATGTCAGACGAGCCCGCATCTCGCGGACCGCGCAGCCCTGGAGGCAACATGTCCGCAGATGAGACCGTGATCGAGACCCAGGGACTCGTCAAGCGCTTCGGGAGCTTCACGGCCCTCGACGGCCTCGACCTGTCCGTCGCGCGGGGCGAGGTGCACGGCTTCCTCGGCCCGAACGGCGCGGGCAAGTCGACCACCATCCGCGTCCTCCTGGGCCTGCTCCGCGCGAACGGGGGGACGGCCCGGCTGCTGGGCGGCGACCCGTGGTCCGACGTGGTCGAGCTGCACCGGCGCCTCGCCTATGTCCCCGGCGACGTCGCGCTCTGGCCCTCGATGTCCGGAGGCGAGGCGATCGACCTCCTGGGCTCCCTGCGAGGCGGGTTGGACGATGCGAGGCGCGCCGAGCTCATCGAGCGCTTCGAGCTCGACCCGACCAAGCGCGGCCGCCAGTACTCCAAGGGCAACCGCCAGAAGGTCGCCATCGTCGCGGCGCTCGCGTCGAACGCCGAGCTGCTCATCCTCGACGAGCCCACCTCCGGCCTCGACCCGCTCATGGAGAACGTCTTCCAGGAGGTGCTCGGCGAGGCGAAGGACCGCGGCGCGACCGTGCTCCTGTCCAGCCACATCCTGTCCGAGGTCGAGACCCTCGCGGACCGGCTCAGCATCATCCGCGCCGGCAAGATCGTCGAGACGGGCACCCTCGCCCAGATCCGCGGTGACGCGCGCACGAGCGTCCACGCGACGCTGGCGCGCGTCCCCGCGGCGGCGGACCTCGCGGCGCTCCACGACGTCCGCCTCGACGGCGCGGTGCTCACCGCGACGGTGGACCCCGACGGCATCGGCGCGGCGATGACCCTGCTCGCGCCCTACGGGCTCGAGGCCCTCACCGTGACCCCGCCGTCGCTCGAGAGCCTGTTCCTGCGCCTGTACGAGAACGAGGACGACGTGGCGGGAACCCGATGAGCACCGCGACCGTCGGCGCGCCCACCCTGCTGCGGACCTCGATCCGCCACGAGGCGCGGTCGTTCGCACCATGGGTCGCGATCGTGTCGATCCTGTCGGCCTCGTCCGTGCTGGTCTACCCGTGGGTGTTCCCCACGGAGGCGGACCGCGAGGGGCTCGCGACGCTGGTCGGGTCCAACCCCGCGATGGGGCTCATCTTCGGCCCCGCGTGGGACCTCAGCACGGCCGACGGGTTCAACGCGTGGCGCGCGCTCGCGCTCGGCGGGCTGTTCGCGTCGCTCGGCGCGATCTTCGTGGTGACGAAGGCGACGCGCGGCCAGGAGGACTCCGGCCAGGCCGAGCTGCTCGCCTCCGGCGTGCTCGGTCGCCAAGCCCGCCTGCTCGTCGCCGTCGGCATGGGGCTCGTGATGTCGCTCATGGTCGGCGTCGTGTCGTTCCTGCTGGCGTGGGCGTGCGGCGGCGGCGTCGAGGCGACGGCCCTGCTCAGCGCCACCTTCGTCGCGTCCGGCTGGATGGGCACCGGCATCGCCGCGGTGACCTCGCAGCTGGGCGCCGAGGCCCGCGCCTCGTCCTCCATGGCCGTCGCCGCGGTCGGCACGCTGTTCATCCTGCGCGGCTTCGCGTACTCCGTCGAGGCCGCGGACTGGGCCATCTGGGTCAACCCGCTCGCGTGGATGACCGAGACCAAGCCGGCCTACGAGGACAACTGGGCGCCCCTGATGCTCGCGGTCGCGCTCACGGCCGTGCTCCTCGCCATCGCGTTCGTGTTGCAGACCCGCCGCGACTTCGGGCAGGGCGCGATCGCTCCCGCACCCGGGCCGGCGCGGGGACGCGCGCGCTCCGCTTGGGCCCTCGCGCTGCGCCTCAACCGCGGCTCGCTGATCGCGTGGGCGATCGGGTTCGCGGTGCTCGGCGTGGTGTTCGGCTACTTCGTCACGTCGATCACGGACCTGCTGTCGGGCGATGCCGGGATCGCGCAGGTGCTCGCCGCCGGCGCGACCACGCCCGAGGACCTGTTCGGGGCGTTCCTCGCGACCATCCTCAGCCTGGTCGGCATCATCTGCTCGATCGCCTGCGTCCAGATGGTGCTGCGGGTGCGCAAGGAGGAGATGGAGGACCGCGTCGAGCCGCTCATCGCGACACCCGTATCCCGGCCCCGCTACTACGCCGCTCACGTGGGCGTCGCGCTGCTGGCGGCGCCGGTGTTCCTCACGATCGCGGGCGGCGTGGTCGCGGGCTTCACCTCGAGCGCGGACCTCGGCATCTCGTTCGGCGAGGCGCTGGGCCAGGCGTGGGTCACCGTGCCAGCCGTGTGGACCGTCACCGCGGTCGCCATCGCGGTCGTCGGCGCGCGCCCGAAGGTCGCGATCGCCGCCTGGGCGGGCGTCGTCGCCTCGTTCGCGCTCACGCTGCTCGGCCCGACGTTCGGCCTGGACGAGTGGGTGCTGGGCATCAGCCCGTACTATCACGTGCCGCATCTCGCCACGTCGGCGTACACCTGGACCGGGTGGGTCGTGGTGATGCTCGTGGGAGCCCTGCTCACCGCGGTCGGCTTCCGAGGCTTCCGTCACCGGGACCTGGCTACCTCGTGACGATGCAACCGCCGGCCTGGGCGCCGCGCCGCACCTTCGAGCCCGCCGCGTTCGCGCTCGCGCTCGCCGCCTACCTGCTGTGGACCTGGGGCGTGGTGTCCGGGTGGGCCGACCGCACCGTCGACACCTGGCTGCCCGGCCCCGCGACCCCGCTCGACCCGCGCTCGTACACCGGCCAGCTGGTCGAGGGCTTCGCGCTCTTCACCAACCCGTTCTTCGTGCTCGTCATCGCGCTCGCGTTCGCGGCGCGCGCGCTTCAACGGCGCCAGCGGCACCTCGCGGCGGCGCTCGCGATCGCCGCGCTGGGCTTCCCGCTGTGGCAGCTCAACCGGGTGCTGGTGGCACGGCCGCGGCCCGAGACCACGTTCGACGACTCGATCTCAGCCATCGGCTACGCGTACCCGTCCGGGCACATCCTCGCGGTCACCATCCTGGTGTGGCTGCTCGTCACCATCGCGAACGCGCAGCGCCGCTCCACCGCGGCGCGCGTGCGGGTGCGGCTGTGGGGCGCGGCGATCGTGGCGCTCACGGTGGTCAGCCAGTGGGCCATGGGCACCGTCAACCTGTCGGACTCGGTGGGCGGATGGCTGTTCGGTGTGGTGGTCGCGTCCGCGGCGCTGTGGTGGAGCGGCGTCGAGGCGATCTCGGGATCGCTCAGTCGCAGCAAGGCCGCCCAGCCCGGGCGTCGCGCCGCCGTCATCTACAACCCGACCAAGATCCTCGAGATCGAGTCCTTCCGCCGCCGGGTGACGTTCGCGATGACCCGCGACGGCTGGCAGTCGCCGATGTGGCTCGAGACCAGGGAGGACGACCCGGGCGACGGCATGGCGCGCGAGGCTCTCGCGAAGAACGTCGACCTGGTGCTGGTCGCGGGCGGCGACGGCACGGTCCGCGCGGTCTGCGCCGCCATGGCCGGCTCCGGCGTGCCCGTCGCGGTGGTCCCCGCGGGCACCGGCAACCTGCTGGGCCGCAACCTCGGGATCCCCCTCGACGAGGACGACGCGCTCGACGTCGCGCTGCACGGCACGCCGCGCGCGATCGACATGATCCGGTGGAGCGTGGGCGACGAGTCCGCGGAGTTCGCCGTGATGGCCGGCGTGGGCCTCGACGCGCAGATCATGCGCGACACCGACCCGCGCCTCAAGAAGCTGGTCAAGGGAGGCGCGTACGTGGTCGCCGGCATCCGCCAGGTAGGCGCCGAGGCGTTCCGCGCCAAGGTGACCGTCGACGGCAGGCAGGTCCACGACGGCCGCGCCGTGATGACGCTCGTCGGCAACGTGGGGCGCCTGCAGGGCGGCATCAACCTGCTGCCCGACGCGGAGGCCGGGGACGGCCGTCTCCACGTGCTGGTCGCGAGCGGGGACGGCGTCCAGGGCATGGTGATGCGCCTGCTGGGGTCGCTGGCCCGGCGCGGCGGACGCTCCCCCATGCGCCGCACGGCGGGGCGCCGCGTGGAGGTCGAGCTCGACCGCGAGGTGCCGTTCCAGATCGACGGCGACACCGAGGGCACCACGAGCGCGTTCAGCGCCGAGGTGATGCACGAGGCGCTCCTGGTCATGACGCCGCGGCGGTTCACGAGCGGCTGAGGAACTCCTCGCGGTCCCGGTCGAGCGAGTCGGCGATCGCGTCCGCGAGCGCGGGCCAGCGCGCCAGCGACGGGTCGCTCGCGACGAGCGCCGCCGCCTCCTGGCGCGCGTCCTCGATGACGTGGGCGTCGCGCACCACGCGCAGCAGCCGCAGCGAGTTGCGGCCCCCGGACTGCGCGGCGCCCAGCACGTCGCCCTCGCGGCGCAGCTCGAGGTCCTTCTCCGCGAGCAGGAAGCCGTCGGTGGTGGCCGCGAGCGCGGACAGGCGCCCGTGCGCCACCGAGCCCTGCTCGGCATGCGAGACGAGCAGGCAGATGCTCGCGCGATCGCCGCGGCCCACGCGCCCCCGCAGCTGATGGAGCTGCGAGATCCCGAAGTGCTGCGCGTCGAGGACCACCATCGCGGTCGCCTCGGGCACGTCGACGCCCACCTCGATCACGGTGGTCGCGACCAGCACCGGTGCCGCTCCCGCCGCGAACCGCGCCATCGCCGCGTCCTTGTCCTCCGCCGCGAGGCGGCCGTGCATCACCCCGACGCCGACCCCGGCGAGCGCCGGGTGCCCGGAAAGGAGCTCCGCCACCTCGAGGACCGCCGCGAGCGGCGGGCGCGCCGGGCCGTCCGACCCGGCCCCAGCAGCGTCCCCCTCGACCGCGTCGAGAGGGAGCTCCTCAGGCTCCTCCTCGGTGTCGCCGTCGATGCGCGGGCACACCACGTAGGCGCGGCCGCCGCGGTCGACCTCCTCGCGCACGCGCGCCCACGCGCGGTCGATCCACGCGGCGTTGCCCGCGGGTACCAGGTGCGTCACCGTCTCCTGGCGGCCGGCGGGCCGGTCGCTCAGCACGGATGTCTCCAGGTCGCCGAACACCGTCATCGCCACGGTGCGCGGGATCGGGGTGGCGGTCATGACGAGCGTGTGCGGGACGCGCTCGCCCCGCGCGCGCAGCGCGTCGCGCTGCTCGACGCCGAACCGGTGCTGCTCGTCGACCACCAACAGGCCCAGGTCCGCGAACTGGACGGTCTCGCTCAGCAGCGCGTGCGTGCCGACCACGATCCCGGCGGCGCCCGAGGCGGCCTCCGCGAGCGCGGCGCGGCGTTCGCGCGATCCCTGCGAGCCGGTGAGCAGGGTGACGCGCGTGGCGTCGTCGGCCGCGGTGAGCATGCCGCCGTCCGCGAGCGGCCCGAGCAGCGCGCGGAGCGAGCGCGCGTGCTGCGCGGCGAGGACCTCGGTGGGGGCGAGCAGCGCCGCCTGTCCCCCGGCGTCGACCACCTGCAGCATGGCGCGCAGCGCGACCACCGTCTTGCCGGCGCCCACGTCGCCCTGCAGGAGCCGCAGCATCGGGGTGTCGCGTGCGAGGTCCGCGGCGATGGTCTCACCCACCTCGCGCTGTCCGTCGGTGAGCCGGTACGGCAGGCGCGCGTCCAGCGCCGCGACCAGGCCGCCCGCCCGCGCGGGCCGAGGCACGGCGGCGAGCGCGTCGTGGTCGGCGCGGCGCCGCGCGAGCGCGGTCTGGAGGACCAGCGCCTCCTCGAAGCGGAGCCGCTCGCGTCCGCGCCGGTGGTCCTGGTCGGTCTCGGGGACGTGGACCAGCCGCAGCGCCTCGAGGAGCGTGGGCAGCCCGCGACGCTCGCGCAGCTCGGCGGGCAGCGGGTCGGGCACGTCGGCCTCGGTGAGGGGGTCGAGGACGGCCCGCACCGCGCGGCCGATCCGCCAGGTGGGGACCGATGCGGCGGCCGGGTAGAGCGGGATGGGTCGGGAGGCCTCGGCGACGGCCTCGTCCTCGTCGGCGGCGTCCACGCCCACGATGAGGTAGTCGGGGTGGGTCAGCTGGCGGCGCCCGCGGTACTCCCCCACGGTGCCGGTGAAGAGCCCGCGCCGGCCCGGCCGCAGCTTGTCCTCGTGCATGCGCAGCACACCCGCGCGCTTGGCGAAGAACGTGAGCTGGAGGCTGTCGCGGCCGTCGGTCACCACGGCCTCGAGCATCGCGCCGCCGCGCGAGCGCATCTGCCGCACCGTCGCGGTGCGCACCTGCGCCATCACGGTCACGTGCTCGCCCTCGCGCAACTGCGCCAGCGGCGTCATCTCCCCGGGGGCGCCGTACCTGCGCGGGTAGTGGCGCAGCAGGTCGCCCACGGTGACGAGGCCGAGCTTCTCCAACGATCCGGCCGTGCGGGCGCCCAGCACCTTCGCGAGCGGCTCCTCGAGGCGTCCGGTCATGACGGCGCCGACTCCACACCGATGAGGATGGGCGGCCACTCCTGACCGCCGGGGTACACCGCGAGCTCGGCGCCGGGCGAGCGCGCCTCGACGGACGCGCGGGCCTCGTCGCCCACGGAGTCGTCGATACCGCGGGCCAGCACCAGCGTCACCACCTCGGTGCCGGGGCCTACGAGCGTGTCGAGGTCCTCGTCGAGCGCATCGCCCGTGCTCTGGCCCACCGCGGTCGACGCGACGGCGGCGCGCATGAGGTGCGCGACGTCCTCGCCCGGCGTCGCGAGCGCGGAGGCCGCGACGGCGGCGATCACGTGCGCCTCGTGAGACGCCTCGATCACCACCAGGCGGGGCCTGCCGCGCTTGTCCGCGAGCGCGCGCGCGGTCGCGAGCAGCGACGGGTCCCCCGCCACCACGATCGCCTCGGCGCCCGACGCGTCGCGCACCGCGCGGCTCAGGTCCCGCTTGCGCAGCGAGCCCGGCTCGGGCACCACCAGCACCACCGCGCCGGCGTCCGCGAGCGGCTCCGCGAGCCCGGGGCACGTGGTGAGCGCCACCACCCCGGTCGCGGAGCGGTCCTGGACCGTGCTCATGGTGATGGAGCGCGCGACGATCTGGTGGGCGTCGAGCTCCTCCGCCAGCGCGACCGCCCGCGCGGGGTGGTCGGTGTGGACGTGGGCCTGCACCAGGCCGTGGGACGCGGTCACCGTCACCGAGTCGCCGATCGCCGTGAGACGCTCGAGCAGGCCCGCGCGGGCATCCTCCTCGCGGTCGGCGACGAACATCACCTCGTACTCCCCGCCGTCCTCCTCGCCGTGGCTCGCGTGGCCGGGCTGCACCACGCGGTGGCGGCGCCCGGGCAGCTCCCACGCGACGGCGGGATGAGCGGCGAGCGCGCCCTCGCCCGCGATGGCCTCCGCGAGCATCTCTAGCTGGAGCACCAGCGCGGCGGCGCCCGCGTCGACCACCCCGGCGGCGCGCGCGCTCGGCAGCTGCTCGGTGGTGCGCTTGAGGCCGTCCCTCGCGCCGTCGACGGCCGCGACGATCACCTGCTCGCGGGAGCCCCCGCCGGTCGCGGACGCGTTCGCGGAGCGGGCCGCGGCGCGCGCGACGGACAGGATGGTGCCCTCGACGGGCGCGCCCACGGCGGCGTACGCGGCCTCCGCCGCCCGCCCGAGCGCGAGCGACAGCCCGCGCGCGTCGACGCTCTCGAGGCCGCCCTTGGAGTCGATGACCCGCAGGAGCGCGCTGAGGTACTGGCTGAGGATCACGCCGGAGTTGCCGCGGGCGCCCATGAGGGCGCCGCGGGCGAACGCCGCGGCGACGTCGCGGTGCGAGGCGTCCGCGGGGAGCCGCGCGACGGCGCGGTTGCCCTCCTGCAGCGTGAGGTACACGTTGGTGCCGGTGTCCGCGTCCGCGACGGGGAACACGTTGATCGCGTCGAGGCGCCCGCGCGAGTGGCGCACGGCGTCCATCCCGGACCCGAGCCAGCGGCGCAGGGCATGCGCTTCGCTCACGGGTCACCTCCGGCACTGGACACGGCGCGGGGTCGCCGCTCGCGTACTATCGTGGCACGGCCCGCCGACAGCGAGCGCATCCCCTCCCGGGGTCGCCCGCCCCGCGGGTTTGCCGTCTGGGGCGGATCTCGGTTACCCTAGTGCGGTTGCCCGAGCACCCGGGCCCCCAAGCTTTGCGGATCGCGAACGTCGATCCGCGCCAGAAACTAGGAGAACTATCGTGGCTGCCACCTGCGACGTCTGCGCCAAGGGACCGTCCTTCGGTCACAGCATCTCGCACTCGCACCGCCGCACCAAGCGTCGCTGGAACCCGAACATCCAGCGCGTGCGTGCCGTGGTCGCGGGTACCCCCAAGCGCCTCAACGTGTGCACCTCGTGCCTCAAGGCCGGCAAGGTCCAGCGCGCCATCTGATGGATGCGCGCTCACGCGCGCATCGGCGCGGCTGACCGCCGACCCACCCAGAGACGGACGTCCTCCCCGGAGGGCGTCCGTTTTCGCATGCCCGGACGGGGCGCTGCGGGACCTCAGCCTCCGAAGTGGTCCCAGCCCAGCATGTCCGGCACCTCGCCGTCGACGCGCACGCCCGCGAAGGCGTCCGTGGTCTCCCCCACCACCGTCCAGCCGACCGGCACGGCCTCCGCGCGCGGGAACACCGCGAGCATGTGGTGGTCCTCGCCGCCGGTGAGCGCCCACGGGCGCGGGTCCACCAGCAGCTCGGTCGCGGCGAACCGCGCGCCCTCGTGGAGCGGCACGTCCTCCGAACGCAGCGCCACGCCTACCTCGGAGCGGCGCGCGATCCGGCCGGCGTCGCGCACCAGCCCGTCGGAGATGTCCATGAGCGCGGTGGCACCATGCAGCGCCGCCTCGAGGCCCGCGCCGATCCGCGGCCGGGGTCGCAGGAACAGCCCGATGGTCTCCTCGTCGATCCGCCGGCCCTCGGTCAGCTGCACGTAGCCCGCGGCGGCCGCCCCGAGCGGCCCGGACACGGCCACGACCTGCCCGGGCAGCGCATCGTCCCTGGTGATCGGCTCGGTACCGTGCGTCTCGCCCAGCACGGTGACGGAGATCGCGATGTCGCGCGACGCGGACAGGTCGCCGCCGACCACGCCCACGCCGTGCGGCTCGCAGGCCTCGCGCAGCCCGTCCGCGAAGCGCATCACCCAGTCGGCGTCGAGCGACGGGGGCACGGCCAGCGTGATCTGCAGCGCGGTCGGGACGGCGCCCATCGCGTCGATGTCCGCGAGGTTCTGCATGGCGGCGCGCCAGCCGATGTCCTCGGGGCTCGACCAGTCGAGCCGGAAGTGGTGGCCCTCCATCAGCACGTCCGAGGAGACCACCAGGTCGCCGTCGACGGACAGGACCGCCGCGTCGTCGCCGGGGCCGAGGATCTCGGAGTCGGACACGGGCAGCCTCGGGGCGAAGGCCGCGATGAGCGCGTCCTCCCCCATCTCACCGACAGTCGCCATGGGGACAAGCGTAGGGCGGGACGATGCGCGGGCCGGCCACGCGTCCGGGTCGCGGCAGGGCGCGGGGTGCGGGAGAGTCGTGCCATGGAGATGCCACGCCCGACGGAGGAGGCCAAGGCCGCGTTCCGCGCCCTGGTGCCCGACGCGCCCGGGGTCGAGGTGCGGCCCATGTTCGGCCAGCTCGCGGGGTTCGTGACGGGCAACATGTTCATGGCGCTGTACGGCGACCGGGTGACGTTCAAGCTGGCGGCCGCGGACCTCGCGGACGCGCGCGGACGTGCCGACGCGGAGCCGTTCGCCCCGGGCGGGAGGACGATGCGCGAGTACGTCTCCCTGCCGCTCGCCGCGCGCGACGTGGACGGCCTGGTCGAGCGGGCGCTGGCCTACGTCGCGACGCTGCCCCCCAAATAGGCGGCCCCAGAAGTAGGGTCAGGCTCCCACCACAAATGGGGGCAATCCGGTCATTGCCCCGGCCTCGCGAGGCGCGCACCATGGCACGAGCGGGTGCAGGAGCCCGAGCGTCACGCGGGCCCCGGATCCCGCACTCGTGCGCCGGCCCGCGGGGGGAAGTCATCATGCGCATCGTCTATCGCGCACTCACACTCGTCGTCGTCGCGCTCGCCGCCGTCCAGGTCGCCGCGCTCACGTGGTTCATGGGCGGCGCCATCGCCTGGACGGACGCGGGCGGCACGCTCGACCGGGACGCCCTGTGGGGGTCCACCGCGCCGTTCGTCGAGGTGCACGGTCTCGACGCCTACTGGTTCATCGGGTCGGTCGCCATGCCGGTCGCGGCGGCCGCCGTCGCGATCGCCGCGATCCTCTGGCGCAACGAGCTCGCGGTCCTCGCCGGGCTCGCGCTCGTCGGGCTCGCCATCGGCCAGGCGCTCATCCTCAAGGGCGTGGTCGAGGGCCTCGGGGCGCTCGCGCTGCAGGGCGCCCTGGTGGTCGCGATCGCGGCGATCGCCGCGATCGCGCCGAAGGGCGCGGCGTGGGCCTCCGCGAACCGCGCCAAGGTGCGTGCCGCCTACGCGCACACGCCGCTCGCCGCCTGACTCTCGGGAGCGCACAGGAGGGCCGGCACCCGCGGGTGCCGGCCCTCCTCCGCGTTCAGGCGACCGCGACCACGAGCTTGCCCGCCACGTGCTGGCGCTCGAGCGCGGCGAGCGCCTCAGCCGTCCGCTCCAGCGGCACGGCGGCCTGGATCACGGGACGCACGCGACCCTCGGCGAGCCATCCGGCGACGCGGGCGAGGTTCTCGCTCGACGGCTCGGTGCCGACCACCACGACGCGCCGCCGCGCGAGAGGTGCCAGGGCCTTCGCGCGGTAGATCGCCCACGCGGGACCCAGCAGCGGGCCGCCGCCGAGCCCGCCCGCGGCCAGGTGGACGCCGCCCGGCGCGAGGATCCGGCGCAGGCGCGGCAGCGACGTGGTGCCGACGGTGTCGTAGATGACGTCGAACGTCTCCCCGCACGCCGCAACGTCCTCGCGGGTGTAGTCGACGACGCGGTCCGCGCCCAGCAGCGCCACCATGGAGGCATTCCGCCCGGAGCACACCGCCGCCACGCGGCTCGCGCCGAGCACCCGCGCGATCTGGACGGCGAAGTGGCCCACGCCGCCGGACGCCCCGATCACCAGGACCCGGCGGCCCTCGCAGCCGCCGCCGTCCTCGAGGCCGCCGAGCGCGGTGATCGCGGCGATGGGCACCGCGGCGGCCTCGGCGTCCGTGATGGAGTCCGGCGTGCGCGCGATCTTGGACGCCTCCGCGATCGCGTAGTCCGCGCAGCCACCGAAGCCGAGGAACCCGAACACCCGGTCGCCGACAGCCGGCCCGGCGACGCCGGCGCCGACCGCGTCGACCTCGCCCGCCGCATCGGCCCCCACCACCCGGGTGCCGGGCGAGCGCAGCCCGAAGCTGAAGCGCGCGAGCCACGGATCGCCGCGGTAGATGTGCCAGTCCCAGGGATTGAGGCCGGCGGCGCGGACGCGGATCCGCACCTCGCCCTCCCCCGGCTCGGGGATGGGCACGTCGCGCAGCCGGTGCGTCTCCGGGCCGCCGTACTTGGAGTAGGTCACGGCCCTCATGGCGTCACCACCACCTTGCCGGCCGCGTGCCGCGACGCGACGCGGGCCAGCGCCTCTCCGGCCCGGTCGAGCGGGACCACCCGGTCGAGGTGCGGGCGGAGCGTGCCGTCCGCGAGCATGCCCGCGAGCAGGCCGAGGTCCGCGCGCGAGGGCGCCGAATAGTAGGACGCGATGGTGCGGCCGCGGGTGCGCAGGTCCACCCACCGCGCGAGCAGCACCCGCCGCATCGCGCCGCCGTCGGGCCCGGCCTCGCCGGAGTTGGGCAGCAGCACGCCGCCGTCCGCGACCAGCCGGAGCATGTCGCGCATGCGGTGGTTGCCGACGTTGTCGAACACCAGGTCGAACGCCTGGTCCAGGTCGAGCACGGACTCGCGCGTGTAGTCGACCACGCGGTCCACGCCCAGGTCCGCGACCCAGCCCGCGTTGCGCGTCGAGCACACCGCGGTGACGCGGCCACCCTGCGCGACGGCCATCTGCGCCGCGAGGTGGCCGATCCCTCCGGACGCGCCGTTGATCAGCACCCGGTGGCCCGCCGCGAAGCGCCCGGCGCGCAGCCCGTGGAGCGCGGCGAGGCCCGCCATCACGGTCGCGGCGGCGTCGGGAGCGAGCACGGCGGCCGGCAGCGGTGCGATCCGGTCGGCGCGGGAGACGGCGTAGCGCGCCGCGGATCCCCGGGCCTCGCCGAACACGCGGTCGCCCCGGGCGATCCCGGTGACGGCGGAACCCACGGAGACCACGGTGCCGGCGACGTCGCTGCCGCGCACGGGCCGGCGCGGCCGCCGCAGGCCGGCGGTGAGGCGCAGCATCCGCGGGACGCCGCGGGTGAGGAACACGTCGGCCGGGTTGAAGGCCGCCGCGTCCACCCGCAGCAGGACCTCGCGGGGTCCCGGCGCGGGCACCGGCAGGTCGGCGATCTCGACGGCGTCCGCGTCGCCGTACCGGCGGGCGATCGCTGCGGGCATGGTGGCGGTGGCGAGCGCGGTCATGGCGTCGCCCTCCTGCTCGTGAGGTAGAGCATGGTGAGTCCCCTCCGCCTTCCGGCGGTCCCGGCGAGCGCGCTACGCGGGCTCGTCGGGGTACTGGAATGCCTGGTCGAGCGGGACCTCGAGGGCCCGCGCGATCTGGAACGCCATCTCGAGCGACGGCGAGTACCGCCCCTGCTCGATGGCGATGACCGTCTGGCGGGTGACGCCGATGCGCGCCGCCAGCTCGGCCTGGGTCATCTCGTCGCGCGCGAACCGCAGCGCGCGGATCGCGTTGGTGACCCGTGTGGTCCGGCCCATCAGAGCCCCGTCCGGTAGGCGTGGGCTCGCGAGCCGGCGGCGAGGACGCCCGCCAGCAGGCCCGCCAGGAACAGCGTGTTCGCGACCCAGAAGCGGTCGACGTCGATCATGAGGAGGACCGTCGCGGCGAAGCCGCCGACCGAGGCCATCGTGTACGCGCGGGCGTTGCCGATCCGCTCGATCTCGCGGTCGCGCACGTCGCCCTCCTCGAACTCGGGGGTCTCGCCCGCGACCTCGGCGCGGATGCCGGTGGCGATCGCGGACGCGATGGTGCCCACGATGATGAACACGATCAGCGCGCCCCACGCCCACAGCATCGGGACCACCCACGAGACGTCCTCGACGGGACGGTCGGCGGCCTGCGTGAGGATGACCGTGAAGTACACGATCCCCACCAGCGGGAACACCACCAGCGACGCCCACACCATGCGTTCGGTCATGGTCATGCGTCCACCTCGCCCCGGTACGCCGCGAGCGCGGTCGAAGACTCGATCACGGATCCGAGCGCGGATCCCAGGAACAGCGTCTGCGCGACCCAGAACGTGGAGGCGTCGAACGCGAGCAGCAGCAGCGACGCGAGCACCGCGAGCGAGGTGATCCCGCCGCCGGCCGCCGTGGCGGCCCGTTCGACCCGGACGTCCCGCTCGTCGGCCGCGGGTTCGCGCCTGGCCCGCCAGCGCATCGTCCCGTAGGTGAGCGCGTACGCGGTCCCGCCCACGGCGAGCGCGAGGAGCATGGGCCCCTGCCAGGCGACCTCGGTCAGCGGTGCGCTGTCGCCGAGCGCGCGCACCGCGAGCGTCACCACGTACGCCGCCAGCACGATCAGCACCAGCGCGAGCCCTGCCGCGTAGCGGCGTTCCTGGAGCCCCATCTCCCCACCTCCTGGATGTCAAACAGACTTGACATGGCCAAGGTAAGGCGCGCTTGACATCGTGTCAAGAGTTCTTGACATGAACCGCGTAGGGACGATGTGCCGGTCGCCTACGCGTGCGCGCCCTCCAGCCAGGCGCCGCGGCGCGTGATGCGGGCGTAGGCGATCCCGAGGAACACGCCGCGGGCGACGTTGAACAGCAGGAAGGCGCGCCACAGGTCGTGGTTGCGGGCGTCCCCGATCCATTCGATCCCGATCAGCAGCGCGGGCACGAACACGAGCAGCGCGGACTCCGCCATGGTGATGACCATCGCGCGTGTGCGGCCCGAGCCCAGGAACACGCCGTCGAACAGGTAGGCGAGGGAGGACGCGAGGGGCAGCCACACCACCCAGCCGATGTACTGGTCCGCGGCGGCGGTGACCTCGGGCAGCGAGGTGAGGACCGCGATGAACGGCCCCGAGGCGACCAGGTAGAGCAGGGTGAACACCGCGCCGATCGCGACCGCGGGCACCGCGGAGGCGAGCACCGCGCGGTGGAAGGCGGGCACGTCGCGGCGCCCGATCTCGCGCGACACCATCGACTCGGCGGCGTGCGCGTAGCCGTCCTGCCCGTAGCTCGCGAGCAGCATCAGCTGCATGAGGATCGCGTTCGCCGCGAGGATCTCCGGACCCAGCCGGGCGCCGTACGCGGTCACGAAGGTGAGCACCGAGTAGAGGATCGCGGTGCGGATGAACAGGTCCGTGTTCATCGCGGCGAGCCGCCGCCAACCGCTCCGCAGTCCGCGTCCGCGCCAGCGCCGCGCCGCGTCCCGGATGTGCGCGGGCGCCGCGCGCCACCACAGCGCGAGGGCGAGCGCGAGACCCAGCCATTCCGCGATGACGGTCGCCCAGCCGGCGCCCGCGGCACCCCAGCCGAGCCCGCCCACGAACGCGATGTCGAGCACCAGGTTGACCACGTTGACGGTCGCCACGATCGCGAGGGGTCGCCGCGTGTCGCCCGCTCCCACGAACCATCCCGAGATCACCAGCGTGAGCAGCGCGGCGGGCACGGACGCGAAGCGGATCCACGCGTACTGGATCGCGAGCTCGCGCACCTCCCCCGCCGGCGCGAGGACCGCCATGATCGCGGGCACCGCGACCCACTGGAGCAGCACCGCGCCGCCGCCCAGGGCGAGCGCGAGGAGAGCCGCGCGCTGCGCGTGGGTGACCGCGGCATCGTCCCTCCCGGCGCCCAGCGCCCGGCCCACCAGCGAGGTGGTGCCCGTACGCAGGAAGCCCACCAGCCACATCACCGCGCTCAGCACCGTCGAGCCGAGCGCGACGGCACCGATGTTGGTCGCGTTCGAGAAGTGGCCGAGCATCGCGGTGTCGACCAGGCCCACCAGCGGCACGGTGATGTTGCCGACGATCGCGGGCCACGCGAGCGCGAACGCCCGGCGGTGCGGGAGGCCGGCGAGATTCACACGGTGACGCTATCGCAGGGGTCCGACGGTGGACGATGCGGCGGCCGGGGGCCGCGGTCGGGTGGCGCGCGGTCGGGGGTCGCCCGGGCCGCCCGTAGGCTTGGCGCCATGGTTCGCCCGCTCCCGCTGCTCGCGCTCGCCGCGCTGGCCGTGCCGCTGGCGGGCTGTGCGAGCCAGTACCCGGTGGACCCCGCGACGTACGCGGCGGACCCCGACTGCGCGCGGGTGATGCTCGCGGTGCCGGACGTGCTCGGCGGGCTCGACTACCGCGAGACCACCTCGCAGGCGACGGCCGCGTGGGGCGACGAGTACCCGCTGGTGATGCGCTGCGGCGTCGAGCCTCCGGGCCCGACCACGGAGCAGTGCCTCGCGGTGGAGAGCTCGGGCTCGACCGTGGATTGGCTGGTCACCGAGGAGGAGGACGCGTGGCGCGCGGTCGCGTTCGGGCGCTCCCCCGCCGCCGAGCTGGTGGTGCCGAAGGTGCGCGCGCAGGACGCGATCGGGGACGTGCTCGCGGAGGTGTCGCTCGCGGTTGCGAAGGCGCCGTCCAACGGCCTCGAGTGCCGCTGACCCCTTCCTGACACCACCGACGGATCTCGGGGCGACACGCGGGGCCTACAGGCGTGTGAACGTGTCCGGCTCCGCGTGTCGCGGCGGAATCCAGTGTGAGTGTCAAGAGGGTGCGTGCTCCCCGAAATTTCCGGAAGATACTAAAGAGTCCCGTTACGCGCTACTTGAAGGAATTATCACGCCTTTTGCTTGACGATCGGCAGAAAGCCGATTTAGGTTCGACGCATGATCACCGACGATCAACGAAAAGGGTGCTACCCGATCGCGCGCGACACCCTCGAGGTCCCCGCCCCCTCGCACGCATCGGTGCGCGCGTCGACAGCGGGCCACGCGACGCCAGTCCCCCGCGCATCCGTCGCGGCTCGTCCGACGCGAAGGGAGGCGCCGCGGCGCAGGCCGCTCCTGAGCTCATAAGGCGAACCCGCCGCCTCCGTCCGCGACAACGACGCGGAGGCGACGGGCCCCAGCACACCCACCCGCTTGTCGATGGCGCCACGGCCCCGGTCAGGACCCGGTGGCAGCCATCCACCCTGGAAGGCATGCCACATGCATCGTACGCACACGTTCGAGGCGACCTCCCAGGTCCCGGCCATCCCCGGCCCACCACAGACGGACGGCAACGCAGCCGTCGCAACAAGGGAGGAAACCCCATGAAGGCGAAGTTCAGCACCAGGAACAAGGCTCTCGCCGCGGCGGCCGCCGCAGCCGTGGCCGGCGGTATCGCGCTCGCCGCACCCGCCACCGCGGCACCGCCGAGCCCTCACGCGAACGACGCGGCGCAGTGCTCGGGCCGCAGCGTGCCGGCGAGCAAGATCTCGTTCCAGCTCTACAGCTACCTCGGCTGGCAGTTCCAGCTCGGCGACATCGAGCCGATCCTCGCCGAGCTCGAAGAGGTCGGCATCAAGAACGTCGAGCCGTTCGGCACGCCGGGCAGCACGTTCAGCTCGTACGGCAACCGCACGGCCGCCGAGTTCCGCGAACTGCTCAAGGAGTACGGCATCAAGGCGCCGTCCTCGCACGGCAGCACCACGGAGGCGACGTTCCCCACCACCCTCGAGCTCGCCAAGGACCTGGGCCAGAAGTGGGTCGGCTCGGGCGGCTTCGCCGCGCCGGGCATCACGTCCTACGAGAACGTCCTGGCCACCGCGGAGACCATGAACCGCCTGGGCGAGGCGTCGGTCAAGAACGGCACGGGCAAGTTCTTCGGTCACAACCACAACCAGGAGTTCGAGACCATGTACGCCGACCCGGAGACCGGCGAGATGAAGAGCGCGTGGCAGATCCTCGCGGAGAACACCGACCCGCGCTACGTCGCCTTCGAGGTGGACGTGTACTGGGCGGTGACAGCGGGCGTCGACGTGCCGGCCCTGCTCGACGAGTACGGCGACCGGATCGACCTGCTCCACATCAAGGACGGCAACGCGCCGTACGGCCGCAGCAACATCACCGACGTGGGCGAGGGCGACATCGACTGGGCCCCCATCCTCGAGGCCGCGCAGGGCAAGGTGAAGTACTACGTCCTCGAGCGCGACGGCGCCCCGAACGACATCGAGTTCGCGAAGGACTCCTTCGAGTACCTCTCCTGCCTGTCGTTCTAGGCACCACCGCGAAGGCCCCGGCCGGCCGGGGCCTTCGTCATGCCCCGCCGCCCCTCGCGGGCTCGACCCATGCGGCGGACCCGACCCCCGCATCGTCCCTCCGCGGGTGGAAGGACACGGCAGGGGGACGATGCGCGGGTCACGCGAGCGAGGCCCCGCACCCGGGTGCGGGGCTTCGTGGGCGGGGGTGCTCCCCCGGTTTCAGCCGGTCGGGGCGGACGCGTCGCGGTTGGCGAAGCGCTGCTGGAGCAGGACGGCGACCACGATGATGATGCCCTTCGCGACCAGCTGGACGGACGTCGACAGGTTGTTCTGGGTGAACACGTTGGTGAGCGTCGCGAACAGCAGGACGCCCAGCACGGTGCCGCCGATGGTGCCGCGCCCGCCCACCAGGAGCGTGCCGCCGACCACGACGGCGGCGATGGCATCGAGCTCGTAGAGCTGGCCGTGGGTGGACGTGCCGGCGGTGGTGCGGGACAGCAGCATGGTCGCCGCGATGCCCGCCGTCGCGCCTGACAGCATGTAGAGGTACGTGAGGTGGCGGCGCACGTTCACGCCCGCGAGCCGTGCGGCGGTCGCGTTGCCGCCGATCGCGACGGTGCGACGGCCGAACGTGGTGCGGTTGAGCAGGAACCAGCCCGCCACCGACACGAGCGCGAAGATCCACACCACCCACGAGATGCCGAGCAGTTCGCCGCGGAAGAAGCTGAGGAAGCCCTGGTTCGAGACCACCTGGCTCTGCCGCTGGGAGATGAGCTCCGCGAGGCCGCGCGCCGCGACCAGCATCGCGAGCGTCGCCATGAAGGCGACCACCTTGCCGTACGCGATGATGAGCCCGTTGGTGAGGCCCGCGACCACGCCGACGGCGATCGACACGAACACCATGAGCGGCCAGAAGCCCGACGCGGCGGTCTGGATCGCGCCGAGGCTGGCGACCACCGACGCGAGACCGAGCACCGAGCCGACCGAGAGGTCGATGCCGCCGGCGGTGATGACGAACGTCACGCCGATCGCGACCACGCCGATCACCGACGCGAGCCGGAGGATCACCAGCATGTTGTCGAGGCTGGTGAAGTCGGAGCCCGCCGTCACGGCTCCCACGAGGATGAGGATCAGGAGGGCGATGATGAGGCCCACGCTGCGGCCGGCCGGGCCCGACAGCAGGCGCGATGCGACCGACCGGCGCTCGGTGGCGGGGGTGGGCGACTCGGCCGCGGTCGCGGCACGCTCGCTGGAATCGGGGGTGGGGGACCCGGTGCTCACGCGGCACTTCCCTTCATGACAAGGTCGAGCACGCCGTGCTCGTCGATGGATGCTGCGGGCCGGTCCGCGAGGATGCGTCCGTCCGCGATGACGAGCACGCGGTCCGCGAGCCCGATGACCTCTTCGATCTCGCTCGACACGATCACGAGCGCGGTGCCGGCGGCCGCGAGCTCGCGGATCAGCCGGTAGATCTCCATGCGGGCGCCCACGTCGACGCCGCGTGTGGGCTCATCGAGCAGCAGCACGGTGGTGCCGTGGATGAGCCAGCGCGCGAGCATGATCTTCTGCTGGTTGCCGCCCGACAGGGTGCGCGTGATGCGGTCTGGGTCCGCGGGGCGCAGGTCGAGCGCGGCGATCTGCTCCGCGGTCGCGCGGCGCTCCGCCGCCTCGTCCAGCAGCCCGCCCTTCGCGAAGCGCGAGAACGTCGACAGGGTGGCGTTCTTGAAGATCGGCTCCTCGAGCAGCAGCCCCTGGCTCTTGCGCTCCTCGGGGGTGAAGCCCACCCCGGCGGCCACCGCATCGTCCACCGCGCCCGCCCGCAGCGTGCGGCCCTTGACGCGGACGGCGCCGGCGGAGGCGCGGCGGTGCCCGAAGATGGTCTCGAGCAGCTCGGACCGCCCCGAGCCCACCAGCCCCGCGAGGCCGACGATCTCGCCGGCGCGCACGGAGAAGTCCACGTTCTCGAACCGGCCGGGGAGCGACAGCCCCTCGACCTGGAGCACGGTAGGCGCGTCGGCCGCGAGCGGCACCGCGGGCGGGAACACGTGCTCGATGTCGGTGCCGGTCATCAGGGCGATGAGCTGGCGCGTGGGGGTCTGCGCGACCGGGAGGTTCGACGCCTCGCTGCGGCCGTCCTTGAGGACCGTGATGCGGTCGCCGATCCGTTCGATCTCCTCGAGCCGGTGCGAGATGTAGATGACCGCGATCCCCTGGCGCGTGAGCTCGGCGACCACGCGGAAGAGGTTGTCGACCTCCTCCGAGTCGAGCACCGAGCTCGGCTCGTCCATGATCATCAGCTCGATGTCATGGGACAGCGCCCGCGCCATCGCGACGATCTGCTTCGACGCGGGCGACAGCGTGCCCACCTCCGTCGACGGCGTGATGCCAGGGTGGCCGAGCCGGGCCATGAGCTCCCGTGTGCGCTTGGCGGCGCTGCGGCGGTTGAGGACGCCGCCGCGCGAGAGCTCGTGCCCGAGGAAGATGTTCTCCGCCACGCTCAGGCCGTCGACCACGTCGAGCTCCTGATACATGGTGGCGATCCCGAGCTCGAGGCCGGCCACCGGACCGGCGATGGTCACGGCCTCGCCCTTCCAGCGGATCTCGCCATCGTCGGGTTGGTGGGCGCCCGAGAGCGTCTTGATGAGGGTGGACTTGCCTGCGCCGTTCTGCCCGAGCACGCAGTGCACCTCGCCGGCGCGGACGTCGAGGTCCACGCCCTTGAGCGCCCGTGCCGAGCCGAAGGCCTTGGTCAGGCCACGGATCTCCAGTAATGACGTGGAGTGGTCGTCTTCGATCACGCGACGAACATAACACGCGCGCGCCGGCCGCGAAAAGGGGTCGAAGTTTCGCGTGTCGTGGCGCCCGCACGCTCGTCCTACGCGTACGCGCGGCTGATGACGCCCGGATTTCGTTGCACAACCGTTATGTCGAGCTGCATACAGAAGTTGTTGCATTCTCGGCCGCTTCTGTTACGTTGACCTTGTCAGTGTGGACATCGACCGCCTCGTTCGCGAGCCGCGGCACCGTGTGACCCTCATCGCTGGCAACGACGACAGTGATCATTCAGGGGAGGACATCATGACTGGAACACGAGGCAAGCACTCGCGGTGGGTGACGTACGGGGCGGCGGCGATCGCGGGAGCCCTGCTGGTCGCCGGCTGCACCTCGAACGAGGACCCGGACACGGACGCCTCCGCGAGCGCCAACGGCGGCGGCGGAGAGACCACCACCAGCGGCGAGACCGTGGTGATCGGCTTCTCGGGCCCGGCCGCGGACCACGGCTGGCTGGGCGCCATCAACTCCGCGGCGATCGCCAAGGCGGAGGAGTTCGACGACGTCGAGCTCCGCGTCGCCGAGGGCACGGACGACGCCAACCTGCAGATCAGCCAGGTCGAGACGTTCATCAACGAAGGCGTCGACGCGATCGTCCTGCTGCCCACGGACGGCGCGGCGCTCACCGAGGCGGCCATCAAGGCGATGGAGGCGGGCATCCCGGTCATCAACGTCGACCGCGAGTTCTCCTCGACGGAGGCGGCGCGCAGCACCATCCTGGGTGACAACTACGGCATGGGCGTGAGCGCGGGCACCTACATCTGCGAGAAGCTCGACGGGCAGACCGACGCGGTGGTCGCCGAGGTCGCGGGCATCGACTCGCTGCCCCTGACCCAGGACCGCAGCCAGGGCTTCGCCGACGCGCTCGCCGAATGCGGCCTCGACGTCGACGCACGCGTCGCCGCGGACTTCACCATCGCGGGCGGCCAGGAGGTGACCGAGCAGCTGCTCTCGGCCAACCCCCAGATCGACGCGCTGTGGAACCACGACGACGACCAGGGCATCGGCGTGCTTGCCGCCATCGACGAGGCGGGCCGCGACGAGTTCTTCATGGTCGGCGGCGCCGGCTCGCTCAACGCGATGAACTCCATCAAGGCGGGCGACACCGTGCTCGAGGCGACAGTCATCTACCCGTCGACGCAGGCGGCGGACGGCATCGCGCTGGCCCGTCTCATCGCTCAGGGCGGCAGCATGGCGGACCTCGCGTCCGCAGGCGTTCCGCACCGCATCGTGCTCGACGCGCCGGTGGTCACCGCGGAGAACGTGGACGACTACCTGCACCTGGGCTTCGAGTCCTGATCCGGGACGGCGGCCGCCTCACTACGCGGGGCGGCCGCCGCTTCGCCCCCGCGCACGAGACGAGAGAGTGAGAGCAACATGGACGCGCCAGTGCGCATCGCGATGATCGGCAACGGCTTCATGGGGGCCGCCCACTCCCAGGGCTGGCGCGTGGCGCCGCGGTTCTTCCCCATCCCGCCCGTCGAGATGGCGGTGATGGTCGGCCGGGACGCCGAGAAGAACGCACGGCTCGCGCGCAAGTGGGGCTGGGCCGAGGCAGGTGTGGACGCCGAGGCGGCGATGACCCGCGACGACATCGACATCGTCGACATCGTCACCCCCGGCGACACGCACTGCGAGCTCGCGATCGCGGCGCTCGAGGCGGGCAAGCACGTGCTGTGCGAGAAGCCGCTCGCGAACACGGTCGACGAGGCCCGGCGCATGGCCGAGGCCGCCGAGAGGGCGGCGCGGCACGGCGTCCTCGCGATGGTCGGTTTCACCTACCGCCGCGTCCCCGCCGCCGAGCTCGCGCGCCAGATGATCGCGTCCGGCGCGGTGGGCACGGTGCGCCAGGTGCGCGCGCAGTACATGCAGGACTGGCTCGCTGACCCCGACTCCCCCATGACGTGGCGCCTCGACAAGGCCAAGGCGGGCTCGGGCGCGCTCGGGGACATCGGCGCGCACGCCATCGACCTCGCGCAGCACCTCACCGGTCAGCGTGTCGATGCGGTGTCCGGAACGGTCCAGACGTTCGTGAGCGAGCGCCCGCTGATGGCCGCGGGTCGCGGCCTGGGCGGGACCGCGGACGCGGACGCCCCGCGCGGGCAGGTGACCGTCGACGACTACGCGGCCTTCGTGGGCCGGTTCGACGGGGGCGCCCTGGGCTCGTTCGAGGCGAGCCGCTTCGCCACGGGCCGCAAGAACGCGCTGCGCGTCGAAGTCTACGGCGATCGCGGCGCCGTGGTGTTCGATCTCGAGGACATGAACGCGGTCCAGTGGTACGACGCCACGGCGCCGTCCGACCGCCAGGGCTTCACGCGCATCCTCGCGACCGAGCCCGAGCACCCCTACCTCTCCGCGTGGTGGCCCGCGGGGCATACGCTCGGCTACGAGCACGGATTCGTGCATCAGGCGAAGGACCTGGTGGAGGCGGTGGTCTCGGCGACGCAGCCGAGCCCGTCGTTCGCGGATGGATATCAGGTGCAGCGGGTCCTCGACGCCGTCGAGCGATCCGCCGCCGACGGCAGCGCGTGGGTGTCCACGCGCGAGGCATAGGAGAGGTACCGATGGCGCGACCGATCACCCTGTTCACCGGCCAGTGGGCGGACCTGCCGCTCGAGGAGGTGGCGCGCCTCGCGGCGGGCTGGGGCTACGACGGCCTCGAGCTCGCGTGCTGGGGCGACCATCTGGACCCGTGGCGCTGGGACGACGACGAGTACGTCCAGGGCAGGCTCGACCTCCTCGAGCGCCACGGACTCAAGGTCTACGCGATCTCCAACCACCTCAAGGGTCAGGCCGTCTGCGACGACCCGATCGACCACCGCCACCGCGACATCGTGGGCCCGCGCGTGTGGGGCGACGGCGACCCCGAGGGCGTGCGCCGGCGCGCCGCGGAGGAGATGCAGCACACCGCCCGCCTCGCCCGCCGCCTCGGCGTCGACACCGTGGTGGGCTTCACAGGCTCCGCGATCTGGAAATACGTCGCCATGTTCCCGCCGGTCTCCCAGGACGTCATCGACGCCGGGTACCAGGACTTCGCGGACCGCTGGAACCCGATCCTCGACGTGTTCGACGAGGAGGGCGTGCGGTTCGCCCACGAGGTCCACCCCAGCGAGATCGCCTACGACTACTGGACCACGGTGCGGACGCTCGAGGCGATCGGGCACCGGCCCGCCTTCGGGCTCAATTGGGACCCGAGCCACATGGTGTGGCAGGACCTCGACCCGGTGGGCTTCCTCATCGACTTCGCCGACCGGATCTACCACGTCGACTGCAAGGACACCCGCAAGCGCATGGTCAACGGGCGCAACGGCCGTCTCGGCTCGCACCTCGCATGGGCCGATGCGCGGCGCGGCTGGGACTTCATCTCCACCGGCCACGGGGACGTGCCCTGGGAGGACGCGTTCCGCGCCCTCAACCAGATCGGCTACGCCGGCCCCATCTCGATCGAGTGGGAGGACGCGGGCATGGACCGCCTCCTGGGCGCGCCCGAGGCGCTCGAGTTCGTGCGACGCCTCGCTTTCGACGCGCCCGACGCCGCCTTCGACGCGGCCTTCAGCACGTCCACCGACTGAGGGGCACGCTGGGGGCGGGACGCTTCAGCGCTCCTCCCCCAGCATCGCCTCGATACGGGCCGGCGACAGCGCGTGGTGGATCGCGAGCATGCTCGCCCCCTCGATCGCTGCGTTCGCTCCCGAGCGCGACTGTGTGATCTGCAGGTTGGAGGTCGCGAGCGGCATCGAGCGCGCGTAGACCACCTCGCGGGCGCCCGCGAGCAGGTGGTCGCCCGCGTGGGCGAGCGAGCCGCCCAGCACGATCACCTCGGGGTTGATGAGGCTCACGCACGTGGTGAGCACCTCGCCGATCAGCCGGCCGGCCTCCCGGACGGCCTGGATCGCGGGGATGTTGCCCGCCCGTACCAGCTCAGCGACGTCCTGGCTGGTCTCGACCTCGACGCCGGCGTCGCGCAGGCCCGCGGCCACGGCGGGCCCCGCGGCGATCGCCTCGAGGCATCCGCGGTTGCCGCACCGGCACAGCGCATCCTTGCCGCTGTGCACGAACACGTGCCCGATGTCACCCGCGATGCCCTGGGCGCCGCGCTGCAGGCGACCTCCCGAGATCACGCCCGCGCCGATTCCCGTGGCGACCTTGACGAACACCAGGTGGTCGACGTCGGGCCACGCGATCTCCCGCTCCCCCAGCGCCATGATGTTGACGTCGTTGTCGACCAGCACCGGCACGCCGAGCTCCGCGCTCAGGTGCCCGGGGACGTCGTAGCGGTCCCATCCGGGCATGATCGGCGGGTCGATCGGCTTGCCCGTGCTGTGCTCGACCGGACCGGGCAGGCCCACGCCCACCGCGAGGAGGTCGTCGCTCGAGCCGCGCTCGGCGACCAGCGCGCGACCCTCCTCGGCCACCCAGCCCAGCACCGCGGCGGGCCCCTCGGCGACGGCGAGCGACACGGAGCGCTGCTCGAGGATGCGGCCGCTGAGGTCGGCGAGCGCGATGCGCGCGTGCGAGGCGCCCACGTCCACACCCAGCACCACCCGGCCCGAGGAGTTGAGCGCGAACTGCGAGGACGGGCGCCCACCCGTGGAGACCGCGGTGCCCACCGGCTTGACCAGCCCGAGCCGCACCAGGGAGTCGACCCGGGCGGCGACGGTCGACCGCGCCAGCCCGGTCAACCCCGCCAGCTCGGAACGGGTCCGGGGCGACCCGTCCCTCAGGATCTGGAACAGGTCCTTGCCCGCCTGCTCGCTCACCGCATCGTCGCGTGTTACGTCGGCCATGCCGCGATCTTATCGCGCCCACAATCGAAAGTCCCGCAGGCTTTCGACTTTCCTCGCTCCCCACACTGGCAACGGATCTCGAGCCGACTCGCGGGGCATCGACGGGCGTGTGAACGTGTCCAGGCCAGCGCGCCGCCGCGGATTCCGTTGTGAGTGTCGAGACCTCAGCGCAGGCCCACGGGCCTCTCGAGCGCGACCGTGAGCAGCGTCTCCACCAGCTCCACGTAGGTGATCCCGGCGGCCGCGGCCATGCGCGGGTACATCGACGTGGGCGTGAAGCCCGGCATGGTGTTGATCTCGTTGACCACCACGCCACCGTCGGCCTTCACGAAGACGTCCACGCGCGCAAGCGACTCCGCCCCCACCGCACGGAACGCGCGCTTGGCGTAGTCGGCGACGGTCGCGGCGACGGCACCCTCGAGCGACGTCGGGCACAGCAGCGTGACGGCGGCCTCGTCGAGGTACTTCGCCTCGAAGTCGTAGAACTCGTGGTCGCCGCCGGTGATGATCTCGCCGGCCGGCGAGGTGAGCAGCCCGCCCGCGGTCGCGAGCACCGCCGTCTCGACCTCGCGCCCCACCACGGCGGCCTCGATCAGCACCTTCGGGTCGTGCTTCTGCGCGTCCGCGACGGCCGCGTCCAGCGCCGCCCAGGAGGACACCTTCGAGATCCCCATCGAGGACCCCGCACGCGCGGGCTTGACGAACACGGGCAGCCCCAGCGCCTCGATCTCGAGCCGCTGCTCCTCGACGCCGCGGTGCGGCGACACCACCACGTCGCGCGCGACGGGCAGCCCCGCCTCGCGGAACGCGGTCTTCATGTACTGCTTGTCCATGCCCATCGCGGACGCGAGCACGCCGGACCCGACGTAGCGCACGTCGACCAGCTCGAGCGCACCCTGCAGGGTGCCGTCCTCGCCCCACGGCCCGTGGAGCAGGGGGAACACCACGTCGATCTCGCCCAGGTCGCGCAGACCCGCGGGCCCGGCGATCCGCCACGTGCGCGATCCGGCCTCGACGGGCGGCAGCACCACGTCGTCGGAGGCGGGCACGGTGGGCATCGCGCCGGAGACGATGCGCCAGTCGCCCGGGTCGGACGAGGCCAGGGTCCAGCGGCCCTCCCGGGTGATGCCGATCGCCACCACGTCCCAGCGCTCACGGTCGATCGCGCCGAGCACGCCGCCCGCGGTCACGCAGGACACGCCGTGCTCGGTGGACCGGCCGCCGAACACGACCGCCACGGTGGGCTTCGCCATCAGTCGACCTCCGCCTTCCTGGGACGCGACAGCAGCGCGCCGATCACGGACTCGACCGGCGCCTCGCCCGCGAGCATGGTCACCACGCCGTCGCAGATGGGCACGTCGACCACGGCCGCGGTCGCGAGTTCCTGGACGGCGCGCGCCGTCTTCACGCCCTCGGCGGTGCCGCGGGTGAGCGAGATCGCCTCCTCCAGCGAGCGGCCGCGGCCCAGGTGCGCGCCGAGCGTGTGGTTGCGCGACAGCGGCGACGCGCACGTCGCGATGAGGTCGCCCATGCCGGCGAGGCCGGAGAACGTCTCGGGACGCGAGCCGAGCGCCAGGCCCAGCCGCGTGATCTCCGCGAGGCCGCGCGTGATGACGGTCGCGGTGGTGTTGTTGCCGAATCCGAGGCCGTCGGTGATGCCCACCCCGACGGCGATGACGTTCTTGTACGCCCCGCAGAGCTCGACGCCCACCAGGTCGTCGTTCGTGTAGGGACGGAAGTAGGACGATGCGGTGGCCGCGGCGACCATCTCGGCCGCCTCCGCGTCGGCGGACGCGACCACGGTGGCGGTGGGCTGGCGCTGGGCGATCTCCTTGGCGAGGTTCGGCCCCGACACCGCGGCGACCCGCTCGGGCCCCAGGCCCCACGCCTCCGCGAGAACCTGCGACATGCGCGCGTGGCTGCCGAGCTCGATGCCCTTCATGAGCGACACGGCTACCGCGCCCGACGGGACCAGCGATGCGAACGGCGCGATGATCTCGCGCGCGCGCTGCGCCGGCACGGCGACCGCGACCACGTCGGCCCCGGCGAGCGCCTCCTCGATGTCGGTGGTCGCGTGGATACCTGCGGGCAGCTCGACCCCCGGGATGGCGGCCTCGTGCCTACGGTCGTCGCGGATCGACCGGACCACCGCATCGTCCCTGCCCCAGAGGGTGACGTCGGTGCCGGCGTCCTTCATCACCGCGGCGAACGTGGTGCCCCACGCCCCCGCGCCGAGGATCGCGGCTCGCGTCATCGGGTGGGCCTCCCGCCGTCGCCCTGCTTGCGGATGTCGTACGGCTTCTCCGGCGGGGTCTCCCCGCGGATCTCGGCGACCATGGTGGTCAGCGTAGCCATGATGCGGTCCGTCGCCTCGCGCAGCGTCGCGGTGTCGAGGTCGCCGCCGCGGAGGTCGTCAAGGTTCACCTCGGGTCCCGCGACCACCGTGATGGTCTTGCGCGGGATCGGGTGGACCATCTTGCCATAGCGCGGGAGCAGCGTATGGGCCCCCCACTGCGCGACCGGGATGACCGGCACGCCCGTGGACAGCGCCATGCGGGCCACGCCCGTGCGGCCGATCATGGGCCACAGGTCGGGGTCACGCGTGAGGGTGCCCTCGGGGAACATCGCGATCATGTCGCCGCGCTCGAGCACCTCGACGGCCGCGTCGACCGCCTCGGCCGCGCGGGACGTGCCGCGGTGGACGGGGATCTGGTCGAAGCCGCGCAGCAGCCAGCCGATGAACGGCGCACGGAACAGGCTCTCCTTCGCGAGGATCCGCGGCGGGTGCCCGTTGTTGTACAGGAAGTGCGCGAGCGTGATCGGGTCGGCGTAGGACACGTGGTTGGACACGGCGATGAAGCCGCGGTCGGTCGGCAGGTGCTCGGCGCCGTGCCAGTCCTTCCTGGTCACGGACGTCATGAGCGCCTGCAGCGGCCTCGCCGCGTTGCGGTAGAAGCGGGATGCGGGGGTGGGCACGCCTACTCGACCTCGGCCCCGAGCGACGCGAGCTTCCCACGGAAGTTCTCGTAGCCCCGGTCGATGATGCCGATGCCCCGCACGGTGGACGTGCCCTCGGCCGCGAGCGCCGCGATGAGGTGGGAGAAGCCGCCGCGCAGGTCGGGCACCTCGATGTCCGCCGCCACGAGCGGCGTCGGCCCGGAGATGACCGCCGAGTGCTGGAAGTTCATCGCCCCGAAGCGGCACGCGACGTCGCCCAGGCACTCGCGGAACAGCTGGACGTGGGCGCCCATCTGGCCCAGCGCGTCGGTGAACCCGAAGCGGTTCTCGTAGACGGTCTCGTGGACGATGCTGAGGCCGTTGGCCTGCGTGAGCGCCACCACCAGCGGCTGCTGCCAGTCGGTCATGAAGCCGGGGTGCACGTCGGTCTGCAGGGCGATCGGCTTGAGGTCGCCGCCCGGGTGGTAGAACCGGATGCCGTCGCGGACCACCTCGAACTCGCCGCCGACCTTGCGGAACACGTTGAGGAACATGCCCATGGTGCGCTGCTGCGCGCCGTGCACGAAGATGTCGCCCTTCGTCGCGAGCGCGGCGGAGGCCCACGAGCCCACCTCGATGCGGTCGGTGAGCGCGACGTGGTCGTAGCCGTGGAGGCGGTCCACGCCCTCGATGGTGATGGAGCGGTCCGTCGACACGGAGATGATGGCGCCCATCTTCTGCAGCGTGTCGATGAGGTCCTTGATCTCCGGCTCGACCGCGGCGCCCTCGAGGTGCGTGATGCCCTCGGCCATGACGGCGGTGAGCAGCAGCTGCTCGGTCGCGCCCACGGACGGGTACGCGAGCTTGTGCTTGATGCCCTTGAGGCCGCGGGGCGCGGTGAGGTAGAGGCCGTCCTCCATCTGCTGTACCTCGGCCCCGAACTTCTGCAGGATCTCGAGGTGGAAGTCGATGGGCCGGTCGCCGATCCGGCAACCACCGAGGTCCGGGATCACGGCCTCGCCCAGGCGGTGGAGCAGCGGGCCGCACAGCAGGATCGGGATGCGGCTCGAGCCGGCGTGGGCCGCGATCTGGGCGGCGTCCGCACGCTGGAGCGCGGAGGTGTCCATGGCGAGCACGCCGGACTCGACGTCGTAGTCCACGCCCACGCCATGGAGGCGGAGCAGGGAGGACACGACGGCGACGTCGCGGATCTCGGGAACGTTGCGCAGGGTCGACGGGGTGGAGCCCAGCAGCGCCGCGACCATCGCCTTGGAGACGAAGTTCTTCGCGCCGCGGACGGTGATCTCGCCCGTGAGGGGGCGGCCGCCGGTCACCCGGATGGAGTCGGTCATGGCGTCCATCTTCCCCCATCGGCGCCGCCGCGCCCGCATCCGGCCGTGTCGCTACGCTGACGGCGTGACCGCCGCCGCACTCTTCGCCGGGCTCGCCACGCTCGACATCGTCCAGCTGGTCGAGCGCCTGCCGGCGCCCGATCAGAAGGTGGCGGCGCTGGACTTCTCGGTGTGCGCGGGCGGGCCGGCGGCGAACGCCGCCGTCGCATTCGGACGATGCGGCGGTCGCCCCACGCTTGTGACCGCCCTTCCCTCGCACGAGCTCACGGCGCTGCTGACCGCCGACCTCGCGCGCTGCGGCGTCGCCGTGGTCGAGGCGGCGTCCTACGACGGGCCGCCGGTGACCGCGTCGATCATGGTGACGCGCGCGACGGGCGACCGCGCGGTGGTCTCGCCCTCGGGGGTCGCGACGTCGGGCGGCCTGGTGCCGACGATCGAGCCGTCGCTCGCCGGCGCGGGTGCCGTGCTGATCGACGGCTACTTCCCCGAGATCTCGCTGCCGCTCGCAGCGCGCGCCCGCGCGGCAGGGGTCCCCGTGATCCTCGACGCCGGTTCGCACAAGCCCCACACCGACGCGGTGGTCACGGCCTGCGACATCGCCGTCGTGTCCGACGACTTCGCACCGCCCGGCACCTCCGGTGACCCCGACGCGGTGCTCGCGTACCTCTTCGCGCTCGGCGCGACCGCCGCCGTCATCACGCGCGGCGCCGGCTCGGTGCTCTGGGCGACCCCCGCATCGTCCGGCGAGGTCCCCGTCCCGCCGGTCGCCCCCGTGGTCGACACGCTGGGCGCCGGCGACTTCTTCCACGGCGCGCTCGCCTACCGGGTGGCCTCCCTGGGCCGGGACGATGCGCGGCTCGCCCAGGATGTCGCGTTCGCGGCCGCGGTGGTCGCCGAGTCGCTCGGGTCCTTCGGGACGCGCGCCTGGCTCGCCTGAGCGGGTCGCCCGCCCTGCGGGACGCTCACCGTGCTTTTTCAGCTCGCGATGCATCGGGCGGGACATGCGCCCCGGGGACGGCTGTCCCGCCCGGCGCGGCGAGGCGCAGAAAAGCACGGTGAGTGTCCCGGCGGAGGCGGGCGGAGGCGGGCGGAAGCGCGGCGCCGACTGGCTAGCCCTCGATGACCAGGTCCGCGCGGTCGCGGGTGCCGTCCACGATGCGCGCATTCGCCGCGTCCACCGTGTCGACCCACGCGGCCGCGGCCCCAGGATCGCGCCCCGTGGCGATGCGTCGCGCGACCAGCCGCTCGCGCGCCACCTCCCACGGCACGTCGAGGCACCACAGCTCCGTCAGCAGCGGGCGCACGCGAGGCCATAGCCCCAGGTAGTTGCCCTCGACCACCACCACCCGGGCCTCGGCGGGGACGGGAAGCCGGTCCGGCACCACGTCGTGGAGCGCACGGTCGTAGTCGGGCGCGAGCACCGCGTCCCCCGCCGCGACGCGGGTGAGCAACGCCACGAACGCGTCGGCGTCGAAGGTCTCGGGCGCGCCCTTACGGTCCGCGAGCCCTCGCGCCGCCAGCTCCAATCCCGGCAGGTGGAAGCCGTCCATCGGCAGGTACGCGGCGGGCACCCCGCGCGCGTCGAGCCCCGCCACCACCGAGCGCGCGAGCGTCGACTTCCCCGCGCCCGGTCCCCCGGCGATGCCGATCACCGCCCGGCCGCCCTGGGCGAGCGCCGCGGCCCGCGCGACCAGCTCGGCGCGCGACGCGCTCACGGCGCCGTGATGAACACGTCGAACAGCTCCGGGTGGTGGGCGTGGACGAGGACGGCGAACACCACCGCGTCGAACAGCAGATGCACGGTCACCACGTAGGGCAGCGACTTGGTGCGCGCGAAGATCCAGCCCTGGACCAGCGCGAACGGGACGGTGAGCAGCGGACCCCACTCGCGGTACCCGAGCTCCCACAGGAAGCTCACGAACACCATCGCCTGCAGGATATTCGCGGTCCACATCGGGAAGTGGCTGCGCAGCAGGGCGAACACCACGCAGATGAAGAACAGCTCGTCCCACAGGCCCACCGCGTTGACGCCCACGAACAGCCGCGCGATGTCGCCCTCGCCGTCAAGGTCGGGCCAGTTGAGGTACGCGCCCGAGCCGATGAAGTAGAACGGCAGGATCAGGTACCCCGCGAGCACCACGATCCCGAGATAGATCCACATGGTCCGCGTCCACCGCTGGCCCGTCCCGATGGGGAACGTGATGGTGCGGTCCTTGAACGCGAGGCGCGAGATCAGCGTCGGCACCAGCACCGCGCCGCCCAGCGCGAGCGTGAAGCGCAGCATCCCGGCGTCGGAGAGGTCGGCCTTGAGCGAGATGGTCGAGATGATGAGCTGGCCGAGCGCGATCAGCCCGAGGTCGCGCCCCAGCCGCCGGTCCACCACGATGCCGAGGACCACGCCGGCTACCAGCACGATGAAACCGAGGGGCCTCACGTGCACGGCGAAGAGCAGCACGGCGGCCCCGCACACGAGCACCGCCGCCAGGAGGCGCAAGCCGGCCGCCGCATCGTCCCTGCGCACGCCCGCCGTCATGCCGCCACTGTGCCAGACGCCCGGACGCGTCGAAGGCCGCACCCGCGGACGGGTGCGGCCTTCGACGGACGATGCGGGGGTTACGCCTCGACGGGACGCGCGGCCTCGATGTGGACCGACGGCAGGTGCTTCGACGGCAGCGTCTTGGGACGCCACGCGGCGCGGGTGGCCTCGAACGCGGTGATGTCCTCCTCGTGCTGGAGGGTCAGGCCGATGTCGTCGAGGCCCTCCATGAGGCGCCAGCGCACGTAGTCGTCGATCTCGAACGGCACGGTGAGCTCGCCGCACGTGACGGTGCGGTCCTCGAGGGAGACGGTGATCTCCTTGCCGGGCTCCGCGTCGAGCAGCTTCCACAGCAGCTCGACGTTCTCCTGCGAGACCACGGCTGCGAGGAGGCCCTGCTTGCCGGAGTTGCCGCGGAAGATGTCCGCGAAGCGCGAGGCGATGACCACCTTGAAGCCGTAGTCCTTGAGCGCCCACACGGCGTGCTCGCGGGACGAGCCGGTACCGAAGTCGGGGCCCGCCACCAGGACGGAGCCGTTCTTGTAGGCCTCCTGGTTGAGGATGAACTCCGAGTCGCCGCGCCAGGCGGCGAACAGCGCGTCGTCGAAGCCGGTCTTGGTGACGCGCTTGAGGTAGACGGCGGGGATGATCTGGTCGGTGTCGACGTTCGAGCGCCGCAGCGGGACGCCCACACCGGTGTGCGTGGTGAACTTCTCCATGGTGGTGGCTCCTTAGACCAGCGCCGCGGGGGCGTCGGCCAGGTCGGCGGGGCTGGACAGCGTGCCGCGCACCGCGGTGGCGGCGGCGACCAGGGGCGACACCAGGTGGGTACGGCCACCCTTGCCCTGACGGCCCTCGAAGTTGCGGTTCGACGTGGACGCCGAACGCTCCTGCGGACGCAGCTGATCGGGGTTCATGCCCAGGCACATCGAGCATCCCGCGTTGCGCCACTCGGCGCCGAAGTCGATGAAGACCTTGTCGAGGCCCTCGGCCTCGGCCTGGAGGCGGACACGCGCGGAGCCGGGGACCACCAGGAAGCGGACGCCCTCGGCCTTGGTGCGGCCCTGGATGATCTCGGCGGCGGCGCGGAGGTCCTCGATGCGGCCGTTGGTGCACGAGCCGAGGAAGACCGTGTCGATGGCGATGTCGCGCAGCGGCGTGCCCGGGGTGAGGCCCATGTACTCGAGCGCGTTCGCGGCGGCCTCGCGGTCGACCTCGTCGGCGATGTCGTCGGGGTTGGGGACGGTCGCGGACAGCGGCAGGCCCTGGCCGGGGTTGGTGCCCCAGGTGACGAAAGGCTCGAGGTCGCTCGCGTCGAGGTCGACCTGCGTGTCGAACACGGCGTCCTCGTCGGTGACGAGGGTCTTCCAGTACTCGACGGCGGCGTCCCAGTCCTCGCCCTCGGGGGCGTGCGGGCGGCCCTGCACGTAGTCGAACGTGGTCTGGTCGGGCGCGATGATGCCGGCGCGGGCGCCCGCCTCGATCGACATGTTGCACACGGTCATGCGCGCCTCCATGGAGAGCGCACGGATCGCGTCGCCGCGGTACTCGAGCACGTAGCCCTGGCCGCCGCCGGTGCCGATCTTCGCGATGATCGCGAGGATGATGTCCTTGGCGGTGGAGCCCTCGGGCAGCTCGCCGTTCACGTTGATCGCCATGGTCTTGAACGGCTTGAGCGGCAGCGTCTGGGTCGCGAGCACGTGCTCGACCTCGGAGGTGCCGATGCCGAAGGCCAGCGAGCCGAAGGCGCCGTGCGTCGAGGTGTGCGAGTCGCCGCAGACCACCGTCATGCCCGGCATCGTGAGGCCCAGCTGGGGGCCCACCACGTGGACCACGCCCTGGTCCGCGTCGCCGAGCGAGTGGATGCGCACGCCGAACTCCTCGGCGTTGCTGCGCAGCGTGTTGATCTGGATGCGCGAGGTCTCGTCCGCGATCGGCAGGTCGATGTCGAGCGTCGGGGTGTTGTGGTCCTCGGTCGCGATGGTGAGGTCCGGGCGGCGGACCTGGCGACCCGCGAGGCGGAGGCCCTCGAAGGCCTGAGGCGAGGTCACCTCGTGGCACATGTGCAGGTCGATGTAGATGAGGTCGGGCGCACCGTCCTCACCCTTCCGGACCAGGTGGCTGGTCCACAGCTTCTCGGCGAGGGTGGTTCCCATCGCGATCTCCTTCGCAGGTCGACATCTCATGATTTGAGACGTTAGTATCGCTCCGTGGACAATCATAGCGGTGTTGGTGTCATTGACAAGGCGGCGGCAATCCTCGGCGCCTTGGAGCAGGGCCCTGCCACCCTGGCCGAGCTGGTCGCGAGCACGCACCTCGCGCGCCCGACCGTGCACCGCCTCGCGCTGGCCCTCGAGCACCACCACCTGGTGGGCCGCGACGCTTCCGGAGCGTTCACCCTGGGACGTCGCTTCGCGCAGCTCGCCGCGTCCGTGAACGAGGACCGCCTGGTCTCCGCCGCGCAGCCCGTCCTCACCGTCTTGCGCGACCGCACCGGCGAGTCCTCGCAGCTGTACCGCCCCCACGGCGACGAGCGCATCTGCATCGCGGCCGCCGACCGCCCGATCGGCCTGCGCGACTCGATCCCGGTGGGCACCACCATGACCATGAAGGCCGGATCCGCCGCCAAGGTGCTGCTCGCCTGGGCCGAGCCCGAGCGCATGCACCGCGGGCTCGCGGAGGCCCGCTACACCGCCGCCGAGCTCGACCGCGTCCGCCAGCAGGGCTTCGCGGAGAGCGCGAGCGAGCGCGAGGCCGGCGTCGCCTCCGTGTCCGCGCCCGTGTGGGGCGCGGCCGGCACCGTCATCGCCGCGGTCTCCATCTCGGGCCCCGTCGAGCGGCTCACCTCGACGCCCGGCGCGGTCCACGCCCCAGCCGTCACCGACGCCGCGCGCCAGCTCACCGAGGTGCTGCAGCGCACCGTCATCGCCTGACGCGCAGAACCCGGCCCGCGCATCGTCCCCCCGCGGTGACCTACGTCCCTGGCGCCGCGCGCGCCGCGGGCGGACCCTGAAGCCATGGACATCGTGGTCTTCGAGTCGCTGTACGGCAACACCGCCGCCGTGGCCGCCGCCATCGCCGTGGGGCTCGGCGAGGATACCCGCGCGCTCACCACGTCCGAGGCGACGCCCGACGTGGTCGCCGCCGCGCGCGTCGTGGTCGCGGGGGCGCCGGTCCACGCCATGAGCCTGCCGACCGCCGCGACGCGCGAGTCCGCACGCGCCAAGCCGCAGGGCGCCGAGCACATGCCCGCCGACCTCGGCCACCTGTCCATGCGCGAATGGCTGACCGCGCTGCCCCGCGGCCCGCGGCTCGGCGCGGCGTTCGACACGCGGGTGCGCGGGCCCCTGGGGCACGGCTCGTCGAAGGCCATCGCGCAGACCCTCGAGGCGTGCGGCTTCACCCTTCTCGACGCTCCGCGCGGGTTCACGGTGCACATGCACACGTCCTCGTCCGAGCCCGCGGCGCTCCTCGCGCGCGGACAGCTGGACCTCGCGCGCGAGTGGGGAGAGCAGCTGCGCGAGCGGGCGGCCGCGCTCGTCTAGGCCCCTGCCTGGGACGATGCGCGGGGTCAGTCCGCGCCGAACGCCGCCTGCGCGTCGTCGAGGTCGCGCGCCAGGCGTCGCACCCGACGATGCAGATCGCCGACGTCGACGACCGCGTCCGCCACCACCGTGAGCGAGTAGCCGCAGTCGAGCGGGCGGACGATCGCGACGGACTCGTCACCGACGAGGATCGACCCCTGCGACGCGCCCAGCGCGAGCGTGTCGCTCGCCACCGCGGCCACCCCGAGAGCCGTCGCGGTCGCCGCTGCCGCGTGGTCGCGCGCCTCGAGCTGCACCTCGTCGAAGAGGGGCAGCCCGTCGCGGCTCGCGACGATCACGCGGCTCACCTCGGGCACCCGGTGCAGCACGGCCGCGACCTCGGCTGCCGCCTCGCGCAGGCTCATACGCCGGCCTCGACGCGCCACCCGCCCAGCAGGGGCCGAACCGCGGACTCGGCCGCGGACCTCAGGAGGGCGAGGTCGACGTCCGCACGCGCGACCGCGGCGAGCACGTGCGCGGCATCGATGGGCTGGACCACCAGCACGCCGCTGGCGGTCCTCACCACGACCGTGTCGAGCGCCCCGAGCCGGAACGCGGCGGCGACGGACTGCGCGAGGCCCAGCAGCGTCGCGGTCACCGCGGCCCCCGTGTCGCGCTCGGCGAGGGTCGCGTCGTCGTAGACCGCGATGCCGTCGGATCGCGCCAGCAGCACGCGGGTGACGTCCGGGACCGCGCGACGGATCTGCGCGGAGGCCATGAGCCCGTGCTTGGGGATGATCACGACGCCACCCCCGCGAGGGAGGCCACGCGTGCGAGCAGGCTGCGGCACTCGTCGGGGTCGCGAGGGTCGCACCTGACAATCGCGTCCGCGGGCACGCCGACGAACGCGGCGAGCTCGGACGCGGGCAGCGCGGCCTCGTCCCAGCGGTTCGCCGCGAGGACGAACGGCACGTCGGGCGCAAAGCCGGCGAACGCACGCACGATGCTGCGCAGCTGGGCACGCGCCTGGAGCCTGCTCGCGTCGAGCACGAGCACGTACGCATGCATGCCCTGTGCGAGGACCGGCCACATGAAGTTGAAGCGCTCCTGGCCGGGCGTGCCGAAGAGCGTGAGACGCACGCCGTCCACCTCGGCGGACCCGTGGTCCATCGCGGTGGTGGTCGTGTCCTTGAGCGCACGCGTGGCGTCCGAGACCGCATGCTCGCTGTGCAGCGCCTCGGCGTCGCTCGCCGAACGGATGAAGGTGGTCTTGCCGGCGCCGAAAGGTCCAGCGACGACGATCTTGAGGATGGCGTCCATGGCGGGCCATGCCTCGACCGGGGCGGGGTCAACCGCCCCGGTCGACGCACGGGTCCTAGATCTCGAGCGCCTGCTCGATGGTCTGGAGCTGGCGGCGCGCCATCGCGAGGTTCGCACGCGACTTGTCGAGCACCAGGTAGAGGAACAGCCCCTGGCCCGACTGCGAGCTCACCAGGCGCACCAGGTGGAACTGCTTGCCGAGCGTGATGAGGATGTCCTCGATCGTGTCGTCCAGGCCCAACGAGCCCATGACGCGCAGCTTCGCGCGCACCACCTCGGTGTTGCCCGCGGCGGCGAGCTCGAGGTCGATGCCGGAGCCCGCGGTTGCGAGGGTCATGCCGGAGTCGTAGTCGACGAGCGCGGCTGCGACGGCGCCGTCGATCGCGACGGCAGCCTGGACGGAGTCATTTGCGGTGGCCATGGTGGCGCCTTTCAGGGGGGACGGCGCACTGCTCCCTCAGCAGGGGGTGCAATCGTTGCGCAGGGGGGGACGTCGGGGCGGTCCGTGCCGCTCCCGACCGCGAGCACGCCCTCAGCCGGCGCGTCGCGAAAGGAAATCTACGCGGAGCGCCCGGGGCAGGCGCAAACCGGCCACGCCGGACTGTGACGAGCATCACATGACGACGCAATAACAGTGATTTAGCAGGAAAACGCCCATCTCCGACACCTGTCAAAGTCGCCGCAGCGGGTCTCCGCCTATCGTGGGGCCATGCGCGCCCTGGTGATCTTCGACGGCGACTGCGGGCTGTGCAACGGGTTCGTGGCGTGGCTCATCACGCACGACCCGCAGCGGCGCTTCCTCATCGCGGGCAGCGCGGGCGAGGCCGGTCGCGCGGCGCTCGACGCCGCCGGGCTGGGGCCCGAGATCGCGGCGTCCACCATCGTCGTGTGGGACGGGCGGGAGGCACTGCTGCGGACCGATGCGCTGGCAAGGATCGCGCGCGGCCTCCCCTGGCCGTGGCGCGCGGCCGCGGCGATGCGGGTGGTCCCGCGCCCGCTTCGCGACGCCGCCTACGACCAGGTCGCGCGCCGCCGCCCGCGCAGGCCCGCCGAGGACCCGGCGTGCGGGGTCCCGCGGCGGGACCTGCGCGAACTGTGGCTCTCGCGGCTGGTGACGGTCGAGACCATCGACGACCTGGCCGAGGCCCCCGCGCCGCGGCTGTGACGTCCGCGACGAGAAACCAAGAAACCCCCCGCCCTGCTGGGCGAGGGGTTTCGCTGGTAGCCCCGACGGGATTCGAACCCGCGCTACCGCCTTGAGAGGGCGGCGTGCTAGGCCGCTACACAACGGGGCCCTAGCTGCTGTCGCCACCCTGACCGGGCGGCTGGCGCGAGATAAGACTTTACAGCATGGTCGGCGCAGATTCCAAATCGGCACCCCGCGCCTTCGCGTGCGACCCGCCCATGATCCCATGACCAGGGATTTCGCGTCGCGCGCGCAGCAGCGATCGGGCCGCTCCCGGGCCCCGGTGATCGATTCCTGCAGAAGAACGCACCCGGATCCGCACTCGCGTATCACCGCGCCGAGCCACGCCGGCGGGCGCCGGCGACGCAGGACGATGCGCCGGGCACCCCAGACCCGGGCCCACCACCCC
>NZ_BBMA01000005.1:311254-340329 GCF_000971215.1 Demequina silvatica
GCGCACCCCTTGCCCCCCGCGATCGCATTATGTAAAGTTGAGTGCATGCCGCTCAACTTAGCGGCCCCACCACGCGACAGCAGGAGGTTCGCATGACCGCACAGCCCATGGCTCCCGGCTCCGAGGAGCAGCAGACCGCCCTGGAGCAGTTCGGGCAGGACTTCACCGCCCTGGCCGAGCAGGGGGCGCTCGACCCCGTGATCGGACGCGACGAGGAGATCCGTCGCGTCATGCAGGTGCTCACCCGCCGCACCAAGAACAACGCCGTCCTCATCGGCGAGCCCGGCGTCGGCAAGACCGCCATCGTCGAGGGGCTGGCCCAGCGCATCGTCGCCGGCGACGTCCCCTCCTCCCTCAAGGACCGCCGCGTCATCGAGATCGCGATGAGCTCGATCGTGGCCGGCGCGGCCTACCGCGGCCAGTTCGAGGAGCGGCTCAAGGCCGTCCTCAAGGAGGTCGAGGAGTCCGAGGGCCGCATCATCCTCTTCGTCGACGAGCTCCACACCATCGTGGGCGCCGGCCGCGCCGAGGGCTCCGTGGACGCGGGCAACATCCTCAAGCCGATGCTCGCACGCGGCAAGCTGCGCATGATCGGCGCCACCACGCTCAACGAGTACCGCGAGCACGTCGAGACCGACTCCGCTCTGGAGCGCCGCTTCCAGCCCGTCTACGTGGGCGAGCCCAGCATCGAGGACACCGTCGCGATCCTGCGCGGCCTCCAGGAGAAGTACGAGGTCCACCACGGCGTGAAGATCACCGACGAGGCGATCGTGCAGTCCGCGCGCCTGTCGGACCGGTACATCACGGAGCGCTTCCTGCCGGACAAAGCCGTCGACCTCATCGACGAGGCCACGTCCGCGCTCAAGATGCAGCTCGACTCCATGCCCATCGAGCTCGACCGCGCGCGCCGGCGCATCATGCAGCTCGAGATCGAGCGCACCCAGGTCGCCAAGGACAAGTCCGAGCACGCCAAGCAGCGCCGCGAGGAGATCGACCGCGACATCGCCCGCCTGCGCGAGGAGTCCGACGTGCTCAACATGCGGTGGGCGCGCGAGAAGGACCTCATCGTGCGCGTCTCGACCGCCACCGAGCGCCTCGAGAGCCTCCGCGGCGACCTCGAGCGGGCCGAACGCTACGGCGAGCTCGAGCGCGCCGGCCGCCTCCGCTACGGCGACATGCCGGCCGCGGAGAAGGAGATCGCAAACGCGCGCGCCGAGCTCGACGCCATCCCGGCGGACGAGCGCATGCTGCGCGAGGAGGTCACCGGCGAGGACATCGCCGCGGTGGTCGCGCGCTGGACCGGCGTGCCCGTGGAGAAGCTCCTCACGGACGAGTCGGGCAAGCTCTCCCACCTCGAGGAGCGCCTCCACGACCGCGTGGTGGGCCAGCACCGTGCGATCGCCTCTGTGAGCGACGCGATCCGGCGTGCCCGCGCGGGCATCGCGGACGCGAACCGGCCCATCGGCTCGTTCCTGTTCCTCGGCCCCACCGGCGTGGGCAAGACCGAGCTCGCCCGCGCCCTCGCAGAGCAGCTCTTCGACGACGAGCGCGCGATGATCCGCATCGACATGTCCGAGTACATGGAGTCGCACGCGGTGAGCCGACTCATCGGCTCTCCCCCGGGCTACGTGGGATACGACCAGGGCGGTCAGCTCACGGAGGCCGTGCGCCGGCGCCCGTACAGCATCGTCCTGTTCGACGAGGTGGAGAAGGCCCACCCCGACGTATGGAACGTGCTGCTCCAGGTGCTCGACGACGGCCGCCTCACCGACGGCCGCGGCCGCACGGTGAACTTCACCAACACCATCATCGTGATGACGTCCAACCTGGGCTCCGACCTGGTACTCGCGTGGGACGGCGCCGACCGCGCGGCCCTCGAGGCGGATCTGCAGCAGGTGCTGCGGCGCGCGTTCCGGCCGGAGTTCCTCAACCGGCTCGACGACGTGGTGGTGTTCGACCGCATCGACCCCGCCGCGATGGAAGGGATCGTCGCGACCGAGCTCGCGAAGAACGTCGCGCGCCTCGCGGACGCGAAGGACATCGCGCTCACGGTCACGCCGGAGCTGCGGGCGTCCCTCGCCCGCGACGGCTTCGACCCGCAGTTCGGCGCCCGGCCCCTCAAGCGGCTCATCCAGTCGCGGCTGCTCAACGAGCTCGCCAAGGAGATCGTCGACGGGCGCGTCCGCGAGGGCGACCACGTGACGGCGGGCTGGGAAGGCGACCGGGTGACCCTGACGGTCCAGTAGGGACGATGCGCGGGCCCGGCGGTCTCACGGCCGCCGGGCCCGTCGCATGGGCACCACATCCCACCGCGCGCCACGCATGGTCCCGGACTACCGTGAAAGACGTCCCCCCTGTTCAGAGGAGCTTCGCAATGGCGCGAACATACGTAGTGACCGGTGCCGCGTCCGGCATCGGCGAGTCCACGGCCGGCCTCCTGAGGAGCCGCGGCCACACCGTGATCGGCGTCGACCTCCACGACGCCGACGTCACCGCCGACCTCACCACCGTGGACGGGCGCGCGGGCCTGGCGGACGCGGTCGCGGCGATGGCCCCCGACGGGATCGACGCGGTGCTCGCGATCGCCGGCCTCGCCCACCCGATCCCCGCCACCGTCGCCGTCAACTACTTCGGCATGGTGGCGACGCTCGAGAACCTGCGGCCGTCGCTCCTGCAGTCGCCGGCCCCGCGCGCCGCAGGCGTGGCCTCGATGGCGAGCCTCATGCCGTTCGATCAGGACCTGGTCGACGCGATGGTCGCGGGCGACGAACCGCGGGCCCTCGCTCGCGCCGCCACCCTTGCCGAGGACCCGCAGCTGGGCCAGCTCATCTACTCCTCGACCAAGGTCGCGTTCGCGCGCTGGATCCGCCGCCACGCGCCCACGAGGGAATGGGCGGGGGCGTCCATCCCGCTCAACGCGGTGGCGCCCGGAGTGATCCTCACCCCGATGGTCGCGCCGATCCTCGAGACCGAGGAGGGTCGCGAGCAGATCCGCCAGGGCGTGCCCATGCCGCTCAACGGTTTCGCCGAGCCCATCGTGGTCGCTCACCTGCTCACGTGGCTCACCAGCGAGGAGAACACCCACCTGTGCGGTCAGGTGGTCTTCGTGGACGGCGGCTCGGACGCCGTGATCCGGGGCGACTCGGTCTGGTGACCCGACGGGCGGACCCGGCCGCCGCATCGTCCCCGGGAACGACGAAGGGCCCGCCATCAAGGCGGGCCCTCTGTCATGAAAGCTGGGCTACAAGGATTCGAACCTCAACTAACGGAACCAGAAACCGTCGTGCTGCCAGTTACACCATAGCCCAATGCGTTCCAGCGGAACGGTGAACAACTCTACCCGACGCCGGGCCAGATCCCAAATCGCCTGCTTCACCCGCCGGGGCGGTGCGTGATCGAGTCGAGCACCGCGACGCCGGCCGCGTCCCCGTCGCACAGGCTGCCCGGCTCGCCATAGTACGTGTCGTCGTGGGCGCCGCCCGGGAGGTCCGCGAGCACCGCGATGGTGCCGACCGCCCGCACCTCGTCGGAGGCGCCGTACCGCTCGCCGTCGGCACGCACCCCGCCGTCGCCCGAGTCCTGCGCGCCGGGCGGCCACACGATCCACGGCTCCTCGCCGTCGCCGCGCTCGAGCACCAGGCAGCCCGATCGGTAGCGGATGGTGCCCGCGAGCTCGAGCCGCGCGCCGGGGATCGCACCCACGGCCTCCTGGGTCGCGAGCGGGGCGACGGTGGGCGGATCGTCGTCGCCCGAGCAGCCCGCGAGCAGGGACGATGCGCATGCCACCGCCGCGACGAGCCTCACCATGGGCTCACCGTACGCCGGGCGGCGCCGCTACAGCCCGAGCGCCGCGGGAAGGTGAGCGAGCGAGCCGATGCGCACCAGCCCGTCCCGCGGCACGCCGTCGCCGCACAGCCCGTCGACGTCGCGCGAGTGCGCGCCCGGGCGCTCGATCCACACCCCGACCGCGAGCCCGGCGGCGACCGCCGCCTGCGCGTCCACGTCGAACTCGTCGCCGACGTAGGCAACCTCGGACGGCGCGAGGCCCAGCCGCTCGCAGGCGAGCGCGTAGACGCGAGGATCGGGCTTGCCGAAGCCGAGCGTGTCGACGCCCACGAGCATGGGCACGCGCGACAGCCCCGCGGCGGCGAGCTTCTCCACCTGATAGGCGTGCGCGGCGTTGGACAGCGCACCAAACGGGACCCCCGCCGCGTCCAACGCGTCCAGGGCGGCCCCCGCATCGTCATGCGCCGCCCAGCCCGCGCGGAAGGCGCGCTCGAAGCCCGCGTTCCACGCGTCGTAGCCCTCGTCGTCCAGCTCGGGGCCGCCGAACTCGGCGTGCAGGCCGTTCGCGCGGCGGTGGCGCTGCTCGCGATAGGAGATCTCTCCCCTGGTGTGGGCCCGGTAGAAGCCGCCCGCGTCCTCGCGCCACACACGGAGCAGCTCCTCGTGGGAGACGTCGCCCAGGTACTCGGACGCGACGGCCGCGAGCGCATGCCGGAACGCCCCGCGCGTGTCGACGAGCGTGTCGTCGACGTCGAAAAGGACGCCCCGGATCATGCGGCCGTCCTCAGAGCGTCGCGCGCAGGTTGCGCAGGCGCGTGAGCGAGTGGTCCTTGCCGAGGATCTCCATCGACTCGAACAGCGGCGGCGACACCAGCCGGCCGGTGACGGCGACGCGCAGCGGGCCGAACGCGAAGCGCGGCTTGATGCCCATCTCGTCGACCAGCTTCGCCTTCAGCGCGTCCTGCTGCGCCTCCGGCGAGAAGTCCTCGAGCCCCTCGAGCACCTCGATGGAAGCGTCAAGAATCGATGCGGCGTTCTCGGGCAGCTTGGCGCGTGCGGCGTCCTCGACCACCACCTCGTCGTCGCCGATCAGCAGGAAGCCGAGCATCCCCGGCGCCTCGCCCAGCAGCGTCATGCGGGTCTGGACCAGCGGGATCGCCTCGGCGAGCGTCTGCTCCTCGTGCGGCGTGAGGCTCTGCACATCGGCGGAGGACAGCAGGCCGGCCGCGTGCAGGTACGGCACCACGCGCGCCGCGAACTCGCCAGTGGGGAGCATGCGCATGTGCTCGGCGTTGATCGCCTCGGCCTTCTTGAGGTCGAAGCGCGCGGGGTTGGGGTTGACGTCCGCGATGTCGAACGCCGCGATCAGCTCCTCGACCGTGAACACGTCGCGGTCGGGGGCGATCGACCAGCCCAGCAGGGCGAGGTAGTTCAAGAGCCCCTCGGGCAGGAAGCCGCGCTCGCGGTGGTGGAACAGGTTCGACTCGGGGTCGCGCTTGGACAGCTTCTTGGTGCCTTCGCCCAGCACCATCGGCATGTGCGCGTACGCGGGCACGGCGTCCGCGATGCCGAGCTCGACCATCGCGCGCCACAGCACCACCTGGCGGGGCGTGGAGGACAGCAGGTCCTCGCCGCGCAGCACGTGGGTGATCTTCATGAGCGCGTCGTCGACCGGGTTGACCAGCGTGTACAGCGGGACGCCGTTCGCGCGCACGATCGCGTAGTCCGGCACGGTGCCGGCGGGGAACGTCACCTCGCCGCGGATGAGGTCCTGGATGGTGATGTCCTCATCGGGCATCCGCATGCGCAGCACGGGCTCGCGGCCCTCGGCGCGGAACGCGGCCTTCTGCTCCTCGGTGAGGTCACGGTCGAAGCCGTCGTAGCCGAGCTTCGGGTTGCGGCCGGCCGCGAGATGACGTGCCTCGATCTCCTCGGGCGTCGAGAAGGACTCGTACGCGTAGCCGCCCTCGACCAGCTTCGCGACCACCTGCGCGTGCAGGTCGTGGCGCTCGGACTGGCGGTACGGGCCGTACGGGCCGCCGATCTCGGGGCCCTCGTCGTAGTCGATGCCCATCCAGCTCATCGCGTCGAGCAGCATCTCGTAGCTCTCCTGCGAGTCGCGCTCGGCGTCGGTGTCCTCGATGCGGAACACCATGTCGCCGCCGGTGTGGCGCGCGTACGCCCAGTTGAACAGCGCGGTGCGGACCATGCCCACGTGGGGCAGGCCGGTGGGCGACGGGGAGAAGCGGACACGGACCTTGCTCATTGATACTTCCTTGCGACGGGACGATGCGGGGGTTGCCTGGGTGAGGCGGGTTCAGCTGCGGCGGATCACCGGGTTGCGCAGGACGCCGAGGTCCTCGATCTCGACCTCGACCACGTCGCCGTGGTTCAGGGTGGTGACGCCGGCGGGCGTGCCGGTGAGGATGATGTCGCCGGGCAGCAGCGTGGTGACCTCGGACACCAGCGACACCACGGTCGCGACGTCCGTCACCATGTCGGCGGTGTGGCCCTGCTGGACGGTCTCGCCGTTGATGCGGCCGTAGACGTGGACGTCGTCGTGCGCGAGCTCGGTCTCGATCCACGGTCCCAGCGGCAGCGACGTGTCGAACGCCTTGCCGCGGAACCACTGGTTCTCCTGGCGCTGCACGTCGCGCGCGGTGACGTCGTTGGCGCACGTGAAGCCGTAGATGTACTGCTCGGCGTTCTCGGGGCTGACGTCCTTGCACACGCGCGAGATCACGATCGCGAGCTCGGCCTCGAGCTGGACGTCCTCCGCGTAGTGCGGGAGCACCACCGGGTCGTCAGGGCCCACCACCGCGGTGTTGGGCTTGAGGAACAGCAGCGGCATCTCGGGGACGTCGCCACCCATCTCCTTGGCGTGCTCGACGTAGTTCTTGCCGAGGCAGACGATCTTGGAACGGGGGATCACGGGCGCGAGCAGGCGGACGTCGTCGGTGAGCTTGATCCGCTCTCCGGTCATGGCGCCCGGCGTGTACATCGGGTCGCCGGACAGGACCACGAGCTCCTCGGCGCCCGGGTCTCCGTCGACGATCGCGTACTGGGGCTCGGCTCCGGTGGTGAAACGGGCGATACGCATGGGCTCCAGCGTAGTCGTTCGGCGCCGCCCCGCCGGGCGGGGACCGCATGCCTACGATGGCGCCATGGGAGAGGTGACCGAGCGCATCGTCGCGTCCGCGGAGGAGGGCCTCGCACGCCTGCTGACCCGCGCGGACGCCCACCCGGACGCCGACCTCACCGAGGCCTACAAGGGACGACGCGTCGCGGACGTCCTCACCCACCTCCACGCGTGGCACCTGCTGCTCGAGGGCTGGCTGGCCGAGGACGCCGCCGGACGCGTGCCCGCCTACCCCGCCGCCGGTTACTCGTGGGCCACGTTCGGCGACCTCAACGACGCCCTGTACGCCGCGCATCGTCCCCTCTCCTACGGCCAGGCGCGAGAGGCGCTCACCGCGTCGCACGCGCGGGTCCTCGCGCTGGTCACCACGGTGGACGATGCGGCGCTCGGCTCTCCCGACGCCTTCCCGTGGCTCGGGGGCGACAGCCTGGGCGAGGTCGCGCACGAATGCCTGGGCGCCCACTACGCGTGGGGCGAGCGGGTGCTCGACGCGGCCGGGGTGCCCGCGTGACGGGCGGGCGGGTCGTCGGGCTCGACGTCGCGCGCGGCCTGGCCGTGCTCGGCATGGTGGCGGCGCACGTGGGGGCGGACGGCTCGCGCGGCGACGGTGAGCCGTGGCCGTGGCTGGTGGCCTCGCACGGGCGGCCCTCCGCGCTGTTCGCGGTGCTCACCGGGGTGACCATCTCGCTGATGCTCGCCGGGGCCGGCGGCAGGGGCGATGCGTGGGCCGTGCGGCACACGCGCGCCCGCGTGGCGGCGAGGGCCGGGCTCCTGGTGCTGCTCGGAGGGTTCCTCGCCCAGCTGGCGACCGGCGTCGACATCATCCTGGTGAACCTCGGGCTGATGATGCTCATGGCGATCCCGCTGCTGCGGCTTCCCTCGTGGGCGCTCCTGTCGATCGCGGGGCTCGCGTTCGCGTTCGGGCGCGCGGTGGTCGCGGCGATCCTGCCGGGCGGCTGGTGGGAGCACGCGCCCGTGATCGGCAAGCTGTGGAGCTACCACTACCCCGCGCTCGCGTGGATCGGTTACGTGCTGCTCGGCGTCGTGGTGGGGCGGCTCGCGTTGCGTGCCGGACGCGTGCAGGCGCTGCTGGTGGGGCTCGGTGCAGTCGCCGCCGCAGGCGCGGTCCTGGTGCGGCTGGTCGCGGGCGACGGGCCGGTCACCGGGATGGTCGCGCACTCCTACACGCCCGTCGAGATGGTGCACAACGCCGGCGTCGCGGTGGCGGTGATCGGGGCCTGCTGCTGGCTCGCGCCGCGCGCTCGGACGGTGCTGAGCCCCGTCGAGGCGGTGGGCTCGATGGCGCTGTCCGCGTACGTGCTGCAGCTCCTCATCATCGCGTTCGTGGGGCCGGAGATGGTCTACGAGCCGTCCAACGTCGCGCTCGTCGCGCTCGAGGCGGTGCTGCTCGTGAGCGCGTGGGCGTGGCGGCGGTGGTCGGGCCAGGGGCCGCTCGAGCGGGTGCTCACCGTCGCGTCGAACGCGGCGGGCACGCGGGCGGTGCGGGACATGCCGCGCCCGCGGGATCCCGAGGAGGCGGTCGCGTGAGCGTCGCCGACTGGCTGATGGCGGGCGACCCCGCGATCCGCTGGCAGACCATGCGGGACCTGCTCGACGCGGACCCGATCGACGTGGTCGACGAGCGCGCCCGCGTCGCCCGCGAGGGCTGGGGCGCGCGGCTGCTCGCCCTGCAGCTCGAGGACGGCAGCTGGGACCACGGCGCGTGGTGGCCCTCCGGCAGGCGCGACGCCGCGGACGGGCAGCCGTGGTCGTCGACCGCGCACGTGATGCTGCTGCTCACCCACCTGGGCGTCGACCCCGACGCCCACGACGTGCGCGACGCCGCGGCCCGCGCGTTCGCGTCCGTGCGGTGGGAGGACGGCGACCAGCCCTTCCTCGAGGGCGAGAGCGAGGCATGCTCGCTGTCGACCGCGATCAGCATCGGCGCGTACTTCGGGCAGGACATGAGCGAGCCGGTCGCGCGGATGGTGGCGGACCGGCGCGGGGACGGCGGCTGGAACTGCGAGCCGTCCTGGCGGTCGAACCGGTCGAGCTTCCACTCGACGATCGGGGCGCTCGAGGCGCTGGTCGCCCACCGGCGTGCGGTCGGTGCGCTGCGGCCCGCCGCCGCGGAGTCGCTCGAGGACGGGCAGGAGTACCTTCTCGAGCGGCGCCTCATGCGCCGGCGCACCACCGGAGAGGTGGTGGATCCCGCCTACCAGCGTTTCTCCTTCCCCACCTACTGGCACTACGACGTGCTGCGGGCGCTCGAGCACCTGCGGGAGTCCGGGGCGGAGCCCGACGAACGTGCGGGCGAGGCGATCGACATGCTGCGCGCGCGCCGGAGCTCGTCCGGCACGTGGCCGCTCGAGAACACGCACCGAGGCAAGGTGCCGTTCGTGATGGAGGACGGCGACGGCAGGCCGTCGCGGTGGAACACGCTGCGGGCGCTCCGGGTGCTGCGGTGGTGGGAGGAGCGGGGCTGAGGCTTCTGGCGCGTCAGGCCGGCGACGGCGGCATCGAGGCGTCCTCGGGATCCTCGATGCGGCCGGGACCGGGCGCGGTGCGCACGGCGCCGATGCCCGCCGCGGTGACCAGGAGGATGCCGAGCGCGACCGTCACGGTGAGCGCCTGACCCAGCAGCACCAGTCCCGTCAGAGCCGCGAGCGCGGGCGCGAGCGCCATGAGGATGCCGAACGTCTCCGCACGCATGTGCCGCAGCGCCGTGATCTCGATGCCGTAGGGGATCGCGGAGGACAGGATCGCGACCGCGAGGCCCAGCGCGAGGATCGCGGGGTCGAGCAGGGCGGTGCCCACTGTCACGAGCGCGGCGGGCAGCGTGGCGGCGGCTCCGACGCTCATCGCAAGCGCGATCCCAGTCAGCCCGGGCATCGCGGCTCCGGCGGCGCGCGCCATGAGGATGTAGACGGCCCACAGGGCGGCGGCACCCGCCGCGAAGGCCACGCCCAGCAGGTCGAGGTCGTGCGCCGTGCCGCCCAGGAGGAGCACCCCCGCGGCCGCCATCCCCGCCCACAGCAGGCCGCGCAGGCTGCGGCTCGCGATCACGCTGAGGGTGAGCGGACCCAGCACCTCGATGGTCACGGCGATGCCGAGCGGGATGCGCGCGATCGCGAGATAGAACAGGACGTTCATCGCCGCGAGCGACAGCCCGTAACCGAGCACCAGCCGCCAGTGCCCGCGGGCGGCGCCGCGCAGCGTCCGGTGCGCCACGACGATGAGGACCAGCGCGGAGAACACCAGTCGGAGTGCGACCATGCCGACGGGACCCACCTGCGGGAACACCATCACGGCGACGGCGGCGCCGGCCTCCTGGCACAGCAGCCCCACGATCACCAGGAATGGCGCTGCGGTCGCGAGGCGGGAGTCGTAGGGCACGGGACAAGAGTGGCACGGCGTGCCCGGCCCGATGACACCCGGGCTCACGGGGCGTTCCGAGGTCTCGCGCCTGCGATTGCGGCGCACCTTTCGTGCCGATATGTTCGCTTCGGATGCCGATGGTCGCGGCACCGCTCACTGAGGGGGTACGACCATGATCGCTTCAGCCTCGCGTGCGCGCGCAACGCGCCAGCACGCCGCCACCATCGCAGCGACGCTCGCCGCTGCGGCGCTCACTTGCAGCGTGGCGGTGCCCGCGTCCGCAGCCGACGAGGCACCCGAGCCGCGACTCACCTTCAGCATCACGTCCAACGAAGCTGCACACCCGTCGCTCGCTGCAGGCCAGGAATGGGTCTTCGACTACGAGGTCCGGAACGACACCGGCGCGGACCTCGCCGTGCCGGCCGACGCGACCGTCGCCATCGCGTTCACCTTCGACTTCGCCACCGACCCGCCCGAAGCGACGGATTGCGACCTCTCGCTGGACGGCTTCGGCGAGGCTGACGACGGATTGTCCGTCTACGAGTGGGCGATGGCGCTCCCGGACACGATTCCGTCAGGCACAGTCGCGTCGTGCACCATCGCGTATACGCCTTCGGCTGTTGACATCGCGAGCGGCGGGTTGTGGACGATGCTCCAGTACCGGTCCACCGGCGGGTGGGCGTGGGACTACTCCCAGTGGGCCATCGTGACGGTCGACGACGTCAGCCCCATGCCGACGGTCGCGGCCGACCCTGCATCGGGGCTCCTGTCAGCCGAGCCCGGCTTCTGGGGACCCCGCTGGGGCGGCACCTTCACCTACCAGTGGTTGCGCGACGGGCAGGCGATCGCGGGCGCGACGGGCGCCACCTACGCACCCGTCGCCGCCGACAGCGGCCACGACATCGCCGTTGCGGTGACGCTGCCGACGCAGGGGGTCACGAAGACCAGCGCCGCGGTGCCGACTGCCCTGGAACCGTTCACGGCCACGTCACGCCCGACCGTCACGGGGACCACCCTCGCGGGCAAGAATCTGACGGCACGCACCGGCAGCTGGTCGCCCGCACCGACGTTCTCGTACCAGTGGCTTCGCGATGGCGCCACGATCGCGGGCGCGACATCGAAGATCTACACGCTCACGGAGGCCGACCGGGGCAAGACCATCAAGGTCCGGGTCACCGCCGCGAAGTCGGGATACGCCACTGTCACCAAGACCTCTGCCGGCACCTACATTCCGCGCGTATTCGCGAGCACCCCTCGTCCGGTGGTGAAGGGCAGCGCGGTGGTGGGCGCCACCGTGAGAGCCGCGACCGGCACGTGGAAGCCGACGCCCACCTTCGGCTTCCGCTGGCTCCGCGACGGAAAGCCGATCTCGGGTGCCACCTCGAAGACCTACATCGTGCGCAAGATCGACAAGGGCAAGAAGATCAAGGTCCAGGTCATCGCCCAGAAGTCCGGGTACCTCACCACCGTCAAGACGAGCTCCACCCGGCTCGTCTCGTAGGGGCACACGACTGCCGCGAGCGCGAGGTGGGAGCCAAAGGGCACCGGACATCCGTGGCAGGCGGCGGCACATCGGCGAGCTATCCACAAGCAATGACAAACCCTGCCATGCCGCGTAGCGTGGACGCATGGCCACCATGAACGTCTCGCTCCCCGACTCGCTCAAGGATTTCGTCGAGTCTCAGGTGTCGGAGCGCGGGTTCGGCACGAGCAGCGAGTTCGTACGCGACCTCATCCGTCGCGAGCAGGAGCGCCTGCACCTTCGCACGCTGGTGCTCGACGGCATGGCCTCCGGCGAAGGCTCAGTGATCGATGCCGCCTACTTCGACGCGCTCCGCGACCGCACGCGAGGGCTCACCGACGTCGAAGCATGAGCGTCGTACGGGTCGTCACCACCCGTGGGGCGGATGCCGACATCGCGGAGGCATTGGCCCACTACGCCGCGGAGGCCGGGCCGGCGCTCGCAGTCGAGCTCGTCGACGCGCTCGAGGCCGCGACGACCGTCCTCGCGCGACAACCCGCGATCGGCTCGGCCCGCTTCGCCGCCGCGACGGGGATCGCCGACCTACGTGGGTTGGCGCTCGCGCGATTCCCCTACGTGATGCTGTACACCGTGGACTCCGACGCCGTGCGGGTCCACCGCGTGCTACTCACCGCGCGCGACATCCCCACGACGCTTCAGGGGGACGACCCGGGGTGACAGCGTGTGCTCTCAGCGGTCGCCATCCTGGTGCGGCAGGCTGGCGGCAGGTTCCATCTAGGGGGAGACATGGCTCGGATCACTGACGGCGCGCGTCTGGCTGTGCTGATCGACGCGGACAATGCGAGCGCCAAGCACCTCGAGCGCCTGCTCGCCGAGATCGCGAAGTACGGAACCGCGGGTGTGAGGCGTGCCTACGGCGACTGGACCTCGAACCACCTGGGCAAGTGGAAGGAGACGCTGCTCGAGCACTCCGTGCAGCCGATCCAGCAGTTCAGCTACACCACGGGCAAGAACGCGACTGACAGCGCGCTCATCATCGACGCGATGGACCTGCTGCACGCAGGCAACGTCGATGGGTTCTGCCTGGTCTCGAGCGACAGCGACTTCACGCGCCTGGCTGCGCGCATCCGCGAGGAGGGGCTGACGGTCTACGGATTCGGTGAGCGCAAGACGCCCAAGCCGTTCGTGGCCGCGTGCGACACCTTCATCTACGTCGAGAACCTGGCCTCGTCCGAGACGCCCGCAGCCACAGCGTCGAAGACCACGCTCAAGCGCGACGACACGCTTGACCGGCTTCTCGCCGAGGCGGTCGAGGCCGCGGCAGGGGACGACGGTTGGGCGAACCTGGGCGCGGTCGGCCAGAACCTGTCGAGGCTCGCCTCCGACTTCGACTCGCGCACGTACGGCTACAGCAAGCTCAAGGACCTTGTGCAAGCCCATCCCGACTATCAGGTGCAGTCACGTCCGGGTGGCAGCGGCAAGGGATCGAGCACGTACGCCAAGCGCCGACAGACGAGCAAGCGCGCGGCCGCGCGACAATAGGTGCCATGACCATCCTCGGCTCCCCCACGCTCGCGCGCGCCGAGTGGGAGCCGCTCGCCGCCGCCCACGCCGCCGCGGCGGACGCGCTCACCGCCGGCCATCGCGAGCGCCGCGACCGCGGCGAGAAGCACGCGGTCGAGGACTTCCTGTTCGAGTACTACACGACGCGCCCCGCGCACCTGCGCCGCTGGCATCCCGGCCCCGGCGTGGTCCTCGAGGACGCGCCCGAGCACGCCGCCTGGCGCTTCTACCGCACGGCCGCCGGCCGCACGGAGATGGATGCCGTGGCCTTCCTCGAGGCGCGAAGCGCCGGGCTCGACCAGATCGAGCGCCTGCTGCGCGCCACCGCGGACCGCCCCGCACGCTTCGGCTGCTTCGGTCTGCACGAGTGGGCCATGGCCTACCGCGCCGGCGAGGAGATCCGCCACCCGCTCCCCCTGCGCCTGGGCCAGGCGGGCACGGACGCCGTGGTCGAGGCCAACCCCATCGCCTGCTCGCACTTCGACGCGTTCCGGTTCTTCACCCCGGAGGCGGTGCCGCTCAACGCGCTGCAGCCCACGCGCGAGACCCAGGTGGCGCTCGAGCAGCCGGGCTGCCTGCACGCGACCATGGACCTCTACAAGTGGGCGACCAAGCTGGCACCCGCAGTCCCGTCGAGCCTGCAGCTCGAGGCGTTCGCGCTGGCGCTCAACGTGCGCCGCGTGGACATGCAGGCCTCGCCGTACGACGTCAGCGCGTTCGGGCTCGACGCGATCGAGGTCGAGACGCCCGAGGGCAAGCGCGAGTACGCGAGCCGCCAGCGCGACTTCGCGGCGAGGGGCGCCGCCCTGCGCGCGCGGCTGCTCGCGTCGATCGAGAATCTGCGGCAGGTCGCCGCGGCCTGACGGGGCCCGCTCAGGCTGTCGCGGACTCCGCCGCGCCCTCCACCGCGCGAGCGAGGAACGAGCGGACGTCGGCGAGCTCGGCCGCGTCGATCCCGTGCGCGAGACCGGGGTACACGCGCTCCTCGAGCGCCGCATGCACGGGCAGGAACGCGGCGGTCCGCTCGATCGCGTGCGGCGCGATCACCAGGTCCTCCGCTCCCCTGCCCCAGAACACGGGAGGCCGGGTCTCGCCCAGCGTCTCGTCCCCGGGCTGAGCCGCGCCGAGCACGAACCCGCCGAGCACCACCGCCGCGGGCACCCTGTCGGGCCGCGTCCGGAGCAGCTGGCTCGCCATGAGTCCGCCCTGCGAGAAGCCCAACGGGATCACCGCCGCGTCGGCACCGAGCTGAGCGTCGACCCACGCCCAGATCGCGTCCGTCGCCTCGACCACGGGCGCCTCGTCGGGGCTGCCGGGCTTCACGATCGGGAACCATGCCGCTCCCGCGCCCGCCGGCAGCGGCGCGCGCAACGACGCCCACGGCAGGCGCGTGTCCAGGTGCGGCACCAGGCCCACCAGGTCCTGCTCGTGCGACCCGAAGCCGTGCAACAGCAGCAGCACGGGGGACGATGCGCGGGCCGGGTCCGGCGCGGAACGCACCGCGTGCGTGATGACGGTCATCGCGCGAGCAGCTCGTCGGTCGACAGGTCGGGCAGCGCGAGCGTGACCTGCGTGCCCCACGGATCCGTGACGGTGACGGAGCGGCCGTCGGCGTCGAAGGGGATGCCGCGGGAGCGCAGGCGGACCGCCAGCGCGTCGAGGTCCTCGCGCCCGGGCAGCGTGATCGACACGTCGCCGAGCCCGAGGCTCGCGGCGCGCGGGCCCGCTCCCCTGCTGTTCCACACGTTCATGGCGATGTGGTGGTGGTAGCCGCCCGCCGAGGCGAACAGCGCGCCGGGGTAGTCGGCCTGCGTGGTCTCGAAGCCGAGCGCGTCGACGTAGAACGCGCGCGCGGTCGCGACGTCGCCCACCTGAAGGTGGACGTGACCCACCGCGCCCGCGAGCGCGGGACCGGCGACCACCGACTCCTCGGTGAGGTGGCGCTGAAGGTAGTCGTTGGGGTCGAGGTAGATGGTGCCCATCTCGATGACGTTCCCGCGGCGCCGCCAGGTCTCGCGGGGCCGGTCCGTGTAGAGCTCCACGCCGTTGCCCTCCGGGTCGGTGAAGTAGAACGCCTCGCTCACCAGGTGGTCGCTCGACCCGGCGAACCTGCTGCGGGGGTCCTGCGCGGCTCGGTACACGGTGGCGGCCAGGCTCCCCGGCGTGTCGAACAGGAAGGCCGTGTGGAACAGGCCCGCCTGCCGCGGGTCCACGCCGGGCAGGTCCGGGGTGTGGATCAGCCTCACCAGCGGCGTCTCGCCGCGACCCAGCACGCGGTGGACCTCGCGGCCGCGGGTCGCCTCCTCGAGGGGCTCCATCGCGAACGCCTGCGAGTAGTAGCCCGACATCTGCTCGAGGTCGCCCACGCGGAGCGTCACCGCCCCCATCGCGGTCTCGGCGCTCAAGATCTGCTCCACGGGCTGCACGGTCATGGTCCTCGTCCTTCGGGTGGCTGCGGCGCCCGCTGCGGGCGCCTCCGGCACCACCGTACGCCAATTTAGTTGTATCTACAAGTTTCTCAGTCGGCGCGACTGCACGCGTAGGCTCGAAATGGACACGGGAGGGCCCATGGAGCCGCGTTGGGATCGCACGGAGGGCTTCCGCGGCGACCCGCTCGACGACTCGCTGTGGATCCCCGACTACCTCCCCCACTGGACCACCCCCGAGCGGTCGGGCGCGCGGTACCGGTTCACGCCCGCGGGCCTCGAGCTGCTCATCGAGCACGACCAGCACGCCTGGCGCCCTCTCGACGGCGACTTCCGCGTCTCCCACCTCCAGACCGGGGAGTTCGCCGGCCCGCTCGGGTCGGGCGTGGGACAGCACCGGATCGGCCGCGACCTTCGCGTCGTGACGGAGAGGACGATGCGCCGGCTGTGGGCGCCGCAAAGGTCGGGGGCGGTCGAGGTGGTCGCCTCCGCGACCGCCGACCCGACCTGCATGCTCGGCATCTGGCTCGTGGGCCACGAGTCGACAGGGCCCGACGACTCCGGCGAGATCTGCGTGGCCGAGGTCTTCGGCGACAAGGTAACCCCCGCATCGTCCCTGGTCCATAGCGGCATCAAGGCGCACCACGACCCGCGGCTCACCACCGACGTGCGCGACGTCGCGCTCGCGATGGACGCGACCGAGCCGCACACGTACGGCGCGGCATGGGACGCGGAGGGCGTGCGCGTGACCGTCGACGGCGTCGAGGTCTACGCGAGCCGCCAGGTGCTCAGCTACCCGCTGCAGCTCATGCTCGATCTGTGGGAGTTCCCACGCGGGCCGCGCGAGGCGACCGCGTATCCGAAGCGCGCCACGCTCCACGAGGTGCGGCTGCGCGCCGACGACTGAGCCGCCGGCCGCTCAGATGAACAGCGTCTGGGCGCCCTCCGAGAGGTCCATGAAGTCGGCGGCGGTGATGATGCCCTCGACGTCCTCGCGGAGGTCCTCCATGGTGAGGCCCTGCATGTCGGCGCTCATCCTGCAGGCCCACAGGCGCCCGCCCGAGGCGACGATCTGATCGAGGAACTCGTCCACCGGCGGCACGCCCAGGTCGTCGATCTGCTTCTTCATCATCTTCGTGGCCACCCAGGTCATCCCCGGGAACGGGGAGAGCCACTGCGGCATGCGCCCGCCCACGGGCAGGTGCATCGCGGTGTTGCCTACGGGGCTGAAGCGCAGCTTGCGCTGGCGGTCCTTGGCGATCATGTCGAAGCCCCAGAAGGTGAAGAACATGTCCACCGCGATGCCCTCGCCCAGTGCCGCGTTCGCCAGCACCAGGCCCGGGTAGGCCATGTCGAGGTTGCCCTTGGAGCAGATGAGGACCAGCTTGCGGTCCGTCTCGGTGTCGTCGCCGAAGTCGGGGACGATCCGCGGCTGGGTGTCGGTCATGGCGCGCCTCCTAGACGCATCCGGCGGGCTTGGGCAGGCCCGCGATGTAGGACATCTTCTTGCCCGGCTTCTTGGGGAACAGCACGAACTGCTGCTTGACGGGGAACCCGCCGACGGCCTGCACGCGCCGCGTGGTGGCGGTCTGGCCCGTCTCCGCGTAGTCGGCGCGGAGGAACCGGATGACGTCCCAGTGCTCGGGCGTGAGCGCGACGCCGATCTGGTCCGCGAGCTGCGCGGCGAGGGCCTCGTCCCACTCGTCGTACTCCGTGAGGAAGCCCTCCGCGTCGACGTGGATCTCGCGGCCCGCGAGGGTGGTGGTGCTCATGTCTCCTCCTACGAAGGCACGCGCTTGCCGCGCATCGACATGTGCGCGGGGAGCGGAAGGGGCCGGCCGGGCAGCAGCATCGACCAGTAGAGGGGCTCGAAGGCCAGCTTGCCCCAGTGGTTGAACCGGGACTCCTTGAGCAGCGGCAGCGGGCCCAGCGCCGGCACGGGGAACATGCCGGGCAGCGGCTCGGTGTCGTAGTTGAAGTCGATGAGCATGGCCTTGCCCGCCCCCGACTCGATGAAGCAGGTGGCGTGGCCGTCGAAGCTCTCGACCGGCTCCTCGCCCGCGACGATGCGGACGAAGTTCTCGGGGAACACGTCGAGCTCGAAGTGCGCGACGGCGCCCGCCTTCGACGTGGGCACCGCGGCGGCGTCGCCCACGGCGAAGATCTCGGGATGCGCGGCGTGGCGCAGGGTGTGCGGGTCGACGGGGACGAAGTCGAGCTCGTCGCCCAGCCCGGAGCGGCCCACGAACGCCGCGCCCTTGTTGACCGGCACCGTCACCAGCAGGTCGTACGGCACCTCGCGCTCGTCGTAGGACACCAGCCGGTGCGCCTCGGCGTCGATGCTCTCCACCATGAAATCCGGTTCGACCGCGATGCCGCGCTCGTCGAGCATCCCGCCGAACGCGGCCGAGGCCACCGGCTTGGTGAACGCGCCCGAGAGCGGGGTGACGAACGTGATGTCAACCTTGTCACGGATGTCCCGCTCGCGGAGGTGCGCGTCCGCCAGGAGCGTGAACTCGAGCGGCGCCACCGGGCACTTGATGGGCATCTCGGAGATGTGCACCACCAGGCGACCACCGGTGAAGCCCGCGAGGGCGCCCCGCAGAGCCACCGCATCGTCGAACGTGTAGAAGGAGTGGACGGCGCCGTGCCAGTCGCCCTCCATGCCGGGCGTCTCCTCCGGGTGGGGCGAGGTGCCGGTCGCGATGATGAGGTAGTCGTACGGGAGGACAGTGCCGTCCGCGAGCGCCACCCGCCGCGCGTCGGGGTCGACGCGGTCGATCTCACCCTCGACGCGTGTCACGCCGCTCGGAATGAGGCGCGATGCCTTCCGGCGCGCCTTGTCCGGCCGGTACCGGCCGAACGGGATGAACAGGAAGGCCGGCTGATAATAGTGCGTGCCGCGCTGGTCGACGATGGTGATCTGCCAGTCGTCCGCGTCCAGCATCCGCCGCAGCTTGTTGGCCGCGATGGTGCCCGCCGTGCCGGCTCCGAGGATGAGCAGCCTGCGCATCACGCGCCCCCTCCATTGGGTCCGGGGACGTCCGGGAGGCGGCCCCGATACTCACGACGCTAGGCACGCGCAGGGGGCGGGAGAAGGGACCATCGTCCCTGGGGGATGCTCAGCGCGCGGCGGCGGCGCCCTTGTTGGCGAGCTCGTCGGCCTTCTCGTTGCCGGGGTCGCCGGCGTGGCCCTTGACCCACACCCAGGTGATGTCGTGGCGCTGGAGCTGCTCGTCGAGCGCCTGCCACAGCTCGACGTTCTTCACCGGCTTCTTGTCGGCCGTCTTCCAGCCGTTGCGCTTCCAGCCCTTCATCCAGGTCTGGGCGCCGTTCTTCACGTACTGCGAGTCGACGTGGAGGGTGACCTGGCAGGGCCGGTTGAGCGCCTTGAGGCCCTCGATGACGGCGGTGAGCTCCATGCGGTTGTTGGTGGTGACCTTCTCGCCGCCGAACAGCTCGCGCTCGTGGCCGCCGGCCTTCATCCACACGCCCCAGCCGCCCAGGCCAGGGTTGCCCTTGCAGGCGCCGTCGGTCCACATGTGCACATCGGTGAGGGTCTCGGTCACCCGGAAACCGTACCCGGGCGCGGGGCCGCGCGAGACCCGGCCGGCGCATCGTCCACAATGAAGCCATGTCCCGCAAGCACGCCGCCGGAGGCGCCACGCCTGCCGTGCACGCCCTCGCCGAGGCCGGCGTGCCGCACACGCTCCACCCGTACGACCACGACCCTGCCTCCGACCTCAGCTACGGCCTCGAGGCGGCCGCGGCGCTCGGCGTGGACGCGGACCAGGTGTTCAAGACGCTGTGCGCGTACGTGGACGGGCGGCTGGTGGTCGGGATCGTGCCCGTGAGCGGGATGCTCGACCTCAAGGCGCTCGCGCACGCCCTGGGCGGCAAGAAGGCGGAGATGGCGCCGCCCGCGGATGCCGAGCGCGCGACCGGGTACGTGGTGGGCGGCATCTCGCCCCTCGGCCAGCGCCGCGCGCACCCCACCGCGGTGGACGAGACCGTCGAGCTGTGGGACACCGTGTACGTCTCGGGCGGGAGGCGGGGCCTCGACATCGGCCTCGCGCCCGCGGACCTCATCGCCGTGACCCGCGCGGTCGCGGCCCCGATCGCGAAGGACGCCTGATGGACCTCTCCCCCTCCCCCGCCGGCTGGGATTACGCCGCCGCGATCGCGGACGTGAAGGCGCGCGTCCACATCGCCGAGGCCGCCGCCGGGCGCGCCGGGTCGGGCGTGCGCCTGCTGGTCGCGACCAAGACGTGGGACGCCGAGGCGGCGGCCGCCGTGGTCCGGGCCGGCGGGATCCTGGTGGGTGAGTCGCGCATGCAGGAGCTCGACGCGAAGGGCGAGGCGCTCGCCGCGGCGGGCGCGCACGTCCACGTGATCGGGCAGCTGCAGCGCAACAAGGCCGCCACCGCGGTGCGCTTCGCGGAGTGCGTGCAGACCGTCGACCACGCGCGGCTCGCCGAGCGCCTGTCCCGCCTGTGCCTCGAGGCCGAGCGCGAGATGGACGTGATGATCCAGGTCAACGTCTCCGGCGAGGAGTCCAAGGCCGGCGTCCACCCCGACGAGGCGCTCGCGATCGCGTCCGCCGTGCAGGCGCTGCCCGCGCTCACCGTGACCGGCTTCATGACCATCGGGCTGAACTCGCGCGACGAGGATGAGGTCCGCGCCGGCTACGCGCGACTGCGGGAGATCCGCGACCAGGCGCTCATCCGGTCCGAGCGCGGATCCGTCGGGCTCGGGTCCGCGTGGCACCTGTCGATGGGCATGTCGCAGGACCTCGAATGGGCCGTCGCCGAGGGCGCCACCATGGTGCGCGTCGGCACCGCGATCATGGGGCCGCGCCCGGCGGTGTGACGCGCCTCCGGCGGGCGTGCCCGGGTCGCGCCCGCCCGCGAACGGTGTGAGACTGGCGGGGTCGCCAGGCACGGTGCCGCCGAGGGGGGCGAGACCAAGGAGGGTCCATGCCCCGCTTCCACCTCGCGATGTACTTCGACACCACGGCGCCGCCGCCCGACGACCTTCCGCAGATCATGGCCGAGGTCGAGACGCTCAACGAGGAGATGCGCGACAACGGCGCGTGGGTGACCGCCGCGGGGTTCGGCCCGGCAACCGAGGCGCGCGTGGTGGCCTCCGACGACCACGGCGCGGAGACCACCGTCGGCACGTACCTGACGAACTCGGTGCAGCAGGGCGGCTTCTGGCTCATCGACGCGGCGAGCATGGGCGACGCGATCGTGTGGGCCGAGCGCGCGAGCCGCGCGCTGCGCATCCCCGTGGAGGTGCGCGAGGTCCGCGAGGACTGACCTCCGGTCTCGCCGTCCACCAGGGACGATGCGCGGGCTGGGGGCGGCGCGGAAAAGTTAGGGAAGGTTTCACTCGCTGGCGGAACGGACGCCCACGTTCCTACGCTTGTCGGGTGACGCAATCGGAGACCCACCCCACCGCATCGTTCCCCGACGAGGACGCGGTCTCCGGACGCCTCAACGCGCTGCGCGCGGGGGTGCTGGGCGCGAACGACGGAATCGTCTCGGTCGCGGCCCTGCTGGTCGGCGTGGTCGCAGCCACGGACAACGCGAGCGTCATCCTCACCACCGCCGTCGCGGGCATCGCCGCCGGCGCGCTGTCGATGGGGGTGGGCGAGTACGTGTCCGTGTCCAGCCAGCGCGACGCCGAGCGCGCGCAGCTCGAGCGCGAGAAGGCGTGGCACGACCACCGCCCCGAGTGGGAGCTCGACCAGCTCGCGCGTCTCCACATGGAGACCGGCATGTCCGAGGCGACCGCGCGTCAGGCCGCGATCGAGCAGACCGCCTTCGACCCGCTCGCGGCGCACGCGCGCGCCCACCTGGGCATCGACCCCGACGAGCTGGTCAACCCGTGGCACGCCGCGTTCGCGTCGCTGGGCGCCTTCACGCTCGGCGGCATCTTCCCGCTGCTCACGGCCGTGCTCGCGCCCCACGACCTCAAGGCGCCGCTCACGTTCGCCGTGGTGGTGGTCGCGCTCGCCATCTCCGGGACGGTGTCCGCGCGGCTGGGTCACGCGCCGCGGCTGCGGGCGATCGTGCGCAACGTGGTGGGCGGCTCGATCGCGATGGCGATCACGTACGGGATCGGCTCGCTTTTCGGGGTCGCGGCCTAGTGGCGGCTCGGGCCTAGGCGCGCGGGCCCGCGCGCAGCCGCGGGCCCGTCACGGCACCAGCTTGAGCCACTCCTCGGTCGCGAACTTCGACTCGACGCGCTCCCGCGCCGCCTCGAGCTCCTCGGGCTTCACGCCACCCGGCTGGGTCGCGTAGCGCGAGCGGAAGTGGTCGAGGAACGCGTCGATCACGTCGCCGCGGTCCATGCCGGTCTGGCTGCGCAGCGGGTCCACGCGCTTGTTCGCGCTCTTGGTGCCCTTGTCGGAGAGCTTCTCGCGCCCGATCCGCAGCACCTCGAGCATCGCGTCCGCGTCGATGTCGTACGCCATGGTGACGTGGTGGAGCACGGCGCCCGCGGCGTAACGCTTCTGCGCGGCGCCCGCGATCTTGCCCGCGGGCGAGGCGATGTCGTTGATCGGCACATAGGTCGCCTCGATGCCGAGCTCGCGCAGCGCGCCCAGCACCCAGTCGTCGAGGAACGCGTACGACTGCTCGAAGCTCAGCCCCTCGACCAGCGACGTCGGCACGTGCAGCGAGTAGGTGATGGTGTTGCCGGGCTGCACGAACATCGCGCCGCCGCCCGAGACGCGCCGCACCACGGTCATGCCGTGCTTGGCGGCGCCCTCGTCGTCGATCTCGTTGCGCCACGACTGGAACGATCCGATGATGACCGCGTTCGAGCCCCACTCCCACACGCGCAGCGTGGGTCCGCGGCGCCCGGCAGCGACCTCCTCGGAGAGGATCTCGTCGAGCGACATCTGCATGTACGGGTCGCGCGGCTCGTCGTGGATCACGTCGAACGTGTGGTCGTGCCAGCTGGTCGCGTGTCCGAGCGCGCGGCGCACCGCGATGCCCACCGCCTCCGGCGTGAAGCCGATGAACTGCGCGCTCTCCGCGGCCCGCGTCACCGCGGTCGCCATCTGCGACACCGTCGCGGTGGCGGACAGCCCGTTCAGGGCGCGCGTGATGTCGAGGATCGCCTCCGCGGGCTCGAGGAAGAAGTCCCCCGAGATGACCACCCGATCGATGACGTCGCCCGCGGAGTCGAGCTCGACATCCGCGACCACGAGCTTGCCGCCAGGAACCTTGTACTCGCCGTGCATGGTGTCGATTCTCCCCCGTCCGCGCGCCTGCTCGGGACACTCAGTCCTCGGGATCGCGTCCTTCCCGCGACTTCGGGACGCTCAGTCCTCCGGCGCCGCTCGGCCCGGGGTCTGGGGCCAGGGGCCTGGGGCCAGGGCGCCCAGGCGCACCCGGCCCGAAGCACACCGAGGACTCAGCGTCCCGAACCGCGCCCGATCGCCCGACTTCGAGGACTCAGCGTCCCGACCCGAGGGGCGGGCCTGCTCCTAAGGGTGCGGCGTCACCCCGGCCTTGAGCAGGCCGTAGAACAGGGAGTCGGTGAGCGCCTCCCACGACGCCTCGATCACGTTCGGCCCCACTCCGACCGTGCGCCACTGCGTGCCCGTCTCGGTGTCGACCGTGGTGATGAGCACGCGCGTGATCGCGTCGGTGCCGTGGGCAGCGTCCATGATGCGGACCTTGAAGTCCGTGAGGTCGAACCGCTCGATCTCCGGGTAGGCGCCCGCGAGCGCGGTGCGCAGCGCGTGGTCGAGCGCGTTGACCGGGCCGTTGCCCTCCCCCACCGTGACGAACCGCTGGCCGCCGCCGGCACGCAGCTTGATCACGGCCTCCGCGTCCGCGTCGCGCGGGTTGCCCGGCGCCGAGGACACGCGCACGCGCCACGTCTCGGTCTCCCAGTACTTGGGCGCCTCGCCCAGCTCCCAGCGCAGCAGCAGCTCGAAGGACGCGTCGGCGGCGTCGAACGTGTAGCCCATCGCCTCGGCGTGCTTCACCCGGTCCGTCACCCGGCCGAGCACCTCGGGCTTGTCCGCGAGGTCGAAGCCCAGCTCCTTGCCCTTGAGCTCGACGGACGCACGACCGGCCATCTCCGAGACAAGCATGCGCATGTCGTTGCCCAGGTACTCGGGCTGGGTGTGCTGGTAGAGGTCAGGGTCCACCTTGATCGCGGACGCGTGCAGGCCGGCCTTGTGCGCGAACGCCGAGGCGCCCACGTAGGGCTGCCGCGCGAACGGCGCGATGTTGGTGATCTCGGAGATGGTGTGGGCGATGCGGGTCGACTCCGCGAGCCCGTCGCCCTGGAGCGCGACCACGCCGCGCTTGAGCTCGAGGTTCGCGGCGACCGCGATGAGGTCGGCGTTGCCGGTGCGCTCGCCGTAGCCGTTGACGCAGCCCTGCACATGCGTCGCGCCGGCGGCCACGGCCGCCATCGAGTTCGCGACCGCGCAGCCCGAGTCGTTGTGCGCGTGCATGCCCAGCTGCGCGCCGGTGCGCGCCCGCACCTCGGTGACGATCCGCGTCACGTCGTCCGGCAGCATGCCGCCGTTCGTGTCGCACAGCACCAGGGACGATGCGCCGGCTCGCTCGGCGGCGAGCAGCGCCTTCACCGCGTATTCGGGGTCGTAACGGTAGCCGTCGAAGAAGTGCTCGGCGTCGAGCACCACGCGGCGGCCCTCGTCGACCAGGAACGCGACGGTGTCCTCGATCATCGCGAGGTTCTCGTCGCCCGAGACGCGCAGCGCACGCTCCGCGTGACGGATGTCCGACTTCGCCACCAGGGTGATGATCGGCGCCTCGGAGTCGAGCAGCGCGCGCACCTGCGGGTCCGAGGCCGCCGTGGTGCCGGCGCGACGGGTCATGCCGAACGCGGCGAACTGGGCGTTCCTGAAACTCAGCTCCTTGGCGACCAGCCCGAAGAACTCGGTGTCCTTGGGCACCGCGCCGGGCCAGCCGCCCTCGATCACGCCCACGCCGAGCTCGTCGAGCAGCGGCGCGATCGCCATCTTGTCCGCGACGGACAGGTTCATGCCCTCCTGCTGGGCGCCGTCGCGCAGGGTCGTGTCGTAGATCTCGACCGTGAGATCCGTCATCGTGGTCAGCTCCTCGAGTTCGGCGTGGCCCGCGTCCCCAACAAAAAAGCCTCCCAGGGGTGCGGGAGGCTGCGCGTCGGGGGTCGGCCCGACGCGCTACAGAATGATGATCGCGGTACGCATCGGGGCCATTGTGGCACACAACGGGGACTGCGAGGCATGCGCCCGTGCGAGAGCTCCCAGCGCACCTGGAGTTTCAGCGGCCACACTGGCCCCATGGCACGCATCCCCGCACCCGAACCGACCCCGGCCGGCCCCGCCTACGAGGGCCGCCTGCTCGACCGCCCCGAGGAGGAGGTGGTCGACCAGGGCATCGCGTTCGACCTCCGCACCCTCGTGAGCCGCAGGCGCGCCCTGTCCCTGCTCGGGCTCGGCGCGGGGACCGCCGTCCTCGCCGCCTGCACGCCCGGGACCGACGCGACCAGCGCATCGTCCACCGCCTCCGGCGGCCTCACGGAGATCCCCGACGAGACCGCCGGCCCGTACCCCGGCGACGGCTCGAACGGGCCCGACGTGCTCGAGGAGTCCGGGATAGTCCGCCGCGACATCCGCTCCTCGGTGGCGGGCGGCGATCCCGTACCCGGCGTCCCCCTCGACTTCACGTTCACGGTGCTCGACATGGCAAACAGCGGGGCGCCGCTGGTCGGGGCGGCGGTCTACGCGTGGCATTGCAGCGCTGACGGCCTGTACTCGATGTACTCGGACGGCGTCACCGAGGAGACGTGGCTGCGCGGCGTCCAGGTGACGGACGACGACGGCGCGGTCACCTTCACCTCCGTCGTGCCCGGGTGCTACGCGGGCCGCTGGACCCACATCCACTTCGAGGTCTATCCGAGCGTCGACGACATCGAGGACTCGACCAAGGCGATCGCGACCTCGCAGATGGCGTTCCCGCAGAACGTCCTCGACGCGACCTACGCCCTGCCCGACTACGACGGCTCGGCCGCGAACCTCGCGCAGCTGACGCTCGCGACCGACAACGTGTTCGGCGACGACGGCGGCGTCCACCAGCTCGGCACGGTCAAGGGCGGCACGGACGGTTACACGGCCTCGCTCACGGTGCCGATCGACACAGCGACCACGCCGAGCGGAGGCGACGCCCCCGGCGGACCGGGCGGGGGCCGCCCGTCCTGAGGCACGGCGAAGGGGACGATGCGGCGGTCGGGTGACCCCCGCATCGTCCCCTGGGAACGGCGCTGGGACGGAAGGTGGTGATGTCGCCTCCCGGCGAGATCGGGCCTTCGCGCCCCGCCTGATGCGCACCTGCGTGGACGTCGCCTCCCGGCGAGATCCGGTGCGCGGTGTCAGGTGACGATGAACGGCCTCATGCCGCCCGAATCGAGGGTGTGCAGCGCGCGCAGCGCCCTCGGGTCGTGCAGGAGCTCCCGCTCGTGCAGGTCGTGCATCTGGCGACGGTGCTCGACGCGTGCACGGTGGCGCTCCTGGCGGTCGGTGCCGCGGTGGCGGCGGAACAGGTCCAGCACGTTCCGGTGCGGGAGCTCACGCGGGGTGGGGAGCTCGAAGCCGGGTGCGGTGGCGGTCATGGGGGACTCCACTTCGATGACGGGTGCGAGGGTGGCGGACGCGACGCTCATTGGAGGCGTCCGAAGGCGCCGAGGGCGAACGAGTCGCCGATGGTCTGCATGACGGCGTCGGCTGCGGGCAGGCGGCTGGCGCGACGCTCGGCGCGGCGCGCGCGGCGGCGGGCGGAGGCTGCTGCGAACCTCTCGGCGACGGCGCGGAGCGAGTCTCCGGCGCGGTCGACCAGGTCGGACGGGGCCGGGGCGGCGACGCCCTCGGTGCCGTAACGGCTGATGGTGGTGGCGGACATCTGGGGATCCTTCTCTGCTTCAACTGCTCTACGTGTGGTGGCGGTGCGGTGGGGCCGGACGCCTAGGCGACGAGCCGGAAGGCCTCGCGGTCGGCGGCGGAGACGCGCTCCGCGAGGAGCGAGCGGGCCACGGCCCACGCCCGGAGGCGGGAGATCTCGGTGCCGGCCCAGTCGACGAGCGCGCTGGCGGTGCCGGGTGCCTGCTCGCGCACCGCTGCGGCGATCTGCTCGAGCTCCGACCGGTGCGCCGCGGTGCCCTCCTCGACGAGCGTGGGGCCGAGGTCTGCGGTGATCTGGATGGACATGACACCCTCCTTTCCGATGCGTTCGTTCGGTGTCGATGTCAGAGTGCTCGGGGCGCGTGTGAAGGGTCGTGTGACGCAGGCCACATTCGCAAAGTTCTTTGCAATGGGTGCTTTACCAGGACCTTCGCGGCGCTCTTGGCGGCGCCTTCGGTCGCTAGGCCGGTTGCGCGACGGCGCCGCGCAGCTGCGCGAGGACGTCCTCGGCACGCACCAGCAGCAACGGCATGTCGCCGCGCGCCGCCACCTGAAGCGCGAGCTCCGCGTGGGCGTGGGCGCGGTCGCGGTCACCCAGGCCGAGCGCGACCTCCGCGTCCGTCACCTGGACCTCGGCCTCGAGCCACTTGTACGAGTCGTTGATGCGACGACAGGCGGTGCGCGCATGGTCGAGCCACGGCAGCGCGGCGGCGGGATCGCCCTCCGCGACGAAGGTCAGGCCCATGGCCTTGGCCGCCACGCCCTCCCAGCACGGGTCCTCGAGCTGGCGCGCCAGCGCATAGGTGGACTCGAGGTCGGCCCGCACCGCGGCCGGGCTCTCCCCCTTCGCCAGACGCGCGTGGGCATGCCATGCCTCCGGCCACGGACGGATCGCCGTCCACCGCTCGCTCTGCGCCTGCCGCTGCGCCTCCTTGGCCCAGCGCTCGGCGGCCGCGAGCCATCCGGCGAGGTAGGCCGTGCGCGAGGCATGGGACATCGCCCAGATGCCGCGGCGCACGCTGCCGGTCTCCCGGCACAGGTCGATCGCCTCGTCGAAGCGCTCCAAGGAGTCGTCCAGGCGTCCCCAGTCGGACAGGTGCACGGCGTCGTAGGACGCCACGGCCGCGCGCACCCGCGGGAACGGCTCCGCCACCTCCCAGGCGAGCGCGAGCCCCTCGACGGCGCAGTCGCGCCGGGCGGCGAGCACGTCGACGTAGGCGAGCTCGGCGAGCGCCTTGGCGGCGATCTCCTGCTCCCCCGCGCGCGTGGCGGCCTCACGTGCGGCGTCGAGCACGATCGCGCCCTCGTCGTCGTAGCCGCGCGCCGCGTGCACCAGAGAGCTGCCCAGCTCGAACAGGCAGGCGGCCTCGAGGCGGGGGTCGCCGGCCCCCTCGGCCGCGGCGACTGCACCACGCAGCGTGGCGATGCCGCTGCCGCTCGCGCCGGCGACCACCGCGGCCTGACCGGCGGTGAGCAGCGACTCGGCCGTGGCGACGGAGGAGACGCCCGCGGTGTTGGGGGTGACGGCCGGGCGTGCGGCGGCGCTGAGAGCCGGGCTGGGAGGGGCGCCGAGCTCGCGCAGGAATGCCGCCTCCGTGGCGGCCACGTGGCGGTGCGCGGAGACGCGATCGCCCGAGGCCATGAACGCCTTGATGAGCATGACGTGCGGCCCCTCCTCGAGGGGCGCGGTGTCGACCATCGCCGAGGCGAGGCTCAGGGCGCGCGGGTAATTGTGCGCGGACATCGCGCGCAACGTCTCCTTGCGCAGGACACCCACGACCTCGCCGGCAACCCTTTGACGCTCGACAAGGAGCCAGGTGTCGAACGCGGGCGACGCCTGGACGTCGATGCCCTCGAGCAGCTCGCCGCGGGGCGCCGGATCGGGCAGGATGCCTGCGGCGATCACATCCGCGTCGATCTCGACGTCGCCGCCGAGTCCGGCGACCACCGGATTACCCAGCAGCGCCTCGGGCATGCCCATGCGACGGCGGAGCTCGGCGAGCGCCCAGCGGAGCGCGCCCATCGGGTCGTCGGCCTCCGAGAAGAGCTCGTTCACCAGCTGCTGACGGGAGACCGGGTCGGGCGAGCGCACGATCCTGGCGAGAAGCGCCCAGCACTTAGCCCCACGCGGGCCAGGCAGGGTCAGGCCGTCGCGCACGAACCGGGGCTGACCGATCAGACGAATCGAGAGCATCGGTCTCGCAATGCACGCACGGCTCTCAGCGTACGTCCGCTATGTCCGATTCGGAACCCCTCGACCCCATCGACACTGACAACGGATCGCGTCCTGGGTTGCAGGCGTGTCGAGCGGTTCGGGCCTTCGACCGCCCGCGTGTCGGATTGAGATCCGTTGCTGGTGTCAGCGTCCGG
>NZ_BBMA01000004.1 GCF_000971215.1 Demequina silvatica
CTGAAGCGCCCCAGGTTTGATGCCGCTCCTATGCGGGTTGCGGCTCTCGGGTGAGGGCCGCGTAGTGAGCCTGCTCGTATTCGGCTGGTGGGACGTAGCCCAGGCTCGAGTGGAGCCTACGGGTGTTGTACCAGTCGACCCAACCGGCGGTGGCGAACTCGACGTCCGCGATGGCCTTGTAGGGGCCGTCGTGGAAGACCGTGGTGCGGATGCACTCGGCTTTGTACAGGCCGTTGATCGTCTCCATCAGCGCATTGTCGTAGGCGTCGCCCACCGACCCGATCGAGGGCGCGATGCCGTCCAGCTCGAGCTTGTCCGTGTACGCCACCGAGACGTATTGAGACCCGGCGTCCGAGTGCGCGCGCAGCTGCGCGGGCTGGATCGGGTGGCCCTGACGGTCGCGCTCCCACAGGCCCATCCGCAGCGGGATCATGACCAGGTCGACGTGCTTGGTGGTTTGCGCATGCCAGGCCACGATGCGTTGGGCGTACACGTCGACGATGAATGCGACGTAGACCCAGCCGGCCCAGGTGCGGACGTAGGTGAAGTCCATCACCCACGTGTGGTCCGGCCGCGGCGCGGTGAAGTCCCGGTTCAGCAGGTCGCCTGCACGGGTGCCGTCCTTGGCTGGGATCGTGGTGCGAATCTTCTTGTCACGTCGGATACCCGTCAGCCCCAGCGCACGCATCGCACGGTCAACCGCGCCCCGCGATGCGTCGGGGATCGCCCGACGGCGGATCAGCGCGGTCATCTTGCGTCGCCCGTACAGGCCTTCCGGGGTCAGCACCCGCCGCACGACGCCGTCACGCTCGACGTCCTTCCAGGCGAGGCTGCGGACCGCGTCGAGGACCTGCGCGTCGGTGACGGTGCGGGCCGCGACGCGCCCTTGACGCTGGGCGCGGTAGGTGCGCGCGGCGATCTGGCAGCCCTGCTCGCGCAGGACCCGGCAGATCGACTCGACCGCGTGCCCCTCGGCCCTCATCGTGTCGATGAAGCCCAGGATCAGTGGTTGCGGGGGTCGAGCTCCCCCACGAAGAAAGTCGTCGCTGCCTTCAAGATCGCGACGTCTTCGCGTAGGCGCTTGTTCTCAGCCTTGAGTCGCTTGATTTCGGCATGCTCGACCGACGAGACACCATCGCGGGTGCCGTCGTCGATATCGGCCTGCACCACCCACCGGCGCACGGACTCGTGGCTCACACCGAGCTGGCGGGCCACGGCTCCCGACGCGGCCGTCAGCGACGGATACTCCGACCGGTGCTCACGCACCAGCCGCACCGCCCGGTCGCGCAGGGCAGGATCGATCTTCTTCGGCATGACGTACATCCTTCCAACTCAAAAGGATGCGGCATCAAACCTGGGGCCCTTCAGTCTGCCTTCCCCCTCACTCCGCTCCACGACGATCAGGTCGACGAGGGGGCATTCATCGGTCTGGTTGAGCGCTTGGCCGCGTCGGGTGTGGATTCGATCACCGCGCTCGGGTCCACCGGTTCGTACGCCTACCTCGCCCCGGACGAGCGGGCCCGTGTCGCCCTGCTCGCTGTGCGGCACGCGGGGGAGACGCCCGTCATCATCGGTGTCGGAGACCTGCGCACCTCGCGTGTTCTCGCCCACGTCGAGTCAGCGGAGCAGGCAGGAGCAGCAGGACTCCTGCTCGCTCCAATGACGTACCAGGCCCTCACCGCCGACGACGTCTTCGAGCTGTACCGCACCGTCACCGAGCACACGAGCCTCCCGGTCATCGTTTACGACAACCCCGGCACCACGCACTTCACCTTCACCGCCGACCTGTACGCCCGCATCGCGCGGCTGCCTGGGATCGCTTCGATCAAGATCCCGGGCGTGCCCACCGACCCGACGCGGGCGGCCGCGCACGTCGCAACGATCCGCGCTGCGGTGCCCGAGCACGTCACGATCGGGGTCTCAGGTGACGCGTTCGGCGCGACAGGTCTCAACGCTGGATGCGACGCGTGGTACTCCGTCATCGCAGGCACGCTGCCCGCACCCGCGCTCGCGATCACCCATGCCGCGCAAGCAGGGCACGCCACGGCGGCAACGGCAAAGTCGGAGCGCCTGACACCCTTGTGGAGGCTCTTCGCCGAGTTCGGGGGCAGCCTCCGTGTCATCTCTGCGATCGCCGAGCATCTCGGGCTCGTCCGGCCGCGAAGCCTCCCGCTGCCGATCCAAGGGCTGACTGTCGAGCAGCGCTCCCGCGTCACTCAGGTCGTTGACGAGCTCGGCCTCGCCTGACCGCATCTCACGGCCCACAAGGGCGAACAGGTCCTCGGTCTGTCGCGCCCGTCCGCGTTGCGACCTCAGCGACGCGTCGACACCGTGACGGTGAACTTTGCGTTGCGCGCCACCTGCTCGGTGGGCCCGATCGCACGCTCGAGCAACGGCCGATACCTGAGCCCGGAGTTCCACACGCACCACAGTTGACCGCCGGGCCGCAGGACCCTGGCCACGTCGGCGAACATTCGCGGCGCGATGAGGTCGGTCACCGCGGCTGCCGAGTGGAATGGCGGGTTCAGCGTGATGAAGGACGCGCTGGCGGGCGGCCTGGCGCCCAGCATGTCGTCCCGCGCCACGGTGACTCGGTCCGCAACGCCGTTGGCGCGCATCGTCGCCCGCGCCGACGCGACCGCGATCGCAGACTGGTCGCACGAGTAGACATGCACGCCGGGATAGCGGAAGGCCATCCACGCGCCGATGATCCCCGTGCCGCAGGCCAGATCGATCAGGGGATCATCTGGCGTCCCGCCCGCCGGTGCGTCGGGAAGGTTCTCGAGGAGAAGGCGGGTGCCGATGTCGAGCCGAGCGCCCGCGAAGGCGCCGCCATACGCTCGCACCTCAACACCGGCGACCCGGGCGGCGGCCGGGATGGGATCACGACCATCCCGAGGCGCACGGGCGACGAGCACCCGCGACTTCTGGCGGGCATGGCTGACGTCCAGCTGCCCGAAGTGCTCGCTCAGCACCGCGTTCATCGACACCGACATGTGCTTGAGCCGCCCGCCCGCGACCACGACCACGCCGGGGTCGGCGTGCGCGGCGATCAGGCCGGCGATGTCGCGCAGCGCGTCCAGGGAGCGGGGCAGGCGCAACAGCACCACCCGCGCCCCGCTCACCAGGCCCGCGTCGAGGGCGACGGAGCGAAAGCTGCCGGTGAGGCCCACGCGAGACGCGTTCGCCTCGAGCGCGCGTTCACCGGTGATGGCGTCGATGTGCGTGCGTATCCCGCTCGCACCGGCATGCGCCGTCCCGAGTGTGAGCGCGCCGTAGGCGTCGTTGATCACCACGATGCCGCCTGGCAGCGCGGACGCGCGGAACTCCGCGGATTCGTCCAGGATCAATCGATCGGCCGCGTCCGCGGCGACAAGCCCGGGCGCCTCGATATCGGGCCAGCGCCGCAGCGCGTCGAAGATCTCGTTCACCGCATCACATCGCCGTCGTCGCGCCGAGCCGCATCGGCCCGGGGGAGAGGGCGGCTGCGGACGATGCGCGGGCGGGGGCCGTTCACGAGGCGAGCCTAGCCGCGGGTGGTCAGGGGAGCCCCTCACCGAGCCCGCACCACGGGGCTACGTCAACGCGGACGCGAGGGCCTCGAGCGTCTCGGTGGTGCCCGCGTCGACTTTGACGTCCGCGCGCCGGTCGCCCTTGGTGGCGCCCCGGTTGATGATCACGATCGGAGCTCCGCGGCGACGCGCGCGCTCCACCAATCGCAACCCCGAGTTCACGGCAAGCGACGATCCGGCGACGAGCAGCGCCTCGGCTTCGTCGACGATGCGTTCCGCCGCCCGGGTCCGTTCGGCGGGCACCAGCTCCCCGAAGAAGACGACATCGGGCTTGAGGATCCCGCCGCAGGCCGTGCAATCCGGAACCTCGACGTGCTCCCAGGACTCCGGCAGCACGTCGCCGTCGGGCCCGAGCTGTACTCCGTCGGGAAGCGCGAGGGCGGGGTTGTCGCGTTCGAGGCGCCCTGCGACCTCCTCGCGAGCGAACCGTGTGCCGCAGGCGAGGCACGTCGCGCCTCTCATGTTGCCGTGCAGCTCGACCACCTCGCGCGAACCGGCTCGCAGGTGGAGCCCGTCGACGTTCTGCGTCACGAGGCCCGTGATGACACCGGCAGCTTCGAGCCCGGCGAGCGCGCGGTGTCCCGCGTTCGGCCGCGTGGCGGAGAAGGCCTTCCACCCGAGGTGCGAACCCACCCAGTAGCGCCGCCGCTTCGCCTCGTCGCCCACGAAGTCCTGGAATGTCATGGGCGTGCGTCGAGGAGCGCCGTCGCCGCGATAGTCGGGGATGCCGGAATCCGTCGACAGGCCTGCGCCGGTAAGCGCGGCGATGGTCCGGCCCGCGAGCACCTCGACAGCACGCGACACCTCGGGTGCCGCGAGCGCGGGAATACCAGGCTCAACCGTCGTCACGCGGCTCCTCCTCGCGGTCCATCGCATCTTCCTGTGAACACGATGGTCGCACGCCCGTAGCGGCGTGATGCCACCTGCGGTGGACGATGCGGTAGCTGGGGCCGCGTCCCTCGTCGCCCGACCGTGGGGAGACACGCCGCGGCATGCCTCCCCGTGGGCCAAGGTCAGACCCGGCGGCCGCTGAGCCAGCGGACCATGTCGGGGTTGGTGTGCTCGAAGAACTGGGTCTCGCCGGTGTCGAGCGCCGCGACGCGGGCCATCTCGTCCTCGGTGAGCTCGAAGTCGAACACGTCGATGTTCTGCGCCATGCGGTCGGGGTTGACGGACTTGGGGATCACCACGACGCCGCGCTCGATGGCTGCACGCAGCACCACCTGGGCGACGGACTTCCCGTGCGCGGCGCCGATCTCGGCGAGGATGGGGTTGGTGAACAGGCCGTTCTTGCCCTCGGCGAACGGGCCCCAGGCCTCGATCTGCACGCCCTCGGCCGTAAGGATCTCCTGGTACTCGGCGTTCTGCTTGAACGGGTGGGTCTCGATCTGGTTGACCGCGGGGACCACCTTGTTGTTGATGATGAGGTCCAGGAGGCGGTCGGCGGCGAAGTTCGACACACCGATCGCGCGGGCACGCCCGTCGGCGTAGATCTTCTCCATGGCACGCCATTCGGCGTAGTAGTCGCCGAAGGGCTGGTGGATCAGGTACAGGTCGACGTAGTCCAAGCCGAGCTTCGCGAGCGACGCGTCGAAGGCCTTGTGGGTGTTGTCCTCGCCGGGGTCCTGGACCCACAGCTTGGTGGTGATGAACAGCTCCTCGCGCGGAATGCCGCTCTTGGCGATCGCGGCGCCGACGGCCTCCTCGTTCTCGTAGGCGGCGGCGGTGTCGATCGAGCGGTATCCGGCGGCGAGGGCGTCGGAGACGGCCTGCTCGGTCTCCTCCGCGCCGACCTGGAAGACGCCGAAGCCCAGGATGGGCATCTCGACGCCGTTATTCAGGGTCACGTTGATCATGGGGTGTTCCTTTCGAGGGGTGGCTGGCACGTGACCCAGTTCATCGCCCGTCACGGGCGCGCAACAGTGACCCCTTATCCGTGTACTGACAGTCAGTCGTTCAGGCGGGCGAGCCGTCGTACGGTGGCGGGATGGACCACACGAGCGAGGTGCGCGACTTCCTCACCACCCGTCGCGCGCGCCTGACCCCCGACCAGGCCGGCATCATCGGCGGTGCCCGCCGTCGCGTGACAGGTCTGCGTCGGGAGGAGGTCGCGATGCTCGCAGGGATGAGCACCGACTACTACGCACGTATGGAACGCGGAAACCTATCCGGCGTCTCACCCGAGGTGCTGAACGCCCTCGCTCTCGCCCTCCAGTTGAACGAGGCGGAGACCGAGCACCTGCACGACCTGGCGCGCGCCGCGGGGCCGGGGCGCCAGCGCAAGCGCACCCCCGCATCGTCCACCGTGATCCGTCCGAGCCTGCAGCGATTCCTGGACACGAACACCGCCACGCCGACGTTCATCCAGAACACGCGGGCCGACCTGCTGGCGGCCAACGCGATCGGCGAGGCTCTGATGTCACCGCTGCTGAGCGATCCGGCGAACGCGCGCAACAACGCCCGCTTCACCTTCCTCAGCCCCGCCTCCCGCGACTTCTACGTCGAATGGGAGCAGGGCGCGAACAGCCTGGTCGCGGGCATGCGCAACGCCGCGGGCAAGAACCCCCACGACAAGGACCTCACCGACCTGGTCGGCGAGCTGATCACCCGCTCGGATGAGTTCCGCGACCGCTGGTCCGCCCACGAGGTGCGCCCCCACCGGGCGGGCACCAAGCGCCTGCACCATCCGCAGGTCGGCGACCTCGAGTTCACGTTCGAGGGGATGGAGCTGCCCGGCACTCCCGGCTGGATGCTCTACGCCTACACCACCGAGCCCGGATCGCCCACCGAGGAGCGCATCGCGCTGCTGGGCAGCCTCGCCGTCAGCGACCGACCTTCCCGCGCGACCCACCAGTGACGCACGCGCGCAGTGCGACGAGGCGCTGCCGGATTGCTGAGGCGGCCGGGCCGTTGCTCGTCGCGCCACGAGGGCTATAGCGTCCGTATACCTGCGACGACGCAACACGGGGGAGAACGCGATGAGGCAGACGGAGATGCAGGCGTCAACGCGACAGCACACGCGGCTCGCGCTCGTTGGGGTCGCGCTCGCCACCCTGGCGGGATGCACCGGCGCCGACGACGACGCGCACGCGTTCGAGCTCACCGACCCCACGGTCGCCATCGTCACCTCGGACGGCGGCACCGCCCTCCGTATCTCCGGCACGGTGACCAACGTGTCAGACGAGGTGCTCGACGACGTCGCCGTCGCCGTGGTGCTCGACGAGGGCCTCGATGCCTACATCCCGGCGGGGGCGGCGACGCTCCCGGTCGACGGCGTCGACAAGATCTATCCGGCCGACACTCCGAGCGCGGACGTGCCGTCCGACGGCGCCCGCGGGATCGAGGTGGAGGACATGCGGCACCTGGACGGCTCGGGCGACTACCTGGCCGAGGTCGTGGACCTCGCCGGCGAGGTGGTCCTCAAGGTGACGTGGGATGGCGGGGAGCAGACCCTCACCGCGACCACGGAGGTCCTCGACCCGGACGGCCTCCTCGCCGGCTGATCGCGGCGACCGCGGATGCGCCCCGGTGTGGACCATCCGTGGGGGCGCTGTGGGTGGGGTCGCGCGAGGCCGCGCGTGAGCCTGGTGGCACCAGCAACCCACGCAAGGAGAAGCCGCCATGACCGCGACCGTCCCCCACGACCAGCGCCCCGACATCCAGGAGATGGTGGTGATCCACCGCGCCTTCCGGCGCGAGTTCGGCATCGTCCCCACCTACATCCGCGCCACCGCCGACGGCGACACCGCCCGCGCCACCGTCGTCGCCCGGCACCTGCGCCTCTGCATGGCCGGGCTCGAGATGCACCACACGGGCGAGGACATCGTGCTGTGGCCCCTGCTGCTCGAGCGTGCCGCACCGTCGACGGGGCTCGTCGAGACCATGCAGGCGCAGCACCACCGGGTGGATGCGCACATCGAGGCGGTCGAGCCCGCGCTCGCCGCGTGGCAGGAGCACCCCACTGCAGCCGCCGGCGATCAGCTCGCCACGCTCGTCGAGGGATTCAGTGCCGCGCTGTTCGAGCACCTCGACCTGGAGGAGCGGGAGATCCTTCCGCTCGCCTACCGCCACGTCACCGATGCGGAGTGGCGCCAGATGGGTCAGCACGGCACCGAGGTGATGTCGACGAGCGAGCTGCCGATCATGTTCGGCCTGGTTCTGGAGGATGCCGAGCCTGACGAGCGCGCCCGCATGCTCGCCACCCTGCCCGTGCCCGTTCGGCTGGTGCTGCGGACCGTCGGCGCGTGGCAGTTCAGCCGGTACGTGCGTCGCCTGCGTGGGAGGTGACGGCCGCGCATCGTGCCGCGATCGCCGCCGCGTCCGCGGCGCGTCCCCCGGCCCACTCCCGGGCGAAGGTGGCGGGGTCGAGTGCGGCCCGGGTCCGTTCGAGCCCGCGGTCGGCGAGCGTGCGCGCGGCGGGGAACGTCGGATCCACGGCATCGGCGACCGAGACCGCCGCGCCCGCGCCGAACAGCCAGGCGGCGGACCCGGGATCGCCGGCGCGCGCCGCGACAGCGGCGAGCGCGGGGAGTGCGTAGCCGAGAGTCCAGCTCAACCGACCGGCCAAGGAGACGGCCACGGACTCGCCGAGGAGGGCGGCCGTGGTGCCGTCGTCACCGGTCATCTCGGTGAGCGTCGCCTGCACGTTGAGGGCGGTCGCGAGGGTGAACGGGTTGCCGAGGTCCCGTGCGCGCGCGACCGCGTCCGTCGCTGCCGCCCCCGCGGACGCGAGATCCCCCGACGCGAGCGCCAGTTGCGCCCGGGCGATCCGACCATGCGCCTGGACCCACACGTTCCCGGCCTCCCGCGCGCGGTCCTCAGCATCGTCCAACGCGGTCGCGGCCTCGTCGAGACGCCCCGCGAACACGGCCGCCTGAGCGAGCAGTGTGAGGGTCGCGCACGTGATCGCCGGATCCGAGACGCGACGGCACGCGGCGGCGGCACGGTCGGACTCCCGCGCCATCGCGGCGCGTTCGCCGGTGAGCAGCAGCAATCCCAAACGCGCAGTGAGGACCCGGCAGCGCGTGGCGTCCGGCACGCCCCCGCCGATCCGATCGAGCCACTCGAGGCCCTCCCGGGCATGACCCCGGAGCGCCAGGTACGGCCACAGGCGCGCCGCCAGCTCGCCGGCCTCGTTGTCGCGATCGACCTCGATCAGCCGCAGGAATGCGGCGCGCAGGTTGCCGTGGTCCGCGTCGAGCCGATCGAGCGTCGCGACGAGGTCGGCGCCCTCGAGGCCGCTCGCGGCGGTGACCCCGAGCGTGAGGTAATAGGCGCAGTGCTCCTCCGCGGCGACGTGCGCGCTCCCCGACGCGTGCAGCCGCGCCATCCCGTACTGGCGTACCGGCTCGAGCATCCGGTAGCGGGGCTCACCGTCGGGCGCGTCCACCCGCATCGCCAGCGATTGCTCGACGAGGGCGCCGAGGGCCTGCCACGTCGCCGTGCCCCACGGGCCGCCGTCCGCGGGCGTCGCGACTGCCTGCATCGCGTCGAGGGAGAAGCCGCCGATGAAGACCGAGAGCCGCTCGAACAGCGCGATCTCCTCGGGCTCGAGCAGGTCCATGCTCCACTCGAGCACGCGCTCCATCGTCCGGTGCCGGGCGGGGAGATCCTGAGGCGCGCCGCCGAGCTCGACCCGCCCGAGCATGCCGGACAGGGCCGCCGGGGAGAGCAGCCGCAATCCCGCCGCCGCGAGCTCGAGCGCGAGCGGGATCCCGTCGAGCCGTCGGGCGATGGCGGCGAGCGCGGCAGCGTCCTCAATGCTGCGGGGCAGGCCGCGGCCCGCGGCGCCCGCACGGTCCACGAGCAGCCGCACGGCGGGCGCGGACGCGACCGCGTCGACGGACGCCGTGGCGGGGAGGGCCAGTGGCGGCACCGCGTACTCGAACTCGACGCGGATCCTCAGGGCCGCGCGGCTGGTCGCGACCACCACCAGGCCACGGCACCGTGCCACGAGGTCCGCGAGCACGGCCGCGATGCCAGCGACCTGCTCGAGGTTGTCCAGGACCAGCAGCACCGGCGCCCCGCTGAGGTGGCGCGCCAGCTCGCCCAGCGGGTCCTCGTCCACCAGATCTGGCCGGCCCAGCGCCGCCGCGATGCGGGGGAGCGCGTGCACGGCCTGGCGGACGGGCGCGAGATCGACGGCGACCGCGCCACCGGGGAACCGGGGCGTCTCGCTCGCGAGGACGTCGAGCGCGAGCCGAGTCTTGCCGATCCCTCCCGGGCCGGTGAGGGTGACGAGCCGGTGGTGGCCGTCGGACACGAGCGCGCGCAGCTCCGCACTCTCGGACTCACGCCCGATCAGGTCACCGGCGGCCACGAGCGGCGTGGTGGCGACGGCGGCGGGAGCGGTGGACGGGTCGGTGCTCTCTCCAGCGGAGTGGGGCGTTGGCTCGGGCGCCCCCGCAGCCCTCGCCGGGACGGCGGCGACGAGCGCGGCCCGCTCGTCCGCGGTCAGCCCGAGGCCCTCCGCGAGGGCACGCACAGTGTGCGGGTACGGGCGACGGCGTTCGCCCCGCTCGAGCGCGCCGATCGCCTTCGCGGTGATGCCGGAGCGTTCGGCCAGCTCCTCCTGGGTGAGGGCGCGCGACTCCCGCAGGCGCCGCAGGACGGCGCCGACCCCCTCGGGCGTGTTTTCGTGCCCCACGTCGGCACGCTAACAGGGCGGACGGCGGGCCGCGACGGTTCCGACCCGTGTGGCGGCGGTGTGGGTCCGCTGTGGGTGTGATGGCCGGCCGCTGACGAGAAGGCTGGGACGCGGGCGGCACGGGGCCGTCCATCGAGAAAGGGAACCACCATGTCCGCCGCCTCCATCCCGTCCACCACGGCCCGGCAAGCATCCGCCGCCACCCGCACCACGTCCTACGGCCGCCACCTGCGCGGCATCCTGCTGGTCGCGTTCACGCTGTCCGCCGGCCACACCGTCTACGCCTGGCTCGCGGGCATCGAGGACCCGACCTTCACGGTGACCACGCCGCTCACCTGGGCCTTCTATGCGGTCGCGTTCGGTGTCGCGTGGCTCGCCGGACGCCCGGCTCGCTGGGCTCAGGTGACCGTCCTCGGCTACCTCACGGTGCTGCTCGGGATCTCGATCTTCTACTACCCGACCAACTTCGGTCCCGCGCAGCAGACCACCTTCGGCTGGTTCGAGAACGACGTCTACGTGGGCCTCCTCCTCACCGCCGCCTACCTCGGGGTGCAGCGGCTGCGCGGCGTCACCCTCCGGGGGGCCTGACGTCGGGACCGCCAGCGCTCGCGCGCCGCCCCGCGGAGCGCGACAATCAACTGGTGACCCAGAGCGTCGCGATCGACATCGCGGCCCCGCCCGACAGGGTGTGGGCGGTGCTGAGCGACGTCGACCATTGGCCGGAGTGGACGCCGACCGTGACGTCGGTGATCCGGTCCGACGACGCCCCGCTCCACGTCGGCACCCACGCGAAGGTCGCCCAGCCCAGGCTTGCCGATGCCGACTACGCCGTCACCGAGCTCGATCCCGGCCACTCCTTCACCTGGGTCGCCACGCACCCCGGCCTCGCCACCACGGCCCGCCACGAGGTCGACCCGCTGCCCGACGGCGGCACGCACGTGACGCTGTCCATCACGCAGAGCGGGCTGCTCGGCCCGCTCATGGGCCGCGTCTACCGGGGCCTCACGGACCGGTACCTCCACAACGAGGCGAACGGCCTGAAGGCCAGGTGCGAGGCGGCGGCCTGAGCGAGCGGCTCAGCCCGCGCGGCGCGGAGGCGCCGGTGGCACCTCCTTCGCAGCGATGATCGTGTCGCCCACGATGCGCACGGTCCCGCGCCGGGTCTCGACCACCACCTCCGCCGCGGACACGCTGACGAGGGTGCCCAGCGCATCGGTCGCCTGACCGTCCGGCAGCAGGTAGCGCACCACCACACGATTCCCGGGCGCAGGAAGCCGGATCACGCCATCACCACTTCGAGGGCGCGTAGTCCTTGAGGAACACCCCGAAGAGGTCCTCGCCGCCCTCGCCGCGCACCACCGGGTCGTACACCCGGGCGGCGCCGTCGACCAGGTCGAGCGGCGCGTGGAAGCCCTCCTCGGCCAGCCGCACCTTGGTGGGATGCGGGCGCTCGTCGGTGATCCAGCCCGTGTCGACGCTCGTCATGAGGATGCGGTCCGTCTCGAACATCTCCCGCGCGCTCGTCCGCGTGAGCATGTTGAGCGCCGCCTTCGCCATGTTGGTGTGCGGGTGGCCGGGGCCCTTGTAGCCGCGCTCGAACACGCCCTCCATCGCGGAGACGTTCACCACGTAGGAGCGACCGGTGGACGATGCGGTGGCCGCCTGAGCGAGCGACGCACGCAGGCGGTTGATGAGGATGAACGGGGCGGTCGAGTTGCACAGCTGCACCTCGAGCAGCTCGAGCGGTGTGACCTCGCCGACCGCCTGGATCCACGAGTTGGTGTCGTGGAGGTCGGGCACCAGCCCGCCCGCGTCGATGGCGGTGCCGTCCGCGAGCCTTTCCAGCGACGAGGACCCGGGCGCGAGCGCCAGGTCCGTGAGGCGCTGCGCCTCGGCGGCTGCGGTGCCGGCGCCCATCTCCTCGAGATGCGCGGAGGCGAGCAGCGGATGCGTCGCCACAGAGGACTCGATGCTGAGCGGGTGCGCGTCGTTGGTGCGGCCCAGGGTGAGCAGCTGCGGGCCGCGGCCGTCCTCCCACAGGCCGTGCGGGATGGGCACGGACTCGGCGTCGACCAGCGGCGCGTACGCGCCGGGGGAGCGGCGCACCGTCTGGGCCGCGTTGTTGATGAGGATGTCGAGCGGTCCATGCGCCGCGACCGAGTCCGCGAGTGCGACCACCTGGGCGGGATCGCGCAGGTCGATCCCCACCACGGTGAGCCGGTGGAGCCACGCGGCGGCGTCGGGCATCGCCGCGAACCGGCGCACGGCGTCGCGAGGGAAGCGGGTGGTCACCGTGAGGTCGGCACCGTCACGGAGCAGCAGCAGCGCGATGTGCATGCCGATCTTCGCCCGCCCGCCCGTGAGCAGCGCGCGCCGGCCGCGGAGGTCGGTGCGCGCGTGGCGCTTCGCGTGACCCGTGGCCGCGCACGCGGGGCAGAGCTGGTGGTAGAACGCGTCGACCGTCGTGTACTTCTGCTTGCAGATGTAGCAGGGACGCGCCTTGAGATAGGTGCCCGCCGTGGGCGCCGAGGCCCGCGCCTCGAGCGTCAGCCCGCGGGTCTCGTCGTCGATCCTGTCGGAAGCGCCGGTCGCGGTGGCGGCGACCACGGCCGAGTCCGCCTCGGCGATGGCCGCGCGGCGCTCGCGGCGCCGGCTCTGCTTGACAGCCTTGATCATCGCCGCGGTCGCGTTGCGCACCGTGGTGAAGTCCGGGTGGTCCTCGTCGACGTCGCTCAGCGACGCCAGCACGCGCAGCGTGGTGGCAAGGTCGTCGGGGTCGATGACGTGGCTCGGGGGAGCGTCGGCAGGGGTCTCGGGCACTCGCTCGATTCTACCGGCGCCCCCCACGGCGCGACGTCAGTCCCAGCGCGGCTTGCGCGGGCGACGGTCGTCGCCGCGGTCGCCGTAGCGTCCGCCCGTGCGTCACCTTGCGAGTCGTGCCGGTCCCCGTGGTGACCGCCACGCGATCCATCGCGCGCGCCCGGCCCGCCGTCGGGTATGACCTCGATGAGGCGCGTGGAGATCCGGGTGTCGTCGAGTCGTCGTAGCGCGTCGGGTATTCGCATGCGGAGCTTGCCAACGGCCGCCGAGACTGCAACGGCCTCGTGACCCGCGGCGTCGGCGACGGCCGAAGCCGCCCGACCACGGGGCAAGGGGAGAGGTGAGCGCGACGCAGCGTGCTGCGGTGTGGGCCATTGAGAGCTAGCGGTAGGCCATGGGCATGGGGCCGACCCTTCACAACGTGACGAAGCCCGGCGCCGCCGTACACTTCATGTGCACCACGCTGCACGCAGTCTCGCCGCTGTGGGCGGGCACGATGATGCGTGATCCCAGGTGCTTACCCCCAGGGGTGTACCACCGCACCACAAACGCGAAGCGGTACGAACGAGGCAACGTGGGCTGCCGGCTCGGATACGTGGCCCACGCGGGCGAACTCAGGCTGGGTTGGGCCGCCGTCAGCCATCCGCGGTACACCGGACTGAGCCGATCCGTGACCCAACGGGTGCCATCCCACTGCTGGAGCAGATATCGGATCGCGACGCGCTGCCGTGAGGCCGTCGCCGGGCTCCGCTTCACCGACTGAAGGCCCATAGTCCCGAAGACGCGATACGTCGCGATGACGTTGAGCTCGATGAGGTTCTGCTCCTCGAACGCGGTGATCATCGGCTTGAATACGCGGGTGGGCCCAGGGCGTCCGTCACCCGCGCTTTGTGTAGCGTCCGCGGATCCTCCCACCCCAACCATGGCGGCCACGCCGACGATGATGGCGGAGACGATCCCGACCGCCTTGGCACGCCGTCCCCGTTGGCAGCCCGGCGGCGCACCCTTCACCGGTGCGATCGCAGCAATCACGCGGACCCCCCTGAGCGACGCGAACGGACTGCTGGAACCGAGCGTAAGCGCGGTCCGCATCGAACGCCACCTGGAGTCGCCCGCGGTGCCCGCCGGTCGACGCTCGGGGCCGCAGCAGCAACGCGAGGTGACGCGGTGAGAGTCGTGGTCGTGGGAGCGAGCGGCGACGTGGGTACGGCGCTGCCGCGCGTGCTCGCGAAGGTCGGCGCACGCGCGCCGTGGTCTCGGTTGTGGGCTTGCGCGTTTCCTGCCCACGAGCCATGGCTGGATCGACATGGCGGTCGCGACGCCCATGCTGGCCACGAGCCGAGTGACTAACCCGCTCGGGATGGGAGCCCGAGATGACGGCCATCGACACCGCGGTGGCGATGCTGACAGCCATCGCACGTCTCAAGGGCGCGTCGAACCCGCCTCTACGACGGAAACGTGCGTCAGTCCCAGCGGGGCTTGCGCGGGCGACGGTCGTCGCCGCGCGAGTCCCCACGGAAGTCGCCACGCGAGTCGCCGCGGTCGCCGTAGCGTCCGCCCCGCGAGTCACCGCGAGAGTCGTTCCGGTCGCCGTAGCGACCGCCACGCGATCCTCCGCGTGCACCCGGCCCGCCATCGGGCTTGATCTCGATCAGGCGCCCGGAGATGCGCGTCCCACTCAGACGGTTCAGCGCCGAAGGCGGGAGGGTCGACGGCAGCTCGACCAGCGAGAACTCGGGCTTGATGGTGATCTTGCCGAAGTCGCCGCGCGCGAGGCCGCCCTCGTTCGCGAGCGCGCCGACGATCTGACGGGGCTCGACCTTGTGCCGCTTGCCCACCTCGATCCGGTAGGTGCTGAATCCCTCGCTGGGCCCACGACCCCGGCGATCGTCGTCGCGGCCCGCACCCCGCGCATCGTCCCGGGGCCGGTCTCGAGAGCCGCGGTCGGGCGCGAACTGCTGACGCTTGGGCTCGTCGGCGGGGTCGAGCAGCAGCGGCGTGTCGCCCTGCGCGACGACCGCGAGCGCCGCGGCGACGTCCGTCTCGGGGACGTCGTGGTGCTCGACGTAATGGCCGATGATGTCGCGGAAACGGCTGATGCGGTCGGCCTGCGCGAGTGCCGCGGTGATGGACTCGTCGAAGCGGGCCAGACGGGTCGCGTTGACCTCGTCGGCGCTGGGCCAGTGCATCTCGGTGAGCGGCTGGCGGGTCGCCTTCTCGATCGCGGTGAGGAGGCGGCGCTCGCGCGGGGTGATGAAGCTGATCGCGTCGCCGGTGCGGCCCGCGCGGCCGGTGCGGCCCACGCGGTGGACGTAGGACTCGGTGTCGATCGGGATGTCGAAGTTGACGACGTGGCTGATGCGCTCCACGTCAAGTCCGCGCGCCGCGACGTCGGTCGCGACCAGGATGTCGAGCTTGCCGTCCTTGAGCTGCTTGATGGTGCGCTCGCGCTGGGCCTGCGCGACGTCGCCGCTGATCGCCGCCGCCGCGAGGCCGCGCGCGCGCAGGCGCTCGGCCACTTGCTCGGTGTCGTTCTTGGTGCGCGTGAACACGATCATCGCCTCGAAGTTCTCGACCTCGAGGATGCGGGTGAGCGCGTCCATCTTCTGCTGGTAGGACACCACCAGGTAGCGCTGCGTGATGGTGGAGGACGTGGTGGTCTTGCGCTTGACCGTGATCTCGGTCGGGTCCGTGAGGTAGCGCTGCGACAGGCGGCGGATCGACGCGGGCATGGTCGCGGAGAACAGTGCGACCTGCTTGTCGTCGGGCGTGGACGCGAGGATGGTCTCGACGTCCTCGGCGAAGCCCATCTTCAGCATCTCGTCGGCCTCGTCGAGCACCAGGTACTTGAGCTCCGACAGGTCGAGCGTGCCCTTGTCCAGGTGGTCCATGATGCGGCCCGGCGTGCCGACCACGATGTGCACGCCGCGCCGCAGCGCCGACAGCTGCACGCCGTAGCCCTGGCCGCCGTACACGGGCAGCACGTGGACGCCCTTGATCTCCGCGGCGTAGCGCTCGAACGCCTCGCAGACCTGGAGCGCGAGCTCGCGCGTGGGGGCGAGCACGAGCGCCTGCGGCGCCTTCTGCGCCTTGTCGAGGCGCGCGAGGATCGGCAGCGCGAAGGCGGCGGTCTTGCCGGTGCCGGTCTGGGCGAGGCCCACCACGTCGCCGCCCTCGAGCAGCAGCGGGATTGTCTCCGCCTGGATCGCAGACGGGGTCTCGTAGCCGACCGCCTTGAGGGACTTGAGGATCGGCCCGTCGAGGCCGAGGTCGGCGAAGGTCTGCGTGGGCGCGTCAGCGGCGTCGGTCTCGGGGCTGTCGGAAGTCATGTGACAACCGTAGGCGTCCGCGGTCCCGTACGGGGACCAACCGGGCGTTTTGGGCGGAATCGATCGGTGCCGCGCGCCCGGCACGGCGAGCATCGCGGTGCCTACGATGGCCGCGTGAGCGGATCCACCTCCGGGCGGCCGCGCCGGTGGATCGGCACGGTCGCCGCGGTGCTGGTCGCTGTGGCCGCCTGCGGTGGCGGAGGGGACGATGCGCCGGCCGGGGGCGCCACCACGTCCGGCGGCGCGCAGGCGAACCGTCCGTACGAGGTGCACGTTCCCGAATCGGCCGGCGAGGCGCCACCGCTGCTTCTGCTGCTCCACGGCTACGGGATGACCGGCGAGCAGCTGGTCGACATCTACGACATCGCGGCCCTGTCCGAGGAGCGCGGCTTCCTCTACGTCGCGCCGGATGGCACCCCTGACGAGGCCGGACGCCGCTTCTGGGATGCGAGCGACGCGTGCTGCAACTTCACGGGCACGGCCGTCGACGACTCGCGCTACCTCGCGGACCTCATCGCCGCGGTGCTGAAGGAGTACGGCGCCGACCCCGACCGCGTCGCGGTGCTCGGCGTGTCCAACGGCGGCTTCATGGCCTACCGCCTCGCGTGCGAGCACGCCGACCTCCTCGCGGCCATCGCGAGCATCGCGGGCTCCAGCGCCCCTCCGTCGGGGTGCGATGCGTCCACCCCGGTGAGCGTCCTCGAGGTGCACGGCACCGCCGACGACACCATCGCCTACGACGGCGCAGCGATCGGAGCGGCGACGTATCCCTCCGCGCCCGACAGCGTGACCGCGTGGGCCGAGCGCGACGGCTGCGAGCCCACCCTGGACCCGACGGGCGCCATGCTCGACCTGGAGGCGACCCTGGACGGTGCGGAGACCACCGTCGCGGCCGCGCCGCGATGCCCCGCCGGCGTGGACGCCGAGCTGTGGACCGTGACGGGCGCGGATCACACCATGGACTTCGGGCCGGACGCGGTGCCGGCGATCGTCGACTTCCTGCTCGCGCATCCGCGGGTGGCGCCGTGAGGGGGACGATGCGCGGGCCGGCTCTCGCGGCGGGCGTCGCCCTGGGCGCGGCGGCGGCCTGGCGCGCGGCCGGGCCCACGTCGCCGCGGGCGCGTTTCCGGCGCGAGACGGCGATCCCGCTCGAGCCCTCCGCGCGGACGGTGACGGCCGCGGATCTCGACGCGCTCCCGGACCCCGTGGGCCGCTGGCTCCACGGGGCGGGCGTGGTCGGCAGGCCCGTCCCGACAGGTCTCCGTGCGACCTTCCACGGTCGCATCCGGTCCGCGCCCGACGCGCCCTGGATGGGTGTGCGGGGCCGCCAGGTCAACCGGTTCGGCACGTCGCCGACGCGGTGGTTCCACCTCGATGCGCGCATGCGTGGGCTGCCGGCCGAGGTGCTGCACGTGCTCGAGGACGGGCACGCCACCATGCGCGTCGACGCCTTCTCCGTGGTGCCGGTGGTGCGTGCCGGCGGGGCCCAGATGGACCGCTCGGAGGCGGTGACCATGCTCAACGACATCTGCCTCTTCGCGCCGGGGGCGCTTGTCGGCGCGCCCGTGACCTGGCTGGAGAGCGATGCGGCGACCGCACGCGGGATCTACGACGGCACGGGGGAGCGCGTCGACGCGACGCTGGTGTTCGACAAGGACGGGATGCTCGTCGACTTCGTGTCCGAGGACCGCATGATCGAGGCGGGCACCGGCCGGGCGCGGCTCTTGCCGTGGTCCACCCCGATACTCGAACGAGCCGAGTGGGATGGCACTTCCGTGTGCGCCCGCGGCGAGGCCCGGTGGCACGAGCCCGGCGCCGCCTGGACCTACCTCGAGCTCACCATGGACTCGATCGGCTACCGCTGACCGGCCGGCTCGGCGCCCTCCGCCTCCGCCACGATCCTGTTGACCATGCCGCTGAAGATCAGCCCGTGGAACGGGAGCATCGACAGCCAGTACAGCCGCCCCGTGAGCCCGCGCGGGAAGAACACCGCGCGCTGGCGGTAGACGGACCCGGACGAGGTCGGCTCGACGCCGAGCTCGAGCCACGCCTTGCCAGGCACCCGCATCTCCGCGCGCAGGCGCAGCAGCCGCTCGGGCTCGAGCACCTCGACGCGCCACACGTCCACGGCGTCGCCCACCCGGAGGTCGCCGCGCGTGCGACGACCCCGGCGCTGGCCCACGCCTCCCGCCACGCGGTCCATCAGCCCCCGTGCCGCCCACAGGACCGACGCCGAGTACCAGCCCGTCGCGCCGCCGACCGTCGTGATCACGTCCCATACCGGACCGGGCTGCGCCGAGGTGACCTTGCTGCGCCGGTCCTGGAACACCGTGCGCCCGGCCCAGTCCGGGTCGCTCGGCATCGGGTCGCTGGGTGCGCCGGGCACGCGCGCGTCCACCCAGCTGGTCTCCACCTGGTCGATCTCGATGCGTCCCAGCGCCAGCCGCACCGCCTCGCGATACCCCGTCAGACCCTCGGGAGGCGGGGGGATCAACCCGGCCACCGCATCGTCCTTCACCACGCACGAATGAAGGAGCGACTCCACCAGGGGCCGCGCGATCTGCCGCGGGACCGGCGTGACGAGCCCCACCCAGTGGGACGCGAGGCTCGGCGTGAGCACGGGCAGCGCCGTGATGCCGCGGCGGGGGAGCCCTGCGACATCGGCGTAGCCGTTCATCATCTCGGAGTAGCGCATGACGTCCGGCCCGCCGATGTCGACCTCGCGGTTCACGTCGCCCTCGACGTGTGCCGCCGCGAGGAGGTACCAGATGACGTCTCGGACGGCGATGGGCTGGATGCGGTTGCGCACCCAGCGGGGCGCGGGCATGTACGGCAGCACCTCGGTGAGGTGGCGGATCATCTCGAAGGACGCGGAGCCGGAGCCGATCACCACGCCGGCCTGCAGCACCAACGTCGGCGTCGCGGACGCGACCAGGATGTCGCCCACCTCCTTGCGGGAGGCCAGGTGCGGCGACAGATCCACGCCGTCCGGGTGCAGGCCGCTGAGGTAGACGATGCGCCCCACGCGATGCGCGGCCGCGGCCTTGGCGACGGTCAGCGCGATCGCCCGGTCGAGGCGGCCGTAGTCGCGGCCGGCGTGCATCGAGTGGATGAGGTAGTAAACGACGTCGACGCCGTCCATGGCGCGGCCCATCGCGTCCGCGTCTGCGGCGTCGCCCTCGACGACCTCGACGTCCCCCGCCCACGGCAGTGCGGCCAGGCGCGCGCCGGAGCGCGTGAGCACCCGGACCCGGTAGCCGCCGGCGAGCAGGCGCGGCACCAGCCGGCCGCCGATGTACCCGGTGGCGCCGAGCACCAGGACCAGCGGCGAGCTGCCGTCCTCGCGCGGCTGCGCGCGCAGCGCCGGTTCCGCCCCGAGCGGGCCGCTGAGCGCAGCCTCCTCGAGTGGCACCTCGGGCATCTCGCTCATCGCATCGCTCCCGTCCGTCCGGCCGCCGCGCCGGAGCTCGCCTGTGACGGGCAACCCGGCGCGCACGTCGAGGTATTCCCGGACGGGCGTTGCGACACGTTCCGGACATGCGGGACCGCTACTGTGAGCGCGACGAAGGGGGAGGTACATGGTCAAGGTGGTGCGCATCGGGTCGCGGCTCGACATCGCTGGAGCGGCGGTCGGTCTCGCGGCGGTCGCAGTCTCGCTGACGCCGTCCCTGCTGCCGCGTCCGGCGTGGGGCCAGGGGCTCGTGTCTGGCCTCGCGTTCGGCGTGGGCTACGGCATCGGCGTGCTCGCGTGGCGCGGCATCGCCCGGCTGTCCCGCGGCCGCCTCCCGCAGGCCGCCGAGGCGCGCGCCTGGATCGTCGCGCTGATCGGCGTCGCCGGCGCCGCCGTCATCATGCCGTTCGCGGTCGACTGGCAGAACTCGGTGCGCGAGGCCGTCGGCATGCCCGCCACCGACGGCTTCGACTGGCTGGTCGCGGCGCTCGCGTTCGCCGCCGGGTCCTGGCTCGCCTTCGCGATCGGGCGCGGCGTCGCGGCGGGGTACCGCCGCCTGTGGGCGCTGATCTCACCCCGCATGCCCGGCCAGGAGACCCGGCCCCGGCTCGCGCGGGCCGGCAGCGGCGCCGCCACCGTGGTCGCGATGCTCGTGGTGTTCTCCGTGGGCCTGTCCGTGCTCTCGTGGCTGCTCACCCTCGCGTCCGAGCACGCCAACCGCCAGTACGACCCGGAGTACGTGCAGCCCACCAGCGCGCTGCGCTCCGGCAGCCCCGACAGCCTGGTGCCGTGGGAGCAGATCGGCCAGGCCGGCGTGAAGATCGTCGCCGGAGGCCCGACCGCCGACGAGATCGAGCTGGTCACCGGCGTCGAGGCGCAGGAGCCCATCCGCGTCTACGTGGGCGTGGACGTCCCCGGCAGCTTCGAGGAGAAGGCGCAGCTCGCTGTCGACGAGCTCGAGCGCACGGGCGCCGCCGACCGGTCGATCCTCATGATCGCCGGCACCACCGGCTCCGGCTGGCTGGACCCCGCCGCGATCGACGGATTCGAGTACCTTCACGCGGGCGACACCGCGATCGTGAGCCTGCAGTACGGCGCGACCGGCAGCCCCGTCTCCGCGCTGCTCACCCCCGAGCTCTCCCAGGACGGCACCACCGCGCTGGTGGACGCCGTCACCGCCTGGTGGAACGAGCTGCCCGCCGACGACCGCCCCCAGCTGGTGGTCTACGGCCTGAGCCTCGGCAGCTTCGGCATCCAGTCCGCCTACGACGACATCGACGACCTGCGCGCCTCCACGCAGGGCGCGGTGCTCGCGGGCACGCCCTCCTTCACCCCGGTGTGGAGCGCCGCGCAGGACGCCCGCGACGCCGGCAGCCCGTACCCGCTGCCCGTGCTCGACGAGGGGCTCGAGGTCCGCTGGTCCGACGCGTGGGGCGGCCTCGAGACGCTCACCGGCCCGTGGGAGCCCACCCGGGTCGCGTACCTGCAGCACGGCAACGACCCGATCGTATGGATCGGGCCGCGGGTGATCTGGTCCAAGCCCGAGTGGCTCGAGGACGGCCAGCGCTCGGAGCAGGTGAGCGAGGACATGGTGTGGATCCCCGTCGTGACCGCCTTCCAGGGCGTGATCGACCTCATCCTGTCCACGGCGGTGCCCGAGGACGCGGGCCACAAGTACGGCAACCTCGCGGTCGACGGCCTGCACCAGGTCACCGGAGACGCCGGGCTCTCGGACGAGGCCGTCGAGCGCGTGCGGTTCGTGATCGAGCAGTACGACACGTTCTCGCCGGTCTCCAACTGACGCACCCCCGACGCGGGTACCGCGATCGCGGTACCCGCAGGTGTCTGCGCGCGCACGATGACCCGCGCGCGCCGTCGCGGGACGCTGGAGGCCTCCGGCGGACGTCCCGCCGGCAGGAGGGAGCCCCGCCATGACCGCCACCCACGACACCGCCTCGCTCCGTGCCGGCGCCGGACTCGGCGTCGCGGCCGCGGTGATGATGACGGCCGGGGCGCTGCTCATCCCCGGGCCCGTGGCGGCGACGCAGGCCCGGGCGGCCGAGCCCGTCACCGCCGCGGCCACGGACGCGCGTGCCCTCGACCGCGCGATCGACGCGAACATCGCGGAGGTCAAGTACTTCATCGACCTGGGCGGCGCGCTCGACCGGTCCGCGGACGGCACGGTGATCCTCGACGCGCGCGGCTCCGCGGCCACCACCGGCTTGCGGCAGCTCGCCGAGGACCTGGCGGCCTCGCTCGCGATCGACCCGGCCGTGGTCGAGGACGCCATCGCGGCGGCGGGCGGCGCGCCCGTCGACGTCGCCACGGGCCTTGCCACCGGCACGGCGCGGAACGGCGGCGTCGAGGTGATCTGCACCGAGTCGCACGGCGGCATCTCGCTGGGCTTCGCCCCGGTACGGGCCTGAGAAGCCGCTACCGCGCAGCGGCGGAGACATCCCCTCGTCCGCAAGGGGGATGAATATCGGGTGAACGAGGGACTACTGTCCGGGGTGTGACCGAGCCTGCCGACACGTCCGTCAAGGCGGAGGCGCCCGACGCGCCCGCGCCCGCCGCCGCGCCGGCACCCGCGCCCGCGAGCCCGCCCGCGGCGGAGAGCGCTCCCGCGACCCGCGGCGGCTTCTCGCCCGCCGCGAGGGAGCTCGCGCTGCTCGCGGGCCTCTACGTGCTCTACTCGCTGGTCCGCAGCCTGGCCTCGGACAGCATGGCCATCGCCACGGGCAACGCTCGGGACATCCTCGCGGTCGAACGGGTGCTCCGCCTCGACGTCGAGCAGGCATGGAACGCGTTCTTCGTCGACCATCACGCGCTCGCCGTCGCGTCGAGCTTCTACTACGCCTCCGCGCACTTCCTGGTGACGGCGGGCGTGCTCATCTGGCTCTGGCGGACGCGCCGGCCCCTGTACGGCCTCGCGCGCACCGCGCTCGCCGGCGCGACCATCGTGGCGCTCGCGATGTACCTGCTGGTGCCCACGGCCCCGCCGCGGCTGTACGGCGGCTACGTCGACGTGCTCGCGTACACGTCCGACGTCGGCTGGTGGGGTCACGACGCCTCGTCGCCCAAGGGGCTCGGCGGCATGACCAACGAGCTCGCGGCGATGCCGTCCATGCACGTCGGCTGGGCGGTGTGGTGCGCCGTCGCGGTGGCGGCGGCGACGCGGCACCTGTTGGTGCGCATCGTGGCATGGCTCTACCCGGCGGCCACCTCCGTAGTGGTGATCGGCACCGGCAACCACTGGACGCTCGACGTGCTCGCCGGCGCTGCGGTGGTCGCCGCGGCCTGGTGGACCATGCGGATCCTGATCAGGCGTCTGGCGCCGCTGCGGTGGCCCCTCTAGGGGGCCTCGTTCACGCCGTCCAGAGCCGCTCGATCGCGACCTCGCGGCCCAGGACACGCGAGGCCGCGCGATGTCCGGACAGCAGCGCGGCCGGCACCGTCGCCGGGTCGTCGGTCCAGGTCGCCTCGCCCGCGAGGTGCAGCACGCCGCCCACCGGCGTGGCGAGCGCGTCGTGGTCGCCGGTGGTGGAGCCCGGCACCATGTAGGCGTACGCCCCGCGCGCGAACGGGTCGGACTGCCAATCGGTGACGTCGACGCGCGAGGGCTCGGGGACGTCCGCGCCGTACAGCCGGCGCAGCTGCGCCATCACGGACGCGGCCACCCGGTCAGGCCTCCACCCGGAGATCTCGCGCGCCGCCGGACCCGCCGCGAACGTCAGCAGCGTCGGGGTGCCGTGGAGGTCCGTGAGGTCGTACCAGGAATGCCACCAGCGCCCCTCCGGGCCCTGCTGTCGGATCGCGTAGGCGCCTTCGCCCCAGAACCGCGTGGGGAAGCGCAGGACCACCTTCTCGAAGGCGTTCATCTCCAGCCGGCTCAGCGCGCCGGCGACCGGCTCGGGCAGCGTCGGCGAGAACTCGAGGTCCCCGGAGCGCAGCACGCCCACGGGAACGGTCACCACCGCGGTAGCCGCGACCAGCAACGAGCCGTCCCCGACGTGCACGCGCACGCCGTCGGACGCCCATTCCACCCGCGTCACCACGTGCCCGAGCCGCACGTCGAGCCCCGCGGCCAGCGCCGCGGGCAGGCGGTCGTAGCCGTCAGGGAACACCACCTCGTCGCCCTCGACCGCGTCGTCGTCGAGGCCGTGAGCCGCGAGGTCCTCGATCCACGCGCCGTACTGCTCCTCGGTGCGGTGCTCGAGGAACTCCCGCACCCGCGAGACGCGCTCACAGTCCCACCCCTGCGCGGCGAGCGCGCGCTCCGTCACGTCCCGGTAAGAATCCAGCGCCCCCGAGTCCGCGATCGCCTCCGCCAGCGCCGCGTCGACCGCCCGCACGTCCGCGGCGAAGGCGGCCGCCGCATCGTCCCCCAGCCTCTCGCCCTGGGTCGAGAAGTATGCGATGGGCCGGCCGTCGACCTGGTAGCTGCCGACCGTGAACTCGTGCATGCGCATGCCGAACGCGCCCGCCGCGGCGGCGACCGTGCAGCCCGCGACGCCGTGGATCCACGAGGCGCCCAGGTCGGTGACCGTGCCGCCCTCGCGCTGCGTCCACACGCGCCCGCCGATCCGGTCGCGCGCCTCGAGCACCATCACGTGGCGGCCCTCGCGGTGCAGCAGGCGTGCGGCCGCGAGGCCGGACACGCCGGCCCCGACCACGATCGTGTCGTAGCGTTCCATCGCCTCAGGCTCCCTCGCGCGTGCCGGTGGGACGGACACTACCGCGCCAGTGCGCGGGACCGGGAACACATGTGAACCGCCATTAACAAGATGCGTGACAATCCCTGGTGGGACCGGCACACTGGACCCGCGCGTACAGCGACGTACGGAGGGGGTTCCCATGCGGATGGCGATGGCGGCCGTGGTGGAGGCGACGGGGGCGGTGCCGCGGCCGCGCGAGGTGCGGCTCGACGCCCTCCGCGAGGACGAGGTCCTGGTGGACGTCGCCGCCTCCGGCATCTGCCACACGGATCTCACGGCGATCGACGGGGGAGCGCCCTTCGCCTTCCCGGCGGTGCTGGGGCACGAGGGCGCCGGCACCGTCCTCGAGGCGGGCGCCGCGGTCGAGGACCTCGCGCCGGGCGACCGCGTGGTGCTCACCTTCGATTCGTGCGGCAGGTGCCCGCGCTGCCGCGACGCCCACCCCGCGTACTGCGAGGAGTTCGCGGCGCGCAACTACCGCGGCGGCCGCACGGACGGCACGGCGACGGTCCGCACGGGGGACGATGCGCCGGTCGCCGCCGCATGGATGGGCCAGTCCTCGTGGGCGACGCGGGCGATCGCGCGGGCGACCAACGTGGTCAAGGTCGGCGACGACATCCCGTTCGCGCTCGCCGCGCCGTTGGGCTGCGGCGTGCTCACCGGCGCGGGCACCGTGCTCACGGTGCTGCGTCCCGGGCACCAGGACCGGCTGCTGGTGATCGGCGCGGGCACGGTGGGCCTCGCGGCGGTGATGGCCGCCCACGCGATCGGGGTGGCGGGCATCACGGTGGTCGAGCCGGATCCGGGCAGGCGCGCGCTCGCGCTCGAGCTGGGGGCGGACCTCGCGGTGCCGCCCGACCAGGCGGCGGACGCGGGCCCCGGCTTCGCGGCCGTCCTCGACACGGTGGGGACGCAGCAGACCACCGACCTCGGGCTCCGCGCGCTTGCCTCGCCCGGGATCTGCGCGACGGTGGCGCTGCGCCCGGGCGTGAACCCGGTGACCGTGAGCCAGACCGCGCTCCTGTGGGGCCGCACGCTCACCGGCGTGATCGAGGGCGACGCGGTGCCGTCGCACGCGATCCCCCTGCTGGTGGGGCTGTGGCGGGCCGGGGTGTTGCCGCTCGAGCGGCTGGTCACCACGTTCCCGTTCGCCCGGGTGGACGATGCGGTGGTCGCCGCGCGCTCCGGCGGAGCGGTGAAGGCGGTGCTGGTGATGGACGGGGCGGAGCCGTCGGCGAGCGCTGCGGCCGGCGCGCCGACCGCGGGCGAGCGCGTGCGCGGGATCGCCGCCGCGGGACGGGGTGACAGCGCCGTGCTCGCCGCGCTGTGGGACGTCCTGCCGCCGGCGCGCGCCGACGACCTGCGCGGGCTGTGGCGCGGCACCGGGATCGACACCGGCCATCGCATCCACGCGACGCTTGCCGGCGCGGCGTGGTTCGGCAAGAACTTCGCGTCGGACCGGGCGGTCCAGCCGATCGTGTGCCGCGACCCGGACGGCGCGCTCGTGGCGGACGCGGCCCTCGCGGGCGGCGGCGCGTGGCTGAGCGACTCCGTGCACCGCGGCCGGGTGACCGCGACCATGACCTACGACTCGCGGCCCGTCCACGACCACTTCGTGCGCGTCGACGCGGACACGCTGCTGGGCGTCATGGCCGGGCGTGGGGCGCGGGACGGCGACGTCGACTACTACTTCCTCCTCGAGCGCGAGCCGGGCGACCCGCCGGGCCCGCTGCCGGAGCGCGCCGCCGGACGCGCGCGCTAGGGTCGGAGACGAGCCCCGCTTCCCGTCGAAGGAGACAGTCATGCCCACGATCGCGATCATCGGCGCCGGCCCGGGACTGGGTGCGGCGGTCGCCCGCAGGTTCGGCCGCGAGGGGTTCTCCGTCGCGCTGATCTCGCGGGACCAGGCCAAGCTCGACGCGCTCGCCGCGGACCTCGCCGAGGGCGGGATCACGGCCCGCGGCTACGCCGCCGACGTGCGCGACGGCGCCTCGGTGGAGGCCGCGCTGGCGGACGCCGCCGCGGAGCTCGGACCCGTGACGGTGCTCCAGTACAGCCCGCTGCCGTCGCGCACCTACCTCGAGCCGGTCCTGGACCTCACGCCCGAGCTCGCGCTCGAGGCGCTGCGCTTCTCCGCGCTGGGCCTCATCCACGCCGCGCGCGCCGTCCTGCCCGCCATGCGCGCGGCCGGCGAGGGGAGCGTGGTCCTCATCAACGGCGGCACCTCGGTGCAGGCCCGGCACGGCTTCGCCGGCACGTCCGTCGCCTTCCCCGCGGAGAGCGCCTACGGCGAGATGCTGCACGATGCGCTGGCCGGCTCGGGCGTCCGGGTCGCCCAGCTGGTGATCCCGGGCTCCATCCCGAAACTGCGGTACACGCTCGACGAGGTCGCCGACCGCATCTGGGGCCTCCACCGCGAGGACGGCGACTTCCGCACCATGCTCATCCCGCTGGACGAGGGCCGGGAGTAGCGGCTCCCCGGTCAGCCCTCGACGATCACCAGCTCGCGCGTCGCTCGCGTCATGGCGACGTAGCGGTCCACGGCGCCCGTGAGCCCGTCGCCGAACGCCTCGGGCTCCACCAGCACCACCAGGTCGAACTCCAGGCCCTTCGACTCGGAGGGGGACAGCGAGCGGACCCGCGGCCGCTCCGCGACGCCCGGATCGCCGATCACGCATGCCACCCCCTCGCCGTGACGGGCGAGCCACCCGTCGAGCAGTGCGGGCAGCGCCGCTCGCGGGAGGCGCCGCACCGGCTCGCCGCCTGAGCGGATCGACTCGGGCACGTTGGCATCCGGCAGCGCGGCGCGGATCACGGGTGCCGCGTGCGCCATGATCTCCGCGGGCGTGCGGTAGTTGACCGTGAGCCGGGAGACGCGGACCTGCCGCATCCCCACGCGGGTGAGCCGCTCCTCCCACGGCTCCGCGAACCCGTGCCGCGCCTGCGCGCGATCCCCGACCACCGTGAGGCTGCCCGACGGGCAGCGGCGCAGCACCGCCCTCCACTCGGCGTCGGAGAGCTCCTGCGCCTCGTCGATCACCACGTGCGCGAACGGCCCCGCGAGCCGGTCGCCGCCGTCCTCGTCGCCCACGACGTTGCCCTCCCACGTGGCGCCAAGGTCCTGGCCGCGCAGCATCGACATGACCCGCAGCTCCGTGTCGTCCGCCGCGATGAGATCCTCGGCCACCTCGCGCATGCGGGCCCGGTGCGCCTCGCGTCGCAGCCGGTCGCCGCGGACCCGGCGCGCCCGCTCGGGATCGCCCAGCCGGTCGCGCGCCGCGTCGATGAGCGGCAGGTCGGCGACCGTCCACGCGTCCGGCACGTCGCGGCGCAGCGCGGCCGTCTCCGCGGCGGACAGCCACGGCGCGCACCTGCGCAGGTATGCAGGCACCGTCAGCAGGTCGCCCACGATGTCGGTGGGCTCGAGGATGGGCCACGAGGCGCCGATCGCCTCGAGCAGGCCGCGGTCGCGCGTCAGCGCCATGCGGAACGCCGCGTCCGGGTCGTCGACGCCCAGCCCGTACGCGTCGAACTGGTCGAGGTCGGGGGAGCCCGCCCCCGCATCGTCCCCCGCGCCGCGCAGGCGGTCGAGCAGGATCGCGAGCAGCGCCTCCCAGACCTGGTCGCGGGCGTCGTTGTGCGGCGTGCCCGGCTCGGGCGCCGCGAACGCCTCCGCCCAGTCGGCGGCGGTCACGCGTAGCTCGTCCTCGCCCAGCACGATGACGGGGCCGTCGCCCGGCGGCTCCTCGTACAGCGCCACCGCGGCGTCGATCGCGAGGTCGAGCGTGGCCTTCAGCCGCGCGACGGCGGGGTCGCGCTCCGGCACCGCGGCGGCGCCCTCCGGCACCAGGTCGGTCACGGTGCACGTGCGCACGGAGTCCTCGCCGAGGCTCGGCAGGACGTCGGCGATGTACGCGAGATAGGGACGGTGCGGCCCCACCACCAGCACCCCGCCGCCCTGGGCCGCGAGGCGCGCGTCCGCGTACGTGAGGTACGCGGCGCGGTGCAGCGCGACCACCGTCTTGCCCGTGCCGGGCCCGCCGTCCACCACGAGAGCGCCCGCCGATCCGGCCCGGATGATCGCGTCCTGGTCCGCCTGGATGGTGGCGAGCACGTCCCGCATGCGCGTGGACCGGCTCGCGGCGAGGCTCGCCATGAGCGCGGCGTCCTCGTCGAGCGCGACGTCCGCCCCGGGTGCGCCGTCGTCCCCGAAGGGCTCGTCCCAGTAGTCGACTATCCGCCCGCCGGTCCACCGGTAGCGCCGCCTGCTCGCCATCCCCATGGGCCGCGCGGCGGTCGCACCGAAGAACGGCTCGGCGGCGGGGGAGCGCCAGTCGACCAGCAGGCGGTCCCCGTCGCCGTCGGTCAGGCCCAGCCGGCCGATGTAGGTGATCGCGCCGTCCCCGTGGACGATGCGCCCGAGGCACAGATCGCGGCCGTAGCGTTCCAGCGCGCGCACCCGGGCGCCCAGCCGGTGCACCTCGAGATCCCGCTCGACCGTCGCCTGGCCGCCGCCGCCGGGCTTGAGGCGCTCGGCCTCGAGGCGCGCGCGCAGCACGTCGAGCTGGCCCGCGACGGCCCGCTCGACGCGAGCGAGATGACGCGCATCCGCCTCGATCAGCGCGGGGGAGGACTTGGCGGACAGGCGGGCGGGCAGGGCGAACATGACGTCGATCATCGCCCCGCACGGGGGCCTTGCCGCAAGCCCCCGGCCCCGCGATATGGTGACGGTGAGAGGGAACCGCGCCGCCGCATCGTCCCTGGTCCCGACCCGGGGGCGCCGCTAGGGTGGGCGCAACCGTGGAAGGGGAGACCATGACCGTGCCGGACGTGCCCGAGGGCTACACGCGCTACCTGATGAAGAGCAAGTTCGGCATGGGACGGGACTTCCGCATCCTGGACCCCGCGACGGAGGCCGACCTCTTCTTCGTCGACGGCAAGGTGGGCGCGCGGCCCAAGGCCGAGGTGCAGGGTCCCGACGGCGCGACCCTGTTCACCGTCACGGGCAAGATGCTCGGCATCCCCAAGCGCATGGACGTGGCCGACGCGTCCGGCGCGCCGGTCGCCCATCTGCACTCGCAGGCCTTCAAGTTCATCAAGGACAAGATCGACGTGACGCTCGAGTCCGGCGAGCAGTGGCTGCTCGAGGGCAACGTGATCGAGAAGGACTACACGGTCCGCAACGCGCAGGGCGGCGTGGTGCTGCAGATCACCCAGAAGTGGCTGACCGTGCGCGACAAGTACACGCTCGACGTGTGGCAGGGCGTCGAGCCGGGGCTCGCCTTCGCGATCGTGTGGGCGATCGACAGGTGGGTCGAGAGGGACTGAGCCGTGTTCGTGCTCATGTCGATCCACCACCCGCACCCCGAGCATCGGGAGGCGCTGATCGGCTCGATGCATCGCTACGGCGCCGCCATACGCGGCGAGCGCGGCCTGGTGTCGATCCACACGCTCGCAGACGCGGACTCCGACCGCCTGGTCGGGCTCGCGATCTTCGACTCGGAGGAGGACTTCCGTCGCCTCGCGCCGCTCGCGCGCGCCGCCGTGGCCGAGGACCCGTTCGAGCGGTGGGAGAGCGTCCCGATCGACGGGCTCGCGCTCACCGAGGTCTGACGGGGGCGCCGGCCGCGGGCCGTTCGCGTTGCCGCGCCTCCGGGCCGGTCGTATCCTGACGAACGCGCAGCATTCGTGACGAGTCCTCACACTGGAACGCCCTTCCGCCGGTGCGAGCGGAGCGAGGTGAGCCGGTGTCAGCGATGCTCTTCGCCCTGGGACGCTGGGCCTTCCGCGCCCGCCGCCTGGTCCTCGCCGGGTGGATCGTCGCGCTCGTGGCGGTGCTGGGCGCGTCCGCCGCCGTCGGGACGGGGACCACCAACAGCTACACGTTCCCCGGCACGGAGTCGCAGGACGCGCTCGACTCGCTCGCCCGCACGTTCCCCCAGTTCTCCGGCACCTCGGCGCAGCTGGTCGCGGTCGCGCCGCCCGGCGGGGACGTGCGCCACGCCGCGTTCCGCGACGCCGTCGAGGACGCCGTGACGCGGATCCAGGGCGTCGACCAGGTCGCGGGGGCGAGCTCTCCGTACTCGGGCGCCGCGACGGGCAACGTCGCCCCCGACGGCTCCGCGGCGCTGGTGCCCATCCAGCTGACCGTGCAGGCGCCCGAGGTGCTGCCGTCCACCTCCGAGCGGCTCCAGCGCGAGGGCGCCCGCCTGCAGCGCGAGCTGCCCGCCGGCTCGCAGGTCGCGGTGGGCGGCGCGCTGTACTCGCAGACCGACGCGAGCATCGGGATCAGCGAGGTCACCAGCCTGGGCATCGCGTACGCGGTGCTGGCCGTCACGTTCCTGTCCCTGGTGGCGGCGGGCATGCCGCTGGCGACCGCGACGCTCGGCGTGGGCATCGCGGTCGCGCTCGTGTTCGCCGTCACCCGCTGGGTCACCATCACGTCCACGGCGCCCCTGCTGGCCGTGATGCTGGGCCTCGCGGTCGGGGTCGACTACGCGCTGTTCGTCATCAGCCGCCATCAGGACCAGCTGCGCCGGGGAATGACGCCCGAGGAGTCCGCGCCGCGCGCCATCGCGACCGCCGGCTCCGCCGTGGTGTTCGCCGCGACCACCGTGATCATCGCGCTGGTCGGGCTCGCGGTGGCCGGCATCCCGTTCCTCACCGTGACGGGCGCGGCGGCCGCGCTCGGTGTCGCCTCCGCGGCCCTGATCGGGCTCACCCTCACGCCCGCGCTGCTGGGCTTCGCGGGGTGGCGCGTGCTGCGACGGCGGGACCGTCCGGGCGCGGGCGGGCAGGGGGACGATGCGGCGGCCGGGTCCGCGCCCGCCACCGGTCCGCCGGGGGAGGGTGGGGAGGAGCCGCCGCCCGAGGCGGCGGGCGAGCCGGTGGAGGAGCCTCCCGATCCGCCGCCCGAGCCGGAGGAGCCGCCGCCCGAGGCGCCGGTCGCGGGCGTGTTCGGACGCTGGGTGCGCGCCGCCACCCGGTGGCCGGCGGTCACCGTGGTGCTGCTGGTCGCGCTGCTCGCCGCCGCCGCGATCCCGGCCACCGGGATCCGGCTCGCGCTGCCCGACTCCGGATCCCTGCCCGAGGGCAGCCCGGGCCGCGTCACCTACGACCTCATCGCGGAGCACTTCGGGCCCGGCTTCAACGGCCCGCTGCTGCTCACCGGCTCCGTCATCCAGAGCACGGACCCGGTCACGCTGGTGGACCGCCTCGGGGATGACGTCGCCGCGGTGCCGGGCGTGGCCGAGGTGGTGCTCGCGACCCCGAACCAGACCGGCGACACCGCGATCATCCAGGCCGTGCCGTCGGGCGCGCCCGACTCGGAGCAGACCGAGCGCCTGGTCCACCGGCTGCGCGCCCTCGAGCCGCGGTGGCTCGACGAGTACGCCGTCGAGCTGTCGGTGACGGGCTACACCGCCGTGGGGATCGACATCTCCGACCAGCTGGGCGCGGCGCTCGCGCCCTTCGCGCTGCTGGTGGTGGGGGTGTCGCTGGTGCTGCTGGCGATGGTGTTCCGGTCGATCGTGGTGCCCATCACCGCCGCCCTGGGCTACCTCCTGTCGATCGGGGTGGCGTTCGGCGCCGCGACGCTCGTGTTCGTCGACGGGCACCTCGCCGAACCGGTCTCGGTCGCGCACGTCGGCTCGATCATCAGCTTCATGCCCATCATCGTGATGGGGGTGCTGTTCGGGCTCGCGATGGATTACGAGGTCTTCCTGGTGTCCCGGATGCGGGAGCACTACCTCGAGCGGCCCGACCCGCGGCGCGCCATCCACACCGGGTTCGTCGGATCGGCCCGCGTGGTCACCGCGGCGGCGATCATCATGACCGCCGTCTTCGGCGGATTCGTGCGCGGCGGCGAGGCGTCGATCCAGCCCATCGCGCTGGGTCTCGCCGTCGGCGTCGCGTGCGACGCGTTCCTGGTGAGGATGACGCTCATCCCCGCGGTGCTCGCGCTGTTCGGGCACGCGGCCTGGTGGTTCCCGCGGACGCTCGACCGCCTGCTCCCTCGCGTCGACATCGAGGGCGCGGACCTCGCCGTCGAGGACTCGCTCGCCCCGTGGCCGCCCGGCGGCAGCGCGCCCGCCATCGCAGTCGAGCGGATGCGGGTGCGGGACGCACCCGAGCTCGAGGTCACGGTCGCCGTGCCGGGCGGCCACGTGCTGGTGGTCGAGGGCGGGTCTGCCGAGGACCGCACGGCCGTGCTGCTCGCGCTGACCGGCCGCGCGGCCGTGACCGACGGCCTCGCCAAGGTCGACGGCCTGGTGCTGCCGGTGCGCGCCGCGAGCGTGCGCCGCCGCTCCGCGTACGTGCGCCTGGGGGCCCGCGGCGATCCCGTGGCCCGCCTGCTCGACGCCCTCGCGCACGCCCGGGTGCGCGTGATCGCGGTCGATGGCGCGGACGCGGTGCCCGCCGGGCCGCGTCGCGAGGAGCTCGCGGGGGTGCTGCGCTCCGCCCGTGGCGGCACGGACGGGAACGCGAGCGTCCCGGTCACCCTGGTCGTCTCGTGCCCCGCCCACGAGGCGATCGCGGACCTGGTGGAGGGGCTGCCGGATGTGCGCCTCGCGTCGGGAGAGGCCGCGACGCCCGCGACCGCCGGAGCGACGGCGTGAGCGGGCGGCCGTTCGACGCCTCCGCGGGAGCGGAGCGGTGGTCCTGGCGCACGGCGACCGGCGTGGTCCTGGTGCCGGTGGCCGTCGCGCTCCTGCTGTCCTGGGCGCTCGCCGCGCCGGGGCGCGACCTGCAGCGGATCACCGCCGCGGTGGTGAACGGGGACCAGCCGGTGCAGCTCGACGGGCAGACGGTGCCGCTCGGGCGGGAATTCGCCGCCGAGCTCATCGGCGGCGAGGCCGGCGCGGGCGCGCCGCGCGACCCCGGGCCGGATGCGTCGGCATCGCCCGCGCCCGCCGAGCAGGGCTTCACCTGGGTCCTCACGAACGCCGACGACGCGAACGCAGGCCTCGACGCCGGCCGCTATGCGGCCATCGTGCGCATCCCGCCGTCCTTCTCCGCCGACGCGACCTCGCTGTCCGGCCCCGCGCGCGACGCCGTCACCGCGACCATCCACGTCACCACCACGCCCGCCACCGCCTTCCTCGACCCCGCCCTCACCGCCGTCGTGGTCCAGGCCGCCGTCGCGAGCCTCGACGCGCAGCTGACCCAGCGTTACCTCACCCAGCTCTACGAGGGCTTCAACTCCATTCAGGCGTCAGTGGCGCAGGCGGCGGACCGGGCGGCCCAGCTGGCCAACGGAGCAGACTCGCTCGCGGACGGCACGGCGGAGCTCGCGCAGGGTGCGGCGGAGCTGAGCCGAGGCCTGGACTCGCTCGACACGGGCGCGGCCTCCCTCGCGCGCGGCCTCGGCACCCTCGCGACCTCGGTGAGCGGGCTGCCGGGGGAGACGTCGCAGCTCGCGGAGGGATCCGCGGAGGTCGCGGCCGCCCTCGATGCCGAGGCGGCGCTCCTCGCGTCCAGCGCCGCCGCGGTGCAGGCCTTCGCGACGGACCTCTGCGGCCGGCCCCGGCAGCCGGGATGCGCGAGCGCAACCGGACTGGCCGAGCGCGCGACGGCCGCCGCCGGGGCGGTGGCCACGCTCGCCCGGGGCGCCGACGCGGTGGCGGTGGGCAACGCGGAGCTGGCGGCCGCGATGCCCGCGCTGGTGACCGGCGTCGACGAGTCGGATGCGGGCGCGGAGCAGGTCGCGGGCGGGGCGTCCGACGCGGCACAGGCCGGCGGGCAGGTCGAGGACGGCGCGAGCGGGGCCGAGTCCGGCGCCGCCGACCTGGACGACGGCGCCCAGCAGCTCGCCGACGGGCTCGACGACGCCGCCGACCAGATCCCCACCTACGGTCAGGCGGGCATCACCACGCTGTCGAGCGTGGCCGCGCGGCCCGTGGTGACGGATCTCGACGCGGCTCCCGACGGCATCGTGTCCGTGCCGCTGTTCGCGGCCGTCGCGCTGTGGGTCGGCGGGATCGCGATCGCGCTCGGCAGGCGCGCGGTGCCGCGGCGTCGCCTCGCGACCGCCGCCTCGACGCCCGCGGTGGCCGCCCGTGCGGGCGGCGCGACGGTGGGACTGGGGCTGGTGCAGGGCCTGCTGGTGGGCCTCGCGGTCGCCGGCTTCGTCGACGCGGGTGCGACATCACGGGTCGGCTTCGTCGCGATGTGCGGGGGCGCCGGCGCGGTGCTGGCGCTCGCCAACCAGGCCCTGGCCGCGGCCTTCGGGGGAGCGGGCCGGTGGCTCGCGGTGGTCATCGGCGTGATCGCGCTGGCGGTCGGCACGTCCTCGACCGTGCCACCGGCCCTCGCGACCGTCGACGCGCTCCTCCCGGTCCGGATGGTCAGGCGTGCGCTCGGAGCGAGCCTGGGGGTCGGGAGCGCGACGGGCCCGCTGGTGGCGCTCGGGCTCGTCGCCGTCACCTCGGCCCTGCTGGTCATGGTGGGCGTCGCGCGACGGCGCACCCGCGGCCTTGCGGAGCCGGTCGACTGACCGGAGGCGGCGCGGATCAGCTCAGCGAGAACCCCCACGCCAGCGCGTGCGTCTCACCCGGCTCCAGCGTGATGAGCCGGTCGCCGGTGCGGAACGCGTCGGCGATGCAGGACATCGGCTCGATCGCGATGCCCGCGCGGCGTACGCCGGGGACCTGGTCGCCGGTGCACACCTGCCACGCGGTGGCCTCCGCGTCCGCCCAGATGTCGACGGAGGCGCCGTCGGCCCAGCCCAGCCGGGCCCACGACCTCCCGGCCGGGTCGAGGATCGGGTCCACCCAGGCGTCGTCGAACGCGATGCCGCGCAGCGAGCGGGCCGCGCGGAGGTCGAAGTCGCCGTCGACGGGGACCTCCGAGGCGGGCAGGAGGCGGTCGTCGACCGTGACACGTGAGGCCGCGTCGAGCTGCAGGGTGCACTCGTCGAGCGGCGTGCCGCCGGGCGCGAACCACGGGTGGAAGCCCACGCCGTAGGGGAGCGCCTCGGCCCCCGCGTTCCGGGCCGTCGTGGTGATGGTGAGGCCGTCGTCGGCGAGCGCGTACGTGGTGGCGAGCGAGAGCTGGAACGGGTAGCCGGGGCTCGCGGGCAGGTCCAGCGCGAGGGTCACGGAGCTCGAGGTCGACTCCGCGACCTCCCACCTCTCCCAGCAGACCAGCCCGTGCAGCGCGACCGCACGGTCGGGCTCGGACACGGGCACCTGGAGGTCCCGTCCCCCGAACGCGTACCGTCCGTCGCGCATCCGGTTGGGCCACGGCGCGAGCACCATGCCGTGGAACGCCGGCGCGATCTGGTCCGCACCGAACGGGATCACGACGTCGCGGCCGCCCACCGCGTGCTCGCGCAGGGCCGCACCGACGGTGGCGATGGTGGCGACGGCGTCGCCGTGGGCGATGGTGATCTGGCTTCCGGACAGGTGGCTCATGCCGGAAAAACTACCGCGTCGTCACCGGGACCCTCGACCGGGGCGGTGCTTGACTGGACGCGTGGAGCCCAAGGTCGACCTCAAGCGCACGCTCGACGCCTACCAGGCGAGGCGGGACCGCTTCCGGCTGGTCGACGTCCCGTCGGCGACGTACCTCATGATCGACGGCTCTGGCGATCCCAATGTCACGCCCGCGTTCGGCGCCGGCATCGCGGCGCTGTTCCCCCTCGCGTACGCGCTCAAGTTCGCGAGCAGCCGGGAGCTGGGACGCGACCACGTGGTGATGCCGCTCGAGGGACTGTGGTGGGCGGATGACCATGCCGCCTTCGCGGCTCGGGACAAGGCCGCGTGGTCGTGGACCCTCATGGTGATGATCCCCGAGTGGGTCGGCGCGGACCTGGTCGAGCTCTGCCGCGCCGGGCTCGAGGCGAAGGGCCCGCCGGAACGGCTCCACGAGGTGCGGTTCGAGACCCTCGAGGAGGGCACCTGCGCTCAGACGCTGCACGTCGGGTCCTTCGACGACGAAGGCCCCACGCTGGCCAGGCTCCACCAGGAGTTCCTGCCCGAGCACGGCCTGCGGCCCACGGGCCGGCATCACGAGATCTACCTCAGCGACCTGCGTCGCACGCCGCCCGCGCGGCAGCGGACCATCCTGCGGCAGCCCGTCGAGCGGACTTCCTAGAAGCGCAGGTACACCGGGCTCGACTGCCAGATGCTGGTCTGCTGGACGCCGCTGCCGGGGTTCAGCGCCTCGACCTGCTGGCCGTTGCCGAGGTAGATGGAGACGTGGCCGGGGGACCAGATGACGTCTCCGGGGCGCGCCTCCGAGGACGGGATCACGGTGCCCACGGCGCGGATCGCGCTCGAGGAGTGCGGAAGGCTCTTGCCCACCTGGGCGTAGGCCCACGCGACCAGTCCCGAGCAGTCGAACACCGTCGGGCCGGAGCCGCCGTACGCGTACACCGAGCCCACGCGCGACAGCGCGGCGGCCGTGATCGAGCTGGTGTAGGCGGACACGTCCGCCGCGGACCCGCCGGAGGCGGTCGACGCGTCGGAGGACGTCCCCACGGCGTCCGAGACGTAGTCGTCGAGCAGGCGCGTGGCCACGTAGCCGGTGAGCCCGTCCGCCGTGTACACGAGCGTGAACTCGCCGTCCGTCACCGCGTCGTCATCCGTCCCCAGCTCGGTGCCCTCGGGCACCACGGTGAGGGGCTCGGCCTTGAGCGAGGCGTCCGAGCGCAGGTTGACCGCGGCGGCGGCCACCGCCTCGGGCTCGTCAGCGCGGGCGCGCGCCTTGCGGATCTGCGCCGGCTGCTCCCACAGCGGCGTCACCTCGACGTCGGAGATCTGGTGGGCGCCCCAGCGGGCGTCCTCGGCCGCCTCGACGGGGGCGACGGTCGTGTGCGAGGCCCGGACCTGCTCCTGAACGGGCTGCTCCGCCGGCGTGCCTGCCGCGGGAGCGGCGAACGCGGCGGTGGCGTACCCGATGCTCAGGGCACCTCCGGCGACTGCGGCGGAGGCCCGGCGGTGGCCGGGCCGGTGGAACGGCGAGTGGAACGTGAACAACGGGTGACTCCTTGGTACGGCTCGCACGACGATAACAAATTGGTAACGGAGCGCCCGCCCGTGACGCCGTCCGCGGCGTGTCGGCCGCCCCGGCGACGCGTGTCGCAGACCCGGCCCGCGCATCGTCCCCGCGCCATGCCGACGCGCCGCCGCTACGGTCGAGGCATGGACCGCGACGCCCGCGCGCGAGTGTCTCGTCGCAGGTACGTCCGCCTGCGGGCGGAGGCATGGGGGTTCGCGCTCGGGTCGCTGTGCTTCGCGGTCGGCGCCCTGCCCTGGTACGCCGACGCCGTCTGCGCGGTCGCGACGAGTGTGACGTTCTTCACGGGGTCCGTGCTGTTCACGCTCGCGGGCGCCATCCAGCTCCTGCTGAGCGGACGCCACCTGCCGCGCGGCGCGGCCACGCGAGCGGACCGGCTCGACTGGTGGGCCGCCGCGATCCAGTCGGCCGGCACCGTGATGTTCAACCTCAGCACCTTCGCGGCGATGGTCGCCGCGCTGCGCGCGCCGGACGCGGTGGGCATCGGCTGGCGGTCCAACGCCTGGGGTTCGCTCGCGTTCCTGATCTCGGGCGCGCTCGCGCTGGGCGCGGCGCGGCGACGTGACGAGCTGTGGCACCTCCGGGCGCGCACGCCGGAGGCGGCGTGGCTGGGGATGGCGGGCTCGGTGGCGTTCGGCGCGTCCGCGATCGGCGCCTACGTGGTGCCCGAGACAGGGTCCTTCGTCAGCCTGATGTGGGCGAACCTGGGCACGTTCGTGGGCGCGCTGTGCTTCCTGGCCGCCGCGGTGCTGGTGCGCCCGGGCGCCACCGCGGAGGTCGTGCCGGGGACGTCGACCGCGTGATCAGTGGTGGAACGCGGATCCGGTGCGCTCGACGGGGATCGGGCCGTCGAGGCTGTCGAGGTACTCGACGCAGGCCCGGAAGTCCTCGAGGAAGTCGCGCGCGGCGGAGCGGCGGCCGCGCCTCACCACGATCCGCTGGACCGTGACGTCCTGCAGGTCCTCGGGCATCGGGTAGGCCGGCACCTGCCAGCCGCGGGCCCGCAGCCTGTCGGACAGGTGGTAGAGCGTCCAGTTGTCCGTGTGACCCTCCTTGAGCCGCCACGCGAACACGGGGATGTCGCTGCCGTCGCTCACCAGCTCGAACGGGCCCATGCGCCCGATCTCGCCCGAGACGTAGAGCGCCACGTCCCTGGTGTGCGAGTGGACCGCGCGGTAGCCCTCGAAACCGAGCCGGAGGAACAGGTAGTACTGGAGCAACACCTGCGCGCCGGGGCGCGAGAAGTTGAGCGCGAGGGTCGGCATGTCCCCGCCGAGGTAGCTGACGGAGAAGACCATGTCCTCGGGCAGGTGCTCCTCGGTGCGCCACACCACCCACCCGAGACCCGGGTACACCAGGCCGTACTTGTGCCCGGACGTGTTGATCGACACCACCCTGTCGACGCGGAAGTCCCACGAGATGTCGGGCTGGATGAACGGGGCGACCATCGCCCCGGAGGCGCCGTCCACGTGGATCGGGACGTCGAGCCCGGTGTCCGCCTGGATGCGGTCGAGCGCGGCGGCGATCGCCTCGACCGGCTCGTACGCGCCCGTGTAGGTGACGCCCATGATCGCCACCACCCCGATGGTGTTCTCGTCGACGTACCCCTCGAGGTCGTGGCCGTCGAGCGTCGGGTGCGCGAGCGACACCGGCACCAGGCGCGCCTCGACGTCCCAGTAGTTGCAGAACTTCTCCCAGCACACCTGAACCGCGGCGCTCATGATGAGGTTGGGCCGGTCGGTGGGCTGCCCGGCGGCGCGGCGGCGGGCGCGCCACCGCCGCATGAGCGCGAGCCCCGCGAGCATCGCCGCCTCGGAGGACCCGATGGTCGACGTGCCGATGGTCCGCTCGGGGTCCGGCGCGTGCCACAGGTCGCCGAGGATGCGCCAGCACCGCGTCTCGATCTCCGCGGTCTTGGGGTACTCGTCCTTGTCGATCATGTTCTTGTCGAACGTCTGCGCGTACAGGCGGTTGGCGTGCTCGTCCATCCACGTGCCCACGAAGGTCGCGAGGTTGAGCCGCGCATTGCCGTCGAGCATCGCCTCGTCGTGCACGATCTGGTACGCGAGCTCGGGCGCCATGCTACCCGGCGGCAGCGTGAACCACGGCTCGGCGAAGTCGTCGTAGTCGTTGGTGAAGCCCGGGGGCGAGGTGACCTCGCCGTCGCGGCTGCCGGATGCGGTCGTCATGATGGCCCCCCTCGGCCTCGTGGCTGGGTTCCCCGACCACGCTAGCCCCGTGGCGCTCGGGCCGCAGGGCGGGGGACGATGCGCGGGCTGGGGGGGCGCGTCAGTCGCGCCGGGCGCGCGCGGGCACGCGGGCGGGCCAGAAGCTCGCGGGCCGCAGGACGGCGAGGACCCGGAGCAGGCCGGACACCGCGAGGCCCACGGCGGCGATCGCGCCCATGGTCGCGAGGATCGCCGCGAGCCCGCGCGCGGGGTCGAGGAACGGGTACGGCACCCAGCCGTCGAGGAACGCACGGAACAGCAGGTAGGACACCCACAGGGCGGGCAGCGCCAGCACGCTCCACAGCGTGCCGAGCGGGAGCCGGCGGCGGCCGCCGATCAGCACCCAGTCCGCGACCAGGATGAGCCCCGCGCCGCCGTGCAGGATCGCGTTGGCCCACGGGAAGTACGGGGTGGTGAACGGCGCGAGCAGCAGCCAGTACACCGCGCCCACCACCACCAGGTAGGTCGCCGAGTTGACGCGCAGCACCGTCACCCAGCGCGGCTCGGGTCTGCCGACCCGCGCGGCGGCCAGCAGCGCGATGATGCCCGCGAGGTTGGCCAGCGGGGTGAAGTAGCCCGGCAGCTGGCCCCACGTGAACGTGCCGAACGTGAGGTCCGCCCAGGCCTGGAATCCCAGGGCGGACAGGATGATGGACGCGCCGATGAGGCGCAACGTCCGGATGGTGGCGTCTTTGCTCACGCCACCGGACGTTACCAAATCTTTATCCCGGCTTGAAGAACCTCCGCGCGTGTCTTCGCTCACACATGGCGCGACGGCGGATCCGGTTGCCGGGCCGCGCCGTCGCGGCGACGATGGTCGGGGGCCCGGCGCGGAGCCGGGCGAGGGGGTCGGCGTGGAGCTGTCGGAGCGCGCGCTCGCCGCGCGCGGCGAGATCGAGGCCGTGACGCGGTTCTTCGCGTCCGTGGGGGCACGGGCCGACGAGCCCGGCATCGCCGACCTCACGTTCGGCAACCCCCACGAGCCACCGCTGCCGGGGTTGGTCGACGCGATGCGGACCCATCTCGAGCCGCGGTCCGACCAATGGTTCGCGTACAAGACCAACGAGCTCGGCGCCGCCGAGGCGATCGCCACCGGGCTGCGGGACGACGTGGGGCTGGCGTGCGAGGCCGCCGACATCGCTCTCACGCAGGGCGCCTTCGGCGCGATCGCGTTGGCGCTCCATCTGGTCGCCGACGCGGGGGACCAGGCGATCATCCCCGTCCCTGGCTGGTTCTGCTACGCGCCCATGCTGCGCATGCACGGCATGGAGCCCGTGCCCGTCGCGCTCGACGGCGCCGACTTCGACCTCGACGTCGACGCGATCGGCGCCGCGGTCACCGCGCGGACCAGGGTGGTGGTGGTGAACTCGCCGGCCAACCCGACCGGGCGCGTCTATCCGCGCGCCCAGCTCGAGCGGCTCGCGGCGGTGCTGGAGGAGCGCTCCGCCGCGATCGGCCGCCGCATCTGGATCCTGTCCGACGAGCCCTACCGCCGCATCCGCTTCGACGGCATCGGCTTCACCAGCCCCGCGGCCGTGTACCCGTGGACCCTGATCGACTACAGCTACGGCAAGGTCCTGCTCGCGCCCGGCCAGCGCCTCGGATACCTCGCGATCGGCCCCGGCGTCCCCGCCGCGGACCGTGAGGGGCTCCGCGAGGCGCTGGTGCCCTCGCAGCTCGCCGTCGGGTGGGGCTTCCCCGATGCGGTGATGCAGTACGCGGTGCCGGACCTCGAGCACGTGGGCATCGACGTGGACGAGCTCGCGCGCAGGCGCGACCGGCTGCGCGGGCCGCTCGTCGAGTCGGGCTTCCGCGTCGCGCGCACCGAGGGGACCTTCTACCTCTGGGCCGAGGCGCCGGACGGCGACGGCGACGCCCTCGCGGCACGGCTCGCGGAGCGCGACGTGCTGGTGATGCCGGGCAGCCTGTTCGACCGGCCCGGCTACTTCCGGCTCAGCCTCACCGCGACCATGGCGACCATCGAGCGCGCGCTGCCCGCCCTGCTCGCCGAGGCGCCGCCGCGCCCGTGACGGGAGCGTCGCCCCGGTTTGCCGCCCGTCGCTGGGACCGGGCACAATGGCCGCGCCGCCGCGCATCAAACGAGGCCTCGGATCCACCACGGGTGGGCATTGCCGGCGGGCCGTCCCTGCACACCACGCGGGTCGCACGCCCGCGCACAGAGGAGCCTCGATGTCAGACCTGACCATCCAGACCACCACCGCGGGTTCGCTGCCGCGATCGCCCGAGCTCGTGGAGGCCACCAAGGCCCTCGAGGTCGCCGAGGACGGCTTCACGCTGGTCCAGACGCCCGAGTACCGCGAGCGCGCCGCGCAGGCGGTCTCGGACCTGGTCAAGAAGCAGGTCGACGCGGGCATCACCATCGTCGGCGACGGCGAGTACGGCAAGGCCATGACCGCGGCCCACGACTTCGGCGCCTGGTGGTCGTACTCGTTCCAGCGCACCGCCGGACTCGCGCTGCCCTCGCAGGACACCCCGCCGCCCGCGCCCGTCCGCTCGACCCCCGGCAACATCCGGCTCACCTCGATGACGGACCGCCGCGACTGGGTCCGCTTCGCCGAGGCGTACTTCGACCCGACCTCCGGCGTGCTCTTCGGCGACCCGCCGTTCTGGCCCGAGGCCGTCGGCCCGCTGTCCTACCGCGGTCAGGACGCGATCGCGTCCGACATCGCGAGCCTCCGTGCGGGCCTCGACGCCCACGGCCTCACCGACGGCTTCATCACGTCGCTCGCGCCCGGCTCGGCGGCACGGATCGGCAACTCCTTCTTCCCGACCGAGGAGGAGCACATCTGGGCATGGGCCGACGTCATGCGCGAGGAGTACAAGGCGATCACCGACGCGGGCCTCACGGTGCAGCTCGACGACCCGTCGCTCGCGGAGTCCTGGGACCAGATCAACCCCGAGCCGTCCGTGGCCGACTACCGCGCGTTCCTGCGCACCCGCATCGACGCGATCAACCACGCGATCGAGGGGCTCCCGCGCGAGCAGGTCCGCATCCACCTGTGCTGGGGCTCCTGGCACGGCCCGCACACCACGGACCTCGAGCTGCGCCACATCGTCGACCTGGTCGCGGAGATCAACGCCGGCGTCATCTCCTTCGAGGCGGGCAACGTCCGCCACGAGCACGAGTGGAAGGTCTGGCGCGACGTCGAGCTGCCCGAGCACACCGTGCTGCTGCCCGGCGTGGTGAGCCACGCCACCAACGTGGTCGAGCACCCGGACCTGGTCGCCGACCGGATCGTGCGCTTCGCGGAGATCGTGGGCCCCGAGCGCGTGATCGCCTCGACCGACTGCGGCCTGGGCGGCCGCATCCACCCGCAGATCGCCTGGGCGAAGCTCGAGTCGCTCGGCGAGGGCGCCCGCCGCGCCGCCGCGCTGCTCGACGGCTGACCCGTTCCCGCGGCCCCGCGTCCTCCCTGGTGAGGCGCGGGGTCGCGGCGTCTCCGGGCTTCCCCGGGGACGATGCGCCGGCCGGCTTCGCGGGTCAGGCGAGCGTGTCGAGGACCTCGCACAGCAGCGCGAAGGTGGTGAGCGGGTTGACGATCGCGAAGCGCAGCACCGGCTCGCCGTGGTGCGAGCTGGGCACCACGAACGCCCGCTGGTCCGCGAGGAGGCCCGCGCACCACGCGTCGTAGTCGGCCCGCGTCCATCCGTCCTTGCGGAACACCACCACCGAGAGCTGCGGCCGCCGCACCAGCGACAGCCCGTCGCGGCGCGCGATCTCGTCGGCGACGCGGGACGCGAGCGTGATCCCGTGCTCGATCGCGGACCGGTACTCGTCCGTGCCGTACGTCGCGAGCGAGAACCACAGCGGCAGCCCGCGCGCGCGGCGGGTGAGTTGGACGGACAGGTCCGAGGGGTTGGTCTCGGGGGCCTCGGTCAGCGTGTCGAGGTAGGAGGCGTGCTGCGTGTGCGCGCGGCGGGCGACCTCCGGCTCCCGGTAGATGAGCGCGCACGCGTCGAACGGCGCGAACAGCCACTTGTGCGGGTCGACGATCAACGAGTCGGCGTGCTCCACGCCCGCGTACGCGGCGCGCATCCGCGGCACCAGCATCCCGGCGAGGCCGTAGGCGCCGTCGACGTGCAGCCACACGCCGTGGCGGCGCGTCACCTCCGCGATGCCCGCGATGTCGTCGACGATCCCGAAGTTGGTGGTGCCCGCGGTGGCGACCACGGCGAACACCGCGTCCCCGTGCTCGGCGATGGCCTCGGCCACCGCATGGCCGTGGAGCCGCCCGTCGGCGTCGGGCAGGATCCCCACCACGTCGATGTCCATGACCGCGGCCGCGGACTCGACGGAGGAGTGCGACTCGCCGCTGCACACCACGGCCCAGCGCGCGGGGTCGGGCCGGCCGGCCTCGCGGTTGCGCCGGCGCGCGGCGTCCCGCGCCGCGACCAGCGCGGAGAGGTTGCCGATGGTGCCGCCCTGGACGAACACGCCGCCGGCGGACTCCGGCAGCCCGAACTCGCTCGCGAGCCACGCGAGCACCTCGTTCTCCGCATGCACCGCACCGGCGCCCTCGAGCGACGATCCGGCGTAGATGGACGAGGCGGAGACCACCAGGTCGAACGCGGAGGCCGCCTTGCTCGGCGCGGACGGGATGAACGCGAGGTAGCCCGGGTGGTCGGTGGACAGGCACGTGGGGGCGAGCACGTCGCCGAAGAGCGCGAGCGCGCGCGTCGCGCCGATCCCCTCGGCCGTGATCGACGCGGGGGCCTGCGCGGCCAGCTCGGCGGGCGTCGCGGGCACGTCGAGAGGGATGTCCTCCCACAGGACGCGGCGCCGCGAGTAGTCGAGCACCGCCTCGACGATCGCGTGGCTCTCGGGGGAGACGGCGTGCATCCGCTGCGGGTGGATGTCCTCGGGGCCGGGGTTGGGGATCACCGGGACAGACTATGGGCGCAGCCGCGCACGAGTCGCGTGTCACACGTGCGTCTGAGCGATGCTTCCCTGCGTCGTTGAAGCCGTTGCGCAAGAAACCTGCGTCGCGTCGCCCGGCCGTGACGCCTTTCCGCCTCCTCGGTGCCCGAACACCGCGGCGCGCTGCACCCCGAAGGACAGCAGCCACAGACCGAGGTCCGTGCTCACCTTCGCTGCCAGAAGCGGCAGCCCGAGCGTGGTGAGCAGCAGCAGCGACACGTAGCTCGCGGCCAGGAGCGCGACCGCGAGCGCGAGGTAGCGCCGGGCCTGCGGCAGCGCAGGCCCCCGTGCGCGGAAGACCAGGCGCCGGTTGAGCGTGAAGTTCGCGCCGGCGCTCAGCACCCGCGCACCCAGCACGGCGGCGACCAGCGATCCCGTCCACGCCTCCAGGCCGAGCAGCGCCGCGGTGTCGATCCCGAACGCGACCAGCGAGGACGCCGCGAACAGCGCCAGCGGGGCGAGCACCCGCGCCGAGTCCGCGAGCGGCCGGAAGTGCGAGGAGCGGTTCGAGTCCAGGTAGACGGTGTCGATGCGCGTCTCCATCAGCGGGATCCCGCGCCGTGTCGCGTCGAGCAGTAGCGCCAGCTCGTACGCGAAGCGTTCGCCGGGCACCGCGAGCGCCCAGGGCAGGAGGCCGCTCGGGTAGCCGCGCAGGCCGGTCTGCGTGTCGGAGATGCGCCGGCCGGTCACGGCGGCGAGCAGCGCCGTGGTCGCACGGTTGCCCAGGCGCGACCGCCACGGGACGTCGCCGGTGAACGCCCGGACGCCCAGCACCACCGCATCGTCCATCCCCGCCTCGGCGCGCGCGTCGAGGACCTCCGCCACCCGTGCGACGTCGGCGGGGGTGTGCTGGCCGTCGCTGTCCGCGCAGACCACGCCGCCGCCGGGGGCGTGGACGGTCAGCCACGCGAAGCCGGTCCGCAGCGCGGCGGCCTTGCCGCGGTTGACGGGGTGGCGCAGCACCGCCGCGCCCAGCGCGGACGCCTCGGCGAACAGCCCCTCGTAGGCGGCACCGGAGCCGTCGTCGACCACCAGCACGCGGTGCCGGGTCTCGCGCAGCGCCGCGACCAGCGCGACCATGCGTGCGTCGGGTTCGTAGGCGGGGACCAGGATCCACATGTCAGCCCACCCACAGGATGTCCGAGGTGCCGCGCTCCTCGCCGCTGCCGCCGGGCACGTTCACCACGGCGCCGTCGCTCACCATGGTCGACGAGCCGCCGCCGTCGAGGTTGTACGCCTCCGTCGCGCCCAGGTCGATCATGATCTGCGCGAGCTCGTCGAGCGTGACGCCCGCGCTCTCGCTCGACCGCCCGTCCACCACCACGAGCACGTAGTGATTCGCGTCGATCATCCCGATCGCGGTGCGCGGCTGGTCGCCCTGGATGGAGTGGTTGCCCACGTTCGTGTCGACCTCGACCTGGTCGATCCCGTCGACGATCGCGCCGTCGTCCACCAGCGCCGGCCCGAAGGAGAGGGTCTGCCAGGCGCCGGCGTCGAGCAGCTCCTGGGCGCTGGTGGTGGTCTCGTCGTAGACCTCCATGGTGCCGTCCGCGTAGATGACGGCGCCGGTGCGCGCGGGCTCGTCGCGATAGTTGACGCCGTTGCGGATCTCGATGCCGGTGGTGCGGAAGCCGTAGTAGTCGCCGTTGACCGCGAGCGCGGCGCCCACCTGCGCGGCGATGTCGGACGGGTCGGCCGTGATGTTCTCGCCGAACGCGTCCTCCGCGAACGCGGACCTCAGCTGCGTGATGTCGCTCAGGACCACGTCCGCCACGTAGTAGGTCGCCTGGTCGGAGCCCGTGCCGTAGGTCGACTCGGTGAGCGTGATCTGCGGCGCATCCGCGGCGGCGTCCTCCGTCGCGGTGCCCGCGACCTCGGCCTCGAGGGCGGAGGCGTTCGCGACCTCCACGTGGTCGATCACGTAGCGGTCGAGGGCCCACGCGGCGATGGCCGACAGCACCAGCAGCAGCGTGGCGAGAGCGGCGACGATGCGCCGGCGGAGGCGGCGGGGACGGGCGGGGGCGTCGGTGGTCATGCGGCGAAACTACGGAGCGCTCCTGGCCGTTCCCCCACGAGCGTCCTGGGGGTTCGCTCGGAGAGTCAGGCGGTCGCGACCGCCAGCCGCGCCAGCGCCGACAGGGCCGCCGGGCTGGAGCGCGCGATCCGCTCGCGCGCCTCGTCGAGCGCGGGCGAGGCGTAGCCGCGCGGCACCCGCGCCGGGTTGAGCGCGACGCCGCGCGCCCATTCGCGGACGTCCTCGGCCCCCATGAAGGCCGCGGCGGAGGCGGCGCCGCGCAGCGTCATCTCGGCCCACTGGGCGCGGGTGTTCCCGTACTGCGTCGGCGGGCACAGCGCGTTCTTGGCGTCGTCGCCGGAACGGGTCGCCTCCACGTAGCCGATCAGCGCCGCGCCGAAGCATGGGAAGCCGGCGCGGATGGGCTGCAGCGTGATCGCCTCCGGTGACCACACCGGCACGGCCGGGGGATGCGGCAGCCCGTCCGCGGCGCAGTGCAGGATCACGGTGCGCGCCGGAAGCGCGACCTCGCCGCGCTCGAGGACCAGGCGTCCCGGCGCGGCGGCGTGGACGTGACCGAGCCGGACCACGTCCTCGACGCTGCGCAGCAGCTCGAGCTCCCACCGCGCCAACGTGGGCGCCTTCGCCATCGTCGGCGTGACGGACCGGTCGATCCGGAGCATCACGCCGGCCTCCTCGAGCCTCGCGAACAGCGCGGTGAGCGACCCGGCGCCCGCGGCCGCCTCCCACACGTCCGCCGCCATGGTCTGGAACACCGCCGGCTCGGGCTGGATGCGCGCGCGGTCGAGCATCCACGGATCCCGCGGTCGCACCCACGTGAGACGGTCGGGAGGCACACCGGCCTCGAGCGCGTGGACCACGGCGTCCGTCGCGGTCTTGCCCGAGCCGACCACCACGATCCGGCGGGCGTCCAGATGCTCGTCGAGCTTGCCGACCGGCACCACGGCCGCGCCTCCTTCGACCGTGAACGGAGGCGGCGTCACCGCCGGCACGGTCGGGGCCAGGTGGTGAGCGTCGACGATGCGCGTGCCGCGTCGCGTGCGCGCGACCACGGTGCCTTCGGCGTCGACGACGCCGCCGCCGCGGTGGGTCACACCGCCCCGAAAGATCACGCGTCCCGTGCCCTCGAGCCGTGCGAGCGCGGCCTCGAAGTAGGCGCGCACCTCGGCGCCGGTCGCGCGCTCGTGAAGGCCCCGCTCGGGCCCCGACTGTTGGATGCCGCCGCCCAGCCGCGTGGACGCGACGCCGTAGAACAGTGAGGCCTGGTGCAGGCGCACGAAGGGGTAGGCGTCGCGCCAGTGACCGCCCGGCCCGGGTCGGGTGTCGATCAGCGCCACGCTGGCGTCGCCGTGGTCGACCAGCGCATCCGCGAACGCCAGCCCGGTCGCGCCCGCCCCGACCACGAGGTGGTCGACGTCCCAGTCCTCGATCATCTCCCCAGCGAATCACGACGACGGCACGCGGGCGCGGCGGCGACCGAGGTCCCGCACGCGGCGCTTCCCGCGGGGCTAGCCTCGGTGCCACCATGACCTGGTTCTACGACCCGCGCCGCTCCTACGAGGACAACTACGCCCACGGTCCGTTCGGTGCGTTCGCCGCGCCGCCGCCCGCGCTCCCGGCGCCCACCGCCCGCGCATCGTTCCTCGGCCATGACGTGGCGAGCCCGTTCGGGATCCCGGCGGGGCCGCTGGTGAACGCCGCGTTCTGCGCGGCGGCCTTCCGTCACGGCTTCGACGTCAACGTGTACAAGACCGTGCGCACCGGAGCGCGCGCCGCGCACCCGTTGCCGAACGCCCTCGCCGTGCACGTGGACGGACGCCTCGCCGCGGGCCGGGTCGACCCCGTGCTCGCCGACGCGGCGCTCGAGGGCGCGACGAGCATCTCCAACTCGTTCGGCGTGCCGTCGCGGGACCCGGACGCGTGGCAGCCGGACATGGCCGCTGCCGTCGCCGCGGCGGGAGAGGGGCAGCTGCTGGTCGGATCCTTCCAGGGCACGCATCCCGCGCCTGACGCCCCCGACCGCGAGGCCGCCTACGTCGCAGACCACGTGGCCGCCGCGGCGCTGGTCGCGGAGGCGGGTGTGCCCGTCCTCGAGCTGAACCTCAGCTGCCCCAACGAGGGCACCGGCGCGTTGCTGTGCTTCGACGTCCCGCTCGTGGCGTGCATCGTTGCGGCCGTGAAGGAGCGGGTCGGCGACCTGCCGCTGCTGCTCAAGCTCGCCCATTTCAGGGACGATGCGGCGCTCGCCCGGATGGTCGACGCGACGGCGGGCATCGTGGACGGGTACGCGGCCGTCAACACGCTGCCCGCGCGGCTGGTCGGCGCGGACGGCGCCCCGGCGCTGCCGGGCGCCGGTCGGGAGGTCGCGGGCGTGTGCGGCGACGCGATCCGGTGGGCCGGGCTCGAGATGGTCGGCCGCCTCGCGCGGCTGCGCGAGGACGCCGGGCGTCCGTACGCCATCGTGGGCGTGGGTGGGGTGCTCACGGCTGAGCATCACGCCGCCTACCGCGCCGCGGGCGCGGACGCCGTGATGAGCGCGACCGGGGCGATGATCGACCCCGGGCTGGGAGCGGCGGTGCGGGCGCTCCCGGTCAGCCCTTGAGCTTGTTCTTCACCATGCCGAACAGCTGCGGCTCGCTGGGCAGGTTCGCGCTGATGCCGGGGGCCACGAACTCCATGTGCCACGACTCGGGCTTCGACCCGCCCACACGGGCCCACAGCGGGTGGATCCAGCCGTAGCGCGAGCCGTTCGCGGCGATCCACGCGGCGGAGGCGGGGTCGAAGTCCGCGGCCATGCCCCAGCCGTGGTTCGACGTGCCGGGGGTCGCCGCGAGGTAGCCCTTGGCGGCCTGGGTGGCCACCTGCGCGGTGTACGAACGGTAGGACGAGCTGAGCGACAGGTGGCTGCCGGTCTGCGCGTAGTAGTCGTCGTCGGCGCGCTCGAGGGCCTCGGCGGCGTCGCACTGGAGCATGTTGCCCGGCGAGAAGGACAGCGAGCACAGCTCCGTCGACGGCACGGCGCCGTTCGAGTACGTGATGCCGGTCGGGGTGCCCTCCCAGCCGGCGACCCGGGCCGCCGAGGCGGCCTCGTAGGCGGCCCACGTGCTCGCGGTCGCCTTGTCGACCTGGCGCTCGTAGGTCGCCATGCGCTTCTCGTTGATCGCGGTGCGGCGCTTGTTCTCGGCCTTCACCCACGCGGCGTGCGAGTCGTAGACGGCCGTCTCGGCGTCCTCGAGGTCGAGCGTCGCGAGCTGGACGTCGGCGAGGACCGCGTCCACGGCCTCCGCGTCGTCGCGATCCACCTCGACGTCCTGCAGGCCGAGCAGCGCCTTCCTGGCCGCCTTGAGCTCCTTGAGGGTCGCCTTCTCGGCGACCTTGCCGTCCACGGCGTCGATGATCCCGGCCGAGGAGTCCGCGAGCGCCACGATGGCCGCGCGCTTCTCCTCGAGCGTGAGGTTCGAGCGCTCGAGCGCGGCGTCCGCGGTCGCGGCCTCGAGCACCGCGGTGGTGCCCTCGATGCGGCGCGTGGCGGCGTCGAGCTGCGCGGCGGCCTTCTCCAGCTGCGCGGTCGCGGCGGTGACGGCGTCCAGGTCGTCGACCTCGCCCCGCAGCACCTTGGCGACCTCGGTGTCGGCGACGATCTCGGCGAGCGCCGCGGCCTCCTGGTCGGCGGTGGGCTCCGCGGACGGCTCGTCCACCTCCGGGGTGGGCGTGGCCGACGGCGAGGCGCTCGGCTCCGCGGACGCCGTGGGCTCGGCCGAGGCGGTCACGGACGGGGAGGCGCTGGCCGAGGGCTCGGCGAACACCGAGGTCTTGGGCTCGGCGGGCACGATCGCGTCCGCGTCGAGCGAGGCGTCCGCCTCCTGCTCCTGAGCCGCCAGCTGCTGCTCGACCTGCCCGAGCACGGCGGACGGGTCGATCTCGAGGGAGGGGGTCGACGCGAACGGGCCGCGCGCGGTCTCCACGCCCAGCGGCGCGCTGGCCCACGCCGGCGGCACCACGGCCGTCGCGGTGACGGTGACGTGGTGGTGCTCGGCGGCGTACGCGGCCGAGGTCGCGGCCTGCGTGAGCTCCGCGGCCGCCGAGGCGACGGACGCCTCGTCGGAGACGGTCTCGGACACCTCGGAAACCTCGCGTGCCTTCGCGAGGGTCTCCTCGAGCTGCGTCCGCTCCTCGTCCAGCAGCCGCGCCTGGGCGCGTGCCTCCGAGACGGCGCTGTCCACGCGCTGCTCGTGCAGGCCGAGCGACACGGCGATGCCGCCCAGGAAGCAAGAAACGGCGAACACGGTCGCCGTCTGCCATCGGAAGGGGAGGTGAAGCTTGCGCACAGGTCTCCAGGGTGGGGTACAAGGACTGCCCTCCCACCGTGCTGCCGCGGCTCGGCCTGCGGCGCGATCTGGTGTGAGGGCTCGAAAGACCATAACCGCGCTATGGCGCCTGCGGGGCGCGGCGACGGCGGAGGGCTGTGATGCGTTCACATCGGAGCACGGGAGACGCGTCGCCTTTCGGGGACGTATGCAGGCACGACATCCTCCAGGGGGCATGCTCGCCCGCGCGAGTGTGATCTGCGTCTCATCGGGCCGGATCTGGCGCGAGCGTGCGCCGCGCACCACTAGAGTGCTCGGCCTGCCGGCGAGAGGCCTCCCGGCGCGCGCGGCGCCGCGCGACACGCCGGGGGCTCGCCGCTCCCTTCGCCGCGACTTCGCGACGTCTCGCCGCACAGGCGACCCGCGCATCGTCCCTCCGCGTGCTCCGCCAGGGACCAAGGGCCCAGGCGCGAATCATCGCTAGATCTAGTGTTCTGGTGACGGTTGGACCCCCAGATGTTGTGGTTCGTGGGGTCCGCAGGCGCGAAGGGGAGCAGAGATGAGCATCACCGAGATCGACCGCACGCAGGCCGACGGGGACGAGGATCGCCCCGTGCTCCGCGTGGTGAAGCGCGACGGTCGCACCCTGATCTTCGACGACCGCCGGATCGCCACCGCCCTCGCCAAGGCGTTCACCGCGGTGCACGGCGCGCTCACGCCGGGCCAGGAGGCGGCGCTCGACGCGATCGTTGCGCGGGTCGACGGCGAGCTGGCGGCGCGCTTCCACGACACGGTCAAGATCTACGAGATCCAGTCCGTGGTCGAGCACGAGCTGCTCGAGGCGGGGGAGTACGACGTCGCGCGGGCCTACATCGACTACCGGGTCGATCGCGACTTCTCGCGGTCGAAGGCGATGGACCTCAACCACTCGATCACGCGGCTGATGTCGAAGGACTCCAGCGTGGTCCACGAGAACGCCAACAAGGACGCCGAGGTCTACAACACCCAGCGGGACCTCACCGCGGGGATGGTGGGCAAGGCGATCGGCCTCAGGATGCTGCCCGCGCACGTCGCCAACGCCCACCAGAAGGGCGACCTCCACTACCACGACCTCGACTACCACCCGTATGCGCCGATGACCAACTGCTGCCTCATCGACTTCAAGACCATGCTGTCCGCGGGGTTCCGGATCGGCAACGCGCAGGTCGAGCCGCCGCGGTCGATCCAGACCGCCACCGCGCAGATCTCCCAGATCATCGCCAACGTGTCCTCGAGCCAGTACGGCGGCTGCACCGTCAACCGCATCGACGAGCTCCTCGCGCCCTACGCGGCCCTCAACCGCGCCAAGCACGCCGCCGACGCCGCCGCCTGGATCGACGACCCGGCGCGTCGCGAGGCGTACGTCCAGGACAAGACGCGCAAGGACATCTACGACGCGATGCAGTCGCTCGAGTACGAGATCAACACGCTCTTCACGTCGAACGGCCAGACGCCGTTCACGTCGATCGGCTTCGGGCTGGGCACCGGCTGGTACGAGCGCGAGATCCAGAAGGCGATCCTGCAGATCCGCATCCGGGGGCTCGGGCGCGAGGGTCGCACCGCGATCTTCCCCAAGCTGCTGTTCACCGTGAAGCGCGGGCTCAACCTCTCCGAGGGCGAGCCCAACTACGACATCAAGCAGCTCGCGGTCGAGTGCGCGACCAAGCGCATGTACCCGGACGTGCTCAGCTACGACAAGATCGTCGAGATCACCGGCTCGTTCAAGGCGCCCATGGGATGCCGGTCCTTCCTCCAGGGCTGGACCGACGAGAACGGAGAGGACGCCGTCGAGGGACGCATGAACCTGGGCGTGGTGACGCTCAACCTGCCGCGCATCGCGCTCGAGGCGGAGGGCGACCAGGACACGTTCTGGCGGATCCTCGACGAGCGCCTCGACACCATGCGCGACGCGCTCACCTACCGGATCGAGCGGTGCAAGGAGGCCGTGCCCGGCAACGCGCCCATCCTCTACGTGCACGGCGCGTTCGGGAAGCGGCTGGGTCCCGCCGAGGACGTCGACACCCTGTTCCGCAACGGCCGCGCCACGGTGTCGTTGGGCTACATCGGGCTCTACGAGGTCGCGACCGCGTTCTACGGGGGCTCGTGGGAGTCCGACCCGGACGCGAAGGAGATGACCGTGCAGGTCCTGCGCACCCTCCGGGACCGCGCGGCGGCGTGGAAGGCCGCGTCCGGCTACCACTTCTCGGTGTACTCGACGCCGTCCGAGAGCCTCACGGACCGCTTCTGCCGGCTGGACAAGGAGCGCTTCGGGTCCGTGGCGGACATCACGGACAAGGACTACTACACCAACTCCTTCCACTACGACGTGCGCAAGAACCCCACGCCGTTCCAGAAGCTCGACTTCGAAGCCGAGTACGCGCCCCTCACGTCCGGCGGCTTCATCCACTACTGCGAGTACCCGGTGCTCCAGCAGAACCCCAAGGCGCTCGAGGCGGTCTGGGACTACGCCTACGACCGCGTGGGCTACCTCGGCACCAACACCCCGATCGACCGCTGCTACGCGTGCGGCTTCGAGGGCGACTTCACCCCGACGGCGCGCGGCTTCGCGTGCCCGGCGTGCGGCAACGACGACCCCCGCTCGTGCGACGTGGTCAAGCGCACCTGCGGCTACCTGGGCAACCCGCAGCAGCGGCCCATGGTCCACGGCCGCCACCAGGAGATCGCGTCGCGGGTCAAGCATCTGCAGGCGGACGTGCGGGTGCCGCTGTCCGCGCGGCCTCCCCAGGAGTGACGATGCACCGGTCGCCCGTGCGCGACGCCTGGCTGTCCGCTCGGGTCAGCCAGGGCTACGTCGCGGACTACAAGCCGTTCACGTTCGTGGACGGCGAGGGCGTGCGCTGCTCGCTCTACGTGGCCGGCTGCCTGTTCGCGTGCGAGGGGTGCTTCAACGAGGATGCGTGGAGCTTCCGCTGCGGCGAGCCGTACACGCTCGAGCTCGAGTCGCGGATCCTCGAGGACCTCGCGCACCCGGCGATCCAGGGGGTGTCGCTGCTGGGCGGCGAGCCGTTCCTCAACACCGGGACGTGCCTCTCGCTGGTGCGACGCCTGCGGGCCGAGCTCCCCGGGAAGGACGTGTGGTGCTGGTCCGGCTACACGTTCGAGGAGCTGGCGGAGGAGTCCGAGGACAAGCGCGCCCTGCTGGCGCTGGTGGACGTCCTGGTCGACGGGCCCTTCGACCTCGCGTCGCGCGACCTCACGCTGCCGTTCCGCGGGAGCCGCAACCAGCGCGTCATCGTTGTGGCCGCGTCGCTCGCCGCGGGACGCGCGATCGAGCGGGTGTAGGCGCCGCCGGATCCGCTCCGACGCCACCGCGGCGCGGGAGGCCGAGGGTCGTGTCGCCCCGCTCGCGGAATTTACGCACTTTCGCGCACGCGGCGGCGAGAGTCACGCCCGAGACGGCCCGGCGCCTGGTGCGTGGGGCCAGGCTTCACGCTCAGCACGCGCGTCAAAACGCATAAAATCCGCGAGGACCGCGCACCGAGGTGGTCGACGGCGCGCCGGCAGGGGCGCGAGGGGGCGCGAGGCGGCGCGGGAGCGCCCGCGAGGCGCCTGGCGACGGCCCGCTAAAGCGCCGGCTGCTGCTGCGTGATGCAGTGGATGCCGCCGCCGCGGTCGAACAGCGGGCGCGCGTCCACGCGCACGATCTCGCGGTCCGGGTACGCGCCGGCGAGCACCTCGAGCGCCTCGTCGTCGTGAGGGTCGTCGAACGCGCACGCGATCACCGCACCGTTGAGCACGTAGTGGTTGACGTAGGACCAGTCGACCCAGCCCTCGGAGTCGCGCAGCGTCGCGGGTGCGGGCAGCGCGAGGACCGAGAGCGCGCGCCCGTCGGCGTCGACCGCGGCGGACAGCACCTCGCGCACCTCCGCCGACACCTCGTGATCGGGGTGAGCGGGGTCGCGCTGGTCGTGCACCAGCACCGCGCCGCCGGGGGTGAAGCACGCCACGATGTCCACGTGGCCCCGTGTCCCGTAGCGCTCCGAGTCGCGCGTCAAACCGCGCGGCAACCAGATGACGGCGCGCGCGCCCACGGTGCGCGCGAGCTCGTCCTCGACCTGCGCGCGCGACCAGCCGGGGTTGCGTCCCGGGTCGCGCTGCACGGTCTCCGTCACCAGGAACGTGCCGCGGCCGTCCGTGTGGATCCCGCCGCCCTCGTTGACCAGGGGCGAGGCGATTCGCGGCACGTCAGCGTGCTCGAGCGCGGCCTGCGCCGCCAGCGCGTCGTGGTCCCAACGGGCCCAGTCCTGCGCGCCCCAGCCGTTGAACACCCAGTCGACCCCGGCGAGCGCGCCGGAGTCCTCCACGAAGGTGGGGCCGATGTCGCGGAACCAGGCGTCGTCGAGCGGCGCCTCCAGCAGGACGATGCGCGGGTCCAGCCACGCGCGGGCCGCCGGCACCGCGTCGGGAGCGACGAGCATGGTGAGCGGCTCGCGGGCGACGATCGCGTTGGCGACGGCCGCCCAGGTGCGGCGCGCGTCGTCGGCCTCGTCCTCCGTGTCGCCCAACGTGTAGCCGGTGCTGGGCCACGCCATCCACGAGGCGGCGTGGGTCTCCCATTCGGCGGGCATGCGGCGGGTCATCGGTCCTCCTCGGGGGTGGCGGCGAGCGCGGGGGCGAGCGGCGGCGGGACGCGGCGAGGCGCGGCCACCTCGTAGGCCGCGCCCAGCGACAGCAGGGCGTTGTCGGTGTACGCACGCCCCGCGAAGGTGAGGCCGACCGGCATCCCCGACGAGCGCATCGTCCCCATGGGAACCGTGACCGTGGGCACGCCCAGGTGACGGATCGCGAGGTTGCCGTTGGCGATCCAGACGCCGTTGCGCCAGCCCGCGTCCGCGGAGGCGTGGTTCACGTCCATGTCGGCGCGGGCGACGTCGGCGACCGCGGGGAACACGAGGGCGTCGAGGCCCCGGCCGTCCATCCAGTCCTCGAGATCGGCGCGGCGGATCGCCTCGAGGCCGGCGAGGCCCTCGGCGAGCGTCGGGATGTCCTCAAGGCGCATCCCGGGATGGGAGCGGACCCAGGCGGGGTAGTCGGCGATGTCGTCGTCGAAGCCGTCGTAGCGGTCGGGCAGCGCGCCGGGCGGGGCGGGGAAGATGGTGGCGCCGTCGACGTCGGCCAGCGTGCGAAGGGTGGGGTCGCCGTTCGCGGCGAGGAAGTCCTCCCACGCCCACGCGGACAGGTCAAGGATCTCGCGCGCGAGGTAGCCCGGGGGGAGTTCGGTGCGGGTGCGGATGGTGGGGGCGCCGGGACGGTCGCCCTCGTAGCGCGTGATCATGGGCAGGTCGACGTGGACCACGGTGGCGCCGGCGGCTTCGAGGTCGGCGCGGGCGCGCTCCCAGAGGGCGATGACGTCCGGGTGGGTGTCGATGCGGGCGCCGGTGGGGCCGCCGATGCCGGACTGGTCCGCCGTGCCGGCGTCGGGGTCGGCGTTGACGTACATGCGCGGGACGCCGAGCGTGACGCCCGTGAGCGAGGCGCCGACCGCGAGGGCGGGATAGCTCGCGGGTCGCACCTCGGAGGCGAGCGGCAGAGGGACCCAGGGCTGGGCACGCCAGAGGTCGCCGCGGGTCTCGGGGTCGTCGGCGACGATCGTGTCGAGGATCTCGAGCAGGTCCGCCATGGTGCGCGTGTGCGGCACCACCACGTCCATGGTGGGCACCAGCGGCCAGTTGCCCCGCACCGAGATGACGCCGCGCGACGGCGTGTACGCGCACAGCGCGTTGTGGGAGGCCGGGCCGCGGCCGCTGGACCAGGTCTCCTCGCCCAGCCCGAACGCGGCCAGGCTCGCCGCGGTCGCTACCCCCGAGCCGTTGGAGGAGCCGGACGCGAAGGGTGCGGCCAGGTGATCGGGGTTGTAGGGGCTCTCGGCGCGGCCGTAGAGCCCGCGCTGCATGCCGCCGTTCGCCATCGGGGGCATGTTGGTGAGACCCAGGCAGATCGCGCCTGCGGCGCGCAGCCGTTCGATGGTGAACGCGTCGTGCTGCGCGACCAGGTCCGCGAACGCCGGGCTCCCGGCCGCGGCCGTGAGCCCACGCACCAGGTACGAGTCCTTGGCGGTGTACGGGATGCCGTCGAGCGGGCCGAGCGTCGCGCTGGCGGCGCGGCGGACGTCCGAGGCCGCCGCCTCGGCGAGCGCGGCGGGGTTGGTCACCACGATCGCGTTGAGGGCGGTGGCGGTGCCGGGGGCGTCGTAGGCGGCCGCGCGGTCCCGGTAGGCGTGGACGAGCTCGACCGCGGTCGTGCGGCCCGCCTCGAGGGCGGCGCGGAGCTCCGCGATGGTGGCCTCGACGACGTCGAACACGCGAGCTCCCGGTGGCACGAGCGGCAGTTGATCGGTTGATCAATTCGGCTCGACGCTACAGAATCGGGGGCATGCCGTCAACGCCCGCCCCCGCGCAGTCCCGCCTCCCGGGCGAGGCGCGCCGCGCCGCGATCCTCGAGGCCGCGACCGCCCTCGCCCGCGCCGATGGGCTCGCCGCGCTCACCCTGCGGCGAGTGGGGGAGCGCGCCGGGGTGGCGTCCGGCCTCGTGGCGCACTATGTCGACGGCATGGACGCGCTGGTCGCGGAGGTGTTCACGGGCATCTCCGCGGGGGAGCGCGCCGAGGTCGCGGCGATCGACCGCCTGGCCCCGCTGGTGCGGACGCTCACCGACGGCTCGCGGGATGCGGTGACCCTCGTGTGGGTGCAGGCGTGGGCCGCGGCCCCGGGCAACGCCGCGCTTGCCGCCGCGGTCCGCGCGGAGATGGACGCGTGGCAGGCGCTGCTCGAGGAGTGCCTGGTCGCGGCGGGTGCGGCGGATCCCGCGCCGATCGCCCGGACGCTGCTGGGCATGATCGACGGCGTCAACGCGCACGCGCTCGCCGGCTGGCGGGAGCGCCGCGAGCACGCGGACCTGCTGCTGCGCTCGCTCGCCGCGATGCTCGGCGTGGAGGTCGACGCGCTCAGCTGACCCCGCGCGTGTCGGCGACCAGCGGGGCGATCGCGCGGGCCACGGCCTGCGCGCGCACCGGGTTGCCCGCGGCATCCAGCCCGGGGGAGTAGGCGGCGAGCGCGCCGGCGCCAGGCGCCACCATGACGAGCCCGCCCGCGATGCCGCTCTTCGCGGGCACGCCCACCGCGGCCATCCAGGTGTGGCTGGCCTCGTAGAGGCCGGCGAGCGCCATCGCGCGCAGCGCGACGTCCGCGGCCTCCGCGCTCACCACCCGTGCGCCCGTGACGGGGTCACGTCCGCCGCCGGCGAGCACCGCGCCCATGCGCGCGAGATCCGCGACGGTGAGTTCCACGCAGGACTGCAGCGTGTACAGGTGAAGCGCCTGCTCCAGCGGGCACCCGAGCAGGCGCCGCTCCTCGAGCAGGGTCGCGAGCAGCCTGTTGCGCTGGTTGGAGGCGTGGATCGCGTCCACCATGACCGGGTCGGCGCGCAGCTCCCTGCCCGCGAACGCCGACAGGCCGTCCGTGATCGCGCCGGCGCCCGTGAGCAGGCTCGCCGCCGTGATCGCGCCCGGGTTGACCATCGGGTTGGTGCGGCCGTCGGGGCTCAGCCGGATCGCCTCGGGATCGTTGAAGGCGAGCCCGGTCGCCGTCATCCCGGTACGGGCGATCACCGCCTCTGCGCCGACGGCGTCGACGGCGAGCGCCAGCACGAACGGCTTGGCCACCGACATAAGGATGAACGGCGCGGACGCGGCGCCGGCCGCCGCGCGGTCCCCGTCGAGGGGATGCCACGCGGCGGCCAGCAGGCCGGGGTCCACCGCCGCCAGGGCGGGGTAGACGTCGGTGACGCGGCCGGGGGAGCCGGCCCGCGCATCGTCCACCGCCGCGGCGAGGGCGGGCGTGGGTACGGAGGTCACGCCAACGATGCTCCCACGCCCGCGGGCGTCAGGACGCGGGCTGGTCCGCCTGTCGCGACGCCTCGAGCTCGCGCAGCTCGCGGCGCAGCACCTTGCCCACGTTGTTCTTGGGCAGGGCGTCGATGAACTCGATCTCGCGGGGGCGCTTGTAGCCGGTCAGGCGCTCCTTGAGGTAGACGCGGAGCTCGTGCTCGGTGAGGGAGCTGTCGCGGCGCACCACGAACAGCTTGGGCACCTCGCCCGAGTGCTCGTTGGGGATGGGGATGGCGCCGGCCTCGACCACCTTCGGGTGGAGCATGGCGGCGTCCTCGATCTCGCCCGGGTACACGTTGAAGCCGCCGCAGACGATGATCTCCTTCTTGCGGTCGACGATGGTGAAGAAGCCGTCCTCGGACTCGATGGCGATGTCGCCCGTGAGGAGCCAGCCGTCCGCCGTGATGACGCGCGCGCTCTCCTCGGGCTGGTTCCAGTAGCCCTGCATCACCTGCGGGCCGCGGACGGCGAGCTCGCCGCGCTCCCCGAGGGGCAGCGGGTTGGCCTCGTCGTCGACGATGCGCACGTCGGTGGACGGCAGCGGCACGCCGATGGTGCCGATCCGCGGCGGCATGTGCGTGGGGTTGACGCTCACCACGGGCGACGCCTCGGTGAGGCCGTAGCCCTCGGTGATGTCGTGGCCGGTGACGGCCTTCCAGCGGTCCGAGACGGCCGAGCGCACGGCCATGCCGCCGCCCACGGTGAGGCGCAGGCGCGTGAAGTCGATGTCCTTGAATCCGTCCGCGTCGAGCAGCGCGCCGGCGAGCGTGCTCACCAGGATGAGGCCGTCCGGCTTGGACGCGCCGAGCGTCTTGATGAAGCCGGGCAGGTCGCGCGGGTTGGTGATGAGCACGTTGTGCGCGCCGAACCGGAAGAAGCCGATGCAGTTCACCGTGAGGGAGAACACGTGATAGAGCGGCAGCGCAGCGATGATGACCGACTGGCGCTCCTCGCCCAGCGTGTTGCGGATCTGGGCCATGAACTGGTCCTGGTTGGCCAGCAGGTTGCCGTGCGTGAGCACCGCCGCCTTCGCGCCGCCCGTGGTGCCGCCCGTGTACTGGAGGAACGCGACGTCCTCGTGCGTGAGTCCCGGGTCGGTGAGGCGCGCCGGGTCGCCCGAGGCGAGCGCCTTGGTGAAGGGGATCGCGCCGGGCAGCGAGTACGCCGGCACCATCTTCTTCACGTTCGCGGCGAGGAAGTTGACGATCGCGCGCTTGGGCTGGGGCAGCATGTCCGCCACCTGGGTGACGATCACGTGCTCGATGGTGGTCTGCGGCAGCACCTGCTCGACCTTGTCGGCGAAGTTCGCGAGCACCACGATCGCCTTGGGGGCAGCATCGCGGAACACGCCCTCCATCTCTCGCGCCGTGTACAGCGGGTTGGCGTTCACCACGATGAGGCCCGCCCGCAGCGCGCCGTACAGCGCGACGGGGTACTGCAGCAGGTTGGGCATCTGGAGGACGATCCGGTCTCCCTTGACCAGGCCGAGCTCGTGCTGGAGGAACGCGGCGAAGCGGCTCGCGTGGGCGTCCACCTCGCGGAACGTCAGCGTCCCGCCGAGGTTGGAGAACGCGACCTTGTCGCCGTGGTTGCGGGCGGCCTCGGCGACCATCGCGCCGAGCGAGGACTCGTGGGCCGGCTCGATCGCGTGCGGCACGCCCGGACCGTAGTAGCGGTACCAGGGACGCTCGTCGCCGTTGACGGGGTCGTATGCCGGGGGAAGGTCAGATGGCATGGGGAAGGTCATCCTCATCGATGGTCGGACACGGTGCGCAGCATTCTGGTGCCTGGGAGGCCGCCACGCCAATCAACGCGCGGGGTGGACACCCAGCAATACGTGCGGTTTCACACCGTCCTTGGTGGTCACCGCCAAACGGAGTCCCTCAGCGTTGGGGGATACCGCAAGGCCCACGGTACCGGGCAGCAGAACTGGCTTGAGGAAGGCCGCGTCGGCGCGGTGCGCCGCGGGGATCCGCCCCTCGACGGCGGCGAGGGCGCGCGCATGCGTCCACATGCCGTGGATGATGGGCCGCGCGAAGCCGAACGCCCGTGCCGCGACGCGGCTGGTGTGGATGAGGTTCGGGTCCTGCGACACGCGTCGGTAGTCGCGGCCCAGGTGGGCGGGGAGGCGCCAGCGCGCGATCGGCTGGACGGGCTCCCACGGCTCGCGCTCGACCCCGGCTGCCGCGGCGCCGGGCGCCTCCATGCCCGTCGCCAGGTACGTGCTCACGCCGTCCCACACCGCCTCGCCGTCGACCTCCGCGCGCCCGACCAGGTCGAGCATCGCGCCGCGCGCGTGCGGCCTCAGGTTCTCGACATGCACCTGGAGCGCGAGCCGCTCCGTCGCGCGGACGGGGCGGAGCAGCGTCATGGTGTTGGTCGCGTGTACCGCTCCCACCAGCCGCACGGAGGAGCGGCGGTCGCCGAGCAGTGCCACGTGCAGGGGGAACGTGAGGACGTGGATCCAGGTCGCCGGCACCGTGTCGCGCAGCGTGTAGCCGCACACCCGCGAGTAGTCCGCGAGGCGGTCCAGGTCCTGCACCACGCCGTCGACCCGGACGGCGTGCGCCGGGATGCGCGCCTCGCGGGCGCGGCTGGGCACCAGCGCGCGGGCGAAGGCGGCGCCCATGGGAGGCAGCGCCTCGAGCGTCTCGACGTCGCGTCCCATCAGGCGCCCACCATGTTCTGGCCGCACACGCGGATCACCTGGCCGGTGACCCCCTGGGAGGCGGGGTCGCACAGGTAGCCGATGGTCTCGGCGACATCGATGGGGTTGCCGCCCTGGCTCAGGCTGTTGGCGCGGCGGAAGATCTCGCGCTGCACGAACGGGATCTTCGCCGTCATCTCCGTCTCGATGAAGCCGGGCGCGACCGCGTTGGCGGTGATGCCGCGGGACGCGAGGTCGGGCGCCATCGCGGCGACCAGCCCGGCCACGCCCGCCTTCGACGCCGCGTAGTTGGTCTGGCCCTTGTTGCCTGCGAGGCCCGAGGTGGAGGCGACGCCCACGATCCTGCCGTCGGCCGCCATGCCGCCCTCGGTCGCCGGGTCGAGCAGCACGGCGTTGATGCGCATCTCCGCCGCGAGGTTCACGTCGAGCACCGAGGCCCAGCGCGCCGCGTCGGTGTTGACCAGCATCTTGTCCCGCGTGATCCCTGCGTTGTGCACCATCGCGTGGATCCTGGCCCCGCGCGCGGCGACGTGCTCCGCGATCCTGGCCCCCGCATCGTCCCCCGTGATGTCGAGCTGCAGCGCGGTGCCGCCCACCTCGTTGGCCACCGCGGCGAGCGCCTCGCCGGCGGCCGGGATGTCGACGGCGACGATGGTCGCCCCGTCGCGCGCGAGCGTCCGGGCGATCGCGGCGCCGATGCCGCGTGCGGCGCCCGTCACCACGCAGATGCGGCCCTCGAGCGGTCGCTCCTCGAGGCGGGACGCGGGCGCGCCGCCGGGGGCCACGCGCCACGTCTGGCCGTCCACGAACGCGGACCGGCCCTGGAGCAGGAAGCCGAGCGTCGAGACCAGGTCGCCGGGCGCGACGCCGGGCCCCGCGTACACGAGGTTGGCGGTCGCACCGCCGCGCAGCTCCTTGCCGACGGTGCGGTTGATGCCGTCGAGGGCGCGCGCGACGGCGTCCGCCTCCCAATCCGAGCCGGTCGCGGGGCGGGCGACCACCACGATGCGCCCCGACCGCTCGATGCCGCGCACGGCCGGTCGCAGCACGGCGCGCAGTGCCTCGAGCTCGGCGACGGTGCGCACATCGGTCGCGTCGACCACGAGCGCGCCGATCCGGTCGCCGTAGCCGGGCGCGTCCTCGCCGGAGTCGACCACGGGCGCCTCGTGGGCGCGGCCCAGGAGCGCGAGCGTGTCCGCGACCAGCGTCGACGTGCCGAGCGGCGCGAGCACGATCGCTCCGGCGGGAAACTCGCGGCCCCGGCGCAGGCGCGGCGGCTCGTGGAGACCGGCCTTGGCGGCCACCTTGCGGCCGACGGGTGAGTAGAAGGCCTTCTCGAGCGCGCTCATCACACGGCCTCGAGGATCGCGACCACGCCCTGCCCGCCGGCGGCGCACACGGAGATCAGGCCGCGGGTGCCGGGGCCTCTCTCGTGCAGCAGCTTGGCGAGGGTGGGGACGATGCGGGCGCCGGTGGCGGCGAACGGGTGGCCGGCGGCGAGGGACGAGCCGGTGACGTTCAGCTTCTCGGGCGGGCACTCGCCGATGGGCCCGTCGAGGTCGAGGCTCGCGCAGTACTCGGGGTCCTGCCAGGCCTTGAGCGTCGCGAGCACGGTGGAGGCGAACGCCTCGTGAATCTCGAACAGGTCGATGTCCTCGACGGTGAGGCCCTGGCGGGCGAGCAGCCGGCCGGTCGCGCCCACCGGGGCGAGCAGCAGGTCCGCGCCGCCGGGGTGGTCCACGGCGGCGACCTCGGCGTCGACCACCTTGGCCCACGGGGTGAGGTGGTGCGCGGCGGCCCACTCCTCGCTGGCGAGCAGCACGGCGGCGGCGCCGTCGGACAGCGGCGTCGAGTTGCCCGCGGTCATGGTGCCGTCGGGGCCGCCGAACGCGGGCCTGAGCGTCGCGAGCCTCTCCACCGACGTGTCGGGTCGCAGCACGGCGTCGCGAGTCACGCCCAGGTACGGCGTGACCAGGTCGTCGAAGAACCCGCGGTCCCACGCCGCGGCGAGCCGGTGGTGGCTGGCGGCCGCGAGCTCGTCCTGCGACGTGCGGTCGATCTCCCAGCGGACGGTGGTGAGCGCCTGGTGCTCGCCCATCGACAGGCCGGTGCGGGGCTCCGCGACGCTAGGCGCCTGGGGGGCCAGGTGGCCGGGGCGGATCTTCGCGAAGGCCGCGATGCGCTCCTGAGCCGAGCGGGCGCGGGACGCCTTGAGGAGGATCCGGCGCAGCGGGTCGCTCACGGAGATGGGGGCGTCGGAGGTCGAGTCGACGCCGGCGGCGATGCCGTTGGTGAGCTGACCCAGCGCGATCTTGTTCGCGAGGTACATGGTGGTCTCGAGGCCCGTGGCGCAGGCCTGCTGGAGGTCGCACGCCGGGGTCTCGGGCGCGAGCGCCGAGCTCAGCACCGCCTCGCGCGTGAGGTTGAAGTCTCCCGGGTGCTTGAGGACGGCGCCGCCGGCGACCTCCCCGAGACGCTCGCCAGCGAGCCCCGCGCGGGCCACCAGACCGTCGATGGCGGCGGTCAGCATGTCATGGTTGGAGGCCCGTGCGTAGGGGCCTCCCGCCTTGGCGAAGGGGATGCGATTCCCGCCGACGACCACGACCGTGTGGCTCATAGCTCCTCCGTTGGATCGGTGATTAACCGATACCGACGGTAGCAGATACCGCCGGTACTGGGTATGGTGGGGCTATGTCATCCGATGGCCGGGACACCCGCTGGGAGCAGCACCGCGTCGACAGGCGCCGCGAGCTGGTCTCCCACGCGCTGCGCGCCATCCGCGCCCACGGCCCGGGTGTGGCTATGGAGGACATCGCCGCGCGCGCCGGCACCTCGAAGACCGTGATCTACCGGCACTTCGGTGACCGCGCGGGCCTCTACGGCGCGATCGTGGACGCGGTCCACGACTACATCCACGCGGGCCTCACCAACGCGCTCGAGCTCACCGACCCCGCGGACCTCGGGCGCATGGCGGGGGACCTCGCGGACGCGTACCTCGGGCTGGTCGAGCGGGACCCCCACATCTACCGCTTCGTGCTCGCCGCTCCGGCCGTCCAGGGTCAGCCCGACTCGGACCCGGCGGGACCGCTGCCCGGCATCATGGGCCGCCACGTGTCCGCCGCGATCGGCGAGCGCCTCGAGCTGTCGGGGCTCGACGCCTCGTCGGCCCCGATCTGGGGACACGGCCTGGTGGGTTTCATCCGCGCCGCCGCGGACCAATGGATGGAGGCCGACCCCCGGCCGCCGCGCGCCGAGGTGGTCGCGCACATCACCGCCCTGTTCACCCCCGGGTTCAAGGGCGCCCTCGCGCACTGAGCCCACCCTCATCGAAGGAGCAACGATGACGTTGACCGACGAGCCCACCGCCCCCGCCACGGACGAGCGCCTCACCACGCTCGGCGCCGCGCTGCGCACCGCCCTCGACGGGCCGTACGCGCGGGAGAGGGCGGTCGCCCTCGCGACCTTCCCGGCGGACGATGCGCTGCGTCCGGTCGCGTACGACGTCGAGCAGTCTCGGGACTGGTGCCTCGCGCGGCTGCGCGCCCTGGACGCGGCGGGCTTCGGCTCGGCGGGGGTCCCCGAGCGCGCCGGCGGCCACGCCGACCCGCTCGAGGCGGTGCTCACGTTCGAGACCCTCGCCAAGGCGGACCTGTCCGTCACCATCAAGTCGGGGGTCCAGTTCGGGCTGTTCGGCGGCGCCATCGCCAACCTCGGAACGGCGTGGCACCACGACGCCTTCCTGCCCGGCGTCACGTCGATGGAGCTGCTGGGCTGCTTCGCCATGACGGAGCTGGGGCACGGCTCGGATGTCGCGAGCCTCGAGACCACGATCACCTACCTGCCCGAGACCGACGAGTTCGAGGTGCACTCGCCCACGCTGGCCGCGACCAAGGCGTACATCGGCAACGCCGCCCGCGACGGCCGCATGGCCGCGGTGTTCGGCCAGCTGGTGGTGGCGGGGGAGCGCCACGGCGTCCACACCATCCTGGTGCCGATCCGCGACGAGTCCGGCCGCACCCTGCCCGGCGTGACCGCAGGCGACCACGGCCACAAGGGCGGCCTGCTGGGCATCGACAACGGCACGCTCACCTTCGACCACGTGCGCGTGCCGCGCCGCATGCTGCTCGACCGCTACGGCGGCGTGGACGCCGACGGCACCTACGGCTCCCCGATCGAGGACCCGACCCGCCGGTTCTTCACCATGCTGGGCACCTTGGTCCGCGGGCGCGTCTGCGTCGGCGGCGGCGGGGCGATGGCCGCGCGCCGCGCGCTGTCGATCGCGACCCGTCACGCGCTGCGCCGGCGCCAGTTCCCCGCCCCGGGGCGACCGGACGGTGTGCTGCTGCTCGACTACGTGGTGCACCAGCGGCGGCTGCTTCCGCTCATCGCCCAGGCCTACGCCCTCGGCGCCGCCCAGAACGAGCTCATCGCCGCCCTGGTGCACGTCCAGGGCGATGACGCGAGCACCGAGCGCGATCAGCGCGAGCTCGAGACCTTCGCCGCGGGCATGAAGGCCATGCAGACATGGTTCGCGAACCGGGCGGTGCATGAGGCGCGCGAGGCCTGCGGCGGCGCGGGCTACATCAGCGAGAACGAGCTCACCGCCCTGCGCGGCGACGTCGACATCTTCGCCACCTTCGAGGGCGACAACACCGTCCTCATGCAGCTGGTGACCAAGGCGCTGCTGGGCGACTTCCGCCACGCGTGGAGCGCTCTCGACCGCTCCGGGGTGGTGCAGGCGACCACCCGGGCGGTCGGGGAGATGGTGATGGAGCGCACCGCCGCGGGGCTCATGCTCGACCGGCTGGCGAGCACCGCCCGGCGCCGCCCCGAGGAGACCACCCTGGTGGACCGCGGCTGGCACGCGCTCATGTTCGAGGACCGCGAGCGGCACTCGCTCGAATCGCTCGCGCGCCGCATGCGCGCCGCCGCCAAGTCCGGCGGGGACACGTTCGAGGCGTTCAACCGGCTCGGCCCGCACGTGCAGTTCGTGGCCCGCGCCCACATGGAGCGCGTCACCCTCGCCGCGTTCGTCAAGGCCATCGACACCTGCGCCGACCGCGAGGCCAGGGACGTGCTCGAGCGCGTGTGCAGCCTGTACGCGCTGTCGAGCATCGCCGGCGACCGCGCCTGGTACCTCGAGCACAACCGGGTGACCGCGGGGCGGTCCAAGGCGATCGGCGACCAGATCGACGCGCTGTGCCGCGAGCTGCGTCCCCATGCGCTCGCCCTGGTCGAGGGCCTGGGCATCCCGCGCGGCTGGCTGACCGCGGCGGTGCTCGCGGACTGACCCGTACGGGAGAGCGCTTCCCGGAATCCCTGGGGCGCCGGCGTGGTTGACTGGTCATCCGCGCGCTCGACGATGAGCGGACCCTCCCCTCATCACAGATCGGCGCCCCATGTCCTCACTGAGCCCCGCCCGCACGCGCTGGGCGCTCTTCGCGCTCGCGCTCGGCGGCTTCGGCATCGGCACCACCGAGTTCGTCGCGATGGGCCTGCTGCCCGACATCGCGCGCGACCTGCTCCCCACGCTGTACGCGCAGGACCCCGACGCCGCGATCGCCAAGGCGGGGATCGTCATCTCCGCCTACGCGATCGGCGTGGTGATCGGCGCCCCGACCATCGCGGCGGTGGCGGCGCGCTTCCCGCGCAAGGGGCTGCTCATGGTGCTCGCCGCCGGCTTCACCCTCGGCACCATCGCGTCCGCGCTCGCCCCCACGTTCGAGACCGTGGTGGCCGCGCGCGTGCTCGCGGGCCTGCCGCACGGCGCGTACTTCGGCGTCGCCGCCCTGGCGGCCGCCGACCTCATGGGCGCGGGCAAGCGGGGCCGCGCGGTCGCGTTCGTGCTGTCGGGGCTCACCATCGCCAACGTCATCGGCGTGCCGGTGGTCACGTGGGTGGGCCAGCAGTCGGGCTGGCGGATCGCCTACCTGGGTGTCGCCGCGATCTTCGCGCTCACCACCCTCGCCATCGCGCTGCTCGTCCCCAAGGCGCCGGGCGACCCGCACGCCACCGTGCGCCGCGAGCTCTCCGCGTTCACGCGCCCCGCCGTCTGGTTCGCGCTTGCGACCGGAGCGCTCGGCTTCGGCGGCTTCTTCGCCGTCTACTCGTACGTGTCGCCCCTCGCGACCGAGGTCACCGGCACCACCGAGGCGTTCGTTCCGCTCGCGCTGATCGTGCTCGGCCTGGGCATGACCGCGGGCAACATCGTGGGCGGCCGCATGGCCGACGGCGGCGCGATGCGCGCGGTGTTCCAGCTGTTCGGCGCCTTCGCGGCCTCCCTGCTGCTCCTCGGGCTCGCCGCGGGCACCGTCCCCGGCCTGCTGCTGGGCCTGTTCCTGGTGGGCGCGACCGCCGCCGCGATCTCTCCCGCGATCCAGACCCGCCTCATGGACGTCGCGGGCGACAGCCAGACCATCGCCGCCGCGGTCAACCACTCCGCGCTCAACATGGGCAACAGCCTGGGAGCCTTCCTGGGCGGCGCCGTGATCGCGGCCGGCTGGGGCTACCTCGCGCCCACGTGGGTGGGCCTCGCGCTGTGCGTGCCCGGCGTCCTCGCCGCGGTCGCCGGATGGGCGGTCACGCGGGTCCCGGTGGACGATGCGGTAGCCTCCTTGGCGGCCGAAGGCGACCGGGTCGCCGCGAGCCCGGGACGCTGACCCGGCCCGCGCATCGTCCCTCCGGACGGCGCGCCACCCGCAGCCTGGAGGACCCGCCGTGACCGTGATCGAGCCGCCCGTCGACGTGAAGAGGCACGCGCTGTGGGAGGACGTGCTCGCGGTGCTGATCGGCGCGTTCCTCATGTCGTGGGGCATGTACCTGCTCAGCGCGATCGACGGCGTCACCGGAGGGCTCGCGGGCGTGGCGTTCCTCACCAGCTACGTGAGCGGCTGGGAGCTGGGGCTCGTGTACTTCCTCATCAACGTGCCGTTCTACTGGCTCGCGCTACGCCGCATGGGATGGCAGTTCACGGTGAAGACGCTGGCGGCGGTGGGCCTCATCTCTGTGGGCGTGGGCCTGCATCCGCACTTCATCGACGTGGCGTCGCTCAGCCCGATGTACGCGGCGATCTTCGCGGGGCTCGCGGTGGGCACCGGCATGATCGTGCTGTTCCGTCACGGCGCGAGCGCCGGCGGCTTCGGGATCCTCGCGCAGTACCTGCAGAAGACCCGGGGCTGGCGCGCCGGCTATGTGCAGCTCGCGCTCGACCTGTGCGTGATCGCCGCCTCGGTGGCGCTGGTGAACCCATGGATCCTGCTGTGCTCGATCGTGGGCGGCGTGCTGCTCAACCTGGTGGTCGCGATCAACCACCGCCCGGGCCGCTACTTCGGCTGAGCCGCCCCCACGGCGAGCGCCTCGCGGATGTCCTCGGCTATCGCAGCGGGCTCGGTGGTGGGCGCGTAGCGGCGGATGACGTGGCCGTCGCGTCCCACCAGGAACTTGGTGAAGTTCCACTTGATCGCGCCGCCGGCGAGGCCGCGGGTCTGCGACTTCAGCCACGTGTACAGCGGGTGCGCGTCGCGGCCGTTGACGTCGATCCTCGCGAACATGGGGAACGTCACGCCGTAGTTCGCCTGGCAGAACTCTCCGATCTCCTTGGACGTGCCCGGCTCCTGGCCCGCGAACTGATTGCAGGGGAACCCCAGCACCGCCAGGCCATGGTCGCCGAGCTCGCGGTGCAGCGCCTCGAGGCCCTCGAACTGAGGGGTCAGACCGCACTTGGACGCCGTGTTCACCACGAGCACCACCGATCCGGCGTAGTCCGCGAGCGAGCGCTCGGTGCCGTCGAGCGCGATGGCCGTGAAGTCGTGAAGAGTGGACATGTCACCATCCTCGCACCATCGCGGCGCGGCCTGTGGGAGCCTGGCGACGTGACCACGCCGCCCCCGCTGCCCGCCGACCGCGACCCGGGCGACAACTGGGCGGTCGCCCCCGACGGCACCCGCTACTGGGGCGCGTTCGGCGCCGCCGGGCTGCTCGCGCACCACGCGGAGCGCGGCATCCTGCTCCAGCATCGGGCCGCGTGGAGCCATCACGGCGGGACGTGGGGCATCCCCGGCGGGGCGCGGCACCACGGCGAGGCGGCGCTCGACGCCGCGCTGCGCGAGGCCGCCGAGGAGGCGGGGGTGCCCGCCGGGTCGGTCCATCCGGAGGCCGTCCACGTCCTCGACCGCGAGATCTGGACCTACACCACCGTGGTGGCCCGGGTCACCGCGGCCTTCGAGCCCGTCGCCGCCGACCAGGAGAGCCTCGAGCTGGCCTGGGTCGCGGTCGACCGCGTCGACGAGCTCGCGCTGCACCCCGGGTTCGCCGCGTCCTGGCCCGTGCTGCGCGAGGCCCTCGCGCATCGTCCCGCGCTGGTGGTCGACGCCGCCAACGTGGTGGGCTCGGTCCCCGACGGATGGTGGCGCGACCGTGCGGGCGCCGCGACGCGGCTGATGGACCGGCTCGCGACCCTCGCGGCGGCCGGCATGCCCGCCCCCGACTGGGGCCTGCCGCTGCACGCCTGGTACCCGCGCATCGTCGCGGTGGTCGAGGGCCGCGCGCGCGGCACGGCCGCGCCGCCCGGGGTGGAGGTGGTTCACGCGCCGGGGGAGGGGGACGATGCGATCGTCGCCCAGGCGCACGCCCTCGCCGCCGCGGGGCATCGGGTGACCGTCGCCTCCTCCGACCGCGGCCTCCAGCGGCGCGTCGCGGACGTGGCCCGCACGCGCGGCGCCGGCTGGCTGCTCGACGCCCTCGACGCCGCGGAGCGCGCTCAGCCCGGGTGATGCAGCCGGTAGAACCGGAAGAACGCGAAGTCCTCGATGGGCAGCACGCTGACGTCGGCGAAGCCGGCGCTCTCCGCGTAGCCGCGCAGCACGCCGGGCCGCATGACCGTGCCGGTCGCGACGCTCGGCGACGCGGACATGCTGTCCGGCAGGCACACCAGGATGCTGTAGCCGTACATGAGCCGCTCCACCATGTCGCCCGGCTCCGCGTACCGCTCCGCGACGGCCTCGTCCATGATGATGACGGCGCCGTCGGGCCGCACCGCGCGGCGGATCGCGTCGAGCACCTCGACGGGCTGCGGCATGTCGTGCAGCGCCTCGAGCACGAACGCCGCGTCGTAGTCGCCCTCGAGCGCGCCCGCGTCGGCGTGCAGGAACTCGACGCGGTCCGCGAGGCCCGCCTCGATCGCGTTCGCGCGCGCCCGCAGCACCGAGGGCTCGTCGACGTCCACGCCGGTCACTCGCGCCGTCGGGTAGGCGCGGGCGAGCGCGAGGGCCGACCAGCCGGCGCCGCACGCGATGTCCGCGATGCGCGCGCCGGGGCGCGACAGGATCGCGTCGAGCTCGGGCACTGCCGCCAGCGCCGGAGCGAGCATGGTCTCGAACCAGGGGCGGTTGACGTCCGCCTGCGCCCAGCGGGCGTCGTCGCCGAGGTCAGCCCAGCTCACCCCGCCGCCCGAGCGGTACGCCTCGAGCAGCGCGGGGATCTGGACGCCCGCCGCGGCGACCATGCGGGCCAGCGGCGCGACGTACGCGAGCGACGAGCCGTCGGTGAGGGCCTCGGCGGCGCCCGGCGGGAGCGCGTAGGTCCGCACGCAGTCGACCTCCGACGCGGTCACCATGCCCGCCGCGGCCTGATGCTCGAGCCACTCGCGCGCGTACCGGGCGTGCGTGCCCGTGGCCTGGGCCAACGACTCGGGGGTGTGCGGCCCGCCCGTGGCGAGCTCGCGATACCAGCCGAGCCGGTCGCCCAGGTGGATCGCGAGGGTGTCCATCGCGCCCATCGCGGACACCAGGACGTGCTCCGCCCAGGCATCCGCGTCGGCCTGCGCATGCGGGGACATGCCGGCTCCTCCCCGTCGCCCCCGGGCGGGCGACCGCCACCCTCCATGGCACCGCGCGCGCGGCGTCCCGTCAAACGGAGAGGCGCGTCGCGAGGAAGGCGCGGACGTCCTCCATCTCCTCCTCGGTGATGGAGTGGCCCAGTCCGGGGTAGATCCGCGTCTCCACGTCGGCGTGGTCGCGCAGGAACGCTCGGGTGCGGTCGATCGCGCGCGGCCAGATCACCGGGTCGGACCCGCCGCGACCCCAGAACACGGCGGGCCGGATGGCGGCGAGGGTCGGGTCGGCCGCCTGGGCGCCCTCGGGCACGAACCCGGCGAGCACCACGGGCGCGACCACGCGCTCCGGGCGGGTGCGCAGCAGTTGCAGGGCCATGAGCCCGCCCTGGGAGAACCCGAGGGGGACGATGCGCGGGTCGGGTCCCAGCGTCGCGTCCACCCAGTCCCACACGGCGGCGGTGGCCGCGTCGATCGCGTCCTGGTCCATCGCGCCGTCGGGGGACAGCGGGAACCAGGCGGCACCCCCGTACCCCGTGTCGAGCGGCGCGCGCAGCGACGCCCAGGGGAGCCCGGCGGGCAGCCAGTGCGCGAGCGACACCAGGTCCTGCTCGTGCGAGCCGAAGCCGTGCAGCAGCAGCGCGACGGTGTCGGAGTCGGAGCCGGGCGGGACGGGGGAGAGGACGGAGCGCAGGACGGTCACGCTCCCCAGTATCGCGGGTCCGCCGGCGCGGGCGGGTCCGCGCGTACGATGCGGAGGCATGAGCGATCCCACGCCCGACACCGGCGACGGCGGAGCGGCCGAGCGCGCCCGCATCGTCGCGTACCTGGCGTTCCACGAGCGCAGCGCCCGGACCAAGGCGACCGCCGCCACGAGCGACGAGTCGCGGATCTACCAGACCACCATCGCGAACGCGATGCAGGCGATGCGCGAGGCGATCGACGGCGGCTTCCACTGGAAGGCCGACCTCTAGACTCCCCTCAGGGCGCGCAACGGCGCGCGCCACGACGACAGGAGGCCCCGTGCAGCGCGACGTCACGGTGTTCGGCAGCGCGAACGCGGACCTCAGGGTCCTGGTCGACGAGCTCCCGCGGCGCGGGCAGGTGACGCTGGGGCACGACCTCGAGATGGGGCCGGGCGGCCGGGGCCTCAACCAGGCCGTCGCCGCGGCACGCATGGGGGCGCGGACGGCCTTCGTCGGCGCGGTCGGCTCCGACGACCACGGCACCATGCTGCTGCGCTGCCTCGCCGAGTCCGGCGTCGAGGCCTGCGTCGACGAGGTCGACGGGCGCGCCACCGGCGCCGCCATGATCGCGGTCGACGAGCACGGCGAGATCACGGTGATCGAGCTGCCCGGCGCGAACGCGACACTCGACACGGTCTCCGACCGCGCCGCCCACGCGATCCGCGGGTCGGCCGTGCTCCTGCTGCAGCTCGAGACCCCGGTCACCGGTTCACGCGCCGCCGCCGCGCTCGCCCGCGCGGCCGGCGCGACGGTGATCCTCGACGCTGGACCCCAGCTGGGGGAGATGGACGCGATGCTCGACGAGGTCGACGTGCTCGTGGTCGACCTCGAGGAGGCGGGAGACGCCGCGGGGATGCCGGGCGCGGCACCGCAGCAGGCCGCTCGCGCCCTCGCGGCACGCGTGCCCACCGCGATCGTGTTCGGCGGCCTGCGCGGATCGCTGCTCGCCGACTCCGACGGCGTCCTCGAGCTCCCGCGCTACGTCGCGCACGCGCTCGACTCGTCCGCCGTGACCGACACGTTCTGCGGGGCGCTCGCCGCGGGCGTGTCGGTCGGTGCGCCGGTCCGGGCGGCGGCGGAGGTCGCCGTGGCGGCCGCGGCGCTCGCGGTGCAGCGGCCCGGCTCCGCGGACTCGATCCCCACGCGCTCCGACGTCGACGACTACCGCGCGCTGCCGCACGCCGGCTGAGGGACCCGCCGGCCCCGCCGCGTCGATAGGGTGGCGCCATGCCTACCCCTCACATCCGCGCCGAGCGCGGCCAGATCGCCGAGCGCGTCATCATGCCGGGCGACCCGCGCCGCGCCGAGCGCATCGCCACCGACTACCTCGAGGACGCCGAGCTCGTGACCGACGTGCGCGGCATCCTGGGCTTCACGGGCTCTTGGGAGGGGCGCCGGGTCACCGCGATGGCGTCGGGCATGGGCGCGCCCTCCATCACCATCTACGCGACCGAGCTGGCGCGCGAGTACGGCGTGAAGCAGATCGTCAGGGTCGGCACGTGCGGCGGCATGAGCACCGACGTCGCGGTGCGTGACGTCATCATCGCGACGGGCGCGCACAGCGACTCCGCCATGACCGCCAGCCGGATCCCCGGCGTGCAGTTCAGCCACGTCGCGGACTTCTCGCTCGCGCGTGCCGCGGCCGAGCGGGCCGAGGCGGCCGGGCTGGACGCGCGGGTGCACGCCGGCGTGGTGTTCACCTCGGACCACTTCTACCTCGAGCGCCCCGCGCTCACGGAGGCGCTCACCGCGCACGGCACGCTTGCGGTCGAGATGGAGGCCGCCGCGCTCTACGCGGTCGGCGCCGCGGAGGGGGTCCGTACCCTCGCGATCGTCACGGTCTCCGATCACCTGGTCACGGGGGAGAGCATGACGTCCGAGGAGCGCGAGACGCAGTTCGACGCCGCAGCGCGGATCGCGCTGGCGCTGTAGGGCGTCAGCGCCTCGCGCGCTCCCGCGCGGCCGCCACGAAGGCGTCCCACACGGCGGTGAGCTCGTCGTGCTCGGGATGCCACTGCAGCGCGAGGCAGAACACCTGCGCGGGGTCCTCGACCGCCTCCACGAGCCCGTGGACGCTGCGGGCGGAGACCACCAGGCCCTCGCCCACCCGGTCGATCGCCTGGTGGTGGTACATGGGCACGTCCCGCTCGAGCGGGTGCAGGCGCGCGAGCAGCGTGTCCGGCAGCACCGACACGCCGAGCTCGCGGAAGATCGCGTCGCCCTTCTGGTAGTCGTCGTGACCCACCACGTCGGGCACGTGCTGGTGCAGCGTGCCGCCGCGGGCCACGTTGAGCACCTGCGCGCCTCGGCAGACGCCCAGGATCGGCTTGCCCGCGGCGAGCGCGGCCCGGACCAGCGCGAGCTCCCACGCGTCGCGTCCCGCGCGCGGCTCGTCGCACGCCGCGTGCGGCTCGGCGCCGTAGGCGGCGGGGTCCACGTCGTAGCCGCCCGTGAGGTACAAGGCGTCGACGCGGGCGAGCACGTCCTCGGCGAGCGCCGGGTCCTGCTCGGGGAGCACCGCGATCACTGCGCCCGCGTCGCGCAGCGGCGCCACGTAGGCGTCGGGGAGCCAGACTGCACGCTCGTGCCAGATGCCCGTGCTCGCATCCTCGACGTAGGACGTGGCGCCGATCACCGGTGCGGCCATGGTTCCCCCGAATCCCGGGACGCGTCCGCCCCTTGGTCGAGGAATCTAGCGCCCCCCGCACGGACCGGTTGACCACGGCGACCCCGCGCCCGCCCGGCTGGGACGCCCGGGCGGGCGCCGCATCGTCCCCCCACTAGGCTGGACACGCCCCGACCCCAGGAGGATCGATGACCCAGCCCGACGCGTTCCACGTGCCGGAGGGACCGCACGACATCCGGCTGGTGGTGTGCGACATGGACGGCACGCTGCTGGACGCCGCGAAGCGCATCCCGGACGCGATCTGGCCGCTGGTCGAGCGCATGCACGAGCGCGGGGCGCTGTTCGCGCCCGCCTCGGGCCGCCAGTACGCGACCCTCGCGCGGCAGTTCGAGCGGCTCGGCGAGGACCTCGTGGTGATCGCGGAGAACGGCGCTTACGTGCGTCGCGGCCAGGTCGAGGTGTCCGCCTCGCCGCTGCCGCGCGACGCGATGCCCGAGATCGTGGGCGTGCTGCGCGCGCACGCGGCGGCGGGCTACGACGTGGGCGCGGTGGTGTGCGGCAAGCGGTCGGCGTACGTCGAGCGCGCCGACGAGGCGTTCCTCGCGAAGGCGCGCCCGTACTACGCCGCGCTCGAGGTGGTCGAGGACGTCACGGCGGTCGAGGACGACATCCTCAAGGTCGCCGTCTACGACTTCGGCGACGCGGCCCACGACACGGCGCCGGCCCTCGCGGGCTTCGACGGCGACGCGCTGCGCGTGGTGGTCTCGGACCGCCACTGGATCGACATCATGGCGATCGGCGTGGACAAGGGCGTCGCGGTGCGGGCGCTGCAGGAGGCGCTCGGGGTCACGCCCGCGCAGACGGTGGTGTTCGGCGACTACCTCAACGACCTCGAGATGATGGACGCGTCCGAGCTGTCGTTCGCGATGGCGAACGCGCACCCCCAGGTCGCGGAGCGCGCGCGGTTCATGGCACCCGCGAATACCGAGGCGGGTGTGGTCACCACGCTGCGGCGGTTGCTGGACCACCCCGTCGGCTAGGCCGCCCTGGCCTCGCCGCGCGCCCGGAAGTGCCGCACCGCTCCGAGCGCGGGCAGCAGCAGCACGGCCGCGAGCAGGAACGACGCGCCCATGCCGGTGCCGGCCGCGAGGAGGCCGGGCAGGACGGCGCCGATCAGGGATCCGGGGTACGTGAAGAGGTTGACGCGCGCCACGATCTCGTCGGAGCGGCGCGGGTCCAGGTCGCCCGCGGCGGCGTACGCGAGCGGCACCAGCGCCCCCACCCCGAGCCCCGCCAGGGCGAAGCCGAGCAGCGCCGCCCACACCGCGGGCACCAGCCCCGCGAGCACCAGGCCGGCGATCGCGACGGCGACCGTCGCCACCGCGAGGTGCGCGCGCCCGTAGCGGCGCACCACCAGGTCCGAGGTGAGCCGCGTGATCAGCGTGAAGCCGGCGTACACGGCGTATCCCAGCGGCGCGACCGTGGCCGTCGCCCCCACGCCGTCGGTCATGTGCACGGTGGACCACGTCGACACGGTCGAGTCCGCCGTGAACGCGGCGAAGACCACCATGCCGACCACGAACAGCCCGCGCAGCGGTAGCGCGGGCCGCTCGCCGCCCGCCTCGGCCGCCCTCTCGCGCGCGGGATCGAGCACGCGCCGCCCGGCCACCGCGACGGCCGCCGCGCCCAGCCCGGCCACCGTGAGGCCGAGGCTCGCCCCGAGCGCCGTGCCGGCCCCGGCGGACATCACCAGCGCGCCCACGATCGACGCGGCCGTGTTGGCCGCGAAGAACGACGCCATCACGGCCAGCCCGATCCGCCGCTGCACGATCACGCCCTGCATCGCGGCCGAGGCGTCCACGCATCCCAGCCCGACGCCGTAGACCCCGAACAGCGCCCAGAACACGGGCAGCGGGACCGGCGTGGCGACCGCGAGCAGCGCGGCGGCCTGGAGCGCGAGCCCCAGGATCACGGCCGCGCGCGAGCCGAGCCGCACGGCGACGCGGTCCGCCACCATGGAGCCCGCGGCCGCGCCGATCACCACGGTGAGCGTGATGAGCGACACCGTGTCGTCGTCGATCGCGTACCGGTCCTTGAGCTGCGGCAGGGCGGTCACCACCGTCGCGTAGCCGAGGCCCTGCGCGGCGTACGCCGCGTACACGCCCAGACGCGCGGTACGGACGGGCAGGGACGATGCGGTGGCGGGGGACGCGCTCACGGCTCTCCTATCCGGCGGCGACGGCGGCGAAGGCCTCGTCGGCGATCTCGAGCGTACGGGCGATGTCGTACGAGGTGAGGGAGGCGTTGAGGAAGTGGTTGTGGTGGGACGTGAACCACACGCCGCGGCGCACGCACTCGGCGACCCACCGCTGGTGGAGCATGAGCGAGTCGTCATCGGCGAGCCGCAGGTAGAACAGCGCGGGCTCGCCGGAGGCGACCAGGGTGAGGCCGTGGCCCGCGGCCGCCTCGACCAGCCCCGTGGTGAGCTCGGTGCCGCGACGCCGGAACAGCGCGGGCGCGTCCAGCTCCTTGAGCCGTGTGATGGTCGCGATCGACGCGGCGAAGGGCACCGCGCTCATCCAGTACGAGCCCGTGTAGGTGAGCGACGCCACCGTCTCCCGGAGCGCCTCCCGGCCGGTGAGCGCCGCCAGGTTGTAGCCGTTGCCGATCGCCTTGCAGAAGCAGACCAGGTCCGCCTCGATGCCGTAGTGGTGGTCCGACCCGGCGAGGTCCAGACGCCACCCGGCCCGCACATCGTCCATGATGAGGACCACCCCGTGCTCGTCGCACAGGCGCCGCACGCCCTGCCAATAGCCCTCCGCGGGGAGCTCGTTGTCCACGAAGTTGCCGTGCATGTACGGCGTCGAGATGAACGCCGCGATCTCGCCGCGGTGCTCCCGGAACATCGCCTCGAGCGCCGCGACGTCGTTCCACGGGACGTACAGGTTGTGCGCGACGTCCTCCTCGAGCACGCCGGGGTAGTCGAGCTTCTGGGTCCACGGCGCGACGCCGTGGTAGTACCCCTTCACGAAGACGACCTTCTTGCGGCGGGTCGCGGCGCGCGCGGTCATGACCGCGAGGGTGGTGGTGTCGCCGCCGTTCTTCGCGAAGAACGCCCAGTCGGCGCTGGCGACGGTGTCCACCAGCAGCTCGGCCAGGTCGACCATGGTGGTCGACGGGATGGTCACCACGTCCTCCAGCGCGGCCTGCCGGCGCGCGGCGGCGTCGACCACCGGGTCGCCGTAGCCGAGCACGTTGGGCCCGTAGCCGCACATGTAGTCGAGGTACTCGTTGCCGTCGACGTCCCAGAACCGCGAGCCCTCGGCGCGCTCGCTGAACAGCGGGTAGGCGGACTGCGGGATGTAGCACCCCTCGGAGGGCCCCTGGTGGCCGGGGATACCGGCGGGGATCACGCGCTGGGCGCGGGCGAACGCCTCGCGGCTCCTGGTGTACGTGTACGGGGTGGTGGCGGTGGCGGTCATGGCTGCTCTCCGAGGTAGTGGCCCACGCGGTCGAGGATCCGGCTCACGTTGTCGATCATGGGGATGAAGCCTCGCATCGCCATCGAGCCGTCCCCCAGGCAGGCGAGCGCGCTGGCGCGCCCGGCGAGCACGTCGCCGGCGACGTCGAGGTCGCGGAAGGTCAGGGCGGCCCTCGCGGGGGACGATGCGGGGGCCGGGTCGAACGTGAGCGCGTGGTCCCGCGCGTGGAGACGCAGGTCCAGCGAGTCGCCCACCTCGAGGGCGATCTGGCCGTCGGGGATGAGCCCCGCGGAGAAGCGCCCCGAGCGGTCCGTGTTGGCGACCTGCGCGATCGCAGCCACCGCCACGTGCAGCGTGATGACGGCGCTCGCCTCGGAGAAGGCGGCGTCCGCGAGGTCCTCCTCGGACGGACGGAGGTAGCGGCCCAGCAGGTCCGCGAGCGGCGCGAACACCTGGGTGAGGAAGCGCAGCCCCGCGGGTCGGGCGAGGGGGACCGGCTGCGCCGCGCCGTCGATCATCGCGTTGAGGTGCGCGGGGGAGCGCAGCACCAGCGTGACCGTGCGCTCGCCATGGGCGCCCTCGGCGATCCCGTCGCGATCGAAGGTGAGCGCGCGGTCGGGAAGCCCGCGCACGCGGAAGCGCACGGTGGTGGGACGGTCGACCGCTGCGAGGAGAGGTCGAGCCTCCGGGGCGTGCTCCGCGAGGCTCGGCAGCGCGCCGAGCACGGCGAACAGGTTGATGTGCGCGAGGACGCGCGGGTCGGTGTCGGTGAGCATCACCCCTCCTGGTGGGCGTGGGCCGCGAGCGAGGCGGCGAGGAATCGGGCGTTCGCATGCGCCGCGGCGGTGTCGTGGTCAGCGAGCCAGGTGGTGGTGATGCCGTCGAGCATCGCGACGGTGTGGCGCGCGAGCGTGGCGGGCGCCGTGGTCCAGGTCGCCCCGGCCCGGTCCGCGGCATCCGCGAGCAGCGCCTCGACCACCGCGTAGGAGGGGGCGTAGCGTCCGGGTGCCGGCGGTTCCGCCAGGCGCGCGCGGGAGGCGTGGAGCATGAGCTCGAGGAACGCGAGCTCGCGCGCGGGCCTGGAGGTCAGGAGGTCGACGTAGGCCGCGAGGCCCGCCTCGAGCCGGTCCTCGACGGTGTCGGCGGCGGGCATGAGGTGCTCGACGGCGAGGCGCTCCTGCTCGGTGACCGCGTCGACGGCTGCGGCGAGCAGGCCGTCGAGCGAGTCGAACGCATAGTGCAACGCCCCGAGCGGCATGCCCGCCTGCCGCACGATGGTGCGCGCCGAGGTCCCCGAGAGGCCGTCGCGCTCCACCACGGCGAGGGTGGCCTCGACCAGCGCGGCGCGGCGCTCCTCGATCGGCATCCGCATGGCGGCTCCCTTCTTGGACGTTCGTCCAACCGAGGAGACGCTCCCACCCGGGCGGACGCGCCCGCAAGGGTCTGCACGAAGGTTTAACAGGGACGTAACGTGGGGGGAGGCGGCGGCCGCCGTCGACGACGTGAACAAGCAAGGGAGTGGCCATGGAGGTCTCAAGCAAGGCGCATGCCGACTGGTACAGCGGGCTCACCACGGGTCAGGGCAAGGCGACGCTCGGGTCGGGCAACGGCGAGTTCGAGGTCGACTGGAACGCGCGCTCCGCGGGCCGCCAGGGTGCGACCACCCCGGAGGAGCTGCTCGCGGCGGCGCACGCCTCGTGCTTCTCGATGGCGCTGTCCTTCGCGCTCGAGCAGAACGGCACGCCGCCCACCTGGGTGAAGGTCGACGCGGAGGTGAAGTTCGAGGCGGGCGTGGGCGTGAAGTCGAGCATGCTCACGGTCCACGGCAAGGTGTCCGGGATCGACCAGCTCGAGTTCGGCCGCTTCGCGGAGGACGCGAAGGCGAACTGCCCCGTGTCGAAGGCCCTCGCGGGCGTCGACATCTCGCTCGAGAGCGCGACGCTCGTCGAGTAGCTACAGCGAGGCGTGCGTGACGCGCCCTCCCACGAGCGTGAGCGCGACGGGGAGGGCGCGCAGCGCGTCCGGGCCCGCGGTCCAGGGGTCGTCGTCGAGCACGGCAAGGTCCGCGACCTCTCCGGGCGCTACCTTGGTCCGCGTGCTCGACGCGATCGCCTCGTCGACCGTGAGCGCGTGCTCGCCGTGCCAGGCCGGCCGGTGCTCGCGGGTGCGGTGCACGGCGGCGCCGATCGCGATCCACGGATCCAGGGGCGCGACCGGGGCGTCCGACCCGAGCACCACCCGGGCACCGGCGTCGAGCAGCGCGCGCAGCGGGAAGGCGCGGCCGGTGCGTCCCGCCCACAGCTCGTCCGCCACGTCGCGGTCGTCGAGCGCGTGCTCGGGCTGGACGCTCGCGACCACGCCGAGCACCGCGAACCGCGCGGCGTCGCTGTCGGCGAGCAGCTGGGCGTGCTCGACGGTGCCGCGTGCGCCGCTGGCCGCGAACGCGTCGAGCGCGATGGTGTTGGCGGCGTCGCCGATCGCGTGGATGGCGCAGTCGATGCCCGCCGCGGTCGCGCTGCTCATGAGCGCGGTGAGCGCGGCGGCGTCCACGTTCTGCATGCCGACGCCGCCGTCGGGGTAGGGGTCGACGCAGTGCGCCGTGCGCGTGTTGAGCGACCCGTCGGTGATGACCTTGAGCGGGCCGTGGGTGAGGAGCCCGCGCGTGCCGGCGACGGCCAGCCCGGTGCGCGCACCGGCGGCGATCCGCGCGTCGAGCAGGTCCGGGTAGAAGCCCGCGGATACCCGGAGCGCGTCGACGCCCGCGGCGATGCGCGCGGACCACTGCTCGACGGTGTCGGCGAACTCGAGGTCCACGATGCCGACGATCCCGCGGGACGCGGCGGCGCGCGCGGCGTCCGCGACCGCCGCCAGCGGCAGGGGCGCGGCGTCGAGCGCCCGCTCGGCCGCGAAGGCCTCGTCCTCGCGCAGAACCCCGGTGCGGCAACCGAGCTCCGCCGCCGCGGCGGTGTTGACCCATGCGGTGTGCAGGTCGCCCGAGAGCAGCACGGTGGGTGCGGTCCGCGCGGCGTCCAGGGCCTCCGCGGTCGGGGTGTCCGCCCAGGTCGCCCACCGGAAGCCGAACCCGATCAGCAGCCCGTCGGCGTGGGCCTCGCGCACGGTGGTGCATGCCTCCGCGACGGATCCGGCGCGGGAGACGTCGAGGCGTCCGCGCGTGCGCGCCCACTGCCCGAAGTGCACGTGCGCGTCCCACAGCCCGGGGATCACCAGGCGGCCGTCGAGCGCGATCTCCTCGCGGCCCGCGCGGGACGGCTTCCCCGTGAGGCGGCCCGCGTCGATCGCGAGGTCGACGGGCGCGTCGCGCCCGGGAAGCCGCGCGGCGCGCAGGATCAGGTCATGCATCAGATCTCCTCGGGTGGGCCGCGCGTCACTGTACCCGCGCGCCGGGGCCGCCGATAGCATCGGCGCCATGCCCGCCGCCCGCGCCGTGTCCCGCCCCGCCGCCGAGGTGATCGAGGGCATCCGCACCGCCATCGACGGGCTGCGCGGGTGGGCCCGCGCGCCGCGCCTCATGCTGCTCGGCGTGATCCCCGGCGCGATCGTCGCGGTGCTGTTCGGCGCCGCGCTCACGGTGCTGGTGGTGAATCTCGGTGCGATCGGGGAGGCGGTGGCGGAGGCGCTCGGCGCCAGGGACGGCTGGCTGGCGTCCCTCGTCTCGGTGACGGCATCCGTGGCCGTCCTCGCCGCATCGTCCCTGGTGGCCGTCGCGTTGTTCGCTACGCTCACCCTCGCGATCGGCGGCCCGTTCTTCGAGGCGATGTCGCGCCGGGTCGACGGGGACCTCGAGGCCGCGCCCGAGGAGCCGTGGTGGCCCGCGCTGCGCCGCGGCCTGGCCGAGGCGCTCGTCACGGTCGCGATCTCGCTCGGGGTGTCGCTGGTGCTGCTGCTCGTGGGCCTCCTGCCGGTGGTCGGGTCCGCGACGGCCTTCACGGTCGGCGCGCTCGTGGGCGGGCGCCTGCTCGCGATCGAGCTGACGGCCTACCCGATGGCCCGGCGCGGCGTGGTCGCCCGCCGTGACCGCGTGCGCGCGCTCAAGCCGTACCGGCTGCGGGTGATCGCGTTCGGCGCGCTGATCTTCCTGCTGTTCCTGCTGCCGCTGGGCGCGGTGCTCGCGATGCCCGCCGCCGTGGTGGGGGCGACCCTGCTGGTCCGCCGCCTCCCCGACGATTCGCTGCGCACGGTCTGAGCCCCGACGCGCGGCGGCGGCCGGCCTCCGCTTCCGGCCCACGCGGCGTGTCGCCCGCCGGACCGTGCCCAGCGAACGGGTCAGGCCCCGGCGGGGGTGCCCTCCGCCTCGAGCGCGAGCCGCACGGCCTCGACCGCGGGGTCCAGGCGCGAGGTCGCGCGCATCGCCGCGAACACGGTCCGGCGCGGCCCGCCCTCCAGCGGCATGAGGCGCGCGTCGATCCCGGAGTAGGCGACCATGAGGCCGGGCAGGATCGCGACAGCGAGGCCCTTCTCGACCAGCTGCACGTGCGCCTGGAGGTCCGAGCTCGCGAAGCGCACGTCGGGCTCGAAGCCCGCGAGGCGGCACGTCTGCTCCGCGAAGTGGCGGGTGGCGGTGCCGTGCGGCTCCATCACCCAGGCGGCGCCGGCCAGGTCGCGGACGGACGATGCGCCGGCCCAGTCCCCGCCCACGGCCAGCAGCAGCTCGTCGCGCACCAGCGGGCGCCGCACCACGCCGGGGTAGTGGGGCGCGGAGTGCTGCGGGTACTCCTCGGCGACCACCAGGTCGTACTCGCGGGCCCACGTGTCCGCGAACGCCTCCTCGGGCTCGGTCTGGGTCACCACCACCCGCACTCCGGGGTGGCTCTCGCGCAGCCGCAGCAGCGCGCCCGTGACCAGCGTGAGGGCGGCGGACTGGAACACCGCGAGCCGCACGGTGCCGGTGAGCCGGGCGGAGTCCGCGTGGAGCTCGGCCTCGGCGACCTCCATGGTGTCGAGCAGCTCGTGGGTGCGGGCCACCAGGCGCTCGCCGGCGGGCGTGAGGACCACTCCGCGCCCCGCGCGGATGGTGAGCGGCACGCCGGCCTCGCGTTCCAGGGCGGCGAGCTGCTGGGACACGGCAGACGCGGTGTAGCCGAGCGCGTCCGCGGCGGCTGCGATGGTGCCGCGCAGCGCGAGCTCGCGGAGCGCTACCAGGCGGGTGAGGTCGAGCACCTCACAAGCATAAGCAGCGCTTACGAATATGCGTAAGTCCACCGCGATGGTGCTGTGGGGTCGCGGGGGTCCACACTGTCTCGTCACCGTAAGGAGGCCCATGACAACGTCCCCCGTCGCTCCTGAGCGCACGCACACCGCCGACGACACCGTCGCGCAGGTCCGCGCCTGGCTCGAGGCCGCCCGCCATCACCGGATCGACGGCTCGGCACGCCTGCTCGCGCGCATGCTGCGCGACCCCGAGGGGCTGCCGTTCCTCACCGACTTCGTCGACGGGATCGTGCGGCCCGAGGACACGGACGTCGCCGCCGCGAGCCTGCGACGCATGGTGCGCAGGGGTCACGGCTTCCTGCCCGCGTACCAGCGGGTCGCGCTGCGGGCCGGAGCGCTGGCCTCGCACGTCGCGCCCGGCCTGGTGGTCGCGACCTGCCGCCGCGTGGTGCGCGGCATGGTGGGCCACCTGGTGGTGGACGCGTCCGAGGAGCGCCTGGGCGCGGCGCTGGCCCGCCTGCGGAGCCGGGGGAGCAGGCTCAACCTCAACCTGCTGGGCGAGGCCGTGCTCGGCGCCGCGGAGGCCGACAGGCGCCTCGAGCGCACGCACGCGCTGCTGCGACGCGAGGACGTGGACTACGTCTCGCTGAAGGTCTCCGCCGCCGTCGCCCCGCACAGCCCGTGGGCCTTCGACACCACCGTCGACGCGGTGGTCGAGCGCCTCGCGCCGCTCTACGAGCTCGCGGCCGTCAAGGACGGCGCGTTCGTGAACCTCGACATGGAGGAGTTCCGCGACCTCGACCTCACCGTCGCGGTCTTCACCCGGCTGCTCGAGCGCCCGGGTCTCGAGCGGCTCACCGCTGGGATCGTGCTGCAGGCGTACCTGCCCGACTCGCTGGGCGCGATGCACCGCCTGCAGGAGTGGGCGGCCGCGCGCGTGGCCCGTGGCGGGGCTCCCATCAAGGTGCGCCTGGTCAAGGGCGCGAACCTGTCGATGGAGCGCGTGGACGCGGAGCTGCACGGCTGGCCGCTCGCCACGTGGGGCTCCAAGGAGGAGTCCGACGCGCACTACAAGCGCATCCTCGACTACGCCCTCACGCCGGAGCGCGTCGCGCACGTGCGGCTCGGTGTCGCCGGCCATAACCTGTTCGACATCGCGCACGCGCTGCTGACCGCGCGCGACCGCGGCGTCGACCACGGTCTCGACTTCGAGATGCTGCTGGGCATGGGCGAGCACGTCGCCGCGGCCGTCGCCCAGGACACCGGCCCGCTCCGCCTCTACACGCCCGTGGTCCACCCCGGCGAGTTCGACGTCGCGCTCGCCTACCTGGTGCGACGCCTCGAGGAGGTCGCCAGCCCCGCGAACTTCATGTCCGCGCTGTTCGACCTGGACGACGCCGCGACCTTCGCCCGCGAGGAGGGCCGCTTCCGCGCCTCGCTCGCTCGGGTCCCCCACGACGTCCCGGCGTCCCACCGCTCCACGCCGCGTCCCGTCCCCGCCGACGGCTTCGTCAACGCCGCCGACACGGACCCGTCCCTTCCCGCCAGCCGCGCCTGGGCGCGCGACGTGCGCCTGCGGGCGTTCACCTCGGACGCAGGCCTCGCGACGCTGCGCGCGGCACGTGCGGGGGACGATGCGGCGGTCGCCTCCCACGTCGAAGCCGCCAAGACTGGGGCGAGGTCCTGGCAGTCGCTGCACCCCGACTCACGCGCCCGGATCCTCCACGCCGCGGGACGGGCGCTCGAGGCCCGGCGCGCGGACCTCGTCGCCGTCATGATGGCCGAGGCGGGCAAGACCATCGACCAGGCCGACCCCGAGGTCTCCGAGGCCGTCGACTTCGCCCACTACTACGCCGAGCGGTCGCTGGACCTGCAGCGATACGAGGGCGCGCGGCCCGTCCCGCGCGACGTCACCGTGGTGACCCCGCCATGGAACTTCCCGGTCGCCATCCCCGCCGGTTCCGTCCTCGCCGCCCTGGCCGCCGCATCGTCCGTGGTGCTCAAGCCGGCCGAGCAGTCCGCCCGGTGCGGCGCCCTGCTCGCCGAGATCCTTTGGGACGCCGGCGTGCCGCGCGACGCGCTGCGCCTGGTCGACATCGACGAGACCGGGCTCGCCGCGGGGCTCGGCGACACGCTGCTGCGCCACCCCGCCGTCGACCAGGTGATCCTCACCGGCGCGTACGAGACGGGGGAGCTGTTCCACCGCGTGCGCCCCGGGCTGCGGCTGTTCGCGGAGACTTCGGGCAAGAACGCGATCGTGGTGACGCCCAGCGCGGACCTGGACCTCGCGGCGCGGGACGTGGCGCAGTCGGCGTTCGGGCACGCGGGCCAGAAGTGCTCGGCGGCGTCGCTCGTCATCCTCGTGGGATCCGCGGGCACGTCGCGCCGGTTCCTCACGCAACTCGAGGACGCCGTCCGCTCCCTCACCGTGGGGCCGGCCCTCGACGAGGACACGCAGATGGGCCCCGTCATCGAGCCCGCCGGCGGCAAGCTGCTGCGCGCGCTCACCACGCTGGAGCCGGGGGAGCAGTGGCTCGTGGAGCCGCGCCGCCTCGACCGTGACGGCCGCGCGTGGACGCCGGGCGTCCGCACGGGCGTCGCGCCCGGGTCGTGGTTCCACCTCACCGAGTGCTTCGGTCCCGTGCTGGGCGTGATGACCGCGGACACGCTCGAGGACGCGATCGCGCTGCAGAACGGCGTCGCGTACGGCCTCACCGCCGGCATCCACTCCCTCGACGGCGCGGAGGTGGGGCGCTGGCTCGACGCCGTCGAGGCGGGCAACCTCTACGTCAACCGCGGCATCACCGGGGCGATCGTGCAGCGCCAGCCCTTCGGCGGTTGGAAGCGCTCGGTGGTGGGTCCGACCGCGAAGGCGGGCGGCCCGTCCTACCTGGTGGGCCTCACCGGCTGGGAGCGGACGCATGTCGAGCGGGACGAGGCGCCCGTGCTCGCGATCGTGCGCGACGCACCTGCGTGGGTGCGTACCGCCGCGGCCGCGGACGCTCGCGCGTGGCGCGAGATGTTCGGCGTCGCGACGGACCGCAGCGGGCTGCGCGCCGAGCGCAACGCGCTCCGGTACGCGCCCGCCGCGACGGAGATCCGCTGGGACGGCGTGGACAAGTGGGCCCTGGTGCGCACCGTCGCCGCGCGCGTCCGCGCCGGAGGGACGGGCGGCGTGTCGAGCGCCGTCGAGCTCACGCCCGCGTTCAGCCGCCGCCTCGACGAGGCGGGCGTGCCCTGGCGCGTCGAGACCGAGGAGCAGCTGGTCGCCCGGGTCGCCGGCGACGGCGCCCGCGTGCGCGCCGTCGGGGCGGCACCCGAGCAGCGCCCGGACCTCGCGGTCTACGACGCCCCGGTGACGGGCGCCCCCGAGGTCGAGCTCCTGCCTTTCGTGCGCGAGCAGGCGGTCGCGGTGACGATGCACCGGTTCGGGACCGCGTGGCCCGTCGCCGAGTCGGTGGTCGCCGGCCTGTAGGCGGTCCTAGCGGCCGAGCAGCTCCGTGATCGCCTTCGCTGTGACGCGGGCGGCGCGGTTGGAGGAGATGGTCGAGGCCTGCGGGCCGTAGCCGGCGAGGAACAGGCCCGGCTCGCCGCGGACCTGGCCGTCCTCGACCGCGATGCCCCCCGCATCGTTCACCACGCCCAGCGGCCGCAGGTGCGCGACCTCGGGGCGGAAGCCCGTGGCCCAGATGACCGCGTCGAGCTCGATCGCGACGTCCTCGCGGGTGATGACGCCGGTGGGGGTCATCTCCGCGAACATGGGCAGCCTCTCGAGGCGTCCGGCGGACTCGAGCCGCCGCACCAGCGCCGAGCGGGGCAGCCCGGTGACCGAGACGATCGACGGCAGGGGCCGACCGGCGCGCGCCGCCTCGTCCTGGATCGCCACCGCAACGCGGCCACGCTCGGGCGACAGCTCGTCCTCCTCGTCGTGGAAGGTGGGGTTGCGGCGGGTGAACCACAGCACGTCGGCGGCGACCTCGCCCACCTCGTCGAGGAAGGTGAGCGCGGAGGTGCCACCGCCGACCACGGCGACGCGCTTGCCGGCGAAGGCCGCCGCGCCCGGGTAGTCGGCGGTGGTGGTCTGCAGCCCCCGGAACAGCTCGCGCCCCGGCATGAACGGCACCCGCGGGCTGGTCCAGGTGCCGGCGGCGGACACCACCACGCGGGCGGTGACGGACGCGACGGCGGATCCGGTGGCGGTGTCGATCCGGTAGCGGTCGCCCCAGCGCGAGACGCGGGTCACGGTGACGGGCCGCAGCACCTCGATGCGGTGGCGCTCCTCGTAGCTGCCGTAGTACTCGGAGACCACCTCGCGGGCCGGCCGGTCGCCCGGCGCCGTCGAGAAGGACAGCCCGGTGTCCGACATGCCGGGGAGGTCGTGGAGGTGGTGCGTGCCGCCGAGGGTCAGCGAGCTCCAGCGGTGCTGCCAGGCGCCGCCCGGACCGGGACCCCGGTCGAGCACCACCACGTCGCGGCCGCTCTGCAGGCCTCGCCGCCCCAGGTGGTACGCCACGGCGAGACCGGCCTGGCCGGCCCCGATCACGACGACGTCGGTGGACAGGTTCGACGGGTCGGGCATGGGTTCACAGTACGGGTTCGCGCGACCGGTCCGGTGAGGCGCGCAGGGTCACGATGCGGTGGTCGCGGGGGTGCCGGCGCGCAGGCCCAGCTCGACGCCCAGACGGTCGATCTCCGCCTGGCAGCTGGTCGCGGGGGAGGCGTCCAGGACCCGCAGGGCGACGCGGCCGAACGCCTCCGCCTCCTCGCCGGGCACCACGTCGACCAGGCTGGTCTTGAGGTGGTCGGCGAAGACGGGGAGGGCGGCGTCGAGGGCGCCGCGCCCTTGGTCGCCCATCTCGACCCACGTGCCGCGGTGGTCCTCGGCGCAGGTCACCCTGCGCACCAGGGCACGCGACTCCATGCGCGACACGTGGTGCGAGATGCGGGACTTCTCCCAGCCGAGCATCTCGCCCAGCTCGCCGGCCCGCAGGCGTCCCTCGGGGGACGCGTCCAGCGCCATGAGGATGTCGAGGTCGGGCACCGAGATGCCGACGGCGGACTGCAGCCGCTGCTCGAGGCCCATGACGAGCCGGCGCCCCATGAGAGCGAGGGCGCGCCACAGCGCGAGGTCGCGGGGTTCCGGGGCGGTGCTGCTCACGCCCCCATGGTAGAGGCGGGTGCAGACGGTGTCACGGAGGCCCGCGGTGCGCTCGCCACCGCGCGCGTCCCCGCCTAGGCTGGAAGCGTCCCCTGGACCAGCGACGGAGGTGGATGATGAACGACGAGAGCGTCCTCGACACTCGCCACTACAAGTTCGAGCAGATCAAGGCCAAGGAGCTCGCGCGGGGCGCGAGCGAGGACGAGGCCACGCGGATCGCCGCGGAGACCGTGGACAAGGTGATGGAGCAGGAGTCGTCGTCCTGACCCGGGTCTAGCAGGATCCACCGTCCGCGCATCCCCCTAGACTGAGCCGCGTGGAAGCCGCCGAACACCCCCGGCACGGGCACGTGCACCCGGTCCCGTCGACCGCGGTCTGGACGATCCCGAACGCCATCAGCGCCGTTCGCCTGATCCTGATCGCCGTGTTCGGCGCCCTCCTCGGCGCGGAGAAGGACGGCTGGGCCATCGTGGCGCTCGCCGCGGCGGGCATCAGCGACTTCCTCGACGGCTTCCTCGCGCGTCGCTGGGGCCAGGTGACCCGGCTGGGCCGCCTGCTCGACCCCGCCGCGGACCGGCTGCTCACCATCGCGGTGGTGCTGGGGCTCGCGTTCCGCGACATCATCCCGTGGTGGCTGGTCGCGGTGCTGCTCGCGCGCGACCTCATGGTGGGAGCGTTCCTGCTGATCGCGCACCACCATCACCTCGAGTCCCCGCAGGTGACGTACGTCGGCAAGGTCGCCACCGCGCTGCTCTACGTGTTCCTGCCCATGGCCTACCTGGTGCGCGTCGCGTTCCCCGAGTGGGGCTCGCTGCACGGGCTCGCGATCATCGGCGCCGCGTGCGCCGCGGTCCTCTACTGGTACGCAGGGATCGGGTACGTGAGGGACATCCGTGCCCGTACGGCCGCGGTTCGCGGGCGTGGCGAGGTGTCGGATGAGGGCCCGGCGGGCCTAGGATGAACAGCGACCGATCGACCCGAAGGAGGCGTCATGACGTATGACGAGAGCCCCGTCGAGCGGACCATGTCGCTCGACTCCGCGGTACCCCTCGCCGAGTCCGCCCCCGCCGCACCGAGCGGGCAGGACGAGGCCGCCATCCAGGCCCTCGGCCCCGACCACGCGCTGCTGATCGTGCACCACGGACCCAACCTGGGCGCGCGTTTCCTGCTCGACGTCGACGTCACCACGGCGGGCCGTTCCGTGAAGTCCGACATCTTCCTCGACGACGTCACGGTGAGCCGCGAGCACGCCCAGTTCGTCCGCGACGGGCACGACTTCTTCGTGCGCGACCAGGGCTCGCTCAACGGCACCTACGTCAACCGCGAGAACGTCTCCGAGCGCAAGCTCGCCGCCGGCGACGAGGTCCAGATCGGCAAGTACCGTCTCACGTTCCACCCCGGCACGCAGGCCTGACGCATGCCGCAGGCCGCGCGTCGCACGGCGGCGTCCCCCTCTGCTGCGGGCGCGGGCGGTGACGCCCGTCCCGTCGAGCCGCTCTCCGGCACCTGGCCGCACGCGCTCTCGCACGAGCCGATGCTGCGCGTCAGCGACGTGCTGCAGCTGGTGCAGCCGCAGTTCCCCACGCTGACGCCGTCCAAGCTGAGGTTCCTCGACTCCCACGGGCTGGTGACGCCCGAGCGCACAGCCTCGGGCTACCGGCAGTACTCGCCAGCCGACGTGGAGCGCCTGAGGTTCGTGCTGCGTCAGCAGCGCGACCACTACCGACCGCTCACGGTGATCCGTGAGCAGCTCGACGCGCTCGACTCGGGGCGCCTGCACGAGCCGGTCACGCTGACCGAGATCGGCGAGGCGCCCGACGACTACCTCACCGCGACCGCCGTGGCGGAGCGCGGGGGAGTGACGCCCGAGGTGCTCGGCGCGCTCGAGGAGGCCGGAATCGTCGCGCGCACCGTGCCCGATGGCTTCGAGCCCGCGGTGCTGCCGACCGTGGTCGCGGCCGGGGCCTACCTGGACGCCGGCGGCGACGTGCGCGGGCTGCGCACCCTGGTCCTCGCGGCGCGCCGCGAGGCGGACCGCGCCCAGGCGGCCGCGGCGCCGCTGCGCCGCAAGGGCGGGGGAGAGGCGGAGGCCGCCGCGGGCGACTTCGGCGAGGCCGCGATCGCCGCGTTCTCCGCCGTGGTGCGCCATCAGGTGGGAGGATAGGGACGGCGTCGCGCGACACGTGCGCGCGGTCGTTGACCCGGCCCCTCAGCATCCCTAACGTTTGAGTGAAGGTTGAACCTAGGAGGAGTTTGATGACCGACGGACCCGGCCACCGCATGCCTCCCCGGCTCGATCAGGGCGTGCTGTTCGATGACGGCCTTCCGCCGCTCGACGAGAACGCGGGCTATCGCGGTCCCACCGCGTGCAAGGCCGCCGGCATCACCTACCGTCAGCTCGACTACTGGGCCCGCACCGGCCTGGTGGAGCCCACCGTGCGCTCCGCCACCGGCTCCGGCACGCAGCGCCTCTACGGCTTCCGCGACATCCTGGTCCTGCGCGTGGTGAAGCGCCTGCTCGACTCGGGCGTGTCGCTCCAGCAGATCCGCACCGCGGTGGAGCATCTGCGCGAGCGCGGCGTCGAGGACCTCGCGAACATCACGCTCATGTCCGACGGCGCGTCCGTGTACGAGTGCACGTCCGACGACCAGGTGATCGACCTGGTGCAGGGCGGCCAGGGCGTGTTCGGCATCGCGCTGGGCAAGGTGTGGCGCGAGCTCGAGGGCTCGCTGTCCTCGCTGCCCGCCGACCGCGCTGACGACGTCGCCGTCACGAGCGTCGACGACCTCGCCGAGCGTCGCGCGCGCCGCAGCCAGGCGGGCTGAGCGCGCGGGCCGGCCCACGCATCGTCCCTCCGCGTCGCCTTCCCGGCCCCTGGCGTCCCAGTCGCGACCGCGCTCCACACGGAATCTGCAGGTCGCGTCCCGCGTCTAGTGAGACGCGCGCCGTGTGGCGCCATTTGAACGATTCATCGACGCCTGCGTGTGGAATCCGGCAGGGGCACGACGTGCCGCAACGCCTCACGTCTCACCTGGTGGACGGCGGCTGACTGCCGTCCCGAAACCTGGCAGGATGTCCCCAACGACGAAGGGAAGCAGATGTTCGCCAAAGTCCTCGTGGCAAACCGCGCAGAGATCGCCGTCCGAGCCTTCAGGGCCGCCGTCGAGAACGGCGCCGAGACGGTCGCGGTGTTCCCCTACGAGGACCGCATGTCCGAGCATCGCGTCAAGGCCGACGAGTCCTACCAGATCGGCGAGGAGGGCCACCCGGTCAAGGCGTACCTCGACATCGAGGCGATCCTCGACGTCGCCAAGCAGGCCGGTGCCGACGCCGTCTACCCGGGCTACGGCTTCCTGTCGGAGAACGTGGACTTCGCGCGACGCTGCGCCGAGGAGGGCGTGACGTTCGTGGGCCCGCCGCCGGAGGTGCTCGCGAAGGCGGGCGACAAGGTCGCGGCGCTCAAGGCGGCCCGCGAGGCCGGCGTCCCCGTGCTCGACTCCTCGGAGCCGTCGCGCGACGTCGAGTTCCTGGTCGCCGAGGCGGACCGGATCGGCTACCCGGTGTTCGTCAAGGCCGTCGCCGGCGGCGGCGGTCGCGGCATGCGCCGCGTCGAGCGTCGCGAGGACCTGGTCGAGCTGCTCGAGGCCGCGATGCGCGAGGCGGAGAACGCGTTCGGCGACCCGACGGTGTTCCTCGAGCAGGCCGTGCTGGGCCCGCGCCACATCGAGGTGCAGATCCTCGCGGACGCGTCGGGCGACGTGGTCCACCTGTTCGAGCGCGACTGCTCGCTGCAGCGCCGCCACCAGAAGGTGGTGGAGATCGCGCCCGCGCCGGCGCTCGACCCCGCCATCCGCGACGCGCTCTGCGCGGACGCCGTCAAGTTCGCGCGCAGCCTGGGCTACGTCAACGCCGGTACCGTCGAGTTCCTGCTCGCGACCGAGGGCGAGCGCGCCGGGCAGCACGTGTTCATCGAGATGAACCCGCGCATCCAGGTCGAGCACACGGTCACCGAGGAGGTCACCGGGATCGACCTGGTGAGCTCGCAGCTGCGCATCGCCTCGGGCGAGACGCTCGCGGACATGGGGATCCGCCAGGAGGACATCCGCGTCTCCGGCTTCGCGATCCAGACCCGCATCACCACCGAGGACCCGGCCAACGGCTTCCTGCCCGACACGGGCCGCATCGTCGCGTACCGGTCGCCGGGCGGCGCCGGCATCCGCCTCGACGGCGCGACCGGCATGGCCGGCAACGTCATCACCGGTCACTTCGACTCGATGCTGGTCAAGCTGACCTGCCGCGGCCACGACTTCGCGACCGCGAACCGCCGCGCGCTGCGCGCGCTGGCGGAGTTCCGCATCCGCGGCGTCACGTCCAACATCCAGTTCCTGCGCGCCGTGCTCTCGAACCCCGAGTTCCAGTCGGGCGGCGTCACCACGGCGTTCATCGAGCGCCACCCGGAGCTGCTCGAGGTGGCCACCACACCCGACCGCTCGACCAAGCTGCTCGCGTTCCTGGGCCACACCACGGTGAACCGGCCGTACGGCGAGCACGCCGAGGTGTTCGTGCGCCCCGCGGACAAGCTGCCGGCGATCGACCTGACCGTCGAGCCGCCGGCCGGCTCGCGCCAGCGGCTGCTCGAGCTGGGCCCGGAGGGCTTCGCGAAGGCGCTGCGCGAGCAGAACGCCCTGGCGATCACCGAGACCACCATGCGCGACGCGCACCAGTCGCTGCTCGCGACCCGCGTGCGCACCTACGACCTGCTGGCCGCGGCCGGCCACGTCTCCCGCATGACCCCCGAGCTGCTCTCGGTCGAGTGCTGGGGCGGCGCGACCTACGACGTCGCGATGCGCTTCCTCTCCGAGGACCCGTGGATCCGGCTCGAGGACCTGCGCCGCAAGATGCCGAACGTCGCGCTGCAGATGCTCCTGCGCGGCCGCAACACCGTGGGCTACACGCCGTACCCCGACGAGGTCGCCGTCGCGTTCGTGGAGGAGGCGGCCGCCACCGGCATCGACATCTTCCGCATCTTCGACGCGCTCAACGACGTCGAGCAGATGCGCCCCGCCATCGAGGCCGTCCGCGGCACCGGCACCGCGATCGCGGAGGCGACGCTGTGCTACACGGGCAACATGATCTCGCCGGGGGAGAAGCTCTACACGCTCGACTACTACCTGCGCCTCGCGGAGCAGCTGGTCGAGGCGGGTGCCCACATGCTCGCGATCAAGGACATGGCGGGCCTGCTGCGTCCCGCGGCCGCCGCGATCCTGGTGTCGCAGCTGCGCGCGAAGTTCGACCTGCCCGTGCACCTCCACACGCACGACACGGCCGGCGGACAGATCGGCACGCTGCTCGCCGCCGCGGAGGCCGGGGTGGACGCCGTCGACGTCGCCAGCGCCTCGATGGCAGGCACCACGTCGCAGCCGCCCATGTCCGCGCTCATCGCGGCGCTCGAGCACACCACGCGCGACACGGGCATGTCCCTCGCCGCGGCGCAGGACCTCGAGCCCTACTGGGAGTCGGTCCGCCGCCTCTACGCGCCCTTCGAGTCCGGCCTGCCGGGCCCCACGGGCCGCGTCTACCACCACGAGATCCCGGGCGGCCAGCTGTCCAACCTGCGCCAGCAGGCGATCTCGCTGGGGCTCGCGGACAAGTTCGAGGCGATCGAGGACATGTACGCGGCCGCGAACCGCATCCTCGGCAACCTGGTCAAGGTGACGCCGTCCTCCAAGGTGGTGGGCGACCTCGCCCTGCACCTGGTGGCGAACGACGCGGACCCGGTCGACTTCGAGGAGAACCCCGACAAGTACGACCTCCCCGACTCCGTGATCGGCTTCCTCGCCGGCGAGCTGGGCGATCCGCCCGGCGGCTGGCCCGAGCCGTTCCGCACCAAGGCCCTCCAGGGCCGCACCGTGGAGCGCAAGATCGCGGAGCTCACCGACGACGACCGCACGGTCCTCGCGCAGGAGGGGCAGCCGCGTCGCCGCCGCCTCAACCACCTGCTGTTCCCGGGGCCTGCCAAGGAGTTCGACCAGGCGATCGACAAGTACGGCGACATCTCCGTCATCGACACGTTCCACTATCTCTACGGCCTCACCGAGGGCTCGGGCGAGGAGGCGGTGATCGAGCTGCACCGTGGCGTCAAGATCATCGCGACGATCGAGGCGATCGGCGAGCCCGACTCGCACGGCGAGCGCACCGTCATCTTCAACTACAACGGCTCGATCCGCCCGATCCAGGTGCGCGACCTGTCCGCGAAGGTCGACGTGGTCGAGCGCGAGCGGGCGGACACGGGCCGGCCGGGCCACATCGCCTCGCCCTTCACCGGGCTCGTGACGCCGCGCGTCGCGGAGGGCGACCAGGTCGAGGCCGGCCAGACGGTCGCCGTGATCGAGGCGATGAAGATGGAGTCCTCCATCACCACTCCGGTGGCCGGCACGGTCGCGCGCGTGGTCATCGGCGGATCGCAGTCCCTCGCGGGCGGCGACCTGGTGCTCGTGGTCGAATAGACGCATGGCCGGGGACCATCGTCCCGTCGGTGCGACCCCGCGCCACGGGACGATGGTGCCGTTCACCCCGGAGGAGGTCACCATGAAGGTGCTGGTAGCGGTCGGTTCGAAGTACGGTGCGACGCGTGAGGTCGCGCAGCATGTGGCGGAGCAGATCCGCTCCCACGGCTTCGAGGTGGACCTCGAGGATGCGTGCGACGTGCACGGCATCCACTACTACGAGGCCGTGGTGATCGGCTCCGCGGTGTATGGCGGCCTGTGGCGCCGCGATGCCTCCGAGCTGGTGCGCGAGCACCGCGACGAGCTCCGCGGCAAGGACGTGTGGATGTTCTCCGTGGGCATGGAGACCGTGGTCCAGCCCGGCCAGCCGCTCGACGAGGCGGACGGCTTCGCGGCCGAGATCGAGGCCCGCGACCACGCGCGGTTCCCCGGCGCCCTCGACTGGGACAAGCTCAACGTGGGCGAGAAGGCCCTCATCCGCGTCCTCAACCCGCCCAAGGGCGACTTCCGCGACTTCGCGGCCGTGCGCGAATGGGCGGAGGGCGTCGCCAACGAGCTGGAGTCGATCGCGGCGGCATAGCCGCCCCGTACGGAGGGACGATGCGGCGGCCGGGCGTGGCGCGCATCGTCCCCCTCGCCCGGGGGTAGGTTGGGATCAGGTCCCCGCCTGGCAGCGAGGCCGGCGCGATCCGTCGGTCCTCGCAGAACGACTCGATGGAGAGTTCATGTTCACCGCAACCGCGGCGGCCGTCACCCTCAGCGCCGCCTCCAGCTCCACCTCCGCCGACGGCCTCGGGCCCGGCTTCTTCTTCATGATCCTCGTGCTGCTGGGCGGCGTGGTGGGGACCGTCACGGTGGGCTGGCAGAACTACCGCCAGCGTCACCGCTGATCAGCAGCAGCCGCCGCCGTCGGTCGAGCACACGCCCGTCGCGGGCAGCACCAGCTCGATCGCCTGAGCGGACGCGATGTCGCCGGCGATCCACGCGACCACGGAGCGGACCTGCTCGTAGCCGGTCTTGAGCAGGAACGTGGGCGCGCGGCCGTAGGACTTCATGCCGACCAGGAACACGCCCTGGTCGGGGTGCGCCAGCTCGCGGTACCCGTGGGGCTCGACCGTGCCGCACGAGTGCAGGTTCGGGTCGATCAGCGGGGCGAGCCGTCGCGGCGCCTCCACCACGTCGTCGAGGTCCAGGCGGATCTCGCGGTAGAGGCTGAGGTCGGGGCGGAAGCCGGTCGCGTTCACCAGGACGTCGGTGCGGTGGGTGGTGAGCCCGCCGCCGCGGCGGCCGGTGAGCGCGATCGCGGCGCCATCCCACCGGGCCCCCACCGTCTCGAAGCCGTCGAGCAGCGTGACGCGACCGTCGGCCACCGCGCGGCGCGCCCGCACTCCCAGCGATGCGCGCCCGGGCAGGCCGTCCGTCTCCGCGTCGGTCACGCGGTCGGGGGACGCCGAGCGGATCGCCCAGGTGACCCGCGTGCCCGGCACGTCGCGTGCGAGAGACGCCAGCGCGAGCACGGTGTTCGCGGCCGAGTGGCCGGCGCCCACCACCGTGGTGTGACGCCCCGCGAACACCGCACGGTCGCGGCCCAGCACGTCGGGCAGCGCGGGAAGGACCCGGTCCGTGACCTCGGCCAGGCCCGGGAGGGTGAGGCCGTTGCTCGCGAGCGAGTTGGAGGAGAGGTAGGTGCCCGAGGCGTCGATCACCGCGCGGAAGGCGCGATCCTCGACCTCGCCGGACGCGGACCGCGTACGGACCACCAGGGGCGCGGCGTTGCGGCCGGCGGTCCGGGTGCGGTCCATGCCCTCCCGCGTGACGTCGGTCACCGCGAGGCCGAAGCGGATCCGCGAGGCGATCCCGTCGAGCGCGGCAAGAGGCTCGAGGTAGAGCTCGACCAGCTCGGCGCCGGTGGGCGCGCGGTCGGGGCTCGGGAGCGTCCAGCCGGTCGCCTCGAGGAGCGCCTGCGCGGCGGGGTCGACCAGGTGCTTCCACGGAGAGAACAGCCGCGTGTGCCCCCACGACCGCACGCTCGCGGCCACCTGGGAGCCGGACTCGAGCACCACGAAGTCGATGCCCCGCCCCAGCAGGTGGGCGGCGGCGGCGAGCCCCACCGGGCCCGCGCCGATGATGGCGACGGGGAGGTGGGCGTTCACGGGACGGGCGACGGGGGCCGCCGTCAGGTCGATCAGTGTCATGGGGAGCTCCTGGGTTGTGCCTGCCTCTATCGATACTCGTCTATATCGACTATTGTCAATGTCATGACGGAGATCACCGGCCTCGAGCTCACGGACATCAGCGCGTCCTGCGCGACCTCGCTGGTGGGCGAGCCGCTGACGGCGGAGGACGCCGAGGAGCTCGCGCACACCATGAAGGCCCTCGCGGACCCGGCGCGGCTGCGGTTGCTGTCGATCGTCGCCGCGTCCGCTGGGGGAGAGGCGTGCGTGTGCGACCTCACCGAGCCGGTCGGGCTCAGCCAGCCGACCGTGTCGCACCACCTCAAGGTGCTCACCGAGGCGGGCTTCCTCAGCCGCACCAAGCGCGGGACGTGGGCCTACTACGCATTGATCCCCGGCGCCCTCGACCGAGTGTCGCGCGCGCTGGGCGCCGCGTGAACGCCGCGCGCGCCCGGGCGCTCGGCGCCGAGCTGCTCGGCACCGCCCTGCTGGTCACCGTCGTGGTGGGCTCCGGCATCGCCGCCGCGGCGCTCTCGCCAGAGGACGTGGGCCTCCAGCTCCTGGAGAACGCGATCGCGACGGCGCTCGGTCTCACGGTGCTCATCCTCATGTTCGGCCCGGTGTCGGGCGCGCACTTCAACCCGGTGGTGTCGCTGGCCGACTGGTTCCTGGGGCGCCGCACCGGTCACGGGCTGTCGCTCGGGGAGGCGGGCGCGTACTCCGCGGCGCAGGTTGCGGGCGGCATCGCGGGCGCGATCCTCGCGAACCTCATGTTCGACGTGCCCACCGCGCTGTCGACCACCGACAGGGCCACGGGCCCCCACCTGCTCGCGGAGGTGGTGGCGACGTCGGGCCTGGTGCTCATCATCTTCGCGCTCGCCCGCTCGGGCCGCGGCGCGCTCGCCGCGCCCGCCGTGGGCGCGTACATCGGCGCCGCGTACTGGTTCACCAGCTCGACGTCCTTCGCGAACCCGGCTGTCACCATCGGCCGCGTGTTCTCCGACACGTTCGCCGGCATCGCGCCGTCCTCGGTCGCGCCGTTCGTCGGGGCGCAGCTGGTGGGGCTCGTCGTCGGCGTATCCCTGGTGCTCGCGTTCTACCCGCGCGCGGGCGAGTCCGCCGACGCCGTGGTGGTGCCCCACGGGGAGGCCGCCGGCGCGCGCTGACCCGGCCCGCGCATCGTCCCGCGCGCTACCGCCCTCGCAGGTGCTCGCGCAGGTAGGGCAGCGCGAAGTCCACCTGCCCGCGTCCCACCTGCTCGATCACGCCCGCGTCGAGGAGGCGCCGGCGGTAGGTGTCCGCGTTCTGACGCGACATGCCGGTCCGGGCGCCCAGGTCGACCATGCGCGACGGGCCGTCGTCGCGGGCCATGGCGCGCAGCATCTCGAGGTCGCGCGGCGACAGGTCCGCGAGGGCCGTCTCCGTCACGAGCGTGCCGAGCCGTTCGCGCGCCGCCTCGACGCCGGCCGTCACATCCGCGAGGGTGATCGCGTCGCCCGTGGCAGCGCGCCACACGTGGAAGCCCACCAGCTGGATGAGGAACGGGTAGCCGTGGGTCGCCTCCGCCGCGGCGCGGGCGGCGTCGGGGGCGATGGTGCGTCCGTTGTCGGTGACGGTCTGGACCAGGGCGTCGTGGACCTCGTCGACGGAGACGTCGGCGAGCACGTGCTTATCGGCGCGCCGCAGGAAGGTCAGGACGCGGCCCTGCGCGTCGGAGCGCAGCAGGTCGGAGACCGCGGACGGCAGCCCCGCCATGACGATCGCGAACTCGCGGTTCTCGCGCACCAGGTGCTGCGTGATGAGGGCGAGCTCGCGCAGGTCGTCGGACCGGGCGTGGACCTCGTCCACCGTGATCAGCAGCCCGGTCCCGTCAGCCTCCAGCGTGTCCAGCAGGCGGCCGATCCGGTGGCGCACCCCCTCCGCGAGCTGCGGCGTGAGCTCGGTGTCGATGCTCCCGAGCGCGCCGATCGACACGCCCGTGACGCGGCGTCTGGCTCGTGGGCTGACGCCCTCCAGCAGGCGGTCGACCGCCTCGCCGATGCGCGCGAGCATCCCAGGGGAGGCGGACTCGTCGATGACGAGCCACCCGTGGGACATCGCGCGGTCGCCCGACTCGGTCAGCATGACGGTCTTACCGGTGCCGCGCGCGCCGGTGAAGATCGTGATGCGCGCGGGGTGGCCCGGTCCCGACTGGATGCCCTCGTCGACCTCGGCGAGGAGCGCGTCGCGGCCCACCAGCAGGGGAGGGACCGCGCCCGCCGTGGGCTTGAACGGGTTGACCGTCATCAGTGCCTCCTTGGGACGCTTTGGTACATCTTGGTACTTTCGCACGGGGGTGCGACAGCGGGACGATGCGCCGCGCGGGTCAGGCGCCGAGGACGCAGCTGTCGTAGGCGTAGGTGGAGGCGTCGAGGTGAAGGCGCGCGTGGCCGGCGTACTCGAGCGCGGTGTCGAGGCTGTCGGAGGCGAGCGTCAGCGTCGCCCACCCCACGATGCGCTGCGGGTGCGACTCGAGCGACGGGAACGTGTTCGCCGTCACCTCCCAGGCGTCGATCGCGGCCGTGACCTGGTCCCACCGCTCCGCGGGCGTCTCCCAGCTGCCGCCGAGCACATCGGCCTCCACGCACGGGTTCACCGCCGGGTCGTGCACCAGTCCCGGCTCGCCGCCGTATCCGGGGAGCAGGCCGACCGGTGAGGATCCCGCGATCTCGCCGTCGCCGTCGCCGTCCCCGTAGAGCGGGCCGTCGACGCCGGTGATGAGGTTCCGGGCGGCCTCGGCGTTGGCGTGGGCCTCCTCGATCGAGGCGGCGTCCTCCCATCCGGCGAGCGCGGTCTCGAGCTGATCGAAGCGCTCGGCCACCTCGGGCGGCATGTCCGTGGAGGCGGCGGGGGAGCATGCGGCGAGGGCCAGCAGGGGGATCGCCAGCAGGGCTCGTCGCATGGGCCTCACCCTACCGAGCGGGCACGTCGACCACGCGGCCATCCCCGGTCCGTGGGACGACGGCGCCGGCCGTGAGGGCGGCGACGTCCGCGTCCAGGGCCGCGACATCCGCCGGTGCCACCCAGACGGTGAGCGTCGCGAAGGCGCCGTAGGCGGGGGAGTCCAGCACCGCATCGTGCCCCTCGACCCACTGGTGGAGGAACGCGAGCACGCGGCCCGCGTCGGCGTGCGGGACGTCCAGCAGGACCTGGGTGCGGACGGTGCGGCGCACCATCGGCGCCCGATCGAGAGTATCGGCGACCGCGCTCCCGTACGCGCGCACCAGGCCGCCGGCGCCGAGCTTGACGCCGCCGAACCAGCGGCTCACCACGGCGACCACGTCGGTGACGTCGCGGCGGCGCAGCACCTCGAGCATCGGGACACCCGCGGTACCGGCGGGCTCGCCGTCGTCGTTCGAGCGCTGACGGTCCGCGTGGGCGCCTACGACAAGCGCCGTGCAGTGGTGGCGCGCATCCCAGCGCTGCTTGCGGATCCGCGCGATGACGGCGTCCGCCTCCTCCATGGTCGCGACCGGCGCGAGGTGGGTGAGGAAGATCGACCGCTTGATCTCGAGCGTGTGCTCGACGGGCTCCGCGATGGTGCTCGGGAGGTCGCTGGCGGTCACGGGGGCAGGGTAGCGCGGCCCCTCACGCAGCGTCGCGCAGCCGCTCCTCGACCACGGTCAGCGCCGCGGACAGGGCCGCGGCCGCGGGGGTCGCTGTGTCATCGTGAGGGCTGCGCCACCGCGCGGCGACCTCGATCTGGAGACCCGCAAGGCCCAGCTGGCGCTGCGCCAGGCTGGTCACTGTGTAGTGGGGGCGCGCGTTGAACGGCGCGTTGACGGCGACGTCGAAGGGCTCGAGCTCGGCGCGCAGGATCTCGACGGCGAGCGCCTCGAGCGGCCCGGGGCGCGGACCGGTACCCAGGCAGAAGTCCGGGCCGTGGTGGTCGCCCATGCCGTGGATGTCGATGAGCATGCGGGCGGGCTCGCGGAGGTCGCGCAGGTGGCGGGCGAACTCGTCGTCACGCTCGTCCCAGGTGTCCCACTCGGCGCGGGCGCCCGCGGACACGACGGTGGAGACGTTCGCGACCTCGCCTGCGAGCAGCGTGAGTGAGCCCGTGTGGAGGTCCGCGGCCTTCATCGCTCCGGCGCGGTAGTGCCGCGTGCCGTGCGGTGCGGTCAGCACCACGGCGCTGCCGCGATCCGTGACCAGGGCAGGGTCGCCCTGCTCGACACGCTTGCGTGCGCGCTTGCGGGCCTTGCCGAACCGCGCGTCGAGCTCGCGCCAGCGGGTGGACAGGTCGATCACGTCGGCCGCGGTCGGCTCTTTCTCGGTGTCGAGTCCAGGGGTCATCGCAGGGTCCTCCAGCCTTCTCAGGGTGGTGTGCGCGGTGCGCCGGTGGGACGAGACTACCGGGTGCTCGCGCGGCGCGGCTGCGGGCGCGCCGGGGGAGAGGGTGCCACCATGGGCGCATGACCAGGCAGAACACTGTCACCGTGCGGTGGGGTTGGATGCTGGTCGCGCTCGGGATCGCAGCGCTCGGCGCCGTGGTGTTCGGGTTCGCGTCCGTTCAGAGCTGCGCGTCCGGCGGCTCTTGCTCCGGTGGATCGGTGGTCGACGTCGTGCAGACGGCGGTGATCGCGATCGCGACGCTGGGCGGTGTGGCGTGGGCGGTGCGGCGGGGGATCAGGCCAGCGCGAACGCGATCGCAAGGGCAGGCGTGAGCGCCTGACCGATCGCGCTGGTGAGCAGGCGACGTTCCGTGACCCACAGCCAGAACCCGAGGAACACCTGCGCGGCGCACAACGCGATCACGATCGCCGTGCCGCCCGCGACGTTGCCCGAGAGGTGCACCATGCAGAGGCCCACGACGATGCCGATGGCGGTGGTGATGTTGTAGGCGCCGATGTTCATGGCCCACATCCGCACCGCGGGGACGTCCTCGAGTGCGATGAGCAGGATGCGATGGAAGCGCTGGTCGCCGTGGCGGAGGATCTCGATGAGCCCGACGACGATGAGAGCCAGCGCCGTGGCGCCGGCGAAGACCTGGCTGAGCACGCTCATGCCGCCTCCCGTCCGATGCACCAGGTGGGTGGGTCGCCCTTCGAGGCTACGCCGATGCAGCCGATTCGCGTGCGCGATCGCGTCGCGGGGACTGGTCGAGGACGACCGTGCGTCATACCATCATTCATATGACTGATATGACGACCATCAAGGTCCGTCGCTCGACACGGGCGCGTGTCAGCGAGTTGGCGGGGGAGCGCGGAGTCACGCAATCGGAGCTCCTCGACCAGCTGCTCGACCATGAGGCCGAGCGTGAGTTCTGGGTGGGCCTTTCGAGGTTGACGCCCGAGGCATACAGGGCGGCTCTCGCCGAGGACGACGACCACGTGGACATGGGATTCGGACTCGAGGATTCGCCGACGCGATGACCGGTGAGCTGTCGATCGCGCGCGGAGACATCGTCTGGGCATCGATGGATCCCACCAAGGGTCGGGAGCAGGCGAAGGACCGTCCGCACCTGGTGCTGTCCGTGCCTGCCCTGCACGACGCGACGGAGATGGTGATCGCAGTGCCTCTCACGACGGCGATGCGGCCGTGGCCAACTCGCGTCCGCGTGACGGAGCGCTCGTTCGCGATCTGCGAGCAGCCGCGGACGCTGTCATTCGCACGGATCCGCAAGGTGGAGGCGGGTGCAGCGCCGCCGGAGGTCGCCGACGAGGTCGCGCGCGTGGTCGCGCGCCTCATCGGGTTCTGAGCGGCAGGGAGGCCCCTTCCCGGTCGCTCCGCACCTGTAATGTCATAATGCGCATTATCGGCGCTCTATCAACCGTGGACGATGCGCGTGTCGGGATGGCTGTCGGCCGGCGCCTCAGTAGGTTTCAACCATCCCTCGCTGAGGACGCGACCACGCAGTAAGGCGCGTCTCGCTATCGGAAGGCGGTGCACCACGTGGCAAGCCGTCTTACGTGGGTCTTGATCGCAGCCGGCGTCTTCACGCTTGGAGCGGGCGCGTCCGCCACGTGGTGGGCCGCGAATCCGCATCGCGGGCACGTCGATTTCGTGGTGTCAGATGAATCCTCCGACAGCGCCACCTTGTGGATCTCCACCCAGACATGTGGTGGCGGACCCGAGGTCACCGTGCACGAGACGGACACCACGGTCGAGCTCGCAGTTGCCGCCTGGCACGGCGGATGGGGCGATCGACTGGCGTGCAGTGACGCGGTGCGGGTCGAGCTCGAGGACGTCCTCGGCAACCGCGTCATCGTCGACGCCGGTGGCTGACCGACCTGGCCGCTAGGAAGCCCGTCCGCGCTCAACTCGCATCGTGCGGTCCGGCGCGAACTCGATGTCGTCATCGGCGGTCAATTGGCGCGCCAGCGAGCGGCCGCGTGCCACGAAGTGCTCGTACCTCGACAGCACATACGCGGGTCGGCCTCGGTCTGTGATGACCACGGGACCGGCGACGTCGGCGGCACGCAGAGCCGCCGACGGATCCCGTCGGAAGTCGCGCGCGTCGATCGGCGTCACAGGCCCCTCCCTCCGCGAGCTCTGGCCGCCTCCACGCTACGTCACCGCGTGGCTGAGCGCGCCCAGGCGTTCGGTGCTTCCATGGGAAAGGTGCGTTTCGACCTGGAGACCACCGCGACGCCCGCGCAGGCGCTCGGCGCCCTCACGGACTTCACGGCGCGCCGTGAAGTCCGGAGATCTGGTCGAGCTCGCTCAGCCCCAAGACGTTCGAGGTGCGCGGCCAGGGCGCGCACTGGGCCGAGGCGCTCGAGAGCACTCCCGGCTCCCCTTTCTGGATAGTCTCCCGCTACGACTGGTCGGATCCCACCACCGTCCGGTGGGTGGTGACCGAGTGCAGCTACGGTGGCGGCGGCGCCGGCTTCGCGCACATCTCCCCTGGTAAAAATGGCGGGAGCCGCATGCACGTCGAGTGGACTCTCGACGACCCGACCCGTCAGAAGGCGCTGCTGTGGCTCTACCGGCACGCGCCCATGCGGCCGCTCATCCGCAGGCTCTGGGTCTCCGCGCTCGACCGCTACGCGGCCGAGAACGCCGCATAGCGCCCCTCAGTCCGGCAGCGTGTCGCCCAGGACGCGGCCGAGCGCCTTGAGACCGCCGAGCAGCTCGGCGCGCTCGCCCTCGCTCAGCCCCGCGAGGATCCGCGTCTCGTTATCCGCGTGCGCGGCGTGTGCGGCCTCGTGGGCCGCGCGGCCCGTCACGGTGAGCCGCACGCGCACCACCCGGCGGTCGTCCTCATCGCGTCGACGTGTGACGAACCCTCGCGACTCGAGCCGCTGCACGCGGTGCGTGGTGGTGCCCGACGTGATGAGCAGCGCGCGGTCCAGCTCGCCGGGCGTCAGCTCGTACGGATCGCCGGCGCGTCTCAGCGCCGACAGCACATCGAACTCCCAGCTCTGCAGCCCGTGCTCCGCGAACACCGCGTCCAGCCTCGCCTGCACCAGGTCCGCGTACCGCGACAACCGACCGATCACCGCCAGCGCGCTCACGTCCAGGTCGGGACGCTCCCTCTCCCACTCGCCGAGGATCCGATCCAGCGTGTCCATGCGCCCATCTTGCCAGCGGAATATCTTGACGTCGAGATTTGTCTGATATCTTGATATCAAGATGTTTGGACCGTGCTCATGAATCCCACCCGTACCCTCGCCCTCACGGCGCTCGCCCCGATCACCTGGGGAACCTCCTACCTGGTCACCACGGAGCTGCTCCCCGCAGATCGACCGCTGCTCACCGCGACGCTGCGCGCCCTGCCCGCCGGGCTCATCCTGCTCGCCATCACCCGGGTCCTCCCCCGCGGTGCATGGTGGTGGAAGGCCGCGATCCTCGGCACGCTCAACATCGGCGCGTTCTTCGCGCTGATGTTCGTCGCCGCCTACCGCCTCCCGGGCGGGGTGGCCGCGACGCTCGCCGCCGTCCACCCGTTGCTCGTCACCATGCTCGCCTCGCGCACGCTCGGCGAGCGCGTCGCTCCCCTGGCGCGCGCCGCCGCGGGCGCGGGAGTGGTGGGCGTCGCTCTCCTGGTGCTCACGCCCGGCGCACGCCTCGACGCGTGGGGCGTCGTTGCAGGCCTCGGTTCCGCCGCCGCGACCGCCGCGGGGGTGCTCCTCACCAAGCGGTGGGGCCGCCCTGTCCCGATCCTCGCGTTCACCGGCTGGCAGCTGCTCGCGGGAGGCCTGGTGCTGCTGGTCCCGATGCTCCTCATCGAGGGCGCCCCGCCGCACCTCACCACCGCGAACGTCCTCGGCTACGCCTGGCTCGCCGTCCCCGGCACCGCGCTCGCCTATCTCGCCTGGTTCTCCGGCGTCCTGCGGCTTCCGGCCAGCCGCGTGAGCCTGCTCAGCTTCCTCACCCCGCTCACCGCGGGCGCGCTCGGATGGGCGGTCCTCGGCCAGTCCCTCGCGCCGCTTCAGCTCGCCGGGGGCGCCCTCATCCTCGTCGCCGTAGGCGCGGGCGCGTACGCGGGCCGGCCCGCGCATCGTCCCCCCGCACCGGTACCCGCGGACACCTCCGCACGGGAGCTGGTGAACGCCTGATTTCCGGCAGGAACCAGGAACAACTCAGGCGCTACGCTCGTTATGTCCCAGTGCAGGCGCCCGCCTGCCGGAAGGAGGACGCCCATGGCCGATCGCGCGCTTCGAGGAATGCGACTGGGGACCCAGTCGATGGAATCGATCCACAACGCCGAGCTCGCCGAGCGCGTCGAGGTGCACTACGACTGCCCCAACGGTCACGTGCTCGCGATGCCGTTCTCGGTCGAGGCCGACGTCCCCCTCTCGTGGGAATGCCACTGCGGAGCCCTCGCGCTCCTGCGGGACGGCGACCGCCCCGAGCCCAAGGACGTCAAGCCGCAGCGCACCCACTGGGACATGCTGCTCGAGCGTCGGACCATCCCCGAGCTGGAGGAGCTGCTGGAGGAGCGTCTCGAGCTGCTCCGCGCCAGCCGCCGCTAGAGCTCGAACGGAAGGCACCCTCGCCACGACGGCGGGGGTGCCTTTCTCATGCCCGCGTGCGTCCGGGGAGCAGCTGAGCGACCTGACGCAGCCGGTGCGCGACGCCCCAGGCCGTCACCTTGACCAGGGCCTCACGGATGATCGCGCCGCTCATCTTCGAGGTGCCGGCCTCGCGCTCGACGAACGTGATGGGCACCTCGACCACCGTCCCTCCCGCACGGATCACGCGCCACGCCATGTCGACCTGGAAGCAGTAGCCCTGCGACTCGACGTCGGCCAGCGCGAGGCGCCGCAGCATCGAGGCGCGGTAGACGCGGAACCCGGCCGTCGCATCGTGCACCCCGATCCCCAGCGCGAGCCTCACGTACGTGTTCGCCCCGGTCGACAGCACCAGCCGGTGGCGTGGCCAGTTGACCACCTCTCCCCCGGGCACCCAGCGCGACCCGATCACCAGGTCGGCGGACGATGCGCGGGCGAGCAGGGCGGGAAGGTCGGCTCCGCGGTGGGAACCGTCCGCGTCCATCTCGCACAGGAGGTCGTAGCCGCGTTCGAGGCCCCATGCGAAGCCCGCGAGGTACGCGGCTCCCAGGCCGTTCTTGGCGGTGCGGCGCAGCAGGTGGACCCGCGGGTCCCGCTCCGTGCGGGCCTGCGCCCAGTCGCCGGTGCCGTCGGGCGAGCCGTCGTCGACCACCAGGACGTCGACGTCGGGAGCGGCGGCGTGCACGGCGTCGAGCTGGCGCGGCAGCGACTCCCGCTCGTTGTAGGTCGGGATGATGACGAGCGTCCGGGTCACCAGTCGTACCTCTCGGCGACCCGGCGGCGCACCGCGAGCAGCGCCACCACGGTGGGGACGATGAGGAACGCCCAGCCGATGAACCAGCCCAGGCGCACCGCGGGGGTGATGTCGCTGCGGAGGCCGACGCGCTCGACCAGGTGGTCGGCGGTGAACAGCTCGGCGCCGTCGATCACGCGGCCGGCGGGGTCGATGACCGCGCTCACGCCCACGGTGGAGATCTGGATGGCCCAGCGGCCCGACTCGATCGCGCGCATGCGGGTCATCTGGAGCTGCTGCGTGCTCTCGGCGGTGTGACCGAACGAGGCGTTGTTGGTGGGGACGATGATGAGCTCGGCGCCCTTGGCGACGGCCTCGCGCACGATCGAGTCGTAGGCGACCTCGAAGCAGATGGGCGTCGCGACGGGGACGGTGCGGTCGAGCGAGGCGACCGGCACGTTCATCACCGCCGCGCCGGTGCCGGGGAGCATGTCCGTGACGTCGTCGACGATGGGCGCCACCTCGCGCGCGAGGCTGCGCAGCGGGACGTACTCCGCGAACGGCGCCGGCCGCTGCTTGGAGTAGGTGTCGAGGATGGCGCCGTTGCCGCCGAACAGCAGCATCGTGTTGTAGCGGCCCTCGGGCGGCGTGTAGTCGACCGTGCCGAGGAGCAGCGGCGCGCCGGTCGCGGCCTGCGCCTCCTCGACGGCGGCGAGCGTCTGGGAGTCGACACGCGGGTCGATGTCGGCCGCGTTCTCGGGCCACACGACCAGGTCGACGGGGTTGTCCGCCGTCTCCTCCGCCATGCGGAGGGTCTCGGCGAGGTGGTTCTCCGTCACCAGACGTGCCTGGGAAAACGCCTCGAGGCCCAGGTCCGGGACGTTGCCCTGGACCGCACCCACGCGCATGGTGCCCTCCTGGGCCTCGTTGTCGATCGGGATGAGGTAGCCGGCGCCCAGGACCGCGATCGCCAGGACGGGCGCGAAGGCTGCCGTGAGGGCGCGGCGCGTGCGTGCGCACTCCCACGCGAGACCCAGCAGCGCTCCCGCGAGCACCACGGCGAAGGACACGAGCGGCACGCCGCCCAGCCACGCGAGACGCGCGACGGGCGCGTCGACCAGCGCGTAGCCCACGCGCCCCCACGGGAAGCCTCCGAACGGCACCATGCCGCGCAGCTGCTCCGCCGCGACCCAGAGGCCGGCGAACACGACCGTCTCGGCCCAGCGGTGGGCGTCGAGGATCCCGGAGCGGCGCACGTGCGCCCACGCGACCGCGATCAGGGCCCACGCGAGGCCCTCCGCGACGCTGAGCGCCACCCAGGGGATGGGCCCCACGGCCACGTCCGCCCACCACAGGTGCGGGAGCATGAACGCGACGCCGTATGCCCAGCCGGTGAGGAAGGCCGCGCGCGCGGTGGCCACCTCGAGCGACCACCACAGCAGCGCCACGGAGACCGGGGCGAGGAACCACCAGCCGGTGTCGGGGAACGCGAGGTTGAGCCCGACCCCGCCGAGGATCGCGATCGCGAGGTTCCTCAGTCCGGTCAGCACCCCGCAACTGTATGCGAGCCGCGGGGGCCCGCCGTGCAGGCGCTCCGCGCTACGGGCGTGCCGTCACCTCCAGCGCGATGGTGACGGGCGCGAGCCCCTCGGAGGTCACGGTGACGGTCGCGGGGCCCGTGCCGGCGGGACGGACCACGGCGAGCGCGCGGCCGTCGAACGTCCGCCACGTGGGGGCGGCGAAGCGCTCCTCGGTGCGAGGGTTCGCGCTGCACATGCCCGCCAGGGCCGCGGCGCCGTCGATGGAGACGGTGACGTCACGGTCGGCGTCCGTCACCAGGACGCCCGCAGCGTCGCGCAGCTCGATCGCGACGTACGCGAGGTCGGCGTCGGTGTCCACCAGCGCGGTCCGGTCGGCCGTCGCGGTCAGGGTCGCCTCGCCGGCCGTCGCGAGGCTGGCGCGACCGGTCTCGACGCCGCCTCGGTACGCGATCGCGACGAGCGTGCCGGGCCGGTAGGTGGTCTCCAGCACCGCGAGCATCGGACGCTCCTCCCCCACCGTCGCGCGGGCGACCTCGTCGCCGTCGAGCATGAGTGCGACCTCGTCGGCGTCGGCGTACACCTCCACCGTGGCGGGCCGGCCCTCGAAGCCGTGCCACGTCCACGAGGCGACCGAGTCGCTCCACGCCCACATGGACGGATTGACGATCTCGACTCCGTGGCGGTCGGGGCGGCGCACCGCGATGTACGGCTCGCTGCGCAGCCCGAACACGATCTCGCGGTAGTAGGACAGCGGCCGGCGCGCGCCCGTGATGTCGAGGTCCGCGCACCAGGCGGTGAGGTAGGGGAACTCGCGCTCGAGCTTGCCCGAGGCCTGATCGTCGCCCGCGTACATGGTGGAGCCGATGCCGACCTCGCCCAGGTAGTCCCAGCCCGTCCACGTGAAGTCGCCGATGACGTTGGGGCTGTCGAGCACGAGCGGCCAGAGGCGCCCGATCTCGGGCCCGAAGGTCTCCGACCCCACCACCACGCGGTGCGGATAGGCATCGCGATCCGCGGCGTAGCGGGACTCGGCGTAGTTGAGGCCCAGCACGTCGAGCACGGCCGAAGACTCCTCGATGCGGGCGGTCGCGGTGTCGGTGGCGCCCACGGTCGCCATGGCGTTCCTGTCCGCCATCAGGGCGTTGAGTCCGCCGAGCTGCTCGACGATCCGCGGCATCTCGTCGATGACCGCGAGGAGCGCGTTCACGCCGTTGGTGACCGGCCGCGTCGGGTCGAGCGAGCGGACCTTGTCCGCGAGGCGCCGCGCCCAGCGTGCGCCGTGGGGAGTGCCGACCTCGACGATCTCGTTGCCGATCGAGTACATGATCACGCTCGGGTGGTTGCGGTCCTTGGCGACGAGCGCCTCGAGGTCGGCCTCCCACCACACGGGGAAGTCTGCCGCGTAGTCGTAGGGCGTCTTGAAGCGGGTCCACATGTCGAAGGCCTCGTCCATGACGAGCATGCCGAGCCGGTCGCACGCGTCGAGCATCGCCGGGGACAGCGGGTTGTGCGCGGCGCGGATCGCGTTGAAGCCCGCGTCCTTGAGCAGCTCGATGCGGCGCTCCTCGGCGCGGCCGACCGCGGCGGCACCCAGGGGGCCGTTGTCGTGGTGGATGCAGGCGCCCCGGAGCTTCACCGGCTCCCCGTTGATCCGCAGGCCCTTGCGCGGGTCGACCGTGACGGTGCGGATGCCGAACGTCGTGACGACGGGCTCGGACTCATCGAGCTCGACCGATGCGGTGTGCAGGCGCGGGCTGTCGGGGCCCCACAGCGCGGGGTCCGCGATGTAGAACAGCTGGCGGGCGTCGGCCTGCTCGCCCGGGGCGAGCGTCACCCGGGTGACGTCGGACTCGACGGTGACCCCCGCATCGTCCCTGATCACAGTTCCGACGCGGACGGTGCGTGTGACGCGCTCGTCGTTGCGGACGGTGGTGACCACCTCCACGACGGCCTGGTCCTCCTCGATGCGCTCCGTGCGAATGCGGATGCCGTCCTCGAGGATCCGGACGGGCTCGTCCACGTGGAGCAGCACCGGCCGGTGGAGGCCCGCGCCGGAGTACCACCGCGAGTCCTCGCCGGAGCGCACCTCGATGCGGAGGCGGTTCGGCTCGCCGTGCCGCAGGTAGGGCGTGAGGTCCGCGAAGAATCGGGCGTAGCCGTCCGCGCGCACTCCCGCGAGCTCGTCGTTGAGGAAGATCTGCGCGCGGCGGAACGCGCCCTGCACCTCGAGCCGCACCGACCGGCCGTGCCACTCCTCGGGCACGTCGAGGGCGCGCTCGTAGGTGTAGGCGCCGTTCGGGTAGTAGGCCGCGGCGCCCTTGGCGGGGACGTCGGGGCGGCGCTGCTCGTCGCGCAGGGCGTCGTGCGGCAGGCGCACGGTGCCGAGCACCTCGGGCCCGCCGGACACCGCGGCGAACGGGCCGGAGGGGCGGCGGTAGGTCCACGCGTCGTTGAGAGGAACGATGGTCATGAGCGGATCCTTCTGGTTGGAGCGGGTGCGCGTCAGCGCAGGATGAGGCGGAGGTGGTCCTCGAGGAGGGCGACCACGTCGACGCCGTCGCGGTCGAGCAGCCAGTGGAGCTGGGCACCCTCCCACAGCGCGAAGAACGAGGCCGCCGCGAACGCGGGCGTGACGCCGTCACGGAGCATGCCGGCCTCCCCGAGCGCGGCGAACCAGTCCTGGAAGCCGGCGCGGACGCGCACCACGCGCTCGTGGAAGAACTCCTCCAGCGGGTGGTCCGCGGTCACGGACTCGGCGGCGAGGAGCGTGTACAGAGCGATCACGTCGGGCTGGCCGGCGTTGCTCCGCGCGAGCGCGAGCATCGCCGCGGGGACATCGGCGGCGGTCGCGGGATGCTCCGCGGCGATCAGCGCGTCGGCGCGGGTGTCGCGCTCGCGCATGAGCGCGAGCAGCAGCGAGGACTTGTGCGGGAAGTGGTGGAGCACCGTCGACTGGTCCACGCCGGAACGTCGCGCGATCTCGCGCATCGACGCGGCCCGGGACCCCTGCTCCACGAAGACGTCCATGGCGGCGGCCAGGATGGCCGCGCGGGTGGTCTCGGACCGCTTGTACGGACCGCGGACGCCGGCGACGCGCGCGGGATCAGCAGCCGTCTCCGTGCTCCCCGCGAGGGGGAAACTCGCCAGGGCGGACGCGCCCAACGATGCGTCACGCGAGTCCTCGTCGACCATCGCATGCTCCCTCTCGCCATTGAACATCCATCAGGTGATGGAGATTCAATGGTGTGGGCTGTCTAGGCACATGTCAAATGACTGCGCGGGCAAGGCAACGCGGCGTGAAGTCCCAATGACGACTGTGACGGGAGCGTTCTCACGTGGAGGATGTGACAGCCCCACGCGCCCCATCGGACACACCAGCAACATGTGCCATGGGGAATCTCCAAGCGGCCGCCTAGTACGCGACCACTCCCCTGCGCATGGACGTGATCGCCTGCACAGCGGCGGCCCGCACCGAGGCGGACGGTGCCACCTCGGCGATCTGGTCGAGCGAGTCGATCACCTGCTTGCACCAGCGCACCATGTCGCCCGGAGCCAGCTCCGCGCCCTTGAGCACGGTGTCGAGGCTCTTGCCCTGCGCCCAGCCGTGGATGGGCGCGACGATCCCCCAGTGGGGCGCGGGCAGGTCCGGCAGCCCGCGCTCGCGCTGCATGTCGTCGACTTTGGACCACAGGCGCACCGTCTCCTTGAGCGCGGTCCCGAGCACGCCTCCCGGCCCGCCAGGAAGGCGGGGGGTGCGTGACTCGTCGTCGCGTCGCCCCTGGTAGAGGAGTGTGGAAACGGCGGCGGCGAGCGCCGGCGCGTGCAGCCCCTCCCACGCGCCGGTGCGCAGCGCCTCGGCGATCACGATGTCGTTCTCCGCGAAGAGCCGCCGCATCATCCGTCCCGCCGCGGTGAGCTCGGGCCGGCCGTCGACCATGTCGAGGTAGCCGAGCGCGTCGAGGATCTGCAGCCGCTTGTCGAACACCCGCGCGATCGATCCGGTGGCGCGCTGGATCTCGCCGACGATGCGGTCCTTGTCGCGCAGGGTGCGGTGGTAGCGCTCGGCCCAGCGGGCGTGCGCCTCGCGGTCCGGGCACTGGTGGCAAGGGTGCTCGCGCATGAGACGCCGCACGTCGAGCTCCTCCGCGGCGTTGGTGTCCGCCGCCGGACCGCGACGCCTGGCCCGCGTGGCCTCGTAGGAGCCCCGGCCGTCGGCGATCAGCTGCGCGAGCTCCCGCCGGCTGCGGGCGTTGCGGGAGTCGAACCGGCGCGGCACCTTCACCACGCCCACGGTCTCGAGCCCGTGGTGCAGCTCGGAGATCGCGAGCCGGTGGACGCGCGCATGCTCGGTGACCACGAGGGGTCGGGGCGCCACGGGGTTGTCGTCGGACTCGACCACGGCCGCGAGCCCGGCGCGCCTGCCGCCGCCCACGCGCACCACGTCCCCGCGGCGGAGCGCCGCCAGCGTCGACGCGGTGGCCTCCTGGCGCGCCCGCGACGTGTCGCGCGCGGCCTGCTTCTGCAGGCGCGCGAGCTTCTCGCGCAGCGCCGCGTACTCCATGAAGTCGCCCTTGTCGCACCGGGCGGCCTCGGCGTAGCCGCGCAGCGTCGAGTCGAACTCGCGCGCCTTGCGCGCCTTACCCACCACGGACTGGTCGGCCTGGTACTGCGCGAAGGACATCTCGAGCACCTCGCGCGCCCGCTCGAGGCCGAGCTGCGAGACCAGGTTCACGGCCATGTTGTAGGAGGGCTGGAAGGAGCTGATGAGGGGGTATGTACGCCGCGACGCGAGGCGCCCCAGCTGCGGGGCGTCGAAGCCGGGGTGCTCGACCACCACCGCGTGGCCCTCGATGTCGATCCCCCGCCGTCCGGCCCGGCCGGTGAGCTGCGTGTACTCCCCCGCGGTGAGGTCCTTGTGGCCCTGCCCGTCCCACTTCACGAGCTTCTCGAGCACCACGGAGCGCGCGGGCATGTTGATGCCGAGCGCGAGCGTCTCGGTCGCGTAGACCACCTTGATGAGGCCGGCCGCGAACAGCTGCTCGACCACCTCCTTGAACAGCGGGATCATGCCCGCGTGGTGCGCCGCGAGACCCGCCTCGAGGTGGTCGCGCCACCGGTGGTAACCCAAAGCCGAGAGGTCCTCGGTGGGCACGCCCGCGCATCGTTCCTCGATGATCGCCGCGATCTCGCGGCGCTCCGCCTCGGTGGTGAGCACCATCCCGGCCGCGCGCACCTGGTCGACCGCGTCCTCGCAGCCGGCCCGCGAGAACACGAACACGATCGCGGGCAGCAGCCCCTGCTGGTCGAGGACGTCCACCACCGCGAAGCGCGGCGGCGCGCGGCGGCCCTGAGGCCGGCGACCGCCGCGGGTGGGACGGCCGCCGCGCGGGTCCTCGTAGCGGGAGCGCTTGGTGATGGCCTCGAGCTCGGGGTTGAGGCGGGGCGTGATGCCCGGGTCCTGCGGGTCGACGCCGGGCGCGTAGAGGTCGAAGATCCCCTCGCGGAGCAGCACGTGCGGCCACAGCGGCACGGGACGGTGCTCGGACACCACCACGCGCGTGTCGCCCCGCACCTCCGCCAGCCATGCGCCGAACTCCTCCGCGTTGGACACGGTCGCGGACAGCGACACGATCGACGTGCGCTCGGGCAGATGGATGATGACCTCCTCCCACACCGAGCCGCGGAAGCGGTCCGCGAGGTAGTGCACCTCGTCGAGGATCACCACGCCGAGGCTCTCGAGGCTCTCGGAGTCCGCGTAGATCATGTTGCGGAGCACCTCGGTGGTCATCACGATGATGTCCGCCTCGTGGTTGAGCGTGGTGTCGCCCGTGAGCAGGCCGACGTTCTCGGGCCCGTACACCTTCGCGAGGTCGTGGAACTTCTGGTTCGACAGCGCCTTGATGGGCGTCGTGTAGAACGCCTTCTCGCCGCGCCGGTAGGCATGGCGTACCGCGTACTCGCCCACCAGGGTCTTGCCGGCGCCGGTCGGGGCGGCGACCAGGACGCTGCGCCCCTCGGCCACCGCCTCGCACGCCTCGCGCTGGAACGGGTCGAGCGGGAAGGACAGCTCGCCCTCGAACTCGGCGAGGTCGGCGTGGTGGGCACGCGCGCGTGCCGCGGCGTACCTCTCGGCAGGGCTGGTCATGCCGCCAGGCTACTGTGCGCGACCCCCGAGGACGGTGAGCGCCCCTGGCGCCACCGTGACCGTGAGCGGGGTGGCCCCGACCAGCTCGCCGTCCGCGAAGGCCGGCGGCAGCGGCGCCCCCTCGGAGGCCTCGGGCACGATCGTGACGGACTCGACCTGCTCGATCCGCACCCGCGGATCCGCGGTGTGGCCGCCGTCCTTGAGCTTCGGGAACAGGCCCAGGATGTCGCGCCTCGACATGCCGTCCGCGGTGACCAGCTCGAGGCGCCCGTCGGTCATGCGCGAGTCCGGCGAGACCACCAGACCCCCGCCGAAGACCGGGCCGTTCGCCACCGCGACCAGGGTGCAGCGCATCGTCCGTTCACGGCCGTCGGCCGTCAGCCGCACGCCGTAAGGGCGGAACCGCGGGACCTCGCGCATGGTCGCGACCTTGTACTTGAGGGGCCCGCGCGGGAAGGTGATCGCGCGCGCGTAGGACGCGACCGCGGCGTCGAGGCCGGCGGACAGCACCGCGCCGAAGTAGCGCGGGCTCGCGGGCTCCTCGACCGCGCCGCCGGTGACCCTGCCGAGGTCGACGCGCACGGTGTCGCCGCGAAGGCCCGCCTCGATCCGCGCGACGGCGGCGGGGATGTCGTGGCGCGGCAGGCCCAGCGAGGACGCGATGTCGTCGCCCGAGCCCGCGGCGACGATTCCGAGGGGCAGTGCCGTCTCCGCGCACACCTGGATCCCCAGGTGCGCCATGCCGTCGCCGCCGACCACCACGAGCGCGTCGAGGGAGGGACGATGCGCGACGGCGGCCTCGTACGAGGCCGCCCAGGATCCTCGGGACAGGTCGATGAGGTGGTGACCTCCGGCGGCGAGCGTCGCCTTCGCCTCCGCGCCCCTGCGCGCTCCCCGACCCGACCCCGATGTCGGATTGGTGATGATGCCGATGGTCCTCATTCCGCGGGAACGCGCCTTCGGGCCACGCGCTCGCGCAGCACCCCCACGCCGACGGCGAGGAAGTACAGCAGCACCATGGGGCCGGCCATGAACAGCATGGTCACCGCGTCAGGCGTGGGCGTGAGCACGGCGGCGGCCACGAAGATGATGAACACCGCCCACCGCCAGCCGCGCAGCCACGTGCGCGCTGGCACCAGGCCCGTCCAGGTGAGCGCGACCATCACCACGGGGAACACGAACGCGATGCCGAACGCGAGGATCAGCCGCATGGCGAACGTCATGAACGTCTGCGCGTCGAGGAAGTTCGCGGCCCCCTCCGGGGTGAAGCCGGTGAGGATGGTGATGGCGCGCGGGAACACCCACGCGCCGAACGCCACCCCCGCGGCGAACAGCGGGATCGCGGCGCCCAGGAAGCCGAACGTGTAGCGCCGCTCGCGCCGGTGCAGGCCGGGGGCGATGAAGGCCCACAGCTGATAGAGCCACCACGGCGCGCTCACGATCAGCCCGATCAGCAGCGACATCTTGATCTGCATGTCGAGCGCGGTCGCGACGCCGGCGAAGTTCACCGTCACCATCGCGTCGTCGCGCTCGGCGGCCTCGAGCACAGGGCGCTGGATGGCCTCGAACACCGGGGTGTAGAGGAACCAGCCCACGACCATGCCGACGGCGATGCCGGCGGCGGCGAGGACCAGCCGCTTGCGGAACTCCCTCAGATGCTCGGCCAGCGGCATCTGAGCGTCGGGATTGCTCCCGCGCGCGCTACTTCTGGCCGTCACGCGGCTCGTCCGAGGACGACGTCGCGGTGGTGTCGGTGTCCGGCTTCTTGTCGTCCGTCAGCGAGCTGGTCTCGTCCTTGAGGATGCGGAGCGACTGGCCGAGCGAGCGGGCGAGCTGCGGCAGCTTGGGCGCGCCGAACAGCAGCAGCACGATGACCAGGATGATGAGGATCTCGCGGGGTCCCATGAGAAGTGCTCCTTAGGAAGGCTGGCGCACAGTCTAGCGCTGGACGTCCAGCACGGACTGCGCCTGGCGGTGCAGCTCGGCGACGAGTCGCGGCGGCGTCACGGACCGCAGGTGCGGCGCGACCGCGAGCAGCCGTCCGGCCACGAACGCCGCGTCGGCGACGTCGAACGTCGCGATCACGTCCTCGTCGGCGTCCTCGATCTCCACGCCGGGGATGTCCTCGAGCGCGTAGCGGCCGGTGCGCGCGATGCGGACGGTGGCGCGGAACGCGGGCGTGAGCGTGAAGCCCGCCGTGTCCGTGGGCGGGTGCTCCACGGCCCCGTCGAGCACCGTGACGGACGCGATGCGGTCGAGGCGCAGCACGCGGTAGTCCTGCGCGCGACGGCAGAAGCACTCGAGATAGCCGTGACCGTCGATCACCACCAGGCGGTGGGGGTCCACGGTGCGGGTGGTGCGGCGGTCCTGCGCGTCGACGTACTCGACCTCGGCGAGCCGGTAGCGGGCGATCGCCTCGAGCAGGGCCTCGCGGATCTCGGGTGCGACCTGGTCGTCCCCCAGCACCGTGACGGGCTCGGCGAGCGCGTCACGCAGCTTCGCGAGCACCTGGGTGCCCGCCTCGGGCAGGGCGCCCGCGGCGCCCATGGTGGACAGCGCGCCCACGAGAGCGACGGCCTCGCGCGGCGAGAGCCGCACCTGGGAGACGCCGTCGTTGCGCACCAGCGCCGCGACGTCCGCGTCGAAGTCGTCCGCGGAGAAGTCGATGGGCGACCACGAGTCGCCCGGCTCCGAGGCGACCCACAGCGCGTCGATGTCCTTGCGGACCTGGTCGACGCTCACGCCGAAGTGCTCGGCGAGCTCCGCGAACGGCGTGTCGCCGTTCCGCTCGACGTATGTGAGGATGCCGAGCATCCGCACCAGCCGGTCCGTCGCCTGCTCAGCCACGCTCCACCTCCAGCGCCGCCGTGGCGGCCTTCGCGACGGACTGGGCGAGCTCCGCGGGGGCGACGATGCGCGCCCCGCCGGCGAGCGCGAGCACCTCCGCCACCACGGCGTCGCCGTGGGCGTACTCGACGTCGTAGAGGTCCCAGCCGCCGTCGACGCCGGCCGCGCTGCCGCGCCGGCGCAGGGCGTGACCGGACTCGGGTCGCAGCGCGACACGTGCCGTGCGGACGTCCGCGCTCGCGGCGAGGGCGCCCAGGGGGATCTCCTCGGGCACCTCCTCCACCGCGGGGCCCACGGGCGTGACGGGCCCGCCGATGCGCTGCACGCGGAACGTGCGCGGCGCCTCGCGGTCGCGGTCGAACCCGATGACGTACGCGACGCCCGCGCGGAGCACCACGCGCCACGGCTCGACGGTGCGGGTGCCGGCGCCGGAGCTCACCGAGGAGTACTCGAAGCGCACGGCCTGGCGATCGGCCACGGCCTCCACCAGGGTCGCGAATGCGTCCGTCGCGACCGCGGGAAGCGCGGCGAACGGCAGCTCGACCCGCGGCCCGTGCTCGGCGGAGGAGGCGAGCTTCATGACGGCCTGCGTGGCGTCGGAGCCCAGCACGGCGCCGCGCCAGTAGTCGGTGGCGATGCCCAGCACCGCCAGCTCGGCGGCGGTGAGGTCCAGCGCCGGCATGGCCGCCTCGGCGGGGCGGATCCGGTAGCCGATCTCGTCGCCGTGCACCGGGTCCTCGACCGTCTCGACGGGGACGCCCAGGTCGCGCAGCTCCTTCTTGTCGCGCTCGAACATGCGCTCGAAGCTGGCCTCGGCCTTGCGGACCTCCTCCTCGGAGGCGCCGTGCGGCAGGGGCTCGTAGCCCTCGATGGTGTCGCGGATCTGGTCGCGCGTGAGGCGATGACGGGTGGAGGACAGCCCGATGATGAGGTTGAGCAGCCGCTGCGACTTCTCGACCGGCATCAGACCCTGACCGCGAGCAGCTCGGTGGTGAGGATCGCGCGGGCGCCCACGGCGTAGAGAGCGTCCATCACCTGGTTCATCTCCGCACGCGGCACCATGACGCGCACCGCGTGCCAGTCGGAGCCGTGCAGCGGGGTCACGGTGGGCGCCTCGAAGCCGGGGCTCACCGCGATGGCCGCGTCGAGGCGGTCCGAGGGGACGTCGTAGTCGACCAGCACGAAGCGACGTGCCGTCAGCACGCCGCGCAGGCGGCCGGTGAGGATCGCGATGTCCTCCACCGGGGCGTCCTGCGCGCGGATGAGGATCGCCTCGGACGTGAGGATCGGGTCACCGAAGATCTCGAGGCCGGCGGCCTTGAGCGTGGTGCCGGTGGAGACCACGTCCGCGACCACGTCCGCGACGCCCAGGCGCACCGAGGACTCCACGGCGCCGTCGAGGCGCACCACGCTCGCGGTCACGCCGTGCGTCGCGAGGTGCTCCTGGACCAGCAGCGGGTAGGACGTGGCGACGCGCTTGTCCTGGATGTCCGCCACGGACGCGGCGACGCCGGGGGCGGCCGCGAACCGGAACGTCGAGCCGCCGAAGCCCAACTCGAGGTGCTCGACCGCGTCGGCGCCCGAGTCGATGAGCAGGTCGCGACCGGTGATGCCCGCGTGCACGGTGCCGGCGCCCACGTACACCGCGACGTCGCGCGGGCGCAGGAAGAAGAACTCGACGTTGTTGCGCTCGTCGACCAGCACCAGCTCGCGCGGGTCGCGGCGCTGCTTGTAGCCGGCCTCCTTGAGGAGCTGCACGGCGGGGTCGGACAGGGAGCCCTTGTTGGGCACGGCGATGCGGAGCACTTCTCTCCCCTAGAGGTTCTTGTAGACGTCGTCGAGCGTGAGCCCCTTGGCGACCATCATCACCTGGGCCCAGTAGAGCAGCTGCGAGATCTCCTCGGCAGCCTCCTCGCCGGACTGGAACTCGCAGGCCATCCAGGACTCCGCGGCCTCCTCGACCAGCTTCTTGCCGATGGCATGGACGCCCTTGTCGAGCATCACCACGGTGCTCGATCCCTCGGGCCGCTCCACGGCGCGGCGCTGCAGCTCCTCGAACAGGCTCTCGAACGTCTTCACGCCCGCCAGCCTAGTGGGAAACGTCAGACCCGGACTGCGTGGAGCAGCACCGCGTCCTCCGGCGCCAGCACAGGAACCTGCACGCCGCGCACCGCCAGCGCGCGGCCGGTGAGTCGCACCGGTCCGGGCCACCACGCGGGCAGCGCGCGACCGGGAGCGTCACCGGATCCGGGCGGGGCGACGGGTGCCACCGAGTACGTCGCGTCCGGGTCGAGGCCCTCGAGCCGGACCAGGCCCACCTCCCCCACCAGCGGCAGCGCGAGCGACGCCACCGAGTACAGCGCCTCCGCGCCGTCGAGCCCCACCACGCCGTGGATCGCGTACGCGTCCTCGGGCAGGTCGGAGTTCACCACCGTGCCCGAGTGCAGCAGAGGCCGGAACGTCTTGTGCAGCGCCACCCACCCGGCGATCTCCTCCCGGGCGACCACCGCATCATCCGACGTCACGTCCCATTCGATACCCAGGTGACCGAAGAGCGCGGTCGCCGCGCGGAACGTGAGCCGCGCGGTGCGGTGCGTGGTGTGCGCGGTGGGCGGCCCCATGTGGGCGCCCATCATCTCCGGCGGGACCAGCAGCTGCGTCCACCGATGGATGGACTGGCGCTCGAGAGGGTCGTTGCAGTCGGAGGCCCAGACGCGGTCGGTGCGGGACAGCACCTCGAGGTCCACGCGCGCGCCGCCGCCCGAGCAGGACTCGATCTCGAGGCCCGGGAACGCCGCCTTCAACCCGTCGACCAGGCGGTAGAACGCGAGCGTCTGCTCGTGCACGATCCCCCGGCCCGTCGCCGTGGACTGCGCCTCGACCAGCACGCGGTTGTGGTCCCACTTGAGGTAGCCGGGGCGCAGCTCGCCCACGAGCGCGTGGAGGCGCTCCTCGATGTACGCGTACGCCTCGGGGTGCGTGAGGTCCAGCACCTGCTGGTGGCGCGCGGACACCGGCAGGTGGCCGGCGGGCCGCGCGATCCACTCCGGGTGGGCTCGCGCGAGGTCGGAGTCGGGGTTGATCATCTCCGGCTCGACCCACAGCCCGAACTCGAGGCCCAGCGACCGCACGTGGTCCGCGAGGAAGCCCAGGCCGTCGGGGTAGACGCCCTCGTCGACGTACCAGTCGCCCAGGCCGGCGTTGTCGGCGCGGCGGTGGCGGAACCAGCCGTCGTCGAGCACGAACCGCTCGGCACCCACGGCCGCCGCGGCGTCCGCGAGGGCGAGCAGCTTGCCGTGGTCGTGGTCGAAGTACACGGCCTCCCACGTGTTCACGGTGACGGGGCGCGGGCCCAGCGCGCGGGTGGCGCGCAGGTGGCGGTGGAAGCGGGACGATGCGGCGTCGAGTCCCGCTGCCGAGTACGCCCCGTAGACCCACGGGGACTCGTAGGACTCGCCTGCCGCGAGGGAGACCTCGCCGTGCGCGAGGAGCTCGCCGCCGCCGATGACCGAGTCGCCCATCCGGCCGCGCTCCGCAAGCGTGCGCACGTTGCCCGACCACGCGACGTGGGTGGCCCACACCTCGCCCGAGCGGAAACCGAAACCCCGCGTGCCGGCGGCGAGCACGAACGCGCTGTCGTGGTCGGGCTTACCGCCGCGCGACTCGCGCAGGCGGGTTCCGACGGTGAAGTCGGTGCGCTGCGGGGTGCGCTCGCGGATCCAGCGGCCGGTGAAGTCGAGCAGCTCCTGCGCCTCGCGCGGGACCGGGAGCATGAGCGACAGCGCGCCCACCTGGAACGGCGCCTCGCCGCCCAGCGAGGCGAGCCGCGCGCGGGCGCGCACCAGGCCGGTCCCCAGCAGCTGGACGGTGACCGTGAGCTCGAGCGCGGCGTCGTGGTCGACCGCGGTGGTCACCACGGACTGGATGCGGGCGTCGCCCTCGCCCTCCGCGGAGGCCTCGACGGACCGCGTCACGAACCTCGTAGACGGGTGCGCGCCCTCACGCGAGCCCTCGAGCCCGGGCGTGCCGAGCCAGCCCCACGTGTGCTCGGGCACCACCGCGAGGGCGTGGCCCTCGTCGGCGCCGCCGAACGCGAAACCCCCCTGGCCCGTGCGGACCAGGGCGACCAGCGCATCGTCCGGAAGGTCGCCCAGGTCGGCGCCCCAGTGGGCGATCCGCGGCAGCCGCCCGTCACCGGCGGAGAGCAGGAGGGACACGCCGGAGGCGCGGAGGTGGAAGACGTCGTCGGCCATACCGACGAGCCTAGGGCCGCTACAGCGAGCGGATCACCACCGCGGTGGCGAGCGCCGCCTCGACTGCCTCGGCGCCCTTGTCCTCCTTGGAGCCGGGCAGGCCGGCACGGTCGAGCGCCTGGGCGTCGTCGTCGGTGGTGAGGATGCCGAAGCCCACGGGAATGGCGTGGACCCGGGCGACGTCGGTGAGGCCGCGCGTGACGGCGTCGCACACGTACTCGAAGTGCGGGGTGCCGCCGCGGATGACCACGCCGAGGCACGCGATGGCGTCCGCGCCACGCCGGGCGAGGGCCTCCGCGACCACGGGCAGCTCGAACGCGCCGGGCACGCGGGTGACGCGGTAGCCCGCGCCGGCGGCCTCGGCGGCACGGATCGCGCCCGCGACCAGCCCGTCCATGACCTCGGTGTGCCACTGGCTCGCGACGATCTCGACCGTCAATCCGCTCGCGTCGACCTCGACGGCCGGTGCTCCGGCTCCGCTCATGCGTTGTCTCCCAACAGGTGTCCCATCCGCTCGACCTTGGTGCGGATGTAGTGCTCGTTCTCGGGGTGGGCGCCGACGCGGTGCGGGATGCGCTCGATGCACTCGACGCCCGACGCGCGCAGGCCCTCGACCTTGGCGGGGTTGTTGGTGAGCAGACGGATCTGCGTCAGCCCCAGGTCATGCAGGATCGCGGCGGCGGCACCGTACTCGCGGCGGTCCACCGGCAGCCCCAGGTGGGTGTTGGCGTCGACGGTGTCGAGGCCCTGGTCCTGCAGCGCGTAGGCCTGGATCTTCGCGGCGATGCCGATGCCGCGACCCTCGTGGCCGCGCAGGTAGATCACGGCGCCGCCGTCCTCGACGATCCGCGCGATGGCGGCGTCGAGCTGCGGGCCGCAGTCGCAGCGCAGCGACCCGAACGCGTCGCCCGTGAGGCACTCGGAGTGCACCCGGACCACGGGCACGATCCCGTCCTTGGGCGGCACCACCAGCGCGACGTGCTCGTCGCCGGTGCGCGCGTCGCGGTAGCCGTGGACGGTGACCTCGCCGTGCGCGGTGGGCAGGCGGGCCTCGCCGCGGTGCAGCACCCGCTCGGGGCGCGCCGCGACCGGCGGCGGCTGGTCGCCCACGGCGCGCCGGTACTCGATGAGGTCCTGGATGGTGAGGAACGTCAGGCCGTCGCGCTCGGCGATCTCGGAGGTGTCGCCCTGACGCATCATGGTGCCGTCGTCGTTGACCATCTCGCCGATCACGCCCACGGGCTCGAGGCCCGCGAGGCGGCACAGGTCCACGCAGGCCTCGGTGTGGCCGGGACGATGCAGCACTCCCCCGGGCACGGCCCGCAGGGGAAGCACGTGGCCGGGTCGGATCAGGTCCTCCGCGGTCGCGTCCGGGTTCGCGAGCACCTTGAGCGTGGCGGTGCGGTCCGCGGCGGAGATGCCGGTGGACACGCCCACGGCCGCGTCGACCGAGACGGTGTACGCGGTGCGGCGCGGGTCCTGGCTCGAGGGAACCATGAGCGGCAGGTTGAGCGCGTCGGCACGCTCGGTGGGCATGGGGGCGCACAGGTAGCCGCTCGAGTGGCGGATGCCCCACGCCACCCAGTCGGCGGTGGTGGTCTGTGCGGCCATGATGAAGTCGGCCTCGTCCTCGCGATCCCGCGAGTCCGACACCAGCACCGGCTTACCCTGGCGAAGGTCCTCGAGCGCCTGCTCGACCAGCGCGATCACGTCGACGCTCATGCGTGGGCCCCCACCAGCTTCTCGACGTACTTGGCGACCACGTCGACCTCGACGTTGACGCGCTCGCCCACGGCGATCGCGCCGAACGTGGTCTCCGCGAGGGTGGTAGGGATGAGCGACACCGTGACCCGCGCCTCGTCGATCTCCGCGACGGTGAGCGAGACGCCGCCCAGCGCGATGGATCCCTTGCGCACCACGTAGCGCGTGAGCGCCTCGGGGATCTCGAAGGTGAGGTCGGTCCACTCGGGCTGCGAGTCGCGCGCCACCAACGTGGCGACGCCGTCGACGTGGCCCTGCATGATGTGCCCGCCCAGGCGTCCGCCCGCGGGGGTCGCGCGCTCGAGGTTGACGCGCGCGCCCTGGTCGAGGTCGCCCAGCGCGGTGGTCTCGAGCGAGACGCGCATGACGTCCGCCACCCAGGTGGAGCCCTCGTGCGAGGCGACGGTCAGGCAGACGCCGTTGACCGCGATGGACTCGCCGTGGACAAGGTCGGTGAAGCCGGGGGCCTCGATGGTGAGCCGAGCGCTCGCCTCGGAACGGGCCACCTCGGTGACCGTGCCGAGGGACTCGACGATGCCGGTGAACATCTACTGCTGTCCTCTCTGGAAGAAGGCGGTGACCAGCGTATCGACGCCCAGGGCGGTCGCCGTCACATCCTGGCCTCTCAACGCGCCCCCCATCGTGGCGATTCCCAGGTCTCCCACCGCGGACGTGCCCGCGCCCAGCAGCGCGGGCGCGATGTAGGCGTGGACCTCGTCGACCAGCCCCGCGCGCAGGAACGCGGTGGTGATGGTGCCGCCGCCCTCGACCACCACCGTACGCACCTCGCGGGCCTCGAGCGCGGCGAGGGCGGCGTGGGGGTCACGGCTGCGGATCGCGATCGCGTTCTGGTCGCGCCACACCTTCGCGCCGAACGTGTCCGACAGCCCCATGACCGCGCGCAGCGGCTGGTGCGGATCGGCGACGCCGGCGGGGCGGGCGGACAGCGCCGGGTCGTCCGCCGTGACGGTGCCGGTGCCCACCAGGATCGCGCCGACCTCGGCGCGGACGGTGTGGGCGTGGGCGCGCGCCTCCTCGCCGGTGATCCAGAAGCTGGTGCCGTCCGCCGCTGCGGTGCGGCCGTCGAGCGTCTGCGCCCACTTGGCGATCACCCACGGCCTGCCATGCGCGACCGCGCCCAGCCAGCGGCGGTTGACCTCCCACGCGCCGTGGTGCGGCACGTGGACCGCGTCGATGCCGCGCGAGCGCAGCACCTCTCCCCCGCGCGACGCCACGGGGTTGGGGTCCTCCACGGCGTAGCGGACCCGCGCGATCCCGGCGCGCGTGAGCGCGTCCGTGCAGGGGCCGGTGCGGCCGGTGTGGGAGCACGGCTCGAGCGTGACGTACGCCGTCGCCCCGGCGACGTCGGCATGGCCCCTGGCCCGCGCATCGTCCAGCGCGGTGGGCTCGGCGTGCGGGGTGCCGGCGCCGTGGTGCCAGCCCTCCCCGAGCACGCGGCCGTCCTGGGCGACGATCACGCAGCCGACGCGAGGGTTGGGGCCGTGCGCCGGGCCGCGCAGGGCGAGCTCGACGGCGCGGTCCATGGGCTCAGCGATGGTGCACCGCCTGCGCCAGGGCGCGCAGCGCGCCGATCTCCGCGCCGCGGTCCTTCGCGCCGTACACCGCGGACCCCGCGACCAGGACGTCGCCGCCCGCCTCCACCACGGTCGCGATGGTGTCGCGCGCGACTCCGCCGTCGGCCTGGAGCCACAGGTCGCGTCCGGCGGCCTCGGCGGCCTCGCGCAGGCGCGTGAGCTTGGGCATCATGTCGGCCATGAAGGCCTGGCCGCCGAACCCGGGCTCGACGGTCATCACCAGCACCATGTCGAGCGTGTCGAGCAGCGGCAGCACGTCCTCGACGGGGGTGCCGGGCTTGATCGCGCACGACGCGCGGGCGCCCAGGGAGCGCAGGTCCTTGGCGATGGTGCGCGGGTCGCGGGCCGCCTCGAGGTGGAACGTCACCGACGCGGCGCCGATCTCCGCGTAGCGCGGCGCCCACCGGTCGGGGTCCTCGATCATGAGGTGCGCGTCGATGGGCAGCGGCGAAACCTGCGCGATGCGCTCGACCACGGGCAGCCCGAGCGTGAGGTTGGGCACGAAGTGCCCGTCCATCACGTCGACGTGGAGCCAGTCGGCGTCGCTGACCGCGAGGATGTCCCGCTCGAGGTTCGCGAAGTCGGCGGACAGGATGCTCGGCGCGATCTGGATGCCCATACGTCGAGCCTAGTGGCGGTCTCGGACGTCCCTCAGCGCGGTGGCGAAGGAGGGCGCGATCGGCAGCTCGGGCAGGACCACGGCCTGGTACGCGTGGTAGACGTCGGGCTTGCCTGGCCACACCGTGCCGGCGGGCCGGTTCGCCGTGTCGAGCTCGTGGTGCCAGGAGCCACGCTCGTGGTCGATGAGGTGGGCGTCCGCGTACTCCCACCAGGAGCGCGCGTCCGCGGCGTAGCGGGCGTCGCCGGTGACCTGGCGCAGCGCCTCGGCGGCGTTGACGGCCTCCGCGAGCACCCAGTGCATGCGCTCGCGGACCACGGGCGCGCCGTTCCAGTCGGTGGTGTAGACGAAGCCGGGCGCGCCGTCCGCGTCCCAGCCGTCGGCGACAGCGCGGTCGTAGAGGGCGGCGGCGGGCTCGCGCAGGCCATCCGTTCCCAGCGAGGCGTCGACGGAGAGCATGAGGCGCGCCCACTCGAGGCCGTGGCCCACGGTGGCGCCGTAGGGGCGGAACGGGTGGGCGGGCTCAGCGCGGTTGTGCTCGAGCAACGGCGTCCAGTCAGCGTCGAAGTGCTCGGGGATGCGCCAGTCGTTTGCGCGGGCCCACTCGGCGACGCGGCCGGCGATGCGAGCGGCGCGCACGTGCCACTCGCGGTCGCCCGTGACGTCGCCCGCGGCCAGGTACGCCTCGACGGTGTGCATGTTGGCGTTGACGCCGCGGTAGGTGTCGAGCGTGGTCCAGGAGGCGTCCCACTCCTCGACGGACAGGCCCTCGTCCTCGTCCCAGAAGCGGTCGAGCGACACCCCGAGGGCGTCCGCGAGCAGAGCGTCCGCGCCCTCGACCCCGGCCGCGACGGCCGACGAGGCGGCGAGGACCACGAACGCGTGGCCGTACGCCTGCTTCGCGGTGACCGTCGGCACCCCGTCCTCGACCGCGGCGAACCAGCCGCCGTCCACGCTGTCGCGGAGGGCGCCGGCGGCGAGCGCGCGCACCCCGTGGGTCGCCAGCGCGAGCAGCGCTGCCCGGTCCGGTCCGCCCTCGGCAGGCGGCTCGTCGGCGAGCGCGCCGAGCGCCGCCACGTGCGTCATGCGGCACGTGATCCACAGCTCCACCGGGTGGGAGGCGTCGACGCGGCCATCCTCGTCGAGCCAGCCGAAGCCGTCGGGACGCGTCGCGCCCGTCATGAAGCGCAGCAGGTCCGCGCGCTGGGCCGCGAGGTAGGTAGCGTCTCCCGGATGGGTCATGTCAGCTCCACAGGTTCTGAAGGAAGCGCGCCTGACGCTCCCACTGGTACTGGTCGCCGCCCTCGTGGCCGTTGAAGCGGTAGGTGACCATCTCCTTGGGCCCGCCCCAGGCGTGGAAGGCGGCGAAAACGGTCGAGGGCGGGGTGATCGGGTCGCGCAGCGCCGCCGAGAACAGCGCGGGCGCCGTCGCACGGGCGGCGTGGTGGACGCCGTCGACGTAGCGCAGAGTCGCCAGCGCACGCTCCTCGTGGTCGCGGTGGACCGCGAGGTAGCGGCAGATCTCCTGGTAGGGGTCGCTGTCGGCGACGTCCATGCCGCGCTCGATGTCGCAAAGAAAGGGTACGTCGGCGAGCACCGCTGCCACGTCCGTCAGGCCCGCGGCCGCGACCGCGAGCCCGCCTCCCTGGCTGGTCCCGGCCACCACCACGCGATCGGCGTCGATCCCGTCCAGGGCGCGCGCGGCCTCGACCGCGCGCACGGCGTCGGTGATGACGCGCCGGTAGTAGTAGCTGTCGAAGTCGAGGATGCCGCGCGTCATGTACCCGGGGTGGGCCGGACCGCCCGCCGCTCCCCCGCCCGACGCATCGTCCGTGTGCCCGCCCGAACCCCACGCCGAGCCCTGCCCCCGGGTGTCCATGATGAGGTGCGCGTACCCGGCTGCGGACCAGGACAGCCGCTCGTGCGGGAGGCCGCGCCCGCCGCCGTAGCCGTTGAACTGCACCACCACGGGCAGGTCGCCGGAGATGCCGCGGGGACGGAGGAGCCACGCCCGGATGGGGTCGCCGCCGAAGCCCGCGAAGGTGACGTCCGCAACGTCGACCGTGGCGAGCACCGAGTCGACCGGCGTGACGGTGAGCGCGAGGTCGTGCCGCCGGGTCTCGGCGAGCGTGGTGGCCCAGCGGGCGTCGAAGTCGGCCGGCTCGGGTGCCACGGACCGGTACGAGGCGAGCTCCTGCAGGCTCAGGTCGAAGTACGGCAATGCATGCTCCTGTTCCGCGCACGGCGGCGACGCCGCGCAACGCGAGCCTAGTGGCCGGTGGCAGGATCGGAGGCGTGGACCTCGACACCCTGGTGCTCATGCGGCGCGTGCGTGACCGCATCGACCGCGAGTACGCGCGCCCCCTGGATCTCGAGGACCTCGCGCGCGGCGTCCACGTCTCCAGCGGCCACCTCAGCCGGCAGTTCAGGGCGGCGTACGGCGAGACGCCGTATCAGTACCTCATGACGCGCCGCATCGAACGCGCGATGACGCTGCTGAGGCGCGGCGACCTGTCCGTCACGGAGGTCTGCTTCGCGGTCGGCTGCCAGTCGCTCGGCACCTTCAGCACGCGCTTCACCGAGCTCGTGGGCGTCCCGCCGAGCGTCTACCGCGCCGAGGGCGCGCAGGTGCTGCCCGGCATGGCGCCGTGCATCGCGCGCCGCATCACGCGACCCGTCAGGAATCGAGAAGCGGAACCGGCGCCCGCTCCGTAGCCTGGCAGTCATGACCATCAGCATCCATTCGAGCTTCCTGCCACACCTCGACCCCGAGGCCTCGCTGGCCTTCTACCGCGATGTGCTCGGCTTCGAGGTCCGCCTCGACGTGGGCCACGGCGCCATGCGGTGGATCACCGTCGGGCCCGCCGGCCAGCCCGACACCGCAGTGGTGCTCCACCCGCCCGCCGTAGGCCACGAGTTCAGCGACGCCGAGCGCGACACCCTGCTCGAGGTCATCGCGAAGGGCAGCTACTTCGGCATCAACCTCGCGACCGAGGACCTCGACGCGGAGTTCGCGCGCCTCGAGGCGGCGGGCGTGGACGTGGTCCAGGAGCCGATCGCCCAGGAGTACGGCGTCCGCGACGCCGCCTTCCGCGACCCCGCGGGCAACCTCATCCGCATCCAGGAGGTCCCTCATGTCTAGCGGTTTCTCCGACGCCGAGCGCGCCGCCATGAAGCAGCGCGCCGACGAGCTGCGCGCCTCGAAGGGCCTCAAGGGCGCCGCGCGCCTCGCCAAGGAGCTCGAGGCGTGCGTCGAGGCCATCGAGGCGCTGGACGGCGTCGACCGCGACGTCGCGTCGCGCCTCCACATGATCGTCGCCGAGGAGGCGCCCGAGCTCGCGCCCAAGACCTGGTACGGCTTCCCCTCCTATGCCCGCGACGGCAAGGTGATGGTGTTCTACCAGCCAGCCTCCAAGTTCGCGACGCGCTACGGCCACGTGGGCTTCAACGAGGACGCGCGGCTCGACGACGGCCCCATGTGGGCCACCGCCTTCGCGATCATCGAGATGAACGACCAGGTGGACGATGCGCTGCGCACCCTGGTGCGCAAGGCCGCCGGGTAGCCGGCCGGCTGGGAGCTACGCGCCCGGCTTCTCCAGCAGGGCGAGGAACATCGAGTCGGTGCCGTGCACGTGCGTCCACAGCTGGACGTGCGGGCCGGCGCCCCACATGCGCGGGGTCGTGTCCGTCACGGCCGCCACGGCCTCGCGCGCGTCGAGCTGACGCAGCGTGGTCCCGGCGACGATCGCCCTGGTCTCGGCCAGCACCGGCGAGCACGTGATGTAGGCGAGCAGCCCGCCGGGCGCGAGCAGCCGCTCGGCGTTGGCCAGCAGCGCCTTCTGCAGCGCGACCAGCTCGGGCAGGTCCTCGGGCTGGCGGCGCCACCGGGACTCGGGACGGCGGCGCAGGGCGCCGAGACCCGAGCAGGGGGCGTCGAGGACGATGCGGTCGTACGTCCCGCTCTCGCCCCACGTGGTCCCGTCCCCGGTATGGACGGTGACCACCTCGTCGGGCACGGCGCGGACGGAGCGGCGCACCAGGTCCGCGCGGTGCGGGTGCAGCTCGACCGCGTCGAGCGTGGCGGCGCCGTCCGCGGCGAGCGCGCCGAGCAGGGCAGCCTTGCCGCCGGGCCCGGAACACAGGTCGAGCCAGCGCTCGCCCGGCTCGACGGGCTGTGCGGCTGCGAGGGCGGCGGCGACCACCTGGCTGCCCTCGTCCTGCACGGCCGCGGTGCCCTCCGCGACGGCCTCGAGGTCTCCCGGACGTCCGCCCGGCAGCACCACGGCGTAGGGCGAGTACTCCCCCGCCTCCCCGCCCGCCTGCTGGATGAGCTCCTCGGGGTCGATCAGCCCGGGCCGGGCCACCAGCGTGACGCGGGCCGGGGAGTTGTCGGACTCGAGCAGCGCGGCCACCTCGCCCTCGTGGCCGTCCGCGGCGAGGGCCTCCTCGAGCTCCTTCACCACCCAGCCGGGGTGCGAATGGCGCGTGGCGAGGTCCGTGCCCACCAGGTCGAGCCACTCCTCCGCGTCGCGCTCGGTGATCCGGCGCATCACGGCGTTGGCGAGGCGCGAGGCGCCCTCGTTGCGCTCGCGGCGCACCTGGGAGACGGTCTCGTTGACAGCGGCGTGCGGGGGGACGCGCATCGCGAGGTGCTGGTGCGCGCCCAGCCACAGCGACACGCGGACCTCGGCGTCGAGGTCGCGGGGGTCGCGGCCGGAGGCACGCTCGATGATCGCGTCGTACAGCCCGCGCATGCGCAGGGTGCCGTACGCGAGCTCGGTGGCGAAGCCCGCGTCGCGACCCTCGAGGCGCATGCGCTCGAGCAGCGACGGCATGAGCAGGTTGGCGTACGCGCCCTCGGTGGAGACCGCCATCACGCAGTCGTAGGCGACGTCCCGTGCGCGGCTCATGCCTCCCCCAGCTGGGCGCCCTCGCCCAGGCGTGCGCCGCGCCACCAGGCGGCGGCGTCCATCGGCTTCTTTCCCGCCGGCGCGATCCAGCCGAGCGCGACCGGCTCGCTGCCGGTGCCCACCAGGACCTCGCCCTCCTCGAGGCGCAGCTGGCCCGGGGCGGTGCCGCGTCGCTGCGGTCGCGGCGAGACAGGGCCCAGCTTGGCCACCGAGCCATCGGGCAGCGTGGTCCACGCGCCCGGCGCGGGGGTGCAGCCGCGGATGCGGCGGTCCACCACGTGCGCGGCGAGGTCCCAGCGGACGTAGGCGTCCTCGCGGGTGAGCTTCTCCGCGTAGCTGACGTCCTCCGCGCTCTGCGGCTGCGGGCGCGCCTCGCCGGAGTCGAGCAGCTCGAGCGACTGCACCATGAGCGGCGCGCCCAGCGTGGCGAGCCGCTCGAGCAGGTCGCCGGCGGTGTCGGTGATGCGGATGCGCTCCGTGAGCGTCCCGATCACCGGGCCCGTGTCCAGGCCCTTCTCGATCACGAACGTGCTCGCGCCGGTGATCTCGTCGCCGCCCATGATCGCGCGCTGTACCGGGGCCGCGCCGCGCCACGTAGGCAGCACGGAGAAGTGCAGGTTGACCCAGGCGAGGCGCACGGCGGCCAGCAGCGCGGGCCGCAGGATCTGGCCGTACGCCACCACGGCGGCGGCGTCGACCTCGAGCTCCTTGACGCGGGCCACCACCTCGGGGGCGGAGGCCTTCTCGGGCGTCCACACGTCCAGCCCGCGCTCGAGCGCGTACTGCTTGACGGGCGACGGGTGCAGGGTGCGTCCCCGCTTGCCGGGGGCGTCGGGCTGGGTGAGGACCGCCACGATCTCATGGCCCGCACCCTCGAGGGCGGCCAACGTCGGGACGGCGATCTCGGGCGTTCCGGCGAAGATCAGGCGCATCCGGCCATTTTACTGTCAGGACACGGGGTCGAGCGGCGCGTCGACCCGCATGCGCAGGTCGCCGTCGCCGGACTTGGAGAACTCCTGCTGCCGCCTGCGCAGCGTGTCCACCACGCCCTGCGCGGCGCGCCTGGTGGCGAGCAGGATGACGCCGCCCTTCGCGTCGACCACGGCGACGTCGCGGTGGCGCTCGAGCCTCTCCCCCTCGACGGTCTCGGACAGCGCCAGGGTGAGGACGGGGGTGTCGCCCCACAGCCGGATCGCGCGGCGGAACGGCGGAAGGGCGAGGTCGGCCCGCTCGCCGTAGGCGTCCCAAGCGGCCTCCGCGGCACCCCAGGACACCATCGCCTCGCGCACCGCGGGCGGCAGCTCGCCCACGGCGATCACCTCTCCCCCGTCGCCGCGGGGCCGCGCGAGCGCAGCGACCGAGAGCCACCACCGCATGGCCTGGAGCTCCGCGCCCAGAGCGCCGCCCGCGGGCACCTCGGCGCCCACGATGACGATGCACGCATAGCCGCCGTCGACGGCCGGCAGGGCGGCGGGGGTCGCGACCACGATCCCCTCGCTCACCACCCCGTCCGCGACGGTGCCGACCGCCCCGGCGGACAGCGTCACGGGGACCTCGCCCGCCATGGCGCGGACCTGCTCCGCGATCCGCTCGACGCCCTGGCGCAGCTGCTTGGTGGCGGCCGATCCGCACTCGGCGCAGTGCCAGTGCGGGTGGTCGGCGCCGCAGTCGGCGCAGTGGAGCGGCGAGGTCGCGCCGTCCCGGCGCAGCGCCCCGCCGCACGTGGGGCACGCGGCCCACTCGCCGCATCGTGCACACGCCGTGGCGCGCACGTACCCGGCCCGGGGCGTCACGATCCCGACCGGGCCGGCGGCCAGCGCGGCCCGCGCGCGACGCCACACCTGGCCCGGCATCCAATGCCAGCCCGCTGCGCCCTCGGCCTCGCGGCGCTGGTCGTCCATGACGGTGACCAGCGGCGTCGCGACGCGGACGTCGCCGCGCGGCACGGAGGCCCGCTCGGCCCAGCCGTGCGCCACCAGCGCCATCGCCTCGACGCTGGGCGAGTAGCCGGCGAACAGCACGCCGGCGCCCGCCTCGTCCGCGCGCATCGCGGCCACGGTGCGCGCGTGCGGGTACGGCGCGTGAGGCTCGTCGTAGACTGTCGAGGCCTCGTCCCACATCACCAGCAGGCCCAGGCGCGGCACGGGCTGCATCGCGGCCGGCCGCGTCCCGAGCACGATCCGGGCGTGGCCGTGCATGGCCGCCAGGTAGGACCCGAAGCGCACGGCCGCGCCGTCGTCGGCGTGGAGGACGGTGAAGTGACCGCCGGAGCGGGCGGTCCAGCGCGACAGCCCCGCGCGGGTCAGCGCCTCCGTCGCGGCGGCGACCGCGCGCGCGTCGGGCAGGATCACGATCGCGGTCTGGCCGGACGCCGCGACCTGCGCCGCGGGCGCGAGCAGCGCCTCGACGGGCAGCCCGTGGCGGCGCGACGGGTCGGGCACCGCCTCCCACACCAGCCGCGCGCCGCCGGCGAGCGCGTCCGCGGGCAGCGACACCGCCTCCGCGAACGGCGCGAGGGTGGCGTGGGCCTCGGCGAACGCCTGCTCGTCGTGCTCGACGGTGCCCCAGTCACGTTTCTCGACCGCGGCCACGCGCGGCGGCGCCATGAGGCGCAGCACGTCCCACAGGCTGCCGCCGTAGCGGCGCGCCACCAGCTCCGCGAAGCGGATGGCCTCGGGCGTGTAGGAGGGCACCGCGGACGCCGACTGCAGCGGCGCGAGCGCGCCCCCGAACTCCGACTCCTGCTCGAGCGCGGTCACCACGCCGTTGATGAGCCGTCCCGCGAAGCGCACGCGCACCCGCGACCCGGGCGCGACGGTGCCCGCGAGCTTGTCCGGGACCTCGTAGTCGAACGGGCGGTCGAGGTGGGGCAGCTCGCTGTCGACGCAGACGCGCGCGACAGCCACCGCTACCTGGCCGCGCTCTGCAGGTCCGCGGCGCGGTCCGTGCGCTCCCACGTGAAGTCGGCGAGCTCGCGCCCGAAGTGGCCGTACGCCGCCGTCTGGCGGTAGATGGGGCGGCGCAGGTCGAGCGCGTCGATGATCGCGCCGGGGCGCAGGTCGAAGACGTCGCGGATGGCCGCCGCGATCCGCTCGTCGGGCAGCGCGCCGGTGCCGAACGTCTCGACGTACAGGCCCACCGGGTGCGCCGTGCCGATCGCGTACGCGACCTGCACCTCGCAGCGGTCCGCGAGACCCGCGGCCACCACGTTCTTGGCCACCCAGCGCATCGCGTACGCGGCGGAGCGGTCCACCTTCGACGGGTCCTTGCCCGAGAACGCGCCGCCGCCGTGGCGGGCCATGCCGCCGTACGTGTCGACGATGATCTTGCGGCCCGTGAGGCCCGCGTCGCCCTTGGGCCCGCCGATCTCGAAGCGGCCCGTGGGGTTGATGAGCGAGCGGTGCGCGGACGCGTCGAGGTCGTAGCGCGCGAGCACCGGCGCGATGACGTGGGTCTCGATCGCGGCGCGCAGGTCCGCGGTCTCGATGGACTCGGCGTGCTGGCTCGACACCACCACGGTGTCGACGGTCACCGCGGTGTCGCCGTCGTACCCGATGGTGACCTGCGCCTTGCCGTCGGGCCGCAGCCCCTCGACCTCGCCGGTGCGCCGTACCTCCGCGAGGCGCGACGTGAGCGCGTGCGCCATGTGGATGGGCAGCGGCATCAGCTCGGGGGTGTCATGGCACGCGTAGCCGAACATGAGGCCCTGGTCGCCCGCCCCGAGCTCATCGGAGTCGGAGTCCGTGGCGTGGCCCACGCCCATCCAGATGTCCGCGCTCTGCTCGCCGATCGACACGGACACGCCGCACGAGTCCCCGTCGAAGCCCACGTGCGAGGACGTGTAGCCGATGTCGTTGACCACGCCGCGGATGATGCCGGGGATGTCGACGTACGCCTCCGTGGTGACCTCGCCGGCCACGTGGACCAGCCCGGTGGTCACCATGGTCTCGACGGCGACCCGCGACAGCGGGTCCTCGGAGAGCATCGCGTCGAGGATGGCGTCCGACACCTGATCGCAGATCTTGTCGGGGTGACCTTCGGTGACGGACTCGGACGTGAAGAGCCTGTTCATGGCCGCCAGCCTAGTGGCGACGGCTGACAACGGCGTCGAGCACCGCGTGCGCGACGGCCAGCTTGGAGCCCGCGGCCCGCGCGACCTCCTCGCCCTGGGCGTCGAGGATCGTCACCTCGTTGGGGACGTCCCCGAAGCCGCGCCCGCCGCCCACGGGGTTGAAGACCAGCAGGTCCGCCCCCTTGCGCCGCGCCTTGGTGCGGGCGTGGTCCAGGGCGGACGCCGCATCGTCCCCCGTCTCCGCGGCGAAGCCCACCACGAACCTGCCGCCGGCCTCGACCAGCCCGCGCAGGATGTCCTCGGTCTCGACCAGCTCGAGCGTGAGGGTGCCGGAGCCGTCCTTCTTGATCTTGGTGGCGGCGGTCTCGCGCGGCCGGAAGTCGGCGACGGCGGCCGCCATGATGACCACGTCGGAGGCCGTCGCTCGGACGGCCTCGGCCAGCTCGCGCGAGGTCTCGACGTCGATCCGGGTGACGCCCTCGGAGACCGGCAGCACCACGTTGGCGGCGACCACGGTGACGTCGGCGCCGCGCTCGCGCGCCGCCTCGGCCAGCGCGAAGCCCTGGTGGCCGGTGGAGATGTTGCCCAGGTAGCGCACCGCGTCGATGGGCTCGCGGGTGCCGCCCGCGGTGATGAGGACGCGCGTCCCCACCAGGTCGCCCCAGGGGATGGACGATGCGCGGGTCCCGGGCGACTTCCCGTCCAGGGCGGCGTAGGCGGCGGCGACGATCTCGTCGGGCTCGGGCAGGCGGCCGGGGCCGGAGTCGGGGCCGGTGAGGCGGCCGACGGCGGGCTCGATCACGGTGATGCCGCGCTCGCGCAGGGTGGCGACGTTGGCGCGGGTGGAGGCCTTCTCCCACATCTCGGTGTGCATCGCGGGCGCCACCACCACGGGGGCGCGGGTCGCGAGCAGGGCGTTGCCCAGGAGGTCGCGGGCCTCGCCGTGGGCGAGCTGCGCGAGGAAGTCGGCGGTCGCGGGGGCGACCAGCACCAGGTCCGCCTGCTGGCCGAGCTTGACGTGCTCGACCGCGGGGACGTTGTCGAACGTGTCCGACGTGGCGGGGAGGCCGGACAGGGCCTCCCACGTCGCGCGCCCCACGAACTGCAGCGCGGCAGCCGTGGGGATCACGCGGACGGTGTGGCCGTCCTCCTTGAGCCGTCTCAGCACGATGGCGGCCTTGTAGGCCGCCACGCCGCCGGTGACGCCCAGGAGGACGCGCACCGGTGCTACTGCTGCTCTTCTGCCGAGTCGCCGAGCTCGAGCAGGTCGCCCTGGTTGAGCTCGCGCAGCGCCACGGACAGCGGCTTGTCGGTGGTGTCGGCCTCGACCAGCGGGCCCACGTTCTCGAAGTGGCCCTCGCCGAGCGCCTCGTAGTACGAGTTGATCTGGCGCGCACGCTTGGACGCGTAGATCACCAGGGCGTACTTCGAGTCGACCTTGTCGAGCAGCTCGTCGATCGGGGGGTTGGTGATGCCGATGGGGTTCGCGACGGTTCCGGCCACGGTTGCTCCTTCAAAGAATCGAAAAGACTTCCGGCATTCTACCGGGTGACGATGGACAGCAGCTCGCGCGCCGCGCGCTCGACGGTGTCGTTGACGATCACCTGGTCGAACTCGTCGACCGCGGCGAGCTCCTCGCGGGCGGTGGCGAGGCGGCGCTCGCGCTCCTCCTCGCCCTCGGTACCGCGCCCGACGAGCCGGTCCACCAGCTCCTCCCACGACGGCGGCGCGAGGAACACGAAGTGCGCGTCGGGCATGGCCTGCTTGACCTGGCGGGCGCCCTGGAGGTCGATCTCGAGCAGGACGGGCTCGCCCTGGGCCAGACGCTCGTCGACGGGACCGCGGAGGGTCCCGTAGCTGTTCTGCCCGTGCACGGTGGCGTGCTCGAGGAACTCCCCCGCCGCGATCCGGCGGTCGAAGTCCTCGCGGGTGATGAAGTGGTAGTGCACGCCGTCCACCTCGCCGGGGCGAGGAGAGCGCGTGGTGGCCGAGACCGAGACGTACACCTCGGGTGCCATGTCACGCAGGGCGCGCACCACCGTGCCCTTGCCGACCGCGGTGGGGCCGGCAAGGACGACGAGTCGGCTCATCGACGCTCGCGCTCGATGAGGGCCTCCACCTGGTGCTGGCCGAGCCCGCGGATGCGGCGGGCGAGGGAGATGCCGATCTCCTCCATGACGATCTGCGCGCGCTTGGGCCCGATGCCGGGCAGGCACTGCAGGAGGTCGCGGACGCGGATGCCCGCGAGGGCGTCGTCCGCCTTGGCCCGCTTGATGGCCTCCGCGAGGCTCATCTCTCCACGGGTCAGCTCCTCCTTGAAGACGCGACGCGCGGAGCGCACGGCGGTGGCCTTCACGAGCGCTGCGGCGCGCTGCTCATCGGTAAGTTCCGGGGTGGCCATGGCCTCTCCCTTTCCCCTGCGGCTAGCGCAGGATGGTCCTGGCGGCGGTCGAGGCCTCGATGACGGCCTCGCGCAGCTTCTCGACAGTGGGGCCGGCCTGGAGCACGCCCCTCGACTGATTGACGAGCACGCGGCCCCGCGCGTTCCCGAAGACCAGGGACAATTCCGCTGGTCCCGCCCCTTGAGCACCCACTCCGGGGCTCAGAAGGGGACCATTGACCCGGTCGAGATCGATGCCGAGACGCTTCACCGCGTCACCCACGGTGGCGCCGACCACGAGGCCGACGTCGCCCATCGGGCTGGCACCGCTGTTGAGCGCGGCCGCCGCGTCGGCGACCACGGCCGCGACGGCTCGGCCGTCCGGCGCGATGGCGTGCTGGACCTCGGGCCCCTCGGGGTTCGAGGTGAGGGCCAGCACGAAGATGCCCTTGCCGTGCTCCTTGGCGAGCTCGAGCGCGGGGTTGAGCGAACCGAAGCCCAGGTAGGGCGACACGGTGAGCGAGTCGCACTCGAGGGGCGCGCCGGGGCGCAGGTAGGAGTCGGCGTAGCCCTGCATGGTCGACCCGATGTCGCCACGCTTGGCGTCGAGCACCGTGAGGATGCCGAGCTCCCGCGCCCGGCCCAGCACGTGCTCGAGCGCGGCGACGCCGGCGGAGCCGTGACGCTCGAAGAACGCCGCGTTCGGCTTGACCGCCGCCGCGTTCCCGGCGCTCGCCTCGAGCACCGCGTCACCGAACGCGACGAGCGAGCCCGCCGAGTCCTCCAGGCCCCACGCCGCGAGCAGCCCCGGGTGGGGGTCGATCCCCACGCAGAGCGGACCGTACTGGTCCATCGCGGCCGCGAGACGGGCGCCGAACGCCATCCCTACCTCCCTCAGTGCGACCCTGATCGGGCCGCCGTAGTCACTCTACCTGCGATGTTGGTTCAGCGCGCGGCGTCCTGGAGGCTGAGCACGTCGAACGGCCCGGCCTGCAGCGCCTCGATCGCGAGCACCGCCGCGGACAGCTGCTGCGTGGTGGTGACGATCGCGATGTCGGCCGCGGTGGCCGCCGCGCGGATCTCGTAGCCGTCCGCACGCGCGCCCTGGCCGGACGGGGTGTTGACGATGAGATCCACCGCGCCCTCGTGGATGAGGTCCACGATGGTCGGCTCCCCCGCCGGGCCGCGCCCCTCGGAGTGCTTGCGCACCACCGTGGACGGGATGCCCATGCGCTGCAGCACCACGGCGGTGCCGGCGGTCGCGAGGACCTCGAAGCCGAGCTGGCGCAGGCGCGCCACGGGGAACGTGATCGAGCGCTTGTCGCGGTCGGAGATCGAGACGAACACCTTGCCGCCGGTGGGCAGCCCACCGAACGCCGCGGACTGCGACTTGGCGAACGCGAGCGGGAACGTCTCGTCGAAGCCCATCACCTCGCCCGTCGAGCGCATCTCGGGGCCGAGCACCGAGTCCACCGCGATGCCCTCGTGGGTGCGGAAGCGCTTGAACGGCAGCACCGCCTCCTTGACTGCGATGCGCTGGTGCGGGTCCACCGTGGCGGCGTCGTGCTCGGGCAGCATGCCGGAGGCGCGCAGCTCCGCGATGGTGGCGCCGGCCATCACCTCGGAGGCGGCCTTCGCGAGCGGGATGCCCGTCGCTTTGGCCACGAACGGCACGGTACGGCTCGCGCGCGGGTTCGCCTCGAGCACGTAGAGCACGTCGGAGACCAGGGCGTACTGGACGTTCATGAGGCCGCGCACGCCGATGCCCTTGGCGAGCGCCTCGGTGGAGACGCGGATCCGCTCGAGCTCGGCGGCGGACAGCGAGAACGGCGGCAGCACGCACGCCGAGTCGCCGGAGTGGATGCCGGCCTCCTCGATGTGCTCCATCACGCCGCCGAGGAACATCTCCTCGCCGTCGTACAGGGCGTCGACGTCGATCTCGATCGCGTCGTCGAGGAAGCGGTCCACCAGCAGCGGCGCGTCGGTGGCGTGGTCACCCACCGAGTCCATGCGGGTGCCGTAGTCCTCGAGCTGGGCGCGGTCGTAGACGATCTCCATGCCGCGGCCGCCCAGCACGTACGACGGGCGGACCAGCACCGGGTAGCCGATGGACTCGGCGATCTCGATGGCCTGCTCGATGCCGCGCGCGGTGCCGTAGGCGGGCGCCGGGAGCTTCGCTGCGTCGAGCACGCGGCCGAACGCGGCGCGGTCCTCGGCGTTGTCGATCGCCTCGGGGCTGGTGCCCAGGATCGGCACGCCGGCGTCGGCGAGGCGCTGCGCGAGCGACAGCGGGGTCTGGCCGCCCAGCTGCACGAACATGCCCTTGACCGGGCCCACGGCCTTCTCCGCCTCGTAGACGGCCATGACGTCCTCGAACGTCAGCGGCTCGAAGTAGAGCCGGTTGGCGGTGTCGTAGTCGGTGGACACGGTCTCGGGGTTGCAGTTGACCATGATGGTCTCGTAGCGGTCCTTGAGCGTGAGCGCCGCGTGCACGCACGAGTAGTCGAACTCGATGCCCTGGCCGATGCGGTTGGGACCCGAGCCGAGGATGATCACCGCCTCGCGCTCGCGCGGCTGGATCTCCGTCTCCGCGTCGTAGGAGCTGTAGTGGTACGGCGTGCGGGCCTCGAACTCGGCGGCGCAGGTGTCGACGGTCTTGAAGACCGGCAGCACGCCCATGGCCTTGCGGATCTGGAAGACCTCGTTGACCTGGAGGCCGCGAAGGTCCGCGATCTGCTGGTCGGACAGGCCGTGGCGCTTGGCGTCGCGCAGCAGGTCCGCGTCGAGGGTGGCGGCCTCGCGCACCGAGGTGGCGACCTCGTTCATCAGCAGGATCTGGTCGAGGAACCACGGGTCGATCTTGCAGGCATCGAACACGGTCTCCAGCGGGATCACGCCCGCCTCGACGGCGCGCAGCACCTGCTGGACCTGGATGAAGCGCTTCTCGGTGGGCACCACGATCGCCGCGAGCAGCTCGTCCAGCGCGTCACCCGTCGGCACCGGGCCGTCCCAGTGGAAGTTCGCGCCCTTCTTGTCGATCGAGCGCAGCGCCTTGCCGAGCGCCTCGGTGAAGGAGCGGCCCAGGCTCATGGCCTCGCCCACAGACTTCATGGTGGTGGTGAGGACCGGGTCCGCGGCGGGGAACTTCTCGAACGCGAAGCGGGGCACCTTCACCACGATGTAGTCGAGCGTGGGCTCGAAGGACGCGGGCGTGGAGCCGGTGATGTCGTTGGGGATCTCGTCGAGCGAGTAGCCGATCGCGAGGCGCGCGGCGATCTTCGCGATCGGGAAGCCGGTCGCCTTCGACGCCAGCGCCGAGGAGCGCGACACGCGGGGGTTCATCTCGATCACGATCAGACGCCCGGTGTCGGGCTCCACCGCGAACTGCACGTTGCAGCCGCCGGTGTCGACGCCCACCTCGCGGATGATCGCGATGCCGACGTCGCGCATGCGCTGGTACTCGCGGTCCGTGAGGGTGAGCGCGGGCGCCACTGTGACGGAGTCGCCGGTGTGCACGCCCACGGGGTCGACGTTCTCGATCGAGCACACGACCACCACGTTGTCGTGCTTGTCGCGCATGAGCTCGAGCTCGTACTCCTTCCAGCCGAGGATGGATTCCTCCAGGAGCACCTCGGTGGTCGGCGAATAATGCAGACCAGCACCGGCGATGCGGCGCAGATCCTCCTCGTTGTACGCGAAGCCGGAGCCCAGTCCTCCCATGGTGAAGGACGGGCGCACCACCACGGGGTAGTTGAGGTCCTCGGCGGCGGCGAGGCACTCCTCCATGGTGTGGCAGATGTGCGAGCGGGCGGAGTCCGCGCCGCAGCGCTCGACCACGCCCTTGAACAGCTCGCGGTTCTCGCCCAGGTGGATGGCCTCGAGGTTCGCGCCGATCAGCTCGACGTCGAACTTGTCGAGGATGCCCGCCTCCGCGGCCGCGATGGCCGCGTTGAGGGCGGTCTGGCCGCCCAGCGTCGGGAGCAGCGCGTCGGGGCGCTCCTTCTCGATGACGCGCGCGATCACCTCGGTGGTGATGGGCTCGACGTACGTCGCGTCCGCGAACTCCGGGTCGGTCATGATGGTGGCCGGGTTGGAGTTGATGAGGATCACGCGGATGCCCTCGGACTTGAGAACGCGGCACGCCTGGGTGCCCGAGTAGTCGAACTCGCAGGCCTGGCCGATGACGATCGGGCCGGACCCGATCACCAGGACGGACTTGATGTCGTCGCGCTTAGGCATTGCGGCCCTTCATGAGGTCGAGGAAGCGGTCGAAGAGGTACGAGGCGTCGTGCGGACCGGCCGCCGCCTCGGGGTGGTACTGGACCGAGAACGCGGGGATGTCCCGGCACTCGAGGCCCTCGACCACGTTGTCGTTGAGGCACACGTGGCTCACCAGCACCTTGCCGTAGCCGTGCGGGGAGTCGGACTCCCCCTCCAGCGGCGCGTCGACGGCGAAGCCGTGGTTGTGCGCGGTGACCTCCACCTTGCCGGTGGTGCGGTCCATGACGGGCTGGTTGATGCCGCGGTGGCCGAACGCCAGCTTGTACGTCCCGTAGCCCAGCGCGCGGCCCAGGATCTGGTTGCCGAAGCAGATCCCGAAGAACGGCACCTTGGCGTCGAGGATCTCGCGCAGCGTAGCGACGGTCGCGTCGGCCGCGCCCGGGTCGCCGGGCCCGTTCGAGAAGAACACGCCGTCGGGGTTCATGGCCAGGATGGACGATGCGGGGGTCACCGAGGGGACCACGGTCACCTTGATCCCGCGCTGGGCCATCTGCTGGGGCGTCATCGCCTTGATGCCGAGGTCCACGGCCACGACGTGGGCGACCTGCTCCCCCTCGGCCTCGACCACGTAGGGCTCGGAGACCGAGACCTCGTCTGCCAGGTGCGCGCCCTTCATGGGCGCCGCCTCCCGCACCCGGGCGACCAGCGCATCGTCCCCCGGCAGGCCCTCGCCGGAGAAGATCCCGGCGCGCATCACGCCGGCCGTGCGGAGGATGCGGGTGAGCTGGCGGGTGTCGATGCCGGAGATGCCCACCACGCCCTGGGCGACCAGGTCCTCGTCGAGGGTGCGCTGCGCGCGCCAGTTGCTGGGGCGACGTGCGGGGTCGCGGACCACGTAGCCGGCGACCCAGTACCGGCGGGACTCGTCGTCCTCGTCGTTCACGCCGGTGTTGCCGATGTGCGGCGCCGTCATCACGACGATCTGCTTGTGATAGCTCGGGTCGGTGAGGGTCTCCTGGTAGCCGGTCATGCCGGTGTTGAAGACGATCTCGCCGAGCGTCTCGCCGGTCGCGCCGTACGCACGGCCCTCGAACGTCCGGCCGTCTTCCAGGACCAACACTGCGCGGTCGCTCATGCGAACGCTCCTTCCAGCTGCGCGTCGAGATGGGTGGGGACGCCGCGCAGGAAGGTGGCCACCGCGCGGCCCGGCAGCTCGATGCCACCGTACGGGGTATTCGAGGCGCGCGAGGCCAGCGCCTCGGGCGTCACGGTCCAGGCGGCCTTCGGGTCCACCAGGGTGAGGTTGGCGGGCTCGCCCTCCGCGATGGGGCGGCCGTGGAGGTGGTCCACCTGGCCGATGCGCGCGGGCGCCTCCGACATGAGGCGGGCGACGTCGCGCCAGGTGGCGGCGCCGGTGTCGACCAGGACCTTCTGGATGACGCCGAGCGCGGTCTCGAGGCCGAGCATGCCGAACGATGCGGCGGCCCACTCGCAGTCCTTGTCCTCGCTCGCGTGCGGGGCGTGGTCGGTGGCGATGATGTCGATGGTGCCGTCCGCGACCGCCGCACGGAGGGCGTCGACGTCCGCCTGGGTGCGCAGGGGCGGGTTGACCTTGAACAGCGGGTCGTAGGTGCGGGCGCTCTCGTCCGTGAGCAGGAGGTGGTGCGGGGTCGCCTCGGCGGTGACCTTGATGCCGCGCTCCTTGGCCCAGCGGATGATCTCCACGGAGCCGGCGGTGCTGAGGTGCTGGACGTGGACGCGGGAGCCGACGTGCTCGGCGAGGAGGGCGTCGCGGGCGACGATGGACTCCTCGGCGACGGCGGGCCAACCGGCGAGGCCGAGCTCGGCGCTGACCTCGCCCTCGTGCATCTGGGCGCCCTCGGTCAGGCGCAGGTCCTGCGCGTGCTGCACCACGGCGCCGTCGAAGGTCTTCACGTACTCGAGGGCCCGGCGCATGATGACGGGGTCGTAGACGCACACGCCGTCGTCGGAGAACAGGCGGACGCGGGCCTTGGAGCTCGCCATGGCGCCCATCTCGGACAGGTGCTCGCCCTTGAGACCGATGGTGACGGCGCCCACGGGGTAGACATCCACCAGGCCGATCTCCTGGCCGCGGCTGTAGACCTGCTCGACCACGCCGGCGGTGTCCGCGACGGGGTTGGTGTTGGCCATGGCGTGGACGGCGGTCCAGCCGCCGCGGGCGGCGGCGCGGGAGCCGGTCTCGATGGTCTCGGCGTCCTCGCGGCCGGGCTCGCGCAGGTGGGTGTGGAGGTCCACCAGGCCCGGGAGGGCCACGAGGCCCTGCGCGTCGATCACGACCGCGCCGTCCGGGGTCTCGACGGTGTCGGCGACCTGGGTGATGAGGCCGTCCTCGATGAGGAGGCTGGCGACGGTGTCGCCGTAGAGGTGGGCGTTGTTGATGACGATGGGGCGGCTCACTGAGCGGCCTCCTCTCCGGCGAGCAGCAGGTACAGGGCGGCCATGCGGACGGCGACTCCGTTCGCGACCTGCTCCACGATGACGGAGCGGGGCGAGTCGGCGGCCTCGGCCGAGATCTCGAGGCCCCGGTTCATGGGGCCAGGGTGCATGACGAGGGCGTGGTCGGGCAGGCGGCGCAGGCGGTCGCCGTCGAGCCCGAAGATGCGCGAGTACTCGTTGGGGCTGGGGAAGAACCCGCCCCCGGTCATCCGCTCGCGCTGGACGCGGAGCATCATGAGCGCGTCGATCTCGTAGGTGTCGAGCGCCTGGTCGAGCGTGTGGACCACGTCGCAGGGCCAGGGCTCGATGCCCACCGGGACCAACGTGGGCGGGGCCACCAGGACCACCTTCGCGCCGAGCGTGGTGAGCAGGTACACATTGGAGCGGGCGACGCGGCTGTGGAGCACATCGCCGACGATCGCGACCGTGAAGCCGCTGAGGTCACCGCCGGGCGCGAGGTGCTTGCGGATGGTGAAGGCGTCCAGCAGCGACTGGGTCGGGTGCTGGTGCGTGCCGTCGCCCGCGTTGAGCACGCTGCCGTGGAGCCAGCCGCCGTGGGCGAGCTGGTAGGCGGCGCCGGAGGCCCAGTGACGGACCACCACAGCATCGGCGCCCATGGCCTGGAGCGTGAGGGCGGTGTCCTTGAGGGACTCGCCCTTGGACACGCTGGAGCCCTTGGCGGAGAAGTTGATCACGTCCGCGCTGAGGCGCTTGGCGGCCGCCTCGAAGGAGATGCGGGTGCGGGTCGAGTCCTCGAAGAAGAGGTTGACCACGGTCTTGCCGCGCAGCGTGGGGAGCTTGCGCACCTCGCGCTCCTGGGTGGCGGCCATCTGGGTGGCCGTGTCGAGGATGCGCAGGGCGTCGCTCTTGGAGAGGTCCTTGGTGGTGAGGAGGTGACGCATGGTCACTCCCCCTTCCGGAGGATCACGGCGTCCTCGCCATCGATCTCCTCGAGGCGCACGTCGACGCGCTCGGAGCGGGCGGTGGGGATGTTCTTGCCCACGAAGTCGGCGCGGATGGGCAGCTCGCGGTGGCCGCGGTCGACGAGCGCGGCGAGCTGGACGGCGCGCGGGCGCCCCAGGTCGCGGATGGCGTCGAGGGCGGCGCGGATGGTGCGGCCGGTGTGGAAGACATCGTCCACCAGGACCACCACCGCATCGTCGATACCGGTGTCCGGGACGGACGTGGTGCCGATGGTGCGGGTGGGGTTCTTGAACAGGTCGTCCCTGTACATGGTGATGTCGAGCGCGCCGGTCGCGACGTCCGCGTCGAAGGCGGGCTCGATCTCCGCGATGCGGGCAGCGAGGCGGTGCGCGAGGGGCAGTCCCCTGGTCGGGATCCCCATGAGGACCACGTCGGCGGCGCCGTCGTTGCGCTCCACGATCTCGTGGGCGATCCGGGTCAGCGCGCGCGAGATGTCCGCCGCGCCCATGATGGTGCCAGTCACCTGGCGACCTCCTTCCCCGCCTCTCTGGACGGTCCTTAAAGGATGTCTGGGTTGCGGAAGTCAGACTACCGGACCCGGAGGAAGGAGGTCGCCGGTGACGGGGCTACTTGCGCACCACGCTCACGGTCTTGCTGGCGACGGACTTGCCGAGCGCGTTGTGGGAGAACACCCGGAAGTACACCGTCTTGCCACGGGTGCCCTTGGTGTTGGTGAGCTTGAGCGTGCTCGCTCCCACCTTCTTGATGGTGGTGAACCGCTTGCCATCGGTGGAGAACTGGACCGTGTAGCCGGTGATGGGAGAGCCGTTCCCGACCCCCTTGTTCCAGGTCACCGTCAGCAGGCCCTTGGTGCTCGACGTCGCCTTCACCGTGGTCGGGGCGAACGGCTTGCCCGCAGGCACCACCTTCACCGGCGTCGAGTAGGCGCCTACGCCGACGCTGGTCTTCGCCGCGACGCGCACCTGATAGGTCTTGCCGTTCACCAGCCCGGTGAGGGTGAGCTTGGTGGTGCTAGCGCTCACGGTGCCCGCGCTCGCCCACATACCCGTGGTGCCGATGCGCTTCTCGACCACGTAGGAGGTCACCGTCCCGTTGGGCGCCGTCGGCGCTGCCCAGGAGGCCGTGGCGGACTTGTCTCCACGGACGGCCTTGACACTGGTCGGTGCCGAGGAGAGGCCAAGCGTGAGGGACGAGACCACGGTCGCGGGTCCCACGCCGACGGCGTTGATCGCGGCGACGGAGACCACGTAGTCCGTGGCACTCCCGAGGCTGGTCAGCGCGTAGGTGGAGGTCACTCCGATCGGAACCGTCTCCCACTCGGTAGCGCCGGCCCGCTGGTACTTGACCTCGTAGCCAGTGATGGCACTCCCACCGTTGTTGGAAGATGAGATCGAGCCGATTCGCAACGACAGTTCACCCACCTTCGGCGTGATCGTCAGCGTGGGCGCCGCCGTCGGAGCGGTCGCGGTCGCGGCCTCCTTGACGTCGGACCAGGGGCCGATCGCCTCGCTGTTCGTCGCTGCGACGCGGAACTGGTAAGCGGTGCCCGTCGTGAGCGGGCCGATGGTGAGACTGGTAGCACCGGGGGTGGTCTCCACCTCGGTCGCGGCGGACCAGTCGGCGTCGGTCGACGTCTCGCGGTAGGAGACCACGTACGCAAGGGCGTCGCTCGTTCCGGCGTTCGCGCCCGTGAGCTGTGCCCACGTGGCGGTGAGGCCCGTACCTGCCTTGGTAACCGACGAGAGCGAGACCTTCGCCGGGGCGGTGAGCACGGTGAACGGATCCGTCATGGAGGTCGCGAGCACCTTGAGCGCCGCGTTGGATCCCACGGGTTCCGCGAGAGCCTTGACGCGCCAGTAATACTGCTTCGCGGAACTCATTGCGTCAGGCAGTGCGAGCGACGTCGCGACGGTCTCGTAGGACTTGAGCCCGGTGGTGAAAGCCGAGTCCTCGGCGATCTGCACCTGGTAGCGGGTGGCGCCGTCGACCGAGGACGACCAGTGAAGCATCCGGTCCCCGAGGGAGAGAGTGATGGCGTCGGTCATCAGGATCGCGGTCGACGGGTTGCCCACAGTGAACGTCTCAACCGGGGTGCTCCAAGCGCTGACGTTGGCGGAAAGGCCGGACGCGTCGTGCGCTCGGACCTGCCACTCGTAGTTGCCTTGCCCGAGCCCGTTGATGGTCGCTGAGGTCTGCGCGATGGACGTGAGGGTGGTCCAGGTCGAGTTGCCCACGACGCGGTACTGGACCGAGTAGTTGAGCGCCCCCAGCACGGGCGCCCAGGCAAGCTTGGCGGATCCACCCGAAATGGCAGCTGCCTCCGGCGCGGGCGTCGCGATGCCGACGGTGAATGTGGAGGACAGCGTGGCCTTGCCAGGGTTGCCGTTGGCATCGAGCGGCGCGACGTCGAATGAGTAATTGTTGCCCGGGGCGAGCGGCACGTCGGTCATCGTCGACGGGAAGGTTGCGTCATTGGACGACGCGGGCTTCTGCGCGACGTAGAACGGGAACTCCACCTTCTTGGTGGTGCCCTGCTGCACGTCTCCGTTGTAGACCCGGACCTGGTATCCGCGACTCCCGCCGTCCGCGAGTCCTGTCACGCTCTGCGGGTTCCACGACAGCAGCACCGAACCATCTACGGGGTTTGTAGTCGCGGTAAGTCCCGTGAGTCCGTGGCTCGACTTCTGCCATGAGAATGCCTCGGGGCTCTCATTGTCGACCCCCACGGTCAGCACCGAAGTCGCAGCCAAGTTCGCCGTCGAGACGACCGGCTTGATCGCGGCGTAATACGGGTTCGCGGTCGTGTTGTCCGCGAACACCCCGTTGAGGCGCAGGCGCGTGCTCGGCGTGCGGACCGTGCCGATGACGACCGTACGCTCGGGGTTCTTGTAGAGCGTGACGATGTATCCAGCGGGGTACGCCCAGGTGCCGTCTTCGAGTGGATCGCCGGACGCGTTCCAGTCCATGAGCGGCGCCGGTTGGCCGCCGCCCTCGGCCGCAACTCCCGAAGCGAAGCCCAGGGTGTCGAGGTCGACCACGATCGACTGCGGTGCAGCAACGGGCTCAGCGACGACCTCTACGTAGCGCGCGGGCGACCACCCGGACACCTGGGATCCCGCACCCGACTGATAGCTCGCCGTCGACGAGCCGGCGACATCCACCGCACGAACCTTGTAGGTGTAGGTGGCGCCAGCGTGGATCTTGTCGGTGTTGGACTTCCACAGGCAAGTGCCCGAGCCCTTGAGGACGTCGTTACCCACACTGCTGAAGGCGATGATCGTCGCGGACGTGCTCGCCGTGTTGCACGTGTAGACGCCGCCTATCCCGTCCTGGACCTCAACCTGGTAGTACGTCGCGCGTGCCAACGGCTCCCACTCGAGCTCGAACTCGGAGAGTGGAATGGAGGGTGCGGTCGCCGAGCTCAGGCTACCGGTTACACCCTCGGGTGCGACGGCCAGTGCGGTAGGAGTGGTCTCAGGGCCATTCTGCGCGCCCCACTTCTTGCGGTGCTCCTGCACCGCGGAGGGCTTCCCAAGGTTGCCCGCGTAGTCGAGCGGCGTGACCTGCCAGAAGCGGGTGATGTCCTCTGCCTGCGACGTCGGAATGTAGGTGGTCGTATAGACGTCGACCGTCTGCGGGTTCAGGATCCGCAGAGCCGCTCCCTCGCCCTCCTTCTCCGTGCCGAAAGTGACGCGGTACTTGGCGGCGCCTGCGACGGCGTCCCAGCTGAACACAAGGTCGGAGTATGCCGCCACGTCGACGCTCGCCGACGGCGTGAGGTTGGTGGGTGCCTGATTCCAGCTGATCTGGAAGTCACGCTCGATCGACCAGTCGCCGTACGTGGTGCCGGCGGACGTTGTGCCGTCGTAGAGCACCGCTCGCACTCGCCACTTCCAGGTGAGCGCATTGCCCTCGCTGTCCACACGGGCGAGCGGGGCCTTGGGCGCGAACTGCGTCCCCGTCACCTGCTCGGTGGTGATGCCGGCACCGCCGCCCAGGGTGTCCGACGTGTACTCCAGCTGGTACGCGACCGCGCCGACCACCGGCGCCCAGGTGAAGACGGTCGAGTCCGGGTACTCCACCACGGCAACGGGGCTCTCCCCCACCACTGTGCCGGGGCCGACTGAATCGGGCGCCGATGCCTCGATTCCGGTCTCCACAAGCATCGCCTCGGACGGATCCCCTAGGGTCGCAGCCGTGACGCCGGTGCTGAATGCGGCGACCCGCCAGTAGAGCTCGGTTCCGGCCGCGACAGCGGGCTGATAGCGCGTCACGTAGTCCAACGCATACGTGTCGATCGCGGTGACCGTTCCGGATGAGAACGCGGGGTCAGCGGACCACTCGAGCCGATAGGCGCTCGCACCCGTCGCGGCGGGCCACTCGAAGTGCACGACTCCGTTCGGGGACGCCTCCGCACTCATTCCTGTCACAGCTGGCGGCTCTACCGCCGCCGCAGCTGGGATCGCGACAAGGCCGCCGCCCACCAGTGTTACCGAAAGCACAGCGGAGAGCACTCCGCGAAGACTCATACGCACGCCTGTTCCCCTCAGAAATGAGTCGCCGCGCCACTCCATCGGGCACGCTGTGCCACACACTAGTGCAGGTACTTTGCGTCGCATGACAACGTTCCGCAGCGTGTCGACGGACTTGCCCAGCCGCCGCCGGGCCGCGACAGAAACAGAGAAGGGCCCGCACCGAAGTGCGGACCCTCCCCCAACAGAACCGAGCTACGCGTCGTGCCTCAGCACGGGCGCTTCGCGCGCGATAGTGCCGAGCACACCGTTCACGAACGAAGGCGACTCATCCGTCGACAGATCGGCGGCAAGCGACACGGCCTCATCAATGGCCACAGCCGTATCAACGGAGTCGTTGCACAGGACCTCCCACGCCGCGATCCTCAGCAGAGCGCGGTCCACCGCGGGCATACGCGACAGCTGCCACTCGGGCGACGCGGACTGGATGATCGAGTTCAGCTCGGGCCACCAGGCCACTACGCCGCGAACAATCTCAATGGAATAAGAAGGCAGCGGCGTCTCACGGCCAGAGTCGAGCACACGACGGTCGAGCGCGGCGAGGACGTTCTCGCCACGCTGGTCCGCCTCGAACAGGACGTCGAGCGCGCGCTTGCGCGCCTTGGTCCGGGCAGCCATCGGCGGCCCTTAGTCGTTGACGCGACCGAGGTAGTCCCCGGTCGACGTGTTGACCTTGACCTTGGTGCCCTGCTCGAGGAACAGCGGCACCTGGATCTCCTTGCCGGTCTCGAGCGTGGCGGGCTTGGTACCGCCAGACGAGCGGTCGCCCTGGAGGCCCGGCTCGGTGTATGTCACCTCGAGCACCACGGAGGCGGGCAGCTCGAGGAAGATCGGGTTGCCGTTGTTGGAGCCGATGACCGCGGACTCGTTCTCGAGCAGGAAGTCCGTCGCGTCGCCCATGACCGCCGCGGAGACGGGGATCTGGTCGAACGACTGCGGGTCCATGAAGATGTAGGACGTGCCGTCGAAGTACAGGTACTGCATGTCGCGGCGGTCGACGGTCTCGAACTCGACCTTGGCGCCGGCGTTGAACGTCTTGTCGACCACCTTGCCGGTCAGCACGTTCTTCAGCTTGGTGCGCACGAACGCGCCGCCCTTGCCGGGCTTCACGTGCTGGAACTCGATGACGGACCAGAGGTTGCCGTCGAGGTTGAGCACGGAGCCGTTCTTGATGTCGTTCGAAGTCGCCACAGGGGTGTCCTTACAGAAGTTTCTGGGATTAGTCCGCAGACGATTCTAGCCGACGCGCCGCGCCACAGCCTCGAGCGCGAGTCGGTAGCCCTCCACCCCGAAACCCGCGATCGTCCCGGTAGCCACCCCGGAGATGACGGACGTGTGCCGGAATTCCTCGCGCGTGTGCGGGTTGGTGAGGTGCACCTCGACCAGCGCGAGGCCCGCCGCGCTCACCAGCGCGCACGCGTCGCGCAGCGCGTACGAGTAGTGCGTGAACGCCGCCGGATTGACGACCACGTGCCAGCCGGCGTCGACGGCCTCGTGCATCCAGTGGACCAGGTCGGCCTCGTCGTCGGACTGGCGCACCTCGACGTCCAGCGCGAGGTCCGCGCCCCACTGGCTCACCAGCACCGCGAGCTCGTCGTGGGTGGTGGTGCCGTACTTCTCGGGCTCGCGCGTGCCGAGCCTACGCAGGTTGGGACCGTTGACCACCAGGACGTTCATGCTGGGTAGCGTACTTCGGGACGATGCGGCGGTCGGGTTGGGCGCGCGGCGGGATGATGCGGGGGTTCAGTCCGCGATTGCCGCGTACGCCCCCTGCACGAGGGCGGGATCCGGCCCCTCGAGACGGATGGGGTTGCCGATGCCTGCGAGGATGACGAACCGCAGCAGGTCGCCGCGGGTCTTCTTGTCGCGCTTCATCGCCGTGAGCAACGCGTCCCAGCGGTGGCCCGGGTAGCTGATCGGCAGGCCCAGCCCGGACAGGATCGCGCGGTGGCGCTCCACCTCGTCTTCGGACAGCCGCCCGGCCAGGTGCGCGAGCTCCGCCGCGAACACCATGCCCACCGAGACGGCCGCGCCGTGGCGCCACTGGTACCGCTCGGTGTACTCGATCGCGTGGCCGAACGTGTGACCGTAGTTGAGGATCTCGCGGAGGAACGACTCCTTGAGGTCCGCCGCGACCACGTCAGACTTCACCTGGATCGCGCGAGCGATGAGCTCCACCAGCACGGGCCGCACGACGTCGAGCTCAGCGTCGCGCAGCGTCGCGAGGTTCTGCTCGACCAGGGTGAGGATCTCCTGGTCGCGGATGAAGCCGCACTTCACCACCTCGGCGAGCCCCGCCAGTAGGTCGTTGCGGGGCAGCGTGTCGAGCGCGCGGACGTCGCAGAACACCGCGAGCGGCTCGTGGAACGCGCCCACGAGGTTCTTTCCCTCGGTGGTGTTGATGCCGGTCTTGCCGCCCACCGCGGCGTCGACCATCGCCAGCAGCGTGGTGGGCACCTGGATGACGCCCACGCCTCGCAGCCAGGTCGCGGCCACGAACCCGGCGAGGTCAGTCACCGCTCCCCCACCGAACCCGATGACAACATCGCTGCGGGTGAAGTCCGACTTGCCCAGCACGCCCCAGCAGAACGCGAGAACCTCGGCGGACTTGCCCTCCTCCGCGTCCGGCACCTCAGCGATGACGACGGTGAGCCCGCGCGCGTCGAGCAGCGCCTTGAGGTTGTCGACGTGTCGGCGGAGCGGGGCAGCCGTCACCACGAGCACGCGGGCGGCCGCATCCGGAACCGCAGCGACCACGTCGGGCAGCAGGTTCTCCCCCACCGTGACGTCGTAAGGCACGGACGTCGGCACGGGGATGATGCGGTGGACGCTCATGCGCGCTCCTTCAGCTCCGCGTCGATGCGGGCGGCGACATCGGCCGGGCTGGTCTTGTCAGTGAGGACGGTCACGGTGGCGAGGCGTTCGTAGATGGGACGCCGCTCGTCCATCAAGGCCACCCAGCGGGCGCGCGGGTTGCCGACCAGGAGAGGCCGCGACGCGTTGAGGCCCACGCGTGGCGCCGCGGCCGCGAGCGACACGTCGAGGAACACGACCGCTCCCCCGTCTGCCGCGTAGGCCTTGAGCAGCGCCTGAGTCTCGGGTGCGAGGACCGCGCCACCGCCCAAGGCGAGGACGCCGTCGTGGGTGCGCAGCGCATCGTCCACCGCCTCCCGCTCGATGGCGCGGAACGCGGCCTCGCCGTCCTCGAGGAAGACGTCGGCGATGGATTTGCCGGCGCGCTGCTCGATGTCGGCGTCGGTGTCGCGACGCGACACGCCCCAGAGACGTGCGAGCGCCTTCGCCACGGTGGACTTGCCCGAGCCGGGCGGGCCGATCAGGACGGCGCGGGGCGCCATCAGCGCAGGTGCTCCGGGATCTGGGCGACGTAGGCGTCGATGTTGCGGCGGACCTCGGCGACAGAGTCGCCGCCGAACTTCTCCAGGAGCGAGTCGGCGAGCGTGAGCGCGACCATCGCCTGCGCGACCACGGCGGCTGGCGCCACGGCGCACACGTCGGAGCGCTGGTGGATGGCCTTGGCGGCCTCGCCGGTGGCCGTGTCGATGGTGTCGAGCGCGCGCGGAACCGTGCTGATGGGCTTCATCGCGGCGCGCACGCGCATGGGCTCGCCGTTGGTCATGCCACCCTCGACGCCGCCCGCGCGGTTGGTGCGGCGCTGGACGCCGTCCTCGCCGTACTCGATCTCGTCGTGGGCCTGGGAACCGCGGCGGGCCGCGGTGCGGAACCCGTCTCCCACCTCGACGCCCTTGATCGCCTGGATGCCCATGAGCGCGGCCGCGAGGCGCGCGTCGAGGCGGCGGTCCCAGTGCACGTGGCTGCCGAGGCCCACGGGCACGCCGTAGGCGACCACCTCGACCACGCCGCCCAGCGTGTCGCCCGCCTTCTGGCAATCGTCGATCTCGGCGAGCATGGCGCGCGAGGTCTCGGCGTGGAAGCAGCGGATGGGGTCCGCGTCGAGGGCTGGCGTGGCGTCCGCGGGAGGCAGCGGCGCGTCCTCGGGCACGGCGACGGGGCCCACCTGGACGGTGTGCGCGACCAGGCGGATGCCGGCGGCCTGTTCGAGGAAGTTCTCGGCGACCTGGCCGAGCGCCACTCGCGCGGCGGTCTCGCGGGCGGAGGCGCGCTCGAGCACCGGGCGTGCGTCGTCGAAGCCGTACTTCGTCATGCCGACCAGGTCGGCGTGGCCGGGCCGGGGACGCGTGAGGGCGGCGGCGCGGGCGCCGGTGAGCTCCTCGGAGTCCACGGGATCCGCGTTCATCACGGTCTCCCACTTGGGCCACTCGGTGTTGCCCACCATCACGGCCACGGGGCCGCCCTGGGAGATGCCGTGGCGGACGCCGCCGAGGATCGTGACCTGGTCCTGCTCGAACTGCATGCGCGCGCCGCGACCGGCGCCGAGCCGCCGGCGGGTCAGCGCGGACTGGATCTCGCCGCTGGTGATGTTGACGCCGGCGGGCAGACCCTCGAGGGTGCCGACCAGCGCGGGGCCGTGGGATTCGCCTGCGGTGAGCCATCGAAGCATGGGCGTCATTCTTCCACGAGTGGACGGCCGGTCCGGATGGTGAGATGAGCAGGAACGCGAAGGAGGGCCATCCGGGTGGGTGGCCCTCCTTCATGCATGGCGCTCGAGTTACGACGCGGGCTGCTCCTTGGCCTCGGACTTCTCCGAGAACGCCTGCTCCTTGGGAGCGGAATTGGTCAGCTTCTCCTCGTCGACCACCGTCAGGTCGGGGTTGAGCACGTAGAGCGCACCCGTGATGGTCGCGTGCACGTCACCGTCATCCGGGTCATGCACGCCGGGGATCGGAGCGTCACCCGCCGGGCGGGCGAGCAGCGTGTACTCGTAGATCTGGAAGAGGGGGTCCTTGGGATCCTGAACGCTGTCGATGAACTTGCGGATCTGCTCGGGGTTGCCGACCAGATCGATGGTGAAGGGCACCATCCGGATGTCACCAGCGAACGGGCCATCGGTAACAACTGCGGTGACCGCCGGCGTCCAGCCGGTGGTGGTCGTGGTCGTGGTGGCCTCCTGCGTGGCGGTCGGGTCTGGCGCCTCGGTGGTGCTGGCAGCCTCGGTCGCCGTCGCGCCGACCGGACCGGTGCTGAAGAGCGCCGCCACCTGGGTAGAGACCAACCCGCTCGGATCCGCGAGCCAGCCGTCGACGGTGCTCGACTGCTGCTGCTCGATGCTCACGAGCTCCGCCTTCGACGTCTTGAGAGCCGACCACACGCGGTCCCGAAGGCCGTTGACGTCGACCGCCGACGGCGCGTTGAGCGCGATTGAGGTCTCGATCTCCGAGTCCTCGGCGAGCAGCGCGGCGTACTCGTCGAGCTTGGCCGACTGTGCGTCGATCTGCGAAGTGTTCGCGACCACCGCGTCAGTCTGGGCGCGGAGGTCCGACGCCTTGTCGAACTGCGGCTTGATAGCGAGGAACCACGCGAGCAGTCCGATCGCGATGATGCCCAGCACTGTGAGCATCACGATGGGTGCGTAACGAGAGTTCAGCATGTCACTCCTCCGTGGTCTCGGTGCTGGCGGCGGGGCTGGGCTCCGCACTCGGCTCCGCCTCAGCGGCTGCGGTCGCCTGGTCGCCATTCGCTGCGACGATGGACACCGCGTCGATGCCCGAGAGCGAACCCTCCGGAGTGAGGCGCCCGGTCAGCCTGAGGTCGGTGATGACGGCACTCCCGCTCACGCGGTAGTAGGTGGTCGCGCCGTCCTCTTCGTAGGCCTCCGACACGCCTCGCACGTTCGCGATGCCTGGCAGCGACTCGAGACGCTCGAGAAGCTGGCTCGCCTCGTCGAGGCTCTCTGCGCGTGCGGAGAAGGTCACGCCGCCCACACCACCGCCGAAGAGCTCGTCATCGACGGTGCCGAGGGCGGTGGCGTTCGGGCCGAGGACGGTGATCTCATCGAAGCTCGTGGAGTCGTTGGTCGCCCACTGGAACGCGTTGGTGAGGGCGGAGTAGCTCATCTCGCCGTAGCCGACCTGAGCGAGCGCGTACTCCTGCTGCTCACGCGCGAGCACGTCGGTGTAGACCGATGCCTTGCCATCGCGCGTTGCCACCGCCGCAGCCTCCGTCGCGGCGGCGTCGTCGAGCTCGTTCTGGGCGAGGCCCGCGGCGGCGAGCGCGCCCAGGTAGCCCAGGATCGCCAGCGCGATCGCGCCGACGATCGCGAGGATCGCGAGGCCGCGCACGGTGTTCATCTTCTTGCGCTCGGCGATCTCCGCCGGGATCAGGTTGACGCCCGGGAGCCCCGGGGCGCCGTACTTGACTGCGGTCTCGTTCACTTCGCGCTCCTCATGCCGAGGCCGACGGCCACCGCAAGGGACATCTCACGACCCTGCAGCGCGGCGGTGTCGACCTTCTTGCCCAGGTGCATACCGGCGAGCGGCTCACCGAGCATCACCGGCAGCCGCGTGGCACTGGCCAATGACTGACCCAGGCCGCGCAGCTGGCTGCCGCCGCCCGTGAGCACCACACGCTCCACAGCGCCACCGGGGTTCGAGCTCGCGAAGTACACCAGCGTGTTGCGGACGGCCTCGATCAGCGGATTGAGCGAGTGCGCCGCTGCCTCGGCGAGGCCCCGCCGCTCAGGGTGAGCGTTCATGTCCATGCCGACCTCGCGCTTGACCATCTCCGCGTCCGCGCCCGCGCCCTTCAGCGCCAGCGCGATCGCCTTGGTGGCGTCGCCCGCGGCCTGAGGGATCGCGCGCACCAGGCGCGGCACGCCGGACTGGGCCACCATGACCGTGGTGGTCTCTGCGCCGATGTCGACGATCGCCACGTTGGTCCCCAGGAACGGTCCACGCACCAGGTCGCGGCACAGACCGAACGCCGAGTGGTCGACGACGGCGACCGAGAGGCCGGCCTTCTCCGTGACCTCGATCGCATCGCGCACGAGCGCCTTGGGGGCTGCGATCAGGAGGCCCCGAAGCGTCGGGCCCGCCTGGCTGTCGAACTCCTGCGTCGGATAGAAGTCGAGGATGGCCTCGTCCGCCGCCATGGGTAGTTGATCCTGCACCTGGAAGGCCAGCGACTGCCGCACCTCGGGCATCGGCTGGGCGGGAATGTCGACCTCGCGGACCACGATGCTGGGGTGACCCAGGCCGATCGTGACGGACTTGCTCGACGGCTTCGCCTTGCCGAACGCCTCCCGCACCACGTCAGCAAGGGCGGACGGCTCGTGGATGGTGCGGTCACGGACCACGCCCGCCGGCACCGCCGCCTCGCCGAACGCATGAAGCGTCGCGCCCTCGCGCGGGTCCTTGCCCGAGCCGAGCTCGACCTCCACCACGCGCACGGACGACGTACCGATGTCGATCGCTACGTTTCTCGCCCCCATGTTGCACCTTCCTCTCCCACCGCCCTGCCTATCGGCAGGTGCGCGGCCTTACTCAAACTCAGATCCCGAGAACGGTCTCGAGATACCACTCCGCGATAGGCGGCCCGACCACCACGCCTGTCAGCGCCCCGACGAACATCCACGGCCCGAATGGGATCGCGACTCCGCGCCCCCGCCTGCTCCGCGCCATCACCGCAAGTCCGACGGCCGCGCCCCAGACGAACGCGGCGAAAGCTCCGACCACCAGCTGCGGCCATCCCAGGAACGCGAGAACCGCCCCGATGGTCGGGGCGAGCTTGACGTCGCCGAAACCCATCCCCTTCGGGTACACCAGGAAGGCGATGCCGTAGAGCAGTCCGAGGGCCACCGCGCCGATCACTGCCCTCAGCGCGGCGTTCCAGTCCCCCGTCACCACCACCGGCACCAGAATCGCGACGGCCGCCACGATGGCGAACGCCGCGGTCAACGGGTTCGGCAGTCGCCGTGTCTCGAGGTCGATCGCCGACAGCACGATCCCGAAGTACACGAGCGCGAGCAGCGCCATCGTGGTCGCGCCAGGTCCGGAGAGCCACGTCACGAGACCGAACGCCACGCCCGTACCCAACTCGACCAAGGGGTAGCGCCCGCTGATCGGCGCCCCGCACGCCGCGCATCGTCCCCTCAACCACAGCCACCCCACCACCGGCACGTTGTGACGCGCCTTGATGCGGGTGCCGCAACGCGGACACGCGCTGGGCGGTGAGACGATCGACAGCCCGAGCGGCACACGGTAGATGAGCACATTCGCGAACGAGCCGAGCAGCAGGCCGAACAGGACGGCGATCGCCGTCAGGATTCCCGTCATTCCCTATCGCTGATTCAGTTGTGTACGTCGAACCGGGCGGCGACACGCATGTCGGTCTCGTCGGTTGGCTCGGGGTCCTTGGTCTTGAGCGACGGCACCGGCATCGGATCCATCTGCAGATTGAGGCCGACCTTCATGTCGACGAATCCGGCGTAGATCTGACCCTTCAGGTCGTCCGAGCCGCTGTCGGTGCCATTCTTCGAGTCGAAGGTGCACGGGGTGTAGAAGAAGCTCGCGATGTCGAAGAACTTGAGCTTATCGACGCTGATGTTGGACTTGCCCGACACACAGGTGGGGACCAGCTGACCCTGCGAGGTCGAGGTGGTCGACCAGGTGACGTTCGGCGAATCGGCCGGGACGATCAGGTAGAGCATGCGCTCCTCGTCGGCGACGGAGCTGCGCACCGTCATGAGGTTCGAGGAGTTGAAGCCCTGGTTCGACACGAGCACCACGTCGGACTTGAGCACCAGATCGGCGTTGTTGAACTGCACCGCACCCGTGCACCCCTCGAAGGAGATCAGCCGCGGGCCAGTGGTGCCCGAGGGTGCCGCGCCGTTGATGATGGTCGCGGGACGCGACCCGGTGCAGTCCGAGGCGTTGGTGTAAGGCTCGTACTGGTAGCCGGCCGCGACCCACAGCGCGATGTCCGCGCTCGTCATCGTCACACGTGCCATCGCCTCGCGCGGGGGAACCTGGATCTTGCCGGGGTAGCCGACCGAGTCGGGATAGACGGCGGCCGGGTAGATCGGGTTCGGCACCGACGTGGTGGTGTTCGGCTTGAGTATCGGGGAGGTCACCTTGTTGGAAATGGTGCCCGACGCGATGGCGCTCGTGCCGATGGTGTTGCCATTGTTCTGGCCCGTGATGGTGCCGTTCCGCACCCAACCGTAGACGCCCACCTTCGACCCGTTCTCGAGGTTGAGGTTCGTGTAGGCGAGAGCGCTGCCACGAATCTCCGAGCCGTTGTTGAGGGTGATGCCCCCCTGGTAGGAGTAGGCGTTGCCCCAGATGGCTCCGCCGTTCGTCACAGAGCTGTTGGTGAGGTAGATGCCGCCGTTGGCGAGCACCGACCCTGAGATGTACGCGCCGGAGTTTCGGATCTCGACGGCCCACTCCGCCGTAGTGTCCGCAGAGTAGACGTCGCCGTCGATCCACGCGGACGAGGAGGCGAGCTTGACCTTGCCCGAGGCCCACACGTTCGAGTAGATCTTGCAGGTGTTGTCGAGATTGACGTCGCCGTGGGCAGCGATCACGGAGCCCTCGATCTCCTCGTTGGTCGAGCAGGTGATGCCGCCGTTCGAGTAGATGTGCGCGTCTGCCTTGTCGGGCGAGGACTCGATCAGCATGCTGCCGTTGCGGAGAGTGGTGGTCGACTCCGAAAAGATCGCCTTGTCGAGCGTGACCTCGGGCGGCGTCGGGGTGAAGCGCGCGACCACCGTGCGGGTGATCGGGTCCTCCTCGAGCCCCTGCGGGTCCGTGACCGCGTCGGCTGTCACAGTCAGGTAACTGGTGATGTCAGTCGCGAGCGGGCAATCGAGCGTGTAGGTGGAGCTGCCGCGCGTCACCACGTACTCGAGGTCGATGGCGACCGTGTCGCCGTTGATGGTGAGGTCCGGGAGGTCGCAGACGTTGTGGAGCTCTGCGTAGGTCGAGGACGCCACCATGGAGTGCACCAGGTCGATTGCCGAGTCAGCGCTGGCGAGTGCGCGCTCCTCGGCACGGTTGATGACCGTGCGCTGCGAGTTGAACATGATGACGAACGCGAGCGTGGTGGTGATGATGGCACCGACGAGCATGATGCCGAGCACCATGACCATCGCCATGCCGCTCTCGGTGCCCTCGCCAGCACCCAGGGCTCGCAGTTTCCTCAGCATCTCCGTGTTCCTATCCGCAGAAGATCGACGTGCCGGCCTTGGGCCTGAGCGCGACGCTCTTGTTGAACTTGACGGGCTTGTGGTCGTTGCCGGTCTCGATCTCCATGGAAATCGAGACGAGCTTCGACACCGCGACAACGCCGTCTACGGTGCCGAAGGCGCGAGAGCCCGACTTCGCGAAGCCGTCGCGCGTAGGTGACCAATCGGCGGTGACGGTGTCGAGCGCGCTCGTCGACGAAATCAGGGCTTCATGCGTCTGCGTGTTGGTCGACAAGACAGTGCGACGCAATTCACCCGTACCGGGCGACACGTAATAGCCCACGCATCGCGGCACCACGCTAGTGGCGCTGTCCGCGACCACAGTTTGGAGAACGAGAAGGGATCCGGCGTGGCCGATGGTTGCCCACTCCGCATTGCGGATATCCGTCTCAATCTCTTTGAAGGCGAGTTGTCCCACCTCATTGGCATCGGCTGCATCCATCGTGTCGCGCTGGACAGTGATGGTCCGGATCAGGAGCGTCGCGCCGATTCCGAGCATCAGGATCAGCAGCATCATGTAGATGATGAGTTCGGCAAGGGTGAAACCCGCGTCCGCGCGGGGCGCCGGGCGCATCATTCCTCGAACCTGACGTAGATGTTGGACGAGGTCTCGACCACGGGGTTGGTGAAGTTCGGGTCCGTCGTGGTGACCGTCACCGTGACGAGTGTCAACTGCGGGTCGAGCTTCACATCGCCAACTTGGACACAGTCATCGGCGGGGTTTGAAGCATCTTTGACTGTCGCAGTTACCGTGAGCGGGACACCTCGACCGTCTTCCGTCGTCACGGCCGGCTCGACGACAGTCTCAAGGTTGGCGCAGGATCCAGCCACTGCCTGGGTCCGCGCAAGCTCCAACCTTTGCTGCGCAAGTTCTGCGGCGGTGGCGTGTGTGGAGTTCTCAGCCACGGTACGGAACGCACTGATCAGCAACGAGAGGATGGCAAGCATGATGATCATGAGGATGAGCATGGCCACCATGACCTCCGCCAATCCGAGGCCGTCGTCTCGCCTACGCGTAGTCATCGCCAGCTCCTCTCATGGCTACGAAGGGACCACCGTGTGGGAAACGAGTGTTCGCCTCCCACACGGTGGCTGAATACTTCTACTGCGCTCCGCTTACGGCGCGGCGGGGCAGTCGGCAGCCTCGAAGAGGTTGCCATCCTGGTCAATGCTCCAGGTGCTGACCTTGCCGTTCGCGGCGACAGCGTTGATGCAGAACGTCGGCGGGTCCGCGGCGAGCGCAACCGTGCCCATCTCGACCGTGACATCGGGCGAGTTCTGGAACGTCATGGTGCCGAGCGTCGAGCCGTCCGGCTCGTCGACGAGCTCGTTGGCGACCGCGATCTGCGCGTTCTTGAGGTCAGACTGCGCAGCCGAATCGGCGGCCTTCTTCTGCTGGTCGAGGTAGAGGGGGATGGCGATCGCGGCGAGGATGCCGATGATGATGATGACGACGAGGAGCTCGACGAGGGTAAAGCCCTGGTCGCCCTTCTTCTCCTCGAGGGCCTTGCGAATGCGAGCGAGCATGGTGCTCCCTCCCTTTCTGATTGTCTTCTCTAGTTGTTGATGCGAGATGACCCCTCAGAGCCACCTCATCTACCGCGCGGCGAGCCGAGCGGAAGCCTGATTGTCATCCGATCAAGTCGAAAACCTTGAATATGGGCATGTAGAGCGCGATCACCATGCCCCCGATCATTCCGCCGAGTACGGCGATCATGATGGGCTCAATGAGGCTCGTGAGTTGCTCCGTAGTCGACTCGACCTCCTGGTCGTAGAAATCCGCGACCTTATCGAGCATCACATCGAGAGCACCGGTATCTTCGCCCACCGCAATCATCTGCACCACCATGGGAGGGAAGACGGGATGGTTCGCGAGCGGACCAGCGAGCGAGTCGCCGCGACGCACGGAGTCCTGAACTGCCTTGGTCGCGTCTTCGATCACGATGTTTCCCGATGCCTGGCCGACGATGTCGAGAGCCTGCAGGATCGGCACACCCGACCGGATCATGGAGCCGAAATTGCGAGTGAAGCGCGCGACTGCGATCTTCTGCATGAGAGGACCGAATACCGGGAGCTTCAGATACACCGGCTCGACCTTGACTCGGATTTCACGGCGGTGCTTGTTCTTGCGCCACCACATGCTGAAAATAACGACGGCGATGACAAACGGCACCGTGGCGACTTTGAGAATCGCAGACATCCAAACCAGAATCTGCGTGGGCAGTGGTAATTCGCCGCCTAGGTCGGCAAACATGTTTGCGAACACGGGCACGATGAATAGAAGCATTGCAGCAGTTGCAAGGATCGCGATGAAAAAGACCACGACTGGATAAGTCATTGCGGACTTGATCTTTCCGCGAAGCGCGACTTCCTTCTCAAAATTCTCCGCGATCGACACGAGCACCTGGTCGAGGAAGCCTCCGAGCTCGCCGGCCTTGACCATATTGATCATGATCGGCGGGAACGTCTCGGGGTGACGCCCAAGCGCCACCGAGAACGACTTGCCAGTCTCGACATCCGAACGGACTTCATTGAGGACCTTCTGCAACGCCTTGTTCTCGGTCTGCTCCGCGAGAATCTGCATCGCGCGCAACAGCGACAGGCCAGCCGAGATCATGGTCGCCAGCTGCCGCGACATGATCGCAATGTCTTTGAGACCGATCTTCTCCCCAAGCCCGGGGATCTTGATCTCGGCGTTCAGGCCCTTGCCCGCGGCCTCCTCAACATGCAGCACCGTGAACCCGCGCTCGCGCAGGCGCGACGCCACCGCCTGCGAGGACGGCGCCTCCATCTCGTCGGTGCGCGTCTTCCCCTGCGCGTCACGGATGGTGTACGTGAACTTCTGCGTCGCGGACTTGGTCGCGGTTGCCATGGCTCGCTCCCCTACCGTCCGTGCCGGCCGCAGAGGCGGTTGAACTCTTCGAAGGACTGGGCCATCTCGACCGCGTTCTCGTAGTCGACCTTGCCCGACTTCACCAGCTCGGCCAGGTGGTAGTCCATGGTCTGCATGCCCTGCGACGCGCCACCCTGCATCGAGGTGAAGATCTGGTGCGTCTTGCCCTCACGGATGAGGTTCCGGATGCCCGGCGTCGCGACCATGATCTCGACCGCGACGGCACGGCCGGGGCCGTCCGCGCGCTTGAGGAGCGTCTGGCAGAGCACCCCCTGAATCGCGGCGGCCAGCTGCGTCCGCACCTGGCCTTGCTGCTCCGGCGGGAACACGTCGATGATGCGGTCCATGGTCTGCGGCGCGGACTGCGTGTGCAGCGTCGCGAACACCAGGTGACCGGTCTCCGCGGCGGTCAGCGCCACCGAGATGGTCTCGAGGTCACGCATCTCGCCGATGAGGATGATGTCGGGGTCCTGGCGCAGCACGTGCTTGAGCGCCTTGCCGAAGGACCGCGTGTCCGCGCCCACCTCGCGCTGGTTCACGATCGACTTCTTGTGGCGGTGGAGGAACTCGATCGGGTCCTCAACCGTCATGATGTGTGCGGCGCGCGAGCGGTTAGCGAGGTCCACCAGCGACGCGAGCGTCGTGGACTTGCCCGAGCCCGTGGGCCCGGTGACGAGCACCAGGCCACGCGGCAGCTGAGCGAAGTTCGAGACCACCTCGGGGATGCCCAGAGCCTCGAGCGGCTTGATCTCGTAGGGGATCACACGGAACGCGGCACCGAGCGAGTCGCGCTGGCGGTACAGGTTCACGCGGAAGCGCGACTCCCCCACCACCGAGTACGAGAAGTCGAGCTCCAGCTCCTCCTCGAACTTTTCGCGCTGCGCCTGGGTCAGGATCCCGAACAGCGAGCGGTGCAGGCTCTCAGGCGTGAGCCGGCCGAAGCCCTCGAGCGGCGTCAGGCCGCCGTCGAGGCGGATCATGGGCGGCACGCCCGTGGTGAGGTGGAGGTCGGAGGCCTTGGCCGCGATCATCGCCCGCAGCGCGGCGTTGATGTCGAGGTCGCCCTCCTGGCGCTCGTTGTTCGCTCCGATGCGCGCACGGCCGGGCGTCACGGGCGCCGCGGCCTTGGGCTGGGCGGGCTCGGGCTTCTGGGGCTCCGGCTCCTTCACCGTCTCGTCTGCTGGCATGAAGGAACGCGGGCCACCGAGGTGCTCCTGCGCGGCGGCGGCGAAGGCGGCGGCCGCGTCGACGGAGCCGCCGGCGGGCGCGCCCACCGGGGCGGGAGCCGGGATCGGCGGAGTCTGCGGAGCGGGCGCCTGCTGCATCGCCTGCGGCGCGGCGGGGGTCGCTCCCGAAGCACCAGCAGCCATGGGCCGGCGCTCCTCGAGGAACGGCGCGCGACGGGTCGCGGTGCCGCGGGAGTCGGAGTGGAGAGCGGGGCCGGTGGGCAGCACCGGCGCCGCGGGCGCCGCCTGCGGCGAGAGCGCGGGGGCCGCCGAACCAGAAGCAGCAGAACCGGGAGCAGCGGCGGGAACACCCGGCGCGCCCTGTCCGTTGGAAGGAGCAGACACGACAGGAGGAACGGACGCCGCGGCCGGCGGGACAGCAGGCTGCGCGGCGGGCGGCGGCGTGGGCCGCCACGGCTCCCCAGGCGTGAACTCGTTCACTTTTCCTCCCTCAGCTGGAAGCAAAATCTAGCGCTTCCTTCGCATAGAAATATCGGCACAATCCCCGCGTGTCTGTAGTGATGTGACTTATTTCACGACTCGGAGCAATTCCTCCAGGGACGTCGTGCCGTCCATCACCTTCGCCCAGCCGTCCTGGATGAGCGTCTCCATACCCGCGTCCACAGCTGCATTGGCGATCTCGGCGGAGCTCGCACGAGCCACCGTGAGCCGCTCGATCTCCTCGTTGATCGGCATGATCTCGTGGAGCGCCACGCGCCCGCGGTAACCCGTGTTCGAGCACCGCTGGCAGCCCTCCGGACGCAGGATCGGCGGGATCGACTGGTTCGGGTTCCACCGGATCGCCGGCGGCAGGTCATGCGGGTCGATCCGGTGCTCCACTGCGCAGTGATCGCACAGACGCCGCGCGAGTCGCTGGGCGACCACGCAGTCGATCGCGGAGCCCACCAGGAACGGCTCGATGTCCATCTCTATCAGGCGTGTCATCGCCGAGGGCGCGTCGTTGGTGTGCAGCGTCGACAGCACCAGGTGACCGGTGAGCGCCGCCTCGATCGCGATCTGCGCGGTCTCGCCGTCACGCACCTCACCCACCAGTACCACGTCCGGGTCGGCACGCAGGATGGACCGCAGCGCGGCCGCGAACGTCAGGCCCGCCTTGGGATTCACCTGCACCTGGTTGATGCCCGGGATGCGGTACTCGACCGGGTCCTCGACCGTGATGACGTTGACCTCGGGCTTGGAGATCTGGTTGAGCGTCGCGTACAGCGTGGTCGACTTGCCCGAACCCGTGGGCCCGGTCACCAGGATCATGCCGTAAGGCTTCTGATACGCGCCCGCGTAGATCCTCTGGTTGTTCTCGCGAATTCCCAGGTCCTCGAGCGCCAGCCGCGCGGTCGAATTGTCCAAAATACGCATGACCACCTTCTCGCCCCACACCGTGGGAAGGGTGGCCACGCGCAGGTCGATCTTGCGACCCTCGTGGTTCACGGACAGGCGGCCGTCCTGCGGCTTGCGGCGCTCGGCGATGTCGATGTCGGACATGATCTTGAGGCGCGAGATCACGCCGCCGGTGATCGCCTTGGGCGCCCGCTGCATCTCGTGCAGCACGCCGTCGATGCGGTACCGGACGCGAAGGTCGTGCTCCGCCGGCTCGATGTGGATGTCCGAGGCGCGGTCCTGCACAGCCTGCGTGATGAGCAGGTTGACGAACCTCACGATCGGTGCGTCGTCGTCAGCCGCAGAGCTGAGGTCCTCGTTGTCGAGCGAGGACGCCTCCGTCTCGATCGACTCCTGCAGATCCTCCATCTCCGCGTCGGAGCGCACGTAGCGGGCGATCGCCGCCGCGACGTCGTCGTGCGCCGCCACCACGGGGATGACGCGCATGCGCGTGATGGTGCTGATGTCGTCCACCGCGACCACGTTGCCGGGGTTGGCCATCGCGACATGGATGAGCCCGTCGCGCATCGCGATCGGCAGCGCCATGTGACGGCGGCACACCGCTCCCGGCACCAGCGCGACGGCCGCGCGGTCCACCGGGTAGTCGGCGAGCTCGACGAACTCCATGCCCACCTGCGAGGCGAGCGCCCGCACCAGCTGACCCTCGGAGATGTAGCCCATCTCGACGAGCGTGCGTCCCAGGGACTGCCCCCGCGCCTTCTGCTCGTCGATCGCGTCGACCAGCTGGTCCTCGGTGAGCGCACCATCCTCGAGCAGGATGGTCCCCAGCTGCTTCATCGATGCTCCCTCACGCGACGACGGAAAGTGATGCCGAAACTACCATCGGCATCCGACGCCACGGACTGAAGTGATCAACTCCGCAAGATTGTTGCGAGAGCGTGATCCATCGCCTCGACCGGCGCGGCGCGCCCCGTCATGAGTCGCACCTGCTCAGCGGCCTGATGGAGCAGCATCCGCTCCCCGCCCACGCGCGTCCCGCCCAGCGCCGCGTACCGCTCCCCCAGCGGCGTCACCAGCGGGCTGTAGATCGCGTCGAGGAAGGCGCCGCCCTCCCGAACCTCGGTGAGGGACGATGCGACGGTCGCCCCAGCCTCCGCCGGCACCGTGGACATGACGACGTCCGCGAGCGGCATCACCGCGGGGATCTCCTCCAGGGAGACGAACCGCGGCGTCACGCCCATCTTGGTCGCCGCCCGCAGCAATCCTCCGGCGCGGCCCCGCGACCGCACCGCGACATACGGCGCCGTCACGCCCAGGGCACCGAACGCGGCGAGCGCGGACGTCGCCGTCGCTCCCCCGCCGATGATCAACCCGGACTCGGCGCGGGCCACGCCCGCCTCGCGAAACGCCGCCTGGATCCCCCACACGTCGGTGTTGGCCCCGACCAGCTGGCGGCCCCCGCCCACGGACTGCACCAGCACGGTGTTGATGGCGCCCACCAGCTTCGCCATGGACTCGGTGAAGTCCATGAGCGGCAGCGCCTCCACCTTCAAAGGCATGGTCAGCGACAACCCGGCCCACGCATCGTCCATCCCCGCCAGGAAGTCGGCGAGACCTCCCGAGGAGACGTCGTATGCCGCGTACTCCCACTCGAGCCCAAGCTCCGCGTACGCCGCCCTGTGCAGCACAGGGGACAGCGAATGCGCGATGGGGTGGCCGAGCACGCCGGCCCGGCGGACCCCGCCCACTAGGAGTCGGAGTTCTCGGCGTACCAGTTCTGCAGCTCCGCCACGTTCTCCTGGTGCGTCGGGAAGTCCGTCGCGTACTTGGTCTCGCCCGTGTCGAGGTTGACGGTCACGAAGAACAGGTAGTCGGTGTCGGCCGGGCTGACCGCGGCCTTGATCGACGCCTCACCGGGACCCGCGATGGGGCCCGGGGGCAGGCCCGCGTACATGTAGGTGTTGTACGGCGAGTCGGTCTCGCGCTCGTCGTCGGAGGTCCACACGCCCTCGGTCTGGGTGAGGTACTTGACGGTCGAGTCGAGCTCGAGCTTCATGTCCTGGTCCAGGCGGTTGTAGATGACGGAGGCGATCTGCGGACGGTCCACGTCCAGCTTGGCCTCGCGCTCGACCAGCGACGCGACGGTGAGCACCCGCTCGCGGTCCTCGACGGCCACGTCGTTGTTGTCGAGCACCGTGATGGTCTGCTGGATCATCTTGGTCATCACCTCCTGCGGGGTGACGCCGGGGGTGAACTCGTAGGTCGACGGGAACAGCCAGCCCTCGAGGTTGCCCTCCGCCTCGGCCGGCAGGCCCAGCGCGTCGGTGTCCTTCGCGGCGGCCTTGACCTCGGCCTTGGTGGAGCCGGTGAGGTTCGCGATCTGCTGGTAGTAGTAGTCCAGCGTCTTGCCCTCGGGGATGGTGATCGACCGCACGTCGCGGTTGGTCGGGTCGAGCAGCGCGGCGAGCGCGTACTCGGCCTTCATCTCCTTATGCATGAAGTAGTAGCCGGGGATGATCGACGCCGAGTCCGGGTTGTCGTTCCACGCGGTGAGGAACGCCTGCTCCGAGGCGATGACGCCCGCGTCGTACAGCGTGGTCGCCATGTCGGCGCCCGTGGCGCCGCTCTCGATGACCACCTGGACGTTGCCCTGGCCGGCGCCCTCGTAGTCCGCGACGGTGGTGTCGGAGGACTCGAAGCCTTGCACGAAGTTCAGCGCGATCGACCCTCCGATCGCGAGCAGCACCACCGCGACGGCGGTCACCAGGAGCGTCATGCGCCGGCGCGCGGCGCGGCGCTTCTGGCGCTGCAGGCGGCGCAGATCAAGCGACGTCGTGGTGGTCGCCTCGGCCTCGAAAAGGTCAGTCATCATTCCCCTTGCGCGGAATCTCGATGGTCACCGCATCGAGATTACCGTTCTTGTCAACGTCCAGTGCGTTCTCCAGGATCACCACGGCCGCGGCCTGGTCGATCACCTGCCGCTGCTTCTTGGCATTGCGGCCCGCGCTGCGCATCGCCTGGGATGCGGTCGCGGTCGAGAATCGCTCGTCGATCAAACGAACGTTCGCGGTGGTGAGTTCCGCGAGCCGGGCGGCGAAGGCGCGCGCGTCATCCGCGCTGGTGCCCTCCTGCCCGGACAGCTTGCGCGGCAGCCCGACGAAGATGCGGATGACCCCGCGCTCCTCGGCGATCGCCGCGATGGCCGCGGCGTCCCCGTCGCCTCGCTGCACGGTATCGACGGGGAACGCCATGAGGCCGTCGGGGTCGGACGCCGCCACGCCGATGCGGACGGTGCCGACGTCGACCCCGAGGCGTGCGCCCCTAACCACGCGCCGCCACGGTCGCGGTGACGCCCTCGAGCGCCGCGGGGATCTGCGTGACGTCCTGGCCGCCGCCCTGCGCGAGGTCCGGCTTGCCGCCGCCACCGCCGCCCAGGAGGGACGATGCGCCCTTCACCAGGTCTCCGGCCTTCAGTCCCGCGTCGCGCGCCGGGGCGTTCGTGGCGATCACGATCTGCGGGCGGCCGCCGATCTCCGCCGCGATGGCGACCACCGCGGGGGCGGACTCGCCCAGGCGGGCGCGGACGTCGGCGACCAGCGTGCGCAGGTCGTCCGCGTCGGCGGCGTTGGTGGACACGTGGGTGACCACGCGGACGCCGTTGACGTCCGCGGCCTTGCCCACCAGCTGCTCGGCGACCTGCGCCATGGCCTGCTGGCGGTAGCCCTTGAGCTGGCCCTCCGCCTCCGCGAGGCGCTCGAGGAGCTTCTCGACGCGGCCGCGCAGCTCGCCCGGCTGCACCTTGAGGGTGGTGGTGAGCTCGGAGACCAGCGCGCGCTCGGCGGCGAGCTTCTGGAACGCCTCGATGCCCACGAACGCCTCGATGCGGCGCGAGCCGGAGCCCACGGAGGACTCGCCGGACAGCGCGACCATGCCCACCTGGCTGGAGTGCTCGACGTGCGTGCCGCCGCAGAGCTCGCGCGACCAGCGGCCGCCGATCTCGATCACGCGGACCGTCTCGTCGTACGTCTCGCCGAACAGCGCGACGGCGCCCCAGTCCTTGGCCTCGGGCAGGCTCATGTAGTGCGCGCTCACGCCGTGGTCGGCGCGGATGGCCCGGTTGGTGACCTCCTCGATCTCCGAGCGGGTCTCCGCGGTCAGCGCGGACGGCCACGAGAAGTCGAGGCGCAGGTAGCCGGGCTTGTTGTAGGAGCCGGACTGGAGCGCGTCGGGACCGAGCACCTCGCGCAGCGCGGCGTGCAGGATGTGCGTGCCCGAGTGCGCCTGGCGGGCGCCGATGCGCCACTCCGGGTCCACCTCGGCCGAGACCTGGTCGCCCTGGGCGACCTGGCCCTCGACCACCTTGCAGGTGTGCACGATGAGCCCCTTGATGGGCCGCTGCACGTCGATCACCTCGAGCGAGCCGTGCGCGGACCGGATCACGCCGGAGTCCGCCTCCTGGCCGCCGGACTCCGCGTAGAACGGCGTCTGCGGGAGGATCACCTCGACGGTCTCGCCCTCGGACGCGACCGGCACGGTCACGCCGTCCTTGATGAGCGCCGTGATCTCCGTGGCGGTGACCAGCTCCTGGTACGCGCGGAACTCGGTGGCGCCCTGGTCCTCCTTGAGGCCCTGGTAGACGCCCACGTCCGCGTGGCCGCCCTTCTTGGCCTTCGCATCGGCCCGGGCACGCTCCTTCTGCTCCTTCATGAGCTCACGGAACTTCGCCTCGTCCACCTGGACGCCCTGCTCGGCGGCCATCTCGAGGGTGATGTCGATCGGGAAGCCGTACGTGTCGTGCAGCGTGAAGGCGTCGGAGCCCGACAGCGCGGGCGTGCCGGCCTTCTTCGCCTTGTCGACGGCGACGTCGAAGATGGTGGTGCCCTGCGCGAGGGTGCGACGGAACGCGTCCTCCTCGGTGTACGCGACGGCCTCGATCTTGTCGCGGTTCGCGGTGAGCTCGGGATAGGTGGCGCTCATCGCGTCGAGCGAGAGCGGCAGCAGCTCGGGCATGGTGCGGTCGTCGACGCCCAGCAGCTTCATCGCGCGCACGGAGCGGCGGATGAGGCGGCGCAGCACGTAGCCGCGGCCCTCGTTGCCGGGGGTGACCCCGTCGCCGATGAGCATCAGCGCGGAGCGGACGTGGTCGGCGACCACGCGCATGCGGACGTCGTCCGTCTGGTCCGCGCCGTAGGTCTTGCCGGACAGCTCCTGGGCGCGCGCGATGACGGGGTAGACCTCGTCGATCTCGTACATGTTCGCGACGCCCTGCTTGAGGTACGCAATGCGCTCGAGGCCGGCTCCCGTGTCGATGGCCTTCTGGTCGAGCTCGCGGATCAGCGGGTAGTCCTTGCCGGCGCCCTCGCCGCGCAGGAACTGGTCGAACACCAGGTTCCAGATCTCGAGGTAGCGGTCGCCGCCGGGGTCGACGGTGCCGCCCACGGCCTCGGGGCCGAACTCGGGGCCGCGGTCGTAGTGCCACTCGGCGCACGGACCGGCGGGGCCGGGCTGGCCGGTGTCCCAGAAGTTCTCCTCGCGGGTGAGCTTCACGATGTGCGACGGGTCGACGCCCACGTTGACCAGGTGGCTGTAGGACTCCTGATCCTCGTTCCAGATGGTCACCCAGAAGCGGTCGAGGTCGAAGCCGAGGTTCCCCTCGCTCTCGGGTCCCGTGAGGAACTCGTGGGCGAGGTTGATGGCGCCTTCCTTGAAGTAGTCGCCGAAGGAGAAGTTGCCCAGCATCTGGAAGAACGTGCCGTGGCGGGTGGTCTTGCCGACCTCCTCGATGTCCTTGGTGCGGATGCACTTCTGGACCGAGGCGATGCGCGGGTGCGGCGAGGTGTCCGTCCCGATGATGTACGGGATGAACGGCACCATGCCGGCGACGGTGAACAGCAGGGAGGGGTCGGGCGACACGAGCGAGGCGCTCGGCTGGATGTGGTGGTCGTTCTTGGCGAAGTAGTCGACCCACCGCTTCGCGATCTCAGCAGTCTGCATGCCTGTCCTGTGTCCTTCGTTGTCCGGGGGCGACGGCGCCCCACGCCTGCGTGGTGCAGAAAAGCCGCGGTGCACCGCCCCGAGGGGCAGCGCACCGCGGCCACTGCTGGTGGGGCCCGTCAGGGCCTCACGGGTGCGCCTTAGCGAGCGTAGTACTCGACGACCAGCTGCACGTCGCAGGTCACGGGGACCTCGGCGCGCTTCGGGCGACGGACCAGGCGGGCCGTGAGCTTCTCGAGCGTGACGTCGAGGTACTCGGGCACCTGCGGGAGCACGTCACGGTGCGCGCCGGCGGCGGCGGCCATGTACGGCTCCAGCGTGACAGCCTTGGGCTTGACCTGGATGGTCTGGCCGGGCTTCACGCGGAACGACGGGCGGTCGACGATCTTGCCGTCCACGAGGATGTGGCGGTGCAGGACCGACTGACGCGCCTGAAGGATCGTGCGAGCGAAGCCCGCACGGAGCACGAGGGCGTCAAGGCGCATCTCGAGAAGCTCGACGAAGGCCTCACCGGTCAGACCGGACTCCTTCTTCGCCTCGGCGTAGGTCGAGGTCATCTGCTTCTCGCGAAGGCCGTACTGCGCGCGAAGACGCTGCTTCTCGCGCAGACGCACGGCGTAGTCGCTCTCCTTGCGGCGGGCGGTGCGGCCGTGCTCACCCGGGGGGTACGGGCGCTTCTCGAAGTGCTTGACGGCCTTCGGGGTCAGGGCGATCCCGAGGCTGCGCGACAGGCGGACCTGGCGACGTGCCTTCTGAACAGAGGTCATGATTTCCTTCACAGCTCCCCGGGCGCGCGGATGCGACCGGAGAAATGATCGTTGCTTTGCTGAGTTCGCGGCGACAGCAGCCAACCGTCCGCGAGGGCTCCACAACTATACCAGGGCGGCTCCTCGACGGGAATTGGTAGACCTTGGTCGCTTCTCGGCGTGTCGCGCGCCCTGGTGGTGGCTGATCGTCGGTCGTACAGTCGAGGCTATGTCATTCCAGGCGTACCTCGACGCGGTCGAGACCAAGACCGGCCTCACGCCCCGCCAGCTGGTGGACCTCGCCACCGAGAAGGGCTTCGGGCCCGGCACCAAGGCCACCCCGATCGTGGAGTGGCTCAAGGACGACTACGGCCTGGGCCGCGGCCACGCGATGGCCATGGTCCACGTCATCACCAAGGGCCCGCAGATCTCGGACAAGCACGTGGGCTCGGGCGGCACGCACGCCGACCCCAAGGACCACCTCTGGCTCGACGGCAAGGACTCCAAGCCCGAGGGCTACTGACCCCGCCCGAGCAGCCGCCTGATGGTGCCGAGCCGCTCCCCCAGCGCGCGCTCGTAGCCGTGCTCGGTGGGCTCGTAGTACCGCGACCCGCGCAACGACTCGGGTAGGTACTCCTGCGAAGCCACCCCGTGCGGAGCGTCGTGCGCATACACGTACGTCTGCCCGTGACCCAGCCGCTCGGCGCCCGCGTAGTGGGCGTCGCGGAGGTGCTCGGGCACCACGCCCGCCTTGCCCGCGCGCACGTCCGCGATCGCGGCGTCGATGGCGCGGTACGAGCGGTTCGACTTGGGCGCGCTGGCCAGGTACGTGGTGGCCTCCGCGAGGACGATGCGCCCCTCGGGCATCCCGATGAAGCTCACCGCGTCTGCGGCGGCCTGGGCGATCACCAGCCCCTGGGGGTCCGCCATGCCGATGTCCTCCGCGGCGAGGATCACCAGCCGGCGGGCGATGAAGCGTGGGTCCTCCCCCGCCACCACCATGCGCGCGAGGTAGTGCAGCGCGGCGTCGACGTCGGAGCCGCGGACGGACTTGATGAACGCGCTGATGACGTCGTAGTGCTGGTCGCCCGACTTGTCGTAGGCCACCAGCGCCGCGTCCATGGTCGCCTCGGCGAGCTCCGCGGTCACCACCCCGTCGGCGCCGGCCGCGCCGGCGATCGACTCGAGCAGCGTGAGCGCCTTCCGGGCGTCCGCCCCGGCGACCCGCAGGATGTGCTGAACCGCCGCATCGTCCACCGTCACCGAGCCATCCAGGCCGCGCGGGTCCTCCACGGCCCGCGCCAGCAGCGCGGCGATGTCCGGCGCGGCGAGCGGCTGGAGCACCAGCAGCAGGGAGCGCGACAGCAGCGGGCCCACCACGGAGAACGACGGGTTCTCGGTGGTCGCCCCGATGAGCGTCACCCAGCGGTTCTCGACGGCGGGAAGCAGCGCGTCCTGCTGGGAGCGGGTGAAGCGGTGGATCTCGTCGATGAAGAGGACCGTCTCGCGCTCGCCGGTGGCGATGCGGCGCTTCGAGTCCTCCACGACCGCGCGGACATCCTTGACGCCCGCGGTGACGGCGGACAGCTCGACGAACCGCCGGTTGCCCGCCACGAGGTACGCCAGCGTGGTCTTGCCGGTGCCGGGCGGGCCCCACAGCACCACCGACGTCGCGGGGGCGGACTCCCCGATGAGACGCCGCAGCGGCGAGCCGTCGGAGAGCAGGTGGGTCTGACCCACCACCTCGTCGAGGCTGCGCGGGCGCATCCGCACGGCGAGCGGCGCGTTGCCGAGCGTCTCCGGCACGCCCGAGGCGTCCGTGCGCGCCGCGTCGAACAGATCCATGCACCCAGCGTAGGCGGTGCCACCGACAGCGCCGGAACGCCGGGACGGCGGCGCCCGGAACGCGGAACGGCCCCGCCGCGCTCTCGCGAGCACGGCGGGGCCGTCAGGTCCGGTGGGGCGACGTCACATGGTGACGCGCGCGTACTCCGGCGGGCTGTACCAGGCCCAGATGTAGGACATGGGGCGGGCGCGGTAGAACACGCCGCGCGTGTTGTCGCCGGTGCCGTCGGTGGTGTTGCCCTCGACCAGGTACACGTAGTCGCCGGACACGTGGTCGACGATCGCGGTGTGCTTGGGGCCCTCGTTGAGGCCCCAGTCGAGGAGCACCACGGTGCCCTTCTTCATCTCCGCCTTGGTGGGCGTCTTGTCGAGGATGCCCAGATCCTCGAGCTCGGCGTAGTACTCGCGGAACGTGTCGTGCTTGGGCACGCCGGCCTTGTAGCCCGACTTGTCGAACACCCACGCCACGAACACCTCGCACCACGGGTTGCTGCCGTTGATCCAGGTGTTGTACTTGTTCACCTCGAACGCGGGCTCGCGGTAGCCCACCTGCGAGTGCGCGACCTCGAGGATGCGGTCCACGTCGAAGTGGCCGCCCACCCACAGCAGGTTCGACTTGGCCCACGAGGCCTTGCCGTCGATCTTCACGCGCCACCAGCCCTGCGACTGGAACTTCTGGTACGTGCCGACGGTGCCGCGCGGCGCGGTCGCGACCACGTTCGCGTCGACGCTCGGCTTCGCCCGCAGCTTGATGCTGGTGGGCTTGGTGCCGATCTTGGTCGCCTTCCAGCTCGGCTTCTCCGCCGTGAGGTACTCGGCGGGCGCCCAGGCCTTGAGGCCCGCGGCGTTGACCTCGATGAAGCCGTTCTTGGCGTTGCCGGTCGCGACCACGCGGGCGTTCTTGAAGCCCGAGAGGCGCGTGTTGCTGTTGTAGGTCGCCTTCCAGCGGAACGCGAGCTTGTACTTGTCGACGAAGAGCGCCTTGCCCGCGGCGGGAGCCGCCGCCAGCGGGGCGGTGCTGAGGTTCGTGGCCGCGGGGGCCGCCGCGGCGCCGGTGCCGGCGGCCACGCTGGCGACTACCAGCAGGCCGGCGACGAGTCCCGCCGCGCGACGGCGCGTAGAGGTGGTGGTCAACATCGATTCCTTCCGTTGTGACGCCGGAGCCCTCCCCTGGCGTCTCGCGGGGGCCGCCCTCTTCGGCCCTTGGTTTCGAAAACGTAGCCTGACAAATCGGACGAGTCCAGCGGCGCGCGCGGAGTGCGACGTATCTCACGCCGGATCGGGCCCGCCCCGCGCGGCTGTCGGGGGCCGCGCCTAGCCTGGTGCGCATGGGGGGATTCGCTCGGATCGGGCGCCTGATCGCTCGCGCACCACGCCTGGTGGTGCTGCTCGCCGTGCTCGGCACGCTCGGCTTCTACGCGCTCGCGACCATCGGCGTCAACGGGGAGGGCCTGTTCCAGCGCGTCACCACGGGGCCGCCGCTGGTGGACGGCTCCGACTCGTGGGAGGTGATCGAGGCCTTCGAGCGCACCGCGGACCCGACCGTGGGGCCCGGGGTCACCTCGTACGTGATGGACGTGACTGTGGACGATGCGGCGGTGGCCTCCGCCGTCGAGGACGCCTCCGCGCGGATCGCCCAGATCGCTCGGTTGACGGTGGTCGCCTCCCCGTTCGGCGCGGTGCCGGGGCCGGAGTTCGACCCGGCCACCGCATCGTCCCCCGACGCCGACCCGGCCGCCCAGGCGGCCGCCCTGGTCGACGTGGACGGCACGGGCTTCCTCATCGACGTGGGCTTCGCCTCGTTCGGGGACGAGGACCCGCTCGCGACGCATGATGAGGTCGCCGCGATCGTCGCCGAGGCCGTGGATGAGATGCGCGCGACCAACCCCGACGTCTCCGTCGCGACCTCCTCGAACCCCCTGGTGTTCGAGGACTTCACCGGTCAGCTCGAGGAGGACCTGCTCACCGGGGAGATGATCGCGCTGCCGGCCGCGCTGGTGGTGATGGTGTTCGTGTTCGGCGGCTTCCTCGCGGCCGCGACGCCGCTCACCGGCGCGATCGCCTCCATCGCGGGCGGACTCGCGGTGCTCTACGGCTTCTCCTACCTGCTCGACCTCGACCAGAGCGCGGTGAACGTGGTCACGGTGCTCGGGATCGGCCTGTCGATCGACTACGGGCTGCTGATCGTGTCGCGGTTCCGGGAGGAGCTGCACCGGATCGGCGGGGACCCACGCGAGGCGCGCGCGGAGGCGATCGAGCTCACCATGGCCACCGCGGGCCGCACCGTCGCGTTCTCGGGCGTGGTGGTCGCGATCTCGGTGGGCGGGATGCTGCTGTTCGACCCGGTGATCATGGAGGGGATCGGCGGCGCGGCGGTGGGCGTGGTCACCACCGCGATGATCGCCGCGCTCACCATCGTGCCCGCGGTGCTGTTCCTGCTCGCGCCGCGGATCGCGAAGCCGGGCGCGCTCTCGCGGGTGCCCGGCCTGCGCCGGATCCTCGCCACCACCTCGAACGTCGACCGCGAGGAGGGCGCGTTCTCGCGGCTCGCCGCCTGGGGGCAGCGGCGGCCGTGGCTGGTGGTGATCGGGTCCGTGGGACTGCTGCTGGTGCTCGCGAGCCCCGTTCTGGGGATCGCGCTGCGCAACTCCGACATCGAGGCGCTGCCGGCGGACAACGAGCGCCGCGAGTTCGTCATCGCGTTCCGCGAGGGCTTCCCCGACCTGGGCGAGCCGGCCATTTGGATCCACACGCTGTCCGACGCCGGGGACCTCGACGGCTACCTGGAGGAGGTCGCCGCCGTCGACGGGGTCCGCGCGATCGACGAGCCGCTGGTCCAGGAAGGCGAAACTTTCATCGGCGTGCGGCTCGAATCGACCGACCCGTCCGGCCCGGAGGCGGTGGACGCCGTCGAGGACATCCGCGCCCTCGAGGCACCCGTCGAGGTGCACGTGGGCGGCGTCGCGGCCACCCAGATCGACTTCCTCGACGCCATCATCGAGGGGGCGCTGCTCGCGGGCGGGCTGGTGGTGATCGCGACGCTGGTGCTGCTGTTCCTCATGACGGGGTCGCTCCTGGTACCCGTCAAGACGCTCCTCATCAACACCCTCTCGCTCGCCGCGACGCTGGGCGTGGTGACGTGGATCTTCGGGGAGGGCCACCTCGAGGGCACCCTGGGGTTCACCTCCACCGGCGGCATCGAGACGTACGTCGCGGTGATCATCGCGGCCTTCGGCTTCGGGCTCGCCATGGACTATGAGGTGTTCCTGCTCGCCCGCGTCAAGGAGTACGTGGATGCGGGCGAGAACAACGACGCCGCAGTACGCAAGGGCCTCCAACGCTCGGGGCGGATCATCACGTCGGCCGCCGCGGTGATCGTGCTGGTGTTCCTCGGCTTCGCGCTTGGGGACCTGCTGATGATCAAGGAGGTGGGCGTCGGGCTCGCCTTCGCGGTGCTGCTCGACGCGACGGTGGTGCGCATGTTCCTGGTGCCCGCGACCATGACGCTGCTGGGCGACTGGAACTGGTGGGCACCCGGACCGCTGCGACGGCTGCACGCGCGCATCGGCGTGCGGCACTGACTCCGGGCCCGCAGTCGGTAGCGTCGTCGGCGTGACCCCCGACGCGCAGCTGGCCCGCATCCGTCGGCGGTTCGTCGCGCTGACCGCGCTGCGCTGGCTGCCCACGGGCTTCGCGGTGCCGGTGCTGGTCCTGCTGCTCCAGGAGCGCGGGATCGGGCTCGCGACCATCGGCGTGATCGTCGCGGCGTACAGCGCCGCGACGCTGCTGCTCGAGCTCCCGACCGGCGGGCTCGCCGACACCATCGGGCGGCGCCCGGTCCTGGTGGCGGCGGCGCTGCTGAGCGCGGTGGGCTCGCTGATCCTCGCCTTCGGCACGGTCGCCTGGGTGCTCGCGGGCGCGTACGTCATCGGCGGCATCGCCCGCGCGCTCGACTCCGGACCGCTGCAGGCCTGGTACGTGGACAGCACGCACGCGGTCGACCCGGGTGCCTCGATCCGCTCCGGCCTGTCCCGGGCCGGCGTCGCCGAGTCCCTCGGGCTCGCCGCCGGGTCGCTCGGCGCGGCCGCGCTTGTCGCGGTGGGCCCGCTCGCCGCGCCGTTCCTGGTCGCCGCCGGGCTGTCCTGCATCCACGGCGCGCTGGTGCTCGCGTGGGTCGACGAGTCCGGCCGCGGCCCCGCACCGTCCGGGGGGACGATGCGCGGGCTCGCCTCCACCGTCACGTCCGGGTTGCGGGTGGCCCGGTCGCATCCGGCGATCCGCCGCATCCTGCTGGTCATGGCCGCCGCCGGGGTGGGCCTGAGCGGGCTCGAGCTGCTCGCTCCCCCGCACTTCGCGGCCCTGCTGGGCGGGGAGGACGCGGCCGCCGGGCCGTATGCGGTGCTGGTCGCGGCGGCGTTCGGCGGGTCCGCGCTCGGGGCTGCGCTCGCGCCTGCGGCGGCGGGGTGGCTGCGCGCGCCGTCGCGCGCCGCGGCCGCGGGAGTGCTGACGGCGGGCCTGCTGCTCGCGGGCGTGGCCGTGCCGCTGTTCGGCGTCGCCGCGGTGGCGTTCGTGGCGTTCTACGTGCCGCTCGGCGTCGCGATGCCCCTGGTCGACGAGCTCACGCACCACGCGGCCTCCTCGGGCGCGCGCGCGACCGTGCTGTCGCTCAACTCGATGGCGCTCCAGGGCGCCGCGATCCTCGCGACCACGGGCCTAGGCGCCCTGGCGGACGCCACGTCGAGCGGTGCGTCGCTGCTGGTGCCCGCGGCCCTGCTCGCGGCCGGGGCGCTCGCGCTCACGCGCTGGCCGGAGCGCTGAGCGACTCTCCCACCTCCGCGAGCAGGTCCAGCACCGCGCCCACCGCGCGCCGCTCCACGCGGTCGGGCCTCCCGATCGCCACGATCGCGCGGGTCGCCCGCACTCCCTCGAGCGGGATGAGGCGGTAGGCATCCGAGGCCGGCGTGGAGAAGCGCGGCAGCAGGGCGATCCCCAGACCCTCGCCCACCAGCGACTCCACCAGGCGGTTGTCGCGGACCTCGACCATGCGGTCGAGCGTCGCGCCGGTCGCGGCCTCGATGCCCTCGAGCACCGTGGCGAACGGGAACCCGCGGGGCACCGCGATCCACCGCTCCCCCGCGACGTCGGCGGGCGCGACGATGGTGCGTCCCGCGAGGGCGTGCGCGGCGGGAACCGCGACGTCGATGGGCTCGCGCGCGACCACCCGCGCGAACAGCCCCTCGGCACCCTGGGGCACGTCCGCGGCGAGGCTGTGCGCGATCACCAGGTCGTGGTCGAGCGTGCGCGGGGCGTAGTCGGCCTCGGCGAGGTCGAAGTCCTCCACCTCGACCCGCAGCGCCGTTCCCGCGAGCCGGGCCATCGCGCGCGGCAGCAGCGCGGCGCCGGCGCTCGGCAGCGTGCCGATGCGCACCACGCCGCTCGGCTCGCCCCGACCCGCGTCGAGCAGGGCCTGGACCCGGGCCAACGACGCCAGCACGTCGTCGGCGCCCGCGGCGAGGATCTCCCCCGCCCAGGTGAGCCGCAGCCCCCGGGACGCGGGCTCCACCAGCGCCACCCCGAGCTCGCGCTCGGCGGTGCGCAGCTGCTGGGACAGCGCGGACGGCGTGCGGTAGGTCGCCTCGGCGACCGCGAGCAGGGTGCCGCGCTGCTTGAGCTCGCGCAGCAGCTCCAGGTGACGGACTTCCATGTAGGAATCCTAAAACTCATGCACGTCAATGCTTGCTTGTCCTTCACCCACGACCGTCAGCAGACTGAGGCCATGCCCGCCCGCCACCTCGCCCTCGCCGTGCTCGTCGCCGTGCTCTGGGGCCTCAACTTCCTCGCGATCCACGCGTCGCTCACCCAGTTCCCACCCATGTTCCTGGTCGCGCTCCGCTTCGCGATCATCGCGATCCCCACGGTGCTCCTGGTCCCCCGGCCGCGGGTCCCGGTCCGATGGCTGCTGCTCTACGGCCTGGGCTTCGGGACGCTCCAGTTCCTGTTCCTCTACCTCGGCATGGAGGCGGGCTTCCCCACCGGGCTCGCGTCGCTGGTGCTGCAGGCCTCGGCGCCGTTCACGGTGGTGCTCGGCGCGCTGCTGCTGCGCGAACGCCTGGGCCGGCGGCGCGTGGTGGGCGTCGCGGTCGCCACGCTCGGACTGATCACCGTGGGCCTCAGCTACGGCACCGCCGCTCCGGTCGGGCCCTTCCTGCTGGTGCTGCTGGGCGCGCTGGGTTGGGCGTTCGGCAACCTCGCCTCCCGCCAGGCGCGCGCCCCGCAGCCGCTGCACCTGGTCCTGTGGATGTCGGTGGTCCCGCCGATGCCGATGCTCGCGCTGTCCCTCGCCTTCGAGGGACCCGCCGCGATCGGGGACTCGCTCGCGACCTCCCTCACCGCCGCGGCCGTGCCCGCGTGGCTGGGACTCGCCTACACGGTGCTGCTCGGGACGCTCGCGGGCTCCGGGATCTGGGTGTGGCTCATGGCCCGCTACCCGGCGGGCACCGTGGCGCCGTTCTCGATGCTCGTGCCGGTGGTCGGCATCGCGACCGCGTGGGTGGCGCTCGGCGAGCGCCCGGGCCTCGGCGAGCTGGCCGGCGGCGCGCTCGTCATCGGCGGCGTGCTGTGGGCGTCGCGGACCGCGCGGTCCGAGCGCTCATCACGGCGCGGCGCCGTCCCTGCCGCCGGGTCCCCGCCTCGTGACCTCGGCCCATCCGGCGTTCTCCTCGGCCAGTAGCGCGTCGAGGCGCACGACTAGGACTCTCTCCCGGTCGGCCCCGTCGTAGGGGGCTGCGGCGGACAGGAACAGCATCCGCTCGCGGTCCAGCGCCTGCGCCGCGACGCGGTAGCGCATCCACGAGGCGTGCCACTGGAACAGCTGCTGCATGCCCTCGGCGACCACCACGCAGGCCGCGATCGCCGCGGTGAGGACCTCCTGGTCACCGAGCAGCACGAGCACCGGCACGGCCGCGCCCAGCACCAGCTGGGCGACCTTGGTGACCTGATAACGCAGGCGCGCGACGGTCGCCGCCCGCTCGTACCAACGGTGCTTCTCCTCGAGGTAGGACCACGCGGCACCGTCCGGCCCCGCGCCCCTGTGGCCTTTGGCCTGGTGCTCCGGCGGCGTCATCGCCCACCTCCCGCGCCGGGGCGCGGCGCGCCCATGCCCTGCCATCATCCCGCGCGGACCCGGCCCGCGCATCGTCCCCCGGGCTACGCCGTGCAGACGCGACGAAGGCGGGACCCCGATCGGGATCCCGCCCTCGTAGCGACTCACGGATGAGGTCAGGCCTCGACGGCCTCCGCCTTCTCGCCCTTGACCTCGGGCTTGGCGTCCACGCCGGCCTCCTTGCGCTGCTCCGGCGTGATGGGCGCCGGGGCCGCGGTGAGCGGGTCGTAGCCGCCGCCGGACTTGGGGAACGCGATGACGTCGCGGATCGAGTCCGCCTTGGCGAGCAGCGCCGTCACGCGGTCCCAACCGAGCGCGATGCCGCCGTGCGGCGGGGCGCCGAACTGGAACGCGTCGAGCAGGAAGCCGAACTTCTCCTGCGCCTCCTCCTCGCCGATCCCCATCACGGAGAACACGCGCTGCTGCACGTCCTGGCGGTGGATACGGATGGAGCCGCCGCCGATCTCGTTGCCGTTGCACACGATGTCGTACGCGTAGGCGAGTGCGGGGCCCGGGTCGGTGTCGAACGTGTCCATGAACTCGGGCTTGGGGCTGGTGAACGCGTGGTGGACGGCGGTCCAGGCGGAGTGGCCGAGCGCGACGTCGTCGTCCGAGACGTCGACCGGCTTGAACAGCGGGGCGTCGACCACCCAGCAGAACTCGAAGCGGTCCTCGTCGATGAGACCCACGCGGCGAGCGATCTCGTTGCGCGCGGCGCCGAGCAGCGCGCGCGAGGGGCCCGTGGCGCCGGCGGCGAAGAAGATGCAGTCGCCGGGGTTCGCACCCACGGCCTCCGCGAGGCCGGCGAGCTCCGTCTCGGAGAGGTTCTTGGCGACGGGGCCGCCGAGCGTCCCGTCCTCCTGCACCAGCACGTAGGCGAGGCCGCGCGCGCCGCGCTGCTTGGCCCACTCCTGCCACGCGTCGAGCGTCTTGCGCGGCTGCGAGGCGCCGCCGGGCATGACGACCGCGCCGACGTACTCGGCCTGGAACACGCGGAACGGGGTCTCGGCGAAGTAGGACGTGAGCTCGGTGAGCTCGAGCCCGAAGCGCAGGTCGGGCTTGTCGGAGCCGAAGCGCGCCATCGCGTCGTTGTAGGTGAGGCGCGGGATCGGCAGCGACACCTCGTAGCCGATGAGCGACCACAGCTCGCGGACCAGCTCCTCGCCCAGCGCGATCACGTCGTCCTGGTCCACGAAGCTCATCTCGATGTCGAGCTGGGTGAACTCGGGCTGGCGGTCCGCACGGAAGTCCTCGTCGCGGTAGCAGCGCGCGATCTGGTAGTACCGCTCCATGCCGGCGACCATGAGCAGCTGCTTGAACAGCTGCGGCGACTGGGGCAGCGCGTACCAGGAGCCGGGCGACAGGCGCGCGGGCACCAGGAAGTCGCGCGCACCCTCGGGCGTCGAGCGCGTGAGCGTGGGGGTCTCGATCTCCAGGAAGTCGTGGCGCTCGAGCACGCGACGCGCGGCCTGGTTCACCTTCGAGCGCAGCACGATGTTGTCGCGCGGCTGCGGGCGGCGCAGGTCCAGGTAGCGGTGCTTGAGTCGCGCCTCCTCGCCCACGGTGACGTGCTCGTCGATGGGGAACGGCGTGGGGGCGGACTCGTTGAGGATGGTGACGTCCTTGACGTCGACCTCGATCTCGCCCGACGGCATGTTCGGGTTCGACGATCCCTCGGGGCGCAGGCGCACCTCACCGGTGACCTGGATGACGTACTCGGTGCGCAGCGCGTGCGCGACCTCCTCGCGGATCACCAGCTGCGCGAGGCCCGACGCGTCACGCAGGTCGATGAACGCGACGCCGCCGTGATCGCGGCGACGGCCCACCCAGCCGGCGAGGGTGACGGTGGCGCCGGCGTCGGCGGCGCGCAGGTTTCCAGCGAGATGCGTGCGGAGCAAGTTGCTTGCCTTTCTTACGCGCGGGGTTGCGCGGGGTTGTGAAGAGCGGACCTCAGTCTAGCCGCGGACGATGCGCGGGTTCAGGTCCTCGGTCGGGGGCGCCCAGGCGTCGGCGTCGGCGGGGACCTGGTCGCCCGAACGGATGTCCTTGACCTCGCCGTCGGGGCTGGTGCCGTCACCCGCCGCGGGGAACCACACGAACGGGATGCCGCGACGGTCCGCGTACTGGATCTGCTTGCCGAACTTGGCGGCGTTGGGCGACACCTCGCACGCGATTCCGCGGGCGCGCAGGCGGTCCGCGATCGCGGTGGATGCGGCGCGGTGCTCCTCGTCGGTGACGGCGACCAGCACGGCCTGCGGCACGGAGCGGCTCGCGGTCGCGAGGCCCGCACCCAGCATGCGGCTCACCAGCCGGCTCACGCCGATCGACATGCCCACCCCGGGGAAGCCGCCGCCCGCGACAAGCGAGTCGTAGCGGCCGCCCGAGCAGATCGAGCCGAGGTCCTCGTGGCCGTCCAGGACGGTCTCGTAGACCGCGCCCGTGTAGTAGTCGAGGCCGCGCGCGATCCGTAGGTCCGCGATCGCGGTCTCCGGGACGGCGGCGTTGACCGCGTCCACCAGCGCCGCGAGGGACCGGGCGCCGCGATCGAACTGGGCCCGCGCATCGTCCGCCTCCTCGACGATGGGGCTGTGATCCCAGAGCGCCTCGACCAGGTCCAGGAAGGAGCCGTCGGGCGTCTGGATCGCGGCGAGCTCGAGGATCGCGTCGACGGCCTCGGCGCTCACGCCCTTGCCGTGGAGCTCCTCGCGCACGCCGTCGGGGCCGATCTTGTCGAGCTTGTCGACGCTGCGCAGCGCGCCGGCGACGTCGGCGATCCCGACGCCGCGGTAGAAGCCCTCCACGAGAGCGCGGTTGTTGAGGTGCATGCGCGCGGGCGGGAGCGGGAGGGCGCGCAGGGCGCGCGCCATGACGATCGCGACCTCGGCCTCGAGGTGCTCGGGCAGGGAGTCACGTCCGACCACGTCGATGTCCGCCTGGTAGAACTCGCGGAAGCGGCCCTCCTGCGGCCGCTCGCCGCGCCACACCTTCTGGATCTGGAAACGGCGGAACGGGAAGTTGAGGCGGCCCTGGTTCTCCTCGACGTACCTCGCGAAGGGGACCGTGAGGTCGAAGTGGAGGCCGAGCTTGGCCTCGCGACCGGCCTGCTCGTCCGCGTTGAGGCGGCCGATCGCGTAGATCTCCTTCGACGCGTCCGAGTCGCCGGCGAGGCGCTCGACGGGCTCCACGGCGCGGGTCTCGATCTCGCCGAACCCGTGCAGCGCGAACACCTCGCGCAGCGTCGCGAGGACATGCGCCTCGACCAGGCGCTCCTGCGGGGACCATTCGGGGAATCCGGAGAGGGGTTGCACGCGTGCCATGCCCGCCATTGTTCCGCATGCGCCCGCCCTAGACTGACCTGGCACATCACCGGGATGAGGAAGACTCGATGACCCACAACAAGCAGACCAAGGCGCAGGCGGCCAAGAGGCAGCACGCGTACGAGGCGCGCATGGCCGCGAAGCAGCGCAAGCGCGACCGCACCATCCGTATGACCGCGATCATCCTGATCGTGGCGCTGGTGCTCGGAGGCGGGCTCGCGGTGATCCTCACCGCGATCAACGCCAACCGGGAGGAGCGGGCGGCCGCCGAGGCGTCCGCCGCCGCGTCCGAGGATGCCCAGGTCGAGCTCGAGTCCGGCTGGGCCGTCTCCCCCGAGCCGCCGGACCCGTCCTACGCGGAGGACCGCACCTGGACCGCGACGCTCGCGACCAACCAGGGCGACATCGAGATCGAGCTCGACGGCGCGGCCGCGCCGCAGGCGGTCGCGAGCTTCGTCAAGCTCGCCGAGGAGGGCTACTTCGACGGCACCGGCTGCCACCGCCTCACCACCGCGGGCATCTACGTGCTCCAGTGCGGCGACCCGACGGGCACCGGCACGGGCGGCCCGGGCTACCGCTACGGCCCCGTGGAGAACGCCCCGGAGGACGACGTCTACCCGGCCGGCACCATCGCGATGGCCCGCGTCGGGGGCGACGGCGAGTCGATGGGAAGCCAGTTCTTCATCGTCTACCAGGACTCCACCATCCCGTCCGACGCGGCGGGCGGCTACACCGTGCTCGGCCAGGTGGTCGCCGGAAACGCTAATGTTGAGCGTGTTGCCGACGCAGGCACCATCACCGGGGACACCGACGGTGCCCCCGCAATGTCCGTCATCGTGAACGAGGTATCCGTCTCATGACCGAGTCGTCCGACGCTCCGGCGCCGAAGACCGAGGCCCCCGAGGCCGCGTCCCAGCCCACCCCCGAGACCGTGGCGGAGGTGACCGAGACCGTGGCGGTCGCCGCCGAGGTGACCCCCGTGGAGGAGGTGGCTGCCGACGCGCCTGCCGACGCGCCTGCCGAGGCACCCGCCGAGGAGGAGGCGCCCGCCGCAGAGCCGGCCACCGCGGAGGCGACCGCCGAGGAGGAGGCGCCCGCCGCATCGTCCGCTCCCAAGAAGGCCCCGCGTCCGCGCGCACCCAAGCCGGGCGCGTTCAAGGCGCCCTCCCCCGCGGCCGTCGCCAAGCAGGCGACGCACACCGTGGTGGTGGTGCCGGTCGCCGCCGAGGTGCCCGAGGAGCGCTTCGAGGAGGCGCTCGCGCACGGCCTGGTGGAGGACGGCAAGGCGTACGTGATCGTCGCCGAGGAGCGCGTCGAGGTGGGCCCGGCCGAGGACGACGAGGCGCTCAAGCCCTACGCTCACGCCTACTTCGAGCTCGAGGCCTCGGTGGAGCGCTTCCACGCCCGCCTGTCCTCCGCGGAACTCTCCCCCAAGGACATCGACGACTCGATCGCGAGCATCGAGGCGATCCTCACGCCGCCGAGCGTGGTGGGCGACCTCGACACCCTGGGCGAGCGCTACGCCGCCGTCAAGGCCGAGGCCGAGGAGACGCGCACCCGCATCCAGGAGGAGCGCCGCGTGGCCCGCGAGGCCGCGGTGGCCGCGCGCGAGGAGATCGTGTCGACCGCCGAGGCGCTCGCCGCGAAGCCCGAGACGCAGGTCCACTGGAAGAACGACACCGCGACCCTGCGCGGCCTGCTCGACGCCTGGAAGGAGGCGCAGCGCTCCGGCGCCCGCATCCCCAAGGACGTCGAGCGCGCGCTGTGGACCCGGTTCACGCACGCCCGCTCCGCGTTCGAGAAGGCCCGCAAGCACCACTTCGCGGAGCTCGACCGCTCCAACGCGGACGTCGCCGGCCGCAAGGAGGACCTGGTCGCGCAGGCCGAGCGCCTCGCCCAGTCCACCGACTGGGACACCGGCGCGCGCGGCTTCCGCGACCTCATGAACGAATGGCGCACCGCCGGCCGCGGACGCCGTTCCGTGGACGACGCGCTGTGGAAGAGGTTCCAGGCGGCGCAGGACTCCTTCTTCGAGGCGCGCCGCGGTGCCGCCGACGCCGAGGACGAGGCCCTGTCGGGCAACGTCGAGGCGAAGGAGGCCGCCGTGGCCGAGGCCGAGGCGCTCCTGCCCATCAAGGACCTCAACGCCACCAAGCAGGCGCTGCGTCCCATCCAGGACCGCTTCGAGGCCGCGGGCCGCGTCCCGCGCGCCGACATCGCCCGTCTGTCCAAGCGCATGGGCGCCGTCGAGAAGGCGGTCCGCGACGCCGAGGACGCCGAGTGGAACTCGCGCAACCCCGAGCTCGAGGCGCGCGCCTCGGGTGCGGCCGCGCAGCTGGGCTCCGCGATCGCGGCGCTCGAGGCCGAGATCGCCGAGGCGAAGGCCAAGGGCAAGGACACCAAGAAGCTCGAGGAGTCGCTGGCGGCCCGCCAGCAGTGGCTCACGCAGATCGAGGGGCTCGCGTAGCGCGCGCCCTCCCGTCCAGGCTCCGAGGCCCCGTCACCGCGAAGGTGGCGGGGCCTCGCCGCTTCCCGCCCGGCTGCCGGACCCGAGCACTGCTCCACACCGCACCGGGAATGTGAACGGTCACCCCGGCAGTTTCAGTCGCAGATCACAGGTCACCGGTGGAGGAGTGCACATCCCGTGTGGAGGGGTGTCCGCACGGTGTGAGAAGGGCGCCGTCCACAGGGGCTCGCCCTCCCGCCCGAGGCACGCGACCCTGGACGGATGATCCTGGTGCCGCCGAGCGACGTGGGCCCGGCCGCCTACGCCCGCCTGCTGCGCGACCGCGCGCTGATGCGCGTCCTGCCCGGGGTGGCGCGCCCCGCGGACATCCCCGACTCCCCCGGCCTGCGCGCACTCGCCGCCGCGGACCGCGTCCCGACGCACGTGGTCCTCACGGGCCTCGCGGCTCTGTGGGCGCACGGATGGCGGGACGATGCGCCGGCCGCGTGGCACGCCGTAGGCATCCGGGGGCTCTACCGACCGGCGGGCACGGAGGTGCTGCTGCATTCGGGGCCCACGGCGCGGCTCGGCCGGACGGTCGAGGGCGGCCTGCGGCTCGCTCCCCCGGCCCGCGCCTGCATCGACGCGCTGCGCTGGGAGCCGCCCGAGGCGGCGCTCGCCACGGTGGGCGGCGCCGTCGCGCGCGGGCGCCTCACGCCAGGCGAGCTCGAGGGCGCCCAGCGCTGGGACGCCAGGAACACCGCCGGCTACGCGCGGGTCGCCAGCCTGGTCGAGGCGATCAGGGTCGCTTGGTCCCGGTGATGCGGCGGGCGTCGTAGACGCCGTCGATGCGGCGCACCGCGGACAGGATCGCGCCCAGGTGCGACGGGTCCGCCATCTCGAACTGGAAGCTCGACATGGCGACGCGGTCGCGGGTGGTCGATACGTTCGCGGACAGGATGTTGACGTGGTGGTCGGACAACACCTGGGTGACGTCGGACAGCAGCCGGTTGCGGTCGAGCGCCTCGACCTCGATCTGCACCAGGAACGTGCCCGCGGAGTGCCCGGTCCATTCGACGTCGATGAGCCGCTCGCTCTGGTTGTTGAGCTGCGCGAGGTTGTCGCAGTCCGCGCGGTGCACCGAGACGCCGGAGCCGCGGGTGATGAAGCCCTGGATCGGGTCGCCCGGCACCGGCGTGCAGCAGCGCGCGAGCTTGACCACCACGTCGGTGAGCCCGTGGACGGACACGCCCGGGTCCCCGCGCCGCGCGGCGCGCGCCGGCGGCAGCCCGGGGCGGGTGATCTCGGTGAGGTCCTCGTCCGCGCCCTCCTGGCCGCCCACGGCGTCGGTCATGCGGGCGACCACGTCCGCCGCCTGCTCCTTGTGCTCGCCGATGGCGGCGTAGAGCGAGTCGACGTCCTCGTAGTGCATCTCCTTCGCCAGGGCGAGGAGCGTGGGACGGCTCATGAGGCGCTGCATGGGCAGCTGCTGGCGGCGGATCGCGCGGGCGAGCATGTCGCGCCCGGTCTCGATGGACTCCTCGCGCCGCTCGCGCGTGAACCACTGGCGGATCTTGTTGCGTGCGCGCGTCGACTGCACGAACTCGAGCCAGTCGCGCTTGGGGTGCGCGTTCTCGTCGGAGGTGGTGAGCACCTCGACGGTGTCGCCGTTCTCGAGCGTGGAGTCGAGCGGCACCAGCCGGCCGTTGACCTTCGCGCCGATGGTCTTGTGACCCACCTCGGTGTGGACCGCGTACGCGAAGTCGATGGGCGTGGCGCCCTGCGGGAGCGACAGGAGCTTGCCTCGCGGAGTGAAGACGTAGACCTCCGCCTTGGAGATCTCGCCGCGCAGGCTGTCGAGGAATTCGGTGGGGTCCGCGGTCTCCTGCTGCCAGTCCGCGATCTGGCGCAGCCAGCCCATCTCCCCGCCGCCGCGCGTGGAGGTGCCGGTCTTGGCGGTCTCCTTGTAGCGCCAGTGCGCGGCGAGGCCGTACTCGGCACGACGGTGCATGTCGTAGGTGCGGATCTGCAGCTCGACGGGCTTGCCGGTGGGACCGATCACCGTGGTGTGCAGCGACTGGTAGAGGTTGAACTTGGGCATCGCGATGTAGTCCTTGAACCGGCCCGGGACGGGCTGGTACCTCGCGTGCATCGCGCCCAGCACCGCGTAGCAGTCGCGGACCGTCTCGACCAGGATGCGGATGCCCACCAGGTCGTAGATGTCGTTGAGGTCGCGGCCCCGCACGATCATCTTCTGGTACACCGAGTAGTAGTGCTTGGGGCGGCCGGTGATCTCGCCCTTGATCTTCATGCCGCGGAGGTCCTTCTCGATCTCCGCGCGGACCTGCGCCAGGTACTTCTCGCGCTCGGGCGCCCGCTCCGTGACGACGTCGACGATCTCCTGGTAGATCTTCGGGTACAGCGTCTGGAAGCTGAGGTCCTCGAGCTCCCACTTGATCGCGTTGAGGCCCATGCGGTGCGCGAGCGGTGCGTAGATCTCGAGCGTCTCCTGCGCCTTCTTGCGCGCGGACTCCGGCGCCACGTACTTCCACGTCCGGGCGTTGTGCAGGCGGTCGCACAGCTTGAGCAGCAGCACGCGGATGTCCTTGGCCATCGCCACGACCATCTTGCGCACGGTCTCCGCCTGCGCCGCGTCCCCGTACTTGACCTTGTCGAGCTTGGTGACGCCGTCGACGATCATCGCGACCTCGTCGCCGAACTCCTGCTGCATGCGCTCGAGCGAGAACTCCGTGTCCTCGACCACGTCATGCAGCAGCGCCGCCGCGATCACCGAGTCCGTCATGCCCAGGTCCGCGATGATCTGCGCGACCGCGATGGGGTGCGTGATGTACGGCTCGCCGCTCTTGCGCTTCTGGCCGCGGTGCGCCTCCTCGGCGACCTTGTACGCGCGCTCGATCAGCCCCGTCCGTCCGCGCGGGTACATGCGGCGATACGTGTCGAGCACGCCGTCGATCGCGCTGGCCTCCCGGCTCCCCCGGCGCAGGAATCCGAGCCCGAGCGTGCCGGTCGAGGGACGGGTCTCTGTCACGCGCACCTCCGAGGCTGGTAGACCGACAGTCTATCCGCGCCGCCCGACAGCCCGACACGCCCTCCGTCTGTACCAAAGACGACGGACGGGGGACGATGCGGCGGTCACCGCATCGTCCCCCGTCACCCGACGCCTGGTGTCAGGCCTTCCGCTTCTTGCGCTTGGGCTGTGCCGCCGTGCCCTGGTGGCGGCCGCGGTTGACCGCCCCGACGCGCACGTCGCCGTCGTCGGAGACCGCAACGTCGGTGTCGCCGGAGGCGCGCAGCTCGAGGACCTTCCTGGTGTGCTCGACGATCTTGGGCTCGTAGTCGCGCAGCGCGACCTCGACCGGCGTCGCGACGAAGATCGACGAGTACGTGCCGACCGCCATGCCGACGAACAGCGCGAGCGAGATGTCCTTCAGCGTGCCGGCGCCCAGGATGAACGAGCCGATGAAGAGGATCGCGGACACCGGCAGCAGCGCCACCACGGAGGTGTTGATCGAGCGCACCAGGGTCTGGTTGAGGCCCAGGTTCGCGAGCTCGTCGTACGTGTAGCGGTGCTGCGACGTGAGGTTCTGCGTGTTCTCGCGGATCTTGTCGAACACCACCACCGTGTCGTACAGCGAGTAGCCGAGGATGGTGAGGAAGCCGATCACCGACGCGGGCGTGACCTCGAACCCGACGAGCGCGTAGACGCCCACGGTGATGATGAGGTCGTGCGCGAGGGCGATGAGCGCCGCCGCCGCCATCCGCCACGCGCGGAAGTACAGCGACATCACGATGCCGACGAGGATGAGGAACACCACGAGCGACTGGACCGCGGCCTTGCCCACGGACGCGCCCCAGGTGGGGCCGATCTGCGTGAAGCTGACCTGGTCCTCGGGGACGTCGTAGGCCTCGGCGAGCGCCGAGGTGATCTCGCGGCCGGTCTCGGTGTCGACCACGCCGATCTGGATGCGGACGTCGCTGTCGCCGAGCACGGTGACGCGCGCGGTGGCGTCGGGCGCGAGCTCCTCGATCACGGCCTGCGCCTCGGCGGGCTCGGTGATCGAGGTCTCGGTGACGCGGAACTCCGTGCCGCCCTCGAAGTCGATGCCGGCGTTGAGGCCCTTGGTGAACAGCGCCACCAGGGACAGCGCGACCAGGATGCCGGACACGATGAACCAGCGCTTGCGCTGCGCGACGATCGGGTAGGTCTTCTCCCCGGAGTGGAGCTTGTTGCCCCATTCGGCCAGGCTGAGCTTCATCGGGTCTCCTCCCCCTCGGGGCGGGCGTCGTCGGCGTCGGAGGTCGCGGTGGCGGGAGCGGCGGCGACGCCGATCCCGGCGGCCGCGGCCTTGCGCTCGGCGAGCGTGGGCTGGCCGGTGACGATGCGTCCGCGGCCCTTGTACATGGTGTCCCGACCCAGCTGGCGCGGGTCGAGCCCCGACCACTTGTGGCCGTGCGAGAAGAACGGCCGCTTGCCCAGCAGCATGAGGATCGGGTGGGTGAAGAGCATCACGACGAGCACGTCGACGAGGGTGGTGAGACCGAGCGTGAACGCGAAGCCTCGCACGCCGCCGACGGCAAGCAGGTAGAGCACCACGGCCGCGAGCACGTTGATCGCGTCGGACGCGAGGATGGTGCGGCGCGCACGGCGCCAGCCGTGGTTGATCGCGGCCTGCAGGGTGCGGCCCTCGCGCAGCTCGTCCCTCACGCGTTCGAAGTAGACGATGAACGAGTCCGCCGTCACACCGATCGCGACGATCAGGCCGGCGACGCCGGCGAGGGACAGGCGGTAGCCGATCAGCCAGGACAGCAGCGCGATGAGCACGTAGGTGATCGCGCCCGCGATGACGAGCGAGCCTACCGTGACGAGGCCGAGCGCGCGGTACTGGATGAGCGAGTAGATGACCACCAGGAGGAGGCCGATCGCGCCGGCGATCAGACCCTTCTGGAGCTGGTCGGCGCCGAGCGTCGCGGAGATCTGCTGCTCCGACTGCACCTCGAGCGTCATGGGCAGCGCGCCGAACTTGAGCTGGTTGGCCAGCTGCTCGGCGGACTCCTGGGTGAAGGATCCGGTGATGGACGCCTCGCCGCCGGTGATGGTCTGCGACACGGCCGGAGCGGAGATCACGACGCCGTCGAGCACCATGGCGAACTGGTCGCGGGGCGACTCGAGCTCCTTGATGCGGCCGGTGGTCTCGGCGAACTTGTCGCCGCCCTCGTTGGTGAGCTCGAGGCGGACCTCGAAGCGGCCGGTCAGGGTGCCGGCCGAGTTGTACTCGGGGCCGGAGGTCGCGGTGGCGACGTCGGTGCCGTCCATCTCGACGGGACCCATGATGTACTTCGCGAGGCCGTCCTGGTCGCAGGCGACGTCGGCCTGGGTCGGGTCGCCGGGCGTGACGCCGGAGAGGTTGGCCGGGTCGGTGCAGTCGAGCGCGTCGTAGCGCTCCTGCACGTCGGCGGTGATCCACTCGAGCGAGGACGGGTCGGTGCCCTCGGCCGGGGCCTCGGCCTCGGCGGACGCGGAGGCGGACGCGCTGGGCTCGGCGGACGCGCTCGCGCTGGGCTCCGGGGTGGCGGACTCGGCCGGCTCGGCGGTCTCGTCCGCGGAGGCCGACGCGCTCGGCTCAGGAGTGGCGGACGCGTCCGTGGTGGTGGTCGGGAGCGGCGAACCCGAGACCAGCACGGGACGGAACTGGAGCTGCGCGCTCTGGCGCACCAGGTCCACCGTCTCCTCGGACGGGTTGCCCGGCAGCGCGACCACGATGTTCTGGCCCTGCGTGCTGATCTCCGCCTCGGCGACGCCGGAGGCGTCGATGCGACGGCGGATGATGTCGACGGCCTGATCGAGGTCCGCCTGGTCGATGGTCTCCTCGCTGCCCTCGGCGAAGGCCGGGGACAGCACGATCTCGCGGCCGCCGGCCAGGTCGAGCGCCAGGTTGGGCGTCCAGGACGCGTTGCCGAACACCACCCCCAGCGCCAGGGTGCCGTAGAGCACGACGATGATCGCGCCCAGCCAGGTCAGCGCACGACGCGCCTCGTTCTTCACACGTGCCACAGGAATCCTCACGGTCTCGGCTCGCTTGAGCCCCGAGTGATTCTAGCCAGGCTCGGGCGGCACCCGGTGACCCTGGGGCGTGTCAGTCGAAGAGGCGGCCGCCGGATTCGCCGCTGATCGCGTCCGCGGGTGGCCTGAGGCCCAGGTGGAGCCACGCGTCCGCGGTCGCGATGCGGCCCCGCGGCGTGCGGCTCATCAGCCCCTCGCGCACCAGGAACGGCTCCGCGACGGTCTCGACGGTCTCCATCTCCTCGCCCACCGTCACGGCGAGCGTCGACAGCCCCACGGGACCGCCGGCGAAGCGCGTGCACAGGGCCTTGAGCACGGCGCGGTCCAGGCGGTCGAGGCCGCGCTCGTCGACCTCGTACACGGCGAGCGCTTCGCGTGCCGCCTCGAGGTTCGCGCGCCCGGTGCCGTGCACCTCGGCCCAGTCGCGCACGCGCCGCAGCAGCCGGTTCGCGATGCGGGGCGTGCCACGGGAGCGGGATGCGATCTCGTGCGCGGCGTCGTGGGTGATCGAGACCCCCAGCCGTCCGGCGGAGCGGACCACGATGGCCATCAGCTCTTGCGTCTCGTAGAAGTCGAGGTGGCCGGTGAACCCGAAGCGGTCGCGCAGCGGCGCGGGCAGCAGCCCGGCGCGCGTGGTCGCGCCCACCACCGTGAACGCGGGCAGGCTCAGCGGGATCGAGGTCGCGCCCGCGCCCTTGCCCACCACCACGTCGACGCGGAAGTCCTCCATCGCGAGGTAGAGCATCTCCTCGGCGGGACGCGCGAGGCGGTGGATCTCGTCGAGGAACAGCACGTCGCCCTCGTCGAGCGAGCTGAGGATCGCGGCGAGGTCCCCGGCGTGCTGGATCGCGGGGCCGGAGGTCAGCCGCAGCGTCGCGCCCAGCTCCGCCGCGATGATCATCGCGAGCGTGGTCTTGCCTAGTCCCGGCGGGCCCGACAGCAGCACGTGGTCCGGCGGGGTGCCGCGCCCGGTCGCGGCGCTGAGCACCAGCGAGAGCTGCTCGCGCACCACGCGCTGGCCCACGAACTCGTCGAGGTTGGACGGCCGTAGCGCGGCCTCGTTCGAGCGCTCGATCGCGTCCGCGTCGGGGCTCACCACGCGGGCCTCGTCATCCACGCGTGCCTCCCAGGTGCTTGAGCGCGGCCCTCAGCGCGGTGCCGGTCCCGTCCGCCGCGAGCGGATCGGGGGCGACCGCGTCGACGGCCGCCTGCGCTTGCTTGACGGGATAGCCCAGGCCCACCAGGGCCTCGACCACCTCTCCGCGCGCGTCCGCCGCGGGCGCGCCCGGCGCGTCCTCGGGCAGCACCAGCTTGCCGCCCAGCTCGAGCAGCAGCCGTGACGCGACCTTGGGGCCGATCCCGGGGACCTTGGTGAGCGCCTTCTGGTCACCCGCGGCGACGGCGCCCGCGAGTGCCTCGGGCGAGTGGACGGCGAGCATCGCGAGGGCGAGCTTGGCGCCCACGCCCTGCACGCTCTGGAGCTGCTCGAACGTGTCGCGCTCCCCCGCGCTGAGGAAGCCGAACAGCGTCATCGAGTCCTCGCGCACCACCAGGTGGGTGTGCAGCGTGGCGTCCTGGCCGGTGCGCAGCTCGGCGAGCGCGGCCGGCGTCGCGAGGACGCGGTAGCCCACCCCGGCGACGTCCAGCACCAGCGCCGTCGTGCCCGCATGCGCCACGGTCCCCCTGAGCTGTGCGATCACGCCGATCCCCTTTCGAACACCTGTGCGAACAGGCTAGCGGACGCGTGCGACAACGGGCCCCTACCCGCGGCGGCGCGCCGCCTTCTCCGCGGCGGCCCACTGCCGCTGCGCGGCGGTGCTCGCGCCGGAGCCCACCGGGGCCGCTCCCCCGCGCCACGCGTGGGCGATGGCGATCGCGAGGGCGTCCGCCGCATCGGCCGGGCGCGGCGCCTCCGCCAGCCCGAGGAGGCGCGTCACCATGAACGTCACCTGCGCCTTGTCGGCGCGGCCGTTGCCGGTGACGGCGGCCTTCACCTCGGACGGCGTGTAGAGCGTGATGGGCAGGCCGCGGCGCTCCGCGGCGAGCATGATGACGCCCGACACCTGGGCGGTGCCCATGATGGTGGAGACGTCGGAGCGCGCGAAGATGCGCTCCATCGCGACGGCCTCGGGCCGGTGCTCGTCGAGCACGGCCTCGAGGACCGTCGCGATCTGGGCGAGACGCGCGGGCGTCTCGTGGGTGGAGGGGGACGTCGCGACCCGGACGTCGAGCATGGCGACGCGACGCGCGGAACCCGACTCGACCACACCCAGGCCGCACCTGGTGAGGCCGGGGTCGACCCCCAGGATGCGCATCGTCCCTCGCCGTCGGCCGTCAGGCCTGCGCGGCCTCGAGCACCTCGTCGGACGCATCGAAGTTCGCCCACACGTTCTGGACGTCGTCCGAGTCCTCGAGGGCGTCGATGAGGCGCAGCATCTTGCGCGCGCCGTCGACGTCGAGCTCGATCTTCATCGAGGGCATGAACGTCGCCTCGGCGCTCTCGTAGTCGATGCCGGCCTCCTGCAGCGCGGAGCGCACGGACACGAAGTCGGTGGCCTCGGAGATGATCTCGTACACCTCGCCGAGGTCCGTGATCTCCTCCGCGCCCGCCTCGAGCGTCGCCTCCATGAGCGAGTCCTCGGTGGCGCCGCCCTCCTTGGACACGATCACCTGGCCCTTGCGCGAGAACAGGTAGGACACCGAACCGGGGTCAGCGAGCGTGCCGTTGTTGCGGGTGAGCGCGACGCGCACCTCGGTGGCCGCGCGGTTGCGGTTGTCGGTGAGGCACTCGATGAGCACCGCGACGCCGTTGGGGCCGTAGCCCTCGTACATGATGGTCTCGTAGTCGGCGCCGCCGGCCTCGAGGCCCGACCCGCGCTTGACGGCGCGGTCGATGTTGTCGTTCGGGACGGACGACTTCTTCGCCTTCTGCACCGCGTCGAACAGGGTCGGGTTGCCCGCGAGGTCACCGCCGCCGGTACGCGCCGCGACCTCGATGTTCTTGATGAGCTTGGCGAACAGCTTGCCGCGCTTGGCGTCGATGGCGGCCTTCTTGTGCTTGGTCGTCGCCCACTTGGAATGCCCGGACACGTGTGCTCCTCGTCGAATGTCGGTCTGGAATCCCGTCCAGTGTAGTGCGTGGGGGGTCCCGCGCTCAGCGCGGCGCGAGCATGATGACGCCCGCGCCCACCAGGCACAGCGCGGCGCCCGTCCAGTCCCACACGTCGGGCCGGAAGCGGTCCACCACGATCCCCCACGCGAGCGACCCCGCCACGAAGATCCCGCCGTACGCCGCGAGCACGCGCCCGAAGTTCGGGTCGGGCTGCAGCGTGGCGATGAGGCCGTACGCGGCGAGCGACACCATGCCCAGGCCCACGAACAGCGCGCCGCGGTGCTCCCGCACGCCCTGCCACACCAGCCACGCGCCGCCGATCTCGGCGAGCGCCGCGGCCACGAAGACGAGGACGATGCGCGCGACTGTCATGCGCCGACCCTAGCGGGGACGATGCGCGGGCCGGGTCGCGCGGTCAGCCCACCAGGTCGAGGAGCAGGCGGTGGACGCGGTCGTCGTGGACGGCGCCCGGCTCGGCGATCTCGGGATGGAAGGACGTCGCGAGGGCGTTGCCATGGCGCACCGCGACGGGGTGGCGCGAGCCGTCGGGGCCCGCGGCGGTCGCGAGGACCTCGACGGCGGGGTCCCAGGCCTCGACCCAGGGCGCGCGGATGAAGGTGGCGTGCATGGTCGAGCCGTCGGGCTCCCACACCAGCTCGGTCTCCGCGGAGTCCACCTGGCGGCCGAACGCGTTGCGGCGCACCGTCATCGGGATCGCGCCCAGGCTGCGCTGGCCGTCGATGGCGCCCACCAGGTCGGTCGCGAGCATGATCATGCCGGCGCAGGAGCCCATCACGGGCATGCCGGCGTGGATCCGCGCGCGCAGCGGCTCGAACAGGTCGAACGCGCGCAGCAGCTTGTCGATGGTGGTGGACTCGCCGCCGGGGATGATGAGCGCGTCGACGGCCTCGAGCTCGGCGAGGCGGCGCACGCCCACCGCGGTCGCGCCCACGCGCGTCGCCGCCGCCAGGTGCTCGCGCACGTCTCCCTGCAGGGCCAGCACGCCCACGGTGCTCATTCGTCCACCTCTCCCAGGTCCCTGGTGACGCCGTCCCAGTCGAGGAACCACGCCCACGTCTCTCTCAGCTGCGCGGGGAACACCTCGATGGGCGACTCGCGCAGGTCCTGCTCGGTGAGCCAGGCCACCTCGTCGATGGTCTCCAGCTCGATCGCGGTCCACTCGGCCGCGGTGCGGTCGCGCCGCTCCGCGTCCTCGAGCCGGCCCACGTAGATCTCCTCGAACTGCGTGTACGGCTTGGAGGCGAAGTCGAAGATCGCGGTGCGCCGCCAGACCGGGCCCACCAGCTCGTCGGTCTCGAGGACCAGGCCTGTCTCCTCGGCGAGCTCGCGGACCGCTGCCGCGCGCATCGTCTCCCCGTCCTCGAGGCCCCCGCCCGGGGTGAACCAGAAGTAGCGCTCGACGTCGTGGGGATCATGCCCCCGCACCATGAGGAGGCGGGTCTCCCCCGCCGCGCGCGACACCAGGAGCACGCGGGCGCCGCGACGGTGGATGCGATCCCCCGACGCGGCGCCCATGCGTGCATGTACCTCGGTGCTTACCAGCCGCGCTCGGCGAGGCGGTGCGGCTCGGGGATCTCGTCCACGTTGATGCCGACCATCGCCTCGCCCAGGCCGCGCGACACGTCCGCGATGACCGAAGGGTCGTCGTAGAACGTGGTGGCCTTGACGATCGCCTTGGCGCGCGTGGCCGGGTCGCCCGACTTGAAGATGCCGGAGCCGACGAACACGCCCTCGGCGCCCAGCTGCATCATCATCGCGGCGTCCGCGGGGGTGGCGATGCCGCCCGCGGTGAAGAGCACCACGGGGAGCTTGCCGGTCTCGGCGATCTCCTGGACCAGCGGCAGCGGCGCCTGGAGCTCCTTGGCGGCCACGTAGAGCTCGTCCTTGGGCAGCGAGGTGAGCGCCTGGATCTCGGCGCGGATCTTGCGCATGTGGGTGGTCGCGTTGGAGACGTCGCCGGTGCCGGCCTCGCCCTTCGAGCGGATCATGGCCGCGCCCTCGGAGATGCGGCGCAGCGCCTCGCCCAGGTTGGTCGCGCCGCAGACGAAGGGAACGGTGAAGTTCCACTTGTCGATGTGGTGCGTGTAGTCGGCCGGGGTGAGCACCTCGGACTCGTCGATGTAGTCGACGCCCAGGCTCTCGAGCACCTGCGCCTCGACGAAGTGGCCGATGCGGGCCTTCGCCATCACGGGGATCGAGACGGCGTCGATGATGCCCTGGATCATGTCGGGGTCGCTCATGCGCGACACGCCGCCCTGCGCGCGGATGTCGGCGGGGACGCGCTCGAGGGCCATGACGGCGACGGCGCCGGCGTCCTCCGCGATCTTCGCCTGGTCCGGGGTGACCACGTCCATGATGACGCCGCCCTTGAGCATCTCGGCCATGCCGCGCTTCACAAGGTCGGTCCCTACCTGGGGCTTCGTGGTCTCGTCGATGGTGCTCATGGGGTGCTGACGTCCTTCGTCGGATGGGGATGGAACTCGGCGTCCATCCTAATGGCGTCGCGGTACGTCTCCTCGACACGTGGCGCGACGTTTGACCAGTCGAACGCCGCGGCGCACTCGCGCCCGCGCTCGGCCAGCTCCTCGCGACCCGCCGGGTCGTCGAGCAGCTCGTTGATGATCGCGGCGAGCGACGCCGGGTCGCCCACCGCGTGATGCGCGGCCGCGTGGCCGCCGTCGGCGATCGTCGACACGTCCATGAAGGCCGTGAGGTCGGAGGCGACCACGGCGGCGCCCGCCGCCATCGCCTCCACCAGGACGATCCCGAAGCTCTCGCCGCCCGTGTTGGGGGCGCAGTAGATGTCCACCGAGGCCATGAAGCGGGCCTTCTGGTCCTCGTCGAGCTCGCCGATCACCTCGGCGCCCGCGCGGGCGGCCTTCGCGGCGATGCGGTCGGAGAACCGGCCCGCGACCAGGAAGCGCGCGTGCGGGTGGCGCGCGCGCACGGCGGGGATCGCGGCGAGCAGGTCCTCGAGTCCCTTGCGGGGCTCGTCGAGGCGGCCGAGGATCCCGATCGTGGGAGCCTCGCGCGTGCCCTCCCAGCGCCGGTCCGCGCGGGCGCGCACGTAGCGCGACGTGTCCACGCCGTTGGGGATGATGTGCGTGGCCTGGACGCGCAGGTGGTCGCGGATGGTCGCGGCCGCGGAGGGCGACACCGCGATGCGCGCGTCGAGCTCCTCGTAGCCGGGCTTGATCCACGGCTTCGCGAGGCGCATCGCGACCGACTCGGACTGCGACGAATGGAACGTGGCCACCGTGGGCCCGATGCGCGCCCACATCGCGATGAGGCTCAGCGAGGGCGCGCCCGGCTCGTGCAGGTGCACCACGTCGAAGTGGCCCAGCTTCAGCCATTCCCGCACGCGGCTCGCGGCGACCAGCCCGAAGGTGAGGCGCGCGGTCGACCCGTTGTAGCGGATGGGCAGCGACCGTCCCGCGCTCGACACGTAGGCCGGCACCGGGGTGTCCTCGGCGGCGGGGGCGAGCACGGACACGTCGTGGCCGCGCTCCATCAGCGCCTTCGCCAGGTCGAGCACGTGCAGCTGGACGCCGCCCGGCCTGTCGAGCGAGTACGGGCACACGATCCCGATCCTCATCGCTCCGACCCCGTCCATCCGAACCGCTGCAGCATGTGCCAGTCCTGAGGATGCCGCGCGATCTCCGCTGCCAGGAACTGTACCCACGCCCGGGTGAGGTGCCCCACGCGGTCCTCGGCCGGCGCATCGTCCGGCAGCGAGGCCGGCCCGAAGTGAAGGACCACCCCCCACCGCGACCGGGCCGCGAGCCGGCGGCGGCCGTGGAGACGCTCGTAGTAGACGTGCACGGGGATGAGCGGCGCGCCGATCGCGACGGCGAGCGCGGCGGGGCCGGGGGCGACCTTGACGCCGTGGCCCCACATGTCCACCTCGATGCCCGAGCCGGACAGGTCGCGGTCGGCGAGGAGGCACATGAGACCGCCCTGGCGCTTGCCTAGACGAATGAGTTCACGGAACGTCGAGCCGCCCTCGTGGCCCAGGATGGTCATGCCGACCTTCTCGCGCAGCGCGACGAACTCGTCGAACACCTCGCGGGGCTTGAGGATCTCCGCGACCGAGGTGACGGGCGCGATGTGGCGGCACGCGTACGCGCCCACCAGGTCCCAGTTGCCGGAGTGCGACAGCGCGAGCACCGCGGTGCCGTCCGCGGCGACCCGGGCGCGGGCGCCGTGCGGGTCCTCGACGCGGACGCGGGCGTCGACCACGCGGTCCGTCATGCGGCCCAGCTCGAACGTCTCGGCGTAGTAGCGCGCGGCGGACGCCATGCCGGCGCGGCTCAGCGCGCGCAGCTCCGCGCCCTCGAGGCCGGTGACCCGGTGGAGGTTGTCCTCGAGGCGGCGCGCAGGCTTCGCGCGGCGGCGCCACTGCGCGTCGAAGCCCGCCCACAGCAGGACGCGCGTGAGCGAACGGGGCGCGTACCGCGAGGCGCGGAACGCGAGGAGCATGCCGTTCATTCGTGCGGGTACGGCTGCGGCTGTCCGTCGAGGCGGGCGTTCCACTCGGGGTGGAGCCGCGCCTGTCGCACCACCGCCCAGATGCGCTGGCCCACCGTGATGGCGGCGAGGATGGTGAGGATCCACAGCGCTCCGGTGAGCACCCACAGGGGGAACAGCCCGAGGCCGTAGAAGCCCACCGCGACCAGCGAGATCACCAGGCGGTCGGAGCGCTCCGCGAGCCCGAAGTTCGCCGCGACGCCCATGCCCTCCGCCTTGGCGCGCGCGTACGGCACCAGCGAGCCGATCGCGAGGCACAGCAGCGCGCCGAGCGCCGTGATCCGGGAGATGTCGATGAACACCCAGGTGAGGGTGCCGAAGATGGCGGCGTCCGCGACCCGGTCGAGCGTGGAGTCGAGGAACGCCCCCAGCCGCGAGCTCTTGCCGCCCAGGCGCGCCATGGTCCCGTCGAGCATGTCGGTCACCACGAAGAACGTGATGAACAGCGTGCCCCAGAAGAGCCAGATGCCGCCGTGCGGGAAGAACAGCACGGCGCCCAGCACCACGCCGACCGTGCCGATCACGGTCATGACGTTCGGGTGGATGCCCCGGGCGAGCAGGAAGCGCGCGGGGGCCTGCCACAGGGCGGCCATGTAGGGCCGGAGCCTGCCGAGCATCTAGTGGTCCTCTCTCCACGCGTCGCTCACGCGACGCCACGTGTCGTCCAGCAGCTGGGGCACGGCCTTGGTCTGCGCGATGATCGGCAGGAAGTTGGTGTCCCCCTCCCAGCGCGGCACCACGTGCTGGTGCAGGTGGCCCGAGATGCCGGCGCCGCCCACGCTGCCCTGGTTCATGCCGATGTTGAAGCCCTGCGGGCCGCTCACGTGGCGCAGGACGCGCATGGCGTCCTGCGTGAGGGCGCTCATCTCGTCCCGCTCGGACTCGGTGCAGTCCGTGTACCAGGCGATATGGCGGTACGGGCACACCATGAGGTGCCCCGGGTTGTACGGGTAGAGGTTGAGCACCACGTAGCAGTGCTCGCCGCGGTGCACCACGAGCGACTCGCGGTCGCCCTCCTCGGCCTTGCGGCACAGCGGGCAGCCGGTGGGGCCGTCGTCGGGCCGCTCGCCCTCGACGTACGCGAGACGGTGGGGGGTCCACAGGCGCTCGAAACCGTCCGGGACCCCTCCCATCGTCTCCGCGTCGAAGGCCTCCGTCACGTCGTCAGACCTGCGCCTTCGAGCGCACGGCCTCGACGATGCGCCGGACGGCCTCCTCGACCGGCACCTGGTTGTCCTGGCTGCCGTCGCGGTAGCGGAAGGACACCGCGTTCGCGTCCGCGTCGTCGCCGCCGGCGATGAGCGTGAAGGGGATCTTCTCCTTGGACGCGGTGCGGATCTTCTTGGGGAAGCGCTCGTCGGACGCGTCGAGCTCCGCACGGATGCCCGCCGCGCGCAGCTGCGCGACCACCTCGCCCAGGTAGTCGTTGAACGGCTCGGCGACGGGGATGGCGCGCACCTGGACCGGCGCGAGCCACACCGGGAACGCGCCCGCGTAGTGCTCGGTGAGGATCGCGAAGAACCGCTCGATCGAGCCGAACAGCGCGCGGTGGATCATGACGGGACGCTGGCGCGAGCCGTCCGAGGCCGTGTACTCGAGCTCGAAGCGCTCGGGCAGGTTGAAGTCGAGCTGGATGGTCGACATCTGCCAGGTGCGCCCGATCGCGTCGCGGGTCTGCACCGAGATCTTGGGGCCGTAGAACGCGGCGCCGCCCGGGTCCGGGACCAGCTCGAGGCCGGAGGCGACGGCGACCTCGCGCAGCGTCTCGGTGGCCTCCTCCCACACCTCGTCGGAGCCCACGAACTTCTCGGGGTTCTTGGTGGAGAGCTCGAGGTAGAAGTCCTCGAGGCCGTAGTCCTTGAGCAGCCCGAGCACGAACTCGAGGGTCTTGGTGAGCTCGTCCTTCATCTGCTCGCGGGTGCAGTAGATGTGGGCGTCGTCCTGCGTGAAGCCGCGGGCGCGGGTCATGCCGTGGACCACGCCGGACTTCTCGTAGCGGTACACGGTGCCGAACTCGAACAGGCGGAGCGGCAGCTCGCGGTACGAGCGGCCGCGCGAGTCGAACACCAGGTTGTGCATGGGGCAGTTCATGGGCTTGAGGTAGTAGTCCTGGCCCTGCTTGGTGACGTTGCCCTCGGCGTCGCGCTCCTCGTCGAGGTGCATCGCCGGGTACATGCCGTCCTTGTACCAGTCGAGGTGACCCGAGACCTCGAACAGGAGGCCCTTGGTCGCGTGGGGCGTGTAGACGAACTCGTAGCCCTCCTCCACGTGACGCTTGCGCGAGTACTCCTCCATCTCCATGCGGATCACGCCGCCCTTGGGGTGGAAGACCGCGAGGCCGGAGCCGATCTCGTCGGGGAAGCTGAAGAGGTCCATCTCCGCGCCGAGCTTGCGGTGGTCGCGGCGCTCGGCCTCGGCCAGGCGCTCCTTGTACGCGACCAGCTCCTCCTTGGACGGCCACGCGGTGCCGTACACGCGCTGGAGCTGCGGGTTCTTCTCGGAGCCCTTCCAGTACGCGGCGGCGGAGCGCATGAGCGACCAGCCGTTCTGCAGCACCCGGGTGGACGGCACGTGGGGGCCGCGGCACAGGTCCTTCCAGGCGACCTCGCCGCCGCGGCGGACGTTGTCGTAGATGGTGATGTCGCCCTCGCCGATCTCGACGGAGGCGCCCTCGGCGCCGTCAGCGTCGTGCGTGAGCAGCTCGCACTTGAAGGGCTCGTGGGCGAGCTCGGCCAGGGCCTCCTCGCGGGTCACCTCGCGGCGCACGAACGCCTGGCCATCCTTGACGATGCGCTGCATCGCCTTCTCGAGCGCCTTGAGGTCCTCGGGGGTGAAGGGGGTCTCGACGTCGAAGTCGTAGTAGAAGCCGTTCTCGATGGGCGGGCCCACGCCGAGCTTCGCGTCGGGGTTGACCTGCTGCACGGCCTGCGCGAGCACGTGCGCGGTCGAGTGACGCAGCACCATGAGCCCGTCCGGGTCGGCGACGGTCACGGCCTCGACGGTCGCGCCGGCCGGAACCTCACGCGCGAGGTCCCACAGGGCGCCGTCGACGCGCATCACCACCACGTCCCTGCGGTCCGCGAACAGGTCGGTGCCCGTGGTGCCCGCTTCGAGCTCTCGCTCGACGCCGTCGATGGTCGCATTCACGCTGGGCACAGGTCACTCCCTAGAAGGTTCGGTGGTACGGGACGATGCTACCGAGCCCGGGCGCCCCGCATCGTCACGGGCGGCGTCGCGAGGGTGGGGGCCTACAGCCCCTGTCCCCCGTCCCACAGACGCTCCGAGGCGCCGGAGACGAGGTTCGCGACGGACATCGCCTGCGCGTCGGTGAGCGACGCGACGTAGTCGATGATGCCGCGGCCGGTCGCGTAGCGGCGCAGCGCGCCCGCGTCTGTGGTGGGCAGCGACTCGGGCCGGCGGTCGCGGACCTTGAGGTAGTCCTCCGCGGCGAGCTCCACCAGGTCGAGCAGGCGGCGCGGCGCGCGGCGCACCTCGTCGTCGTCGTCGAGCCACGCGGCGAAGCTGGTCACCAGCCGCTCGATCACGCTCGCCTGGCCGCGCTGGTACAGCGCGAGGTCCGGGCGGTGCAGCACGAACCTCTCCTGCAGGAACTTCAGCACCGCCACGTCGTGGAAGGCCGCCGCGTCGAGGCTCACGTGGCCCGAGCGTATGTGCGGGTCGCGCGCCACGGTGATCGAGTGCTGCAGGCGCGCGATCCAGCCGGCCATGAAGACCGCGAGGGTGCGGTCCGCCGCCAGCGAGCCGTCGTACGGCACCGACAGCAGGCCGTCCACCACCTCATCGGCGACCCGGGCGACCGACTCGCCGAACGCATCGTCCCCCGCGATCCACGGGTCGTGGCTCACCAGCCGCCGGCGCAGCAGCTCGAGGCCGTGGCCGGGCGTCCGGCGAGCGCGCAGCAGGTCCTCGCGCGGGATGGCCGCGAGCGCGGCGCGGTCGCGGATCCACGTGCGGAACTCCGCGGACACGGCGGCCTGGTTCAGGAGGTCGGCGCGGTAGAAGTCGTCGAGGTCGTGCAGCGAGTAGGCGATGTCGTCGGCGATGTCCATGACGGAGCACTCGACGGTCTGCTGGAGCTCCGCGATCGCGGGGAACGCGGCGCGCGCGGCCTGCATGTGGTCGAGGTCGAGCGTGTAGACCGAGAACTTGCGCGAGCCCTCCCCCGGCCGGCGTGGCGCGATGCCGCGCGGGGAGCCGGCGCCGGGCGTCCAGCCCTCGCCCTGGGCGCGGGCCCACGGGTACTTGAGGACGGCCGCGCGGACGGCGGCGGTCAGGTTGAGGCCGGAGCCGGCGCGGTCGTACTCGTCGAGGCGGGTGAGGATGCGGAACGTCTGCGCGTTGCCCTCGAAGCCCTCCTCGAGCCCGAACCGCTCTCGCGCGAGCCGGTCGAGCGTCTGCTCCCCCAGGTGGCCGAACGGCGGGTGGCCCAGGTCATGCGCGCTCGCCGCCGCCTGCACCACCACGGCGTCGCAGCCGCCCAGGTCGCGCACCAGCGCGCCGCGCTCGCCCCAGTCGCCCGCGAGCGACACGGCGATCGCGCGCGCGACGGCCGTCACCTTGACCGAGTGCGTGAGCCGGTTGTGGACCGCCAGCCCGGCGCCCGACTGGGAGATCACCTGCGTGACGGCGGACAGCCGCGAGAAGTACGGCGAGAAGCGGATCCGCTCGAGGTCGACGCGGTACTCGGGCCGGTACTCGACCAGCTGGAACTCGTCGAGCGTCTCCTGGACCGTGCGGGCGACCCGCGGGTCCGTCGCCACGGGCGTGGCCTCGGTGTCCGCGGCCTCGTCCGTCCCCGCCATGCGTGCCTCCCCGTCCGCCCCTACCGGGACGGTAGCGATGAGGCACGATGCGGGCAAGGCCCCGCGCGGGACGTCGCCTACGCCGCGAACGGGTGGGTCGACAGCACCCGGTAGCGCGCGGCGGAGTCCGGATCGCTCGCGATGACGTGGAGCGCGTCCGGCTGCCACGGGACGGCGAGTGGTCCGTGCGCGAGGGCCTCGTGCGCGGCGGCGCCGTGGAGACGGTGCCGGGAGCGGGCGATGGTGAGGTGCCCGGTGAACGGCCGGTCGCGCGCGGGCAGGCCCTCCTCGGCGAGAGACTCGTCGACGGCGTCCGCGAGGTGCTGCGCGCCGTCGACGGGCAGCGCGACCACCCGCGCGGTCAGCGCGACCGCGTGAGGCCCGATGAGCAGCCGCGGAGCACGGGAGCGGGCCGCCGCGAGTGCGGCGCCACGCTCGACGGCGGCGCGGTCCTGCGTCTCGCCGAGGAAGCGCACGGTGACGTGACGCTCGGAGCGCGGCGTCCAGCGGTCGGCGCCCGCCTCGCGCGCCCGGAACTGCACCGCGGCGTCGAGGACCGCGTCGAGCGCGTCGTCCACCGCGTCCGGCGTCATCACGCCGAGGAACAGCCTCATCCCCCCACTGTGGCACCGCGCCACGGGCATCGCGGCTCGTAGGCTGGCGGCATGGGCGATCCTGACGCGCTCTCGCCGTCGGACCAGGTCAACCTCATGCTCGAGGGCGTCGGGGTGTACGTCCTCACCGTCGTGGGGCTCGCGGGCGTCGGCGGCGCGGTGGCGGGCCCCGATCGGGTGGACCTCGACTCGCTGCGCGCGACCATCGACCAGCGGTCGGCGCGGGAGCCTCGCCTGCGCCGCACGGTGGCGGGCACGGAGGGCGGCTACCGGCTGGTCGACGCCGCGCTGCGCATCGAGGACCACGTGCGGGTGGTCGACCGGGTCGACGGCATGGCCGGGCTCGACGCGCTGTGCGGCACGCTGGCGTCGACACCGCTGCCCCGCGACAAGCCGCTGTGGGAGCTGCTCGTCGTTCCGGGCGCCAACCCCGACGGCATCGCGTGGGTGTCCGCATCCATCACGCGATCGCGGACGGCCGGGCCGCCGCGCGCCTGCTCGACGGGCTGTTCGACCCGCGTCCCGGCAAAGGCGGCGCGCCCCGTCCCGCCCCGAGCCCGGCGCGTCGCCGGCGAGGGCCCGCGTGGCGCCAGCTCGCCACGCTCGTGCGGCCGATGCGCCGCACGGCCTTCGTGGGCCGGAGCGGGCCGGGACGGCGGCTCCGGGTGATCGAGCTGGAGCTGGCGGCGGCCTCCCGCGCCGCGCACGCGCTCGGCGTGAGCATCAACGACGTGGTGCTGGCCTCGGTCGGCGAGGGCGCGCGGGCGGCCTTCGCCGCGCTGGGCGCGGCGGTGCCCGCAGTGCTGCCCGCCTCGGTGCCGGTGCTCCTGCCCGCAGGCGACGGGCGCACCAACCAGGTCGCCGCCTTCACGGCCCGCATCCCGCTGGCGGATGTGGGACCCGCGCGCCGCGCCCGGATGCTCGCGCCCATGACCCGGGTCCGTGCCGCCGACGCGCGCGGCCGGCCGCTCCCTTGGTTCGTGCGCACGCCCGCGGGCGCGCGCCTCATGCGCCGGTACGTGGCGCGGCAGCGCGTGATCGGCCTGCTCTCGACCAACGTGCGCGGGCCCGCCGAATCCCGGCTTCTCTGCGGCGCCCCCGTGGAGAGGGTGTGGGCGCTACCCGTGCTCGCGGGCACCGTGCGGGTGGGGGTGGCGGCGGTGTCATATGCGGGCGCGCTGAACGTGTGCCTGCTGTGGGCGGACGAGCTCGCCGAGGCCGGGGAGCGCATGGCTGACACGGCCGAGGCGGCGTTCGCCTCGCTCCTCGCGCACGCCTGACCGCGGGCACGTGCGCGCCGAGAGACGGCGAGGCCGCCCGGTCGTCCCGGGCGGCCTCGCGAGTCGCGAACCGGCTCACGACGACGCGGCGCTCGGCGCCGATCCGCCCGAGGCCGCCGACCGCGGCGAGGCGGGCGACTGCACCGACACCGGCGACTTGGCCGAGACGGGCGAGACCGGTGAGGCCACGCTGCGCGGCGACACCGGCGACACCGGAGACTTCGCGGAGACCGGGGACGCCACGCTCTTCACCGACACCGGAGACTTCACGGAGACGGGCGACTTCGCCGACACGGGCGACTTGGCCGACACCGGGGACGCCACGCTCTTCACCGACACCGGAGACCTCACGGACACCACCGACGGGACCGACGCCGTGCTCAGCGGCAGCGGCACGATGCTCGACTGCGCGGTGCGCGGCTGCTCGGTGATGGTGCCCTCGGTAGGCACCGTGCGGGGCCCGTCGTCCCCGCCGAGGGCAGTGGCGCTTCCCACGCCCAGCCCGATGACGCCGAGCGACCCGGCGATGATCCACGCACCCCTGCGACCGATGGACATGATGTGCTCCTCCCGCTCTCGGGACCGCCCCGGTGGCCGTCCTCGATGCCTCAAGGCTCGCGACGGCGCATGAGCCTCCTGGGAGAGCACGGTGAGAGTGGTCTCATGCGGCGGTGGGGATACCGGCCTCCCGCTCGGCGCGCGCGAGCCAGCTCTCCGCGAGCCGGGGGTCCTCGATCCCCGCGGCGAGCGACAGCAGCACCGCGGCGGTCCGGAGCCCCAGCTCCTCCGCGGGCACATCGTGCGCGAAGCGCTCGCGCACCCGCGCCGCCCATGCCGGCACGTCGGCGTACTCGTCGGCGCCGAAGTCCGGCAGCGTGGCGAGGTGCGCGAGCATGCACGCGAGGTCGTCGACCCGGTAGCCGGGGCCCAGCGTGTCGACGTCGATGAGCGCCGTCACCTCCGGCACCGCCTCCGCGGTCACGAAGAGGTTCGCCGCATGGAAGTCCCCGTGGGTGGGCACCAGCGGGCCCGGCTGGTCCGCCGTGCCATTCTCGATGCGCGCGACGAGCGCCTCGACGCGGCGCCGGTCGAGGCCCGCGGCGACGGCGCCGCGACCGTAGCGGGCCGCCTGCTCCGTCGGCGTCGCGCGGCGCTCGAACGTCAGGGCGGCTTCGGGAAGCGCGTCGAGGACCTCGACCAGCGCATGCGGCGCCAGAGGGGTGCGACCGGCGGGCGCGGTGGGACGGTAGAGGTGCTCGGTCATCGGCATCCCGTCCGCGGCGGCGATGAGCACGATCCCGTCGCCCAGGTCCCACGCCTCCGGCGCGAGCGGGAAGGAGCGGTGCCTCGCCAGCAGCGCCCCGACGCGCGACGGGCGCACCACCTTGACGTACCAGGGCGACGGTTCGTCGTGCGCGGAACCCGTGACGCGGGCGCGCAGCACCGCGCGCCGCATGGGCCTGAGCACCAGCATCTCGAGATCGCCGACCTCGACGGGCCGGCCGAGCGCGGCAGCCATGCGCTCGCCCAGCAGCGCCGGCACGCACGAAGTCGCGAGGCCCGGCAGCCGCGGGTCCGCCGGATGGCGCCACAGCGTGAGAGTGCCCGCACCCGACGCGGCGGTGACGGCGCCGATCCGGGCGCGCACCGCATCGTCGATCCGCGCGGTGGTCGCCACCAGGTAGAGGCGCTCCCCCGACGCCTGGACGTCGTACGCGACGCTCACCTCCGCGCCGGGGCGCGCGTGAACCGCGTCCACCGCCCAGCGCTCGAGCCGCGCGCCGGACGCGCTCATCACGCCGTCGAGGATCTCGCCCGCCTGGTCGCGCATGGCCTGCGCGAGCTCCTGCTCCCTGCCGAGGGTCATGGCGCCATCCCATCACGCCGCCCCGGAACGCAGAAATCCCCCGGTCGTCTCCGACCGGGGGATCCCGTTGGTGGGCGATACTGGGATCGAACCAGTGACCTCTTCCGTGTGAAGGAAGCGCGCTACCCCTGCGCCAATCGCCCCTCGAGCGGACACCATAGTAGCGCCTCCGGGAGGGGTCGGATGACCACTCGGACGCCGCGTCTCGTGAGACGCCGTCGATGAGAGAACTCTCATGGCGCAGGCCCCCGTGCGGCGCGCACGCGATGGAAGACTGACGGAGTGACCTCCGACCCCGGCCCTGCCAGCGACGATGCCGTCGCCGCGCGCCGCGGCCTGTCGGTGCGCACCTGGATCCTCGCCGCGGTGGTCGGGCTCAGCGCCCTCGCGCTCGGCAGCGCCGGCCTGACCGCGATGCGCCTCCAGGAGGCCGGCGTCGAGATCCGCATCGACGAGGACCTGCGCGCGTCCGCCGAGGAGTTCCGGGTGCTGGCCTCCGTGGGCGTCGACCCCGAGACGGGCGAGCCGTTCACCTCGCCGCAGGACCTGGTGCGGACCGCGATGGAGCGCATCATCCCGGCGCGCAACGAGGGCGTGCTCGGCGTGGTGGGGAGCGAGGTCTCCTACACGTCACGCGGAGCGCCGGTCGCGCTCGAGGAGGACCAGGACCTGGTCGACGCGCTCGCGCCGCTGGTCACCGACTCGCGCGCCACCTTCACCACGCTGAGCACTCCCGCCACGACATACCGCGTCGCCGTGGTGCCCGTGCGCACGGCCACGGACGGGAGCCTCACCGAGGAACCGGACGACGCGTTCCCTCCCGGCGACGACGTCGCGGCCCTGGTCCTCGCCTACGACCTCGAGGCCGAACGGGCCGCCTTCCGCGAGGTGTTCCGCACCTACGCCCTGGTCGCGATCGCCTCCCTGGCGGTGGTCGCGGTGGTCGGATGGATCGTCGCCGGCAGGCTGCTGCGGCCGGTGCGGGTGCTCGCCGCCTCCGCGCGGCGGATCGGCCGCGAGGACCTGTCGGAGCGCATCCCCGTGGTCGGCAACGACGACCTCGCGGACATGACCCGATCGGTGAACGAGATGCTCGAGCGCCTCGACGAGTCTTTCGCCGCGCAGCGCCGCCTCATCGACGACGTCAGCCACGAGCTGAGGACCCCCCTCACCGTGGTGCGAGGCCACCTGGAGCTCATGGACCCCGACGACGGCGAGGAGGCGCGCGAGGTGCGCGCCCTCGCTCTCGACGAGGTCGACCGCATGAACCGCGTCATCGACGACCTCACCACGCTCGCGACGGCGGACCGCCCCGACTTCGTGCGGCTCGAGCCGCTCGACCTCGGCACGCTCACGGACGAGGTGTTCGACAAGGCGGTGGCGCTGGGCGACCGCCGCTGGCGCATCGACGCGCGGGCCGAGGCGACCGTGGACGCCGACCGGCACCGCATGACCCAGGCCTGGCTCCAGCTCGCCGCGAACGCGGTGAAGTACTCGGCGCCGGGCAGCGCGATCGCGATCGGCAGCCGCGTCGCGCACGGCGCCGCCGCGGTCTGGGTCGAGGACGAGGGCATCGGCGTACCGCCCGAGGACCGGGAGCGCATCTTCGAGCGGTTCGTCCGCGCGGGCGACCGCTCCGCGCCCGGCTCGGGCCTGGGCCTCGCGATCGTCAGCGCCATCGCGCGGGCGCACGGCGGCGAGGCCCGCTGCGACGCCCCGCACGCCACCGGCTCCCGCTTCACCATCGAGCTCCCCGCCGGGCACCACGCCCCGGCCCCCACAGACGCGCCCGAGGAGGCAGCACCGTGACCCACATCCTGGTGATCGAGGACGAGGACCGCATCGCGACGTTCGTGGCCAAGGGGCTCAAGGCCGCGGGGTTCGCCACCACCCGCGCCGCCACGGCGGCGGAGGGCTTCGACACGGCGATCACGGGCGACCCCGACCTGATCGTGCTGGACCTGGGCCTGCCTGATGCGGACGGGCTGGACCTGCTCGCACGCATGCGCGCGTCGGGGGTGACCGTGCCGGTGATCATCCTCACGGCGCGCCGCTCGCTCGACGCGACGGTCGCGGGCCTCGAGGGCGGCGCCGACGACTACATGGGCAAGCCTTTCGGCTTCGACGAGCTCCTCGCCCGCATCCGGCTGAGGCTGCGCGCCGAGCCGCAGGGCGAATCCACCGCGGTGTCCCACGGCTCGCTCTCGCTCGACCTGCGCACGCGCAGGGCCACCGTGGGCGGACGCGAGGTGGAGCTCTCCGCGCGGGAGTTCGCGCTGGCGGAGACGTTCCTCCGCAACCCCGGTCAGGCGCTGAGCCGGGAGCAGCTGCTGTCGCGAGTGTGGGGCTACGACTTCGACCCCGGCTCCAACGTGGTCGACGTGTACGTCCGGTACCTCCGCGGCAAGCTGGGCGCGGAGCGCATCGAGACCGTGCGCGGGGTGGGCTACCGCCTCACCGACCGCGGACCCGCGTCGGGAGCCTGAGGTTCAGTCGCCCGACGCGGCGGACGGCGCCGAGGCGGCGCTTGCCGCGCTCCCCTGCGGGGCGGCGGGCGCCGCAGGTGCCACGGGCGACGCGGCGGACGGCGCGGAGACGGCGCTCGCGGGCGCCGTGGTGCGCGCCGGCGCGGCAGGCGTGGGTGCGCTCGGCGTCGGGGCGGACACCACCGCGGGTGGCGTGGCCGCGCTCGGCGGGGACAGATGCGAGGCGGCGGAGATGGCGGTGATCGGGGTGACCGCGACCGGCCCCGAGGCGGGCTGGACGGCGGTGCTCACGGCGTCACCCGACACCTGCATCACCACGCCGGGCGAGGAGGCCTCGGACGCACCCGAAGCCGCCAGCGCGACCCCGGCACCGACGCCGACGATGCCGAGCGCCCCGGTCACGATCCACCTCGACTGCCGCGCCATGACGCTCCCCTCGGGCGACCACGATGGCCGCCTCTCGCCGAGCCTGGTGCGACGCGGTGAGACGTCGGGGAGACGTGGATGAGAGAATTCTCATCAGGCGCGTTGATGCCCGCCGGGATCCGTCAGGCGCGGCGGGGCGCCGGATCCAGGTCCAGCGCGGCGCAGGACTCGAACACGCGCCGCAGCTCCGCGAGCAGGGGGCCCGTCTCGACCGCCGTCCCGTCGAGCGTCGCGAGCGGCTGCACGCGGCGCGTCGAGGAGGTCACCGCGGCGAACGCCTCGCCGCGCACCACCTCGTCGAGCACGCTCATCTCGAGCTCGCCGGCGGCGGCGGCACGGATCGGGATGCCCGCCTCCGCGCCCCATTCGAGCGCGAGCCCGCGGATGATGCCCGGCAGGCAGCCCGACGCGAGCGGCGGGGTGACGATCTCGCCGCCGCGCTCGATGAGCACGTTGCTCGCGGTGCCCTCGCACAGGTGGCCGTGGGTGTTGGCGAGGAGCGCCTCGTCCGCCCCGCGGGAGCGCGCGAAGTCCATCATCACGGCGTTCTCCGCGTACGACGTGCTCTTGACGCCGGCGAGCGGCGAGCGCTCGTTGCGTCGCCACGGCACGCGCACGGCGCGGCACTCGGTGAGCGGCGGCGCGTCGTTGGCGGTCACCACGATGGTGTGCGGCCCGCCGCCCCGCGCGGAGGACATCGGCCCTAGCCCGGAGGACACGGTGATCCGCAGCCGCGTAAGCCCGGTCGCGGCGCCCAGCACCTCGCCCACGGCCTCGCGGACGGTCTCCTGGTCGATCTCCGGCATGCCCATGCGCGCCGCGGAGTACGCCAGGCGCCGCAGGTGGCGCCGCAGCGCGAACGCGCGCCCGTCCACCACCTCGATGGTCTCGAACACGCCATCACCGACGGTCCACCCATGGTCCCCGGCCCGGACGATCGGCTCGTCCTCGGCACGCAGGAGCCCCCCAGCCCACACCAGCGTTGTCATGGCGTCATTGTGGCGCCCGATGCCAGGGCGATCAACCGACGCGCCTTGAGCTCGGTCTCCTCCCACTCCCCATAAGGGTCAGACCCCCACGTAATACCCGCCCCGGTACCGAACCTGAGCCGTCCCCCCTGGTCCGGGACCCACTCGAAGGTGCGGATACCGACCGCCAGCTCGGCGGTGCGCGAGTCCGCGTCGATCCACCCGATCCCGCCGCAGTACGCGCCTCGCGGCGTGGGCTCCTCGCGCTCGATGATCCGCAGCGCCGAGGACTTGGGCGCGCCCGACACGGAGCCGGGCGGGAACGTCCCGTCGAGCAGCGCCAGCCACAGCTCCGGCGTCCAGTCGTAGGCGGGCGCCAGCCGCGCCTCGACCGTGGACTGCAGGTGCACGAGCCCAGGCAGCTCGTGCAGCCCCAGCAGCTCGGGCACCGCGACGGACCCGGGCGCGGCCACGTGCGAGACGTCGTTGCGGATGAGGTCCGTGATCATCACGTTCTCCGCCTCGTCCTTGGGCAGCATCGCCTCCCCCGGCGCCGCGGTGCCCTTGATGGGGCTCGAGGCCACGCGGTCCCCGTCGAGACGCAGGTACAGCTCCGGGGACGCGGAGACCACCCACACCCCGGGCCACGCGTCGGTGCGTGGGATCACGATCCGCGACGCGAAGCGAGCCGGGTTGCCCGTCGCGAGACGATGCGCGAGGGCCACCGCGTCCGGCCCCGGCTCAGGCGCGGGCAGGGGCGCCTCGAGCATGCGGCAGAGGTTGACCTGGTAGACGTCGCCCTCGCCGATGTCCGCGCGGATCGCCTCCACCCCGGCCATGTAGGCGTCGCGATCCAGCGACGTGCTCCACGCGTCCGGCGACGGGCCCTCCCACGCCCGTCCCGGCGGCTCCTCGCGCGCGAACCCGGCCCCCGCATCGTCCCGCTGGGCGTCCGCCATGCGCCACGCCCGCAGCGCGCCCTCGAAGGTCGCGACCACCACCCAGAAGCCGCCCTCGGCGACGCGGGCGCCGTCGCGCACCAGGTCCACGCACTCGACCGGTCGCGACGCGCGTACGCCCCGGAAAGCCGCGCTCCCGGCGCGTCGCGGGTCCTCCTGCCACGTCATGGCCACCACGGTAGTGGCGCCGGTGGACGGGAGCCGTGCGGCGCTGAACGGGGCGACACGCGGGACCAAGGGCCGATTTGGTTTCGCGGCCGGAAATCCGCTAAGGTCTATCTCTCGTCAGGGCAACAGCCCAGACATGCGGACGTGGCTCAGTTGGTAGAGCATCACCTTGCCAAGGTGAGGGTCGCGGGTTCGAGTCCCGTCGTCCGCTCGGAGCGTCGTAGCCCTAGGCTACGGCACTACGGTGGAGTGGCCGAGAGGCGAGGCAGCGGCCTGCAAAGCCGTATACGTGGGTTCGAATCCCATCTCCACCTCGGGCGATTGGCGCAGCGGTAGCGCGCTTCCCTGACACGGAAGAGGTCACTGGTTCGATCCCAGTATCGCCCACCACGAGGTTCCTTCGGGATCCTCATGAAGTCCGAGGCTTCTGCCCCGGCAACGCGGACGTGGCTCAGTTGGTAGAGCATCACCTTGCCAAGGTGAGGGTCGCGGGTTCGAGTCCCGTCGTCCGCTCCAAGGACCGCCGGTCTCCCCTCGAGGGAGCCGGCGGTCTCTCCGTCTGGAGAGACGGGCGATTGGCGCAGCGGTAGCGCGCTTCCCTGACACGGAAGAGGTCACTGGTTCGATCCCAGTATCGCCCACCATCACGCACGGCCCCGGGGATCCCCGGGGCCGTTCCGCTTTCCCAGGCAGGCCCGGCACACTGGTCCCCATGACCGTGACCGTGCACCTCGCGTGGGCGTCCGTGTCGCAGGGGGACGATGCGCGGGTCGCGTCGGACACGGTCGCGCGGCTGTGCGTGGGGCGGGCCGCCCGGGTGGTCGGCTCGTCGGTGGTGCTCGGGAGGCGCTGCCCGCGCTGCGGTTCCGTCGACCACGGCGCGCCGGTGGTGCGCTCCCCCGTCCTCGACGTGGCGGTGTCGCTGTCGCGCACGGACGGACTGGTGGTCGCGGCTGCCGCGCGCGGCGTCGCCGGGGTGGGCGTCGATGTCGAGGCGTCGGGCACCGTCCTCGCGGCCGGGCTCGCGGATGTGGCGCTGGCGCCCGGCGAGTCGCCCGACCCGGGGCGGGACGGGCTGTTGCGCACGTGGGTCCGCAAGGAGGCGGTGCTCAAGGCCGCCGGCACGGGCCTGGCGACGGACCCGCGCACGGTGCGGCTCGAGGCGTGCCACGTGGCTGCGGGCCCGGCGGGTCCGTGGTTCCTCGCGGACGTCGGGCTCGGCGCGGCCTGGGTCGCGGCGGTGGCGGTCCGCGGTTCCTCGGGCGCGCGGGTGGAGCTCAGGGACGCGACGGAGGCGGCGGCGGCAGCGGCGGCAGCGGCGGCAGCCCAGGCTCATCCAGCCACGCCGAGACGAGCGACCTGACGTCCGCGACCGCGTGGTCCTCGAGGGAGGCCAGCAGGTCCTCGGTCTCGACGGTGCCGTACCGGTGCGCGGCGACCCACGCGCGGATGCCGTCGAAGAACACCTCGTCGCCGAGCGTGAGCCGGAGGGCGTGGAGGGTGAGCGCCCCGCGCTTGTAGAGGCGGTCGTCGAACATGAGGTCGGGCCCGGGATCCCCGATCACCAGGTCCTGCGGCAGGTCCGCGAGCCGGGCATGCGCCGCGCGCGCGAGGGCGTCGGCGGACGGGCCGCCCGACGCGTCCGACCACAGCCACTCGGCGTAGCAGGCGAAGCCCTCGTGCAGCCAGATGTCACGCCAGCGGCCCACGGTGAGCGCGTTGCCGAACCACTGGTGGGCGAGCTCGTGAGCGACCAGGCGCTCGCTCCCCCGCTCGCCGTCCATGTGGTTGGCGCCGAAGGTCGCGAGTCCCTGGGCCTCGAGCGGGATCTCCAGGTCGTCGTGCGTGACCACCACGGAGTACTCGGTGAACGGGTACGGGCCGAACAACCGCTGGAACGTCTCCATCATGCGCGGCTGACGCTCGAGGTCGTGCGCGACGGCGCCGCGGAGGCGGGGCGGCGCGTACACGGTCATGGGCACGGGCGCGTCCGCGACCTCGCGCCGCTCATAGCGGCCCACCTGCACCGTGGCGAGGTACGCCGCCATGGGCTCGCGCTGCTCGTACACCCAGGTGGAGCGTCCCGAGCGCTCGCTGCGCGCGGTCAGCACGCCGTTGCACACCACCGTGTACGGCGCCTCCGCCGTGACGGCGATGCGGTACGGCGTCTTGTCCGCCGGGGAATCGTGGCACGGGAACCACGACGGGGCGCCGTCGGGCTGGCCGGCGACGATCACGCCGTCCTCGAGCTCCTCCCAGCCCACCTCGCCCCACGTGCCCCGGTGGGGGCGCGGGTTGCCCGCGTAGCGGATCTCGACGTCGACGTGCGCGCCAGCGGGCAGCGTGCCGCGAGGCCGGATCACCAGGGCGCCCGCGCGCTGGACCCACTTGGCGCCGCGCTGCCCCGCGATCGCGACCTGCGAGACGCGCAGCCCCTCGAGGCGCAGCTGGATGCGGTCGAGGTCACGCTCGGGCAGCAGCGTGAGCGTCGCGCGGGCGTCGAGGCGGTTGCGCGCCACCCTGTAGTCGAGCTCGAGGTCGTACAGCCGAACGGCGAAGCCCGGGTCGGGCCGTCCCCGCAGGTAAGGGTCCAGATCGGGCTCGCGTCCGGGGATCACGCTCATGCGCCCACCGGCTCCACGGGGTTGCCCGTCCACCGGGTGCCCGCGGGGATCGCGTCGCCCCGCAGCACCAGCGAGCCGGCGCCCACGCTCGACCCGGATCCGAGGCTCGCGGCGGGCAGCACCACGCCGTGCGGCCCGATCGACGCGCCGGCGCCGATCTCGACGGTGTCGGTGCTCATGATGCGGTCGTGGAACAGGTGGGTCTGGAGCACGCAGCCGCGCCCCACCGAGGCCCCCGTGCCGATGGTCACCAGGTCGGACTCGGGCAGCCAGTAGGTCTCCACCCAGGCACCCTCGCCGATGCGGGCACCCATGGCACGCAGCCACGCCGGGAGCGCGGGAGAACCGGCGGAGCCGGGGACCAGCCAGGGCACCGCGAGCACCTCGACGAACGCGTCGGCCAGCTCGGCCCGCCACACGAAGGAGCTCCACAGCGGATGCTCGTCCGCGCGGAACCGGCCCACCAGGACCCACTTGGCGGCCACCGCGAGCAACGCCGCCGCCACGCCGGCGGCGATCACCACGAGCGGCGAGACCAGCGCGGCCGCCGCGACACCCGCCGCCTCCCCCACCTCCTGGAGCGCCAGCACCACGCCCACGCCGAGCGTGAAGGCGGCGATGACGGCGAGCAGCCGCAGCGCCTCGATGGCGGCCCTCGCGGCCCGCAGGCGGAACGGCGGCGCGAAGGTGACCGCCGCATCGGCCTCCGTCTCCGTGCGCCGCAGCTTCTGCGGCGGCGACCCGAGGAACGACTGCCCCTTCTTGGCCTTGCGCGGCGTCGCGGAGAGCACGGCCACCAGGCCGCGCTTGGGGACCTCGCGGCCCGGGGCGATCATGCCGGAGTTGCCCAGGAACGCGCGCTTGCCCACCTTGGCGCGGTCCACGCGCATCCAACCGCGACCCAGTTCGTACGGGCCCACCAGGGTGTCGTCGGCGAGGAACGCGCCGTCCTCGATGGTGGCGAGCGCGGGCATCATCAGCACCGTGGAGGCCTCGACGTCGCGGCCCACCTCCGCGCCGAGCGAGCGCAGCCACGCGGGCGTGAGGGTCGACGCGTAGAGCGGGAACAGATGCGCGCGGGCCTCGTCCATGAGGCGCGTCACGGCCCACGCCTGCCAGCCCTGGCGCGAGCGCACCGGGTGGAAGCCCTCGACGATCCCGATCGAGCACAACCGCACCGCGACCCAGATGAGCGCCATGAGGGACAGGTACGCGACTAGCGCACCCACCGTCGACCAGGCGAGCGCGCCCCACGCCCCGGCGGCCTCGGAGGTCGCGTCGCGGACCGCGGCGAGGGTCACCGCGAGCCCGGCGGCGATGGTCACGGGGCGGAGCGCGGCGATCGCGGAGGCGCTGATCCAGTAGACCCCCACCCAGCGGCGCCCGCGGACGGCCTTGCGCTTGGGCCAGCGCTCGCGCGCCGGACCCTCGAAGGATGCGGGCGATCCGGCCCACAGCTCGCCCGGCGGCACGTCGCCCGCGACCACCGAGCCGGGCGCGACCTCCGCGCCCTCGCCCACGCGGCTGCCGGGACCGAGCGTGCTGCGGGTGCCCACGGACGCCCACTTGTCGACGCGCACGCGGCCCACCACGAGCGTGTCCCGCTCGAGCCAGTGGCCCGCGAGGTCCACCTCGGGCTCGATCGCGCAGCCCGTGCCGAGCGTGAGGAGGCCGGTGAGCGGCGGCATGGTCTGCAGGTCCACCTTGCCGCTGACCTTGGCGCCCAGCGCCCGCGCGAAGGTGGCGTTCCACGGCGCGCACGAGAGGTTGCCCGCGCCGGCGGCGTCGGCCCAGCTCTCCGCGAACCACAGGCGCAGATGCACGCGGCCCCCGCGCGGGTAGCGGCCCGGCCTGATGCCGCGCAGCAGCGTGCGGGCGACCGCGACCGTGGTCGCCATGCGGCCCCACGGGCTGATGAGCACGGCCCACCCGAGCAGGCCCCACCCCCACGCGCCGTCGAGCGCGGGCAGCCACGGCGCGAGGCCCAGGGCGTCCGAGGCGGCGCCGGCGAGCAGCAGCCACGTGAGCCAGCGCAGACCCACGAGCGCCGCGAGCGGCACCTGGAGCGCGAGCTGGATCGCGCGCGAGCGCAGCGGCACGGGCTCGGCCTGGTCGTCGGTGCGCGCGGCGGCGGGCTCGAGCTCGTCGAGGCGCGCCGCGAGGTCGCCCAGGCGAGGGGCGTCGTAGACGTCCGCGACGGTGACGGTCGGGTAGCGCTCGCGGAAGGCGGCGACCAGCTGGGCGGCGAGCAGGCTGCCTCCGCCTGCGGCGAAGAAGTCCTCGTCCGGTCCCGCCACCTTCGAGCCGAGCACCTGCGTCCACCGCTGCGCGACCCACTCCTCCGTCGGGGAGAGCCCGCCAGGCGCATCGTCCCCGCCCCCGGCGCTGGGAAGCGGCCACGGTAGCGCGTCGCGGTCGGCCTTGCCCGAGCCGCGCGTGGGGATCTCCTCGACCATCGCGAGCAGCGGCACAAGGGCGGCGGGCAGCTGCCCGGCGAGGATCCCGCGCGCGGCCGCGACGTCGATCTCGCCGCCGGGGTGCGGGGCCAGGTAGCCGACCAGGACGGTCGCGCCGCCGGCGCTCCTGCGCACGGCCGCGGCGGACGATGCGACGCCGGGCAGCGCGGCGAGCGCCGAGTCGATCTCGCCCAGCTCGATGCGACGGCCGCCGATCTTCACCTGGTCGTCGGCGCGCCCGATGAACACGAGCCCCTCGGTCTCGTAGCGGACGATGTCGCCGGTGCGGTACGCGCGGTCCCAGCCCAGCGCGGGGGCGGCCGCGTACTTCTCGGCGTCCTTGGCGGGGTCGAGGTAGCGGGCCAGCCCGACGCCGCCGATGATGAGCTCGCCCTGCTCGCCCTCGGCCACGTGCTCGCCGTCCGGCCCGACGACGGCGAGGTCCCAGCCGTCGAGCGGCAGCCCGATCCGCACGGGGTCGCTGCCGTCGAGGATCGCGGCGCACGCGACCACTGTGGCCTCCGTGGGGCCGTAGGTGTTCCACACCTCACGTCCGTCCGTGGCGAGGCGCGCGGCGAGCTCGGGCGGGCAGGCCTCGCCGCCGAAGATCAGCATGCGCACGCCCGCGAGGGTCTCGGCGGCCCACAGGCCGGCCAGTGTCGGCACGGTCGAGATCACCGTGATCCCCTGCGCGACCAGCCACGGGCCCAGGTCCATGCCGGTGCGGACCAGCGCGCGCGGTGCGGGCACCAGGCAGGCGCCGTGGCGCCACGCGAGCCACATCTCCTCGCAGCTGGCGTCGAACGCGACCGAGAGCCCGGCGAGGACGCGGTCCCCGGGGCCGAGCGGCGCGTCCTGGAGGAACAGCCTGGCCTCGGCGTCGACGAACGCGGCCGCGTTGCGATGGGTGACCGCGACCCCCTTGGGGGTGCCGGTGGAGCCCGACGTGAAGATGATCCAGGCGTCGTGGTCCCCGGCGGGACGCGCCTGGCCGGTGGCCGGGGCGGGCGCGGACTCGAGGTCGTTCTCGGTGAGGATGAGCCGCACGCCGGCCTCCTCGAAGACGGTGCGCGCGCGCTCGTCCGGATCGTCGACGTCCACGGGGACGTACGCGGCGCCGGCCGCGAGCACGGCGAGGATCGCGGTGTAGAGCTCGTTGGTCCCGGAGGGGATGCGGACGCCCACGCGGTCGCCCGGGCGGATCCCGGCGCGCGCGAGCCCGGCGGCGCCCGCGCGCACCGCCTCGGCCAGCTCGGCGTAGGTGAGGACGGCACGGCCGTCGTCGAGCGCGGGGCTGTCGGGGTGGGCCGCGACGGTCGCGTCGAGGATGTCGACGAGCGTGCGGGGAGGGGTCGCGCGGCCGGACCGCACGAAAGCGTCGGTGGCGATCACGGCGCCATCCTTCCACGGCGCCGTCGCCGTGGCCGGGCCGTTCAGGTAAGCGTACGGTTAACACCAGGGCGACGTGGCCTGGGCGCCCCGGAGGAGGGCGCCATGTCGCGGGAGGAACGTCTCAGGGCGGCTGCCCGTGCGGTCACGGGCGACGAGTCCGTCACGGACGTCGCGGAGTTCATGCCGCAGGCGGCGCTCGACGACCCGATCTGGAACGGCAGGGCCGACAGCCGCGTGGCCCGGGACGAGGCGGGCCACCTCGAGACCGTCGCCGCGGGCGCCCACCTGGGCGAGGACCTCGCGGCCCACCGCGCCGCGCTGCCGCCCCACGTGTGCCTCGCGGTCACGCCCGCGCAGGTGCACGTGCTCGGGCTGCCGCACGGGTTCTTCGGCGCCCACCTGGAGCAGGCGTACCTCATGGGGTCCTTCCGCCGGGACGCCCTCGAGGTCGCGGTCACGGGACGCCTCACCGACATCGTGATGCGGCTCACCGACACGGGCTCGGGCGCCCAGATGACCCTGGTGGCGGACCGCCTGTCCGCATATCACCCGCGGACCGTGATCGAGCTGCTGCGCCTCACCGCCGCGCACCGCGGCGGCGCGCGCGACGTCGCGGACGATCCGGCGGCGGACCAGCCGCAGGACTAGCTACGCCGTCGGGACGTAGAGCTCGCCCGCCTCGACGGCCGCGTCGAGCGTGTTGCCGGGCCCGGGCAGCGGGCACACCCAGTCCGACGAGTACGCGCACGAAGGCTGGTACGCGAAGTTGAGGTCCACCACGAGGGCGTCACTGGTGCCGCCCAGGTCCGCGCCCTTGACGGTGTCGAGCACGTACCTCCCACCCCCGTAGGTGCGCGGGGAGGCGTCGCGCAGCGGCACGAAGATCCCGCCGCCGTAGCTGTCGAGCCACCACACGTCGAGCGACCCGACGCCGGACAGCTCCACGCGACCGACCCGCTCGAACGGCACCACGCCGTCCGTGGCGGTGGGCACCTCGCGCCGCTCCGGCTCCGCCGGCGCGACGGGCACCACGAACCTCATCTCGGGACGGTAGGGCACCACCTCGGGGGTGAACGATGCGCGGGCCGGGCCGGGCACGGGCGTCGCCGGGTGCTCGCGCAGCAGGGCGGCGCGCCCGTGTGCCCAGATGCGGTGGGCCACCTCGGGGTCGGGTTCGGCACGGACCTCGGAGTAGAGGTCCGCCACACGGATGCGCCAGTCGCGGATCTCCCACGCGGCCGTCACGCCGGCTCCCCCACCAGCGTGCCGATCGCGTCCGCGAGTGCGCGGGCGACGCCGTCGACGTCGTGGTCGAGGTAACCGGCGACCAGCGCGCCGTCGCGCAGCATCATGATCTGCTCCGCGATCTCGTGCCGGCGATCCACCCCGCGCCGCTCGAGCCAGGCCGAGATGGCCGTGAGCATCAGCGTCCGGAAGTCCGCGACCACGTGCCGCACCGGGTGGTCGGGGTCGGGGTACTCGGCGGCCGCGTTGATGAACGGGCAGCCGCGGTAGTGGGGGCGGCACATCTCCTGGGTGAGGGCCGCCGCGAGCGCGTCGCGGTCCCACTCCTCCCCCGCTGCCGTTCCGATCGCGGCCCGCACGCGGTCGAGCTCACGGCTGAGGTAGGCGACCACCACATCGTCCTTGGTCGGGAAGTGGCGGTAGAAGGTGACCTTGGAGAACCCGGCCTCGGCGAGGATCCGGTCCGCGCTGACGGCGCGGATGCCGTGCTCGGCGAACTGTGCGGCGGCGGCGTCGACGATCGCGTCGCGCACCGCGGGGCCGCGGGCCGGCCGCGGGTGGTCGTGGGTGACGGTCATGGCGGCTCCTCTCCTGGGTGGCTTCCTGCGTGGCTGGCGCGTGGCTGGTGCGTCGGGAATCCATCCTGCCCGACTTGCGTTCTCGCTCAAGTAGACGTACTAGTAACTCTACAACCCCACCCGCGATTCCAGGAGAGAGCATGAGCGAGCAGACCCAGACCGCGACCGACGTCGACATCACCCCGGGCGAGGGCGCCGAGCACAGCGGCGCGCCCAAGCACCCGAAGGCCTTCTACACCGCCGAGGCGCGCGCCACGGGCGACGGCCGCAACGGAAGGGTCGCGACCAGCGACGGCCTGCTGGACCTCGACCTGGTGATCCCGAACCCCATCACCAAGCCCAAGAAGACCAACCCCGAGCAGCTCTTCGCGTCGGGCTTCGCCGCGTGCTTCAACTCCGCGTTCCAGGGCGCCGCAAAGCTGCTCAAGGTCAAGCTGGCGGAGTCGGAGGTCACGGCCCGCGTCGGGATCGGCCCGGTGGCGCTCAACCGCTTCGGGCTCGGCGTGCGGCTCACCGTGACCGCGGTCGGGATCGACCAGGAGACGGCGGACCGGGTCGCCGAGAAGGCCGAGCTGATGTGCCCGTACTCCAACGCCACCCGCGGCAACATCCCCGTCGAGATCGAGGTCAGGGTCAAGTAAAGCCTCGCCAAAGGGAATACCAGCCCCCTCGGGTCGCTTCTGCCATGATGGACACGACTCGAGGAGGCTGGTTCTCTACATGACCGACGTCACGCACGACCGTTCGAGGAGCACGAAGAGGCTGGGGCACCGCGCCGACGCGCCCGTCCCGGTGTCGACATACCGGCTGCAGCTGAGCGCGGGCTTCACGTTCGCGGACGCCGCCTCCCGGCTCGACTACTTCGCCTCTCTTGGCGTGACGCACCTCTACCTGTCCCCCATCCTGACGGCCGCTCCCGGATCGACGCATTTCTACGACGTGGTGGACCACGCGCGGATCGCCGAGGTGCTCGGCGGCGAGCAGGGCCTGCGCAACCTGTCGTGGCAGGCGGGCGAGCGCGGCATCGGGCTGATCGCGGACGTGGTGCCCAACCACATGGCCGTCCCCACGCCCGTCTATCACAACAGCGCGCTGTGGTCCGTGCTCGAGCACGGGCACGACTCCCCCTTCTCGCATTGGTTCGACGTCGACTGGGAGTCGGGCGAGCCGGTGCTCATGCCGGTGCTCGGCCAGCGGATCGGCACGGTGCTGGCGGCCGGCGAGCTCGCCGTGGACCACATGGTGGTGCCGGGCCGCGAGGAGGCCGGCGAGGTGCCGGTCCTGCGCTATTGGGACCACGTGTTCCCCATCCGCGCGGGCACCGAGAACCTCCCCCTCGCGTCCCTCGTGGAGCAGCAGCACTACCGCCTCGCGTACTGGCGGGTCGCCAACGAGGAGCTCAACTACCGGCGGTTCTTCGACGTCGGGTCGCTGGTAGCGGTGCGGGTCGAGGACGAGGACGTCTTCGACGCCACCCACGAGCGCATCGTTTCGCTCGTGAAGGACGGCACCCTGCAGGGCCTGCGCATCGACCACCCCGACGGCCTGGCGGATCCGGAGGGGTACATCGCACGGCTGTCCGAGGCGACCGACGGCGCCTGGGTGGTGGTCGAGAAGATCCTCGAGGACGAGGAGCGGCTGCCCACGTCGTGGCGATGCGCCGGCACCACCGGCTACGACGCGTCGTGGCGCGTGGGCGCGCTGCTGCGCGATCCCGCCGGAGCGGCCCCGCTCGCCGGAACCCTTCACCGGGTGGCGGGCGACGCTATGGGCGAGCTGCCGGACATGATCGACGCGGCCAAGTGGGAGATCGTGCGGGAGTCCCTGTCGAGCGAGGTCCATCGCCTCGCGACCATCGCCCACACCATCTGCACCACCGACGTGCGACTGCGGGACCACACGTGGCGGGCGCTGTACGACTGCCTGCGGACCATGCTGGTGACGTTCGACCGCTACCGCGCCTACATCGTCGCGGACGAGAAGCCCCGGCCCAGCTCGCTCGAGACCATCGACCATGCGGCCGAGCGCGCGCGACGCCTGCTCGATCCCGAGCGCCATGAGACCCTCGAGGTGGTGGTCGACCTGCTCAAGGGCGCGGAGGTCGGATCCGCGGGCCGCACCACCGACACCAACCGCCGCGAGCTCATCACGCGCTTCCAGCAGGCGTGCGGGGCCGTCATGGCGAAGGGTGTCGAGGACACCGCGTACTACCGGTGGACGCACCTGCTCCCGCTGTGCGAGGTCGGCTCCCCCGCCGGTCGCTTCGCGATGCCGCCCGCCGCCTTCCACGCCTGGGCGCATGAGCAGCAGCAGCTCTACCCGCACGCCATGACGTGCCTGTCCACCCACGACACCAAGCGCTCCGAGGACGTGCGCGCCCGCCTGGGCGTGCTGTCCGAGTCCGCCGACGAGTGGGACCAGCTGGCGCAGCATCTGCGCGCCATCACCGAGGAGCTGCGCCCCGCCGAGCTCGACGGTCGCACGGAGAACCTGTGGTGGCAGACCCTGGTGGGCACGTCGGACGAGGACGGGCTCATGGAGTGGGACCGTCTCGAGGGCTACCTCGTCAAGGCGATGCGTGAGGCGAAGTCCCACACCACGTGGACCTCGGTCAACGAGACCTACGAGTCCCAGGTCCTGTGGTTCGCGCAGACCACCCACGCCGACCCGGCCGTCAAGGACGCGGTCGCGGGGTGGCACCGCACGACCCACACCGGCGTCCGCGCCGCGATCCTAGGTCAGAAGCTTCTCCAGCTGACCGTCCCCGGCGTGCCCGACGTCTACCAGGGCACCGAGCTGCTCGCCCCTAGCCTCGTGGACCCCGACAACCGCCGCCCCGTGGACTTCGACCTCCGGCTCGACACCCTGCGCCGCCTCGACCGGCGCGCCAAGCCGCGAGGCCTCGCCGAGGAGAAGCTGCTGGTGACCTCCGCCGCGCTCAGGCTCCGCCGCGCCCACCCGGACGCGTTCATCGGCGAGGACGCAGGCTACGTGCCCCTCGCATCGTCCTCGGGACATGCCGTGGTGTTCGCCCGCACCGTGGGCGACCGTCCGGTCGCGATCACGGTGGCGACCCGCGCGGCGCTCGAGCTCGAGCACCTGGGCGGGTGGGCGGAGCACACCGTGCAGCTGCCCGCCGGGCGGTGGCGCGACGTGATCGGCCGCCACACGGTCGAGGGCGGCCCCGTGCCGCTAGCGCAGCTGCTGCGCTCCCACCCCGTCGCGCTGCTGGAGCGGGCGTGAGCGCCGCGGTGCGGGTGTGGGCGCCCGACGCGGCCAAGGTCGAGTGCCGGATAGGCCCGGCCGATGCGCCGGTCACTGCCGCGATGCGGCCCACCCAGGACGGGTGGTGGGAGGGACCGCGGCTGCCCGCGCGCACCGACTACGCATTCATGATCGACGGCGAGGGTCCGTTCCCCGACCCCCGCAGCCCGTGGCAGCCGCACGGCGTGCACGGGCCGTCGCGCACCTTCGACGCCGACGCCTACGCGTGGGGCGACCAGGCGTGGGAGGGTCTCGACGCCCGCGGTGCGGTGCACTACGAGCTGCATGTGGGCACGTTCACCCCGGGCGGCACGCTCGACGCGGTCGACGGGCATCAGCTGCGCGACCTCGCGGCACGCGGCGTCGAGATGATCGAGCTGATGCCGCTCGCGGCCTTCCCCGGCACCCGCGGCTGGGGCTACGACGGCGTCGCCCTCTACTCCGTGCACGAGGCGTACGGCGGGCCGGAGGCGCTGCAGCGGTTCGTGGACCGCGCGCACCGGCACGGCATGGGCGTGTGCCTGGACGTGGTCTACAACCACCTGGGCCCTGACGGGAACTACCTGGCACGGTTCGGCCCGTACTTCACCGACGCGCACGAGACCCCGTGGGGCTGGGCGGTCAACCTGGACCAGCCGGCCGCGGCGGGCATGCGCGCGTTCATCGTGGACAACGCGCTGCGATGGTTCGAGGACTTCCACGTCGACGCGCTCCGGCTCGACGCCGTTCATGCCCTGGTGGACGACTCCGAGCGGCACATCCTCGCCGAGCTCGCCGACGAGACCGCCGCGCTCGCCGCGCAGCTGGGGCGGCCCCTGTCGCTCACGGCGGAGTCGGACCTCAACGACGCGTCGATGGTCACGCCGACCTCCGAGGGCGGGCTCGGCATGACGGCGCAGTGGGCCGATGACGTCCACCACGCCCTTCACGCCTATCTCACCGGCGAACGGCACGGCTACTACTGCGACTTCGGCAGCATCGAGGCGCTCGACAAGGTCTACCGGGACGTGTTCCTCCACGACGGCTCGTTCTCGACCTTCCGGGGACGCGACTGGGGCGCTCCGGTGCCGGCGTCCGTAGACCGGCGGCGGTTCGTGGTCTTCGCCTCGAACCACGACCAGGTGGGCAACCGGGCCATCGGCGACCGGCCCGCGTCGCGGCTCTCCCCCGGCGCCCAGGCGGCGTCGCTTGCGCTGGTGCTGCTCTCCCCCTTCACGCCGATGCTGTTCATGGGCGAGGAGTACGGCGAGACCCGGCCCTTCATGTTCTTCACCGATCACGACGAGTCGCTCGGCTCCGCGGTCTCCGAGGGCCGCATGAGCGAGTTCGCCGGACATGGCTGGGAAGAGCTGTACGGCGGGGCCGTGCGGGTCCCCGATCCGCAGGACCGGCAGACGTTCCTGCGGTCGAAGCTGGGCTCGGGGGTCTCGGCGTCGACGGCGTCGCACCGGCTGATCGAGGAGTGGGTGGCCGCGGTGATGGCGGCGCGGTCGGGCACGCTGCCGCCCGCCGCCTGGGAGGCGCACCCGGCCGGGGTCTCGGAGCTCGCGCCGCGACAGCTCACCATGCACGGGCCGGTGCGGGTGCACGCGAACCTGTCGACGTCGCCCATGGTGGTCGAGACGGAGGCGTCCGCGCTCGCGGTGTTCGGCTCCGTCGAGGCGATCGAGGGCGCGTTGGTGCTCGCGCCTGACGCGGTGGCGCTGGTGGCGGCCGAAGGCTGAGCCCGTGCGCGCCTCAGCGGCGCCTCCCCGCGAGGGGATGAGCGCCGCCGAGGCGGGGTCATCTGGGCGGACCGGCGCGCCCGGGCAGGTCGACGTGGAGGGCGGCCTTGCCGCCCTCGCGCGGCGTGCGGGTGGGGTCGACGCTCGCGGGCGGGATGAACCACACCCGGGTGCGGGTGGCCCTGACCTCCCAGCCATCGTCATGAATCCTGTGATGACAGCGAGTGCATAGGAGCACGCCGTTCGCCAGGTCTGTGGGGCCAGAATCGAGCTTCCACCAGGCCAGATGGTGCGCGTCGCACCAGGAGACGGGCGCATGGCAGAACGCGCAGCCGCCGTCACGCTCGGCCAAGGCATGGCGTTGCGCGGCAGTGAAGAACCGGAGCGCGTATCCCACGTCCAGGGGCGCGGAGCCGCCTCCCAGCACGATGGGGAGGATGCCGGCATCGACTGCCATGCGCCGCAGTTCTCCACCGGAGAACGGTGTCGCGAGGGCATCGCAGGTGCCGAACCCCAGCCCGGTGCGCAGCGCCTCCTCGGACACGCGCACCACCACCGTGGTCGACACCCCCGAGCCGGGCTGATCGCAGCGCATCCCATGGCGGGCCAGGTCCACGAGCGCGTCGAGGCGGATCCGCCCAGCCTCGCCCGGCTCCGCGGGACCTTCGCCGGCGTCGCGCTTCTTGCGGAACTTGTCTGCGACCTGCGCGTCGAGCCAGGTGATGATGGGGGCCGCGGAGGCGGGATCGAGCAGGCCCGTGACGGAGACCATCCCGTCGGCGCGCTCGCTGAAGCTCAGGAAACGCTGAGCACGGCGCTGCCGCTCCTTGGCCTCCCAGTCTCCCTGGTTCCAGCGCGCCGTCACGTCCAGGCAGACCTTGCGCAGGTCCGCCAGCGACAGCGCCAGCGCCTTCTCCGCCAGCCTCTGCTCCAGCTCGCGCAGGCGCTGCCACAGGTCTGCGGCGTCGGGGCAGTCCTCATCGATCAGGCCCTCGAGCGTCTCGATCAGGAGGCGGGCTTGAGCCTGGGACAGGTCGCCGGCGGTCACCGCGGCCGCGATCGCCGGCCACCGCACGCCGCCCTCGGCGCCGGACTCCTCACCTCCACCCTCGCCACCGAAGAGCCCACCTGTGACAATCGCGTCCCGCGCCTGCCCCGCGGTGCCGCCTTGCCCCTGAGCGACCATGCGCGTGGCGTTGCGATGGCCCTGGCGTCGCGCCATGCCACCGCCGGGCTTGTCCTCCGAACGGCGCGAAACCTCCGCCGCGAGCATCGCCTGCGGCACCGCGGCCAGGCGCACCAGCCGGGCGGAGACCTCGATCGCGCTCGCGAGCTCGGCCTCGGTCAACGTCTGTAGGTCACGCTCCGCGAAGGGCTTGAGCGGCACCAGCCCCTTCGCGACATCCATGACCGAGATCTCCATGGAACCAGTCAAGCACCGCCCTCTGACATCGCCGTCCGACCATCACTCCTGGTATGTGGATAAATGAAGGCCGCCCACGGGCTGTGGACATCGCCATGGACCCCGTCACGCCCTAGGCTCATCCTTGGGGCGCCTACCAGCGGGTTCAGGCGCCAAGGGGAGGACACCATGGCAGGCATGACCAAGGCGCAGCTCGAGGCCCGACTGCTCGAGATGGAGACCGAGAACGCGTCCCTTCGCGCCGCGCTCGACGCGCGCGCGACCCCCGGCGCCCCAGGCGCCCCCATGGCTCACGCGACGCCCCCGGCCCCCGCATCGTCCCCTGCCAAGCCGCGCCACCGCGGCCGCGCGTTCCTGGCGATCACGCTCATCGTGCTCGGCACGCTTATCGCCCCGCTCGCGACCGTGGTGGGCTTCGCGGCCCGCCAGGCGAGCGACTCGGAGGCCTTCGTCCGCACGCTCGCCCCGCTCGCCGAGGATCCCGACGTCCAGGCCCTCATCGTCGACCAGGCCGCCGCCGCGATCGACGCGCAGCTCGACACCGACGCCCTTGTCGACGAGCTCCTCTCCTCCGTCATCGACGAGCAGTCCACCCCGCGCCTCGCTAACGCGCAGGGCGTCCTGGGCCCCCTGCTCGCCGACCAGGCCCGCGCCGCCACGCGCAGCGCGCTCACCTTCGTGATCGAGTCCGACGCCTTCGCGAAGGTCTGGGAGGAGGCGCTGCGCCTCACCCACCAGCAGCTGGTCAACGTGCTCGAGGCGGACGCGGACGGCGCCATCTCGATCGACGACGCGGGCGTGGTCGCGATCCAGCTCGGCCCCATCCTCGACGAGCTCAAGCCCGCCCTGGTCGATGCCGGCTTCACCCTCGCGGACTCGATCCCCGAGGTCGACGCGAGCATCACCGTCGCGGAGGTCCCCGCCGTCGCGCAGGCGCGCCTGGCCTACTCGATCCTCACCACGGTGGGCAACCTGCTGCCGTGGGTCGCGATCGTGCTCGTGATCGTGGGCGTCGCGATCCACCCGCGCCGCCCGCGCGCGGTGATCGTCGTGGGCACGCTGCTCCTCATCACGGGGGCGGTGCTCGCCACCGCCATCGCGGTCGGCGGCTCGGTCACGGCCGCCCTCATCGCGACGCAGGTCCCCACCGGCGCCACCGCCGCGATCTACGGCGCGCTCACCGGTGAGACCGCCGCAGTGATGCTCGCGTACGCGGTGCTCGGCGCGATCGCGATCATCGCCGGGGTGCTCTCCGGCGGCTCCTCGGGCGCGGGCGCGGCGCGCCGCTCCGGGTCGGGCATGCTCGCCCGCGGATCCGCGGCGCTCGACGCGCGCGGCTGGCGCCCCGAGGGCGTGCCCACCGTGCTGCGCCGCCTCCCGTGGCTGCTGTGGCTGTGGCTCGGCGTGGTGTTCGTGGTGCTCGCCGCGACGCTGCGGCCGCTGTCCGTGTGGGACGTGGTCCTCGGCACGGCGATCCTCGGCCTGGCGGCCGCGATCTACCTGGTCCTGCGCGGACCCGGGGACGATGCGGTGGTTCCGTCCCCGACCCCCGTGGACGATGCGGTGGTTCCGTCCCCGACCCCCGTCACGGAGCGTTGAGGAACGAGAACACGTCGTAGATGAGGAACGCCGGCCAGACGATCGCCTGGAGCAGCGCGCCCACGTACTCCCAGAAGCTGTCGGCCTGCTGCCAGAACCACACCGCAGAGCCGATCATCGCAAGGAAGTAGCCTCCCCCGCCCGCGGCCGCGCCCGTGTTGTTCGCCATGACGTCCCCCGATCGCGCGTCTCCCCCCACCCTCCGGTCTAGCAGGACCGCGCTCCCGGCGCGAGCGGTGACGTGCGGCTACGGTGGGCTCAGGCGCGTGGATCCAGGGAGGATGCGATGACCGGACAGGGCTGGCGGGCACGGCCGTCGGAGATCCTGCGAGTGGGCGCGGGCTTCGACCTCGGCGGCTTCGACACCGCCGGCACGCCGGGCTTCGAGGGCGGCAAGGCGGAGGGCGAGGCCGCGATGGCGCGGCTCGGCGGCCGGCTGTCGGACCTCCAGGAGATGCTGTTCGCGGAGGGCCGGTCCGGCGGCACGCGGGCCGTGGTGCTGGTCCTCCAGGGCATGGACACCTCGGGGAAGGGAGGCATCTCTCGCCACGTGCTCGGCATGGTCGACCCGCAGGGCGTGACCGTGCGGTCCTTCGGCGCCCCCACCGCCGAGGAGCTGCGCCACCACTACCTGTGGCGGGTGCGCCGCGCGCTCCCGCAGCCCGGGCGCATCGGCGTGTTCGACCGGTCCCACTACGAGGACGTGCTGATCGCGCGCGTCGAGGGCCTGGTGGACGGCGACCCCTGGGCCCGGCGCTACGCGGAGATCAACCGGTTCGAACGGCTCACGGAGGCCGCCGGCGTCACGGTGGTCAAGTGCGCCCTCATGATCTCGCCCGACGAGCAGCTCGCGCGCCTCGCATCCCGCCTCGAGCGCCCGGAGAAGTTCTGGAAGTACCACCCGAGCGACCTCGACTCGCGCGAGCGCTGGGACGACTACTTGCACGCCTACCAGGACGTCTTCGACGCCACCTCCACGGCGAGCGCGCCGTGGCACGTGGTGCCCGCGGACCGCAAGTGGTACGCGCGGCTCGCCGTGACCCAGCTGCTGGTCGACACGCTCGAGGACATGAACCTGGCGTGGCCGCCCGCGACGTTCGACCTCGACGCCGAGCGGGCGCGCCTCGCGGCGCTCATGCCGGTCGCGGCGGACGATGCGCCGGCCGCCCCAGCCAAGAAGAAGCGCTGACCCCGCCGCGACCGCCGCTCAGACCGGGCGGGTGTGCTCGAGGGCGGCGTGCGCCATCGACTCGAGGCGCGACAGCGCGCGCAGGTACTTCTTGCGGTAGCCGCCGCGCATCATGTCCGGCGTGAACACCTCCTGGAGCGACGCGCCCGACGCGATCACCACGGCGTCGCGGTCGTACAGCCGATCCACGAGCGCGACCAGCCTCAGCGCCTGGTTCTGGTCATCGAGCGGCGCGACGTCCGTGAGCGCCAGCGCGGCGACACCGTCGACGTAGGCGCCGTACCTGCTCGGATGCACCTCGACCAGGTCGGCGAGCAGCGCGGGCCACGCCGCCACTGCTCCCCTGGGCGCCGCCGCGACGGCGTCCACCGCCTCGCGCGATGCGGGCGCCGGGAAGTCCAGCGAGCCGCGGTGGCGGTAGTCGGGGCCGTCGATGCGCACCGTGGTGAACACGCGCGCGACGGCCTGGATCTCGCGCTGGAAGTCGTCGGCGGCGAACCTGCCCTCGCCCAGCGCGTCGGGGAGGGTGTTCGACGTAGCCGCGACGCACGTCCCCGCGTCGGTGAGCTCGCGCATCAGGCGCGCCATGATGAGCGTGTCGCCCGGGTCGTCGAGCTCGAACTCGTCGATGCACACCACGGCGAACGTCGACAGCGCCTCACGCGCGGCGATGAACCCGAGCGCGCCCACCAGGTTGGTGTACTCGACGAACGTCCCGAAGACCGCACGGCGCGGACCGAGCGCATGCGCGAGCGAGGCCAGCAGATGGGTCTTGCCCACGCCGAAACCGCCGTCGAGGTACAGCCCGGCACCCGGGCCGCGACGGGGCCGGAAGCGTCGCAGATGCTCCCCCGCGAACTCGCGCACCGCCGCGACGGCCGCGGCCTGCGACGGGTGCTCCGGGTCCGGACGGTAGGTCTCGAACGACGCCTGGCCGAAGTGCGGCGGCGGCACCAGACCCGCGATCAGGTCCTCGGGGGCGACCACGGGCCTGCGCCCGACCAGCTCGATGCTCACGGCGCCCAGCCTAGGTGCCCGGGAACAGCGCGGGGCGCGCCGGGAGATCCCGGCGCGCCCCGCATCGTCCCGTCCGCCGTTACGCGGAGATCTCGGTCCGGTCGCCCGACCACTGCGTGTGGAAGGTGCCGTCCATGTCGACGCGCTTGTAGGTGTGCGCGCCGAAGAAGTCGCGCTGACCCTGGATCAGCGCGGCGGGCAGGCGCTCGGCACGCAGCGAGTCGTAGTACGAGAGCGACGAGGAGAACGCCGGGGCGGGCACGCCGGTGAGCGCGGCCTGCGCCACCACGCGGCGCCAGGCGCCCACGCCGTTCGCGATCGCGTCCGAGAAGTACGGGTCGACCAGCAGCGTCGGCAGGTCGGCGTCGCGCTGGAACGCGTCGGTGATGCGGTCGAGGAAGCGGGCGCGGATGATGCAGCCGGCGCGCCAGATCTTCGCCATGTCGCCGAGCGTGATGTCCCAGCCGAACTCCTCGGAGGCGGCGCGGATCTGGTCGAAGCCCTGCGCGTACGCGACCACCTTGGACGCGTAGAGCGCGAGGCGCACGTCCTCGATGAAGCCCTCGCGGTTGTTGATGTGGAAGTCGCCGGTCGACGCGGTGAGCACGTCGCGGGCCGCTGCGCGCTGCGCCACCTGCGAGGAGATCGCGCGGGCGAACGTGGCCTCGGCGATGCCGGTGACCGGGACGCCCAGGTCGAGCGCGGACTTGACGGTCCAGCGGCCGGTGCCCTTCTGGCCGGCCTCGTCCTTGATGACGTCGACGAGCGCCTTCCCGGTCTTCGCGTCGGTCTGGCGCAGCACCTCGGCGGTGATCTCGATGAGGAAGGACTCCAGGTCGCCCTGGTTCCACTCGGCGAAGATGTCCGCGATCTCGGCGGGCTCGAGGTCCAGGCCGGTGCGGAGCAGGTCGTAGGCCTCGCCGATCAGCTGCATGTCGGCGTACTCGATGCCGTTGTGCACCATCTTGACGAAGTGGCCGGCGCCGTCGGGGCCGATGTGCACGCAGCACGGGGTGCCGTCCTCCGCCTTCGCGGCGATCTTCTCGAGGATCGGGCCGAGCGTCACGTAGGACTCGGCGGGGCCGCCGGGCATGATCGAGGGGCCGAGCAGCGCGCCCTCCTCGCCGCCCGAGACGCCGGAGCCCACGAAGTGCAGGCCCTTCGCGGCGAGGTCCTTCTCGCGGCGCATGGTGTCCGTGTAGAGCGCGTTGCCCGCGTCCACGATGATGTCGCCCTTCTCGAGCAGCCCGGTGAGCTGGTCGATGACGGCGTCGGTGGGGCCACCCGCCTGCACCATGATCACGACGGTGCGCGGCACCTGCAGCGACGCCACGAACTCCTCGAGCGTCTCCGAGCCGATGAAGTCGCCCTCGTCGCCGTGGTCGGCGATCAGCGAGCGCATCTTCTCGGGCGAGCGGTTGTGCACCGCCACCGTGAATCCGTTGCGAGCAAAGTTGCGGGCCAGGTTGCGGCCCATGACCGCGAGGCCGGTCACACCGATCTGAGCGAGCGCCATCGTCCATCCTTCAAGGGAGGTTGCCGGGGTACGGGGCCAGCCTAGACGCTCGCATCGAGCGTGGCGTACGCGGGCCGCAGGGGGCCGCGGGCATAGGCTCCGCTTATGGCCAGCGATCTCAGCGAGGCGCCTGCGGACTTCCGCGAGGCGCTCCTGTCGCTGCGCGACGCCCCCACGCATCCCTCGGTGCGCCTCACCGAGGTGCCCGCGCCGCACCGCATCGCCCCCTATGCCGCCGCGATCAGCGGCGAGATCGAGGACCTCGAGGCGTCGGGCCGGTTCGTCATCCTTCACGACCCCGACGGCCAGGCCGCGTGGGAGGGGACGATGCGCATCGTCGCCCTCGTGAAGGCGACGGCAGATCCGGAGATAGGCCGCGACGAGCTCTGGGGAGACGTCGCATGGTCCTGGCTGTCGGAGTCCCTCGCGCGTGCGCCCCATCGCGCGCGCGGCGGTACCGTGACCAAGGTGACCTCGCAGTCCTTCGGTGAGATGGGCGACCGACCGGACGAGGTCAACATCGAGCTGCGGGCGTCCTGGACGCCCACCACCACCGATCTCGCCCCGCACATCGCGGCGTGGACGGATCTCATGGCAGCGTGCGCCGGCGTCCCCCCGACGCCGCACGGCGTCCGCACCCTGCCGGGAAGGACCCAGTGACCGAGCCGACCGCCGCATCGTCCACCACGGACGATGCGCCCGCCGCCATCCCGCTCACCGCACCCGCGGACGGCGTGCCCCCCATCATCGACACCCCCGAGGCGCTCGCCGAGGCGTGCGCGGCCTTCGCCGCCGGCACCGGCCCGGTCGCGGCCGACGCCGAGAGGGCCTCCGGATTCCGTTACGGCCAAGGCACCTACCTCGCGCAGTTCAAGCGCGAGGGCGCGGGCATCGCGCTGATCGACACGGCCGCGCTGCCGGACCTGTCGAGCTTCGGGGAGGCGCTCGGCGACGCCGAGTGGATCTTCCACGCCGCGAGCCAGGACCTGCCCGGCATGCGCGACCTCGGCATGACCCCCGCCAAGGTGTTCGACACCGAGCTGGGCGCACGTCTGCTCGGCTGGCCGCGCGTGGGCCTCGCCGCCGTGGTCGAGCGCGAGCTCGGCTTCGCGCTGGCCAAGGAGCACTCGGCGCAGGACTGGTCCACGCGGCCGCTCCCCCACGACTGGCTGGTCTACGCGGCGCTCGACGTCGAGGTGCTGCTCGACCTGCGCGACCGCCTGGCCGCCCACCTCGAGGCCGCCGGCAAGCTCGAGTGGGCCGAGCAGGAGTTCGAGGCGGTGCGCCTCGCTCCCCCGCCCGAGCCCCGCGAGGAGCCGTGGCGCCGCACCTCCGGCTCGCACATGGTGCGCGACCAGCGCGGCCTCGCGATCGTCCGGTCGCTGTGGGAGGCGCGCGACAAGGAGGCCCGCCGCCGCGACGTCTCCCCCGGCCGGGTGCTGCGGGACCAGGCGATCGTGGCGGCCGCGCAGGCGAAGCCCGCCTCGCTCGACGCGCTCCTCGGGGTGCGTGAGTTCCAGTCCAAGGGCACCAAGCGCCGCGCGCCCCAGTGGTACAAGGCCATCGAGGAGGCCATGACGCTTCCCGACAAGGCGCTGCCGTCGCGCCGCGCCCCCCAGGGTGACGGGCCGCCGCAGCAGCGGATGTGGAAGGACAAGCGTCCCGAGGCGTTCGTGCGGCTGAGCGCGGCGCGCGAGCGCATCACGGCGCTGGTCGAGCGCCTCGAGATCCCTGCCGAGAACCTGCTCCAGCCCGACGCCCTGCGCCGCACCTGTTGGGAGTACGTCGACGGCGGCGAGCCGTGGATCCGCGACTTCCTCGCGGGCCGCGGGGCGCGCGAGTGGCAGATCGAGCTGGTCGCGCCCGAGCTCGGCCAGGCGTTCGCGGCGCCTGTCGCGCCTTCGCCCGCGTCCACGGCGACCTCGCCGGAGGACTGAACCGGCGCATCGTCCCGGCGCTGGCGCGCGCCAGGGGGACCTGAGCGACGGTTCCGGCGGTTGGCGGAATCCTGTGGGGAACTGAGCGACGTGGCCTCGACCGGTCGGTGGCCACGTCGCTCAATTCCCCACAGGAGGCACAGACCTCCCGAAAGCGTCGGTGAGTTCCCCGCAGCGCGCGGAGCGCGGTGCAGGTGCGCAGTGCGGGGCGCCGCCGGGAGCGCGCCGCCCCTCAGTCCTGCTGCAGCGCCGCCAGGGTCTCGGCGGCGATGGCGCTCGGGTCCAGCCCGAGCTCGTCGACCAGCTGCGCGCGCGACGCGTGCTGGAGGAACTCGCGCGGGATGCCGTGGTGCGCCCACGCGGCTCCCAGCCCCGCGAGCCGCGCGTACTGCGCCCACTCCTCGCCGATGCCGGCGTCGGTGAGCCCGTCCTCGACCGTGACGACCAGCTCGGCGCCCGCGACCAGCTCCGCCAGCCCCGACGGCACCGGATGCACCCACGTCGCCGTCGCGGCCACGGTGTCGATCCCGTCCGCGGCGATCTTCTCCGCCGCCTCCACGGCCGTGTGCGCCATCGAGCCCAGACCCACCACCACCACGCGGGGCGAGTCGCCGTGCTCCGCGAGCACGTCGAGGTCCCCGACGGACCGCAGCGCGGGCAGCGGCTCCGCCACGGCGCCCTTGGGGTAGCGGACCACCGTGGGCGCGTCGTCGACGTCGAGCGCGTCGCGGAAGGCCTGGCGCAGCGTCGGCTCGTCCCGCGGAGCCGCGAGGCGCAGGCCCGGCACGTGACGCAGCAGCGCCATGTCCCACATGCCGTTGTGGCTGGGGCCGTCGTCGCCGGTCAGCCCGGCCCGGTCCAGCATGAACGTGACTCCGGCGCGGTGCAGCGCGACGTCCATGAGCAGCTGGTCGAACGCGCGGTTGAGGAACGTCGCGTAGACAGCGACCACCGGGTGCAGCCCGGCGTAGGCGAGGCCGGCGGCGCTCGTGACCGCGTGCTGCTCCGCGATGCCCACGTCGATCACGCGCGACGGGTACGCGTCCGCGAACGGCTGCAGCCCCACCGGCGCGAGCATCGCCGCGGTGATCGCGACCACGTCGGGGCGGTCCTCCGCGACGGCGCAGATCTCGTCCGCGAACACCGACGTCCACCCGAAGCGCGACGGCTCGATCGGCAGCCCCGTCTCGGGGTGGATCTTGCCCACCGCGTGGAAGCGGTCGGCGACGTCCTGCTCGGCGGGCGAGTATCCGCGCCCCTTCTCCGTGAGGACGTGCACGATGACGGGGCCCGCGAAGTCGTGCGCCTGGTGCAGGGCGCGCTCGACGTGGCGGAGGTCATGACCGTCGATCGGCCCGATGTACTTGAGCCCCAGGTCCGAGAACACGCCGTCGTCGGTCAGCAGCCCCTTGAGGGCGCGCTTGCCGTGCATGACGGTCTGGTAAGTCCACCCGCGCAGGCGCCCGCGACCCTGGAAGGTGCGCTTGCCCCAGCCCAGGAACTCCTCGTAGCGGCGGTCGACGCGGATGGTGTCGAGCTTGCGCGCGAGCCCGCCGATGGTGGGCGCGTAGGACCGCCCGTTGTCGTTGATCACCACCACCACGCGGTCCTGCGACGCGCCCAGCGAGTTGAGCGCCTCCCATGCCATGCCGCCCGTGAGCGCGCCGTCGCCGATCACGGCCACGGTGGACCGGCCCGTCTCGCCGCGCAGCGTGTGACCGCGCGCGATGCCCGCGGCCCACGACAGCGCCGTGGACGCGTGCGAGTTCTCCACGATGTCGTGGACGCTCTCCTGCCGGTCCGGGTAGCCGGAGATCCCGCCGCGGCGGCGCAGCGTGGAGAAGTCGTGGCGGCCGGTGAGCAGCTTGTGCACGTACGACTGATGGCCCGTGTCGAACACGATCGAGTCGTGCGGCGAGTGGAACACGCGGTGGATGCCGATGGTGAGCTCGACCACGCCCAGGTTCGGGCCCAGGTGGCCGCCCGTGCGGGACACGTTGTCGACCAGGAAGTCGCGGATCTCGCTCGAGAGCTCCGCCAGCTCCTCGTAGGTCAGCCCGCGCAGATCCCGCGGCGACCCGATGCGCTCCAGCACCCGTTGCTCCTCACTCGCTGTTGACGTTCCACTGTACGGCCTCCGGGTCCCGCCGCCCGGCGCGCCGGGCCCGCCCGGGTGACCCGCGCATCGTGCCGGGACGATGCGCGGGTCGCCTTCCGTACAAGACAACCGCGGCCCCGCCCGGCGCATGCCGGGCGGGGCCGTCGGGGCCGCTGCGCGCTACGAGACGAGCGAGCGCAGCACGTACTGCAGGATGCCGCCGTTGCGGAAGTAGTCCGCCTCGCCGGGAGTGTCGATGCGGACCACCGCGTCGAACGTGACGGTGGTGCCGTCGGCCTTCGTGGCCGTCACGGGCAGCGACTTCGGGTGCTCGCCCGCGGAGAACGCGGCGACGCCCGTGATGTCGAAGGTCTCGGTGCCGTCGAGGCCGAGCGACGCGGCGCTCTCCCCCGCCGGGAACTGCAGCGGCAGCACGCCCATGCCGATGAGGTTCGAGCGGTGGATGCGCTCGAAGCTCTCGGTGATGACCGCGCGGACGCCCAGCAGCGACGTGCCCTTGGCCGCCCAGTCGCGCGAGGACCCGGAGCCGTACTCCTTGCCCGCGAGCACCACGAGCGGTACGCCGGCCGCCTGGTATGCGACGGAAGCGTCGTAGATGGTGGTCTGCTCGCCCGTGAGGTGGTCGAGCGTGAAGCCGCCCTCGACGCCGTCGAGGAGCAGGTTCTTCAGGCGGATGTTCGCGAACGTGCCGCGGATCATCACCTCGTGGTTGCCGCGCCGCGAGCCGTACGAGTTGAAGTCCTTGCGGTCCACCCCGTGCTCGGCGAGGTACACGCCGGCGGGGCTGTCGGCCTTGATCGAGCCGGCGGGCGAGATGTGGTCCGTGGTGACCGAGTCGCCGAGCAGCGCAAGCACGCGGGCGCCCGTGATGTCCTCGACGGCCTCGGGCTCCATGCCCATGCCCTCGAAGTACGGGGCCTTGCGCACGTAGGTCGACTCGTCCGACCACTCGAACGTCGCGCCGGCGGGCGTCGGCAGGCTCTGCCAGCGCGAGTCGCCCGCGAACACGTCCGCATAGTCCTTCTCGAACATCTCCTGCGTGATCGACGAGCCGACGATCGACTCCACCTCGGCCGGGTCGGGCCAGATGTCGCGCAGGTACACGTCCTGGCCGTCCGAGCCGGTGCCGAGCGGCTCGTTCTCGAAGTCGTGGTCCATGGTGCCGGCGAGCGCGTACGCGATGACCAGCGGGGGCGACGCGAGGTAGTTCATCTTCACGTCGGGGTTGATGCGGCCCTCGAAGTTGCGGTTACCGGACAGCACCGAGACGACCGCGAGGTCGTTGTCGTTGACCACGTCCGAGACCTCCTGCGGGAGGGGGCCCGAGTTGCCGATGCACGTGGTGCAGCCGTAGCCCACCAGGTGGAAGCCGAGCGCCTCGAGGTCGGGCCAGAGCCCGGCCTTCTCGTAGTAGTCCGTCACCACCTGCGAGCCGGGCGCCATCGACGTCTTGACCCACGGCTTCGAGGTCAGGCCCTTCTCGTTGGCGTTGCGCGCGAGCAGCGCGGCCGCGAGCATCACCGACGGGTTCGACGTGTTGGTGCAGGACGTGATCGACGCGATCACCACGGCGCCGTGGTCGAGCGCGGTCTCCGTGCCGTCGGCGAGCGTGACCGGCACGTGCTTGTGCGGGCGGGTCGTGGTGACGGTGGACGATGCGCGGGCCGGCTCGGGCGCGTCGCCCGCGTGGGCCTCGGCTGCGATCGGGTCGGACGCGGGGAAGGTCTCCTCGACCGACTCGTCGAGGCCGTGCAGGTCCTCGTGCTGCGCGTAGTCGAGGATCGAGCGGCCGAACGCGTTCTTCGCGTCGGTGAGCTCGATGCGGTCCTGCGGGCGCTTGGGTCCCGCGATGGACGGCACCACGGTCGACAGGTCGAGCTCGAGGTACTCGGAGTACGCGGCCTCACGCGACGGGTCGTGCCAGAGGCCCTGCTCCTTGCAGTACGCCTCGACGAGAGCGACCTGCTCGGCGCTGCGGCCGGTGAGGCGCAGGTAGTCGACGGTGACGGCGTCGATCGGGAAGATCGCCGCGGTCGAGCCGAACTCGGGGCTCATGTTGCCGATGGTGGCGCGGTTGGCGAGCGGCACCTGGCCCACGCCCTCGCCGTAGAACTCGACGAACTTGCCCACCACGCCGTGCTGACGCAGCATCTGCGTGATGGTGAGCACCACGTCGGTCGCCGTCGCGCCGGCGGGGATCGCGCCGGTGAGCTTGAAGCCCACCACCTTGGGGATGAGCATCGACACCGGCTGGCCGAGCATCGCCGCCTCGGCCTCGATGCCGCCCACGCCCCAGCCGAGCACGCCCAGGCCGTTGATCATGGTGGTGTGCGAGTCGGTGCCGACGCACGAGTCCGGGTACGCCTGCGTGGCGCCGCCCTTGTCGCGCGTCATGACGCCGCGCGCGAGGTACTCGAGGTTGACCTGGTGGACGATCCCGGTGCCCGGGGGCACCACCTTGAAGTTGTCGAACGCCGTCTGGCCCCAGCGCAGGAACTGGTAGCGCTCGCGGTTGCGCTGGTACTCGAGGTCCGTGTTGCGCTCGAGCGCGTCGCCGCGGCCGAAGATGTCGATGACCACCGAGTGGTCGATCACCAGCTCCGCGGGCGCGAGCGGGTTGATGACGTTCGGGTCGCCGCCCAGCTCGCTCACGGCCTCGCGCATGGTCGCGAGGTCCACCACGCAGGGGACGCCGGTGAAGTCCTGCATCACGACGCGCGCGGGGGTGAACTGGATCTCGGTGTCGGGCTCCGCCTGCGGGTCCCACGCGGCGAGCGCGCGCACGTGGTCCGCGGTGATGTTGGCGCCGTCCTCGGTGCGCAGCAGCGCCTCGGCGAGGATCTTCAGCGAGTACGGGAGGGCGTCCAGCCCCGGAACCGCGTCGAGTCGGAAGATCTCGTACTGCTGCGGGCCCACCTGCAGCGTCGACTTGGATCCAAGGGTGTTCGCGCTCATGCGTCTCCTCCGTGTGGGGTCTCCCGGCGATGGGTCTGGGGCCATCCTATCCACCCCGCTACGGACGCCGTTCCCCCGCCCGCGCCGCTATCCGCGCACGAACGTCGCCACCGTCTCCACGTGGTGCGTCATGGGGAACAGGTCGAACGCCTGCGCCTCCTCGAGCGCGTAGCCGTGGTGGCCCAGCAGCGCGGTGTCGCGGGCGAGCGCGACGGGGTCGCACGCCACGTAGACCACCCGCGCGGCGTTCGTCGCCGCGACGGCGTCGACGGTCTTCGCACCCGCGCCCGAGCGCGGCGGGTCGAGCACGACCACGTCGGCGGTCACCCCGGTTCCGGACAGGAACGCCCTGGTGTCGCCGTGGACGATGCGCGCGCCGGGGAGCCCGTGAGCGTTGCGGCGCGCGTCACGCGAGGCCCGCGCATCCGCCTCGACAGACGTGACGTCGCGACCCGTCGCGGCGAGCGGCACGGTGAACAGGCCCGCGCCCGCGTATAGGTCGAGCACCCGCTCGCCGTCGCCCACGCGCGACAGCACCGCGTCCACCAGGACCGCGGGCGCCTCGACGTGCACCTGCCAGAAGCCCTCGACATCGACCTGGTACGTCCACTCCCCCTGCGCGGTCGCGACGCTCTCGCGCACGCGGCGGGGGGCGTTGTCGCGGTGGTCGGGACGCCCGCCCTTCCACGGCACGCCGTCGACCACGAGGCGGGGCGCCTCGCCGCCGGGGGCGACGGCCTGGACGTGGGACCCCGCGGGGAACCGCGTCGACAGCAGCAGCTCCTCGAGCGCAGGGGCCGCGATGGGCAGGGACGCGAGCGGCCGCAGCTCGCGCGAGCGGTGGAGGTGCATCGAGGCCCGCCCGTCGGGCCCGGCCACCGCGGCCACCCGCGTCCGGTAGCCCAGCCCGGCCCGCACATCGTCCCCCGGCGCGGCGTGGACCTCGCCGGGGAACTCCTGATCGGCGAAGCGAATGAACGCCTCGCGCAGGACGTCGTGCTTCCAGCGCCGCTGCGCGGGCAGCGACACGTGCGCGAGCTCGCCGCCGCCGATCCCGCCGGGTCCCGCCTCGGGCCACGGCGAGTCGACGCGGTCGGGCGACGCGGACAGGATCTCGACGGCGTCGGCGCGCCACAGCCGGGCGTCGTCACCGGCCTCCGTGAGGCGGGCGCGCACGCGCTCACCGGGCAGGGCGTGGCGGACGAACACCACGCGGCCCTCGTGACGGGCGACGCAGTGGCCGCCGTGCGCGACGGCGCCGATCTCGAGCTCGATGTCAGCCACGGTTCGCCGCCTCCTCGGCCGCGAGGTCCACCCGCGGCAGCTCCTGGGTGAAGGCCGCGCCGTCGCCCAGCTCGAGCGAGGACTGCAGGTGCCACGGCACCGCCGCGACCACCACGCGCGGCACGGACAGCAGGCGCGAGCGCAGGCGAAGCGACGCCCGGTTGTGCAGGAAGCGCTCCCACCAGCGGCCCACGATGTACTCGGGCACGTAGACCACGACCATGTCGCGCGGCGACAGCCGGTGGATGGACTTCACGTGGTCGAGCACGGGGCCCACCAGGTCGCGGTACGGCGAGTCGAGGATCACCAGCGGCACGCCCAGGTTGAGCTCGCCCCAGCTGCGCTGGAGCCGCGCGGTGGCGGCGGGATCCACCTGCACGGCGACGGCCTCGAGAGAGGAGTGACGCGCCGCCTTCGCGTACGCGATCGCGCGCAGCGCGGGACGGTGGAGCTGTGCGACCAGCACGATGCCGTGCGTGGCGCTCGGACGCGCCGAGGCGCGGTCGTTGGGCTGGATCGCGAGCTGGCGCGCCACGTCGTCGTAGTGGGCGTGGATGCCGCGCATGAGCAGCACCAGGCCCGCGACGAGCGCGAGGGCGAACCACGCGCCGGCGGCGAAGTTGAACACCGCGATGATGATCCACACGGCGGCGGCCACGATCGCCGCGGCGACGTGGAGCACGCGCGTGCCCTTCATCCGCAGCCGCGAGCGGCCCGACGGCTCGAGCGCGATGCGCAGCGACTGGTAGCGCACCATCGCGAACTGGCTCAGCACGATCGCGGCGAACGCGCCGATGAGGTACATGTGCACCAGCTGGTCGAGCCGCGCGCCGGTGACCACCACGATCACCGCGGACGCGCCCGCCACCCACAGCACGCCGCCGCGGAACACCAGGCGCTCGCTCTGCTGCGACAGCTGGCGCGGCAGGTAGGAGTCGCGCGCGAGCAGCGACGTGAGGCGCGAGAAGCGGCGGAACACCGCGGAGGCCGCCGAGTACAGGATCGCGATCGCGGGCAGCGCGACCACCCACACGGGCCACGTCGACTCGAAGATGCGGTCGGTGGCCTGGAGCAGCACCGGCCCGGACTGCCAGCCGGAGACGCGGTAGCGCCACACCATCAGGGTGACGGCGAGGAAGCCGGCGGCGCCCGCGAGCACGGCGAGGATCAGCGTGCGGCCGGCGCGCTTGGCGCGCGGCTCGGCGTGCTGCGGCGCGGACGACGCGAGGTGCTCGATGCCGGTGAGCATCACCGCGCCCGACGCGATGGCTCCCGCGAAGGCGATCGCGGAGGACCACGTGGGCTCGGGCGGCGAGGTGGGCGCGACCACGTCGGTGCGAGTGGAGCCGAACGCCACCACCAGCCCGATCACGAGCAGGAAGCCGAACCACACCACCAGCAGCACGCGGGCGCGCTCCTGGATGCCGCGCAGGTGCGCGAGCGTCATCACCAGGATCGAGGCGACCGCGATGGACGTGTGGCGGTCGCTCAGCGACGGCACCACGAACGCGACGAACTGCGCGATGGCCGCGACGGACACGGCCACCGTGAAGACGTAGTCGACCAGGAGCGACGCGCCGGTGACGATCGACGCGGTGGGGCCCAGCTTGTCCGACACGAGGCCGTAGTCGCCGCGCTCGTCGGGGCGCTTGCGCACGTTGGAGCGGTAAGCGAAGCCCAGCAGCACCATGATCGCTACCACGGCCAGCGCCATGACAGGCAGCGTGGACTGCACGCCGCCCTTGCGTAGCGCGTCCACCACCGCGTCGGGGGCGTACGCCACCGTCGACAGCAGGCTCGCGCCGAACACGGGCAGCGCGAGCCGCGTCTTCAGGCCGACGCGCTCGGACCGGCCGGTCGCGATGGGACGCCCGAACACCAGCAGTTTCAGTCGCTCGAGAAACCTCTGCACGTCGCACCATCCTAGGCTCAAGGGGTATACCGTGGGTTGCCGTGCACATCGTGATCATGGGCTGCGGCCGCACGGGAGCGACGTTGGCGACCGAGTTCGAGGCGCGCGGCCACACCGTCGCGGTGATCGACCAGTCGGGCGACGCCTTCCGCAGGCTCCCCCCCACCTTCGAGGGCCAGCGCATCACCGGCATCGGCTTCGACCGCGACACGCTGGTGTCCGCGGGAGTCGAGGACGCCTACGCGTTCGCCGCGGTCTCCGACGGCGACAACTCGAACATCCTCGCCGCGCGCGTGGTGCGCGAGACCTACGGCATCGACAACGTGGTGGCCCGCATCGCGGACTCCGGTCGCGCCGAGGTGTACCGCCGGCTCGGCATCCCCACCGTCGCGCCGGTGCCGTGGACCGCCGCGCAGATCGTCTCGCGGCTCCTGCCCGGCGGCTCCGACGCGCTCTATCACGACCCGAGCGCCGGGGTGAGCCTCAGCAGGCTCCCCCTCGACGCGGGCTGGGTGGGCCATCGCTACTCCGAGCTCGAGACGCGCGCCCGCGCGCGCGTCGCCTACCTGGTGCGGTTCGGCGAGCCGCTGCTGCCCGACCCGGAGACCCTGGTCCAGGAGGGCGACGAGGCGTACTTCACCATGGTGCCCGGCACGGGCGCCGACCCGGCCCGCGTGACGGGCCGCTCCCCGGAGGTGTCCAAGTGAAGGTCATGATCGCGGGCGCAGGCTCCGTGGGCCGGTCGATCGCGCGCGACCTGCTCGAGCACGGGCACGAGGTGCTCCTGGTCGACTCCAACCCCGCGGCCATGCGCGTCGCCCAGGTCGCCGAGGCCGAGTGGATGCTCGCCGACGTGTGCGAGATGTCCGCGCTGCGCGACGCGCAGGTCGAGACCATGGACGTGGTGGTCGCGGCCACCGGCGACGACAAGGCCAACCTCGTGGTGTCCTTCCTCGCCAAGACCGAGTTCGGGGTGCCGCGCACCGTGGCGCGCGTGAACAACCCGCGCAACGAGTGGATGTACGACGCGCAGTGGGGCGTGGACGTCGCCGTGTCGACGCCGCGCATCATGACCGCCATGGTCGAGGAGGCCGTCGCGATCGGCGACCTGGTGCGCGTGTTCACGTTCCGCCAGTCGGGCGCCGCGCTGGTCGAGGTGACGCTGCCTGCCTCGTCACCCGTCGTCGGGGTGCTGCTGCGCGAGATCCAGTGGCCCGTCGACATCGTCCTCGCGACCATCATCCGCGGCGACCGCACCATCGCGCCCACGCCGGACGACACCCTCGAGGCTCACGACGAGCTGCTGTTCATCGTGTCGTCGGAGGCGGATCCTGAGTCTCTCGAGCAGCTCCTGCGTCGCGGGCCAGCAGCCATACGCCCCACAGCGTGAGGGCGAACAGCGGCAGGCCCATCGCGAGCTTGACCGTGCCGAGCACCGCGACCTCGCCCGCGAGGTAGAGCGGCACCTGCACCGCGAGGCGCAGCGCGAACATCGCCGCGAGCACCGCGGATGCGAGCTGGTAGCGACGCATCTCCGCGCGGTCGGCGCGCCACTGCGTGCCCTCGCCCCGGAGCAGCCCCATGACGATCCCGACCACGGGCCAGCGCACCGCCATCGACAGCAGGATGCCGGCCAGGTAGGCGGCGTTGAGCCACAGCCCGGGCACGAAGTACCCGGACGCGTCCCCCGACCGCCACGCCCACACGGCGCCGATCGCGACGCCGACCGCGCCGGAGGCGGCCTGGACGGCGGGTGTGCGCTGGATGAGGCGGACGATGACGAGCACCGCCATCACGGCGCCGGCCGCGATCACGGGGACGCGGAAGCCGCCCCACAGCAGGTACGCGGCGACGAACACCACGCCGGGCAGCGACGACTCGATGAAGCCGCGCCAGCCGCCTACGGCCTCGTGGAGGTCGAAGGACTCGCCGCCGAGCAGGCGTGCCGCGCGGTTGTCCGCGGCGGGCTGCTCCTCGGTCATGCGCTCGCGAGCAGCTCGTAGCGCGGGTTGTACAGGCGCGGCAGCGCGTCGGACTCGCACACCCGGCCCTCGAGGCACAGGCGCGTGCCCGGCCCGATGCCCGGCACCTCGCGGCGGCCCATGAAGACGGCGTCGATGCGGCCCGTGCCGTCCTCGAGCCGCACGGTGAACGCGGGAGGAGCGTCGGACGGCTCCACCTGGACCGCGACCACGCGGCCCTCGACGCGGACCATGCCGCGCGGCTGCGCCTCGGCGATCGTGGTGGTGGCGGTCTCCGTCACGGCGCGACGCCCGTCGCGACGCCCGTCGACCCGAAGCCGCCGTCGCCGCGGTGCGAGCCGGGCAGCGACTCGACGGGCACGAAGGCGGCACGCTCGATGCGCTGGATCACCAGCTGCGCGATGCGGTCGCCCTTCGCCAGGGTGACGGCCTGCGTGGCGTCCGTGTTGAGCAGGGTGACCGCGATCTCGCCGCGGTAGCCGGCGTCGACCGTGCCGGGCGCGTTGACGATGGTGACCCCGTGCTTGGCCGCGAGGCCCGAGCGGGGGTGGACGAACGCGGCGTACCCGTCGGGCAGCGCGATCTTGAGGCCGGTGGGCACGGTGGCCCTCTCCCCCGGCTGGAGCGTCACGTCGATGCGGGTCGTGACGTCCGCCCCCGCGTCACCCGGGTGGGAGTAGCGCGGGAGCGGCACGTCCGGCTCGGTCGTGCTGACCAGGATCTCGAGGTCGGCCATGCGTCAGGCCGCGCACTCCGAGCAGATCGGCTGGTCGTTCTTGAAGGTGGCGAGCTGGCTGCGGTGGTGCACCAGGAAGCAGGACATGCAGGTGAACTCGTCCTGCTGCGCGGGCAGCACGCGGACCGAGAGCTCCTCGCCGGACAGGTCCGCGCCCGGGAGCTCGAAGCCCTCGGCAGCCTCGGTCTCGTCCTCGTCGACCACGCCGGAGGTCTTGTCCGCCCGACGAGCCTTCAGCTCCTCGATCGAGTCGGCCGAGATCTCGTCGTCGGTCTTGCGTGGCGCGTCGTAATCCGTTGCCATGCGGCTTGCGTCCCTTCCTCGATGGTTGCGGCTTGTCAATGCCTGGCGCGGGCGTTTTGTTCCCGCGCGGCTGACGCATTGTGCACCATTCGGCCGAGGAATGCACCTCGTGATCGACCGGCGCGGCGCGGCGCCCCGTCAGAAGGGTCGCGCACCCGCCTCGACCAGGGCGTCCCGGAGCGCGTCCCACGCCTCCGGCATCGCGGCGATGAGCATGTCGGAGTCCGCCGGGCCGCCGTCCGTGCCGGCCACCCGCACGCCGGCCTCCGCGGCGATGAGCGCGCCCGCGGCGAAGTCCCACGGCTGGAGCCCCTGCTCGTAGTACGCGTCCACCAGCCCGGCCGCGACGTGCACCAGGTCGACGGAGGCGGAGCCCAGGCGGCGGATGTCGCGCACCTGCGGCAGCAGCCGCGCCACCACCTGGCCCTGCAGCGCGCGCCTCTCCGCCACGTACTGGAATCCTGTGGCGACGAGCGTACGGTCCAGGGGCGGCGCATCGTCCCTGCGCAGGGGCGCGCCGTCGCGCCACGCGCCCTGGCCGCGCGCGGCCGTCCACAGCACCCCCGCCCCGTCCATCACCGCGCCCGCCTCGATGGTCCAGCGGCGGGGCTCGGGCGGCCCGCTCACCGCGGCGACGCACACCGAGTAGTGCGGGATCCCGTAGAGGTAGTTCACGGTGCCGTCGATCGGGTCCACCACCCACGTGATGCCCGACGTGCCGGGCACGTGGTCGCCCTCCTCGCCCAGCACGCCGTCCTCGGGGCGGAGCTCCGCGAGGCGGTCGCGGATGAGGCGCTCGGCGGCGATGTCCATCTGCGTGACGATGTCGACGGACGAGCTCTTGGTGAGGGCCACGCGCGCGTCGCGCCTGCCCTCGGTGATGAGCCGGCCGGCCTCGGAGGCCAACGCGGACGCGACGTCGAGCAGCTCTGTCGGCGTGGTCATGGTCCACATCGTAGGCGCCGCGCCAATCCGTCCGGCCCGGGGTGTCGTGCGTCCGGTCCGTCCGGCGCGTGGCACCCTGATGCCATGACTCGCCTCACCCTCGTGGGTCCCTCCGAGGACGGCCTTCACCTTGTCGTGGAGGCCGAGTCGGGTGACCGCTTCGAGCTCCCCCTGACCGACGAGCTGCGCCACGCGGTGCGCTACACCAGACCCGCGCGCCGGGCGGCGGAGACGGTCGAGGAGGCCGAGGCGCCCACCATGACGCCGCGCGAGATCCAGCAGCGCATCCGTTCCGGGCTGACCGCCGGTGAGCTCGCCGAGCTCACCGGCATGTCGCTCGCCGCGATCGAGAAGTACGAGGGCCCCGTGGCCGCCGAGCGGCAGTACATCGCGGACCTCGCCCGCGAGACCCGGATCGGCCGCGACCCGAGCGCCCCCCAGCTGGGCGAGCTCGTGACGGACCGCCTCGCCGCGCGCGGCGTGGACCCGGAGTCCGTGGCGTGGGACGCGTGGCGCGAGATCGACGAGCCGTGGCGCGTCGCCGCCGACTACCGCGTGTCCGGCCGAGGCGTGCGCGCCCTGTGGACGTTCGACCACGCCGCCCGCACCGTCACCGCCGAGGACGAGGAGGCCCGCTGGCTCTCCGAGACCGAGCTGCTCGACGTCCCGATCCCCCGCCGCCACCTCAGCGCCGTGCGCGAGAGCGAGGGCGACCTGCTGCGCCCGCTCGAGGCCACCCGGCCGCCCGCCCCCGCGACCGCGGCGACGCCCGTGGTGCGGCAGGACGATGCGGCGGTCGCCGAGCGCATCGCGTTGCCTCCGCGCGTGGAGCCGAGCCCCACCGAGCTGCTGCTCGACGACCTGGACCTGCGCCGCGGCACGCGCGAGACGGTCGACGAGGACGAGGACGACGAGGAGTTCGAGGGATTCGGCCCGGCGGTCCGCGCCCGCGAGGCGGAGACCGGCTTCACGCACCCCGCCGGGCGTGCCCGCGAGGAAGCGACGGCTCCGACCGCCGAGGTGCCTCAGGCGAAGGCTGAGGAGCCCGTCGAGCGCCGCGCGAGCAAGCGCGGACGCGCGTCGGTGCCCAGCTGGGACGAGATCGTCTTCGGCGCGAAGAACGACCAGGGCTGACCCGCCCCTACGCCTCCCCGGCGACCAGGAGCGGCACCTGCAGCTCCTCCTCGGTGAGCGACCCGTGGACACCCACGAGCGCGAGCGCCTGCGCGGTCTGCGTGCGCGAGTCCACCACGGTGGCGCGGCCCGCCATCGCGACCACCACGTCGCCGATCCGCTCCTCGACGTGCCCCGAGACGGGACCGAACAGCCCCAGGCTCACGGCCTCGTCGCGCAGCAGCACCGCCGCGTTGTCCCCCAGCACGTCGCGCCACCTGGCCGCGACCGCGGGGGCGACCCCCGCATCGTCCATGTGAAGGTGCAGCGCGCGCGGCTCCCCCGCCACCAGGCGCACGTCGCGCGCCAGCGCGGGCTCCGCGCCCAGGTCCCAACGGGGCGCGCCGGTGACGTCGACCATGCCGTGGTCCGCGGTCACCACCATCGCGGCGTGGCGGGGCAGGCGGGCGCGCAGGCGGCGCAGCTCCTGGTCGGCGTCCTCGAGCGCGGCCACCCACTCGTCCGACTGCCAGCCGTGCTTGTGGCCGGCGGCGTCGATGTCGCCCCAGTAGCAGTACGTGAGGCCCGGCCTGCGGGCGCGCTGGATCGCCTCGTCGACGCGGTCGGACAGCCGCTCCGCGCCCACGAACTCGCCGCCCGACAGCGCCGCGCGCGTGAGGCCGGAGCCGGCGAAGCGGCGCTTGCCGAGCGAGGCGACGGGGAGGCCGCCCTCGTGCGCGACGCGCATGAGCGAGGGCTCGCGCTGCCACGTGTCCGGGTCGTCGGCGCCCTCCCACGACACGAGGTTCGCGGCGGCGCCCGTCGCCGGGTTGTGCGCCGTGTACCCGGTCATGCCGGTCGCGCCGGACGCGCGGCCCGTGCCGAACAGCGCGAGCGAGGTCGCGGTGGTGGTCGGGAAGCCGGCGGTGATGACGCCTGACTCCGTGGAGCGCAGGAACGGCGCGTGCCCGCGGCGCGCGTCGAGCTGGTGGTGGCCGAGCCCGTCGAGCAGCACCACCACGATGTGGTCCGCGGTGGGGATGCCCAGGCGGATCCGGTCCGCCTCGGCGTCGCGCCCGGTGACCGCGTCGCCCGCGCCCACCGCGGCGAGCGCGCCGGGCAGCACCGCTCCCAGCTCGAGCCCGCCGTAGTCGGGAAGGGACAGCCCGGCGGCGGTCAGCCGCCCGGCGGGATTCACCCCCGCGCCCCGATCGCTCCCTGCAGCACGCCCGCGAAGTCCTGAAGCGCCCGGATCGAGTCCTCGCCGTCGGCGATCATGCTGACGCGCACCAGGATGTCGTCCGAGGTGAGGTTGCCCGTGTAGCCGTGGTCCGCCTCGCAGCTCTCGTCGCCGCACGAGGCGGGCTCGAGATCCACGCGCGAGTGCACGGAGCCGCCGACCGCGAGCACCAGCTCGCTGGGCAGGTCGCCCTCCTTGAACCGCTCCGGCTCGTGCACCACGTGCGTCATCGCGGTGTTGCGGATCGCGGACAGCGCCGTGGTCTCGACGGTCGCGGAGGCCTCGTGGCGCCCCTCGACGGTGTGGCCCGCGCCGTCGTCCATGTGGACGCGCAGCAGGCGCGTGTCGGTGATGACCAGCACGGTCATGTGCCGGCGGACCTCGCGGTCGTCGAACGTGGTCTCCGCGTGGACGAAGTGCGCGCGCACGGTCTCGGCGCCGATCGCGGAACGGAGGACGGAGGTGGCGAGCGCCGGGTAGTACCCCGCGATCCGCACCGCCTGGTCGAGGGTCTGAGCCATGGCCGATATTCTCTCACCTTCGTGGGCTCCCCCACCGCGCATCCCCCAGGGACGATGCGCGGGCCAGGCGGGCGGCCCGCGAGCCTGTGCGCACGTGTCGGACGGACGCGAGACAATACGGGCTGGATCCGGACCCCGAAGAGACGAGGTGGCAGATGGCCGACGCACCCGACGCGCAGATCGTCGATATCGACGTCAGCGCCGAGATGGAGGCGTCGTTCCTCGAGTACGCGTACTCGGTGATCTACTCCCGCGCCCTCCCCGACGCCCGCGACGGCCTCAAGCCCGTCCAGCGGCGCATCGTCTACATGATGCAGGACATGGGCCTGCGTCCCGAGCGCGCCTACGTGAAGTCCGCGCGCGTGGTCGGCGAGGTGATGGGAAAGCTCCACCCCCACGGCGACTCCGCGATCTACGACGCGCTGGTGCGCATGGCGCAGTCCTTCTCGCTGCGCCTGCCCCTGGTCGACGGCCACGGCAACTTCGGCTCGCTCGACGACGGCCCGGCCGCGTCGCGCTACACCGAGTGCCGCCTCGCGCCCGCGTCGATGGTGATGACGGAGAACCTCGACGAGGACGTCGTCGACTTCGTCCCCAACTACGACAACAAGCTGACGCAGCCCGCCGTGCTGCCGTCGGCGATCCCCAACCTGCTGGTCAACGGCGCGGCGGGCATCGCGGTGGGCATGGCGACCAACATGGCGCCGCACAACCTGGTCGAGGTGGTCTCCGCCGCGAAGCACCTGCTGCACCACCCGGGCGCCTCGCTCGAGGAGCTCATGCGGTTCGTGCCCGGGCCCGACCTGCCCACCGGCGGCAAGATCGTGGGGCTCGAGGGCGTCAAGGAGGCCTACGAATCCGGCCGCGGCAAGTTCATCACCCGCGCCACCACGCGCATCGAGAAGGTCACCGCCCGACGCCAGGGGATCGTGGTGACCGAGCTGCCGTACATGGTGGGCCCCGAGAAGGTCATCGAGAAGATCAAGGACGGCGTCTCGTCCAAGAAGCTCGACGGCATCTCCGCGGTCACGGACCTCACGGACCGCCACCACGGCCTGCGCCTGGTCATCGAGATCAAGAACGGCTTCAACCCCGAGGCCGTGCTCGAGAAGCTCTACCGGGTGACGCCGCTCGAGGAGTCCTTCTCCATCAACAACGTCGCGCTCGTGGGCGGCGAGCCTCGCACGCTGGGGCTCAAGGAGCTGCTGCGCGTGTGGGTGGACCACCGCCTCGACGTGGTCCGCCGCCGCAGCGCGTTCCGCCTCAAGGCGCGCCAGGACCGCCTCCACCTGGTGGACGGCCTGCTCATCGCGATCCTCGACATCGACGAGGTCATCCAGATCATCCGCGCCGCCGACGACGCGTCGGTCGCCAGGGAGCGCCTGCGCACCGCGTTCGACCTGTCGGAGATCCAGGCCGAGTACATCCTCGAGCTGCGCCTGCGCCGCCTCACCAAGTTCTCCCGCCTCGAGCTGGAGAACGAGAAGGCGCAGCTGCTCGCCGAGATCGCGGAGCTCCAGGAGATCCTCGGCTCGGACGCCGTCCTGCGCGACGTCGTGGGCCGCGAGATGGACGCCGCCGCGGGCCAGTACGGCACGCCGCGCCGCACCATCCTGCTCGCCGACGGCGGCGCGGTCTCCTCGGCCGCCTCCGTCGCGGGCGCTCCGGCACGAGCCGGCGCCAAGGCCCCGGCCATGTCCCTCGAGATCGAGGACTCGCCCTGCTACGCGATGCTCTCGACCACCGGGCTGGTGGCGCGCACCGCGGAGGACGAGGCCCCGGCCCGCGAGGGCCGCCGCTCCGCCCACGACGCCCTGCGCAGCGTGGTCCACTCGTCCGCCCGCGCGGACGTGGGCGTGGTGACCAGCGCCGGGCGCATCGTCCGCCTGTCGCTGCTCGACGTACCGGCGCTGCCGCCCAGCCAGGAACCGCCGTCGCTCGGCGGCGGCACGCCGGTCGCGGAGCTCGTGGTGCTCGAGCGCGGTGAGGAGGCCGTGGGCCTCGTGCCGCTCGACGGCACCACCCCGGTCGCGATGGGCACCCGCCAGGGCGTGGTCAAGCGCGTGAAGGCGGACGACATCCCGAACAAGGACGTGTGGGAGGCCATCGCGCTCGCCGACGGCGACGTGGTGGTGGGCGCAGGCGCGGCCGCCGACGGCGACGACCTGGTGTTCCTCGCCGACGACGCGAGCATGCTGCACTTCGACGCCGGGAACGTGCGCCCGCAGGGCCGCGCGGGCGGCGGCATGGCGGGCATCAAGCTCGCCGCGGGCGCGAAGGTGATCTTCTTCGGCGTGCTGCGGGCGGGCACCGAGGGCGCCGTCGCGACCATCGCGGGACCGTCCGACGGCCTCCCGGGCGTGGCTGCGGGCACCGCGAAGTGGACCCCCATGTCCGAGTTCCCGGCCAAGGGCCGCGCGACCGGAGGCGTGCGCGCGCACCGCTTCCTCAAGGGCGAGGACGTGCTGCTCCTCGCCTGGGCGGGCCCCACTCCCCCGCGCGCCGCGACGTCCGCGGGTCAGCCGGTCGAGCTGCCGGCCGAGCCGGGCAGGCGCGACGGCTCGGGCGCGAGCCTGCCCACCCCGGTGGCCGGGCTGGGCTGAGCCCGGGTACCGGAGGGACGATGCGGGGGCCGGGTCAGAGCCCCGGCTCGCCCTGGTCGTCCAGCAGCGAGGGCCCCGCGCTCGCGCGTCCCTCGCGCAGGCGGACGCCGTCCGCGACCAGGAGCACGTCGCCGCGGAAGAACCGCAGCAGCCACAGCACCGCGTCGACGTTCGGGTCGTGCTGGATGCGGGCGGGAGCGCCCGCGCCGGCGCGCGCCGAGCGCTTCCCGATCACGTCGAGCACCGAGTGGACCGCGAGGGTGTACTGGCCGCGCAGCACGGTCTCGAGCGGGCGGGCGACCTTGCGGTAGCGCACCTTGACGCCGTGCTCCCCCGCCTCGACGTCCGCTCGATGCCCCACCTCCGCGGTGCGGCGCACATACAGGCCCTTCTTCGGGAGCACCCGGGCGACCGCGACACCGCGGCGCATCGCGATCTCGAGCGCGAACGCGAGCCCGTAGCCCGAGGCCTCCCCCGTGTTCGAGAACACCGCCACGTCGCCGGGCACCTCCCGCTCGCGCAGGACGAGCACCGCGACCGTGGGATGACCGCGCTCCGCCGCGTCGATCGCGCCGTTGACGGCGAGGTGGAGGAAGCGGCGGCGGCGCAGCGGCTCGGGGACCACCAGCAGGCGGCATCCCAGGTCCGCGGCGCGCACGATCGCCTCGCGCACGTCGCCGCGGACCAGCCCGCCGTCGGCGATGTCGAGGTCCGGCGCGCGCTCGCGCAGCCTCTCCGCGTCGTCGAACAGCGCGTCGGAGCTCAGCATCACCACCGAGGCGGCCGCGTCCGCGATGCGCGCGAGCCCGCGCTCGCTGAAGCGGTGGCCGTCGAGCACCGCGATGCGGCGCGTCGGCTCGATCACGGGCGTCATCGGACCTCCCCCGCGAGGGTCGTGAGCCGCGCCTCGACCAGCGCCTCCCACCGCCGCGCGCGCCGGCGCGCCTCCACCACGCCCAGCGCCGCGAACGCGGCGGAGCCCAGCGCCCACGTCGCGGCCCGCCGTCGACCGGCCAGCGCGAGGCCTCCGGCGGCACCGAGCCCCATCACCACGCCCCCGAGCGCGCCCGCGTAGGACCGCGCGTACGCCAGCATCAGCCCGAGCGCGACCGGATCCTGCGCGCCCGACACGGCCCGCGCATCGTCCACCCTCACCCGGCGAGGGAGCATCCCCGCGCCCATCCACGGCAGCGCGGGCTCCAGATCGCGATACCTCGACGGCCCCATGCGCCCCTCCCTTCGCGTCGCCGGTCAGCCCCGGTCGAACGCCCAGTCGCGGTCGGTGATGAGCTTCGCGATCACCAGGCCGACCATGATCGACAGCACCACCAGCACCACCTGCAGGATCGCACCGATGGTGTCGGTGTAGCTGCCCTCGTTGAGGCTCACCACCGACTGGAACGCGAGCACGCCGGGGATCATCACCAGCACCGCGGGCACCTGGAGCGTGATGATCGGGGACGGGGTGCGCGGTGCCGCGACGGCCACCAGCACCCCGACGAGCACGCACGCCACCACGGTCGCCATCTGGATCATGACGCCCTGGTCGATGAGGACGAGGCGGAACGTGTTCGACACCATGCCGATGAGCGCCGCCGCGATCGCCATGCGCCACGGTGAGTTGAACATGAGCGCGAAGCCGAGGACACCCACCAGGCTCGCGACGGCCATGAGGGCGAAGTGCGGGACCGGGTCGAGCGCGATGGGCTCGCGCGCGCTCGAGTCGAGGGCGCCCACCAGGGTCATCGCCCACACCGACAGCGCGGCGCCCACGATCATCATGGTCGCGAAGACCAGGCGCGAGATGCCCGCCGAGAAGTCGAGCTTGGCCATGTCCAACGCCGCGGTGATGAGCGGGAAGCCCGGCAGCAGGAACAGCGTGCACGCGATGTAGCCGGACGCATGCACGTCCACGGTGGTGCCGAACAGCGCGAACACGGCGACGGACGCGAGGTAGATCCCGCAGGCGAGCGCCGCGGCGGCCATGGTGGTGCCGAAGGGGTTGAAGCCCCGGTGCGCGAGGGCGCGGCGCATGAACTGGCCGAGCGTGGCGGCGATGAGGACCGCGAGCACCTCGAGCGGGCGCGCGTTGTTGAGCACCGCGAACGCCGCGCAGGCGGCGCCGGCGGAGAGGGCGTTGACCGCCGGGTGGTACAGCGCGGGCTTGGCCTCGATCCGGTCGAGGGCGGCGTTGACGTCCTCGACGGTGGTGCGGTCGGGGATGGTGGTGCGGAAGTCGTCGAGCAGCTGGATGCGCTCCGCGTTGACGCCGAACTTGCGCACCTCCGTCACCTCGGTGCGGAAGATCGCGCCGCGATGCGTGGTGGCGGTGATCTCCGTGAACGTCACGGCGGCGGTGTGCCGGTCGATCCCGAGCGCGCGCGCGACGGCGTCCATCGCCTCCTTCACCCGGTAGCTCGCGGTGCCGGCGGCGAGCATCATGCGGCCGACGCGGAGGATCGCCCCGGACTGCTGGATCAGCCCCACGGGCTCCAACGAGTGCTCGGGGTCCCGGGGTGTCGCGCGTTCGTCGGCCATCTCATCCCTCGTGTCGGTGGCGCGGCTGCGCCGCTGGGTGCTCCGGGGACTTCATTGTGGCAAAGCGTGGTGCGGCGCGGACGGCGCCGCGCGGATCAGCGCGGGGTGCCGACGCGGCGGTGCCAGTCGCGTACCCGCGCCAGCCGCGAGTCGTGCAGCGCACGGTCGCCGCGGTCGAGGCCCACCACGGCGAGCCCGCCGACGACGGTCGCGGCCACCGCTCCGGCGGTCGCGACGCCGGTGAGCACCAGCGCGATCACGACGGCCGCCGCGATCGCGGTGCCCAGGATGGCGAGACCGTGACCCGGGGCGGCGTGCTCGCGGCGCCACAGCTCGTCGAGGAGGTCGAGCTCGCGCTCGGACTCCATGAGCTCCTCCTCCAGCAGCGCGCAGCGCGCCGGCAGCCCGTGGACGGGAGCCGTGCGGAACACCGTGCGGGCGCCCAGTTCCCGCACCTGCGGGCGCTGGTGGAAGCCGTAGGGGTGCACGGGGCACGGCGGGGCGCCCTCGCGAACCTCCGTCGCGCGCGCGGGCAGGCCGCTCATGCGTCGATCCTCGAGCGGTCGAGCGACGCGGCGCCGGCGATGATGAAGTCGCGGCGGGGTGCCACGTCGTTGCCCATGAGCAGCTCGAACACGCGCTCGGCCGCGGCGGCGTCCGCGCTGGTGACGCGGCGCAGGGTGCGCTTGCCCGGGTCCATCGTGGTCTCGGCGAGCTGGTCGGCGTCCATCTCGCCCAGGCCCTTGTAGCGCTGGATGTCGTCCTTGAACTTGCGGCCGGCACGCTTGAGGTCGCGCAGGGTCTCCTGCAGCTCCTTCTCGGAGTACGTGTAGATGTACTCCTTCTCGCGGCGCGCGGAGCCGGACACCTCGATGCGGTGCAGCGGCGGCACTGCCGCGAACACGCGTCCGGCGTCGACGAGCGGCCGCATGTAGCGGAAGAACAGCGTGAGCAGCAGCGTGCGGATGTGCGCGCCGTCGACGTCCGCGTCCGTCATCAGGATGATCTTGCCGTAACGGGCCGCGTCGAGGTCGAACGTGCGTCCCGAGCCCGCGCCCACCACCTGGATGATCGACGCGCACTCGGCGTTGTGGAGCATGTCGGTGACGGACGCCTTCTGGACGTTGAGGATCTTGCCGCGGATGGGCAGCAGCGCCTGGAAGTCGGAGCGGCGCGCGAGCTTCGCGGTGCCGAGCGCCGAGTCGCCCTCGACGATGAACAGCTCCGACTGCTCCACGTCGTTCGAGCGGCAGTCCGCGAGCTTCGCCGGCAGCGAGGAGGTCTCGAGCGCGTTCTTGCGGCGCGAGATCTCCTTCTGCTTGCGGGCGGCGACGCGCGCGCGCATCTCCGCGACCACCTTCTCGAGGACGGTGTTCGCCTGGGCCTTGGTGTCGCGCTTGGTCGAGGTGAGGATGGCGGCGAGCTGCTGCTCGACCACCTTCGCCACGATGCCGCGCACGGGGCCCGTGCCCAGAACCTCCTTGGTCTGGCCCTCGAACTGCGGCTCGGGGATGCGCACGGTCACCACGGCGGTGAGGCCCGCCATGATGTCGTCCTTCTCGATCCGCTCCGCGCCGTCCTTGCCCGTGAGCTTGAGGCGGCGCGCGTTGGCGGCGATCTGCGCGCGCAGCACCTTCACCAGCCCGGCCTCGAAGCCGGCGAGGTGGGTGCCGCCCTTGGGGGTGGAGATGATGTTGACGAACGAGCGGGTCTCGGTCTCGTAGCCCGTGCCCCAACGCAGCGCCACATCGACGGTGCACTCGCGCTCGACCTCCTCGGAGACCAGGTGCCCGTTGGGCTTGAGCACCGGCACGGTCTCCGTGTAGGTGCCCTGACCCGAGAGCTCCCAGGTGTCCGTCACCGCGACGTCCGCGGCGATGAAGTCGACGAAGTCCTTGGCGCCGCCCTCGTACCGGAACTCCTCCTCGTGGGGCTCCGCGGGGTTGCGCTGGTCGCGCACCACCAGCGTGAGGCCGGGCACCAGGAACGCGGTCTGGCGCGCGCGCACCAGCAGGTCGTCGTAGCTGAAGGACGCGGTCTTGTTGAAGATCTGGCGGTCCGCCCAGTAGCGGATCCGGGTGCCGGTGCGTGCCTTCGCGACCTTGCCGACGACCGCGAGCTCGGAGCCGGTGACGAACGGCATGAACTCGGCGTCGGGCACCGCGCCGGAGGCGGGGTCCTTGAAGTAGCCCGGCTCGCCGCGCCGGAAGCCCATGTGGTGCGTCTTGCCGCCGCGGTCGACCCACACGTCGAGCCGCTCGGACAGGGCGTTCACCACGGAGGCGCCCACGCCGTGCAGGCCGCCCGACGCGGCGTACGAGCCGCCGCCGAACTTGCCGCCCGCGTGGAGCTTGGTCATGACGACCTCGACGCCCGTGAGCCCGGTCTTGGGCTCGATGTCGACGGGGATGCCGCGGCCGGAGTCGCGCACCTCCACCGAGTCGTCGGGGTGCAGCACGATCTCGATGCGGTCGCCGAACCCGCCCAGCGCCTCGTCGACCGAGTTGTCGATGATCTCCCACAGGCAGTGCATGAGGCCCCGGGAGTCCGTGGTGCCGATGTACATGCCGGGTCGCTTGCGCACCGCCTCGAGCCCCTCGAGGACGGACAGATGCCTAGCGGAGTAGTCGTTCGCCACGGCGGACATCTTAGTTGCGCCCTCCGACATCGCGGCGCAGGCCCACCGCGGGTGTGCGGATGATCGCCGGACGTGGGAGCGTTGTCCCTGGCAGGGAGGCTGACGATGACGGTGGCGGCGGAACGGGACATCTCCACGAGGGACGTGCTCGAGCGCGCGCTCGTGGCGGCGGGGGCGGTCCTCGCGATCGCGGGCGCGGCCTGGGGGTCCGGAGCGTTCGGCGGGACCCCGATCGAGGACGCGGCCGGCGGCATCTTCGCCGCCGACGCGACGCTGCTCGCGCCCGGCTCCCCCGCCTTCGGCGTGTGGAGCGTCATCTACGCCGCGCTCGCCGTCTTCGCCGTGGCGCAGGCGCTGCCGGGCCCGGGCGCGAGCCCGAGGATCCGCGCGGTCGCGTGGCCGCTGCTGGCGGCCATGGTCCTCAACGCCGCGTGGATCTGGGTGGTCCAGCGCGAGTGGATCGCGGCGTCGATGGCCGTCCTCGCGGCGATCCTGGTGTGCCTCGGCGTCGCTGCCGCGCGACTCGCGCGCTCGCGGCCGGAGACCGTGGTCGAGGCGGTCGCCGCCGACGCCGCGGTTGGCCTCTATCTCGGGTGGGCGACGGTCGCGACGGTCGCCAACGTCACTGCCGTGGGCGCGTGGTGGGTCGGCAGCGACCCGGAGGACGGGACGTGGGCCGCGGTCGGCGTCCTGGTCGCCACCGCCTTCGTGGGGATCGCGATGGCGCGCGACCTGTCCACGTCGCCGGTGCTCGCGTGGACCACGACGGCGACGCTCGCGTGGGGGCTGGCCTGGGTGGGCGAGGCGCGGCTGTTCGCGCTGCCGGACGATGCGACGGTCGCGTGGGCCGCAATCGGCGCGGCGGCCTCGGTGGTCCTGACGACGGCCGTCACCACCGTGGCGACGCAGGTCCGGGCGCTGCGCTGGGCGCGCCGCCGCCAGCCCTAGCTAGCGGCGGGGCCGGCGCCGCACGGAGCTCATCGCGACGTTGTCGTGCTTGATGAAGAAGCCGAGATCCTGGTACAGGTGCAGGCCGGCCGGGCTGGCGTGCAGCTCGACCACCTCGATGCCCCGCCGGTCCGTCTCCTCGAGCAGCGCCTCCATGATGGCCCGGGCGTAGCCCTTGCGCTGGTGCTGCGGCGCGGTCGACACCCACTGGATGTAGCCCATCTGATGCGCGTCCGCACCCGGACGGGCGAGGCGAGGCGCGACGTTGACCAGGCCGCAGGCCGCGAGGCCGCCCTCGGGCGCGTCGATGACCATGCCGAACAGGTCCTGCCCCAGGCGGTCGCGCACCATGCGCGTCGACTCGACCGCCCACGTGGGCGTGGGTCTGGCACCCACCGCCTTGTACATGAGCGCGCCCAGGTGGACGATCTCGGCGGCGTCCGCCGTGACGGCCGGGCGGACCTCGGTCACGTCAGCGCCATGCGACGGCCACGACGACGTTCACGAGCGTCAGGCCGGTCACGATCCAGAACGGCACCACGGGGTTCTCCCGCTTGCGGGTCGCCTCCGCCACGCCCGCGATCGCGAGCGCGATCAGCAGCTTGACGGCGATCTTCACGTGGTCGGGCTCGTGGTCGCTCGCGTAGGCGACGCCCGTGAGCGCGAGCCCCGTCACGATCTGCGCGCGCGCTCCCCACACCATCAGCATGGTGATGCGCTTGGCCTTGGCCGTGAGCTGCTCGAGCGCGGGTCCCAGCAGCGCCGCGACGCCGACGAGGTGAAGGACCAGCAGGACGGTGCGCAGGACGCTCATGGGGAGGCTCCAGGGGTTCGGGACGGACGGCACGATGCTACTGCCTCCCCCGGCACCTGCCTGCGAGGACGCAGCGCGCGCATGCCGGGTCCGCAGCGCCTACCGTGAGAGTCCTATGAACGCGCTCGAAGAGTGGGTGGTGTCCACCACCGACACCCTGTGGACCTGGCTGCTGCTGCCGCTCGTCGTGGTGCTCGCGGTGTACTTCACCATCCGCTCCGGGGCGGTGCAGATCCGGTTGCTGCCCCGCATGGTCAAGGGCCTCACCGACCGCACACCCACGGATGCCGAGGGCCGCCCGCAGTCGCTGTCCGCGTTCCAGGCGTTCACGGTGTCGGCGGCGTCCCGCGTGGGCATCGGCAACATCGCGGGCGTGGGCACGGCCATCGCGGTCGGCGGGCCCGGCGCGGTGGCCTGGATGTGGCTGATGGCGATCTTCGGAGCCGCGACCAGCTTCGTCGAATCGACGCTCGCGCAGCTGTACAAGCACCGCGACGCGGAGGGGTTCCGCGGCGGGCCGGCGTACTACGTGCAGCGCGGGCTCGGCTCACGCTGGCTCGGAGTGGTGCTGGCCGTGGTGCTCATCCTCGCGGCGCCGTTCGCGGTGACCATGCTGCAGTCGTTCACCATCGCGGAGACGGTGACCGGGTCGTTCGACGGCGGCGCCCCCGGCTGGGTGGCGCCGGCGGTCGCGACCATCGTCGCGCTGCTGACCGCGGCGGTGACCTTCGGCGGCGCGCACCGCATCGCCCGGGTGACTGAGGCGGTGGTGCCCGCGATGGCGCTGCTGTACCTCGGGCTGGGGATCATCATCGTGGTCCTCCACGCCGAGGCGATCGGCCCCGTCCTGCAGGCGATCCTCGAGGACGCGGTGTCGGGCGAGGCGGTGGCGGGCGGCGCCCTCGGCACGGTCATCCTCACGGGTGTCCAGCGGGGCATGTTCTCGAACGAGGCCGGCTTCGGCACCGCCCCGAACGCGGCCGCGAGCGCCGCCACCACCCATCCCGTGAAGCAGGGCCTGGTCCAGTCTCTCGGGGTCTACTTCGACACCCTGTTCGTCTGCTCCATCACGGCGTTCATCATCCTGGTGACACGTCCCGACCTCGAGACCGCGGAGCCGGGCGTGGCGATGACGCACGATGCGGTGGTCGGGTCGCTCGGCACGTGGGCAGGCGTGCTCCTGTCGGTGATCGTGTTCCTGCTCGCGTTCAGCACCATCCTGGGCCTGAACTTCTACGGCGAGTCGAACATCGAGTACATCACCGAGCGGCGTTCCGTGCTGCTCGCGTACCGCAGCGTGGTGGTCGCGGTGGTGCTCGTGGGCGGGCTGGTGTCCGCGACGCTCGTGTGGTCGCTCGCGGACCTGCTGCTCGGGCTGCTCGCGCTGCTCAACCTGCTCGCGATCGCCCCGCTCTCGCGCCACGTGTTCCGCCTGCTGCGCCACTACTCCGATCAGGTGCGTGCGGGGCGCGACCCGGTGTTCACCCGGGATGCGCTGCCCGGCGTCGCGCGGATCGAGGCGTGGGAGGACGAGCGGTCCGTGACAGGCCTGCCCGGCGAAGGATAGGGCGCCCGCCTGAACGCCGAGAGGCGCCCTCCCCCGGCACGGGGAAGGGCGCCTCTCGCGCGCGGACCGGGCCGCGGTTCAGTCGAGGTAGTCGCGGAGGACCTGCGAGCGCGACGGGTGGCGCAGCTTCGACATGGTCTTCGACTCGATCTGACGGATGCGCTCGCGGGTGACCCCGAACACGCGGCCGATCTCGTCGAGCGTCTTGGGCTGGCCGTCCGTGAGGCCGAAGCGCATGCCGACCACGCCGGCCTCGCGCTCGCTGAGCGTGTCCATGACCTTGCTCAGCTCCTCCTGGAGCAGGGTGAAGCCCACCGCGTCGGCGGGGACCACGGCCTCGGAGTCCTCGATCAGGTCGCCGAACTCGGAGTCGCCGTCCTCACCCAGCGGGGTGTGGAGCGAGATGGGCTCGCGGCCGTACTTCTGGACCTCGACCACCTTCTCGGGGGTCATGTCGAGCTCCTTGGCCAGCTCCTCGGGCGTGGGCTCGCGACCCAGGTCCTGAAGCATCTGGCGCTGGACGCGCGCGAGCTTGTTGATGACCTCGACCATGTGGACGGGGATGCGGATGGTACGCGCCTGGTCCGCCATCGCCCGGGTGATGGCCTGACGGATCCACCACGTCGCGTAGGTCGAGAACTTGTAGCCCTTGGTGTAGTCGAACTTCTCGACCGCACGGATGAGACCGAGGTTGCCCTCCTGGATGAGGTCCAGGAAGAGCATGCCGCGGCCGGTGTAGCGCTTGGCGAGCGAGACGACGAGGCGAAGGTTGGCCTCGAGCAGGTGGTTCTTGGCGTGGCGGCCGTCGTTCGCGATCCACTCGAGCTCACGACGCAGCTTCGGGGCGAGCTTCTCGCCGGAGCCAAGCTTCTCCTCCGCGAACAGGCCCGCCTCGATGCGCTTGGCGAGGTCGACCTCCTGCTCCGCGTTGAGGAGCGCGACCTTGCCGATCTGCTTGAGGTAGTCCTTGACCGGGTCGGCGGTGGCGCCGGCGGTCATCACCTGCTGGACAGGGGCGTCGTCGTCGCCGGTGCCGAGGACGAATCCGCGGCTGTCGGACTCCTCCTCCTTCTCGGCGGGCTTGGCGCCGTCCTCCTCGGAGGCGTCGGCCTCGAGGTCGGCGTCCTCGAGCTCGACCTCCTCCGTCGCCTCGTCCTCGGAGGCCTTCCCCTTCGCGGGGGCCGCCTTCGCGGCGGCCTTGGTGGTGCGCCGGGGAGCGGCCTTGCGCGCGGGGGCGGCGGTCGCCGCCGTGGTCTCCTCGATCGCCTCGTCGGCGGCCTTGGCGGCGCGCTTGGGGGCGGCCTTCGTGGAGGCTCCGGTGGACTTGGAAGCGGCTGCGGTAGTCGTGGCCTTCTCCTTCTCGGTTGAGCTGCCGGCAGGCGGCAGCGAAGCGTCGGACGATGCGGGGGTTGCGAGAGCCGGACGACGGGCACCACCCGTCGCTGCACCGACGGACTGACCGTCGGCGCGACCCGGCTGCTTCGGCGACACGGCTACCCTCTCGACCTGTCACGGAGTGGATGGTGAGGCCCCGCTGATCGCCTCGCGCAAATCCATTAGATTGTAACGCCCACCGCAAGCGATTCGTTCCGCGACACTCACCCGGCCCCGTCCTCGGGGCCTGGACCCGCGGAATCGATGAGGGCGAGCACGAGCAGCGCGAGACGATACCCGGGATCGTGGTCGAGCGCGACCGCGCACCACGCCCGCGCGACCCCGGGCGACTCCTCCCACCATGCCATCACCGCGAGGGTCGACGCCGCGGACGCGCACAGGCGCCGGGGCGCGTGCTCGAGCACCTCCTCGAGGAGCGTCCGCGCGGCCGCGAAGCGCGCGGCGACCGGGGGCCGCGAGGGGCGCAACCCGGATCCGAGCGCCGCGGCGACCGCGGTGGAGTCTCGCCCGGCGAGCGCGTCGCGGACCGCGCGACCGGAGCGCGGGATCAGCATGAGCAGCAGCGCGTCGCGCACCCGGACGTCGCCGAGCGAGGCGGCGAGCCTGCCGAGCGGCGCCGGTCCCTCCACGCCCTCGTTCAGCGCGCGGCGCCACAGCTCGGCGCTCTCGCCCCGCCACTCCTCCTCGCCGCGCGCACGTCGCCTCTCCCAGCGCGCCGCCGCCCTGGCCACGAGGCGCCGCTCGGCGGCGGGCGCCCGCGTGGCGCCCGGATCGACGGACGGGCCGCGGGAGCGCGCCGAGCGCGCCGTGGCGGCGGGCACCGCCCGTCCGCCCGGCGGGCAGCAGCGCGGGTCCTCGCATCCCGGGTTGTAGTAGCGGCCGTCCGTCACCATCCACGGCTCGACCGTCGCGACGGTGTCCTCGAGCGCGTTCACGGCGGTCGCGAGCGCGAGGCAGCCCTCGTCCTCCCGATCCGTGTACGCGAGCACCACGGCCCGACGCGCGCCCTCACGCATGGCGGCCCATCCCAGGTCGTGCGCCGCGAGGGAGGCCTCGTCGTTGATGAGGTCCCACACGTCGAGCCGGAGGATAGCGCCCAGCTCCCCGCGTTCTCGCAGCAGCACCGTCACCACGCTCTCCCGCGGCTGGAATCCGAGCAGGGTGGGCAGGAGGGAGGCGAGCTCGCCGGGTCCGGTGATCACTGTCATGGGTCCAGGGTCGGCAGTCGGGCGCCGCCGGGCACGCCGCTCCTCCGGATCTGTGGACGGCGCGCGGCTCGCCGGACCCTGGGGACATCGGCCCGCCTCACGCCCCTACGCTGGTCGCATGCATCGGACCGCCGAGGACCCCCGATCCGCGATCGCGGATCGCACCGCACGCCTGCTCGGCTGGGCGGCCGCATCCATGGCGCCCGCCCGGGCCGCGGCGGACGACATCGCCGACCGCCTCGCGGCGTCCTCCGAGGGCGGCAAGGCGTTCCGCGCCCGCCTCCTGCTCGCGACGTTCGACGCCTGCGCCGGCGCCGACCGCGAGGCGGCGCTCGGGCTCGCGGCCTCGGTCGAGCTGTTCCAGACCGCCGCGCTCCTGCACGACGACGTGCTCGACGGCTCCGACACGCGCCGCGGGCGACCGGCCGCGCACCGCGTGTTCGAGGCGCAGCATCGCGAGGCGGGCTGGCAGGGCGACCCCGCGGCCTACGGACGCGCAGGCGCCATCCTCTCGGGAGACGTCGCGCTCATCGCGGCCCAGCGCGGCGCGACCCTCGCCGCGCGCCGGGTGGGCGACCGGGTCGCGGATCTGTTCGACGAGATGGCGGCCCTGGTCACCGCGGGGCAGCACCTCGACATGCGCGTCGCGGTCGCGCCCATGGACAACCTGAAGGCGCTCGAGGCGGACATCCGCACGATCATGCGTGCCAAGACGGCCTCCTACACCGCGGAGTTCCCGCTGGCGCTCGGGGCGGCGGCCGCCGGCGCGAGCGACGCGACGGTGAGGGCGCTGCGCGAGGCCGGGCTGCCGCTGGGCTTCGCGTTCCAGCTCCGCGACGACGTGCTAGGGCTCACCGGCGCGCCCGACGTCACGGGCAAGCCTGTCGGCGACGACCTGCGCGAGGGCAAGCGGACGCTCCTGGTCTGGCACGCCGTCGCGCACGGCACCCCCGAGCAGCGCGAGGCGGTGCTGGGCGTGCTCGGCAGGGCGGACGCCACGGCCCGGGAGATCTCCGCCGCCGTGGACGCCATCCGCGGCTCCGGCGCGCTCGACGCCGCCGAGCGGCAGATCGCCGCGCACGCGGCCGCCGCGCGCGCCGCGCTCGTCGAGGCGCTCGCGGACGCCGGGCCCGTGCTCGGGCTGGTCGACGCCGCGGTCCACCGGAGCGCCTGAGCGGCACCCCAGGCGCCGCGACCGCTACAGCAGCGCCTGCGCGATGCGACGCACGTGCGCCCGGCGCCCCTCGCGGAGGGCGTCGAGCGGGGCCATGCCCAGCTCGGCGTCCTCGGCGAGCAGCCACTCGGCGCACTCGGCGTCGTCCATCCCCGCGTCGCGCAGAAGCGTGAGCGTGCCGTGGAGGGTGTGGACCACCTCGGGGCCGCGCTCGCCGTCCACGATCACCCCCGCGGGGATCTGGAGGGTCTGCCGCTCGCCGCGGCGCACGGCGAGGAGCTGCCCCTCGCGGAGCATCTCCCTGACCTTGCTCGCGGTGGTGGCGAGCCGGTCGGCGAAGTCGGGCACGGTGAGCCAGGCGGCGTCGTCGTTCATGGCTCCAGGGTACTGAGAAGAGCGTCCGGCCTTGCGACGGGGACGGAACCCGGGTTACGGTCACATTTGTCACATCTGTCACTCCACCCCCATCTCTCACACTGGAGGCACGCATGGCAGCGTCGACCGCGTCGATCCCCGCGGCCCGGGCCGTCACCACGGCCGCGATCGTCACCGCGCTCGGGTTCACCACCACCGCACCGGCGGTGGCCGACGAGCGCCACCGCGTCCGCGAGGGCGACACCGTCTCCGACCTCGCGCACCGCTACGGCAGCACTATCCCCGCGATCGTCGCCGCCAACGGGCTCGACTCCCGCGCGACCATCTACGTCGGCACCACGGTGACCGTCCCGACCAAGGGCGGCTCAGCGCAGGCCTCCACCCCCACGCTGTCCGCCACGTACACCGTGCGGTCCGGGGACACGCTGTCCGAGATCGCACACCGGCACGGCACCACCGTCGCGGCACTCGCCCGCGAGAACTCGCTCGCGAACGCGGGCCTCATCTACCCGGGCCAGCGCCTCACCATCGGCGGCTCCGGCAAGGCCACGCCGGTCTCGACGTCCTCGACGGGCGCCGCCCGCTCGGGCTCGACCCACACCGTCGAGGCAGGGGACACGCTCTCGGAGCTCGCGCAGCGCCACGGCACCACCGTCGCCGCGATCGCCCGCGCGAACAACCTGCCCAACGCGTCCTTCATCGCCGTGGGCCAGCGGCTCACCATCCCGGGCTCGGGCGCGGGCACCATGGCGAGCGCGTCCACGCCGTCCACCACCACGGCCGCGACTGCCGTCTACACGGTCCGCGCGGGCGACACGCTGTCCGCGATCGCGCAGCGCCACGGCACCACCGTCGCGACGCTCGCCCGCGCCAACACGCTCGCCAACGCCTCGACCATCTACGTGGGCCAGCGGCTGCGCATCTCCGGTGCGGGCTCCGCGAAGCCCGCGTCCGGCCTGGTGGGCGACACCTTCGCCGGACGCACGTACGCACGCGACATCGTGTCCGCCGCCAACATCAACAAGGCCACCCTGCTCGAGCGGTGGGTGCCGTCGCGCGACAGCATGCAGGCGCTCGTGGTCTCCACCGCCCGCCGCTACGGCGTCGACCCGGCGCTCGCGCAGGCGATCTCCTACCAGGAGTCCGGCTTCGACATGCGCGCGGTCTCCCCCGCCAACGCCGTGGGCGTCATGCAGGTCATCCCCACGTCCGGCGACTGGGCGTCGGACATGGCGGGGCGTCGCCTGGACCTGCTCGATCCCGAGGACAACGTGACGGCGGGGATCCTCATCCTCCGCTACCTCACGCGGTCCTTCTCCTCGGTGGACGATGCGATCGCCGGCTACTACCAAGGCGCGGCGGCCGTGCGCGACCACGGCTACCACTCGGACACGGTCGACTACGTGGCCAGCGTGAAGGCCCTCATGACCCGGTTCGGGTGACCCGGCCGCCCAGGGTGACCCGAGCATCGTCCCCCCTGGTCGCGGCGCGCCGCAGGGGCGCTGCGGGAGCCGCCGCGGGGTCAGCCTAGAATGTTCACCGTGTCAGACACCCTCACCGACCCCCTCCTCGGCCGCGTCATCGACGGCCGCTACGAGGTGCGCGAGCGGGTCGCGGCGGGTGGCATGGCGACCGTGTACCTCGCGTTCGACCGCCGTCTCGAGAGGGACGTCGCGCTCAAGGTGATGCACCGCCACCTCGAGGTGGACCCCAACTCGCGCGAGTTCGTCGCCCGCTTCCGCCGCGAGGCGAAGGCCGCGGCGCGGCTCACCCACCCCGGCGTGGTGCGCGTCTACGACCAGGGCATCGACGAGGACGTCTCCTACCTCACCATGGAGTACGTCGAGGGCGAGAACCTGCGCGAGCACATGGCCCTCACGGGCCCGATGTCGCTGCGCGAGTCGCTCACCACGCTCGAGCAGGTCCTCGACGCGCTCGCGTCCGCGCACCGGCTGGGCCTGGTGCACCAGGACGTCAAGCCGGAGAACGTGCTGATCGGCGACGACGGACGGCCGCGGGTGGCCGACTTCGGTCTCGCCCGCGCCGTCACCGAGGTCACCTCCTCCACGTCGGGCACCATCCTCGGCACCGTCGCGTACCTGGGCCCCGAGCTCATCACCAGCGGCGTCTCCGACGCCCGCACCGACGTGTACGCCAGCGGCGTGCTGCTCTACGAGATGATCACGGGCCGCCAACCCCACACGGGGACCACGGCCATCCAGGTCGCGACCAAGCACGTCCACGAGGACATCCCCGCGCCGTCGACCGTGGTCGCGTGGTTGCCGGCGGAGATCGACGAGCTGGTCGCCGCGCTGACCGCGCGCGAGCCGGACGCGCGACCCGCCGACGCCGGCGAGGCCCTCCAGCTGGTGCGCCGCACCGCCGGGCTGCTCGACGAGCCGACGCTCGCCCGCCGCGCCGACCCGCCGTCGGGCTCGACCGCCACGGTGCACGACGCGGACGCCACCGCCATCCTCGCCGCGACGCCGGCCGGCGCCACCGTCGCGCTGCCCATCGGCCTGGGACACCCGTTCCCCGCGGTCGGCACCGAGCTCGCCGCACTGCCCGACGACGACCCGGAGGCGAAGGCACCCGCGCGCGCCGACCGTCGCGCCGGCTGGTGGATCGCCGCGATCGCGGTCGCGGTGCTGGTCCTCGGCGGCGGCGGGCTGTGGTGGTACAACTCGATCGGCCCGGGCGCGTACACGACCGTCCCGTCGGTCGTCGCCGAGACCCAGGCGGACGCGGTCCAGCTGCTCGAGGGCGCCGGGCTGGACCCTCAGGTCACGCGCGTGTTCGACGACGAGGTCGCCGAGGGGATCGTGATCAGCACCGACCCCGGGGCGCAGGAGCGCATCCTCGAGGGCGGCACGGTCGCCGTCACGGTGTCCAAGGGCCCGCGCATGACCACGGTGCCCAAGCTCGTGGGCACGTCCCAGGAGGAGGCCGAGTCCCAGCTCGAGGAGCTGGAGCTGCCGCTGGGCGACGTGACCACCCAGTACTCCGACACGGTTCCCGCGGGCCAGGTCATGGCGATCACGCCCAAGGCAGGCAAGAGCGTCCGCCACGACACCCCCGTGGACCTCCAGGTCTCCGACGGCCCCGCGCCCATCGAGTTCCCCGACGTCACCGGCATGACCGAGGAGGAGGCGCGCAGCCTGCTCGAGAACGACTACGGGCTGACCGTGGTGGTCGAGCGCGCCCGCACCGTCGAGGCGCCCGCGGGCGAGGTGTTCCTCCAGAGCCCCGAGGCGGGTGCCGCCGGGCACCGCCTCGACTCCATCACCCTCACCGTCTCCGACGGCCCTCCGCTGGTCACCGTCGACGACTACATCGGCATGAAGGTCGACAAGGCGGAGAAGGCGGCGCAGGACGCGGGCCTCGACGTGCAGCTCTACCCGTTCTGGCCGTGGAGCTCGAAGGGCGGCGTGGTCGACCAGTCGATCGTGCCCGGCAACCAGGTGGAGCAGGGCACCACCATCACGCTCAAGTACAACTGAGCCGCCGCATCGTCCCTCGCGGCGTGCCGCCGCTCCCCCACGCCCGGGGAAGGCAGAACGCCCCGCCCCGGGGTGACCGGGACGGGGCGTCGGGACGATGCGCGGGCTAGGCGATCTCCTCGGGCTGCGGCAGTCGCGCCTTGTGACGGGCGAGCAGGTCCGCGACCAGGAACGCCATCTCCAGCGACTGCTGGTGGTTGAGGCGCGGGTCGACCTTGGTCTCGTAGCGCCGGGCCAGGCCCTCGTCGTCGATCTTCTCGGTGCCGCCCATGACCTCGGTGACGTCGTCGCCGGTGAGCTCGACGTGGAGGCCGCCGGGGACGGTGCCGAGCGCCTCGTGCACCTCGAAGAAGCCGGTGACCTCGTCGAGGATGGTGTCGAACTTGCGGGTCTTGTACCCCGAGTCCGAGGTGAAGGTGTTGCCGTGCATCGGGTCGGTCAGCCAGGTGACCGCGACGCCGGAGTCGCGCACGCCCTCGACGATCGACGGCAGCGCGTCGCGCACCTTGTCCGCCCCCATGCGCGCCACGAACGTGAGGCGTCCGGGGACGTTGTCGGGGTTGAGGATCTCCGCGAGCCGCACAGCGTCCTGCGACGAGGCCGTGGGGCCGAGCTTCACGGCGAGCGGGTTGTGCACCTTCGACAGGAACTCGACGTGCGCGCCGTCGAGCTGACGGGTGCGCTCGCCGATCCACAGGAAGTGGGCGGAGCAGTCGTAGGCCAGGCCCGAGCGCGAGTCGATCCGCGTGAGCGCCCGCTCGTAGTCGAGCAGCAGCGCCTCGTGGCTCGAGAAGAGCTCGACCGTCTTGAGCGCCTCGAAGTCGCCGCCCGCGGCGCCCATGAAGCGCACCGCCCGGTCGATCTCCGCCGCGAACTGCTCGTACTTGGCGTACGCCGGGTTCGCCGCGAAGCCCTTGTTCCACTGGTGCACGCGGCGCAGGTCGGCGAAGCCGCCCTGCGTGAACGCGCGGATGAGGTTCAGCGTGGACGCGGACACGTGGTACGCGTCGACGAGCCGCTCGGGGTTGGGGATGCGCTCCTCCTCGGTGAACCCCGAGGAGTTGACGATGTCGCCGCGGTACACGGGCAGCGTCACGCCGTCACGGGTCTCCGTGTCCGACGAGCGCGGCTTCGCGTACTGGCCCGCCATGCGGCCGATCTTCACCACCGGCGTCGAGGCGCCGTACGTGAGGATGACGGCCATCTGGAGGATGGTCTTGATCTTGTTGCGGATGCGGTCCGCGGTGGCCTCCGCGAAGATCTCCGCGCAGTCACCGCCCTGGAGGACGAAGGCCTCGCCGCGGGACGCGGCGGCCAGCTGCGCACGCAGCCGGTCCGCCTCGCCCGCGAACACCAGAGGGGGGACCTGCGAGAGACGGTCGGTCGCGCGTCGCAGCGCAGCGGCGTCGGGCCACTGCGGCTGCTGCCTCGCCTCCTTGGAGAGGTACGAGTCGACGCCCGCCGCCGCCAGGGCAGCCTCGGTCATGTGATTACGCCTGTCCGATCGCCTCGAGGGTCTCGACGTACCACGGGGTCGTGGTGTCGAAGGGCTTGTGGCCGGCGATGCGCGGGAACGGGATCGCCTTGAGGCGGTCGCCGTCCTCCTCGTCGTGGCCGATCACGCCGGGCTCGCCGCGCAGGGCGCACTCGACCGCGTAGTCGGTCATCGACTTGATGAGGCGCAGGTCCTCGGCGTTCGCCGCGGCCGCGCGGGAGAAGTAGCCCGACTTCTGGACCATGACCTTCTCCGCGCCGAGCTTCTCCGCGAACTGCTTCGCGAACCACTGGCCGGGGTTGATCTCGTCGAGACGCACGTGGCCGAAGGGGTCGCGCTTGACCTCCTGGCCGGTGGCCTCCATCTCGGCGATGATCTCGGGCACGCCCGCACCCTCCGACAGGAAGATGTTGACGTTGCCGACCTCGTCCATGACGGTGCGCAGGCGCGCCGCCTCGGCGTCGATGTCGAGCTTCTGCTCCGGCACGTAGACGGCGTGGATGTCCCAGCGCTCCTTGGTGAGGCCGATGCCGGGCAGGAACGTGCGGGTCTCGAGGTCCTCGCGGTACTTCATCGCGGCGGCGGCCGTGAGCCAGCCGCACGCACGGCCCATGACCTCGTGGATGATGAGCATGCGCGGGCCCGAGCGGTGCTCGCCGATGATGTTGCGGCCGAACTTCGCGGCCTCCTCGGCCGCGGTCCACGCGCCGAGCGACTGGCGGATGGGCACCACGTCGTTGTCGATGGTCTTGGGCAGGCCCACCACGGTGAGGCCGTAGTCGTTCTCCGCGAGGTAGGCGGCGAGGTCCGCGGCGGTGGTGTTCGTGTCGTCGCCGCCGATGGTGTGGAGGACGTCGATGCCGTCGGCCTTGAGCTGCTCGGCGGCGACCTTCAGCGGGTCCTCGCCTTCCTGCACCAGACCGCGCTTGACGCAGTCCGCGACGTTGGTGAGCTTGACCCGCGAGTTGCCGATGGGCGAGCCGCCGAACTCGTGGAGCAGGCCGGCGTGCTTGCGCACCTCGTCGTCGATCACGATCTTCCTGCCGAGCAGCAGGCCCCAGTAGCCGTGCTCATAGGCGATGATCTCCACCTCGGGGGCGATCTCGGTGTAGCGCTCGATCAGACCGCCCACCGCGGAGGACAGGCAGGGTGCGAACCCACCGGCGGTCAGAAGGGCAACGCGGCGAACCGACATGACAAACCTTTCGTCGTATGACTTGCGGAATTCGTGGTCATTCTAGGCGCGCGCCTGAGGGCGCGGCACCGGGACGGGGGACCTACTCCCCTGCCTCGGGATCCTTGTCCTTGGCGAGCTCGCGCTTGACCGACGCGGCGTCGCGCTCGACGTACTCCTGGCCCGACAGCGCCGCGATCGCGGCCATGATCCGGTCCGTCGCCTCGCGCAGCGCGGTGCGGTCGTCCTGGCGGCCGTCGAACTCGGACAGGTCGATCGCGGGGCCGATGCGCACGCCGATCGGGTGGCGCTTGGGCACCTTCTGGCCGATGGGCTGCGCGATGTGGGTGTCGATCATCGCGACGGGGATCACGGGCGCGCCGGACTCGATCGCGAGACGCGCGACGCCCGTCTTGCCGCGGTACAGGCGGCCGTCGGGGCTGCGGGTGCCCTCCGGGTAGATGCCGAGAAGCTCGCCGCCCTGCACCACCTGGAGACCGGTGCGCAGCGCGGCCTCGGACGCACGCCCGCCGCCGCGGTGGACGGGGATGGTGCCCACGCCCTCCATGAAGGCCTTGGTGGCGTACCCCTTCACGCCCTTGCCGGTGAAGTACTCCTCCTTGCCGAGGAACACCACCTTGCGCTTGATCACGACCGGCAGGAACACCGAGTCGGAGAAGGACAGGTGGTTGGACGCGAGGATCGCGCCCCCGGTCTCGGGGATGTGCTCCTCGCCCTCGACGGACGGCTTGTACACGCCCTTGAGCGCGGGGCCCACGAGCACGTGCTTGAAGAGGCGGTAGTACGTATCGCTCATGGTGTCCTAGCGGTTCGCGGCTGCGATGCGGGCGAGGTCGGCGGCACCGACGATACCCGCATCGTTGCCCATCTGCGCGGGCACGATCGGCACGATGGGCCGGTGACCGCGCGCGGGCAGGTTGTCCTCGAAGGCCTTGCGCGCCGGGTGCAGCAGGAGGTCGCCCGCGGCGACCACGCCGCCGCCGATGACGAACAGCTCAGGGTCGAGCGCCGCCGCGAGCGAGGCGGAGCCCTCGCCGATCCAGCGGCCCAGCTCCGCGAGCAGCTCGATGCCCAGGTCGTCGCCCTCGACCGCGGCTTCGGTCACGTGGGGACCCTTGATCGACGCGGCGTCGCCGCCGGCGAGCTCGAGCAGGTGCGCGGCGCGCACCGGCCGGTCCACCGCGGCGCGGCGCGCCTCGCGGGTGAGCGCGGAGCCCGAGGCGTACTGCTCCCAGCAACCGCGCAGTCCGCAGCCGCACGAGTGCCCGCCGGGCACCACGCGCAGGTGGCCGAGCTCGGCGGCGAAGCCGTACGCGCCGCGCACCAGCTTGCCGTCCACGACCATCGCCGCGCCCAGGCCCGTGCCGATGGTGAGCAGCACCATGTGCTGCACGTCTCGCGCCGCGCCGAAGGCGAACTCGGCCCACCCGGCCGCGTTCGCATCGTTCTCCACGACCACGGCGACGTCGTCACGGCCCAGCAGGCGGCCCACGTTCTCGGCGAGCGGGTAGTCGCGCCAGGCGATGTTGGGGGCGAACAGCACGTGCTCCTGGTCGGAGGAGACGAATCCGGCGGCGGCGAGGCCCACCGAGTGGAACTCGTGGTCCTTCGCCAGCTCGGCCACCGCATCGGCGATCGCGGCGTCGATGCTCGCGGGGTCCTGCGGCTGCGTCTTGCGCTTGGTCTTCGCGATGATGGTGCCGTGCTCGTCGACCACACCGACAGCGATCTTGGTGCCGCCGATGTCCACGCCGATTGCATGCATGCTGAGGTGCCTTCCGATACTCCGCTGGGACTGCGTCAAGGCTATCGTCTGTGACGTCGCCTCTACTGCCACGGGAGTCCCAAGGATGAGCCAGCCCTCACGCGCGGAATACGCACCCAACATCGTCGCGCTCATCGCGGAGCGCTGGCGCACCCACGCGGACGCCGTGGTGATGCGCTACGCCGATGAGGACGACCGGTGGATCGACGTCACCGGCGCGGAGGCGCAGGCCATGGTCGACGCCACCGCGAAAGGGCTCGTCGCGCGCGGCGTCGAGCCCGGGCAGAGCGTCGGCATCATGGCGCGCACCCGGATCGAGTGGTCGATCCTCGACGTCGCGATCTGGACGGTCGGCGCCCTGCCGGTGCCCATCTACGACACCTCGTCGGCGTCCCAGATCGACTGGATCACCTCGGATGCGGACATCTCCGTGCTGGTGGTCGAGACCGCGGAGCACGCCGCGCTCGCGCGCTCCGTCGCGGCGGACCCCGAGAGCCCGCTGCGCGACATCCTCGTGATCGACGAGGGCTGCATGGAGGACCTGCGCGCCGCGGGCGCCGGCATCCCCGACTCGATCATCGCGGAGCGCTCGGCGCTCGCGACGCTCGACTCCCCCGCGACCATCGTCTACACGTCGGGCACCACGGGCCGCCCCAAGGGCGCGGTGCTCACGCACTTCAACTTCGTGCGCCACACCTACGGGATCCAGGACGAGCTCGACGACGTGCTGCTGTTCGACGGCGCGAGCACCGTCCTGTTCCTCACCCTCGCGCACTCGCTCGCGCGCCTGGTCGAGGTGGTGCTGCTCGCCTCGGGGACCGTGATCGGGTACTGCCCCGACTCGCGCAAGCTGGTGCCGTACTTCGCGAGCTTCCAGCCGACGCTGATCCTCGCGGTGCCGCGCGTGTTCGAGAAGGTCTACAACGCCGCCGAGCAGAAGGCCGCCGCGGGCGGCAAGGTGAAGATCTTCCGCTGGGCCGCGAAGCAGTCGATCGAGTACTCGCGCGCCCTCGCCACCTCCGGCGGTCCGTCGCTGGCGCTCAAGGCGCGTCACGCGATCGCCGACCGTCTGGTGCTGTCGAAGATCCGCGAGGTGCTCGGCGGCCGGGCACGCCACGCCATCTCGGGCTCGGCGCCGCTCGGCGACCGGCTGGGGCACTTCTACAACGGTCTCGGGCTGCAGGTGCTCGAGGGCTACGGTCTCACCGAGGTCACCGCGGCGTCGCACGTCAACCGCACGCGGCTGTCGAAGATCGGCTCCGTCGGGACGGCGCTGCCGGGCTTCGAGGTGCGGATCGCGGACGACGGCGAGATCCTCATGCGCGGCGACATGCTGTTCACCGGCTATCACCGCAACGCGGAGGCCACGGACGCGGCCATGGCCGACGGATGGTTCCACACCGGCGACATCGGCCACGAGGACGCGGAGGGCTACCTCTACATCACGGGTCGCAAGAAGGAGATCATCGTGACCGCGGGCGGCAAGAACGTCGCGCCCGCCGTGCTCGAGGACCGGCTCCGCGGCTACGCCCTGGTGAGCCAGTGCGTGGTGGTCGGCGACGCGAAGCCGTTCATCGGTGCGCTGCTGACGCTGGACGCCGAGGCGCTGCCCGGCTGGCTCAAGGCCCACGGGCTGCCCGAGCTCACCGTCGCCGAGGCGGCCGCCGACCCGCTGGTGCGCGAGCACCTCGAGAAGGCGGTGGACCGCGCGAACCGGGCGGTGTCGCGGGCGGAGTCGATCCGCAAGTGGGACATCCTCGCGGACGACTTCACGGTCGAGAACGGGTACCTCACCCCGTCGCTCAAGCTCAAGCGCGCACAGGTACTGCGCGACTTCGCCGAGGACATCGAGCGCCTGTACGCGCCCGTCCCGCGCTGAACCGGCTGGTAGGCGCACCAGGGGTCGCGGCACCGCATGCCGGATGCCCCGCATGCGGGGGGCACCCATGCGGGTGGCACCACAAGTCGGGGCTGGCCGGACATTCCGGACATGCACAGCATGGTGGCGAATCCAACCCGGAGGTTCTCACCATGTCCTTGTCCACCACCGCGCTCGAGACCGTCTCGACCGCCCGTTCCACCCTCTCGAACCCCTCCCGCACCACCCTCTCCGGCATCACCCTCGACGCCGCGATCGACGACCTCGCCGCCCTGCTCGACGGCGAGGTCGTCCGTCCGTCCGAGACCGGCTGGGACCAGGCGCGCGCCGCCTGGCAGCTGGGCGTCGACCAGCGGCCCGTCGCCGTGGTGGTCGCCCGGTCCGAGGCCGACATCGCCCGCACGCTCCGCCTCGCGTCTCGCATGGGCGTGCGCGTCGCCCCTCAGGGCACCGGTCACGGCGCCGCCGCCGTCGGGGACCTCTCCGACGCCATCCTGCTGCGGACCGCGGCCCTCGCGTACGTGACGATCGACGCGGAGCGGCGCACCGCCACCGTGGGCGCGGGCGCCACTTGGGGCGACGTGCTCGCGGCCGCGGCGCCGCACGGGCTCTCAGGGCTGTCCGGATCCTCCGGCACCGTGGGCGTGGTCGGCTACTGCCTGGGCGGCGGGCTCGGATGGCTCGGCCGCCTCCACGGGCTGGGCGCGCACTCCGTCCTCTCGGCGCGCGTCGCGCTTCCCGGCGGCGCCGTGGTGGTCGCGTCCGCGTCCGAGCACGCGGACCTGTGGTGGGCGCTGCGCGGCGGCGGCGGTGCCGGCGTGGTCACCGAGCTCACGGTCCGCCTCTACGACGTCCCGCGCCTCACGGCGGGCACCCTGTGGTGGCCCCGCGAACGCGCGGACGAGGTGCTCAAGACCTGGTCCCGCCTGCTGCCCACGCTCCCCCGCGAGATCACGTCGACCGCGCGCGTGCTGCGCTTCCCCGACATCGACGAGGTGCCCCCGGCCATCCGCGGCGGATCGTTCGTGCTGGTCCAGGCCGCGGTGGTCGGATCCCCGTGGCTCGCCGATCGCCTGCTCGCGCCCCTGCGCGCGCTCGACCCCGTCATGGACGACGTCGCGCCCGTCACGCCCGACGCCCTCGGGCACCTGGCGATGGACCCGCCCGACCCGTCCGCCGGCGCCGCGGAGGGCGTGATCCTGGCCTCGCTCGACGACGCCGCGATCGAGGCCTGGCTCGCGGCGCTCGACAGCGACCACTGCGCCGGCGTGGTCGCCGCCGAGCTCCGCCACCTGGGCGGCGCGCTCGCCCACGGCTCCGTGGACGATGCGGCGCTCACCGGCATCGACGGGGCGGTGGCCGCGGTCGCGGTCGCCCCGGTGACGCCGGCGGCCGCCCTCGACCAGGCCGTGGCGATGGTCGACGTCGCGCTCGCCTCGCTCGGGCCGTGGGTGGGCGACCACCAGTACGCGAACTTCGTCGAGCGGCCCACCGCCGAGCGCACGCTCGTCGGGGTCGCCGTGGACCGCCTGGACGCCGTCCGGCTGTCCTACGACCCCGACGGCACGGTGGTCCGCCGCCACGGTCCCACGGACTGAACGCACGCCTGCGGCGCGCCGGTGGGGCCTCGGCCCCGCCGGCGCGTCCGGCCGTCTCAGGACGCGCGTGGCGGGCGCACGAGCCGCAGGGGCGGCACGAGCCCCGCGTCCGCCAACGCCGACACCGCGCTCGCCTGGTCATCATCGAGCTCGACCCTGGACCGGTCGGACGGTCGCACCTCGATGGTGAGGAACGACACCACGCAGTCGCCGCAGCTCCTGCCGCGCATCTCGCACGAATCGCAATCGATCAACATGCTCCTCACGCTAGAGAGGGGGTCTGACATTGCGATGTGATGCCTGGTCCGCACGTGGAAAGGGACGCGGGAGCGGACGCTGTCGGAGGGCTGACGTACCGTCGTTCGCATGACAGGCCCCTCCTCCACCGTCGAGCAGCTGCTGCACCAGCAGCGCTCCTTCGAGGACGTCGGCGAGCCTCTGCACCGCACCACCTTCGTGGTGGTCGACCTCGAGACCACCGGCACCTCTCCGGGCACCGCGCGGATCACGGAGATCGGCGCGGTCAAGACGCGCGGCGGGGAGGTGATCGGCGAGTTCCAGACGCTCGTCGACCCGGGGATGCCCATCCCGCCCATGATCGTCGCGCTCACCGGCATCACGGACGCGATGCTGGTGGCCGCCCCGCGCATCGAGGCGGTGCTGCCCGCGTTCCTCGAGTTCCTCGGGGACGCGGTCCTGGTCGCGCACAACGCCCCCTTCGACACCGGCTTCCTGCGCGCGGCGTGCAAGGAGCACGGCTACCGCTGGCCGGGCAACCAGGTGGTCGACACGGTGACGCTCGCGCGCCGCGCGACCACCAAGGAGGAGGCGCCCAACAAGAAGCTGTCCACGCTCGCGCGGGTGTTCGGCACCACCGTGGAGCCGAACCACCGCGCGCTTGAGGACGCGCGCGCCACCTCCGAGATCCTCCACCGCATGCTCGAGCGCATCGCGGCGTTCGGCATCACGCACCGCGAGGACCTCGACGCGCTGCGCAACCCGATGCCGGAGTCCATCCGGAAGAAGTCGGCGATGGCGGAGGGCGTCCCACCCAAGCCCGGCGTCTACATCTTCCGCGGCCCCCGAGGCGAGCGTCTCTACGTGGGCACCTCGAAGAACCTGCGGTCGCGCGTGAAGTCGTACTTCACCACCGCGGAGCAGCGGCGCTCCATCAGGGACATGCTCGAGCTCGCGGCGGGCGTCGACACCATCGTATGCGCCACCGAGCTCGAGGCGAACGTGCGCGAGGTGCGGCTGATCGCCCAGTACAAGCCCCGCTACAACCGCAGGTCGGCACGGCCGGAACGGACCCCCTGGGTGAGGCTCACGGAGGAGCGGTACCCCCGGCTCGTGGTCTCGCGCGCGGTCGCCGGTCCCGAGGGCGCGCTCGGACCCATGCGGTCGGGCGGTGACGCCCGGCTCGCCATCGAGGTCCTCCAGGGAGCGCTCGGGATCCGCACGTGCACCACGCGTCTCCCGATCACCCCGCGCACGGGAGCGCGCGCCTGTCTCCTCAAGGACCTCGGCGCGTGCGCCGCACCGTGCGTCCGCGGCGAGGCGTCGGGCTACGACTCGACCGCCGAGGCCGCGCGCACCGCCCTGCATCGCGACCCGACCGCGGTGGTGGACGCGATCCAGCAGCAGATCGCGGAGCGCGCCGAGGCGCTGGACTACGAACGCGCGGCTGAGCTCCGCGACGGCGTGAGCGCCGTCATCGACGGCGCGATGCGCGCGCAGCGGCTGGCCGCGCTCGCCCGCTGCGGGATCGTGGCGGTGCGCCGCGTCGGCGACGGGTGGGACGTCGCCGCGTTCCGTGGAGGCGCGCTGGTGGGCTCGGAGCGTGTCAAGGACGGCGTGTGGGACGCCGCGGACCGCCTGCACACGCTCACGGACGACCTGGGCCTGGAACAAGAGGTGCTGATCGAGGAGCGCGAGCTCGTGTCGCGATGGATCGAGTCGCCGGGCACCCGCCTGCTCTACGTCGACGGCGAGTGGTCGAACCCCGTCGGCGGAGCGGGCCGCCATGCGCGCTGGGTCGAGGCGCGCAACGCGGACCGCAGCGCGCGCCCGCTCACGCGCGGGCGAGAGGAGTAGGCGTAGTCCGGGGCCGCGTGCCTCAGGACCGCGTCGCCGCGACCCACCGGTCGAGGACGTTCGCGGCCGCACCCGAGTCGACCGCGCGCGCGGCGTGCTCCATGCCGGCCTCGAACCGCTCCACCAGGGTGCCGCTCGAGGTCCCCGGCAGGGTCGCGTCGGCCACGAGGCCCGACGCGGCGTTGAGCAGGACCGTGTCGCGCACCGGGCCGGCGGCGCCCGCGAGCACGTCGCGCACCACCGCGGCGTTCTCCTCCGCGTCGCCTCCGCGCAGGTCCCCGAGGGTGATCCGGGCGAGCCCGAGGTCCGCGACCGGGTCGAGGCGCAGCTCGGTGACCCCGCCGCCGCGCACCTCCCAGACCGTGGCGGCGCCCGTCGGCGCGAGCTCGTCGAGGCCGTCGTCGCCGTGGAACACCAGCGCCTCGCGCCCCTGCGACGCGATGACGCCGGCGAGCACGGGCGACACGCGCAGCGACGACGAACCGATGGCGGTCGCCTGCGGCTGCGCCGGGTTGGTCAGCGGGCCCAGGATGTTGAGCGTGGTGGGGATGCCCAGCTCCTTGCGGATCGGCATCGCGAAGCGCATCGCGGGGTGGAACACCTGGGCGAAGCAGAACGTGATGCCCACCTCGGTGGCGAGCTCCTTGACCCGCTCGACGGGGAGGTCGAGGCGTACGCCTAGCGCGCCGAGCACGTCCGCGGAGCCCGACTTCGACGTGGCGGCGCGGTTGCCGTGCTTGACCACCGTGGGTCCGGCGCCCGCGATCACGATCGACGCCATGGTCGAGATGTTGACGGTGTGCGCGCCGTCGCCGCCCGTGCCGACGATGTCGACGGTGCGACCGGGCACCTCGAAGCGAACCGCGTGCTCGAGCATGGCGGCGGCGAGGCCGGCCACCTCCTCGGGGGTCTCGCGCTTGACGCGCAGCGCCGCGAGGAACGCGCCCATCACCACAGGCGAGGCGGAGTCGGTGAGCACCAGGTCCATGACGGCCCCGGTCTCCTCGGCCGTGAGGTCCTCGTGCTCGACCAGGCGCGCGAGCAGGTCCTGGAGCGTGGGCATCGCGCGCCTCAGGCGGTCGCGGGAGCGAAGAACGAGTCGACCGCGTCGCGCACCGCGAACGGGTCGAGCGGGTGCGACACCGCCGCGTCGGCCTCCGACCAGGTCGCGAGCCAGGCGTCACCGGGACGGCCCACGAGCAGCAGGATCGGCGGGAGCACGTACAGCTCGTGGCGCATCTGGCGCGCGATCGCCATGCCGCCCACCTTCGCGGCCTCGCCGTCGAGGATGACCAGGTCGAACTCGGACGAGTCCACCGCGTCGATCACGGCCGCGTGCGTCGCGGTCTCGGTCCACTCGATCGGACGCCCGTGGGTGGTCGGGCCGACCGCGAAGCGCACCTTCTCGCGCACGTTGCGATCGTCGCTGTACAGGAGGATGCGAGCCTTGCGGACGGCCACGTCCCCGGACTCGTGCTTGACCACGTCGCTCATGGCGCCCATTCTGGCACGACACCAGGGCCGGTCCGCCCCGCATCGTCCCGTCGCCGGCGGCCACGGGCACCGGGTGCCGAGGCGGCTCGCGCGGCCGTGGGAACACATGCCGACGTTCGGCCGTTGGATGGTGAGTCCCGGGTGCTCCGTACGCTTTAATGGGACCTATGTCCCACGCCACGACTGCGCCGTCGCCCATCCACGCGACCCGGCCCAATCAGGTAGCCGTCGGCACCATCGTGTGGCTGAGCTCCGAGCTGATGTTCTTCGCGGGTCTTTTCGCGATGTACTTCACCCTGCGTGCTCAGGTTCCCGAGGTCTGGGCCGACAAGACCGAGCTGCTGAACATCCCCTTCGCCCTCGCCAACACCACCGTCCTGGTGCTGTCCTCCTTCACCGCCCAGGCGGGCGTGTGGGCGGCCGAGCGCTACCAGCGCCGCCGTACGGGCAAGCTGTACCAGGTCAAGGGCTGGGGCATGCATGAGTGGTTCGTGCTCACGTACATCATGGGCTCGGTGTTCATCGCCGGCCAGGTGTACGAGTACGCGATGCTCATCTCGGAGGGGCTGACGATCTCGTCGAGCCCCTACGGCTCCGTCTTCTACCTGACCACCGGCTTCCACGGCCTCCACGTGCTCGGCGGTCTCATCGCCATGCTGTTCGTCCTCGCGCGCTCGTTCGCCGCGAAGAAGTTCGGCCCGCACGAGGCGACGACCACCATCGTCGTCTCGTACTACTGGCACTTCGTCGACGTGGTGTGGATCGCGCTGTTCGCCGTGATCTACCTGATCCAGTAAGGGCTGATCACCGTGAACGCACTCGCACGTCACCGCTACCACCGCGCCGCGCCGGTGGTCCTCGTCCTCCTCCTCCTCGCCCTCATCGCCGGCGTCGCCGCCGCGGTCTCCACCGCATCGTCCGCCGAGGCCACCACGGCCACCGCCGACGACGTCACCGAGGGCCAGAAGCTCTTCGCCGCCAACTGCGCGTCCTGCCACGGCCTCGACGCCCAGGGCACCGACGGCGTCGCCCCCTCGCTCGTGGGCGTGGGTGCCGCGGCCGTCGACTTCCAGGTCGGCACCGGCCGCATGCCCATGCAGGCCTCCGGCCCGCAGGCCCGCGCGAAGGCGCCGCAGTTCTCCCAGGAGGAGATCTCGCAGCTCGCCGCGTTCGTCGCGTCGCTCGGCGCCGGCCCCGCCATCCCCACCGAGGAGCAGGTCGACCCCGCGCTCGGCGATCCGGCGAACGGCATGGAGCTCTTCCGCACCAACTGCGCCATGTGCCACGGCTCCGTCGGCGGCGGCGGTGCCCTCACGCAGGGCAAGTACGCGCCGAACCTGTGGGAGACCACTCCCACCCACATCTACGAGGCTATGCTCACCGGCCCGCAGTCGATGCCGGTGTTCAACGACGCCAACATCGACCCCGAGGGCAAGCGCGACATCATCGCCTACCTCAAGGCGCAGGACGAGGGCTCGCCGGGCGGTCTCCGCCTCGGCACCATCGGCCCCGTCGCCGAGGGCATGTGGGGGTGGCTCGTCGCCCTCGGACTCATCATCGCCAGCACCGTGTGGATTGGAAGCCGTTCTTCATGAGCACCACTGAGAACTCGACCGGGCACGGCCCCGAGGGCTCGGAGACCACCAACGGCTTCGAGAACCCGGGCATGCCCTACCACCGCCCGCGCCGCGCGGACGTGGACCCCAAGGCCGACAAGAAGGCCGAGCGCCAGGTAGCCGCCCTCTTCGGCGTGTCGATCGTCGGCACCGTCATCGCCGTCGGCTCGTACATGGCGCTCGACATGACCGACGAGATCGACTCGATCCGGTTCGTCAACATGGCGATCGGCCTCGGCATCTTCCTCGCCATGATGGGCATCGGCCTCGGCGCGATCCACTGGGCCAAGACCCTCATGCGCGACCACGAGATGGTCGAGGAGCGTCACGCGCTCCGCTCGTCCGACGAGTCCCGCGAGGGCGCCATCCAGAACCTCAAGGACGGCGCCGAGGACTCCGGCCTGGGCGGCGTCAAGCGCCGTCCGGTGCTCGTGGGCTCGATGCTCACCGCGCTGCTCGCCGCCCCGCTCGCCATCCTGTGGCCGCAGATCGGCAACATGGGCGCGGACTGGAACACGTCGAACTTCGGCCACACCATGTGGCGCAAGGGCATGAAGCTCACGCGCGACCCCGACGGCACGCCCATCAAGGCGTCGGACGTCACCATCGGCTCCGCGTTCCACGTGATCCCCGAGGGACTCAACGAGCTCGAGCACCACAAGATCGAGGAGAAGGCCAAGGCCGTCGTCCTCCTGCTCCGCCTCGACCCGCGCGACCTCAACCTGCAGCCGGGCCGCGAGGACTGGTCCTTCGACGGCATCATCGCGTTCTCGAAGATCTGCACGCACGTCGGCTGCCCCGTGGCGCTGTACGAGCAGCAGACCCACCACCTGCTGTGCCCGTGCCACCAGTCGACGTTCGACGTCGCCAACGGCGCCAAGGTGGTCTTCGGTCCCGCGAAGCGTCCGCTCCCCCAGCTCCCGATCACGGTCGACGACGAGGGCTACATCATCGCCCAGAGCGACTTCCACGAGCCGATCGGCCCGTCCTACTGGACGCGCCTCAAGGACACCTCCGACGGCCTGCACGCCGATGAGACCGAGGGGAGCAGCCACTGATGGGCGCTCGCGTCAACACCGCTGCCGCCGGCACGGCCAACTGGGTCGACGAGCGCACCTCGATCGGCGGGTTCGTCAAGTTCTTCGCGCGCAAGCTGTTCCCCGACCACTGGTCGTTCATGCTGGGCGAGATCGCGCTGTACTCGTTCATCGTCCTGCTGCTGTCGGGCGTGTTCCTCACCGCGTTCTTCGTCCCGTCGATGACGATCGTCACGTACGACGGACCCCTCGCGACCATGCAGGGCGTGGAGATGTCCGAGGCCTTCGCCTCGACGCTGCACATGTCGTTCGAGGTCCCCGGCGGCCTCCTCATGCGCCAGATCCACCACTGGTCGGCGCTGCTGTTCACCGCCGCGATCGTCACCCACATGGCTCGCGTGTTCTTCACCGGCGCGTTCCGCAAGCCGCGCGAGCTCAACTGGCTCGTCGGCTTCACGCTGATGATCCTGTCGCTCGCGGCGGGCTTCTCGGGCTACTCGCTCCCCGACGACGTGCTCTCCGGCAACGGCCTGCGCATCATCGAAGGCGTCACCCGCTCGATCCCGATCGTCGGCGAGTACATCTCGTACTGGATCTTCGGCGGCGAGTTCCCCGGCGAGATCCTCATCCCCCGCCTGTTCACCATGCACATCCTGCTGGTGCCCGGCCTCATCCTCGTGCTGATCGCGCTGCACCTGTTCCTGGTGTTCCTGCACAAGCACACGCAGTACCCGGGCGGCGGCCGCAAGCACACCAACGTGGTGGGCCTGCCCCTCTTCCCCGTGTACACCGCGAAGGCCGGCGGTTTCTTCTTCGTCGTCTTCGGCATCGTCGCGCTGGTCGCGGCCGTGTTCACCATCAACCCGGTGTGGAACTACGGCCCGTACGACCCGTCGCCCGTGTCGGCCGGCACGCAGCCCGACTGGTACATCCTGTTCGTCGACGGCGCCCTGCGCCTCATGCCGGGCTGGCTGTTCGACGTGATCCCGATGGAGTGGGAGATCTGGGGCTACACGCTGTCCTGGAACCTCCTCATCCCCGCGCTGATCCTGCCGGGCCTGTTCTTCGGCTTCCTCGCGCTGTACCCGTGGATCGAGGCCTGGGCCACCGGCGACCGCGGCGAGAAGCACGTGCTCGACCGTCCGCGCAACGCGCCGGTCCGCACCGGCATCGGCGTCGCCCTCATCACGTTCTACGTGGTGCTGGTGATGGAGGGCTCGAACGACATCATCGCGAACCTCTTCCACCTGTCGCTCAACGACCTCACCTACTTCTTCCGGATCGGCATCTTCGTGCTGCCGGTGCTCGCGTTCTGGATCACCCGTCGCATCTGCTTCGGCCTCCAGCGCAAGGACCGCGAGCTGGTGCTGCACGGCAAGGAGACCGGCCGGATCGTGCGTCACGAGCACGGCGAGTACGTCGAGGTCCACGAGCCGCTCACCGACCAGGAGCGCTGGCTGCTCGTCTCCTACGACGACATCGCCCCGCTCGAGATCGAGGACGAGTACAACGACCGCGGCGTGCGCCGCAAGGGCTACCGGTGGGACCGCTTCAAGAAGTGGCTGTCGCACCTGTACTTCGAGAAGCGCATCTCCCCCGTCACCCCGGAGGAGCTCGAGGCCGCGAAGCACGAGCACCACTAGCAGCACCGTCCGCAAGGGGCGTCCGGCATCCGCCGGGCGCCCCTTCGGCGTTCCTGGGACTCGCAGGGGGACGATGCGCGGGCCGGTTCTCCCCCGGCGTCGCCTCGGGCGTCGGACAGCCGATGACACTTGTAGCTCAGATGTACCGGCGTGAAGGATGTGACAGCCAAAGGAGCGGTCACGCGCCCCACCCGTCACAACCGCCATGGGGATTCCACCGCCGCGCCAACTGCGCACGGGATGCCGGAATTCCCTGGCATCCGCCGAGGTTGTCACCCGTGTCCCACCTCGCTCCGACCCGCGCGGGTCGCTAGGCTCGGAGCGTTCCCGGAAACCCGGCCGCGCCGTGCACCCACGCCGCGGCCCGACCTTGGAGGAAGAATGGCCGACTACACGCTGCCGGACCTCTCGTACGACTACGGCGCCCTCGACCCGCACATCGCGGGTCAGATCATGGAGCTCCACCACAGCAAGCACCACGCCGCGTACGTCGCCGGCGCGAACACCGCGCTCGAGAAGATGGCGGGCGCGCGCGAGTCGGGCGACTTCGGCGCCATCGCGGGCCTCGAGAAGGCGCTCGCCTTCAACCTGGGCGGCCACATCAACCACTCGATCTTCTGGACCAACCTGTCCCCCGAGGGCGGCGACAAGCCCGAGGGCGAGCTCGCGGCCGCGATCGACGAGCACTTCGGGTCCTTCGACGGGTTCCGCGCGCACTTCACCAACAACGCGATGACCATCATGGGCTCCGGCTGGTCGATCCTTGCGTGGGACGCGCTCGGCAAGAAGCTCGTGATCGTCCAGCTCTACGACCAGCAGGGCAACGTGCCGGTGGGCCTGGTCCCGCTGCTCATGCTCGACATGTGGGAGCACGCCTTCTACCTGCAGTACAAGAACGTCAAGGCGGACTACATCAACGCCTGGTGGAACGTGGTCGACTGGGGCAACGTCGGCCAGCGCTTCGCCAACGCGACCGCCGCGCAGGGCCTCATCAACCTGTAAGGCCATCGGCGCATCGTCCTCAGGGGCGGTCTCCCACCCGGGAGGCCGCCCCTTCGCCGTGCCCGGCCCGCACTCGCGCCCGCACCAGGCGCGACGCTACGGTGAGACCATGTCGACCGAAGCCGCGAGCCCCGGCGACCGCCTCACCGAGGCGGCGCGCCACCGCCCGATGCTGTGGATGCTGCTCGCGACGCTCGTGGTGCTCCAGTTCGGCTACCCGATCACGTTCGAGGGCCCAGGCTGGACGGTGCTCTACCTGCTCGTGTACATCGGCGTGGTGGCGTTCAGCATCCGCCGCGCGAACGAGGACAGGCGGCGGCGCTGGCCGCTGTTCGTCGCGTCCGTCGCGCTGGTGGCCGGCGCGACGTGGTTCGCGATCCAGCAGGACGACGCCCGCGCCACCGTCGCCATGCTCTCCGGCATCGGGCTCCTGCAGCTGAGCCTGGTGGTCTCCATGATCGGCTCGCTCATGCACCCGCCGGCGCGCGCCCGCACCATCGACCTGCTGCTGGTGGCGGTGTGCGCGTACCTGCTGCTCGGCGGCGTGTTCGGCGTGCTCTCGGCGCTGCTCGAGCACTCGCACCCCGCCAGCTTCGCCGATCCCAACGCCGGCGGCCCGCTGACGTGGCAGGCGCTGCTGTACGGCAGCTACGTCACGCTCGCGACGCTGGGCTTCGGGGACATCGTGCCCGTCGAGCCCTGGGCACGCTCGCTGTGGTCGTTCGAGGCCGTGGTGGGGACGCTGTTCGTCGCGGTGGTGATCGCACGCCTGGTCGGCGTTGCGGGCTTCGCTCAGCGCGACGTGCGCGCCCCCGGCAGCGCCGACGACGCCTGACCCTCGCCGCCGCGCCCTTACGCCCCCACGTACGCGGCGAGGTGCTCGCCCGTGAGCGTCGAGCGCGCCCCCACCAGGTCGGCAGGCGTGCCCTCGAACACCACCCGCCCGCCGTCGTGGCCGGCACCCGGGCCCAGGTCGATGATCCAGTCGGCGTGCGCCATCACGGCCTGGTGGTGCTCGATCACGATCACCGTCTTGCCCGCCTCGACCAGCCGGTCGAGCAGCGACAGCAGGTGCGCGACGTCCGCGAGGTGGAGGCCCGTGGTCGGCTCGTCGAGGACGTAGACGCCTCCCTTGTCGCCCATGTGCATCGCGAGCTTGAGGCGCTGGCGCTCCCCGCCGGACAGCGTGGTGAGCGGCTGCCCGAGCGACAGGTAGCCCAGCCCCACGTCGACCAGGTGGCCCAGGGTCTTCGCGGCCGCGGGGTTCCTGGCCTCGCCGTCGGCGAAGAACGCGTGCGCGGCCTCGACAGGCATCTCCAGCACGTCCGCGATGGAGCGCCCGCCCAGGTGGTACTCGAGCACCTCGTCGCTGAACCGACGGCCCTCGCACGCCTCGCACACGCTCGCGACGGTCTCCATCACGCCGAGCTCCGTGTAGATCATCCCCGCGCCCTTGCAGACGGGGCACGCGCCCTCGGAGTTGGCGCTGAACAGCGCCGGCTTGACGCCGTTCGCCTTCGCGAACGCCTTGCGGATGGGCTCGAGCACGCCCGTGTAGGTGGCGGGGTTGGAGCGGCGCGAGCCGCGGATGGGCTGCTGATCCACGGTCACCACGCCCGCAGCGGCCGGGATGCCGCCGTGGATGAGCGAGCTCTTGCCCGACCCGGCGACGCCCGTCACCACCGTGAGCACGCCGAGCGGGATGTCGACGTCCACGTCCTGGAGGTTGTGGGACGATGCGCCGCGCACCTCGATCGCACCGGTGGCCTTCCGCACGGCCTCCTTGAGCGCCGCGCGGTAGCCGAGGTGGCGTCCCGTGAGGGTCTCGGATCCCCGCAGCTCCTCGACGGTGCCCTCGAAGCAGATCTCTCCGCCCGCGCCACCGGCACCGGGCCCCAGGTCCACCACGTGGTCCGCGATCGCGATCGCCTCGGGCTTGTGCTCGACCACGAGAACGGTGTTGCCCTTGTCGCGCAGGCGCTGGAGCAGGACGTTCATCCGGGCGATGTCATGCGGGTGGAGGCCCACGGTCGGCTCGTCGAACACGTACGTGATGTCGGTCAGCGCGGAGCCGAGGTGACGGATCATCTTGGTGCGCTGCGCCTCTCCCCCGGACAGGGTGCTCGCGGCGCGATCGAGGGACAGGTAGCCGAGCCCGATCTCCACGAACGAGTCGAGGGTGCCCCGCAGGCCCGTCACCAGGGGCGCGACGGACGGCTCGTCGAGCTCGCGCATCCACGCGGCGAGGTCGGAGATCTGCATCGCGGAGAGCTCGGCGATGGAGGCGCCGCGGATCTTCGAGGAGCGCGCCAGCTCGCTCAGGCGGGTGCCGCCGCAGTCGGGGCACGCCGCGAACGTCACGGCGCGGTCGACGAACGCGCGGATGTGCGGCTGCATCGCGTCGGGATCCTTGGACAGCATCGACTTCTGGATCTTGGGGATGAGGCCCTCGTAGGTCATGTTGATCCCGGCGATCTTGACCTTGGTCTGCTCCTTGTACAGGAGCGAGTCGCGCTCCTTGGCCGAGTAGTCCTTGACCGGCTTGTCGCCGTCGAGGAAGCCCGACTCCGTGTACATGCGCACCGCCCAGCCGTCCGCGGTGTACCCGGGGATGGTGATGGCGCCCTCGGCGAGCGAGCGCGACTCGTCGACGATCTGGCTCAGGTCGAGCTCGCTGATGCGTCCCGTCCCCTCGCAGCGCACGCACATGCCGCCGGTGACCGTGTACTCGCGGTGCTCGCGCACCGTGCTGCCGTCCTTGCGGGTCACCGTCGCCGAGCCCGACCCGGAGGAGGACGCCACGTTGAAGCTGAACGCCTGCGGCGGGCCCACGTAAGGGTCGCCCAGCCGGGAGAACAGGATGCGCAGCATCGCGTGCACGTCCGTCGCGGTGCCCACCGTCGAGCGCACGTTCGCGCCCATGGGCTCCTGGTCCACGATGATCGCGGTGGTGAGCCCCTCGAGCACGTCGACGTCGGGGCGCGACTGGCTGGGCATGAAGCCCTGGATGAAGGAGCTGTAGGTCTCGTTGATCATGCGCCGTGACTCCGCGGCGATGGTCTCGAACACCAGGGAGCTCTTGCCGGAGCCGGAGACCCCGGTGAAGACCGTCAGGCGCCTCTTGGGCAGGGTGACGCTGATGTCCTTGAGGTTGTTCTCTCGCGCGCCCTCGACCCTGATGAGGTCGTGCGCGTCAGCGGCGTGGGGGGACTCCATGGCGACATTGTGGCGCATGGCACCGACAGCGTCCCCGCGACCCGCGCGCGGCGACGGCCGCGACCGCGCCGGCCGCCGCATCGTCCCGCTGCCCGGGGAACGCGACAGCGGCCCGCCCCCTGCCGGGGACGGGCCGCTGCGTGAGGCTGCGGGTCAGTGCGCGTGCTGGCCGCGCGAGTACTCCATGACCCAGCCGACCAGGCCGATCACCGCGAGGACGCCGGCCGGGGCCATGATCCACCAGTCGACCGCGGCGGCCACGAACACGAGCGCCGCGCCGGCGCCGCACACCAGCGGCCACCAGCTCCAGGGCGCGAACACGCCCTGCTCGCCGGAGTCCTCGGAGATCTCCGCGTCGAGGCGGTCCTCGGCGCGCTGGCCGTGACGCCGCTCGAGCATCTTGAAGTAGATGGCGACCATGCCGAACATGCCGCCGGTGAGGTAGATCGCGAGGAACCCGACCCACTCGGACCAGTGGGTGAAGATGCCGTACGCGGTGCCCGCCAGGAAGAAGAACAGGGCGGGGACGATGAAGATGTTGGCTTCGGTACGCAACTGTCGAGCTCCTTACGCGACGGGCGCGTGATCGCTGGCGTCACGCTCGGCCTGGTAGTGGTCGCGCGCCGCGGCACCGGGGTGGTGCAGGTCGAACGCGGGACGCTCCGAGCGGATGCGCGGGATGGACGTGAAGTTGTGGCGCGGCGGCGGGCAGGAGGTCGCCCACTCGAGCGAGTTGCCGAAGCCCCACGGGTCGTCGACCGTGACCAGCGGCGCGCGCTTCGACGTGATGTACACGTTCCAGAAGAACGGCAGCGTCGACAGGGCCAGCACCACGGCGCCGATGGTCGACAGCTGGTTCATCCAGGTGAAGCCGTCCTCGGGCATGTAGTCGACGTAGCGTCGCGCCATGCCGTGCGCGCCCAGCCAGTGCTGGACCAGGAAGGTGGTGTGGAAGCCGATGAACAGCAGCCAGAAGTGGAGCTTGCCGAGCGGCTCGTTGAGCATCTTGCCGGTGAACTTGGGCCACCAGAAGTAGAAGCCCGCGAACATCGCGAACACCACGGTGCCGAACACCACGTAGTGGAAGTGCGCGACCACGAAGTACGAGTCGGACAGCGGGAAGTCGAGCACCGGCGAGCTCAGGATGATGCCGGTGAGGCCGCCGAAGAGGAAGGTGATGAGGAAGCCCACCGACCACAGCATGGGCGTCTCGAACGTGAGCTTCCCTCGCCACAGGGTGCCGATCCAGTTGAAGAACTTCACACCGGTCGGGACCGCGATGAGCATGGTCATGAACGCGAAGAACGGCAGCAGCACCGCACCCGTGACGTACATGTGGTGCGCCCACACGGTGACGGACAGCGCCGCGATCGCGATGGTCGCGTAGATGAGGCCGTGATAGCCGAAGATCGGCTTGCGCGAGAACACCGGGAAGATCTCGGAGACGATGCCGAAGAACGGCAGCGCGATGATGTACACCTCGGGGTGACCGAAGAACCAGAACAGGTGCTGCCACAGGATGGCTCCGCCGTTGTCCGGGTTGAACACCTGCGAGTGCAGCACGCGGTCCGAGCCCAGCGCGAACAGCGCCGAGGCGAGCGGCGGGAAGGCCAGCAGGACCAGCATCGACGTCACCAGGATGTTCCAGGTGAAGATCGGCATGCGGAACATGGTCATGCCCGGCGCACGCATGGTGACGATGGTGGTGATGAAGTTCACCGAGCCGAGGATGGTGCCGAAGCCGCCGAGCGCGAGCCCGAAGACCCACAGGTCGCCGCCCACGCCGGGCGAGTACACGGAGTTCGACAGCGGCGCGTACGCGAACCAGCCGAACGACGCGGCGCCCTGCGGCGTGAAGAAGCCGGCCATCGCGATGACGCCGCCGAACAGGTACAGCCAGTAGGCGAGCATGTTGAGGCGCGGGAACGCGACGTCGGGCGCGCCGATCTGCAGCGGCATGATGAAGTTCGCGAAGCCCGCGAAGAGCGGCGTCGCGAACAGCAGCAGCATGATCGTGCCGTGCATGGTGAACAGCTGGTTGTACTGCTCCGCCGACTGCACCACCTGGATGCCGGGCTCGAACAGCTCGGCGCGGATCAGCAGCGCGAGCAGGCCGCCCACGATGAAGAAGAAGAACGACGTGATCAGGTACATGTACCCGATGGTCTTGTGGTCGGTGGAGGTGATCCACTTGATGACCAGGGAGCCGCGACGGGTCGGGGTCGCGGGGATGACGGCGGTCCGGCGCTCGTCGCCGGAGACCTCGAAGGGGACGGTGGCCATCAGGACTCAGACTCCTCGTGCTGCTCGGTCAGCTGGACCACCTGGTCGCGGCTGTACTCGTCGACGCCGATCTGACCCGAGTAGCCCTCGTTGCGGAGCTCCTCCATGTGGGCGTCGTACTCCTCGCGGGACACCACGGCCACGTTGAAGAGCATGGAGGCGTGGTACTCGCCGCAGAGCTCGGCGCACTTGCCCTGGTAGAGGCCCTCCTGCGTGGGGATGACCTGGAACGTGTTGGTCTTGCCCGGGATCACGTCCTCCTTGTAGAGGAACGCGGGGATCCAGAACGAGTGGATGACGTCGCGCGAGTCGAGCGTGAACTCGACGCGCTCGTCGACCGGGAGGTACAGGGTCGGGAGCGTCTCCTCGACGCCCTCCTCGCCGGTGAGGGTGGCCTGGACGCCCGGGTCGTAGACGTCGTCGTCGACGTAGTTGAAGTCCCAGCTCCACTGCTTGCCCACCACGTTGATGTGGATGTCGGGCGTCTCGGAGGTGTCCTTGATGGCCGCGATGTCCTCGGCGGTGTACTTGAACAGCACGCCGATCATCAGCAGCGGGACGATGGTGTACATCAGCTCGAGCGGCACGTTCGCACGCGTCTGCACGGGGAGCTTGTTGTCCCCCTTGCGCTTGCGGTAGACGGCGACCGCCCACAGGATCAGGCCCCAGGTGATGACGCCGACGGTGAGCGCGGCGATCCAGGAACCGTTCCAGAGGGTGATGATCCGCCCGGTCTGGTTGGTGACTTCAGGCGAGCTGGGAAGTGCGCCGTTCTCGATGCCGTTGGCGCATCCTGCCAGGAGGGACGTCAGTCCCAGGACAGCGATGCCTGCCAGGGCTTTTCCGGGCACGCGGGGACGTGAAAGGTGGGACACGCTGGCAGTCTAGCGCGCTGTACCGTGATGCCATGCAGGTCGCGCGCATGTTCCTGGACGCCAGTGGTTCCGCTCCTATGACGAACAGGACGCTCGAGGCGTTCCAGGCCGGCCTCGCGGACGGATGGACGGATCCCGCCCGCCTCCACACCGAGTCGCGTCGTGCCAGGCAGCTTCTCGACGCGTCGCGCGAGGCGATCGCGGAGGCGCTGGGCGCCCGCCCCGAGCACACGCACCTCGCGCACTCCCCCCATGCCGCGATCGAGCGGGTCATCGCGGGCGTGTTCACGGCGCGCCGCGGCCGCGACCGCATCGTCGCGTCCGCCGTCGAGCGCGACGCCACGCTGCACGCCGCCACCCACGTCGCGGCAGGGAACGTCACGACCGTCCCCGTGGATGCCCGCGGCCACCTCGACCTCGAGGCGTTCGCCGCGGAGATCGCCGTGCCCGACGTCGCGCTCGCCGCGGTCCAGCACGCCAATCACGAGATCGGCACCGTGCAGCGCCTCGCGGACGTCGCGGCGCTCACCGCCGCGGCCAAGGTGCCGCTGCTGGTCGACGCGACGGCGAGCATCGGTCACGGCCCCTCCCCCGCGCACTGGGACGCGCTGGTGGCGAACCCCGCGGACTGGGGCGGCCCCGCCGGGCTCGGCATCGTGGCGCTGCGCCCCCAGACGCGGTGGCTGCCCGCGTGGCCCGAGGGCGACGACTGGGCGCCCGGCGGCGTCCTGGTCCCCGCCGTCCTCGCCGCCGCTGTCGCGCTGCAGGAGCGGCGTGAGGAGCTCGACGCCACGTCGCTGCGCCTGCACGGCCTGGTCTCCCGCGTGCGCGACGCCGCCGCGGCGTGGCCCGGCGTCGACGTGGTGGGCGATCCCGACGAGCGCCTCCCCCACGTCGTCACCTTCTCGTGCCTGTACGTCGATGGCGAGGCGCTGCTGACGCGGCTCGACCGCGAGGGCATCGCGGTGGGCTCCGGCTCGGCCTGCACCACCAGCACGCTCGAGCCCAGCCGCGTGCTCGCCGCCGTGGGGGCGCTCAGCCACGGCAACGTGCGCCTGGGCCTGCACCCGGGCGTCACGGACGCCGACATCGACCGGCTCGTCGCGCTCATGCCGCGCGTGATCGCGGACCTGCGCGCCGAGGCGGGCGCGCCCGAGGTGGCCTGACGTGACGGGGGACGATGCGGCGGTCGCGGACGGCGGTCACGTCACCGTCGACGCGATGGGCCTGGTGTGCCCGCTGCCCATCATCGAGCTGGCGAAGGCGGCCCGCGGCAGGGAGGCCGGCACCGAGATCACGGTGCTGTGCACGGACGTCGCCGCGCGGGTCGACGTGCCGGCGTGGGCCCGCATGACGGGCCACGAGTTCGTGGGAGAGATGAAGACGGACGGTGCGGGCATAGCCCTCACCGTCCGTCTCCGCTGAATCCGCTACCGGTCAGCTGAAGGAGTCTCCACACGCGCAGGAGCTCGAAGCGTTCGGGTTATCGATGGTGAAACCCTGCTTCTCGATGGTGTCCGCGAAGTCGATCGTCGCGCCGTCCAGGTACGGGACCGACATCTTGTCGACCACGACCTCCACGCCGTCGAAGTCGCGAACCGCGTCTCCGTCCAGCGAGCGCTCGTCGAAGTAGAGCTGGTAGATCAGGCCCGAGCAACCGCCCGGCTGCACCGCGAGGCGCAGTCGAAGGTCTTCGCGGCCCTCCTGCTCGAGAAGGCTCCTGACCTTCGCCGCCGCAGCATCGGTGATGACGACGCCGTGCGACGTGGTCTCGGTTGCGAGATCAGTCATCGACGCCTCCTCTCTCTCGGGTTTCCTTGTCAAGCGTACGCCGCCCGCCCGGTATTCCGAACCCCCGGCGGAAGATTGGTGGATACGTCAGCGATCGGGCGTCCACGTGTGGGCCACCCGACGGATCTGGTCCGTCAGCGCAGCCTCCCCCGGAGGGGCCTCGTGCGCCGCCGCGATCCCCGCGGCCATGAGGTCGCGCCTGCCGACCGCGAGGTGCGACGTGACCACCACGCACGGGACGCCCCGGCGCGCGGCGAGCGTCGAGGCGGCGGAGGCGACCCCGTGGTCGAGGTCGCGGGCCGCCAGCCGCTCGACCACGGCGACCACCAGGTCGGCGTCCGCGGCCGCCGCGTCGAGGCCCGCGAGCTCGGCGGCCGCCGGTGCCGCCGGCATGAGGCGCGCTCCGATCGCCGCGAGGGCGTAGGCGAGGCCGCCCGCCGCACCCGTGCCCGGCTCGTCCGACAGGCGCGTCGGCCCGAGCAGCGCCCGGCGCGACGCCACCGGATCGGCGTCCCGTGCGATCGCCGCCCACCGCTCCTCCTGGACCTGCGCCGCCTGGGCGAGCGCCGCATCGTGCTCCCTGCCGTCCCGCACCGCAGCGCTCATGCCGGTGAATCCCAGCAGGGGCCGGTCGGACCCGACGAGCGCGACGATGTCGAGCGTCGCGACGCCGGCGCGCGCGGCCTCGAGGCCGCCGCTCCACAGGTCCGCGGCGTCGCCCGCAGGGGGCTCGTCGCCCAGGGGCACCACCACGCGTCCGGTCTCGCCCGCGGCCGCGAGCCCGAGCAGCGCCGCGCTCAGCGCACCCGGCTCCCAGCGCGTGCCCGTGACGGGAGCGAGCACCACCACCCCGGCCGCCCGCCGGGCCGTCGCGCCGCCGACGGGCCAGGGCTCGCCGGCCAGCGCATCGGCCGTGCGGGGCCCGCCCGCGGGCGTGCCGACCACCGTCAGGGACACCCGTGAAGCCGCCGCGGACCAGGCATCTCGGACCATTCGGGCGGTGGCGTCCGGGGACAGCGTCCCGGCGTCGACGAGGGGCCAGCTCTGGGCTGCGATGACGGCACGCATGGGCTCAAGTGTGCCCTGCCGACCGTGCGACAATGAGCAGATGACCCAGACCTTCCATGAGCCCTCGCCGTCTGCGCTGATGCTCCTGGGCGAGCGTCGCGACCCGCTCTCGGAGCGTGGGGTCGACTGCACCGGCGCCTTGCCGTCGCCCTCGGATCCCGACCTGGTGGAGCGCGCACGCGCGGCCAAGGAGGCCCTGGGCGACCGGGTGTTCATCCTCGGTCACCACTACCAGCGCGACGAGGTCATCCAGTTCGCGGACGTCACGGGCGACTCGTTCAAGCTCGCGCGCGACGCGGCCGCGCGTCCGGAGGCCGAGTTCATCGTCTTCTGCGGCGTCCACTTCATGGCCGAGAGCGCGGACATCCTCACGTCCGACCAGCAGGCCGTGGTGCTGCCCGACATGGCGGCCGGCTGCTCGATGGCGGACATGGCGAACATCAACCAGGTCGACGACGCCTGGGCGCAGCTCGAGGAGGCCGGCGTCGCCTCGCGCACCGTGCCGGTGACGTACATGAACTCGACCGCCGCCATCAAGGCGTTCTGCGGCGAGCACGGCGGCGTGGTCTGCACCTCATCCAACGCGGAGGTCGCGATGCGCTGGGCGTACGACCAGGTGGGCGGCGTCGACGGCGACGGCAAGGTGCTGTTCCTGCCCGACCAGCACCTGGGCCGCAACACCGCCGTCCTCAAGCTCGGCCTGTCGCTCGACGACTGCATCGTGTGGGACCCCCGCAAGCCCCTGGGCGGCAACACCCCCGAGGCGGTCGAGGCGGCGCGCGTCATCCTGTGGAAGGGCCACTGCTCGGTGCACGGCCGCTTCCGCCGCAGCCACGTCGACAAGTTCCGCGAGCAGGTGCCCGGGATCAACGTGCTGGTGCACCCCGAGTGCGCGCACGAGGTCGTGACGGCCGCGGACCACGTGGGCTCCACCGAGTACATCATCAACACCCTCGACGCCGCCGAGCCCGGCTCCAAGTGGGTCATCGGCACGGAGCTCAACCTGGTCCGTCGGGTCGCGAACGCGCACCCCGACAAGGAGGTGCACTTCCTCGAGGACACAGTGTGCTTCTGCTCCACCATGAACCGCATCGACCTGCCCCACCTCGTGTGGGCGCTCGAGACGCTCGTCGCGGGCGAGGTGCCCAACCGGATCGTCGTCGACGACGAGACGCAGCGCCTCGCCAAGGTCGCGCTCGACCGCATGCTCGCGCTGCCCGCGCTCCACCCTGCCAAGGACTGACCAGAAGGACGGACACGGGCCCCGGCCCGCATTGCTCATGAGCGACAACAACACCCCCGAGACCGAGACCCCCGGCGTCTCCCCCGCCACCAAGGGCCGCCCGACCCCCAAGCGCAAGGACCAGGAGGCCGCGCGCCGCCGTCCCGTGGTCGCCGACACCAAGGCGGACAAGAAGGCGCAGCGCGAGCGCCAGCGCGTGCAGCGCGAGAAGGAGTTCCAGGCGATGCGCGAGGGCGACGAGCGCAACATGCCGTACGAGCACCGCGGCCCCGAGCGTCGCTGGCTGCGCGACTCGGTCGACGCCCGCACCTCGCCCGGCGAGTTCCTGCTGCCCCTGTCGATCGTCTTCGTGATCGCGTCGCTCCTGGTGCCCGCCGAGTCGTGGCTGGGCCTCGGGCTGATCGTGCTGTTCTACGTCATCGTGCTCGGCGTCGCGGTCGACACGTGGCTGATGATCCGCCGTCTCAAGAAGCGCTTCATCGAGAAGTTCGGGGTCAAGCGCATCCCCCGCGGCTGGACGTTCTACGTGATCGCCCGCCACCTCAACATCCGCCGCTTCCGCGCCCCCAAGCCTGTGGTCAAGCGCGGCGAGTACCCGGTCTGACCGGACCGCGTCACCCTTCACGAGAGCCCGGGCCCACGGCCCGGGCTCTCGTCGTCTCCGCCGCATTCCCCGTTTCGCGCGCCGCTGAAACGGCCGCGCCCGGGCGAGCGGCGCATCGTCCCTCCCTCTAGGGTCGACCCATGGTCAACTATCGCTACCTGGGCAACTCCGGACTCAAGATCACCGAGCTCACCTACGGCAACTGGATCACCCACGCGTCGCAGGTCGAGAACGACCAGGCGAAGGCGTGCGTGCGCGCCGCGCTGGACGTCGGCATCACGTCCTTCGACACCGCGGACGTGTACGCGAACACCGCCGCGGAGACGGTGCTGGGAGACGCGCTGCGGGGCGAGCGTCGCGAGAGCCTCGAGATCTTCACCAAGGTCTACTGGCCCACCGGCCCCGGCGGCGCCAACGACACCGGGCTGTCGCGCAAGCACATCATGGAGTCCATCAACGGCTCCCTCACGCGCCTCAAGACCGACTACGTGGACCTCTACCAGGCGCATCGCTACGACTACGACACGCCGCTCGAGGAGACGATGAGCGCATTCGCGGACATCGTGCACGCGGGCAAGGCGCACTACATCGGCGTGAGCGAGTGGACGGCGGACCAGATCCGGGCCGGCGCGGCGCTCGCCAAGGAGCTGCGGATCCCGTTCGTGTCCTCGCAGCCGCAGTACTCGATGCTGTGGCGCGTGATCGAGGACGAGGTGGTGCCGGCATCGAAGGAGGTGGGCGTCGGGCAGATCGTGTGGTCGCCGGTCGCGCAGGGCATCCTCACCGGCAAGTACAAGCCGGGCCAGCCGGCCCCCGCCGGGTCGCGGGCCACCGACGAGAAGTCGGGCGCGCGCTTCATCGAGCGCTTCATGAAGGACGACATCCTCACGCGCGTCGCGGGGCTGCAGCCGATCGCGGACGAGCTGGGCCTCACCATGGCGCAGCTCGCGATCGCGTGGGTGCTGCAGAACGACAACGTCTCCGCGGCGATCATCGGCGCGTCGCGTCCCGAGCAGATCGTCGACAACGCCAAGGCGTCGGGCGTCGAGATCCCCGCCGAGCTGATGGTGCGGATCGACGAGGTGCTGGGCGACATCGTCGAGCGCGACCCGGCGCGGACCACCGAGGCGGGTCCGCTGTCGCGCTGACCGACCGCCGCGCACGCCGCAGACACACGAAGGCCCCGGGATGATCCCGGGGCCTTCGCTGCATCAAAGGAGAAAACAATGCTCGTACGCCTGGCAGGTGCGTACATGGGGTGAACGCGCGGGTGGGCGGACGTGTTCCCGCGGGCGCAGACTGGAGGGATGGAGCTCCTTCGGGATCGCGACGATGCGGGGGCCCGGTTGACCTGGCTGCTGTCGCCTCTGGTGACGCAGGGCGACGCGACGGGCGCCGTGGTCCTGGGCCTGCCGCGCGGCGGGGTGCCGGTGGGCGCGGCGATCGCACGAGGGCTGGGCCTGCCGCTGGACGTGGTCGTGGTGCGCAAGCTCGGGGCGCCGTCCAACCCCGAGTACGGGTTCGGGGCCGTGGGCGAGGGCGGGGTGCGCGTGCTCGACCGCGAGGCGATGGCGGTGCTGCGGATCACCGACGAGGACGTCGAGCGGATCGAGGCGCGCGAGCGGGAGATCCTCGAGGCGCGGCTCACGGCGTACCGGGCGGTGCGTCCGCGCGTGCCGATCGCGGGGCGCACCGCGATCGTGGTGGACGACGGCATCGCGACGGGCGGCACCGCGCGGGCCGCGGCGCACGTGGCGCGGTCCGCCGGGGCGTCGCGGGTGATCATCGCGGCGGGGGTGGCAGCGCCCGAGTCGCTCCACGCGCTGATGAAGGACGCGTCCGCGGACCTGGCGCTCGCGGCGCTCATCCCCAACCGCCTGGCCGCGGTGGGCCAGTGGTACCTCAACTTCTCCCAGACGCCCGAGTCCGAGGTGATCCGGCTGCTCGAGGAGGCCGCCGCGCGGTGACGTCCCGTCAGGCGCGGCCCGCGGGAGCCGAGGCGATGTCGAGGACGCGCGTGGCCGCGGGCGACAGGCGCCGTCGCGGGTCCCACACGGCGGCGAGCGGGCGGGTGAGGGACGGCCCCTGCACGGGGACGCGGGTGAGGCGCCCGGCGGCGACGTCCTCGCGCACCGCGCGCTCGCTGAGGGCCGCCACTCCCCCGCCCGCGAGCACCGTCGCGCGGATCGCCGCGGTGGTCGACAGCTCCGCCGCGGGCGCCGCGACCGTGCCCGGGCCGAGAGCGGACTCGAGCGCCCTCTCGAGCGTCAGCCGGGTGCCGGAGCCCGGCTCACGGCTAAGCAGGGGCGTGCGCGCGACCTCCGCGGCGCTCACCGAGGTGCGCCGCGCCCACGGGTGGCCGGGCGCGACCACGATCACCACGGCGTCGTGAGCGACCACGAGCGAGGCGAGGCCCGGCGGCGGGTCGGGCGTCTCGACGAAGCCGAGGTCGTCGACGCCGTCCCGCACGCGCGCCGCGACGCTCGCGCTGTTGACCGCGGTCAGCTCGACCTGGGCCGCGTCCGCGGTGCGGGAGTAGGCGACCAGCCAGCCGGGCAGCAGGTGCTCGGCCACCGTGAGGCTCGCGGCGATCCGCAGATGCGCGGCGGTGTCCGCGCGCAGGGCCGCGACCGCCGTCTCGAAGCCGTCCACCTGGGCGAGCACCGCGGCCGCCCAGCCCGCGACCATGACGCCGCGATCCGTGAGCGAGGTGCCGCGCGCCCCGCGGGTGAACAGCGCCACGCCCCAGCGCCGCTCGAGCGCGCGCATCCGCTGCGATACAGCCTGCTGGCTCACGCCGAGCTCGCGCGCGGCGCCCGTGAGGCTGCCGCCGCGCTCCACCTCGACCAGCATCCGCAGCTCCTCGACCGATGTCCCCGCCATGCGCCCTCCGTCACAACCTGTGCTTGTAGTTCCCCATGATTCTTGCACTACCGCCCCACCGCGAGGCTTGGGAGGGTGGTTCCATGAGCAGCGCACGCGTCCGTTCCGTCCCGCCGAACTGGTTCGCCGCGGTCATGGGCACGTCGATCGTCGCCACCGCGGCGCACGCGCTGCCGGTGCGCCTGCCCGGGCTGGACGCGGTCGCGTGGCTCGCGTGGGCGGCCGCCGGCGCCATCCTTGTCACGGTGGTCGCGGCGACGGCGGTCCACCTGGTGACGGACCGCGGCGCGCTGCGCGGCTACCTGCTCGACCCCCAGGTCGCGCCGTTCTACGGCGCCGCAGCGATGGGGCTGCTCGCGTTCGGCACCGCGACGCTGCTGGTCGCGGAGCCGCTGCTGGGCCGCGCGGCGGTGGCGACCGCGGGCGCGCTGTGGGTGATCGGCACCGCGCTGGGCCTCGCGACGGCGGTGGGCGTCCCGGTGCTCGCGTTCACGCGGCACACGGTCGCGCCGGACGCCGCTTCCGGCGCCTGGCTCATGCCCGTGGTGCCGCCGATGGTCTCCGCCGCGGGCGGCGCGCTCCTGCTTCCCTACCTCCACGGCGGTGCGGCCCAGGCGCTCGCCTACGCGTGCGTGCTCATGGCCGGCGCCGCGGGCCTCGCGACGCTCGCGCTGCTGCCGCAGATCTGGTCCCGCCTGGCCCATCACGGACGCGGAGCGGCAGTCGCGGTGCCCACCCTGTGGATGGTGCTCGGCCCGCTGGGCCAGGGCACCACCGCTGCGGGTCTGCTGGCCGACCTCGCCGGACCCGGACTGGGCGCCGATCGCGGCGTCCTCACCGTCGTCGCCGTCGCCGTCGGCATGCCCCTCATGGGCTTCGCGCTGCTGTGGCTCGCGATCGCCGGCGCCGTCACCGCGACCACCGCGCGCGAGGGGCTGCCGTTCTCCCTGGCCTTCTGGGCGTTCACGTTCCCCGTCGGCACCCTGGCGACCGGCGCATCGTCCCTCGCGACGCACACGGACGCCGCGGCGCTGTCCGCGCTGGCCGTCGCGCTGTTCGCGCTGCTGCTCGCGGGCTGGGGCGTCGCCGCCACCGGGACCGTGCGCGACCTGCGTGCGCGGCGCGGTCGAGGACTCAGCGTCCCGAACCGCCCCGCGATGGCCGGATCCTGAGGACCGAGCGTCCCGAACGGCGGATGTGGCGGGTCCGGCGCGCGGTCAGCGCGCGGTCAGCGCGCGATTGAGCCGCGCGACCCACCACGGGCCCTGGTACACGAACGCCGTGTAGACCTGGAGCAGCGTGGCGCCCGCGGCGAGCACCTCGCGCGCGTCCTCCTCCGAGGAGATGCCGCCGACGCCGATGAGGCACATGTCGGGGCCCACGCGTCCGCGCAGGCGCGCCATCACCTCGACCAGCCGCGGCAGCAGCACGGGGCCGGACAGGCCGCCGGGGCCGCGGTCGTGGGAGATGGTGGTGTTGGAGGCCACGATCCCGTCGAGGCCCAGCTCGAGCGCGAGGTCCGCGACGGCGTCGACGTCCGCATCCGCGAGGTCCGGGGCGATCTTCACCAGGAGCGGGACGCGGCGCTCGGCGACGGCGTCGTCGGCGGCGGCGCGCGTCGCGGCGAGGATGGGCCGCAGCGTCTCCACCGACTGGAGGTCGCGCAGGCCGGGCGTGTTGGGCGAGGACACGTTGACCACCAGGTAGTCCGCGTACCGCGCGAGCAACCGCGCCGAGTACGCGTAGTCGTCCGCCGCGCCCTCCGCCGGGGTCGCCTTGTTCTTGCCCAGGTTCACCCCGAGCACGATCCGCCGGCCGGCCGGGGTCGAGCGGAGCGCCTCGAGCCGCTCCGCCATCGCGTCCGCGCCCGAGTTGTTGAAGCCCATGCGGTTGCGCAGGCCCCGGACGTCCTTCTCGCGCCACGAGCGAGGCTTCTCGTTGCCCGGCTGGCCCTTCGGCGTGACGGTCCCGACCTCGACGAACCCGAAGCCCGCGGCCGCGAGCCCCGCGACCGCCTCGGCGTCCTTGTCCATGCCCGCCGCGAGGCCCACGGGGGCGGGGAACCTCAGCCCCAGCGCCTCCACCGCGCCTCGCGGATCGGGCGTCGCGACGAGGCCCAGCCGGCGCATCGTCCGGAACGCCCACGCGCCCCTGCCGATCGAGACGACGCCGAACCGGTGAGCCCATTCGGCGTCGGTGCGGGACAGGACGTGGCGGTAGAGGGGGGCGTACACGGGACCCAAGTTACCGGGGCTAGGCTCGACGGCATGACCTCACTCACCACCACCCAGGACCAGGTCGCGTCCCTCGAGGCCGACGCCATCATCGTCGGCTGGACCGCGGACAACACCGTCGCCGCCCACCCCCTCCTCTCCGACGAGGCCCGCGAGACCATCGCCGCGGGCGCCTCGCTCCTCGACGCGTCGTCGAAGGCCGGCAAGGTCACCGTCGTGCCGGGCGCCGGCACCGAGGCCCGCCGAGTCGTGGTCGTCGGCATCGGCGCGGGCACCCCCGCGGACCTGCGCGTCGCCGCCGGCGAGGCCTCGCGCCAGGTGGGCAAGAAGCCCACCACCGTCGTCGTGGCCCTTCCCGTCGAGGGGGACGATGCGGCGGTCGCCGTCGCGCAGGGCGCCCTGCTGGGCGCGTACACGTTCACCGACTACAAGTCCGACGTCTCCGCGGCGGTCGACACCGCGTGGATCGTCGCCGGCGCCTCGGACGCCGCGATCGCGCGCGCCGAGATCCTGGTGCAGGCCGCCGCCGGCATCCGCGACCTCGTCAACACGCCCCCGCTCGACCTCTACCCGGGCTCGTTCGCCGAGGTCGCCGAGCAGCTGGGCGCGCAGGCCGGCGTCGAGGTCGAGGTGTGGGAGGCGCAGCGCCTCGCCGACGAGGGCTTCGGCGGCATCCTCGCCGTCGGCATGGGCTCCTCGCGCCTGCCCCGCCTGGTGAAGGTGGCCTACAAGCCGTCCGACGCCACCCAGCACGTCGCGCTGGTGGGCAAGGGCATCACGTTCGACACGGGCGGCATCTCGCTCAAGCCGTCGAAGTCGATGGAGACCATGAAGTCCGACATGACCGGCGCCGCCACCGTGCTGCACGCCGTCATCGCCGCGGCCCGCGCCGAGCTGCCCATCGCGGTCACCGCGTGGCTGTGCATCGCCGAGAACATGCCGTCCGGCACCGCCCAGCGCCCCTCCGACGTCATCCGCATCTACGGCGGCCAGACCGTCGAGGTCCTCAACACCGACGCCGAGGGCCGCCTGGTCATGGCGGACGGCCTGGTCAAGGCGCGCGAGGAGAACCCCGACGTGCTGCTCGACGTCGCGACCCTCACCGGCGCGCAGGGCGTGGCGCTCGGCACCCGCACCTCGGGCGTCATGGGCACCCCCGAGATCCGCGACGAGGTCGTGGCCCGCGCGAACGAGGTCGACGAGGCGATGTGGGCGATGCCCCTGCCCGAGCACCTGCGCGAGTCGGTCGACTCGAAGATCGCGGACCTGCAGAACATCGGCGACCCGCAGGGAGGCGGCATGCTGTCCGCCGGCATCTTCCTGCGCGAGTTCGTGGGCGACACCCCGTGGGCGCACCTCGACATCGCCCGCCCGTCCTACAACGAGGGCAAGCCGTGGGCGGAGAACGTCGCCGGCTCCACCGGGCACTCGCTGCGCACGCTGTTCCGCTTCCTCGAGGAGCGCGCGCAGGCGTGATCCGCTGCTGATCGCTGGGCGAGGCCCGGTCCCCACGCGGGGGCCGGGCCTTTCCCATGCCCGGGCGCGCGCCGCATCGTCCCCCATGCGTGCCGCGGTGCCGCGCCGCCGGCGGCGGCGTCCTGCATGCAGGTGCGCACCAATGACAGTCCTGCATGCGGGTCGCGGCGACCCGTATGCAGGACCGATGCGAGTCGGGTCCTGCGGTGCTGGCCCGCGCGAGCGTCGGGCGGAACGGCGTCAGCCGTGGTTCTTGCGCTGCTTCTCGTTCCACTCGCGCATGCGCGACGGGTAGCCCGACAGGTTGACGTCGAACGCCGGGATGGAGAACTGCTGCGCGAGCTTGCGCGCGGTCGCCTCGTCGGGGACGCGACGGCGCGTCCACTCCCCCGTGTCGGCGACGATCACCATGGTGGTCTGCGTGACACGCGTCGGGGGCTCGACGAAGGCCTCGCAGCCGGTGTGCGCGGACACGAACGCGCGCAGGTGCGCGATGGTCTCGGCCTTCGCGTCGCGGCCGCCCGACTGCGCGGCCGAACCCTGCTTGGACCTCGGCTTCCTGGAGAACAGACCCATGGCCCCAGCGTAGTCACCGGGTGGGCTGGTGGCGGGCATGTCGCGCGGTTCGCGCGTCACCCGCCGCGTGGCAAGATGGGCCGTACAGACATCCCTTACAAGGAGATCCCATAGTGTCCGAGTCCACCCCACGCTCGTTTGATGTTCTCATCCTCGGCGGCGGGTCGGGCGGCTATGCCGCCGCCCTGCGCGCCTCCCAGCTCGGCTTCACGGTCGGACTGGTCGAGGAGGCGAAGGTGGGGGGTACCTGCCTTCACAACGGCTGCATCCCGACGAAGGCGCTGCTGCACGCCGCCGAGCTCGCCGACAACGCCCGCGAGGGTGAGAAGTACGGCGTCAACACCACGCTCGAGGGCATCGACATGCTCAAGGTGAACTCCTACAAGCAGGGCGTGATCGACCGCCTCTACCGCGGCCTCCAGGGCCTGGTGAAGTCCCGCAAGGTGACCGTCATCGAGGGTCACGGCCGCCTGGTGGGCCCCGACACCATCGAGGTGAACGGCGAGCGCTACACCGGCACGAACATCATCCTGGGCACCGGCTCGTACGCCCGCTCGCTCCCCGGCCTCGAGATCGGCGGGCGTGTCATCACGTCCGACCAGGCGCTCGGCATGGAGTGGGTCCCGCAGCGTGCGATCGTGCTCGGCGGCGGCGTGATCGGCGTCGAGTTCGCCTCGGTGTGGAAGTCCTTCGGGGCCGACGTCACCGTGGTCGAGGCGCTCCCGCACCTGGCGCCGAACGAGGACGAGGCGCTCTCCAAGGGCCTCGAGCGCGCGTTCCGCAAGCGCGGCATCAACTTCAAGGTCGGCGTCCGCTTCCAGGGCGTGACCCAGTCCGACGCGGGCGTCACCGTGACGCTCGAGGACGGCACCACCCTCGAGGCCGACATCCTCCTGGTGGCCGTGGGCCGCGGCCCGCGCACCGCCGACCTGGGCTACGAGGAGCAGGGCATCCGTGTCGACCGCGGATTCGTGCTCACCGACGAGCGCCTCCACACCGGCGTCGCGAACATCTACGCGGTCGGCGACATCGTCCCCGGCCTCCAGCTCGCGCACCGCGGCTTCCAGCAGGGCATCTTCGTCTCCGAGGAGATCGCGGGCCTGGCCCCGCAGGTCATCGCCGACGTCAACATCCCCAAGGTCACCTACTGCGAGCCCGAGCTCGCGTCCGTGGGCCTCACGCAGGCGAAGGCCGAGGAGCAGTACGGCGCGGACAAGGTCCAGGCGCTCGAGTACAACCTGGGCGGCAACGGCAAGAGCCAGATCCTCGGCACCACCGGCTTCGTCAAGCTGGTGCGCGTGGTCGACGGCCCCGTGGTCGGCATCCACATGATCGGCGCCCGCGTGGGCGAGCAGATCGGCGAGGCGTCGCTCATCGTCAACTGGGAGGCGCACCCCGAGGACGTCGCCCCGCTCATCCACGCGCACCCGACGCAGAACGAGGCGCTCGGCGAGGCGCACCTCGCGCTCGCCGGCAAGCCCCTGCACGCGCACGACTGATCCGCTTCGACTGAGGAAGAAGAACCCATGAGCAACGACGTCACCCTTCCCGCTCTCGGCGAGTCCGTCACCGAGGGCACCGTCACCCGCTGGCTGAAGAACGTCGGCGACACCGTCGCCGCCGACGAGCCCCTGCTCGAGGTGTCCACCGACAAGGTCGACACCGAGATCCCCTCGCCCTTCGCGGGCACGCTCCTCGAGATCCTCATCCAGGAGGACGAGGAGGCCGAGGTCGGCGCGGTCCTGGCCCGCATCGGCGAGGCGGGCGAGGCTCCGGCCGCCGCCCCGGCACCCGAGGCCGCCGCTCCCGCGGAGCCCGCTCCGGCTCCGGTCGAGGCCGCCCCCGAGGCGCCCGCGCCCGCCGCTCCCGCCGCCGAGGCCCCGGCGCCTGCCGCCGCTCCCGCCGGTGGCGGCCGCGACGTCACCCTCCCCGCGCTGGGCGAGTCGGTGACCGAGGGCACCGTCACCCGCTGGCTCAAGGCCGTCGGCGACTCGGTGGAGGCGGACGAGCCCCTGCTCGAGGTCTCGACCGACAAGGTCGACACCGAGATCCCGTCGCCGTTCGCCGGCGTCCTCACCGAGATCCTCGTGGGCGAGGACGAGGAGGCCGAGGTGGGCGCCGTCCTGGCCCGCATCGGCGCGCCCGGTGCCGCCCCCGCGCCCGCCGCCGCTCCTGCGGCCGAGGCTCCGGCACCCGCGCCGGCCGCCCCCGCGGCCCCGGCCCCGGCTCCCGTCGCCCCGCCCGCTCCCCCGGCGCCCCCGGCCGCCCCCGCCGCCGCCGCTCCGGTGGCCCCCGCGGCCGCCGCATCGTCCGGCTCGGGCTACGTCACCCCCATCGTGCGCAAGCTCGCCGCCGAGAAGGGCGTGGACCTGTCCTCGCTCGCCGGCACCGGCGTGGGTGGCCGCATCCGCAAGGAGGACGTCCTCGAGGCCGCGGCGAAGGCTCCCGAGGCCCCCGCCGCCGCTCCGGCCGCGGCGCCTGCCGCTCCCGCCACGTCGGCCAACCAGGTCGAGGTCTCGGAGCTGCGCGGCCAGACGGTCAAGATGACCCGCATCCGCAAGATCACCGCCGACAAGATGATGGAGTCGCTGCACGGCATGGCGCAGCTCACCTCCGTGGTCGAGGTCGACTGCACCAAGATCTTCGCGCTGCGCGCCAAGAACAAGTCCGCGTTCTCAGCGAAGCACGGCGTGAACCTCACGTTCCTGCCGTTCTTCACCCGCGCCACGGCGATCGCGCTGCAGGAGCACGCGTTCCTCAACGCGTCGGTCGAGGACGGCAGCATCGTCTACCACCCGTCGGTCAACCTGTCGCTCGCGGTGGACACCCCCAAGGGCCTCATGCTCCCGACGCTCAAGGACGCGGACTCGAAGACGATCGTCGACCACGCCAAGGGCATCGTCGACCTCGCCACCAAGGCGCGCGAGGGCGGCCTGTCCTCCGACGAGATCTCGGGTGGCACCTTCTCGGTGACCAACACGGGCTCGGGCGGCACGCTGTTCGACACCCCGATCGTCCCCGCGCCCCAGGTGGGCATCCTCGCGACCTGCGCGATCATCAAGAAGCCGGTCGTGGTCAAGGGCCCCGACGGCGAGGATGTCATCTCCGTCCGCCCGATGTGCTACCTCCCGCTCAGCTACGACCACCGGATCGTGGACGGCGCGGACGCGGCCCGCTTCCTGCAGACCGTGAAGCGGATCATCGAGGCCGGCGAGTTCGAGTCCGAGCTCGGCCTGTAACGGACCGGGACAGCTGACGATGCGCGTCGTGATCGCAGGCTCCTCGGGGCTGATCGGCACGGCGCTCAAGAAGGACCTGCACGAGGGCGGCCACGACGTGGTCGCCCTCGTGCGGCGTTCACCCGCAGGACCCCACGAGTCCCGCTGGGACCCCGCCGCCGGCACGATCGACGCGGACGTGATCCGCTCGGCCGACGTGGTGGTCAACCTCGCCGGCGCCTCGATCGGCGCCAAGCGCCTCACCGACTCCTACGCCGCCGAGGTGCGCCGATCCCGCGTGGATTCGACCCGCACCATCGTGCGGGCGATCCTCGGGGACGATGCGGGGGCCGGGTTCTCCGGCATGCTCCTCCAGGGCTCCGCGATGGGCTTCTACGGCGACCGCGCCGAGGAGCGGCTCGACGAGTCCTCGGGTCCCGGCCGCACGCTCCTCTCGGGGATCGTGCGCGACTGGGAGGCGGAGGCGCAGCCCGCGCGCGACGCCGGCGTGCGCGTAGTGACCGCCCGCACCGGGCTGGTACTCGCCTCGCACGGCGGCTTCGCCGAACGCCTGCTCCCGCTCACGTCGCGCGGGCTGCTCGGCGCGCTCGGACGTCCCGACACGTGGCACTCGTGGATCACCCTCGAGGACCACATCCGCGCGCTGCGCTTCCTCATCGACTCCGATCACCACGGCGTCGCGCTGTGCATCTCCCCCCACCCCACGCGCGACGCGGCCCTCATGCGCGCCTTCTCCGAGGCCGCGGGCAAACGCCCGGGCTTCCGGGTCCCCAAGACCGTCCTCGACATCGCGGTCGGACGCGCGATCGAGGACCTGCTCACGTCGCAGCACGGCTCCCCGACCGTGCTGACGCGCCTGGGCTTCGCGTGGCGCCACCCGACCGTCGAGGACGCTACGCGCTGGGTCATGGCGGCACGCTGACCCGCTCGACGCGCCACCGCTCGCCCGACCAGACGAGCGCCAGCCGCGCCACCTGACGCTGCTCCGGCACCTCGGTCCGCTCGCGCCCGTCCACGAGCGTGTGCGCCGCGAGCGTGTACGCGACCTCCACGGTGATGCTCGTGCCGTCCCCGCGGACCACGGTCGCGTCGCCCACCTCCACCGCCAGGCCCCGCACCTCCACCTCCCCGAACTGCCGCGCCTCGCGCGCCGCCGTCGCCCACGCCCGCGACCCCGGGACGGTGAGCTCCACCAACGCGTCCCCGTCGCCCGCCGCGATGGCCTCGATCCGCTCGCGCGTGAGCTCGCGCGCCGCCTCCGCAGGCGGAGGAAGGGACGATGCGGCGGTCGCCTTCGCGCGGTCCGCGGCACCCGTGCGCGCCTCGCCCGCGCCTGCCACTCCCACGCCGACCACCGGGGCGACCGCGACCGGCACGGGCCCCCAGAGCATCCATCCGGCGGTGAGCGCGCCCGCGGCGGCAACCGCCACGAGCCGCGACGGATGACGCCGCAGCCGCCAGTGCCACGCGCGCGGATCGCGCTCGGTGCGGACGGAGCGCGCCGCGGGCTGCGGAGGCGGATCCGCGAGCTCGAGCCGCCACCTCGCGGGCGTCGCGCACCCCACGATCCCGCGCGCCACCGCCCTGGCCGACGGCCGGGCGTCTGGATCGGGATCGAGCAGCGGCGCCATCCACGCCTCCGCCTCCGTGCGGAACGCGGGCGAGGCCGCGGCGAGCGCGACCGCGCCCAGCGCGTGGACGTCGCCCGCCGCGGTGGGCGGCCCGCCCGCGGCGCGCTCGGGCGCCGCGAAGCCCGGGGTACCGCGCTCGCCGCCGAGCGCGGGTCCCACGAGATCCACGAGCACGGGCCGCACCCCCACGAGGACGTTGGACGGCGACACGTCGCCGTGCGCGAGCCCGTGGGAGTGCAGCGCGTCCAGCGCCTCCGCGACGCCCGCGACCAGCCACACCCACTCGCCCACGCTCGCGGCCCGGCCGGCGGTGGCGAGCGGCGCCCCGGCGACGCGAGGCGACAAGGCCACCACCGCATCGTCCTCCCGCACCACGTCGAGCGGCGCGCAGACCCCCGGGTGCTCGACCACGCTCAGGGCGGCGACGCGGGCGCGCGCGAGCCGCTCGGCCGCGTCGCCGCGACCGACGGTCCGCGAGACCCGGTCGAGACGGAGGGGGGTGATGTGCCGCACCCCTCCACCGTCACATCAGCGACGGCGGAGCGGTGCGTTCTCCACAGGGCGGATTCAGTCGCCGATGCGACGCGCCGGCCACCACGCGCGGCGGCCGATGTCCGCGATGAGCCCCGGCACCAGCAGCGACCGCACCACGAACGTGTCGATGAGCACGCCCGCCGCCACGATGAACGCGATCTGCGCGAGGAAGATCAGCGGGATCACGCCCAGCGCAGCGAACGTGGCCGCGAGCACGATGCCCGCGGACGTGATCACGCCGCCCGTCACCGCCAGCGCCCTCCGGATGCCCTCCCGCGCGCCGTGCTGCAGCGACTCCTCCCGCGCGCGCGACATGAGGAAGATCGAGTAGTCGACGCCGAGCGCCACCAGGAACACGAACCCGAGCAGCGGCACGGACGGGTCCGTGCCGGGGAAGTCGAGCACGTGGTTGAACACGATCGCCGCGAGGCCCATGGTCGCCGCGAAGCTCAGCACGTTCGCGAGGATGATGAGCACCGGCGCCAGGATCGAGCGCAGCAGCAGCATGAGGACCACCAGGATCACCGCGAGGATGGTCGGCAGGATGATCTTCAGATCGCGCTCGCTGGTGAGACGGGTGTCGAGGGACTCGGCGGCCTGGCCGCCCACCAGTGCCTCGGCGTCGACCGCGTGCGCCTCGGTGCGGACGTCGGCGACGATGTCGAGCGCCTCGGCGGAGGACGCCGAGACCTGCGTGATGGCGTTGATCTCGACCAGGCCGTCGACCACGATCGGGTCCTCGGGCACGGCCCCCGCCGGGGCGCCGGCCGCGACCGCGGGCGTGAGCAGGTACGCCTGGGTGACGCCCTCGACGTCCTCGACCGCCGCGAGCACGTCCTGCGCCGAGCCCTCCGCGGTGATGATGCGGATGGGCGACGTGGCCCCCGCCTCGAAGTGCTGCTCGAGGAACTCGAAGCCGGTGACGGACTCGGTCTCGGCGGTGAAGATGTCCCGCTCGCCGAGGCCGCCCGACTTGAAGGTGGGCACGAACGCGGCGAGGATCGCGAGGCCCAGCGCGGCGGCCGCCCAGACCGCGCGCGGTCGGGAGTCGACGAACCGGGACACGCGGCCCCACACGCCGGCGCGCGCCTCGACGGCCTCGATGGTCTCCTCGGACTCGTGGGCGTCGTCTCCGCGATAGCGCGGCATCGCGGGCCAGAACACGCCGCGGGCGTGCTTGCCGCCGATGAGGAGCAGCGCGGGCAGCAGCGTGAGCGCCGCGAGGAAGGACGCCGCGATGCCGATCGCGCCGGCGGGGCCGAGCGCGGCGTTCGACTTGAGGTCGCTCAGCAGCAGCACCAGCAGTCCCAGGATCACGGTGCCGGCCGAGGCGGCGATGGGTTCGAGCGAGCGCTTCCAGGCGTGACCCAGGGCCGCGTAGGGCGACTCGATCCGCAGCAGCTCCTCGCGGTAGCGGGCGACCAGCAGCAGCGAGTAGTCGGTGGTCGCGCCGACCACCAGGATGAACATGATGCCCTGGCTCTGGCCGTTGAGCGTGATGACGTCGGCGTTGGCGAGGGCGTAGACCGCGATGATCGCGCCCGTGAGGGCGAGCATGGAGGTCGCGAGGACCAGGAACGGCAGCACGGGGCTGCGGTAGACGATGAGCAGGATGATCAGCACCACACCCAGCGCGACGAGCAGCAGGATGCCGTCGATGCCGCCGAACGCCTCGACCAGGTCTGCGACGAGGCCGGCGGGCCCTGTGACGTAGCCGGTCAGCCCGGTGTCGGCCTCCGACCACGCGGTGCGGAGCGTGTCGACGTAGAGCTGGCCCACGGACTCCTCGCCCGCCATCTCGTCGAAGACCTCGGCGTCGACCGCGAAGGACACCAGGATGGCCTCCCCGTCCTCGGACGGCACGGCGGTGGGCCCCTGGCCCTGAGGTCCGGTGAGGGTGATGTCGCCGACGGTGCGGCCCTCGGGGTCGCCCTCGAGCGGCTCGGCGAGGACCGAGTCGACGAATGCCTGGACGGTCGCGACGTCCGCCGCGCCGCCCTCGACGGCGAGGAGCGCGGGGACGGAGTCGGTGGGGGCGAACTCGGCATGCAGGTCGGCGGCCTCGGTGGACTCGGCGCTCGACGGGAGGAAGGCCGCGGAGTCGTTCTCCTGCACCTCCGAGAGCTTGCCGAACGTCTGACCGCCGGCGCCGCCGATGGCGAGCCAGCCGAAGATCACGAGGATGATGAGCAGGGGACGTGCCCAGGATCGAAGCTTCACGTGGAGAATGATGCCGGAAGCAGGCCTTCCTATTCCCGACCCCGCCAAGAGTTACCATCCTGTGATGCGCACAGTCCCCCTCGACCTCGGCTCGCGCCTGGTGCCGTACCAGGAGGCGTGGGATCTCCAGCGGGAGGTCCACGCCGCCGTGGTCGCCGGCGAGGCCGAGGACACGGTCCTCCTGGTCGAGCACGAGCCCGTCTACACCGCCGGCAAGCGGACCGCCACGTGGGACCGTCCCGTCGACGGCACCCCGGTCATCGACGTCGACCGCGGCGGCCGCATCACCTGGCACGGCCCGGGCCAGCTGGTCGCCTACCCGATCGTGCGGCTCGCGGAGCCCGTCGACGTGGTCCGGTACGTCCGCCAGCTCGAGCAGGCCGTCATGGACGTGTGCGCGACCTTCGGGCTCGACACGATCCGCGTGGAGGGCCGCTCCGGCGTGTGGCTGCCCGCCACGGACACGCGCCGCGAGCGGAAGGTCTGCGCAATCGGCGTGCGCGTGGCCAAGGGCGTCACCATGCACGGCATCGCGCTCAACTGCACGCCCGACCTCGACTGGTACCAGCGCATCGTCCCGTGCGGCATCTCCGACGCGGACGTCACGTCCCTCGCCGCCGAGCTGGGCCGCGACGTGCCCCTCGCCGAGGCGGTCGACCCGACCGTGCGATTCCTGGAAGCCGCCCTCGCCGACGTAAGGTGGGCCCAGGCGCCCACCGGCGCAGACTCCCACCTCCCCACGAAGGAGCCCGTGTGACCATCGCACCCGAGGGCCGCAAGATGCTGCGCGTCGAGGCCCGCAACTCGGCCGTCCCGATCGAGCGCAAGCCCGAGTGGATCCGCACCAAGGCGACCATGGGACCCGAGTACAAGGACCTCAAGGGCCTGGTGAAGAGCGGCGGCCTGCACACGGTGTGCGAGGAGGCCGGCTGCCCCAACATCTTCGAGTGCTGGGAGGACCGCGAGGCGACGTTCCTCATCGGCGGCGACCAGTGCACGCGCCGCTGCGACTTCTGCCAGATCGACACCGGCAAGCCCGCGGCGTTCGACGCCGACGAGCCTCGCCGCGTCGCCGAGTCCGTGCGCCAGATGGGCCTCAAGTACTCGACCATCACGGGCGTCGCGCGCGACGACCTCGAGGACGGCGGCGCCTGGCTCTACGCGGAGACCGTCCGCCAGATCCACGCCCTCAACCCGGGCACCGGCGTCGAGCTGCTCATCCCCGACTTCAACGCGGACCCCGCCCAGCTCGCCGAGGTGTTCTCCTCGCGCCCCGAGGTCCTCGCCCACAACCTCGAGACCGTGCCGCGCGTGTTCAAGCGCATCCGTCCCGGCTTCCGCTACGATCGCTCGCTCTCCGTGCTCACCGCGGCGCAGGAGGACGGCCTGGTCACCAAGTCCAACCTGATCCTGGGCATGGGCGAGACGTTCGACGAGGCCGTCGAGGCGCTCCGCGACCTCCACGCCGCCGGCTGCGACCTCATCACCATCACGCAGTACCTGCGCCCCTCCCCCCGCCACCACCCCGTGGACCGGTGGGTCAAGCCCGCCGAGTTCGTCGAGCTCTCGGACATCGCGGAGGAGATCGGGTTCCTCGGCGTCATGTCGGGCCCGCTGGTGCGCTCCTCGTACCGCGCCGGCCGCCTCTGGGGCCAGGCCATGAAGAGCAAGGGCCGTCCCATCCCGGACGCGCTCGCGCACCTCGGCGAGGCGACCGAGTCGCGCCAGGAGGCCTCGGCGCTGCTCAAGGCGCGCCCCGAGCTCGGCTGACCTTCCGGCCATCCTTCCCGCGGGGTACCGCAGGGGGACGATGTGCGGGTCGCGGGGGTCCCGGAGGTGTCCGGGCCTGCGACTAGACTGTGCGCATCATGGCTAAGGACAAGAGCACCGAGAGCAAGCCCAAGAAGCAGCGCTGGTACCACCTGGTCGCCCAGGCGTACCGGGTCACCGCCCCGCACGACAAGGCCCTGCTGCCCGGCATCATCGGCATCTTCGTGGGCGTGGTGGGCATCGCGGTGCTCATCGGCGCGCTGATCGGCGGCACCGCCGCGATCATCTACGCGTCGATCTTCGGCGTGCTGACCGGCCTGCTCGGCTCGATGTACTTCCTGACCCGCCGTTTCGAGCGCACCGCGTTCCTGCGCATGGAGGGCCAGACCGGCGCCTCCCTCGCGGTCGCGCAGACCATCCGCACCGGATGGAAGTTCGAGGACAACCCGGTGAACATGGACACCCGCGGCAAGGGCGTGGTGTTCCAGGGCGTCGGCAAGGGCGGCATCGTCCTCCTCGCCGAGGGCGGCGCGATCATCCACAAGCCCGCGGAGACCTCGAAGAAGCGCATCGAGAAGCTGGTCCCCGGCGTCCCCGTCACCGTGATCTACGTGGGCCGCGGCGAGGGCGAGGTGCCGCTGGGCGGCCTCACCAAGGCGATCCGTAAGACCAAGAAGGCCCTGGGCCGCAACGACCGTCCGACGGTCGAGGCGCGTCTCAAGGCGATCGGCGGCGCGAAGCCCCCGATGCCCAAGGGCATCGACCCGGTGCGCGCGCGTCCCGACCGCAAGGGCATGCGCGGCCGCTGAGCCGTCTCGCGACCAACCCCCTCCGCTCCCCTCCCGGGGAATTGGTAGGGGGTTGTCGCTTTTCCTGGGTCGCCGCGCGGCAGCGGTAGATGGTTGTCGGGGGACGATGCGGCGGCCGGCTCTCGCGTCCTCGTCGCCGCACGCGGGCGTCGCCGGCGCCAGCCGACACTGATCTACCAGTGCCGCGCGGCGACCCGCCAGAACCGACCACCATCTACCCACACCGCCGTGGCGGCCCGGAGCGGGCGCGCGGTCAGCTCAGGGTGACGGTGACGCCGCGCTCCCCCGGCGCGAAGCTCACGGCGGTCATGTCGGCGACCCGCGCCAACCCCGCGGTCGCGGGCGTCGCCAGGCCACCCACGACCACCACGGTCGCGCCGGCCGCGAGCCCGGCCCGCACGCCGGCGTCGGAGTCCTCGAACACCACGCAGTCCTCGACCGCGACGCACAGCGCCTCGGCACCCCGGCGGTACGGCTCCGGGTCGGGCTTGCCGCGCTCCACGTCCTCCGCGGCCACGAGCACCTCCACGTCCGGGAACCCCAGCCGCGCGAGCCGGCGCAGCGCGGCATCGCGCAGCGCCGAGGTCACCACGGCCCATCGGCCGGACGGGATCGCGTGCACCGCCGCGACGGCGCCGGGGATCTCGACGTCGGCGTCGAAGCGCTCGTTCTCCCATTCCTCGATCTGGCGGAACCAGGGCTCGATGTCCGCGTCCTCGCCCAGGAAGCGACGCAGGGTCGCGCGGGCGGGGACGCCGTGGACGTGTGCGAGCACCTCGTCCACGTCGAATCCGGCCTGGCGCGCGAAGTCGCCCCACACCACGTCCACCGTCGCGGTGGAGTCGATCAGCGTGCCGTCCATGTCGAGCAGGACGCCCGCGGCCTCGATGGCGGTCATGCGACGCCCTCCGTTCCCCCGACGCGCGCCGCGCGCACCACGCGGGTGTGCGCGAGCCTGTCGTGCAGCCCGCGCCCGTCGGGACCCCACACGACCGCGGGGATCACCAGCGCGAGCAGCGCGGTGCGGATCGCGGCCTTGGTGAAGCCCACCGGCAGCGGCCCCTCCTCGCGCACCACGCGCAGGCCCAGCAGCCGGTGCCCGATGGTGGTGCCGAGCGTCGCGACCAGCAGCAGGTGCTGCACGGCCCACACGGCGAGCGTCGCGAAGGGCGAGCCCGCGAGGAAGGCCCGCTCGAGCCCGGTCACGGTGTCCGCCGGGTAGCTCGGGTCCGGGAAGAACGCCGACGAGATCAGCAGGCACAGCACCCAGTCGATCGCGATGCCGGCCAGCCGGCGAGGGACGAGTGCGGAAGGTGCGGTCTGCTCGGTCACTCCGAAAGCCTAGTCAACCCGCACCGCGGGGGACGATGCGCGCGGCCCCCAGCCCGCGCATCGTCCCCCAGGCGGCCTCCTCGCGCGCGGTGCCCGGGCGTTACCACGGCCCGAAAGGTGCCACATGTAACACTCTGGAAACATTCCGTGTATCCGTAGGCAACGGACCGCCCCTAGGGTGTGAGGTGCCACCGAAGGCCTGTCCAACCTCTTCAAGGAGTACCGGATGTTCAAAGACGCCAACGAGGCGATCGAGTATGTGAAGAACGAGGGCGTCGAGTTCGTCGACATCCGCTTCTGCGACCTGCCGGGTCAGATGCAGCACTTCAACATCCCCGCGTCGCAGTTCACCGAGGACGTGTTCACCGAGGGCGCGATGTTCGACGGTTCGTCGATCCGCGGCTTCCAGGCGATCAACGAGTCCGACATGAAGCTGCTGCCGGATGTCGCCACCGCGTTCGTCGACCCGTTCCGCAAGGCGAAGACGCTCGTCATCAACTTCTCGATCGTGGACCCGTTCACGAACGAGCCCTACTCGCGCGACCCCCGCAACATCGCGGCGAAGGCCGTCGAGTACCTGAAGTCCACCGGCATCGGTGACACCGCCTTCTTCGCCCCCGAGGCGGAGTTCTTCATCTTCGACTCGGTTCGCTTCGACACGAACCAGCACGAGGGCTACTACCACATCGACTCCTCCGAGGCCTGGTGGAACACCGGCGTCGAGTACGAGGAGGACGGCACCCCGAACCGCGGCTACAAGACGCGCTACAAGGGCGGCTACTTCCCCGTCTCCCCCGGCGACCAGTTCGCGGACCTCCGCGACGAGATGTGCAAGGTCCTCGGCGAGGTCGGCCTCGAGCTCGAGCGCGCGCACCACGAGGTGGGCACCGCCGGCCAGCAGGAGATCAACTACCGCTTCAACACGCTGCTGCACGCGGGCGACGACATCCAGAAGTTCAAGTACGTCGTCAAGAACGTCGCGTGGCGCGCGGGCAAGACCGTGACCTTCATGCCGAAGCCGCTCTTCGGCGACAACGGCTCGGGCATGCACGTCCACCAGTCGATCTGGAAGAACGGCGAGCCACTCTTCTACGACGAGTCCGGCTACGGCGGCCTCTCGGACCTCGCCCGCTGGTACATCGGCGGCATCCTCAAGCACGCGCCGTCGCTGCTCGCGTTCACCAACCCGACCGTCAACTCGTACCACCGCCTCGTGCCGGGCTACGAGGCCCCGGTCAACCTGGTCTACTCGGCGCGTAACCGCTCCGCCGCGGTCCGCATCCCGATCACCGGGTCGAACCCGAAGGCCAAGCGCATCGAGTTCCGCGCGCCCGACCCGTCGTCGAACCCGTACCTCGCGTTCGCGGCGCTCCTGATGGCCGGCATCGACGGCATCAAGAACCGCATCGAGCCCCCGGCCCCGGTCGACAAGGACCTCTACGAGCTGCCCCCCGAGGAGCACGCCCAGATCGCTCAGGTCCCGGCCTCGCTCCCCGCGGTGCTTGACGCCCTCGAGGCGGACCACGGCTTCCTCACCGAGGGCGGCGTGTTCACCGAGGACCTCATCGAGATGTGGATCGACCTCAAGCGCACGCAGGAGATCGACCCGCTGCGCTTCCGTCCGCACCCGCACGAGTTCGAGCTCTACTACGACTGCTAAGCCGTAGCGCTCATCGCGAAGGCCCGTCTCCCCGTCGAAGGGAGGCGGGCCTTCCGCTTTGCCAGGTACGATGCGCGGGCTGGCCGCTGCGCCCCACCTCACCCGAGCGCCGCGATCACCTGCTCCGCCATCGCGAGCACCCGGTTGTCGTCCGCCTCGGGCGTGAATCCGAGCCGCGCGATCACGAGCCCCTCGGATGGCACCACGATCACCTTCTGGCCGTCGTGGCCCGACGCCGAGTACGCATCTGCGGGCAGCTCCGGGTCCACCACGGAGCCGTCGGGGCGGGTGTTCGCCCACCAGCCGGACGCGTAGCCGTCCGAACCCTCCTCGATCTCGGTGTCGACCGGGACCGTCGACTCCGCGACCCAGCCCTCGGGCAGCAGCCGCTCGCCGTCCCAGACACCGTCCTGGAGCACGAACTGCCCGACCGTCGCCCAGTCGCGCGGCGTCGCCCACATGTAGGACGAACACACCGGAGTCCCGGCCGCATCCACCTCCATGACGGCGCTCGACAGGCCCAGCGGCGCGAACACCTGCGCACGCGGCGCGTCCGCTCCCCCGCGCCCCTGGGTCACCACGTCGCACAGCAGCGTGGTCGACCCGCTCGAGTACTGGAGGTACGCCCCGGGCTCGTGCGCGAGCTCCTGCGACGCGACGTACGCGCCCATGTCGCCCTCGCCGTAGAGCATCTGGGTGATGGGCGTGCCGAGGTCGTACGTCTCGTCCCACGCGAGGCCGGAGGTCATCTGCATGAGCTGCCGCACCGTGATGTCGGCGCGGCCGTCGGTCCACGTCTCCACCAGGTGGTCGTCGTCGAGCGACACCTCCCCCGCCTGCACCAGTCGGCCCACCAGAAGGTTGGTCACGGACTTGGTCATCGACCAGCCGAGCTGCGGCGTCTCCGGTCCGAAGCCGTCGGCGTACCGCTCCGCCACCAGCTCGCCGTCCTTCAACACCACCACGCCGCGCGTGCCGAGCGCGGCGCGCTCGTCCCCACCCAGGTCGTCGCCGAAGCCGTACGCCAGCGCCTGGGTGACCGCCGCATCGTCCCCCGGGGTGAGCGGGAGGTCGGTGTAGAGGTTGGCGTCCACGGCGGTCGGCTCGGGGAGGCCCTTAGGTCGCTCGGACGCGAGCGTGCAGCCGTAGCCGGGCGTCGCCCAGGCCTGCTGCTTCGCGAGCACGCCGAGGATGGTGGTCGACGCCTCGCCGTCCGCGAACGAGGTGCGCAGGACGGGGACCAGGGGGTTCGCGGGGAGGTCGGCCGCCGCATCGTCCCTGCCGGCGACCTCGGTGACGGCGCACGCGTTGTGGGCGGCGTAGCCCGTGCCGGTGAGAAGCATGGGCCGCTCGTACCAGTAGGCGGCGGTGACGCCGACCGCGAGGGTGGCCGCGGCGGCGAGGACGATGGTGCGGGCGCGGGGCATGGGACCTGCTTCGGTTCGGGCGGCGCGCAGACCTCGCGGTCCCACCACGCCGTGGGGACGGGCGACGCGGCTGGCGCCGGTCGAGCCGGACCAGGGTACGGCACCCGTGGAGGCTCCCCCGACCATCGCGGAGGGACGATGCGGTGGTCCAGTGTGCACAGCCCCTTGAGGACGTATGACGTGCGTCATACGGTAGCGGGGTGCAGCGCAGCGGCGGCGCGTGGCCCGCCAATCCCACCTACCAACGGATCTACTCGCAGGAGGTCGACCATGACTGAGCTGGAGAAGCGCATCGCCGCAGCGATCGAGGACTCCGAGACGTCTCGCGACGTGGCGCCACCTGAAGGCACTCCCGCGCGCCGCAGAAATCGCGAGGCATCTTCGGTCTACTCGCTGCGGCTCCCCAATGAGGTCATCGCGGAGCTGACCGTCGTCGCCGCGGAGCTGAACCTGCCCGTCTCCGCGCTGATCCGCGGCTTCATCCTCGACGGGCTCGCGTCGCAACGCGGGGTCGACCTCCATGGCGCGCTCGATCGCCTGGAACGCGACGTACGTGACCTCCGGCGGGTGGCAACCCGCGCCTGACCGGACCGAACCGTGGTCACCGGCTGTCGGCGGGCTGCGGCAGGATTGTCCGGTGCCTCAGACGTGGACCGGTCGCCCCGGGTGGACCCTCACGCTCGAGGCGGGACGGCTGACGCTGCGCGACGGTGATCGCGTCGACGCCTTCGCCGGGACGGATGCCGCGCGGCTCCGCGTGGGCTGGTGGTGGTTCAGCCGCTGCCTCGTGGTCGACGCCCCGGCGGACGGGACGCGCAGGCGGATGCGGGGACTGGACCGGCGCGACGGCGAGGCGATCCGCACGACTCTCGCGCGCATCGTCGCCCGTGCGAAGGTGCGCGACGCGCTCGCCCTCGCCGCCGCGCGGGAGCCAGTGTTCGCGCGGCTCCTCGCGACGCGGGCACGCACGCAGCGCTGGATCGCGTACGACGATGTCAGCGCCGTCCTCGCCGGGCTCCCCCGGCGCGAGGCGCTTCTCGCGACCCTCACCGCGGCGGAACGCGACGCGCTGGCAGCCACCCTTTCCGAGCCCGAGGCCAGCGCGCTCGCGTTCCTGGGCGAGGACCACCGCGGGCACGTGGCCGCCGCGAACACGGAGATCGCGCGGCGGGAGCTGGCGGCCGGCAAGGAGTTCTTCGCGACGGTCGAGAAGTCGCCCCTGACCGAGGAGCAGGCGCGGGCGGTGGTGTCGCTCGACAATCGGGTGCGCGTGGTCGCGGCGGCCGGCTCGGGTAAGACATCGGTCATGGTGGCGCGCGCGGCGTACGCGATCCGCCGGGGGTTCGTGGACCCCGACCGCGTGCTCATGCTCGCCTTCAACGCGGACGCCGCGGCCGAGCTACGCGAGCGGCTCGAGGCGCGGCTGGGCGCGCTGGGGCTGCCGCACGAGGGCGTGGAGGCGGCCACGTTCCACTCGTTCGGGCTGTCGGTGATCGGCGAGGCGACGGGGCGCAAGCCGCGCATCGCTCCGTTCGTGGAGGCCGGTCGCGACGTCGACAAGGTGCGCGAGCTGATCGCGCGGGTGGGCGGCGCGGAGATCGTTGGCGTCGCGCGCAAGGAGCTGGCGCCGCTGGTGCGCAGCTTCATGTCTCATGTGAAGGCCAACGGACTCACGCGCGAGGAGGTCGCGCGGCGGGCTTCGCGAGTTCCTGGGCTCGACGTGGCCCGGACGCGCGCGTTCCTCGACCTGTACTGGCAGGTCCACGACCTGTGGCAGGAGGACCTGCGCGCGGCACGCGCCGTCGACTTCGACGACATGCTGACCATGGCCGCCGAGCACCTGGAGCGCGATCCGGGCCTTGCACGCTGGGACCTCATCATGGTCGACGAGTTCCAGGACACCAGCCGCGCCCGTGCCCGCCTCGTCCGCGCGCTGCTGCGCCCGCGTGGCACGTACCTGCTCGCCGTCGGCGACGACTGGCAGGCCATCAACCGTTTCGCCGGCGCCGACCTCAGCGTCATGACGGACTTCGACGCCGTGTTCGGGCCCGCGCTGACACGTCGCCTGGAGACCACGTTCCGCTCGCCGCAGGAGATCGCGGATGTCGCGGGCCGGTTCGTGTCGCGCAACCCCGCGCAGATCGCGAAGACGGTACGGGCCGCGCGGGGCGCGTCCGGCGCGCCCGTGACCGTGATGCGCGTGCCGCGCAGGGGTGACCTGATGGCCGCGATCGAGGCGCACCTCGCCGTGCTCGCGGAGGACGGCGGCGCCACCGTGGATGTCCTGGGCCGGTACGGCTTCGACGAGAAGCTGCTTCCCTCCCGGCGTCCGTCGGGGCTGCGGGTCGCGTTCCGGACCGCGCACCGCTCGAAGGGCCTCGAGGCGGACCACGTCATCCTCCCGAACGTCACCACCGGCCGCTACGGGTTCCCCGGCAGCATCCCGGAGGATCCGTTGCTGGCGCTCGCGATGCCGGGTGCGGATCCGTTCGAGCACGCCGAGGAGCGGCGCCTCTTCTACGTGGCGCTCACGCGTGCCCGCCGGTCGGTCACTGTGTTCACGGTGGCGGGGCGCGAGTCGCCGTTCGTCCAGGAGCTGCTCGAGGATCCGGGCGTGGTCCTTCACGAGGGCGCCAGCATCAACCATGGGGCTTCGTGACGTTTCTCGCGCCTCGACAGTGTCAACCGTGAGGTCGGCTGTCGCCGGCCGCGGGCGCCCACACCGGTAACAGCGTTCGGGTGACGCGATCGCGCACGACTAAGCGCCGACGCACGCCCCAAGCGTCACCATGCCTCACGATTCGAGAAGGCGGCGTGTGGCCAGACGCACGGCGGCGCCCCTGGGAGAACCCAGGGGCGCCATACGAGGTGAGAGGGGTCGTCAGCGGGTATCGGCGCGCGCACCGCTAGGAGCGGCAGAGCCGGTCGCACCCGCGGGAACGGCGGCAGCGTCTGCACCGGACACCGCCTCCCCCGCAGCGGCTGCCGCGGGCTCGACGGGCGCGCCATGCGCACCGCCCACACCCGGGCGGGCGTTCACCAGGATCGCGGCGGTGATCGCGGCGAGCACCACGGCGCCCACCGAGACCCACATCGCGGTCGAGAACCCGTGGACCGTGGCCTCGGCCATGGCCTCCTGCGTGGAGGCCCCGTTCGAGGTGATCCAGTTGGCGGTCGCCGTCGCCGCGACGGTGTTGAGCAGCGCGATGCCGATCGACCCGCCCACCTGCTGGGTGGTGTTGAGCGTCGCCGAGACCACACCGGCATCCGTGCCGCGGACGCCGCCCGTCGCGGTCGCCATCGACGGCATGAAGGTCATGCCCATGCCGAGGCCCAGGAACAACAGGCCCGGCAGCACGTGCAGCCAGTAGCCGGAGTCCACCTGCATCTGCGTGAGGAACGCCAGCGCCAGCGCCGCCAACGTCAGGCCCGGCACCATCAGGCGACGGGGGCCCACCCGCGGCAGCAGCCGCGCGGAGATCACCACGGAACCCGTCATCATGCCCACCACCATCGGCAGGAACGCGACGCCGGTCTTCATGGGCGAGTAGCCCTGGATGCCCTGCAGGTAGTAGGTGAGGAACAGGAACACGCCGAACATGCCCACCTGGCTGAGGCCCACCGCGGCGAGCGCGCCCACGCGGTTGCGCTCGCGCAGCAGGTGCAGCGGCAGCAACGCGTGCGGGGTGCGGCGCTCCACCAGGACGAACACGGCGAGCAGCGCGACGCCGATCGCGAGCATCGACAGCACCAGGGGCGAGCTCCAGCCGTCCTGCTCGGCCTCGCTGAGGCCGAACACGATCGCCAGCAGGCCCGCGGTCGCGAGGATCGCGCCGGGGATGTCGAGGCGGGCGTGCGCGGCGCGGATGCCGCGGTCGTGGAGGAACATCGAGGCGCCGATCACGGCGACCACCGCGATGGGCACGTTGACCATGAGCGTCCAGCGCCAGTCGAGGTACTGCGTGAGCGCGCCGCCCAGGATGAGGCCGAGCGCGGCGCCACCACCGGCGATCGCACCGTAGATGCCGAGCGCGCGCGCCCGCTCCCTCGCCTCGGTGAAGGTGACGTTGAGCATCGACAGCGCCGCGGGCGCGAGGGCCGCGGCGAACACGCCCTGGAGGGCGCGGGCGGCGATGAGCATCTCGAAGCTCTGCGCGACGCCGCCGAGCGCGGAGGCCGCCGCGAAGCCGACCAGGCCGATGATGAGCATCCGCTTGCGCCCCACCACGTCGCCGAGCCGTCCGCCCAGCAGCAGGAGGCCGCCGAAGGCGAGCGTGTAGGCGGTGATGATCCACTGGCGGTCGGCGTCGGAGATCCCGAGGTCGGCCTGCGCGGTGGGCATCGCGATGTTGACGATGGTCATGTCGAGCACGACCATCAGCTGTGCCAGGCCGATCGCGGCCAGGCCCCACCAGCGGCGGGGATCGGGTGTGGTGTCCATGGGTGCCTTTCGTGAGCGCGCCGGGGCGCGGCAGGTCCGGGGAGGGCGGCTTCGCCAGGAGGGGGTCCTCCCCCGCGGCTTGGATGAGCGAGGGGGACGATGCGGGGGCTGGGGAACTTCCTAGCCGCCCGGTAAGTTACGGATACGACGCTATGCTGGAACTGACCGGCCGTCAAGTTGATTCCCGAGATTCGCGACAGACGCGCCAGAGAGGAAGCGATGTCGGAGACCGCCACCCGCCGCCGAGGGGACACGCGCGAGCGCATCCAGGACGTCGCGCTCGACCGCTTCACCGCCAACGGCTACGACCAGACCTCCCTGCGCGAGATCGCGGAGGACCTGGGCGTCACCAAGGCCGCGCTCTACTACCACTTCAAGTCCAAGGAGGAGATCCTCGAGTCGCTGCTCGCGGAGGCCTCCTCGGAGATCGACGCGCTGGTCGAGTGGATGCGCGCCGAGCCCTCGACGCGCGAGCGCCGGCTCGAGATGATCCGCCGCCTCGGCGACATCACCCACGGCGTCCCGGGGGACGTCATGCGTTGCGTCCAGCAGAACGAGGTCGCGCTGCAGAACCTTGCCTCCACCAGCCTCATCCACGACATCAAGGTGCGGCTGTGGGAGGCAGCGATGCCCGACGAGGCGTCCATCGAGGACCGCCTGCGCATCCGCATGGCGATCATGACGGTGCTGATCGCCAACAAGCCCGGCAGCGACCTGGGCGGCACCGCCGCCGAGCGCGAGGCGGCCGCGCAGTCGATCGCCGCTGACCTGGTGCCCTGAGCCCTGCGGCCTCACCCTTCCTGCGGGACACTCACCGGTACTTTTGAGGCGATGATGCGCGCCACGGGACAGTGGGCTCGGCGCGGGTCAGGCGCCCGCGTGGATTCGCGTCCCGCCCGGAACACAGGCACTGGAAAAAGCACGGTGAGTGTCCCGCAGGGCCAAGGTGAGGCGACGCGTTCCCGGCTCAGCCCGCCATCTCCTCCTGACGGGTCGCGGCGGCGACCGCCGCATCGTCCGCCACGTACCCGGCGATGTGACGCTCCCCCACCCCGTCGTAGACCGACAGCGGGCGGATGAGCGCGTTGTCCGCGAGCTGCTCCTGGATGTGCGCCGTCCAGCCGGCGATGCGGGACATCACGAAGATGGGCGTGAACAGCTCCGTGTCGAAGCCCATGAGGTGGTACGCGGGGCCCGACGGGTAGTCGAGGTTGGGGTAGATGCCCTTGCGCGACACGAAGCCCTCCTCAAGCGCGTCGTAGAGCGCGGCGATGTCGGGCCGGTCGTAGTGGGCGACGAGCGTGTCGAGCGCGGCCTTCATGGTGGGCACACGCGAGTCGCCGCGCTTATAGACGCGGTGGCCGAAGCCCATGACCTTGCGCCTCTCCCCCAGCGCCTGGTCGAGCCAGCCGGGCACGGCCGCGGCGGACCCGATCTCGTCGAAGGTCCGCATCACCGCCTCGTTCGCGCCGCCGTGGAGCGGCCCCTTGAGCGCGCCGATGGCCGCGACCACCGCCGAGTAGTAGTCGGACAGCGTCGACGTCACCACGCGCGCGGTGAACGTCGAGGCGTTGAACGAGTGCTCCGCGTACAGCGTCATCGACACGTCGAAAGCCTTGCGCACCACCTCGGGAGCCTCCTCGCCGAAGGTCATCCAGAGGAAGTTCGCCGAGTAGCCCAGGTCCTCGCGTGGCGGGATGATGTCCAGCCCGCGGCGGTGGCGTTGGATGTACGCGACCACGGCGGGCACCTTCGCGATGAGCCGCAGCGCCTTCTCGCGGATCTCGTCCGGGTCGTGGCTCCACGCGGTCGGGTCCTCGCCGCCGATCACGCTGACCGCCGTCCGCACCACGTCCATCGGGTGGGTCGAGTCGGGCAGGCGCTGGATCACCCCCATGAGCCGGTCGCCCAGGTCGCGATGCGCGTGCTCGAGGGCGCGCACGCGTTCCCGCTCCTCGGGCGACGGAAGGTCGCCGTTCCACAGCAGGTAGACCACGTCCTCGAAGTCACGCATCGCCGCGAGCTCCTGCACGGGGTAGCCGCGGTAGAGCAGCGAGTTGGTCTCGACGTTGACCTTCGACACGGCCGTGCGGTCGGCGACCACGCCGACCAGGCCCTTCCTGATCTCGGGGGTCTCGCTCATGATCACTCCTTTGTGATGGTCGCGGTGGGAACGGCCGGGTCAGTCCCGGGTGACGGTGAAGGTGAAGACGTCCTCGTCGAAGCGCGAGTACGCCTGGTAGTCGAGCAGGTCGTAGAGGTCGGCACGGTGCTGCATCTCGCCGAGCCGGGAGGTCAGCGCACCGTCCGCCTCGAGCGTCTCGAGCCCCCGCAGCGCCGCCCCCATCGCGAGCCGCAGCAGCGACACCGGCCAGATCACCACGTTGACGCCCACGTCGCGCAGCGCGTCGACGGTGAAGAGCTCGGACTTCCCGAACTCGGTCATGTTGGCGAGGATCGGCACGTCGACGGCGGCGCGGACCGCCTCGAACTCGGCGAGCGTCGCCATGGCCTCGGGGAAGATCGCGTCCGCGCCGGCATCGACCAACGCGCGCGCCCGGTCCACCGCGTCGGCCAAACCCGACACCCCGCGCACGTCCGTGCGCGCCATGATGAGGAGGTTCGGGTCGCGGCGCCCGTCCGCGGCGGCACGGATGCGGCGCACCGCGAGGTCGAGCCCCACCACCTCCTTGCCGTCGAGGTGGCCGCAGCGCTTGGGGTTGACCTGGTCCTCGATGTGCAGACCCGCGACGCCCGCGTCCTCGAGCTCCTGCACGGTGCGCGCGACGTTCATCGGCTCCCCGAAACCCGTGTCCGCGTCCACCAGCACCGGCAGGTCCGTGACCCGCGCGATCTGGCGCGTGCGGCCTGCCACCTCGGTCAGCGTGGTGAGCCCGATGTCCGGCAGCCCCAGGTCCGCGGACAGGACCGCCCCGGAGACGTAGACGCCCTCGAAGCCGCGCTCTTGAATGAGGCGAGCGGACAGCGGGTTGAACGCGCCGGGAAGCCGCAGCAGCTCGCCGGACGCGAGCCGCTCGCGAAAGGTCGAGCGCTTCGCGGCGACGGGGACGGTCGAATAGAGCACGCGGCCTCCTAGAGCAGCCCGGCAGGGTGAGGCGCGAAGGCTCGCACCTCGTCGGACACGGTGAACGTGAGGTCCCCCAGCTCCGCGGAGGTGAGCGACGCGAGCCGCTGAGCGGCCTCGAGGAAGCGGTCCTGCTCCGCGTCCGGGACCACCCCGGACGCCAGGCCGCGGAACTTCGCGACGTAGTCGGCACGCGCGAAAGGCGCGGCGCCCAGCGGGTGCGCGTCAGCGACCGCGATCGAGTCGCGGAACACCGTCCCGTCCGTGAAGGTCACCTCGATGGACCCGCCGAACGCCTTCTCCGCGGGGTCGTTCGAGTGGTAGCGCCGCGTCCACTCGGGATCCTCGGTGGTGACGATGCGCCGCCACAGGGCGACGGTGTCCTCGCGGGCGGCGCGGGCCGGGGCGTACGAGCGCTCATGGTCGAACGCGCCGTCCTGCAGCGCCACCGTGAAGATGTACGGCAGCGAGTGGTCGAGCGTCTCCCGCGAGGCGGTCGGCGAGTACTTCTCGGGATCCCCCGAGCCGGACCCGATGACGTAGTGCGTGTGGTGCGAGGTCGCGAGCACGATCCTGTCGACCCGCGACGGGTCGCCCACCTCCGGGTGCGTGCGGTGGAGCCGGCGCGCGAGGTCGATCCACGCCTGCGACTGGTACTCCGCCGAGTGCTGCTTGGTGTACGAGTCCAGGATCGCCCGCCGCGGCTCCCCCGGCTCGGGCAGCGCCACCTCGTAGGAGGCGTCGAAGCCGCCCAGCAGCCACGCGATCACGCCGTCCTCGCCCTCGTAGATGGGGGTCGGCGAGGTCTGGCCGCGCATCGCGCGGTCGACCGCCTCGACGGCGAGCTTCCCCGCCAGCGCCGGCGCGTACGCCTTCCATGAGGAGATCTCGCCCTTGCGGGACTGCCGGGTCGCGGTGGTGGTGTGCAAGGCCTGCCCCACGGCCTGGAAGATCACCTCGGGAGCCAGCCCCAGCATCGTCCCGATGCCCGCCGCCGCGGACGGGCCCAGGTGCGCGACGTGGTCGATCTTGTGCCGGTGGAGGCTGATGCCCTTGACCAGGTCGATCTGGACCTCGTAGCCGGTGACGATCCCGCGCAGCAGGTCCGCGCCGGTGAGGCCGCGCGCCGCGGCGTGCTGGGCGACCGCGACCAGCGGCGGGATGTTGTCGCCCGGGTGCGAGTACTCCTCCGCGAGGAACGTGTCGTGGAAGTCGAGCTCCCGCACCGCGACGCCGTTGGCCCAGGCGGCCCACTCGGCGCTGACGCGGGTGGCGCCCGGCTCCCCGAACACGGTCGCGCCGGCCCCGCCGGACGATGCGCGGTGGGCGAGGGCCTGCGCGCGAGCGGCCGCGGGGGCCGGGCGGGCGTACGAGGCGGCCGCGACCGCGGCGTTGTCGATGATGCGGTTGATCACCATGTCCTCGACGTCGGGGGTGACGTCGACGCGCTCGGCGGCGACCTCGGCGATCCTCCAGGCGAGCTGCTGCTCGCGGGGCAGGGCCTCGGCGGACGTGTGGGCGCGGACGGAGACGGTCTTCACTGACGGGACTCCTCGGGGACGGGATGGGCGCCCAGCGAGCGGACGATGCTCGCGAGGCTGCGGTGGAGGTGGAGCTCGGTCGCGTGGGCGGCCATGGTGGGCGAGCCGTCGACGATCGCGTCGAGGATCAGCAGGTGCTCGTGGGTGGCCTCGCGCAGGCGCGACTCGTCGTCGCGGGAGACGCGGCGCAGGCGCGCGACGTGGGCGCGGACGCTGCGCAGCGCGGCCTCGAGGTAGGGGTTGGCGGCGGCCTCGGAGATGGCCGCGTCCATGCGGCCGGTGAGCGCGTAGAAGCCCTCGAGGTCGGTGGCCGGGCCGAGCGTCTCCCCCGCCGCGCGCACCTCCTCGCGCAGGGCCTCGAACACGGCGGGGTCGCGCCGGGCGGCGGCGAGGGACGCCGCCTTCACCTCGAGCGCCTCGCGCAGCTCGAAAAGCTCGCGCACGTCCTCGAGGGACAGCCCCGCGACCACCAGGCCGCGGCCGCCGCGCGCGGCGACCAGGCCGTCTCCCTGCAGCCGCGAGAGGGCCTCGCGCAGCGGGGTGCGGGAGACGCCGAGCCGCTCGGACTGCTCGATCTCGGCGAGCGAGGCGCCCGGGGCGAGCGTGCCGTCGAGGATCTCCTCGCGGAGCAACCCGTACACGCGCTCGCTGGTCCTCACGCCGCCTCCTCGCGGTTCTGCATACAAAAACTCGCCCAACGATGCGAACCTAACACCGTTGGGCGAGTTCTGTATACAGAAACCGCGAATTTGGTCGCGACTGGCTACCGGCTGCTCACCGTGCCGAAGCGCTGCGCCACCGGCGCGATGAACAGCGGCCGCAACGCCATGGCCGCCGCGACGATCACCACGAGCGACAGCGCGAAGATCCCGAGTCCCACCCAGCTGACCTCGTCGGTGCCGGCGTACATGTGGTTGAGGTTGCGCCGCGCCCCGGTCGCGAACACGAGCCCGACGTGCAGGATCACGAACGCCACGAAGTACAGCATCACCGGGAAGTGCAGCGCGCGGGCGACGCTCTTGGGGTAGAGCCGGTCCAGGCGCTCGCTGCCACGCCACGCCGCGCTCATGCGCACGCCGGTCGCGATCGCGAGCGGCGAGGCGATGAACACCGTGACGAAGTAGCCCAGCTGCTGGAGCGAGTTGTAGTAGACCCAGCTGTTCTCCGCCGGCCAGTCGAGCGACGCGTACTGCAGCACCACGCTGATCGCGTTCGGGATGACCGCCCAGTCCGTGGGCACGATCCGCATCCACTGCCCCGTGATGAACAGCAGCCCGATGTACACGGCGCCGTTCACCACCCAGAAGATGTCGAGCGCCTGGTGGGTCCACGCCATGAGGCTCATGCGATCGCCCCGGCCGGACCGCGGCGCCCAGTACGCCTCCGGGCGCGCCTGCGTCCGCACCAGCAGGCCCGTGCGGGCGATCAGCACGATGAGGAACACGTTGAAGAAGTGCTGCCAGGACAGCCAGGTCGGGATGCCGACGGGAGCGTCCGCGGGCAGCTCGTAGTTGCCCGGATAGTCCGCGACGAACGACTCGACCGCGTCGAGCCCCATGAGCCAACGCGCGATCAGCACCACGACGCCGAGCACCGCGACCAGCACGGCGATCCCGATCGCGGCGCGGCCGCCGCGTCCCAGGCGGCGCGGGGTCGGGGTGGGTACGGGGGACGATGCGCCGGCCGGCTTCTCCGGCGCGCTCGCCTCCGGGATGGGGGCGGGTGACGCGGGTTCGACCGGCGACTCCGGCTCCGGCTCGGGCGAGACCTCGGGCTCCGCCTCCGCGATCACGGCCCAGGCCGGCGCGAAGCCGGCGGCAGGCCACGGCTCGCCGCCCTCGATACGCGGAAGGCCGCGGCGCAGCGGGACGGTGCCGGGCTCGATCGCGGCGGGCGGAGCCTCGGGAGACTCGACGGCGACGGACGCCTCCGCCTCCACCGGGACGTCCACCGCCCACGCGGGCGCGTAGCCCTCCGCGGGCCACGGCTCGCCGCCCTCGACGCGGGGCAGGCCCCGGCGCAGCGGGACGGCGCTCACGGCGGCAGCGCTCGCCGCGACGGCAGTGGTCGCCGTACCCGGCTCTTCCGCGACCGCGGCGACCGTGTCGGGAGCCCCGGCCCGCGCATCGTCCACCGCGAAGGGGACCTCGCGCTCGGGCGGCCACGGCTCCCCGCCGGGCAACCGCGGGAGGCCCCGCCGCTGGTAGGTGGTCACGCGCCGCGCCTCGCCTCGATCGCGGAGATCAGCTGCGGGACCACCTCGAACACGTCACCCACCACGCCGAAGTCCGCGATCTCGAAGATCGGCGCGTCGCCGTCGGTGTTGACCACCACGATGGTCTTGGAGGTCTGCATGCCGGAACGGTGCTGGATCGCGCCGGAGATGCCGAGCGCGATGTAGAGGTCGGGCGACACGGTCACGCCGGTCTGGCCGATCTGGTGGGAGGTGGGGATGAAGCCCTCGTCGACGGCGACGCGGGAGGCGCCGACGGCGGCTCCCAGCAGGTCCGCGAGTTGCTCGACCAGCACGAACTTCTCCGCCGACTCGAGGCCGCGGCCGCCGGACACGACGGTCTTGGCGCTGCGCAGGTCGGGGCGGGAGGAGGTCTCGACGATGGGCTCGACGGCGGTCACCGTGATGCCGGGCAGGCCGGACGGCTCGACCGCGAGCTCCTCGACCACGGGCGCTGCCACGGCGGCGGCACGGGCGTCGATGGCGGCGAGGCGGACCGTGATGACCGGCGCCCCGAAGGTGGGCGCGGAGTCGACCAGGAACGTGCCGCCGAACGCGCTGTGGTGCGCGACCACGCCCTCGGCGTCGCGCGAGACGTCGACCGCGTCGACCGCGAGGGCGCTCCGGGAACGGGCGGCGTAGCGCGCGGCCACCTCGCGCCCCTCGATGGAGTGCGAGGCGAGCACGGCGGCGGGGCGCACCAGGGTCGCGGCCGCGCCGAGCGCGTCCACTGCGCCCACACCGGTCTCACCGGCGGGGGCGAGCAGGACGCGCGCCGCGCCCAGCGAGCCGGCGGTCGCGGCGAGATCGGCGGCGCCGTCGCCCACGATGAGCGCGACGGGCGTGCCCACGGTCGAGGCGGCGCCCAGGAGCGCGGCGGAGGATCCCGCGAGCGCGCCGTCGGCGTCGCGGTCGAGGAGCACCAGGATCGGAGCGTTGTCGGTCATGGTCATCCCCTCACACCAGCTTGTTCTCGACCAGGAACGCGGCGAGCTGCTCGCCCGCGTCGCCCGTGTCCACGATCTTCACGCCGGCCTCGCGGGCCGGGCGCTCCTTGGCGGCGATCATGATGGACCGCGCCTTCTCCGGGTCGTCGGCGTCGACGCCCAGGTCCGCGAGGGACAGGGTGCCGATCTCCTTCTTCTTCGCGGCGATGATGCCCTTGAAGTTGGGCAGGCGCGCGCTGGGCAGCTGCTCGGTGATCGACACGAGCGCGGGGAGCGGGGCGGTGATGCTCACCTCCGCGCCGTCCGAGGCACGGACGCCCGAGACGCCGTCGGTGGTGATCTCGACGGAGGACAGGAAGGTCGCGGCGGGGAGGCCGAGCAGCTCGGCCATGGCGGCCGGGACGGCGCCGCTCCAGCCGTCGGTGGAGGCGTTGCCGGCGATGATAAGGTCGAAGCCCGCATGGCGGGCGGCGGCGGCAAGGACCTCGGCGGTGAGCATGGTGTCCGCGCCCACCAGGGCCTCGTCCACCACGTGCACCGCGTCGGTCGCGCCGATCGCGAGGGCCTTGCGGATGCTGGAGATCGCGGAGGTGGGCGCCATGGTGAGCGCGACCACCTCGGTGTCCGGGTTGCCGTCGGCGTACGCGAGCGCGACCTCGAGGGCGCGCTCGTCGATCTCGTCGAGCACCGCGTCGTCCGGCACGCGCGTCACCAGGCCGGTCTCGAGCGACAACGAGCGGTCCCGGTACGTGTCCGGGACCACCTTCATCAGCACCAGGATCCTCATGTACTTCCCTTCTCCAACCGTGCCAGCGCCTCGGCAGCGGCGTCCGCGAGCGCGGGGACACCGGTGACGAGCGTCGGTGCGAAGCCATCTCCGGGCCGCTGCCCGTCGAGCCAACGCGTGTACATGGCCTCGCAGAAGATCGCAGACTTCCACAGCGCGAGCGCCTCGTACCAGGCTAGTGCCGACAGGTCCGCCTGGGTATGCACGGCATACCGGGCGACCAGATCGGCGCGCGTGGGAAAGCCGGGCGCGGCCGTCACGGGCGTGAGGTCCATGGGGGTCACGGGCCACCCCTCCTGCGAGTACGTGGCCACCAGGTAGCCCAGGTCCGCGAGCGGATCGCCCAGCGCGGCCATCTCCCAGTCGAGGATCGCGGCGACCCGCCCCGGGGCGGCGAACATGAGGTTGCCCAGCCGGTAGTCGCCGTGGACCACGGCGCACCGCGAGGTGGCGGGCAGCGTCGCGGAGAGCTCCTCCCCCACGCGCTCGAGCCGCGGAAGCTCGCGGCGGGTGTTGAGCGGCCACAGTTGAGCGAAGCGGCGCACCTGGCGCTCAAGGTAGCCGTCGGGGCGACCCAGCGCGGCGACGTCGCCCTCGAGCGGGACCGCGTGAAGCGCGGCGAGCGCGTCGACGGCCGCGTCGACGGTCGCGCGCCCCGCCCCCGGCGCCTCGAAGCCGGGCGGCAGGGCGTCGGTGATCACGTGCCCGTCGACGAGGTTCATGAGGTAGAACGGCACGCCGATCACCTCGGGGTCCTCGCACACCGCCCGCACCCGTGGCACCGGCACGCCCGCGCGCCCCATCGCGGCGACGAACCGCGCCTCGCGCACCATGTCATGCGCCGAGGGCGGGAACGGCGGTCGAGGGCCGCGCCTCAGCACCATGCGGTCCCCGCCGCGCGTCACCTCGTAGGTGAGGTTCGCCTGGCCGTCCCCGATGCGACGCCACGCGATCTCCCCCGGCGGCACGCCGAGCCCGTCGAGGTACCGCCCCAGCGGCGCCTCGGGGAGCGGGATCACCGCGCGCCCTCGGCGACGTCGAGGGCCGCCTCGCCGTCCTCCACCTCCGCGCGCCTCCGGGCGATCGCCCGCCGCGCGATGGCCCACCGATGGGTCTCGCTGGAGCCGTCGTACACGCGGAACGGCCGCACCTCGTTGAGGAAGCCCAGCAGCGGCAGCTCGTGCGTGACCCCGTCGCCGCCGCACAGCTGCACGGCACGGTCGATCACGCGGCCCACCGCCTCCGACACGTGGACCTTCGCGAGGGACGATGCGGTGGCCCCCTCCCGCGGGTCGGCCACCAGGGAGGCGGCGGCCCGGTCGATCAGGGCCGCGCTGCTCGCGAGGTCGATCTCGGAGTCCGCCAGCAGGGCCTGCGCGAGGCCCAGCTCCCCGAGCGGGTGGCCGAAGAGCTCACGGGAGCGGACCCGGTCGAGCGCCGTGTCCTGGGCACGGCGCGCGAGACCCAGCCACCGCATGCAGTGGGTGAGACGCGCGGGGCCCAGGCGCAGCTGCGCGTGCCGGAACGCCTCGCCGGGGGTCCCGAGCACCGCCTCCTCCCCCACCTCGACGCCGTGGTAGCGCACGTGGGGGTGACCGCCGGTGATGGCGGTCTCGAGGGTGCGGATCGCGTGGCCGATCTCGACGCCGGGCGCGTCCATCGGGACCAGGAACATGGTGGCCGCGCGCTCGCCCAGGTCCGGGGTGCGCGCCATCACGATCGCGAAGGCCGCCTCCTCCGCGCCGGAGATGAAGCGCTTCTCGCCGTCGATCACCCAGCGGCCGCCTCTCCGGTGGGCGACGGTCGCGAGCGCGGCCGGGTCGGATCCCGCGCCCGGGTGCGGCTCCGTCATCGCGAAGCTCGATCGGACGTCCCCGGCTGCGAGCGGCACCAGGAAGCTCTCGCGTTGGGCGGGGGTGGCGAGGCGCTCGAGCAGGAGCATGTTGCCCTCGTCGGGCGCCATGCAGTTGAGCACCGCCGGGCCGATGGGCGAGTACCCCGCCTCCTGGAACACGGGCGACCAGGCGGTGAGGGGCAGGCCCAGCCCGCCGAGCTCGACCGGGACGTGTGGGGCGAACACCCCGGCGGCGCGCGCCTGCCGCTGCAGCGCAGCCCGTGCCTCGGGGTCCAACGGGGTTCCGGTGAGGGGTTCAGCCGGGATGACGACGTCGCGCACGAACCTCCGGGATCGCGCGACCACCTCCGCGACGTCCGCGGCGCTCATGCGACGCCCCCGGCCGCGCGGAGCCCTCCGTCGAGCGTGAGCACCTGGCCCGTGAGCCAGCCCGCGTCGTCCGAGCACAGGAATGCCGCGGCGTTCGCGACGTCCCCCGGCTCGCCCAGGCGTCCGGCTGGGTAGCGTGCGGCCACCTCCTCCTCGCGCCCCTCGTAGAGCGCACGCGCGAACCGGGTGCGCACCACCGCCGGCGCGAGCGCGTTGACGCGGATCCGCGGACCGAGCTCCGCGGCAAGCGTGACCGTGAGGTGCGAGACCGCGGCCTTGCTCACGCCGTACCAGCCGATCCCCGGCGACGGGACGGCGCCCGTGACCGAGGACATCGCGAGCACCGAGGCGCCGGGTCGTTCCCCGAGCCCGGCGGCGCACGCGGCCTGCACCCATGCGAGCGTCCCGAGGACGTTGACGTCGAGCACCTTCCGCGCGGCCTCGTGCTCGAGCCCGAGCAGCGGCCCGTAGACCGGGTTGATGCCCGCGTTCGCCACCAGGATGTCGAGGCCGCCGAACTCCCGCACCGCGACCGCGACCGACTCCGCCTGGTGGTCGGGGTCCTGGGCGCGCCCGGCGACGGTGCGCACCCTCTCCGCGGGGAGGGCCGCGGCGGCCTCCGCGAGGCCCTCCTCGCCGCGCGCGGTGAGAACGAGCGAGGCGCCCTCCTCCGCCAGGCGGCGCGCGATCGCGAACCCGATCCCCCGGCTCGCGCCCGTCACCACGGCGACCCTCCCGGCCAGCCTGCCCGGCGCATCGTCCACCCGCGTCATCGCTGCTCCCTCGCCCGCGCTCCGTTGCGCGTCTGCTTAATCGCGATTCAAACCGACGCCGCCAGTATGGCAACAAAACGCCGCGACACAAGGTCTGGCGGGTCAACTTTCTAATGTGATATAAAAAATGTGACGTCGAGATCAACGAGGATCGGAGACCGCATGACCGCCACCGCCAGCCGCCCCGGACTGAGCGCCACGACGGGAGCCACGGGTCCGCGCGACCTGTACGAGGACGAGCACGAGCAGTTCCGCCGCATGGTCGCCGCGTTCGTCGAGCAGCACGCCCGGCCGCACGCCGACCGCTGGGACGAGGAGGGCCGGGTGGACCGCTGGCTCTTCACCAGGGCCGCAGAGGCCGGGATCCTGGGCTTCGGGATCCCCGAGGAGCACGGCGGCGGTGGGAGCGACGACTTCCGCTTCAACGCGATCATGGGTGAGGAGCTCGCCCGCAACCCCGTGTCCTCGGGGATGGCGGGCATCGCGCTGTCGAACGACATCGTGATCCCCTACTTCACCGACCTCACCTCCGACGAGCAGAAGGCCCGCTGGCTGCCGGGCATCGCGGCGGGCGAGAGCATCGTCGCGGTCGCGATGTCGGAGCCCGGCACCGGCAGCGACCTCGCGGGCATCCGTTGCGCGGCGGTGCGCGACGGCGACCACTACGTGGTGACCGGCTCCAAGACGTTCATCTCCAACGGCCAGAACTGCGACCTCGTGGTCACCGCGGTGCGCACCGGTCCCGACCCGCACCGCGGGCTGAGCCTCCTGGTCATCCCCACCGACTCCCCTGGCTTCTCACGCGGCCGCAAGCTCGACAAGATCGGCCTCCACGCGCAGGACACGAGCGAGCTGCACTTCCAGGCCGTCCGCGTCCCGGCGGCCAACCTGCTGGGTCCCGAGGGCTCCGGCTTCGCCGGGCTCATGAACAACCTGCCCCAGGAGCGCGTCTCCATCGCGGCCGCCGCGGTCGCGTCGAGCGAGGGCGTGCTCGAGCGCACCCTCGCGTACGTGAAGGAGCGCACGGCGTTCGGCAAGCCCATCGGGTCCTTCCAGAACACGCGCTTCGAGCTCGCGGAGATGGTGACGGCGGTCCGCGCGAGCCGCGCGTGGATCGACTCCTGCCTGGTCCGGCACAACGACGGACGACTCTCGCCCGAGGACGCCGCGGCCGCGAAGTTCCACACCACCGAGCAGTACGTCGACGTGGTGGGCCGCTGCCTCCAGCTCCACGGCGGCTACGGCTACATGCGCGAGTACCGGATCGCGCGCGACTACGAGGACGCGCGCATCACCACCATCTACGGCGGCACCACCGAGATCATGAAGGAGATCGTCGGTCGGGGCCTGGGACTCTGAGAGGAAGCCATGGCAGACGCATTCATCTACGACGCGGTCCGCACCCCGCGCGGCAGGAACAGGGGCGGCGCGCTCCACGGCACCAAGCCCGTCGACCTCGTGGTGGGCCTCATCCACGCCCTCGAGGCGCGCAACCCCACCCTCGAGCCGGCGCTGATCGACGACGTGGTGCTGGGCGTGGTCTCGCCCGTAGGCGAGCAGGGAGGCGACATCGCCCGCACCGCGGCACTGGTCGCCGGCCTGCCCGAGACCGTCGCCGGCGTGCAGCTCAACCGCTTCTGCGCGTCGGGCCTCGAGGCGGTCAACACGGCGGCGCAGAAGGTCGCGAGCGGCTTCGAGGACCTGGTGCTCGCCGGCGGCGTCGAGTCGATGTCGCGCATCCCGCTCGGCTCCGACGGCGGCGCGTACGTCCAGGACCCGACCACCAACTACGACCTCCACTTCATCCCCCAGGGGGTCAGCGCGGACCTCATCGCGACCCTCGAGGGCTTCTCGCGCGAGGACGTCGACGCCTACGCCGTCGAGTCGCAGCGACGGGCGGACGATGCGTGGCGCGAGGGCCGGTTCGATCGCTCCGTGGTCCCGGTGAAGGACCTCAACGGGGTGACGCTGCTGGAAACGGACGAGCACCGCCGGCCCGGGTCCACCGTGGAGTCGCTGGGCGCGCTGGCCCCGGCGTTCGCGACCGTGGGCGTGGAGGCGGGCTACGACGCGGTGGCGCTGCAGAAGTACCACCGGGTCGAGCGGATCTCCCACGTGCACACGGCGGCGAACTCGTCCGGGATCGTGGATGGGGCGGCGCTCATGGTGATCGGCAGCGCGGAGATCGGCGAGCGGCTGGGGCTCACCCCGCGCGCGCGGATCGTCGCGACCGCGGTCGCGGGCTCGGAGCCCACCATCATGCTCACCGGCCCGGCACCGGCGACCCGCAAGGCGCTCGCCAAGGCGGGCCTCGAGGTCGACGACATCGACCTGTTCGAGCTCAACGAGGCGTTCGCGTCCGTGGTGATGCGCTGGGAGCGCGAGATGGGCATCCCGCACAGCAAGGTGAACGTCAACGGCGGCGCGATCGCGATGGGGCATCCCCTCGGGGCCACCGGCGCCATGATCCTGGGCACGCTGCTCGACGAGCTCGAGCGCCGGGACCTGACGCGTGGCCTCGCCACGCTGTGCGTGGGCGCCGGCATGGGCGTCGCGACCATCATCGAGCGGGTCTGAGAGGGGTTGAGCATGAGCGTCATCGAGGAGACGGCGGAGCTGGCACGCGGCTACGCCTGGGAGCAGGATGCCGACGGCGTGGTCACCGTCACCATGGACGACCCGGACAGCGCGGTCAACACCATGAACGCGCACTTCGTGTCCGCGCTCGAGGTCACCGTGGAGCGGCTCGAGGCCGAGCGGGACCGGATCACCGGTGTGATCCTCGCGTCCGCGAAGAAGAGCTGGTTCGCCGGTGGCGACCTCAACCTGCTGCGCGCCGCGGACCCGTCGCGCGCCGCGGAGGAGGCCGCGCACATCGACCACGTCAAGGCGCTGCTGCGCCGCCTCGAGCAGCTCGGGCGGCCCGTGGTCGCCGCGCTCACCGGCACCGCGCTCGGCGGAGGCCTCGAGGTCGCGCTCGCGACGCACCACCGGATCGCGGCCTCGGACGTCAAGGGCGCGCGCTTCGGGCTGCCCGAGGTCTCCCTGGGCCTGCTGCCCGGCGGCGGTGGCGTCACCCGCGTGGTCCGCATGCTGGGCCTGCAGAAGGCGCTCGCGGACGTGATCCTGCCCGCGACCAAGTTCACCGCCGAGGGCGCGATGGCCGCCGGCCTGATCGACGACGTCGCGCCCGCCGCGGAGATCCGCGACCGCGCGAAGGCGTGGATCGCCGCGAACCCCGCGCCGGTGAAGCCGTGGGATGAGAAGGGCTTCCGGATCCCGGGCGGCGCGCCCACGTCGCCCGGTCTCGCGCCGGTGCTCGCCGCCATGCCCGCGATGCTGCGCCGCCAGCTGAAGGGCGCCCCGCTACCCGCCCCGCGTGCCGCCATGGCCGCCGCGGTGGAGGGCGCGTACGTGGACTTCGCCACCGCATCGTCCATCGAGACCCGCTACCTGGTGCACCTCACCCACACGCAGGTCGCCAAGAACATGATCAAGGCGTTCTTCTTCGACCTCGAGAGCATCAACAAGGGCGCGAGCCGACCGCTCGGCTACCCGACCTACCAGGCCAAGCGCGTCGGCGTGATCGGCGCGGGCATGATGGGCGCCGCGATCGCGTACGTGTCAGCGAAGGCCGGCATCGAGGTGGTCCTCAAGGACGTCTCGGTCGAGGCGGCGGAGCGTGGCAAGGACTACGGGCGGCGGCTCGAGGAGAAGGCGCTGAGCCGCGGCCAGACCACGCCCGAGCGCTCGGAGGAGCTGCTCGCCCGCATCACCACCACGGGCGACCCGCGGGACTTCGGCGGAGTCGACTTCGTGATCGAGGCCGTGTTCGAGTCCGTGCCGGTCAAGCAGGCCGTGTTCCAGGAGATCCAGGACGTGGTGCTGCCGGGCGCGGTGCTCGGGTCCAACACGTCGACGCTGCCGATCTCGCTGCTGGCGGAAGGCGTGCACCGGGAGGACGACTTCATCGGCATCCACTTCTTCTCCCCCGTCGACAAGATGCCGCTGGTCGAGATCGTGCGCGGGCGCCGCACGTCGGACGAGGTGCTGGCGAAGGTGTTCGACTTCGTGCTGCAGATCCGCAAGACGCCGATCGTGGTGAACGATGCGCGTGGCTTCTTCACGTCGCGCGTGATCGGGCGTTTCATCGACGAGGCTGTCGCGGCCGTGGGAGAGGGCGTCGAGCCCGCGTCGGTCGAGCAGGCGGCGCTGCAGGCGGGCTACCCCGCCGGGCCGCTGCAGCTGGTCGACGAGCTCTCGCTCGCGCTGACCCAGAAGATCCGCACCGAGACTCGCACCGCCCAGGTGGCCGAGGGTGGCGAGTGGGTGGCGCACCCCGCCGAGGCCGTGGAGGACTGGATGGTCGACGAGGCCGGGCGCCCCGGGCGCAAGGCGGGTCAGGGCTTCTACGACTACGACGAGGCCGGCCGCCGGACGGGCATCTGGCCGGGACTGCGCGAGAGGTACGCGTCGGGCTCGGTCGAGATGCCGCTGGCGGATCTCCAGGACCGGATGCTGTTCGCGGAGGCGCTCGACACCATCGACTGCCTCGACCACGGGGTGCTCACGTCCGTGGCGGACGCGAACATCGGGTCGATCTTCGGGATCGGCTTCCCGGCCTGGACGGGCGGCGTGCTGCAGTACGTCAACCAGTTCCCCGGCGGGCTGCCGGGATTCGTCGCCCGCGCGCACGAGCTCGCGGACCGCTACGGCGAGCGGTTCCGTCCGCCCGCCTCGCTGGTGGCGCGCGCCGCCGTGGGCGAGATCTACGAGTAGGAGGCGGCCATGCTGCGCACACGCTTCACGGAGGCGCTCGGGATCGAGCACCCGGTGGTCCAAGGCGGGATGATGTGGGTCGGGCGGGCCGAGCTCGCCGCGGCGGTGTCCGAGGCCGGCGGCCTGGGCATCATCACCGCGCTCACGCAGCCCACGCCCGCGGACCTGGTCAAGGAGATCGAGCGGGCGCGGACCCTCACGGACAAGCCGTTCGGGGTCAACCTCACCATCCTGCCGTCGATCAACCCGCCGCCGTACGACGAGTACCGGCGGGCGATCGTCGACGCGGGCGTCACCATCGTCGAGACCGCGGGCTCCAACCCCGAGCCGCACATGGACATGTTCCGGTCGCACGGCGTCAAGGTGATCCACAAGTGCACGTCGGTGCGTCACGCCCTCAAGGCCGAGCGGGTGGGCGTGACCGCGGTGTCCATCGACGGCTTCGAGTGCGCGGGCCACCCCGGCGAGGACGACGTCCCCGGCCTGGTGCTCATCCCCGCGGCGGCGGACGCGCTCACCATCCCGTTCATCGCGTCGGGCGGCTTCGCGGACGGGCGCGGGCTCGCGGCGGCGCTCGCGCTAGGTGCCGACGGCGTCAACATGGGCTCGCGCTTCATGTGCACGGTGGAGTCGCCGGTGTCGCAGGTGGTGAAGGACCGGATCGTCGAGGCGACCGAGCTCGACACCAACCTGATCTTCCGCTCGCTGCGCAACACCGCGCGCGTGGCGAAGAACGCCGTGAGCGACGAGGTGGTCCAGATCCTCGCCGAGGGCGGTCAGTTCGAGGACGTGCGCGCGCTCGTCGCGGGCGCGCGCGGCCGCACGGTGTTCGAGGACGGCGACCTCGACGCGGGCATCTGGACCGTCGGCATGGTCCAGGGCCTCATCCGGGACGTGCCGCCCGCGGGCGACGTGGTGCGGCGGATGGTCGCCGACGCGGAGGCGATCCTGCGCTCGCGGCTGGAGCTGTTCAGCGAGCCCCTGCTCCGTGCCTGACCATCCCCTGCGCGGTCGCCACCAGCTCGTCGAGCGACCGCGTACGGGGGTTCCACCACTCCACCACCCAGTTCATCGCGCCCAGCAGGAGCAGGCGGAACATGCTGGTGTCGAGGTCCGCCCGCACCTCCCCGGCCTGCTGAGCGGCGACGAACAGGTCGCGCCACAGGCGGCTGTAGAGCGCCTCCTCCGCGGCGGGACGGACGCGCAGCTGCTCGGGCACATGGCCGGCGTTGCGGATCGACGCGGTCGCGTAGTCGGACAGCTGGAGCTCGAAGCGCAGGTGGGCGTCCACCGCGACCATGAGGCGGTCCATGGGGCCGGCGCCCTCGGGCAGGGCCGCCAGCACCTCCTCGACGTGCAGGCGCACCAGGTGCGCGCCCACCCACATGACCTCCTCGACCAGCGCGTCGCGCGACCCGAAGTAGTAGTAGATCGCGGGCGCCTGGACCCCGGCGACGGCGGCGACGTCGGCGAGCCGTGTGCCGGCGTAGCCCTTGCGCGACAGCACCTCGGCGGCGGCGTCGAGGATCCGCTGGCGGGTCTGCGCGGACTTCGGCGTCGCGTGCGGGACCTCCGTGCCGGTCGCGTGGGGCTCCATATTTCTAAATTCTATTAGAAACCGCCTTGCGGAACGCAACCCCCCGCCCTAGCATGTGAATTGCGATTCACTTATCCGCTCAATGGAGAGTAGGAGACCAGGCGATGACGCTCATGGACCAGACCCAGCCCGCCACCGAGGTGACCACGCACAGCCCCGTCGACGGCCGCATCGTCGCCTCCTACCCCGCCGCGGACGCGGCGGAGGTGGACGCGATCCTGGCGCGCGCCCGCGTCGGCGCTGCGTGGTGGGCGGCGCTGCCCTTCGCGGAGCGCCGCGCGCACCTGCTGCGGTGGAAGTCCGCGATCGCGCTGCGCGCGGGCGAGCTCGCGGACGTGATCGCCGCGGAGACGGGCAAGCCGCACGGCGACGCGGTGCTCGAGGTGATGCTCACGCTGGGCCACCTCGACTGGGCGGCGAAGAACGCGAGGCACGTCCTCAGGCGCCGCAAGGTCAAGGCGGGCCTGGTCAACTACAACCAGCACGCCACCGTGGGCTACGAGCCCTACGGCGTGGTGGGCGTGATCGGGCCGTGGAACTACCCGTTCTACACGCCCATGGGCTCGATCTCGTACGCGCTGGCCGCCGGCAACGCCGTGGTGTTCAAGCCCTCGGAGCTGACGCCCGGGCCCGCGGTATGGATCGCGGAGCGCTGGGCGGAGGCCGTGGGCCACGACGTCCTGGTCGCCGCGACCGGCGGCCGCGCCACGGGCGCCGCGCTGGTCGCGTCCGGCGTCGACAAGATCGCGTTCACCGGCTCGACCGCGACCGCGAAGAAGGTCATGGCGGCGGCCGCCGAGAGCCTCACGCCCATCGTCGCCGAGTGCGGCGGCTCCGACGCGCTGCTGGTCGCGGCGGACGCGGACCTCGACGCCGCGGCGGACTTCATCGTGTTCGGAGCGATGGGCAACGCGGGCCAGACGTGCGCGGGGGTCGAGCGCGTCTACGCGGTGGACACGGTGCACGCGACGCTGGTCGCGAAGGTGGTCGAGCGTGCCGAGCGCCTGCGCACCTCGGGCGAGGACGCGCAGTACGGACCGATGACGCTCCCGTCGCAGGTGGACGTGGTGCGTCGCCACGTGGCGTCGGCGCTGGAGACCGGCACGGCCGCGCTCGGCGGTCTCGACAGCGTCCACGAGCGCGTGGTCGCACCCGTGGTGGTGACCGGGGTGTCCGAGGATTCGGAGGCGGTGCGCGAGGAGACCTTCGGCCCGCTGGTGATCATCAACCCGGTCGCGTCGCTCGAGGAGGCGGTCGCGCGGGCCAACGCCACCCCGTACGGTCTCACGGCGGCGGTCTTCACACGCGACAAGGCCGCGGCGAACCGTGCGGCGGCCGCCCTGCGGGTGGGCGCGGTGTCGATCAACTCGGTGCTGGGGTTCGCGGGCGTCGCGGCGCTGCCGTTCGGCGGCGTCAAGCAGTCCGGGTTCGGGCGCATCCACGGCGCGGACGGGCTGCGCGAGTTCTCGGTGGTCAAGTCCGTGGCGCGCCAGACGCGCAAGGCGGCGCTCAACCTCCTCACCATGGACCGCACCGAGAAGGACCTGCACACGGCGACCAAGATGATCCCGATGCTGCACGGCCGGGCGAAGGGCGCGAAGCACTAGCGGTGCGCGGCTACACCCCGAGCACCGCCTCGAGCACCGGCGCGATCCACGCCTGCGCGACAGGTGCCGGACTGCGGCGCAGCGCCACGGCGAGATCCGCCACCACGTTGAACCCGGCATGCACCAGGCACCTCGCCTCGCGCGGCTCGAGCTCCGGGCGCACGCGGAGCAGCAGCTCGACCCAGTCGTCGACGTGGGCGCGCTGCACCCGGCGCAGCCGGCGCTGGTCCTCCGCCTCGAGCGCGCCCACGTCGGCGAAGTACACGTCCATGAGGTCGCGGTCCTCGACGGCGAAGCGGATGTAGGCGTCCTCGAGGATCCCGAGCGCCCGGCGCGGCTCGTCGCAACCGAGGGCCTCCTCGGCGGCGGCGTCGAGCGCGGCGGACGCCCGCGCGCAGGCCGTCAGCAGGATGTCGGCCTTGCTGCCGAAGTGGCGGTACACCCCGGACGGCGTGAGGCCCACGGCGGACGCGATCTCCTCCAAGCGCACCTCGTGGTAGCCGCGTTCCGCGAACAGGGCGATCCCGGCGTGGGTGAGCTGGTCCTTGCGGCGGCGCGGCATCGCGGGCGCCTCCGGCTCCTCCCCCGCCGCCGGCGCGGCCACGGTGACGCGCGAGAGGACCCTGGCCGCCGCATCGTCCACCAGGACGCGCAGGTGCGCGACGGGGATGGCGGTGCGGTGGGTGGTGACGGACGCGATCGCGCTGAGCGCCGCGAGCGCGGCGAGGTCGAGCGTCTCGGGGTCCAGGTCGGGGCGGAGCACGGCGCCGGGCTCGGCGAGCCGTGCGCGCAGCCGGGCGAAGGCGTCGCGGACCGCGCGGCGGTCCTCGGGGTGGAGGTAGCGGCTCTCCCAGCGGTAGATGCCGCCGGTGGCGCGCATGCCGATGGTGGCGCCGGCGATCGCGTCCAGCAGCGCGTCGACGGATTCGCGCGCGGCCGAGGGCGTGGGCGCGGCCATCGGGGGCACGTCCGCCGTCGCCTCGTCGAGGCGTGCGACGAGACCGAGCGCGACCTCGCGGAAGAGGTCGTACTTGTTCTCGAAGTGGCGGTACAGCGCGGCCGCGGTGATGCCCACCCGGTCGGCGACGTCCTGCATGGCGACGCGGTGGTAGCCGCGCTCGGCGAACAGCGCGGCGGCGGCCGCCTCGATCGCCTGGCGACGGTCGCGCGGGCGCCTGCGCACCTGCTCCGTCGCCGTGGTCTCGCTCACGTTGGTCACCCTAATGCCCGCGACACGCGCGCAGGAAGCGGTAGCGCGAAAATGTGAATCGTGAGTAACATGCTGCTAGCTGGTCCCCACCGATGGCCGGCAGCGCAAGGCGGGTCGCGGCAAGGGCGCCGGGGCCCGGACAGCTCGACGTCTACAAAGAGGTGCATGTCATGAGCGAGGCCACGTCCGCCATCCCCACCGCAGTCCGCCGCAACCACTGGATGAACCAGGTCCTCACGCACGCCGCCATGAGGCCCGACGCGACCGCGTTCAGGTTCCGGGGCGCCGTCACCACGTGGAGCGACGTCGCGTCGCACATGGACACCATCGCGGCCGCCCTGGCGCGTCGCGGCGTCGGCGCCGGCGACCGCGTGCTCATGCTCACGCTCAACCACCCGCTGGTGATCGAGACGGTGTTCGCGATCAACCGCCTGGGCGCGATCGCGGTGCCCATGAACATCCGCCTCTCCCCCGCCGAGCTCGCCTACATCATCGACGATGCGGACGGCGACGTCGTGGTGGTCGACCAGCCGCTCGCGCCCGTCATCGCGGCCGCGCAGCAGGTCACGAGCCGCCTCACCCGCGTGATCGTGATGGGCGAGGCCGGCGAGGGCCACGAGGCGATGGCTGACCTGCTCGCCGAGCCCGTGGGCGACTGGACCGCGCCCGACGTCGCGGAGGACGCGACGTGCCTGATCATGTACACCTCGGGCACCACGGGCAAGCCCAAGGGCGCGATGCTCGACCACCTCAACATGGCGGCGCAGTCGCTCACGGTGCTCCGGGTCAACAACATCTTCGACGAGTCCGACGTCTCCTTCCTCACGGCCCCGCTGTTCCACATCGCGGGCCTGGGGTCCATCGGCGCGAACTTCATCGTCGGCATCCCGACCGTCCTGCACCCGCTGGGCGCGTTCAACCCCGAGGAGATCGTCGACGCGTGGGAGCGCGAGGGCGCGACCATCGTGTTCAACGTGCCGCAGCAGTGGCAGGCCATCTGCGCGGTCCCCGGCATCCGTGAGCGCGACCTCAAGCTCCGCGTCATCAGCTGGGGCGCCGCACCCGCCTCCGACACGCTGCTGCGCACCATGGCGGAGACGTTCCCGGACGCGCTCAACGTGGCCGTCTTCGGCCAGACCGAGATGTCCCCCATCACCTGCGCGCTGCGCGGCGAGGACGCGATCCACCACCTCGGGTCCGTGGGCAGGCCGCTCGCGACCGTGCAGTACCGGATCGTCGACGCGGACCTCACGGACGTCGAGCCGGGCGCCGTGGGCGAGATCGTGTACCGCGGCCCGAGCCTCATGAAGGGCTACTGGCGCAAGCCCGCGGAGACCGCGCAGGCCTTCGAGGGCGGCTGGTTCCACTCGGGCGACCTGGTCCGCCAGGATGCCGACGGCTTCGTGTGGGTGGTCGACCGCCTCAAGGACATGATCATCTCCGGCGGCGAGAACGTGTACTGCGCGGAGGTCGAGAACGCCCTGTTCGCCCACCCCGCGATCGTGGAGGCAGCCGTGTACGGCCGCGCCGACGACCGCTGGGGCGAGGTGCCGGTCGCCGCCGTGGTGCTGCGCCCGGGCGAGGCGCTCGACATCGCGGACCTGCAGGCCTGGCTGGGCGACCGGCTCGCCCGCTTCAAGCAGCCCAAGGCGCTGGTCCCGGTGGAGGCGCTGCCGCGCAACGCGGCGGGCAAGGTCAACAAGGTCGCCCTGCGCGAGGCGGACCGCGCGTCCGTCCTCACGGCGTAGGGACGATGCGCGGGTCACCCGGATGCCCCGGCTGACGGTCCCGGTGGAGCTGCGGTGGGCGGACGTGGACTCCAACGGTCATGTCAACAACGTCGCGTACCTCACGCTGCTCGAGGAGGTGCGGATCAGGGCGCTCCACCCGCTCATCCGTGGGTCCGCGTCAGCCTCCGCGGGCGCCGGCGGGGTGGTGACCCGCGGGGGTCGCGCCCCGGTGGTGGTCGCCCGCCACGAGGTCGAGTACCTCCGCCAGCTCACGTGGTCGCCCGAGCCCGTCGAGGTCGACATCTGGGCGGCACGCCTGGGCGGGGCGAGCTGCGAGATCCACCACGTGCTGCGCGCGTCCACCGGCGAGGAGTGCGTGCGCGTGATCACCACGCTGGTGTACCTCGACCCCGGGACGCAGCGCCCCCGGCCGCTCACGGACGCCGAGCGCGCGGCGTACGCGGGCCTGCTCGACGAGCCGCTGGTCATGCGCGGCAGCCCCGCGCGCGTGTGAGCCGCGCCCATACCGCGCCTGACCGGCGCTTCCGTCCTACGGTGAGAGCGTGATCGGGGCACTCCTGGTGGGCGTGGCGGCGCAGTCGTCGCTGCTGCTCGCCGCCCTGGTGGTCTACCGATTCACGCTGCCGGACCGCGCCGTCGGGCAGCTCGCCGGTCTGGGCGCGGGGGCGCTCATCGCCGCCGCCGCGTTCCAGCTGGTCCCCGAGGCGCAGGCGTCGCTGGGCAACCTCGAGATCGGCATCTGGCTGCTGGTGGGCGCGTTCGTGTACGTGGTCGCGGACACGCTGGTCGAGCGGCGCTTCGGCACGTCGGGCGCCATGGGGATCGTGGTGGGCAACATCGTGGACGCGCTGCCCGAGTCGCTCATCTTCGGCATCCAGATGGTCGCCGGGCTGGTGAGCCCCGCCCTCGCGGTCTCGGTGTGGGTGTCCAACATCCCGCAGGCGCTGCCGCCCGCGGCGGACATGCGCGCGAGCGGCTGGCCCGCGCGCAAGCAGATCCTGCTGTGGGGCTCCGTGGTGGTCGCCGCGGGCGTGTTCTCCGCGATCGGCTACGGCGTCGCCGACGCGGTGGGGTCCGTGAACGGTGCGCGCCTCGCCGCGCTGACCACCGGAGCGCTCGTCGCGATGCTCACCACCTCGATGATCCCCTTCGCGTACCAGAAGGGGCGCATCGCCGCCGGCGTCTGGGCGGTGGTGGGCTTCGGCTTCACGCTCGCCGCGTCCTGACAAGGGACGATGCGCGGGCCACCTTCCCGTGGTCGCCCAGCCCGCGCATCGTCCCTGGACTTGCTAGGTTTCGAGGGGACGGGAGGAGGGCGCATGAGCGAGACCGCCGAGCGCGCGCCCGTCAAGCTCTCCCTGCTCACCATGACCACCATGGTGGTGGGCACCATGGTGGGCGCCGGCGTGTTCACCCTGCCGGGTCGGTTCGCGGCGGCGACCGGGGTGTCGGGCGCGCTCATCGCGTGGTCCATCGCGGGAGTGGGCACCCTCACGCTGGCGCTGATGTTCCAGGCGCTGTCGAACCGCAAGCCGCACCTCGACGCGGGCATCTACGCGTACGCGAAGGCCGGGTTCGGGGAGTACCTGGGCTTCTTCTCCGCGTTCGGCTACTGGGCCACCACCTGCGTGGGCAACGTGTCCTTCTGGGTGCTCATCATGTCGACGCTCGGCGGTCTGTTCCCGGCGCTCGGCGAGGGCGACACGGTGCTGGCCGTGGTGCTGTCGAGCGCAGGGCTGTGGGGCTTCTACCTGCTGGTGCGTCAGGGGGTGCGCGAGGCGGCTGCGATCAACCGGATCGTCACGCTCGCGAAGCTGGTGCCCATCCTGGTGTTCATCGTGATCGCGCTGTTCTACGTCGATCCGCAGGTGTTCGCGGACAACATGGCAGGGCCGTCGGACGTGGCGCTGTTCGAGCAGGTGCGCGCGACCATGCTGGTGATGGTGTTCGTGTTCCTCGGGGTCGAGGGCGCCAGCGTGTACTCGCGGCACGCGCGCCGGCGCAAGGACGTGGGCCGCGCGACCGTGCTCGGCTACCTCAGCGTGTTCGCGATCTTCGCGTCCGTGACCATGGTGAGCTACGGCATCATGCCCGCCGCGGAGATGGCGCAGCTGCGGCAGCCATCGATGGCGGGCGTGCTCGAGGCGGCTGTAGGCGGGTGGGGCTCGGTGTTCGTCTCGGTCGGCCTGATCGTGTCCGTGCTCGGGGCGTACCTCGCATGGACCATGATCGCCGCGGAGCTGCTCTTCGTGGCCGCCAAGGACCGCGACATGCCTCGCTTCCTCGCGCGCCAGTCCGACCGCGACGTGCCGGTCGCGGCGCTGCTCACCACCACCGTGCTGTCGCAGGCGATGCTCCTGGTGGTGCTGGTGTCCGCGGACGCGGTGAACTTCGTGGTGGACCTCACGAGCGCGCTGTCGCTCATCCCGTTCCTGTTCGCGGCCGGCTACCTGCTGAAGATCGCGGCGCAGCGGGACGGGTACGGCACCGTGGGGGTCGAGGCTCGGGAGCGACGCCGCGAGCTGGCGCTCGGGGTGCTCGCGACTGCGTACGTGGTGTTCCTGCTGTTCGCCGCGGGCCTCGACTTCGTGCTCGTGTCCTCGATCATCTACGCGCCCGCGTCGATCCTGTTCATCATGGTGCGGCGCGAGCAGGGGCGGCGCTGGTTCAGCCCGCGGGAGGCGGTGATCCTGGCGGTGTCGCTGGGCGCCGCCGTGGTCGGGGTGGTCGGGCTGGCGACCGGGTGGCTGGTGATCTGAGGCGCAGGTTCAGACGTCGGCCCCCTCCCTCACACCTGGGTGATGCGGTGCACCCCCGCGAGCGCGTCGATGAGGTTCTGCGGCTTGGTGTTGGGGCGCGCAGCGTGGCGGGCCACCGCGGTCGAGGACAGCGTCTCGTTGCCGTCCTTGGTCGCGAGCAACGGCCGCACGAACGGCGACCAGAGCGTGAAGGGCCCGCTCCGCGAGTCGTTGAAGTGCGCCATCGAGTCAGGCGCGTACGGCACCATCGCGGAGGCCCCGGCGGCGAGGTGGCGGCCCTCGACGAACGCATCGTCCCTGAACGCGAGGCCCCGCCGCATGGCCATGTGCGCGATCCACCCGAGGGCGATGTCGGACAGCCCCGTGTCCGTGCCGCCTCCGCCGCCCACGTTGGAGTGGCAGCCGGCGAACCACACCTGCTCGAGCACCTGCGCGGGGTCGCGGTCGGGCCGGTCCCACAGGGTGGGTGCGAAGGCGGTGCGCTGCTCGTCGATCGCGAGGGCGTGCGCGGCGGCGCGGACCTTGCTCGACAGCGTGGTGTCGTGGAAGCTCCACTTCCTGTTGAACCACTTGATCACGGGGATCGAGGAGCCCGGGATGCCCAGGGACCCCACCGTGTCGAACACGCCGACGAACTCGATCTCCAGGTCCGGGTGCGAGTACGCGGCGCGGAACTCCTCCGCGCGGGCCGCGCCAGGGGCGGTGTCCTTGGACCGGTCGCGGTAGAGCGCGTAGGCCTCGTCGAGCCGCCCGCGGTGCTCGGGCAGCAGCACGCCGGCGTTGCGCAGGAAGCCCGCGATGGAGCGCGCCGTGTACGCGCCACGGCTGTAGCCGAACAGGAACACCTGGTCCCCCGGCTCGTAGTCCTCGGCGACGGCGCGGTACCCGTCCCGCACCTCGCGCGAGAGCCCCCACCCGAACACGCCGCCGAGGATCCGCTCGCCGGGCCGCGTCCCGACGCCGGGCAGGTAGTGCGCGCGCTGCTCGACGCCGTCGGGCGCCTTCTCGAGGACCGCGCGGTACAGCTTGACCACGTTGGTGGGCCGCGCCTGGTCGGCCTTGCTCCACGTGCCGTCACAGCACACGACGATGCGCTTCACCACGCCTCCCCCGGGCCCGTCAGGACCCCTGGGGTCAAGTCTGCCAGGAGCGGCGTCCGCGCGAGCGGCGAGGGGCGAGCGGCGAGCGGTCAGGCGAGACCGGGCAGCGCGAGCGTGTGGTCCGTGTGGTCGACCTTGGCGGCGAGGTAGCGAGCGTTGGCCTCGGTGAGGTGCACGCCCGTGGGCACGCGCTCCTCGACGTCGACGCCCAGCAGCTCGAGCTGCGCGGCCTTATCCGGGTTGTTGGACAGGAGGCGGATGCGGTCGGCTCCCACGGCGCGGAGCATCTGCGCGGCGGGCGCGTAGTCGCGCTCGTCCTCGCCGTGGCCCAGCGCGAGGTTCGCCTCGTACGTGTCGAGCCCCGCGTCCTGAAGCGCGTACGCATCGAGCTTCGCGTACAGCCCGATGCCGCGCCCCTCCTGCCGCAGGTACAGCAGGAAGCCGCCTGCCTCGGCGATGCGCTCGACGGCCTCGCGCAGCTGCGGCCCGCAGTCGCAGCGCTCCGAGCCGAGCACGTCGCCCGTGAGGCACTCCGAGTGCGGGCGCACCAGCGGCGCCTCGCCGTCCGCGGCGGAGCGCGCGAGCGCGCCCTCCCAGTCGCCCAGGCCGATCGCCAGGTGCTCGCGCCCGTCCACCAACCCGTCGAAGGTCATGACGCGACCGGTGGTCGCATAGCCGTCCGGGAACCGCAGGGGCACGGTGACGGCGGTGCGGAGGGTCGCGGCGGGCGGGTCCAGCGGGCCGGGGGACGATGCGGCGGCCGGCGCTGCGGCACGGGTCGCCTGGTCACGGGTACGGCGGCGGCTGGGGCAGGTGGCGGTCATGGTTCCTCCTCGAACGCGTCGCACACGTGCATGCGCGCGGGCGCGAATGGGTGACGTAACAACCACTGTGCGGGGTCGATTCCCGGGGGTGCGCGGCGGGCACGGCCGGGCACGCGAACCGCCTCAGGCGAGCCGGTTTGCACCGCGAGACTGCAACCGCTTACATTGGGCGGGACCCCGCGAGTCCGATGAAGCGCACGCGGGTTCCTTCGCGCCCGAGAGCCGGGCCCGACGCGAACCGAGAGGACACCGTGGCCCACACCGACGCCGCCCCCCGCACGCCCGATCAGGAGTGGTGGCGCTCCTCCGTCATCTATCAGATCTATCCGCGCTCGTTCGCGGACTCGGACGGCAGCGGCGTGGGCGACCTGCGCGGCATCACGGCCCGCCTCGACGCGCTCGCGGACCTGGGGGTCGACGCGATCTGGCTGTCGCCCTTCTACACGTCGCCGCAGCGCGACGCGGGCTACGACGTCTCCGACTTCCGCGACGTCGACCCGCTGTTCGGCACCCTCGCGGACTTCGACGCCATGGTGTCCCGCGCCCACGGGCTGGGCCTGCGCGTGATCGCGGACATCGTCCCGAACCACTCGAGCGACCAGCACCCGTGGTTCCAGGCCGCGCTCGCGGCGGCCCCCGGCTCGCCGGAGCGCGCGCGCTACATCTTCCGCGACGGCAAGGGCGAGACCGGCGAACTGCCGCCGAACAACTGGGAGTCCGTGTTCGGCGGCCCCATGTGGACCCGCGTCACCGAGGCCGACGGCACCCCCGGCCAGTGGTACCTGCACATCTTCGACACGTCGCAGCCCGACTTCAACTGGGAGCTCGAGGAGGTGCGTGCCGAGTTCGACGACACCCTTCGCTTCTGGCTCGACCGCGGCGTCGACGGCTTCCGGGTCGATGTCGCTCACGGCCTCATCAAGGCCGACGGCCTGCCCGACTTCGTGCAGTCGGACGAGGAGGCGTCGATGGGCGGCGGTGCAGCCACGAAGTCGCCGTACTGGGCGCAGGACGGCGTCCACGAGGTGTGGCGCCGTTGGCGCTCCGTGGTCGACGAGTACGAGGGCGACCGCATCCTCGCCGCCGAGGCCTGGGTGTACCCGCTCGAGTTCATGGCGAACTGGGTGCGTCCCGACGAGATGCACCAGACGTTCAACTTCGGCTACATGGAGACGCCGTGGGACGCGGCGGCGCTGCGGAAGGTGATCGACGACTCGATCGCCACGTTCGGCGCCGTGGGCGCCCCCTCCACCTGGGTGCTGTCCAACCACGACATGATCCGCCACGCCACGCGCCTCGCGCTCGGCGAGGACACCCCTCAGGGCCACGGCGTCGGTCCGGACTCCCCCGGCCTGCCCGACATCGACGAGGGCATCCGCCGCGCCCGCGCGGCCTCGCTGCTCATGCTGTCGCTGCCCGGCGGCGCCTACCTCTACCAGGGAGAGGAGCTGGGCCTTCCCGAGGCGATCGACATCCCCGGCGACGCACGTCAGGACCCGACCTGGCACCGCACCGAGGGTGAGCGCTACGGCCGCGACGGCTGCCGCGTGCCGCTGCCGTGGGAGGCCGAGGCCCCCGCGTTCGGCTTCTCCCCCGCCGGCGAGACCTGGCTGCCGCAGCCCGAGGTCTACGGCGTGCTCGCACGCGACCGTCAGCTGGGCGCCGAGGGCTCGACGCTCGAGATGTACCGCGCCGCTCTGCGCCTGCGCCGTGAGCTGGGCCTCGGCGTCGGCGCCGGAGCGGTGACCTGGGACGTCACCCCCGAGGGCGTCCTCGCCCACCGCGTAGGCGACGTCCACGTGGTCGCGAACGTCAGCGGCGCGCCCGTCGCCGTCGAGGGCGAGGTGCTGGTCGCCTCGCACGCGCTCGAGGACGGCATGCTGCCCGCGGACGCGACGGTCTGGGTGCGCGTGCCCGAGTAGGATTCCCGCAGAGTGGCGCCGGCCCGCCTCCAGGCGGGGCGGGCCGGCGCACCGGACGGAAGGAGCCGTGGTGGCGACGATCCAAGGGGTCGCTGAGCTGGCCGGCGTGTCCACGGCCACCGTCTCCCGCGCGCTGTCCGGCAAGTCCACGGTCTCCGCCGCCACCCGCCAGAAGGTGGAGGACGCGGCCCGCAGCCTCGGCTACGTCGCCTCAGCCACCGCATCGTCCCTCGCATCGGGCCGCACCCGGAACGTCGGCATCGTCATGCCCTTCCTGGGCAGCTGGTACTACGCGAACGTGCTCAAGGGCGCGCACCGCGCGCTCGCCGACGCCGGCTACGACCTCACGCTCTACCACCTCGAGGACACCACGCGGCATCCCGAGCGCCGGCGCCGGCTGTTCAACGAGTTCCTGGGCCGCAAGCGCGTCGACGCGTTCATCGCGGTGTCGCTCGAGCTCACCAAGGAGGAGCTGGGGCGGATCCACGACCTCGGCAAGCCCATGGTGGGCCTCGGTGGACCGCTCGCGGGGGTCACCACGCTCAGCCTCGACGACCGCGCCGTCGCCGAGCTCGCCACCTCCCACCTCACCTCGCTGGGCCACCGTCGCATCGCGTTCATCGGCGGCACCGAGGGCTTCGACCTCGACTTCCACCTGCCCAAGCGACGCCGCCAGGGCTGGGAGGACGCGTTGATCGCGGCCGGCGTCCCCGTGGACCCTGCCCTGCGGCTCGAGGGCGACTTCACCATCGAGGGCGGCCACCGCGCCGCCCTGCAGATCCTCGGCGACCCGCGCCGCCGTCCCACCGCGATCTTCGCCGCCTCCGACGAGATGGCGATCGGCGCCATCCTCGCGGCACGCTCGCTGGGCTTGCGCGTGCCGGAGGACGTGAGCGTGATCGGCATCGACGGGCACGAGCTGGGCCAGTTCTTCGAGCTCACCACCGTCGACCAGCGCCCGGTCGAGCAGGGTCGCCTCGCCGCGGAGGCGCTGCTCTCCGAGCTGCGCCCGCAGGCCTCGCAGCAGCACCCCGCGCTGCGCCTTCCCTACGACCTCACGGTGCGGCGCTCGACCGCCGTCGCTCCAGGACGGCGTGACTGAGCTCGACGTGCTCGTGGTCGGACCCACGAGCGAGAACCAGATAGTCCAGCTCGACGAGCTTCCGCGCCGCGAGCCGCACACGGTGTTCGCGCGCTCCTCCGCGACGGCGCTCGGCGGCACCTCGGCCGGCAAGGCGCTGCACCTGGTCGATCGTGGCGTCGCCACCACGCTCCTCACCACCCAAGGGGACGATGCGGTGGGCCAGGGCCTCGTCGACGTCCTCCGGGGGTGCGGGGTGGACGTGCGGCCCGTGCTGACCGAGGGGCCCACCGAGAGGCACCTCAACCTCATGTCCGCCCGCGGCGAGCGGGTCTCGATCTACCTGCAGCAGGCCGGGGCGATCGGCGAGGAGGAGCTCCGGCGGGCGCGCGCGACGGCGCGCGAGGCGCTGGGTCACGCACGCGCGGTGTTCCTCGACCTCGCCGACCTGTCGCGCAGCCTCATCCCCGAGGTCACCGCTCTCGCGCGCGAGGTGTGGGTCGACGTCCACGACTACGACGGCGAGCAGAGCTTCCACCGACCCTTCGTGGAGGCGGCCGACGTGGTGCTGATGAACGGCGACCGGATCACGCATCCGTCGACGTACCTGCGCGGGCTCATCGCCGAGGGCAAGACGCTCGCCGTCTGCACGTTGGGCGCGCATGGCGCCATCGCGGTGGGACCCGACGGGTCCTTCGCGCGGGTCGAGGCGCCGCAGGTCACCGTGGTCGACCCCAACGGGGCGGGCGACGCCTTCGCGGCCGGGGTGATGTCGCACGCCCTCCGGGTAGGCGGCGCCGCGGAGCTCCGGGGCGACGCGCTGTGGGAGGCCCTCGAGGCGGGATCGTCGCAGGCCGCACGCGCGGTCACCAGCACCCAGCTGTCGCCGCTGCTCGAGCGCGCGGCGCGAGCATCGGGCTAGGTCGCCCGCTCCCCCGCTCACCCGCTTACCGGCCAGGCGAGCCGATCGCGCACCCGAATGCGCCGCCCGCGAGGGTGTCTGGACGTGCGTGTGCGGCGCCGCCCGTGGTGGGTGGCGCCGCGGGGCGGGGCGGTTATGTGGGCGGGATGCCGGAGCTGGCGCTGTCGTCGCGGGTGGTCTTGTTCCAGGGTCGGGGTGCTCCGAAGCGTGCGCGGCCGCCTTGCCAGGGGGTGCGTGCCGGG
>NZ_BBMA01000003.1 GCF_000971215.1 Demequina silvatica
AAGCCGGGGCCTTCGTGCTTCTCCAGGGCTAGTCGACGGGCGGGGCGTCGGGGGACGATGCGCCGGCCGGATCGGTCTCGCGAGGCGCGTCGGGCGCGGCGGCGGAGTCCGCATGGATGCCCACCACCTCGTAGGTGCGGCCCGAGTTCTTGATGATCGCGGTGATGAGCGCGGCGATGGGCAGCGCCATGAACGCGCCCAGCGGTCCCGCGATCGCGCCTCCGGCGAGCGCGCCTCCGAACGCGACGGCGCCGTTGAGCTCCATGGTCTGCGAGGAGAACCGGGGGCTCAGCCAGTAGTTCTCGGCCTGCTGGTAGACCAGCACCCACGCGAGCATAACGAGCGCGGGAACCAGGCCCTGCACCGCGAGGATGATGACGATCGGCAGCGCCGCGCCGATGTACGTGCCGATGAACGGGATGAACTCGGACACGAAGCCCATGAACAGCGCGAGCGGGATGGCGTACACGAGCGGCAGCCCCACCAGGAGCATCACCACGAAGCCGAGTCCGCCGCACACGCCCATGAGCAGCAGGCGCGAGTAGAAGTACCCGCCGGTCTGCTCGATCGAGGTGTCCGCGATCCACGCGAACGTGCGCTGGCGGGCGGGAGGCATGCGCGACATCAGGGCGTGCATGATCTGGGGCCACTGCGCGGCGATGTAGAAGGCGAAGGTCGCGACCGTGAAGAGGTCGAACACCAGCCCGATGCCGGAGGTGACGAAGCCGAGCACGTTGTCGGCCCAGCCGCCGAGCAGCGAGGAGAGGTCCGTGAGCGCCTCGTCGGTGCCGGTGGTGTCGATGGGCAGGCCCAGCGCGTCCTGGCTCCACTCGCTGAGCGAGGACGTCCATCCGGGCAGGTTCTCGCGCACCGCGTCCGCGAACTGCGCGATCGCCGGGATCAGCACGGCGACCATGAACACGGCGAGCAGCAGGCCGGCGAGGTAGATGAGGCCCACGGCCGCGCCGCGGCGCATCCCGTAGCGCCGGTGCAGGCTGGTGACGCCGGGGATCATCGCGAGCGCGATGAACAGGGCGAACACCAGGATCCCGAGCAGGTGGCGCATCTGGAAGGCGATCCAGATCGCGAGCGTCACGATCAGGATCACGCGGACCGCGGTCCACACCGAGCGGCGCACCACGGCGTCGATCCACAGCGGCGCGGGGTCCCCGGCGCGTGCGGCGTCCTCGGCGGCGGCGGCGCGCGCCACGTCCTCGGGCATGCCCGCCGGAGGGGTGGGCTGGGGTGCGTCGGTCACGGCGTGACCACGGCGCCGCGGCCGAAGGTGAAGGCGCGCACCAGGCCCACGACCCCGAGGATGGTGAACACGAAGGCCGCGATCCACACGAGCACCGTCGCGGTGAGGGCGGGGGACGCGAGCACCACGGCGCCCGCGAGGATGCCGATGATGCCGTAGGTGATGGCCCAGCCGCGCGAGCGCGCCTTGCCGGACTCGACCAGCACCATGATGCCGTCGATGATCCAACCGATCCCGATCACCAGCGCCACCACCAGCAGCAGCACCGCCGTGGACGCCTCGAGGTTGCGCAGCGTCACCACGCCGGCGATGAGCATGAGCACGCCCATGATGATGGCCAGCGCGCGCAGCCCACCCGAGAGGGCGGAGCCGAGGATGCCCATCGCGATGCGCGCGACGCCGGCGATCGCGAAGTAGATGCCGACGAACGCGGCGCCCACGGCGAGGGTCTTGCCCGGCCACACCATGAGCGCGATGCCGACGGCGAGCGCGATCACACCCAGCACGGCGAACATCACGCGCACCGCCGTGATGGCGCGTGCGGTGAGCTCGCGTGGGTCGAGCTCGAACGCGATGTTCCTGGTCTCCTGCATGGTGGCTCCTCTCAGGGCCGCGGCGCCCCGCGGCGGCTGATCTCACGCTACCGTTCGGGTGCCTCCGGGCGACGGAGGATCGCGCGGTGCCGTCGCGCCGGGCTTCGGGCGAGAAATCCGTGAACGATTTGTACCCCGCACGCTGAATACGTGCGAGAATGTACCGCGCGATGCAGGTTGCTTGCGAGGGGGGAGCAGAAAATGTCGCTCGACGACCTGGACCGACGCATCATCGCGGAACTACGGAAGGACGGCCGCGCCAGCTACGCCGAGATGGGCGTGCGGATCGGGCTGTCGCCGTCGGCGGTGAAGCGTCGGGTGGATCGGATGGTGGCCGAGGGCGCCATCCAGGGTTTTCACGTCCGGCTGGACCCGGCGCTCGACGGCGCGGGCACCGAGGCCTACGTCGAGATCTTCTGTACCGGCACCGTCGCGCCCGACGAGCTGCGGCGGATCCTCGAGGCCATCCCCAACGTGGTGGAGGCGTTCACGGTGACGGGCCAGGCGGACGCGATCGTGCGCCTGAGGGCCGCGACCATGAGCGATCTCGAGGTCGCGCTGGAGAACGTGCGGCTCGCGCCGCAGGTGGACAAGACGCGCAGCTCGATCGTGCTGTCGCGCCTCATCGAGCAGCGCGAGGGCTGACCCTCAGATCCAGCTGGGCAGCCACATGTGCGCCTGCCAGTACCGGAACGGGATGGGCGTGCCCAGCCACAGGGGCAGGAACAGGCCGGAGATCACCAGGATCGCGGCGAGCGTGCAGCCCACCGCGATGGTGCCGCGCCTGGACCACCCGCCCTCGAGGTCGTCGGGCTGCGCGATGCGTCTCATCGCCCACACGAGCGTGAGGATCATGAAGGGCATGAACGCGACCGTGTAGAACGTGAAGATGGTGCGGTACGAGTAGGGCAGCCACGGCACCCAGCCGGCGAGCGCGCCCGCGGCCACCGACAGCGCGAGGATGTCGCCGCGGCGGATCACGCGCCACACCGCCCACACGAGCGCCGCGGTCGCGAGCCACCACAGGAACGGGTTGCCGAGCGCGTGGATCGCGCTCACGCAGCGGTCCGCTCCGCAGTCGGCGTCGGGCGCGTCCTCGAAGTAGAAGGCCGTAGGCCGCCACTGGACCAGCCACCACCACGGGTTCGACATGTAGTTGTGCTCGGTGGTGAGGCCGGTATGGAACTCCCACATCTGCTGGTGGTAGTGGATCAGCGAGTTGAGGGAGTCGGGCAGCCAGGTGAGCCCCTCGCCGGGATGGGTCGCGGCCCAGTCGCGGTCGTACGAGCCGTCCGTGAGGAACCAGTTGGCCCACGTGGCGACGTAGACCACCGGCACGATCACGAGCGTCGCCAGCCCCGCGGGCACCGCGCGCACGAACGCGCCGGCGAACCACCGCTCGCAGCCCAGCTCGCGGCGCGCCACCATGTCCCACACCACCGAGAGCACCAGCAGCACGGCCGCGAAGTACAGGCCGTTCCACTTGACGGACCCCGCCAACGCGAACGAGACGATCGCCGCGAGCCGCCACCACCGGACCCCGGTGGTCGGGCCGAGGCCCGGGACCGGCGCATCGTCCCCCAGCTCGGACTCGGCGCGTATCAGCGCGACGCGTTGCTCGAGCCGCGTGCGTGTGCGGTCGCGGTCGACCACCAGCAGCCAGAAGCCGAGCGCGACGAAGAACGCGAGGTACCCGTCGAGGATCGCGGTGCGCGACAGCACGATCGCCTGGCCGTCGACCGCGACCAGCACGCCGGCGACGCCGCCCCACACGGTCGAGCGGAACAGGCGCCGCGCGGCGAGCGCGACCAGCACCGCGGTGAGGACGCCCAGCACGGCGCCCACCACGCGCCACCCGAACGGGGTGTTGCCGAACAGCTCGATGCCGAGCGCGATGAGCAGCTTGCCCACCATCGGGTGGACCACGTAGTCGCCCGCGGTCTGCAGCCCGGACGTGTCGCCCTGCGTGAAGGCCGAGTCCTCGCCCGTCCAGTCGCCCTCGTAGCCCAGCTCCGTGAGGGAGTAGGCGCCGCGCGCGTAGAACACCTCGTCGAACACGAGCGCGTGCGGCTGGGACAGCGAGGCGAGCCGCAGGATCGCGGCGAGCACGCCGACGCCCGTCGCCATGACGGCGCCGCGCCAGCGGTACAACGTCGCGAGATTCACACGCGAAGCCTAGCCGCGCCGCGGCCCGCGACCGCCTCGACCCAGCGGTGACGCCGCGTGTGTCACAGTGGGGGCATGACCGGACGGATCGTGCTCGCCGCGACGCCCATCGGCAACGTCGGCGACGCGTCCGACCGGCTGCGCGAGGCGCTCACCACGGCGGACGTGATCGCCGCCGAGGACACGCGCCGCCTGCGCGACCTCGCCGGCCGGCTCGGGATCCGCATCCAGGCGGAGACCGTCGCGCACCACGACCACAACGAAGGCGCCTCCGCCGCGGCGCTGGTCGAGCGCGCCGGGGCGGGGGAGACCATCGTGGTGGTCTCGGACGCAGGCATGCCCGCCGTGTCCGACCCCGGCTTCCGGGTGGTCGAGGCTGCGGCCGCCGCAGGGGTCGACGTCACCGTGCTGCCCGGCCCCTCCGCGGCGCTGACCGCGCTCGCGCTGTCGGGGCTGCCGACCGATCGCTTCGCGTTCGAGGGGTTCCTGCCGCGCAAGCCCGGCGAGCGGGCCTCGCGGCTCGCGTCGCTCGCCACCGAGGAGCGCACGCTCATCTTCTTCGAGGCGCCCCACCGGCTCGCGGCGACGCTCGCCGCGATGGCGGAGGCGTGGGGCGGCGAGCGCCGCGCCGCCGTGTCGCGCGAGCTCACCAAGACGTACGAGGAGACGCGCCGCGGCCCCCTCGTGGAGCTCGCGGCGTGGGCGGCGGAGAAGGAGCCGCGCGGCGAGATCGTGGTGACGGTGGCCGGCCGGCCCGCCGAGGCGCTGGGCGTGCCCGCCCTGGTCGAGGAGGTGCTCGCGCGCGTCGCGACGGGCGAGCGCGCCAAGGCCGCGGTGGCGGACGTCGCCGCGACGGCGGGCGTGCCCAGCCGCGAGCTCTACGCCGCCGTGCTGGCGGCGCGGGCCGCGGAGTGACCGCGGCGCCGCGGGCGACGCGGCGCCGCCTCGCGCCCGTGCTCCTGGTGGCGGCCGGCTGCTTCGCGCTCGGGCTGGGCGCCGGTGCCGTGTCCACGGTCGCGCTCGCGGGCAGCGAGGCCGCAGTCGCGGGCACCGCGTCCCCGGCGGCGACCGACGCGGTGCCGCGCGTCACCGCCTCCGCGGCGGATGACGGCGGGTCGACGGGCGATGCGGCGCCCGCGATCGAGGTCTCGACGGCGGACATCGACAGCCCGGGGTCCGTCACCGTCGTGGTGAACAAGGTGCGGCCCCTCGAGCCGGAGCAGTTCGCGCCCGAGGACCTGGTGACGGTGACGGACGTTCCCGGCGGCGCGACCATGCGGGAGGAGGCGGCCGCGGCGATGACGGCGCTGCACTCCGCCGCCGCGGCCGAGGACGCCGGCTTCACCATCTCCACCGCGTACCGCTCTCACTCCGCCCAGGCGCACCTCTACGCGACCTACGCCGCCGAGCAGGGCACCGCCGCCGCGGACCGCTTCTCCGCGCGCGCCGGCTACTCCGAGCACCAGACCGGGCTCGCGGCGGACATCCGCGCGGACGGCTGCGACCTCGAGCCGTGCTTCGCGGACACCGCGGCGGGGCGCTACGTCGCGGCGCATGCGTGGGAGCACGGCTTCCTGGTGCGCTACCCGCCCGACAGCGAGGACGTCACCGGCTACATCTACGAGCCGTGGCACCTGCGGTACGTGGGCATCGAGCTCGCGGCCGCGATGCGCGACGCCGGCGTCGACACCATGGAGGAGTACTTCGGGCTCGACCCGGCCCCCGACTACCGGTAGCGGGGTGCCCGCCCGGCCGCCGCATCGTCCCCCTGCCCGACCAGGAATCCGCGACCCGCGCGAACACTAGGATGGGCGCCATGTCACGCATCCTGTCCGCCGTCGCCTGGCCGTACGCCAACGGCCCCCGCCACATCGGCCACGTCGCCGGGTTCGGCGTCCCCTCGGACGTGTTCTCCCGCTACATGCGCCTGGCCGGCAACGACGTCCTCATGGTCTCCGGCACGGACGAGCACGGCACGCCCATCCTGGTGCAGGCCGAGGGCGAGGGCGTGAGCCCGCAGGAGCTCGCGGACCGGTACAACCGCGTGATCGTCGAGGACCTCACCCAGCTGGGCCTGTCCTACGACCTCTTCACCCGCACCACCACGGGCAACCACTACGCCGTCGCGCAGGCCATGTTCAGGGCCGTGCACGCGAACGGCTACATGATCTCGGAGACCACGCGCGGCGCGATCTCCCCGTCCACCGGCCGCACGCTGCCCGACCGCTACATCGAGGGCACCTGCCCCATCTGCGGCTACGACGGCGCGCGCGGCGACCAGTGCGACAACTGCGGCAACCAGCTCGACGCGATCGACCTCAAGAACCCGGTGAGCCGCATCAACGGCGAGACGCCCAAGTTCGTCGAGACCGAGCACTTCTTCCTCGACCTGCCCGCCCTGGTCCAGCCGCTCACGGACTGGCTGGGCGCGCGCCAGGGCTGGCGCCCCAACGTCATGAACTTCTCCAAGAACCTGCTGGTCGACGTGCGCCCGCGCGCGATGACCCGCGACATCGACTGGGGCATCCCCGTGCCGCTCGCCGGCTGGGAGGACAACCCCGCCAAGCGCCTCTACGTGTGGTTCGACGCAGTGATCGGCTACCTGAGCGCGTCCATCGAGTGGGCGCGCCGCACCGGCGACGCCGACGCCTGGCGCCAGTGGTGGAACAACCCCGAGGCCCTGTCCTACTACTTCATGGGCAAGGACAACATCACCTTCCACTCGCAGATCTGGCCCGGCGAGCTCATCGCCGCCAACGGCCGCGGGGCGCGCGGCGGGTCGCTGTCCGAGTTCGGCGACCTGCAGCTGCCCACCGAGGTGGTCTCGAGCGAGTTCCTCACCATGGAGTCCGCGAAGTTCTCGAGCTCGCGCGGCCACGTCATCTACGTGCGCGACATGCTCTCGCGCTACCAGCCCGACGCGCTGCGCTACTTCATCGCCGTCGCCGGCCCGGAGACCTCGGACGCCGACTTCACGTGGTCCGAGTTCAAGCGCCGCAACAACGACGAGCTGGTCGCCGGCTGGGGCAACCTGGTCAACCGCACCGCGTCGCTGCTGCACAAGAACGTGGGCGAGATCCCGGAGCTGGGCGACCTCGCGGACATCGACCGTGCCGCGCTCGCGGCCTCCGAGGCCGCGTTCGGCACGGTGGGCGAGCACATCCGCACGCAGCGCCAGCGCGCCGCGATCACCGAGACCATGCGCGTGATCGGCGATGCGAACAAGTACCTCGCGGACACGGCGCCGTGGAAGCTCAAGAACGAGGACCCGGAGCGCATGCGGACCGTGCTCGCGGTGGCCGCGCAGCTGGTCTCCGACGCGAACACCATGATGTCGCCGTTCCTGCCGCACAGCGCGCAGCAGGTGCACGAGGCGCTCGGCGGCACCGGCGTGCTCGCGCCCATGCCGCAGATGAACGAGGTCGATGACCTCGACCTCGCGGACCGCCGCTACCCGGTGATCCAGGGCGATTACTCGTCCGTGGTCGGCTGGGGCCGCTCGGACCTGGTCGCCGGCACCGCGATCCCCGCGCCCTCGCCCATCTTCCAGAAGCTCGACGACGAGGTGGTCGAGGCCGAGCTCGCCCGGATGGCGGACGAGTAGCGGATGCGGTCGGGAGCCTGGCCGGCCGCGCCCGAGGCGCTTCCCATGGCCGTGGTGGACAACCACTGCCACCTCGAGTTCCCCGCGGGCGACCCCGAGCTGAGCGTCGAGCGGCGGCTCGCGGACGCCGCGGCCGTGGGCGTGGACCGCGTGGTCCAGATCGGCTGCGAGCTGGAGTCCGCGCGGTGGACGGCCGATGCGGTGGAGACCTACGCGACGATGCTCGGGGGAGTGGCGCTCCACCCCAACGAGGCGCCGCTCCACGCGGCCGGCATCCACGACTCCGGCATCTCCTACGAGGACGCGTTCGCGGAGATCGCGGCGCTCGCGCGGCGCGACCGCATCCGGGTGGTGGGCGAGACCGGGCTCGACTACTTCCGGACCTCGGAGGAGGGCCGCGATGCGCAGGTGCGCTCCTTCCGCGACCACATCGCGCTCGCGAAGGAGCTGGGCCTGCCGCTGCAGATCCACGACCGCGACGCGCACAAGGACGTCCTCGACGTGCTCGAGCGCGACGGCGCACCCGACGTCACGGTGTTCCACTGCTTCTCGGGCGACGCCGCGATGGCCCGGGTGGCCGCGCACCGCGGGTACTACCTGTCCTTCGCCGGGACGGTGACCTTCAAGAACGCCGAGGGGCTGCGCGCGGCGCTGTCCGTGACGCCGCTGTCGCACGTGCTCGTCGAGACCGACGCGCCCTTCCTCACGCCCCACCCGCACCGCGGCGCGCCCAACGCGCCGTACCTGGTGCCGCTGACCATGCGGACGGTCGCGGACGTGATCGGGGTGGATCTGGCCCTCGCCTGCGAGACCGTCTCAAACACCTCAGAATCGCTGTATGGCCCCTGGTAGATAGCCAAGTGTGGGAAATCCCACAGGGGCCTTGACTCAAGTTGAGTTGGACAGCGTCGTTATCAATATGAGACAAAAGTCGTCAGTGAAGCGCGGCCGACCGGTCGCGAGACGAGAGGACCACGTGAGCTATCGACGTTCCAACCCTGTGCCTGGAGGCCGGCGCGAGCGCCGCACCCAGCGCGGCGTGCGGACCCGCGTGCTGACGCAGGTCGGCCTCGGAGTCGCCGTCGCATCGTTCGCCGTCGGCTCCATCGCCGCCGCAGCCGTGCCCGCCCTCACCGACGACCGCGAGGTCACCGCCCAGGCCGACCTCGCCGCCCTGCCCGAGATCGAGACGCAGAAGTCCGACGCCGCCGTCGTGAAGACGGAGACGAAGGAGGTCGCGATCAAGCCCGGCTCCGTCAAGCAGGACGACCCGGAGCTCGAGAAGGGCACCACCGAGGTGGTGACCGAGGGCGAGCCCGGCTCGCAGGTCATCACGTACGATGTCACCTACGTGGACGGCGTCGAGGTCTCGCGCGTCGAGACCCTCAAGCTCACGGTCGAGCAGCCCACCGACGAGGTCATCGCGGTCGGCACCATGACCGAGGAGGAGGCCGCCGCGGCCGCCGTCCCCGCCACGTCCTCCGTGTCGCCCGGCACCGCCCGCGCTCTCGGCCAGCAGATGGCCGCGGACATGTACGGCTGGACCGGCTCCGAGTGGTCGTGCCTCGACGCGCTTTGGGCCCGCGAGTCCGGCTGGAACCCGAACGCGCACAACCCGTATTCCGGCGCGCACGGCATCCCGCAGGCGCTGCCCGGTTCGAAGATGGCGACCGCGGGCTCCGACTGGGCGACCAACCCCGCCACCCAGATCAGCTGGGGCCTCAGCTACATCAGCGGCCGCTACGGCACCCCGTGCGGCGCATGGGGTCACTCCGAGTCCGTGGGCTGGTACTGACCCCGGTGGCCAGCCTCCTGGGTCCCACCGACATCCGCCTCCTCGCGCAGTCGCTCGACACCGCGCCCCACAAGAAGTGGGGACAGAACTTCGTGGTCGACGCCGGCACGGTGCGCCGCATCGCGCGCCTGTCCGGCGTGGGCCCAGGCGACCGCGTGGTGGAGGTGGGTCCGGGGCTCGGATCCCTCACCCTCGCGCTGCTCGAGACGGGCGCGCACGTCACGGCCGTCGAGATCGACCCCGTGCTCGCGGGGGCGCTGCCGTCCACCATCGCTGAGCGCGCCCCCGAGGACGCGGAGCGGTTCGACGTCATCCACCAGGACGCGCTGCGCGTCGAGGAGCTGCCGTCGCCGCCGCGCGCGCTGGTCGCGAACCTTCCCTACAACGTCTCCGTGCCGGTGATCCTGCACTTCCTCGAGACGTTCCCCACGCTCGAGCGGGTGCTGGTGATGGTGCAGGCCGAGGTGGCCGACCGCCTCGCCGCCCCTCCCGGCTCCCGCACCTACGGCGTCCCGTCCGCGAAGGCCGCCTGGTACTGCGACGTGCGTCGCGCGGGCGACGTGGGCCGCGCCGTGTTCTGGCCGGTGCCGCGCGTCGACAGCCGCCTGGTGCTCATGGAGCGCCGGGACGCGCCGTCCACCACGGCCTCCCGCGAGCAGGTGTTCGCGGTGGTCGACGCGGCGTTCTCGCAGCGCCGCAAGGCCCTCCGCGGCGCCCTGTCCGGCATCGCCGGCTCCGCCGCCGCGGCCGAGTCCGCGCTCCGCGCCGCGGGCATCGAGCCGCTCACCCGCGGCGAGCAGCTCACCATCGAGGACTTCTCACACATCGCCGAGGCCCTCGCCTCTGGCAGTCTGGGGTCATGACCCGCACCGTCCGCGCGAAGGCGCCCGCCAAGGTGAACCTTCAGCTCACCGTCGGGCCGCGCAGGGCGGACGGCTACCACCCCCTGGTCACCGTGTTCCAGGCGCTGGACCTGTGGGAGGTGGTCGAGGCCACCCCGCGCACCGACGGCGAGATCACGCTCGCGGTCGAGGTCGCCGCCGGATCGCCCGTGGACGCCGCGGGCGTGCCGCTCGACCACACCAACCTCGCGTGGAAGGCCGCCGAGCTGCTCGCGCGCACCTTCGGCATCACCGACGGCGTGGACCTGCGCATCCTCAAGGGCGTGCCCACCGCCGGCGGCATGGCGGGCGGCTCGGCCGATGCGGCGGCCGCCCTGGTCGCCTGCGCGGAGGCCTGGGACACGGGCGCCACGCGGGGCGAGCTGGCGGCCATGGCCGCGCGCCTGGGCGCCGACGTCCCGTTCAGCCTGCACGGCCACACCGCCGTCGGGCTCGGCCGCGGCGACGAGCTCACCCCGGCCATGTCCCACGGCGAGTTCCACTGGGTCCTCGCGACCCAGACCGAGGGGCTGTCCACCCCCGCGGTGTTCCAGGAGTTCGACCGCCGCCTCGAGGCCCGCGAGCAGGCCGCCTCCGACTTCGAGGTCGACGGCGCGATCATGCGTGCCCTCATGGCCGGAGACGCCGTCGCGCTGGGTCAGTCTCTGCTCAACGACCTCGAGGGCCCGGCGCTGTCGCTCATGCCGCGCCTCGAGGAGGTGCTCGACGCCGCCGAGGCCGCGGAGGCGTGCGGCGCGATCGTGTCCGGCTCCGGACCCACGGTCGCTGCGCTCGCGCGGTCCCGCCAGCACGCGCTGGCGATCGCGGCGCACCTGCGCGCGTCGAAGGTGGCCGATGCGGTGCTCACCGCCTCCGGCCCCGCGTCCGGGACCATGCTGGTCCAGGAGTAGGGGGTCCGGGGCGGCTCCGTCGCCCCGGCTCAGGCGCCCGGCTTGGCCTTCAGCGCGTCGCGGATCTCCGTGAGGAGCTCGATCTCGGTGGGCGCTACCGGCTCGTCGGGCGCGGGCTCGTCCTTCTTGCGGCGCTCGGCGAGCTTGTTGAGCGGCATCACGATGAGGAAGTAGATCGCGGCGGCGACGGTGAGGAACGTGAACACCGCGTCGAGCACCAGGCCGAGCGAGAACTGCGCGCCGTTGATCTGGAAGTTGCCCACGCTCGTGAGGTCGGGCTCGCCGAAGACCGCCGCGATGAGCGGGTTGATGATCCCGTCGACGATCGCCGTGACCACCGCCGTGAACGCGGTGCCGATGACCACCGCGACCGCGAGGTCGACCACGTTGCCTCGAGTGATGAACTCCTTGAAACCCTGGATCACTGGCGTTCCCTCCGGTCGAGCGCGCCCGGGGCGGCGCGCCCCGTCAATCTATAACGACGTCCGGCCAGGTCAAGGGGACGATGCGCGGGTTCAGTCCTCCGGCAGGTCCGGCCGGCGCTCGAGCGAGGACAGGCCGTTCCAGGCGAGGTTGACCATGTGCGAGGCGACCACCTGCTTCGAGGGCTCCCGCACCTCGGCCCAGTGCTGTCCGGCGAGCGCGACCATGCCGACGAGCATCTGCGAGTAGACGGGCGCGACGGCGGGGTCGAGGCCGCGCTTGCGGAACTGATCGCCCAGGAGCCCCTCGACCTGCGCGGAGACGTCGCCGAGGAGCGAGGAGAAGGTGCCGGAGGCCTGCGCGACGGGGGAGTCGCGCACCAGGATGCGGAAGCCGTCGGGCGACTTCTCGATGTAGCCCAGCAGTGCGAGCGCCGCGCGCTCGACCAGCTGGCGCGGGTGGGCCTTGGTCGCCAGCGCCCCGCTCAGCGCCCCCAGGAGCGCCTCGACCTCGCGGTCGACGATCACGGCGTACATGCCCTCCTTGCCGCCGAAGTGCTCGTAGACCACGGGCTTGGACACGTCCGCGCGGGAGGCGATCTCCTCGACCGAGGTGCCCTCGAAGCCCTTCTCCGCGAACAGCGCGCGTCCCACGGTGAGCAGCTGCTCGCGGCGCTCGCGCGCGGTCATGCGGGAGCGGGGGCTGCGGCGGGGTTCGACGGTCACGGCTCAAGTGTGCCGCGAATCCTGGCAGACTTGACGCCCGGGTGCGGCGCGCCTCGAGCCTGCCGCCCCGTTCCGCCCTGGTGTAACGGCAGCATGCGGGCCTTTGGAGCCCTGCGGTAGAGGTTCGAATCCTCTGGGCGGAGCGGCTCGGGCCGGGACCACCGCGGGCGTGGGGCCGTTCACCGAACGTTAGACTTGGCCGGACCGACCTTCCTGCCCCCGCCGGGGGACCACCATGTGAGGAGACCAGGTGACCCCGACTCCACCCGCAGCCGTGATGATTCTGGCCGCAGGGGCGGGTACCCGCATGAGGTCCGCGACGCCCAAGGTGATGCACCGCATCGCCGGCCGCTCGCTCGTCGCCCACGCGCTCGCCGCGGCGGCGGAGCTCGAGCCCGGCCGCACGGTGGTGGTGGTCCGCCACGAGCGCGAGGCCGTCGCGGCGCACGTCACCGAGGTCGCCCCCCACGCCCTGATCGCCGACCAGGACCCGGTCCCGGGCACCGGCAGCGCGGTGCGTTGCGGGCTGTCGACGCTCGACGCGACCACCGTCGCCGCCGCGGTCGCGGCCGGCGGCGCGGACATGGCGCACCTCGACAGCCAGGTCCAGGGCTCGGTGGTGGTGACCAGCGGCGACGTGCCGCTGGTCGACGGCGCCCTGCTCGGCGCGCTCGTCGCCGCCCACCAGGACCAGGCCAACGCCGTCACCGTGCTCACCGCGGAGGTGCCGGACGCGACCGGCTACGGGCGCATCGTCCGTGACGGCGCGGGCGCCGTCACCCGGATCGTGGAGCACAAGGACGCCTCCGCCGAGGAGCGCGCGATCCGCGAGATCAACGCCGGCATCTATGTGTTCGACGCCGCCGCGCTGCGCGACGCGCTCGCGCACCTCACCACCGACAACGCGCAGGGCGAGCTCTACCTCACGGACGTGCTCGCGCTGGCGCGCGAGGCGGGCGGCCGCGTGGGCGCGCTGGTCGCGCCCGAGGCCTCCGCGGTCGAGGGCGTCAACGACCGCGTGCAGCTCGCCGCGGCGGGCGCGGCCCTCAACCGCCGCATCGTCGACGGCTGGATGCGCGCAGGCGTGACCATCGTCGACCCGGCCACCACCTGGATCGACGCGGACGTCGAGCTCGAGGCGGACGTGACCGTCCTGCCCGGCACCCAGCTGCACGGCGCGACGTTCGTCGCCGCCGGCGCCACGGTGGGCCCCGACACCACGCTCACCGACGTCGAGGTGGGCGAGGGCGCGACCGTCACCCGTGTGCACGGCTCGCTCGCGAAGATCGGTCCCGGCGCCACCGTGGGCCCGTTCACGTACCTGCGCCCCGGCACCATCCTGGGCAAGAAGGGCAAGATCGGCGCGTTCGTCGAGACCAAGAACGCGGAGATCGGCGCGCACTCGAAGGTGCCGCACCTCAGCTACGTCGGGGACGCCACCGTGGGCGAGCACTCGAACGTGGGCGCGGGGTCGATCTTCGTCAACTACGACGGCGTGACCAAGTCCCGTTCGGAGGTGGGCGACCACGTCCGCATCGGCTCGGACAACACGCTCATCGCGCCGGTGCAGATCGGCGATGGCGCCTACACCGGTGCCGGCGCGATCATCCGACACGATGTGCCCGCGGGAGCGCTCGCGCTCAACGCGGTCTCGCAGCAGGTGGTCGAGGGGTGGGTCGAGCGTCGCCGCCCCGGCACGCCGTCCGCCGAGGCCGCCCGTGCTGCACAGGACGCAGACACCGCCCGCGGACTATCGTCGGGGGCACAGGAGGAGCGTGCGGCTGCCGCCGCCGACCACAAGGGAGAAGCATGAATGCCGTGATCTCGAACCCGAGCGAGCGTCGCCTCGTCCTCGCGGGCGGCCGGGCGCACCCGGAGCTCGCGGAGGCTGTCGCCAAGCACCTCGGGATCGACCTCCTGCCGACCACCGCGTACACGTTCGCGAACGGCGAGCTGTACGTCCGCTTCGGCGAGTCGGTGCGCGGCGCCGACGCGTTCGTGCTGCAGTCGCACGCGGCGCCCATCAACGAGGCGATCATGGAGCAGCTCATCATGGTGGACGCCATGAAGCGGGCCTCCGCCAAGCGCATCACCGTGATCATCCCGAGCTACGGCTACGCCCGTCAGGACAAGAAGCACAAGGGCCGCGAGCCCATCTCCGCGCGCCTCATGGCGGACCTGTTCAAGACGGCCGGCGCGGACCGCGTCATGTCGGTGGACCTGCACACCGCGCAGATCCAGGGCTTCTTCGACGGCCCGGTCGATCACCTGTGGGCCATGCCGATGCTCGCGGACTACGTCAAGAGCCGCACCTCGCCCGGCAACCTCACCATCGTGTCCCCGGACGCGGGCCGCGTCCGCCTCGCGGACCAGTGGTCGGACCACCTGGGCGCGCCCCTCGCGATCATCCACAAGCGTCGCGACCCGTCGGTCCCGAACCAGGTCAAGGTCCACGAGCTCGTCGGTGAGGTCAAGGGCCGCACCTGCGTGCTGGTCGACGACATGATCGACACCGGCGGCACCATCGTCCAGGCCGCGGAGGCGCTGTTCGAGAACGGCGCCAAGGACGTCATCGTCGCCTCGACGCACGGCCTGCTCTCGGGCCCCGCCGTCGAGCGCCTGTCGAAGTCGGGCGTCTCCGAGGTGGTCATCACCGACACGCTGCCCATCTCCGAGGAGAAGCAGTTCGACAAGCTCACCATCCTGTCGATCGCGCCGCTGATCGCGCGCGCGGTCCGCGAGGTCTTCGACGACGGCTCGGTCACCTCGCTGTTCGACGGCGGCGTCTGACCACCTCGTACCAGTCGTGCCCGGACGGGGCCCGTGCATCAGGACGATGCGCGGGCCCCGTCCCGCGTGAGGCGACGCCTGGGCCTTAGGTCACCCCGCGCATCGTCCCCGCGCCCCTAGCCTGCGAGGAGGTCCCCAGACCGGCATCTCCCAGGGGTAAGAATGTTCCAAAGGCGGAACCTGTCCACTGTCGCGCGCGCGGGCCTGCTCGGCGCCGGCGTGCTCGCGCTGTCCGGCTGCGGCGGCCACATCGAGGGCGGTGAGGCGAGCCTCGAGCTGCCCGACCTGTCCGGCGTGACCGTCGGGGGAGGGGTGTCGGGGACGGCGCTCCTGGTGGGCGGCCTGCTCGTCACGGTGCTGGGCCTCGCGTTCGGCATCGGCGTGCTGGGGCGCATCCGCAACCTGCCCGTGCACCGCTCCATGCGCGAGGTGTCGGAGCTCATCTACGCGACCTCGAAGGCGTACCTGGTGCAGCAGGGCAAGTTCCTGCTGGCGCTGTGGGGCGTGATCGCCGCGGTGATCGTCCTCTACTACGGCGTGCTGGTGGGCTTCGGGTGGGGCCGGGTCGCGGTGGTGATCGCGTTCAGCCTCATCGGCATGGCCGGCTCCTACTCCGTCGCGTGGTTCGGCATCCGGGTGAACACGTACGCGAACTCGCGCACGTCCTTCGCGGCGCTCGACGGCAAGCCCCTCCCGCTGCACCGCATCCCGCTGCAGGCGGGCATGAGCATCGGCATGGTGCTCATCAGCCTCGAGCTGCTGATGATGCTGGTGATCCTGCTGTTCCTGCCGCGCGACATCGCGGGTGCGTGCTTCATCGGCTTCGCGATCGGCGAGTCGTTGGGCGCCGCGGCGCTGCGCATCGCGGGCGGCATCTTCACCAAGATCGCCGACATCGGCTCCGACCTCATGAAGATCGCCTTCAAGATCAAGGAGGACGACGCCCGCAACCCCGGCGTGATCGCCGACTGCACCGGCGACAACGCGGGCGACTCGGTGGGCCCGTCGGCGGACGGCTTCGAGACGTACGGCGTCACCGGCGTCGCGCTGGTGACCTTCCTGCTGCTCGCGGTCCACGACCCGGCGGTGCAGGCGACCCTGCTGGTGTGGATCTTCGCGGTGCGCGCGGCGATGCTGGTCGCCTCCGCGCTGTCCTACGCCGTCAACGACCGGTGGGCGCGCCGACGCTACGCCCACGCGGACCGCATGAACTTCGAGACGCCGCTCACCTCGCTCGTGTGGCTGACCTCCGCGGTGTCGATCGCCGCGACGTACCTCAGCGCGGCGTGGCTGATCGGCGACCTGCCGGACGGCATGTGGTGGAAGCTCGCGACCATCATCAGCTGCGGCACGCTCGCGGGCGCGCTCATCCCCGAGCTGGTCAAGGTGTTCACCTCGACCAGCAGCCGCCACGTGCGCGAGGTGGTGAAGAGCTCCCGCGAGGGCGGCTCCTCGCTCAACATCCTGTCGGGCCTGGTGGCGGGCAACTTCTCGGGCTACTGGCTGGGCATGGTGATCGTGGCGCTCATGGGCGCGGCGTTCCTGATCTCGACGCTCGGCCTTGACCAGCTCATGCTCGCGCCGGCGGTGTTCGCGTTCGGGCTGGTGGCGTTCGGCTTCCTCGGCATGGGCCCGGTCACCATCGCCGTCGACTCGTACGGCCCCGTCACCGACAACGCGCAATCCGTCTACGAGCTGTCCACCATCGAGGACCTCCCCGACATCTCCGAGGAGCTCGAGCGGGACTTCGGCTTCGCCCCGCAGTGGGAGCGCGCCAAGCGCATGCTCGAGGAGAACGACGGCGCCGGCAACACCTTCAAGGCCACCGCCAAGCCCGTCCTCATCGGCACGGCCGTGGTGGGCGCGACCACCATGATCTTCTCGATCATCATCTCCCTCACGGACGGCCTCACCACGGGGATCGAGAACCTCTCGCTCATCCACCCGCCGTTCCTGCTCGGGCTCATCGCGGGCGGCGCGACCATCTACTGGTTCACGGGCGCCTCGATCCAGGCGGTCACCACGGGCTCATACCGGGCGGTCGAGTACATCAAGGACACCATCAAGCTCGACGGCGTCACCAAGGCCTCGACGGAGGACTCCAAGAAGGTGGTCGAGATCTGCACGCAGTACGCACAGCAGGGCATGCTCAACATCTTCCTGGCGGTGTTCTTCGCCACCCTCGCGTTCGCGTTCGTGGAGCCGTACTTCTTCATCGGCTACCTCATCTCGATCGCGCTGTTCGGGCTCTGCCAGGCGATCTTCATGGCCAACGCCGGCGGCGCGTGGGACAACGCCAAGAAGATCGTCGAGGTGGACCTGCACGCCAAGGGCACCCCGCTGCACGACGCGACCATCGTCGGCGATACCGTCGGCGACCCGTACAAGGACACCTCGTCGGTCGCGCTCAACCCGGTCATCAAGTTCACCACGCTGTTCGGCCTGCTCGCCGTCGAGCTCGCGGTGGGGCTCGCGGAGCAGGGCAGCCACGCGCTGGTCTACTCGCTCGCCGCCGTGTTCTTCGTGATCTCCGCGACCTTCGTCCACCGGTCCTTCTACGGCATGCGCATCAAGGCGTCGCTGGAGGGCGAGGACGAGGCCGTGGAGAGGGACGATGCGCCGGTCGCCCCGCGTGAGGACGTCCGGGTGGCGGTGGACTGATGGCGGGCATCGCGATCCTCGGGGGCGGCGTGACCGTCGCCGACGGTCGCGTCGCGGGGCACGATGCGGGGGCCACCCTGGTGCGCCGCCTCCAGCGGCTGTTCCCGGGGGCCTCCCTCATCGGCCCTCGGGCGCAGCGGGCGGGCGGCTTCGACGTGGTGCCGCTCGAGCTGGTCGACCCGCGCGAGACCGTGGTCATCAACATGGACGTGGTGGACTCGCCCACGGTGTGGCGGACGCTCGCCGCGAGCGGCGCGGAGCCGCGGATCGCGAACTTCGTGTGGTGGAACACCTCGCAGTTCACGCACCCGGTCCAGCGTGCCTCGCTCGCGCTGTCCTGCGCGCTGTTCCCGACGTTCGCGAACTCGTACCGCACGGCCACCGAGGTGCGGGAGATCGTGTTCTCGCTGACCGTGCCGCAGCTGGCCGAGCGGGCCCGGATCGACTGGGCGAACCTGGGCATCCGGCTCGACCACGTGCAGCCGCGGGAGGACCCGGCCATCCCCGTGGTGCTCTATCCGGCGATCCGCCTGTCGGAGCGCAAGCAGCCGCAGCTGTTCCTCGATGTGGTCGAGCGGGTCCACCGGCGCACGCCCATCCGGGTGGAGATGAGGCTTCAGGAGTCGCACCTCATCTCGGAGAAGGCGATCGCGCTGTCCCGCAAGGACTGGGCCTGGGTGGGTCCGGTCACCGCCACCCGCGAGGACTACTACTACCGGCTCGCCCGCACCACGGCGTTCCTCGCGACCGCGCGCGACGAGTCCTACGGGCTCGAGTACGTCGAGGCGATGGTCGCCGGCGCGGTGGGCGTGTTCCCCGACCGGCCCTGGGCACGCGCGCTGCTGCCCGACGGCTATCCGCTGCTGTACGCGGACGCCTCCGAGGCGGAGGAGCTGCTGCTGCGCGCCGTCACGGATCCGCGCGGCTGCCGCGCGGAGCTCGACCGCGTCGCCGGCGGCGACTTCGTGGCGTGGCTGCGCGGCCGCCACGACGACACCGAGTTCGAGGAGCGCTTCGCGGCCGCGATCAGGCGGTGGTTCCGCGAGGGGTGACGATGCGTCAGCGGGCGGCGGACGCTCCGGCAGTCGGGGCGTCGGTGGTCGCCCGGGTGGGCGTGGGCCACCAGGTCCACGCGATCAGCGCGCACGTGACGCCGACGGCGAGGCCCGCGATGACGTCGGTGGGGTGGTGCATGCCGCGGTAGACGCGCGCGACCGCCACGCCCACCGGGACCAGCGCGCACACGACGATGACCGTCACACGCACGGTGCCGTTGCGGATCCGGGTGGCCATGAGCGCGAAGGAGACGTAGACCGCGGTGGCGGCGCCCGTGTGGCCGCTGGGGAAGCTGGCGGTGGGCGGCGCGTGGTCGAGCTGGTCCACGTCCGGGCGGTCGCGGCCGATCACCGCGGAGCTGGTGAGGAACACGATCGCCTCGAGCGCGAGCGCGATGAGGGGTACGGCCGCGAACCACCATTGCCGCGTCTGCCACCACACGATCCCCGACACCACCACCGCCGTGGCGATCACCACCAGGGTGGAGGCGGCCTCGGAGATCACCATCGTCGTGGCGTTCAACGCGGGCTCGCGCAGGTCCAAGAGGGTGCGGTTGAGCCCGTTCTCGGGGACGTCTGCGAGCAGCAGCCCCACACCCACGATCACGCCCCACAGCAGCGTGGCCGGCAGCAGCACGCGCACCGCGAGGGCGCGCGGCACGTCTCGAGCGGCGGGCGCCTGCGCGCCCGGACCGGACCTCATCACATCCTCGCGTAGCGGGCGCGGGCGAACGAGTACAGGCCGTACGCGGCGAAGCCCAGGCCCACGAGCACCACGACCACCGGGCCGCCGGGTGCGCCCAGCAGCCACTCGACCGCGCCGTCGATGCCCTTGGCCTTCTGCGCGTTCGCGGTCAACGCCGCGGAGACGAACAGGATGCCCACCACGCCGAGCGCGACGCCCTTCGCGATGTAGCCGACCCTCCCGAGCCAGAGCACGCCGGTGCCGAGCTCGCGGCCGGGCAGCGCCTTGAGATCCTCGAGGAACTTCTTCCGTGCGCCCTTCACCACGTGATAGATCGCGGCGCCGATGATGCCGACGCCCACCGCGCCCACGAGCGCGCGCCCCGCCGGCGCCTCCATGAGCGTGGCGGCGAAGCCCTGCGCCTGCTGATCGCCGTTCTTGCCTCCGGAGCCCATCGCCACCGACGCGGCGGTGAACGCCAGCGCGACGTACATGACGGCCTTGCCGGCCGACTTCGCGCGGTCCTTGCCGTCGGCGCCGGCGCGGAACGCGTCCGCGAGCTGCCACAGGCCCAGCGCGAGGAAGGCGACCGCCGCCAGCCACAGCACCACGGTGCCGGCGGGGTTGTCGCCCACGCTCGCGAGGGCGTGGGTCTGGTCCGCCTCGGCGTTCGACCCGAGGCCGATCCGGACGATGAGGAAGCCGAGCACCAGGTGGAGGACGCCGGAGACGGCGTAGCCCGCTCGGGCCGCCTTCTCCCACACGTCGCCGGAGGTGCCGGAACGGGCACTGCTCGTCGCTGAGGTCATGCCAGCCACAACTCGGGCGACGTCGCCGCCATTCCCGGCTGGCGCATCGTCCCCTGCGCCAGGTATAGTTCTCGGGTTCCTCGGCGAGGGAGGCCCTCGGGCTCTCCGTGATCGACGCGGCAGATGCGAGATGCCCTGCCTTGCCGTGGCCCCATCTGACGTCAGAGGAGAAACACATGTCCGACAAGCTCACCCTCGCCGCCGAGCCGCGCTCCGAGTTCGGCAAGGGCTTCGCCCGCCGCGCCCGTGCCGCCGGCAAGATCCCCGCGGTCCTCTACGGCCACGGCACCGACCCCGTGCACGTCCTGCTCCCGGGCCACGACACGATGATGGCGCTCAAGCACTCGAACGCCCTCCTCACCATCGAGCTCGACGGCAAGTCGGAGCTCGCGATCGCCAAGGACGTCCAGGTCGAGCCGGTCCGCCGCATCATCGAGCACGTCGACCTCCTCCTGGTGAAGAAGGGCGAGAAGATCACCGTGGACGTGCCCGTGCACGTCACCGGCGAGTCCTTCGCCGGCACCATCCACGTGGTCGAGCACGCCTCCATCCAGCTCGAGGCCGAGGCCACGCACCTGCCCGAGGGCATCGAGGTCTCGATCGAGGGCCTCGAGGAGGGCGCCGTCGTCCACGCCAAGGACGTCGTGCTCCCCAAGGGCGCCACGCTCGTGACCGACGGTGACGTCACCATCGTCACCATCTCGGTGCCGCGCGGCGCCGGCGCCGAGGAGGCCGAGGAGGCCCCCGCCGCCGAGGCCGACGCGCCCGCCGCGGAGTAATCTCACCGATGCTCGCCCGGCTCGCCCGACTGTGGGCGGGCCGGGCGTCGTCGTCTCAGCGCGAACTGGAGGAGGAGCACGTGACCAGCCTGGTGATCGGCCTGGGCAACCCCGGCCCCGAGTACGCGGAGACGCGCCACAACATCGGCCAGATGGTCATCGACGAGCTCGCGCGCCGGGGCTCCTCCTCGCTCTCCGTCTCCAAGAAGACCCACACGCGCACCGCGACGGTGCGCCTCGCCGGCGGCCCCGTGGTGATCGGCGTCCCGATGTCCTACATGAACGTCTCGGGCGGCCCGACGTCCTCGCTCGCGAAGTACCACTCGGTCGCGCCCACCGACGTGATCGTGGTCCACGACGAGCTGGACATCCCGTTCGGCACCGTGAAGATCAAGCGTGGCGGCGGCTCTGCCGGCCACAACGGCCTCAAGGACGTCACCAAGGCGCTCGGCACCCCCGACTACGTGCGGGTGCGTGTGGGGATCGGCCGCCCGCCGGGCCGGATGGAGGCCGCCACGTTCGTGCTCAAGCCGTTCTCCGCGGCCGAGCGCAAGGAGCTGCCGTTCCTGGTGGACGATGCGGCGGACGCCGTGGAGGCCATCCTCGAGTCGGGCGTGGAGCCGGCTCAGATGAGGTTCCACACCAAGGGCTGACGGTCCTAGTCGACCACCGTGGCGCCCAGGTGCGCCGCCATGGCCGGACCCAGGTACATCGCCTGCGCCGCGGAAAGCGTGGTCCCGCGCAGGCCGCCGGGGTCGACCACGTCGCCGAGCTCCGTGCGTGACAGGTCGAAGTCCTGCACGTCGCCGCGCGAGGGCACCAGGTCCGCGATCGAGCCGCCCGTCACCGTGACCTCGCGGATCTTGGAGCCGCTCAGGTCCAGCAGCCCGATCCGCGAGTCGATGATCTCGAGGCGGCGCAGCTTCGCGTTCCTGAGGGACAGCACGTCGATCCGTGACGCGACGATCTTGTGCACGGAGACGTCCGCGCCATCGAGCAGCAGCGCGCCGATCCGGACACCCTCGATCCGGCCCGAGAACACCGTCGCGCCGCGGAGGGCGAGGGTCGCGAACGACGAGCCCAGCATGGTGGTCCCGGTGGACCGGAGCTGCGGCAGGCTGCACTCGCCGCCCTGGCAGTCGCTGAACATGCACTCGCGCAGCTCGACGCCCTGCGCCTCGAGGTCCCCGAGGACCCCGCCGTCGAGGAACCGCTGCTCGAGGACCGCTCCGGGGACCAGGTCCTCGGAGCGCATCGGCTCCAACGCCTGCGTGTCCACAAGCCCACTGTACGGGGAGACCCGGCCCGCGCATCGTCCCCTGTTACCTGGGCGCTCTCTCGACAGCCTCCCAGTCACGGTGGCTACTATCGAGAGGTCCCACACCCGCCGGAAGGAGACCCCGTGACACCGTCCCCGACCACCCCCTGGCGCCTGCCGCAGGTGCCCGACGCGAGCTTCGCCGCCGCCCTGTTCGACCTCGACGGCGTCCTCACGCCCACCGCCGACGTCCACATGGACGCGTGGAGGAGGATGTTCACGGACTACTTCGAATCCCACGGGATCACGCCTGCCTACACGGACGCCGACTACTTCCGGTACGTCGACGGCAAGCCCCGCTACGACGGCGTGCGCGCGTGCCTCGCGTCGCGCGGCGTCACCCTGCCGGAGGGGACGCCGGACGACGCGCCGGGCGCCGAGACCGTGTGCGGGATCGGCAACACCAAGAACGAGGCCTTCGCGGCGATCCTGCGCGATGAGGGCGTGACGCCGTATCCCGGCTCGGTGGCGCTGATGGACCACCTCGAGTCGATCGGATGCGCGATGGCGGTGGTGTCCTCGTCGCGGAACGCGCCCGCCGTGCTGGAGGCCGCGGGCCTCGCGCACCGCTTCGAGATCGTGGTGAGCGGCCAGGTGGCCGCCGACCACGGGATCGCGGGCAAGCCCGCGCCGGACACCTATCTGTACACGGCGGAGCTGCTGGGCGTGCCCAAGGAGCTGGCCGTGGTGGTCGAGGACGCGATCTCCGGGGTGCAGGCGGGTCGCGACGGGGCGTTCGGCCTCACGGTCGGCGTCGACCGCGGCGTGGGCGCGGACGAGCTGCTCGAGCACGGCGCGGACATCGTGGTGACGGACCTGAAGGAGCTGGTGGACTGATGAAGGTGGCGCAGCGCGCGCTCGGCGACACGAGCGCGCCCGACTATGTGGACCGGCTCCGCTTCCCGGCGGACCCGTGGCGGCTGGTCGAGACCGAGTTCGGCTCGGAGGACATGGGCACCACGGAGACCCTGTTCTCGATCGGCAACGGCTACCTGGGCCTGCGCGGCAACATCGAGGAGGGGCACGACGCGTACGCGCACGGCACCTTCATCAACGGCTTCCACGAGACGTGGCGCATCCGCCACGCCGAGGAGGCGTTCGGGTTCGCGCGCACCGGCCAGACGATCGTCAACGTGCCGGACCCGAAGATCATCCGGCTGTACGTCGACGACGAGCCGCTGCTGCTTTCGATCGCGGACCTGCCCGAGTACTCAAGGACGCTCGACATGCGCACCGGCGTGCTCACGCGCGACCTGCTGTGGCGGACGCCCGCGGGCAACCGGGTGCGGGTGCGTTCGCGCCGCATGGCGTCCTTCTCGCAGCGCCACCTGGCGATCATGCAGTTCGAGGTCACGCTGCTGGATCGCGAGGCGCCGATCGCGGTGTCCTCGCAGCTGCTGAACCGGCAGGCCGGCGCGGACGAGTACCGCTCTTCGCCTGGCGGCGCCGTGGGCTTCGACCCGCGCAAGTCCGAGAACCTCAACGAGCGCGTGCTCGAGCCGCGGATCCACCGCGCGCACGGGGACCACCTCATGCTCGGCTACCAGTGCGCGAACTCGGGCATGACGCTCGCGGTCGCGATGGAGCATTCGTACGAGTTCGACGGCGACGTGCAGACGGAGACGGAGATCCAGCCGGACTACGCGAAGCAGGTGTTCCGCTTCCACGCGCAGCCCGGGCGGACCTTCTCGCTCACCAAGGTGGTGACCTATCACACGTCCCGCGTGGTGCCCGCGAGGGAGCTGGGCGACCGCTGCCACCGCACCCTGACGCGGGTGAAGAGCGAGGGCGTCGACAAGCAGTTCGACGACCAGGAGGCGTGGCTCGCGGACTTCTGGGCGCGCTCCGACGTCGAGGTCGACGGGGACGACCGCGTCCAGCAGGCCATCCGGTGGAACCTGTTCCAGCTGGCGCAGGCCGCCGCGCGCGGCGACGGCCAGGGCGTGGCGGCGAAGGGCGTGACGGGGTCGGGCTACAGCGGCCACTACTTCTGGGACACCGAGATCTACGTGGTGCCCTTCTTCGTGTACACGTCGCCGGGGATCGCGCGGAACGCGCTCAGGTACCGCTACCGGATGCTGCCCAAGGCGGTGGAGCGGGCGGGGGAGCTGGCGCAGCACGGCGCGCTGTTCCCGTGGCGCACCATCAACGGCGAGGAGGCGTCCGCTTACTACGCGGCCGGCACCGCGCAGTACCACATCGACGCAGACATCTCCTTCGCGATCGACAAGTACGTGAAGGCGACGGGGGACGACGAATTCCTCGCGCGCGAGGGCATCGACATCCTGGTCCAGACCGCGCGCATGTGGGCGGACCTGGGCTTCTGGCGCAACATCAAGGGCGACGGGTCGAGCTTCCGTATCCACGGCGTGACCGGCCCGGACGAGTACACCACCGTGGTGAACGACAACCTCTACACGAACGTCATGGCCCGCTTCAACCTGCGCGCCGCGGCGGCCGCGGTGCGCAAGCTCGCGTCGATGTGGCCCGACCAGTACCGCAAGATGGTCGCGCGGCTGGGCCTTGAGGACGCCGAGGTGATCGAGTGGGAGTCCGCGGCGGAGGCCATGGCGATCCTCTGGGACGAGGACCTGGGCATCCACCCCCAGGACGCGCTCTTCCACGAGCGCGAGCTGTGGGACCTCGAGAACACGCCGCCGGAGCAGCGGCCGCTGCTGCTGCACTTCCACCCGCTGGTGATCTACCGGTTCCAGGTGCTCAAGCAGGCCGACGTGGTGCTCGCGCTGTTCCTCCAGGGCGACCAGTTCTCCGACGAGGAGAAGAAGGCCGACTTCGACTACTACGACCCGATCACCACCGGCGACTCCACGCTGTCCGGCGTGGTGCAGTCGATCATGGCCGCGGAGGTCGGGTACCACGAGCTCGCGCTGCGGTACTTCTGGGACGGGCTGTTCGTCGACATCGCGGACCTGCACTCCAACACCGCCGACGGCGTCCACGTGGCGTCCGCGGGTGGCGTGTGGTCGGCGCTGGTGCACGGCTTCGGCGGCATGCGCGACTACGGCGGCGTGCTGTCCTTCGACCCGCGCCTGCCCGAGGCCTGGCCCGAGATGCGCTTCCGGCTCACCCAGAAGGGCACGCGCCTGCTCGTGACCCTCCGGGCGGGCGAGATCGCGTTCACCGTCGAGGAGGGCCAGGGGCTCACCGTGATGGTGCGCGGCGAGCGCGTGAGCGTGCTGCGCGGCGAGGACGTGGTGGTGCCGCTCGCGCACCAGGGGCCGCGCCTTCCCGGCGCCCCGGATGCCTCGGCCTTCCACGGGACGATGCGCGCGGACGGGTCGGTCGTGACGGCGTCGCTTCCCGCGGTGGTGGAGATGGACGGGGAGGGCGAGCACTAGGGGCCGCGGCTCAGGGGCCTCCCACCACCCCTGTGGATAAGTGTCCGGTTTGTCGGGTTCGCTGTCGGAGGGTGGTGGTGGACTTGTTCCATGGCCCAGACCACCGACTCCGATCCTTTGGACGCGTTGCGTGCGCGTGTCGAGGCGTCGGATGGGCTGCCGGATTGGGATGCGGTCGCGCTGATGCGGGAGGCCGTCTCGCGGCGGCGCGCTGACGACCTGGTGGTGGCGCAGATGGCCGCGAAGCTCGCGTTGCGGTCCACGCCGGGGCGGGCGGGGATCGCGAGCCGGAACGGGTTCAAGGGTGTCGATCAGCTGATCGCGTCCGAGACCGGCGGTACGGTCGCCGAGGCCGGACGGCTGCGGGTCATGGGTACGGCTTTGTACGGTGCGCCGGACGATGCCCCGGGCGGGGCGTCCGTGCTACCTCACCTCGCGCATGAGGCCCGGGAAGGCCGCTTGAGCGCGGACAAGTTCGTGCTGCTGCGCGAGGTGTTGATGATGCACCCCGACGCGCGCGACATGGACGGCCTACCGGTGGACGATGCCGTCCGCGCCACCCCTTTGGGCCGGCTCCCGTTGGCGCGGGTGGAGAAGATGGCGGTCGACAAGGCCGTCATCTCCCCGCTGAAGACGGTCAAGGCGTCCGTCGCGCAGCTGCATGCCGGGCTCACGCCGCCGCCGACGGGCGAGATCGAGTATGAGGAGCTGTACCGGGCACGCCTCGCGACGGTGCGCGAGGAGGCCAACGGCATGATCCGCCTGGTCGCAGTTCTGGACCCGCTGACCGCCGCACCCTTGATGGCCGCACTGGACGGGTACATGAAGAAGCAGTTCCGTGTGGCGCGTGAGGACGGCGGTGAGGATCAGCCCACCCCCGGTCAGCTGCGTGCCGACGGGCTCGGCTGGCTCGGCCGGCATGCGAGCGGCTGTCGCAAGCCCCACGACGCGGTCAAGACCACCGTGAACATCCGCATCTCCCTCGAAGACTTCGAGGCTGGTGGCGGGTACGGCGAGATCGACGGCATCAAGCGACCCCTACCGGGCGGTCTGCTGGGCTGGTTCGCCGTGGACTCCGAGGTCATCCCCACCGTGCTGGGCTCCTGCGGGCAGGTCCTCGACCACGGCTACGCCGAACGGCTGTTCACCCCTGCGCAGCGCAAGGCGATCGCTCAGCGTGATCGTGGATGTGCGTGGTGTGGGGCCCCGCCCAGCCATTGCGACGTCCACCACATCCGCTACTGGCGCGACGGCGGCAAGACCGACCTGGAGAACGGCATCATGTTGTGCGTGGCCTGCCACCACTGGATCCACCGCGACGAATGGGCCATCAGATTCCGCCAAGGCAGCCCCGAATTCATCCCACCCGCATCGATCGACCCGGACCAGCGACCCCGACCCGGCTACCAGGCACGCATCAGGCTCGACCGCGCCGCGCTCGCCGCAGCAAGCCGCGCCGGACCGTTCTGAAAGCCGCCGCTCAACGGTGGGTGATGCGTGCGAGGAACTCGCGGGTCTCCGGCTGCTGCGGGTCCCCGAAGATCTGCTCGGGCGTACCCGACTCGAGGGGCCGGCCGCCGTGCATGAACACGATGCGGTCGGCGACGGAGCGCGCGAAGGACATCTCGTGCGTCGCCATGAGGATGGTCGAGCCCTGCGCCTTGAGATCGCGCACCAGGTCCAGGACCTCGCCCACGAGCATGGGGTCGAGCGCCGAGGTGATCTCGTCGAGGAGCAGCAGCTCGGGGTCCGTGAGGATCGCACGCACGATCGCGACGCGCTGTTGCTGGCCGCCCGACAGGCGGTCCGGGTAGTCCCGCACCTTGTCGCCGAGCCCGAACTTCTCAAGGAGGCTCACCGCTCGGTCCCGAGCCACGTCGGGAGCGACGCCGTGCACCACCCGCGCGGCGAGCGTGACGTTGTCGATCACCCGCATGTGGGGGAACAGGTTGAAGTGCTGGAACACCACGCCGATCCGTCCGCGGACGTGATCGACGTCGACGTCGATCGCCGTGATGTCGTCGCCGCTGAGCAGGATCCGGCCGTCGTCGACCCGCTCGATGAGGTTGATGGTCCGCATCAGCGTGGACTTGCCGGAGCCGGAGGCACCGATGACCACCACGACCTCGTGCTCGTCGACCGAGAGGTCGACGCCGCGCAGCACGTGGTTGTCGCCGAAGAGCTTGTGGACCCCGTGGAGCTCGAGGACGCTCATACCGTGCCTCCCTGCTGCTCGCGGCGGGCCATGCGGGCGCTCACCGCGTCCGTGAGCCGGATCATGGGCCAGCTGAGGGCCACGAAGAGCAGGCCCGCGACTACGTAAGGCGTGAAGTTGTAGGTCTGCGCCTGGATGATCTGCGCGGAGCGGATCGCGTCGACGGCGCCGAGCACCGAGATGAGGCCCACGTCCTTCTGCATCGACACGAAGTCGTTCATGAGCGCCGGCACCACCTTGCGCAGCGCCTGCGGGATCACCACCAGGCGGAGCGTCTTGGCGTGCGACAGGCCGAGCGACCGCGCCGCGATGCGCTGCGACGGGTGCACTGCCTCCATGCCGGCGCGCAGCACCTCGGCGACGTACGCGGAGTAGCACAGCGAGATCGCGATGGTGCCGAGCACCGCGACCGGGATCCGCACCTCCGGGTTGAGGCCCGGGACACCGAATCCCACCAGGTAGAGCACGATCAGCACCGGCAGGCCGCGGAACAGGTCCGTGTAGCCGGTGGCCAGAGCGCGCAGCGGGAACCACACCGGCCCCCGCAGCGACCGCATCACGGCGAGCAGCGTGCCCACCACCGCGACCGCGATGGTCGCGAAGAACAGCACCCGGATGTTGAGCCACAGGCCCTCGAGCACCTTGGGGAAGGACTCGGCCGCGACCTCCGGGTTGAAGAACGTCTGCTGGACGGTGTCCCAGTTGGGGGAGCTCACCACCAGCCAGCCCGCCACCGCGGCGAAGGCCACGGTGGAGACGAGCGCGATGAGAACCGAGCGGCGGGACGCCCGCTTGCGCTGGAGGCGGCGGTCCAGCTCGAGCCGGCTCACCTCCCACACGGCGTCCGCCGCCCGGTCCGTCATGGTTTAGCCCAGGACCGGGACGTCGGCGGCCTCGGAGAGCCACTCGGTCTCGAGGTCAGCGAGCGTGCCGTCCTCGGTGAGGGCGTCCACGGCGGCGGTCACGGGCGCGGTGAGCGCGGAGCCCAGCGGCAGGACGATGCCGAACTCGTCGCCGCCCTCGTTGCCCTCGAACTGGCCCACGATGGTGCCGTTGTCGACCTCGACGTACGCGGAGTAGAAGGCGCCCGGCAGGTCGGTGACGAACGCGTCGATCTGGCCGGCGTTGAGCGCGCCCACCACGTCGGCGACGGAGTTGAAGACCTGGACGTTCTCCTCGCCCAGCTTCTCGACCGCGACGTCGTAGGAGGTGGTGCCCACCGCGACGCCGACCAGCTGGCCCCCGAGGTCCTCGACCGAGGCGGCCTCGGCGGCGTCCGTGCCGTCCACCGCGACCAGCGCCTGCGACGTCACGTAGTACGGGCTGGAGAAGTCCACCGCGGTCTTGCGCTCCTCGGTGATGGAGAACTGCTGGATGTTGAGGTCCCAGTCCTTCGCGCCCGGCGCGATCGCCGAGTCGAACGAGGAGCGGACCCACACCACGTCCTCGGCCGCGAAGCCGAGCTCCTCGGCGACCGCGTACGCGACGGCGGCCTCGAAGCCCTCGCCCGACTCGGGGTCGTCGTTGATGACCCACGGCTCGTAGGCGGGCTCGCCCGTCGCGATGGTGAGCTTGCCCTCGGTGAGGGTCTCGAGCGCGACCTCGGTGGGCTCCGCGGAGGCGGACGCCGAGCCGGCGCCGGTGGCCTCGGGCTCCGAAGAGGAGCAGCCCGCCATCATCAGCGCGGACAGGGCGGTCGTCGCGATCAGGCCGGCGCGCACACGTGTGCTGGTCATGGGTGCTCCTCGAAAGGGTTCAGGGGATGGGTGACGGCCAGCGGCGGCCGCGAGGCCACAGTCTACCGGCCACGATGCGATATCGGTGCCCACATGGTGAGACGCGGACGAGCGCTCAGGCGAGCGGTCAGGCGAGCCGCCAGTCGGCGAAGTCGAAGCCCGGCGACACCACGCAGCTCACGAGCACCTCCTCCGCGGCGACCAGGCGCGCCGCCTGCCACACCCCGGCGGGCACCAGGCACTGCGCCACCTGCCCCGCGCCCAGGTCGGGGCCCAGGACCACGGCGACCGGCGCATCGTCCGGCGTCTCTCCCGACCCGCCCAGCCGCAGCTCGAGCGTGCCGGGGCCGTGCCACAGCCACATCTCGTCGGAGGTGACCACGTGCCACGCGCTCTCCTCGCCGGGGGTGAGGAGGTAGTGGATGATCGTCGCGGCAGGGCGCTCGCCGCCCGCGGTGTCGACCGGCATGCGTGACGTGTAGGTGCGGCGGAACCAGCCGCCCTCGGGGTGCGCCTCGAGGCCCAGCAGCGCGGCGGTGGCGGGGACGGGGACGGCGGTCATGAGGCGACTCCGGTGTGCTCGGTGAAGGCGGGCTGCGCGACGCGGACCTGGCCGGAGATCACGGTGGCGGCGGCGCGGCCCGCGCCAGCCGTCACCAGGGCCTCGACCGTGGAGCCCACGTCCGTGACGGGCACGTCGAAGAACGCGAGGTCCGCCCGCGCGCCCACCGCGAGGTACCCGGTGCGGTCGGGGCCCACGTCGAGGCCCATCGCGTGCGCGCCGCCCAGGGTGGCGGCGGACAGCAGTCGCTCCGCGAGGTCCGCGTTCGCGTAGCCCTGGGCCCGCGCGATCCGGTAGAGCTCCGCGACGTCCGCCATGAGGTCCAGCGACGGCGAGCTCGACAGCGAGTCCGTGCCCACCGCGATGGGGCTGCCCTCGGACAGGTAGGCGGCGACGGGCGGCTCATCGAGCCCGATCACCGCGTTCGAGCGCGGGCACAGCGCCACCGACGTGCCGCGCGCCCGCAGGATCGCGCGGTCGCGCTCGCTCATGTACACGCCGTGCGCGATGTGGCAGTCCGGACCCAGGACGCCGAGGTGGTCCACATAGTCCGTGGCGGAGGTGCCGTAGCCCGCGTGGCGCAGCTCGTGCAGCGAGGCCAGGCCGCGCAGCTGCCACGGCTCGGTCGCGGCGTGCGCGAACTCCCGCTCGATCGCCGACTCGCCCAGGTGGATGTGGATCCGGCTGCCCCGCTCGCGCACGATGTCCGGGATCTCCAGCAGCGGCGCGATCTCCAGCGAGTACGGCGCGTGCGGCGACAGCCCGGTGCCGGGAGGGGAGGGGAGCGCGTCGAGCGCGGCCTCGACCTGCGCGCGGCCCCGCTCGACCCACTCCTCGTTGGTCCAGTCGATGACCTCCCAGTAGGTGATGCCGTGCAGGCCCGCGTCGTGCAGCGCGCGCATCGCCTCGAGGTCCGTCACCACGTCCGCGACGGCGGTGGTGCCCGCCTCGAGCATCATGCGCGCGCCGGCGGCGGCGTCCGCGGCCCAGTCGTGGGGGCGGGCGTAGACCGGGTTGAAGCCCTTGGCCCAGGACTCGAAGCCCTGGTAGCTGCCCCGTCCCACCTCGGCCATGCCGGTGTACTGCAGGTGGGTGTGCGCGTTCACGAGCCCGGGCATCAGCACGCCCGGCCAGTGGACGTGATGCGCGTCCAGGCCGCGCTCCGCGAGCGAGCCGGCGACCCAGCGCCGCTCGCCCACGTGCAGGATCCGCCCGTCGCGCACCGCGATCGCGCCGTCCACGATCGGCGGCGCCGTCACCGGCACCACCAGCGCCGCGGAGTAGAGGACCACGCCGCTCATGCGCGGGGGTCCCGGTAGCGGCGCGAGCGCCAGTCGGCGTCGCCGGGGGACGATGCGCCGGCCGGGTCCGCGTCGACCTCCAGCCCGCGCGCGGCGGCGGCGGTCGCGGCGACGTGGGCGACAGCGTCGCCGGGGAGGGCGTGCACCCCGATCGCGGGCCGCGTCTCCACCAGGTGCCGGATGGCCGCGAGCTGCGTCGCGAAGGACAGGTCCATGATCTCGATCGGGTTGCCCTCCGCGGCGGTGACGTTGATGCACCCGCCGCGGTCCAGGACCAGCGTGCCGCGCTCGACGTCCACGTCGAGGTGGGGCACCCGGGCGCCCGCCACCGCGACCGGCTCGAGCACGTCGGGCTCGAGGTCGATCTCGCCCGGCACACCCCCGGCCACCGCGACCATCGCCGCGAGCGACAGCAGCTCGCGGGTGATGGTGCCCGCGACCCCGGTGCACGAGACCACCAGCGCGCCCTGCGCGAGGTCCTCGGCGCGTCCCACCGGATAGCCGTCGTGCGCCGCGAGCAGCGCGCGCAGCGGGTCGATCTCCGCGACGCTCACCTGCGCGCCCAGCGCCGCGAGGTGGGCCGCCACCCCGACGCCCACCGGGCCGTAGCCGATCACCAGCACGGGCAGGTCGCGCACCGTCGCGTCGACGTTCTCGATGAGGTCCGCGATCGCGAACACGCAGCTCTGACCCGTGCCGTAGCGGTTGTCGAAGCCCGTCTTGGTGGCCGCGTCGTTGACCGCGACCACGGGGGTCGCGAGCACCCCGGACGCCGCCATCGCACGCAGCGGCGTGAGCCCGGACGTGGTCTCCTCGGTGACCCCGATCCAGCGCGCGACCAGCTCGGGAGCGGCCTCGTGGGCGAGTCGCACCAGGTGGGAGCCGTCGTCGACCACCACGTCGAAGCCCCGGCGCAGCCACCCGAGCGCGGCCTCGCGCTCCGCCTCGCCCGACAGGGAGGCGTCCGCGTCCACCACGACACCCCGTGACCGCAGCGCCTCCGCCACGGCCGCGTCCGTCTCGTCCGGATGCGCGTACACCGCGACCTCAGCGCCCGCGTCGCGCAGCAGCAGCGCGAGGTTCGCGGTCTTGGGCTCGAGCGTCATCGACACCCCGATCCGCAGGCCCGCCACCGTCCCGGCGTCCGCGAGCTCGCGGGCGAGCGCCGTCGACACCGGCATGTGGGCGCGCGCGAAGTCCAGCCGGCCCCCGGCGTCCCCGCGCGAACCCAGCGGACGCCCGCCCAGGGCGAGCGCCGCATCGTCCCCCCGCACGTCGATGTCGAGGACGTCGGGGCCCTCGGACTCGACCAGGAGCGCGCCGAGCGCGCGGGCCATGCCCGCGACGGCGAGCGCGGTGGCGGTGTCCTCCTCCTCGGCGCTCACGCGCACCGGCCGGCCGGCGATGAGGAGGTTGGTCTCGCGGGCGAAGCGGCGCAGGATCCGCTCGGCGGTCGCGTGCGGGTCGGTCATGGTCCACCAGTCTAGGAGCGGCGGTGTCGGACGCCGTGCCTAGGATGGATCCGCCGGATTTCCCGGTCGCTCGGCATGCCCTGGAGGCCCACGTGAGCACTGTCCCGCCGCTGTCCCCGCTCCTCGGAGCGTGGGCGGACGCCCGCCTGGGCGACGCCGTGCACGTCCACGCGCCCTCGGTGGCGGCTCCGCCGCTGCTCGCGCACGCGGCGGGCGCGGGCGGCGGGGCGATCCTGGCGGTCACGGCGACCGGCGGCGACGCGGAGAAGCTCGAGTCCGCGCTCGCGGCCTACCTCGACCCGCGCACCGTCGCGGTGTTCCCCAGCTGGGAGACGCTCCCGCACGAGCGCCTGAGCCCCCGCTCCGACACCGTCGCCCGCCGCCTCGCGACCCTGCGCCGCCTCGCCCACCCCGAGCGCGCCGCGGAGGAGAGCGGCCTGCCGCCGCTGCGCGTGGTGGTCGCCCCGCTGCGCGCGATCCTCCAGCCCCTGGTCCCCGGCATCGCGGACCTCGAGCCCGTGCTGCTGCGCGTGGGCGACGAGCGCGACCTCACCGACCTCACCGGGGCGCTCGCGGCCGCCGCCTACACCCGCGTCGACATGGTCGAGCGGCGCGGCGAGTTCGCCGTCCGCGGCGGGATCGTCGACGTGTTCCCGCCCACCGAGCCGCACCCGGTGCGCGTCGAGTTCTTCGGCGACGAGGTCGAGTCGCTGCGCTCGTTCTCCGTCGCGGACCAGCGCTCGCTGGAGCCGGTGGACCGCCTGTGGGCCCCGCCGTGCCGCGAGCTGCTCCTCACCGAGGACGTGCGCGCCCGCGCCGCGAGCCTCATCGACACCAACCCCGCGGCCGCCGACATGCTCGCGCGCATCGCCGACGGCCACGCCGTCGAGGGCATGGAGTCCCTCATCCCCGCGCTCCTCACCCGCCTGCAGCCGGTGACGGACGTGCTGCCGCGCGACACCCGGATCGTCGCCCTCGAGCCCGAGCGCCTCGCCCGCCGCGCCGAGGACCTCCAGCGCACCGCGCAGGAGTTCCTCGCCGCCGCGTGGGTGAGCGCGACCGCCGGCGCCGACGCGCCGCTCGAGACGCAGGGCGCCTTCCTGTCGCTCGACGAGGTCCAGGAGTCCGCCGAGGATCGCGGGCTCGGCTGGACCACCGTGGGCCCGTTCGGCGCGCACGGCGCCGTCGAGACCGGCATCGCCGAGCTCGAGGACCACCGCGGCAGGCTCGCCGCCGCGCTCGAGGCCGTGCGCGCCCGCCTGGGCGACGGCTGGCGCGTGGTGATCGCTGCGGCCGGCATCGGCAGCGCGCACCGGATAGTCGAGCAGTGCGCCGAGGCCGACCTTCCGGCCCGCGTCGCCGCCACGGGGGACGATGCGGACGCCGGGGTCGTCGCCGTCCTCGCGGGCGTCGACGGCGGCGGCTTCGAGGTGGCCGAGGCGAAGGTCATGGTGCTCCACGAGTCCGACCTCACGGGCCGCTCCGCCTCCGCCGCCGGCCCCAAGGTCAAGGTGCCCAGCCGCCGCCGCACCGCCGTGGACCCGCTGCAGCTGCGCCCCGGCGACTTCGTGGTCCACTCCGCGCACGGCGTCGGGCGCTTCGTGGAGCTCACCAAGCGCACCGTCCGCGGCGTCGAGCGCGAGTACCTGGTGATCGAGTACGCGCCCTCGAAGCGCGGCGGCCCCGGCGACCGCCTGTCCGTCCCCACGGACCAGCTGGACCTCATCACCAAGTACGTGGGCGGCGAGACCCCGTCCGTGAACAAGATGGGCGGCGCGGACTGGGCCAAGACCAAGGGCAAGGCGCGCAAGGCGGTCAAGGAGATCGCCGCCGAGCTGATCCGCCTCTACAGCGCCCGCATGGCGACCAAGGGTCGCGAGTTCGGCCCCGATACCCCGTGGCAGCGCGAGCTCGAGGAGTCCTTCGCGTTCGTCGAGACGCCCGACCAGCTGTCGACCATCGACGAGGTCAAGCTCGACATGGAGAAGGGCGTGCCCATGGACCGCCTGGTGTGCGGGGACGTGGGCTTCGGCAAGACGGAGATCGCGGTGCGCGCCGCCTTCAAGGCCATCCAGGACGGCACCCAGGTTGCGATCCTGTGCCCCACCACGCTGCTGGTGAAGCAGCACGTCGACACGTTCTCCGAGCGGTTCGCCCAGTTCCCCGTCAAGGTCGCGGCGCTGTCCCGCTTCCAGACGGACAAGGAGGCCAAGGAGATCATCGACGGCCTCGCCGAGGGCACCATCGACCTGGTGGTCGGCACGCACCGCCTCATCACCGGCTCGGTGCGGTTCAAGGACCTCGGGCTGATCATCATCGACGAGGAGCAGCGGTTCGGCGTCGAGCACAAGGAGACCCTCAAGGCGCTCCGGACGGACGTCGACGTGCTCGCGATGTCCGCCACCCCGATCCCGCGCACGCTCGAGATGGCCGTCACCGGCATCCGCGAGATGTCGACGCTCGCGACCCCGCCCGAGGAGCGCCACCCGATCCTCACCTACGTGGGCCCGCACGAGGACGCCCAGGTGATCGCCGCGATCCGCCGCGAGCTGCTGCGCGACGGCCAGGTGTTCTACATCCACAACTCCGTCAAGACCATCACCCGCGCGGCGCTCAAGCTGGGCGAGCTGGTGCCGGAGGCTCGCATCGCGGTCGCGCACGGCCAGATGAGCGAGAAGCAGCTCGAGCAGGTGATCGTCGACTACTACGACAAGAAGTACGACGTGCTGGTCTGCACCACCATCGTCGAGACCGGCCTCGACATCTCCAACGCCAACACCCTCATCGTGGAACGCGCGGACACGTTCGGTCTGTCCCAGCTCCACCAGCTGCGCGGCCGCGTGGGCCGCGGGCGCGAGCGGGCCTACGCCTACTTCCTCTACCCGCCGGACCGCACCCTCACCGAGACGGCGCACGACCGGCTCCAGACCATCGCCGCCAACACCGACCTCGGCTCGGGCATGGCCGTCGCGATGAAGGACCTCGAGATCCGCGGCGCGGGCAACCTGCTGGGCGCGGAGCAGTCGGGCCACATCGAGGGCGTCGGCTTCGACCTCTACATCCGCATGGTGGGCGAGGCGGTCGCGGGCTTCCGCGGCGAGGAGGTCGAGGAGCGCGCGCCCATGACGGTGGACCTGCCCATCGACGCGCACATCCCCGAGTCCTACATCGAGCACGAGCGGCTGCGCCTCGAGGCGTACCGCAAGATCGCCGACGCGGACGCCGAGGACACGCTCGCCCAGATCGAGGAGGAGCTCGACGACCGCTACGGCGCCCTGCCCGAGCCCGTCGCCAACCTCCTCGCGGTCGCCCGCCTGCGCCTCGAGCTGCGCGCCGCCGGCATCCACGACGTGGTCGCGCAGGGCAAGCTCATCCGCTTCAGCCCGCTCGAGCTGCCCGACTCCGCGGCCATGCGCATCACGCGCCTGTTCCCCGGCACGCTCATCAAGCCGGCCGTGCGCCAGGTGCTGGTCCCCGCCCCCATGACCGCCCGCCTGGGCGGCAAGCCCGTCGAGGGCCTCGAGGTGCTCGACTGGGTGCGGACGGTCCTCCAGGCCACCCGTGCTCCGGTGGCCTCGTGAGCGACATTAGGATGGCGGGCATGACGTTCCGCCGACGCTTCGCCGTCCTCGCCGCATCGTCCCTCGTCCTCGCCGGCTGCGCCGTCCCCGGCCAGCCCGCCGCCCCCGGCGTCGCGGCGTCGTACCAGGGCGTCTCGGTCACCACCAGCGACCTCGACGCGCTCGCCGCGGACTGGGCGGAGGCCAGCCAGGGCCTGGTCACCCCCGACCGCCAGGAGCTCGCGACGTTCGCCGCGCTGGGCCCCGGCGCGCTCGAGGCCGCCAACCAGATCGCCGAGGACGCGGGCACCACGCTCGGCATCAATGACGGCAACGTGCGCACCCTCGCGGAGAACTGGTTCGCGGGCGTGGGCGCGACGGACCCTGTGATCCCGGACAGCGTGGTCGAGTCGATGTCGAGCATGCTCGCGATCTACTTCGTGGTGGGCGGCGACCCGACGCTCGGCGCGCTCACCGAGATCGCGGAGGAGGTCCAGGCGGACGCGACGTTCTCGCCGCGCCTGGGCGAGTTCTCCACCGACGCCCTCACCGTCTCGGTGGGCGAGGCGATGACCGCGGCCCAGGAGATGGCGGGCAACTACTACGTCGCCTTCGTCGAGGTCTCCGGTTTCGAGCCCACCACCGCGCCCTGGGCGGCGCGTGACTGACGGCATCCCCCGTCTGGTGGAGGTGATGGACCGCCTCCGCTCGCCCGGCGGCTGCGCCTGGGACGCCGAGCAGACGCACGCCTCCCTCGCGCCGTACGCGCTCGAGGAGGCGCACGAGCTGGTCGACGCGATCGAGGCCGGCGACCGCGCGCACCTGCGCGAGGAGCTCGGCGACGTGCTGCTCCAGGTGGTCTTCCACGCGCGCGTCGCGCAGGAGCACCCCGAGGACCCGTTCGACCTGGACGCCGTCGCGGACGTGTGCGCCGACAAGCTGATCGCCCGCCACCCCCACGTCTTCGGCGACGAGGAGGCGGGCACCATGCGCGACCACCTCGAGCGCTGGGACCGCATCAAGGCGCAGACCCAGGGACGCGAGTCCGTCATGGACGGCATCCCCGGGACGCTCGGCGCGCTCGCCCGCGCGCAGAAGATCCTGGGCCGCGCCGAACGCGCCGGCCTGGGGGACGATGCGCCGGTCGCCCAGGACGGTTCGCTCGGCTCCGCGCTGCTCGCCCTGGTGGCGCGCGCCCGCGCGGAGGGGCTCGACGCCGAGACGGAGCTGCGCGCGGCCACGCGCGCGCTCGAGACCGCCGCAAGGGCGGCGGAGCAGGCAGGACGTGGCGACACCCAAGGTTCATCCGGCTAGGACGAACGTCGCCCAGCGCGCACCTGTGCGCATCGTTAGACTCCCAAGAGGTTCATCCATCCAAGCGAAGGAGCATCATGGCCAGCATTGAGGCCGTCGGCGCCCGCGAGATCCTTGACTCGCGCGGCAACCCCACCGTCGAGGTCGAGGTCGCGCTCGAGGACGGCACGTTCGCGCGTGCAGCCGTCCCGTCGGGCGCGTCGACCGGAGCGTTCGAGGCGGTTGAGCGCCGCGACGGCGACAAGGGCCGTTACCTGGGCAAGGGCGTCGAGCAGGCCGTGGACGCGGTCATCGACGAGATCGCCCCCGAGATCGTGGGCCTCGAGGCCACCGAGCAGCGCATCATCGACCAGATCATGCTCGACCTGGACGGCACCGACAACAAGGGCAAGCTGGGCGCGAACGCGATCCTCGGCGTCTCGCTCGCGGTCGCGAAGGCGGCGGCGGACTCGGCCGACATCGCGCTGTTCCGCTACGTGGGCGGCCCGAACGCCCACGTCCTGCCCGTCCCGATGATGAACATCCTCAACGGTGGGTCGCACGCCGACTCCAACGTCGACATCCAGGAGTTCATGATCGCCCCCGTCGGCGCCCCCACCTTCCGTGAGGCGCTCCGCACCGGTGCCGAGGTCTACCACTCGCTCAAGTCCGTGCTCAAGGAGCGCGGCCTGGCCACCGGCCTGGGCGACGAGGGCGGCTTCGCCCCCAACCTCGGCTCCAACCGCGAGGCGCTCGACCTCATCCTCGTCGCGATCGAGAAGGCCGGCTTCAAGCCGGGCGAGGACATCTGCCTCGCGCTCGACGTCGCCGCGACCGAGTTCTTCAAGGACGGCGCGTACCAGTGGGAGGGCGGCCAGAAGTCGCCCGAGGAGATGATCGCGTTCTACGAGCAGCTCGTCGCCGACTACCCGCTGGTCTCCATCGAGGACCCGCTGTCCGAGGACGAGTGGGGCTCGTGGACCGAGCTCGTCGCGAAGGTGGGCGACAAGACGCAGATCGTCGGCGACGACCTCTTCGTCACCAACCCCGTCCGCCTCAAGCGCGGCATCGACGAGAAGGCGGCCAACGCCCTCCTGGTGAAGCTCAACCAGATCGGCACCCTGTCCGAGACCTCGGACGCCGTGCAGATGGCGCAGCGCGCCGGCTTCGCGGCCATGGTGTCGCACCGCTCGGGCGAGACCGAGGACGTCACCATCGCGGACCTCTCCGTGGCCTACAACGCCGGCCAGATCAAGACCGGCGCCCCCGCCCGTGGCGAGCGCATCAACAAGTACAACCAGCTGCTCCGCATCGAGGAGGAGCTGGACGACGCCGCCAAGTACGCCGGCAAGTCGGCCTTCCCGCGCAAGTTCGCGTAAGCGACCGCGCAGGCCTGGACGGGCGCGTCTCCCTCGGGAGGCGCGCCCGTTCCGCGTTCCCCCGGCGATTCGGTCCGCCCGGCCGCGGGACAGCCGGGACAATGGCTGCGTGACCGACCCGACACGCCCGCGCGCCCCGCGCGCCTCCGGCGTGCCTCGGGACGATGCACCGGTCGCCCGGCCGCGGACGCACCAGTCGGGAGCGCCCCGCCGCCGCACCGCGCCGTCGACCGGCGGCGTGCGGATCCCCAAGGGCCGCGCGGCGAGCCGCCCCGGCGGGCCGTCCGGGCCCGGCCGCGCGAGCACCCCGCGCAACAGGATCGAGCCCGCGAAGGCGCGTGGATCCTGGGTGACGGCCATGGGCTGGCGCCTGGTGGTGCTCGTGGGCGTGGTGGTCCTCGCGGCCGCCGTGGTGCTGCCGTCGCTGCGCGCCTACTTCCGCCAGCAGGAGGAGCTCGCCGAGCTGCGCGCCGAGGCCGTCACAGCCGAGCAGACCGTCGAGGACCTCGAGGCGGAGGTCAAGCGCTGGGACGACCCGGCCTTCGTGGAGGCGCAGGCGCGCGAGCGGCTGCGCTACGTCTACCCCGGGGAGACGCCGTACCAGGTGATCGACCCCGAGACGGTCGAGGGCGCCGCCGAGGGCTCGCCCGCCGCGGAGGACCCGACCGTGGTCGACGACTCGGGCACCTGGTACACGCGCCTGTGGGACTCCGTGGAGACCGCCGGCGACGCGAAGGTGGGCGGGAAGGCCAAGGCCGCCGCCGCATCGTCCCCCGACGCCGCCGACTAGAATGCCGGGGTGAACGACACCCCTGCGACCGAGCGCGACGTCGCCGTCCTCGCCGCCCAGTTGGGGCGGGCGCCCCGCGGGATCGTGGCGATCGCGGCCCGCTGCGTGTGCGGCAACCCGACCGTGGTCCACACCGCGCCCCGCCTGCCCGACGGCACCCCGTTCCCCACGCAGTACTACCTCACGCATCCGGACGCCGTGGCGGCCGTGTCGACTCTCGAGGCGAACGGCGTGATGAAGGAGATGCAGACGCGGCTGACCTCGGGCGAGGAGCCCGAGCTGGCCGCCGCCTACCGCGCCGCCCACGAGCGCTACCTCGAGGAGCGGTACGCCCTCGGTGACGTGCCCGAGATCCACGGCATCTCCGCCGGCGGGATGCCCGACCGCGTCAAGTGCCTCCACGTGCTCGTGGGCCACGCGCTCGCGGCCGGGCCCGGCGTCAACCCGCTGGGGGACGAGGCGCTCGCGCTGATCGCGGACAGCTGGCGGCCGGACCGCTGCACGTGCGCGGTCGAGATCGCTGAGTAGTCTGCAGCCATGCGTGTAGCCGCCATCGACTGTGGGACCAACTCGATCCGCCTGCTGATCGCCGACGTCGACCTCGCGACGGGGTCGCTGGTGGACGTGGTCCGCACCATGACCGTGGTGCGTCTGGGCCAGGGCGTCGACCGGACGGGCGAGTTCGCCGCTGAGGCGCTCCAGCGGACCTTCGCCGCGACCGACGTGTACGCCGCGCAGTGCCGCGAGCACGGGGTCGAGGCGATCCGGTTCGTCGCGACGTCCGCGACGCGCGACGCGCGCAATCGCGAGGTGTTCCTGTCCGGCGTCGAGTCCCGCCTGGGCGTGGCGCCCGAGGTGATCTCGGGCGCGGAGGAGGCCGCGCTGTCCTTCCGCGGCGCGACCGGGGCGCTGGACGCGGCGCACGACGCGCCGTTCCTGGTGGTCGACCTGGGCGGCGGCTCCACCGAGGTGGTGCTGGGCGTCACGCAGCCCGAGGCCGCGCACTCGATGGACGTGGGCTGCGTGCGGATGACCGAGCGCCACCTCGCCGGGGACCCGCCGTCCGACGCGCAGGTGGCGGCCGCGGAGGCGGACGTCCACGAGGCGATCGACATGGCGTTCGCGGGCGTGCCCGTGTCGCAGACCCGCACGCTGGTGGGCCTCGCGGGGACCATCACCACGGTGACCGCGCACGCGCTGGGCCTGCCGGAGTACGACCGCCACGCGATCAACGGCGCCGTGATCCCGATCGACGACGCGATCCGCGCGTGCGACGAGCTGCTCGCGGCCTCGCGCACCGAGCGCGCGGCCCTCGGGTTCATGCACCCGGGCCGCGTCGACGTGATCGGCGCGGGCGCGCTGGTGTGGCGCACGGTCATGACGCGCGTGCGGTCCGCGGTGGTCGAGGCCGGGGGAGAGCTGCCCCACGTGGTCACCAGCGAGCACGACATCCTGGACGGCATCGCGTTCTCGGCGGCCGAGCGGGGCTGAGGCCCGCGGTGCCGAAGCCCCCGTAGCCCAATTGGCAGAGGCGGCCGACTTAAAATCGGCGCAGTGCGGGTTCGAGTCCCGCCGGGGGCACCGTGGGTGCAACGGGACGCCGTACGCTGGTGCGCCATGGCTGCCGGAGCGACCGTCCACACGTTCGAGATCTCCCTCGCGGACGTCGACCGCGGCGTCTACGAGGAGCTCTCGCTGCGCGCCGCGCGCCATCCCTCCGAGACCGCGCTGTTCCTCATGACGCGCGTGCTGGCCTACTGCCTCGAGCTCGAGGAGGGCATCACCTTCTCCGAGGGCATCTCCACCGCTGAGGAGCCTGCCGTCCTGGTGCGCGACCTCACCGGCCTCATCACGGCGTGGATCGAGGTGGGCCAGCCCGAGGCCGAGCGCCTGCACCGGGGCTCACGTCTCGCGTCGCGGACGGCCGTGTACACGCAGCACGACCCCGCCAAGGTGCTCGCGCGGTGGGACGGCAAGAAGATCCACCGCCGCGAGGACATCCTGCTCCACAGCTTCGACCCCGGTTTCATCGAGGCCGCCGCCGCGCTGATCGAACGGCGCAACGCCCTCACCGTGTCCGTGACAGAGCGGCACCTCTACCTCGAGCTCAACGGGACGTCGCTGGACTCGACGATCCGCTCGGTGCCGCTGGGCTGACGCGCCCTACGCGCACCCGTCCACACCCCCTTGCGCCTCCACTATTCAGTGTTACTATCTACTGGTAGTCAGCAACACTGAGTAGCACCGGAGGGCGCGACGTGGGCCAGCAGTCCAAGCAGATGACGGAGATGCTCAAGGGCACCCTCGAGGGGATCGTGCTCGCGCTCCTCGCGACCGGCCCCGCCTACGGCTACGAGATCACGGCGCGCCTGCGCGATCAGGGCTTCGTCGACATCGCGGAGGGCACCATCTACGCCCTCCTCGTGCGGCTCGAGCAGAAGGGCCAGGTCGACGTCGAGAAGGTGCCGTCCGAGAAGGGGCCGCCGCGCAAGGTGTTCACCCTCAACGCCCAGGGCCGGGAGGCGCTGGACGAGTTCTGGAGCAGTTGGGCCTTCCTCGCCGAGCGGCTCGCCCACCTCAAGGCAGAAGGAGACAAGTGATGTCCTGGATCGAGAAGCTCACGGGTCCGCTCGAGCAGAAGAAGCAGTACCGGCAGTACAAGGCGCGCCTCGCGGGCCTGCCCAGCCCCTGGCACGAGGTCGGCAAGGCGCTCGACCGGTACCTCACCTACGCGGGCATGATCACGGACGGCGACGTCCTCATGCGGATGCTCGAGGATCTCGTGGACCTGCTCGAGGAGAGCGCCGCGGACGGCACCCCGGTGCGCGACGTGGTGGGCGAGGACCCGGTGGTCTTCGTCGACGACTTCCTCGCCAACTACGAGGAGGGACGCTGGATCGCGAAGGAGCGCGCCCGCTTCCGCGGCGCCATCGCCGAGGCCGCCGGCGAGCAGGAGCCTCCCTCATGACCGCGCCCGCCATCGAGATCCGCGGGCTCGAGAAGTCCTACGGCGACCTCGCTGTCCTCCGGGGCGTCGACCTCGACGTCGCCCCCGGCACGGTCCACGCCCTGCTCGGCTCCAACGGCGCCGGCAAGACCACGCTCATCCGCATCCTCGCGACCCTGCTGAGGGACGATGCGGGGGTCGCCCGGGTGGCGGGGCATCACGTGGCGGGGGAGCCGGCCTTGGTGCGCGAGGCGATCAGCCTGACCGGCCAGTTCGCGGCCGTCGACGAGGTGCTCACCGGCCGCGAGAACCTGGTCCTGGTGGCGCGGCTGCGCCACGTCGGCGCACCCGCAACCGTCGCATCGTCCCTCCTGGAGCGGTTCGGGCTCACCGAGGCCGGCGACCGTCGCGTCGCCACCTACTCGGGCGGCATGCGCCGGCGCCTCGACATCGCGATGAGCCTGGTGGGGGAGCCGAGCGTGGTGTTCCTCGACGAGCCGACCACGGGCCTCGACCCGCAGGCCCGCCTCGAGGTGTGGGACGCCATCCGGGCGCTCGCCGCGGGCGGCACCACCGTGCTGCTCACCACCCAGTACCTCGACGAGGCCGAGAAGCTCGCCGACCGCATCGCGATCCTCCACGAGGGCCGCATCGTCATCGACGGCACGCTCGCCGAGCTCAAGGCGCTCATGCCGCCGGCCACCGTCGAGTACGTCGAGAAGCAGCCCACGCTCGAGGAGGTCTTCCTCGCGCTGGTGGGCGCCCGGAAGGAGCCGTCATGACCGCCGTCGCCGACACCGCCGTCCTCACCGGCCGCTCGCTGCGCCACATCACGCGCAGCGTCGACACCATCGTCACCACCACGATCATGCCCATCGCGTTCCTGCTGCTGTTCGTGTTCGTGTTCGGCGGCGCGATCGACGCGGGCACCGGGCCGTACGTGGACTACCTGCTGCCCGGCATCCTGCTCATCACCGTGGCCTCTGGCGTCGCGTACACGGCCTACCGGCTGTTCACGGACCTGCAGGGAGGGATGGTGGAGCGCCTGCAGTCCATGCCGATCGCCCGGTCCTCGGTGCTGTGGGCGCACGTGCTGACCTCGCTGGTCGCGAACTTCGCGTCGCTCGCGTTGGTGGTGCTGGTCGCGGTGGCCATGGGCTTCCGCTCGGGAGCGAGCCTGGGCGCGTGGCTCGCGGTCGGGGGCATCCTCGCGTTGTTCACCCTCGCGCTCACCTGGCTTGCGGTCATCGCGGGCGTGACCGCCACCAGCGCGGACGGCGCCGGCGCGTTCTCCTATCCGCTCATCTTCCTGCCGTTCATCAGCTCGGCCTTCGTGCTCACGGAGTCGATGCCGGGTCCGGTGGGGTGGTTCGCGGAGCACCAGCCGGTCACCGCGATCGTCGACGCGATCCGCGCCCTGCTCACCGAGCAGCCGGTGGGGACGGACATCTGGGTCGCGCTCGCGTGGGTGCTCGGCATCCTCGCGCTCGCGTGGGCGCTCGCGATGCGCGCCTACCGGCGCCGGCTGGGCTGAGCGGAGACTAGGGCCGCTCGGCCGGCACGGCCGCGGCGCGCGCCTCGCTCGCCCACGCGACCGCCGCGTCCAGCGTGCCGAACGTGAACAGGTGCAGCCGCACGTCGCCGTGGCGGTCCGCGAGCCGCGACGCGAGCTCGCCGACGAACCGGTCGGGGCCGGCGGTGCCCACCAGCGTGGCGAGCGAGAAGCCGTACTTGCGGGCGATGCCCGCCGAGGTGGAGACGCCGCAGCGGCGCGCGAACGCCACCAGGCGGCGCACCCCGGCGGGGCCGGGTATGCCCACCCGGATGGGCAGCTCGATCCCGAGGTCGCGCACGCGGTCGATCCACGCGACCACCGCGTCCACGTCGAAGGAGAACTGCGTGGTGATCGAGCCCGCGAGGCCCTGGTCCGCGATCTCGGCGGCCTTGTCGCGCAGGGAGGCGACCAGAGCATCGTCCCCGATCGCGGGGTGACCCTCGGGGTAGCCGGTGATGCCCACCTCGGCGACGCCGGCCTCGGGCAGCAGGCCCGTGCGCAGGACGTCGAGCGCGGAGGCGTACGGGCCGGCCGCGTCGCGCGGGTCGCCGCCCACCAGGAACAGGCGCTCGTGGGCGCCGTGCGCGCGCAGGCCGTCGAGCGTGGCGCGCAGCTCCGAGGCGGACGCGAGACGGCGGGCCGCGACATGGGGGACCGGCACCAGCTGGGCGCGGGCGGCCGCGGCGGCGGCCTCGCGGCGCTCGGCGGCGCCCTCGGTGCCCAGGTGCGTGATGCTCACCCGCGTGCCGGCCGGCAGGTCCCCCGCGAGGGAGACGAGCACGGGCGTGTCACGGGCGGTGATCTCGAGGGACAGGTCCTCGAGGAGCGTGGCGGTCCGGTGCAACGACGGGCCTCCTTCGGTCCGTTGAAGCAGAGAATCTGCATCCAGTGTACGCGGACCGCCCCGCTCCCCTACAGGATGGACGTGAGCTCCTCGCTCGCCGCCGCGCGCACGGCCTCGCGCGCGTCCGCGGCGGAGCGGGCGGACAGCGCCGCCTCCGCGAGCGACCGGCACTCGGCGAGCGTGTGGAGCGACAGCGCGAGCCGCACGGCCGGAACCTTGGACGGCGCCATCGACAGGCTCGACACCCCGAGCCCCGCGAGGACCAGCGCCAGCAGCGGGTCGCCGGCGGACTCGCCGCACACGCCCACCGGCTTGCCGGTCTCCGCGCCGCCCGCGCACGCGGCCGCGACCACGTCGAGCACCGCGGGCTGCCACGGGTCCAGGAGGTCGGACAGCGCGCCCTCCATGCGGTCCGCGGCCATCGTGTACTGCGCGAGGTCGTTGGTGCCGAGCGACCCGAAGTCCACCTCGGCGAGCACGTGACGCGAGCGCAGCGCCGCGGCGGGCACCTCGATCATCACGCCCGCCTTGGGCAGGCCGGCGGCACGGACCCGGGAGGCGAACCACGCCGCCTCGTCGGCCGTCGCGACCATGGGCGCCATCACGCGCACGTTGGCGCCCGTGTCGCGCGCCGCGATCGCGAGCGCCTCGAGCTGCGAGTCGATCAGGGTGGGCAGGGCCTGGCACAGGCGCAGCCCGCGGCGCCCCAGGGCGGGGTTCTCCTCCTCGCCCAGGTTCGCGAAGGCGAGCGGCTTGTCGGCGCCCGCGTCGAGCGTGCGGACCACCACGCGGCGGTCGCCGAAGGGCTCCAGCACCTTGCGGTAGACGTCCGCCTGCTCCCCGACGGTCGGCATGGTCTGCGCGGACAGGTAGACGAACTCGGTGCGGAACAACCCGACGCCCTCGACGTCCTGGGCGCCCGCCGCCACCGCATCGTCCACCCCGCCGATGTTGGCGAGCAGCGCGACGGCGTGGCCGTCGCGGGTGGCCCCGGGACCGGACACGCCGGCCAGCGCGGCGGCGCGGCGCTCGCGGCGCACCCGCTGCGCCTCGAGCAGCTCGAGGTCGGGGTCGACCGTGACGGAGCCGCCGTCGCCGTCGACGGCCACGGTGGTGCCCACGGCAAGGGACGTCGCGTCGGGCAGCTGGACCACCGCGGGGATGCCCATCTGCGCGGCGAGGATCGCGGTGTGGGAGGTGCGTCCGCCGGCCTCGGTGACGATCGCGACCACGCGCGAGCGGTCGAGCGCGGCGGTCTCCGCGGGGGCCAGGTCGAGCGCGACGATGACGGACGGCTCGGTGAGCGCCGGCACGCCGGGCGCGGGGACGCCCAGCACGGCGGCGACCGCTCGGGCGCCCACGTCGCGCAGGTCCGTGACCCGCTCGGCGAAGTAACCGCCGAGCGCCTCGAACTGCGCGGCGTACTCCTCGACGGCCGCGTCGATCGCGTGCGCCGGGCCCAGGCCCGCGCCCACGTGCTTGCCGGCGGCCTTGGCGAGGCCCTTGTCGCGTGCGATGAGGGCGGTCGCCTTGAGGATGGGCGCCGCGTGCTCGTCCGCGGCGGCGGCGCGGTCGTCGAGGTCGGCCGCGACCGCCGCGAGCGCCTCGAGCACCAGGTCGGTGGCGGCACCCGCGTCGGCGGGCGCGGGCTCGTCGGCCGGGGGCCGGACCGGCGGTGCGACCTGCACCACCGGCCCGACCGCCGTGCCCGGGCTGACGCCGACTCCGTGACGGGTGTCGCCGGACATGTCAGCCCTCCTCGGCGTCCAGGTCGCGGGAGAGGAGCGCGACCAGGGTCTCGAGGGCGGCCTCGGCGCCCTCGCCGTCGGCGGTGAGCACCACCTCCTCGCCGTGCTTGGCGCCCAGGGCCATCACGCCCAGGATGCTGGTGGCGTCGACGGCGTCCTCGCCGGCCCGGCCGATCTCGACGTCGAGCCCGGTCTCCTGGGCCGCCTCGACGAAGAGGGCTGCGGGGCGGGCGTGCAGGCCCACGGACGATGCGATGGTGACGGTGCGCTGTGCCATGTCGGTTCTCCTTGGCTTGGGGTGGGGGGTGTCAGACGGTCGCGACCGCGTCGACGGTCTCGAGCTTCTTGTCGCGCGACTTGAGGACCAGGACGATCGTGGTCATGAGCGCGACGCCGGCGGCGAGCGCGACCAGGAACCACAGGAAGCCGCCCATGAGGGGGAGCACCCAGATGCCGCCGTGGGGCGCGCGGAGGGTGACGCCGAAGATCATGATCAGGCCGCCGGTGAGGGCCGAGCCGAGCACCGAGGACACGATGACGCGCACCGGGTCCGCGGCCGCGAACGGGATCGCGCCCTCCGAGATGAACGAGGCGCCCAGCAGCCAGGCCGCCTTGCCGTTCTCGCGCTCGGGCTCCGAGAAGAGCTTCGGGCGCAGCGTGGTGGCGAGCGCCATCGCGAGCGGGGCGACCATGCCGGCGCCCATGACGGCCGCCATGACGGTGAGCGCCGGGGCGTCCGCCGCGGTGCCGGCCGCCGCGAGGCCCGCGGTGCCGAAGAAGTACGCCACCTTGTTGACCGGGCCGCCCAGGTCGAAGCCCATCATCGCGCCCAGCACCAGGCCGAGCACGAACGCGGAGCCGCCCTGAAGGCTGGTGAGCCAGTCGTTGAGACCGTCGGACAGCGACGCGATGGGACGGCCGAGGACCGTGATGAACAGGCCCAGCGTGATGAGGCTCGACAGCAGCGGGATCACCACCACCGGCATGACGCCGCGGACGCCCTTGTGGACCTTCCAGCTCGCGATCCACTTGGCGACCAGGCCGCCGAGGACACCGGTGACGATGCCGCCCAGGAAGCCCGCGCCCATGGTCGCGGCGATCGAGCCGCCCACGATGCCGGGCACCAGGCCCGGGCGGTCCGCGATGGCGAACGCGATGAAGCCGGACAGGATCGGCACCAGGAAGCCGAACGCCGCGCCGCCGATGACGAACAGCAGGGCCGCCCAGCTGGTGAGCGACAGGATGTCGAAGTTCTGCGCGATGTTGTACGCGTCGTCCGACGTGAGGTTGTAGTTGACGATCTCGATCGCGCCGTTCTCGCCCAGCGCGACCTGCGCGAGCATGAAGGACAGCGCGATGAGGATGCCGCCCGCCGCGACGAACGGGATCATGTAGCTGACGCCCGTCATCAGCCACTGGCGGATCTGCGTGCCGATGCCGGCCTTGCTGTCGACCTTGGTCGCGAGCCCGGCGGAGCCGGCGGCGGGGGCGGCGGCGGATGCGGCCGGGTTGGTCTTCCACTCCGACGCCTTGGCGACGGCTGCGGAGATGAGCGCCGGGCCGTCGGAGATGGCCTTCTTCACGCCCACGTCGACGATCGGCTTGCCGGCGAAGCGCTCGGCGTTCCGCACCTCGACGTCGTGCGCGAAGATCACGGCGTCGGCGGCGGCGATCTGCTCGGGGCTGAGCGGCGTCGCGCCGGCGGAGCCCTGCGTCTCCACCACCATCGTGTGGCCGGCCTCCTTGGCCGCACGCTCGAGCGCCTCGGCGGCCATGTAGGTGTGCGCGATGCCGGTGGGGCAGGACGTCACGCCCACGAGGGTGAGGGACGATGCGGGGGCCGGGGTCGCCTCGGGCGCGGCGGCGGGCGCGGGGGTCGGCGCGGGGGTGACGACCACGTCGCCCACCTCGGCCTCGACGATCGCGACCACCTCGGCCTGCGTGGTGGCCGCGCGGAGCGCGCCCGTGAACTCCTTCTTCATGAGGGCCTTGGCGAGCTTCGGCAGGACCTGCATGTGGGCGTCCGACGCGCCCTCGGGCGCGGCGATGAGGAACACCAGCGACGCGGGGCCGTCCTTCGCGCCCCAGTCGATGCCCTCGGTGCGGCCGAACGCGAGCGTGGGCTCCGTGATGGCCGCCGAGCGGGCGTGGGGGATGGCGATGCCGCCGGGCAGGCCGGTGGCCATGGTCTCCTCGCGCTTGCGGACGTCGGCGAGGAACGCCTCGAGGTCCGTGCACCGGCCGGTGGCCGCGAGGGTCTCCGCCAGCGCGCGCGTCGCCTCGTGGCGATCGGTCGCGCCCAGGTCGAGGACGACCTGCTGCTCATGGATGAGTGACATGGGGGTGTTCCTTTCTCGGGTCAGCGCTGACCCAGGGCCAGCGACGCCGGCGGGTTGTGCGAGAGGTCCACGGGGATGTCGCGGACATCGGCGGGGGAGGGGACGCGGCTGCCGGGGAGGGTGACGGCCGCGGCCCCCCAGGCGACGCCCTCGGCGAGGGCGTCGGCGGCGGGGACGGGACGGGAGAGGCCGTGAAGCAGACCCGCGAGCATGCAGTCGCCCGCTCCGACGGTGGAGACGGGCGCGGCGATGGTGGCGCGGGCGTGGACGGCCTGGTCGGCGTTGACCAGCAGGGCGCCGTCACCGCCGAGGCTCACCGCGACGGTCGCGATGCCGCCGGTGACCAGCTCGCGCGCGGCGGACCGGACGTCGCCCAGCGTCGGCAGCGGGTGGCCCACCAGCTCGGCGAGCTCCTCGTGGTTGGGCTTGATGAGGTCCGGGCCGGCCGCGACCGCGGCGGCGAACGGCGCGCCCGAGCTGTCGATCGCCACCGGGGTGCCGGCGGCGCGGGCGCGGGCCACGAGCCGCGCGTAGAGGTCCTCGGGGGCGCCCGGCGGGAGGCTGCCGCAGCCCACCACCCACGAGGCGAAGGCGGCGGCCTCGACGGTGGCGTCGAACAGCGACTCGACCTCGTCGGGGGAGAGCTCGGGTCCGGGCTCGTTGAGCTTGGTGGTGGTGCCGTCGGGTTCGAGCACGGAGATGTTCATGCGCGCGGGGCCCGCGATCGGCACGGAGCGGCGCGGGACGCCGGCGGCGTCGAGCAGCTCCTCGAGCAGGCGGCCCTCGGGCCCACCCACGGGCAGGACCGCGACCGCGTCCCCGCCCTGCGCCGTGATCGCGCGGGCGACGTTGACGCCCTTGCCGCCCGCGTCGACGCGCACGTCTCCGGCGCGGTGGACCTCGCCGCGGATGAGGGAGTCGACGGTGATGGCGCGGTCGACGCTGGGGTTGGGGGTGAGCGTGACGATCATGCCGTCACCACCTCGGGGCCGGCGGCGCGCAGCTCCTCGGCCACGTCGTCCGCGAGATCGCTGTCGGTGACCACCAGGTCGACCTCCTCGAGCGTGGCGAAGCGGTGGAGGTGGTCGTCGCCCGCCTTGGACGAGTCCGTGGCGACCACCACGCGGCGCGCGGCGTTGACCATGGCGCGCTTGGCCTCCGCCTCCGCCTGGTCGGGGGTGGTGAGCCCCCGCGCGGCGGAGATGCCGTTGGTGCCGATCACCGCGACGTCGACCACCACGCCCTCGAGCGCGGACGCCGCCCACTCGCCCACGGCCGCGCCGGTGACGCCGCGGACGCGTCCGCCGATGATGTAGAGGTCGATCCCGGGGCGTCCCGCGAGGGCCGATGCGGCCGGGATCGAGTTGGTGATGACGGTGAGGTCGATGTCCACCGGCAGGAGGTCCACGATCGCCTGCGTGGTCGAGCCCGAGTCGAGCAGCACGCTGCCGCCCGCGGGGATCTCCGCGAGCACGCGGGCCGCGATGCGCCGCTTGACGTCGACGCGGGTCGCGCTGCGCGACGCGAGGGTGGGCTCGTTCTCGAGGCGCTCGACGGGGATCGCGCCGCCGTGGACGCGACGCAGGGACCCGCGCTGCTCGAGGACCGTGAGGTCGCGGCGGATGGTCTCGGGGGTGACGGCGAGGGCGTCGGCCAGCGCGGCCACCTCGACACGGCCCGCGGTGCGCGCCTCCGCCAGGATGCGCTGCTGTCGCTCCGTCGCGTACATGTGACTCCCTCGTCCGGACCACGGTGGCCTGATTCCCACAGGAAACCACACATTCAAAACCAAAGCAACACAAACAAAGAAAGCCGGGCCCCGCCCCTCCGACAAGCCGACACGCCGCATCGTCCCGGCGAGATCCGTTGCTGGTGTCGGGCGGGCGGGCGAGGCGGGTGCAACGCGGCGGGACCCTGGGGCGTTGTGTGTTCGACCCCTCCTGTCGGTGGCGCCCGGCCCCCGTCTAGACTGGACGGGTCATCCACTGAGGAGGAACCGTGGCAAGTCCGGTGTTCAGCAACACCCAGCAGTTCAAGGCCGACCCCCTGCTCGCGCAGCCGAGCGCCGCCGACCTGGAGCAGCAGTACCAGGCGCCCGCCGGCACCCCGGGCTACGTGTCCGACGAGCGGATGTCGTACTCCGGCGTGATCGGCAAGTCCGCGGGCGTCGGCCTCGTCACCATCGTGATGGGCGCCGTCGGCTACGTCACCGCCGGCCAGTCGGCCATGGCGTACATGCTCGCGATGGGCTCCGGCCTGGTCGCGTTCGTCATCGCGATGATCGCGACGTTCCAGCGCAAGGGCGCCAACCCGGCGCTCGTGCTGCTCTACGGCGTCGCCCAGGGCTTCTTCCTCGGCGCGATCACCGTGGGCATCGAGACCAGCTTCGACGTCCCCGGCGCGGGCCTCCAGGCGCTGGTCGCGACCGCGATCACCTTCCTTGTCTGCCTCGCGCTGTTCCGCTCCGGCAAGGTGCGCTACACCTCGAAGCTGCGCAAGGTGTTCCTCATCGGCGCCGTGTCGTACCTGGTGTTCGGCCTGGTGAACATCGGCTACCTGATCTTCTCCGACAGCGCCGAGGGCTTCGGGCTGTACAGCAACGAGATCACCATCGGCGGCTTCACGTTCCCGCTCGGCATCCTCATCGGCGCCGTCGCGATCCTGCTCGCCTGCATCTCGCTGATCGGCGACTTCGACTTCATCGAGAACGGCGTCAAGAGCGGCGCCCCCAAGGCGCTCGAGTGGACCGCGGCCTTCGGCCTCATCGTCACGCTCGTGTGGCTCTACATCGAGTTCCTGCGCATCATCGCGCTGCTGTTCTCGAACCGCTGACCGGTACGCACGAACGCCCCGACCGCATGGTCGGGGCGTTCGTCGTTCCCGGGTCGATCAGGCGTAGCTGACCTGGCAGAACCCGTGGTTGCAGTAGCCGCCCGGGTTCTTGTGCAGATAGCCCTGGTGGTAGTCCTCCGCGTAGTAGAACACCCCGTCGCCGGCGTCCGCGGAGGGCGCGATCTGCGTCGAGATGGTCCCGAACGCCTCCGCGGTCAGCTTCTCCTGGTAGCGCTCGCGCGACGCCTGCGCGGCCTCGAGCTGCGCGTCCGTGGTCGCGAAGATCGCGCTGCGGTACTGCGTGCCGATGTCGCCACCCTGCCGGTTGGGCGTGGTCGGATCGTGGTTCTCCCAGAAGGCCGCCAAGAGCGTGTCGAGCGACACCTGCGCGGGGTCGTAGACCACCTGCACCGTCTCGGTGTGGCCCGTCAGCGACGTGCAGGTCTCCTGGTAGTTCGGGTTCCGCGTCCAGCCGCCCATGTACCCCACGGCGGTCGAGTACACGCCCGGCGTCTGCCAGAAGATGCGCTCCGCACCCCAGAAGCAGCCCATCGCGACGTACAGCACCTCGTGGCCCTCGGGCCAGGGCCCCTTGAGCGGCGTGCCGAGCACCACGTGGCGGTCGGCGATCTGCATCTCGGCGTCGCGGCCCGTGAGAGCCTCGTCCGGCGTGATCATGGTGGTCTTGTCGATTCCGAGCATCAGCGCTCCCTTCCGGTTGACGAACGCCCTCGCGCCCGGTTCTGTTCCGCCTCCCGGCGGGGGACGATGCGCGCGCTAGGCTCGCGTCATGCCTCCTTCGGAGCCCGAGGGCACACCAGAGTACGACTCCGCGCCCACCGATGTCGTGGCGGAGAACGTCCCCGTCTGGCTGCGCATCTCCGCCGCGTGGTCGTGGCGGCTGATCGTCGTCGGGATCGTCATCTACGTCTTCTTCACGGGGTTCACCACCCTCGCGTCGATCGTGCTGCCCGTCATCATCGCGCTGCTCATCGCCGCCCCGCTGGAGCAGCTGGTGAGCCGCCTCCACAAGTGGGGGCTGCCGCGCACCGCGGGCGCCGCGCTCGCGATCATCGCGCTCGTGACCGTGGTGGTCGGCCTCGCGGTGGCCGCCGGCTCCTCGATCGTCGCCGGCTTCTCCGACCTCCAGGAGGCCGCGGTCAAGGGCTTCAACCAGTTCCTCGACTGGCTGGTGCAGGGCCCCATCCATCTCGAGCGCCAGCAGATCGACGACGCCCTCGACAACGTCGCCAAGACCATCCAGGACAACGCGTGGGGCGTCGCGACGGGGGCCTTCTCCGTGACGGGCACCATCGGCTCGCTGTTCGCCGGGTCGATCGTCGCGCTGTTCTCCCTGTTCTTCTTCATGAAGGACGGCCGCAAGCTGTGGCTGTGGTTCGTCAACATCCAGCCGAGCCGCCGCGGCGAGCGCATGGACCGCGCCGGCATGAGCGCCTGGCTCACGCTCCGGCGCTACACCGAGACCAGCGTGTTCGTCGCGTTCATCGACGCGCTCGGCATCGGACTCGGCGCGTGGATCCTGGGGCTGCCGCTCGCGCTGCCCATCGCGATCTTCGTGTTCCTGCTGTCCTTCATCCCGCTGTTCGGCGCGACCATCTCCGGCGCGATCGCGGTGGCGGTCGCGCTGGTGGACGGCGGCACCACCAAGGCGCTCATCATGCTCGGCATCGTGCTCCTGGTGCAGCAGATCGAGGGCAACGTGCTCTACCCGTGGCTGTTCGGCAAGGCGGCCTCGCTGCACCCGCTGGTGATCCTGCTGTCCGTCGCGACCGGCACGCTGCTGCTCGGCCTCGTGGGCGCCGTCATCGCGGTGCCGATCGTGTCCTTCTTCTACGCCTTCGCGAGGTCCCTGCACGACCAGCTGCGCACCGAGCAGCCGCCCGACACCGGGCAGATCCTCACCGAGCATCCCCGCGAGGCGCTCAAGCGCGCCCGCGAGGTCATCGCCCGCACCGGCGAGATCCGCATCCGCCGTCACGGCCACGACCACGAGGACCATCCGACGGACGGGGACGGCGACCGGCCCGGCGCCTAAACTTGCCTGGTGCAGTGCGCGTACTACGACTCGGAGACGTGCCGCTCGTGCACCCTCATCCCGGTGCCGCACGCGGCGCAGGTCGCCACCAAGCAGTCCGAGCTCGAGGGGCTGCTCGCCGGCGCGATCGGTGAGCGCGCCGCCGCGATCGACTGGGAGCCACCGCTCCTGAGCGCGGAGCAGGGCTTCCGCACCAAGGCAAAGATGGTGGTCGGCGGGACCATGGACGCGCCCACCATCGGCATCCTCGACGCGCACGGCCGCGGGGTCGACCTGCGCGACTGCCCGCTCTACCCGGCGCCGCTCGCCGCCGCCTTCCCGGTGCTCGCCCGCTTCATCCACGTCGCCCGCCTCGAGCCGTACGACGTCCCCGGCCGCAGCGGCGAGCTCAAGCACGTGATCGTCACCCTCGCGCCCGACGGCGAGCTCATGGCCCGCCTGGTGATGAGGTCGACGGAGGCGCTCGCGCGCATCCGCAAGCACCTGCCGTGGCTCCTCGAGCGGCTGCCCACGCTCGCGGTGCTGAGCGTCAACGTGCTGCCCGAGCACAAGGCCGTCCTCGAGGGCGACCGCGAGATCGTGCTCACCGATCGCGGCTCGCTCGCGATGGCGATGGGCGACGTGATCCTCCACCTGCGCCCGCAGTCCTTCTTCCAGACCAACACGGCCGTCGCGACGCAGCTGTACGCGCAGGTCGCCGGGTGGGTGGACGATGCGGCGCCCGGCCTGGTCTGGGACCTGTACTGCGGCGTGGGAGGCTTCGCGCTCCACTGCCTCGCGCAGGGCAGGGCGGTGGTGGGCGTCGAGTCGAGCGAGCAGGCCGTCGAGAGCGCGCGCACCAGCGTCGACGACCTCGCGCGTGCCGGCCGTGCCGGCGCCGACGACGCGGTGTTCGTCGCCGCGGACGCGACGGTGTGGGCGCGCGAGCAGTGCGCGGTGCCGGACGCAGTGATCGTCAACCCTCCGCGACGGGGGATCGGGCCGGAGCTCGCCGGCTGGCTCGAGGAGTCCGGCGTCGACACGGTGGTCTACTCCAGCTGCAACGCCGTCACGCTCGCGCGCGACCTCGCCGCGATGCCGTCGCTCACCCCCGTGCAGGGACGGCTGCTCGACATGTTCCCGCACACCACCCACTACGAGGCGGTCGTGCTGCTGAGGCGGGATTAGCCGCCGAAGCGCTCCGCGTCGACCACCTTGACGTCGATCTCCTTGCCGTTGGGGGCGACGTAGGACGTCTCGTCGCCCGCCTTGCGGCCGATCAGCGCGGCGCCCAGCGGCGACTCGGGGCTGAACACGTCGAGGTCGGTGCCCTCCGCGATCTCACGGGAGCCCACCAGGAACTTCATCGCACGGCCCATGACCTCGGCGGTGACGACGGTGCCGGCGGCGATGGTGCCGTCGAACGTGACCTCGCCCACCTGGGCGGTCTCGAGCTTGTGGCGCAGCTCCTGGATGCGGGCCTCCATCTTGGCCTGCTCGTCGCGGGCCGCGTGGTAGCCGCCGTTCTCCTTGAGGTCGCCCTCCTGGCGGCGCTCGTCGATCTCCTTGGCGATCTCGACGCGCCCGACGTTCACCAGGTGGTCGTACTCCGCCTGGAGACGGTCGAACGCCTCCTGGGTCAGCCAGGTTCCGGTGGTCTCGGTCACGGTGATCTGCCTCCTCGTGTGACAAGGTGAGCCACCTTACCAAGGCACCTGCCAGGCACCCAAGCGCGGTGGCCCGCGTCACACCGTCAGTCGACGGGTTCGCAGTACTGGACCTGGGCCGTGGTCGCCTCCTCCGTGGTCACCACGGTGGTGGTGAGGCGCTGCTGCTCGCCGTCCGCGTAGCGGATGCGCTCGGTGGCGACGCCGACCTCGGTGAATCGGGGGTTGAGCGCGCGCACCACGCAGTCGACGTCGGTCTCGTCGTAGAGGTAGACCTCGTACGTCGCGGTGATCTCCGTCGGGGACGTCACGGAGAAGCCCACGTCCTTCCAGCGGACGGCCTCGTGCGCCGCGACCAGCGCGTACCAGGCGACGGCGGCGATCAGCGCGGCCAGCCCCGCTCCCACCAGCACCCACTGGCGCGGGCTCAGGCGGGGAAGCGCTCCGGACGCGTGCTCGTCCTGCTCGGACTCGGGGGTGCTCATGATGAGGCAGGATAGTCCGGTCAGAAAGGTTGACATGGCTTCAGACTTCACCGGTGGCCCGGGCTTCCTCGCCTTCGTCGTCACGTTCTCCCTCGTCGCCGCGGGCGTGCTGCTGTTCCGTTCCCTCAGCAAGCACCTGCGGAAGGTGCGCGCCCAGGCCGCGCGGGACGCCGCCGCGCGCGACGAGGCGACCGGCGCATCGTCCCCCGCGGAGGGCTCGAGCGAGGGCTCAGGTGACGGAGAAGGCGGCGAGGGACGCGGCGACGAAGTGGCAGGCGAACCCGGCGATCGTTAGCGCGTGGAAGATCTCGTGGAACCCGAAGTACCGCTGGGAACCGCGAGGCCACTTGGTGCCGTAGATGATGGCGCCCACCGTGTAGCAGAGCCCGCCGATGATGATGAGCGCGACCACGGCCGCGCCGCCCGCCTCGTAGAACGGCTTGATGAAGCCGATCGCGACCCAGCCGAGCGCGACGTAGATCGGCACGTACAGCCAGCGCGGCGCGCCCACCCAGATCACGCGGAACAGCAGGCCCAGGATCGCGCCGCCCCACACGACCGCCAGCACGTACACGCTCGTGGGCTGCTCGAGCAGCAGCACCGTGAGCGGCGTGTAGGTGCCCGCGATGATGAGGAAGATGTTCGCGTGGTCCATGCGGCGCAGCACGGCCTGCGTGCGCGGCGACCAGTTGCCGCGGTGGTACACCGCCGAGGTGCCGAACAGCATCACCGCGGTGAGCGTGAAGATCGCGAACGAGATGCGCCCCGGCAGCGTCGGGGCCGTCGCCGTGAGGGCGAGGCCGGCGATGAGGGCGATCGGCGCCGCGCCCAGGTGCAGCCAGCCGCGCAGCAGCGGCTTACCAGGCACGGGGAGGTTCTCTGCCATGAACCTACGATACCGTAGGTTACGGGCCGGGAGTACGGTTGACGCACCGCCCGGGTGGAAGAAGGAACGCACGTCCATGGGACTGAGCTCGCTGCTGTACGGCACGTACGAGAAGCGGCTGGCGCGCACCCTCAAGCGGACGGCGAAGCCTCCCCGGCACATCGGCGTCATCCTCGACGGCAACCGCCGCTGGGCCAAGCAGGTGGGTCAGTCGACCGCCCACGGGCACCAGCGCGGCGCGGACAAGATCACCGAGCTGCTCGAGTGGTCGCAGGATGCGGGCGTCGAGGTGGTGACGCTCTGGCTGCTGTCCACCGACAACCTCTCGCGCGACCCCGCCGAGCTCGCTCCCCTGCTCGAGATCATCGCCACCGCGACCGAGCGGCTCGCGGCGGACGGGCGGTGGCGGGTGCGGCATGTGGGCGACGCGTCGCTGCTGCCCGCGGAGATCGCGTCGCGGATCGCCGCCGCGGAGGCGCGCTCCGCGGATGCGCCCGGGATCCACGTGAACGTGGCGGTGGGATATGGCGGGCGGCACGAGATCGCCGAGGCGGTGCGCAGCTTCCTGCGTTCCGGCGTGGACGCGGGACACTCGCTCGAGGAGGTCGCCGAAAGCTTCTCCGTCGAGCACATCGCCGAGCACCTCTACACCAAGGGGCAGCCGGACCCGGATCTGGTGATCCGCACGTCGGGGGAGCAGCGGCTGGGCGGCTTCCTGCTGTGGCAGAGCGCGCATTCGGAGTTCTACTTCTGCGAGGCCTACTGGCCCGACTTCCGCCACGTCGACTTCCTGCGCGCGCTGCGCGACTTCTCCCAGCGCGAGAGGCGCCTCGGGCGCTGAACCCGGCCCGCGCATCGTCCCCGCAGGCAGATCCCTCACACCCTACGAATCGGACACGCCCGAGCGCGGGGGCAGAGTTACAACTGTGTGAATTCTTCCCGGCGCGCCTCCCGAAACGGGGCCATCGGGGCGTAGCGTCGGCCTCGTGGTAACGCAACACCGTCGCATCGCTGGGATGCGAACGTAGCCAATCGCCGACAGGGCGATAGGCGCCCTGCGGCCTGAACGCTGGGAGCCCTGTTGACCACCTCGCCTGGCACCGTCCCCACCACCGCGACCGAGCCCGCCGTGCCCACGGCCGTCCGCACGTTCGTGCTGGACACCTCGGTCCTCCTCTCCGACCCGCGCGCTCTCAAGCGCTTCGCGGAGCATGCGGTGGTCCTCCCCGTGGTCGTCATCACGGAGCTCGAGGCGAAACGGCATCACCCGGAGCTCGGCTACTTCGCGCGATCGGCCCTGCGGATGCTCGACGAGCTGCGCGTGAGCCACGGCAAGCTCGACGAGGCCGTCGCGGTCAACCCCGCGGGCGGCACGCTGCGCGTCGAGCTCAACCACACGGACCCCGAGGTGCTGCCGTCCGGCTTCCGCCTGGGCGACAACGACACCCGGATCCTCGCGGTCGCGGCCAACCTCGCGGCCGAGGGCCACGCGGTGACGGTGGTCTCCAAGGACCTGCCCATGCGCGTCAAGGCCTCGGCGCTCGGCATCGAGGCGGAGGAGTACCGCGCGGAGCTCGCCGTCGAGTCCGGCTGGACCGGCATGCGCGAGATCCAGGTCTCCGACGAGCAGATGGCGTCGCTGTGGGAGAACGAGGCGCTGCCCGCCCCCGACCCCGCGCTGTCCGGCGAGGACCTCGCGACCCTGCCGGTGCACACCGGCCTGGTCATCCACGCCGGCCGCGGCAGCGCGCTCGGACGCGTGACCGAGGACGGCCAGGTGCGCCTGGTGCGCGGCGACCAGGAGGTGTTCGGTATCCACGGCCGCTCCGCGGAGCAGCGCATCGCGATCGACCTGCTGCTCGACGAGTCGATCGGCATCGTCTCGATGGGCGGCCGCGCGGGCACCGGCAAGAGCGCGCTCGCGCTGTGCGCCGGCCTCGAGGCGGTCATGGAGCGGCGCCAGCACAAGAAGATCATGGTCTTCCGCCCGCTGTACGCGGTCGGCGGCCAGGACCTCGGCTACCTGCCCGGCGACGCCGCGGAGAAGATGAACCCGTGGGCGCAGGCCGTGTTCGACACGCTCGGCGCCATGGTCTCGTCCGAGGTGGTCGAGGAGGTGATGGCACGCGGCATGCTCGAGGTGCTGCCGCTCACGCACATCCGCGGCCGCTCCCTCCACGACGCGTTCGTGATCGTGGACGAGGCGCAGTCGCTCGAGCGCAACGTGCTGCTGACCATGCTGTCCCGCATCGGCCAGTCCTCGCGGGTGGTCCTCACGCACGACGTCGCGCAGCGCGACAACCTGCGCGTGGGCCGCCACGACGGCATCGCCGCGGTCATCGAGGCGCTCAAGGGCCACCCGCTCTTCGCGCACGTCACCCTCGAGCGCTCCGAGCGCTCCGCGGTGGCGGCGCTGGTGACGGACATGCTCGAACGGCTCGACCTCTAGACGGGATCCGGCCCCCGGACGCGACGATGCCCGGCCCCCTCGCGAGAGGGGAGCCGGGCATCGTGCTGTGCGGGGGCGATCAGCCCTCGGAGGAGAACTCCACGACCTCGGTGGCGGGGTCGCCGTCGAGCGCCTGCTCGAGCATCGGCACGAAGGCGTCGATCGAGTACAGGATCGAGGACGGCGAGTTCGCGAAGAACGCGCCCTCGAGGATCGGGTCGGACAGCCAGATCGAGCCGCCCTTCTCGTTGAGGCCCAGCGAGTCGAACAGCGGCAGCTTCTCGAGCTCGGTGCGCGCGTCGGGCGTGGTCGCGACCTGCCACACGATCGCGTCGAGGTCCGTCAGGACGTCGAGCTGCTCGGAGCTGATCTGCAGCCACGCGGCGTCGGTGCCCTCGACGGAGGCGACGTCGAGGCCGACGTTCGCGAGGAACTGGTTGCGGGTGTCGGACGCCGCGTACACGAAGGCCTGGCCCTCGTAGTAGCCGCCGACCTGCGAGCTCTTGCCCTCCCACTCGGGGTGAGCCTCGCGGACCTCGGCGTAGGCGGCGTCGATCTCCTCGATGATCGCCTCGGCCTCGTCGGTGGTGCCGGTCGCCTCGGCGAGCAGCGTGAGCTCGTCTGCGAGGGTGACGCCCCACTCGACGGTCTCGACGCCGTCCGAGCCGGTGGCCGGGCGGGTGACCACGGGCGCGATGCCCGAGAGGAGGTCGTACTCCTCCTGCGTCATGGTGTGGTTCGGGTAGGTCGCGACGATGAGGTCGGGCTCGAACGAGGCGATGAGCTCGGCGTCGTAGGTGGTGGTGCCGGGCTCGAACAGCTCGGGCTCCGCGCCCGCCGCGATCCGGTCCTCGTCGGCCCACGGGCCGGTGCCGTTGTCATAGCCCTGCCAGCTCACGGGCACGGCGACGGGGGCGACCCCGAGTGCGTAGAGGTACTCGTGCTCGTGCGAGCCCAGCGTGACCACGCGCTGCGGCTCGGACTCGACGGTGACCTCGCCCATGACGGTGTCGAGGGTGACGGGGAACGCCGAGGCGGTCTCCTCGGCCGGGGCCGCGCTCGCGCTCTCGCTCGGCTCCTCGGAGGTTCCTGCGGACGAGCACGCGGCGAGCACGAGCGCCGCGGTCGCGGCCAGGCCGATGGCGCCGGCGCGGCGCCTCGAGGTGGTGGTGAACATGCTGTTCCTTTCGTGGGGTCGGGTGCCTAGGAGGCGTGGGACGTCTGGGTGGCGGCCGGGACGATGCGCGGGTTCAGCGCGCGCCGCCCGGACCGTGGGCGGGCACCACCATCGGGGTGCCGGTGACGGGGTCGGGGATCACGCGGGCCTCGAGCGCGAACACCTCGCGGATGAGGTCCTCGGTGAACACGTCGCGCGGGTCGCCCGCCGCGGCCACCACGCCGTCGCGCATCGCGATGACGTGGTGCGCGTAGCGGGCGGCCTGGTGGAGGTCGTGGACCACCATGATGATGGTCCGCCCCTGGCGCTCGTTGAGGTGGTGGAGCAGGTCCATCACGTCGTACTGGTGCGCGATGTCGAGGTACGTGGTGGGCTCGTCGAGGATCATCAGCGGGGTGTCCTGCGCGAGCGTCATCGCGATCCACGCGCGCTGGCGCTGGCCGCCCGAGAGCTCGTCCACCACGGCGTCCTGGATGCTGGTGAGCGCGGTCGAGTGCAGCGCGGAGGTCACGGCCATCTCGTCCGCCGCGCTCCACGGCCGCAGCACCTTCTGGTGGGGGGTGCGGCCGCGCGCGACCAGCTCCTTCACCGTGATGCCGGCGGGTGCGATCGGGGACTGGGGGAGCAGGCCCACGCGCCGTGCCACCTCGCGGGTGGGGATGCGGTGGATGTCCTCGCCGTCCAGCAGGACGGTGCCCTGCGACGGGGACAGGAGGCGCACCAGGGCGCGCAGCAGCGTCGACTTGCCGCAGCCGTTGGGGCCCACGATCGCGGTGATCCGGCCGTCCGGCACCTCGACGTCCACGCCGTGGACGATGGTGGTGTCGCCGTAGCCGATCACGGCGCCGCGCGTCTCGAGACGGGTCATGACGGACCTCCTCGCGAGGCTCGCCATACGAGCCACATCAGGTAGGGGGCGCCCACGGCCGCCGTGAAGACGCCGACGGGCAGCTGGAGGGTGGCGGGCATCATCTGCGCCACCTGGTCGGAGGCCAGGAGCAGCAGCGCGCCCATGAGTGCGGACGGCAGCAGCGTGACGCCCGCGTTGCGGGTCAGCCGCAGGGCGATCGCGGGCGCGACCAGCGCGATGAAGCCGATCGGCCCGGTGACGGCGACGGCGCCCGCCGCGAGCAGGACCGAGCACACCGCGAGGATGCTCCGCGCGGAGCCCACCGGGATGCCCAGGGCGCGCGCCGCATCGTCCCCCATCTCCATGGTGCGAAGCGCGCGGGCGTTCCACAGGACCACCGGGAGCAGCACGGCCAGGACGACCGCGCACACGGTCACGTGCGTCCACGTGCGGCCCGTGACGGAGCCGACGAGCCAGCCGAGCGCGTTGCCCGCGTCGTGCACGTCCATGCGGGTGAGGGCGTACTGGGACAGGGCCTGAGCGACGAACCCGATGCCGATGCCGGCGAGGATGAGGCGCAGCGGCACGATCCCGCGGCGCCAGGACAGCGCGAGGATCAGCGCCGCGGTGACGAGCGCTCCCACGATCGCGCCCGCGGCGGTCACCCACAGCGAGGTGGCGCCGATGAGCCAGATGGTCATGACGGCGCCCGCGCCGGCGCCCATGCTGATGCCGATGAAGTCGGGGGAGGCGAGCGGGTTGCGGGTGAGCGACTGGAGGATCGCGCCGGACACGCCGAGCATCGCGCCCACCAGGATCGCGGTGAGCGCGCGCGGGGCGCGCACCTGGCCGACGATGAAGTCCGCGGGCGGTCCCACGGAGACGCCGACGGCGGCCTTGATCGAGTCGAGGATCGAGATGTCCGACTGGCCCTGCATGAGCGAGAACACCAGCAGCGCGGCGAGGGCGGCGAGCAGGACCACGCCCACCGCGAAGGTGCGCCGGTGGGTGGTGATGCCCAGCGGGCCGATCCGGAGGATCCTCACAGCTCCACCACCTTCATGCGGCGGGCCATGAGCGCGAACAAGATGCCGCCGATGAAGGCGGTGGTGATGCCGACGCCGATCTCGCCCGGGGGCGCGACCACGCGGCCCACCACGTCGCACAGCAGCACGAGCGCGGCACCGCCGAACGCGCTCACCACCACGAGCCACGGCAGCGAGGCGCCGATGAGCGCGCGGGCGAGGTGCGGGACGGCGAGGCCGACGAACACGATGGGCCCGGCGGCGGCGGTCGCGGCGGCCGCGAGCAGCGTGACGAGCACGATGATGACGGTGCGGATCGCGGCGATGTTGACGCCCAGGGCGCGGGCGGCGTCCTCGCCGAGCGCGACGGCCTCGAGCTGGCGCGATGCGATCAGGGCCGCGAGGATCGCGACCAGGACGATGGGGATGAGCGCCATGACGTCCTCCGCCTGGCGGCCCGTGAGGGAGCCGGCGACCCACATGCGGTACTGGTCGAGCGTCGACTCGTTCACCATGAGCACCGCGTACGTGACGGAGGTGATGAGCGCGGTGAGCGCGACGCCGGCGAGCGCGAGGCGCACGGGGGCGCCAGCGGCTGCGCCGCGTGCGCCGATCGCGTAGACGAGGATCGCGGCGAGGCCCGCCCCCACGAACGCGACGGGCACCTGCGCGGCGAAGCCGGTCGCGAGGCCCGTGGACAGCGCGATCACCACGGCGAGCGACGCGCCCGCGTTGATGCCGAGCAGGCCGGGGTCGGCGAACGGGTTGCGCGTGAGCGACTGCATGAGCGCGCCGGCGACGCCGAGCGCCGCGCCGGCGAGCACGCCGATCACGGTCCGTGACACGCGCGTGGTGCGCACGATCAGCTGGTCCTTGTCCGCCGGGTCGAAGCTGGTGAGCGCGTGCCACACGGTCTCGAGGTCGATCGCGCGGGCGCCGATCGCGAGCGACAGCGCGATCGCGCCGACGAGCACGAGCAGGCACAGGCCGGCGATCGCGGCGCGCTTGCTCATTCGACTCTCCGGGCGGGACGGCGCCCGTAGGCGCGCTGGTAAGGCCCGCCTAACCTAGCGGATCCGCGCCCGTTTAGGAAACGCCGCCGTGCGCTAAATGAGGCGCTCAGTCCTCGTGCGCGGCCTCGGCGTCGATCTGCGGAGCGGGGCACGCGTCGTCCGGGACGGCGACGTCGATGCCGTAGAGGGCACGGATGGCCTCGAGGTACTGGGTGGCCTCGCCCGCCTGGGCGTGCTCGCGCGCCCGCACGGTGGGCGTGTGGAGCAGCGTCTTGGCGAAGCGGCGCAGCGCCTGCTCGACCTCGTCGGCGCGGTCGATCGCGTCCTGCGGGGCGCCGGCGCCGGGCCGCACGCGGGCGACCTCCCGCTCGAGCAGGCCGAACACGTGCTCGCGCAGCGCGACCACCGCGGGGTCGAGCGTGCGGGCGCTCTCGCCGTCGCCGAAGCGGGCCACCGCGTGCGCGACGATCGCGCGGGCGGCCTCGATCGCGCCCACGGCCTCGCCGGGGGCGCGGGCGCCCACGTCGTCGAGCCCGATCACGGTGACGCCGCGCAGGTCGCCCACGCCGGGGGCGATGTCGCGGTGGAGCGCCAGGTCGATCAGGGTGAGCGGCGCGTCGAGTCCGTGGCGGGCGTTCGCGACCAGGGCGGGGGTGAGGACCACCGACTCGCCGCCGGAGCAGGCGAACACCACGTCCGCCTCGCGGACCGCGAGCTCGAGGCCGTCGAGGTCCACCGCCTCGATGCCGTGGCGGCGCGCGAACTCGGCGGCGCGGCCCGACGGGGAGAACACCGAGGCGACGTTGGCGCCGCGGCCGTGCAGCGTGCCCACCGCGGTCTCGGCGAGCGCGCCGGTGCCGATCATCAGCACCCGGGCGCCGTCCCAGCCGACCGTCGCGTCAGCGAGGTCGAGCGCGACCGACACCACGGAGCGGCCCGACGTGCCGAGGCCGGTCGAGGAAGCGACCACGCGCGACGTGCGCAGCGCGGACTGGAACAGCCTGTCGAGGCGCGGCGTGAGCTGGTGGCGGCGCTGCGCCTCCAGGTGGGCGCGGCGGACCTGGCCGGAGATCTCGCGCTCGCCCACGACCATGGACTCGAGGCCCGAGGTGACGGACAGCAGGTGGTGGATGGTGTCGTCGTCCTCGTAGGGCGACATCGAGCCCTCGACGGTCGCGGGGTCCAGGGCGCTGGCGCGGGCGATCGCCTCGACCACCTCGCGACGCGCGGCCTGCGGGTCCTCGGTGTCGACGTAGACCTCGAAGCGGTTGCACGTCGGGAGCACCACGGCGCCCGTGATCGCGCCGCCCGCGGCGATGAGCTCCGCGGCGAGCGCGTCCGCTCCGACCTGGAGCTGCTCGAGCACGGCGAGGTCACGGTTGCGGTGCGAGGCGACAAGGGACATCAGAGACACGGCCTCAATTCTGACACGGCCGCGCGAGAGGGCAGAATTGAGGCCGTGTCAGCCCTTCCCGCCTCGCATCCGCTCGTCGACGGCCGCCTCGCCGACGCCCCCCTTCTTGCCGCCCTGAGCGGCACCCGGCCCGCGCACCGTCCCGTGTGGTTCATGCGCCAGGCCGGCCGCTCGCTGCCGGAGTACCTCGAGGCGCGCCGCGGCACCACCATGCTCGAGTCCTGCCTCACCCCGGCGCTCGCGGCGGAGATCACGCTGCAGCCGGTGCGCCGCTACGGCGTGGACGCGGGCATCTTCTTCTCCGACATCGTGGTGCCCATGAAGGTCGCCGGCGTGGGCGTCGAGATCGCCCCCGGCGTGGGGCCCGTGTTCGACCGCCCCATCCGCACCATGGCGGACATCGAGGCGCTGCCCGAGCTGGGCGAGGCCGCCGACGGCGGGGCTTTCGACCTGGGCCTGGAGCCCATCCGCGAGGCGGTGCGGCTCACGGTCGCGGAGCTGGGCGGCACGCCGCTCATCGGCTTCGCGGGCGCGCCGTTCACCCTGGCCGCCTACATGGTGGAGGGGCGCCCGTCGCGCGACCACCTGGCCGCGCGACGCCTCATGGTCGAGGCGCCCGACGTGTGGCACGCGCTCGCCGAGTGGACGTCGCGCGCCGCCGGCCTGTTCCTGCGCGCCCAGGTGCTCGCGGGCGCGTCCGCGGTGCAGCTGTTCGACTCGTGGGCCGGCTCGCTCGCCCCGGCCGACTACGTCGAGTTCTGCGCGCCCGGCTCCGGCGCCGCGCTCGCCGCCGTCGCGGACCTCGACGTGCCGCGCATCCACTTCGCCGCGCACGGCTCGCACCTGCTGCGACCCATGTCCGAGGTGGGCGCGACCGCGATGGGCGTCGACTACCGGATGCCGCTCGACGAGGCGTCGCGCCTGCTCGACGGCGCGTTCCCGCTCCAGGGCAACATCGACCCGGCGCGCCTGTCCGCGCCGGTCGAGGTGCTCGAGACCCACGTGCTCGACGTGCTCGCGCGCGGCGCCGAGGCGCCCGGCCACGTGGTCAACCTGGGCCACGGCGTGCCCCCGGAGACGGACCCCGACCAGCTCCAGCGGGTGGTCGACCTCGTGCACGAGCGTGGCTGAGCGCGTCCTCGTCGTCGGCGGCGGGGTCTCGGGGCTGCTCGCGGCGCGCCGTCACGCCCGCGCCGGCGCCGTGGTCACCCTGCTCGAGGCCGGGGACGGCTGGGGCGGACGCGTCAGCCCGCTCACGCTCGCGGGGCTCACGCTCGACGCGGGCGCAGAGTCCTTCGCGACCCGCACGCCCTCCGTCGAGGCGCTCGCCCGCGAGCTGGGGCTCGGCGCGGAACTGGTGACGCCCACCCGCGCCCCCGCCTGGGTGGTCACGCCCGACCGGGCGTACCCGCTGCCCACCACCGGCTGGCTGGGCATCCCCACGCGGCCGCTGCTCCACGACGTCCGCCGGATCATCGGCTGGGGCGCCGCGGCGGACGCCGCGCTCGAGCGCTCGCGGCCGCTCGGCGAGGTGAGGGACGATGCGACGGTCGGGGGCCTCGTGAGGGCGCGCCTGGGCGACCCGGTCGCCGACCTGCTGGTGGCGCCCGTGCTGCAGGGCGTGTACTCGCGCCCCCTCGACGACCTCCCGCTCGCCGCGATCGACCCGACCCTGCCGCAGCAGCTGCGCGACGCGGGCAGCCTGCTCGAGCTCGCGTCGCGGCGGCGTCGCCTGGCCCCCGCGGGCGCCTCCGTCATGGGCGTGCGCGGCGGCATCTGGCGTCTCACCGAGGCGCTCGCGGAGTCCGCGCGCGAGGCAGGCGTACGCCTGGTGCGCGGCACCGCGGCCGAGTCCGCCGAGCGGATCGACGGCGCCTGGCGCGTGCGCGCCGGCGGCGGCACCCTGGTCGCCGACACCCTGGTGCTCGCCGTGCCCCGGCCCGCGGCGCAGCGCCTGGTCCCTGACCTTCCCGAGCCGCCCGAGGAGCGCCGCGTGGCGCTCGCGACCCTGGTGCTCGACGCGCCCGAGCTCGACCGCGCCCCACGCGGCACCGGGGTGCTCGCCCTGGACGGTGTGACCCGCGCGAAGGCGCTCACCCACGCGACCGCGAAGTGGCGGTGGGTGCGCGACGCCGCGCGGGGCCGCCACGTGGTGCGGCTGTCGTACGCGATCCGCGACCCGCACGAGGACCTGCTCGCGCACGCGCTCCCCGACGCGAACCGGCTGCTCGGCGTCGAGCTCCCGGCCGACCGGGTGGTCGCGTCCGCGCTGGTCGAGTGGCCCGACGCCTCGCCGGCACGGGTGAGCGACGCGCGTCCCCTGCCCGGCCTCGAGCTGGTGGGCGTGGCCGCCGGGCTGAGCGGGCTCGCGGCGATCGTGGGGGCGGAGACGCCTAGGACCTAGGTCCTAGCGATTTCCCAAACCTGAGGGATCCATCGGAGGATGGGACCCATGACCGAGAACCCCTCTGGCTTCACCCTGTTCGCCGTCCTCGACGGCATGCTCCACGCGCCCGACGAGGACCTCGCGGACGTGGTCGAGCACTTCGACGCCGCCGTCGCCGAGATGGCGGAGCACGAGGTCACGCTGCGCGGCATCTACGACGTGTCCGGCCTGCGCGCCGACGGCACCGTGATGCTGTGGCTGCACGGCCCCGTGCTCGAGGACCTGCAGCTCGCGCTGCGCGAGCTGCGCGCCACCGAGCTGCTCGCCGAGACCCAGCTCACGTGGTCCGCCGCGGGCGTGCACCGCGACGCCGAGTTCAACAAGCGCCACGTCCCCGGCTTCCTGCGCGGCGAGCGCCCGCGCAACTGGCTGACCGTGTACCCCTTCGTGCGCTCGTACGAGTGGTACCTGCTGCCCGAGGAGGAGCGCTCCGTCATGCTGCGCGACCACGGCATCAAGGGCGCCGCGTTCAAGGGCGTGGTCGCCAACACGGTGGCCGCGTTCGCGCTGGGCGACTACGAGTGGCTGCTGCCCATGGAGGCGGACGAGGTCACCGACCTGGTCGACATGATGCGCGAGCTGCGCTACACCGAGGCCCGTCGCCACGTGCGCGAGGAGCTGCCGTTCTACACCGGTCGCCGGGTGACCACCGCCGAGGCCGTGGAGGTGCTGGCATCGTGACCCAGCCGCTCGCCGCATCGTCCCGCGTGCTCGACGCGACCACCTACGACGCGATCCTGCTCGCCGGCTTCGGCGGCCCCGAGGGCCAGGGCGACGTCATTCCGTACCTGCGCAACGTCACCCGCGGCCGCGGCATCCCCGACGAGCGTCTCGAGGAGGTGTCGCACCACTACCGGCACTTCGGCGGCATCAGCCCCATCAACCAGCAGAACCGCGACCTCAAGGCCGCGCTCGAGGCGGAGATCGCGTCGCGCGGCCTCGGCCTGCCGGTGTACTGGGGCAACCGCTTCTGGGCGCCCTACTTCGCGGATGCGCTGAAGGAGCTGCACGCGGACGGCCACCGCAAGGTGCTGGTCCTGGTGACCACCGCGTTCTCGAGCTACTCGGGCTGCCGTGCGTACCGCGAGGACCTCGCGACCGCGCTCGCCGAGACGGGCCTCGAGGGTGAGGTCGTGCTCGACAAGGTGCGCCAGTACTTCGACCACCCCGGGTTCGTGAACCCCAACGTCGACGCCGTGCGGTCGGGCCTGCGCACGCTGCGCGAGCAGGGCCTGCTCGAAGGCGCCCAGGTGATGTTCGCGACGCACTCGATCCCCACCGCGGCCGCGGACGTGTCCGGCCCGCGCGAGACCCTGCCCTCGGGCGCGGAGGTCGCCACCGGCGGCGAGAACGAGTGGTACGCCGGCGGCGGCTGGTACGTCGAGCAGCAGCGGGCCGTGTCCGCGCTGGTGATGGACCGCGTCGCCGACGAGTTCCCCGACGTGCCGTGGTCGCTGGTGTTCCAGTCCCGCTCCGGCTCGCCGGAGATCCCGTGGCTCGAGCCCGACATCAACGACGCCATCGAGGCGCTCCCAGAGTCCGTGAAGGGCCTGGTCATCTCGCCCATCGGCTTCGTCTCCGACCACATGGAGGTCGCGTGGGACCTCGACAACGAGGCCGTCGAGACGTGCGAGGGGCGCGGGATCGTTCCCGTGCGCGTGCCTACCGTGGGCGTCGACCCCGCCTTTGTCGCCGGTCTGATCGACCTGGTCGAGGAGCGCCACGTCGCCGCCGAGGGGGACACCCCGCGCGCCCGCGAGGCGCTCACGGAGCTCGGTCCGTGGCAGGACGTGTGCCCCACGGACTGCTGCCTGGGCCGCGCTGCCAAGCCGACGGTGGCCTCCTGCTGAAGCCCGCGCGAGTTCGCTCAGCACGGTCTCATGATCGACGCGCCGTCGATCCGCGCTTGTCAGCGCCGGATCGGCGGCGCGCCGCGTTGCGGACCGTGCGCAGCGAATCTCGGGCGGGCGGGAGATAACGCAACTTCGGTGTTGCGTTAATCGCCGCGGTCCGTTTACAGTGGGCGCACCGGGCGGCGAGGTGCCGCCCCCGATGCCGTCTGGAGCCGCCGCATGACGCTCACCCGCGAGGCCCTCACCGACGTCGCCGCGATCGCCGCGGCCGCCCCGCACACCAAGGTCCGCCTGGGCACGTCGCACGGGTCCGCCGTGGTGATCGGCGAGCACCCCGACGGCGCGATGTGCATCGATGGCTTCCGCCGCCTCATGGCCGCGTGGGTCGACGGCTGCGAGCCGCAGGTCGACTCGGTGGCGTTCGTGGGCGCGCGCTACGAGGGCGGGATGCTCACCAACGACGGCATCCGGTACTTCGTGACGCGCCTGAGCGCGCAGGAGACCGCCACGACCCTCCAGCAGCGCTCGGACTGGCCCGAGGAGGCCCACGCCGTGGTGCGCGAGGACCTGCTGCTCGACGTGAGCGTGGTCCAGGTGATGTCCGCCGAGCTCGACGAGGACGGTGTCGAGGCAGCCGCGCGCGACGCGCAGGCCGCCTGCATGGTCGAGGAGCTGTGCCGCGAGGTCGCCGCGGCGTAAGGACGTGCTCGCGGCACTGGGACGGTCGCAGAGGACGAACAGAAGGGCCCGGGGAGGGTGGATCTCCCCGGGCCCTTCGCCATGTCCGCGAGGGGGACCGCGCTAGCTGCGCGCGGCCTCCTCGAAGGCGCGGCGCGGCTCGTGGATGCGGCCCATCGACACCAGGTCGCGGCGGAACAGCAGCGCGGTGGTCCAGTCGAGCGCCACCCGCGCCTTGCGGTTGAAGGTGGGGATCGCGAGCAGGTGGTACGTGCGGTGCATCACCCACGCCGGCCAGCCGCGCAGCTTGAAGCCCATGGTGGTGGCGACGCCCTTGTTGAGGCCCAGCGACGCGACCACGCCCAGGTGCTTATGCTTGTACTGGGTGAGCGGCTCGCCGTTGAGGTGCGCCGCGAGGTTGCGGCCCAGGTGCTTGGCCTGGCGCACGGCGTGCTGCGCGGACGGCGCGCACCAGTCGCCCTCGTCCTCGACCAGGTTGGGCACCTGCGCGCAGTCGCCCGCGGCCCACGCGCCGCGCACCGGGACGCCGTGCTCGTCGATGACCTGCAGCGTCGCCGCGGTGTTGACGTGGCCGCGCGGTCCGAGCGGCAGGTCGGAGGACTGGATGACGGGGGAGGGCTTCACGCCGGCGGTCCACACCAGGGTGTCGGCCTCGAAGGACTCGCCGTTCGACAGCACGATGTGCCCGTCGACGCAGCTCTCCAGGCGCGTCTCGAGCAGCACCCGCATGCCGCGGCGCTCGAGCTCCTCGACCGTGTAGGCGCCCATGTCGGGGCCCATCTCCGGGAGGATGCGGTTCATGGCCTCGACCATGACGAAGTTGAGGTCGTCGCGCGACAGCTCGGGGTAGTAGCGCAGCGCGGCCTTGGCCATGTCCTCGGTCTCCGCGAACGCCTCGACGCCGGCGAAGCCGCCGCCCACGAACACGAACGTGAGCAGCTTGCGGCGCAGGTCCTCGTCCTCGGTGGTCGCGGCGCGGGCGATGCGGCCCAGCACGCGGTTGCGCAGGCTGATGGCCTCCTCGACGTACTTGAACCCGATGCCGAACTCCGCGAGCCCGGGGATGGGCAGGGTGCGCGACACGGCACCGAGCGCGACCACGATCTCGTCGTACTCGACCGCGAACACCTCGCCCAGGTCCGTGGTGGCCTCGACGGTGCGGGTGGTGTGATCGATCCGCTCGACCTTGCCCTGGAGCACGCGCACGCCCTCGAGCTCGCGACGCAGCGGCACCACCGCGTGACGCGGCTCGATCGAGGCGGCGCCCACCTCCGGCAGGAACGGCGCGTACGTCATGTACGGACGGCGGTCCAGGACCGTGATGTCGACCTTGTCCGGCGCCTTCCGCAGCAGCGTGAGGGCGGTGTAGAGGCCTACGTAGCCTCCGCCAAGGATGAGGACTCGGATGCGTGACATGAGGACACCTCCAGGGAGGGAACCCCGGGTGGCCGGACGCTGTTCCCGCGCCCGCCTGCCCGCGGCGGTGCGATCGTGAACGCCAGAATTCTACGCGATCCCGCGCAAAGCGGTCAGCGCCGGTTCAGCGCCGGTTCAGCGCCCCACCATCGTGGTGACGTCGAGCAGCGCGTCGAGCTGCTCCTCCGTGATCTCGCCGCGCTCCACGAACCCGAGGTCCACGGTCGCCTCGCGCACCGTCAGCCCCTTCTTCACGGCGTGCTTGGCGATCGCGGCGGCGTTCTCGTAGCCGATGACCCGGTTGAGCGGCGTCACGATCGACGGCGACGCCTCGGCGAGGAACCGCGCCCGCTCGACGTTGGCGACCGTCCCGGCGACCGTGCGGTCGGCCAGCACGCGGGACGCGTTCGCGAGCAGGCGCGTGGACTCGAGCACGCCGAGCGCCATCACCGGGATCTGCACGTTGAGCTCGAAGGCCCCGGACGCGCCGGCCCAGGCGACCGTCGCATCGTTCCCCACCACCCGCGCGCAGACCATGAGGACGGCCTCGGGGACCACGGGGTTGACCTTGCCGGGCATGATCGAGGAGCCCGGCTGGAGGTCGGGCAGCGCGATCTCGCCCAGGCCGGTGTTGGGGCCGGAGCCCATCCAGCGCAGGTCGTTGCAGATCTTGGTGAGCGACACGGCGATGGTGCGCAGCGCGCCGGAGACCTCGACCAGGCCGTCGCGCGCGGACTGCGCCTCGAAGTGGTTGCGCGCCTCGGTGATGGGCAGGCCCGTGTCCTCCGCGAGCAGCGCGATGACACGCTGCGGGAAGCCCGCGGGCGTGTTGATGCCGGTGCCGACCGCGGTGCCGCCCAGCGGGACCTCCGCGACGCGGGGGAGCGCGACCAGCAGGCGCTCGACGCCGTAGCGCACGGCGGCGGCGTAGCCCGAGAACTCCTGGCCCAGCGTCACCGGCGTCGCGTCCATGAGGTGCGTGCGGCCCGACTTGTAGACGTCCGCGAACTCCTCCGCCTTCGCCTCGAGCGAGACGGCGAGGTGCTCGAGCGCCGGGATCAGGTCGCTCACCAGGGAGGACGTCGCGGCCACGTGCACCGAGGTGGGGAACACGTCGTTCGAGGACTGCGAGGCGTTGACGTGGTCGTTGGGGTGCACGTCGCGGCCGAGCGCGCGCGTCGCCAGCGTCGCGATGACCTCGTTGGTGTTCATGTTCGAGGACGTGCCGGAGCCGGTCTGGAACACGTCGACGGGGAAGTGGGAGTCGTGCGCGCCGCCGGCCACCTGGTCCGCCGCCGCGACGATCGCCTCGGCCACGTCCTGCTCGAGCACGCCGAGCTCCGCGTTGGCGCGCGCCGCGGCCTTCTTCACGCGCGCGAGCGCCTCGATGTGGCGCCGCTCGAGCGTGATGCCGGAGATGGGGAAGTTCTCGACGGCGCGCTGCGTCTGCGCGCGGTAGAGGGCGTCGGCGGGGACGCGGACCTCGCCCATGGTGTCGTGCTCGATGCGGAACTCCGTTGTCATGGCGCCCAGTCTGGCACGCCGCGGCGGGACCTTCGTCCCCCGCGTGCGATATCGCACACGATCTCCACGGGACGATGCGGCGGCCGGGTCCGCGGGGACGTTCAGTCCGCGTCGAGCTCGTCGCGCGTGGGCGGGTTCGCGCCCGCGCGCGACACGGTGATGGCGGCGATCCGGGTGCAGCGGCGCAGGATCAGGCCTACCTCGGTGGCGTCGACGTCGCGCAGCGCGGCGCGGCGGTCGCGGCCCAGCAGGTTCGCCTCCCACAGCCCGTCGATGAGGCCGCCCATGAACGAGTCGCCCGCGCCCACGGTGTCGGCGACCTCGACCGCGGGCGCCTTGACGGTGATCTCGCGGCCGTCGTGCAGGAACGCGGTCGCGCCCTCGCCGCCCCGGGTGACCACCACCAGGGCCGGACCCGCGTGCGCCCACTCGCGCGCCGCATCGTCCACCGTGCTGTCGGGGAAGAGCCACGCGAGGTCCTCGTCGGAGGCCTTGACCACGTCCGCCAGGGCGACCATGCGTGCGATGGCGGGGCGTGCCTCGTCGGGGGAGCCCATGAGGGAGGGCCGGACGTTGGGGTCGTACGTGACGGTGGAGGTGTAGCGCAGGGCGCTCACGATCCGGTGCACGGTGGTCGCGCCCGGCTCCATCACCGCGGCGATCGAGCCGGTGTGGACGGCGAGCGGGGCGTTGCGCAGCCGCGCGGCGGTGGAGACGTCCCAGGCGATGTCGAAGTCGTAGGTGGCGGCGCCGCTCGCGTCGAGCGTCGCGGTGGCGACCGAGGTCGCGTGCGCGCCTGCCGAGCCGGGCACGATCTGCACGCCGCTGGCCTGCAGGTGCTCCGCGCACAGCGCCCCGTTGGCGTCCTCGCCCAGGCGGGTGAGCAGGTCGACCGAACGCCCGAGCCGCGCCAGCCCGAGCGCGACGTTGGCGGGGGAGCCGCCCGGGTGGGCCGCGGTGCCGTCGGGGCCCATCACCACGTCGACGAGGGTCTCGCCGATGACGAGCGCGTGGCCGGTCATGCGTCGAGCTCCTCGGCGTCGGTCGCGTCGGTCGCGTCGCCCTGCGCGGCGTCGATGCGCTCGCGGGCGCCGTCGAGAAGCGCCTGGCAGCGTGCCGCGAGGGCCTCGCCGCGCTCCCACAGCCCGAGCGACTCGTCGAGGGTCGCGCTGCCCGCCTCGAGCCTCGCGACGATCGCGATGAGCTGATCGCGGGCCTCCTCGTAGGAGAGGGATTCCACGGGTGCGTCGAGGGATGCGGCGTCGCTCATGACCGCTACCGTACCCGCGCGGACTCAAGCCTCAGGCGGGTTCTGCCGAGAACAGCGTCATAACGGGGTGCCTGACCCCTCCCATGAGGCACGACCCGGACGACACGATGAGGTGGACATGTTCAGCGACAGCACCAGCGCCCCGCAGACCGCGCGCAAGAGCGCACAGCAGGTGATCACGGCAGGCATCACGGACGGGGAGCTGGCGACGCTGTCGCGATCGCCCGAGGTCAAGGTGCGCGCCGCCGTAGCCGAGCATGCCGGCACGCCGCTCATGACGCTGCTGCGGCTCGCGGAGGACACCTCCGCCGACGTCCGCATGGGCCTCGCGCGCAACCGCCGCGCGTCCATCCCGATCGAGCTGCGCGAGGACCTCGCCAAGGACAAGAACGTCGACGTGGTCTACGCGCTCATCGACAACCCGGCCGTGCCGGAGTCGCTCATCGCGAAGCTGGGCCGCCACCTCCACAAGGAGTACGCGAAGGCGGCGCGTGCGCGCTCGGCCGCGGTGAAGGCGGGCACCTGGGTGCCCGAGACCGCCGCGCCCGAGGCCGCTTCCGCTCCCGCGGCGCCCGAGCTGGTGGTGCCCACGTTCGCGACCGTCGAGGCCGCGCCGGTGCGTCGTGAGGCGCCGGCGCCCACGACGTCCGCCGCGCGTGCCGACGCGCTCGACGTGCTGCTGGGCACCAAGCGCTGAGCTCTCCCGGACACTCCGAACGGAGCTCGTCCCGGTCTGCACGCGTGTCGCGGGGTTGAGGGGCCTTCGCGACCGCGTGTCGCGGCGAGATCCGTTCGGGCTGTCCGGGGTCCGGGGCTGGCGCGCGGGCGCGGGCGCGGCTCAGCCGCGGGCGGTCGCCTCGACCTCGCCGCGCGCGAGCCGCACCCGCAGCAGGTCGCCCTTCTTGACCTGCGCCGCGTCGCGCACCACGGCGCCGGCGGCGTCGCGCACCACCGCGAAGCCGCGCTCGAGCGTGCTCAGGGGGCTGAGTGCGCGCAGCGAGGCGGTGAGCTCGCGGGTCGCCGCGTCCGCGCGGTCCACGCGCCGGCTCATCGCGGCGGTCGCCTCGGCGCGCAGCCGCGCCACGGCGTCCGCGTAGGGCGCGAGCATCGCCCGCGGCTGGGCGAGCACGGGCCGCGACCGCATGGCGGCGAGGCCGGCGGACTCGCGCGCGACCAGCCGCTCGACGGCGCCGGCCATGGCCGCGCGGGAGCGGGCGACGCCCTGCGCCTCCGCCGCGGCATCGGGGACGATGCGCTTGCCGGCGTCCGTAGGCGTCGAGGCCCGGTAGTCGGCCACCAGGTCCAGCAGGGGCGAGTCCTTCTCGTGGCCGATCGCGCTCACCAAGGGCGTCTCGCATGCCGCGGCGGCGCGCACGAGCGCCTCGTCGCTGAACGGCAGCAGGTCCTCGAACGAGCCCCCGCCGCGGGCGACCACGATCACGTCGACGTCGGGCATCGCGTCGAGCTCGCGGATCGCCGCGGTGGTCTCGGGCACGGCGCGCGGTCCCTGCACCGTAACGCGGCGGATGGTGAACGTGACTCCGGGCCAGCGGCGCGTGGCGTTCTCGACCACGTCGTGCTCCGCGTCGCCCTGGGTCGCGCACACCAGGCCCACCACGCGCGGGATGAAGGGCAGCGGGACCTTGCGGCCGAGGTCGAACAGGCCCTCGCGGGCGAGCGCCTCCTTGAGCGCCTCGAGCCGCGCGAGCAGGTCGCCGAGCCCCACCTGGCGGATCTCACGGCCGCCCAGCTGGAGCGACCCGGAGCGGGTCCACCACTCGGGCTTGGCGTGGAGCACCACGCGGGTGCCGTCGACCAGGTCCACGCCCAGGGCCTCCGCCTCGCGGGCCGGGATGGTCGCGGACATCGACATGTTCTCGTCGGTGTCGCGCAGCGTGAGGAACACCAGGTGGCGCCACCGCTTGACGTTCAGCACCTGGCCCTCGACCCACACCGCGGGCAGCCGCGACACGAACTCGCCGATCTTGGGGGAGAGGTGGCGCACCGGCCACGGACGCTCCGCCGAGGTCTCGCCGGCGGTCGCGGGCAGCGAGTGGGGCGTGGGGGTCTCGGTCACGGCGACCAGCCTGCCACGTAGGATGGACGGCATGCCCGACACCACCACCAAGCGCGTCCTGCTGGCCGCGCCGCGAGGCTACTGCGCGGGCGTGGACCGCGCCGTCATCGCGGTCGAGAAGGCCCTCGAGCTCCATGGCGCGCCCATCTACGTGCGCAAGGAGATCGTCCACAACAAGTACGTGGTGGAGACCCTGACCGAGCGCGGCGCGGTGTTCGTCGAGGAGACGGACCAGGTGCCCGAGGGCGCCCGCGTGGTGTTCTCCGCGCACGGCGTCTCCCCGGCGGTGCGCGAGGCCGCGGACCAGCGCAACCTCCTCACCATCGACGCCACGTGCCCGCTGGTGACCAAGGTGCACAAGGAGGCCATCCGCTTCGCGCGCGACGAGCGCACCATCCTGCTGATCGGCCACACGGGTCACGAGGAGGTCGAGGGGACCGCCGGCGAGGCGCCCGACCACACCATCGTGGTGAACTCTCCCGACGACGTCGACGGCCTCGAGGTCCCCGACCCCGAGAACGTGGTGTGGCTGTCGCAGACCACGCTGTCCGTCGACGAGACCATGGAGACGGTGCGCCGCCTGCGCGAGCGCTTCCCTGCGCTGCAGGACCCGCCGAGCGACGACATCTGCTACGCCACCCAGAACCGCCAGGTGGCGGTGAAGAAGCTCGCGCCGGAGTGCGACCTGGTGATCGTGGTGGGCTCCGCGAACTCGTCGAACTCGGTCCGCCTGGTCGAGGTGGCGCTGCAGTCCGGCGCGACAGCGTCGCACCGCGTGGACCGCGCCGCGGAGATCCGCGAGGAGTGGTTCGACGGCGTCTCCACCGTGGGCGTCACCTCGGGCGCCTCGGTGCCGGAGATCCTGGTGCGCGACGTGCTCGACTACCTCGCGGGACGTGGCTACGAGACGGTCGAGGAGGTCCGCACCGCGACGGAGGACCTCATGTTCTCGCTGCCGCGCGAGATCCGCGCCGACCTCAAGGCCAAGGAGGCCGAGCGCGCCGTCCGCGCCTGAGCGTGGCGCCACGCCACGCGGCGGCGCGCGGCGTGCGCTCCTCCACACGGGACGATGCGCGGAGCGGCTCGCGCGTGCATGTGCCCGTTCACATGGGCCGAGCCTGGTGGAGCAGCGCCGCGTGTGCGTGGATCAGTGCTCGGGGACCGACGGGGGCGACGCCTCGGCGGTGAGGTCGGTTGCGGTGAGCTCGGGCGCCGCGAGGACCCGGATGTCCGTCTCAGCCTGCTCGACCGCCGGCAGGTCCGCGGGCAGGTGCTGCATCTCGCCGAACTTGCGGGCGCTCACCAGCACCCGCGACTCGAGCGAGGCGACGGTCGCGTTATACGCCTTGCCCGCCTGGTCGATCGACCGGCCCACCTTCGCGAGGTGGCCCGCCATCGTCGACAGCCGGTCGTAGAGCTCCTTGCCCAGCGCGAGCACCTGCTGCGCGTCGCGGGCGAGCGCGTCCTCCTTCCAGGCGTGCGCCACCGTGCGCAGCATCGCGACCAGCGTGGTCGGGGTCGCGATCATCACGCCCTTGCCGTACGCGTACTCCTGGAGGGACGCGTCCTGCTCGACGGCCGCCTGGTAGAACGCCTCCGACGGCACGAACATCACCACGAACTCCGGCGCCGAGGCGAACTGGTCCCAGTAGCGCTTCGAGCTGAGGTCGTCGATATGGCGGCGCACGTGACGCGCGTGGGCCTGGAGGCGCTCGGCACGCACCGCCTCATCCTCAGCCTCGAACGCCTCGAGCAGGCCCACCAGCGCGACCTTCGAGTCCACCACGATGGTCCGGCCGCCGGCGAGCCGTACGGTCATGTCCGGGCGCAGGTTCCGGCCCTCCCCGTCGCGCACCACCTCCTGCTCGGTGAAGTCGACGTGGGGCAGCATGCCGGCGAGCTCCACCACGCGCCGCAGCTGCACCTCGCCCCAGTTGCCGCGCACGTCCGAGCGGCGCAGCGTGTTGACGAAATCGTCCGCCTTGCGCCCCACCCGCTCGGAGGCCTCGAGCATCTGCCGCACCTGCTCGCCCAGCGCAGCCTGGCCCGCCGCCCGGGCGCGGTCGGCCTGCGAGGTCTGCTCGCGCATCGTCTCCAACGTCCGCGCCAGCGGGTCGACCATGGCCCTGATCGCCTGCTCGCGGCGCAGCAGAGCCGCGCCGGCCTCCTGCTCCGAGCGCTTGAGCCGCTCCTGCGCGAGGTCCAGGAACTGCGCCTGGCTGGCGCGCAGCGCCTCTCCGCTGAGCGCGCGGAACTCCTGGCGCAGCGCGTCGCGCTCGTCACGCAGTCGCGCGGCGTCGCGCTGCCCCGCGGCATGCGCGCGGTGGGTGGCGATCACGGCGCCGAGACCGGCGCCGACGATCAGGCTGAGGAGCGACAGGAGGAATGTGACCATGATCACCACGGTCCCACGGGGGTCCGACAACGCCGCCGGACCTCTCGTTTCGGGACCTTGGTCATGTGATCCACGTCACAACCGTCTCGCATGGTGGGACGCGTGATTACTGTTTGGTCACAAATCCCGAAAGGTTTGGTCTCGGAAACAAAACGTTAACGCCGACCTGTTTAGCCTTCTGGGGTTGCACGTCATCAGCGTGCATCCGAGTCGTCGCTCCGACACCCCGGGGGGCGCCTATCCCAGTCCGTCGTCCGACGGGCACCTGTAGGAGGAAAAGTGAAGTTCAGCAAGTCTGTGATCGGCGGTGTCACCCTCGCCTCGGCGTCGGCGCTCGTGCTGGTCGGCTGCTCGTCCAACGGTTCCGAGACCGACCCGTCGGGTTCGGCCGGTGCTGGCGCGACCGGCGACATGATCATCAAGACCAACGGTTCTGAGCCCCAGAACCCGCTCATCCCGGTTGCGACCAACGAGACCGGTGGCGGCAAGATCATCGACGCGATCTTCGCGGGCCTGGTGTCCTACGACGCCACCGGCGCGACGCAGAACGAGGTTGCCGAGTCCATCGAGACCGAGGACAACCAGACCTTCACCATCACGCTGAAGGAGGGCTGGACCTTCACCGACGGCACGCCCGTCCTCGCCCACAACTTCGTGGACGCGTGGAACTGGGGCGCCGACCCGGCCAACGCCGCGACCGCGCTCAACAGCTACTTCCTCGAGCCCATCGAGGGCTTCGACGGCTACAACGCCGAGGAGGGTGCCTCGAACCCGGCCATGTCGGGTCTTGAGGTCATCGACGACCTCACCTTCACGGTCACCCTCGCGGCCCCGAACGCCGAGTTCCCGCTCGCGCTCGGCTACTCCGCCTTCTACCCGCTGCCCGACTCGTTCTTCGAGGACCCGGAGGCCTTCGGCGCCGCCCCGGTCGGCAACGGCAACTACATGCTCGCCGACGCCGCCGACTGGCAGCACGACGTGCAGATCGACCTCGCGGTCAACCCCGACTACGCCGGTGAGCGCACGCCCAAGAACGACGGCCTGTCGATCATCTTCTACGCGACGCAGGATGCGGCCTACGCCGACCTCCTCGCGAACAACGTGGACGTCATCGACGCGATCCCGCCGTCGGCATTCGCGTCCTACGAGGCCGACCTCGGCGACCGCGCCGTGAACCAGCCCGCCGCGATCTTCCAGTCCTTCACCATCCCGGAGCGCCTCGAGCACTTCTCCGGCGAGGAGGGCAAGCTCCGCCGTCAGGCCATCTCGATGGCCTTCGACCGCGAGCAGATCACGGACGTGATCTTCGAGGGCACCCGTACTCCCGCCTCGGACTTCACCTCGCCGGTCATCAACGGCTGGTCGGACTCCATCCCCGGCTCCGAGGTCCTCGCGTACGACCCCGAGCAGGCTGCTGAGCTGTGGGCCCAGGCCGACGAGATCAGCCCCTGGTCCGGCACCTTCGAGATCGCCTACAACGCTGACGGTGGTCACGACGTGTGGGTCGACGCCGTCCTCAACCAGGTCGGCCAGAACCTCGGCATCGACGCGGTGGGCCTGCCCTTCCCGACGTTCGCCGAGCTCCGCACCGAGGTCACCGAGCGCACGCTCAACGCCGCGTCGCGCTCCGGCTGGCAGGCGGACTACCCGTCGCTCGAGAACTTCCTCGGCCCGATCTACTACACCGGTGCCGGCTCGAACGATGGCGACTACTCCTCGGAGGCCTTCGACACCCTGATCGACGAGGGCAAGCAGGCCGCCTCCCCGGAGGAGGCCATCGAGAAGTTCCAGGCCGCGCAGGAGGTGCTCTTCGAGGACCTGCCCGCGATCCCGATGTGGTACTCGAACGTCAACGGCGGCTTCGCCGAGGGCGTCGAGGGTGTCGTCTTCGACTGGCACTCGGTCCCGCTCTTCTACGAGATCACCAAGGGTTAATCCCGACCGTCGGCCCGCCCCGCTCACGCGGGGCGGGCCTTCGTTCGTCCACCACCCGCCGGGCGCCTCGACGCCCCCTTCCGCCGCTGCGACCGCGTCCCCGCGCCGCGCGTGGAGGGGCGCGGCACCGGCCAGGTAGAATCGGCACTCTCATGCTCAAGACATCTCTCAGCCGCGAGGTGCGCCCATGCTGATGTACGTGGTGCGCCGCCTCCTGCAGGCGATCCCCGTCTTCCTGGGGACAACGTTCCTCATCTACTTCATGGTCTTCTCCATGCCGGGCGACCCGATCCTCGCCCTCTTCGGTGAGAAGACTCCGAATCCGGCCGTCCTCGAGGCGGTGCGCGCGCAGTACCACCTCGACCAGCCGTTCTTCATGCAGTACCTGCACTATCTGCAGAACCTGCTGACCGGCAACATGGGCACCACGTTCTCGGGTCAGGAGGTGTCGGACGTCCTCGCCCGCGCCTTCCCGGTGACGCTCAAGCTGGTGCTCATGGCCGTTGTCATCGAGTTCATCCTCGCAGTCGTGATCGGCCTCATCTCCGGCCTGCGCAAGGGCGGCATCATCGACAACACCAACCTGGTGGTGGCGCTGGTGCTCAGCTCGGTGCCGCCGTTCGTGGCGCTGTTCCTCGCGCAGTACTTCATCGGCATCAAGCTCGGATGGGCGCCGGTCACCGTGGGTGCGAACACCACCTGGAGCGCGATGTTCCTCCCAGCGTTGGTGATCGCGCTCACCATCTACGTCACGGGCATGAGGCTCATGCGTGGATCCGTCATCGAGGCGCAGTCCGCCGACTACGTGCGGACCGCGCTCGCCAAGGGTCTGACCCGCCGCCGCATCATCCCGGTGCACGTCGCCCGCAACTCGCTGATCCCTGTGATCACCAACACCGCCGCGAGCTTCGGCGCGCTGATCGCGGGCACCACGGTGACGGAGGGAATCTTCAACATCCCCGGCGTCGGCAAGGTCCTCTTCGATGCGATCGTGAGGGGCGAGACCGTCACGGTGGTCTCGATCGTGACGATCCTCACGATCCTCTACATCATCGTGAACATCCTCGTGGACCTGCTCTACGCCGTGCTCGACCCAAGGATCCGCTATGTCTGACCGCACGATCGAGCACTACGTCGCCCCGATCGACGAGAATTCGGCCGTCGAGGTCGACAAGGTCAAGCTCTCCGAGACCCGATCGAACCTCTGGCTCGACGCGTGGCGCGACCTGCGCCGCCGGCCCCTGTTCTACATCGCCCTGGCGATGGTCCTGGTGGTCACGGCCGCGGCCTTCTTCCCCGAGTGGTTCACCAGCGTGGACCCGAAGGCGACGGACCTCGCGAAGTCCAACGGGGCGCCGGAGCCCGGCCACCCGCTCGGCTTCACGTTCCAGGGCGCGGACATCTACGCGCGCATCATCTACGGCGCGAGCACGTCGCTCGCCGTCGGCGTGCTGACGATGCTCATCACCGGCGTGATCGGCATCCCGATGGGTGCCCTCGCGGGCTTCTACGGCGGCAAGGTGGACTCGGTGCTCTCCCGCATCGGTGACATCTTCTTCTCCATCCCCTACTTCCTCGCGGCCGTGGTCGTGATGTCGGTGATGCCGTCGAAGAACGTGCTGACCATCTCGTTCGCGATCGGTGGATTCGCGTGGGCCTCGCTCGCTCGCATCCTCCGCGCGGAGATCCTGCAGGTGAAGAACCTCGAGTACGTGATGGCGTCAGAGGCGGTGGGCCGGTCCAAGTTCGGCACGCTCGTCCGTCACGTGCTGCCGAACTCGCTCACGCCCGTGATCGTGTACCTGACCATCGCGCTCGGCGCGGCCATCACCGCGGAGGCGACGCTGTCCTTCCTCGGTGTCGGCCTGAACAACGTCATCTCGTGGGGTAACGACATCGCGGACGCGCAGACGTCGATCCGCGTCGCGCCGGGCTCGCTGTTCTGGCCGTCGGTGGCGCTGACGCTCACGGTGCTCGCGTTCATCGTGCTCGGCGAGCTGCTCCGTGACGCGCTTGACCCGAAGGCGAGGGCTCGCCGATGACTGAGGAGAACACCGTGCAGACCCTGCCCACCGGCGCGAAGCCGGCGGACGCGAACGCGCCCCTGGTCGAGGTCAAGGACCTCGAGGTCACGTTCACCACGAGCTCGGGCGACGTCCACGCCGTCCGCGGCGTGTCCTTCGACATCCACGCGGGTGAGACCGTCGCGATCGTCGGCGAGTCCGGCTCGGGCAAGTCGACCACCGCGACCGCGCTGATCAAACTGCTCGCCGGCAACGGCCGCATCAGCGGCGGCCAGATCCTGGTCGAGGGTAAGGACATCACGCACTACGGCGAGCGCCAGATGGCGTCCGTGCGTGGCGGGACCATCGGCTACGTGCCGCAGGACCCGATGTCCAACCTCAACCCGGTGTGGAACATCGGCTTCCAGGTGCGCGAGGCCATCCGTGCGAACGGCGTGGCCTCTGGCAAGAAGGACATCGAGGCGAAGGCCATCGAGGTCCTCCACCAGGCCGGCCTGGGTGACGCCGAGCGTCGCCTCAAGCAGTTCCCGCACCAGTTCTCGGGAGGCATGCGCCAGCGCGTGCTCATCGGCATCGGCCTGGGCGCGGACCCGAAGCTGCTGATCGCTGACGAGCCCACCTCGGCGCTCGACGTCACGGTCCAGAAGGTCATCCTCGACCACCTGGAGACGCTGACCCGCGAGAAGAACACGGCGATGCTCTTCATCACGCACGACCTGGGCCTCGCCGCCGAGCGCGCGTCCAAGGTCATCGTGATGAGCCAGGGCAAGATCGTCGAGGCCGGACCCAGCCTCGAGCTGCTGCAGCACCCGCGGCACCCGTACACCAAGCAGCTCATCGCGGCGGCCCCGTCGCTCGCGTCGCGCCGCATCCACTCGTCCGTGGGCGAGCACCTGGTGGACGGCGTGAAGGGCCCGGACCTGCTCAACCTGGCGGAGAAGCACGACGACACCGAGGCGGCCGCCGAGGCCAAGCCGGTGGTCGTGTCGGTCAAGGACCTGCGCAAGACGTACATGATCCGTCGCGGCAGCTTCCGCTCCGACCCGCTGCACGCGGTCGACGGCGTGTCCTTCGACATCCACAAGGGCACCACGCTCGCGCTGGTGGGCGAGTCGGGCTCCGGCAAGTCCACCGCGGCGCGCCTGGTGCTCGGCCTGGAGAAGCCCACCGAGGGTCAGATCACCGTCGGCGGCGTCGAGATGGCGGACGCGTCCGGCAAGGCGCTGTTCGACCTGCGCCGTCGCATGCAGGTGGTCTTCCAAGACCCGTACGCCTCGCTCGACCCGCAGCGGTCGATCGGCGCGATCATCGCGGAGCCGCTCAAGGTCCACAAGGTGGGCGACCGCAAGAGCCGCGATGCCCGTGTCCACGAGCTGCTCGACCAGGTCGCGCTGCCGTCCGCCATGGCGGACCGGTACCCGAACGAGCTCTCGGGCGGCCAGCGCCAGCGCGTGGCCATCGCCCGCGCGCTCGCGCTCAAGCCCGACGTGGTGGTGCTCGACGAGGCGGTCTCCGCGCTCGACGTGCTGGTCCAGGCCCAGATCCTGCAGCTCCTCGCGGACCTGCAGGAGGAGCTCGACCTCACCTACCTCTTCATCACCCACGACCTCGCGGTCGTGCGCGTGGTCGCCGACGTGGTGGCCGTGATGGAGAAGGGCAAGATCGTCGAGACCGGCGGCACCGACGAGATCTTCGAGCGTCCTCAGGAGCAGTACACCCAGCGACTGCTGGACGCGATCCCCGGCGCGGGCATCGAGTTCGGCTCGTAGCCCTCGAGATCAGCCCCGCGGCCCCGTCAGTCCTCGCGACCGGCGGGGCCGCGGCGCTTCTCGGGGAAGGGCTCCATCTGCTCGGGTGACGGGATCTCGATGCCGGCCACCGCATCGTCCCGCGGCGGTGCCTCGCCCACCACCTCGGTGGCCGGACGCACCTTGTCCAGGTTCTTCTGCTCGCGCGTATGCGCGAGGCCCGGGTTGAACAGCTCCTCGAAGCTCATGGCCCCAGAGTAGGACGGGACGATGCGCGGGTCACCCGGGCGGGCGCCGTCACCGGCCGCCGGTAGACTTGGCGCCCGTGGCTCTTACCATCGGAATCGTCGGTCTCCCGAACGTCGGCAAGTCGACCCTCTTCAACGCCCTCACCCGCGCCGAGGTGCTCGCCGCGAACTACCCGTTCGCGACCATCGAGCCCAACGTCGGCGTGGTCCCGCTGCCGGACGCGCGCCTGGGCCAGCTCGCCGAGGTGTTCGGCTCCGAGCGCGAGGTCCCCGCGACGGTGTCCTTCGTCGACATCGCCGGCATCGTCAAGGGCGCATCCGAGGGCGAGGGCCTGGGCAACGCGTTCCTCGCGAACATCCGTGAGGCGGACGCGATCTGCCAGGTGACCCGCGGCTTCGAGGACCCCGACGTGATCCACGTCGACGGCAAGGTCGACGCGGCCTCCGACATCGAGACCATCAACACCGAGCTGATCCTCGCGGACCTCCAGACCGTGGAGAAGGCGATCCCGCGCCTCGAGAAGGAGGTGCGCGCCAAGAAGGCCGACCCGAACTTCCTCGCTGCCGTGAACACCGCCAAGGGGATCCTCGAGGCGGGCACGGCGCTCAGCGCCGGAGCGGCCGCCGCGAAGCTGGACCTCGCGGACGTGAAGGAGCTCAACCTGCTCACGGCCAAGCCGTTCATCTACGTCTTCAACGTGGACGATGCGGTGCTCGCCGACGCGTCCAAGCGCGAGGCCCTCGCGGCGCAGGTCGCGCCCGCCGAGGCGATCTTCCTCGACGCGAAGTTCGAGGCGGAGCTGGTCGAGCTCACCGAGGACGAGGCGCGCGAGATGCTCGCCGAGAACGGCCAGGACGAATCCGGCCTGGACCAGCTGGCTCGGGTCGGCTTCGACACGCTCGGCCTCCAGACCTACCTCACGGCGGGCCCCAAGGAGGCGCGCGCCTGGACCATCCACAAGGGCTGGACCGCGCCCCAGGCCGCAGGCGTCATCCACACCGACTTCGAGCGTGGCTTCATCAAGGCCGAGGTGGTCCACTTCCACGACCTGCTCGAGACCGGATCGATGGCCGAGGCGAAGTCCAAGGGCAAGGTCCGCATCGAGGGCAAGGACTACGTCATGCAGGACGGCGACGTGGTCGAGTTCAGGTTCAATGTGTAGTTCGCCGATGTCTGGCTCGGACGCATCGGTCTTTCCGACCCGTAGTCTCACGTCATGAGCCAGAACACGCGGCAGGCGCTGATCGAAGACATCATCGAGGGACTTGCCCATGGCGATGTTGCCGATGGTCTGCCGGCGTTCGCAATTGTGCGTACGAGCGACGGGTCTGGCATCAAGGTCGATCTCGGCGAGCCGGATCGGGTCTACATCGTCAGCGTCGCGGAAGCGCCTCGCGTCGACTAGTTGCGGCATCTGCTCAGACGTTGTTCGGCTCCCGAATGCGGTCGAGTTCAGGTTCAACGTCTAGTCCCCGTTCAACCTCTGGTCGCTGATCCGAGGCAGGTGATCGGGTCGGGTATCGGGGTAGTTGCCGAGCGCGCTGGTGTCGCGCGACGCCCGGATGCGGAATTGGGCTCTGCGCGGGATGCCTACGCGGTGGGCTGGAGCGCGCCGAAGCTTCGGCGGAGGAGAACGGCCGAGCTCTCGACAGCATCGGCCTCCGCCCACGCGGTGAGGGCGATGTCGAAGCAGGCGAGCGAGGCCTGGACGATCGCTTCGGCGCGCAGATCCCGGTGGTCGCCTTCGAGGCGTTCGGCGACGACGGGCGTAAGCAGGCGGGCCCACAGCAGGTGCTTCTCGAGGTTCCTTGCTCGTAGCGCCGGGGTACTGCCGAGGACCCGCATCGCCTTCCTGCCCTGTGCCTCGTTCCGGCTCGGGGTCGCGAGCAACGCCTCGTAGGACGTGAGGAGCGCGTCCCAGATGGGTTCCTCGGAGGGACGGGCTACGAGCTGATCCCGAACGTGCTCGCCCCAGCCGGCAGGATCGCCGATCACAGTGTCTTCTTTCGCGGGGAAGTACCGGTGAACGCTGCGCGGCGAGACGCCGACCGCGGCGGCGATCTGCTCGACGGTGACGTTGTCGAACCCGTGCTCATCGAAGAGGTCCACCGCGACCTCGGAGATGCGTGCACGGACTGCGTCGCGCGCGATGGCGCGCATGCCGCCGGGCTTGGTGACCTCGCTCATAGATTCATCATAGCGCGCCACAAGTGGCAGAGACTGACACGTTAGGCGTATTATGTCGTGAAGTCACACGAGAAGGGACACCCCATGGAACAGCGCATCCTCGGCCGTCAGGGCCTCGCCGTCTCCGCCATCGGCTACGGCGCGATGGGCACCGCAGTCGGCTACGGTCCGAGCGACGACACCGAGTCCATCGCGGCGATCCGCGGCGCGCACGACCTCGGCGTCACGCACTTCGACACCGCCGAGATGTACGGCTGGGGCGTCGGAGAGCAGCTGCTCGGCACCGCGCTCGCGCCCATCCGCGAGCAGGTCACCATCGCCACCAAGTTCGGCTTCACGCCCACGTATGCCCCCAACTCGCAGCCTGACCACGTCCGCACCGTGGTCGACAACAGCCTGCGCAACCTCGGCGTGGACCACATCGACGTGCTCTACCAGCACGTCCATGACCCGACCGTGCCCGTCGAGGACGTCGTGGGCGTGATGAAGGAGTACGTCGACGCCGGCAAGGTGAGGTATCTCGGCTTGTCCAACACGACGCCCGATAACGTGCGGCGCGCACACGCCGTCCAACCGATCTCGGTGCTCCAGTCCGAGTACTCGATCTTCGCCCGCCAGTCCGAGGCGTTCCTCCCCGTGCTCGAGGAGCTCGGCATCGGCCTTGTCGCCTACTCGCCGCTCGCGCGCGGCTTCCTTTCCGGCGCGGTCCAGCCCCGCTCCGCCTACGACGCGACCGACTTCCGCCAGCGCATCCCGTACTGGGCCCCCGAGCACTACGACGCCAACGTCGCCATCGTCGAGGCGCTCACGGCGCTCGCCGAAGAGAAGGGTGCGACCCTCGCGCAGCTCGCCATCGCCTGGCTGCTCGCGCAGCGGGACTACATCGTTCCCATCCCCGGCTCGCGCAACCCCGCACGCGTCGCCCAGAACATCGCTTCCGCAAGCATCGTCCTGACCGAGGCTGACCTCGCGCGCATCGCTGAGATCGCACCGACCGGAGGAGTGGTGGCGGGACGCTGATCCTGGATCCGGCGTGACCGGCGGACACCTCGAGCGGTGCGACGCTCGAGGTACCCGCCTGCTTCGTTCGCGAGTCGTCACCGGGTGTTCGGTTACGGAACGCGGTCGAGTTCACGTTTAACGTCTAGCGTTATTAACGCTAAGCGTTATAGATTGCTCGTGTGATCAGATCGTTCGGTGACAAGAACACCGAGCGTCTGTGGCGTCGGGAGAAGGTGCCGTCGATCGATCCGCGCGTGCAGAAGGCGGCCATTCGCAAGCTCGCCCAGATCCACGCGGCTCGATTCCTCGACTCGCTGCGGGTTCCGCCTGGCAATCGTCTCGAGTTGTTGAAGGGCGATCGCGCGGGCCAGCACAGTGTCCGTGTCAATGACCAATGGAGAATCTGTTTCACCTGGAGAGAAGGAAGTGCGGAGGATGTCGAACTCGTCGACTACCACTGAGAAGTGGGCTCCCATCCACCCTGGCGAGGTGCTGATGGAGGATTTCATCAAGGGCTTCGAGATCACCCAGAACAAGCTTGCGGTGGCGATCGGCGTGCCTCCCCGACGTATCAACGAGATCGTTCACGGCAAGCGCGCCATCACCGCCGACACGGCGCTTCGACTGGGCCGGTACTTCGGTATCGATCCGCAGTTCTGGCTCAACCTCCAGGCACACTATGAGCTCGAGGTCGCCGAGGACCGGATGGCCGCGCAGATCGCTGCCATCACGCCGATCCAGGTCGCCTGAGCGCCGCTGATCAGATCGCGGCGATCGAGCCCTTGCGGGCGACCTGACTTCACGCAGCACAGGAGAGGGCGCCCGGCGAGGGAACCCGGTCGGCACTGGACCGCCGCGGAGTGCTCCGTCCGCATCGCGCGGCCGCGCGACGCTTCCCCTGCCTTCTGGTTGCTCCGGCTACCCTGGGCGCGTGCCTGAGGCTGCGATCACGCCCGAGGCTCGCGCAGTGCGCGGGCTCATCGACGCGCGACGCACAGAGTTCGACCAGCTGCTCGCCCGCTACGGGGCGACCCGTCCGCGGCTCTTCGGATCCGTCGCGCGCGGTACCTCCGGCGAAGGCAGCGATATCGACATCCTCGTGGATATGGATCCCGCGGCCGGCAACCTGCTCCTGCGGGCCTCGGGCCTGATGGAGGAGGTTCGCGCGCTCCTCGGGCGCGATGACATCGACGTGTTCCCGGAGCAGCTGCTCAAGGAGTCGGTTGCGCGATCGGCGCTCGCGGACACGGTCACCTTGTGAGTCGAAAGGCCGGGAAGCGCTCGGCGGGCCCGTCGGGCGAAGCGGTCGAACAACTTGTGGCGAGCGTGGCGGAGGCGAGTCGCGATTCGCCGATCGTGGTCGGGATCTCCGGGTACTGCGGCGCCGGCAAGTCGACACTCGCGCGGCACCTCGCATCCGTGGTCGACGGTGCCGTCCGAGTGCGTGGCGACGACTTCCTCGACCCGACGCGCTCCCATCGGAGATCAACGGACTGGGACGGCGTCGAGCGGACGCGGTTGAAGGCTGAGCTCCTCGACCCGTTCAGGGCGCAGCGCGCAGGCGCCTTCCGGCGTTACGACTGGAGCCGGCGCTGCCTCGGTGACCCCGAGCCCGTGCCACGTGCGAACGTGCTGGTCGTCGACCTGATCGGGTTGTTCCACCCCGAGGTGCTTCCTTCGCTGGATGTGAAGGTATGGGTCGACGTCGACCTCCAGACAGCGAAGGAGCGGGGGCTCGCGCGCGACGCACGGCTCAGCCGCGACCACCGTCGGCTCTGGAACGAGGTGTGGATCCCCAACGAGCGTGACTTCGAGAGCCGCTACTCGCCCCGCAGCGCCCCAGGCGTGCTGACCTACGACGGAAGGGGCCCACTCGCAATCGGAGACGCGGGCCACTCGAGCTCGCGCGAGCTCACGTAGTCCCGCTCCACGCCGTCGAGCGGATCGGTGAACGTGAGCCGCCGCGCGATCAGTCTGAGCGGCTCGGAGAAGTCCGCCGGGTCGGCGTCGACCACCTCCGGGTACAGCGGGTCGCCCACGATCGGCAGCCCGGCGTCGGCCAGCTGCAGGCGTAGCTGGTGCGTCTTGCCCGTGACGGGCGTGAGCCGGTACCGCGCGAGGTCGCCGCGCACCTCGAGCACCTCCACCAGCGTCTCGGCGTTGGGCTCACCGGGCACCAGCTCGGCCTGCAGGCTCCCGCGCCGCTTCTCGATCCTCCCCATTAGGCGACGGGGAAATGCGAGAGACGGATCGAACCGGGCCAGCGCCTCGTACGTCTTCGCGACCTCGCGCGACTGGAACACCCCCGCGTACGCGCCCCGCACCTCGCGACGCGTGGTGAAGGCCAGCACCCCCGCGGTCAACCGGTCCAGCCGGTGCGCGGGCGCGAGCTCGGGCAGGTCGAGCGCGACCCGCAGCTTCACCAGCGCGGTCTCGCGCACGTGCATGCCGCGCGGGGTGGTGGCCAGGAAGTGCGGCTTGTCCACCACCACCAGGTTCTCGGTGCGGTCCAGGACCGGCACCGGGAACGGGACCGGCACCTCCGGCGCCAGCGGCCGATGGAACCACACGAAGGCGTGAGCGCGGAACGGCTCGTCGCCGGTCAGCGGCGCACCTCTCTGATCCACGAACTCCCCGGCCGCGAGTCGCGACTCCACCTCGGCGGACGCGGGCAGGCGATCGAGGAGGAACTCCCGCATGGTCGTCCACCCTGGCACCCCCTCGGGTCCCGGGCCGGGCGTACGCACCCACGCCGCGTCGAGGCCGTGGCGCTGGGGCAGCGGGGAGCGCGGCGGCATCAGGTGAGCACGGCGCAGCAGATCACGGGCACGCCGAGCATCGTACGGCCGGGCCTGGACCGCGAGCCCCCGCGACCGGAAGATGGGGGCATGACCTGGACCCACGCCGCGGCGGTCGAAGCAGCGGCCGCGCGCGGCTTCTCCGGCGTCGTCACCGTCGACGTGGGCGAGGAGCGCGTGTTCGAGCTCGCGGCCGGGCTCGCGCACCGCGCACACGCCATACCGGTCACCGCGAGCACAAGCTTCGGCCTCGCCAGCGTCGGCAAGGCCTTCACCGCGCTCGCGGTCATGCGCCTGGTCGAGGACGGCGCTCTCGACCGGCACGCGAGCGTCGGTGACCTGCTCAACACGGACGCGCCGCCGATCGCTCCCGAGGTCACCGTCGACCACCTCCTCACCCACACGGGTGGCTTCACCGACTACCTCGACGAATCCCACTGGAGCCCCGAGGACCACGTCCTCACCGTCCCGCCTCACACGCTCACCACGGCCGGGGCCTTCCTGCCGCTGCTCGCGGGCACCACGCAGGCGCGACCACCGGGGACCGCATTCGCGTACTCCAACGCCGGCTACGTCCTGCTCGGCGTCATCCTCGAGCGCCTCACGCGCTCGACCCACCACCAGGCGGTGCGCGACCTGGTCCTCGACCCCGCCGGGCTCCGCGAGACCGGCTTCCCCCGCCTCGACTCCCTGCCGGCGGGCGCGGCGACCGGCTACCTCCGCGAGGACGGCGACTGGGTCAACACGCTGCACCTGCCGGTGCTCGCCGCGCCCGACGGGGGAGTGTTCTCCACCGCCGCGGACCTCCACCGCTTCTGGCGCGCGCTCCTCGACGGGCGCATCGTCGCCAGGGAGACGGTGGACGCGATGACGAGCCTCGCGTGGGACGTGCCCGACGAGGGCCTCGCGTACGGCCGCGGCTTCTGGCTCGACCCGCGGCGTGGGACGGTCCTGCTCGAGGGGCACGATGCAGGGGTCTCGTGCCGTACGACGCACGACAGGGCGACGGGCACCACGGTCACGGTCCTGAGCAACACCAGCGAGGGCGCCTGGCCCGTGGTCGCGGCGACCCTCGGCGCGCCGGACGGCTGAGGCCTCAGCGTTCTCCAGGTGCGCGCACGGAACGCGCGCTCGCGACGCCGGCGGTGCGCCCGGCGGTCGCGCCGGCGTGCAGCAGCGCCCCGAGCAGCAGCACCGGCACCACGGCCGCCGCCGCTCCCACGGTGAGCAGCGTGAGCACACACGCCCCCGCGAGCAGCGCCCACGTCGCCCATGCGCCGCCGAGCGCCCACCGGCGCCGGGACCGCAGCAGCGCGCCCACCGCGACGGCGATCGCGAACGGTGCGGAGAACAGCAGCAGCGACCATGGGCCGTTGGCCTGGACCAGGCTCTGGGTCACCTGTCGGCGGAGGCCTCCGTCCGTCAGCGGGGCCGCGGCGAACGTGGGCATGACGTTCGCGCCGAGCAGCAGCACCAGGCCGTAGCCGACCGCGCCGCGCCACAGCGCGAGGCCCACCCCTGCCAGCATCGCCGCTCACCGCCGTTCCCCGTCGTCGCGGCCGTCCTCCCCAGGCTACGCCGCGGCCCGCGGACGGGCGCGGCCGTGACGGTGCGCGGAGGAGCGGCCCAACAGCGCTACCAGGAGCGCCACCGTCACCGGGATCACCGCGATCCCCACCGACAGCATGGCAAGCAGGTTCGCGGCCGCGAGCAGCCCGAAGAGCGTCCATGCCACCGGCATGCCCCATCCGGCACACGTCGCCATCGCCCCGCCGGCCAGCAGCACCAGCGCGAGCGGCACGGCTACGGTGAGCACGCCGGAGAGGCCTTCTCCCTGCGCGAGGGTGAGGTGGCGGGTGGTCTCGACGCCGTCGGAGCCCTCGCTCACCTCGGTGCCCACGGGGACCACGAGCGCGAGCACGGGCAACAGCGCGGCCCACGCGACGGCGACGATCCAGGCGACCTTGGTCTGCATTCCCCACCGCGACATCGCGCACCCCCGGTCACGACGTTACCCCTGGTGGGCGTAGCATCACGGTGTGACTCGACAGCTCATCAGCTCAGGCAGACCGTGGGAGGAGCGCGTCGCGTACTCGCGCGCCGTGGTGCAGGGGGACTGGGCGTTCGTGTCCGGGACCACCAGCACCGCGAGCCCCGACGTCGCCGACCAGGCGGACGCGGCGCTCGCGACCATCGCCGCCGCTCTCGAGGAGGGCGGCTTCTCGATGGCCGACGTGGTGCGGGTGCGCTACCTGCTGCCCGACGCCGCCGACTTCGAGGCCTGCTGGCCGGTGCTGCGGCGCTGGTTCGGGGACGTGCGTCCTGCGGCGACCATGCAGCAGTGCGCGCTGATCGACCCGGCGATGCGGATCGAGATCGAGGCGACCGCGTACCGCGGCTGACCTACGAGAACAGGCCCCACAGTGCCGCGGCGGTGCCCGCGGTCATGAGCGCGATCCCGATCCAGTCGGGCCGGCGCTGGACGGCGGGGCCCGCCGCGACGGGCGCGTCGCCGGTGGCGGTCGCGGGCGCGGGCTGAGCCGCACGCCACTCGTCCCACGCGCGCTGCACCATCGCAGCGGCGTCGCCCGACGGCGTGCCGAGCCGGTCTCCCGGTCGGGTCGGCTCGATCGGGGCGGCCGCGCCGGCCGCGAGCTGCGCCTTCTCGTCGCGCTCGTGGCGGCGCGTCGTCGCCGCGCCGGGGGCGGGTGCCGCGAAGGCGCCCACCTTCGAGCCGTCGTCGCCGACCGCCTCGAACGTCCAGCGCGTGTCGAGGCTCTCGAGCCGCTCGAACGGCACCACCACGGTCTGCGTCACGTTGTGGACCTCGACGCGGTCCTCCGCGGCCGCGACGTGGGGTCGCAGGAACGCCGCGTAGCCGAACAGCGCGATCGCGGCGCCCAGCCCCAGCCCGCCGTGCGCGTACGCGAAGCCCACGCTCGCGACGTGGAGCACGGCTACCAGGACGCCGATCCCGATGGCGCTCCAGCCCCACATGGTCGACGTGCGGGCGCGGTAGATCTGCATGACCTCATGGTCCCACGGCGGGTGGGCGTGACCGGCGGACGTCAGTCCTCCGACTGGCGCGCCCGGAACGCCGCCTGCGCGGCGCGGTTGGTGCACGTCACCGTGCAGTACTTGCGCGAGCGGTTGCGGCTGAGGTCGAGCACCACGCCCTCGCAGTCCTCCATCGCGCACCGCGAGAACCGCTGCGTCTCGTGCTCGCGCACCACGTCGATCATCGCCATGGCGGTCTCGACCAGGATGCGCTCGTCGAGCGGGCGGTCCTCCGAGGTGGCGTGGATGTGCCAGTCGGTGTCGCCGTGCCGGGCGAGCTGCGGCATCGCGCGGTGCGCGGCGAGGATCGCGTTGATCTGCGGGACCGCCTCGTCGCGGCCCGACAGGAACAGGCGGCGCAGGGGAGCGCGGATCGCGCGGACCGGCTCGAGGTCCTCGGCCGCGGGCCGCCGGCCGGTGTAGCCGAAGCGGTCGAAGAACTCGACCAGCTCGTCGAGCGTGGTGAGCGTGTCCGGCTCGAGCTCGGAGTTCGACAGGAACACGCCCGACTCGAGCGCCATCGCCGTGTCATTTGCGAATGTCATTTTGACACATTACCAAACGAGGCTCTAAGGTCATGAGCCATGACCGCTTTGACTCATGACGCTGCGCGCGCCAACCGCGCCAAGGGCTTCGCGTTCGCGCTCGCGTCCGCGGCCTCCTTCGGCCTGTCGGGCAGCCTCGCGCGCGGCCTCATGGACGCCGGCTGGACGGCCGGCGCCGCCACGCTCGTGCGCGTCGCGATCGCCGCCGTGGTGCTGACGGTCCCCGCCCTGATCGCGCTGCGCGGCCAGTGGCGCCTGCTCGCGCGCGCCGCCGGCACCGTGATCGCGTACGGCACGTTCGCCGTCGCGGGCGCCCAGCTCTTCTACTTCCTCGCGGTCGGCCACCTCGACGTGGGCGTCGCGCTGCTCATCGAGTACCTGTCGCCCATCGTGGTGGTCGGCTACCTCTGGGCGACCCGCGGCCACCGCCCCAGCCGCCTCACGGTGCTGGGCGCCGTGGTGGCGATCTCGGGCCTGGTGCTGCTGCTCGACCTGGTCGGCGGGGGAGAGGTCAGCCTGGTCGGCATCGGCTGGGCGCTCGGCGCCATGATCGGCGCGTCCGTCTACTTCGTCATCTCGAGCTCGACCTCGACGGGCCTGCCTCCGGTGACGCTCGCGTGGGGCGGCCTGGTGGTCGCCACCGTGATCCTCGGCATCGCCGCCGCGGCCGGGGTGCTGCCGCTGGCGTTCACCGCCGGGACCGTGCACCTGGTGCCCGGCGACCTGCCCTGGTGGGCCGTCGTCGCGATGCTCGGCATCATCACCTCCGCCGTCGCCTACGTGGTCGGCATCGCGGCCACGCGCCGGCTCGGCGCCCGCCTGGGCTCCTTCGTCGCGCTGACCGAGGTGCTCGCGGCCGCGCTGTTCGCGTGGGCGCTCGTGGGTCAGGCCCCCGCGCCCATCCAGATCGGCGGCGCCGTGCTGGTCCTGGCCGGCGTGGTGCTCGTCAAGCTCGGCGAACCCGACGAGCCCGCCCTCGCCGCCGTGCCCGAGCCCGCGCTGCCCGGCACCGACGTGGTCCCCGCGGACCCCGCCGCGCTCGCGGACCTCGATGTCGCCCTCCAGGAGGGCGACGTGGAGGCCTCCGCCGGCCGCTGACCCCGCGAAGCCCTGCACGGCGCCGCCTCCTACGCGCCCGTGCACGGATCGGGGCCGGATGTCTGATGAGCATCCGGCCCCGGCCTTCGCGCCCCTCCGGGCGCGCCCCCTACAGCGCGTCGATGTCGGCGCGCATCCGTGCGAGGCCGTCGCGGACCTCCGCCGGCACCTTGGCGCCGTACGAGTCCAGGAAGCCCGCCGCATCGTCCGCCTCCGCGGTGAGCGCCGCCTTGTCCAAGCCGAACAGCGACGCCCACGCCGCCTCGTCGACGCCCGCCGCCGCGTGATCGATCTCGCCCTCCGCCGGCACCACGCCGAACAGGCCCTCGACGCCGGTCGCGCGGCCCTCGATGCGGTCGAGCATCCAGGCCAGCGCGTGGATGTTCTCGCCGAACCCGGGCCACAGGAAGCGCCCGTCCGCGTCCTTGCGGAACCAGTTCACCTGGAAGATCGCCGGGGCGCCGCCCGCGGCCTCCGCCTTCGCGCCCACCTCGAGCCAGTGGCGCCAGTGGTCGGCCATGTGCACGCCGCAGAACGGCAGCATCGCGAACGGGTCGCGGCGCAGCTCGCCCACGGTGCCCTCCGCCGCGGCCGTGCGCTCCGACGCGAGGGTCGCGCCCATGAACACGCCGTGCGCCCAGTCGCGCGACTGCGACACCAGCGGCACGTTCGTCGCGCGGCGCCCGCCGAAGATGATCGCGTCGACCACCACGCCCTGCGGGTCGTCCCAGTCGTCCGAGATGGTCGGGCACTGGGCGGCCGGCACGGTGAAGCGCGAGTTCGGGTGGGCGGCCGGGGTGGACGATGCGGGGGTCCAGTCCTCGCCGAGCCAGTCGGTGAGGTGGGCGGGGACCTCGTCGGTCATGCCCTCCCACCACACGTCGCCCTCGTCGGTGACGGCGACGTTGGTGAACACCACGTCGTGCGTGAGCGTGTCCATCGCGACCGGGTTGGTCGAGCGGCCCGTGCCGGGGGCGACCCCGAAGAACCCCGCCTCCGGGTTGATGGCGCGCAGGCGGCCGTCGGGGCCGGGCGCGAGCCACGCGATGTCGTCGCCGAGCGTCTCGACGGTCCAGCCGGGCAGCGTGGGCTGCAGCATCGCGAAGTTGGTCTTGCCGCACGCGCTCGGGAACGCCGCGGCGACGTGGAACACGCGACCACGCGGGTTGGTGACCTTGAGCAGCAGCATGTGGGCGGCGAGCCAGCCCTCGTCCTGACCGATCGCGCTGGCGATGCGCAGCGCGAACGCCTTCTTCGCGAGGATCGCGTTGCCGCCGTACGCCGAGCCGTAGGACCACACCTCGCGCGTCTCGGGGAAGTGCGAGATGTACTTGGTCGGGTTGCACGGCCACGGCACGTCCGCGTCGCCCGGCGCGAGCGGGGCGCCCACGGTGTGTGCGCATCGCACCCACTCGGTGTCGGGGCCGATCTGCGCGAGCGCCTCGGCGCCCATGCGGGTCATGGTGCCCATGCTCACCACCACGTACGGGGAGTCGGTCACCTGCACGCCGTAGCGGGTGAGGGGTCCGCCCACCGGGCCCATCGCGAACGGCATCACGTACATGGTGCGGCCGCGCATCGCGCCGCGGAACAGCCCGTGGAGCGTCTCGCGCATGCCCGACGGCGGCACCCAGTTGTTCGTGGGGCCCGCGTCCTCCTCGCGCTCCGAGCAGATGAAGGTGCGGGACTCGACGCGCGCGACGTCCTCCGGGTTGGAGCGCGCGACGTAGCTGCCGGGCCGCAGCTCGCTGTTGAGCGGCGTGAGGGTGCCGGCGTCGACCATGTCGCGGATCAGCCGCGCGCGCTCGGGCTTGGAGCCGTCGCACCACACCACCTCGTCGGGCGTCGTGTGCAGGGCGAGGCGCTCGACCCACGCGACGATGCTCGGGTCGGCACCCGCCGGGTGGGAGGCCGCGGCCTCGGTGCGCGCGGCCCGCAGGGGCTGGTCGATGATCGCCATGATGGCTCCCTCGTACATCGGAGGCGACGAATTTCGCCTTCTGCTTTCGACCGTATGCCTCCCGTGGGCCGGTTGCGCGACATTTTTCGCGTGAAGTTTCGGGATTCTTTCCGTATGGTGAATTCCATGCCGGATCTCTCCACGCTCGGCCGCCGCGTGCGGCACTTCCGTACCGAGGCGGGCCTGACCCTCGAGCAGCTCGGGCGCGACGTCGACGTCGCGCCCAGCCAGCTGTCGCTCATCGAGAACGGACGTCGCGAGCCGCGGCTCACGCTGCTGTCCGCGCTCGCCGCGCGCCTGGGGGTGAGCGTGGGCGACCTCCTCGACGAGGCCCCGCCCACGCCGCGCGCCGCCCTCGAGATCGAGCTCGAGCACGCGCAGGACGGCGCCGCGTACCGCGAGCTCGGGCTGCCCGAGCTGCGCGCGACCCGCACCATGCCCGACGACGTGCTGCGCACGCTCGTGGGGCTCCACCGCGAGCTCGACCGGCGGGCGCGGCAGGCGATCGCGACGCCGGAGGAGGCCCGCCGCGCCAACACGCGCCAGCGGCTGCGGATGCAGTCGCTCGACAACCACGTGCCCGACATCGAGGCGCTCGCCTCCGAGGACGTCGCCGCGGTGGGCCACACCGGCGGCGCGCTCACTCACCGCACGGTGAGCCTCCTGGCGGAGCGGCTCGGCCTCGAGATCGTGCACGCGGACGACCTCCCTCACTCGGCCCGCTGCGTCCTCGACCTCGAGAGCGGCCGCATCTACATCCCGCCAGCCTCGATCCCCGGCGGGCACGGCCTGCGCTCGCTCGCGCTCCAGGCCATGGCGCACATCCGCCTGGGCCACGGGGAGCCGCGCGACTACGCGGACTTCCTGCGCCAGCGCCAGGACGCGAGCTACTATGCCGCCGCGTGCCTCATGCCGGAGGGGCCGGCGGTCGCGTTCCTCGAGCGAGCCAAGCGCGACCGCGACATCGCCATCGAGGACTTCCGCGACGCGTTCGGCGTCACGCACGAGGCGGCGGCGCTGCGCTTCACCAACCTTGCGACCGTCCACCTCGGGATCCGGCTGCACTTCCTGCGCGCCGCCGGGGACGGCGCGGTGGTGCGCGCGTACGAGAACGACGGCCTCCCGCTGCCGGTCGACGTCACGGGCGCGACCGAGGGACAGATCGTGTGCCGGCACTGGAGCGCGCGCCGCGCCTTCGCCCGCTCCACCCGCACCACCGAGTACTTCCAGTACACGGACACCCCCGCGGGCACCTTCTTCGAGGCCACGCAGACGGGCTCGACGGAGGCCGAGGACTTCGCGATCACGCTCGGTGTACCGTTCGGCGAGTCCAAGTGGTTCCGCGGCCGCGAGAGCACCAACCGCGTCGAGTCGCGCTGCCCCGACCTCAGCTGCTGCCGCCGGCCCGACGCCGCGGACGCCGCGCGCTGGGCGGGGCGGGCGTGGGCGAGCGCCCGCGTCCACGCGCACATCTTCTCCCCGCTGCCGCGCGGCACGTATCCCGGCATCGACGACCGCGAGCTGTACGCCTTCCTCGACGCCCACGCGCGGGCCGAGGAGGACTGAACCCGCGCATCGTCCCCCGCACCCGTAGAATGGATCGGCGGTCCATGTCGGACCGAGCAACCCTTCCCACGGAATCGAGTTCCCGCATGCCCCTGCGCTCCGACCTGCGCAACGTCGCGATCGTCGCCCACGTCGACCACGGCAAGACCACCCTCGTCGACGCCATGCTCGTGCAGGGAGGCGCCTACGGCGACCACGCCCACGTCGAGGACCGCGCCATGGACTCCGGCGACCTCGAGCGCGAGAAGGGCATCACCATCCTCGCGAAGAACACCGCGATCCGGTACACCGGCGCCGCGGCGGTCGAGGGCGGCGTCACCATCAACGTGATCGACACCCCGGGCCACGCCGACTTCGGCGGCGAGGTCGAGCGCGGCCTGTCGATGGTCGACGGCGTGGTGCTGCTGGTCGACGCGTCCGAGGGCCCGCTGCCCCAGACCCGGTTCGTCATGCGCAAGGCGCTCGCGGCGCACCTGCCCGTCATCATCGTGGTCAACAAGGTCGACCGCCCCGACTCGCGCATCTCCGAGGTCGTGGACGAGACCCACGACCTGCTCCTGGGCCTCGCCTCCGACCTCCACGACGAGGTCCCCGACCTCGACGTCGACGCCCTCCTCGAGGTGCCCGTGGTGTTCGCCTCCGCGAAGGCCGGCATCGCGTCGCTGAACCAGCCGGCTGACGGCTCGCTGCCCGAGGGCGACAACCTCGAGCCCCTGTTCCAGGTCATCATGGAGCGCATCCCCGCCCCGTCCTACGACGAAGGCCACCCGCTGCAGGCGCACGTGACCAACCTCGACGCCTCGCCCTTCCTGGGCCGCCTCGCGCTGCTGCGCGTGTTCAACGGCGAGATCCGCAAGGGCCAGCAGGTCGCGTGGGCGCGCAAGGACGGCACCGTCAAGCCCGTGAAGATCACCGAGCTGCTCGAGACCAAGGGCCTCGAGCGCGTCCCCGCGGAGTCCGCGAAGGCCGGCGACATCGTCGCCGTGGCGGGCATCGAGGAGATCACCATCGGCGAGACCCTCACCGACATCGAGGACCCGCGCCCGCTGCCGCTCATCACGGTCGACGACCCGGCGATCTCGATGACCATCGGCATCAACACGTCGCCGCTGGCCGGCCGCGTCAAGGGTGCGAAGGTCACCGCGCGCCAGGTCAAGGACCGCCTCGACAAGGAGCTCATCGGCAACGTGTCGATCCGCGTGCTCCCCACCGAGCGCCCCGACTCGTGGGAGGTGCAGGGCCGCGGCGAGCTCGCGCTCGCCATCCTGGTCGAGCAGATGCGCCGCGAGGGCTACGAGCTCACCGTCGGCAAGCCGCAGGTGGTCACCAAGGAGATCGACGGCAAGCTCAACGAGCCGATGGAGCACATGACCATCGACGTCCCTGAGGAGCACCTCGGCGCCGTCACGCAGCTCCTCGCGTCGCGCAAGGGCCGCATGGAGTCGATGGCGAACCACGGCACCGGCTGGGTGCGCATGGAGTTCATCGTCCCCGCGCGCGGCCTCATCGGCTTCCGCAGCCAGTTCCTCACGGACACGCGCGGCACCGGCATCGCGTCCTCCATCGCGCACGGCTACGAGCCGTGGACCGGCCTCATCGAGTACCGCACCAACGGCTCGCTCGTCGCGGACCGCTCCGGCGTGGTGACGTCCAACGCCCTCATGGCGCTGCAGGACCGCGGCACCTTCTTCGTGGGTCCCACCGAGGACACCTACGAGGGCATGGTGATCGGCGAGAACTCGCGCAACGAGGACATGGACGTCAACATCACCAAGGAGAAGAAGCTCAACAACATCCGCTCGTCGACGGCGGAGGAGCTCGAGCGTCTGGCCCCGCCGCGCCGCCTCACCCTCGAGGAGTCGCTCGAGTTCGCCCGCGAGGACGAGTGCGTCGAGGTGACCCCCGAGAAGGTGCGCATCCGCAAGGTGATCCTCGACGGCACGGAGAGGGCGCGCGCCGCGTCGCGCGCGAAGCGCCAGAACGCCTGACGCCACCCCTACCATGTCAGGCATGGCTCGCATCGTCTGGTCCCTGCTGGTGATCACGCTCATCGGCGCGATCGTGGCGCTCGTGGGCGCGGGTTCCCACCGGGCCTTCGGCTGGGCGAGCGTCGCGGCCTGCCTGCTGCTGGTGGGGACGGCGAGCGTGTTCTCCCGCGCCTGGCGCGGCTTCCTGGGCCTCACGGTGTTCGCCACCGCCTGGATGGCGCTCACCGTGGTGCTCGCGCAGGAGGGGCCGGGCGGCTCGCTGCTCATCCCCAACGACGCGCGCAGCCTCGCGTGGGTCTACGGCGGCGCCGTCGTGATCGGCGTGGTCGCCCTGGTGCCTCGCCGCTTCATCGGCGATACCAGGGCGTCCACGCGGGACGATGCGCGGGATGAGTCCGAGGCGGCCGTCCAGTGAGCGACCCGAAGGACGAGCGCCCCGAGGGCGTCGGGGACGAGGTCGACGAGGCGCAGGCCGAGATCGACGCGGACCTCGACGGGGACCTCGGTGCCGACGAGGCGGACGCGGCTCCGGCGGAGCCCGCGCCGGAGCGCGACCTCGACGACGAGCCGACCGAGCAGATGCCGGCGTTCCTCGCGGAGCCTCCCGCGGAGGAGCCGCCCGCGGAGGAGCCGCCCGCGGAGGAGGCGCCCGAGCCCGACGCCGAGGCCACCCAGGTGCTGCCGCCCGTGGCAGCGGGCGAGGCTGTCGCCGAGTGGCAGCGCGACGACGAGGCCTACGAGTACGCGCCCGTGACCGCCCCCGCCGCCGCCGAGGTCGCGGAGACGTCGGAGGCGGCCGGCGCCGACGAGCCCGAGGAGAAGCGCCACGTGGGATGGGGACGCTGGACTCTGCTGCTGATCGTGCTGCTGCTGGTCGGCGGGTACTTCGCCGCCGCCGTGTACGCCTCCGAGCGCGTGCCCGCCGGCACCACCGTCCAGGGCGTCGACATCGGCGGCATGACGCGCGACGAGGCGGTCGCGGCGCTCCAGCCCGCCGTCAAGGACCTCAACACCTCGCCCGTTGCGATCACCACCGAGGACGCGGAGGCGAGCATCGTCCCGCGGGAGTCCGGCATGGTGGCGGGCGCCGGCGCGACGGTCGACCAGCTGCTGAGCTTCAGCCTCGCCCCGTTCGACATCCTCCGCGCCTTCACGGGCGCCGAGCGCGAGGTCGACGTGGTCACCGTGGTCGACACCGAGGCGCTGGCCGAGGCGATCGAGGGCACCCGCGAGGAGCTCGAGGTCGACGGCGAGGACGCCGCCGTCGAGATCGCGTCCACCGGCGCGTCCGTGGTCCCGGCCGTCGACGGCGTGGCGATCGACCCTGCGTCCACCGCGGACGGGCTGGGCCAGGCCTGGCCCGTGGAGACCTACGAGGCCGTCATCGACACCAAGGCGGCCACGGTCACCACGGCGGACGCAGAGGCCTTCGCCTCGGAGCTCAACTCCGCGACCCTCGCGGGCGACGTGCGGATGACGGGCGAGAACGGCGCCGCCACCGTGTCCTCCGAGCAGCTCACGCGGTTCGGCTCCGTCGAGAACCGCGACGGCACCCTCACCTACGTGGTCGACGGCCCGTCGCTCGCGGCCGAGCTCGAGTCCGCGCAGCCGTCGCTCACCAGCGACCCCAAGTCCGCGTCCTTCCGCTTCACCGCGAGCCACCAGATCATCACCACCAGGTCCAAGCCGGGCCGCGCGATCGCGGGCAAGCGGCTGGGACCCGCCGTGGCCGAGGCCGCCCAGACCGCCGAGCGCACCGGCGAGCTGCCGTACCGCAACACCCAGGCGGCCGTCACCAGCGACGACCTGGGCGTGAGCGACTTCAAGACCGTGGTCGCGTCCTTCGACACCCCGCTCACCGACGAGCCCGTGCGCACCCAGAACCTCATCCGCGGCGCGGAGAAGGTCACCGGCGTGGTGGTCAAGCCCGACGAGACGTTCTCGCTGCTCGACTCCCTCGCGCCCATCACGGAGGCGGGCGGCTACCAGCCCGCCCACATCATCGTCGACGGCTACCTCACCAACGGGATCGGCGGCGGGCTGTCCCAGATGGCCACCACCACGTACAACGCGGCCTACTTCGCGGGCCTCGAGGACGTGGAGCACCGCCCGCACACCAAGTGGTTCGACCGCTACCCGGCGGGCCGCGAGGCGACCATCTTCGTCGGCTCGCTCGACATGCGCTTCAAGAACAACACGCCCTACGCGCTGGTGATGAGCTCGTACGTCACCGGCGGCCGCCTGCACGTGGACATCTGGTCGACCAAGTACTACACGGTGAAGACCTACGCCTCGAACAAGTCCAACTTCGTCGAGCCCGAGTCCGTCGAGTCCACCCGCGCGGGCTGCCTCGACACCCCGATGGGCAACCCCGGCTTCACCATCACCAACACGCGCGAGGTGTTCCTCAAGGGCGACATGGTCGACAAGTCGTCGTACACGTGGACGTACTCGCCCGACAACGGCGTGACCTGCAAGTAGCGGGGACGATGCGCGGGTCCCGGGCCCGCCGGGGGCTGGCGGGGGCGCTCCTCGCCGGCGGTATGATGAGCGCGACCCCCCGTAGTTCCGAGGTTGAGGAGACGCAGTGACCTACGTCATCGCCCTGCCGTGTGTCGACGTCAAGGACAAGGCGTGCATCGACGAGTGTCCCGTGGACTGCATCTACGAGGGTGAGCGCATGCTCTACATCCACCCCGACGAGTGCGTCGACTGCGGTGCGTGCGAGCCGGTGTGCCCGGTCGAGGCCATCTACTACGAGGACGACGTCCCGGACAAGTGGGCCGAGTACTACAACGCCAACGTCGAGTTCTTCTCGGAGATCGGCTCGCCTGGCGGCGCCGCGAAGATGGGTCTGATCGAGCACGACCACGACCTCATCAAGTCGCTGGCACCTCAGAACGGCTGATCCGGGAGCATGGGCCTCAGCCCGCGCTCGCTGCCGGACTTCCCGTGGGACTCGCTCGCGCCCTACCGGGCGCGCGCCGCGGCGCATCCTGACGGGCTGGTCGACCTCTCGGTCGGCACGCCCGTCGATCCGACGCCCGTGGTGATCCGCGACGCCCTCGCGGGGGCGTCCGACGCGCCCGGATATCCGACCACCCATGGCACCGCCGCGCTCCGCGAGGCGGTCGCCGACTGGTTCGCGCGCCGCCGCGGCGCCCCCGGCGTCGACCCCATGGCGGTGCTTCCCACGGTCGGCTCGAAGGAGCTGGTCGCGACCCTGCCCGCCTACCTGGGCCTGGGTGCGGGCGACGTGGTGGTGCACCCGCGCGCCGCGTATCCGACGTACGACGTGGGCGCGCGCCTCGCGGGTGCGACCCTGCTCGCCACCGACGACGTCGCCGACTGGCGCGGCAACCCCGCGGTGCGGCTCGTGTGGGTGAACTCGCCGTCGAACCCGACGGGCGCGGTCGCGTCCGCGGAGCGGCTGGCGGAGGTGGTGGAGGCCGCGCGCGAGATCGGCGCCCTGGTCGCCTCCGACGAGTGCTACGCCGAGCTCGCCTGGACCGGCGAGCCCGTGCCGTCGATCCTGGACCCGCGCGTGTGCGGCGGCTCCCACGACGGCGTCCTCGCGGTGTACTCGATGTCCAAGCAGTCGAACCTCGCGGGCTACCGCGCGGCGTTCGTCGCGGGCGACCCCGCCGTCATCGCGCCGCTGCTCGAGGTGCGCAAGCACGCCGGGCTGATCGTGCCCGCCCCGGTGCAGGCCGCGATGGCGGTCGCGCTGCGCGACGACGCCCACGTGGCGGAGCAGAAGGAGCGCTACCGCGCCCGCCGCGACCTGCTCCTGCCGGCGGTCCAGGCGGCCGGATTCCGGGTCGAGCACTCCGAGGCGGGGCTGTACCTGTGGGCCACCCGCGACGAGGATTGCTGGGACACCCTGGACTACCTCGCAGAACGGGGCATACTGTGCGCTCCAGGCGCGTTCTACGGCGAGGCGGCGCGCCGGCACGTGCGCATCGCCCTCACTGCGAGCGATGCGGGAGTCTCCGCGGCATCTAGTAGGCTCGCAAAACGCGAGTAAACCGGCGCTCAAATGTTGGGTGACGGCACATGGGTTTCGAAGGGGAGAACATGGCGCAAGTGGTGGACGCAAGGCTGACGGTCGACGGCAGCACCAGGGAGCTTCCCCTGGAGCGTGCGACCGTGGGCAACGACGGCATGTCCGTCGCCACCCTCATGCGCGACACCAGCCTCGTGACCGTCGACCCGGGCTTCATGAACACGGCCTCGTGCGAGAGCTCGATCACGTACATCGACGGCGACAACGGGATCCTCCGCTACCGCGGCTACCCCATCGAGCAGCTCGCGGAGAACTCGACGTTCCTCGAGGTCGCGTACCTGCTGATCCACGGCGAGCTGCCCACCCCCGACCAGCTCACCGCGCTCAACAACCGCGTCTCGCGCCACATGCACGTCCACGAGGGCATCAAGACCTTCCTGGGGGCCTTCCCCCGCGACGCGCACCCCATGGCCGTGCTGTCCGGCGCGATCAGCGCGCTCAGCACCTTCTACCCGGAGTCCGTGGGCCGCGACCCCGAGCAGATCGAGCTCGCGACCGTGCTGCTGCTCGCCAAGACCGCGACCACCATCGCCTACCTGCAGCGCCGCGCCGGCGGCGGCGACTTGATCGAGCCTCGCCGCGGCGGTCACTACGTCGACGAGTTCATGCGCATCGCGTTCGCGCCCGGCTCGGGCGAGATCGACATCGACCCCGCGGTGCGCCGCGCCGTGGACCTGCTGCTGATCCTCCACGCCGACCACGAGCAGAACTGCTCGACCTCGACCGTCCGCATCGTGGGCTCCTCGCACGCCAACATCTACGCCTCGGTGGCGGCCGGCGTGGGCGCCCTGTCGGGTCCGCTGCACGGCGGCGCCAACGAGGCCGCGCTGCGCATGTTCGACCAGATCAAGGAGTCCGGCGACACCATCGAGCAGTTCGTCGCGAAGGTCAAGGACAAGGCGGAGGGCGCCCGCCTCATGGGCTTCGGCCACCGCGTCTACAAGTCCTACGACCCGCGCGGCGCCGTGGTGAAGAAGGTCGCGGACGAGCTCCTCACGCAGCTCGGCGGCAACGACGAGACGTTCGAGATGGCCAAGCGCCTCGAGGAGATCGCCCTCTCCGACGAGTACTTCATCGAGCGCAAGCTCTACCCGAACGTCGACTTCTACACGGGCCTGCTGTACTCGGCGATGGGCTTCCCCACGCCCATGTTCACCCCGCTGTTCGCGCTGGGCCGCATGCCCGGCTGGATCGCGCACTACCGCGAGATGCTCGCGGACCCGCGCACCAAGATCGGCCGTCCCCGCCAGATCTACATCGGCGAGGTCGAGCGCGACTACGTCCCGCTGGAGCAGCGCGAGGCCTGACCCCGCGTCACGCCGCGGGCGTCCGCAGCAGCCTGACCGCGACGCCCACCGCGTCGGCGGGGGCCTCGACGTCGCTCTCGCCCACCCCGCGCTCCCAGCCGCGCGCCCCGTTCACCACCGCCTCGACGGACTCGGCGCCCGACACCGCGACCAGCCAGGCCGCGACGGCGTCCCCGGCCGCCGCATCGTCCCCCGCGGGCATGACGTCGAGCCACACCTCCTCCTCGCCCACGGCGAGCCGGCGCACGCGGTACGCGCCCTCGCCGAAGTCGGCGTCGAGGCGCGCGATGAGCGCCGCCGCCGTGGTGCCCTCGCCGGCGTCCACGTCGCAGTCGATCGCCAGCGCGCCCGAGTAGCCGCGCAGCGCGGAGGCCCACAGCCGGGCGGCGGCCTCGCGCGTCGCGTACGCGTCGGGGAACGCGGACCGCTGCACGGTCTGCGCGGCGACCGTGACCTCCATGTCCTGCCAGCCGTCCACCTCGACGAGCGCCTCGTAGAACGTGTCCGTGGAGTAGTAGGGGTCCATGATCTCCGCGACGGACCCCCAGCCCTGCGACGGGCGCTGCTGGAACAGCCCCACCGAGTCGCGGTCGCCGTGGTCGATGTTGACCAGCGAGGACTCCTGCATGGCCGTCGCGATGCCGATGGTGGCGCCGCGTGCCGGCAGGCCCAGCCGCTGCGAGGCCGCCGCGATGAGCGCCGCGTTGCCCGCCTGCTCGGCGGTCAGGGTGGACGTCTCGCCGTCGAGGCTCGCGGTGCAGCGTCCCGTCGCGTACGAGGGCCCCGCGTTCTCGCTGAACAGGTACGAGCCGTAGACCGCGGCGCCGCCCGCGACCGCGAGGATCGCGACAGCGGCGAGCGTGCGCCGCGCGCCCACGTCAGTTGGCGTGCAGCGCCGAGTTGAGCTCGATGCCCGTGCCCTTGCGGGCGACCGCCTCGATCGCGCCGGTGACGGAGTTGCGCCAGAACTGGATGCCGTCCTGACCCGACAGCTCACGCGCCTTCACCACCACCGGGGTGCCGTCCTCGTCGGTGCGGCCCTTGAGGGTGACCTTGGTGCCGGCGGTGAGGTAGAGGCCGGCCTCGACGATGCAGTCGTCACCCAGCGCGATGCCGACGCCCGCGTTCGCGCCCAGCAGCGAGCGCTCGCCGATCGACACGACCTCCTTGCCGCCACCCGAGAGGGTGCCCATGATGGACGCGCCGCCGCCGATGTCGGAGCCCTCGCCCACCACCACGCCGGCGGAGATGCGGCCCTCGACCATCGAGTGGCCAAGCGTGCCGGCGTTGAAGTTCACGAAGCCCTCGTGCATCACGGTGGTGCCCTCCGCGAGGTGGGCGCCCAGGCGCACGCGGTCCGCGTCCGCGACGCGCACGCCGGACGGCAGCACGTAGTCGACCATGCGCGGGAACTTGTCGATGCCGAACACCGTGAGCTGGCGGCCGAACGCCCGGTAGCGCAGGCGCACCTGCTCGAAGCCCTCGATCGCGCACGGGCCGTCCGAGGTCCACACCACGTTGGTGAGCACGCCGAAGATCCCGTCGAGGTTGAGGCCGTGCGGGCGGACGATGCGGTGGCTGAGCAGGTGAAGGCGCAGGTAGGCGTCCTCCACGGACGCGGGCGCCTCGTCGAGGTCGATGACGGTCCGCGCGACCCTGATGACCACGTCGCGGAGGTCGTCCGTCCGCTCAGCGGCCTTGAGCTGGGCGGGGGCGTCGTCGCGCGCCTTGGGCTCGCCGAGCGCGGGCGCGGGGTACCACGTGTCGAGCACGGTGCCGTTGTTGTCGAGGGTCGCGAGGCCGAATCCGAAGGCGGGTCGAGTCATGGCTCCCAGGGTACGTGGATAGGCTGACCGCATGACGCACCTCGACCTCGCGGCCCCTGTCGAATCGCTGGCCAAGGCCCTGGTGGACATCCCCTCCGTGTCGGGCAACGAGGACCGCATCGCGGACGCCGTGGAGGCCGCGCTCGCGCCGCTGGCGCACCTCGAGGTCACCCGGCTGGGCAACGCCGTGGTCGCGCGCACCGCGCTCGGCCGGGCCGAGCGGGTGGTCATCGCCGGCCACCTCGACACCGTGCCCATCAAGGGCAACGTGCCGGGGGAGTGGTCGCCCGAGGGCGACCTGGTGGGCCGCGGCTCCGTCGACATGAAGGCCGGCGTCGCCGTGCAGCTGTCGCTCGCGGCCGCGCTCACGGCGCCCACGCGCGACGTCACCTGGGTGTTCTACGACCAGGAGGAGGTCGAGGCGGACCGCAACGGCCTGGGCCGGATCGCCCGCGAGCGACCCGACCTGGTCGAGGGCGACTTCGCGGTGCTGTGCGAGCCCACGCAGGGCGTGATCGAGGGCGGCTGCAACGGGACGATGCGCGCGGAGGTCCGCATCAGCGGCGTCGCCGCGCACTCGGCGAGGGCCTGGAAGGGCGTCAACGCGATCCATCGCGCCGCCCCGCTGCTCGCGGCGCTCGACGCGTACCCGGCGGAGACGCTCACCGTGGACGGCCTCGACTACCGCGAGGGGATCAACGCCGTGCTGGTCCGCGGCGGCATCGCCACCAACGTCATCCCCGACGAGTGCGTGGTGACCGTCAACTACCGCTTCGCGCCGCGGTGGAGCATCGACGAGGCGCGGGCGCGGTTCGAGCAGTTCGTCGCCTCGGCCGGCCTCGACGACTACGAGCTCGTCTACACGGACGTGTCCGGAGCCGCCCGTCCGGGTCTCGACGCCCCGCTCGCCGCATCGTTCGCCGCGTCCGTGGCCGCCACCGGCGTCGCCGCGCCGCGCGCCAAGCAGGGCTGGACCGACGTGGCCCGCTTCGGCGAGCTGGGCATCCCCGCGGTCAACTACGGGCCGGGCGACCCCGAGCTCGCGCACGCCGACGACGAGCGGTGCCCGGTCGCGGACATCCGCCACTGCCGCGCCGGCCTGGAGGCCTGGCTCACGTCCTGAGGAGGAGCGATGAAGGAGTACCGCAAGGGTCCCGTGGTGCTGCGGGGCCGCAACGTCCCCACCACCTCCACCAGCGAGCGGCTGCTCGACGAGCAGCACCGCGCCGACTGGCTCCACGGCGATCCGTGGCGGGTGCTGCGCATCCAGTCCGAGTTCGTCGAGGGGTTCGGCGCGCTCGCGGAGCTCGGGCCGGCCATCACGGTCTACGGCTCCGCCCGTTCCCACCCCGACTCGGCCGAGTACCGGGCGGGCATCGAGGTGGGCCGGCTGCTGGTCGAGGCCGGTTATGCGGTCATCACCGGCGGCGGGCCCGGCTGCATGGAGGCCGCGAACCGCGGGGCCGAGGAGGCGGGCGGCGTGTCCGTGGGCCTGGGCATCGAGCTGCCGTTCGAGCAGTCGATGAACGAGCACATCAACCTCGGGATCAACTTCCGCTACTTCTTCGTCCGCAAGACCATGTTCGTGAAGTACTCCCAGGGCTTCATCGCGCTCCCCGGCGGGTTCGGCACGCTCGACGAGCTGTTCGAGTGCCTCACCCTGGTGCAGACGCGCACCGTGCGCCGCTTCCCGATCGTGCTGTTCGGCAGCGCCTACTGGGGCCCGCTGGTCGCGTGGATGCGCGACACGGTCGAGGCGGACGGCAAGATCTCGCCGCACGACCTCGACCTCATCCACGTCACCGACGACCCGCAGGAGGCCGTCGCCCTCGCGACCGCCCAGCGCGACGGCGCCTGACCGGGGGCGCGCGACGCGCCCTTGCCCCCTGAGCAGGAGGGATTTGGGAACGCTCCCGCGCGCGCAGTAGAATCGGGTGCAGCGTCGCGACGGGCGGCGCGCGATCCATCCACTCGAGGAGAACGACACGATGGCTGCAATGAAGCCCCGCACCGGTGACGGCCCCATGGAGGTCGTGAAGGAGGGTCGCAGCTACGTCATGCGGGTCCCCCTCGAGGGCGGCGGTCGACTCGTGGTCGAGATCACCGCGGACGAGGTCAAGGAGCTCGGCGACGCGCTCCACGCGGCGCTGCCGCAGGCCTGACGACCCCAGCACCCCCTGTCGCGAACGCCGCCGTCCCCTGGAGGGGAGGCGGCGTTCGTCGCACCCGGCGCTAGTCCTTGATCGCGGTGAGCAGGCCGTCGCCCGCGGCGAGCAGCGACACCGCGGTGAGGCGCTCGTCCTCGCGCACCGCCTTGAGGGTCTCGCGCACCGCGGTGGTGTCCTTGTCGCGCTGGGCGGGGTCCGGCACGCGGCCGTGCCACAGCGCGTTGTCGATCAGCAGCAGCCCGCCCGGGCGCAGCAGCCGCATCGCGTGCTCGAGGTACGCCGGGTACTCCGACTTGCGGGCGTCGATCAGCACGATGTCGTAGCCGCCGTCCGTGAGGCGCGGCAGCACGTCGAGCGCGCGGCCCGTGATCATGCGCGCCCGCTCAGGAGCGAAGCCGGCGGCGGCGACCGTGCGCCTGGCGGCCTTGTGGTGCTCGGGCTCGACGTCGATCGTGGTGACCACGCCGGTGGGCGCCATGCCGCGCAGCAGGTAGGTGAGCGAGATGCCGGCGCCCGTCCCGATCTCGACCGCCGAGGTGGCGCGCGCGGTCCGGGCGAGCACCTCGATGGCCCGCGCGACCCCTGGCAGGACCGGCACGCATCCGAGCTGGTCGGCGACGTCGCGCGCTTCGAGGATCACCCGATCCTCCTCGACGAAGTCCTCCGCGTACGCCCAGTTCGCTGCCTCGATGCTCATGCCGCCTCCCTCTCGGGGGTCAGCCTATCCGGAGGTCCCAGCGAACTCTCAGACAGGCGTGGGAACATGGAGAAGTCAAGGCCCGTTGTACGGGTGTGATCAGGAGGGGAGCACGATGACCGAGACCGCAGTCCCGGCCGCTGAGGCAGCCCCCGTCGAGGCGCCCGAGCTCACCTGGGAGAGCATCGTCGCGAACCACTCGGCGCGCGTCTACCGCCTCGCGTACCACCTCACCGGCAACCAGCACGATGCCGAGGACCTCACGCAGGACGTCTTCGTCCGCGTCTTCAACTCGCTGTCGCAGTACAAGCCCGGCACGTTCGAGGGCTGGCTGCACCGCATCACCACCAACCTGTTCCTCGACCGGATGCGCCGCAAGAAGCGGATCCGCTTCGACTTCATGGCCGACGACGACGCCGCAGTGGCGACCTCTGACAGCTTCGACCGTCACGAGCGCTCGGGCCAGCCCGAGGACGCGTTCGACATGTCGAACCTGGGCGACGACATCATCGCCGCGCTCGCGGACCTCCCGCCGGAGTACCGCGCGGCCGTGGTGCTGAGCGACATCGAGGGCCTGTCCTACGAGGAGATCGCCGCCACGCTGGGCATCAAGATGGGCACGGTCCGCTCCCGCCTGTCCCGCGCCCGCGCCCGGCTGCGCGAGTCTCTCGCCCACCGCGCCCCGGTGCGAGGTGGCGCGTGACGGCACGCCACCTCGGCGAGCGGATCCACGATCTGCTCGACAACCGCCTCTCCTCGGAGAGCGCGGCTGAGGCGATGGCGCACCTCGAGGAGTGCGACGACTGCGCGCGCCGGTGGGAGGGCATGCGCGCCGCGCGCGAGGCGCTCCACTCGTCCGAGGCGGGCATCGACATGCGGTTCACGCAGCAGCTGCTCGACCGCGACCGCATGGCGGAGATCGCGTCGCACGAGACGCGTCAGCGCGCCCGCGCCGCGCGCGGCCGCGACCGGCGGCCGGCGGTGCTCACGCTGTCCCTCACCCTCATCCTGGTCGCCGTGATCGGCGCCGCGTACGTCGCCGGCGAGCCCGGCGACATCGACCCAGGACTCTCGGCCTCCGCGGAGGAGCAGGGGCCGAGCGTCGTCCACCTGGACCCCGACGCCATGCGCGACGGGGTGTCGATGGGCGACTGGATCCACCCGGATTGGCAGTCGAGTGGATCCACCCCAGTCGAGGCTGCGGTGCGCGAGGGCCCCAACGGCTCCCGCGTGCTCGTCTACACCCTGGTCAGCGACGGCGAGTCCGTGCTGGCGCTCGAGACGCGAGGCCGCCTCGCACCCGAGCGCGTCGCGGCTCTGCCCGTGGCCGAGGTGGAGGGCCTCGACGCCTATGTGGTGGGCACGGACCCGAGCCGCATCGTCTGGCAGGCGGGCGACATCGTGGTGGCGCTCCAGTGCGAGTGCCTTCTCGACACCCTCGAGGACCTGGCCGCCCAGTTCCCCCAGGACGACGAGCCGAGCGCCGTCGACCAGATCATGACCGGCCTGGGTGTCTTCGGCGACGCCCTCACCGGTCACTAGCCCCCCGAGGGAAGAGAACCCCGATGAACGACAACCCCTTCGCGCCTCCGCGCGACCACTCCGGCTCGGACACCGAGTCGACTGCCACCTCCGAGACCGCCACCGTCCGCGTCCACGACGAGGCGCCCGCGACCAACGACACGGTCGAGCTGCCCCCGGCGATCTCGCCGCAGCGGCCCGCCGCCGAGCCCGCCGCCGCCGAGACCACCGCGGTGCTGCCCACGCAGTCCTTCGCGCAGCCCGAGGACCCGGCGACGCAGGCGTACCTGCCTCCCGTCGAGCCTCCGGCCGAGACCCCGTCGACCGCGGCCGCGCCTCAGCCCGGCCGTCTGCGCCGCTCGACCGTGGCCGCCGTCGCTGCCGGCGCGCTCGTGCTCGGCCTGGGCGGCGGCCTCGCCGGCGCCTGGGCGTACGACTCGCTCGCGGGCGACTCGTCGAGCACCGCCTCGTCCTCGACGGCCGGCGGCACCTCGACGCTGCCCACCAGCAGCTCCTCGACCATCGCCCGCACGGACGAGAACACGGTCGCGGCCATCGCGTCCGCGGTCATGCCGTCCGTGGTGTCGATCCAGAACATCCAGGGTGGCCAGGAGGCCGCCGAGGGCTCGGGCTTCATCATCCGCGAGGACGGCTACATCCTCACCAACAACCACGTGGTCGAGGGCTCCGACAACGACACGGTCACCGTGGTGATGAGCGACGGCTCCGAGCACGAGGGCGAGGTGGTCGGTGCGACCGCCGACTACGACCTCGCCGTCGTCAAGATCGACGAGGAGGGCCTCACCCCGCTCGTGCTGGGAGACTCCGACGAGCTCGTGGTCGGCGACGACGTCATCGCGGTCGGCTCCCCGCTGGGCCTCGAGTCCACCGTGACCACCGGCATCGTCTCGGCGCTGCACCGTCCCGTCACCGCCGGCGACACCTCCTCGACCGCGTTCATCGACGCGATCCAGACCGACGCCGCGATCAACCCCGGCAACTCGGGCGGCCCGCTCATCAACTCCGAGGGCGAGGTGATCGGCATCAACTCGGCCATCGCGTCGCTCGGCTCGAGCTCCGAGACCGCGGGCTCGGTGGGCCTCGGCTTCGCGATCACGTCCAACCAGGCGCGTCGCACCGCGGAGGAGATCATCGCGACCGGCGAGGCCACCTACCCCGTCGTGGGCGTCATGCTCGACTCGTCCTACACGGGCGAGGGCGTCAAGGTCGCCGAGACCGACGGCGCCGTCGCCGAGGGCGGCCCCGCCGCGCTGGCGGGCGTCCAGCCCGGCGACATCATCACCGCGATCGACGGCCGTCCCATCACCCGCAGCGAGGAGCTGATCGTCGCGATCCGCGCGAAGGCGTCCGACGACACGGTGGTCCTCACCGTGGACCGCGGCGGCAGCACCCAGGACATCTCGGTCACGCTGGTGCCCAACACCGACGTGTCCTACGGCGACTCCGGCGAGGAGGATCAGGGCGGACTGGGCGGCGATGGCGGCCAGCTGTTCCCCGACCCGTCAGAATAGGGTCCATGTTCGACATCAACGGCGGGGAGCTCCTCATCCTCGTGCTGGTCGCCATCGTGGTGATCGGGCCCGAGAGGATGCCGGAGTACGCGAAGCAGCTCCGCTCCCTCGTCGTGCGCGGACGCGACATGCTTCAGGACGGCAAGAACACCCTGAAGAAGGAGGTCGGCGAGGAGGTCGACTGGTCGCAGCTCGACCCGCGCCAGTACGACCCCCGCCGGATCGTCCGCGAGGCGCTCAACGAGCCGACGCCGCCCACCCGGGCGGCGTCGGTCCGTCGTCTCACCGAGGCGCCCCCTGGCCAGGCGCCCTTCGACGCCGAGGCCACCTGACGCATCGTCCCCCCGCCGTCCCACGCGGGTGAGAAGGGACGATGCGGGGGCCGGGTCAGGCGCACCCCGCAACTTTTGGAACAATGGGTCCATGACTCGTGTGTTCTCGGGCATGCAGCCCACCTCCGACTCCCTGCACCTCGGCAACTACCTGGGCGCGCTGGTCGAGTGGGTGAAGCTCCAGGACACCCACGAGGCCATCTACTCCGTGGTGGACCTGCACGCGCTCACCGTGCAGCCGGACCCCGAGCTGCTGCGGGCGCGCACGCGCCGCACCGCCGCCCAGTACCTCGCGGCGGGCGTGGACCCCGACCGGTCGCTGTGCTTCGTGCAGTCGCACGTGCCGCAGCACGCCGAGCTCGCGTGGGTGCTGTCGACGTTCACCGGCATGGGCGAGGCGTCGCGCATGACCCAGTTCAAGGACAAGGCGCAGAAGACCGGCGAGTCCGGCGCGAACGTGGGCCTGTTCACCTACCCGATCCTCATGGCGGCGGACATCCTGCTGTACGACACCGACGTGGTGCCCGTTGGCGAGGACCAGCGCCAGCACCTCGAGCTGTCGCGCGACCTCGCGCAGCGCATCAACGGGCGCTTCGGCGAGGGCACGGTCAAGGTGCCCGGCGTGCACATCGTCAAGGAGACCGCGAAGATCTACGACCTGGTGGACCCCACCAAGAAGATGTCGAAGTCCTCGGGCAACCCCAAGGGCATCATCGAGATGCTCGACGACCCTCGCAAGGTCGCGAAGAACATCAAGTCCGCGACCACGGACAGCGGCTCCGTCATCAGCTTCGACCGCGAGGAGAAGGCGGGCGTCTCGAACCTGCTCACCATCTACTCGGCACTGACCAACCGGACCGTCGAGGAGATCGTCGCGGACTACGAGGGCAAGATGTACGGCCACCTCAAGGTGGACCTCGCCGACGTGGTGGTGGACTACCTCACGCCGTTCCACGACGCCGCCAACGAGTGGATCGCGTCGCCGGACAAGCTCGACGCGGTGCTCGCGAAGGGTGCCGCCAAGGCGTCCGCGCTGGCACAGGAGACGCTGGACCGCATCTACGACAGACTGGGGCTGCTGCCCCCGCTGCACCGCTGACCCGGACCGCCCAGCCCAGAGGAGCCCCGTGACCACCGACGACGTCAAGGCCAAGGCCGTGGGCGTGGTCGAGCGCGGCAAGGGGCTCAAGGCCTGGTGGGACGGCTCCTCGTGGGGCCGGGGCCTCAAGCGCTTCTCGGTGCAGAACGGCAACGTGCTCTCGGCCGGCATCGCGTACTTCTCACTCGCCTCGGTCGCCGCCGGGATCGTGGTCGCCACCACGCTCGCCACGGTGTTCCTCGCGGGCAACGACGAGCTGCGCGACTCGCTGGTCGAGTACCTGTCCGAGGCGGTGCCCGGGCTCATCGCCGCGGAGCCGGGGGGGACCGGGCTGATCCAGCCGGACGACCTGGGCTCGGGCAGCGCCACCACCGTCGCGGGCGTGGTCGGGATCGTGTCCTTCCTCATCCTCATCAACACGGCGACGCGGTTCATCGCCGGCCTGCGCACGTCCACGCGGACCATGCTCGGCAACGAGGTCGCCTCGCCCGTGCTGGGCAAGCTGCGCGACGTGGTCGCCCTGGTCGCGCTCGCCGTGATCGCCTTCGTGGGTCTCGCGATCCAGGTGGTCGCGTCGAGCGCCGCGCGGGCGGTCGCGGACGCGGTGGGCCTGACGGTGCCCACCTGGGAGATCCGGCTGATCGGCTACGGCGCCGGCCTGGTCGCGGACATGCTCTACGTCGCGCTGGTGCTGATGCTGCTCGGCGGCGCCCGCCTGTCCTGGCGCGTGGCCTGGATCATCCTGGTCGCCGCGGTGGCGATCGGCGTGCTGCGCATCGGTGTGACGTTCGTGGTGAGCGGCACCACCGACTCGAAGGTGCTGGCGCCGTTCGCGGCGATCATCACGCTGATGATCTTCGTGGACTACGTCAACCGCTTCATCCTCATGGGTGCCGCGTGGCTGGGCGCGCACCACCGCGAGCACCACCAGGGGCAGATCCACCCGGACAGCGTCGAGCCGCCCACGGTCACCGTCGCGGGGCGCAAGGGACGGCTGGGCACGCCGGTGTCCACGGCGCGCGCGACGCTGCGCAACCCGGAGGCGCCCACGGACTGACTGCCTCCGGGTTGCGGCTCAGACCTCGCCCGAGGTGAGCGCCCTCTTGACCTCGGAGATCGCCTTGGTGACCTCGATGCCGCGCGGGCAGGCCTCGGTGCAGTTGAACGCCGTGCGGCACTTCCACACGCCGGCCTTGTCGTTGAGGATCTCGAGGCGGTCCCACTGGCCCTCGTCGCGCGAGTCGAAGATGAAGCGGTGCGCGCCCACGATCGCCTGGGGTCCGAAGTACTGGCCGTCGGTCCAGAACACCGGGCAGCTCGAGGTGCACGCGGCGCACATGATGCACTTGGTGGTGTCGTCGAAGCGGGCGCGGTCCTCGGGGGACTGCAGGCGCTCGCGCGTCGGGGCGGCGCCCGTGGTCATGAGGAACGGCATGATCTCGCGGTAGGAGGCGAAGAACGGCTCCATGTCCACGATCAGGTCCTTCTCGACCGGCAGACCCTTGATGGGCTCGACCGTGATGGGCCGCGCCGGGTTGAGGTCCTTGAGCAGCGTCTTGCACGCGAGGCGGTTGCGGCCGTTGATGCGCATCGCGTCGGAGCCGCACACGCCGTGCGCGCACGAGCGGCGGAAGGACAGCGACCCGTCCTGGTCCCACTTCACCTTGTGCAGCGCGTCGAGCACGCGGTCCGTGGCGTGCGCCTCGACCTGGAACTCCTCCCAGTAGGACTCGCCGGCCGCGTGGTCGGCGGTGCCCTCGGGGTTGGTGCGCAGGATCTTCAGGGTGACGGTGAGGGCGGTGACCTCGCCGACGGCGGGGGACTCGGCTACGGCCGTCATCAGTACTTCCTCTCCATCGGCTGGTACTTGGTGATCACCACGGGCTTCTTGTCGAGCCGCACGCCGTCCGCGGTGGCGTACGCCATCGTGTGGTGCATGAACGCCTCGTCGTCGCGCGTGGGGAAGTCCTCGCGGTAGTGGCCGCCGCGCGACTCCTGGCGGGCGAGCGCGCCGGCCGTCACCACCTCCGCGATCTCGAGCAGGAAGCCCAGCTCGATCGCCTCGAGCAGGTCGGTGTTGAAGCGTCGTCCGCGGTCGTGGATCGCGATGTCCTGGTAGCGCTCCTTGAGCTCGGCGATCACGCCCGCCGCCTCCTCAAGCGACGCGGCGTCGCGGAACACCTGGACGTTGCGGTCCATGGTCTCCTGCAAGGCCTTGCGGACGTCGGCGACGCGTTCGGTGCCTGCGCCTCCCACCGTCGCCAGGAGCCGGGTGACGATGCCCTCCAACCGGGCCGCCGCATCGTCCCGTAGGACGGGGGCGGAGTCCACGGACGTCGCGTACTCCGCGGCGGCGATGCCGGCGCGGCGCCCGAACACGTTGATGTCGAGCAGCGAGTTGGTGCCCAGGCGGTTGGCGCCGTGGACGGACACGCACGCGCACTCCCCTGCCGCGTAGAGGCCCTTGACGGTGTCGGTGTTGTTGCGCAGCACCTCGCCCTGGACGGTGGTGGGGATGCCGCCCATCGCGTAGTGCGCGGTGGGGTAGACGGGGACGGGCTCGGTGTACGGCTCGACGCCCAGGTAGGTGCGGGCGAACTCCGTGATGTCGGGGAGCTTCTCGTCGATGTGGGCCGGCTCGAGGTGGGTGAGGTCCAGGAGCACGTAGTCCTGGTGAGGGCCGGCTCCGCGGCCCTCGCGCACCTCGTTGGCCATCGCTCGCGCCACCATGTCGCGCGGCGCGAGGTCCTTGATGGTGGGGGCGTAGCGCTCCATGAAGCGCTCGCCCTCGGAGTTGCGCAGGATCCCGCCCTCGCCGCGCGCGGCCTCGGACAGCAGGATGCCCAGGCCCGCGAGGCCCGTCGGGTGGAACTGGAAGAACTCCATGTCCTCGAGCGGCAGGCCGGCGTTGAGGGCGATGCCCATGCCGTCGCCGGTGAGGGTGTGCGCGTTCGAGGTGGTCTTGAAGATCTTGCCCGCGCCGCCGGTGGCGAAGATGACCGCCTTCGCGCGGAACGTGTGGATCTCGCCCGTCGACAGCTCGAGCGCGACCACGCCGGCGACCGCGACGTCCTCGCCCTCGGCCGCGGCCTGCGGGTCCTGGTCGAGGATGAGGTCGAGCACGTAGTACTCGTTGAAGAACTCGACCTCCTGCTTGATGCACTGCTGGTAGAGCGTCTGCAGGATCATGTGGCCGGTGCGGTCCGCGGAGTAGCAGGAGCGGCGCACGGCGGCCTCGCCATGGTTGCGGGTGTGGCCGCCGAACCGGCGCTGGTCCACCTTGCCCTCGGGCGTGCGGTTGAACGGCAGGCCCATCTTCTCGAGGTCCAGCACCGCGTCGATGGCCTCGTGGCAGAGGATCTCCGCGGCGTCCTGGTCCACCAGGTAGTCGCCGCCCTTGACGGTGTCGAACACGTGCCACTCGGCGTTGTCGTCCTCGACGTTGGCCAGCGCGGCCGCCATGCCGCCCTGCGCCGCGCCCGTGTGGGAGCGGGTCGGGTAGAGCTTGGTCAGCACGGCCGTGCGGGCGCGCTGGGAGCTCTCCAGCGCCGCACGCATGCCGGCGCCGCCGGCGCCGACGATGACGACGTCGTACTCGTGATGGGTCATGCGAGGTCCTTGCAGAAGCTGGGGAGAAGGCTGGGGTCCGCGCCTGCGGGGCACGGGTCGAACGTGAAGATGACGAGCGAGCCCAGCACGATGATGCCGATCACGGCGACGCCGAGCGCGCCGTGGAGCAGCTTGTTGAGCCACGGCGTGTGCGCGTAGTCGTTGATGAGCAGGCGCATGCCGTTGCCGCCGTGCAGCATCGCGAGCACCAGCATGGTGAGGTCCCACACCTGCCACAGCGGGCTCGCCAGCTTGCCGGCGACGAAGGCGAAGTCGATCTGGTTCACGCCGTCGCCCGTCATCAGGTTGATGAACAGGTGCGTGAGGATGAGGATCACCAGGATCGGGCCGGAGATGCGCATGAAGCGCCACGACCACTGCTCGGCGCCGGGGCGGACCCGGCCGGAGCGGATCCGCGGCTCCTTGATCTTGGGGCCGGGCACGAACTCGGGGGACGAGGCGGTCATCAGGCACCCCCGAACACGTGCATGAGGTGGCGGGGCAGGAAGCCGGCCATGAGCACGGCGAAGACGATCCACACCGCCCACACCAGCTGCTTCTGGTGGCGCAGCGCCCAGGTGGAGCGGTCGACGGCGATGATCCGCAGGCCGTTGAAGGCGTGCAGCAGGATCGCGGCGACCAGGCCGGCCTCGACCAGGCCGTAGATGGGCGTCTTGTAGCTCCCGATCACCTCGTTGTACGCCTCGGGGGAGACGCGCACGAGCGCGGTGTCGAGCACATGGACCAGCAGGAAGAAGAAGATCGCGACGCCAGTGACACGGTGGACCACCCACATCCACATGCCTTCATGGCCTCGGTACAGCGTTGTCGGGGACACGTCCCTCCTCAGAGCACTACAGCGGGCTTGACGGCCATCCTAATGTGGTCGCCATGACGGCTGAGCACACCGACTCGCAGATCATGTCCGATTTCGTAGAGGATCTGGTGACGGTGATCCCCGCGGGCGGCGTCGGCTCCCGCCTGTGGCCGCTGTCGCAGCCGCACCGCCCCAAGTTCCTGCTGGACCTCCTGGGCACCGGCGCGACGCTGATCCAGGACACCGTCGCGCGCGTGAGCCCGCTGTCGGAGCGCGTGGTGGTGGTCACCGGCGAGCGGCACGCGGACGCGGTCGCCGCGCAGGTGCCCGCGGTGCCGCGCGAGAACCTGGTGACCGAGCCCAGCCCGCGCGACTCCATGGCCGCGATCGCGCTCGCCGCGGCGCTCATCGAGGAGCGGTGGGGGAGCCGCGTCATGGCGTCCTTCGCCGCGGACCACCTCATCCCCGACGCCGAGTCCTTCCGCGCGACGGTGCGCGAGGCCGCCCGCGTCGCACGGACCGGGAAGGTCGTGGTGATCGGGATCGCGCCCACCGAGCCGTCCACCGCGTTCGGCTACATCGAGATGGGCGAGCCGCTGTCCGGCGACGCGCGCCACGTGGTCGCGTTCACGGAGAAGCCCGACGCGGAGACCGCCGCCGGGATGCTCGCGCGCGGCTCCTTCGCGTGGAACGCCGGCATGTTCGTCATGCGCACCGACGTGCTCCTGGGCCACCTCGACCGGCTGCAGCCCACGCTCGCCGCCGGCGTGCGCGAGATCGCTGCCGCCTGGGACGGCGCGGACCGCGCCGAGGTCCTCGCGCGCGTGTGGCCCACGCTCACCCGCATCGCGATCGACCACGCGATCGCCGAACCCGTGGCCGCGGACGGCGGCGTCGCGGTGGTCCCCGCGAGCTTCGAGTGGCACGACGTGGGCGACTTCGACTCGCTCGCCGAGCTCTCCGGCGCCGGCGGGGAGGCCGTCGCGATCGGCCGCACCGCGCCCGTGGGCGCGGTGGGCGCCCGCGGGTCCCTGGTGATCGGGGGCGTCAAGCCCGTCGTGGTCGTGGGGGTGGACGATGCGGTGGTGGTCGAGTCGGACGAGGCCATCCTGGTGACGGTGCGGGCCTCCGCGCAGCGCGTGAAGGACGCCGGGGCCGCGCTCGAATCCGCCTGAGCAGGGAGAATCGTTGCCGGATTGTTGCGGACGCGAGACCAACGCGGGTTTGTTCGTAACATTGCGTCCGTACGATGACCCGTACAACCCCCGCCCGGTGGCAGCCGGGCATGACTGACAGAGGGAAACACCTGATGAAGAAGATCATCCGCGTGGGTGCCGTCGCCGCAGTGTCGGCGCTCGCCCTGGCAGCTTGTGCGTCCGCCCCCGAGGAGGAGGCGAGCTCGTCCGCCACGGCGGACGCCGGCGCTCCCGTCGAGACCGTCGACTTCAAGGCCTGCATGGTCTCGGACTCGGGCGGCTTCGACGACCAGTCGTTCAACCAGTCGGGCTACGAGGGCCTGACCCGCGCGGAGGCCGAGCTCGGCATCGAGATCGCGTCCGCGGAGTCGACCACCGAGGCTGACTTCGGCCCGAACATCGAGGCCCAGGTCGCGGCCGGCTGCGACCTCATCATCACCGTCGGCTTCCTGCTCAGCCAGGCCACCGTCGACGCCGCGCTCGCCAACCCGGACGTGCACTTCGCGATCATCGACGACCTCGCCGACAACGACTTCGACGGCACCATCGACGCCGACAACATCAAGCCGATCACCTTCGACACGGACGAGGCCTCGTTCCTCGCGGGCTACGCCGCGGCCGGTGCGTCGCAGTCCGGCACCCTGTCGACCTTCGGCGGCATGAACATCCCGTCGGTCACCATCTTCATGGACGGCTTCCTCGCGGGTGCCAACTACTACAACGAGGCCAACGGCGGCAATGTCAAGGTCCTCGGTTGGGACGGCACCGACGGCCAGTTCACGGGCGACTTCTCCGACCAGGCGAAGGGCCAGAACGTGACCGAGGAGTTCCTCAGCCAGGGTTCTGACATCGTCATGCCGGTTGCGGGCCCCGTGGGTCTCGGCGCCGCCGCGGCCGTGCAGTCGTCCGGCGACGCGTGGCTGATCGGTGTGGACTCCGACTGGACCCTCACCACCGACTACGCGGACATCATCCTCACGTCGGTGCTCAAGAACATCGGCAACTCGGTGTTCGACACCATCGCGGAGACCATCGACGCCGGCTTCTCGACCGAGCCCTACCTGGGCACGCTCGAGAACGAGGGCGTGGGCGTCGCGGACTTCGCCGAGGGCGCCGTGCCCGACGCCGTGCTCACCGAGCTCGACGCGATCAAGGCCGGCATCATCGACGGCTCGATCTCGGTCGACGTCTCCTAAGACAGCACCGTTCAGGGGGCGCGCCACAGGGCACACCTGTGGCGCGCCCCTCGCTGTCTCCGCTAGTAGGCTCGGGAATGTCCCGAGCAAAGACGTGGGAGGACCCCTGTGAAACTCGAGCTCCGCGGTATTACCAAGCGCTTCGGAGACTTCACCGCCAACGACCGCATCGATCTGCTGGTCGAGCCGGGCACCGTGCACGCCCTGCTGGGTGAGAACGGCGCCGGCAAGTCGACGCTGATGAACGTGCTGTTCGGCCTGTACGACGCCGACGAGGGCGAGGTGCTGCTCGACGACGAGCCGGTCGTCTTCGCCGGTCCGGGCGACGCGATGGCCGCCGGCATCGGCATGGTGCACCAGCACTTCATGCTCGTGCACCCCTTCACGGTCGCCGAGAACGTGATGCTGGGCCACGAGGACGTGCGCGGCCCCGCCAAGCTGCTCGACCTCGACGCGGCTCGCGCGAAGGTGCGTGAGATCTCCGATCGCTTCAACTTCAACGTCGACCCCGACGCCGTCATCGAGGACCTCCCGGTGGGCGCGCAGCAGCGGGTCGAGATCATCAAGGCGCTCTCGCGCGACGCCTCGGTGCTGATCCTGGACGAGCCCACCGCCGTGCTCACGCCTCAGGAGACCGACGAGCTCCTCGGGATCGTCAAGGATCTGCGCGACGCCGGCACCGCGGTGGTGCTCATCACGCACAAGCTCCGCGAGGTCAAGGCCGTCGCGGACACCATCACCGTCATCCGCCGCGGCAAGGTGGTCGGCACGGCCGAGCCCAGCGCCACGCAGGAGGAGCTCGCCTCCCTCATGGTCGGGCGCGCCGTCTCCATGCGGGTCGACAAGGAGGACGCGACCCCGGGCGACACCATGCTCGCCGTCGACGGCCTCACGGTGGTCGACGCGGCCGGGATCGTCCAGCTCGACCACGTGTCCTTCGAGGTCAAAGCGGGCGAGATCCTCGCGATCGCCGGCGTCCAGGGCAACGGGCAGACCGAGCTCACCGAGGCGCTCATCGGCGTCGTGTCGCCCGACGCGGGCTCCGCCTCGCTCGACGGCGACGTCATCACGGGGCGGTCCATCAAGGACGTGCTGCTCAGCGGCATCGGGTTCGTGCCCGAGGACCGCACCGAGGACGGCATCGTCGCCAACATGACCATCGCGAACAACCTCATCCTCGACCTGCACGACCAGGAGCCGTACGCCAAGGGCTTCGCGCTGCAGCCGAAGGTGATCGCGGACGAGGCGCGCAAGCACGTCGAGCAGTTCGACGTGCGCGCGACGTCGATCGAGCAGACCGCCGGCTCGCTGTCCGGCGGCAACCAGCAGAAGGTGGTGCTCGCACGCGAGCTCTCCCGCCCGCTCAAGCTGCTCATCGCGTCCAACCCGACCCGCGGGCTCGACGTCGGCTCGATCGAGTTCGTCCACAAGCGCATCGTCGCGGAGCGCGACGCGGGCGCCGCCGTCATCATCGTGAGCGCCGAGCTCGACGAGGTCGTCGCGCTCGCCGACCGCATCGCGGTGATGTACCACGGGCGGATCGTCGGCATCGTCGCGCCCGACACCGATCGCGACACGCTCGGCCTCATGATGGCGGGCGCACACCAGGAGGAGGCGGCGTGAGCGCCGAGACCCAGACCACCGCGGGCGAGCCCGAGCAGCAGGCGCCGGAGCCGAGCCGCTCGCGTCAGGTGCTGAGGGAGATCGCCGAGAGCTCGAGCATGGTCGTCTTCATGGCGATCGTCGCGTCGATGATCATCGGCGGCGTCCTCATCATCCTCGCGGACGAGGCCGTCCAGGAGTCGGCGGCGTACTTCTTCTCGCGGCCCGGCGACACGTTCGCCGCGATCGGCGACGCGCTCGGCGCGGCGTACTCCGCGATGTTCAACGGTGCGGTCCTCAACCTGCAGGCCGAGTCCTTCGCCGCCATGATCAAGCCGTTCACGCAGACGCTCACCATGGCCACCCCGCTGATCTTCGCGGGTCTCGGCCTGGGCATCGGCTTCCGCGCGGGCCTGTTCAACATCGGTGCGCAGGGCCAGATCCTCATGGGCGCCACGTTCGGCGCCTACATCGGCTTCGCGTTCTCGCTGCCGTGGGGCCTGCACCTGCTCCTCGCGGTCCTCGGTTGCGCGCTCGGAGGAGCGCTGTGGGGCTTCATCCCCGGCGTCCTCAAGGCGCGCACCGGCGCGCATGAGGTGATCGTCACGATCATGCTGAACTACGTCGCGCTGTACCTGGTCGCCTGGCTGCTGTCGCTCGAGGCGTTCCAGCGCGAGGGCAGCGACAACCCGATCTCGCCGCTCGTCGCGGAGACCGCGCAGTACCCGCAGATCCTCGGCGTGCAGTTCAACCTGCACCTGGGCTTCCTGCTCGCGCTCGCGTGCGCGTGGGGGGTGTGGTGGCTGATGGAGCGCTCGACGCTCGGCTTCCGGCTGCGAGCGGTCGGCGCGAACCCCAGCGCCGCGCGCACCGCCGGCATGAGCATCGGCGCCGCGACCATCATCACCATGGTGATCGCGGGTGCGCTCGCGGGCCTCGCGGGCTCGGCGCCCGTGCTCGGCACGCAGAAGTACCTCACCGACGCCGTCGCCGGCAGCATCGGATTCGACGCTATCACCGTCGCGCTGCTGGGCCGCTCGCGTCCCCTCGGCATCGTGCTCGCCGCGATCCTCTTCGGCGGCCTGCAGGCCTCCGGTCCGTCGCTCCAAGTCAACGCGGGCCTGCCCGTCGACATCGTCGTGGTGATCCAGGCGCTCATCGTGCTCTTCATCGCGGCGCCTCCGCTGGTCCGCTGGATGTTCCGCCTGCCCTCACCGGCTCACGAGAAGGAGGTGGCGGCATGACCGCGACCGTCGCCGACGCCCCCGCAGCCGCGGCGTCGAACGCGCCCATCCCGCCCAAGAAGTTCGGCCCCGCGATCGCGCTCGGCGTCATCGCGCTGCTGTCGCTCGTGATCTTCGGGCTCGGCACCGCGTCGGGCGCGTCGACCACGTTCGTGATCGCGCGTCCCACCGACTTCTTCAAAATCCCCAGCTTCACGCTGCCGTCCCAGCTCGCCGCGATCCTGCTCTCGGTGGTCGGCCTCGCCCTCGCCGGATGGACCGCCTACCGCGCGAACCAGCGCCGCAAGGTGGGCCTGTGGGTGCCGGTGGTCTACGGCATGGCCATCATGGGCGCGCTGCTCACGTGGGCCGGCGCCGGACGCGACGCCACCAGCATCCAGCTCACGGGCCTGCTCACCAGCTCGCTGTTCCTCGCGGTGCCGCTCGTCTTCGGTGCCCTCGCGGGCACCCTGTGCGAGCGCTCCGGCATCATCAACATCGCGATCGAGGGCCAGCTCCTCGCCGGTGCCTTCCTCGCGGCGCTCGTCGCGTCGATGGTCGGCAACCCCTACGTGGGCCTGATCGCCGCGCCCATCGCGGGCGCGCTGGTGGGCCTGGTGCTCGCGATCTTCGCCACCAAGTACTGGGTCAACCAGATCGTGGTCGGCGTGGTGCTCAACATGCTGGTGCTCGGCCTCACGAGCTTCTTCTTCTCCACCGTGATGACGGAGAACGGGGACCTCAACCAGCCGCTCGGCATGCCCAAGCTCGCGATCCCGCTGCTGTCGAAGATCCCCGTGCTCGGCCCGGTGCTGTTCAACCAGAACCTGCTGGTCTACATCCTGTACGTCGTGGTCGCCGTCCTGCAGATCATGCTCTTCCGGTCGCGGTGGGGCCTGCGGGTGCGCGCCGTCGGCGAGCACCCCAAGGCCGCCGACACCGTGGGCATCCAGGTCAACCGCACCCGCGTGCGCAACACCGTGCTCGGCGGCGCGATCGCCGGCCTCGGCGGCGCGTTCTTCACCGTGGCGTCGGGGCTCGCGTTCGGCAAGGAGATGACGGCAGGCAAGGGCTACATCGCGCTCGCCGCGATGATCCTCGGCAGGTGGAGCCCCCGCGGGGCGCTCGCCGCGGCCCTGCTGTTCGGCTTCGCGGATGCGTTGCGTGCGCAGCTGGGCGCGATCGGCTCGCCGATCCCGTCGCAGTTCCTCGCGATGTTCCCGTACATCGCGACCATCTTCGCGGTGGCCGGGCTCGTGGGCCACGCCCGCCCGCCGGCCTCCGAGGGCATCCCGTACAAGAAGTAGGACCATGGACATCGACTGGGACCTCCTGCGCGCCAAGGCGCGTGAGGCCAACGAGCGGGCGTACGTGCCCTACTCGAAGTTCAAGGTGGGCGCCGCCGCGCTCACCGACACCGGGCAGGTGGTGACCGGCGCCAACGTCGAGAACGCCAGCTACGGGCTCACCCTGTGCGCGGAGTGCGCGCTGGTGTCCAAGCTGCACACGGACGCGCTGGGCTCGCGCCTGGTCGCGTTCGCGTGCGTGGACGGGGCGGGCGCGCCCCTCCAGCCGTGCGGCCGCTGCCGCCAGCTGCTGTACGAGTTCGGGGGACCGGGCCTGCTGATCGACGGACCCGACGGCACCCTCACCCTGGACGATCTTCTTCCCTGGGCCTTCGGGCCCCAGCACCTCGAGGAGGGCTGATGGCTGAGCGCCACGACGCCGTCGACGTCATCCGCGTCAAGCGGGACGGCGGCACCCTGACCGACGACCAGATCGACTGGGTGGTCGACGCCTACACGCGAGGCGTCGTCGCCGACGAGCAGATGAGCTCGCTCGCGATGGCGATCCTGCAGCGCGGCATGGGCCGCGGCGAGATCGCCCGCTGGACGCAGGCGATGATCGCCACCGGCGAGCGGCTCGACTTCTCGAGCCTGTCGCGCCCGACCGCCGACAAGCACTCGACGGGCGGCGTGGGCGACAAGATCACGCTCCCGCTCGCGCCCCTCGTGGCGGCGTGCGGCGTGGCGGTGCCCCAGCTGTCGGGCCGCGGCCTGGGCCACACCGGCGGCACCCTCGACAAGCTCGAGTCCATCCCCGGCTGGCGCGCCGACGTCTCGAACGAGGAGATGCTGCGCCAGCTCGAGGACGTGGGCGCGGTGATCTGCGCGGCCGGTTCCGGCCTCGCCCCCGCCGACAAGAAGCTCTACGCCCTCCGCGACGTCACCGGGACGGTCGAGGCCATCCCGCTCATCGCATCGTCCATCATGTCCAAGAAGATCGCCGAGGGCACGGGAGTGCTGGTCCTCGACGTCAAGGTGGGCACGGGCGCGTTCATGAAGGGCAGGGACCAGGCGCTCGAGCTCGCGCGCACCATGGTCGACCTGGGCACCGACGCGGGCGTGGTGACGTCCGCGCTGCTCACCGACATGTCGACGCCGCTGGGCCGGGGGATCGGCAACGGCCTCGAGGTCACCGAGTCCGTCGAGGTGCTCGCCGGTGGCGGGCCTGCGGACGTGGTCGAGCTCACGCTCGCGCTCGCCCGCGAGATGCTGGTCGGGGCGGGCGTCACCGACGTCGACCCGGCGGACGCGCTCCGCGACGGCCGCGCGATGGACGCGTGGCGGCGCATGATCGAGGCGCAGGGCGGGGACGCGGACGCGACCATGCCCGACGCGCCGCACGTCGAGGAGGTCCGCGCGGACCGCGACGGCGTCATCACGCGCATGGACGCGATGGGCGTGGGCGTCGCCGCATGGCGCCTGGGCGCCGGCCGCGCGCGCCAGGGCGCCGCGGTCGAGGTCTCCTCGGGCGTCTACCTGTACAAGGTGGTCGGAGACGAGGTCAAGGCCGGCGACGTCATCATGACGCTGCACACCGAGACCGAGGACCGCATGCCGCGCGGGCTCGCCGCCCTCACCGAGGCCTGCGAGGGCGCCGGCACCGTCGACATCACGCCCGGCGGCACCGTCGACCGCCGCATCATCCTCGACGCCGTGGGCGCGCACACGCGCTAGCGGGATGGCCTGGACGCTGACCGCCCTCGCGGCCCGCGCGGCGGGCCTCGTCGGGCTGTCCGAACGTCGTCCTCCCGAGGAGCCCGCGAGCACCGAGGGCCTGTTCGAGCGCGCCTTCCAGCGCGCGGTGGACCGCGCCGCCGCGGCGGACGCGAAGGCCCTCACCGTCTCCCGGGACCAGATGCGGGACGATGCGGCGGTCCTGTTCCGCGCGGTGGCCTCCGGGGCGCCCATCCCGGCGGTGGCGGCGCTCGCCGCCGGCTGGGACGGCCTGGGAGAGGCGACCCGGCGCATCGTCTCCCATCCCTCCGGCGAGGACGCGGGGCCGCTCGAATGGGCCGGGGTGCGCGCGCGGCAGGTCGACCAGACCACGTGCGGCGCCGCGACCATGGGCGTGATGCTCATGGTGGGCGACCCGTTCGTCGCGCTGTGGGTCGCGACCGGGCGGACCCTCGCGGGCTACGAGCCGGCCGAGGCGATGCATGCCGAGGCCGAGGGCTTCGAGGCGCTCACGGTCGAGGAGCGCTGGCATGCGCTGCAGCGGGTGATCCACGCGCAGACCACGGCGTCCGCGCTCGGGCCGGTCGCGTGGCCGCGCTCGCTCGGGACGCCGCCGTGGAAGGTCGACGAGTCGACGCGCTTCGCGGGGCTGAGGTTCCGGGGGTCTCTGGTGGACGACTCGTCTCCGGACAGGCTCGCGCCGCTGCTCGCGCACGCGCGGCGAGCGCTCGGGGACGGGATCCCCGTGCCGATGTTCACGGCGGGCGACTCGTCGCTGGGCATCGACTCCGTGATCCCGCGTCACGTGGTGCTGCTGGTCGCGAACGCCGGGACCGGGTTCCTCGTGTACGAGCCCGGCGCCGGAGCGGTGCTGCCGCTCGCGGACTCCGACCTGCACCCCGGCGCGGGGCGGCTGCCCGCGCTCGGGCACTGGTCGCGCGCCGCCTGGCTGGTGCTGCCCGTGCCGCGCCGCGAGTGACGCGCGGCTAGCCTGGCCTCATGACTCTCAGCACCGAGGACATCCTCGCCCTGCCCAAGGTCGTGCTCCACGACCACCTCGACGGCGGCCTGCGCCCGTCCACCCTCATCGAGCTGGCCGCCGAGATCGGCCACGAGCTGCCCTCGACGGACCCTGACGCGCTCGCGCGGACCTTCGCGGAGAACGCCAACTCTGGCGACCTGGTGCGCTACCTCGAGGCGTTCGCCCACACCACCGTGGTCATGCAGACCGCGGCGAACCTGCGCCGCGTCGCGCGCGAGGCCGTGCTCGACCTCGCGGCCGACGGCGTCATCTACGCGGAGCTGCGCTACGCGCCCGAGCAGCACGTGTCCGGCGGGCTCTCCCTCCAGGAGGTCGTCGAGGCCGTGCAGGACGGCATCGAGGACGGCGTCGCCGAGGCGCAGGAGGCCGGTTACGCGATCCGCGCCGCCGCGATCCTCGACGCCATGCGCCACCTCGACCGGTCGGTCGAGATCGCCGAGCTCGCGCTCGCCAACCGCGGCCGCTGCTGCGTGGGCTTCGACATCGCCGGTCCCGAGCTGGGCTTCCCCGCGGCGAACCACCGCGAGGCGTTCCAGCTGCTGCGCGAGCACCACATGCCCGTCACCATCCACGCGGGCGAGGCCGACGGCGCCGCCTCCGTGGGCGAGGCGCTCGGCCTGGGCTCCGCCCGCCGGATCGGCCACGGCGTCCGCATCCACGAGGACATCGAGGGCTTCGGCGGCGAGGAGCTCACGCTCGGCGTGATCGCCCAGCACGCGCTCGACCTGCAGATCCCGCTCGAGTGCTGCCCCACGTCGAACGTCCAGACCGCGGCCGCGCCGTCCATCGAGGGCCACCCGATGCACGAGCTCCGCAACCTCGGCTTCGCGGTCACCGTGAACACCGACAACCGCCTGGTCTCCGGCGTGACCATGTCCTCCGAGTTCGCGGCGCTGGCCGAGGTCGGCTGGACCAAGGAGGACCTGTTCGAGGCGACCCTCGCGGCGGCCTGGGGCGCGTTCCTGCCCTACGACGAGAAGGCGGACCTCGCCGAGCTGGTGATCGAGGGCTACGGCATCGACCTGTGACCGGGGGCGTGGTGGGGCCCGGCGCCTAGTGCGCGAGCTTGAGCCCCACCACGCAGCCCACGATCCCGAGGATCAGCAGGATCTTGAGGAGCGAGGCTCCCTCCGCGCCGGTGACCATCGCGTAGCCGACGGTGAGCGCGGCGCCGATCCCGACCCAGACGGCGTAGGACGTGCCTAGCGGCAGCGTGCGCATCGCGTACGCGAGGCCGCCCATGCTGGCGACGAGCGCGACGGCGAACGTGACGGTCGGCGCGAGCCGGGTGAAGCCCTCGGACCTGCCCAGGGCGGTCGCCCAGACGGCCTCAAGGATGCCGGAGACGATGAGGATGACCCAAGCCATGACGTGCTCTCCATCGAGACGTCTTGTCGCATCGCCGGGTACGTCACTTCGTCCGGGAGCCCTGATCGGGCGCTCCGTCCAGGTTGTCACGTCTTCCCGCAGGTGGCAAACCCCGGCGCGGCCTAGGCTGGGTCCATGACTCTCACCCGTGCCGAGCTGGCCCGCTACGTCGACCACACCCTCCTCAAGCCCGAGTCCACCCCCGCGGACGTCGAGGCGCTCATCGCGGAGGGCGCCTCGCTGGGCGTCTTCTCCGTCTGCGTGTCGCCCTCGATGCTGCCGGTGACCGTGCCCGACGACCTCGCCGTGGCGACGGTGTGCGGCTTCCCGTCCGGCAAGCACCACTCGTCGATCAAGGCGGCGGAGGCGGCGCTGAGCATCGAGCAGGGCGCCGACGAGGTCGACATGGTGATCGACGTCGCCGCGGCGAACGCCGGCGACTTCGCGGCCGTCGAGGCGGACATCGCGGCCGTGCGCGCGTCCGTGCCCGAGGGCAAGATCCTCAAGGTCATCATCGAGTCCGCTGCCCTCACCGACGAGGCGATCGTGGGCGCATGCCTCGCCTCGGAGGCCGCGGGCGCGGACTTCGTCAAGACCTCGACCGGCTTCCACCCCGCGGGCGGCGCCTCGGTGCACGCGGTGCGCCTCATGGCGGAGACCGTGGGCGGGCGACTCGGCATCAAGGCGTCCGGCGGCGTCCGCACCTGGGACGACGCGGTCGCGATGATCGAGGCGGGCGCGACCCGGCTCGGCCTCTCCGGCACCGCCGCGGTGCTCGACGGCGGCGAGGCCACCGGCTCCTACTGAGCCGGGGCCCCGCACCCGTGCGGGCTAGATCCTCAGCGCCGCCGTCACGTCCGCACGGAGCAGCTCCATGGTGGTGGCCGCCGCGGCCTTCGCCGCCGCGACGTCATCGCCGGCCACTGGCACGACCACCTCGAGGTACGCCTTGACCTTCGGCTCGGTGCCGGAGGGGCGCACGATCACGCGCGCTCCCGACTCAGCGGCGAGGTGCAGCCCCGTGGTGCCGGGCAGGCCGCGGAAGCCCTCCGACATGTCGTCGGTGGCGACCACGGGGGAGCCGGCGAGCGTGGCGGGAGGCGACGCCATGAGGCGCGCCATGGTCTCCGGGATGAGGGCGAGGTCCGCGTACCGCGCCGAGACCTGCGACGTCAGGTACACGCCGTACGCCCGGGCGAGGTCGTCGATCGCGTCGGCCAGGCTCCGGCCGGCGGCCTTGAGCTCGGACACGAAGTCGGCCATGAGCAGCGCCGCGGACACGCCGTCCTTGTCGCGGACCAGGTCCGGCGCGACGCAGTAGCCCAGCGCCTCCTCGTAGCCGAAGGCCATGCGCGGCGTCCGCCCGATCCACTTGAAGCCGGTGAGGGTGTTCGCGTGGCCGAGCCCGTGAGCCTCCGCGATCGCGGCGAGCTGCTGCGAGGACACGATCGAGTTCGCGAGCACCTGCGAGCCCGCGGACGTGCGCGACGCGATCCGCTCGCCCAGCAGCGAGCCCACGACGTCGCCGTGCAGCATGGTCCAGCGCCCGTCGATGAGGGTGGCGACCGCGCAGCGGTCCGCGTCCGGGTCGTTCGCGATGACCACGTCGGCGCCCACCCGCTCGGCGAGCTCGAGCGCGAGGTCGATCGCGCCCTTCTCCTCGGGGTTGGGGAAGTCGACGGTGGGGAAGTCGGGGTCCGGCTCGGCCTGCTCGGCGACGGTGTGGACGTCGGTGAAGCCGGCGGCGTGCAGCACGCGCTCGACCGTCTCGCCTCCCACGCCGTGGAGGGGCGTGAGGACGATGCGCGTGGCGGCCCGGCGCGCGGCCACCGGGGCCACGGTGCCGCCGAGCGCGGCCACCTGCGCGACGTAGTCGTCGACCACGCCGTCGCCCAGCACGCGCCACCCCTCGGCGGCGCGCGGGACGGCCGCCACGGCCGGCACGGCGGCGATGCGGGCGGCGATCTCGCCGTCGTACGGCGGCACGATCTGCGCGCCCTGGCCCTCGTCCGTCACCACTCGACCGCCCAGGTAGACCTTGTAGCCGTTGTCCTGGGGCGGGTTGTGGGAGGCGGTCACCATGACGCCCGCGTCGGCGTCGAGCAGGCGCGTGGCGAAGGCGAGCACCGGGGTGGGGAGCGTACGGGGGAGCAGCAGCGCCTCGTGGCCGGCGGCGGTCATGACCGCCGCCGTGTCGATCGCGAAGTCGTGCGAGCCGTGGCGCGCGTCGTAGCCGATCGCCACGCGCGCGGGGCCCTCGACGCCTCGCTCGGCGAGGGCGTCGGTGAGGTAGCGCGCGAGCCCGGCGGCGGCGCGGATCACCACGGCCCGGTTCATGCGGTTCGGGCCGGCGCCGATGCGCCCGCGCAGGCCCGCGGTGCCGAACTCGAGGAAGCCGCGGAACCGGTCCTCGAGGTCCTCCAACGCGGCGGCGGACCCGCCCACGGCGGCCTCCAGCACCCCGGCGAGCTCCTCGCGGGTCGCGTCGTCCGGGTCGTCCTCGATCCACGCCTCGGCGCGGGCCAGCAGCTCCTGCATCACATCTCCCTGACGATCGCGGCCAGCAGCGCGGAGATGCGCGGGCCCGCGGCGGCGCCGGCGTCGAGCACCTCCTGGTGGTCGAGAGTGTCGCCGCCGATCCCCGCGGCCAGGTTGGTCACCAGCGACAGGCCGAGCACCTCGAGGCCCGCCTCGCGCGCGGCGATGGCCTCGAGCACGGTCGACATGCCCACCAGGTTGGCGCCCAGGATGGCCGCCATGCGGACCTCCGCCGGCGTCTCGTACTGAGGTCCGGTGAACTGCGCGTAGATGCCGTCGGGCAGCTCCGCGTCGATCGAGTGCGCGAGGCCCCGCAGCCGCGGCGAGTACACCTGGCTCATGTCGACGAACGTCGCGCCCTCGAGCGGCGTCTGGCCCGTGAGGTTGATGTGGTCGGCCAGCAGCACCACGGAACCGGGGCCCACCTCGGGACGGGTGGACCCGCAGCCGTTGGTGAGCACCAGCTGCGTGCAGCCCGCGGCGGCGGCCATGCGGATCGCGTGCGCGACCTTGCCCGCGTCGCGCACCTGGTAGTAGTGCTGACGCGCGCCGAGCACCAGCACGCGCTTGCCGGTCGGGGTGAGCAGCGAGCGGAACACCGGGTGGTGCCCGGGCACCACGTGCGCGTCGAAGCCGGGGATGTCGGTCGCGTCGACCCGTGCGACCTCCTCACCGATGAGGTCGGCCGCGCCGCCCCATCCGGAGCCCAGGACCAGGGCGATGTCGTGCTGGGCGACGCCTGTGGCGGCGGCAAGGGTGGCCGCGGCCTCCGCGGCGAACTCGGTGGCGGAAGTCATGCGACGAGCCTAGTAGCCCCGCCCGGCCGGGGCAGGTCGGGCGTCGGGACGATGCGGCGGCCGGCGCATCGTCCCGCGTGCGCTTGAATGGAGGCATGTCCCCACGCGTCGTCATCATCGGCGGCGGTCCGGGCGGCTATGAGGCGGCCCTGGTGGCCGTCAAGGCCGGGGCGGAGGTGACGCTGGTCGAGCGTCACGGCCTCGGCGGCAATGCCGTCCTCACCGACGTCGTCCCCTCCAAGACCGTCATCGCCACCGCGGAGTGGCTCACCATCGCGGGCCGGGCCTCCGAGCTCGGCATCCGCCGCAGCGACGGCGGCGAGATCGCCCACGCCCTCAGCGTCGACCTGGGCGAGGTCAACGCCCGCGTGAAGCGCCTGGTCGCGAAGCAGTCCGGCGACATCGCCGATCGCCTGGAGCGCAACGGCATCACCGTGCTCGCGGGCGAGGCGCGCCTCGACGGCCCGCAGCGCGTGATGGTCGGCGACGCCGTGCTCGAGGCCGACGTGGTGCTGCTCGCGGTGGGCGCCCGCCCGCGCATCGTGCCCGGCTGCGAGCCCGACGGCGAGCGGATCCTCACGTGGACCCAGCTGTACGACCTCACCGAGCTGCCCGAGCACCTCATCGTGGTGGGCTCCGGCGTGACCGGCGCGGAGTTCGCCGGCGCGTACCGGCTGCTGGGCGCCGAGGTCACGCTCGTGGCCTCGGGCGACCGCGTGCTGTCGCGCGAGGACCCCGACGCGTCCGCGCACCTCACCGAGGTGTTCAAGGAGCGCGGCATGCACCTGGTGGGAGGCCGCGCGTCCGCGGTCGAGCGCGCCGGCGACGGGGTGCGCGTCACCCTCGAGGACGGCACGGTGCTCGAGGGCAGCCACTGCCTCATGGCGGTGGGCTCGGTGCCCAACACCGAGGGACTGGGTCTCGAGGAGGCGGGGGTCGAGCTCGACGAGCGCGGCCTCATCCGCGTCGACAAGGTCAGCCGCACCACGGCGCGCGGCATCTACGCCGCGGGCGACTGCACCGGCGTGCTGCCGCTCGCGTCCGTCGCGGCCACGCAGGGCCGCATCGCGATGGCGCACGCGCTGGGCGACGCTGTCACCCCGATCGACCTCAAGCTGGTCGCCTCCAACGTCTTCACCGTCCCGGAGATCGCCTCCGTGGGCCTGAGCGAGGCGGAGCTCGAGGCCCGCGGCCTGTTCTACGAAGTGTCCCGCCTGGACCTCGCGCGCAACCCGCGCGCGAAGATGCTGGGCATCGACGAGGGGTTCGTGAAGATCTTCGGCCACACGGTGACCGGCCAGGTGTTCGGGGCCGTCCTGGTGGGCGCGCGTGCCGGCGAGCACATCTTCCCGCTGTCGCTCGCGGTCGCCAAGCACCTCACCGTCGACGACGTCGCGGGAGCCTTCACCGTCTACCCGTCGCTCAGCGGCACGGTCTCCGAGGCGGCGCGGCGGCTTCACGGGATGGGCGCGGCGCGGACCTAGGCGAAGAGCTCCTGGCCCACGTACGCGCCCTCGGACCCGAGCACGGAGCCGGGGGCGAGCCCGCGCGGCACCGCGAACAGCGCGGAGCCGGTGGTGCGGAGGTACTCGACGGTCATGACGTCCGAGCTCGACAGCGCGTTCTGCACGGGGACGAACTGCTCGCGGGGGTCCCGCACGTACGCGAGGAAGAACAGCCCCGCGTCGAGGCGTCCCAGGGAGTCGGCGCCGTCGGTGAAGTTGTAGCCGCGGCGGAGCATCATGGCGCCGCCGTGCGCGCTCGGGTGGGCCAGCGCCACGTGGGAGTCGGGGCGGATCAGCGCCTCGCCGTCGCGGCCCTTGAGCGAGAAGTCGGGCTCCGTGAACTCGGAGCCGCCCGACAGGGGAGCGCCGGAGCCCTTGGTGCGGCCCACGGTCGCCTCCTGCTCCTGCAGCGAGGTGCGGTCCCAGATCTCGGCGAGGATCCGGATGCGGCGCGCCACCAGGTAGGACCCGCCGGTCATCCACTCCTGCCCGTCGCCTGGCTCCGCCCACACCCACCGGTCCACCAGGTCGGTGTCCTCGGCGCGCAGGTTCGCGGTGCCGTCCTTGAAGCCCATGAAGTTGCGGGGCGTGTCCTGCGCGCGCGTGGTCGAGGACGTGCGCCCGAAGCCCAGCTGGGCCCACCGGATCGCGGCGTCGCCGAAGGCCAGCCGGGAGAGGTTGCGGATCGCGTGCACGGCGACCTGGGGGTCGTTCGCGCACGCCTGGATGCACAGGTCGCCGCCGGTGAACTGCGGGTCGAGCGTGTCGCCGGAGAAGTGCGGCAGGTCGATCAGCTGGTCGGGCCGCTTGGATCCGAGCCCGAATCGGGAGTCGAACAGCCCCGGGCCGAAGCCGAACGTGAGGGTGAGCCCGGAGGCGGGCAGGCCCAGCGCCTCGCCCGTGTCATCCGGGGGAGCGGCGTACGCGCCTCCCGCCGCGCCGGAGCCGAGCTCGGACCCCGCCATGAGGCGCGCGGCGGCCTCGCTCCAGCGGCGCAGCAGGGACACCACGCGCGCCTTCGAGTCGGTGGTGAGGTCGAACGCGGCGAAGTGGAGCCGGTCCTGCTGCGGGGTCACGATCCCGCTCTGGTGCGCGCCGTAGAAGTCGTACGCGTCCGCCTGCGACGCGGAGGCCGCGGTGGCCCGGCCCGCGGCGAAGCCGCCGCCCGCGAGGGCGAGGCCGCCCGCGACCGCGCCGGCCGTGCCCAGGACCAGGCGACGCGACGGGCCCGACCGGGCCGCCGCATCGTCCACCGGGACCTCCGCGTCCGTCACAGCACCGCCGCGGCGGTCAGGCGGGACAGCGGCTCGCCGAGCGCGTCCACGGAGCGCGCGAGCTCGACGATCTGGTCCTCGGTGAGGTCGGTGTAGAGCACGAAGCCCTCCTCGATGGAGCCGTACTGCGCGAGCTGCTCGTTGAGCTCGGTGAAGCGCGAGTCCAGCTCCTCGACCAGGTCGGGGTCGGTCTGGGCGACCACGTCGTGGAGCACGCCGTACGCGACCGCGGCGCCGTCGACGTTGGCCTGGAAGTCCCACAGGTCGGTGTGCGACCAGATCTCCTCCTCGCCGGTGATCTTGCCGGCGGCGACCTCGTCGAGCAGCTCCTTGGCGCCGTTGCCCACCTGGAACGCGTCGATGGCGAAGTCCTCGGCGTTCACGCGCGACGCGAGCTCGGCGGTGTCGGCGGCGAGCTTGTCGGCGAGCTCCTGCTTCTCCGCGTCGGTGAGGTCGTAGCCCTCGGCCGGCGGCCACAGGTTCTTCTCGATGCGGTGCCAGCCGGTCCAGGACTCGCCCTCGGCGAGGTCGGCCTCGCGCGCGTCCATCATGGGGTCCAGGTCGCCGAAGGACTCCGCGACGGGCTCGATGCGCTCCCAGTGCACGCGGGCGTCCGCGTAGAGCGCGCGGGCCTCGTCGTCGTCACCGGCGGTGTAGGCCGCGAGGAACGCGTCGGTCTTGGTGGTGAGGGTCTGGATCTGGTCGCGCACGTAGAGCAGGTACTGCTCGCCGGCGGCCGCGAGCTGCTCGGCGTTGTCGCCGGTGGTGACGTCCTCGCCGGAGTCGGTGACGGTGAACGCGGCCTGGATGCCGTCGCCGGTCATGCCGGGCTTGCACGCCGTGAGGTAGTCGCCCGCGGGGACCTGCACCACCAGCTGGCGCGTGATGCCGGGGCCGATGTTCTCGACCTCGGAGATGATCCGCAGCCCGTCGGAGGCGAGCAGGTAGAACTCCGTGACGTCGTCGCCGGTGTTGGTGACGTCGAACACGACGGTGCCGGAGGGGACCTCCGCGGTCGCGACGTCGCACGCGTCGTTGCTCGAGTCGACCGCGATCGCCTCGTCGTCGGCGGTGGCGTTCGGGACGCAGGCGGACAGGGCGAGCGCGGCGAGCACGGCGCCGGAGGCGGCGAGGGCGGGGCGAGGCATGGGTGTTCCTTAGGTCGGGGTGGGGCGGGACGTTTCAGGCGGACGCGAGGTCGCGGGACGATGCGGCGACCGGGCGGGCGGGGGCCGGCGGCCCCGAGCGGAACGCCATGCGGACGAACAGCCACATCACGGGCACCACGTAAGCGACCCACGCGACGGCCTCGAGGACCGTGGTCTGCGGGGAGAGGTTGAAGATGCCCTTGAGCAGCGTGCCGTGCACGGAGCCGGCGGGGACCGCGCCCGAGATGTCGAACGCGAGCGTGTTGAGGCCGGGCAGGATGCCGGCCTCCTGGAGGTCGTGGACGCCGTAGGCGAGCACGCCGCCGGCGACCAGGATGAGGAACACGCCGGTCCACTGGAAGAAGGTGCGCAGGTTGACCTTGATCGCGCCGCGGTACATGAGGAAGCCGAGCCCGATCGCGGTGGCGATGCCGAGCGACGCGCCCACGATGGGCGCCCAGCTCGAGCCGGCGGAGGTGATCCCCGCCCACAGGAACAGCGCGGTCTCGAGGCCCTCGCGGCCGACGGCGAGCATCGCCATGGCGACCACGGCGCCCTTGCCCACGGAGATGGCGTTCTCGAGCGCGTTCTCGAGGTGGCCCTTGAGGTGCCGGGCCGTCTTGCCCATCCAGAAGATCATCCAGGTGATGAGGCCCACCGCGACGATGCTGAGGATGCCGCCGATGGCCTCCTGCGCCTCGAAGCTGAGGCCCTGCGGGCCGAGCGTGAGCAGCGCGCCCAGCCCGATCGACACGCCCGCGGCGATCCCGACCCCGAACCACACCTGGCGCAGCAGCGGGCGACGGTCCGTGCGGACCAGGTAGGCCACGAGGATGCTCACCACCAGCGCGGCCTCGAGGCCCTCGCGCAGGCCGATGAGGTAGTTCGCGAGCATGGCGGCGCCTTCCGGTCAGGGGACGGTAAGGCGTGCCTTACCCGTGCTGACGTGAGCGTAGGGGCGACGTTTGCGCGGTGTCAAATATAGCGAACGGCTACGTTGCGTAATTCGAGCCAGCCGGCGCATCGTCCCTGGAAGATGGCGCGATCCGAGGTGACAGCGAGTGCCGGAAAGCGCGTCAGCCCTCCGGGGTGACCTCGACGTCGACGATGTCGCAGATCACGGTGCCCGCGGACACGCCGCCGCCGACGATCGCGGTGAGCGAGCGGATCACGCCCGTGCGGTGCGCGGTGAGCGGCTGCTCCATCTTCATCGCCTCGAGGACCACCACCAGGTCGCCCTCGGCCACCTCGACGCCCTCCTCGACGGCCACCTTGACGATGGTGCCCTGCATGGGCGACGCGAGCGTGGTGCCGGTCGCCGCGGAGCGCGCGCCGCCGTTGCCCGTGCGGCGCATGGGCCGGCGCCCGGCCTTGCGCGCGCTCGCGCGGCCCGCCTGCGCCAGCGACGCGGGCAGGACCACCTCGAGGCGCTTGCCGCCGACCTCGACCACCACACGCTCGGTCGCCTCGGCCTCGTCGTCCTCCGCGGAGGCGCCCGAGGAGGTCAGCCCCGCGACGGTGTCCGCGAACTCGGACTCGATCCAGGTGGTGTAGACGCCGAAGCCGCCGTCCGCGGCGGCGAACTGCGGGGCGTCGAGCACCGCACGGTGGAACGGCAGGACGGTGGGGATGCCCTCGACGGTCATCTCGGCGAGCGCGCGGCGGGCGCGGGCGAGCGCCTGGTCGCGCGTGGCGCCCGTGATGATGACCTTCGCGATCATCGAGTCGAAGTTGCCCGAGACGGTGTCGCCCTGCGCCACGCCCGCGTCGACGCGGACGCCGGGGCCGGAGGGGAAGCGCAGCGTCGAGATGCGGCCGGGCGCGGGCATGAAGCCGCGGGCCGGGTCCTCGCCGTTGATGCGGAACTCGATCGAGTGGCCGCGGGTCTCCGGGCGGAGGTCCGCGATCGAGCCGCCCGCGGCGACGCGGAACTGCTCGAGCACCAGGTCCACGCCGGTGACCTCCTCGGTCACCGGGTGCTCGACCTGGAGGCGGGTGTTGACCTCGAGGAAGCTGATGGTGCCGTCGACGCCCACCAGGAACTCGCACGTGCCGGCGCCCTGGTAGCCGGCCTCCTTGAGGATCGCCTCGGAGGCCTCGATGAGGCGCGCGTTCTGCTCGTCGGTGAGGAACGGCGCGGGCGCCTCCTCGACCAGCTTCTGGTGGCGGCGCTGCAGCGAGCAGTCGCGCGTGGAGACCACCACGACGTTGCCGTGCGCGTCCGCGAGGCACTGCGTCTCGACGTGGCGGGGCCGGTCGAGGAAGCGCTCGACGAAGCACTCGCCGCGGCCGAACGCGGCCACTGCCTCGCGGGTCGCGGAGTCGAACAGCTCGGGGATCTCCTCGAGCGTGCGGGCGACCTTGAGGCCGCGGCCGCCGCCGCCGAACGCCGCCTTGATCGCGACCGGCAGGCCGTGCTCCTGGGCGAACGCGACCACCTCGTCGGCGGTCTCGACCGGGTCGGGCGTGCCGGGGACCAGCGGGGCGCCGGCGCGCTGCGCGATGTGGCGCGCGCTGACCTTGTCGCCGAGCCCGTCGATCGCCTCGGGCGAGGGGCCGATCCAGGTGAGGCCCGCGTCGATGACGGCGCGCGCGAAGTCGGAGTTCTCCGCGAGGAAGCCGTAGCCCGGGTGCACGGCCTCGGCGCCGGATCGCCGCGCCGCGTCGATCAGCTTCGCGATGTCCAGGTAGGTCTCGCGCGCCGTCGAGCCGCCGAGCGCGTACGCCTCGTCGGCGAGGGACACGTGCGGGGCGTCGCGGTCCGGGTCCGCGTACACCGCCACGGATCGCAGGCCCGCGTCCGCGCAGGCGCGGATGATGCGGACCGCGATCTCGCCGCGGTTCGCGATGAGCACGGAGGAGAAGGCAGTCACCCCGAAACCGTAGCGCGGCCCCCGCGGAGGCCCCCGGCGAGTCGCCCTCCCGGGACCTAAGTCTGTGTAGGGCGCTAAGCGCGCCACCCCGTCGTTGTGGGTTTCCCACAACGACACGCGGGACGATGCGCGGGCATGGCCCTCGTGGTTGTGTCGCCTCTACAAACGGAGGTCGTGGAACGCGACGCCGATCTCGAGCAGGAGCTCGCGCAGCAGCGGCAGGCTGACCCCGACCACGCCGTGGTAGTCGCCCTCGATGGCCTCGACGTAGGGGCCGCCGAGCCCGTCGACGGTGAACGCGCCCGCGACCTTGAGCGGCTCGCCGGTCGCGACGTACGCCTCGATCTCCGCGTCGCTGAGGCGGGCGAAGCGCACCACCGTGGAGGAGGTCGCGCCGAGCGTGGCGGCGGTGCCGCCCCGCTCCGCGGCGCGGTCGTCCACCAGCCAGTGGCCCGTGTGGAGCACGCCCGTGCGGCCGCGCATCGCGCGCCAGCGGGCGATCGCGTCCGCCGCGTCGGCGGGCTTGCCCAGGATCTCGCCGTCGAGCTCGAGCATCGAGTCGCAGCCGAGCACGACCGCCTCGCACTCGTACTCGCTCACCACGTGCTCCGCCTTGGCGCGCGCGAGGGCGAGCACCGCATCGGCCGGGGTGAGGACCTCGCCCGCCGCCGCGGCGGCCGCGCGTGCCGCCTCGAGCGCCGCGTCCTCGTCCACGTCGGACACGATCACGTCGGGCTCGACCCCCGCCGAGCGCAGCGTGGCGAGGCGGGCGGGGGACTGGGACGCGAGCAGCAGGGGGACGGGCATGGCGCGAGCCTAGCCGTCGGCGCGGGGTGGGTGCCCCGCGCCGACGGCCCGCTTGCGATCGATCGGATTGACAGGATGGTGCAGAGATCCGCGCGGACCTCTGCACCATCCGATCAGCTGGCCGGGTCCGCGCCCTGTCAGGAGCGCGCGGTAGGCTCGCCCGCGTCGTCGGCGTCCGTGCCGTGCGCCGTGTCGGCGTGCGCCACCTCGACCTGCGCCACGTCCTCGGCGAGCTCGGCATCGAAGGCGACGTCCGCATCGTCCAGGGGCTCCGCCGTGAGGGACTTCTCGCCGCGCGGCAGCGCCACCAGCATCACCAGGGCGGTGACGCCCGCGATGATCGCGGAGATGAGCATGGCGTGCTGGTTGGCGTCCATGAACGCCGCCTTGGCGGCCTCCGCGATGGCCGCCCCGGCCGCGCCCATCTGGTCGGTGACCGCGATCGCGCCGGCGAGCGAGTCCTGGACCACGCCCGACACCTCGGCCGGCAGCTCCTCCGCGACGGACGTGATGTTGGACGTGTACGCGTTCGCGATCATCGAGCCGAGCACCGCGATGCCGAGCGAGGCGCCCAGCTCGCGGGTGGTGTCGTTCATCGCGGAGCCCATTCCGGAGCGGTTGCGCGGCACGGAGGACATCAGCATGTTGGTCGCGGGGGTCATGACCATCGCCATGCCGAGCGTGATGATGCTCATCGCGATGAGGAAGTCCCAGTAGGACGGGACGGTCGGCCACGTGGTCATGAGGAGGAAGCCGCCGGCGATGATGACGAGGCCAGGGACCACGGTCCAGCGGGTGCCGACCTTCTCGACCAGCCTGGGGATCATCGGTCCCACGATCATCATGGGCAGCATCGAAGGGATGAAGGCGAGCGAGGTGGTGAGGGCGTCGTAGCCCATGACCAGCTGGAAGATCTGCGTCATCCCGAAGAACGCGCCCATCATCGCGAAGAACGTGAGGGTCACGGACACCACGGACAGCGAGAAGCGCGAGCTGCGGAACAGCGCGAGGTCGATCATGGGGAACTTCGCGCGCAGCTGCCACGCGATGAAGAGGACCAGCGCGACGGCGCCGGCGACGGCGGCCACCACGGTCATGGCGTCGTCCCAGCCGTGCGACGGGACCTCCATGATCGTGTAGACGATCCCGGCGAGGGCCACGGTGATGAGCGAGCCGCCCAGCCAGTCGACCGGCGTGCGCTTCTCGTCGACCGACTCGGGGACGATGCGCGCGGTGATGGGCAGCGCGACGAGGCCGAACACGGCGCCGAGCAGGAACGCGGAGTGCCAGTCGAAGAAGTGCAGCAGCACGCCGGTCAGCACCGAGCCGATCATCATGCCCACGCCCGCGACGGCGGACCAGATGGCGATGGCCTTGGGGCGCTCCTTCGACGGGAACACCACGTTGACCAGCGACAGCGTGGTCGGCATGACCAGCGCGCCGCCGATGCCCATGATCGCGCGGGAGGCGATGAGCTCGCCGCCGGTCTGCGCGAAGAAGGGGGCGTAGACGGACGAGGCGATGAAGATCACCAGGCCGATCATCATCACGCGCTTGCGGCCGTAGCGGTCCGCGATCGCGGCGGCCACGAACAGCAGCGACGCGAACACCAGGGCGAAGGCCTCGACCACCCAGGTCATCTGGAGCTGCGTGAGCTCGAAGTCCACCGCGAGGTCGGGCAGAGCCAGGTTGAGGCTCATGTTGGCGATCATCGCCGTCATGAGCGCGAAGCACAGGGTGGCGAGGATCGCCCAGCGGCGGCGATAGGTGGACTCCGCGATGCCTTCCGCGAGGGCGTCCTCGAGGGTCGACGCGGGCGCGGATGGTTGCTTGGACACGGCTGTCTCCTGGCGTGAGAGGGATGGGGAGGTCCCGCCCTTGGGACGTCCGCTACGATAATTCACGTGGGGCGAACAATCAAGTTCGCGTGACGCGAAATAACGGACGGTGACCATGACGCGCGAGGCCACGATCGCGGAGATCCTCGAGCTCCAGGGGCGGCTCATGCGCGTCTCGATGCGCGACCACTCCCGCACGATGGTCGACGAGGGCCTCACCCCGGTGCAGTTCCACCTGCTGGTGTTCCTGCGCGACCGCGAGAGCGTGCCCACCGCCGAGGCGGCCGAGGCCATGGACCTGCGCCCCAACATCGCCACCGGCGTGGTCCAGCGCCTGGTCGAGCGCGGCTGGATCGCACGCGACATCTCGCCCGAGGACGGCCGCGTGCGGCTGCTGTCACTCACCCCGGAGGGGATCGCGCTGGTAGACGCGGCCATCGAGGAGGCGGAGCGCGGGTTCATCGGCCACCTGAGCGCGCTCAGCGACGCGCAGGTCGAGCAGCTGCGCGGGATCCTCGCCACCATCCTCGCCGATGGCGCGGATGGGCGAAACGCCTGAATAACGTCGGTATAGTGAGGCTTGCGTGAACATTTGAGGGTTGGGGGGCAATGAGATGGCCGAGCGCGAGGAACTTCTAGAAGCGGCGACGGAGTCGCTGGTGGTCTTCCTGCGGAGGTCCGCGCCCCGCAATCCCGAGACGGTGTCGAGCCTGGGCCTCACGCTCCACCAGTTCCGCGCCCTGGTGATCCTCTACGCCGAGGACGGCTGCACCACCACCGACCTCGCCGACGCGGTGGGTGTGCACCCGTCCGTCGCGACCGGGATCGTGCAGCGCATGGTGCAGCGCGGCCTGTTCGAGCGCCACGAGGACCCGATCGACCGCCGCATCCGGCGCCTCACGCTCACCCCGTCGGGCCGCGAGCTGGCGGGCGAGGTGGTGGGCGACGCCCGCGTCCAGCGCCGCCGTCAGCTCGAGGCGCTCGACGACGCGCAGCTGGCGCAGGCGAGCGTGCTGCTCGACACGATCATCGCCGGCCTCGACCAGGCCCGCGCGGAGGTCTGAGGTCCCCTCGCGATCGCTGATCCACACGGATCGGGCACTCCTCCACACGAGCGGCGGATGTGAACGCGCCGCATGCCCGGATCCGGGCGGTTCACGCGCTGAGCGTGTGGAGAGGCGTCCGCCGGCTGCGCGCGAACCGCCAGGCGCTCAGCGCGGCGGCTCGCCCCGGTGCACCGCGTCGCGGCCGATCTCCAGCGCCGCCTTCCACGTCGCGGGCAGCTCCCGCGCGTACCCGTACGCCGTGTGGCGCCGCGCCAGCACCGGCGGGTACGCGCCCTGCACGTCCAGCCCGACGGAGCGACATAGCCACATCGCGCGCGGCACGTGGAACTCCTGCGAGCACACGATCACGCGCGTGAGCCCCATCGCGAGGGCGTTCCTCGCCGAGGCCCGCGTGTCATGGCCCGAGCCGTCGAGCACCAGCGCGTCCTGCGGCACGCCCAGCTCGCGGGCGGTCCGCGCCATCGCGTCGGTCTCGTCGAGGCCCTCGCGGTTGTGCTCCGCCCCGGTGAGCACCAGCCGCGGCACCAGGCCGCGGTGGTACAGCGCCGCACCCGCCTCGACGCGCTGGCGCAGGAACCGCGACGGCCGCCCGCCCGGGTACACGCGCGCCCCAAGGACCAACGCCGCGTCGGCCGGCGCGAAGCCCTCGGCGTCCGCGGGGTGCATGAGTCCGAGGGACGATGCGCGGGCCCAGACCTGCGGCGCGGCCAGGGCCGCGAGGGTCACCGCGGCGAGCGCGGGGGTGGCACGGGAGGACCGGGTCATGCGGCGAGCCTAGCGACGATGCGTGTCAGCCCTCGGGCGTCCGGCCGCGCGCGAGATCGATCATGGCCTTCGCGACGGCCGGCACCTCGCGTGCGTGCCCGAACAACGTGTGGGTGGTGCGCGTGGGCGGCGGGTAGGCGCCCTGCGCGGTGAGCCCCGCCTCGTCGCACAACCACACGGCGCGCGCCACGTGGAACTGCTGCGTCGCCACGATCACGGACCCCACGCCGTACTCCTCACGCGCGCGCACGCAGGAGGAGTAGGTGTCGAGCCCGAGCGGGTCCTCCACGATCGCCTCGGCCGGCACACCCATCTCCTCGGCGAGCGCGCGCATCACGGACGTCTCGCCATGACCCGAGGAGTCCTCACCGTCCCCGCTCATGAGCAGCCCGTCGACCAGGCCCTGCTCGTAGAGCGAGACGCCGATCGCGATGCGGTCGCGTAGATAGGGCGAGGGCGTGCCGTCCGCATAGACGCGGGCGCCCAGCACCAACGCGGCGTCCGCGTGGGCGAACGATGCGGAGGCCGCGGGTCGCACCGCGGCCGCGGTCTGGGCGCCCACCACGAGCCACGGGAGCGCCGCGAGCGCCGGGACGGCGACGAGCACGGCGACCTTCCAGCGATGCCTGGTGTCGATCCGCGCCCGCGCCATGGTCACCGCAGCGAGTGACGCCAGGCCGCGTCGCCGCGCGCCAGGGGGAGGGGACCGCGATAGCCGCGCAGCGTCCTGGACCGGTCCATCCAGGCCGAGCGCGGGCTCCCGGGCTCCTCCGCATCGTCCCCCGCCGCCGACGCCATGGCGGCGGCGGCCGCGACGAGCGCCGCCAGCTCGGCCTCGTCGGGGGTGCCGCGCACCACCTTGAGGCCGGCGGCCGCGCTCACCTGCTCCTCGAACGTCACAGGGGGATGTTCCCGTGCTTCTTGGGCGGCAGCGCGGCGCGCTTGGTGCGCAGCGCGCGCAGGGCCTTGACGATCTCGCCGCGGGTCTCGGAGGGCTCGATGACGCCGTCGACGTAGCCGCGGTCGGCGGCGTCGTACGGGTTGACGATCCGGTCCTCGTAGTCCTCGACCAGCGCCTGGCGCTCGGCCTCGACGTCGCCGCCCTTGGACTCGACGTCCGCGAGCGTGCGGCGGTGGAGGATGTTCACCGCGCCGGCGGCACCCATGACCGCGATCTGCGCGGTGGGCCACGCGAGGTTGACGTCCGCGCCGAGCTGCTTGGACGCCATGACGATGTACGCGCCGCCGTAGGCCTTGCGGGTGATGACGGTGACCAGCGGCACCGTCGCCTCGGCGTACGCGTAGATGAGCTTCGCGCCGCGGCGGATGATGCCCTGGTGCTCCTGGTTGACGCCGGGCAGGAAGCCGGGGACGTCGACCAGGGTGATGATCGGGATGTTGAACGCGTCGCAGGTGCGCACGAACCGGGCGGCCTTCTCGGAGGCGTTGATGTCGAGCGTGCCCGCCATCTGCATGGGCTGGTTCGCGACGATCCCCACGGAGTGGCCCTCGACGTGTCCGAAGCCCACCACCACGTTGGGCGCGAACAGCGGCTGGACCTCGAGGAACGCGCCGTCGTCGACGATCGCCTCGATCAGCGTGGTCATGTTGTACGGCTGGTTGTCGCTGTCCGGCACCAGGGTGTCGAGGGCGAGGTCGGTGTCCGCCTTCTCGAGGTCCGCCTCCGCGTCGAACGTGGGCGCCTCGGTGAGGTTGTTCTGCGGCAGGTACTGGATCAGGTGCTGCACGTACTCGATCGCGTCGTCCTCGTCGCTCGCGAGGTAGTGCGCGACGCCGGACTTGGCGTTGTGGGTCTGACCGCCGCCGAGCTCCTCGAACGTCACGTTCTCGCCGGTGACCGACTTGATGACGTCGGGGCCGGTGATGAACATCTGCGACGTGCCGTCCGCCATCACGATGAAGTCGGTGAGCGCGGGGGAGTACACCGCGCCGCCCGCGGAGGGGCCCAGGATGATCGAGATCTGCGGGATCACGCCCGATGCGGCCACGTTGCGGCGGAAGATCTCCGCGAACTGCGTGAGGCCTGCGACGCCCTCCTGGATGCGCGCGCCGCCGCCGTCCGAGATGCCGATGAGCGGCACGCCGGTGCGCAGCGCGAAGTCCTGGATCTTCGCGATCTTCTGGCCGTGGACCTCGCCCAGCGATCCGCCGAACACGGTGAAGTCCTGGCTGTAGACGGCCACCTGGCGGCCGTCGATGGTGCCGTAGCCGGTCACCACGCCGTCGCCGTACGGGCGGTTCCTGTCCAGCCCGAAGTTGCGGCTGCGGTGGCGGGTGAGCCGGTCGAGCTCGGTGAACGAGCCCTCGTCGAGCAGCTGCTCCACGCGCTCCCGCGCCGTCTTCTTGCCGCGCGCGTGCTGCTTCTCCTGCGCGATCGCCTCGGGGGCGGCGACGGCGGCGTCGACCTTCTTGCGCAGATCCTCCAGCGCGGACGCGGTGGACTTCGTCGGCCTCATGGGTGACACGGTTCTCCTTGGGGTCATGACTGCCCGATAGCCTAGCCCGGTGACCACGCCAGCAGCCCCCGACGCCGCGCAGTCGCGCCGGCCGCTCACGGAGGCGGCGCTCGCGGACCTGGTCCCCGGCACGCTGTCGCGCGTCTCGGTGCTCCCGACCTCGCCGTCCACGAACACCCGGCTGCTCGCGCTCGCGGGCGCCGCGCCCGAGGAATGGCCGCACCTGTCCGCGCTGGTCGCGGACCACCAGACCGCCGGCCGCGGGCGCGTGGGACGCGCCTGGGTGACGCCGCAGGGGGCGGCGCTCACCGCATCGTTCCTGGTGAGGCCCGCCCACGTGGCGCGCGAGGACTACGGCTGGGCGCCGCTGGTCGCCGGCCTCGCGACCGTGCGCGCGCTGCGCCGCCTGGGCGTGGGCGCCTGGCTCAAGTGGCCCAACGACGTGGTGGTCGAGGCCGGCGCGCGCGAGATCCCCGGCTGGGGGCGGTGGCGCAAGGTGGTCGGCATCCTCTGCGAGACGGTGCCGGGGGACGATGCGGTGGTCGCCGGGATAGGCATCAACGTCTCGCAGGGGTCGGCCGAGCTGCCCGTGCCGCACGCCGCGTCGTTGGCGTCGCTGGGCGCGACGTCGCTGGACCGTGTGGCCCTGCTGCGCGCGCTCGCGGCGGAGCTGCGCGACGCGTTCGGGATGTGGGACGCCGGCGCCGACATGCGCGGCGCGGTCGAGCAGGTGACGGCGACCCTGGGTTGGGACGTCGCGGTCGACGTGCTGGCGGGCGCGCCCGTGGCCGGCCGGGCGGTCGGGCTGACCCCGGACGGCGCCCTGGTGGTGCGCACCGTGAGCGGCGAGGAGAAGGTGCTCCACGCCGGCGACGTGCGCGTCCGTCGCGGCTGAGCCTCTCCCGCGCGGGGCCTCGCGGGCAGGTCTCGGAACGATAACGGAACGGTCACGGCCGCGTAAGAGCGGCGCAGGTTGTGCGACCGCGGCGACAGGTTGTGCGGACCGGCCGGGCGCCCGAATCCCCGCTGATTGACTCACGTTCAGCGCGCAGAAGAGCGCCGCCCTCCGGAGACAACGAAGTGCGAACAGAGACGTTCCTCGGAGACGGCAGCAAGGCGCGCGATCAGCACATTGATGAGGAGACAGCGATGAAGTCAACGAAGACGGTGGGAGGGACCGCGATGCGGTCGCTCCGTGGCAGGGGAGCGCTGGCGTTCGCGGGCGTGGGCCTCGCCGCCACGCTGGCCGGTTGCACCGGTTCCAACACGAACGACGCGAGCCCGAGCCCGTCGGCCGACGCGTCGGCGTACACCACCACCGAGGTGAACGACGGCGACACCACCTTCGTGGTGGTCGACAACCCGGGCGACGCGCCCGACCTCAGCTACGGCGCCGAGAGCGGCGTGACGCTGCTCGAGGAGACCGTCGACGGCGCCACCGTCGCGTTCAAGGACATGAACGCCAACGGCACGCTCGACACGTGGGAGGACTGGCGCGTCGACGCCGCCGACCGCGCCGCGGACCTGTCCGCGCAGATGTCGATCGAGCAGATCGCCGGCCTCATGCTCTTCAGCTCGCACGAGCGCTCGCCCGCGGACGGCCTCACCGACGCGCAGATGACGTACCTCAAGGACTCGAACCTGCGCGCCGTGCTCAACGCCGCGGGCTCGAACGCCGACGAGACCGTGCCGTGGGTCAACGCGATGCAGGCCTACGTCGAGACCCTCGCGACCGCGGACACCCCGTACGTGCCCGTGAACTTCGCGTCCGACCCGCGCTCCGAGGCGGCCACCGGCGGCGTCTACAACGCCGACGGCGCCGACATCTCGCGCTGGCCGTCCAACCTGGGCCTCGCGGCGACGTTCAACGCCGAGTACACCAAGCAGTTCGGCGAGATGGCCTCCGCGGAGTACCGTGCGCTGGGCATCACCACCGCGCTCAGCCCGCAGATCGACCTCGCGACCGAGCCGCGCTGGCTCCGCGTCAGCGGCACCTTCGGCGAGGACTCGGCGCAGGCCGCCGAGCTCGCAGCCGCCTACGTCGACGGCTTCCAGGGCTCCGAGGGCACCGACGCGTGGGGCTCCGAGTCCGTCAACGCGATGATCAAGCACTTCGCGGGCGACGGCCCGGGCGAGGGCGGCCGCGAGTCGCACACCGCCGCCGGCAAGTACGGCGTGTACCCCGGCGACAACCTCGACGAGCACGTCTCCGTGTTCGAGGGCGCGCTTGACTCCGCCGCGATGATGACCGCGTACTCGGTCGCGCTCGACGCCGACGGCGAGCCGCTGCTCGGCGCGGAGCGCATGGGCACCGCGTACGACTCGGGCCGCATGGAGATCCTCCGCGACGACCTCTCCTACGAGGGCGTCGTGGTGACCGACTGGGGCGTCATGACCGGTTCCAAGGACGAGGGCGCGTTCATCGCGACCGCGTGGGGCGCCGAGGACCTGACCCCGGCGGAGCGCTACCTCGAGGTGCTCGCGAACGGCACCGACATGTTCGGCGGCGTGAACGACGCGACCTTCATCCTCGAGGGTGCCGACCTGTGGCAGGAGAAGTTCGAGGCGGGCGAGCTCGACATGGACGCGGAGACCCGCTTCCAGCTGTCGGGGACGCGCATCCTCAACATGTTCTTCCAGACGGGCCTCTACGAGGACGCGTTCTTGGCCCCCGAGGTGTCCGCCTCGGTGCTCGCCTCCGAGGACAAGGTCGCCGCCGGCTACGAGGCGCAGCTCGCGTCGATCGTCATGCTCAAGAACGACGGCACCGTCGCCGAGGGCACCGACTGGTCCGACAAGACCGTCTACATCCCGCAGTCCTACGACGTGGGCCTGTCGAGCCTCTTCGGCGAGGCGACCTACACCGAGGGTCCGAGCATGGACCTCGAGGTCGCGAAGGAGTTCTTCGGCGAGGTCGTCACCGACGAGGTCGTCTACAAGAAGGACGGCACCACGGTCAAGAGCTACACCGCTCCCGACCTGTCCGACGTGGACCTGGTCCTGGTCGGCATGAACAGCCCGACCACCGGCGCAGTGTTCGGCAACTCGGGCTTCGACGCCGAGACCGGCGAGTACTACCCGATGTCGCTGCAGTACCGCGAGTACACCGCTGACGGCGACAACGTCCGCAAGGTCTCGATCTCGGGTGACATCCTCGAGGACGGCACCAAGGAGAACCGCTCCTACTTCGGCAACTCGGTGACCCCGTCCAACGAGGCCGACCTCGACGCCTTCGAGCGCGCCGTGGCCGCCGTCGAGGCCTCCGGCAACGACATCCCCGTCGTGGTGGCCCTCAAGGCGACCAACGCGACCATCCCGGCGGAGTTCGAGGCGGACGCGGACGCGATCCTCGTCAGCTTCGGCACCTCGGACCAGGCCGTGTTCGACGTCGCGACCGGCGGCTGGGAGCCCACGGGCCGCCTGCCGATCCAGTTCCCGAAGGACATGGACACCGTCGAGGCGCAGCTCGAGGACGTCGCGAAGGACGTGACGCCCTACACCGACGCCGCAGGTAACTCCTACGACTACGGCTTCGGCCTCAACTACGCCGGCCAGATCTCCTAAGGATCTCGGTTAGCATCCCCGGGCGTGGTCGGAGGGACACCTCCGGCCACGCCCAGCCCCCGTGGCGAACCCGACCGTGAACGTCTCGCGGCTCGAACCCAGTAAGGAACACTCATGAAGCACACCAAGATGCGGGCCACCGGCCTCGCGATCCTCATCGCCGCCACGGGCACCTTCGGCCTCACCGCCTGCTCGAGCGACACCGCCGAGCCCGGCGCCTCCACCGAGGTCGCCGCCGAGGAGCAGTCGACCGTCGACGTCGCCACCGACCTCGAGACCGCCCGCCAGGCCGTCCTCGACGCGCTGGCGGACGACGACTGGGCGCAGGTCATGCTCGCGAGCGACGTGCAGGCCCCCACCGTCAAGTACGGCCTCATGGTGATGCCGTTCGTCGCCACCGACGCCGCCGAGCGCGTCACCGGCACCGTCAACATCGACGGCGGCAACTTCGTGATCGAGGCCGAGTCGGCCGCGACCGGCCAGACCTGGCAGATCGACCAGGACGGCACCATCACCGAGGTCACCGAGTAATTCGGCACCGAGCCTCGAGAGACGTCCCGCCACCCGCGGGGCGCCCGCCCGGACCCGTACGAGGCCCGGGCGGGCGCATCGTCCTCTCGCCAGCTCGACCCCCACGCCAGCGGTGGTGGCGAGCGACGGCGCAAGGCGCCGCCCGCACGTGCTGGCACGCACCACGGTGAACCCGACCCAGGTGCGCACGATCCACATCATTGAAGGAGACACGCAGTGAACGCCCGTCCGCCCAAGGACGCCGCGGCCTCGAAGCCGCGGATGTCCAACAAGAAGTACCTGTCCATCTGGATCCCGGTCCTCGCGCTGGTGACGGCGCTCACCATCGTCGCGAACATGGCCCTGGTCATCGCGGGCGGCTGGGTCGCCTCGCAGCTCGGTTCGGGCACCTACACGTTCACCAACTCCGACGAGTCGGCCAGCTGGGACACCTCGTACTACGAGTCCGACTACGCGGACATGGACGAGGTGGACGCAGCCGCCAAGGACCTGGTCGAGGAGATCGCCGCGGGCGGCATCGTGCTCGCGAAGAACCAGGACGGCGCCCTGCCGCTCGACTCCGGCTCCGCCGTCACCCTCATGGGCCGCGCGGCCGCGGACCCCGTGTTCGGCGGCTCCGGCTCCGGCTCGGTCGACACCAACTCGGCCGTCAACGTGCGTGCCGGGCTCGAGAACGCCGGCTTCTCCATCAACGAGCCGCTCTACACCGCGATCGAGGCCTACGCCGCCGAGAACCCGCGCGGCCACATCGAGATGGACCTCCCGCTGCAGTCGACCTACACGATCGGCGAGATGCAGGTCGACGGCTACGAGGCCCAGTCCTCGACGTTCGCCGAGTACGGCGACGCCGCGATCATCGTCATCGGCCGCCCCGGCGGCGAGGGCGGCGACCTCGCGCAGGACATGCTCGACATCGCGAACCCCGACAACGTGGACCCGCGCGCCCAGGAGGGCGAGCACCAGCTCGAGCTCAACCAGGATGAGAAGGCGATGATCGCCCTCGCGAAGGAGAGCTTCGACAAGGTCGTGGTCGTGGTCAACGCCTCCACCACCATCGAGATGGGCGACCTGCAGGACGACGCGGGCATCGACGCGATCCTGCTCGCCGGCTCGCCCGGCGCGAGCGGCTTCAACGCGCTCGGCTCGATCCTCGCGGGCGACGTCAACCCGTCCGGCCGCACCGTCGACACGTGGGCCGCGGACTTCACCGCCGACCCGACGTGGAGCAACTTCGGCAGCTTCGTCTACGACAACGTGTCCGCGTCCTACCCGGTCTCCGCGACCGAGACCGCGACGTCGAACGCGACCGTCACCGACGAGGGCACCTTCGTCAACCACGCCGAGGGCATCTACTTCGGCTACCGCTACTACGAGACCGCCGCGTACGAGGGCTTCATCGACTACGACGACGCCGTGGTGTACCCGTTCGGCTACGGCCTGTCCTACACGGACTTCGCGTGGGAGGTCACCGGCACCGAGGCGGGCGCCGTGGACGGCACCATCGCCGTGACGGTCGACGTGACCAACACGGGTGACGTGGCCGGCCGCGACGTGGTCGAGCTCTACTACTCGGCCCCGTACACCGCGGGCGGCATCGAGAAGTCCGAGGTGGTCCTGGGCGGCTTCGCCAAGACCGGCGCGATCGAGCCCGGAGCGACGGAGTCCGTGACCATCGAGCTCGCGGTCGAGGACATGGCGTCCTACGACTACATGGACGCCGCGGCCTACGTGCTCGAGGCCGGCGACTACGAGCTCACGGTCCAGACCGACTCGCACACCGTCGCCGCGGGCACCGAGCCCTTCACCTACACCGTCGACGAGACCGTGGTCTACGACGAGTCGAACCCGCGCTCGACCGACGCGGTCGCCGCCACCAACCAGTTCGACGACGTCTCCGCGGGCTTCACCACCACCGGCGAGGCCGGCAAGATCCAGGTGTTCTCGCGCGCCGACTTCGCGGGCACGTTCCCCGCCGCCCCGACGGCCGAGCAGCTGGTCGCCTCCGACGAGACCGTCGCCGGGTTCGAGGCGTGGGACTACGAGGACGCCGCGGCGGCCTTCGAGGGCGAGGCGCCCACCACGGGCGCCGACTCCGATCTCTCGCTGATCGACCTGCGCGGCCTCGCGAAGGACGACCCGAAGTGGGACGAGCTCCTCGACTCCCTCACGGTGGGCGAGATGACCGACGTGCTGCTCAACGGCGCCTACCAGACGGCCCCGATCGGCTCGATCGGCAAGCCGCAGACCCTGGAGCCGGACGGCCCCGCGGGCTTCTCCTCCTTCATCAACTCGTCGATCAACGGCGTGGCGTACCCGTCCGAGGTGCTCATCGCCCAGACGTGGGACGTCGAGCTGGGTGACGCGATGGGCGTGATGCTCGGCAACGAGGCCCTCCAGAAGGGCATCAACGGCTGGTACGCGCCCGCGGTCAACATGCACCGCTCGCCGTTCGCGGGCCGCAACTTCGAGTACTACTCGGAGGACCCGGTGCTGTCGGGCGCGATGCTCACCTCGGTGGCCAACGGCATCGCCACCAAGGGCGTCTACGTCACCATCAAGCACTTCGCGCTCAACGAGCAGGAGACCAACCGCGTCAACAACGGCGTGGCCACCTGGGCGACCGAGCAGGCGATCCGCGAGGTGTACCTCAAGCCCTTCGAGATGGGCGTGAAGGACATCACGATGGACGTCACGTACATCTCCGACAGCGACGGCACGGTCTCGGAGACCACCGTCGGCGCGACGGGCATCATGAGCTCGTTCAACCGCATCGGCGCGACCTGGGCCGGCGGCTCCGAGGCGCTCATGACGGACGTGCTGCGCTCCGAGTGGGGCTTCGACGGCTTCGCGATCTCGGACTTCAACCTTTACCCGTACATGAACCCCAACCAGGGGATCAGCGCGGGCACGGACCTGACGCTGACGTTCCAGCCGTCGAAGTCCTTCGGCGACACGTCCTCCGCGAAGGCCGTGACGGACATCCGCAACTCCACGCACAACATCCTGTTCGCGGTCGCGAACTCGAACGCGATGGACGAGCTGGCGCCCGGCGCGACGGTGGCCTACACGCCGCCGACGTGGGTCTACATCCAGATCATCGCGACGTCGGCGATCGGCGTCCTGGTCCTGGGCGGCGTCTTCATGGTGGTGCGCCGCGTGCGCCGTCACCGTGCGGAGCCGGCCGCGACGGCGGAGGCGGACGCGCTCGTCAACGCCTGATCCGACGCGCACCGTGACGGGGTGGCGGGACCGCGGCATGCGGCCCCGCCACCCCGTTCGCGCGTCCGCGACCGGGCGCTCGGACTGTGCGCGAACCGGCGGTCTGCCAGGCATCCCTGAGAGGCCGCGACAGAACATGCGGCGGTGCGCGCAGGTTGTGCAGACCGGTCGCAGGGGCCCGCTGCACCGGGGTTGGATTGACCCACCGAACTCCCCGCGGGGACCGGACCGTCGTCAACGGCGACAGCACGAGCGTCCGGCACCCGCACCCGCATCACCGCGCGGACCGGGGGTGGTGGCGGCAGCCCCGCCACGGCCCCTCCCGCCACCGTTCGCGGACCGGACAACGACGCCGGGCACCCGCGACCGGGCCAGAAAGGAAGCGACACCATGACCGACGAGCTCACCCTCATCGAGAAGGCCGCGCTGCTCAGCGGCGCGAGCGTCTGGGAGACCCGCGCCGTCGAGCGCGCCGGGATCCGCGCTCTCCACCTCTCGGACGGCCCGCACGGGATCCGCAAGCAGCTGGGCTCGGGCGACCACCTCGGCATCAACGCGTCCGCGCAGGCGACGTGCTTCCCGACCGCCGCGACCGTCGCGAACTCGTGGGACCTCGACCTCGCCGCCCAGGTGGGCGAGGCGCTCGGCGCGGAGGCGGCGGCGCTCGACGTCGACGTGGTGCTCGGCCCCGGCCTCAACATCAAGCGCAGCCCGCTGTGCGGCCGCAACTTCGAGTACTTCTCCGAGGACCCGTACCTGTCGGGCAAGCTCGCCGGCGCGTACGTGCGCGGCATCCAGTCCCAGGGCGTCGCGGCCTGCCCCAAGCACTTCGCCGCGAACAGCCAGGAGCACCGCCGCATGGCGAGCGACTCCGTGGTCGACGAGCGCACCCTGCGGGAGATCTACCTCACCGCCTTCGAGATGGTGGTCCGCGAGGCCGCTCCGCAGGCGATCATGTCGAGCTACAACAAGGTCAACGGCGAGTACGCCCACGAGAGCGCCCACCTGCTGCAGGACATCCTGCGCGACGAGTGGGGCTTCGACGGGGCCGTGGTGTCCGACTGGGGCGGCTCGAACGACGCCGTCGCGGCGGTCGCGGCCGGCGGCACGCTCGAGATGCCGTCCCCGGGTCTCGATTCGGTGCGCCAGCTGCTCGACGCGGTCGCCGCCGGCACCCTGGCCGAGGAGCACCTCGACGCCCGCGTCGCGGAGATGCGCACCCTGGTGGAGCGGATCGACCCGTCGCTGGCCCGCGCGGTCGACCAGGAGGCGCACCACGCGCTCGCGCGCCGCGTCTCCGAGGCGAGCCACGTGCTGCTCAAGAACGACGACGCCCTGCTGCCGCTCGCGGCGGGCACCCGCGTGGCCGTGATCGGCGACTTCGCCGAGACGCCCCGCTACCAGGGCGCCGGCTCCTCGCTGGTCAACCCGACCGGGCTGTCGACGGCGGTCGAGGCGCTCGGCGCATCGTCCCTCGACGTGGTCTCCTACGCGCAGGGCTTCCGGCGCACCGGCGGCGAGGACGAGGCCCTCGCGGCCGAGGCCGTCGCGGCCGCCCGCGACGCCGACGTGGTGCTGCTGTACCTGGGCCTCGATGAGACGAGCGAGTCCGAGGGCAACGACCGCACCCACCTCGACCTGCCCCTCAACCAGGTGGTCCTGCTCAACCGCCTCCGTCAGGCGACCGACCGGATCGTGGTGGTCCTGTCCGCCGGCTCCGTGGTCGAGATGCCGTGGATCGACGACGCTCGCGCCGTGCTGCACGGCTACCTGGGCGGCCAGGCGGGCGCGGAGGCGACCGTCAACGTGCTCACGGGCGCCGTCAACCCGTCGGGGAGGCTCGCGGAGACCTACCCGCTCCACCTCGAGGACAACCCCAGCCACGCCTACTACCCGGGCCGCGCGGAGACCGCCGAGTACCGCGAGGGCCTCTACGTGGGCTACCGCTACTACCTCAGCGCGCACGCGCCGTCGCTGTTCCCCTTCGGCTACGGCCTCAGCTACACCACGTTCGAGTACGGCGACGTCCGGGTGGACGATGCGGGGGTCACCTTCACGGTGACGAACACCGGCGCGGTAGCCGGCTCCGAGGTGGCCCAGGTGTACGTGGGGCGCACCTCGAACGGCGTGCACCGCCCGGTGCGCGAGCTCAAGGGCTTCCGCAAGGTCGCGCTCGAGGCGGGGGAGAGCGTCACGGTCACGGTGCCGTTCGACGAGTACACGTTCCGCCACTACAGCGTCGCGCGCGGCGCGTGGACCGTCGAGGCGGGCGACTACTGGGTGGGCGTGGGCGCCTCGGTCGAGGACATCCGCGGCTCGGGCACCCTCCGCGTCGCGGGCGAGGCCGCCTCGATGGACCGCCGCGCCGAGCTGCCGTCCTACTACTCCGCGCAGGTCGCGCACGTCTCGGACGCCGAGTTCGCGGTGCTGCTGGGCCACGCGATCCCCGTCGCGACCTCCGACCGCCGGCCGCTGGGCCCCAACGACCCGTTGCTCGCGATGCACCAGGCGCCCAGCCCGCTCGCGCGGCTCGCCGCCCGCATCCTGCGCTCGCTCATCGCGCGCGCCGAGCGCAAGGGCAAGCCCGACCTCAACCTCTACTTCCTCTACAACATGCCGTTCCGCGCCATCGGCAAGATGACCAACGGCGCCGTGAGCCAGGAGATGGTCGGTTCGATCGTGACCCTGGTCAACGGCAAGCACCTGCGTGGACTCGGCGGCCTGATCTCGGGCTTCGGACGCAACCGGCGCGCGAGCCGCGAGCTCGCCGCCCAGCTGACCGCCGCACCGTCCGCCACGCCCGCGCGCGTCAGCGCCTGACCCTCACCGGAGAGACCACCGATGTTCGCACCCATCACCCGCATGTGGCAGGGCTTCGAGGCCCGCCGCCCCGGGACCGCCCAGTTCCTCATGTTCTTCGTGTTCTCCAACGCGGTGACCGTGCTGCAGTTCGTGCTCATGCCGATGCTGCGCAGCTGGTTCGCGTCGACCAGCCTGCTCGACACCGACTTCCAGGTGCTGCCGATCGGCTCCAACGTCGACGGCTCGCAGTACTACATGTTCGACTACCCGGCGGGGGAGATCTCCCAGGGTGGCGGCGGTGGCCTCGCGTACTTCCTCGCGGTGCAGATCACGCTCGCGATCGCGCAGATCATCAACTTCTTCCTGCAGCGCAACATCACGTTCAAGTCGAACACCTCGCCGTGGATCGCGGCCATGTGGTACTTCATCGCGTACGTGGTCATCACGTTCGTCGCGGCGGCCGCGCAGGGCTTCTACAAGGCGCCGGTCTACGACTTCTTCATCGACACCCTCGGCTGGGGCGCGACCGGCGAGACGGTCGCGGACGTGGTCACCATGATCATCAACTCGGCGATCTCGTTCTGGGTGTTCTTCCCGATCTTCAAGATCATCTTCAAGCGCGTCCCCGAGGACGAGGCGGGTCCGGGGTCCCAGGCGACCGCGGGTATCGTGGATGCCTCTGATGGCGAGGCCGGCAGCGAGCCGGTGACCGCGACGGTCGCCGACGGCTCGGGTGCCGAGCCGGCGCGGGATGGTCGCCGGGACGGGTAAAGGAACCGGCATGCATCCCACACTCACGGTCGTCGTGCCGTCCTACAACGCGGAGGGCTGGCTCGAGCGCTGCGTCGACTCGCTCCTGGTGGGCGCGGAGGACCTCGAGGTCCTCATCGTGGACGACGGCTCGACGGACGGGACCGCGGCGCTGGCGGACCGCTACGAGGCCGCGCACCCCGGCGTGGTCCGTGCGATCCACAAGGCCAACGGCGGGCACGGCTCCACCATCAACGTCGGGATCGACGTGGCGCGTGGCCGCTACCTCAAGGTGGTCGACGCCGACGACTGGGTGGACCAGGGTGCGCTCCGTGCGCTGCTCGACACGCTGCGCGGCTTCATCGCCGCGGAGAACCCGATCGACCTGGTGCTGAGCAACTTCGTCTACGAGAAGGTGGGACGGCGCCTCAAGCGCGCGGTCCGCTACCGCAACGTGCTGCCCGAGGGCCGCGTGTTCGGCTGGGACGAGGTGGGACGCTTCCGCACCGGCCAGTACCTGATGATGCACGCGCTGGTGTACCGCACCGACCTGCTGCGCGAGTCAGGCCTGCGTCTCCCCGAGCACACGTTCTACGTCGACAACCTCTACGTCTACCAGCCGCTGTTGCACGTCGAGTCGATGTACTACCTGGATGTGGACCTGTACCGGTACTTCATCGGCCGCCCCGACCAGTCGGTCAACGAGGCCGTGATGATCCGCCGGATCGACCAGCAGCTCAAGGTCAACCGCCTGCTCATGGACGTCGAGGTCAGCCCCTACGACGTCCCGCCGGCGCTGTACCGCTACCTGCTCCACCACCTCCAGGTGGTGTGCGTGATCTCCTCGACCATGCTGCTGCGCTCGGGCCGCGACGAGGACTTCGCACGCAAGGTCGAGCTGTGGCGCGAGCTGCGCTACGACGACCCGGAGGTCTACCGGCGCCTCAAGCGCGGAGCCCTCGGGCGCATCGTCCACCTGCCCGGCAAGCACGGGCGCAAGGCGACCGTCGCCGCCTACCGGGGCGCCTCGTGGGCGCTCGCCCTCAACTGACGCCCCCTACCATTCACGTATGACCGACCTCGTCGTCGTGGGCGCGGGCCTGTTCGGCCTCACCGTCGCGGAGCAGCTGGCGTCGTGCGGGCGCCGGGTCCTGGTGGTCGACCGCCGGGACCACATCGGGGGCAACGCGTACTCGGCGCCGGACCCCGTGACGGGCATCGAGGTGCACCGCTACGGCGCGCACCTGTTCCACACCTCGAACGAGCGCGTGTGGGAGTACGTCAACCGCTTCACCGCGTTCACGCCGTACGTGCACCGCGTCTACACCACGCATCGGGGCGAGGTGTTCCCCATGCCCATCAACCTGGGCACGATCAACCAGTTCTTCCGCTCCGCGATGGGGCCGGCGGAGGCGCGCGCGCTGATCGCCGAGCAGGCCGCAGAGCTGGGCGACCGGGAACCCGCGAACCTCGACGAGCAGGGCGTGCGCCTGATCGGGCGACCCCTGTACGAGGCGTTCATCCGCGAGTACACCGCGAAGCAGTGGCAGACGGACCCGCGCGACCTGCCCGCGTCCATCATCAGCCGCCTGCCGGTGCGCTACACGTACGACAACCGCTACTTCAACGACCGCTTCGAGGGGCTGCCGGTCGACGGCTACACGGCGTGGTTCGAGCGGATGGTCGATCACCCGCACATCGAGGTGCGGCTCGAGACGGACTTCCTCGACCCCGCCTCGCCGGTGTCGAAGGACTCGACGGCCGGCCGCGTACCGGTGGTCTACACGGGGCCGCTGGACCGCTACTTCGCGGACGTCGAGGGCGCGCTGGGGTGGCGCACCATCGACTTCGACTGGGAGGTCAGCCACGTGGGCGACCACCAGGGCTGCCCGGTGATGAACTACGCGGACGCGGACACGCCGTACACGCGCACCATCGAGTTCCGCCACTTCCACCCCGAGCGCGACTACCCGACGGACCGCACCGTCCTTGCGCACGAGCGCTCCCGCTTCGCCGGCCCCGGCGACGAGCCGTACTACCCGATCAACACGCCCGCCGACCGGGCGCGCCTCGAGGCCTACCGCGCGCTCGCCGCGCGCGAGGACGGCGTGCACTTCGGGGGACGGCTGGGCACGTACCAGTACCTCGACATGCACATGGCGATCGCGTCCGCGCTCGCGATGGTCGACAACACGCTCGCGGCCGCCTGAGAGGCACCCGAGGCGCCCCGCGCTCAGTCCTCGAACGCCGCGGTCGCGAGGAAGTCGCCCAGCATCTGGCGCCACACCCACCACGCGTGACCGCCGTGCGTCGCGAACGTGTCCGCCTCCGCCCCGGCGGCGCGGTACCGCGCGGCGAGCGCCTGGAAAGCGTCCGGCGTGGGGGTGAGGGAGTCCTCGGCGCCCGTGCCCAGGTGGACGGCGCGGGCGGTCACGGCGTCCGCGAGCTCGGCGTCGGTGAGGGCGGCGGCCTGGGTCCCCCCGACGCCCGCGGGCATGGACCACATGCCGTACGCGGCGAACAGGTCCGGCCGGGTGAGCAGCACGTGCTCGGCGAGCCTCCCGCCCATCGACAGCCCGGCGAACGCCCGCTGCCCGGGGTCCGTGGACGCGTGCAGCTCGGCCGCGGCGTAGGGGAGCACCCCGTCCTCGAGCTCGGCCGCGTAGAGCTCGAAGAAGTCGGGATCCTCCATCCCGGCCTCTGACAGGCCGGAGAAGTCGGTGGTGATCGCGACCACGGGCGGGACGGTGCCGTCCTCGATCGCGTGGTCGAGCTGCTGCGCGGCGCCGCCCTGCGTCCACCACGCGGACTCGTCGTCGCCCGCGCCGTGCGACAGCACCAGCAGGGGATAGGGCTCGGCGCGGTCCGGGTCGTAGCCCGGCGGGAGGTACACGCCCACCTCCCGCTCGCCGTGCTCCACCGACAGGTACGTGCGCGCCTCCACCGTGCCGCGCTCCGCCGGGTCGGCGGTCTGCACCTGGGCGGTCGCATCGTACGTGGGGTGCGCGGGGTCCGCCGGCACGAACACCTGGGACCACTGCTGCGTCATCGCCGCGTCGGTCGCGACCGGCGCCGGGTTCGCCGGGTCGGCCTGCACCGAGCACACCAGGATGAGCGAGCACTCCTCGGTGACGAAGCCGTAGTTCCACAGGCCGGCGGGCACCGCCGTGGTGAGCTCCCAGACGCCGTCCTCGGCGCGCGTCATGGGCGCGAGGTCCTCCGCGAGCGGCGCGGCGGGCACGTCCCCGCGCAGCCAGCCGTCGCCCAGCCACGACCGCTCCGCGCCGGTCAGCGCGATGAGCTCGGGGCGCGTGAAGTAGAGGTCGCCCGCGAGCCACACCTGCTCCGCGTCGGGCGCGTCCAGGCGGAACGTCGCGACGTAGCCGGTGGGGGAGTCTGCGGCGGCTACCACCTCGGGGCCTTCCGGCGGGGCGTCGGGGGACGATGCGCCGGAGGAGCAGGCGGCCAGCGCGAGGGCAGCGGGGGTCGCCGCGGCCAGCAGCCACGCGTGCCGCCGTCGCCTCATGCCGTCGCCCCTTCGCCCGTGCGTGCGAGGCTAGCGGCGCCCGCGCGGGCGCCCCGACCGTGCCGCACGAACGGCCGCCCGCGCCGCACGAACTGACGTGCCGCGCATCGTCCCTCCGCGACGGTCAGGCGGGGATGGGCACCAGCATGCGCAGCACGAACCAGCCGTCGAGCGTCTCGACCGTCATCGAGCCGTCGTAGCGCTCCGCGACCTGGCGGATGTTCTTGAGGCCGTAGCCGTGGTGCTGGGCGTCGTCCTTGGTGGTGGCGGGGAGGCCGTCGTAGAGGTCCAGCTGCCCGCCGAACCAGTTCTCGAACCGCAGGATCGCGAAGTGCCCCTGGCGGTAGACCGCGACGCGCACCAGGCGGCGGTCCTTGCGGGGCTCGCACGCGGTCGCCTCGATCGCGTTGTCGAGCGCGTTTCCGAACACCGTGACGATGTCCATGACCTCCATGAAGTCGACCACGGAGCCGTCGACCACGCTGGTGACGGTGATGCCGTCGAGCTCGGCCTGCGCGGTCTTGGTCGCGAGCACCGTGTCGACCACGCCGTTGCCGGTGTCCACGGCGGCCGCGCTGTACCCGCGCAGCGACTCCTCCAGCTGGTCCACCATGGTGGACCGGACGGTCGAGTCGGACTCGTCGCGGATGGCCGCGATGTAGTGCTTCATGTCGTGGTAGCGGGCGTTGACCGCCTCGCGCGCCTGGCGGGAGCGCAGGTACTGCTCGTGCTGGCGGTGCAGCAGCGAGTTCATCGACTGCACCTCGATGGCGCGGTGGAGCTGGAGGCGTTGGCTTCGCATCGCGTAGAGCGCGATGAAGCCGGCGAGGTCCACCAGCGTGCGGATGTAGAAGATCTCGCGCCCGTCGCGCCCGCTGAACGGCGTGTCCGCGCTCACGAAGCTGATGTTCGACAGGAGGAACGTCACCAGCGCGATCGACAGCGTGGACGCGAGGATGCGGCCGTCGATCACGATGCGCACGCCGGGCGGGAAGTTGCGGCGCTCGGCGAACCACACGGCGGCGAACACCGCGCCCGCGATCACGCCGAGCATGATGATCCGGAGCGCCGTCCACTCGTGCCCGCCGAAGAAGTGCTGGTCCAGCTGCCACGCGAGCGACGCGTTGAGCTCCGCGAGCACGAACGCGCGGGCCAGCAGGTCCGCCGCGCCCTTGCCGTCGGTCTCGGTGCACGCGCGGATGAGGGCGTACATGGCCGCGGCGGCGAGCACCATGCCCAGCGACCACAGGCCCACCGGCATCGCGCCCGCGAGCTCCTGGACGCAGATGATGATGATGAGGCCCGCGCCGAGCGTGAGGCCCAGCGAGATGCCGGAGATGCGCCGCGCCACCAGCGAGATGTACAGCAGGCACGCGCCCCACTCGGCGAGCGCGGTCACCACGCGGGGGATGTCCTGGAGGGAGTCGGCGATCACGCGCGCTGTCCGTCCATGTGGGCGGCCAGGGCCTCGAGGAAGGCCTTCTTGCGCGGGCGGCTCACCTGGAGGGCCTCGCCGCCGACCATCACGCTCATGCCCTGGTCGACCTTGCGGACGTGCCGCAGGTTGACCAGGTAGCAGTTGTTCGAGCGGAAGAAGCCCTGGTCGGCGAGCTCGTCCTCGAGGGCCTTGAGCGTGCCCGAGAACGTGTACTCGCGGTCCAGGCCGTGGACGGTGATGCGGTGCTTGACCGACTCGACGTAGACGATGTCCGCGGGGTCGAGCCTCACCACCGCGTTGTTCACCGTGATCATGACGGAGCGGGTCTCGCGCTTGCGCAGCCGCGCGAGCGAGCGGGTGAGCTCCTGCGCGAACGCGAAGTACGGGACGGGCTTGAGGAGGTAGCTGAGCGCGTCGACCTCGTAGCCGCGGATCGCGAACTGGCCCATGTTGGTGACGAAGATGATGATGACGTCGCTGTCGACCTCGCGGATGCGGTGCGCGGCCTCGAAGCCGTCCATGCCGGGCATCTCGACGTCGAGGAACAGGATGTCGTACTGCGGGCGGTAGCCCTGCACCGCGGCCCTGCCGTCGGGGAAGTCGCGGATGTCCAGCTCGAGCGCGTTCTCCTCCGCGTAGCGGGCGAGGTGCTGCATGAGGGTGTCGCGGTAGGTCGCGTCGTCCTCGACGATCCCGATCCTGATCACTGCGCTCCCTGGGCCTGCCTACGGTCGCCCCAGTGTAAAACGCCGTCAGGCGGGACCCGGCCCGCCTCACACCGGCGCGATGAGCTCCTCGCCCTGGTTCCGGATGTTGCCCACCTCGCGCCCGACCTCGTGCCACGTGAGGTCCGGCGCGGGGGCCGCGATCGCGGCGAACAGGTCATCGGGGGACGATGCGGGGTCCAGCCAGGCGTCCGCCTCCGCCTGGGTGAGCATGACGGGTTGGCGGTCGTGGATCTCCTGCATGTCGCCCCGCGATGCGGTGGTGACGATCGAGCAGGTGGCGAGCCACGGCGCCTCGTCGCCCAGTGCCTTGTCCTTCCAGAACTCGAACAGGCCCGCGAACGCGAGCGGGGAGCCGTCCTGCGTGTGGATGAAGTGCGGCGTCTTGACTCCGTCGCGGGTGGTCCACTCGTAGTAGCCGCTCGCCGGGACCAGGCAGCGCCGCTTGGCGAACGCGGACCGGAAGGAGGGCTTCTCCGCGACGGTCTCGGAGCGCGCGTTGAACATCCTCGACCCGATCGCGGGGTCCTTCGCCCACGACGGCACCAGACCCCACCGCGCGAGCTCGAGCGAGCGCCCCTCCTCCTTGCGCGCCACCACGATCGCCGTCTCCTGCATCGGGCCGATGTTGTAGCGCGGGGCCAGCCGTGCGTCGTCCGCGATCACCGCGATCTCGAAGGCGTCGATGAGCTCCTGCTCGGTCAGGAAGTTCGCGTAGCGTCCGCACATGTGCCCAGCGTAGGCACGGCTCGCGCGCATCCGCAGGCGTACCGTGGAAGGGTCACGCACGCGTGGTGCCGCAGCGGCCAGTCCGCCGGCCCGGTCCCCGAACCCCGCCTGCGACGCCGCGACGCGGGTGTCGCGACTTCAGGGGGAGATCATGTCCGTGCACACGCTCGCAGGATTCGCGGCCGCCAGGACGGCGACGCCGTACGAGGTTCCGATGACCCAGGAGGCGTCCGGCGAGTCGCCGCCGGCGCCGGGGGTGAAGCAGACGGGCGAGCCACCCACGACGGGTGCGTTGCTCGCGAAGCTCGTGCCCACCGAGGTGCTCGCGGTCTACACCCCGCTCGTCGGGGCGATCTCGCCGTTCGTGACCGAGGACAACCCGATGATGTTCGAGCGCTGGGCCGCGTTCGGGCTGCTGGTCGGCGGGTCCGTCGCGTGGTTCCTCGCGTCGTACCGGATCAAGGCGCCGGAGGCGACGCGGTTCCCGCTCACCGAGCTTCTGGGGCTCTTCACCGCCGCGACCGCGCTGGGCCTCGTCATGCCGGAGTCGCCGTTCTACGGGATCGTCGAGCAGCCCGAGCGTGCGGCGTTCGGCGCCGCCTTCGTCGGCGCCGTCGGCCTGCTCGTCAACTCGATGATCGCGCTTCGGATGAAGATGCCGTCGGTCATCGGCCCGGCACCCGCCGCCGCGGCTGGATGAGGCGGCCCCGCGCGCGCCGCCCGGCCCGTGCATCGTCCATCCGCACGCCTGCCAGCGCGTTCGGTTTTCCACACCCCTTGTCCCAATTGTCCGGATCGGGATAACGTCGCCCGCATGGGGGGAGAGGTGCTGGGGCGCATCGAGGACGACGTCCGCGCACGCATCCGTGACTCCGGGGTGGACCCGGCGAGGGATGCGCGTGCGGTCGAGTCGCTCGTGGCGGCCGCGATCGACGCGTGGGACGAGCGCGCGCTGCTCGACGGCCGTGCCCCCGTGCCCGATCGCGACGCCCTGGCCCGCGCCATCACCGACGCCGTCGCCGGCCTGGGCCCCCTGCAGCCGCTGCTCGACGACCCGACGGTGGAGGAGATCTGGATCAACGCCCCGCACGAGGTGTACATCGCGCGGCGCGGCGTCAGCGAGCTCACCAGCATCCTGCTGACCGCGGAGGAGGTGCGGGCGCTGGTCGAGCGGATGCTCGCGCTCGCCGGGCGGCGCCTCGACTTGAGCTCGCCGTTCGTGGACGCCGCCCTGCCGGGCGGCGAGCGCCTCCACGTCGCCATCCCGGACGTGACCCGGCGCCATTGGGCCGTCAACATCCGCAAATACATCGCCCGAGCGTCGGACGTGGACGACCTGGTGGCGCTCGGCACCCTTACCGCGGGCGCCGCGCGGTTCCTCGAGGGCGCGGTGCGCGCGGGCCTCACCATCCTGGTGTCGGGCGGCACGCAGGCGGGCAAGACCACCACGCTCGGCGCGCTCGCCGGCGCGATCCCTGCTCGGGAGCGGGTGATCACGTGCGAGGAGGTTTTCGAGCTGGCGCTCGGCTTGAGGGATGTGGTCGCGCTCCAGTGCCGCCAGGCCTCCCTCGAGGGCACGGGCGAGATCTCGCTGCGACGCCTGGTGAAGGAGGCGCTGCGCATGCGGCCCGACCGGATCGTGGTGGGGGAGGTGCGCGAGGCGGAGGCGCTGGACCTCCTGATCGCCCTGAACGCCGGATTACCAGGACTTTGTACGATCCACGCCAACTCCGCCCGCGACGCGCTCGCGAAGATGTGCACGCTGCCGCTGCTCGCGGGCGACAACGTCTCCGACCGGTTCGTGGTGCCCGCCGTCGCGTCCGCGGTGGACCTGGTGGTGCACGTGGGCCTGGAGGCGGACGGATCGCGGCGCGTGCGCGAGGTGGTGGGGGTGTCCGGCCGCGTCGAGTCCGGCGTGATCGAGCTGTCCGAGATCTTCGCCACCCGCGACGGCGTCCTCACCCGCGGGACGGGCTTCCCTCCCCATGCCGAGCGCTTCGCGGGCCGCGGCATCGCGCTGACCGAGCTGCTGGCGGCCTGACATGGACGCCGTGCTGGGGCTCGTGCTGGGGACGGGGCTGCTGCTGGTGTGGCTCGCCTGCTGGGCGGCGCCGCCACGGCCCGAGCGCGCACGCTCCCGTGCGCGCGACCTCGAGGACCGGCTGGTCCAGGCGGGGATCCACGGCGTGACCGCGGGCGTGTTCGGGGCGTCCGCGTGCGGCCTGGGGCTGCTCGCGATGGTGCTGGCGTGGTCGCTCACCGGCTCGATCGCGGTCGCCGTGATCGCGGGCGCCGCCGCCGGATATGCGCCGTTCGCCACCGTCACGGCACGCGCGCGCGGCCGCCGTGCCCGACTGCGCAGCGCCTGGCCCGAGGCGGTCGACACCATCGCGTCCGGGATCCGCGCGGGCCTCGCGCTTCCCGAATCGCTCGCCGCACTGGGCGAGCGCGGACCGGAGCCCCTGCGCCCCGCGTTCGCCGCCTTCGCGGAGGACTACCGCGCCAGCGGCGCGTTCGGCCCGTCCCTCGACGCGCTCAAGGCGCGCCTCGCGGACCCGGTGGCCGACCGCATCGTCGAGGCCGTCCGCCTCGCACGCGATGTCGGCGGGACCGAGGTGGGCGCCGTGCTGCGCTCGCTCGCGCGATTCCTGAGGGACGATGCGCGGGTCAGGGGGGAGCTCGAGGCGCGCCAGTCCTGGACGGTCAACGCGGCGCGCCTCGCGGTCGCGGCCCCCTGGCTACTGCTGGCGCTTCTGGCGACCCGGCCCGGCGGGCTCGCGGCGTTCGACACCGCCGCCGGCGCCACCGTCCTGGTGGCGGGCGCGCTCGCCTGCGTGGGCGCGTACACGCTCATGAGGCGGCTGGGCCGGCTCCCGGCGGAGGAGCGGGTGCTGCGATGATCGCGCTGGTCTGCCTCAGCCTCGCCGCCGGGCTCGGCCTCGTGTGGTCGTGGGCGCACGCGCGCCGCTTCTCCCTCGAACGCAGGCTCGCGCCGCGGCTGTGCGGCGCCACGGCTGAGCCCGTCGTCCGCGGGCCGTTCGCCCGCATGCTCGCCCCGGTCGTCGCCGACGCGTCGCGCCTGGTCGCTCGGCTGGGCGCGCCCACCGAGGAGCTGGAGCGCCGCCTCGCGCGCGCGGGTTCCGCCACCACGGTCGCGCGCCATCGGGCGCAGGCGCTCGCCTGCGCCGCCGCCGGGCTCGCCGCGGGCCTCGCCCTCGGCCTGCTGCTCGGCGCGGCCCGCGGCACAGGCCCCGGCGTCGCGCTGATCGTCGCGGCGTGCGGGGCGGTGCTGGGTGCGCTCGCGCCGGACGTGCTGCTGGCGCGTCGCGCCGCCGCGCGCGGCGCCCGCATGCGCCACGAGCTGCCCGCCGCGGCGGAGATGCTCGCGCTCGCGGTGGTCGCCGGCGAGTCCGTGCCCGCCGCGCTGGATCGCGTCGCCGCGCTGTCGCCCGGCCCGCTGGGCGACGAGCTGCGTACCGCGCTCGCCGAGATCCGCGCCGGCCGCACCGTGGGCAGCGCGCTGGACCGACTCGCCGCCCGCACCGGCGAGCCGGTGGTGACGTCCTTCTGCGACGCGCTCGTCACCGCGATCGAGCGCGGCACCCCGCTCGCGGAGGTGCTCCACGCGCAGGCGACCGACGTGCGCGACCGCGGCCGTCAGGCGCTGCTCGAGGAGGGCGGCAAGCGCGAGATCGCGATGCTCGTGCCCGTCGTGCTGCTGATCTTGCCGGTCACCGTGCTGTTCGCGCTGTACCCGGGGCTCATCGCGCTCCGGCTGGGGTTGTAGGAGATGGGGGAGAGATGGACAAGTGGAAGAGGCAGTTGAGCGACGACCGCGGGGACGTGCCGGGCTGGGTGCTCATCACATTGATGACGGCAGGCCTGGTCGCCACGATCTGGGCGCTCGCCGGGCCCGCGCTCAGCGACATGTTCACCACCGCCCTTGAGTCGGTCACCGGCGGCTGACCGGGGCTCCGCGGCCGTCGAGTTCGTGCTGGTCGCGGTCCTGGTGGCCGCGGTCGCGCTCGGCGTGCTGCAGCTCGCCCTGGCCGCGCACGTCCGCAGCACGCTCACCGCGTGCGCGTCCGAGGGCGCCCGCGTGGCCGCCGTCGCACGGCAGGGGGACGATGCAGGGGTCGCCCGGGCGGCCGCGTGCGCCCAGGCGTCGCTCGGGATGGGCGCGCAGGTCGCGATCGCGCACGAGGACGTCGGCGGGCGTGACGCGGTGCGGGTGACGCTGACCGGCGAGGCGCCCGCCGTCCTGTGGGCCTCCGGCACGGTGGAGGCCAGCGGGCGCGCGCTGAGCGAGGGCTCCCATGCGCCGTGACCTCCGCGCCGAGGACGGTGCCGCCGCGGTCGAGCTGGTCGCGCTCACGCTCGTGCTGCTGGTGCCCCTGCTCTACCTGGTCGTCTCGGTCTCGCGCGTGCAGGCCGGCGCGTACGCCGCCGAGGCGGCCGCGTACTCCGCGGCCCGCGCGGCCGTGGTCGCCGGGCTCGACTCCCTCGACTCGGGCGCGACCCCCGAGTCCGCCCTCGCGCAGTCCCGCGCCGCGGCGGACGCTGCAGCCGCGGTCACCGCCGAGGACTTCGGGATCGCGAGCGCGGAGGTGGAGCTGGGCTGCGACGGGACGTGCCTGGCCGCCGGCTCGACCGTGATGGCGAGGGTCGAGGTGCACGTGCCGCTGCCCGGCCTGCCCGCCCTGATACGTGCCGCGATCCCGGCCCGCATCACGCTCGACTCCACGGCCTCCGGCCCCGTCGACGGGTACGCGCCATGACCCGCCTGCGCGACGACGAGGGCTCGATCACCGTCCTCACCCTCGGCCTGGTCGCCGTCCTGCTCGCCGCGCTCGTCACCGTCGCCGCCGTCACCCACGTCCAGCTGCAGCGTGCCCGCCTCGCGCACGCCGCGGACGAGGTCGCGCTCGCGGCCGCCGACGCGCTCGACCTCGACGCCTACTACTCGACGGGCGCGACCCGCCTCGACCCCGTCGCGCTCGACGCCGCGGCGCGCACCCAGCTGGCGCTCTCCGCCACGCGCGAAGGCCTGGACGGCGCGGTCCTGGCCGCCGCATCGTCCCCCGACGGCGTCACCGTGGAGGTGACGCTCGCGCTGCGCACGCCCGTGCTGTTCGGCGCGACGTGGCTGCCCGGCGCCGTGAACCTCGACGCGACAGCGTCCGCCCGCGCGCTGCCCTGACCCCTCGCATTCCAGGACCGAAGGTCCGCGGGCACTTGGTCCCATGCAAAGGGTGGCCCCCGCCCGTACGGTGAAACACGAGGCAATCCACACCGCCATCCCGGCAGGAGCGAGCCCCACGCATCGGCCCCACAGGGCCATCCAATTGGGAGAGGGAGTACAGGCCATGACCACAGAAGCCGTCGACAGCACCACGATCCAGGACGACGCGGGCGACCCCCGCGCCCACGCGTGGCGCGGCTTCACCACCGGCGCCTGGTGCGACGGCATCGACGTCCGTGACTTCATCCAGAAGAACTACACGCCCTACGAGGGCGACGACACCTTCCTCGCCGGCGCCACCGCCCGCACCACGGGCGTCTGGGACAAGCTCTCCGCGATGTTCCCGGAGGAGCGCGAGAAGGGCGTCTACGACGTCGACTGGGAGACCCCGGCCCTCATCACCTCGCACGGCCCCGGCTACATCGACCAGGAGAACGAGGTCATCGTCGGCCTCCAGACCGACGCCCCGCTCAAGCGCGCGATCATGCCGTTCGGCGGCTGGCGCATGGTGGTGAAGGAGCTCGAGACCTACGGCTACCCGATCAAGCCGGAGCTCGAGGAGACCTTCTCCAAGTACCGCAAGACCCACAACGACGGCGTCTTCGACGCGTACCCGCCGAACGTCCGCGCGGCCCGCTCCTCGCACATCGTCACCGGCCTGCCCGACGCGTACGGCCGCGGCCGCATCATCGGCGACTACCGCCGCGTCGCGCTGTACGGCGTCGACGCCCTGATCGAGGGCAAGAAGCTCGAGCGCATGGAGCTCGACATGGAGCGCTCGACCGAGGACATCATCCGCGACCGCGAGGAGAACTCCGAGCAGATCAAGGCGCTCAAGGAGCTCAAGCAGATGGCGGCCTCCTACGGCTTCGACATCTCGGGCCCCGCGCAGTCCGGCCGCGAGGCCGTCCAGTGGCTGTACTTCGCGTACCTCGCCGCGGTGAAGGAGCAGAACGGCGCCGCCATGTCGCTGGGCCGCACCTCGACCTTCGTCGACGTGTTCCTCGAGCGCGACATCGCCGAGGGCGTCCTCACCGAGGAGTCCGCTCAGGAGATCATCGACGACTTCGTCATCAAGCTGCGGATCGTGCGCTTCCTGCGCACCCCGGAGTACGATGCGCTGTTCTCCGGCGACCCGACGTGGGTCACCGAGACCATCGGCGGCGTCGGCGAGGACGGTCGCCCGCTGGTGACCCGCACCTCGTTCCGCTACCTGCAGACGCTGTACAACCTGGGCCCCGCACCGGAGCCGAACCTCACCGTGTTCTGGTCCGACCGCCTCCCGCAGGGCTTCAAGGACTTCTGCGCGAAGGTCTCGATCGACACCTCGGCCATCCAGTACGAGTCAGACGAGCTGATCCGCCCCTGCTACGGCGACGACACCGCGATCGCGTGCTGCGTGTCCGCGATGGCCGTGGGCAAGCAGATGCAGTTCTTCGGCGCCCGCGTCAACCTCGCCAAGTCGCTGCTGTACGCGATCAACGGCGGCCGCGACGAGGTCTCCGGCAAGCAGGTCGCCCCGGTCAGCGCGCCGCTCACGGACGAGGTCCTCGACTTCGACTCCGTCATGGCCGCGTTCGACGGGCTCCTCGACTGGCTCGCCGAGACCTACGTGGACGCGCTCAACGTCATCCACTACATGCACGACAAGTACGCCTACGAGCGCATCGAGATGGCGCTGCACGACCGCACCATCCTCCGCACCATGGCCTGCGGCATCGCCGGCCTGTCGGTCGCGGCGGACTCGCTGTCGGCCATCAAGTACGCGACCGTGCGTCCCGTCCGCGACGCCTCGGGCCTCGCGGTGGACTACGAGGTCGAGGGCGAGTTCCCCTGCTACGGCAACGACGACGACCGCGTTGACGAGATCGCCGTGGACCTGGTGGGCCGCTTCATGGAGAAGGTGCGCCAGCAGCCCACCTACCGCAACGCGACCCACACGCAGTCGGTGCTCACCATCACGTCGAACGTGGTCTACGGCAAGGCGACGGGCAACACCCCCGACGGCCGCCGCGCCGGCGAGCCCTTCGCCCCCGGTGCCAACCCCATGAACGGCCGTGACGTGCACGGCGTGATGGCCTCGGCCCTCTCCGTCGCGAAGCTGCCCTACGCGGAGGCGCAGGACGGCATCTCGCTGACCACCTCGATCGTGCCGTCCGGCCTGGGCCGCACCCGCGAGGACCAGGTGAAGAACCTGGTGGGCATCCTCGACGCGTACAACGTGTCGCAGGGCTTCCACGTCAACGTCAACGTCCTCAACCGTGAGGTCCTCGAGGACGCCATGGAGCACCCGGAGAAGTACCCGCAGCTCACCATCCGCGTCTCCGGCTACGCCGTCAACTTTGTCCGTCTGACCCGCGAGCAGCAGCTCGACGTGCTCTCCCGCACGTTCCACGCCGGGCTGTAGCCCGCTCTCCGCAGACCGGACACCCAGCGGCGCCCCGTCCCCACCGGGGGCGGGGCGCCGCTTCTATCCTCGACAGCAGGAGGTCCCCGCCATGCCTGACAACCCCGTCCCCGTCCCGCTCCTCGCGTCCCCGCCCATGGAGGTGGCCGACGAGGAGATGGCCGCCGCCGACCGCATAGTCGACCACACCACCGGCTCCGTCCACTCGTGGGACCTGGTCACCGGCGCCGACGGCCCCGGCACCCGCATGGCCCTGTTCATGGCCGGCTGCGGGATGCGCTGCCAGTTCTGCCAGAACCCCGACACGTGGCGCATGCGCGACGGCCGCCGCCACACCGTCGACGAGGTGATGGTGAAGGTCGTGCGCTACGAGAAGGTCCTCAAGGTCTCCGGCGGCGGCATCACCATCTCCGGCGGCGAGCCGCTGCTGCAGGCCAAGTTCGTCATGGAGGTGTTCCGCCGCTGCCAGGCGCTCGGGATCCACACCGCGCTGGACACCGCCGGCCTGCTGGGCGCACGGCTGTCCGACGCGGACCTCGAGGAGATCGACCTGGTGCTGCTCGACATCAAGTCGGGCCTGCCCGAGACCTACGCCCGGGTGACGGGCCGCCCGCTGCAGCCCACCCTCGACTTCGCGCGCCGCCTGTCCGACCTCGGCCGGACCATGTGGATCCGGTTCGTGCTGGTCCCGGGCCTCACCGACGCGGTCGACAACGTCGACGCGGTCGCGGACTTCGTCGCCACTCTCGACGGGGTCGAGCGGGTCGAGGTGCTGCCGTTCCACCAGCTGGGCCGCGACAAGTGGGCCGCGACGGGGGAGCCCTACCTGCTCGAGGACACCCCGACGCCGTCGCACGAGCTGCTCGACCGCGTGAGGGGGCAGTTCGCTGCGCGCGGCATCACCGTGATGTGAACGCAGAAGGCCGGGCCCACCTCAGCGGGACCCGGCCTTCACGGCGCTCGCGACGGCGCCGGTCGGGCGCCGTCGCGAGGCGGGCGGTTACGCGGTCAGCGCCGCCGCCAGATCGTCGAACGCCTTGATGTAGGCGTCCACGGACTCGTCGGTGTGGACCACCGAGAGCGTCCACTCCTCCTCGCGGCCCGGCGTCATGAAGATGCCGTGGTTCATGTTCCACAGCCACGCGAGGTCGCACAGCTCGACGTCCTGGGCGTTCTTGAACGCCTCGTAGTCCGTGATCTTCTCGGTGGAGAACGTCACGCAGCCCTTCGAGCCGATGCCCACGGCGTAGCCCGCGAGGTCGTACTTCTCGATGACGGCCTGGCAGCCGGCGACGATCCGGTCGTTGAGCTCCGCGAGCCGCTCGTACGCGGCCGGCGTGAGCACCTCGAGGAGCGACGCCTTCGCGGCGGCCATCGACAGCGGGTTCCCGTTGTAGGTGCCCACCTGGTAGACGGTGTGGTCCTCGACCACGCTCATCACCTCGGCGGAGCCGCCGATCGCGCCGGACGGCAGGCCTCCGCCCAGCACCTTCGCGAGCGTCACCATGTCGGGCAGCACGCCGAACTTCTCGGTCGCGCCGCCGGGGGCGATCGCGAGGCCGGTCTTGACCTCGTCGAAGATCAGCACGATGCCGTACTTCTTCGTGATCTCGCGCACGGCCTCGAGGTAGCCGGGCTCGGGCAGCACGACGCCCAGGTTCATCATGGCGGCCTCCATGATGACGCAGGCGGGCAGGCGGCCCTCCTTCTCGAGCGCCACGATCCGGCGCTCCATCGCGCCCGCGTCGTTGAACGGCACCGCGACGGTCATGTCGACGGTCGCCTGCGGGATGCCGCCGCCGTAGGGCAGCGACGCGTAGTTCTCGCGGTCGCCGATCTGGTCGTACGCGACGCCGATCGACACCATGACCGTGTCATGGTGGCCGTGGTACGAGCCGAAGATCTTCATCACGGTGTCGCGGCCCGTGTAGGCGCGGGCGATGCGGATCGCGTCCATGGTGGACTCGGAGCCCGAGTTGGTGAAGCGCCACTTGGGCAGGCCCCACCGGCGCGCGAGCTCGTCCGCGACGTCGATGACGTCCTCGGTGGCCGCCGCGAAGTGCGTGCCGAGCGGGTAGCGCTTCTCGAGCGCCGCGCCGATCGCGGGGTGCGCGTGGCCCTGGACCATCGAGCCGAAGCCGTTGTGGAAGTCGTAGTACTCGTTGCCGTCGACGTCGACGATGCGGTCGCCCGCACCCGAGTCGATGTAGATGGGCCACGGGTCACGGCCCTGGTAGCTGGACGCGACACCGCCGGAGAGGTGCTCCGACGCGTGGGCGTACATGGCCTTGGACTTCACGGTGCGCTCGTTGAGCAGCGCGGTCTGCTCCTCGATCAGCTGGGCGATCCGGGCGCGGTCGAGCTGGACTGGCATGACTCCTCCACCCGACCGGCCTGGCGACGGGCATACATGAGGTAAAGGTTCGCGACCGCCCGCCGGCCTGGCGCTGGGGTCGCACACCCGGGGAGTGCACCTCACACGGTAACCGATCACCCCGGGCGCGGTCCATGCCAGGGCCGGACGATGCGTCGGTCACCTCTCCCCGCGCCCGCAGTTGTGTCCGGGGTCCCTTGCATCCGGGGGATGCGTGCGGTTCGATGCCGGACAAGCCCTTCACCGTCAGGAGTGATACCCGTGGGAACCACGGTCTTCGAGCGCCACCCGGCCGCCGCATCGTCCATCGCCACCATGCTGGAAGGCTCGCGCCTCGAGCCCTTCTGGACGGACGACGCGCCCGGTCCCGAGCGGCCCGCGCTCGAGGGCAGCCACCGCGCGGACCTGGTGATCGTGGGCGGCGGGTACTCGGGGCTGTGGACCGCGGTGCTCGCGAAGGAGCGCGACCCCCACCTGGACGTGGTGCTGCTCGAGGGGCGGCGCGTGGGGTGGGCCGCGTCGGGCCGCAACGGCGGCTTCTGCGAGGCGAGCCTCACGCACGGCCGCGAGAACGGCGAGTCGCGCTGGCCCGACGAGATCGACGAGCTCGACCGCCTCGGGATGGAGAACCTCGACCAGATCGAGGCCACCGTCGCCCGGTACTCGATGGACGTCGACTTCCAGCGAACGGGCGCGCTCTCCGTCGCGGTCGAGCCGCACCAGCTCGAGTGGCTCGAGGGCGACGGCGTGCTCGATGCGGAGGCGACGCGCGCGCTGGTGAACTCGCCCACCTACCTGGGCGGTCAGCTGAGCCCCGACGACACGGCGCTGGTGCACCCCGGCAAGCTCGCGCGCGAGCTCGCCCGGGTCGCCGAGGAGCTGGGCGTGAGGATCTTCGAGCGCTCGCCCGTCACGGCGCTCGAGGACGGCCCGCTGGTGCGCACGCGCGACGGCCACGTGCGGGCGGGCAAGGTCGCGCTCGCGACCAACGCGTTCCAGTCGCTGCTCAAGCGCAACAGGCTCATGACGGTGCCGGTCTACGACTACGTGCTCATGACCGAGCCGCTCACCCCTGCGCAGCTCGCGGAGATGAGCTGGGAGGGCCGGCAGGGCGTCGCCGACATGGCCAACCAGTTCCACTACTACCGGCTCACCGCCGACGACCGCCTGCTGTTCGGCGGCTACGACGCGATCTACCACGCCGGTGGCCGCGTGAAGGCCTCCTACCAGGACCGACGCGAGTCCTACGAGAAGCTGGCGAGCCACCTGCTCACCACCTTCCCGCAGCTCGACGGGATCCGCGCGACCCACCGGTGGGCCGGCGCGATCGACACGTCCACCCGCTTCTGCGCATTCTGGGGCACGGCGCGCGGCGGCGACGTCGCCTACTCGCTGGGGTTCACCGGTCTGGGCGTCGGCGCGACCCGGTTCGGCGCGAACGTCATGCTTGACCTGCTCGCGGGCGAGGAGACGGAGCGCACGCGCCTACGGATGGTCCAGGACCGGCCGCTGCCGTTCCCGCCGGAGCCGGTCGCGAGCCTCGGCATCAACGCGACGCGCTGGTCGCTCGACCGCGCGGACCACCGCGAGGGCCGGCGCAACCTGCTGCTGCGCGGCCTCGACGCCGTGGGCCTCGGGTTCGACTCGTGAGCGCGCTGAGACCGGGCGTCCCCGTCGACCTGCACGCCGTCACCATCGAGACCGAGCCGGTCGAGCCCGGCCTCGTGGAGTCCGGCGCCCCCGTCGCGGGGGCCGCTGCGCTCGCCGAGGTGGGCGAGGTCGAGGTGGGCGTGTGGGAGATGACGCCCGGCGTCGCCACCGACGTCGAGGCGGACGAGGTGTTCGTGGTGCTGTCCGGGCGCGCCACCATCGAGTACCTGGAGCCCGCGCTGCCCACGGCCGAGATCGGTCCCGGATCGATGGTGTGGCTCCAAGAGGGCATGCAGACCCGGTGGACCGTCACGGAGACGCTGCGGAAGGTCTACGTCGCGGGGTAGGCGCGGGCGCCGCGGTCAGTCGCGCGCGCCGGGCCGCGACAGCAGCGCCACGTGCAGCGCGGTCTGCGTCTCGCCGTCCTCGAGGTCCACGCCCAGCAGCGTCTCGATGAGCTCGAGCCGCTGGTAGAACACGGATCGTGACAGGTGGGCTGCGCGCGCGGCCGCGGTGCGGTTGCCCGGGTGGGCGAGCGCCGCGCGGAGGACCCGCTGGAGGTCGCCGGACGTCCGCTGGTCGTGCTCGACGATGGGGGAGAGCACCCGCTCGCCGTGGTCGAGCAGGCGGTGGTCGTCGCGCAGCGAGCTGAGGAGGCGCGCGAGCGGCCGCCGCTCCACCCACAGCACGGTGCCGGAGGCGGGCTCGCCCGCGTTGTCGATCGCCTCGTGCAGCGCGAGGGTCGCGCCGTCGACGTCGCGCGCCTCGCGGCCCACCGCGATCGCGATGCGGCCGCCGTCGCGGAGCGCGCGCTGGAGGGCCGCCGTGGCGGCCTCGTCGAGGGGACGATGCGCGGGCAGGGACAGCAGCACCACCGTCAGCGCCGCTCCGGTCCGGGAGGGCATGGCGAGCGCGCGGGCGCGTCCGCCGGCGGCGAGCGCCCACGCCTCGATCTCGGCTGGCGACGGCTCGGAGCCGCGCAGCGCGAGGCCGTACAGGAGGCGCCCCTCGACGGGCACGCCGGCGGCCTCGAGCCTCGCGGCCATCGCCTCGGGCGTGGCGAAGCGTCCCGCGAGCAGCGGGTCGAGCACGTGGCGGCGTGCGATGGTCGCCCACTCGTCGCGGCCGCCGTCCGCGAGCCGGCCGAGCGCCAGCGCGATCGCGCCCTGGCTCAGCACGTTCGCGCGGCCCGCCGGGTGCGCGGGCCCGGGCAGCGCGACCAGCGAGCCCCAGCGCTTGCCGCGCGCGTCGACGGGAACCACCAGCCAGCCCTCCTCGCCGTGCGTCTCCGCCTGCTGGTCGCGGTGGGCGGCGCGCGAGCGGCGCTCCCAGTCGGCCAGCACGGTCTGCTCGGACCCGGCCGGGATCTCCGCGATGAGCGCCTCGTGGGCAAGGCTCTCGAGCACCACGGGCGCGCCCAGCGCGCGGGCGAGCTCGCGGACCACGTGGTCGGCGGGCGCGCCGCGCAGCGCGAGCGAGGTGAACACCTCGCGGACCTCGTCGCGAGCGCGCAGGGCCGCCATCTGCCCGGCGATGATGCGGCCGTGACCCGCCTCGGTGACGGACACGAACCGCACCTCGCGGTGCAGCACCACCAGGGCGAGGCCGCGGCTCTCCGCGGCGGCGCGGACGGCCGCCGGCAGGGCGTCGTACCGCGTGCCGAGCTCGAGCACCAGGCAGGACACCCCCACGTCCGCCAGGCTGTCCACGAACTCCCCGAGCGCCGCATCGTCCTCGGGCCACGCCGTGCCCATCGACAGCACCAGCTCGCGGCCCTCGAGCATGCGGGCGATGTCGCCGCGCTCCGAGGTGTGGATCCACCGCACGGGCGCCTCCAGGGCGGCGCCGCCGACCACCACCTCGGGCAGGCCCGCGCGGAACGCGGGGTCCTCCAGCAGCTCCGCCACGGTGGGCAGCGCGGCGAGCGCGGTACCGGCCGGACGATGTGTCGGTCCCGGGGTGAGATGACGACGTTCCGAGGGCTCCATCGGGCCATCGTATGTGTGAATCTGAGTGCCATCGCACCGCTACCCGCGTCCGGCAGAGTGTCCGGCGCGTTCCGAGAGGAGAACCGTGAGCCTGATCCGTCACCACGTCGCAGGTGAGGCCGCCGGCGCCGGCGAGCGCACCGGCCAGGTCTGGAACCCCGCGACCGGAGAGGTGGTCGCCGAGGTCGCGTACGCCTCGGTCGCCGAGGTCGAGGCGGCCATCGCCGCCGCCAAGGCCGCGCTGCCCGCCTGGCGTGCGACGGGCCTGATCAAGCGCGCGGACGTGTTCTTCCGCCTGCGTCACCTCCTGATCGAGCGTCAGGACGAGCTCGCCGCGATCATCACGCGCGAGCACGGCAAGGTCCTCTCCGACGCGAAGGGCGAGATCAGCCGCGGCATCGAGAACGTCGAGTTCGCCGCGGGCCTGGTGCACCACCTCAAGGGCGAGCACTCGGAGCAGGTCGCGCGCGGCGTCGACGTGCACTCCACCAAGCAGCCCGTGGGCGTGGTCGGCTGCATCACCCCGTTCAACTTCCCCGTGATGGTGCCGCTGTGGATGGCGGCCTCCGCCATCGCGTGCGGCAACACCGTGGTCCTCAAGCCGTCCGAGAAGGACCCCTCGGCGTCGCTGTTCCTCGCCGCGCTGTTCGAGGAGGCGGGCCTGCCCGCGGGCGTCCTCAACGTGGTCCACGGAGACAAGGTCGCGGTCGACACCCTGCTCGACTCGCCCGACGTGCGCGCCGTCTCCTTCGTCGGCTCGACCCCGGTCGCCCGCGCCATCTACGAGCGCGGCACCGCGAACGGCAAGCGCGTCCAAGCGCTCGGCGGCGCGAAGAACCACATGATCGTCATGCCCGACGCGGACCTCGACGCCGCCGCCGACGCCGCGGTCTCCGCCGCCTACGGCTCCGCGGGCGAGCGCTGCATGGCGATCTCCGTCCTCGTGCCCGTGGGCGAGGAGACGGCCGATGCGCTGGTCGCCAAGGTCGCCGAGCGCATGGCGACGCTCACCATCGGCGACGGCACCGACCCGGCCTCGGAGATGGGCCCCCTCATCACGCGCGAGCACCGCGACAAGGTCGCCTCGTACGTCACCGGCGCCGCCGCCGAGGGCGCGACCGTGGTGGTCGACGGCACCACCCAGGAGTTCGCGGGCGACGGTTTCTTCGTGGGCACGTCGCTGGTGGATCACGCGAAGCCGGGCATGAAGGTCTACGACGACGAGATCTTCGGCCCCGTGCTCGCGGTGACTCGCGCATCGTCCTACGACGAGGCCGTGGCCCTGGTCAACGCGAACCAGTTCGCGAACGGCACCGCGATCTTCACCCGCGACGGCGCCACCGCTCGCGCGTTCGAGATCGACATCGAGGTGGGCATGGTGGGCGTCAACGTGCCGCTGCCCGTGCCGATCGGCGCGTACTCGTTCGGCGGCTGGAAGAGCTCGCTGTTCGGCGACTCGCACATCTACGGCCCCGAGTCCATCCACTTCTACACGCGGAGCAAGGTGGTGACGACTCGCTGGCCGGAGCCCAGTGAGTCGCAGATCGACCTCGGCTTCCCGAGCAACCACTGAGAGGCGGGTCCATGAGCATCGAGCAGGACGCCATGACGGGCGCGGAGGCGCGCGTGCGCGCCGACGACCGCGGCCACGTGTTCCACTCGTGGAGCGCGCAGGGGATGATCGACCCGCTGCCCGTCGCCGGCGGCGCGGGCTCCGAGTTCTGGGACTACGCGGGCAACCGCTACCTCGACTTCGGCTCGCAGCTGGTCAACCTCAACCTGGGCCATCAGCACCCCGACCTCATCGAGGCCATCGAGAAGCAGGCGCGCACCCTCGCGACCATCCAGCCGTCCTTCGCGAACGACGTGCGCGGCGAGCTCGCGCGCCTCATCACGGATGTGGCGGGGGAGCGCTTCACCAAGGTCTTCTTCACGAACGGCGGCGCGGACGCGAACGAGAACGCCGTGCGCATGGCCCGCCTGGTGACGGGTAAGCGCAAGGTGCTCGCGATGTACCGCAGCTACCACGGCAACACCACCACCGCGATCTCGCTCACGGGCGACCCGCGCCGCTGGCCCAACGAGCCCGCGGACGGGTCCGTGGTGCACTTCTTCGGGCCGTACCTGTACCGCTCGGCGTTCCATGCGACCACGCCCGAGGAGGAGACGGCGCGCGCGCTCGAGCACCTCGAGCAGACCATCGTGCTCGAGGGGGCGTCGACCATCGGCGCGATCGTCCTCGAGACCGTGGTGGGCACCAACGGCGTGCTCGTGCCGCCGCCGGGGTACCTCGCGGGCGTGCGGGCGCTGTGCGACAAGTACGGGATCGTCTACATCGCCGACGAGGTCATGGTGGGCTTCGGCCGCACCGGCGAGTGGTTCGCGTTCCAGGGCCACGGCGTCGAGCCGGACCTCATCACCTTCGCGAAGGGCGTCAACTCGGGCTACGTGCCGCTGGGCGGCGTGGTGATCTCCGCGGAGATCGCGGCGGCGTTCGACGAGCGTGCGTTCCCCGGCGGCCTCACGTACTCGGGGCACCCGCTCGCGTGCGCCCCCGGCGTCGCGACGTTCGAGGTGTTCCGCAGGGACGGCATCCTCGAACGGGTGAAGGACCTCGGGTCGCGCGTGATCGAGCCGACCGTCCGCGGCTGGCTCGAGTCGCACCCGTGCGTGGGCGAGGTGCGCGGCACCGGCCTGTTCTGGGCGATCGAGCTGGTCCGCGACCGCGAGACCCGCGAGCCGCTGGTGCCGTTCAACGCCGCGGGCGCGGACGCCGCCCCCATGGGCGTGTTCGCGAAGGCGTGCAAGGACTCCGGCCTGTGGCCGTTCGTGCACTTCAACCGCACCCACATCGCGCCGCCGCTCGTCATCACCGAGGCCGAGCTCCGGCGCGGCCTCGCCGTCATCGACGGCGCGCTGAGCGAGATCGACGCGCTCATCGCCTGAGGGCGCCCGCGGCGGGGCGGCCGGCTCGGTCAGTCGAGCAGCCCCGCCGCGCGCAGCGCCGCCCACACCTGGGCGCGGCCGGCCACCGTGGCGAGGTCCTGGCCGAGCAGCTCCTGCGCGGCCGCGAGCCGCGCGCGCACCGTGTGGCGGTGCACCCCCAGCGCCCGCGCCGCCGCGTCGTGCGCGCAGTCCGCGGCGAACCACGCCGCCACCGTGGGCACCAGCTCGGTGCCCTGCTCCTCGTCGTGACGGGCGAGCGGCTCGAGCGCCGCGCGCGCGACCGTGCGCGCCTGAGGCCCGTCGAGCAGCGTGAGCACCCCGGCCCCCGGCAGGTCCGCGAAGCGTGTCACGGGACCGGTGCGCCGTTCGCGCGCCGTGCGGGCCTGCACCAGCGCCTCGGCGACCGCGTCGAGCCGCGCGGGCGCGGACAGGCCGACCGTGCCGCCGTGGCGCAGCACCAGCTCGTCCACCAAGGAGGCGTCCTCCTCCGCGAGCACCATCACCAGGTCGCCGTGCCGCTGCGCGTGCAGCACCGGCACGCCGCGGGTGTCCAGCCACCGGCCGGCGCCGCCCACGGAGGCGAGCCGCTCGTCCGCGACGGCGACCACCACGGGCGCTGCGGGCAGGGGCGAGCCCGAGGCGGCGGCCACGGCGGCGGCCAGCGGGACGTCCCCGCGGGTGAGCGCCTCGAGGATCCCGGCCGCGAGCGCGTCGCGGGCGAGCTCGAGGTCCTGGCGCTGCTCCAGGGCGAGCGCCGCCATCGCGACCACCGTGGTCACCACGGCCCGCTGCTGCTCGTCGAGCTCGTCCGCGGCGATCGCGAGCACCGCGCGCAGCCGCCCGCGCTGGCCGAGCGTCTGCAGCTGGAAGTCGCGGTCGCCGGCCGTGACGCCGGACGTCGCCTGCACTCCGCGCACCAGCATCGCGCCCGCGTGATGCTCGAGCGCCGTCACCGTCGCCGCGTCCACCCCGCCGCCGGGGTGCTCATGGAGGAGCGCGTCCGCGTCGACCAGGCCCACCCAGGCGCCCAGGCGTCGGGCGAGCTCGGCAAGCATGGCCTTGAGCCCGTCGGGGCGCAGCGCCGCGACCGCGACGGCGCGCTGAGCCTCGAGGGCCCAGGTGCGGCGCTCGTACGCGACCGCGGCGAGCGCCTCCGCGTTCGCGCGGGCGAGCGCGATGAACGGGGTGTCGTAGGGCACCTCCCACAGGGGCAGGCGCGCGTCCTCGCATGCGGCGATCAGCGCCTCGGGGATGCCGGAGCGCACGACCTCGGTGCCGAAGCCGAGACCCAGCATCCCCGACCGTGCCAGGCGCTTCACGTAGGCGGTGTACGCCTTGGGGCTGTCGCCCGCATCGCGGAACTGTGTGCCCGTGGTGAGCAGCACCATGCCGCCCGCGAGGAACGGCGTGGGATCCAGCAGGTCGGAGCTGTGCACCCAGCGGACGGTCGCGTCGAGAGCGCCCGGTGTCACGGCGTCCTCCGGGGTGGCGAGACGCAGCTTGAGCTCGGGGCGCGCGAGCAGCGCGCGAATCGTCGGTGACGCCATGCCGCGAGCCTGCCACTGTGGACAGTCGAGCGCAACACGTTGTACGCGGCGGCGGGTGGTCGAGCCGCGTGAACCGTCCTAGCGTCGCACCCATGACCACCCTCGACATCGCCGCCGACGGCGCGCCCTCGATCTCCGGCGGACCCGCGCTCGCGCAGGAGCGCCGGCTCGTCACCGCGATCCCCGGACCGCGCTCGCAGGAGCTGCTCGACCGCAAGGCGGCGGCCGTCGCCAAGGGCGTGGGCCACACCGCCCCGATCGCCGCGGTCGCCGCGGGCGGCGGCGTGGTGCTCGACGCGGACGGCAACTCTCTCATCGACCTCGGCTCCGGCATTGCCGTCACCTCGGTGGGCAACGCCCACCCCAAGGTGGTCGAGGCGGTGCAGCGTCAGGCCGCGCAGTTCACCCACACGTGCTTCATGGTGTCGCCCTACGAGGGCTACGTCGCGGTCGCCGAGGCGCTCAACCGCCTCACCCCGGGCGACTTCGAGAAGAAGTCCGCGCTGTTCAACTCCGGCGCCGAGGCCGTCGAGAACGCCGTGAAGATCGCACGCAAGTTCACCAAGCGCCAGGCGGTGGTCGCATTCGACCACGCGTACCACGGTCGCACCAACCTCACCATGGCGCTCACCGCGAAGTCGATGCCGTACAAGAGCGGCTTCGGACCCTTCGCGTCCGAGGTCTACCGCGCGCCCATGTCCTACCCGTACCGCGACGGCCTCACCGGTCCGGACGCGGCCGCCAAGGCGATCTCCGTGATCGAGAAGCAGGTGGGTGCGGACAACCTGGCCGCCGTCATCATCGAGCCCATCCAGGGCGAGGGCGGCTTCATCGTGCCCGCGGCCGGCTTCCTGCCCGCGATCGCCGACTGGTGCGCGGCCAACGGCGTGGTCCTCATCTCGGACGAGGTCCAGTCGGGCTTCGCCCGCACCGGCGCGATGTTCGCGTCCGAGCACTTCGGCTTCACCCCCGACCTGGTCACCACCGCCAAGGGCATCGCCGGCGGGCTCCCGCTGGCCGCCGTCACCGGACGCGCGGACATCATGGACGCGGCCCACGCGGGCGGCCTGGGCGGCACGTACGGCGGCAACCCGATCGCGTGCGCCGCCGCGCTCGCCTCCATCGACGCGTTCGAGACCGAGGGCTTCGTGGAGCGGGCCGCCGAGCTCGGCGCCCTCATGCTGAGCCGCCTGGGCGCGCTCCAGGCCGAGGACCCCCGCGTGGGCGACGTGCGCGGCCTGGGCGCGATGATCGCGATCGAGCTGGTCGACCCCGCGACGCAGGCCCCCGACGCGGCGCTCGCCGGCGCCGTCGCCCGGCGGTGCATCGCCGAGGGCGTGATCGTGCTCACGTGCGGCACATACGGCAACGTCCTGCGCTTCCTGCCGCCGCTCAGCATCGGGGACGCGCTCCTGAACGAGGGCCTCGACGTGGTCGCCGCCGCGCTCGCCGCGGAGGTGTCGGCATGACCGCCACCGCCGAGCGCACCCTGCTCGACTCCGTCCCCACCTCCCTGTACGTCGGGGGAGAGTGGACCGACGCATCGTCCGCGGGCACGTTCGACGTGCTCGACCCCTCCACGGGCGACGTGCTCGCCTCGATCGCCGACGCGACGCCCGAGGACGCCCGCCGCGCCCTCGACGCGGCCGTCGCCGCGCAGGACGCGTGGGCCGCGACCGCGCCCCGCGTCCGCTCCGACATCCTGCGCCGCGCGTTCGACCTGGTGCGCGAGCGCACCGAGGACTTCGCGCTGCTGATGACGCTCGAGATGGGCAAGCCGCTCGCGGAGGCCCGCGGCGAGGTCGCGTACGGCAACGAGTTCCTGCGCTGGTTCTCCGAGGAGGCCGTCCGCATCACGGGCCGCTACGGCTCCAACCCTGAGGGCACGGGGTCCATGGTGGTCTCGCAGCGCCCCGTCGGGCCGTGCTACCTCATCACGCCGTGGAACTTCCCGCTCGCGATGGCGACCCGCAAGATCGCCCCCGCGCTCGCCGCCGGCTGCACGGTGGTGGTGAAGCCCGCCGCGCTCACGCCGCTCACCACGCTGCTGCTCGCGAGCGTGCTCGAGGAGGCCGGCGTCCCCGCCGGCGTGGTCAACGTCATCACCACCACGCACTCGAGCGCGGTCACGGCGCCGATCATCTCCGACCCGCGCCTGCGCAAGCTGTCCTTCACCGGCTCGACCGAGGTGGGCCGCGCGCTCATCAAGCAGGCCGCCGACGGCGTGCTGCGCGTCTCGATGGAGCTGGGCGGCAACGCCCCGTTCCTCGTGTTCGAGGACGCCGACCTGGACAAGGCCGTCGAGGGCGCGCTCATGGCCAAGTTCCGCAACATCGGCCAGGCCTGCACCGCGGCCAACCGTTTCATCGTGCACGCGTCCGTCGCGGACGAGTTCGCGCGCCGCGTCACCGAGCGCGTCGCAGCGATGCGCGTGGGACGCGGCACCGAGGACGGCGTCACCATCGGCCCGCTCATCGACGACCGCGCCGTCGCGACGTCGCTCGCGCTCGTGGACGATGCGGTGGCCAAGGGCGCCGTGCTCGCCACCGGCGGCGCGGCGATCGAGGGCGTGGGCTCGTTCATCGAGCCCACCGTGCTCACGGGCGTCCAGCCGGGCTCCGAGATCCTGTCGACCGAGATCTTCGGCCCCGTGCTCGCGATCGCGACCTTCGAGACCGAGGAGCAGGCCATCGCGCTCGCGAACTCCACCGAGTACGGGCTCGTGTCCTACGCCTATACCAGCGATCTTGCCCGCGGGCAGCGGCTGATCGACCGGCTCGACACCGGCATGATGGGCCTCAACGCCGGCGTGGTGTCCAACGCCGCCGCGCCGTTCGGCGGCGTCAAGCAGTCCGGGATCGGCCGCGAGGGCGGCGCCGAGGGCATCCACGAGTACCTCTCGACCAAGTACACCCTGATTCCGCACGGCTGAGCGCCCGCCCGGCCCCCGCATCGTCCATCAGCACCAACCCAAGGAGAGTCATGAGCGGTTACGCAGTTGTGAACCCGGCCACCGGCGAGCGTCTGGCCGACTACCCGACGATGTCCGACGGGGACGTCCAGACTGTGCTCGCGGCCGCGGACGGCGCGTACCGCGGGTGGCTGCGGACCTCCTCGGTGGCGGAGCGCGCTGCGAAGATCCGTCGCGTGGCCGAGCTCCACCGCGAGCGTCGCGACGAGCTCGCGGCGATCATCGTGCGCGAGATGGGCAAGCCGCTGTCGCACGCCCTCGGCGAGGTCGACTTCGCGGCCGACATCACCGAGTTCTACGCGGACAACGCGGAGAAGGTCACCGGCGACACCCCGCTCGAGATCCTGGGCGAGGGCACCGCGGTGATCCGCCGCAGCGGGCTGGGCGCCCTGCTCGGCATCATGCCGTGGAACTTCCCCTACTACCAGGTCGCACGCTTCGCGGCGCCGAACATCGTGGTGGGCAACGCGATCGTGCTCAAGCACGCGCCGCAGTGCCCCGAGTCGGCCGCCGCGATCGAGCAGATGTACCGCGACGCGGGCTTCCCCGAGGGCGTGTACGTCAACGTCTACGCCTCGAACGAGCAGGCCGCGACCATGATCGCCGACCCGCGCATCGCGGGCGTGTCCGTCACCGGCTCCGAGCGTGCCGGCTCCGCGGTCGCGTCGCTCGCGGGCCAGCACCTCAAGAAGGTCGCGCTCGAGCTGGGCGGCTCGGACCCGTTCATCGTGCTGTCGACCGACGACCTCGACTCCGTGGTCGCCGGCGCCGTCGAGGCTCGCATGGACAACTCGGGCCAGTCCTGCAACGCGCCCAAGCGGTTCATCGTGATCGACTCGCTGTACGACTCCTTCCTCGAGAAGTTCACCGCCGCGATGGTGGAGTGCACGGCGGGCGACCCGTTCTCGGAGGACTCCGTGATCGGCCCGCTGTCCTCGCTCGCCGCGGCCGAGCGCCTCGAGGCGCAGGTCTCCCGCGCGGTCGACCAGGGTGCGACGCTGGTCGCTGGCGGCAAGCGCGACGGCGCGTTCTACGAGCCGACCGTCATCACGGGCGTCACCTCGGACATGGATGTGTACCGCGAGGAGCTGTTCGGCCCCGCCGCCGCCGTGTACAAGGTCGCCTCCGAGGAGGAGGCCGTGGCGCTCGCGAACGACACCGCGTACGGCCTCGGCTCCTACGTCTACACGACCGACCCCGAGCAGGCCGACCGTGTCGCCGACGCGATCGAGGCCGGCATGGTCTACGTCAACTGCGTGCTCGCCGACAGCCCCGAGCTGCCGTTCGGCGGCGTGAAGCGCTCCGGCACCTCGCGAGAGATGGGCCTGCTCGCGGCCGACGAGTTCGTCAACAAGAAGCTCATCCGCGTCGCCTGACGCCCGCGGCTCCGGCCGCTCCTGGACCCACCGCGCCCGGTCCGCGCCCCTGCTCTCCCGGGGGTGCGCACCGGGCGCGGTTGCGTGTGCGGGCTCTCGCACATACCCCCTGGGGTATGCTGTCGAGCATGAACCGACGCATCCTCCGCGGCGCCCTCGCCGGCGCGCTGCTCGCCCTGATCCCCGCCGTCACCGCCTGCTCGGGCGGGGACGATGCGCCCGCCGAGTCCGTCACGAAGGTCGCCTTCGACGGCGCTCACGTCGACGCGGACGCCTTCGCGGGCGCGGCGGCGGGGGAGGGCGTGACGGTGATCGACGTCCGCACTCCCGAGGAGTTCGCGGCCGGTCACCTGCCCGGGGCCGTCAACATCGACGTCTCGGCGGCCACGTTCGCGGCCGAGGTCTCGACCCTCGACCCCGCGGCCGACTACGCGGTGTACTGCCAGTCCGGCAACCGCTCGCGCGTCGCGCTCGAGGCGATGGCCGCGGCCGGCGTCGAGCGCACCGTGGGGCTCGAGGGCGGGATCGGCGCGTGGGGCGGCGAGGTGGTGACGGGCTGAGCTCCGCCGGGTCGCCGCTCGGAGCCCGGTGCCCGGCGCCCCCATCCTGCGGGACGCTCACCGTGCTTTTCGGGCCGGGGATGTGCCGGGCGGGACGGTCTCACCGCTACAGCTTCTGACGGCTGTCCCGCAGGGCGCAGCTGCGCGCAGAAAAGCACGGTGAGCGTCCCGCACGGCGCGGCGCTCGGTGGGGCCGGCCCGCGGCGCGCGACCGCGACGGCGGCCCGCGCCCGGACGCGCCCCGCGCCGCGCCGTCAACCCCGCGCGTCGGGACTTCCGGGACCGGCGCGACCCGCGCATCGTCCCCCCGACACGTGTCGAAAACGCCTGGTCACCATACCCCCATGGGTATAAAACCCCTGGTAGTAGGCCCATGGTCCCCGGGACCTCTGCCCCGCGAGATCGGCGAGACCCGCCCCTACCGTGAAGGACATGGGGATCGAGGCCCGGAGGGGGCCGGCACCCGGCACTTAGGAGCCAGACGAAGATGACCACCACCGCCCCGGAGAGCGCGACCACCGACGTCGCCGCCGCCATCGACTCGCTCGTCGCGAATGCCCAGGAGGCGCTCGACGCCTACAGCGTGTTCACGCAGGACGACGTCAACCTGCTCGTCAAGAAGGCCTCCGTGGCCGCCCTCAACCAGCACGGCGAGCTCGCCGTCCTCGCGGTCCAGGAGACCGGCCGCGGAGTGTTCGAGGACAAGGCCGTGAAGAACATCTTCGCGTGCGAGCACGTCACCCACTCGATGGGCCCCATGAAGACCGTGGGCATCATCAACGAGGACCCGATCAAGGGCATCACCGAGATCGCGGAGCCCGTCGGCGTGGTCGCCGGCGTCACCCCGGTCACCAACCCCACCTCGACCGCGATCTTCAAGTCGCTCATCGCGCTGAAGACCCGCAACCCGATCATCTTCGCGTTCCACCCGAGCGCGCAGCAGTCCTCCGTGGCCGCCGCCAGGATCGTGCGCGACGCGGCCATCGCCGCCGGTGCCCCCGAGCACTGCATCCAGTGGGTCGAGACCCCGTCTCTCGAGGCCACCAACCTGCTGATGAACCACGACGGCGTCGCGCTCATCCTCGCCACCGGCGGCAACGCCATGGTGAAGGCCGCGTACAGCTGCGGCAAGCCCGCCCTGGGCGTCGGCGCGGGCAACGTCCCCGCCTACGTGCACAAGTCGGCGGTGCTCGAGCGCTCGATCAACGACCTGGTCATCTCGAAGGCCTTCGACAACGGCATGGTGTGCGCCTCCGAGCAGGCCGTCATCCTCGACGCCGAGATCTACGACAAGGCCCTGGAGCTGTTCGACCGCCTCCACGCGTACAAGGTCACGCCGGCGGAGAAGGCGAAGCTCGAGGAGTTCATCTTCGGCGTCACCGCGTCGGGCGAGAACTGCGCCGGCGCGAAGCTCAACCCGAACGTGGTGGGCAAGTCGCCGCAGTGGATCGCCGAGCAGGCCGGCTTCACCGTCCCGGAGGAGACCTCGATCATCCTCGCCGAGGTCTCGACCGTCGGCGAGAGCGAGCCGCTCACCCGCGAGAAGCTGTGCCCCGTCCTCGCCGTCCTCAAGGCCGACTCCACCGAGCAGGGCCTCGACTACGCCGAGCGCATGGTCGAGTTCCACGGCCTGGGCCACTCGGCCGCGATCCACGCGACCGACGACGAGCTCATCAAGGACTTCGGCAAGCGCTGCAAGGCGATCCGCATCATCGTGAACTCGCCCTCGAGCCACGGCGGCATCGGCGACATCTACAACGCGTTCATGCCCTCGCTGACCCTGGGCTGCGGCTCCTACGGCCACAACTCGGTGTCGAACAACGTCACTGCGGTGAACCTCATCAACGTGAAGCGCATCGGTCGGAGGAACAACAACATGCAGTGGTTCAAGGTGCCGGCCAAGACGTACTTCGAGCCCAACGCCATCCAGTACCTGCACGACATGAACGGCGTCGAGCGCGTCACCATCGTCACCGACGCGACCATGACCCGCATCGGGATCGTGGACAAGGTCCTCGACGTCCTCAACCGCCGCAGCAACAACGTGTCGGTCCAGATCATCGACAGCGTGGAGCCGGAGCCGAGCGTCGCGACCGTCCGCAAGGGCGCCGAGACCCTGCGCGCCTTCAAGCCCGACACCATCATCGCGGTCGGCGGCGGCTCGCCGATGGACGCGGCGAAGGTCATGTGGCTGCTCTACGAGCACCCCGAGGTCGACTTCGCGGACCTGAAGGAGAAGTTCTTCGACGTCCGCAAGCGCGCCTTCCAGTTCCCGAAGCTGGGCGAGCTCGCCAAGCTGGTCTGCATCCCGACCACGTCGGGCACCGGCTCCGAGGTCACCCCGTTCGCGGTCATCTCCGACCCCGAGAACGGCCGCAAGTACCCGCTCGCGGACTACGCGCTGACCCCGACCGTCGCGATCGTGGACCCGGTCCTCACCGCGAACCTGCCCTCGCGCGTCGCCGCGGACTCGGGCTTCGACGCCCTGACCCACGCGACCGAGGCGTTCGTCTCCGTCTACGCGAACGACTACACCGACGGCCTCGCGCTGCAGGCCATCAAGATGGTCTTCGAGTACATCGAGGAGTCCGTCACGGTGGGCGGCGGCGCCGTCAAGGCCCGCGAGAAGATGCACAACGCCGCGACCATCGCCGGCATGGCCTTCGCCAACGCCTTCCTGGGCCTGGTGCACGCCATGTCGCACGTGACCGGCTCGACCTTCCACGTCGCCCACGGCCGCACCAACGCGATCTACCTGCCGCACGTGATCCGCTACAACGGCAAGGTCCCGACCAAGCCCGCGTCGTGGCCCAAGGCCGAGTCCTACGTGGCGCCCGAGCGCTACCAGACCATCGCGAAGCACCTGGGCCTGCCGGCCTCGACCCCCGAGGAGGGCGTGGAGTCCTACGCCGCCGCGGTGGAGGCGCTGCGCGACAAGGTCGGCATCGAGCGTTCGTTCAGCTCGGTGGGCGTCGACGAGACCGACTTCATGGCCTCGCTCGACACCCTCGCGATGAACGCCTACGCGGACCAGTGCGCGCCGGCCAACCCGCGCCTGCCGATCCTCGAGGACATGAAGGTGATGATGGAGGCCGCGTACTACGGCATCACCTGGGACGAGGTGAAGGCCAACCGCAAGGCCGAGGCCATCGTCGCCGACGCCAAGAAGGCGCCCGTCAAGAAGGTCGCAAAGAAGGCCTGATCGGCTGACAGATCCGGCTCGCGTGGCCGAACGCCCGCGAGTCCCTCCCCAGGGCCCCGACACCCACCGGTGTCGGGGCCCTGTGCCGTCCCCGCAGCCGTCCCCGCACCCGGGTGACGGGGGACGATGCGCCGGCCGCCGCATCGTCCCGCCGCACCCGGGCGGGGGGGTCCGGTGGGCGACGAAACATCGCGCGCGTCGAGACGTAACACGGCGTTTACCTATCGTCCGATAGAGTCCCCGCATGATGACCCAGACGACCCCGCGAACTGTCATGGTGGCGAACCGCGCCGAGATCGCGTGCCGCATCTTCCGCTCGGTCACGGCGTGGGGCGGCACCTCGCTCGGCGTGTACACCGACGACGACCGCGGCAGCCTCCACATCGAGCAGGCCGACCGGGTGGTGCGGCTGGAGCGCCGCGGTGACCTGGACCCGTACCTCGATGCGCAGCAGCTCATCGAGGTCGCCCTCGCGCACGGCGTGTGGGGCATCCATCCCGGCTACGGCTACCTCTCCGAGAACCCCGGCTTCGCGGCCGCGGTGGAGGCCGCGGGGCTGGTCTTCATCGGGCCCCGCCCGGAGCAGATCGCGCTGTTCGGCGACAAGCAGGCGGCACGCGAGCGGGCGATCTCCGCGCGCGTTCCCACCTCCGCGGCGACGCCGGAGCTGAGCGACGCGGAGGACGCGCGGGCGCGGATCGCGGAGATCGGGCTGCCCGTGATCGTGAAGGCGGCCGCCGGCGGCGGCGGCAAGGGCATGGCCGTGGTGCGCGCGCTCGACGAGGTGGCCGACGCGTACGAGGGCGTCGCCCGCATCGCCGCCGTGGTCGGCGGCGGCGTGTTCGCGGAGCGCTACATCGAGCGCGCCCGGCACGTCGAGGTCCAGATCTTCGGCGACGGCGACGGCACCGTGGTGACGCTGGGCGACCGCGACTGCACGCTGCAGCGTCGCAACCAGAAGGTGGTCGAGGAGGCGCCCGCGTTCGGACTCGCGCCCGACGTGCGGGAGCGGCTCCACGCGACGGCCCGCGAGCTGGGCGCGAGCGTCGGGTACCGCAGCGCCGGCACCGTCGAGTTCGTGCTGGACTCCGACACCGGCGAGGCGTCCTTCCTCGAGATCAACACGCGCCTCCAGGTCGAGCATCCCGTCACCGAGGCCGTCACCGGCGTGGACCTGGTGGAGTGGATGATCCGCCTCGCGGCGGGCGACTCGAGCTTCCTCGCGCCGTACGCCGCGACCGGTTCCGTCCCTGTCTCCGGCGCGGCCGTCGAGAGCCGCGTCTACGCCGAGGACCCCGTCGCGGACTTCCGCCCCAGCCCCGGCACGGTGACCCACGTCGAGCTGCCCGAGGGCGCGCGTGTCGACACGTGGGTGCGCTCCGGCACCGAGGTGGGCATGCGCTTCGACCCCATGCTGGCCAAGGTCGTCACGGCGGGGGCGGACCGCGCCGAGGCGTGGGTGCGACAGGCGGAGGCGCTGGACGCGACCCGCATCGACGGCGTGCACACCAACCTCGCTTTGCTACGGAGGATCGCGGGCGACCCGGTGGTCGCGGAGGGTGCGCACACCACCGCGAGCCTGGGCGCAGAGATCACCGCGCCGGCGGGAGGGATCCGCGTCGAGGACGCCGGATTCCTCACCACCGTCCAGGAGGGTCCCGGCCGGACCGGGTTGTGGCACATCGGCGTGCCGCCGTCGGGCCCCATGGACGACCGCAGCTTCGCGCTCGGCAACCGCATCCTGGGCAACGCCCCCGGCACCGCGGGCCTCGAGTGCACCGTGACGGGGCCGTCGCTGCGCATGTCCCGCGACGCGCGTGTGTGCGTTACCGGCGCGCCCGTGCCGGTCACGGTCGACGGCCGCGCCGTGCCGCAGTGGGAGGCGATCGAGGTCCCCGCTGGCTCCGTGCTGACGGTGGGCCGGGTGGAGGCGGGCCTGCGCGCGTACGTCCTGGTGAGCGGCGGCATCGACGTGCCCGAGTACCTGGGCTCGCGGGCGACGTTCACGCTGGGACGCTTCGGCGGCCACGCCGGCCGCGCGCTGCACGCGGGCGACGAGCTGCCGCTCGCGCCGGGAGCCGGTGCGGCCGTTCCGGTCGGGGCGGAGGTGGAGGTGCAGGTCGAGGTGGAGGTCGAGCGTCCCGCGTTCGGCACCTCGTGGGAGATCGGGGTGCTCGACGGGCCGCACAGCGCGCCGGACTTCTTCACGCCCGAGGACGTCGACACGATCCTCTCCGCCGCCTACGCGGTGCACTTCAACTCCGACCGCACCGGCGTGCGGCTGGTGGGCCCCAAGCCCTCCTGGGCGCGCGCCGACGGCGGCGAGGCCGGCCTCCACCCGTCCAACATCCACGACACCCCGTACTCGGTGGGCGGCATGGACTTCACCGGGGACACCCCGGTGCTGCTCGGGCCCGACGGGCCCAGCCTCGGCGGGTTCGTCACCCCCGTCACCGTCGCGAAGGGGGAGCGGTGGAAGCTCGGCCAGCTCGCGGCGGGCGACCAGGTGCGGTTCGTGCGGCTCGAGCCCGCGATCCCCGAGCAGCCGGGCGCCCCGCGCGGCGTGCTCGCCGACCGCGACGGCGTGGTGGTGCGCCGCCAGAGCGACGACAGCCTGCTGATCGAGCTGGGCCCGCAGGAGCTCGACCTCATGCTCCGGGCGCGCGTCCACGTGCTCCAGCAGCGCGTGCGGGACGCGGCGCTGCCGGGCCTGCGCGACCTCACCCCCGGCATCCGGTCGCTCCAGGTCACATTCGAGGACCCCGCCCACGCGAACCGCGAGGCGCTCGAGCGGCTCCTCGCGCTCGCGGCGGACGTCGCGGGGGCCGAGGACCTGGTGGTCCCGAGCCGCCACGTCCGCCTGCCCATGTCGTGGGACGACCCGGCGACGCGCGAGGCGATCGCCCGCTATGAGGCGGGCGTCCGCGACGATGCTCCGTGGAACCCGTGGAACATCGAGTTCATCCGGCGGGTCAACGGCCTGGAGAGCGTCGACGAGGTCTACCGCACGCTCTTCGAGGCGGAGTACCTGGTGCTGGGCCTCGGTGACGTGTACCTGGGCGCCCCGGTCGCCACGCCGCTCGACCCGCGGCACCGGCTGGTCACCACCAAGTACAACCCCGCCCGCACCTGGACGGCGGAGAACTCGGTCGGCATCGGCGGCGCGTACCTGTGCATCTACGGCATGGAGGGCCCGGGCGGCTACCAGTTCGTGGGGCGCACCACGCAGGTGTGGGACCGGTGGGCGTCCTTCGCGGGAGCCGACCGCGCGGTCGACGGCTCGCGCCCCTGGCTGCTCGACTTCTTCGACCGCATCACCTGGTACCCCGTCGAGGCCGACGAGCTGCTGCGCCTGCGCGCCGACTTCTCCGCGGGCCTGTGGCGCCCCGAGATCACCGAGGGCGAGCTCTCTCTCGCCGACCACGCGCGGTTCCTCGACGACAACGCGGAGTCGATCTCGCGCTTCCGGACGGGACAGCGCCGCGCGTTCGCGGAGGAGCGCGACCGCTGGACCGCGGCGGGGGAGTTCGACCGCGACGTCGAGCCGGCCGCGACCGAGCCGCCGCCGGCGCTCGCTGAGGGCTGCGTGGGCGTCGAGGCGCCCTTCGCGGCCAACGTGTGGAAGGTGCTCGTGTCGGAGGGGCAGCGGGTCGAGGCGGGGCATACCGTCGCGGTCGTGGAGGCGATGAAGATGGAGACCAAGGTTTTCGCGGCGCATGCCGGGACCGTCGAGGCGGTGCTCGCGCCCGCGGGTGCCACCGTCGCACCGGGAGACGCGATCGTCGCGCTCCGGACGGAGGCCTGAGATGGCCGCCTCGCTCGAGGGACCCCTCCCCGTCACCGGCGCCCCGCTCGCCCTCCACCCGTTCGTGGTCGGCTACGAGCCCATGCGCGAGTCCATGTCCGTGCACGGCGGCGACCCGGCCCGGCACCTCCTGGAGCCGGTGACGGCCGTCGCGGTCGAGTACGTCGACGGCTGGGTGCTGCTCGACACGGGCTTCAACGTCGCGGTGGTGCGCGATCCCGAGCGCCGCCGCGAGGTCTTCAACTACGACAGCTACACCGCGGTGGTGCCGCTGGGCGACCCGCTGCTGGACGCGGTGGCCGGAGCGGGCCTCGCCTGGGACCGCCTGGCCGGGTGCGCCATCAGCCACATCCACCTCGACCACACCGGCGGCATCCGCCACGTGCCCGCGGGGGTGCCCGTCATCCTCCAGCGCCGGGAGCTCGAGTGGCTCGAGTCGGGCGCCGGCATCCGCGACGTGGTGCTGCCCACCGACGTGACCGACGCGGGGGAGGACGTGCGCGCGATCGACGGCGAGACCCTCCTCGCGCCCGGGCTCACCGCGCTGGACACGCGCGGCCACACGCCCGGCCACCAGTCCTTCCGCATCGAGCTCGCCTCGGGGCGCACGGTGGTCCTCGCGTGCGACGCCGCGGACCTGGTCGACAACCTCGACAGCCGGCGGCGCTGCTCCGTGGTGCCGGTGCCCGGCGCGGAGGACGCGGCGCAGGAGGCCGTGGAGCGCCTCGCCGCGATGCGGGGCGACGGCGTCGAGGTGTGGCCGGGCCACGACCCCGAGTTCGGGCCGTGGGTCGCGACGATGCGCGGGGAGCGCGTGCGGGTCGAGTGACCCCCGCGCGGGGCCGGGTGGGTCAGCGGCGCGCGGCGAGGATGCGCAGCGTCGCCTGCTCGATGCCGTCCGCGACAGTCTCGGCGTCCAGTCGCGGATCGTCGGCGCGGCGTAGGATCACGCCCTCGACCAGGGAGAACAGCAACGCGGCCGTCGCGGCCGGGTCGTCGACGTCGGCCCGGCCCGCGGCGATCGACCGCCGCAGCAGCGCGCCGTACGCGCCCACCAGCTCCTGGCGCAGCGCCTGGAACGTGCCGAACATGGGTTCGCTGGTCTCGGGCAGCAGGTAGAGCGCGCCGATGTTCGACGGCCCGGACGCGAGCAGGTGCACGTCGAAGCGGATGAGCGCCAGCAGCTGCTCGAGCGGGTCCGTGGAGGTGTCCGCCAGCAGCTCGCGCGCCTTGTCGATCGAGGGCCGCGCCGTCTCGATCAGCAGCTCCTTGAGCATCGCCGCCTTGTTGGGGAAGTGGTAGTACAGCGACGGCTGCTTGATGTCGACCGCGGCCGAGATCTGCCGCGTGGTGGTCGCCGCGTACCCCTGCTCGACGAAGAGCCGGGCCGCCGCGTCCAGGATGCGCTCGCGTCCCACGGGCTCCTTGCCGTGCGGGCGCGACCGACGCGGGGCGTCGGTGCGGGTCGAGGCGGTATCGGCGTTCGTCATGGCGGATCGCCCCCACAGTAGCGCCTGCGGACGGGCGGGAACGGGGCGCCTCGCACACGAAATTCAGCCGAAACAAAGCCCCCCTACACTCGCCTTGTACCTATCGACCGAAAGGTGGAGCCGTGACCGATGACCGTGGAGCGGGACGCCGCTCGAGCACCGCGACGCTGGACCAGGCGCGCGACGACGCGCGGGGCCGCGCCGACACCGCCGTCGAGGCCATGCCGTACCTGCCGCCATCCGCCTCGCCGTACGCGCCCGCCGGCGTGGATCCGTCGACGCTCGTGTGGGCGGAGACCGTCGCCGGACCCGGCTACTCGCACATGACGGTGGCCCGCGGCACGCGCATCCGCCTCGAGGACGTCGCCGGGGACGCGTGCGCCCACGTGGTGGTGCTCAGCGCGCTCAACCCGGGGGAGCGGCTCAACGTCGCCGACACTCAGAAGATCCCGTGGCAGGCGTACCTGGGTGCCGGCCACCCGCTGCTGTCGGGCGACGGCCGCGTCCTCGCGACCGTGGTCGCCGACGCCGCGGGCGGTCACCACGACGCGTTCTGCGGCGTCACCACCCTCGCCGGCAACATCGAGCGCTACGGCGCGGGCGCCGCGCACACCGCCACCGCGGCGGGCCGCGAGCTACTGGTGCTCGCCGCGGCCAAGGAGGGCCTGACGCCCCGCGACCTGCCGCCAAGCGTGTCCTTCTTCAAGGGCGTGAGGGTCGCCGCCGACGGCGCCCTCGAGTGGACGGGCGACGGCGGCGCGGGCGCGAGCGTCGACCTGGTCGCCGAGATGCCCCTCACCGTGCTCGTGGCGAACGCCGCCCACCCGCTGGACCCCGCCGAGGGCTACCGCACGGGGCCCCTGCGCGTCCACGCCTGGGCCGCCGCCGCATCGTCCCCCTCCGATCCCTGGTGGACCGCGACGCCCGAGCGCACCCGCGCGTACCTCAACACCGACCAGCACCTGCTCGCGAGGGGGATCCGATGACCGTCACCTGGGCCACGCACGAGGCCGACTACTTCGACCGTTCCACCGCCTACCTGCCGGGCGCCACCGTGCTCGACCACGAGATCGCGCCGCGCGAGGGCTGGTCCGGCGTGGTGCGCGCCGGCCACGTGCTCACGCTGGTCGACGTGGGCGGCAACCAGTCGGGCGACTGCCTCATCTACGACGCCGCCGACCACGAGGTGCGGTACAGCGCGCAGGCGACGCTGGTCGCGCAGCGGCACGCCTACCTGGTCGACGGCTCGGTGCTGCTCTCGAACGAGGGCGACCCGCTCATGACGATCGTGGGCAACGAGGTCGACCGCCAGGACACCATCGGTGGCGCCTGCTCCAAGGAGTCCAACACGCTCCGGTACGGGCACCACACCCTGTTCCACCACGCGTGCCGCGAGAACTTCCTGCTCGAGGGCGCCAAGCACGGCCTGGGCCCGCGCGACCTCGTGTCGAACATCAACTGGTTCATGAACGTGCCGGTGGAGGCGGACGGGACGCTCGGGATCGTGGACGGCATGTCCGCGCCGGGCAAGCGCGTCGCGCTCCGCGCCGAGCGCGACGTGCTGGTGGTGCTCTCCAACTGCCCGCAGGTCAACAACCCGTGCAACGACTTCAACCCCACGCCCCTGCGCGTCATCGTCACGGACCCGGCGGTGGAGGCGTGAGCACGGCCGATGCGGTGGCGGGCTTCGCGGCGGCCGTCGCCGCGACCTCGCGGCCCGAGGCGTGGATCCACCTGGTCCCTGCGGAGACCCTCGCGGCGGAGGCGGCGCACGTCGACGCCGCCGTCGCCGCGGGCGCGGACCTGCCGCTCGCCGGGCGCCTGGTCGCGGTCAAGGACAACATCGACGTCGCGGGGTGCCCCACCACCGCGGGCGCGCCCACCTTCGCATACCGGCCCGAGGCGGACGCCGCCGCGGTCGCGCGCCTGCGCGCCGCCGGGGCGATCGTGGTCGGCAAGACCAACCTCGACCAGTTCGCCACCGGGCTGGTGGGCACCCGCTCGCCGTACGGCGCCGTCCGCCATGCCGTCCGCGAGGACCGCATCAGCGGCGGCTCGAGCTCCGGCTCCGCCGTGGCGGTCGCGCTCGGGCTGGTCGACCTCGCGCTCGGCACGGACACCGCCGGCTCCGGCCGCGTGCCGGCCGCCCTGCACGGGCTGTGGGGCCTCAAGCCCACGCGCGGCCTGGTGCCCACCACGGGAGTGGTGCCCGCGTGCGCCTCGCTCGACTGCGTGACCGTGTTCTGCGCGGACCCCGACCTCGCCGCGCTCGCCCTGCGGGTGATGAGCGGCCCCGATGCGGGCGACCCGCTCTCCGCGCGCTCCGCGGTGGCGGCTCCGCTGTCCTCGGATGCGCGCCGGCGCCTGGTGGTGCCCACGGCCGAGGACCTGGGCGAGCTCGCGCCCGGCTGGGCCGAGCGTTTCGCGGAGGTGGCGGAGGCGGCCAGCGCGGCCGGCCTCGAGACCGTCGAGCGGTCCATCGCGCCCCTGCTCGACGCCGCGCGCATGCTGTACGAATCCTCCTTCGTGGCCGAGCGGTACGCCGCGGTCGGCGACCACCTCGAGGCCCATCGCGACGCGATCGGCGACGCGATCGACCCGACCGTCGCGCGCATCGTCCTCGCCGGCGCCGGCCACTCCGCCGCCGCGCTCTTCGCCGACCAGCGCGCGCTCGAGCGCTACCGCGCCGCGGCGACCGCGCTGCTGTCCGACGCGGCCGCCGTGCTCACCCCCACCACCACGTGGCACCCGACCCTCGCCCAGGTCGCCTCCGATCCGGTGGGCGCGAACTCGCGCATGGGCCGGTTCACCAACTTCGCGAACCTCCTCGACATGGCCGCGGTCGCGCTGCCCGCGGGGAGCGTGGGGGAGGACAGCTTCGGCGCGATGCTCACCGGGCACGCGTTCAGCGACGACCGACTGCTCGCCTTGGCGCGCGCGATCTCCGCGCGCGCGGGCGGCGCGGCGGGCTCTCCGGGCGGTGGCGCGCCCGAGACCGACGAGGTGGACGTGTTCGTGGTCGGCGCGCACCGTTCGGGCCAGGTGCTGAACTCGCAGCTCACGGACAGGGGCGCGCGCCTGGTGCGCGGGGCTGCCACTGCCCCGGAGTACCGCATGTACGCTCTTGACACCGTTCCGCCCAAGCCGGGACTCGTCCGCACGGCCCTCGAAGGCGGGTCGATCCGCGGCGAGGTGTGGCGACTTCCCGCCGCCGGATTCGGCACCTTCGTCGACGAGCTCCCCGCTCCGATGACGATCGGCAGCGTCGCCCTCGATGACGGCAGCATCGTCACGGGCTTCCTCTGCGAGCCCTACGCGACCGACGGTGCCCAGGACATCACCGCCGCGGGCGACTGGCTCGCGTGGCGTGGGTCCGAGGTCTTCGACACCTGTGAAACAACGCTGTAACACGGGCAGCGACCGAATGTAACTATTGACCGATAGGTTCGCCGTACCGTTCCCCCCAACGGTCCCCCGAACCCTCATCGAAGGAGCCAGCAGTGAACCGCCGCACCACCTTCGCCCTCGCCGGAGCAGCCGCTCTGGCGCTCGGGCTCACCGCCTGCTCGAGCGCCGAGGAGTCGCTGCCCGGTCAGTCGGCCGGCGCGTCCGGCGCCTCGGACGTCGACACCACGCTCGACATGGGCCTCTCCGCCGACATCTCCGCGCCCGACCCGAGCAGCGCGTACAACGGCTCCGAGATGAACCTGGTCCTCGCGGCCTACGAGGGTCTCGTCAAGTACGCGACCGGCACCGAGGAGGCGGAGATCGTGCCGTCGCTCGCGACCGAGTGGACCGTGTCCGAGGACGGCCTCACCTACACGTTCACGCTGCGCGAGGGCGTGACCTTCGCCGACGGCACGCCGTTCACCTCCGCGGCGGTGCAGCCGTCCGTCGACCGCCTGCTCACCGCGGGCGAGTCCGGCCCCGCGTACCTGGTGGGCGGCATCGCCTCCATCGAGACCCCGTCCGACACCGAGGTGGTCTTCACCCTCGAGGCGCCGAACGACGCGTTCCTCGACTACCTCGCGTCGCCGTTCGGGCTCAAGATGATCTCGCCCGACGCGCTCACCGCCCACGGCGACGACGCGGAGTGGTTCGCCGCGAACTCCGCCGGCACCGGCCCGTTCCAGTACGGCACCTTCGACGAGGGCGTCAGCTACGAGCTCACCGCCAACGACTCCTACTGGGGAGACACCGGCGGCTACGAGTCGATCGAGTTCCACATCCTCGACTCCACCAACACCATCCAGCTCCAGCTGGAGAGCGGCGAGCTCGACGGCTACATCGGCTCCGCCAACAAGCCCCTGTTCGACGCCCTCAGCCAGAACGCGGACCTCAACGCCTACACCTACCCGTCGATGATGGCGCCGGTGGTCTACCTCAACCCCAACCGCGAGGCGCTCGCCGACGTCGAGACCCGTCAGGCCCTCCTGGCCGGCGTGGACTGGGACGGCATCGTGCAGTCCGTCTACGGCGATCTCGGCGCCACCTCCACGGGCGTGTTCCCCTCGACCCTGGTCGAGTCGGACCTCAACCAGACCGGCATCGAGTTCGACGCGGACGCGCTCGCCGCGCTCGCCGAGGGCGACCTCGCGGGTCAGAAGATCTCCATCAACTACCCGTCCTACGTCCCCGGCGGCCAGGACATCGCGGACAACCTCGCGGCGCAGCTCAACACCGTGGGGATCACCGCGGAGTCGGTCGGCCTCGAGTCCAGCGCGTACTGGTCGACGGTCTTCGACCCCGAGAAGGCGCCCGACATCACGCTCATGAGCGTCTTCCCCGACGCCGCCCACCCCGACGCCTGGGCGCGCCTGCTGTACTCGTCCAGCGGCGGCCTCAACCTCTTCTACCCCGAGATCGAGGGCCTCGACGCGGTCCTCGACGAGGCCATCGAGACCGGCGACCACGCCCTGTACGGCGAGATCACGGACCTCATCACCGAGTCGGCCGACTACTACACGGTCGCGGACCTCAAGGTCTCGGCCGCCTTCCAGGCGGGGATCACGGGCGCCGAGTCGGCGAGCTACCCGCTGCTGGGCATCACGTTCGACTTCACCCAGCTCACCCCGGGTCAGTAGGACCCACTCCGAACAGGCCTCCCGTGGCGGCGTCCCCTCACGCCGCCACGGGAGGCCGCCCCTCGCGAAGGAGAGGCACCATGGCCGAACCGATCGTCCTCACGGTCTCCGACCTCACGGTGACGTACCGCGGCCGCGGGCGCGTGGTCACCGCCGTCCAGGACGTGTCGCTGTCGATCGCGGCGGGCCGCTGCCTTGGCCTCGTCGGCGAGTCCGGTTCGGGCAAGTCGACCATCGGCGCCGCCGTCCAGGGCATCATCGCCGCGGACGGCTCCGCGCACGCGACGGGACGCATCTCCATCGCGGGCCGCGACCTCACCCCCATCACCGACCCCGCGTGGGCGCAGGTGCGCGGCCGCGACGTCACCTCCGTGTTCCAGGACCCGATGCGCTCGCTCGACCCGACCATGACCATCGGACGGATGCTCAACCGCTACACCGGCTCCGCCGAGGCCTCGGTCGCCGCCCTCGAGCGCGTCCAGATCCGGCGCGCGGGCGAGGTGCTCAAGAAGTACCCCCACCAGCTGTCCGGCGGCATGCGCCAGCGCGTGATGATCGCTCTCGCGTTGGCGCCGCAGCCGCGGCTCCTGGTCGCCGACGAGCCGACCACGGCGCTCGACGTGTCCGTGCAGGCCGAGGTGCTGAGCGTGCTGCGCGAGTCGATCGAGGGCGCCGGGTGCGCGGTCCTCTTCGTCACGCACGACCTGGGAGTCGCCCGCCACATGTGCGACGACATCGCCGTGATGAAGGACGGCCTGGTGGTCGAGACCGGCGCCGCGGACGACGTCATCGCGCGTCCCGAGGACGCCTACACGCAGCGGCTCATGGCCTCCCGCATCACGCTCACCACCGATCGCATGCGCCCCGTCGGCGCGCCCGAGCCGGCCGTCGTGGCCTCCATGCGCGACGTGCTCGCCGACCAGGGCCGCCCTGGCGACGACGTCGCCGACGCCTGGGGTGCAGGCGACCTCGAGTGGGAGCGCTTCATGGGGCGCACCGCGGCCGTCGGTGCGGCCACCGGGCTGAGCGACGTCCGGCTCGTCGAGCACGTCACCCGCCCCTCGCTCGCCGTGAACGAGGTCGACAAGACCTACTGGTCCCGCGTGAAGGGGCGCAAGGTGGGCAACCACGTGCTCAAGAACGTGTCCTTCGAGATCGGCTACCGCGAGGCCGTCGCCCTCGTCGGCGAGTCGGGATCGGGCAAGTCGACGCTGCTGCGGATCGCCGCGGGGATCGAGAACCCCGATTCCGGCTCCGTCGACTCGCAGGGCGTCGCAGGCGAGGGCACTCAGGTGATCTTCCAGGACGCCGGCGCGTCCCTCACGCCGTGGCGCACGGTCGAGGAGCTCCTGCGCGAGCGCATCGAGCACACCACCACGGGCGCAGGCATGTCGCGCGCCCAGATGCGCGCGCTCGCGCTCAGCACCCTCGAGCTGGTGGGCCTCGACGAGTCCGTGCTCGCGGCCCGGCCCACGCAGCTGTCGGGTGGCCAGCAGCAGCGCGTCGCGATCGCGCGCGCGGTGGTGGTGCCTCCGTCCGTGCTGCTGTGCGACGAGCCCACCAGCGCGCTCGACGTGTCCGTCGCATGCTCGGTGCTCAACCTCATCAACCTGCTCCGCCACTCGCTCGGCATCTCCGTGATGTTCGTGACGCACGACCTCGCGGCCGCGCGGCTGATCGCCGACCGCGTGCTCGTCATGACCGGCGGCGAGATCGTCGAGACGGTCGGCGCTGAGCGGCTCGCCCAGGACATCACCACGGACTACGGCCGGAGGCTCGTCGATGCTGTACTCGCCTAAGCGCACGCTCAAGCGGCTCGAGCGGCCCACGCCCGACCGCCCCGACGGCGCGTGGTCGGCCCTCGGGGTCGGGGAGAAGCTCTCGCTGGTGGCCGTCGCGGTCACCGTGCTGGTCGCGCTCGTCGGGCCGGCGCTCATGCCGTACAGCGCGATCATCCCCTCGGGCGAGCAGCTCCTGCCCCCGCTGTCTCCCGGGCACGTGCTCGGCACGGACGTGCTCGGGATGGACATGGCGACCCGGCTGGTCGCTGGCATGCAGCGCAGCCTCTTCGCCGCCGTCGTGGTGACCCTGATCTCCGCAGCGATCGGCACGCTGATCGGCGTGGTCGCCGGCTTCAAGGGCGGCTGGCTCGACAGCGCGCTCATGCGCTTCACGGATCTGTTCCTCGCCTTCCCTGCGATGATCATCGCGATGGCGATCGCCGCCGCGATCGGCCAGTCCCTCGGCTCCGCGATGGTCGGCATCATCGTCGTGTGGTGGCCGCTGTACGCCCGCCTGGTGCGCGGCGAGGTGCGCCGGGCCGCCGCTCTTCCCCACGTCCAGGCGGCGCGGGTCGCGGGCGTCGGCGGCTGGAAGCTGCTGTGGCGCCACGTGGTGCCGGCGGTCACGCCCACCGTCGTGGTGACGGCGAGCCTCGACATCGGCGCCGTCGTCATGACCCTCGCCGCGCTGTCCTTCATCGGCCTCGGCACCCCGGCGCCGGCGCCCGAGCTCGGCCGCATGGCCTCGGACGGCATGAAGTACTTCCTCAACGCGTGGTGGGTCGCGGTCCTCCCGAGCCTCGCGATCGGCCTCCTGGCCTTCGTCTTCAACTATGCCGGCGACGCCCTGCGCGTCATGCTCCGGCGGACGGGTGTGTGACCATGCTGGTCTTCGTCGCCAAGCGCCTCGGCTCGCTCGTGGTGGTGCTGTTCTTCCTCACCCTGCTGGTCTTCACCCTCGGCAAGGTCGCGGACTCCGACCCCGTCCGCACGTACGTCGGCGTGAACGCGAGCGCGGAGGCCGTCGAGGCCGCGCGCGAGGAGCTCGGGCTCGACAACCCGATCCCCGTGCAGTTCGGGTCGTTCGTCGCGGGCGCGGTCCAGGGCGACTTCGGCATCTCGCTGTCCTCCAAGCGCCCCATCGCGGACGAGCTGTCGACCCGCCTGCCCGCCACGCTCGAGCTCGCGGGCTGGGCCCTCGCCCTCACCGTCGTGATCGGCGTCTCGCTCGCGTCGCTCTACTCGCGACCGGGCCGGTTCGGGGCGTTCATGCGCTTCGTGTTCTTCTCCGCGGCGTCCGCGCCGTCGTTCCTCATCGCGATGCTCTCGGTGCTCGTGTTCTACAAGTGGCTGGACGGCGCGCTCCCGGCCGCGGGTCGCTCCTCGTACGGTCCCTACGAGGACGCAACCGGCTTCTACGTCCTCGACGGCATCCTGCACGGCAGCCCGACCTACACGTGGGACGCGATCCAGCACCTGCTGCTGCCCGCGTTCGCCGCGGCGGTCGGCTCCGGCGTCGCCCTGGCGCGCGTGCTCGCCGACGGCATCTCCTCCTCGCTGGGCTCGCCGTGGGCGCGGACCGCCCGCGCGCTCGGCGAGCGCGAGGGCACCGTCCTCAGGCGTCACGCGCTGCGCAACGCCTCCTCGCCCGCGCTGTCCCTGCTCGCGGTGCAGGCGGGCTTCATGGTCTCGAGCCTCGTGGTGGTGGAGCAGGTGTTCTCGTGGAACGGCCTCGGCTCCTACCTCTCCGGCGCGATCGGCGTCGGCGACTTCCCCGCCATCGCGGCCGTGTGCCTCATCCTCGGCGCCGTGTACGTGATCCTCAACACCCTGGTCGACGTCGCTCTCGCGGCGGTCGACCCCCGCGTCCGGCTCTCCTGATCTCGGAAAGGACCCCCTCATGCCACTTCAGGTGACAGACATCACCCCCTCCGACACCCTCGACGTGGTCGGCAACGCCGTCCTCGTGGTGGTCGACATCCAGGGCGGCGGCCAGCCGTCGTCGTTCGGCGCGGACAAGCCCGGTTACATGCCCGGCCGGCCCGAGCGCAACGCGAAGGCGGTCGACATGGTCGCCCGCTTCCGCGCGAAGGGCGTGCCCGTGGTCTTCATCCAGGAGGTGCACAAGCCCTCCCTGATCGACATCGGCCGCGAGCTCGACGGCAACGAGAACGTCCACTGCGTCGAGGGCGACCCGCGCACCGAGCTCCACCCCGGGCTCGAGCCGCGCCGCGAGGAGTACCTCATCCAGAAGCGCCGCTACAGCGCGTTCTTCGGATCCGAGCTCGACATCGTTCTCAAGGGGTACAAGGCCGAGACCCTCATCCTCATCGGCGGGATGACGGACGTGTGCATCCACTACACCGCGGTCGACGCGCACCAGCTCGACTACCGCTTCCGCACCGTCACCGACATGGTGATCGGCTCCGGCCAGAAGCTCCACGACGCCGCGCTGCGCGCCATGAAGTACCTGCAGCGCGACGCCCTCGTGTCGCTCGAGGCGGTCGACGCCTGGCTCGACGCGCTGCCGCAGCCCACCCCCGAGGCCTCGAAGGAGGACGCATGAACATCCACGGCTCCACCGTTCTCGTGGTGGTCGACTTCCAGGGCGGCCCGATGGACGGCCCGATGTCGAAGGACGACCCGTTCGACATCCCCGCGCAGCGGGACAAGGCCGTCGCGATGGTCGCGGAGGCGCGCGCGAAGGGCGTGCCCGTGGTGTGGATCCAGGAGGTCCACAAGCCGCACCTCACCGACATCGGCCGCGAGCTCGACGGCTCCGAGGGCCCGCACTGCATCGAGGGCAACAAGTACACCGAGCTGGCCGAGGGCCTCGAGCCCACGCCCGACGAGTTCCACATCCGCAAGCGCCGCTACAGCGGGTTCTTCGGCACCGAGCTCGACATCGTGCTCAAGGCGTACAAGGCGGAGACCCTGGTGCTCATCGGCGGCTTCACCGACATCTGCATCCTCTACACCGCGGTCGACGCGCACCAGCGCGACTTCCACCTCAACGTGGTGACCGACGTGGCGATGGGCTCCTCGCTCCAGGCGCACGACGACGCGCTCGAGATGATCCACTACCTCCAGCACGGCTCGCTGGTCACGTCCGAGGAGACGATGCGCTGGCTGGGTTCGCTCGAGGGCGCGGCCGTCCCCGCCGGCGCGTGAGCGGGGTCTCGCGGCGCGCCCTGCTGACGCTCTGGGTGCTCGCGGGCGCGGTGTTCGCGGCGACGCTCGGCTCGATGCTCGTGCCGGGCGTCCTGTCCGCGTTCTCGGAGGAGACCGGCATCTCGCTCGCCGACGTCGGGCGGTCGAACGCGGTGTTCGGCCTCGCGTACGCCGTCGCGGCGCCGCTCATCGCGTGGAGCGTGCGCCGGCTCGAGCCGTACACGGTGATGATGGTCGCACTGCCCCTGGTGGCGGCCGCTGCCGTCGCCGTGTCCCAGGTGGACACCGTGTCGCAGCTGATGGTCGCCCGCGTCGCGCAGGCCGTCGCGGTCGCCGGCGTGGTGCCCATGTGCACCGTGCACGCCGGCAGCATCGTCGCGGGCGCCCACCGTTCGCGCGCGCTGTCGATCTCCTTCACCGGCATGGTCGCCTCGTCGCTCGTCGGCGCGCCGCTGGGCAACCTGCTCGGCGCGACCGTGGGTGCGCGGGCCGCCTTCGTGATGGTCGGCACGCTCGCGGTGCTCGTCTGCGTCGCGGTCGCGGCGCTGCGCCCCTGGCAGGCGGACCTGCGGCTCGCGGGCGCGGAGGCGCGCCGGCGCGAGGGCGGCGCCGCCGTCGTGTGGGCCTCGGCGGCGCTCGTGCTCGGTGCGACGCTGGCGACGGCGCTTCTCGAGGGCGCGGCGACTGGCGGGCTCAACACGTTCATCGCACCGTTCCTGGAGAGCACCACGGGCGCGTCCGGAACGCTGCTGTCCGCGCTGCTGCTCTGCTACGGGATCGCCGGCCTCGCCGGCAACGGGGTCCTCGGCGGACTGGCCGACCGGCTGGGACCGGCCCGGATCCTCACGGCGCTCGGCGTCGCGGCGGCGGTCTCCGTGGGCGGCCTCGCGCTGGTATCCGGCCCGCTGCCCGCCGCGCTGCTGCTGCTCGCGTGGGGATTCTGCTCGTGGGCGATCAACCCGCCGTTGCAGGCCCTCATCGTCGGGCACTCGGGCCGTCACGTGAACGTGGTGGTCGGCATCAACTCGTCGCTGATCTACACCGGCACCTCGATCGGCGCGGCGCTGGCGAGCGCGCAGGTGGACCAGGGCCGGCTCGCGCAGCTGCCGTACCTCTCCGCGGTGCTGTTCCTCGCCTGTGCCGCCACCGCGGGCGTGGCATGGGCGGCGACGGCGCGAGCGCGCAGGCGCGCGGCGGCCGCGGAGGAGCGGGCGACCCAGGAGCCCGCGCGGGCCTGAGGCCTCAGGCCCGCGGCGTCGACCGGCGCCCCGCGCCGTCCTTGACCACGCGGCCTCCCTGCATCACGGCCTCGACCGTGCGGGCGTCCGCCAGGGCGTGGATACGGGCCAGCGGGTCGATGCCCGTCAGCACCAGGTCGGCGAGCATGCCCGGCGCGACCGTCCCCATGTGGGCGTCGAGTCCCAGCAGCCGCGCGCCCGCCTGAGTGCCCGCGTGGATCGCGGCGAGAGGGGTCATGCCGGCGTCCACCAGGTGGCCCAGTTCGGCGAGGTTCCGCCCGTGCGGGTGGATGCCGGCGTCGGTGCCGAGCGCGACGGGGATGCCCGCGGCGATCGCCCGCGCGGCGGCGTCGCGCCCGCGCACCTGCCACTCCTTCTTCTTGGCCACCACCGCGGCCGGCTTGACGGCCGGGTCGGGGGTGAGGGACAGCGTGGACAGGGTCGGGACCAGCACGGTGCCGTGCGCGCGCATCTCCGCGATGAGCTCCTCGGACATCTCGTAGCCGTGCTCGAGGCTGGTGGTGCCGCCGCGCACGGCGGCGAGCGCGCCCGCGTTGCCCTGCGCGTGCGCCGCGATCGCGCGCCCGCTGCGCCGGGCCACCTCGGCGGCGATGAGCCGCACCTGCTCCTCGCTCAGCCCCAGGTCGTCCGGGCTGTCCGTCGGAGTGGAGATGCCGCCGGTGGTGCACACCTTGATCACGTCGGCGCCGGTGCGCATCAGCGTCCGGACCGCCTTGACCACCTCCTCGTCCGTGTCCACCACGGCCCAGCTGGGGATGGGCTCGTAGGCCACGTAGCCGGCCACGCTGCCGTTCGCGTGGATCGGATCCGCGTGACCGCCGGTGGGGGACAGCAGCGCGATCGACATATGCATGCGCGGTCCCGCGATCAACCCCTGGGCGACGGCGTTCCGGTAGCCCGGCGTGAGGCCCGACAGGTCGCGCGCGGCGGTCACGCCGGCGTCGAGCGTGAGCCGCATCGACTCGGCGGTCGCGAAGGCGTGCTCCTCGGCGAACTTGAGGCGCTCGTCCTCGGCGCGCGCGCCGTTGGGCATGGTGAGGTGCACGTGCGCGTCGACGAACCCCGGCATCAGCCAGGCGCCCGCGCCGTCGACGAGGGTATCCGGGCGTGTGGCCGCGGGGCTCGTCGGGCCCACGGCGGTGATGACGCCGTCGCGGATCTCGACGTCGCAGCCCTCTCGCGGCTCCGCACCGGTGCCGTCGATCACCGTCGCCCCGGTGATGAGCGTGACGCCGGGTGCGGCGGGGACGGCGGGAAGGCGGGCAGGGCTCACGCGGGTGACCTCCGTGGGGTGGCGTCGCCGCGACCTCCGCGGGCTCCCGTCAGCCTAGCGAGCGATAGTTGCCGCCATGTTGCGGGGCCTCCCCGCACCCGGGTGACGGGGGACGATGCGCCGGCCGCCGCATCGTCCCGCCGTACCCGGGCGTCGCCCGGGTTTGCGATGATGGGGTCCATGAACCGCCGCATCGTCACCCTCGCCGTGTCCGCCGCCGCGCTGTCCACCGTGCTCACGGGCTGCGGCGACGTCGCCGCCTCCGTCGCGGACGCCACGGCGGGCGTCGAGGACGCCGTCGAGAAGGCCAAGGACGTGCAGAAGGACGCCGAGGAGCGGGTGGGCGAGATCCAGGACCAGGTGGAGGACACCCAGCAGAAGGTCGAGGACGCCAAGAAGGGCGTCGAGGATGCGGTGGGATCCGCGAAGGACGCGATCGACGCCGTCACCGGCGGCTGAGCGGGCTCGCCCCGCACGCGTGGGGCACGCGCGCCACTAGACTGGACCCTCGTGGCCACCGACTTCGCGCTTGAGATCCAGGAGCTCCGCTCGACCTTCTCGCAGATCGAGGCGGTGACGGACCCCGCCAAGCTCAAGGCGCGCATCGCCGAGCTCGAGGAGCAGGCCGCCGCGCCGGACCTGTGGGACGACCAGGAGAACGCGCAGGCCGTCACCAGCCAGCTGAGCCAGGCCAACGCCGAGCTCGAGCGGGTCGCGCGCATGGGCTCCCGCATCGACGACCTCGAGGTGCTGGTCGAGCTCGGCACCGAGGGCGATGACGCGGACACGCTCGCCGAGGCGGACGCGGACCTCGCCGGCATCAAGAAGGACCTCGCGGCGCTCGAGATCCGCACCCTCATGACGGGGGAGTGGGACGAGCGCAACGCCGTGGTGACCATCCGCTCGGGCGCGGGCGGCGACGACGCGACCGACTTCGCCGAGATGCTGCTGCGCATGTACCTGCGCTGGGCCGAGCGTCACGGCTACGGCACCAAGGTGCTCGACACGTCGTACGCCGAGGGCGCGGGCATCAAGTCCGCGACGTTCGAGCTCAACGCGCCGTACGCGTTCGGCACGCTGTCGGTGGAGGCGGGCACGCACCGCCTCGCGCGGATCAGCCCGTTCGGCTCGGCGGACAAGCGCCAGACCTCGTTCGCGGCCGTCGAGGTGATCCCGCAGATCGAGTCGACCGACCACATCGAGGTCCCGGAGTCGGAGATCAAGGTCGACGTGTTCCGCTCGTCGGGCCCCGGCGGCCAGTCGGTCAACACCACCGACTCCGCGGTGCGCCTCACGCACCTCCCCACCGGCATCGTGGTGTCGATGCAGGACGAGAAGTCGCAGATCCAGAACCGCGCCGCCGCCATGCGCGTGCTCCAGTCGCGCCTGCTGCTGCTCAAGAAGGAGCAGGAGGCGGCGCAGAAGAAGGAGCTCGCCGGAGACATCAAGGCGAGCTGGGGCGACCAGATGCGCTCGTACTTCCTCTACGGCCAGCAGCTGGTCAAGGACCTGCGCACCGGCTACGAGGTCGGCAACCCCCAGATCGTGTTCGACGGCGACCTCGACGGCTTCATCGACGCCGGCATCCGCTGGCGCCGGTCCTCCCAGAACGAGGACTGACCCCCGGGCGCCTCCCCACCAGGGACGATGCGGAACGCGCCTGTCGCGGACGTGTTTCCGTTCACATCGGGGCACCCCGGTGGATCAGTGCACTTCTCGCGTGGATAGGCGCTCGGGTCACGTTGGTTGGCGGAAGGTCAACTGTCGGGACGTGACGAACGGGACACGCCCGATGCGGCGCGCCTCCCGGGACCCCGGCGCGGGCGTTCCTACGATGCACAGGTGGCGCGGGTCTCCTACCCCTCGCGCCCGCGCATCACATGATTCGACTCGACAACGCCACCAAGGTCTACAAGCGGGGCGCCCGTCCCGCGCTCGACTCCGTCTCCGTGGAGATCGAGCGCGGCGACTTCGTGTTCCTCGTGGGCTCGTCCGGTTCGGGCAAGTCGACGTTTCTCAAGCTGATCCTGCGCGAGGAGCGCCCCACGGGCGGGGACGTCTACGTCGCGGGCCGCCACCTCAACAAGCTGTCCGCGTGGCGGGTGCCGCACCTGCGCCGCGAGATCGGCGCGGTGTTCCAGGACTTCCGCCTGCTGCCGAACAAGACGGTCTACCAGAACGTCGCGTTCGCGCTCCAGGTGATCGGCAAGAGCCGCCACCACATCCAGTCCACCGTGCCCGAGATGCTCGAGCTGGTGGGACTGTCGGGCAAGGAGCGGCGCATGCCGCACGAGCTGTCCGGCGGCGAGCAGCAGCGCGTGGCCATCGCGCGCGCGTTCGTCAACCACCCGCCGATCCTGCTGTGCGACGAGCCGACAGGAAACCTCGACCCCGGCACGTCGGTGGGCATCATGCGCCTGCTCGACCGCATCAACCGCACCGGCACCACCGTGCTCATGGCGACCCACGACGACGAGATCGTGGACCAGATGCGCAAGCGCGTCATCGAGCTCCGCGGCGGCCAGCTGGTCCGCGACCAGGACCGCGGCGTCTACGGGCTGGAGCGCGTGTGAGGCTCCGGTTCATCCTGGGCGAGGTGGTCAACGGCCTCCGTCGCAACGGCACCATGGCGCTGTCCGTGGTGCTCGTCACGTTCGTGTCGCTCATGTTCGTGGGCGCCGCCGCGCTCACCCAGATGCAGATCGACCAGCTCAAGGACGACTGGTACGGCAAGGTCGAGATCTCGATCTTCCTGTGCCCCGAGAACTCCCGCAACGAACGCTGCGCCGAGGGTGCCGTCACCCCCGAGCAGGAGGACGCGATCCGCGGCGTGCTCGAGGACGGCGCGCTCGCCGGCCTGGTGCAGGAGGTCTACTACGAGTCGCGCGAGCAGGCGTACGACAAGTTCGTCGCGAACGACGACGAGGGCATCTGGTCCTCGCTCACCGCGGACCAGATGCAGCCCAGCTTCCGCGTCAAGCTCTCCGACCCCGAGCAGTACCAGGTGGTCGCCGACGCGACCGAGGGCCTGCCGGGCGTGGACGTGGTCCGCGACCAGCGCGAGATCTTCTCCGAGCTGTTCCGCTTCCTCAACGCCGCGACCGTGGTCGCCGCCGCCCTCGCCGCGGTCATGCTGCTGGCCGCGATGCTGCTCATCACCACCACCATCCGCCTGAGCGCGCTGAGCCGCCGCAAGGAGACCCAGATCATGCGCATGGTCGGCTCCTCGCGCTCGCTCATCCAGATGCCCTTCATGCTCGAGGGCGCCGTCGCGGCCACGGGCGGCGCGCTGCTCGCCGTCGCCGGGCTGTTCTTCGGCGTCCGCTACCTCATCGAGGACTGGCTGCGCAGCTCCGTCACCTGGGTCCAGTACATCGGCACCCAGGAGGTGTGGTCCGTCGCGCCCTGGCTGCTGGTGATCGCCGTGGGCCTCGCCGCCATCGCGTCGTTGGTGACGCTCGGGAGGTACACCCGCGCATGACCCGCTACCGCCCGTCCCTCATCGCCGCGTTCGCGGTGTTCCTCATCGCGCTCGTCACGGGCACCGTCGTGTCCGGCGCCGATGCGGTGGACGGGTTCAAGGCAGCCTCCAGCTACGACGACGACATCGAGAAGGCGCGCGACAAGCAGGACGACTACGAGCAGCAGCTCGACGACCTGGAGGCCGCGCTCGAGGACACCAGCGCGGAGATCGTCGCTGCGGCCCGCCAGCTGCGCAAGACCGAGGTGAAGCTGCCCGCCGCGCAGGCGGCGCTCGACAAGGCCAAGGAGAAGGTCGACCAGGCCCTGGTGCAGCAGAAGCTGGTCGCGGACAAGCTCGCCGCCGCGGAGGCCCAGGACCAGGCGATCTCGGAGCAGATCGCCGCGGACGAGGACCGGATCGTCGAGCTGCAGGACATCGTCGCCGCGCTCGCCCGCGCGCAGTACCAGGGCGTGGGCGACGACGAGGCGCTGAGCCTGGTGTTCGGAGCGAGCACGTCGCAGGAGTTCGTCGACAAGTTCGCGGAGGAGCACAACGCGTCGCGCGTGCAGACCAACGCCCTCGCGGACGTCGAGGAGATCGCGGCCGTCAACCGCAACCGCGGCGTGCGTCAGGAGGCGGTCCGCGAGTACATCGTCGAGCTCAAGGCGGAGGCGGACGCCCTGGTGGTGAGGACCACCGAGCTGCGCGAGAAGGCCGAGGCCAAGAAGGAGGCCCTCGACAGGCTGGTCGCGAAGCAGACGCGCATCAAGGCGCACCTCGAGGAGCAGAAGGCCAAGGAGCTCGAGCGTCAGAAGGAGCTCGAGCGCAAGCAGCAGCAGACCCGCGACCAGATCAAGGATCTGGTGAAGAAGAAGCTCAAGGAGGAGGAGGAGAAGCGCAAGGCCGCCGAGGCGGCCGCGGCCGCGAACGGCGGGTCGAGCAGCGACGGCTCCAGCTCCGGCGGCGGCGGCTCGCTGACGAAGGGCGCGCTCGCCTGGCCCGTGCCCAGCCACTACATCACGTCGAGCTACGGCATGCGCTTCCACCCGATCCTGCTGTATTGGCGCCTCCACGCGGGCACGGACATGCGCGCCTACTGCGGCACGCCCGTGTACGCCGCACGCGAGGGCCGCGTCCAGTGGGCGACGTACCAGCTGGGCCTGGGCAACTCCGTGCTGATCGATCACGGCTACGTGGGAGGCAAGTCGCTCATGTCGAGCTACAACCACCTCACCTCGTTCGCGGTGAGCGGCGGCCAGTACGTGACGCAGGGCCAGCTGGTGGGCTACGCCGGCAACACCGGCACCTCGGCCGCCTGCCACCTCCACTTCGAGGTGTACGTCAACGGCGACACCGTCGACCCGATGACGCTGGTCGGCTGACCGGCACGGAACGCCCGCTAGACTGGTGCGTCGCGCCCGGAACCGGGCGTTTCCCCGGACGGACGCAGGAGGTGGGTCATGGGTGACGCCATCAAGGTGATCGCGACCAACCGCGCCGCGCGCCACGACTTCTTCATCGACGACGTCCTCGAGGCCGGGATCGTGCTCACGGGCACCGAGGTGAAGTCGCTGCGCCACGGCCGCGCCGTGATCGGCGACGGCTACGTCTACATCGACGGCGGCGAGGCCTGGGTGGAGAACCTCCACATCCCCGAGTACCTGCAGGGCACGTGGACCAACCACGCCCCCCGCCGCAAGCGCAAGCTGCTGCTGCACGGCCACGAGATCGAGGACCTGCAGCAGCGCACGCGCGAGAAGGGCTACACGATCGTCCCGCTGCGCCTGTACTTCCTCGACGGTCGCGCCAAGCTCGAGATCGGCGTCGCGCGAGGCAAGAAGCAGCACGACAAGCGCCAGGCCCTGCGCGAGAAGCAGGACAAGCGCGAGGCCGAGCGCGCGTTCGGCACGCAGCGCGGCATCAACCGCTGACGCGGGGGACGATGCGCGGGTCGCCTACCCGACCCGCGCCCGGCTTCGGCATGATGGGCCCATGCGCCGCATCGTCCTGGCCCTGCCGTTCTCCCTGCTAGCCGCCCTCGCGCCCACCGCCGCCCTCGCGCCCACCGCCGCCCACGCCGAGGACCCGGCGACGCCGCGCACGGTCGAGCGGTGGGACGCGACCTACGACCTGCAGGCGGACGGGTCCGCCGACGTCACCGTCGAGATCGACTTCGACTTCGGCGAGGACCCGGGCCACGGCCCGTACTGGACCCTCCCGATCCGCCAGGGCTACGACGACTCGATGGACCGCGTCTACGAGGTCACCGACGTCACCGCGTCCTCGCCGTCGGGCGCGCCGGCGAACGTCTACACGGAGGAGGACGGCGACTACCTGGCGGTCCGCGTGGGCGACGAGAGCATCGGGGACGTCTCCGGCGTGCAGACCTACGTGCTCACGTACACCGTGCACCACGTGATGAACTCGACCGACGCGGGCGACGAGTTCTACTGGAACGTCATCGGCGACGCGTGGGAGACGCCCATCCGCGACATCACGGTGACCGTCACGGGAGAGGCCGGGGCGACGGACGTCGCGTGCTTCGCCGGGCCCACCGGTGCCGACACGGCCTGCGACGACGCGGCTTTCTCCGGCAGCGACGCCGCCTTCGTGCAGCAGGCGCTCGAGCCCGGCGAGCCCATGTCCGTGGCGGTCGCCTACCCCGCGGGCACCTACGACACCACGCCGGCGCTGACCGAGAGCAGCGACCTCGCGCACGCGTTCCGGCTCAACGGCTGGACCGTCGGCGCGTTCCTCGCGATCCTGCTCGGCGGCCTCGCGCTCGTGGTCCGCCGGATCCGCACCACCGGCGCGGACCTCGAGTACGCGGACTTCACCCCGGGCGTCGGTCCGGTGGGCGGGGACGATGCGGCGGTGCGCAGGCGCGACACGCGGGCTCCTGTCGCGGTCGCCTTCGCACCCCCGGACGGGCTGCGTCCCGGGCAGCTGGGCACGCTGATCGACGAGAAGGCGGACACGCGCGACGTCACCGCGACCATCGTCGACCTGGCGGTGCGCGGCTACCTGGTGATCGAGGAGGCGGGGGAGAAGGACTACTCGTTCGTCAAGCAGCGCGACGCGGACGCGGGTCTGTACCCGTACGAGCAGATGCTGTTCGACGCCGTGTTCGAGGGGCGCGACCGGGTGACGCTCGGCGACCTCAGGACCACGTTCCACGCGGACATGGCCGCGGTGCAGAAGCAGCTGTACCGCAACGTCACCCACCACGGCTGGTTCCGGGGCAACCCGTCCCACGCGCGCGGGACGTGGGCGGGCGGCGGGATCGCGCTGCTCATCGGCGGCGTGCTCGCGACCATCGCCGCGGCGTCCTTCACCACCCTCGCGCTGATCCCGGTGGCGTTCGTGGTGCTGGGGATCGTGGTGCTCGCCACCACGGGCGCGGCTCCGGCGCGCACCGCGGAGGGATCGCGCGTCCTCGCGCAGGCGCGGGGCTTCGAGCTCTACCTCGACAAGGCGGAGGCCGACCAGCTGCGCTTCGAGGAGGGCCACGACATCTTCAGCCGCTACCTGCCGTTCGCGATCGCGTTCGGGGTGACGGAGCAGTGGGCCAAGAAGTTCGAGCAGCTCGCGGCGCAGGGCGTGCAGCTCGCCGAGCCCACCTGGTACCACGGGGCCGCCTACGGCTACTTCTGGATGCACGCCGCCGGGATCGGGCACCGCATGGACCAGTTCAGCGTGCTCGCGGGCGAGGCGATGGCCGCGCCCACGCCCGGTTCCTCGGGCGGATCGGGCTTCTCCGGCGGGGGCGGGTTCTCGGGAGGCGGCGGCGGAGGCGGTGGCGGCGGGGGCTGGTGACCCCGTCCGGACGGCACGAGGCCCGCGCCCCCACACGGGGACGCGGGCCTCGTGGCCGGTGACGGGTCAGGCCTTGGCGGCCGCCGCATCGTCCTCCTGCGAGCCGCCCGGAAGTGGGTGCGCGCGCTCGAGCGCGGCGCCCTCCACGTCGACGTTCGGCAGGATCCGGTCGAGCCACTTCGGCATCCACCAGGCTCCCTCGCCCACGAGGTGCATGAGCGACGGCACGATGAGCATGCGGACCACGAACGCGTCGAGCAGCACGCCCGCCGCGAGGCCGAAGCCCATGGGCCGGATCATGCTGATGTGCGAGAACACGAAGCCGCCGAACACGGACGCCATGATGATCGCCGCGGCGGTCACCACCGCGCGACCGTGACGCAGGCCCGCCGTGACGGACTCGCGCGCGTTCGCGCCGTGCACGTACGCCTCGCGCATGCCGGACGTGATGAACAGCTGGTAGTCCATCGCCAGGCCGAACAGGATGCCCGTGAGCATGATCGGCAGGAAGCTCAGGATCGGGCCCGGGGCGTGCACGCCGAAGATGTCGGACAGCCAGCCCCACTGGTAGACCGCGGTCACGGCGCCGAACGCCGCGAACAGCGACAGCACGAACCCGAGGGTCGCGATCACGGGGACCAGGATGGAGCGGAACACCAGGATGAGGATGATGAGCGACAGGCCCACCACCACGGCGAGGTAGACCGGCAGCGCCTGGTCGAGCTTCTCGGAGATGTCGATGTTGGCGGACGCGGAACCCGCGACGCCCAGCTCGGTGCCGTCCTCGAGGGGTGACAGGCCGCGGAGGTCGTGGACCAGCTGCTCGGTGGACTCCGAGGTGGGGCCCTGCTGCGGGATCACCTGGAACGCGAGGAACGTGCCGTCCGCGGAGACGCCCGCCGGGGCGACCGCGCTGACGTCCTCGTTCTCGAGGAACAGGTTCTCCAGCTCGACCTGCGTGGCGAGGAGGTCCTCGTCGGACACGGCCTCGGGGAGCGAGGCGGTGACGATCAGCGTGCCGTTGAGGCCCTCGCCGAACTCCGCGTCGATGGTGGTGTACGCGAGGTACGCGGTCGAGCCCTCGGGCTCCTGGTCGCCCGCGGGCAGGCCCAGGCGCATCGAGAACGCGGGGATGGCGATCACGGCGAGCGCGATCACGCCGGCGACCACGTTGAGCCACGCGCGGCCCGTCCTCATGGGCGTGTACGGGGCCTCGGGCTCGGCGGCCTGGCCGATCCTGGCGCGCGAGCGCTTGGAGATCGCCTTGATGCCCACGAGCCCCAGCACGGCGGGGACCAGCGTGATCGCGACCAGCACGGCGACGAGCACGCAGAACGCCGCGACCGAGCCCATCACGCCGATGAACGGGATGCCCGTCACGTTGAGCGCGAGCAGCGCGATGAGGACCGTGGCGCCCGCAAAGACCACCGCGTTGCCGGCGGTGCCGTTCGCCAGGCCGATCGACTCGGTGACCTCCATGCCGCGCTTGAGGTTGAGGCGGTGGCGGTTGATGATGAACAGCGCATAGTCGATGCCGACCGCAAGGGCGAGCATCACGCCCAGCACCGGGGTGACGGAGGACATGTCCACGGAGCCGGACAGCGCCATCGACGCCGCGACGCCCACGCCGACGCCCACCACCGAGGTGATGATCGGGGTGAGGGCGGGCCACACCACGCGCATCATGACGAACAGCACCACGAGCGCGAGGAACACGCCTGCGATCTCGCCGACGCCGAGGATGCCGCCGACCTCGGTGGCGAGCTCGGAGGAGAAGTAGACCTCGACGCCGTCGAGCTGCGAGCCCTCGATGGACTCCATGACCGCGTCCTTGTCCTCCTGGGCGAGGGTGAGGGCGTCGTCGTGGAAGGTGACGGCGCCGAGCGCGGTGCTGCCGTCCTCGGAGATCGCGCGGATGGAGGAGGCGTTCTCGGCGAGCTGGGCGCCCAGCTCGAGCTGCTCCTCGTGCGTGGCGAGCTCGGCGGTGCCCTCGTCGATCTGCGTCTGCTGCGCGTCGATCTGGGCCTGCTGCTCGTCGAGCTCGGCGAGGCCCGCGTCGATCTGCTGCTGCTGGGCGTCGAACTGCGCCTGCGCGAGCTCGTACGTGCCGGCGTCCTGCGCCTGCTGGATCGCGGCGTCGAGCTGGGCCTGGCCCTCCTCGAGCTGCGCGCGGGCGGCGTCGAGCTGCTCCTGCCCCGCGTCGAGCTGTGCCTGGCCGTCCTCGAGCTGGGTGCGCGCGTCCGCGATCTGCGTGCGGCCGTCCTCGAGCTGTGCCTGCTGGTCCTCCATCTGCTGCGCGGTGGCGAACGGGTCGAGCACGGAGGAGACGCTCTCGAAGCCGGCGACGGAGTCGAGCGCGGCGGAGATCTGCTCCTGCTGCTCGGCGGTCAGCTCCGAGTCGTCGGAGGACTGGAAGACGATCCGCGCGGTCGCGCCGCCGGTGCCCTCGATCTTCTCGCCGAGCTCGTCGGCCACCTGCTGGCTCGCGGTGCCGGGGATCGAGAACGAGTCGGTCAGGGTGCCGCCGAACGCGACGAACGCGCCGCCGGCGAGGGCGAGCGCGAGCAGCCACGCGACTATCGCGACGAAGGGTCGCATGGCCGACGCGCGGCCGATGCGGAACAGGAGGTTGGCCACGAGGGCGCCTTTCTCACGGGGGACCTGGGATGGCGACGACGCCGGTGCGCCGGGTGCTGCGGCGCCGCCGGGGCGGGCCCCGGGGCCGGCACGATGCGCTGCTCGCCAGTGTAGGCCAGTTTCCCGAGTTTTGCGACAAGTGTTGGTTATCGCTTGGTGAACTCGGGTCCGAGGTGGGAGGATCGCGGGGTGGACGCACGCATCGTCAGGACCCGGACCCGCCTCCAGGAGGCGCTGTTCGCGCTGACCCGCGAGCGCGGGCTCGAGGAGATCTCGGTGAGCGACATCGTGGCGCGCGCGGGCGTCAACCGGTCGACCTTCTACCAGCACTACTCGGACAAGGAGACGCTGCTCGCGGACGCGCTCGACCTCATCGCCGAGCAGTCGGGCGCGCAGCTGGGCGACGTGGACCTGGGCGCCGCGGAGCCGCCCGCCGTGCTCGTGTCCTACCTCGAGCACATCGCCGAGCACCGCGACCTTTACCGCCGCGTCTACACCGAGCCGGGCTACGGCGCGGTTCTCGCGCGGCTGCGCGCGCACATGATGGACGCGATCCGCGGCGCCGCCACCCAGGTCGGGAGCCTCACGCCGCTCGGCGCCCCGGTGGAGGTGGTCGCCGCGGGCGTGTCCGGCACGGTGGTCGGGGTGATCGGCGCGTGGCTGCAGCTCGAGGAGCAGGTGCCGCCCGCCGAGGCGGCGCTGTGGGTCTGGCGGATCGTGCTCGGCCCGCCGGCCGGCGACGCGTACGCCCGCTGAGCCCGCGCATCGTCCCTCCCGCAGGGGGTTGGGCGCTGTCGGACCTCCCGGTAGACTGGTGTCATAACTGCACAGGGGATGATCGGTTTCGACGTGTGTTTACTTCCGAAGGGAAGCGGGCCGAGAACGCTGAGTTATCTCGTAAACGACCTCAGCAAACCAATAGGTGCCGATTCCAAGCGCACCGACTTCGCCCTCGCTGCCTAAGCGAGCGCCATGAAGTCCGTCAGCCCAGGCGTGTTCCCGTCCTGGATCCTGGCGTCGACTAGGGAACTTGCTTCAGCTCCTCGTCATCGGGGGCTGCGGGACTTCTAGGTGACTGGGCCTATCCGACTTGCTCGCCTGATGCGGGTCGGGGGCCGAGAAATACTCCTCAGGCTGCGCCCGGAGAATACTTCGGTTTGGACATGCGGACCCGGGTTCGATTCCCGGCATCTCCACGGTTTCGTGACAGCCCTCGGCGCCCATGCGGCGCCGGGGGCTTTCGCATGCCCGAACCAGACCCTCACTAGGCTCGACATCATGACGGCGGCGATCCTCGCGACCCTCCTGGGCCTGGCCGCCCTCGCGTGGAGCGCCGACAGGTTCGTGTCCGGCGCCTCCGCGGTCGCGACCCACCTCGGGATGGCGCCGCTGCTGGTCGGCATGCTGGTGGTGGGCTTCGGCACGTCCGCGCCGGAGCTGGTGGTGTCGAGCTTCGCGGCGGCCGGGGGAGACCCCGAGATCGCGCTCGGCAACGCGACGGGGTCGAACATCGCGAACATCGGGCTCATCATCGGCACCACCGCGATCCTCATCCCCATCGCCGTCCACCGCGGCGTGCTCAGCCGCGAGATGCCGGTCCTGCTCGCCATCACGCTGCTGCTCGCGGTGCTGATGGCGGACGGCCGGATCGGCCGCCTCGACGCCGTGATCCTCCTCGCCGCGCTCGGCGCCCAGCTCGCCTGGTCGATCACGAGTGCCCGCCGCGCCCGCCCCACCGACCCCGTCGACGAGCTCGCTCTCGAGGTCGAGGAGCGCGAGCGTCGCGCGGGCATGTCCCGCCGCGCAGCGTGGGGCTGGACGCTCGGCGGGATCGTGCTGCTGGTGATCGCGTCGCGCCTGCTGGTGTGGGGCGCGGTCGGCATCGCGGAGCGGCTCGGCTGGTCGGACCTGGTCATCGGGCTCACCGTGGTCGCGATCGGCACGTCCGCGCCCGAGCTCGCCGCCGCCGTGGCCGCCGCCCGCCGCCGCGAGACGGAGCTGGTGCTCGGCAACGTCATCGGCTCCAACATCTTCAACACGCTCGCCGTGGTGGGCCTCGCCGCGATGATCGCGCCCATGGCGGTCGACGCCGAGGCGATCAGCCGCGACCTGCCCGTCCTGCTCGCGATGACCGCGGCGCTGCTCATCATGGGGTTCCGGCCGCGCACCCACGGGCGCATCAACCGCGCCGAGGGCGCCACGCTGCTCGTCGCGTGGATCGCCTACACGGCTGCGCTCGTGGTCACCGCCGGCTGACGGCGGCCCCACGGGTCCGGACCAAAGCCCCTGAACCGCGCGCGGAACGCCGCGTACGGTCGTGACGTGCTCTCCCTCCCCGACACCGTCGACGTCCACGCGAAGGCCGCGGCCGCCAAGGCGCGCCTCTCGCGCACTCCGGCCCGCCTGATCGTCTCCGCGATGCTCGCCGGCATGTGGATCGGCGTCGGCGACGTCCTCATGTGGTCCACCGCGGGACCGCTTCACGCCGCCGGGCACCCGCTCGAGAAGCTCATCGCCGGCAGCGTGTTCGCCGCCGCGCTCACGATCGTGGTGTTCGCGGGCTCCGAGCTCGCGACCAGCGCGATGATGATCCTCCCGCTCGGCGCGCTGCGCCGCTCGATCTCCTGGCTGCGCGCGACGGGCGTGCTGCTCGCGATCTTCTTCTCCAACATGCTCGGCGCGTTCGTCTTCGCGTGGGTCATGATCCAGACGGGCGTCCTGGCGCACGGGCCGGCGGGGGAGTACGCGGCGGAGGCGCTGGCAGGCAAGATCGACCACACGCCGGCGGAGCTGTTCTGGCGCGGCGTCATGTGCAACGTGCTCGTGTGCGTCGCGATCTGGGCAGCCGCCCGCCTCAAGTCCGAGGCAGGCAAGGCCATCATCATCTTCTGGGCCGTGCTCGCCTTCATCGCCTCGGGCTTCGAGCACGTGGTCGCGAACATGACCACGTTCGCGATCGGCCTGTTCACCGGCGGCGACGTCACCTGGGCCGACTTCGGCACCAACATGACCTTCGTGGGCCTGGGCAACCTGGTGGGCGGCGCCGTGGTGATCGGGCTCGCCTACGCCTTCGTCGCAGGCAAGGTCCGGAGGGACGATGCGTCGGCCGGGGGCCCCGTCGAGGCCGCCGAGGCGATCCTCGAGGACGCGCCGGCCCGCTGAGCAAGCGGGGCGGCTACCGCCCCATCGCGACGCGCTCGGGGCAGTCGAACGGGTCGCGCGCGGCCAGCCCGACGCGGTTGAGGTAGCGGATCACGATCGCGTAGGACTCGATCAGCGACGTCTCCGTGTACGGCACTCCCAGCGTCGCGCAGTGCTCGCGGACGATCTCCCGCGCGCGCGCCAGGTGAGGCCGCGCCATCGACGGGAACAGGTGGTGCTCGATCTGGTAGTTGAGGCCGCCCATGAGGATCGACATCGCCCACCCGCCGCGGATGTTGCGGCTGGTGAGCACCTGCTTGGACAGGAAGTCCACGCGCTCGTCGCGGCCGATGATCCGCATGCCCTTGTGGTTGGGCGCAAAGGACGCCCCCATGTAGACGCCGAACACGGCCATCTGCACGCCCACGAACGCGAACGCCATCCCCAGCGGCAGGAACCAGAAGACGGGCACCAGGTAGAGCGCGAAGTGCAGCGCGATCGACGGCAGCTCGATCCAGCGCTCGCGGCGCGTGCCGCCCGTGATCAGGGACGCGACCGAGCGGTAGTGGAGGTTGAGGCCCTCGAGCGTGAGCAGCGGGAAGAACAGCCAGCCCTGACGCTGCGTGATCCAGCGGATCGGGCCGCGGGCGACCGCGGCATCGTCCTCGAGGAAGGAGATGGTGTCCTTCTCGATGTCGGGGTCCTTGCCCACCCGGTTGGGGTTGCCGTGGTGGCGCGTGTGCTTGCGCATCCACCACTGGTGGCTGATCCCGACCAGCACGGTCGACAGGAAGCGGCCCAGGCGGTCGTTCGCGGGGCCGGACGCGAGCACCGTGCGGTGCGATGCCTCGTGGCCCAGGAACGCGACCTGCGTGAACCACACGCCCAGCGCGGCGGCCATGAGCAGCTGCAGCCACGAGTCGCCCAGCAGCACCACGCCGGTGATGATCCCGCCGAGCGCGAGCAGCAGCGCCGCGCCGTACACGGAGTAGAACGTGTAGCTGCGGCGCAGCAGGCCGGTCTCGCGGATGGTCGCCGAGAGCTCGGCGAACGACGAGGTCATGCGGTTGAGGGGGAACGATGCGGGGTACGGCTGAGCGGACATGCCTCTCCGGGGGGTGGGGGATAGTTTCCCATCCGACGGTGAGCGCGTACGCCCGGTGTACGGATGCCGCAACCCTACGCGACCGTAGGTTAGGTGTCACGGCATCACGCCCGATGGCGTGTCAGCCAGGCATGACGCCGTCTCGCGGGCGGTGGTCAACGCGCCCGTCGGCGCGGCGATACGCTGACGAGGTGACCACCGTCCCCGCGCTGGCGCTGCGCGGCCTCACCAAGCGCTTCGGCGCCACGCTGGCGGTCGACGGCATCGACCTCGACATCCCGGCGGGCTCCTTCTACGGCGTGGTGGGACCCAACGGCGCGGGCAAGACCACCACGCTGTCGATGGCGACCGGCCTGCTCGAGCCCGACGCCGGCACGGTGACCGTGCTGGGCGCGGACCTGTGGGCCGCGCCCGAGTCCGCCAAGCCGCTCCTGGGCGTGCTCCCCGACGGCCTCCACACCTTCGACCGCCTCACGGGCGCCGAGCTCATCTCCTACGCCGGCCGGCTGCGCGGCCTCGACCGCGACACCGTGCGCGCCCGTCGGGACGACCTGCTGGCCGCGCTCGACCTCGAGCAGGCGGGCCAGGTCCTGGTGATGGACTACTCGGCCGGCATGACCAAGAAGGTGGGGCTCGCGTGCGCGCTGGTGCACGCGCCCCGCGTGCTGGTGCTCGACGAGCCCTTCGAGGCGGTCGACCCCGTCTCCGCCGGCGCGATCCGACGCATCCTCGCGGCCTTCGTCGACTCGGGCGGCACGGTGGTGATGTCCTCGCACGTGATGGCGCTGGTCGAGCGGCTGTGCGACCACGTGGCGGTGGTGGGCGGCGGGCGCGTGCTCGCGGCCGGCACGCTCGGCGACGTGCGCGGGGGAGGGGACCTCGAGGAGAGGTTCGTCGAGCTCGTGGGCGACGTCCGCGACCAGCGGGACCTCACGTGGTTGCGACAGTCGTAGCGATCCGCCTCGCGACCATGCGCCACCTGCTGCGGCGCGACTGGTGGCGGGCCGTGGTGCTCGGCCTCGGCGCGCTGTGGGCGCTCGCGATGCTGCCGTCCGTCCTGATCGCGCGCTCCGCGCTCGCGGGCCAGGACGCGGGCATCCGCGCGGACGCGATGGTCGCTCTGGTGGCCGTCCTCACGCTCGGCTGGGTCACGGTCCCGCTGGTGATCTCCGGCCTCGACAACTCGCTCGAGCCCGCCCGGTTCCGCTCGCTCGGCGTGTCCGCGCGGACCATCATGCCGGGCCTCCTGGTCGCCGCGTTCCTCACCCTGCCCGCGCTGTTCCTCGCGCTCCTCCTCGCGGCCCTGGGCAGCGTGTGGCTGCAGGACGGCGGCGGGGTCCTCGCGGTCGCGACGGTAGGGCTCGCGCTCATGCTCGCCTCGATGATCCTCGCCGCCCGGGTGAGCGCCGCGTGGGCCGGCCGGCTGCTGTCCTCGCGGCGCGCGAAGCTCGCGACCGCCGCGGCGATGGCCGTGGGCGTGGCCGCGATGGCGCCCATCGCGCTCGTGCTGTTCCGCGACGGCCTCAGCGACGTGGTCGCGGAGGACATCGCGCTGGTGCTCGAGCGGCTCGCGGACACGCCGCTCGGCGCGGGGGCCGCAGCCCCGGGCGCGGCCGCGGAGGGCGACTGGCTGGGCGCCCTGTGGCGCCTCGCGCTGCAGGCGGGCTGGGTGCTCGCGCTGCTGACGGTGTGGCAGCAGAACGTCGCCCGCAGCCTGGTGGCCCCGGTGGGCCGCGGCGGCGGCGCGCGCCGCCACCACGACCGCGTGCTCGACCCCGCCCGCAGCGCCGGCGCTCCCCGCGACGCCGCGGCGGCCGCCGTGTACGCGCGGCTCGCGCGGGCGTGGACGTCGGACCCGCGCTACCTCGCCTCGCTCGCGGGCGTGCTGCTGCTCCCGGTGACGTTCTTCGCGCTCGTCATGCCGGTGTTCGACCTCGACCGCCGGTGGGCGTACGTGGTGCCGCTCATGCTCGCCGCGACCATCGGCTGGGGCCGCCACAACGACGTCGCGTTCGACTCGAGCGCGCTGTGGCTCGACATCGTGTCGGGTCGCCTGGGCGGCGCCGTCATGCGCGGCCGCCTCGCGGCCGTGGCGGGCTGGGCGCTGCCCCTGGTGATCGTCGCGTGCCTGGGCACGCTCGCATGGACCGGGCGGTGGCACGATGCGCCGGGCCTGGTGGGCGCGTCCGTCGGGGTCCTCGGGGTGAGCCTCGGCGTCGCCGCCGTGAGCGCCGTGCTGCTGCCGTACCGCGCGCCCGCGCCCGGGGCGAGCCCGTTCGGGGCCGAGGTGGGCGCCGTGGGCGCAGGCCTCGCCGCGCAGCTCGTGTCCTCCATCGCGGCGATGAGCCTGGTGCCGTTCGTGGTCCTGCCGTTCGTGCTCGCGCTGACGGTCGCGACCGCGTGGGGCTGGGTGGCCTGTCTGGCCGGCATCGTTGCCGGAGTGGCCGCGTACGCGGGCGGGCTGCGCCTTGCGGGGTCGCTGTACGACCGCCGGTCGGGCCGCCTGCTCGCCGCGATCGCCTGAGGCGACCGCCGCATCGTCCCCCGCGCATGTCCCGCGCGGGCGGCGCCCGCGTACCATGGGCCGCATGAGCGAGACCCTTGAGCCGATGACGCAGCCCCAGGGCGGCACCGCGACCATCGAGCGGACCGACACCCGCGAGCTGGTCGAGCCCGGCGACGCCGAGCGCTTCTCCCACTACGTCAAGAAGGAGAAGATCCTCGAGTCCGCGATGACCGGCGAGCCCGTCATCGCGCTGTGCGGCAAGGTGTGGGTGCCCGGCCGCGACCCGAACCGCTTCCCCGTGTGCCCCGCATGCAAGGAGATCATCGACGGCGCGTTCGGCCCGGAGGGCGACGAGTAACGAGGCTCCGGCACCTCCCGGCCGTACGCTGATGCCATGGGGACCCAGGAGCGGCTCGACACCCAGGCGGGCGTCGGCACGCGCGTGTCCGACCCCTGGGTGACGATCGTCTGGAACGATCCCGTCAACCTCATGAGCTACGTCACACGGGTGTTCCAGGAGTACTTCCACCTGCCGCTGCACGAGGCGGAGGCGCGCATGCGCGAGGTCCACGAGCAGGGCCGCTCGGTGCTGAGCGCCGGCAGTCGCGAGCAGATGGAGGTGCACGTGCAGGCGATGCACTCGTACGGGCTGTGGGCGACCCTCCAGCGGAGCGACGCGTGAGGGGATTCTCCGCGCGGGACGGCGCCGCCGTCGCCGCCCTCGACGAGGACGAGCGCCTGGTCATCGCCCGGATCGTCGCGGACGTGGGCCTGCTGCTGGGCGGCGAGGACTTCGGCGGCGAGCGCCAGTCCCCGCTGCCGCACCGCGAGGAGCTGTCCGAGGCGCTGGCGTTCCTCGACGGCCTCGCGGACTCGCCCGCCGAGCCCGACGACCCGGCGCTGCTGCGCCTGCTGCCCAACGCCGCGCCCGAGGACCGCGAGGTCGCCGACGAGTTCCGTCGCCTCACCGAGGACGACCTGCGCGCCACCAAGCTCCACCGCCTGCGCCGCATGTGGGACGACCTGAGCACCGGCGGCACCGAGTGGACCGTCCCCGCGGAGGACGTGATGGCGACCGCGGCCGCGCTCACCGACGTGCGCCTGGTCATCGCGTCGCGGCTGGGGCTGGAACGCGACGAGGACGCCGAGCGTCTCCATCACGAGATCGCGGAGGCCACGGCGGCGCTCGAGGAGTCCTCGCCCTCGGAGGTGGGGATCGACCCCGAACGGCTGTGGCTCGGCATGGTCTACGACGCGCTCACGTGGCTCCAGGAGTCGCTGGTGTCGCTCAGGCTAGGAGGACAGGGATGAACGACGCGCCCATCGGCGTGTTCGACTCGGGCGTGGGCGGCCTCACCGTCGCCCGCGCGATCATGGACACCATGCCGCACGAATCCGTGCACTACGTGGGCGACACCGCCCACGGCCCCTACGGGCCGCTGCCCATCGCGGAGGTCCGTCAGCACGCGCTCGACATCATGGACGCCCTGGTCGCGGACGGCGTGAAGACCCTCGTGATCGCGTGCAACACCGCGTCCGCCGCGGTCCTGCGCGACGCGCGCGAACGCTTCTCCAAGGAGCGCGGCGTGCCCGTGGTCGAGGTCATCATCCCCGCCGCCCGCCGCGCCGCCGCGCTGTCCCGCAGCCGCCACGTGGGCGTGATCGGCACCCGCGCGACCGTGACGTCCGGCGCCTACGACGACGCGCTCGCGGCGGCGCCCGACATCCAGGTGACCAGCCAGGCGTGTCCCCGGTTCGTCGAGCTGGTCGAGGCGGGGGAGACCTCCGGCCCCGAGGTGCTGCGCGTCGCGCACGAGTACCTCGCGCCGCTCCAGGACGCCGGCGTCGACACCCTCATCCTCGGGTGCACGCACTACCCGCTGCTCGCGGGCGCGATCGGCTACGTCATGGGACCCGACGTCACCCTGGTGGACTCCGCGTCCGAGACGGCGCGCGACGTCTACCGCGTGCTCGCGGCGAACGGCCTCGAGAACCCCGGCCTGCGCCCGCCCGCCCACCGCTTCTACGCGACCGGGCCGCGCGACCGCTTCGAGGCGCTCGCGCAGCGCTTCCTGGGGCCCGTGGTGTCGCAGGTCGAGCCGCTGCCCGCGGTGGAGACCGCGCCATGAGGCTCACGGTCGTCGGCTCCGCCGGCTCCCTCGCGGGACCCGAGTCGCCCGCCTCCTGCTACCTGGTCGCCGGCGAGGACGCGGACGGGCGCACGTGGCGCATCGTGCTCGACCTGGGCTCCGGCGCGATCGGCCCGCTGCAGCGGTACTGCGATCCCGCGACCGTCGACGCCGTGGTGATCTCGCACGGCCACCCCGACCACTGCGCGGACCTCGCGGCGCTCTCCGTGCTGCGCCGCTACGGCCCCGCGAAGGACCAGGACCTCGCGCCGATCCCGGTCTACGGCCCGCCCGGCATCGACGAGCGCTTCCTCCAGGTCGCCGGCGCGACCGACCGGCACGACCTGGAGCCGTTCGCGTTCACGCCCGTCCACGGGGACGATGCGGTGGCCGTGGGCCCCTTCACCCTCACCTTCGCCACGGCGTGGCATCCGGTCCCGGCGGTCGCGGTGCGCGTCACCGGTCCGTCCGAGTCCGGCGGGGACGCGTCGCTGGTGTTCACCGGCGACACCGACCGGTGCGACGAGGTGCTCGACCTCGCGCTCAACTGCGACGTGCTGCTCGCGGAGGCCGGGTGGGCCCACTCGCGCGTCAACCCCGAGGGCGTCCACATGAACGGCACGCAGGCGGGCACGCTCGCGCGCGACGCCGTGGTCGGGGACCTGGTCGTGACGCACGTCGCCTCGTGGGTGGACCCGGCCGGCACCCTCGAGCTCGCCGCCGTGGCCTTCGGGGCGCCCGTGAGCCTCGCGGTGCCGGGCGCCGTGCACGTCCTCTAGTCGCCGGGGGTCGCCGGGCCCGCGGGCTCGTCCGGCGAGGCCGAGGTGGCCGGCTGGGCCGTCGCGACCTGGGCCGCCCTCCGGCTCCGCGACGCCCGCACCAGGGCGAGCACCACGGCGCCCACCAGTGCCGCGACGGCGAGCCACGGGAGCATCACTCCCGCGACCACGAGCGCGCCCGAGACGAACGCGGTGAGCCCGTCCCACCCGGACTGGAGGCCGCTCCAGAAGGTGCGCGGCGCATCGTCCACGATCACCACCGGCTCGGTGGTGAGGGACAGGTCGATGGTCGACATCGAGACCTGGTCGTCGAGGCCCCGCTGGCGGGCCTCGAGGCTCTCGAGCTCCGCCTGGCGGGAGTCGAGCTCGTCCTCGAGCGTGATGATGTCCTTGATGTCCTCCGCGTCGGCGAGCAGCGCCTCGATGCGGGTGGTGGAGGCGCGCAGCGTCGAGATCTGCGCCGCGAGGTCGTCGACCTCGCGGGTGACGTCGGCGGAGGTGGTGGAGAACTCGTCGACGGTGCCGAGCGTCCGGAGCTCCTCGACCACCGGGTCGAGCTCGGGAGCGGGGATCCTCAGCGTGAGGTGCGCCGAGCCGCCGTCGTAGGTGCGCGGTGCGGTCTCGCTCCGGGCGTCGATCCTGCCGCCGGCGTCCTCGACCATCGCCGTCGCGTCGTCGGCCGCCGCGATCGGGTCCTCGACGGTCATGAACATCTCGCCGGTGATGATGAGCGAGCGGTCGCCGGCGGGGCTGTCGGTGATCGCGCCGCCCTCGCCGCCGCCGTCCGCCGAGTCCGCGCCGCTGGCCTCGGACTGCTCCTCGTCCATTCCTGCGAACGACGAGTCCGAGGAGCCGGAGGAGCACGCCGCCAGCCCGAAGGCGGCGGCGAGGAGCGAGGCGATGACCACGCCCCGGTGGAAGGGGCGGGTCGCGACGGCGCGTGTGCTCATGGCGCTCATGCTAGGGAGACGCACGGCGCCGCGGAAGCGTTGGTGATCAACCTGTAACCATGCTGTGACCAGGCGTGATGTTGGCGTGGCCGTCCCGAGCGCCTCTCCACGCGCGCCGTCGCGACTCGGGCCGCGCGCGAGCATGTGCACGGTCACATCCGGCGGCCGGCGTGGATCAGCGTCCGCCGCGTGTGGAGGGGTGCACGGGGTGTCGCGGCGACGGAGCCCGGATAGGCTCGTCACCATGACTGTGACTCGCGCCGACGGCCGCACGCCCGACCAGCTCCGCCCCATCGCCTTCGAGCGGGGGTTCCAGAAGAACGCCGAGGGCTCGTGCCTCGTGACGTTCGGCGGGACGCGCGTGCTGTGCTCCGCCTCCTTCACCGAGGGCGTCCCGCGCTGGAAGAAGGGCTCCGGCGAGGGCTGGGTCACCGCCGAGTACGCGATGCTTCCCCGCGCGACCAACACCCGCAACGACCGCGAGTCCGTCCGCGGCAAGATCGGCGGCCGCACGCACGAGATCAGCCGCCTGATCGGCCGCTCGCTGCGCGCGATCATCGACGTCAAGGCGCTCGGCGAGAACACCATCGTGCTCGACTGCGACGTGCTCGACGCGGACGGCGGCACCCGCACCGCCGCCATCACCGGCGCCTACGTCGCGCTCGCGGACGCGATCGCGTGGGGCAAGCGGAGCGGCGCGATCAAGGCGAACGCGCAGCCCCTCACCGGCTCGGTCTCCGCGGTCTCCGTGGGCATCATCGACGGCACCCCCATGCTCGACCTGCCGTACGTCGAGGACGTGCGCGCGGAGACCGACATGAACGTGGTGATGACCGGGGTGGGCGGGTTCGTCGAGGTGCAGGGCACCGCCGAGGGTGCGCCCTTCTCGAAGGACGAGCTCGACGCCCTCCTCGCGCTCGCCACCCAGGGCAACGCGGACCTCGCGGTGCTCCAGGCGCTCGCCCTCGAGCCCGCGCGGGAGGACTGAGCGTGGCGCGCCTCGCGATCGCGACGCACAACGCGCACAAGGTGGGGGAGATCGGCGCGATCCTCGCGGACCTCATCCCCGGCCTCGCCGCCGAGGACCTCGCCTCCGCGAAGGACCTGAACGCCCCCTCGCCCGTCGAGGACGGCATCTCCTTCGAGGACAACGCCCTCATCAAGGCGCGCGCTCTCGCCGTGTCGTCTGGCCTGCCCGCCATCGCCGACGACTCGGGCATCGCTGTCGACGTCATGGGCGGCGCGCCCGGCATCTTCTCCGCGCTGTGGAGCGGCCGCCACGGCGCCGACAGCGAGAACCTCGACCTGCTGCTCGCCCAGATGGCCGACATCCCCGACGAGCACCGCGGCGCGTCCTTCGTGTGCGCCGCCGCGCTGGTCACGCCCGCGGGCGAGGAGGTGGTGGTGCTGGGCCGCCAGCCCGGCCGCCTCACGCGCGAGCCCGCCGGCGGGGGCGGCTTCGGCTACGACCCGATCTTCGTCGCCGAGGGCGAGTCCGTCACCAATGCCGAGCTCGAGCCCGCGCGCAAGAACGAGATCTCGCACCGCGGCCTCGCGTTCCGCGCGCTCGCTCCGCACGTCGCGGCGGTGCTGGGCGGCTGACGTGGACGGGCCCGTGCTCCCCGACCACCTGGGGCCGGGCCTGCGCGCGGTGTTCTGCGGCACCGCGCCCGGCCTCGCGTCCGCCGCGCGCGGCCACTACTACGCCGGTCCCGGCAACCGCTTCTGGGAGTACGTGCACGCCGCCGGGATCGTCCCCGTCCGGCTCGCGCCGGGGGACGATGCCCGGGTCACGGGGTACGGGATCGGCCTCACCGACCTGGTGAAGGGCATGGCGCAGTCCCACGACCGAGGCCTGCCGTACGACGTCCCGGCGCTCGCGGAGAAGGTGGCCGCGCATCGTCCCTCCTGGGTGGCGTTCACGTCCAAGGAGGCCGGAAGCCAGGCCGCGCGGTGGCTCGGCTGCCCGCGACCGGCCCTCGGTGCGCAGGACTGGACGTTCGAGAGTGCCAGGGTGTTCGTGCTGCCGAGCCCGAGCGGACGCAACCAGGGCCGCGCGTCCTACGACGGCCGCGCGACCCGCCTCGAGTGGTGGGCGGAGCTGGGGCGGATGCTCAGCCCCGCTTGAGTCAGGACAGGGCGCCGCAGTGCGCGAGCGCCTGGCGCAGCAGCACGTGCTGGCCGCCGGCCATGTCGCCCGCGACGTCGTCGCTCGCGGCCTCCTCAGGCGAGATCCACGTGAGGTCGAGCGCGTCCTGCTGCGGCTCGCAGTGCCCCTCGACGGGGACCACGTAGACCAGCGCGACGGCGTGCTGACGCGAGTCGTGGAACGGGGTGACACCCTTGGTGGGGAAGTACTCGGCGACCGCGACGGGCACGGGCGACAGCGGCACCTGCGGCATCGCGCCCAGGCCCAGGTCCTTCTCGAGGTTGCGCACGATCGCGTCGCGGATGCGCTCGTGGTAGAGCACGCGGCCCGCCACGATCGCGCGCGAGATGACGCCGTCGAAGGCCCGCAGGAGCAGGCCCACCTCGGTGATCTCGCCCATGGAATTAATCCGCACGGGGATCACGTTGACGTACACCAGCGGGAGCTCGGAGCGGACGTGGTGCAGCTCGCGGTCGGACAGCCAACCGGTGGGTTCGTCGGGAAGCTCGGCCATGTCGGTCATGAGTCTTTTCTACCGCCTGGCCGCGCGTGGCCTCACATCCGCGCCGGAGCATGACAATCTGGATACCGAAACACCGCACTGAGGGGCATGGTAAAATACCCCTAGGGGTATATGCCGAAGAGAGGAACCCATGGCAACGATCGACCTGACCACCGAGACCTTCGATGAGACCGTGAGCAAGGACGGAATCGTCCTCGTCGACTTCTGGGCGGACTGGTGCGGCCCCTGCAAGCGCTTCGCGCCCATCTTCGAGCAGTCGTCGGACACCAAGCCCGAGATCGTGCACGCCAAGGTCGACACCGAGGCGCAGCAGGAGCTCGGCATCAAGTACGGCGTCACCGCCATCCCCACGCTGATGGCCTTCCGCGACGGCATCATGGTCTTCAACCAGGCCGGCGCGCTGCCGGGCCCGGCCCTGCAGCAGCTCGTCGGCGCGATCGAGGGCCTCGACATGGACGAGGTCCGCGCCAAGATCGCCGAGACCGAGTCCGCCTAAGGCTCGACCTCGCCGGGGCCCGGTCCCTCCTCGCGGAGGGGTCGGGCCCTCGGCATGTCCGGGGCGGGGCGTGCTCGCGCCGGTCAGGCGGCGCGGGCCGCGACGATCGCGACCGCCCCGAGCGCGATGACGGCGACGGCGGCGGCGACGCCGAGCGCCCGGACGATGCGCGGGGACACCTTCGCGCCCACGGCGGCTCCCACGATGGCGAGCCCCGCCTGCCACGCGAGCGACGCGAGGCCCGCGGCGACCACGAACACGACCGGACCGGCCGCGGCCGTCGTCACCGTGGTCACCACCGCGGCGAGCGCGAGGAAGTACACGACCGTCGCGGGGTTGAGCGCGGTGAGTGCGACGAACCGGGCGTAGACGCGAAGCGGGCGGCCGGGGACGGTCTCGCCGGTCTGGTCCGCGGGAGCGTCCGCGGGGCGCAGCGCGCCGCGCAGCAGCCGGGCGCCGATCCCGACGATGACCACGCCCGAGACCACCGCGATGGTGGGGAGCCACGGCTCGAGTGCGGGCGCGACCGCGGCGCCGAACCCGACCGCGACCGCGCAGTAGACCAGGTCGACGGTGGCGACCCCGGCCGCGGCGGCGAGGCCCTCGCGTAGCCCGCGCACCATGGACTCGCGCAGGATCAGCAGGCCGATCGCCCCCAGCGGCATCGCGACCGCGAGGCCGGCCAGGAAGCCGGCGGCGGCGAGCGTGAGGAGGTCGTGGGTCACGGCGACCAGTGTGGCGGCGCGTGCCCCGGAAACGCGTGAGGCTCCGGTCCCGGCGTGGCCGGGCCCGGAGCCTGCTGGTGCGCGAGGGGGGACTTGAACCCCCACGCCCGAAGACACTGGAACCTAAATCCAGCGCGTCTGCCGATTCCGCCACTCGCGCGCGCGGTCAAGGATACGGGCGCGCGAGCGGCGCGTGGTGCCGCCTCGGGGGTGTCAGTCGATCTTGAGGTCGCGGCGCAGCTTGGCGACGTGGCCGGTCGCCTTGACGTTGTACTGCGCGACGGCGACCTTGCCGGATTCGTCGACCACCACGGTGGAGCGGATCGAGCCCTCGACCTCCTTGCCGTAGAGCTTCTTGAGCCCCCATGCACCGTAGAGGTTCTGGATCGCAAGGTCCTCGTCGGAGACCAGGGTGAAGGTAAGGCCCTCCTGCTCGCGGAACTCGGCCAGCTTGGCGGGGGAGTCCTTGGAGATGCCGACCACCTCGTAGCCCGCCGCATGCAGCGCCGAGAGGGAGTCGCGGAAGTCGCACGCCTGCGTGGTGCAGCCGGGGGTCATGGCGGCCGGGTAGAAGTAGAGGATGACCTTCTTGCCGCGCAGGTCTGCGAGGCTGAAGGTGCCGGAATCGGTCGGGGCGGTGAAGTCGGGGGCCGTGTCGCCCACGCTCAGACGGGTGTCGGTCATGGGGTCCACCGTAGCCGCGCCGACAGACAGCGCGGGGGTCGCCGCCGACCCCGGGTGCCGATTTCACATTTGCGCCGAAAGCCTGCTAACGTAGTCACTCGTTCCGCGATGCGGGACAGAGCGCCTCTAGCTCAATTGGCAGAGCAACTGACTCTTAATCAGTGGGTTCAGGGTTCAAGTCCCTGGGGGCGTACGGAGTGCGAAGGCCCGGTCCGGATGGACCGGGCCTTTCGCTTTCCTCAAGCGGGCGAGGCGGCGATCCGCGCGCCTGCGGCCGGAAGGACCGATGTGAACGGTTGCATCCCACGTACTGGTGGGCAGGGACTGTTGCCTCGTTGACACACTCGCGCCAACACCGGCCGGTCGCGGGAGTCCGCAGTCCTGCGCCCCGTAGATTCAACGGCAGATGTTCGATCTACAGGGTGAGTGACGATGCGCGCCGTGCGGCGCGAGACCTCCGTGCCATCTGCTCAGGCGGTCCCCTCGCCGATCGCAACGATCGCACCGTTCGCCGGCGCGCCCGCCTCCCACAGGCCTACGAACGCGTCCGCGACCGCTTCCTCGAGCCCCGCGAGGCTCGTCACCCGGAAGATCACGGCAGCGGCCCGTAGAGGCTCGCCCGCGTCCCGTGCCTGCTTCGCGTACCCCTGCGCGGCGGCGCGCACCCACGCCTCGCTCGCCGCCTTGACCGCGGCGTAGCTCGCCCCGCCGGCGAGCGGGCGGTCCACCACGGTCGAGGACACGATCGCGAGGCGGCCGGCGGGGGAGCCCGCCAGGTCCGCGTCGAACGCCCGCGACACGTGCCGCAGCGCGGTGAAGGACGCCTCGAGCAGCCGGTAGTCGGCCTCGGTCTGGCCCGCGATGCCGCCCCCGCCGCGCCAGCCGCCGACCAGGTGCAGCACGCCGTCGACGGCGATCCCGTCGGCGTGAAGCTGCGCCGCCAGCGCAGTTACGGCGCCCTCGTCCGTGAGATCGATCTCCTCGACCCGGGCGCCCAGCGCGGCGAGCGGCTCCAGCCGCGCGGCGGACCTCCCGGCGGCGACCACGTGCGCTCCCGCCCGCACCAGGGCCCCCATCGCGGCGAGGCCGACGGTGCTGGTCGCGCCCGCGACCAGCACCGTCCGCCCCGCGACCCCGTGCACCGTCACGCCGCGGTGGCCCGGATCCCGGCCGTCGACTCGATGACCGGCCGCATCTTCTTGTCGAGCGCCTCGAAGAACATCGACAGCGGGAACTCGTCGTCCATCACCAGGTCCGTGTAGCCCTTCGGCGGCCCGGCGAGCACCTCGCGCGGCAGCCCCTCGGCCCACACCGAGGCCGGGTTCGGGGCGACCACGCTCGACACCAGCGCGTACGCCTTCAGCCAGTGCACCGTCTTGGGCCGGTCGATCGACTCCCAGTACAGCTGGTTGATCGCGTCGCTGAGCTCGATCACGGCCTCCGGGACCCGCGACCAGTCCACGCTGAGCTCGACGTCGCGCCACTCGATCACCCTCGCGCGATGCAGCCACGCGAACAGCAGCTGCCCGCCCAGCCCGTCGTAGTTGCGCACCCGCGTGCCGGTGATGGGGAAGCGGAAGATCCGATCGAACAGCACCGCGTACTGCACCAGCCCCGCGTGCCTGCGCGTGTCCTCCTCGACCGCGGTGAGCTCCTCGCCGCCCGCCGCGCGCTCATCGAGCGTCCGCTGGATCCGCACCGCCTCGCGGAAGGCCGTGAGATCGCACCGCAGCTCCTCGAGCGTGTAAAGGAAGAACGGCATGCGCTGCTTGATCATGAACGGGTCGAACGGCAGGTCGCCGCGCATGTGCGTCCGGTCGTGGATCATGTCCCACATCACGAACGTGCGCTCGGCCAGGTCCTGGTCCTCGAGCATCGCCGCGGCCTCGGCCGGCAGCGCGAGCTTGGTGATGTCGGCGGCCGCCGCGACTACGCGCCGGTAGCGCGCGGCCTCTCGGTCCTGGAAGATCGCCCCCCACGTGAACTGCGGGATCTCCCGCATCGCGACGGTCTCGGGGAACAGCACCGCCGAGTTGGTGTCGTAGCCGGACGTGAAGTCGATGAGGCGCAGCGAGACGAACAGCTTGTTGCCGTAGTCGCCGGCCTCGAGCTCCGCGATGAAGTCGGGCCAGATCGCCTCCACCAGCAGCGCCTCGACGTGCCGGTTGGACGAGCCGTTCTGCGTGTACATGGGGAACACCACCAGGTGGCGCGTCCCATCCACGCGGTGGCGCTGCGGCTGGAACGCGACCAGCGAGTCCAGGAAGTCCGGCTCGGCGAAGCCGCCGTCGACCCACCGCGAGAAGTCGCGGGGGAGCGCCTTGAGGTAGTCCGCGTCGTGCGGGAAGAGGGGGGCGAGCACCCCGATCGCGCCGACGATGGTCTCGACGTGGCCCCGCGCCGCCGCGTGGTGGGCGGCGTCCGGGATGGAACCGTTCTTCACCTGCATCGCCTGCAGCGCGGTCGCCGCCTCCTTGAGCCTCCGCCACGCGACGCTCGACTCGACGGAGCGCACGTCCTCCACCACCTCGGGCTCTCCGATGACGGCCTGCGTGGGGGCGACTGACAAGGACATGGGGGACCTCCCTCGACGTCGAGACGGAAACATTCCTGCACTTCGTGTGCATTACAGGAAGCATTTCATCGGACGATGCGTGGGTCAAGGAATCTGCCGGTCCAGGCGGGCGCGGCGCGCCCTGGACGGCCGGGCGATGGGGTAGCGTCCCCCTCATGCACGATCCGGTCGACGCACGCCTCGTCGCGGAGGTGTCGCGCGACGCGCGCGCCACCCTCGCGCAGCTCGCCGCCCATGTCGGGCTCTCGACGTCCGCGGTCCAGGCGCGCCTGCGCCGTCTCGAGGCGAGCGGCGTCATCACGGGCTACATGGCGCTCGTCAGCCCGGAGGCTGTCGGGCGACCGCTCTCGGCCTTCATCGAGATCACCCCGCTCGACCCGGCGCAGATCGACGACGTCCCCCAGCTGCTCGAGCATCTCGCGGCGGTGGAGGCCTGTCATTCGATCGCCGGCGACGCCAGCTACATGCTCTTCGTGCGCGTCGGCACGCCGCCGGATCTCGAGACGCTGATCCGCGACATCCGCAAGGCCGTGAACGTCACCACGCGCACCACCGTGGTGCTCCAGACCTTCTACGAGAACCGCCCGCTGGTGCCGCGCGAGCAGCCCTGAGCCGCGCGGCGCGTCCAGGCGCCGCCGCGCGCGCCTCCGACCAGGTGCGTCGCGTCACGTGCTCTGCAGGGCGCATGATGGAGCAGGACCACAGGGAGGTGGGTGCCATGACAGCGAGCCCAGCCGAGTTCGCGGCGTTCGTGACGCCCGAGCCGTGGCGGTCGCCACCGGACCTGACGGGCACCCCTGCCGAGCGGTCCCGTGCCGCCCAGGCGCTCTCGCGCGGCGCGTCCGTCGGTCAGCTCTCGTTGCTCGCGCGCGACCCGAGCGTCGAGGTCCGCGCGTGGGCGGCTCTCAACCCGCGCACCCCGGTGGGATCGCTCCGTGCGCTCGCGGCGGACCGCAGCTGGCGTGTGCGGCATCAGGCGGCCAGGAACAGTGCGCTGCCGCGCGAGCAGGCTCGAGTCCTGATGGCGGATCCCTCCGACGAGTGCGCACCGCCGCGCTGGCGTCGGCGTCCGCGTCGGTCGACGATCTCGTCGAGGCGGCGGTTCGCGACCCCTCCGTCGCGGTGCGCCGGTTCGCATCCTGGCAGGCCCTCACGCGGCTCCCCGCGCACCTCGGTGTCGCGCCCGGCAACCGCACGGCGATCGCCCTGCTGCGCACCACGGCCTGGTGGGAGCTGACCTCGCGCAGCAGCGAGGTCCGAGCCGTGCTCGCCGCGCATCCCAACTGACCCCGCCGCCGGCCGGCGCGCTCGAGCGCCGCAGGCTGCCTCCGCCACGCGCGATCGGCGCGTGGACCACCCCGCATGGGCGCCCTTCTACATCGACGGCAATCCGGCGCGAAGACGCCGCGCGACGCTCCGAACCGGCGCGCACGAACCGTGCGAATCGCGCAAAACGCCGAAACCCCCACTGGCGAAACGCCCATCCGTGCGCTAAAAGTATGAACGTGGGCAAAACGGACAAAGGGTGAACTGAGGTGTCGCCCGGAACGTCCCGACAGCCCGCCAGGTGAGGGCAACGACCCCTGGTTCTGAGGAGCTGGGGAACGGGGTCGCGAGCCGTCCAGGGGGGATCACAATACGGGGGGAATGTGATGGACATGCCTGCACAGGCTGGGGACATCTCGTGTCTCGCTGGGAGGACCGTGCTCATCACGGGCCACAGCGGATTCATCGGAGCATGGCTCACCACGGTGCTGGAGCACCTCGGCGCCAAGGTGGTCGGATACTCGATCAACGACGACCCGTCGGCGGCGCAACGCGCCGCGTGGTTGGGTGACGTCTGTACCGCGCAGTACGAGGCGGACGTCCGCGACCGCGACAAGCTCTTCGCGGTCATCGACGAGCACCGGCCGGACATCGTGTACCACCTCGCGGCCCAGGCGCTGCTGTGCGTCGGTTTCGAGGATCCGGCGCTCACCTTCGACGTCAACCTGCGTGGGTCGATCAACGTGCTCGAGGCGGCTCGCCTCGGCAAGATCCCCGCGCTCGTCCATGTCACGAGCGACAAGTGCTACGTGCCCATGGCCCCGGGGAGCGGCAAGCTCACCGAGGACAGCCCGCTCGGCGGGCACAGCCCGTACTCCGCGTCGAAGACCATCGCGGAGATCCTGTTCCGCGAGTTCACCGACCTCACGCGCCTCGATGGCGCGCCGTTCAAGGCCACCTCGGTGCGCCTGGGCAACGTCATCGGTGGTGGTGACGACGCGGACCGGCTGGTCCCGAACTGCCTGCGCGCCTTCGAGGAGGACCGCGTGTTCGCCGTGCGCGACCCGCTTGCGGTCCGCCCGTTCCAGCACGTGCTGGACGTGGTCGCGGGCTTCGTCCTTGCGGGCGCCCGGCTGCTCACCACCGAGGGCCGCGTGGTCGACGCCCTCAACTTCGCGCCGCCCAGCTCGGGCCACACCGCCGGCGAGATGGTGTTCGAGCTTGCTCGGGCGTGGGGCGACGAGGCGCTCATCAGCCCCGAGAAGGAGGCGTGCGCGTTCCCGGAGGACAAGCTGCTGTGGCTCGACGGCTCCAAGGCCGCGGAGCTGCTCGGGTGGACGCACGCGTTCGACCTGCGCCGCTCCGCCGAGCGGATCGTCGACTGGGTGCGCTGGACCGATGCGGGCATGACCCCCGCGGAGGCGACGCGCCGCCAGGCCGCCGAGTACTACACCGTCCCGGCGCCGCTGCGCGCGGCCGCCTGACGGACGCCAGGCCAAGGCCTCAGGCGAACGGGCCCGGTCCGCGAGGACCGGGCCCGTTCGTGCTCTCGAGGCGACGCGCCGGGGTCAGGCGCCGAGCTCGCCGTCCGAGCTGAAGACCAGGCCCACCATGACCTGGCCCTGACGCAGGGCGTTCTTGGTGAGCGGGCCGCCCGCGTCGAGCGAGTCGAACTGCGCGATCTCGAGGCCGTACTCCTCCTCGAGCCCGATCTGGCAGAACGGGCGCTCCGGGCACTCCGGCGGTCCGCCGAGCGAGATGGTGCCGCACGTCTCCGCGAGCTCGGTGAGCGAGGTGACGCCGTACTGGTCCGCGAAGGCCTGCGTGACGGCGAACGCGTTCTGGTCCTGCGCGGCGGCGGGCTCGCCGAACACCAGGCCCACCTCCGTCGCGAGCGGCTCGAGCGCCGCGACCGTCGCGTCGACGTCGCCCGATGCCACAGGCGCGGCGTCGGGGTCGGCCGCGAGGTTGAGGAACTCCGTGACGGTGGCCGCGTACTCGGGCACCACCTGGATCTCGCCGCTCTCGAGGGCCGGCAGGTAGGTCTCGCGGCTGCCGATGGTGCGCACCTCGGTGTCGAAGCCCGCGGCGGACAGCACCGCCGAGTAGATCTCCGCGACCGTGATGTTCTCGGAGAAGTTCGCGGCGCCGATCACCACGGACCCGGAGCCGGTGGACGGCGACTCGATGCCCTTGTCCTCGACGTACGCGGCCGCGGCCTCCTGCGAGGTCTGGCGGTCGATGTCGACGGCCTTGTTGAGCTGGATGAGGTCGTCCGTGGTGAGCACCGCGGAGACCGCGTCGAGGCCGGCGAGGAGCTCGTCGCTCGCGGCATCGGCGTTGACGGCCGGGATGAGGTTGTCCGCGTTCTGCAGCATCGCGTCGTCCTCGAGGACCGTGATGGAGTCGCCGGGCACGGGCTGGCACTCCTGGGCCATCGCGGTCGCGCCGGACGTCGCTCCCGTCGCGGCGTCGGTGGCCTCGCCGTCCGAGCCGCCGGAGGAGCATCCCGCCAGCAGCAGGGCGCTCGCCGCGGCCGCGACGATCAGTGGATTCCTGGTACGCATGTCACTCCTCGGGTAGGGGATCACAGGGGCGCAACCCCGCGAGCAGGCGGGATGTTCCCGCGCGGCCCGGTTTCCAGGGTATTCACGCGGCGCGCGGTTCGCGCGGGGACGATGCGCGGGTTCAGGCCGCCGCGACGGTGGCACGGCGCAGCGGGGCCGGGGTGACGGCCCGCTGCGCGCGCGCCAGCAGCCAGTCGATGCCGAGGCACAGCGCCGCCACGAGGATGCCGCCGGCGAGCACCTCGCCGTAGCGCTGCGTCGCGAGCCCGAAGTTGATGATGACCCCGAGGCCGCCGCCGGCGACCAGGGCGGCGAGCGGCACCGTCGCCACGGTCTGCGTGGTCGAGGTGCGCAGGCCCGCGGCGATCAGCGGCACCGCGAGCGGCAGCTCGACCCGCAGCGCCACCTGCAGGCGCGTCATGCCCTGGCCGAACGCCGCCTCGCGCACGTCCGCATCCACGCCCGCCATGCCGGTGAACGTGTTGGTGAGGATGGGCGGGAACGCGAAGATCGCGGCCGCGATGATGACCGCGCGGTTGCCGAACCCGATCGCGGAGGCCGCGAACAGCGTGAGAAGCGCGAGGGTGGGCATCGCGCGCGACACGTTCGACACCACGGTGGTGACGCCGCCGCCGCGGCGGACGTGCCCCAGCCACAGCCCGAGCGGGAGCGCGAGCGCCGCCGCGATGCCGACCGCCGCGAAGGACATGTAGAGGTGCTCGAGGGTGAGCGCGATGATCGAGTCCTGTTGGAAGCGCAGCGAGCCGTCGAAGTTGGTGCCGAACACCCCGTTCGCCCCCACCCAGCTCTCCGGGGTGGTGAGGTACGTCCACGCGTCGCCGATGGTGCTCATGCGGCGGCCTCCGCGGAGCGGCCGGCGCCGCCGGCCCGTCCGCCCCGCAGTGAGCGGCGCGCGCGACGGCGCTCGCGCGCCCACGGCGTCGCCCACCGCGCGATCAGCACCAGCAGCAGGTCGAGCAGCAGCGCGAGCGCGAGGCACAGGAGCGCGCTGGTCGCGATCTGCGCGCGGTAGTTGGACTGCATGCCGCGGAACATCAGCTGCCCGAGACCGCCGTAGCCCACCACCACGCCCACGGTCACCAGCGCCACCGTGGACACGGTGGCGATCCGCAGCCCGGCGAAGATCGACGGCAGCGCGTTGGGCAGCTCGACGGTGAGCAGCATGCGGGTCCGCGAGTAGCCGAGCCCGCGCGCCGCGTCGACGATGTCGGGGTCCACGCCCTGGAGCCCCACCACCGTGTTGCGCACCAGCACCAGCAACGCATACGCGACCAGCCCGATGAGCACGGTGGTGCGGCCGATCCCGGTGAAGGGCGCGAGCAGAGCGAACAGCGCGAAGGACGGCACCGTGTAGAGGACGCCGGTGATCCCGAGGATGGGCCCGGCGAAGCGCGGCGAGCGCCGCACCACCATCGCGAGCGGCAGCGCGATCGCGGCGGCGATGAGGATCGCCTGGAGCGTGAGCGACGTGTGGATCACCAGCTGCTCCCACACCTCGTCGCCGCTGCGCCGGAGGTAGTCGAGCGACAGCCAGGGGTTATCCACCCCTCGACCGTACACGCCGCCTCCGACCGCCGGCCGGGCGCACGCTACGGTGGACCGATGGACACCAGCGGGATCACGCTCGAGGCCGTGCGCAAGGTCTACCCCGACGGCACGGTCGCCGTGGACTCGCTCGACCTCGAGGCGCGGCCGGGCGAGGTGCTCGCGCTGGTCGGCCCCTCCGGCTGCGGCAAGTCGACCACCCTGCGCATGATCAACCGCCTGGTCGAGCCCAGCGCCGGGCGCATCCTGGTGGGCGGCACGGACGTCATGGGGCAGGACCCGGTCGAGCTGCGCCGCGGGATCGGCTACGTCATCCAGCACGTGGGGCTGTTCCCGCACCGCACGGTCGCGCAGAACGTCGCAACCGTGCCCGGCCTGCTCAAGTGGGACAAGGCGCGCACGGCCGAGCGCGTGGGCGAGCTGCTCGACCTGGTGGGCCTGCCCGCCGCGACCTACGGCCCGCGCTACCCGCACGAGCTCTCGGGCGGCGAGCGTCAGCGCGTGGGGGTCGCCCGCGCGCTCGCGGCCCGGCCGCCGGTGATGCTCATGGACGAGCCGTTCGGCGCCGTCGACCCGCAGGGAAGGCGCCGCCTCCAACGCGAGTTCCAGGCGCTGCAGCGCGAGCTGGGGCTCACGGTGGTGATGGTCACCCACGACATGCGTGAGGCCGTGCTGCTCGCGGACCGCATCGCGGTGCTGTCCCGCGGCGGGGTCCTCGAGCAGCTCGGCACGCCCGAGGAGGTCACGGGCAGCCCGGCGAACGCCTTCGTCGCGGACTTCCTCGCCGACTTCGGCGAGGCGCCCGCAGCCTGAGGCGCGCGTCGTCCCTCCGCGCGCGCGGCGCATCGTCCCGAGGGACGATGCGGGGGCCGGGTCTAGCGCCAGCGGCCCCGCCACCAGGGGGTCTTGATACCCGCGGCGGCGCGTTCCTCGCGCTCGGCCCGCTCCTCCGCCTCGAGCTGCGCGCGGCGGCGCCGGCGCCGCCTGCCCGTGGTGACGATCCGGTAGAACACCAGGCCCATCGCGACCAGCACCACCAGCACGAGGATGGGCACGAAGATCGCGATGAGGCTGAGCGCGACCGCGGTCGCGTCCTCCGCGAAGGACGCGACGGGCGCCCCTGTGCCCGCGGTGGCCGCGTTGACCGAGGGGCGGGAGGCGGACTTCGCGGTGTGCACGCCCGCGGCGACGATCGCGCCCACGATGCCCGCGATCAGGGGGTTGTCCTGCCAGAAGTTGCTCTCATCGATCACCTGCGCCGCGGCGGTCGCGGCGAAGATCACGCCGCCCACCAGGGGCCGGACCAGGGACTGGATGAGGTCGTTGATGTGGTCGACGCCGGGGATCTTGTCGAGCACCAGCTCCGCGGCGAGGAACAGCAGGCCGATGATGATCGCGGGCCACGACTGCAGCCAGTCGAGCTGCTCGGGGAGCACGATGAAGTCCGTGAAGCGCGCGAACAGCCCGACCATCACCAGCGGGATGAACGCGTTGAGTCCTGCGGCGGCGGCGAGGCCGGCACCGGTCAGGGCTGCGAACATGTGACCTCCTCAGGCGTGGGCGGCGCGGCGGCGCCCTCGCAAGGATAGACCGCCGGGAACGGCGAAGGCCCCCGGTGTCGGAACGCCGGGGGCCTTGCCTCGATGGGGTGGCTAACGGGACTTGAACCCGCGGCCCCCGCGACCACAACGCGGTGCTCTACCAGCTGAGCTATAGCCACCATCGGCCCTCGGTGAAGGGCCACGGAAGAGTATACCGGGTCTACGAGGCGGCGGGTGACGCGTCAGGGACCACGCTGGCGGCGGCCGCCTTGGCGGCGTCCGAGTCCGGGCCGGGCAGCGGCACCAGGATGGTCTCGCGGTAGTACCGCAGCTCGGTGATCGAGTCGCGGATGTCGCCGAGCGCCCGGTGGCCGCCAGTCTTCGCCGGCGCCTGGAAGAACACGCGCGGGTACCAGCGGCGCACCAGCTCCTTGAAGGAGCTCACGTCGACGACGCGGTAGTGGAGGTGCCCGATCACGTCGGGCATGTCGCGCTCGAGGAACATGCGGTCCATGCCCACGGTGTTGCCCGCGAGCGGCGACTTGCCGGCGACCGGCACGTGCTGCTTGATGTAGGCGAGCACCTGCTCCTGCGCGTCCTCCATGGTGGTGCCGCCCGCGAGCTCGGGCAGCAGCCCCGACTCGACGTGCATGTTCCGCACGAAGTCGCCCATGCCGGCGAGCTCGTCATCGGTGGGCTTGATCACCACGGAGACGCCGTCGCCCAGGACGTTGAGGTCCGAGTCGGTCACCAGGCATGCGACCTCGATCAGCGCGTCCGCGCTGATATCGAGCCCGGTCATCTCGCAGTCGATCCAGACGAGGGGGGTGTCGGTCATGCCGACCACTGTACCGAGGGTGAGGCGGGACGATGCGGGGGTTGACAGGGCGCGGGCCGCATGGTTGGTTAGTTGGTGAAGTAATTAACCAGGGAACCGAGGGGTGCACGTGGACGACGGTCGGCCGATCTTCCAGCAGATCGCGGAGCGGCTCGAGGCGAGGATCCTCGACGGCTCGCTGCCGGAGGGCACGCAGGTGCCGTCGATCAACGAGCTCGCCGCGTTCCACCGGATCAACCCGGCGACGGCGCTCAAGGGCGTCAACCGCCTGGTCGACGCCGGGCTGCTCGAGAAGCGACGGGGGATCGGGATGTTCGTATCGGAGGGGGCGCGCGAGCGGCTGCTCGCGGAGCGGCGGCAGGAGTTCCGCGACCAGCACGTGAGGCCGCTCGTCGAGCGCGCGAGCGCGCTCGGGGTCGGCGTGGACCGGCTCGTCGAGATGATCAGGAAGGAGGCGGGACAGTGACCGCCATCATCGAGGCGCAGGACCTGCGCCGGACCTTCGGCGCCGTGCGCGCCGTGGACGGCATGAGCTTCGCCGTCGAGGAGGGGTCCATCTGCGGCCTGCTCGGACGCAACGGCGCGGGCAAGTCCACGCTGATGAACCTGGTCATGGGTCAGGACTTCCCGAGCTCCGGCACCGTGCGCGTGCTGGGGGAGGACCCCGTCGAGAACGCCCGGGTGCTCACCCGCACGTGCTTCATCAAGGAGTCCCAGAGCTACCCCGACGCGTTTCGCGCGAAGCACGTGCTCGCCACCGCGCCGCACTTCTTCCCGCACTACGACCACGCGCTCGCCGCGCGGCTCGTCGCGGACTTCGACCTGCCCGTCAACCGCATGGTGAAGAAGATGTCCCGCGGCCAGCGGTCCGCGCTCGGCGCGATCGTGGGCATCGCGTCGCGCGCCGAGCTCACGCTGCTCGACGAGCCGTACGCGGGCCTCGACGCCGTCGCGCGCCACGTGTTCTACGACCGCCTGCTCGAGGACTACGCGCGCCACCCCCGCACCATCGTGCTGTCCACCCACCTCATCGACGAGGTCGCCGACCTGCTCGACCACGTCCTCGTGGTCCACCAGGGCCGCCTCGAGATCGACGCCGCGACCGAGGAGCTGCGGAGCTCCGCCGCCACGCTGGTGGGCCGCTCCGCGGACATCGACGCGTTCGTCGAGGGGCGCGAGGTCCTGGGCCGCGAGCGGATCGCCGGCATCGCCTCGGTGACCGTCGCGGGCCTGAGCCAGGACGACCGTGCGCGCGCCGCACGCTCCGGACTCGAGGTCACCCCCGTGTCCTTGCAGCAGCTGATCGTGCGCCGCACCGGCGCCCCCACCTCCGAGGAGGTCGCGTCATGACCGTCGCCGCCGCCGCACCCGCGGCCCTCATCCCCGCCGGCCGGCGCGTGTGGAACGTCGCGCGCCTGCAGTTCGCGAACCCGTGGCCCACGGTGATCACGCCGTGGCTGGTGCTGTTCGCCGTCCACGGGCTCACCTGGTCGATCTGGTCGATCATCGCCCACTACGCCGGTCCCACCCTCGAGGAGGACGCGTTCCGCTACGCCGGGGGAGTGAGCTGGCTGGTCATCTACATGATGGTGATCGCGATCCAGGCGATGAACGCGACCTTCCGCTTCGCGCTGGGGTTCGCGTCCACCCGCCGCGACTACTACATGGGCACGCTCGCGTTCTTCGGGATCATGGCCGTGGTCTACGGCGTCGGGCTCGGCCTGCTCGCGGGCGTCGAGCGCGCGACCGACGGGTGGGGCGTCGACGGCAGCTTCTACGCGCCGGCGTACCTGTACGACCAGCCGCTCGCGGTGGTCGCCTTCCACTTCTTCGCGCTGTACCTGCTGTTCATCGCGGCGGGGACGCTGGTGGGGGCCATGTTCGTGCGGTGGCGCGCCACCGGCTTGTACGTGTTCTTCGCCGGGCTGCTGCTGCTCGGGGTGCTGCTGGTGTGGTGGCTGGTGGACTCGGGCGCGAGCACCGCGGCCGCGTTCTTCACCGAGAACACGATCGCAGTGATCATGGCGTGGACCCTCCCGGTGAGCGTGGTGCTCGCGGCGCTCGGGTTCCTGGTGATGCGTCGCACGCCCGTGCGCGGCTGAGCCGCCGCCCCGTACGAAGGTCGGGCCCGCGCATCGTCCCCCCAGACGACGCGCGGGCCCTGCCGCGCAGGCGCTCCCAGAGTGAGCACTCACATTCGCCGCGCGCCCATGGTGACGCATCCGCGCATCGTCGCCCCTCGCGCCGCCTGTTCCGTTACCGAAACGTGACCGTAGCCCTCTTGTGAGGGTTCACATTGTGAGCGCTAATATCCGAGACACGGGGTCCTTCAGGGGCGCCGGGGCATCGCGCTCGACTACCGGCAAGGACGCCGGGCCAGAACAGGGAGGTTCTGATGATGAAGAAGCGTTTCATTTCCACCATCGCGATCGCGGGGGCCGCGGCCATGGCGCTCACGGCGTGCTCGTCGGACCCGGAGCCGGGTGCGAGCGGCTCGGCGGCCGGCGGCGGGGGCGGCGACGGCGAGGTCATCACCGTCGGCTTCGCGCAGACCGGCTCGGAGTCCGGCTGGCGCTCCGCCAACACCGACTCGATGAAGGAGGCGTTCTCCGCGGAGAACGGCTTCGACCTCATCTTCAACGCCGCGGACAACGACACCGCCGCGCAGATCACCGCCGTGCGCAGCTTCATCAACCAGGGCGTCGACGCGATCGTCATCGCGCCGATCGTCGAGGACGGCTGGGACGACGTATTGACCGAGGCGAAGAATGCGGGCATCCCGGTGATCCTCGAGGACCGCACCGTCTCCTCGCCCGAGGACCTCTACGCCGCGTGGGTGGGCCTCGACTTCGAGAAGGAGGGCACCATGGCGGGCGAGTGGGCCGCCGCGGAGTTCGGCGACACCGAGACCAAGATGGTGGTGCTCGAGGGCACCACCGGCTCGGCGCCCGCGAACGACCGCGCGACCGGCTTCGACGCCGCCATCGAGGGCACCATGATCGAGAAGATCGACTCGCAGACCGGCGACTTCACCCGCGACGGCGGCAAGTCCGTGATGGAGGGCTTCCTCCAGAACTACGGCGTCGACGGGATCGACCTGGTCTACGCGCACAACGACGACATGGCGCTGGGCGCGATCGAGGCGATCGAGGCCGCGGGCGCGGTGCCGGGCGAGGACATCAAGATCATCTCGATCGACGCGGTCCACGACGGCATGCAGGCGCTGGTCGACGGCAAGATCAACTACATCGTCGAGTGCAACCCGCTGCTGGGCGAGCTCGCCGCCGGGCTCGTGAAGGACGTGCTCGCGGGCAACGACGTCGAGCGCACCGTCTACGTCGAGGACCAGGCCTTCGACCAGGCGGCCGCCGAGGCCGCGCTGCCGGACCGCAAGTACTGATCCGTCCGGCACGGACCTGGTAGGAGCGGGATCCGCCCGCGGGGGTCGGCACGGCCGGCCCCCGCGGGCGACCCGCGGCAACGACAGAAAGCAGCCCCTCATGCCTGCGGACACCGAAGTCCCACCGATCGTCCAGATGCGCGGCATCACCATCCGCTTCCCGGGCGTGCTCGCGCTCGACGGCGTCGACTTCACGCTGCGGCCCGGCGAGGTGCACTCGCTCATGGGCGAGAACGGCGCCGGCAAGTCCACGCTCATCAAGGCGCTCACGGGCGTCTACGCCATCGACGACGGCTCGATCACGGTCGCCGGCGAGCGGCGGTCCTTCTCCACCGCGGCGGACGCGCAGGAGGCGGGCATCTCTACGGTCTACCAGGAGGTCAACCTCTGCTCGAACCTCACCGTGGGCGAGAACGTCATGCTCGGGCACGAGCGGCGCCGCGGCACCGGGATCGACTGGAAGGCCACGCACCGCGAGGCCGCGGGGCACCTCGCGAGCCTGGGGCTCGACGTCGACCCGAGGTCCATCCTCGCCAGCCACTCCATCGCGATCCAGCAGCTGGTCGCGATCAGCCGCGCGATGGTGCTCGACGCCAAGGTGCTCATCCTCGACGAGCCGACCTCGAGCCTCGACCGCGGCGAGGTCGAGCAGCTGTTCGGCGTGATCCGCGGCCTGCGCGACCAGGGCGTCGCGATCCTCTTCGTGTCCCACTTCCTCGACCAGGTGTACGAGATCTCCGACCGCATCACCGTGCTGCGCAACGGCGCGCTGGTGGGGGAGCACCCCGTCGAGGAGCTGCCGCGCGACGCGCTCGTCACCAAGATGATCGGCCGCGAGCTCGACGATCTCGCCGCCATCGCGAGCTCCTCGCACCGCACCATCGACCGGACGGGCACGCCGGTGGTCAAGGCGACCGGGCTGGGCAGGCGCGGCGTACTCGAACCTGCTGACCTCGAGGTCTACGAGGGCGAGGTGGTGGGCCTCGCGGGCCTGCTCGGCTCCGGCCGCACCGAGCTGGTGCGCCTCCTCTACGGCGCGGACCGTGCCGACGAGGGCTCGATCGAGGTGCGCGGGGCGCCGGTCAAGGTGCATCAGCCGCGCCACGCGATCGACCACCGCATCTCGCTGTCCTCGGAGAACCGCCGCGAGGAGGGCGTGGTCGCGGATCTCACCGTCGCGGAGAACATCGTGCTCGGCATGCAGGCGCGCCAGGGCTGGCTGCGCCGGATCCCGCAGAAGGACCAGGACGCCGTGGTGAAGGAGTACATCGAGGCGCTCGGCGTGCGTCCGGCGAACCCGAACGCGCTGGTGGGCAACCTCTCGGGCGGCAACCAGCAGAAGGTGCTGCTCGCGCGGTGGCTCGCGACCGCGCCGCAGCTGCTGGTGCTCGACGAGCCGACCCGCGGCATCGACGTGGGGGCCAAGGCCGACATCCAGCGCAAGGTCGCGGAGCTCTCCGCTCAGGGGCTGTCCGTCGTGTTCATCTCCTCCGAGCTGGAGGAGGTGCTTCGATTGGCGCAGCGGGTGGTGGTCCTCCGCGATCGCAGGAAGGTCGGCGAGCTCGACTCGGCGTCGACGGACCTGGACATGCTCATCGACTACATCGCCAATGCCGGCGAAGGGAGCGCGGCGTGAACGCCCTGTACAAGCATCGGCTGTTCTGGCCGATCGCCTCGCTGCTCGCGCTGATCGCGATCAACGCGATCGCGCGGCCGCAGTTCATCAAGGTCACGGTGAGGGACGGCGAGCTCTACGGCGCGCTCGTCACCATCCTCAAGGACAGCGCGCCGCTCATGCTGGTCGCGCTCGGCATGACCATCGTCATCGCGACGCGCGGCATCGACCTGTCCGTCGGCGCGATCATGGCCGTGTCGGGCGCCGTGGCGCTCACCATCATCGACGGGTCCGGCAGCCCCGACAACCTCGCCACCGTGCTGATCGCGGTGGTGGTGGCGCTGCTGGTCGCGCTCATCCTGGGCGCGTGGAACGGACTGCTGGTCACGGTGCTCGGGATCCAGCCGATCGTCGCGACGCTGGTGCTCATGCTCGCGGGGCGCGGCGCCGCGCTGCTCATCACGGGCGGCGAGATCACCACGGTCAACTCGGCGCCGTTCAAGTGGATGTCGGGCGGCTACCTGGTGGCGCTGCCGGTGGCGTTCCTCATCGGGCTGCTCGCCATCACCATCATGGGGCTGATCGAGCGGCGCACCGCGCTCGGCGTCCTCACCGAGGCCGTGGGCATCAACCCGGAGGCCAGCCGGCTCGCCGGGGTGCGCGCCCGCGGCATCATCTGGGGCGCGTACATGGTGAGCGGCATCCTCGCGGGCGTCGCCGGCCTCATCTACGCGTCGCGCATCAGCGCCGCGGACGCCAACGCCGCAGGCGTGTTCATCGAGCTCTACGCGATCCTCGCGGTGGTGCTCGGCGGCACGTCCCTGAACGGCGGCAAGTTCTCCATCGCCGGCACCGTGGTCGGCGTGTTCATCATCCAGACGCTCGACTCGACCATCCTGTTCCTCGGCATCCCGTCCGCGCAGAGCCCCGTGTTCTTCGGGTTCGTGGTCGCGATCGTGGTGGTGGTCCAGTCGCCCCGAGTCCGCACCGCGCTGGGGTCCCTCGGAGGGCGGCGGCGATCGCGCGGCACCTCCGGCCCGAGCACCGACACCGTGGAGGTGGCCCGATGACCGCGACGATGGCACGCTCCGAGCGCCGCACCGGCGCAGGGCCTTCGGCCTTCCAGACGTTCCTCAGCCGTCACGGCGGTATGATGCCCACGTTCGCGGCCGTGCTGATCCTGCTGCTCCTGTTCGTGGGCGCCGAGGCCTTCCTGCGCGGCGACTTCATCAGCGGCGGCAACATCTCGGCGCTGCTGCTCGACAACGCGTACCTCATGGTGCTCGCCGTCGGCATGACGTTCGTGATCCTCACCGGCGGCATCGACCTCTCGGTCGGCTCCGTCATGGCGTTCACCGGCATCCTGGGGGCGAAGCTGCTGGCGGACGGCCTCCCCGCCGCCATCGCGGTGCCCGCGATGCTGCTCGGCGGCGCCGCGATCGGCCTGTTCATCGGCATCCTGGTGCAGTACTTCGGGGTGCAGCCGTTCATCGCGTCGCTCGCGGGCCTGTTCCTGGGACGCGGACTCGCGTTCATCGTGAGCCTGTCCTCCATCCGCGTCGAGGACACGAGCCTGCTGTGGCTCCAGTCCGAGCGCATCTGGATGGGCGCCTGGTACATCACGCCCACCGGCATCATCGCGCTGTCGACGGTCGCGATCGCGGCGTTCGTGCTCCACCTCACTCGGTTCGGGCGCACCATCTACGCGATCGGCGGCAACGAGCAGTCCGCCCGGCTGATGGGGCTCAAGGTGGGGCGCGCGAAGGTGCTCGCGTACGTGATCTCGGGCTCCTGCGCCGGCCTCGCCGGGCTGATCCTCACCGCGTACTCCGGCGCCGGCTACCCCCGCAACGGCATCGGCACCGAGCTCGACGCGATCGCCGCCGTGGTCATCGGCGGCACGCTCCTCACCGGCGGCCGCGGGTACGTGGTCGGGTCGATGATCGGCGTGTTCGTCTACGGCACCATCAAGTCGGTCATCAACTTCATGGGCGCTGAGCAGTCGTGGATGCAGATCATCGTCGGCGCGCTGCTGCTGCTGTTCATCGTGGTCCAGCGTGCGATCGTGGCGCGCTCCGAGGGCCGCCGTTAGCGGTCTGCCAGCCGCGTTGACCGCCGCACCTCGTCCCCGCCCCGATAATGGGCGCGTGGACGAGGTGCGGCCAGTGCTCGAGGTCACCGGCGCGACGGTGCGGTTCGGTGCCGACGCCGCGCTGCGCCGCGTCGACTTCCGGCTGTTCCCCGGCGAGGTGCACTCGCTCATGGGCGAGAACGGCGCCGGCAAGTCCACGCTCATCAAGGCGATCACCGGAGCGCTCGCGCTCGACGAGGGCACCCTCACGCTCGCCGGGGAGACCGTGAGCTTCCGCGATCCTCACGCGGCGCAGGCGGCCGGCATCGGCACCGTCTACCAGGAGATCGAGCTCCTTCCCAACCTCTCCGTCGCGGAGAACATCTGCCTGGGACGCGAGCCGCGTCGCGGCGGCGTGATCAGCGCGCGCGCCATGAACGCGCGCGCCCACGAGTTCCTGCTCGACCTGGGCCTCGACGTGGACCCCGCGTCCACGCTGGGCACCCACTCGCTCGCCGTCCAGCAGCTGGTCGCGATCGCGCGCGCCATCTCCGCGGACGTCCGGGTGCTGGTGCTCGACGAGCCCACCTCGAGCCTCGACCTCGACGAGGTCGCCGAGCTGTTCCGCATCATCCGCGAGCTCAAGACGCGCGGCGTCGCGATCCTCTTCGTCTCTCACTTCCTCGACCAGGTTTACGAGATCTGCGACCGCGTCACCGTGCTGCGCGACGGCGAGCTGGTGGGGGAGTACCTCACGCGCGAGCTGCTGCGCATCGACCTGGTGCAGAAGATGCTGGGGCGCGGCGCGTCCGAGCTCAAGTCGCGCGACCGGCTCGCGGACGACGAACCCGACGCCGCCGTGGTGCTGCGCGCCCGCGGGGTCTCCTCCGCGCGCGGCATCAACGACGCGGACGTCGACCTGGGGGAGGGCGAGGTGCTGGGCGTCGCCGGCCTGCTGGGCTCGGGCCGCACGTCGCTCGCCCGCGCCCTGACGGGGGTGAACCGCCTCGAGTCCGGCGTGATCCGCATCGAGAGCCAGGACGTGCGGCTGGACTCGCCCCGCCGGGCCATGTCGCTCGGCGTGGTCTACTCCTCGGAGGACCGGCGCCGCGACGGGATAGTCGCCGAGCTCTCCGTGCTCGACAACATCACGCTCGCGCTGCAGTCCGAGCGAGGGATCCTGCGTCAGATCCCCGCCGCACGGCGGCGCGAGCTGGCCGCGAGCTGGGTCGAGGCCCTCGACATCCGCCCGCCGGACCTCGACCGGCCCGCGGGCACGCTCTCAGGTGGCAACCAGCAGAAGGTGCTGCTCGCCCGGCTGCTCGCGCTGTCCCCGCGCGTCCTGGTGCTCGACGAGCCGACGCGCGGCATCGACGTGGGCGCCAAGGTCGAGATCCAGAACCTGGTGGGCGAGCTTGCCGACAACGGCATGTCGGTGGTGTTCATCTCCGCGGAGCTCGAGGAGGTGCTGCGCGTCGGCGACCGCGTCGCGGTGGTCCGCGACGGCCGCGTGGTGCGCACCGCCGCCGCGGTCGAGCTCACCGCGGACTCCCTGCTCGCCCTGGTCGCGCAGCCCGACGAGGACGAGGAGTAGCGCGTGGCCGACGAGCAGGGCGCGCGCGCCGCCAACATCTTCGACGTCGCACGCCTGGCCGGCGTGTCGCACCAGACGGTGTCGCGCGTCATCAACGGCATGCCGAACGTGCGCCCCGCCACCAAGGAGCGCGTCGAGAAGGCCATCGCGCAGCTCCACTACAGCCCGTCGCCCGCGGCCCGCGCCCTGGTGACGCGGCGCACCCGCACCATCGGCCTCATCACGCCCAACGTGACGGACCACGGGCCCGCGTCCGTCGCGATGCACATCAACCTCGCGGCGCGCGAGGCGCGCTACAGCGTCGACGCCGTGGGCGTGCCGGGGGACGACCAGGCGGTGGTGCGCGGCGCCATCGAGGGGCTGCTGCGCCAGCGTGTCGACGCGATCGTCGTGGTGGTCGCGCAGGTCGCCGCCCTCGAGGTGGTGCAGGGGCTCGACCTCGGGGTGCCCATCGTGGCCGTGGCCTCGACCGCCCACGCCGGCCCGCGCATCGTCTCCATCGACCAGTACCGGGGCGCCCGCGCGGCCGTGCGCCACCTGGCCGAGCTGGGGCACACGCGCATCCTCCACATCGCAGGCCCGCCCGACGCGCCCGACGCCACCGAGCGCGTGCGCGGGTGGAGGGACGAGCTCGCCGCGCGCAGGCTCGAGGTGGTCGAGCCGCTGGTGGGCGACTGGAGCGCCGCGAGCGGGCACCGCCTCGGGATCGACCTCGACGTCGAGGCGGGCAGCGCGATCTTTGTGGGCAACGACCAGATGGCGGTGGGCCTGCTGTCCGCGCTGCGCGGGCGCGCGCTGCGCGTGCCCGAGGACGTCAGCGTGGTGGGGTTCGACGACATCCCGGAGGCGGCCTACCTCTACCCGCCCCTCACCACCGTGCACCAGGACTTCGAGGCGCTGGGCCGCATGGCGATGCAGAAGGTGCTGGTCGCGCTGGAGGAGGGCGCCGCCGAATCCTCGGCGACGCCCATCCCCACCACGCTCGTGGTGCGCGGCTCGACGCGCGCGGTGCCTGGCCCGGCGTCCGGGGCGTAGGAGGTCAGTCCTCCTCGTGCACCACCGCGGGGCGCGAGGACCACGAGGCGCGTGTGTACTGCGCGGGCCAGTAGTCGATCTCGACGCCGAGCTCGTGCGCCGCACGCAGGGGCAGGTGAGGGTCGCGCATGAACTCGCGGCCCACGAACACGGCGTCCGCCTGGCCCGACGCGACCAGGCTCTCCGCCTGACGCGCGTCGACGATCATGCCGACCGCGGTCGCGGGGATGCCGGAGCGCTCGCGGATCGCGGCCGCGTGACGCACCTGGTAGCCGGGGCCCGTCGGGATGCGCACGCCGCCCACGAGGCCGCCGGTGGAGGTGTCGACCAGGTCCGCGCCGGCCTCGCGCAGCCACTGCGACACGGTCACCGTGTCGTCGAGCGTCCAGCCCTCGGGCTCGAGCCAGTCTGTCGCGGACACGCGCACGAAGACGGGCACGTCGGGGCCGGCGACCTCGCGGACGCGGCGCACCACGTGCAGCAGCAGCCGTGCGCGGCCCACGAGCGCGCCGCCCCAGCGGTCCTCGCGGTGGTTCGAGACGGGGGAGAGGAACTGGTGGAGCAGGTAGCCGTGCGCCGCGTGGACCTCGAGCACGTCGAAGCCGGCGTCGAGCGAGAGTCGCGCGGCGTCCGCGAAGGCCTCGACGACCGCGGCGATGCCGTCCTCATCGAGTGCGGCGGGCTCGGCGTAGCCGTCGAAGGCGATCGCGCTCGGGGCGACCGTGGGCCAGCCGCCCTCGCTCGCGGGCACCGAGCCTACGCCGCTCCACTCGCGGTAGGTCGACGCCTTGCGGCCGGCGTGCGCGAGCTGGATCGCGGCGAGCGCGCCCTGGCCGTGGATGAAGTCCACGATCCGCGCCCACGCGTCCCGCTGCTCGTCGTTCCAGATGCCCGTGTCCCACGGCGAGATGCGCCCCTCGGGCACGATCGCGGTCGCCTCGGCCATCACCAGGCCGGCGCCGCCGCGCGCGAAGGAGCCCAGGTGGACCAGGTGCCAGTCGGTCGGCACGCCGTCCTGCTCCTCGCACGAGTACTGGCACAACGGGCTCACCCAGAGGCGGTTGCGCGCCTCCACGGAGCGGAGGGGCAGGGGCGAGAACAGCGCTGACGTCATGCGGATCCTTACTCGGTGGGACGGACTCATCATGGCCGAGCCCGGCGGGAGGCAGAACACCCCGAGGTCCCGGGTGATTCCTGCACCCTGTGCGCAGCGAATCTGGGACGCGTGCTCAGGCGCGCGCGACCGCGAACCACAGCGGCGGGATGAGCGAAAGCAGCACGTCGACCGCGTCCTCGGCGCTGTGGGTGCCCGGGGTCGCGAGCCACGCGCGGATCGCGCCGGCCGTGCCCTGGCCCACGAACGCGGCCGCCATCGCGAGCCGCGTCGCGTCCGGCCCCTCGGTGGGGGCGCCGCGGTCGTGCGCGAACGCGACCAGGCTCGCCTCGACGTGACCGGCGAGCAGCGTCGCGAGCACGGAACCGTGCGCGTCGCTGCCGGTGCCCAGGCCCTGGCGGTACACGGCCTCGTGGCGCAGCACGTGGTCCACGAGCGTGAGCTCGGACTCGCGCCAGATGTGCTCGACGTCCGCGGGGTCACCGGCGACCCGCACCAGGAACTCGGCGCGGATGGTGTCGAGATCGCGCTCCAGCACGCGCGCGAGCAGCGCGGCGGGGGAGGTCGCGTGGTTGTAGAAGGTGGCGCGGGTGACGCGCGCGTGGCGTGCCACCTCGGTCACCGTCACCGACTCGATGGGTGCCTCGGAGGCGAGGGCGAGCACCGCCTCGGCGAGCGCGTCGGCGCTCCGGACGAACCGCGGATCCGTGGTCACGGGGCCCAGCCTACCGGCCCGGACCTGCGAGGACGCGAGGCCCGCGCGCGGGCGACCCGCGCATCGTCCCCCCGCGAGGCGGCCGTCAGGCGCCCGCCGTGTCGCTCACGCGCAGGTGGGTGAGGATCTCCTCCACTTGCGCCTTCGCGTCGCCGAACAGCATCGCCGAGTTCACGCGGAAGAACAGCGGGTTCTGCACGCCGGCGTAGCCCGTCGCCATCGAGCGCTTGAACACGATGCACTGCCTGGCCTTCCACACCTCGAGCACCGGCATGCCGGCCAGCGGCGAGCCCGGGTCCTCCATCGCGGACGGGTTGACCACGTCGTTGGCGCCGATCACGAGAACCACGTCCGTCTCGGGGAAGTCGTCGTTGATCTCGTCCATCTCGAGCACGATGTCGTACGGCACCTTCGCCTCCGCGAGCAGCACGTTCATGTGACCCGGCAGGCGTCCGGCGACCGGGTGGACGCCGAAGCGCACGTCCACGCCGTGGCCGCGCAGGTTCTGCACCATCTCCGCGATCGGGTACTGCGCCTTCGCGACGGCCATGCCGTAGCCGGGCACGATCACCACGGACCGGGCGGCGGAGAGGATGTCGGCGGCCTCGGCCGCCTTGACCTCGCGGTGCTCGCCCTGCTCGCTCGCGGTGGACGATGCGGTGCCTCCTTCGGTGCCGAAGCCGCCCAGGATGACGGACAGGAAGGCACGGTTCATCGCCTTGCACATGATGTAGCTGAGGATCGCGCCGGACGAGCCGACGAGCGCGCCGGTGATGATGAGGAGGTCGTTCTCGAGCATGAGGCCCGCCGCGGCGGCGGCCCAGCCGGAGTACGAGTTGAGCATCGACACCACCACGGGCATGTCGCCGCCGCCGATCGCGGCGACCAGGTGGAAGCCCAGCACCAGCGCGATGGCGGTCATGATGAGCAGCGGCGTGAGGCTGTTGGTGGCGATGAACCAGGCCAGCAGCCCGGCGCTCGCGACCACGGCGCCCAGGTTGAGCAGGTTGCGGCCCGGCAGCGTGAGCGGGCGCGACTTCATGCGGGCGGACAGCTTGAGGTAGGCGACGATCGACCCGGTGAAGGTGATGGCGCCGATGAACACGCCCAGGAACACCTCGACCTGGTGGACCGCGTCGGCCTCCTCGGTGAGGTACGAGTTGAAGCCCACCAGCACGGCCGCGAGGCCCACGAAGCTGTGGAGCATCGCGATGAGCTCGGGCATCTGGGTCATCTCGACGGTGCGGGCGCGCCACATGCCCACGCCCGCGCCGATCGCGAACACCATCGCGATGAGCAGGGCGGTCACCCAGGCCTCGCGCTCGGACTGCTGGAGGGCGAGCACCACGGTCGCGGCGAGCGCGAGGCCCATGCCGACCATGCCGAGCACGTTGCCTCGGCGCGCGGTCTCCTGCTTGGCAAGGCCCGCGAGCGACAGGATGAACAGCACCGCGGCGATCACGTAGATCGCGGTGGCCAGCGAGGTGAGGGTCATCAGGCGTCCTTCCTGAACATGCCGAGCATCCGGTACGTCACCAGGAAGCCGCCGAAGATGTTGATGCTCGCGACCGCGGCCGCGATGAAGGAGAGGGTCGAGACCACCGGATCCGCGGAGCCGATCTGGAGGAGCGCGCCCACGAGGATGATGCCGGAGATGGCGTTGGTCTGGGCCATCAGCGGGGTGTGCAGCGAGTGCTTGACGTTGGAGATGACGTAGAAGCCCACGATCACCGCGAGCGCGAAGACCGTGAGGTGCTTGACGGTGTCCGTGTCGGCGAACGCGAGCAGCAGCAGCGCCGCGAGCGCGCCGGCGCCGTAGAGCCAGTTCCGACGCTTCGCCTTCGCGATGGCCGCCTCGCGCTCGAGGCGGGCCTTCTCCGCGAGCTCCTCCTCCGACGGGCCCTGCGCGGCGGCCGGGGCCGGCGCCGCGGAGACCGCGACCGGGGGCGGCGGCCACATCACCTCGCCGGCGTGCGCGACGGTCATGCCGCGCTGGACCGGGTCCTCGAGGTCGAGCGCGAGGATGCCGTCCTTGGCCGGGGTGAGCAGCGCCATGAAGTGGACGATGTTGGTGCCGAACAGCGTCGACGTGTGCCGCGGCATGCGGCTGGTGAGGTCCGTGTAGCCGACGATGGCGACGCCGTTGTCGGACGTGACGGTCCTGCCGGGCACGGTGAGCTCGCAGTTGCCGCCGCCCGACGCCGCCAGGTCGACGATCACGGAGCCGGGCCGCATCACCGCGACCACGTCCGCCGTGATGGTGGTGGGGGCGGTGCCGCGGACCAGCGCCGTGGTGATGATGACGTCCGCCTTCGCGGCCTCCGCGGCGTAGACGTCCATCGCGGCCGCCTGCTGCGCCTCCGTGAGGGGCTTCGCGTAGCCGTCGGCGCTGATCTCCTGCTGCGCCTCGGGGGCGGACACGAACGTGCCGCCCATCGACTCGATCTGCTCGGCGACCTCGGGGCGTACGTCGAAGGCTCGCACCTGCGCGCCCAGGCTGGACGCGGCGCCGATCGCCGCGAGGCCCGCCACGCCCGCGCCGATGACGAACACGGTCGCCGGGGCGGTCTTGCCCGCGGCCGTCACCTGGCCGGTGAACATGCCGCCGTAGTGCTCGGCCGCCTCGATGACGGCGCGGTAGCCGGCGACGTTGGACATGGTGGAGAGGACGTCGATGGCCTGCGCGCGGGAGATGCGCGGCACCGCGTCGAGCGCGAGGGCGGTGACGCCGCGCTTCGCGAGCGAGGCGACCAGCTTCTCGTTGGAGTGCGGCGCCATGGTCGCGACCAGGGTGGCTCCGGGCGTGAGGAGGCGGATCTGGCCCGGCTTGGGCGCGTTGACGCAGGTCACGATGTCCGCGCCCCACGCCTCCTGCGCCGTCACCAGGGTGGCGCCGGCGTCCTGGTACTGCGCGTCGAGGAAGCTCGCCTGGGTGCCGGCTCCGGCCTCGACCACCACCTCGTAGCCGAGCTTGACGAGCTGCGCGACCGAGGCGGGGCTCGCCGCGACCAGCCGCTCGCCCTGGCGCGTCTCCGCGGGGACTCCTATGCGCATCGTCCATCCTGTCCCGCGCGCTCTCGGCGCTCCGGGGCGCGCTGATCGGGGTCGTACCTGCCTGCTTCGAAGGCTAGTGGGCGATCGCGTCGCGCACCCGGGACCTGGGGGCGAACGGGGTCCCGGTTTCGGGGTGGGCATCGCGGGACGATGCGCGGGTGCCCCCGGCTGGATTCGAACCAGCGACCAACGGATTAGAAGTAAGGCGAGGCCCGTCCCGCCCCGTCTCGGCCAATCCCTCTCTGTCTCATCCTGCCTGCTTGATCGGCCACCGCGGGGGCCGCCCGTCCCTGGCCATCCCTCTCGATCTCTGCCAGTCCGTGCACACATTCGTGCACACACCGATCAAGCAACCAGGAGACACCATGGCTGACAACGCCACCCCCAACCCCAGCAGGCTCGCTGATCTGCAGCGCGAAGCGATGCGGACTCAGCTCGAGCGCGACCCCATCACCGCCGCCCGCGCAGCGCAGCGCGACGGCAAGCCCCTCGCCCACTTCGTCCGAGTCCAGTGCGACCGGCGCGGCATCGACCCCACCCCGTACCTCGAGCAGATTGCGGGGGAAGACGCATGAACTCGGCAATCATCCCCGGACGCCGCCACTATCGCGTCGCGGTCCGTCCGCTTGCCGGACCGGACCAGGTCGCGGCGCTCGCGGCTGACGTGCTCGTCCAGCCAAGCAAGCACTACGCCTCGACATTCACCAACGTCCTCGACCCGAAGCGCCGGCCCATGAGGCGCATCGGCGCGATCGCGTACCGCTCCGACCGCGAGCCGTCGCCATACGTCGTGTACCAGTACGGCGGAACCACCAGTGCGGACCTCGCGACGCTGCAGGCACTGGCGGTGCGTCTCAGCGCCGGGGAAGCTGTCGACCCCGAGACGTGGTTCGCGTTGAAGTATCCGGACGGCACCGCGCCCGCCTCCGCGCCCGCGATCTGGGTCGCCCGGCCGCTCGACGACTACGACGACCATGAGCTCAGCACCGTCGCAGCTGTGCCCGACACGATCCCCGCCTTCGTGTTCGACTCGGTCGGTGCATGATGGCGAGCATCTACGACAACGGAGACGGGTCGTTCATCGCAGGCGACCCACCCACCAGCCTGCAGGCAGGCGAGCACTGGTGCCCCGAGTGCGGCGGCGAAGGGGTAGAGCCGTCGATGCAGCTCGATCGCGACCTCGATATCTGCGGCGGCTGCCACGGTGCATGCGTCATCGACTGTCCGGACGGCGGATGCGAGGAATGCGTCCCGCAACGGACCTGACGACCCGCCTGACGCGCGAAACACCCCATCCGACCATCACAGGTCGGATGGGGCGTCTCGCCGTTCTAGGCGCGCCCTACTCCGTGTCATCCCACTCGTACGCCGGGCGTGCCACGCGAGGCGCCCCGGGCACTTCCGGTCCAAGCGCAGCGAGCCAGTCCGAGTCGACTTCCTGGGCCTTCGCGACGTCTAGCGTCACGTCGGCCTTGAGGGCGTTTCCGGCAAGCGTCGCCCGCGAAACGGCGACCTTGCCGCGAGCCTCGATGTACTTCACGAGCGGGAGCAGGTTCCCGGCGCTGGCTGCAGACAGGATTCCGACGCGTTCCCCGCCCACACGGACTTCGACAGTCTCGACCGACGATCGAGCCCGAATCTCATGGATCGCATGAAGGGTTACCGCGAGCGTGACCCCGGACGGCTTGGCCAGCGGGGTCAACACATCCATGTGTTGCTCCTCCTTGGTCACCTGCACCTTTGAACCTCGAGGAAGAACGACGTAAGGCTCCGCCGGCAGGCGGTTGGCCGGCTTGATCTCGTGCAGCTGCGGCATCGTGATGGTGACGCGGCCGTTCACGCGGCCCGGACGCTCAGCAGCCCAAATCCGGGCTGGCACGCGGAGATGCTCGCGGGATTGTGCGAGGCGTCGCACGGTCGGCGCCCATTCGCGTGCTGTGTCGCGGTCGAGGTAGCCGACATGGAACCCGTTCACCCAGATCGATACTGCATTCCCATCGTGCGGGTTCGTGAAGTCAGCCACGACCTCCGCGACATGCTGCAGCTCGGCGCCGTCGCTGATGTCGAGTCCCGCCTCGTCGAAGAGGCCTCGAAGGTCGTCCTCGCGATACGCCTCGCCGACGACCTCGACGCGGGTCCTGGTCGAGCCCCACGGTTCGACCGCCGTCCCCGACGGGGGGAACGCGAGGTGGTCGCCTATGGGTGATTCAGCGACACGGAGCGGGGTGACTGGCTGCGGGGGCACTGTCGTCATGGGAGTCGGGGATTGGTTGTTGCGGGCGCGTCTGGGGGCCACGATCTTGCGCCACACAACGAGCCCGATTGTGCCGAGGAACAGGACCCAGCCTGTGACTTGCGTGCCCACACTGTCTGAGCCAGCCATGGCGATCCCGACGAGGACGAGGATCGCGACCGCGATCCAGCCGAGCGACGGAAGGCAGCCCGACCCGCTGTTGCTCGCCGCGGGTCGCACTATGTCGAACACGAGCGTGTTCTTGGTCCATGCCTGTCCGTCCCAGAAGCTGAGCCGCGTTTCGTCCTTCGGATTACGGGCGTACCAGCCAGCCGGGCCCTGCATCTCGCTCATGAATCCCCCCAGAAGTAGCGATGCCAGGCACGATAGCGCGCGCCAGCGCGAGAGGCGAGCCGCGATGTCAGACAGGTTCGAGACGGTAAGCGGCATGTCGATCACGATGACTGCGGGTGAGCTGGTGGCGGAACTCCGCGGCCGCCAGTGGGTGGTGCGTGACGTCGAGGGTGCGACGGTCGGTTGGATCTCGCCGGCTGGCGAGTACTGGTCGCTGTCGCTGCTGTCGGGTGGTGCCGGCGCGGGGAGGTTCTTCACGGCCCGCGGTGCGCTCGAGGCGCTGGCCAGCGGGCGGATGTGATTACGGCCCGCGGAGATGCTGGGGGGCTAATTTCCGCGGGCCGTCACCGTCGATCGTAGGGCGTCCTCCCTCGTATAGCCGTCGATTCTCGTGACGGATATGTCACACGACGCCGCTTCACTGCGTCACGCGTCGAGCATTCCTTGCTCCTCGAGCTCCAGGGGGTCGATGCGCTCGAGCGTGTAGGCGCGACGAACCACTGAATCGCTTCCGGCGGCGATCACTTCGTCAACGGAGAAGTGGGCGAGCACCTTGCCTTCGGGCGCGTCAAGCTCCACGACGCGTTCGTAGAGTTCGGCGTTGGGTACGGCGGCGGCGAACGGCCTGCCGCTGTCGGGCTCGAAGTACATGACCAGGAGCGATCGTCGACTGCCATCGATGCGGCCGGAGACGCGAAGCGGATGCGTTTCGCGATACGCGGATCCCAGCGCGTCGGCCAGTCGCCGTGCCGATGCGGCGGTGAAGTGCACCGGCTCGCGGGCGCTGCCCGGGCGCTGGAACGTGCCCGTGAACTCCCAGTCGTTGGCGATGATCTGCGATGAAGCGCGGCGAAGGCCGGCGCGAGCACGCACAGGAAGTTGCGCGGCGAACGCGTCGATCGCCGAGTCGTCGTCGCCCGCGAGCATCGCCGCGACCTTTGCAAGGCTGCCAGCGTCAACGTCCTCCGCAAGGGACGACAGGGGAGCCATGTCCTCCCGGGTACGTACCGGCGGCGTGACGAGCGTGACGCGCACGGATCCCAGCGCAAAGCCAGTTACCAGCAGCCGGTTCGAGTAGCGCTTCTTGCGCAGTGTTGCCTTGGACGTCTCCTTCACGGCGTCCATCAGTCCGCGCAGGAAGGCGGTGAGCGTGTCGACGGCGACGGTGTGCTCTGGGGTGTGGGCGTCGTTGAGATGGAGATCGAGGACACCGCTGAACGCAGCGCCCTCATCGGCGAGCGCTGCATGGGTCTGCGGGTCGTCATGCGCCATCGCTCGCATCGACTGGCGCATGATGTCGCCGAGCGGTCCCGCCGGCGCGTGGCGCCAGGCTTCGCGTGCTAACTCGCGGGCGTCGCCGACGTGGAGCTCCATGTCATTCGTCATGCGCGCACCACCTCCACGAACCCCTTCGCATGGCCGATCACTTCTCGGCCGTCTTCGCCCCGCACTCTCGACCACTGGTTCTTCCAGTATGGCGATGCGTGCGGGTCGCCGCTGATGAACCAGTACGCGTCAACGAGACCACCCATCGGCTTAGTCCCGTCAGCACCATTCAAGAGGCTTGCTAGCACCTTATGCTCCGCCTCTGACCACGCTTCTGCGACGTCTTGGGTGTGGTGGGCAACGATGTCGACGTCCTTCGGCGGCGCCCACGGCTTGTGTGTAACGAACCCACCGTCGAGCCACAGTCGCGCCCCGGGGAGAGCGGCGTCAAAGTTCGCGACCCATCCACGTAGGGCGTTGAACAGATGCTCGCGCTCTGCCGCGAACGGCGCGTCGCGCACGAACAGCTGCTCAACCTCATCGAGCGTCGCCCGATGAATCCTCGGCTCGAGCGTGCCGTAGTCCCCCCTTGGTGTCCCCAGCGCCATGGCGGGGAGCCTAGCGCGGCTCATCATCGCTGGAAAGGTGCTGTCCCATATCTCACAAGGACGGCCGCGCAAGGGCGAGCGACGTCCGGGCTCGCACGTGACTCGTCCCGCGGCTGCTGCTAGGGGGGGGCGGGTAGCGCTGCCGCGGGACGAACGAGACCACCGTAGTCGCGCACCGGTGGGGTGCGGCGCGGGTCGAACGTCCCGGGTTCGTGCCTCTATTCGGCGAGCGGGGCGAGGAACATGTTCCCGATCCATTCGCCCGCGGCGAAGACCCAGTCCATGTGGAAGGTGACGACGTAGGCAAAAGCGGCGAACAACAACACGCCGGGAACTAGACCCTTGAGACTCATGGCCGCACCCTATGGGGGTGCTCTGACAGCGCTCGCCCCTGAAACCCGAGGTTGTTCAGCAGATCCGTGCGCTGTCCGACCTTCGTGCGATGGTCATGGCACCACAACCCAAAGGTGAGGAGGCCATCGTGGCTGAGAGCGGTACAGATCATGTCGGTGTGTCGGAAGCCAAGTCCGCGGTGCTGAAGGCGCTGGTGAAGGCGATCGATGATGGCTATCAGGGCGAGGAGATCAAGCAGTACGCGCTCGCGTACCGGCTGCTCCACGGCGGGCCGCAGCCCGGGGCGTCCGTCCTGACCAAGGAGTAGGCCGCCGCCCGTTTCGCTGACACGTGCGACGTCTCGGCACCCTGCCCCTCCCAGAGTGTGCCGGGACGTCGCTCGTGCGGTCAGTTGCGGCGGCCGCCAGTGGAGTCCTCGCGTGCCTGCATCTCACGCTCGAAGTCGTCGATGGTGCCGTGGAAGTGCTCGACGTGGATCCGGCTGTCGCGCTGGTGTGTGACGGACTGGGGGATGATCGTCGGCTGACCGTGGATACCGCCGTCGGCCATGCCCCGGAAGTTCGGCATCCGTCGGATCGTCTCGAGCAGGATCGCGATCGACCGTGGGGACCCGTCGAGCGGGATGAAGGCCTCTTCCACGTCCAGACGATCCCCGACGACACGCATCGTCCCGGGGGCGACGGTCTGTGCGATGGGGGACAGGACGCCACCGAGCGCCATACGGTGCACGTCGATCGCGCCGGCCGCACGGCCGACCACCAGACCGCCGGAACCTCCCTGCCCCATCGCAACATGCACGGCCGGATCGATCGCCTTAACCTGCTCAGCGATCGCGGCAAGCTGCTCGTACGTCTCGGCGTAGTTGTCGAGAGTCACCTTTGTCACGACGTCCTCGGGGATGAGGCCGTACGCGTCGGCGAGGTTCTCGGCTTCCTTGGTGGTCAGGCCGAGCGCCTCGAGCTGATCGACCAGGTTGCCCCGCATCTCCTCGAGCGACTCCGCTGCCTCGTCGGCACCCTCACCCGCCTTGAGGGACGCCTCGGCCTGCGCCTCCATGCCGGCGGCGATCCCGTCGAGCTGTTCCGCGAGCGCCTGGCCCGCATCCGTCTTCGTGTTGACCTTGCCGGCGTCGGTGAACAGCGCCGACGCCTTCTCCTTCGCACCGTCAGCGGCGATGCCGACCGCGTCGATATCCTTCGCGAGCGCGAACGTCCGGTCATGCAGGGCGGCGTCAGCGAGCAGGCCGTCCCCGAAGTCGTTGAGCTTGCGCTGCGCCACGTCGAGGCCGTTCGTGATGAGCTTCTCGCGGATCGTCGCGCCGGCGGCCGCTGCCGCCTCATCCGCGCCACGCATCGCATCTGCCGTCTCACGGAGGCCTTCGATCGAGCCGGACAGCTGCTGGTCGCCCGGGAGTCGATCGAACCCGTCAAGCGCGCCCGCGATGCCGTCGACCAGATCGGCGAGCGGGCCAGCAACGAAGTCGCCCACGGCCTCCCCGCCTGTGGCGATGCCGTCGACGATCGCGCGACCCATGTCGAGTGCCCCGTTCGCGACATCGAGGAGGAAGCCCACGACGGCCTCACGGTTCTCCGTCACGAAGTTCGCTGCACCTTCGATCTGGGGTGAGAATGCGCCCGCGAGGGCACCCTTGATGCCGTCCGCTGCGAGCTCGATGTTGCGCACTGCGGTGTCGATGGCGTTCTGGTCGTTGTCGGTCAGGGTCGCGAGGGCGTCGCTTGCGGCACCCTCGACGTCCCCCAGCTGCTTGACGGCGTTGGACAGGTCCATGGCGTACAGGGCGTCGCCCATGTCCTCGGCCTTGGTACCGAACAGCTCGACCGCGATCGCGTCACGCTTCGCCGGATCTTCGATGGCGCGAAGCCGGTCCAGGGTGACGTCGAGTGCGGACGCTGCAGCGTCGCCGCCGCCGGCGATGTCGTCACGCATATCACGCACGGACAGGCCGAGCGCCTCGAATCCGTGGCGGGTCGTGTCGGATCCGTCGATGGCACGGATCGCGAATTCCTTGAGGGCGTCCGCGGCGGTGTCGGTGTCGCGTGCGCCGGCGGCGATCGCCTGACGCAACAGGCCGAGGGTCTGCGGACCGGTCAGTCCCAGGTCACGGAACTTCGTGGAGTATTCGTCGAGCGTGTCGAGCCAGTCCTCGGACACGTTGAGGCCTGCCTGCTGGCCCTTCACGATGATGTCGAATGCCTCGTCCGCGTTGGCGGCGACGCCGGTCTTGATGAGCTGCGCGCTTGAGCGGGCGATGCGTGACGTCTCCTCACCGATGAGGTCGGAAATCCCGGCGAGGTCGCTGATGATCGTCTGCGCGTCACGCTTGGTGGCGTCCGGGTCGAGGAGGCTGGTCTGCACGGCGATCCGTGCGGTGTCGAAGTTCTCCTCGATCGACGCACCCCAGTTGTCCGCGTACGCCTCGCCAGCTGCACGGCCGAGACGGCCGACGGTGACCGGGTCCAGACCGGAGGTTGCGGCGAGACGGTCGGAGCGGACCTCCACGGCGAGGCCGTCCTGGAACGCCTGCACGAGTCCGTCGGCGACGGCCTTGCCGGCGAGTGCGACGGCACCGGCGATGGGGATGGTCGCGAGTGCGCCCACGATGCCCGCTGAGAGGCCAGAACCTGCAGCGTCACCCGCACTGCGGCCCGCCTTGTCTGCGTCGTTCTCAAGGCTGTTGAGCGCACCCTCCGCCTGTGTCGTGTCGGCGGTCACGGTGATATCGGAGTCGGGCAGCGACCGGGCGGTGGATTCGACCTGATCCATCGTGCGGAGTGCGGACGCGCCGTCCGCGTTGACGGCGATGTCGACGCTGCTGCCGTCGAGAGCCTTCTGGCGGGCCTCGACGCGCTGCGCGCCCTGCTCGAACGGGGTGATGTTGGCGGTGAAGAGGGATTCGAGTTCTGCGACTCGGAGAGTCATGGCGGGGGTCCTTCCGGGCGGATCAGTTGGGGGTGTCCGTGGGGGCCGGCCATGGCCATACCGGCCCCCACGGGTGGACCGTCACGTAGATCCCGATCACCGGTGACGGTCCAGCGTCACCGCGAAGGTGGGGCGGGCGAAGATCACGGACGCGGTCGCCCCACCTGTCGCGGTGCGCGGCTACGCGGCGTCCTCCCCACCTGTCGGGACGGCCGCGTTACCGGCCTGTGCGGCGGCGTAGTGGCTGTCGACAGCCGCCTGCAGTCCACCGGCGGTCGCCTGTCCGGCGAGGACGTTCCGCGTGTGTCGGAGCGCGGGGCCGGCACCGGCGTGGACGACAGCTGCAGCGTGGGACGCGTCGAGCAGGTCGGCCTCCGCCGTCTTGCCCGCCTGGCGCAACGCCTTCGAAAGGCGCTGGTCCACGGCCCGCTCGAGCGGGCTGGCGTCGAACGGCTCGTAAGTGCCGGCGGCGACGCCCTTCGAGGCGTGGGCCTTGTACGCCTGCGCGTCGAGCATCGCGGGCGCGTTCGTGCGGATCGCGATGGCCTCCTCGATGGTCGCGTTCGCGAGGACCGTCTGCAGGGGCATGCCCTGGTCGAGGCGGGTCTTCACGTGCGCCCATGCGCGGTCGACGGTCGCGGCGTCGACCTTCGGGCGAGCACCCTGGCCGAGCCGCGCGACGGTCGCGGATTCGGCGTCGAGGACCGACTCGAGACGGTCGATCTGCGGACCGTACTTCGCGGCGACCTCCTTCGCGAGCTCGTTGCGCTTCGCGTTGAGGCCCTCATCGGTCAGGTGCTCGTCCTGGTGGGACAGCGCCTTGGCGCGCTCCTGCTGGGCCTCGCGGAGGAGGTCCTTGAGGGCCGTCGCGGTCTTCTTCATCGCTTCAATGGTCATGGTGGTTCAGCTCCTTCGGCCGGGGCCGTAGTTGACGTAGGGGGTGCCGTTCGCGTCCTGCATTGCGACTGCGGGACGAATACCTGTCTCATCGATCTCGGTGTAGATGGCTGCGAGACGGTCGATGTAGGCCGAGTCGAGGGTGTCGCCGCCGGCGTCCTCGATCGTGAACCCCTTGCGGCCGAAGTAGGCGAGCAGGATTGCGTCGTCGGCGTTGGCGGAGTCGAGGTAGGCGACGCCGTCGACGAAGTACGCGCTGTGCGCGTTCGGGTTGGTGTTGTGGCGACCGTTGGCGAGAGTCCCCGCGGGTGCGATGACACGCTTCGCAGTTGCGGGCAGGGTCTCGTCTTCCGGAGCTGCGATGCCGGGTCGGGTGTAGTCGCGGTAGGGGATGACCCGGCGGTCGTCCGGCCGCGAGGGCGCGGACGAGGGGTCGCCGTCCCAGTCCTCGGCCGGGGTGTCCAGATGCGAGGTGCCGACTGCGCCGGTGTCCGCGTACGTGTCCGCGAACTGTGCGACGAGCGTCGCGTGCTCTTCGGGGATCTCGGCAGCATCCTCGACGACGAATGCCGCCGCTTCAGCGCCGTAGGGCCCGATCTGGGACATCTTCCGCTCGAAGTACGAGATGAGGACGGCGTCGTCCGTGTAGGCGACGCCGTTCACGAAGTAGACGACGTTCTCGCCGTTGCCGGACGGGCCGTTTGCGGCCTCGCCCGCGTGGGCGGTGATCTTCTTCAGGGGCATGGTGGGGTTCCTTACTCGTTGCGCCCGGGATAGGGCTGGTTGATCCGGCTCTGTCGGGGGAACCGGACGATCGGGACGTCACCGGCACGCAGGCTGCGGCCGGTGACGGGGGCGGGATTGCTCGGGCGGCTGAGGGCGGGAGCATCGGATTCGGTATCCACAGCCGCACGATCTGCCTGGGGAAACACGCGTGTGAGCACCATGTGTGCACTCGTCTCGCGGACTTTGCGCGGGTGGTGCTTCGGGTTCCGTGGCTTCGCACGCATGCCGGGGCCGCGTCCGTCGCGAGCGATGTCCGCTTCGGCGGCCTGACAGCGGGCCTTCCGCACTCCCAGGTCGTGCGACTGCCCCCGCTTGCTCGACTTCCTCACTCTGCTGCTCCATTCGTACGCTCGGCGAAGTACTTCTCCGTGGCTTCCGCGACTGCCGCGCCGGCGGTGCCGATCCGCTTCGCGAGCTCGTCCTCGCCCATGTCGCGTAGCCGGTGTGCGAGGCGTGTGAAGTCGGCCCGCTGCGGCACCCCATCCGCTGGCAGCGGGAGACGTGCGACGGTGAAGGCGTGCTCGATGTCGGCAAGGAACGCGGCCTGCATGTCTTGCAGCTGCACTGCTGTCGGGTCCATCGGGACGCCTGGCATGACCTCGTCGGGGTTGCGGGTGAGGGCGACGAGACGGTCGGCACGCTCGTACTCGCCCCGCTGGTGGAAGACGCCGACGGCGGCACGGATCTCGGCTGCGGTCGGCGGCGTGCTCGAGGTGATGCCGGCGGCGTCGAGCATCGCGCGGATCATGGCTGCGGTGTCGTGGCTGTCACTCATTGCGGGTCCCGTCCTCGCGCGCGTGCGGCTGCGCGTGTATGGAAGTTCGGGAATGTTCCCGTTCCGCTTCTCTCGGGGTGTCTGTGGGGATGACGTAGACGGTGACGTCGTAGCCGGCCTTTGCGAGTCGTGCGGCTCGTGAGTAGGCGGTGCGGGGGTCGATGGTGATGCGGCCGCGTGCAGGCTCTTGGGGGACGTGGACGCTGTAGCTGACGGGTGTGTCTTTGCGGATGCGGCGGCGCATGAGGTCGGTCAATTCGATCGGGGTCCATGCCGCGGGGACGCGGGTGAACTCGTCGGCGGGGATGCCGTGGCGCTTGAGGAGGCATGCCATGCGGGATGCGCGTTCCCCGTCGGGCGGGATCGTGATGTTGTGGCGTGCGCTCGAGGCGGTGGTCATCGTCGGACCCCCTGCATGCGGTCGAGGTCGGGCAGCTCGACACGCATGTGCCACGAACAGAGTCCGATGAGGAGCTCGAGGCGAGTGCCGGCGACCGCGGCGGTGAGCTGCGCGGTCTGGATAGCGGGGTTGAAGGCGGGCCGGCAGCGGTCGCACGTGCGGATCGTGAGGGCGGCGTGATCGAGTGCGCCGATGGTGAGGGGCGCGATAACCGTCGCGCGTCCGTGTCGGACGGTTGCGCGGCGCGTGGTGCCGATGAGGGCACGGACGCGAGCGGTCGCGATTCGGCGGAGCCACGGTGAGGGTGTCGTGATCGCGAGGTGCTGTACGGCCGTGGTGGTGGTCATGGGTGCGGCCGTCCGGGGAGGTTGAGGGTGATCTGGTCCCCGGTGACCTCCCCGCTCCCTATAGGGGAGCGCGGGGAGGACAGGTCAGGTCCCTCCGGGAAGGTTGCGGGAATCTCGGGAACGTAGGCGATTGAGTAGTGATTCGCGGCATGCGGACCACGTGCGCAGGTGTAGTAGCCGCGTGCGACGCCGAGCTTGAGGGCTTTGCCCTCCTCGCCCTTCGAGAACGACAAGCCGGCCTCGCGGAGACGCTCGGTGACCTGCTTGCCCGTCGAGCCCGGGTGCTTGCGGAGGATCTCGGTGATGGGCTCGATGAGGGCTTCCTGGCGGCGGTGCGCTGCCGCGACCTTGCGCGATCCCGTCCCGGCGAGGGAGAGCGTGCGCGTGACGTCGTCGTAGTGCAGCTCGTCCTCGTCGACCAGGACGTCGCGTCCTTCGGCGCGGAGGAATCGGCGGCCTTCGTCGTCGCGGGTGAGGTAGATGATCGAGTCGGCCCAGTCCTCGAGCGCGGACGATCCGCGTGACCGGTCGGCGTTCCATCCGGCGTGCGTGGTCAGGACGAGGTCCTTCGCGCCGACTTCAGCGCGTGCGAACGTGTCGAGCTCTGCGAGCCATGCGGCGACCTCGCCGGCATCGTTTTGGGACTGGCCGGTGTACGCGCGCCCGAAGGGGTCGACGATGAGTGTCTCGATCTCGAGCTCGCGGAGGCGGGCAGCGAGCTGGTCGCGTGTGCGTCCGGGCTTGAGGGGACTGGCGACGCCGCGGAGGTTCGCGATCACGAGGAGGTCTTCGATGTCGTCGTCGAAGCCGGCGTCGGCGGCCCATCGTGCGATCTGGTGTCCGGACACCTCGAAGTTCAGCAGGCCCACGGGTCCGGAGGTGAGGGTGGTTTCGAAGCGGCCGAGGAGGTGCTCGCCGGTCGCGAAGGCTCGCGCCATGTTGAGGGTGAGGGTGGTCTTTCCGGTCTTGCGCTGCGCAACGATGAGGGTGCCTCCGTTGGCGGGCATGAGGCCCGCCGCGCGCCATGGCGGTTCGGTCGAGTTCTCGAGGTGCTCGCCGACGGTGGCGATGTCGAGGATGGGCTGCGGGTTGCGGGCGGCTTGGAAGTCGGCGTACGCGCGGCGTGCGTCATCGCGGGTCTTGAGCTTCATCGCCTCTTCGGCGACTTCAAAGGGGTACTGCTCGGGCTGGCGGAGCTTGTAGCCGGCGACGCTGGCCGGGATTCCCAGGCTCGCGGCGTGCATCTGCAGTGTCACGAGGTCGTCGGCCCGCTGCACGGCCGGGGACTGTGTTGCTTGAGGGCTGTCGGGGGCGGCGTTCACGTGGCCTCCACGACGATGTCGTAGGAGCCCCAGAGTTCAGGCTTGACGCAGTGGGAGAGGCGGTTGCCGGGGTGTTCGCCGGCGTACTCGCGGGGCCAGCCGTGGACGTGGAGTCGGCGGCAGTATGGGCAGCGGACGGTCACGGTGCGATTGCCGGGACCCTTCGACACGCGAAGGGCCTTCACGACGATCGCCTTCTCGTCAGGCTCTGCAAGGGGCGGGCGGTCTTTGCTCTCCGTGGTCGACGGTGCGGGGTTCGATGTCGTACGTCGCTCGCTCAAGCCGCTTCACCGCCGGCCTGCTCGCCGAGCATGGCGAGGAGCTTGGGGACGGGGACGAGGATGCGGCGTCCGAGCCGGACGGTCGGGATCTCGCCGGCGGCGGCGGCGGCGTAGATGCCGGTCTTGCCGACGCCCATGATCTTCGCGGCGTCGGGCCACAGCGGGATCGTGGCCTTGTCACGGATCGCAGTGAGTGCGGGTGCGATGGCGTTCACGATGCGACCGCTTCGCGTCGCTCGTCGGCCCATCGGGCGACGTCGCTTGCGGCGTACAGCACGCGACGGCCGATCTTGGTGGCGCGGGGTCCGATGCCTCGGTGTCGCCAGTAGCGCACGGTGTCGATGTTGGTGCGGAACTTCGCGGCGAGCTCCTCGGTGGTGAGGTACGTCTCTCCGGTACTTGCTGCGTCCATGGTGTCCTCCAGGTTCACTGCCAATCAAATCCATCCAGCCGTTGCGCAAGCAAGGCACTAGTGGTTGACTTCATGGCATGACGCAACAACGTAAGTTCGAGGTCTCACCCGTCGAGCGGAACATCGGCCTCAACGCCGGACGCATCCGCAAGGAGAAGCAAGCCGATGGCCGAGGCTGGTCCCTCGCGGACGTGTGCCGGCAGCTCGAGAAGCGCGACAGGACCATCAATCTCGACGCGGCGTCCCTCAAGCGCATCGAGGAAGGCAAGCAGCGCATCCGCTACTCGGAAGCAATCGCACTGTCGAAGGTCTTCGGTGTCGATCTCGAGGTCATGCGCTTGCCGCCCGAGCTCGCGGCAGTCGACGGGATTCGCGCGCTCGTAAGGCAGTGGGGTGACGCGACGCGCGCGTGGAATGCCCACGTCAAGGGCGAGCGCGCTCTCTACGCGAAAGTCGAGGAGGCCGAGGCCCGCATGGTGGAGGCGTTGCCTGACGACGAAGCGTCGCGCGAGCACGTGATTGCGGAACTCGCCTCCGTGCGCCGCGCGCTCTACGGCACCGACCACGACGACAACAAGCAATGGGCGCGCAACTTCTACAGCTGGAAGAAGGGCGTCGTCGACGACGCATGGATGGACCGCCTCGACCGCGACGAAGGAACGCCCAGGGACATTGCCCTGCGCGACTACATCAACGAGGGCGGTGAGTTTCCCGATGTCGACGCGTGAGAAGCCTGGTGTCGCCTGGCGGTGCGGCTGCCGCGACGAGGCGGGCAAGCTGCGCTGGAAGACGTGCGAGCGGTTCGGCGAGGCCGCGCACGGATCCTGGGGTTACCGGACGTCCGTGACGGACCCCGGCACCGGACGCCGGCGGTGGATCACGAAGTTCGGATTCCCGACCCAGGCGAAGGCCGTGACCGCGCTGAACAAGGTGCTGCGCGCGAAGGATGACGGCGCGCTGCGACACGACGAGGGCATGACGCTCGCCGCGTACCTCGAGCGGTGGCTCGAGCGGGCGATCGCCGCCGGTGACATCCGCCCGACCACGGCACGCTCGTACCGGGGGCACATCGACCACACGATCGTCCCCACGATCGGTGCGGTGCGACTGCGGGATCTGCGGAAGGTCCACGTGAACCAGATGCTGCACGCGGCGACCACGAAGACGGACCCGAAGGGCAAGCGGCGTGCGCCGGCGACCGTACGCCGCATCCACGCGACCTTGCGCGCCGCGCTGTCCGACGCGGTCGGTGAGGAGCTCATCGCGACGAACCCGGCAGCTGGTGCGGGACTCGCGCTGCCGAAGGCGACCCGTCCGGACCTTGCACCGTGGGAGCCGGCCGAGGTCGCGACGTTCCTCGACTCCGTCGCCGAGCATCGTCTCGGTCCGCTGTTCGAGGTTGCCGCGTTCACCGGTTTGCGTCGTGGAGAGGTGTGCGGCCTGGCGTGGGAGGACGTCGACCTTGAGGCCGGTGTCATCACGGTCCGCCGGCAGCTCGTCGCGATCTCGTGGGACGTTGAGGAGCGGGCCCCGAAGACGTCGAAGGGTGTGCGCCGCGTCGACCTCGCTGACCGTGCGGTCGACGCGCTCAAGGCTCAGCAGGTGCAGCAGGCGGAGGACGCGAAGGCGTGGGGCACCGCGTGGCACAAGACGGGCCGCGTTTTCACCCGCGAGGACGGCACCGACCTTCACCCCGAGCGGGTGTCGAAGACGTTCGAGAGCCTCACGAAGCGGGCGGAGCTGCGCGTCATCCGGTTCCACGATCTGCGGCACACGGCGGCGTCGCTACTCATAGCCGCCGGGACGCCTATCGCGGTTGTGTCGAAGATGCTCGGGCACTCGTCGATCGCGGTCACCGTCGACGTGTACGGACACCTGCTCGAGGGCGTCGGTACGGCGGCCGCGAACAAGGCTGCCGACCTGGTGCCGGCACCGTCGAAGCGTCGTCACCTCAAGGCGGTGTGACGTGCTCACGGGGGCTCGCGTGCACACATCGTGCACACATGGGGATTTTCAGGGGGTGTCGCACCTGGTCAGGTTGGCGTCATGCCTGGTAATTCTCGGTGCCCCCGGCTGGATTCGAACCAGCGACCAACGGATTAGAAGTCCGACGCTCTATCCACTGAGCTACGGGGGCCGGCGGCGCTCGCACGCCGGGACCAGGGTACCTGCGCGTGCCCGCGCGACCCGCGCATCGTCCCGTTGCCGCACCCGACTCCGCGTCCTACCGTCGAAGGGGCGACGCGAGGAGGCCGTCATGGACTGGAAGCTCGAGGTGGTGGTGGTGCCGGTGAGCGACGTCGAGGCGTCGCGCGACTGGTACCGGGACCGCATGGGGTTCGTGCTCGACTTCGATCAGGAGGTGGGGCCGGGCATGAGGATCGTGCAGCTGACGCCGCCGGGCTCGGCGTGCTCGATCGTGATGGGTCACGGGATCGGCCAGGGAGAGCCCGGGTCGCTCCAGGGCGTGCAGCTGGTGGTGCATGACGTCGAGGCGGCGCGCGAGGAGCTGCTGGGTCGCGGCCTCGATCCCGGGGAGCCGCAGGTGATGGCGCCGGGGGACGGCGGCACGTTCCTGTTCTTCGCCGATCCGGACGGCAACGGCTGGGCCGTGCAGCAGTACCGCGGCGGCGAGGGCGGGTGAGCGCGACACGCGCCCGTGCCGCCTGGTAAAGACCTCCGCGCTACCCTGGGACGCATGTTCCGGAACGGGTGCGTCGTCGCATGAGCCTGCGACCCATCAAGACGTGGTCGTACCCCGGCAACCTGCTCGATGCCCTGGTCGACACCCGCAAGGTCGTCGCCGGCGTCCAGCTGCCCCTCCCCGTCGCCGGCGTGGAGGACGCACGCGTCACCATCCGGCGCATGCTCGACCAGCTGGACCACCACCTCATCCCGCGCGTGCGCGAGGAGGCGTCGCCGGCGATCGTGGTGGTCGCCGGGTCCACCGGCGCGGGCAAGTCGACCGTGGTGAACGCGCTGGTGGGGGAGGACCTCACCCCATCGGGCGTGCTGCGTCCCACCACCCGCGTGCCGCATCTGTTCCACCACCCGCTCGACACGTCGGTGCTGTCCGACGTCGCGCAGCGGTGCAAGGTGATCGCCACGGAGGCCGTGCCGCGCGGCCTCGCGCTCGTGGACTCGCCGGACCTGGACTCCATCAGCGGCGAGAACCGCGACATCGCGCACACGATGCTCGAGGCCGCGGACCTGTGGATCTTCGTCACCACCGCCGCCCGCTACGGCGACGCGGTGCCGTGGGAGGCGCTGCGCGCCGGCGCGGACCGCGGCGCCTCGATCGCGGTGGTGCTCAACCGTGTCACCGTCGACGTCGCCGCGCAGGTGCGCCGCGAGCTGGTCTCCCGCCTCGCGAGCGAGCACCTCGAGGCGCTGCCGCTCTTCGTGATCCCGGAGGCGCCCAACCGCCAGGCGATCGTGCCGCGCGACGTGGTCGGCGGCCTGGGCCGCTGGCTCGACTCGGTCGCGGCAGCCTCCGCGACCACCATCGTCGAGCGCACGCTGCACGGCGCCGCCGAGTCGCTCAAGGAGTGGCTCGAGACCCTCGCCGAGGCGATGGACGACCAGTCCGCCGCCGCCAAGGACGTCCGCTCCGAGGTGCGCCGCGCCGCCGCGCAGGTCGCGCACGAGGGCGGCGACCGCTGGTGGGAGACCATCCCCACGGGCGCGCTCACCGCGCGCTGGCAGCAGGCCGCCGCGGACGGCGGCGCGCTGTTCAAGCTCCGCAACAGCATGTGGGTGCGCCGCGGACACGCCCGCGAGCAGCGCGACGAGGTCCTCCACGCGATCTACCGCGACCTGCTGGAAGCGGTGGAATCGCGCCTGGTCTTCGCCGCATCGTCCGTCGCGGACGCGATGGAGGACGCGCTCCGGCGCGCCGAGACCGGCGTGGGGCCGTGGCTCGCCGAACGGCGCGACCCGCGCGACGCGCGCCAGGCGCGCGAGCGGCAGGCCGCCGACGCGTCGCGCCGTTGGGCGCACCGCTGCCAGGAGATCGTGCTCCAGCTGCCCGGCGTCGAGACCGGCATCCAGGTGATCGGGGAGCCGGGCCTCACCACGGCCCTCGCGAGCGCCGCGCTCGGCATCGAGGAGGCGCGCACCGCGCTCATGATCCTCACGTCGCCGCAGGCGGTGGGGGCGGCGGTGGACGAGGCGCGCGTCGCGCTCGACGCCGCGCGCCGGCACTGCGTCAACCGCGAGTCGCTCGACATGATGCGCCCCACCGACATCCCGTCGCTCATGCCCGACTCGTCCGCGAAGATCCGCCTGCGTCGCGCCGAGCTGAGGGGGCTGCTGTGAGCGTGAGCTTCGACGCCGTCCCGCCGCACGACGAGACCACGGTGCTGCGCGAGCGCGTGGACCGGCTCCGGTCCTCGCTCGACTGGGCGCGGGAGGCCATCCCCGCTCCCATCCGCGACGAGCTCCACGCCGCCGTCGACCGGTGCGACGAGCGCATGCGCCTGGGCATCGACTGGACCGTGGTGGCGCTCGCGGGCGGCACCGGCTCGGGCAAGTCCACCTTGTTCAACGCGCTCGCGGGCGTCGACTTCGCGGTGCCCGGCGTCGCGCGTCCCACCACCGCCGACGCGAGCGCCGCCGTGTGGGGGCCCGACAGCGCGGACGCGCTGCTCGACTGGATCGGGGTGCTGCCCGAGCGTCGCCTGCGACGCGACGACGCTCCCGGCGCGGCACCCGCCCCTGCCTTCGCGGGCCTGGTGCTGCTCGACCTGCCCGACCACGACTCCGTCAACCCCGAGCACCGCGCCGTGGTCGACAGGATCGTGCCGCAGGTGGACCTGCTGCTGTGGGTCGTGGACCCCCAGAAGTACGCCGACAACGCCATCCACGAGGGCTACCTGCGCCAGGCGTCCGCGTCCGGCCAGCCGTCGCTGGTGGTGCTCAACCACGTGGACCGGCTGTCGACCGAGGACGGCTGGGAGGTCGCGCGCGACCTGCAGCGCCTGCTCGCCGAGGACGGCATGCATGCCGTTCCCGTCATGCCGCTGAGCGCGCGCACCGGTCAGGGCGTCGACGTGCTGCGCGCCGAGCTCGAGGGCGCCGTGCAGGCGCGGTCCGTCGCGGCCGACGCCGTCGCCGCGGACCTGGTCGACGCGGGCCGCACGCTCGAGCGGGCGCTCGCGCGCGACGCCGAGCCCGTGCTTCCGGACGTCGCAGAGATCGCGGCGGCGCTCGCGAAGGCCGCCGGCGTGGACGCGCGTGCCGATGCCGCCGCCGCGGTGGTCTCGGGGCGCGGCGCGAGCGTGCCCGTGCAGGAGCCCCTGCGCCTCGAGGTGGTCGACCGCGAGCGGCTCGACTGGATCGATGCCGCCTCGGAGGGCCTGCCGGTGCAGTGGCGGATCGTGATCGGCGAGGCCGTCGCCCCCGCGGACGAGCTCACCACGCTGCTCGACCGTGCGCTCGGCGGCGTCGCGTGGCCCGAGGCCAGGCATGCCCCGTTCGGGCGCCGGCGTGCGCGTGCCGGCGCGGTGCGCGCGGACATGCTGCGCCTCGGGCGCGAGGCCATCGCCGCGGCGCTCGAGCCGGGGATGGTGCGCCCGACGCAGCTCATCCACCAGGCGTACCGCAACCTCGACGAGCTCACCGTGATCGCGCGCGCCGCCGCGCCCGCCGGGGTGCCCGAGCGGGGGGACGATGCGGTGGCCGGGTCCGCGGCCGGCGTCGCCGGGGTGCCGGAGGCGGTGGAGGTTCCCGAGGAGCCGCTGCCCGCCGACATCTGGGCGCCCGTGGAGCGCGAGCAGGAGCGCAGGCACCGCGACGGTTGAGGGCCCGGGACCACCGATGTCCCCAGCCCCTCCGCACGTGCCGGTTGTCCACGGATCTCAGCCGGCCCGCGCATCGTCCCTCCCTCCCGTCCCACCCTGGGAGGAGCCGCACCGTGCGGCGCAGGGAGGAGAGCATGAACGAGCTGATCATCACCGTGTCGGGGTGGGCCGCGTCGGACGCCAAGCTGTTCGTGGGGCAGGGCGACCTCGCGCTCACGTCATTCCGGCTCGCGTCGACGCCGCGGTACTTCGACCGCGACAAGAACGCGTGGGTCGACGGGGTCACCGAGTGGTTCACCGTGAGGACGTTCCGCTCCGCGGCCGTCACCGTGGAGAAGTCCATCAAGAAGGGCATGCCGGTGGTCGTGACCGGCCGCCTGCGGACCAGCACCTGGGAGGCCAAGGACGGTCCGCGCGTCGACCACATCATCGACGCGAGCGCGGTCGGACCCGACTGCACCCGCGGCATGGTCAAGGAGTTCGCGCGCGCGACGGGCGACGCGACGCTCACCGAGGCGGACGTCAGCCCCGCCGCGAGCGCCATCGCGGCCTCGCACGGCGGCGAGGCGGACTCCTCGGACGCCTCCGGGATCGACGCGTCCGCGTTCGAGACCGCGCCGCCGGACGAGGACGGGTCGCCCGGCGCGTACGCGGACGAGGAGGAGCCGGCCACCGTGGCCTGAGCCGGCCGCGCGGGGCCGCCCGACCGCGCCGCCCCATGGTCCTCCCGTAGGCTAGGGGGCGGCATCCGGGCGCCCGCGCGCCCGCACAGGACAAGTGACGGAGCAGCAGTGGCAGAGTTCATCTACACCATGCAGAAGGCGCGCAAGGCGCACGGTGACAAGGTCATCCTCGATGACGTCACCATGGCGTTCTACCCGGGCGCGAAGATCGGCGTGGTGGGTCCCAACGGCGCAGGTAAGTCGACCATCCTCAAGATCATGGCCGGCATCGAGCAGCCCTCGAACGGCGAGGCGCGCCTGAGCCCCGGCTACTCGGTGGGCATCCTCATGCAGGAGCCGCCGCTCAACGAGGACAAGGACGTCATCGGCAACGTCCGCGAGGGCGTGGGTGAGATCTACACCAAGCTCGAGCGCTTCAACGCGATCTCCGAGGAGATGGCCAGCCCGGACGCGGACTTCGACACCCTCCTCGCGGAGATGGGCACGCTCCAGGAGGAGCTCGACCACGCGAACGCGTGGGACCTCGACGCGCAGCTCGAGCAGGCGATGGACGCGCTGCGCTGCCCGCCGCCGGACGCCGACGTCAAGGTGCTCTCCGGCGGTGAGCGACGTCGCGTCGCGCTGTGCAAGCTGCTGCTCGAGAAGCCCGACCTGCTGCTCCTCGACGAGCCCACCAACCACCTCGACGCCGAGTCGGTGCTGTGGCTCGAGCAGCACCTCGCCAAGTACCCCGGCGCCGTGCTCGCCGTCACGCACGACCGCTACTTCCTCGACCACGTCGCGGAGTGGATCTGCGAGGTCGACCGCGGCCGCCTGTACCCGTACGAGGGCAACTACTCGACCTACCTCGAGAAGAAGCAGGAGCGCCTCCAGGTCCAGGGCAAGAAGGACGCGAAGCTCGCCAAGCGCCTCAAGGAGGAGCTCGAGTGGGTGCGGTCCAACGCCAAGGGCCGCCAGACCAAGTCGAAGGCGCGCCTCGCCCGCTACGAGGAGATGGCCGCGGAGGCGGAGCGCACCAGGAAGCTCGACTTCGAGGAGATCCAGATCCCGCCGGGCCCGCGCCTGGGCTCGACGGTCATCGAGGCGAAGAACCTCAAGAAGGGCTTCGGCGACCGCACGCTCATCGACGGCCTCAGCTTCTCGCTGCCGCGCAACGGCATCGTGGGCGTCATCGGCCCCAACGGCGTCGGCAAGACCACGCTGTTCAAGACCATCGTGGGCCTCGAGCCGCTCGACGACGGCGAGCTCAAGGTCGGCGAGACCGTCCAGGTGTCCTACGTGGACCAGAGCCGCGGCGGCATCGACCCCAAGAAGTCGCTGTGGGAGGTCGTCTCGGACGGCCTCGACTACATCAACGTCGGCAAGGTCGAGATGCCGTCGCGCGCGTACGTGAGCGCGTTCGGCTTCAAGGGCCCGGACCAGCAGAAGGCCGCCGGCATCCTGTCGGGCGGTGAGCGCAACCGCCTCAACCTGGCGCTCACGCTCAAGGAGGGCGGCAACGTCCTGCTGCTCGACGAGCCGACCAACGACCTCGACGTCGAGACGCTCGGCTCGCTGGAGAACGCGCTGCTCGAGTTCCCCGGCTGCGCCGTGGTGGTCTCGCACGACCGCTGGTTCCTCGACCGCGTCGCGACGCACATCCTCGCGTACGAGGGCACCGAGGAGGACCCCGCCAAGTGGTTCTGGTTCGAGGGCAACTTCGAGTCCTACGAGGCCAACAAGGTCGAGCGCCTCGGTGCGGACGCCGCCCGCCCGCACCGCGTCACCTACCGCAAGCTCACGCGCGACTGACACCCGCCGCGCAGTTGGCAGATCATCGCCGCTTTCCCGAGTTCTCCGACTCGCAGTGGTAGTTGAATGTCGCCCCCGTACCTCGGTCGAGGTGCGGGGGCGATGTCGTCCCACCCGACCGCGCTAGCGTGAGAGGCATGACCCGCATCCACGTCCCGATCACGCTGCGGTGGTCGGACCTCGACGCCTACGGCCACGTCAACAACGCGGAGATGCTCCGCCTGCTCGAGGAGGCCCGCATCCGGGTGTTCTGGGCGGACCGGTCCGCCGCCGAGGAGCACGACGTCCCCCACACCGCCCTCATCGCGGGCGGCCCCGACGCGGAGACGATCACGCTGATCGCCGCGCAGCAGATCGAGTACCTCGAGCCCATCCCGTACCTGCGCCGGCCGCTGGACGTGCAGCTGTGGATCGGCAGGCTCGGGGGAGCGAGCATCGAGATCTGCTACGAGGTGTGGTCCCCGACGGGCGACCCGGCGCCGGTGCTGTACGCGCGCGCCGCCACCACGCTGGTGCTCATCGATTCGCAGAGCCAGCGCCCGCGCCGCCTCACCGACGCCGAGCGCGAGGCGTGGAGCCCGCACCTCGACGAGCCGGTGGTGTTCCGCAGGCGCTGACCGACAACCACGTACCACTGGCGCGCACCAACCTCTCAGAACCGACCAAGTCCTACCAACTCTGGTGGGCGGCGGTACGCGCGAGCGCCGGCCACCCCGACGGGGCGACCGGCGCTCGCGCGGCGACCAGCGTCTACGCCGTGAGCGAGTCCACCCACTCCTGGTTCTCGGCGACCCACGCGTGGACCACGGACTCGTAGTCCGACTCGGACCCCGCGGCCAGGAGCTGGTTCTCGAGGTCGTAGAGCAGCTCGGCGTCCATGGTGAAGTCCGCCAGCCACTGCGCGACCTCGGGGAAGTCCTCGCCGAGCCCCGCGCGGGAGTACGTGGAGATCGACTCCGCGTCGCCCAGGGTGCCCTCGGGGTCCTCGAGGTTCTTGAGGTCGTACGCGCCGTAGGCCCAGTGCGGCTCCCACAGCGTCACGATGATGTTCTCGCCGTCCGCCATCGCCGAGTCGAGCTCGGCGAGCATCGCCGGCGTCGACGAGGTCACGAAGTCCATGCCCTCCAGGCCGTACACCGGGATCGCGCCCTCGACCGCGCCGGTGAGGCCGGCGCCGGGCTCGATCCCCACGATGGTGTTGTCGAACTCGTCGGCGTGCTCCGCGAGGTCCGCGAGCGAGTCGATGGGGGCGTCCGCGTTCACGGCGACGGTGAGGGCCGCGCTGTCGAACCAGGCGCCCAGCTCCTCGATGTCGTCGCCGAACTTCTCGAGGTAGTCGGCGTGGGTGGCGGGCAGCCACACGTCGGTGACCAGGTCGTAGTCGCCGTCGGCGAGCGCCTGGAAGGTGGGTGCGGGGTCCGCGTACTCGAGGGTGACGTCGTAGCCCTGGTCCTCGAGGATCGCCTGCCACAGCAGCGACGAGGCGACCGACTCGTCCCAGCCGTTGAACACGCCGAGCGTGAGCTCGCCGCCGGTCGCGGCGTCACCCGACGCGGCCGCGTCGGAGTCGGCCTCGGAGGAGGAGCAGCCCGCGAGCACGAGGCCCGCGCCGGCCGCCAGGGCGAAGGGCGCGAAGGAGCGCATCTTCATGATGGGTGTTTCCTTTCCCGACGCGGGGAGTCTCCCCACGCCGTGAGCACCGGCCGCCCATCGGTCGGGGCGGGGTGCGTGCGGCTTCCGCGGAAGCCGCCAGGTCTGTCAGGCCGCGACGGCCTCGCGGTCCGCGGTGGGCGAGGAGGCGCCGGGGGACGATGCGGCGGTCGCCGCCGCGTCCGAGGTCCCGCGGGCGCGCAGTCGCCGGAACAGGTGCAGGCCGCGCTTCGTGCCGAACGCGCCGGTGAAGCGGTCGAGGATGATCGCGAGGATCACCACGGACAGGCCGGCCTCGAAGCCCAGCGCGGTGTCGAGCGCGGACAGCGACTTGGTGACGTCGCCGCCCAGGCCGCCCGCACCCACCATGCCGGCGATGACCACCATCGACAGCGAGAGCATGATCACCTGGTTGACGCCGGCCATGATCGACGGCATCGCGAGCGGCAGCTGGATCTGGCGCAGGATGCGGCCCGGCGTGGAGCCGAAGGCCTGGCCCGCCTCGACCACCTCGCGGTCGACGCCGCGGATGCCCAGCTCGGTGAGCCGCACGCCGGGCGCGAGCGCGAACAGCACGGTGGCGAAGATGCCGGGGGCGACACCGATGCCGAACAGCCCGATGGCGGGGATGAGGTAGACGAACGCCGGCATGGTCTGCAGGAAGTCCATGACGGGCTTGATGACCGCGGAGACGCGGTCGCTGCGCGCGGCCCAGATGCCCAGCGGCACCGCGACCACGATGGCGAGGAACGCGGCGACCACCACGAGCGCGAGCGTCTCCATGGCGTTGTCCCACTGGTCGACGCCCACGATGAACAGCAGGCCCAGCGCGGTGCCGAGACCGAACCTCCAGCCGCGCACGGCGAGCGCGAGCAGGGCGAGGACCGTGATCACGACGATGGCGGGCGGCGTGCCGACCACCCACACCACCGCGTCGTACAGCGCCACGTAGACGGCGGCGAGCAGGTCGAACAGCCACTCGAGGTTGTGCTCGATCCAGTCCAGGCCGGACTCGACCCAACTGCCGAAGGGGATGCGGACGTCCATCAGATGGCCTCCTCGGCGTCGAGGGCGCCCGAGTCGACGGCGGCCTCCAGGGCGCGGTCGACCACGGCGGCCGGTAGCGGGTCGGGGCGGGGGGAGGCCTGGGCGTCGGCCCCGGGCTCGCCGCCGAGCGTGGCGAGCAGCGTGACGCGGGGCACCACGCCCACCAGCCGGCCGCGCGAGTCGGTGACGCCCAGCGGGAGCTGCGCCTCGAGCGCGGGGATGAACAGCTCGGCGAGCGGGGTGTCGTGCGCGACGGCGCCGTGGTCGGGCCGCACGATCCCGTCGAGCGAACGCTCGCCTCGCCGGACGGCGTCGAGCGCGTCGCGGTCCGACACCCAGCCCACCAACGTGCGGTCGCGCTGGGTGACGTAGACGGCGGAGAGCTGCTCGTCGCGCATCGCCTGGAGCGCGCCATGCGCGCCGGCCGCCGGATGGACCACCGCGCGGGGCTTGCGCATCACCGACTCGGCGGTGAGGACGCGCGTGCGGTCGACGTCCTGCACGAACTGCTCGACGTACTCGTTCGCGGGATCCGTGAGGATCTCCTCGGGCGTGCCCACCTGGACGATCCGCCCGTCGCGCATGACCGCGATCCTGTCGCCAAGGAACATGGCCTCGTTGAGGTCGTGCGTGATGAAGACGATGGTCTTGCCCAGCGTCGCCTGCAGCTCGAGCAGCTGCTCCTGCATCTCACGGCGGATCAGCGGGTCGAGCGCGGAGAAGGCCTCGTCCATGAGGAGCACGTCGGTGTCGGCGGCGAGGGCGCGGGCGAGGCCCACGCGCTGCTGCATGCCGCCCGACAGCTGGCCGGGGAGCTTGTCCTCCCAGCCGGCGAGCCCCACGATCTGGGTGACCTCGCGGGCCCGCGCGTCGCGTTCGGGCCTTGCGACGCCCTGGATCTCGAGCCCGTACGCGACGTTGTCGAGGACGGTGCGGTGGGGCAGCAGGGCGAAGTGCTGGAACACCATCGACACCCGCTGGCGGCGGATCTCGCGCAGCCGCTTGGGGGCGATGCCGGTGATGCGCTCGCCGCCGATCTCGACGGTCCCGGCGGTGGCCTCGTGCAGGCCGTTGAGCATGCGGATCAGGGTCGACTTGCCCGAACCGGACAGCCCCATCACCACGAAGATCTCGCCGCGGCGCACCTCGAAGGAGGCGTCGATGACGGCCGCGGTGGTGCCGTGGCCCAGCTGGTCGCGCGGGGTGCCCTGGTGCAGCCTGATCACCGCCTCGTCGGCGTGGCGCCCGAACACCTTGTACAGGCCGTCGGCGCGCAGGGCGGTCGTGTGGTCGTTCATGGTCCTCAGCTCCTGGGTCTTCTCAGGTGCGCAAGGGCCTCGGCTAGCGAGGGGACTCGCAGCCGTCGGACGGCAATCACGGGCCCGCCGGGCAGCGCCGGAGCGCCGCTACTAACACTCCGGCGCGGCACCCCCGGGGAGGGGCGCGCCAGGAGGCCTTTGGCTGGTCATTGGCGTTCCCTTGACCGGCGCTTGCCAGTGGGAACGGCCCTGCGACCGTAACAACCGGGACCCACGTCCTGTCCAATCGGGACGCGCTTCGTTACCGAATCGAAATAATTGCCCGCATGCAAGGGACGATGCGCAACCCGCGCATCGTCCCTGGTACCGCAGGTGCGGCTACAGCCGGATCATGCCCTCCTGGGCCGCCGACGCGACCAGCCGGCCGTCCTCGGAGAAGATCCACGTGCCCGTGAGGCCCCGGCCGCCCTGGGCGGTGGGGGAGTCCTGGACAAAGAGGAGCCACTCGTCGGCGCGCGCCGGACGGTGCCACCACATGGCGTGGTCGAGGCTCGCGAAGGAGATGTCGGGCGTCACCCAGGAGGCTCCGTGGCGGCGCAGCAGGGGCTCGAGCATCACCTGGTCGGAGCCGAACGCGAGCAGCGCGCGGTGCATGAGGTCCGAGCCGTCGATGGGGCCGCGGAGCTTCATCCACGCCGTCTGGTACTGCTTGGGGCGCTTGTCGGGGCCCAGGAACAGCGAGCCCTCGACGTGGCGCACGTCGAACGGCGCCTTGGTCAGCCAGAAGTCCGCGGCCGGGTGGCCGGCGAACGGGGCGAGCACGTCGATGCCGGAGACCACGGTGTCGGGGCCGGGGACCTCGGGCATGGTGACGGCGTGCTCGGGACCCTCCTGCTCGATCTGGAAGGACGTGATCATCGACAGGATGGGCCGGCCGTCCTGCAGCGCATGCGTGCGGCGCGCGGAGAACGAGCGGCCGTCGCGCAGGACCTCGACCTCGAACTGGATGGGGTGCGCGGCGTCGCCGGCGCGCAGGAAGTAGCCGTGGAGCGAGTGCGCGAAGCGGTCCTCGGGGACCGTCGCGCCCGCCGCGAGCAGGGCCTGGGCGAGCACCTGGCCGCCGAACACGCGGCCGCCGGGCATGGGCAGCGAGTCGCCCTCGAAGCTCGTGTCGCCGGAGCGGCGCAGGTCCAGGCAGGCGAGGCCCTCGCGCAGGGCGGACTCCGCCCATGTGTCCTCGATCGCGGGCATCAGGCCTCCTCGGTGGCGTCGAACGTGTTGACCATCGAATGCGCCGCGCGCTCGAGGTAGTCCATCAGGGTCACGGCGTGCAGCGGCGCCAGGTTCTGGCGCGCGACGGCCTCGCGCATGTGGGCGATCCACCGGTCGCGCGCGTCGGGGTTGACCGTGAACGGCATGTGCCGCATGCGCAGCCGCGGGTGCCCGCGCTGCTCGGAGTACGTGGTGGGCCCGCCCCAGTACTGCTCGAGGAACAGCGTGAGGCGCTCGATCGCGCCCTCCATGTCCTGCTCCGGGTACATGGGTCGCAGCACCGGGTCCGCCGCGACGCCCTCGTAGAACGCCCGCACGATCGCGTCGAACGTCGCGTGGCCTCCCACCGCGTCGAAGAAGGACTGGCCCTGCTCCTGCGCGGGTCCGGCGCCCACGTTCATGCCGGGGGTGCTCACTCGTCCTCCGCGTCGTTGGCCGGGGGCAGCGGGCGGCCGTCCTGGTCGACGGGCTGCTCGTCGCCTGCGGGGCGCGGCGTGTCGTGCAGCGCGCGACGCCCGGATCCGGAGTCCACCACCATGGCCTCGCCGGGGACCGCGAGCTCGATGCCGCGCTCGGCGAAGATCCGGCGCATCTCGTGACGGACCTCGCGCTGGACGTCCCACTGCGCGGAGGGGTTGGTCTGCACCAGCAGGCGCAGCATCACCGCGTTGTACTCGAGCGACTCGATGCCGGCGACCTCGGCCTCGCCCAGGATCGCGGCGGCGACCTTCTTGTGCTTCTCCTGCGCGGCCTTGACCGCGTCGATCATGGCCTCGCGCGCCGCCTCGATGTCGGTGTCGTACGCGAAGCGCACCTCGACCAGGGCGCGCGACCACATGCGGGTCATGTTGCCCACGCGGGTGATCTCCCCGTTGGGCACGTACCAGACGGTGCCGTCGAGCGACCGGAGCCTGGTGCAGCGCAGCCCGACCTCCTCGACCGAGCCGGTCGCCTCCCCCAGGTTGACCACGTCGCCCACGCCGTACTGGTCCTCCAGCAGCATGAACACGCCGCTGAGCACGTCCTTGACCAGCGACTGCGCGCCGAAGCCGAGCGCCACGCCCACCACACCGGCCGAGGCGAGCAGCGGCGCGACCGGCACGCCGATCATCGACAGCAACGTGGTGACGCCGATGGCGATCAGCACCACGAGCAGCGTGGAGTTGAGCACCCGGCCGATGGTCTTGGCGCGCTGGCGCCGCCGCTCGCCCTCGAGACGGAGCTCCATGGTGTCGGGCTCCGCGACCTTGATCTTCGCCTTGCGCAGCGCGCGGCGGGCGCGGCCGTCGAGCGGCGTGCCCTTCTCGATGCCGAGCACGATGCCCCGGATGACGGCCCGGCCCACGAACCACGCGATCACGAGCAGCAGGATCGCGATGCCGAGCCCCAGGAACTGTCCGCTGGTGTCGGAGGTGAGGTCCTCCCAGAGATTCTGGACGTCGCCGGCCGGCCCTTCGAGCGTCGGCGAGGGGGAGGGCTCGGGCGAGGTCGCGAGGTTCAGCACTCCAACAGAGTAGCGAGCGCGCGGCGCTCGCCCTATCCACCCTCGCATCTGGCAGGATGACGGTGTGATCGATGCGCCGGAGGTCGACCGCGAGACCCCGTCCGAGGCCCTCGTCGCACTCGCGCGCGCGTGCGGCGTCTCGGTCGAGTACTTCGCCATCGACGGAACCCAGGTCCACTGCTCCGCCGCGGCCATCCGCGCCGCGCTCACCGCGATGGGGCTCGACGCCTCCTCCGACCGCGCCTGCGAGGACGCGCTCGCCGATCTCGAGGATCAGGAGTGGTCGCGCCTGGTGCCGCCCGTCACCGTGGTGCGCGCGGGCCAGCCGCGCGAGATCCCCGCCCACGTGGTGGACGGCGACCCCGTGTCCGTGACCCTCCGCCTCGAGTCCGGGGCGACGCGCGACCTCGCGCAGCTGGACCGCTGGGTGCCGCCGCGCGAGGTGGGCGGCCGCACCCTGGGCCGCGCGACGTTCGAGGTCCCGGGCGACCTGCCGCTCGGCTGGCACGTGGTCGAGGGCGAGACCACCGGACGCAAGGCCCGCGGCTACGTGGTGGTGACCCCGCCGCGCGTGACGCTGCCCGAGGACGTGACCGCGCGCCGTCCATGGGGCCTCACGCTCCAGCTGTACTCGCTGCGCTCCGAGCGCTCGTGGGGGATCGGCGACCTCGCCGACCTTGCGGACCTGTGCGCGCTGGGCAAGGCGCGCGGCGACGCCGACTTCGTGCTCATCAACCCGCTCCACGCCACCGAGCCGGTCGCCCCGATCGCCAACTCGCCCTACCTGCCCACCTCGAAGCGCTACATGTCCCCGCTGTACATCCGCGTGGAGGACATCCCCGAGGTGGCCTACCTGCCGTCGCAGCAGCGCGCCGTGCTCGCCTGGGAGGCCGAGCGCCCGCAGCGCACCAACGACACCGACGAGCTGCTCGACCGCAACGCGATCTGGCGCCTCAAGTCCGCCGCGCTCGAGGAGGTGTTCCGCGCGCCGCGCTCCGCCGGCCGCGAGGCGCTGTTCGAGGCGTTCTGCCTGCGCGAGGGCGCGGCGCTCGAGGACTTCGCGACGTGGTGCGCGATCGCGGAGGCGCACCGCGGCCTGCCCTGGCCCGCCGAGCTCGAGTCGCCCGCCGCCCCCGCGGTCGCGCGCTGGCGCGACGAGCACGCCGACCGCGTCCTCTACTACGCGTGGCTGCAGTGGATCTGCGAGGAGCAGCTGGCCCACGCGCAGTCCACCGCCACCCGTGCCGGCATGAGCATCGGCGTGATGATGGACCTCGCGGTGGGCGTCCACCCCGAGGGCGCCGACGCCTGGTCCTACCAGCGCGTCCTCGCGCAGGGCATGAGCATGGGCGCCCCGCCGGACTTCTACAACGCGCTCGGCCAGGACTGGTCGATCCCGCCGTGGCAGCCCCGAGCGCTCGAGGCCGCCGCGTACCTGCCGTTCCGCGACATGGTCCGCGCCGCCGTCCGCAACGCCGGCGCGCTGCGCATCGACCACGTGCTCGGCATGTTCCGCCAGTGGTGGGTCCCGCAGGGCCACATCCCCGTCGACGGCGTCTACGTCTACGTGGACCACGAGGCGCTCATCGGGATCATCGCGCTCGAGGCCGAGCGCGCCGGCGCGATCGTGATCGGCGAGGACCTGGGCACCGTCGAGCCGTGGGTGCGCGACTACCTCCACGAGCGTGGCCTGCTCGGCACCTCCATCACGTGGTTCGAGCGCCACGACGACGGCTCGCCGCGCCTGCCCGAGCACTACCGCCCGGACACGCTCGCCGCCGTCACCACGCACGACCTCCCGCCCACCGGCGCCTACCTCGCCGGCGAGCACGTGCGCCTGCGCGCGGAGCTGGGGATGCTCGGCGGCGGCAGCGTCGAGGACGCCCAGGCCGAGGCGGAGCGCGAGCGCCAGGCCTTCATCGACGTCATGCTCGAGCGCGGCTGGATCCTCGAGGACTACAACGAGGAGGACCTCATCGCGGGACTCCACCGCTGGGTGCTCGACAGCCCCGCGCTGCTCACCGGCATCTCCGTGACGGACGCGGTGGGCGAGCGGCGCGCGCAGAACATGCCCGGCACCGACACCGAGTACCCGAACTGGTGCATCCCGGTCACCGACGGCAACGGGGTCCCCGTCCTGCTCGACGACCTGTTCGAGCACCCGCGCGTGCGGCGCCTGTTCCGCGCGATCAAGAGCGCGCGCTCCTAGCCACCCGCCCGGGTGACGGGGGACGATGCGGCGGCCGCCGCATCGTCCCGTCCCACCTCAGGCGGGGGTCGCCATGCGGCTCACGGCCTGCGCGACCTGGGCGCGGCGCACGTGGTCGAGGCCCTCGACCACCACCTTGCGCAGCACGCTCGGGGCATCGCCGTTGTCCGCGAGCCAGGACTCGAGCCGGCCGGCGAGGCCGTCGACGCGGCCGGCGAGCGCGACCGGCAGCACCAGGCGAGCGACGCGGGCGCCCACGAACCCGGCGTTGGCGCCGTAGTAGCCGCGCAGGCTCGCCAGCAGGTCGTCGAGCAGGGGAGCGAGCAGCGCCGGGTCCACGGCGCGGGCGAGGCCGGCGGCCATCTCGAACTGGACGGCGTTGATCGCGGGTCCGTCGGCGGGGCGCGCGAGCGCGTCCCAGGCGGCGCGCTTGGCGTCGACGGTCGCGATCGCCGCCCGCACGCCCGCGGCGCGGCGCTGGCCGGCGGCGGACACGTCGAGCGATGCGTAGTGGTCGACCTCCTCGAGGCCGATCCCGCCGGCCGCCGCGAGCCCGCCCAGCAGGTCCCACGTGAGGTCGGAGTCGACCGTGACGCCGGGGATCTCCGCGGAGTCCTCGACCAGCGCGCGCAGGCGCAGCGCCTGCTCCGTGGTCGACGCGACCTGCGCGTAGCCCTTGAGCAGCTGCAGCTGGATGTCGGAGCCGTGCTCCGCGGCGGCGAGCGACGTCCACAGGCGCTCCGCGGCCGCCGCGGTGACGTCCGCGACCGCCTCCGGCGCGAGGTAGCGGCGCAGCGCCACGACCATGAGGTCCACGTGCGAGCGCGCCGTCGCCGAGTTGCGCACGTGCGGCAGCAGCGTGAGGACCGCGTCGATGTAGCGCTGCGCGGGCAGCGAGCCGTCGCGCGTCATGTGCCACAGGGCGTCGAGCACCGTGGCCTGCATCATGGGGTCCTCGACCGCGCCGATGTGCCCCTCGAGGGTCGCGAGCGAGACCTCGTCGAGGTGGAGCTTCGCGTACGTGAGGTCGCGGTCGTTGACCAGGAGCAGGTCGGGACGCGCGCGCCCGGCGGCCTCCGGGATCTCCGCGAGCTCGCCGCCCACCATCGCCGCGACGGACCAGTCGCGCACGAACGCGCCGTCGCGCAGCGCGTAGCCCGCGATCTCGACGTGGTGCGGGCGGGGAACGGGATGCTCGGCCGGCACGTCCTCGGCGACGGCGAGGCGGGTCAGGGCCCCCGCATCGTCCACCGCGATGACGGCGCGCAGGGTGGTGACGCCGGGCGTCTCGAGCCACACCTCGGCCCAGTCGGCGAGCGAGCGACCCGCCGCCTGCTCCACCTCGGCCAGGAACTCCGCGAGCGTCGCGTTGCCGTGGTGGTAGCGCTGCAGGTAGGTGGCGACGCCGCCGAAGAACGCGTCCTCGCCCACGTACTGCGCGAGCTGCTTGAGGGCGGAGGCGCCCTTCGCGTAGGTGATCATGTCGAACGCGGAGACGGTGGCCTCGGTGTCGGGCACCTCGGTGACGATCGCGTGCGTGGTCGGCAGCTGGTCCTGGACGTAGGCGACGGACTTGCGGTCCGCGGCGAACGTCACCCACGAGTCCTTCCACTCGGAGATCTCCGCGGCCGCCCACGTGCCCACGAACTCGGCGAAGGACTCGTTGAGCCACAGGTCGTCCCACCACTTCATGGTGACGAGGTTGCCGAACCACATGTGCGCGAGCTCGTGCAGCACCACCACGGTGCGGAACTCGAGCTCCGCGGCCGTCGCGCGGCCGCGGAACAGCAGCCGGTCCTCGGAGATGGTGACGCAGCCGATGTTCTCCATCGCGCCCAGGTTGTACTGGGGGACGTAGATCTGGTCGTACTTGTCGTACGGGTACGGGGTCTGGAACACGCGCTCGTACAGCTCGACGCCGGCCTGCGTGTCCGCGAGCACCCGGTCGCCGTCGAAGTGCTGCTCGAGGCTGGGGCGGCCGTAGACGCGGGCGGGGATGGGGCCGTTCACGCCGTGCAGCTCGCCCTCGTGGTACGCGTACGGTCCGGCGATGATCGCGGCGCCGTAGCTCGGGATCGCGACCGTGGGGGCGAAGGCCCAGGTCGCGGTGCCGTCGTCGTGGGTCTCGGGCTCCGGGGTGGGGGAGTTGGACACCACGGACCAGTGCGCGGGGACCGTGACCGTGAAGGAGAACTCGCCCTTGATGTCGGGCTGGTCGAAGCACGCGAACGCCGCGCGCGTGTCGTTGGCGGCGAACTGACTGTAGAGGTAGACCTCGCCGTCCGCGGGGTCGACGAACCGGTGGATGCCCTGGCCGTCGTTGCGGTAGCGGAAGTCGCCCGCGACGCGGAGGGTGTTGGTGCTGTCGAGGTTCGCGAGCTCGATGCGGCCGTCGCGGTGGGCCTCGGGGCTGAGGGGCTCGCCGTTGAGCTCGATGAGGTCGATGCTCGCGCCGGTCGCCTCGATGAACGTGGTCGACCCTGGCGTCGCGTCGAACGTCACCGTGGTGTCGGAGCGGAAGGTGTCGCCTGCGCCGGTGAAGTCGAGGGTGATCGCGTAGCGGGCGTGCGGGACGGTCGCGAAGCGTTCCGCGGCCTCCTGCTTGGTGAGGTTCAGACCTGGCATGACTCAAGTCTGGCAGTCCGCTCGCCCCTCGCGCGCGCTCGCCCCCCGCGCGCTATGGGGTGATGAGCGTCGCTTCCGCATAGTCCCGGCGCGCCATGGGGAGCTGAGCGACGCGGCGCGGGCCCTGACGCAGAACGTCCGCCGCGGATCTCTCCGCGACGGCCGTCCGTCGATCAGTTCCCCATGGGAGACCCGGATCTATCAGAAGCGTCGGTCGCTTCCCCATAGCGCGCGTGTGGTGGGGCGCGCGTAGGGAGGCCGCTCGGGGCGCGCCCCGCTCAGCCCCGGTAGGCCAGGTCCGCCGCCTGCGCGCGCAGCGCACGCCGCACGCCGTCCGAGCCCTCGCGCACCAGGCGCTTGAGCGCGTCGTGCGCGTCAGGGTTGGCCTCGAGCCACGCGAAGGCCTTGTCCTGCAGGTCCGGCACGCGGCCCGCGAGCTCGACCGGGTACAGGCCCTCGATGAGGTTCGCGGCGATCTCGTTGGTCTTGGTCGAGTAGATGCGGCGCAGGGCGTCGAAGTACTCGTCCACGAACGGCACGAGGAGGCCGAGGTCGTGGGCGTGGTTGAAGCCTGCGATGGTCTCGTACTGGAGGGCGTTCGGCAGGTCCTTCTCCGCGTTGATGAGCGCGTCGAAGGCGGCCCGCTTGGCCTCGGCGGTCGCGATCGCGGCGCGGGCGTGCGCGGCGCGGCGCTCGCCCGACGCGGTCGCGTCGTTGCTCAGCTGGAGCTCGATCGCGACGTCTCCGGCGCGGCCGCCGGCGACGAGCGAGATGATGAGGTCCCACGTGAGGTCGGTGTCGATGGCGAGGCCCTCGAGCTGGAGCTTGCCGTCGACCAGCGCCTGGACGGTGTCGAACATCGAGTCCACGCACGCCAGCGACGCGAACGCCTTGACGAACTGGAGCTGGCTGTCCGAGCCGGGCTCGGCCGCCATGACGAGCTGCCAGATCTCGCGCGCGGCCGCGGCCTGCACCTCGTCGGTGTGCGACGGGTGCACGTACACCGCGAGGGTGGTCGCGAGCTGGCGCAGGAGCACCAGCACCGTGGTCGACTCGGTCTCGTGGCCGATGTTCTTCAGCACGAGGTCGACGTACTGGCGTGCGGGCATCTCCGAGTCGCGGGCCATGTCCCACGCCGCGGCGAGCACCATGGAGCGGGCCAGCGGGTCGGTGAACTTCGACACGTGCTCGACCGCGGTCGCGAGCGACGCCTCGTCGAGGCGCACCTTCGCGTAGGCGAGGTCGCCGTCGTTGACCAGGATGAGCGCGGGACGCCGGCGCCCGACGAGCGCGTCGATCGGCGTCAGCGCGCCGTCGATGTCGACCTCGACGGAGAAGGTCTGCGCGAGCACCTCGTCGCCCTCGGCGTCGACCGCGAGGTCGTAGCCGCCGATGCGGAGGCGGTGCGGACGCTGGGTCGGCCACTCGGCCGGGACCTCCTGGGCGACCGCGAACGAGGTGATGACCCCCGCATCGTCCGTCTCGACGACCGGACGGAGCGTGGTGACGCCCGCCTTCTGGAGCCACACGTCGGACCAGCCGGACAGGTCGCGGCCCGAGGCCTTCTCGAGCTCGGCGAGCAGGTCGGCGAGCGTCGCGTTGGAGTGGTGGTGCTTGCGCATGTACTCGGCGACGCCGGTGAAGAACTCGTCCTGGCCCACCCACGCGACCAGCTGGCGCAGCACGGACGCGCCCTTGGCGTACGTGATGCCGTCGAAGTTGACCTCGACGTCCTCGAGGTCGCGGATGTCGGCCATGATCGGGTGCGTCGAGGGCAGCTGGTCCTGGCGGTAGGCCCACGACTTCTCGAGCGCGTTGAACGTGACCCAGCTGTTCTTGTACCGGGTGACCTCCGCGGTCGCGAGGGTCGACGCGAACTCGGCGAACGACTCGTTCAGCCACAGGTCGTTCCACCACTTCATGGTGACGAGGTCGCCGAACCACATGTGGGCGAGCTCGTGCAGCACGGTGACGGTGCGGCGCTCGACGCGCGCCTGCGCGGTCTTGGAGCGGAACACGTAGTCCTCGAGGAACGTGACGCAGCCCGCGTTCTCCATGGCGCCCGCGTTGAACTCGGGCACGAAGATCTGGTCGTACTTCTCGAACGGGTAGTCCGTCTCGAACTTCTCCTCGTAGAAGGCGAAGCCCTTCTGGGTGTCGTCGAGGATGACGTCCGCGTCGAGGAACGGCGCGAGGCCCTTGCGGCAGTACACGTTGGCCTGCAGCGTGCCCTTGCGCGACTCCACGGTGCCCTCGACCTCGTGGTACGGGCCCGCGACGATCGCGGTGACGTAGCAGGGGATGCGCGTGGTGGGGGAGAACGTCCAGGTGGCCGTGCCGCGCACGGTGCCGGCGATCTCGATCGAGCCCTCGGCGGCCTCCTTGGAGGAGGGCGAGTTCGACAGCACGTGCCAGTGCTCGGGCGCGGTCACCGTGAAGGAGAACGAGGCCTTGAGGTCGGGCTGCTCGAACACCGCGTAGACGCGGCGGGTGTCGGCGACCTCGAACTGCGAGTACAGGTACACCTCGCCGTCCTCGGGGTCCACGAACCGGTGGAGGCCCTCACCCGTGTTCATGTAGGCGCAGTCGGCGACGACGGTGAGCTCGTTGTCGGCCGCGAGGTTCGGCAGTGTCACGCGGGAGTCCGCGAAGTGCGTGGCCGGGTCGAGCTCCTCGCCGTTGAGGGTGATGCTCAGCACCTCGGGGGCGATGAGGTCGATGAACGTGCTCTCACCAGGGGTGGCGGTGAAGCGCACGGTCGAGATCGAACGGAACGTGGTGTCCGATGAGGTGAGGTCGAGGTTGACCGTGTAGGTGTCGACGTCGACGATGGCGGCGCGGGCCTGGGCCTCGACGCGCGTGAGGTTGGTACCTGGCATGGCGCGATTGTGTCACGCCCCTCCGACGCACGGCGCGCGCGCCGGCACGCGCGAACGGGACGATGCGCGGGTCACCCGACCCGCGCATCGTCCCGTGGCGTACGGCTCAGGCGCCCGGGAGGACGTCCCCGGACGGCCAGGTCTCGCGGATGAAGTCCGCAACCTCGGGGGAGTGGAGGAGCTCCTCGAGCACCTCGACGCCGGTGTTGGTGTTGTCCGAGCGCCACACCAGGATGTTCGCGTTCGGGTTGCCCTCGACCTCCTCGACCAGGAGCGCGTCGTCGGTGGACAGGCCGGCCTGGAGGATGAAGTTGCCGTTGACGAACGCGAGGTCGATCGCGGGGTCCTCGATCTGCTGCACGATCACCTCGGGCTGGTTCTCCACGAAGGTGAAGCCGTGCGGGTTCTGCTCGTCGGTGAGGTTGATCACGGAGGAGTCGTCCGCGACGTCGACCAGCAGGCCGGCGGACTCGAGCAGGCGCAGGCCGCGCAGCTGGTTCGCGACGTCGTTGGTGATGGCGATGGTCGCGCCGTCGGGCAGCTCGTCGAGCGAGGCGTAGGTGTTCGAGAACGCCGCGTAGGGCTCGATGTGGACGCCCGCGCCGTGCTCGAATTCGTAGCCCTTGTCCGCGATCTGCGAGTCGAGGTACGGCACGTGCTGGAAGTAGTTGGCGTCGAGCTCGCCCGAGGCGAGGGCCTCGTTGGGCAGGACGTAGTCGTCGAACTCGACGATCTCGAGGTCGATCCCGGCATCCGCCGCGAGCTCGGAGTCGATGAACTCGAGGATCTGCGCGTGCGGGATGGGGCTCGCGCCCACGGTGACGGTGGTGACGTCGCCCTCGGCGGCCGCCGACGACGCGGAGTCGGACGCGTCCGCGCTGCACGCGGCGAGGGTGAGGGTCGCGAGGCCGGCGAACGCGGCGGTGGCGAGGGGGGTGCGGGTGAGTCGCATGGGTTTCTCCTTGTGATGGGTGGGAAAGGAAGGGAGTCAGCGGTGGTCGGTGCGACGCACCAGGGCGTCGCCGATGGCCTGCACCGCCTGGACCAGCAGCACCAGCACCACGAGGACGACGATCATCACCTCGGGCTGATACCGCTGGTAGCCGTAGTTGTAGGCGAGCCGGCCCAGGCCGCCGCCGCCCACCAGGCCCGCCATCGCGCTGTAGCCGATGAGCGTGACCACGGTGGTGGTGGCGCCCGCGATGAGCGACGGGAGCGCCTCGGGCAGCAGGACGCGCGTGATGGTCTGGCGGCGGGTCGAGCCCATCGCGTGCGCGGCGTCGGCCTTGCCCGAGTCGACCTCGCGCAGCGACGCCTCGACCAGGCGGGCGAAGAACGGCACGGCCGCGACGGTGAGCGACACGGAGGCGGCGATCGGCCCGATCGACGTGCCCACGAGCGCGCGGGTCACGGGGATGAGCGCGAGCATGAGGATCGCGTACGGGATGGACCGGGTGATGTTGACGATGACGCCGGACAGCACCACGTTGACCGCGCGGTTCTCGGCCATGCCGCCGCGCTGCGTGACGAACATCGCGACGCCGAGCGGCAGGCCCAGCACCACCGTGAACACGGCGGAGATGCCCACCATCTGGGCGGTCTCGAGGGCGGCGGGGCCCAGCGCCTCCGTGATGGCGGGGTTGGACAGCAGGGAGTCGATCCAGCTCATCGGGCCACCTCCTGCGCGCGGGCGCCGGCGTCGGTGAGCGCGCGCACCAGCGCGTCAGGCGCCACCCCGGGCGGCGCGGCGAGCCGCAGCCGATGGAACGTCACCCCTCCGAACGCCTCGACGGTCCCGGAGACGATGCGCGGGGCGGCTCCCAGCGCCGCGGCGGCCTGGTCGAGGGCCGGGACCCGCGCATCGTCCACCGCGTCGAGGACGTCGACGTCGCCGCCGGCGGCGTCGCCCGGCAGGGCGAGCAGGGCCTCGCTGAGCCGGCTGCCGAAGTCCGCGACCACGTCCGCGATCGCGCCGGACTCGACTATCCGGCCGGAGTCCAGGAGGGACACGGAGTCGCAGATGCGGGTGACCACGGACATCTCGTGGGTGATGACCAGCACGGCGAGGCCCAGGCGCTCCTTGAGGCCCAGGATGAGGTCGAGGATCTCCTCGGTGGTGCGGGGGTCGAGCGCGCTGGTGGGCTCGTCGCACAGGAGCACGTCGGGGTCCGTGGCGAGCGCGCGGGCGATCCCGACGCGCTGGCGCTGGCCGCCCGACAGCTGCGCCGGGTGCGCGCCCGCCGCCTCCGCGAGGCCCACCAGGCCCAGCAGCTCGAGCGCCCGCTCGCGGCGCTCGCGGCGGCCCACGCCCGCGATCTCGAGCGGGTAGGCCACATTGTCGAGCACGGTGCGCGAGTCGAACAGGTTCGCATGCTGGAACACCACGCCCAGGCGGCGGCGCGCCTGGCGCAGCTCCGCGGCGGGGACCGAGGCGAGGTCGACGCCGTCGATCTCGACCGTGCCGGACGTCGGGTGGTCGAGCAGCGCGAGGCATCGCACCAGCGTGGACTTGCCCGCGCCGGAGGGGCCGATCACGCCGTGGACCGTGCCGGCCGGGACGTCGAGGCTCACGCCGGCGAGGGCGTGGATGTCGCGGCCGGCCTGGCGGTAGACCTTGGCGAGGTGGGTGACGGTGATCAACGCGTGCCTTTCGAGCGGGATCCGCGGTGGATCCGTGGGGATGCGAGCGAGGGTGCGCGCGGGCGTCGCCGGGCAGGGGGCGGCGGCCCGCGGCGGGAGAGCGAAGGGGGTGCGGGGCGGCCGTCAGCTACCGGGTCGGGGCCCGGGGTCAGGGAAGGCGCGGCGTCGCGAGGGGTTCAGCTCTGGTGCGTCAACACATTCGCATGCACATGCGCGCCGGGGCAGCGAAGTTCGCGCGGGCGGTCGTCATGAGCGAGGTGAACACGGGAGGGACGGTAGCGCGCGCAGGTCCCGGTCGCCAAATCGGTGTCGGCGCTCGCCATTAGACTCCACCGGTGACCGAGCAGATCGACCCCGAGCAGGGCACCACCGACCCCGCGACCGCGCCCGCCGAGCCCGAGGTCGCCCGCCGCCGCCTGTCGCGCCACCTGGTGGACATCACCCCGCTCAAGGCGAGCCCCGCGTTCGCGCGCCTGTGGATCGGCGGCGCGGTGTCCGGCATCGGCGCGTTCATGACCCAGGTCGCGGTGGGCCTCCAGATCCACGAGATCACGGGCTCCACGTTCATGGTGGGCCTGGTGGGAGGCATCTCGCTGCTGCCCATGATCGTGGCCGGCCTGTGGGGCGGCATGATCGCGGACGTCTTCGACCGTCGGAAGGTGCTCATCGCATCGTCCCTGGTGTCCTGGGCCTCGACGCTGGCCCTGGTCGCCCTCGCCTTCTGGGACGTGCACCTCCAGGGCGGCGGCGAGCACGCGCCGGTGTGGCCGTTCTACCTGGTCACCACCGTCAACGCCGTCGCGACCACGGTGGGCAGCGCGGCGCGCGGCTCGGTGGTGGGGCGCATCCTGCCCGAGCACCTCATCAGTCGCGCCACCGCCCTCAACGGCATCAGCTTCGGCGCGATGGTCACCGTGGGCCCCGCGCTCGCGGGCGTGCTCGCGGCGGGCGTGGGCCTGCCGTGGACGTTCGTGGTCGACGCGGTGCTGTTCAGCGCCGGATTCCTCGGGATCTGGATGCTTCCGCCGCTGCCGCGGCTGGGGGAGAAGGTCGACGCGGGCTGGCACGTGGTCAAGGAGGGGCTCACCTTCCTGCGGCACGCGCCGAACATCCGCATGAGCTTCATCGTCGACATCATCGCGATGACGTTCGGCCGCCCCTATGTGCTCTTCCCGGCGCTCGGCGCGACCGTGGTCGGCGGCGAGTCCCTTACGGTGGGCGCGCTCACCGCGGCCGGCGCGATCGGCACGCTGCTCACCAGCCTGTTCTCCGGCCGCATCTCGCACGTCCACCGTCACGGCATCGCGATCTCGCGCGCCATCCAGGTGTTCGGCGCGTTCGCCCTGATGTTCGGCGTGGTCACGCTGTTCGCCGTGAACGGCGACCACGCGGCCGGACCCGGCTGGTCCGGCACCGACCTGTCGATGCTCGCCCTCATGGCGCTCGCGATGGCGGGCATGGGCGCGTCCGACGAGGTCAGCGCGATCTTCCGCCAGACCATGATCATCACCGCGGCGCCCGACCAGATGCGCGGCCGCCTCCAGGGCGTGTTCATGGTGGTGGTCACCGGTGGGCCGCGCATCGGCGACATGTACGCGGGGATCCTCGCGACCGCGGTCGCGCTGTGGTTCCCGCCGCTCCTGGGCGGGATCGTCATCATCGCCCTCATCGCGATCCTCACCCGCGCGCAGCGGGCGTGGCGCGAGTACGACGCGCAGTCGCCCACGCCGTAGGGGCGCGGGGACGATGCGCGGGCCGGGTCGGGTGGGGCGGCTCAGCCCTCCGCGGGCTGGGGGTTGAGGCTCGCGGCGACCTCGCGCGCGAGCTCGAGGGTGATGTCCTTGCCCTCCTTGCGGCCGGGCTGGATGTAGGACACCTTGACGAAGCTCCCGTCGACCTCCATGCCGATGGTGCGGCGGCTGGGGTGCGTGTACGCGTTCTCGGCGCCGGGGATGTTCTTCTTGACGGTGTACGTCTTGCCCAGCTGCGCCTCCGCGAGCTCGCGGTGGCGGGCGGCGTCCGGGTACTCCCAGTTGATCTCGACGACCACGCGCGGCTCGGTGCGCTCGTCGTTCTGGGGGTGCCACTCGCAGATGTTGCGGCCGTCGTAGGACAGGCTCGAGTTGAACTCGCCGTCGACCATCTTGAGCCCCGCGAGCTTGTTGAGCCGCTTGAGCGTGAGGGTGTCGCACGGGTCGGGGGTGCCCGCCGGCGCCTCCGCGATGGCCGAGACGGTCGGGTTCGCCGCCGCCGAGGGGTCCGCCGAGGGCTCCGTGTCCGAGTCGAGCGGCGTGCAGCCGGCGAGCGTGACGGCTGCGCCGACGGCGGCTGCCGTCCAGGCGGGCAGGAGGCGAGGCATCATGCGGGGGTCCCTTTCGTCACGGAGACGCTAGCATCCGCGGCGCGCGCCGCCACGTCGTGCCTGGTTCTCACGGGCGCGGTCGCCGCGGCGCTACGGTGGGACCGTGCACGATGACGCCACCACCGCGACCCTGGTCGCCTCGCGAGCCCTCCTCGGGATCGTCGCCCGCTCGCTCGCGCCCGCCCTCTCCGAGGTGACGGTGCCTCAGTTCCGCGTGCTCGTGGTGCTGTCGGGCGAGGGATCGCTGCGCATGGGCGACCTCGCGGAGCGCATCGGCATCCACCCGTCCACGCTGACGCGCACCGTCGAGCGCCTCCAGCACGGCGGTTGGATCACGCGCGCCGAGTCGCCCGAGAGCCGCCGCGAGGTCCGCGTCAGCCTGTCCGAGTCCGGCGCGGAGCTGGTGACCACGGTGACCGAGCGGCGCCGCGCGCTCCTGCGCGAGGTGCTCGCCGAGGTCGCGCCCGAGGACCGCGAGGCGGTGCGCCTCGGGATGGAGGCCTTCGCGCGCGCGGCGGGGGAGCCGGACCCGCGCGACCTCCTCGAGCTGGGGATCTGACCCCCGCTCACTCCATGTCGGTGAAGCCCAGCTGGCGAGCCGCCTCGTAGATGACGATCGACGCCGCATTCGACAGGTTGAGCGACCGCCGGCCCGGCAGCATCGGGATCCGCACCCACTCGGTCACGCGCGGGTGGTCGAGCGCCTCCTCGGGCAGCCCCGTGGGCTCGGGGCCGAACATGAGGATGTCCTCGGCGCGGTACTCGACCTCCGTGTAGGTGGTGCCGGCGCGCGCCGTGAACGCGAAGACGCGGGACTCCGGCAGCTCGTCGAGCATCGCGTCGAGGCTCGGGTGCACGGTCACCGTCGCGAGGTCGTGATAGTCGAGTCCGGCGCGGCGCAGCTTGGAGTCCTCGAGCTCGAACCCCAGCGGCTCGATCAGGCGCAGGGGCGCGCCGGTGACGGCGGACAGCCGGATCGCGCTGCCGGTGTTCTCAGGGATGCGGGGCTCGTAGAAGGCGATCGACGGGAGGGCGACGGGCATGCCGCCAGTCTGGCACGCGCCGCCCGCGGGACGATGCGACGGCCGGGACCGCCGCATCGTCCCCTCGCGCGGGGGTCGGGTGTCGTAGGGCGGCCCTAGGCTCTCCCCATGAGCCATCCCGCACCCGCCGGCAGCCGCCGCGCCGCCATGGGCGGCGGCAAGAACGGGATGCGGCTCGCGAGCTTCGACGAGGAGGCGCAGCGCGCCCTCAACGCGGAGGCGCCCGACATCCCCGACCTGTGGCCGCGCGTGGTCGCCCTGTTCCGGCCCTACCGCGGCGCGCTGATCACCACCGCGGTGCTGGTGGTCGCGGCGGCGGCCGCGACGGTGGTGCCGCCGCTGATAGTCGAGCGGATCTTCGACAACGCCCTGTTCCCGGCCTCGGGCACCGTGCAGGTGGGGCTGCTCGCGGAGCTGGTGGCCGTGATGATCGTCATCTACGTGGTCGCGGCGGGGCTGCAGGTGTGGCAGACGTATCTCACCTCCTCGGTGGGCAACCGGGTCACGGGCGACCTGCGCGAGCGGCTGTTCGCGCGCCTGCAGTCGATGGAGCTGGCGTTCTTCACCCGCACCAAGACCGGCGTCATCCAGTCGCGCCTGCAGAACGACGTGGGCGGGGTCTCCGGGGTTCTCACCACGTTCGTGTCCAGCATCGTGGGCAACACGGTGACGGTCGCCGCCTCGCTGGTCGCGATGATCCTGCTCGACTGGCGGCTCACGGTGCTCGCGGTGATCCTCATGCCCGCGCTGGTGATGGTGCAGCGGCGGGTGGGACGGGTGCGCGCGCGCATCGCCGCCCGCACCCAGGAGTCGCTGTCCGAGCTCACCGCCATCACGCAGGAGACGCTGTCCGTCAGCGGCATCCTCCTGTCCAAGGTCTACAACCGTCAGCGCCTCGAGACCGACCGCTTCCGCGCGGAGAACGCCACCCAGATCCGGCTGCAGGTGCAGCAGGCCATGACGGGGCAGTGGTTCTTCGGGCTGGTGACCGTGGTGATGTCCTCCGTGCCGGCGGTCATCTACCTCGCGGCGGGGCTGCTCATCTCGCAGGGGTCGACGGTGCTCACCGCGGGCACCATCGTCGCGTTCACGGCGGTTCAGTCGCGCCTGCTGTTCCCGCTGATGGCGCTCATGCGGGTCGCCCTCGAGGTGCAGACCTCGCGCGCCCTGTTCGCGCGGATCTTCGAGTACCTGGACCTCGAGCCCGCCATCCGCGACGCGCCGGACGCCGTGGGGGTCGAGGACGCGCCGGGCCCCCTGGGCGCGGTCGAGTTCCGCGACGTGGTGTTCCGGTATCCCGGCGCGCGCGAGGATGCCGCGCCCACCCTGGACGGCGTGACGTTCCGGATCGAGCCGGGCACGTCGCACGCCTTCGTGGGTCCGTCCGGGGCGGGCAAGACCACCGTGGTGTACCTCGCGGCGCGGCTGCACGAGGCGAGCGGGGGAGCGGTGCTGTTCGCGGGCGAGGACGTGCGCCGCCTGCGCCACGAGTCCGTCGTCGAGCACGTGGGCGTCGTGAGCCAGGAGACCTACCTGTTCCACGCGACCATCGCGGAGAACCTGCGCTACGCCAAGCCCGACGCCACCGACGCCGAGCTCGAGGACGCGTGCCGGCGGGCGAACATCCATGACGCGATCATGGGGTTCGAGCACGGCTACGCGACGGTGGTGGGCGAGCGCGGCTACCGCCTGTCGGGCGGGGAGAAGCAGCGCATCGCGATCGCGCGCGTCCTGCTCAAGGACCCGCCGGTGCTGCTGCTCGACGAGGCCACCAGCGCGCTCGACACCGTCTCCGAGCGGGTGGTGCAGGCCGCGCTCGACCGCGCGGCCGAGGGACGGACCACGCTGGTGGTCGCGCACCGGCTGTCCACCGTCCGCGGCGCGGACGTCATCCACGTGGTCGAACGCGGGCGCATCGTCGAGTCGGGCACCCACGCCGAGCTGCTCGCGAGCGGGGGACTCTACGCCCGGCTCGCCCTCGAGCAGTCGGACTAGGGTGGACAGGGCGACGATGCGAGAGGAGCGCCCGTGAGCGACGACTGGTGGAAGTCCGCGGTGGTGTACCAGGTGTACCCGCGAAGCTTCCAGGATTCCAACGGCGACGGGATCGGGGACCTCCAGGGGATCCGGTCGCGGCTCGATCACCTCGAGTGGCTCGGTGTCGACGTCATCTGGCTGTCGCCCATCTACGCCTCGCCGCAGGCCGACAACGGCTACGACATCTCCGACTACCAGGCGATCGACCCGACGTTCGGCGACCTCGACGACTTCGACGCGCTGCTCACGGCGGCGCACGCGCGCGGCATGAAGGTCGTGATGGACCTGGTGGTCAACCACACGTCCGACGAGCACCCGTGGTTCCTGGAGTCGCGCGCGTCCAAGCGCAGCCCCAAGCGCGACTGGTACTGGTGGCGTCCGCCGCGCGACGGCTTCGAGCCCGGCGCGCCCGGCGCGGAGCCCACCAACTGGCGCGCGTTCTTCTCGGGACCCGCGTGGGCGCTCGACGAGGAGTCCGGCGAGTACTACCTCCACCTGTTCCACCAGAAGCAGCCCGACCTCAACTGGGAGAACCCCGAGGTCCGCCAGGCCGTCTACGCGATGATGAACTGGTGGCTCGACCGGGGGGTCGACGGCTTCCGCATGGACGTCATCAACCTCATCTCGAAGGTGCTGCCGCTGCGCGACGGCGAGCCGCTCCCCGGCGGGCTGGGCAACGGCTTCCCGCTGTACGCATGCGGGCCCCGCAACCACGAGTTCCTGCAGGAGATGCACCGCGAGGTGTTCGCCGGGCGCACCGGTCGCTACCTCACGGTGGGCGAGACGCCCGGCGCGACCGTCGACGACGCGATCCTGTTCACCGACCCCGACCGCGCCGAGGTCGACATGGTCTTCCAGTTCGAGCACGTCGACGTGGACCACGGACCGCTGGGCAAGTTCGACCCGCAGCCGCTCGACCTGGTGCGGCTCAAGGCGATCCTCGGGCGCTGGCAGGCCGCGCTCGCGGAGCGCGGCTGGAACTCGCTGTACTGGGACAACCACGACCAGCCGCGTGTGGTCTCCCGCTTCGGGGACGACCGCGACCACTGGGCCGCCTCCGCCAAGGCGCTGGCCGCCGTCCTCCACCTCATGCGCGGCACGCCGTACATCTACCAGGGTGAGGAGCTGGGCATGACGAACGCCGGCCTCACCTCGATCGATCAGTACCGCGACGTCGAGTCGCTCAACGCCTACGACGAGCTGCGCGAGATGGACGTGCCGGAGCAGCGGATCCTCGACGGCCTCGCCGCCATGAGCCGCGACAACGCGCGCACGCCGGTGCAGTGGGACGGGTCCGCTCACGGCGGCTTCACCACGGGCGCGCCGTGGCTGCGGGTGACGCCCAACCACACGTGGCTGAACGCTGAGGCGCAGCGGGAGGACCCGGACTCGGTGTCCGCGTTCTACAAGGCGCTGATCGCGCTGCGCCACGCCGAGCCCGTGGTCGCCCACGGCTCCTTCGAGATGCTGCTCGCGGAGGACCCGCAGGTGTTCGCGTACCGGAGGGTGCTCGACGGGACGGTGCTCACCGTGGTCGCGAACATCTCCGGCGCCGAGGTCACCGCGGCGGTCGACGTCGCGCACGGCGGGCTGGTGCTGCACAACCTCGGGGTGTCCGCCACGCCCTACCCGGCCGGTGCCGGCGAGGTGCCGTTGGGTCCGTGGGAGGCGCGGGTCTACCTGCACCGCTGAGGCGTGGGCTGGTGCGCGCTGCGGGGCGCCGACCTGCGCGTCCCGGTGACACATGAGTGCTCGCCGCTTCCTGGTGACACCACGGTGCTCGCACATGCCGCTGTGCGGGCACCCAGGTGTCACGGGGAGACGTCAGCCCGCACCCGGGGCGCCCGTGGTCTCACTGATCATCCGGCGCAGAAAAGGCGTGGTGGATCTGCAAGATCCGATCAACTGAACCGGTGGCCCTCCTCGTGCGCACCGGACCGCCGCCCGCGTGCTCCGGCTTCTGTGCGTGCGCCGCGGAGGGTGAACGGAGCCAGTCGAGATTCCTTGTCACGGCAATCGGGAGGAATGCCATGACAAGGAATCTCAACTGACTCCGCTCGACCTGCCGCAGCGTCTTGCCTGGTAGATGTCTTAATCGGCTGAGGAGCGTCCGAGACGAGCTCGAGCGGCGCGAACCGGCGAGCGTGCCGATCGCACGCTCGTATGCTCAGGCGCCCCGGTGATAGCCCGGTGCAGAGAAATGGCCGCGGATCTGCTCCGGCGTATCACTGGGCGCGGCGAACAGGGGCGAGCAGCGCTGAGCAGCGGCGAACCCTGACCAACCCCGGCGAACCGTGGAGAACCGCAGCGGGGCCGGGCCATTCTCGTGCCACCCACCTCACCAGATGGAGACGCGCTCCTCGGGCTCGAGCCACAGCGCGTCCTCGGCATCGACCGAGAAGGCCGAGTACCACGCGTCCATGTTGCGCACGATCCCGTTGACGCGGAACTCGGACGGCGAGTGCGGGTCCGTCGCCAGCCGCGTCACCAGCGCCTCGGACCGCACCTTCATGCGCTCGGTCAGCGCGTAGCCGATGAAGAACCGCTGGACCGCGGTGAGGCCGTCGAGCTCGGGCGCCTCCGCGATGGGGTGGCCCAGCGCGATCTCGTAGGCCTTGAGGGAGATCTCCACGCCCGCGAGGTCGCCGATGTTCTCGCCCACCGTGAGCGCGCCGTTGACGTGGTGCGAGCCGGCGAGCTGCAGCGGCGAGTAGCCGTTGTACTGCTCGATGAGCTTCTTCGCGCGCTCCATGAACGCGGCGCGGTCGGCCTCGGTCCACCAGTCCTCGAGGGCGCCGGTGCCGGAGTACTTGGAGCCCTGGTCGTCGAAGCCGTGCCCGATCTCGTGGCCGATCACGGATCCGATGCCGCCGTAGTTGATCGCGTCGTCCGCCTCGGGGTGGAAGAACGGCGGCTGCAGGATCGCCGCGGGGAACACGATCTCGTTCGCGACGGGCAGGTAGTAGGCGTTCACCGTCTGCGGCGTCATGAGCCACTCGGAGCGGTCGACCGGCTTGCCGATCTTGGCCCACTCCCAGTCCTCCTCGAACGCGCTCGCCGCGCGCACGTTGCCCACGAGGTCCTCGGGCGACAGCTCGAGGCCGTCGAAGGAGCGCCACTTCTCCGGGTAGCCGATCTTGGGCGTGAACTGGCGCAGCTTCTCGAGCGCGCGCTCCTTGGTCTCCGGCGTCATCCAGTCCAGCGCCTCGATCGACACGCGGTACGCCTCGATGAGGTTCGCGACCAGCGCGTCCATCTGCACCTTGTACGCCGGCGGGAAGTGCCGCGACACGTACTCCTGGCCCACCAGCTCGCCCGCGACGCCCTCGACCAGGCTCACGGCGCGCTTCCAGCGCTCGCGCTGCTCGGTGGCGCCCGACAGCACCGTGCCGTAGAAGTCGAAGTTCGCCTTCGACAGGTCCTCGGTGAGGTAGGCCGCGCGCGAGTTGGCGATGCGCCAGCGCAGGTACGCCTTCCACGTGGCGAGGTCCGTCTCCTCCCAGATCTTCGCGAACGCCGTGAAGTACGAGGGCTCGCCCACCACCATCAGCGCGTGCGCCGCCGCCGGCATGCGGATCGCGTCCGCCCACGCGGCCCACTCGAAGCCCGGCGCGTCCGCGGCCAGGCCCTCGAGCGTGGTGGGGTTGTGGGTGAGCTCCGCCTCGCGGGTCTTCACCACGTCCCAGTGCTCGCGCGCGATCGCGGTCTCGAGGCCCACCACCGTCGACGAGTCGAACTCCAGGCCGGTGAGCCCCGCCATGCGGTCCACGTGCGCCACGTACTTCTCTCGCGTCTCCGCGTGCGCGTCGTCGCGGTAGTACGCCTCGTCCGGCAGCCCGATGCCCGACTGCCCCAGGTAGACCACGTTGCGGGCGGGGTCCAGACGGTCGGCGAACACGTAGTAGCCCACCGTGCCGGACACGCCGTCGCGCTGGAGCTCGCCCATCGCGCGCGCCAGCTCCTCGTGCGAGGAGGCGGCCTCGACCTTCGCCAGGTCGGGCAGCAGCGGCTCCACCCCGAGGGCGTTCACGCGTTCCACGTCCATGAAGGACGCGTACAGGGCGCCGATCTGCGACTCCCGCGACGCCTCCTCGATGATGACCCGCACCTGCTTCTCGGCCTCGTCGCGCAGCGTGTAGAACGAGCCGTCCGCGGAGCGGTCGCCCGGGATCACGTGGGACTCCTCCCACGGCCCGGAGACGTACCGGAAGAAGTCGTCCTGCGCGCGGACGGTGGGCGAGAACTCGGACTGGTCGATGCCGGAGTGGAGCGTCATGCCTCTCACCCTAGGGGCGACCACCGACGCCCGGGCGAGGTTTCGCTCACGGCGAGCCCGCGCATCGTCCCTCCACCGCCGGGGGACGATGCGCGGGTCGCCCGCGCGCGGACGTCCGGGCGCCCGCCCTCCCGCACGCTGGCACAATGGGCGGCATGCGCATCCACATCGCCGCGGACCACGCCGGCTTCGAGCTCAAGCAGCACCTCATCGCCCACTTCACCGAGGCCGGCCATGACGTGGTCGACCACGGCGCGCACGAGTACGACGCGCTCGACGACTACCCGCCGATGTGCATCGCCGCCGCGGAGGCCGTCGCGGCGAGCGAGGGCGCGGACCTCGGGATCGTCATCGGCGGCTCGGGCAACGGCGAGCAGCTCGCGGCGAACCGCGTCACCGGCATCCGCGCCGCGCTGATCTGGTCCGTCGAGACCGCGAAGCTGGCGCGTCAGCACAACGACGCGCAGGTGGGCTCGCTGGGCGGGCGCATGCACTCGCTCGAGGAGGCCACCGCGATCGCGGACGCCTTCATCGCCGAGCCGTTCTCCGGCGACGAGCGCCACCAGCGCCGCATCGACCTCATGAAGGACTACGAGGCGCGACGCTAGGCCCCGACGCGCGTGCGCGACCTGCTCAGAAGAACAGGTTGCACACCGGCGCGGAGGTCGACTCGAACGCCGCGGCGAGCGCGTGGACCGCGCCCGGCGTGCGCTCCTCGACCAGGCCGGCGGCCGCGAGCGCGCCCAGGCTGACCCCGCCCAGGTAGGCCGCCGAGAGCTCCTGCACCCCGATCACCAGGTCCGGCGTCGCGCCCGGCGCCGCCTCGACGTGTCCCTCGCCGTCGCGCGAGGTCACGCGCCACGGGCCGTGGTTGTCGTGGAACAGCGGGTCCGTGACCTCGATCACCGCGTCGACGGGGCACAGGTACTCGCGCGCGGTGAGCGCCGCCGGCACGTCGACGATCCGCAGCCAGATGTTGTCGCGGATGCGGGCGCGTGCGGCGCGCGGGTCCTTGAGGAGCCACAGCAGGGCGTCGTCGGTCGCGAGCGGCATCGCCTCGACGGAGCCCATGAGGTCGAGGTCGAGCAGCACCGACCACAGCCGGTGGGTCGCGGCGGCGTCGACCGCGCCGAACGACCACGTGTGCACCTTGCCGCCGGGAACGCCGTCCTCGTCCCACTTGCCCTCGCGACGGAAGAACGCGTACGCCACCGGGACGCCGTCCGCGTCCTCGACCAGCAGGATCCTCATGCGCTCGCTGTCGCGCCGGTGCGCGATCGGGTCGCCGAACCGCGCCCGGAGCGTCTCCTCGTGGTCGAGGGTGGGCGTGCCGGGCCTCTCGATGCGCCGCTGGATGCGGGCGACCGCGGCGCCGTGGCGCTCGAGGCTCGCGTCCTCGATGCGCACGCGCAGCGCGTCGGAACCCGGCACGTCGCGCAGCTCGGCGCCCCGCGGCAGCCGCGCGTCGACCTGCCGCGCCGCGAGCCCGTAGCCGAACCGCTGGTAGATCTCCGTCTCCGCCGCGTACAGCGCGGACGCGACCTCGCCGCGCGCACGCGCGTCCGCGAGGTGGTCGCCCATCATGGCGCGCAGCAGGCCGCGACGGCGGTGGCCGGGGTGGACGCCCACCCAGGTGAGGCCCGCGACCGGCACCAGGGAGCCGCCGGGCACCCGCAGGCGGAACGTGTAGGAGGCCGCGACGCCCGCGAGCCCGCCCACCTCGCCGAACGCGGGGTCCTGGATCTCCATCGCGCGGGTGCGCGAGAACGGGATCTCGGAGGCGTACGCGTCGAGGTCCTCGGGGCGCATGTCGCCGGTGAAGGCCCAGCGGTTGACGTCGAGCATGTCGCCCGCGCGGTCGGAGGCGAGCGAGATCAGGCGATAACCGGGCGTGACGGACATATCGCCATGGTGGCATCGAGGACGATGCGCGGGCTGGCACGGTCGCGGCGCGTCGCCGCCCGAGCGGGTCTGGAAGCGGCCCGGGGAAGGGGCGTCAGAGGGCGCGGAAGGACGCGATGCGGTCCTCGAGCCGGCGGTACTCGACCTTGATGCAGCGGTTCTGCACCGCGACCAGGCCGGCGCAGCGCGCGGTTGACATCGCGTCGGGGTGGCTGATGCCCAGCTGCAGCCACAGCGCCTTCGCGCCGATCCCGACGGTGTCCGCCGCGATCGACGGGGTGAACTCGGCGCGACGGAACACGTCGACCATGTCCACCGGAACCGGCAGGTCCGCGAGCGAGGCGTAGAAGCCGTGGCCGCGGATCTCCTCGCCGGCGGCGGCGGGGTTGACCAGGTACAGCTCGTAGGGGGTGTTCTCCATGAGCCAGACCGCGATCTGGTAGCTGGTGCGCGAGGGGTTGGGCGACGCCCCGACGATCGCCACGCGGTGGGTGCGGGCGAGCGCGAGCGCGAGCTCGTCGTCGCCGGGCACGTCGGTGAGGACCGGCGCGGGGCAGGTCTCGGCGTGGGCCTTGCGGGTGGGGTCGAGGCGCATGTGCTCCATGGTCCGGGAACGTATCAGTCAAAGTGGGCATTCCGTGCCAGGGGTGTGACGGTGATCACCCGCGGCCGGGAATGCTCGCGGCCCTCGGTCGGTTGCCGCGTGTGGACGGCGCCGACACCCGAGGCGCCGCACACCGACACCGAGGAGGAACCATGGCTGCCACCACGCCCGTGAAGACCACCGAGTCGACCCCGAAGATCGGCATCAAGGCCGAGGACCTCAAGGCGATCAACGCCGGCCTCGCGCAGGTGGTCTCCGACACCTTCACGCTGTACGTGAAGACCCACGGCTACCACTGGAACGTCACCGGCCCCCACTTCCGCTCGCTGCACCTGCTGTTCGAGGAGCAGTACCAGGAGCTGTGGGCCGCGGTCGACGTGGTCGCGGAGCGCATGCGCGCGCTCGGCTCCGGCGCACCCGGATCCTTCGCCGAGTTCCTCGAGCACGCGTCCATCAAGGACAACGAGCGCACCGCGGACGCGATGACGATGGTGGAGAACCTCGCCCGCGACCACGAGACCCTCGCGCGACTCATCCGCCCGCTCGTCGAGGTCGCCGAGGACGCCGGCGACGGCGCCACCGCGGACCTGTTCAACGCGCGCCTCGCGGCGCACGAGCAGGCCGCGTGGATGCTGCGGTCGTTCGCCGCGTAACCCCCGCATCGTCCCTCCCCAGGGACACGCACGAGGTCCCCGCCGCCCGGTGAACCCGGGCGACGGGGACCTCGTCGCATGACGCGCAGGTCAGGGGACGGTGTGGCCCGCCGCGCGGAACATCTCGTACCACTCGGCGCGGGAGAGGTGCACGTCGGCACCCTTCGCCGCGGCCTCCACGCGCGCGGGCGTGGTGGTGCCCAGGACCACCTGCATCTGCGCGGGGTGGCGCGTGAGCCACGCGACGGCGATGGCCTCCGCGGGGACCTCGTACTTCCACGCGAGCCGGTCGATCACGGCGTTGAGCTCCTGGTAGTGCGGGTTGCCCAGGAACGGGCCGTCGAAGAACCGCGACTGGAACGGCGACCACGCCTGGAGCGTGATGTCGTGCAGGCGGCAGTAGTCGACCACGCCGTTGTCGCGGTCGATCGACTGGTCCAGGTCGCCCATGTTCATCGCGATGCCGCTCGCGATCGCGGGCGCGTGCGTGACGGACAGCTGGATCTGGTTGGCGACCAGCGGCTGGCGGACGCTGCGCTTGAGCAGCTCGATCTGGCCGGGCGTGTGGTTGGAGACGCCGAAGTGCCGCACCTTGCCGGCCGCGTGGAGCTCGTCGAAGGCGCGCGCGACCTCGTCGGGCTCGACCAGGGCGTCGGGACGGTGGAGCAGCAGGATGTCGATGTAGTCCGTGCCGAGCGCCTCGAGCGAGCCGTCGACGGACTCGAGGATGTGCTCGTAGGAGAAGTCGAAGTACGGCCCGGGCTGGCGGATGCCGCACTTGGTCTGGATGGTGAGCGCCTCGCGCTCGGACGGCGTGAGGCGCATGGCCTCCGCGAAGCGCCGCTCGCAGCCGTGGTACGGCGGGCCGTACAGGTCGGCGTGATCGACGAAGTCGATGCCCGCGTCGAGGGCGGTGCGCACCAGTGCGCGGACCTCCTCGTCGGACTTCTCGACGATGCGCATGAGGCCGAGCACCACGGCGGGCGCGGTGATCTCGGTACCGGGAAGGGTGAAGGTCTTCATGGGTCCATCTTCCATTCAGGCGACGTCTTGCGTCGCGGTCTCGTCATCGAGGGTCGCGGCGAGTCTAGGAAGGTCGTAACCTAGAAGTCCAACGCATGCAAGTCATGAGTTTCATCACCGGAGGCGATGAATGGATCTGCGCCAGATGGAGTACGTGGTCGCCGTCGCGGACGAGCGCCACTTCACGCGCGCCGCCTCGCTCGTCGGGGTGTCGCAGTCGGGGCTGTCGGCGTCGGTGCGCGCGCTCGAGGAGGAGCTGGGCGCGCCGCTGTTCGACCGCACCACGCGCCGCGTCGAGCTCACCGAGGCCGGCCGCGCCTTCGTGCCGTACGCGCGCACGCTGCTCGCGCACGCGACCCGGGCGCGGGACGCCGTGGTCGACGCGACCAGGGAGGTGTCCGGGATCCTGCGGATCGGCGCCGAGCAGTGCCTCGGGATCGTGGACGTCGCCGCGCTGCTCGAGCGCTTCCACCACCGCCACCCGCAGGTCGAGGTGCACTACGTGGAGGCGGGCTCGCACGACCTGGTGGCGCGCGTCCGCGCCGGCGAGCTCGACGCCGCCTTCGTCGCGGCCGCCGGCCACCTGGGCGCGCTTCCCAGCCGGACGCTGGGCGAGGAGGACCTGGTGCTGCTGTGCCCGCCGGGCCACGCGGCCGCGCAGGCGCCCGGCGTGGGCTGGGCGGACCTCGCGGGCTTCGACTTCGTGGACTTCCATCCGTCCTGGGCCATGCGGCCGTTGAACGATGCGGCGGTCGCCGCGGCCGGCGGCGACCGGCGGGTGCGGTTCACCGTGGGCGACGTGCACACGCTCATCTCGTTCGTCGGCCGCGGTCTCGGCGTCGCGGTGGTGCCCGCGCATGTGGCGGCCAAGCCCGAGGCGGCCGGCCTGGTCGCGGTGCCGCTCGAGGGCGGGCGGGGGAGATGGACCGTGTCCGCGGTGTGGTCCCCGCGGGACCGCGCCGACTCCCCGACGCCGCACCTGCTCGCGCTCCTCGACGCCGGGTACGGCGCATGCGCCCCGGCACGCCACGAGGGCCCCCACTCGACGGTGGAGGCCCTCGCGGGCAGTGCTCAGATGTAGTACATCGCCGGCTCGCGCACCGGCTCCGGCGGCGCGTCCGGGTTGGGGTGGCGGTGCGAGTCGCCCGAGTCCACGGCCGAGGCGGCCGTCGAGGCCTCGGTGGGTCCGGGGTGGTTGCGGATGACGGCGGGGATGCCCACCGCGGTCGCGCCGTCCGGCACGTCCTTCACCACCACGGCATTCGCGCCGATCCGGGCGTCGGGTCCCACGCGCAGCGGCCCCAGCACCTTGGCTCCCGCACCGATGACCACGCGGTCGCCGATGGTCGGGTGGCGCTTGCCCGGGCTCATGGTGGTGCCGCCCAGGTTGATGCCGTTGAACATCAGCACGTCGTCGCCCACCACCGCGGTCTCGCCGATCACCACGCCGCTGCCGTGGTCGATGAACACGCGGCGGCCCAGCTGGGCCCCCGGGTGGATCTCGATGCCGGTCACACGGCGCGCGTACTGCGACAGCAGGCGCGCGTACGAGCGCATGTTCCGCTGCCACAGCCAGTGCGCCACCCGGTGGTACCAGACGGCATGGACTCCCTGGTAGGAGCCTGCGATCACCCACCATGCAGGCGCGGCGGGGTCCCGCTTCTGCACGGTGCGGACGTCCTCGAGCGCTCGGGCGAGCGCTCCGATCTCGGATGCCATCTGGGTACCTCCGGGTGGGGACTGCTGGGGACGTGAGGAGGGCGTGACGAGCGTCAGTCCATGAGGTCCGAGTAGAGGACCGAGGACAGGTAGCGCTCGCCGAAGGACGGGATGATCGCGACGATGGTCTTGCCGGCGTTCTCGGGACGCTTCGCGACCTCGATGGCGGCGTGGAGCGCCGCGCCCGAGGAGATGCCCACCAGGAGGCCCTCCTTGCGCGCCGCCGCACGGGCGGTGGCGACCGCGGTCTCCGCGTCGACGTCGAAGATCTCGTCGTAGATCTCGGTGTTGAGGATCTCGGGCACGAAGTTCGCGCCGATGCCCTGGATCTTGTGCGGGCCGGGCTGGCCGCCGTTGAGGATGGGCGACTCGGCGGGCTCGACGCCGATGATCTGCACGCCGGGCTTGCGGGCCTTGAGGACCTCGCCCACGCCGGTGATCGTGCCGCCGGTGCCGATGCCGGCGATGACGATGTCGACCTCGCCGTCGGTGTCGTTCCAGATCTCCTCCGCGGTGGTGCGGCGGTGGATGGCCGGGTTGGCCTCGTTCGCGAACTGACGGGCCAGGATCGAGCCGGGGCGCTCCTCGGCGATCTTGTTCGCGGCCTCGACCGCGCCGCGCATGCCCTCGGGGCCGGGGGTGAGGACGAGCTCCGCACCGAAGGCACGCAGCAGGGCGCGGCGCTCCTTGGACATCGTCTCGGGCATGGTGAGCACCACCTTGTAGCCGCGCGCGGCGCCGACCATGGCGAGCGCGATGCCGGTGTTGCCGGAGGTGGCCTCGACGATGGTGCCGCCCTCGGACAGCGAGCCGTCCGCCTCGGCGGCGTCGACGATGGCGACGCCCAGGCGGTCCTTGACGGAGTTCGCGGGGTTGTAGAACTCGAGCTTGCCGAGCACGGTCGCGTCGACGCCCTCGGCGAGGGCGTTGATCTTGACCAGCGGGGTGTTGCCGATGAGGGCGGTCACGTCCTCGTAGATGCGTGCCATGGGTTTACTTCCTCTTTTCCCTTGAGAGGTGGGGACTTCTGGGTGCACAACACAGGAGCATCGCGATTGATGCCGGGGCGAGCGCTGGGTGAGGGCGAGGCTCGGCGGCTAGGCCGGGCGAGGCGCTTCCAGCGCTCTACAGACAGCAGCAGCCGCAGCAGCGGCAGCGGGTGTCACAGGGAGCGCACGTCGGGACGGCAGAGGCGGGTGCGGGGGCCGCACTGCGCTCGATGCTCATCGTCCAGACCTTTCGTGGGCTTCGGGGTCAGGCTAGCGCCGCGCCCGCGGCCGGGGCAACCCTTCGCGCGCATCGCCGCGCCTGCTATTACGGTGGGACCAGGGGCGCGCCCCGAGCGCCCCGCGAAGGAGGGGTCATGCCCGGGCCGCTGGATGTCTCGGTCGAGCGCGAGGGGCTGGTGCCCGCCGCCGCGAAGGACGTCTGGCACGCGCTGACGGACCCCGACCTCCGCGTCGAGGTCTTCACCATGGTGAGCCAGGCCGTCACGGAGGCCGGTATCCCGGGTGAGGTGGGGCACGTCCTCCAGCTCACCGAGACCGACGCCAGCAGCGACCCCGTGGTGGTGCGCCTCACCACCGTCGCCGCGGACCCGTACCACCGCCTGGTCCAGGAGAGGGTGGGCGAGGACGGCACGTTCACGTGCACCACGTTCCTGTCCGAGTCCGAGGACGGGACCCTGGTGCGGCGCGTCTTCCACGTCTATCACGCGGACCCGTCCATCGCGGAGCGCGCGATGCGGCGCGCGATCTCCCGGTTCTTCACCCTGGGCGGCACGGTGCGGCTCAAGGCCGACATCGGAGACCTCATCAGGCACTTCTCCTCGCGATGAGCGCGGGGGACGATGCGGGGGCCGGGGGCTGCGCGGGATAGCCTGGGCGGACGGCCGGCAGAGGGGATCGACGATGGTCGGGCACAGTGTGAGCGTCGAGCGCGAGATCGCGGCGACCGTGGAGCGGGTCTGGGAGATCATCACCGACCTCGACTACGCGGCGGAGGTGATCCCGGCGATCGTCAGCCTCGAGCGTCTCGCGGGCGAGGGCTACGAGGTCGGCGTCCGGTGGCGCGAGACCCGCAAGATGTGGGGCCGCGAGGAGACCGAGGAGATGGAGGTGGTGGCGTCCGAGGCGCCGCGCACCACCAGCATCCACGCCGAGTCCCGCGGCACGCGGTACCTCACCGTGTACACGCTCGAGCCCACGGGCTCCGGCACACGCCTGGTGTGCGACTTCTCGGCGGAGACCCCGGACCCGGGCCCGGCGCAGCGGATCGGCTGGTTCGTCTTCGGCAGGGCGGGCATGCGGGCGACTCGCAAGGCGCTCGACCAGGACCTCGCGCACATCGCGGCCGCCGCCGAGGGCCGCGAGCCCGCCTGAGGCGACCCGGCCGCGCGACGCGACCCGCGCATCGTCCCCCCTGGTGTCTCACGGCGGCGATACGCTCCGATGGAAGGGCCGCAGCGGCGGCCCGCGGACCCGGGGAGGGGTCATGGACTGGTTCACGTTCGAGGGCATCGACTGGATCGGGGTGCTCGTCGCGTTCGTGGTGAGCTTCGCGATCGGGTGGTGGTGGTACTCGCCCGCCGGGTTCTGGAAGGTGTGGCGCGACAAGGCCGGGGTCACCGACGACCTCATGAAGGACGCCAACATGGGCGCCGCGTTCGGCGGGACCATCGTGTTCAACCTGCTCGGTGTGATCCTGCTCGCGATGCTGATGGTCGGGCTGGGGATCGACTCGTGGGGCGGCGGGCTGGCGCTCGGCGCGGTGATCGGCCTGGTGTTCCGCGGCGGCGCGCACGCGATCCACAACGGCTTCGCGGTGCGCAGCCCAGGTGTCACGCTCATCGACACCGCGCATGACACGGTCGCGCTCGGCATCGCCGGCCTGATCCTCGGGCTGTTCTAGGGGAATCTTCCCGGCAGGCGATGGTTGATGCTTGCATGACAACTGAGATCGCCTCCACCACCCTCGGATCCCTCGACCTCTCGCGCGCGCCGCTGGCTCTCGGCGGCAACGTGTTCGGCTGGACCGCCGACCGCGACGCGTCCTTCGCCGTGCTCGACGCCTTCGTCGGCGGCGGCGGGGTCATGATCGACACCGCCGACTCGTACTCGGCGTGGGTCCCCGGCCACTCCGGTGGCGAGTCCGAGGCCGTCATAGGCGAGTGGCTCGCGCGCCGCGGCGGTCGCGACCGCGTGCTCATCGCGACCAAGGTGAGCCAGCACCCGGAGTTCTCCGGGCTGTCGGGGGACAACGTCGCGGCGGCCGCGCGGGCGAGCCTCGCGCGCCTCGGCGCGGACCACGTCGACCTCTACTACGCGCACTTCGACGACGAGTCGACGCCGCTCGAGGAGACCGCCGCGGCCTTCTCCCAGCTGGTCGACGAGGGCCTGGTGCGCGAGTTCGCGCTGTCCAACTACTCGCCCGCGCGCATCGACGCGTGGCTCGCGATCGTCGAGCGCGAGGGCCTGCACCGGCCCGTCGCGCTGCAGCCGCACTACAACCTGGTCGAGCGCGACTTCGAGGGCGGCCTGCGCGACGCCGCCGAGCGGCACGGGCTTGGCGTCCTGCCGTACTGGGCGCTCGCGAAGGGCTTCCTCACCGGCAAGTACCGCGACGGCGCGACCGTCGACAGCCCGCGTGCGGCCGGCGCGTCCGCGTACCTCGACGACCGCGGCCGACGCGTGCTCGCGGCGCTCGACTCGGTGGCGGCGGCGCACGGCGTCGGTGTCGCCTCGGTCGCGCTCGCGTGGCTGCGCGAGCAGCCCTCGGTGGTCGCGCCCATCGCGTCCGCGCGGACGGTGGAGCAGCTCGAGCCGCTGCTCGTGGCGATGACGCTCGACCTCTCCGCCGAGGAGATCGGTGCGCTCACGGAGGCCTCGGCATAGGGACGATGCCCGGGTCGCCCAACCCCACGCGCGCGCCGCCGGGCGCGGGGTCGGGTGGCATGACACGATGCGCGCATCATGAACGACGTGCTCTCGCTCGACTCCCTGCGTGATCTGGCCGCCCGCGAGTGGGGCCTCGACGTGGTCGTCGCCCGCGACCTCGGCAGCAACGAGGACCGCAACGTGCTCCTCACACTGGCCGACGGGTCGCGCCGCCTGCTCAAGGCGTCCCATGCAGGGATCGCGCGGGGTGAGCTCGAGGCGCAGGACGCGGCGGTCGCGCACCTGGCGGCCGCCGGGGTCGCGGTGCCGCGCGTGCATCCGGCTCGCGATGGCCGCGCGGTGGTGCCGCTTTCGGGTGGGGGGCACGCGCGGCTGCTCGATTTCCTCGAGGGTGAGCCTCCGAGCGGCGCCCGCCTACCCGCCGGGCTGCCCGGCGCGCTCGGTGCGACCGCCGGGGCGGTGGTTGCGGCGCTGGAGGGTTTCGACCATCCGGGCCTCGGGCAGGGCGGCGACTGGGACCTGCGCGAGGCGCGCCGGGTGCTCGACGAGGCGCTGCCGGTGCTCGGCGGGGCGTATCTCGAGGAACTGCCCGGCCGGCTGGCCGAGGCGGAGTTCCAGCTCCTTCACGTGCGCGATGCGCTCCGCGTCCAGCCGATCCACGGCGACCTGACCGCGGACAACGTGGTGGTGGATGTGGACGGCGCGATCGCGGGCGTGATCGACTTCGGCGACCTGGGACGCGGGTGGCTCGTGGCGGAGGCCGCGGTGCTCGCGTGCTCGCTGCTGCAGCACGACGGGCCGGCCGTCAGCGACGCGTTCGATGCGATCGCCGCGTTCGACGCGGTGGTGCCACTCTCCCGCGAGGAGATCGCTGCCGTGTGGCCGTTGGTGGTGTCGCGGGCGGTGGTGCTCGCGGCGGCGGGGGAGCGGGTGCTGGCCGAGGACCCGGGCAACGCTTACGCGCGCGTGCGTCGGGTTCTCGAGGACCGCATGCTGGAGCGCGCGCTCACGCTCGGGTACGACGAGGCCGAGCTGCTCCTTCTGCAGAGGCTTGGGCGGGTGGCGCCGGCGGCGCTCGAGGGTCTCGCGCCGATGGTCGCAGGGGTGGCGGCTGCCCCTGAGGTGGACCTCTCGGTGCTGGGCGATGCCGGCGACGGGGGAGAGTGGCTCGCGCGCTCGTGGCCGGAGGACGCGCTGAGGGTCGCCGCGGTCGATGGGGCCGCCGTCACGCGCCACGGCGAGCCTCGGCTGACCCCGGAGGCCGCGACCGGTGACGTGCCGCGATCCGTCGCGCTCGGGGTGGACGTCCTGGTGCCGGCTGGCACCGAGATCCGCAGCCCGGGTCCGGGGTTCGCGGCGACGCACGGGCCGCGCGCCCTCGCCGTCCAGCTCGAGACCGGGGTAACCGTCTACCTGTCGCGCGTGTCGACCGTGGTGGGTCCGGACCACGAGATCTCCACGGGCACGCTCCTCGCGCGCGCCGACGGGCCGTTCCACGTGCAGGTCTGCGCGGTCCCGGGGCTGATCCCGCCGGAGATGGTGACGCCGGAGCAATCCGACGCCTGGACCCGCCTGTGCCTCGACCCGGCGCCGCTGTTGGGGAGGGTGACCGGCGCATCGTCCCTCCGCACGCCGGGCGACCTGCTGGAGGCCCGCGACGCCGCGTTCGCCCCGGTCCAGGAGCACTACTACGCCGCGCCACCGCGCATCGAGCGAGGCTGGCGCCACCACCTGCTCGACACCGACGGTCGCGGGTACCTCGACATGGTGAACAACGTCGCGATCCTGGGGCACGGCGAGCCGCGCATCGCCGACGCGGTCGGGCGCCAGCTGCGGCGCCTCAACACCAACTCGCGGTTCCACTACGAGGCGGTGGTCGAGCTGTCGGAGGCCCTCGCGGCCCGCGCACCCGAGGGGCTCGACACCGTGATGCTGGTCAACAGCGGATCCGAGGCCGTGGACCTCGCGATCCGGGTCGCGCGCGCCGCGACCGGCCGCACGGACCTCCTCGCGCTCACGGAGGCGTATCACGGGTGGACCGTGGGGGCGGATGCGATCTCGACGTCGCTGGGCGACAACCCGGGCGCGCTCGACTCGCGGCCCGACTGGGTCCACCTGCTCGACGCGCCCAACACGTACCGCGGGCGGCACCGGGGCGCGGATGCGGGAGGCTACCTGGAGGACGCGCTCGCGCGGCTGTCCGCGATGGAAGATGCCGGGGTCGCGTTGGCGGGGTTCGTCGCCGAGCCGATCTTCGGCAACGGCGGCGGGATCCTCCTGCCCGACGGGTACCTCGCGGGTCTGTACGAGGCGGTGCGGGCGCGCGGCGGCGTGGTCGTGTCCGACGAGGTGCAGGTGAGCTACGGCCGCCTGGGCGGGCACTTCTGGGGATTCGAGCAGCAGGGCGTGGTGCCGGATGTGATCGCGGTGGCGAAGGCGATGGGGAACGGGCATCCGCTGGGCGCGGTCATCACCACGCGCGCGATCGCCGAGGCGTTCGCGGTGGAGGGGTCGTTCTTCTCGTCCGCGGGTGGCAGCCCGGTGAGCTGCGTGGTCGGGTCGACGGTGCTGCGCGTGCTCGACGAGGACGGGCTGCAGGAGAACGCGCGGGTGATCGGCGCGATGCTGCGGGACGGTCTGGTGGGGCTGTGCGCGCGGTTCCCGGCGCTCGGTGCGGTGCACGGGATGGGGCTCTACCTGGGCATCGAGGTGGTTGCTGGCGGGCCGGATCAGCCGGACCCCGCGGCGGCGCGCGAGATCTGCGAGGCGATGCTGCTCGAGGGTGTGGTGGTGCAGCCCACCGGCGATCACAAGAACGTACTCAAGATCAAGCCGCCGCTCACGATCGACTCGGTGGCTGTGGATCGGTTCCTGCGCGCGCTCGAGCGGGTGATGGAGCGGCGGGAGGCGTGGGCGGCGTTGTGAGCGCGGGTGCGGCTGGTTTGCTTCGGCGCGGCCGGTTGGATTGATAGCCCGTGCCAGATCCGTCGCGACTTCTCTGCACGATCCGATCAGCGGAGCGAGCCGACGCCGCTGCGGAGCGCGTGGGCGTCGCTCGGGAACGCGGAAGGCCCCTCCGGAGAGGGGCCTTCAGTTCGAGCGGGTGACGGGAATCGAACCCGCACCATCAGTTTGGAAGACTGAGGCTCTACCATTGAGCTACACCCGCGAAGCCGACCGGCGCTGACGCGCGCTCGGCGCGTACTAGAGTAGCGGAGCCTCGCCGCGACGAGGAACATCGCCCGATCTCGGGTGACACGGGGTGTAGCGCAGCTTGGTAGCGCATCTGCTTTGGGAGCAGAGGGTCGCAGGTTCAAATCCTGTCACCCCGACGTGGCCGCCGTCGGTGCGGGCGACCCGTCCCTACGGCCCGACGATCTCGAACGGGATGTAGCGCTCCGCCCAGTCGCACGGGGCCCACTCGACGGCGTCCGGGAACCGGCTGCTCACCACGAGGAGCCGCCCTTCCGCGGACGGCGGCTCGGTGCCGGCGTAGGGAGAGACCTCGACCACCTCGTCGTAGTCCTCGTCCTCCTGCCGGAGCAGGCACAGCAGGTGCCCCTCGGGCGGGCCGACCGCGGTCCATCCCTCCGACTCGGGGAACATCTCGCGATACGCCTCGCGCGCCGCGTCCGGCCCCTGGTCTTCCGGGTCGATCACCTGGGCGATGAGGCGGATCGGGTCGTCGTCGTCCCGGCCCTCCGCGGACGTCACCACCGTCGCGCCGTCGGGGACCTCCGGCGCTGCCGGGTAGTCGAAGCTCGCGCCGTACGCCGGAAGGCAGCCGCTCAGCGTCATCGCCGCGAGGGCGGCCGCCAGCCAGGCGCCACGGTTCGTCATGGCGGCAGTTATAGCAGCCCGGACGCGACGCGAGGGGGCGACCCGACCGGGCCGCCCCCTCGCGTGCTCGCCTTACGCGATCGAGATCAGCGGCTCGGTGATGGTGAGGCCGACCGCCGCGCCCTGGCTCGCGAACAGCAGGAACAGCGCGAGCGCGCCGCCGATGAGGCCCAGGTTCTTGTTGAACGAGATCTGCTCGGTCTGACGCGCCTGGGCGTCGGTCTCCTTCCAGAACGCGTGCATGAAGAACGTCACGGGGATGAGCGTGGCCGCGATGAGCAGCGCGCCGATCTCGCCGTAGAAGCCCAGCAGGATCATGAGGCCGCCGACGCCCATGGCGATGCCGGAGAGGATCACGCCGGCCTTGCCGCCCGGGGCGCCCTTGTAGTTCGCGTACTGCGCCATCGCGTCGGCGCTCGCGATGTGGCCGACGGCCGAGAGAAGGAAGATCAGCGCGATCAGGATGCGCGCGATGAGGAAGACGGTGTCCATTGCCAGTCCTTTGATTGCTTGTAGGTTGAAGTAAATGTAGGGGCATGCGGTTGATGTGTCAACTACTGCGGTCGGGGGACGATGCGGCGGCCGGGGGCCGCGCCCAAGCTCGCGGGGTCGCGGGGAGCGCGGGCAGGCGTGGTGCTTGCCCCGCGCGCCGTCGGATCCCGGTGCTTCAATGGAGAAGGCGCGATCGAGGGGGACTCGATGGGGACGGACGCGGTGCTCGAGGATGACGGCCTGTCGGAAGGCATCGTCCGCACGTACCTCTACCTGCGCGTCGCCGTGGCGGCCATGGTGGTGCTGCTGTTCGTGGGGCTGGGCGTCTACATCGCCCGCTCCGGAGAGTGGCTGAGCTCGATGAGCGCGTACTTCTACACGCCCGTCCGCAGCGTCTTCGTCGCGACGCTGTTCGCGGCGGGGGTGCTCGCGATCGTGATCCGCGGGCGGCGAGGTCTCGAGAACAACCTGCTCGACGCCGCCGGCCTGCTGCTGCCGATCGTCGCGGCAATCCCCACGCCACTCAAGGGCGACGAGGGCAAGGCATGCCCGCGCAGGGAGATGTGCGTCCCCACCCGCTACCTCGAGCTCGTGGACGTCACGGTGACCAGCCTCGCGATCGTGGCCGCGGCGGGCCTGGTGTTCGCCGCCTTCACCCTGAGGGCGCGCGGGTGGGGCGACCCGGTGGACCGGTGGGGGCTCGGCGCCGCCGTGCTGTTCTGGATCGCGTTCGTGCCGGGCTTCTGGGGATGGTGGGGCGCCGGCGTCGAAGGCCTCATCCTCGACCTCGGGCACTACGCAGCGGCCATCGGCGCGATCGTGGCGATGATCCTGGTGGCGATCATCAACGCGCGCCACAGCAGGCGCACGTTCCACGTATCCGGCCGGGTGGTGCGGGCCGGGCCGCTCTACCGCGCGATCGCGTGGGCCATGGGCGCGGTGCTCGCCGTCGGCGCGGTGGTCGGCGTCATCGAGCTCACGCGCGGCACCGCGGACCAGAGCCACCTGGTGTTCTGGCTCGAGTTCGGCGTCCTGGGCCTGTTCGCGCTGTTCTGGACCGTGCAGACGGTCGAGTACCGCGACACGGGCCTGCCCGCAGGCGCGCGATGACGGTGGAGGGCGGTGCGCCCACGGAGGCGCAGCGCGCCCGCCGCACGGTGGGCGCCTTCGTGGTCGCTACGTCGACCATCATCTGGTGGCCCGCCTTCCAGCTGGGCGCCTGGGGTCAGGTGTTCTTCGAGCAGATCCTGCTCCTGTGGGCCGCGGCCACCGCCGCGCTGCTGGTGGTGCTGGTCAAGCAGGGCGGCCCGCGGCCGGCGTGGCCGCTGCTCGCGAGCCTCGCGCTGCCGAGCCTGTGGGTGGTCGCGGAGCTCGCGACCCCGCCCGGGGGCGGTGCGTTCGGCTCGGTGCTCAGGTGGTTCGGAGCCGCGGTGACTCTGGTGGGCCTCCCGGTCATGCTGTGGGTGCTGCTCACCACCCTGCGACACGACCTCATCGAGGTGGTCCCCGTGCGCGGCTGGCTCGCGGCGGCCGCCGTGGTGGTGACGATCGCGGCGCTGAGCGCCGCGCTGGGGTGGCTCCACCCGTACTACCTCACGTGCGAGGACTTCACCGTCAGCGGCAACTCGCCCCCACCCGGCTGCACTCCGGCCTCCTGACCGGTCAGGCCACCGCGATCGCGAGCGTCGCCACCGCGAGCAGCGGCAGCACGCCCTGCTTCGCGGCCGCGCTCGCGTACGCCCGCGAGCCCGCCACCAGCACCAGCGCGGCGAGCGCCATCGAGCCGCAGCCCGCGAACACGAGCGCGGCGCCCGCCGCCGTCTGGTCCAGGGCGAGCAGCACGATCCCCACCACCGCCGTCAGCGCGAGGAACAGGTTGTAGAAGCCCTGGTTGTACGCGAGCGCGCGCGTGGTCCGCGCCTCCTCCTCGGTGGCGATCCCGAACACCTTCCGCGTCGACGGTCGCATCCACGCGAACGACTCCATCCAGAAGATGTACACGTGCACCGCCGCCGCGAGCCCCGCGAGCACCATCGACACGACCAGCATCACCACTCCACCCTCATCACGGCGCGGCCCTGGGTGGGCCGCGACACCTCGATCATGCCCGCCGCCGCGAAGATCGCCCGGGACCCCACGTAAAGGTCGGACACGGTGCCGCCCTCGACACGCGGGTAGCCCTCGACGGCGCTCGCCCCTCCGGCGCGCGCGTGCTCCACCGCGGCGACGGCCAACGCCTTCGCGAGGCCGCGACCCCGGAACCCTCGCCGCACCACGAAGCACGTGACCGCCCACACGCCCGGGTCATCCTTGTCCTCGTCGCGCCCCGACCACGGGATCCGCGCGGTCTGCAGCCGCGGGTAGGCGACGCGTGGCTCGACCGCCACCCAGGCCGCCGGCTCGTCGCCCACGTACGCGACCAGCCCCGACGTGGTCGCCGCGCCCGGCTGGCCGCAACCGGCCTGGGCGACCAGCGCATCGTCCCGTGCCTCGCGGCCCGTGGCCTTCCAGTCCTTCTGGGCGAGCTTGAACCACTGGCACCGGCACGAGTTCGAGTCCCCGCCTTCGCGCATGATCGCGTCGAGATCCTCCCGAGACGCCTGGTTGGCAGGGACGATGCGCGGCTCGCTCATGCGGTCAGGCTAAGCCCGCGTAGGCTCCAGGCATGGCACACAAGCGGGTCACCTACGTCCTGGTCGACGGCGAGAACATCGACGCCACCCTCGGCACGTCCATCCTGGGCCGGCGCCCGCGACCGGAGGAGCGCCCGCGCTGGGAGCGCGTGCTGCGCCACGTCGAGGAGCGCTGGGGCCAGGAGTCGCAGGGTCTGTTCTTCCTCGCGGCGAACAACGAGCTGCCCATGACGTTCGTGCAGGCGCTGCTCGCGATCGGGTTCCGGCCGGTGCCGCTGTCCGGTGCGCCGCACGAGAAGGTGGTCGACATGGCCATCCAGCGGACCATGGAGGCGCTGCGCGAGCGCGACGCCGACGTGGTCCTGGTCAGCAACGACGGCGACTTCGTCGACGGGATGGAGGACCTGCTCGACGGGCGTCGCGTGGGCCTCGCCGGGTTCGTCGAGTTCCGCAACAGCGGGTTCATCGAGCTGCAGGAGCGAGGCCTCGAGTTCTTCGACCTCGAGTACGACGTGCACGCGTTCAACGAGTCGCTGCCGCGCGTGCGGATCATCCCGATCGCCGAATTCGACCCGCAGCAGTTCCTGTAGGCCGCGGACGCGATCAGGCGGCGTCGCCCACGGCGATCGCCTGGGCCTCCACCTCGGCGGGCTCGCCCAGGTGGGCGTCGACGCGCGCGAGCACGCCCCGCGAGGCGGCGACCACGGCCGCGCCCGCGAGCACCGCGATCGCGGCGACCACGTAGGGGAGCCAGTCGCCGGCCTGCGCCGCGAGCCACGCCGCGAGCGGCGGCGCGACGGCACCGCCGAGGAAGCGCACGGAGGAGTACGCGGAGGACGCGACGGTGCGGGGGAGGTCCGTGACCTCCATGACCGCCTCGGTGAACACGGTGTTGAGGACGCCGAGCAGCAGGCCGCCCACCACCACGCACGCGACCAGCGCTGCCGGCGTCGCGACCACGATCGCGGCGACCGCGAGATCCGCCGCGAGCAACGTGAGCGTGACCGCGAGGACGGTGGTGCGGCGCACGCGGGCGGTGAGCAGGGGCGCGACCCAGACCGAGGTGATCGCGACGCCGAGTCCCCATCCGAAGAACGTGAGGCCCAGCCCGATCGCGTCGAAGCCCAGCGGGAACGGCGTGTAGGCGAGCAGCGTGAAGAAGCCGATGTTGTAGAGCAGCGCGGTGATCGCGAGGCGCTGCAGCCCGGGGTGGCGCAGCGCGCGGAAGGGCGCGCTGAAGGGCACCCGGACGCGCGGCGTCGCGTCGCCGCGCAGCAGCACGGCGAGAGCGATGAAGGCGATCGCCATGAGCGTCGCGGTCCCGAAGAAGGGCGCGCGCCAGGACATCGAGCCGAGCAGTCCGCCCAGGAGCGGGCCGATCGCGATGCCGAGGCCCAGCGCGGCCTCGTAGAGGATGATCGCGTTGGCCGCGCCGCCGGAGGCCGCGCCCACGATGGTCGCGAGCGCCGTCGAGATGAAGAGCGCGTTGCCGAGGCCCCAGCCGGCGCGCAGGCCGATGATCTCGTCGACGGACCCGGCCGCGCCGGCGAGCGCCGCGAACACCACCACGAGCCCGAGCCCGGCGAGCAGGGTCCACCGGGTGCCGATGCGCCCGGACACCCAGCTGGTGACCAGCATCGCGAGGCCGGTGACCAGCAGGTAGGACGTGAAGAGCAGCTCCGCCTGCGTGGGGGAGGCGTCGAGCGACTCGCTGATCGCGGGCAGGATCGGGTCCACCAGGCCGATGCCCATGAACGCCACCACGGACGCGAACGCGACCGCCCAGACGGCCTTGGGCTGCTTGAGCAGGGACGCGTTCACGAGGGCTCCTTGTCCAGCGAGGTGAGGATGTCGACGGTGGCGGCGAGGTGCTCCCACGCCTCGCCGTCGAGCGAGGCGAAGTAGGGGGAGAGGGCGCCGCCGAGCTCGGCGCGCCAGTCCTCGATGGCGACGCGGCCCTCGTCGGTGAGCGTGAGGACGGACGCGCGGGCGTCGTCCGGATCGGAGCCCTTGGTCACCAGGCCCTGCTCGCACAGCTGCTGCGAGAGCTGCGTGAGCGCGGGCTGGCTCACCCGGACCGCGGAGGCGAGCGCTCCCACGCGCTGCGGCCCCTCGCGGTCGAGGATCGCGAGCAGCCGCCACGCGGACGCGGGGGTCGAGTTGCCCGTGGCCTGCGCGGCGAGGCGGGTGAGGCGCTGCGTCTGGGAGACCAGCTCCACGATGATCCGGCGACGTGAGTCCATAAGTCAGGAATATAACTCACTTATCGAAAGACGCGCGACGTGACGTCCGTGCGTCGCCGCGCCCCGCATCGTCCCTCCCGAATTGGTCTGCACGCGTGCGGCGCGTACGATTGCAGGGTTGCCCGACCAGCGGGAGCCGACGGAGCCCCCGCGGGCCCCACCATCCAACGCCAGGAGTACGTAGTGACCAGCGCCCTCGAGAAGATCGACGCCACGACCGTCAAGCTCACGGTCAACCTCACCGAGGCGGACCTCGCCGACACCATGAAGCACGCCTACGAGCACGTGGGCAAGCAGGTCCAGATCCCCGGCTTCCGCAAGGGCAAGGTCCCCGCGAAGGTCCTCGAGCAGCGCGTCGGCAAGGGTGCGATCATCGAGCACGCCGTCAACGACGGCCTGCCCGGCTGGTACACCGAGGCGGTCAAGGAGACGGGCATCCGTCCCTTCGGCCAGCCCGAGGTCGAGGTCACCAAGGTCCCCGGCGTCGTCGACGGCGACGAGGGCCTCGAGTTCACCGCCGTGGTCGAGGTGCGCCCCGAGGTGAAGCTCCCCGCCCCCGCCGACCTCACCATCGAGGTCGAGCCCATCGAGGTCTCGGACGAGGACGTCGACGGCCGCCTGGACGCGCTCCGCGAGCGCTTCGGCACCCTCGTGGGCGTCGACCGCCCCGCCGCCGAGGGCGACTTCGTCACCATCGACCTCACCGCCGTCATCGGCGACGAGACCATCGACACCGTGCAGGGCACCTCCTACCAGGTGGGCGCCGGCAACATGCTCGAGGGCATCGACGAGGCCATCACCGGCCTGTCCGCCGACGAGGAGACCACCTTCGAGGGCCCCCTCGCCGCCGGCGACCACGCCGGTGAGACCGCGCAGATCACCGTCAAGGTGACCGCCGTCAAGACCCGCGAGCTCCCCGAGGCGGACGACGACTTCGCGCAGCTCGCCTCCGAGTTCGACACGATCGCCGAGCTCCGCGAGGACCTCACCGAGCAGGCCAAGCGCATCAAGACCAACAACCAGGCCATGGAGGCGCGCGAGAAGCTCCTCGAGAAGCTGGTCGAGGCGACCGACTTCGAGCTCCCCAAGAAGGTCATCGAGAACGAGGTCCACAGCCACCTCGAGAACGAGAACCGCCTCGAGGACGACGAGCACCGCGCCGAGGTCACCGAGGAGGCCACCAAGGCCCTCCGCACCCAGATCCTCCTCGACCAGCTCGCGGACGACCTGGACATCGACGTCGAGCAGCCCGAGCTCCTCGACTACCTGATCAACTCGTCGCGCCAGTACGGCATGGACCCGGGCACCTTCATCCAGCAGGTGGAGCAGGCCGGCCAGATCCCCGCGATGGTCGCCGAGGTCGCCCGCTCGAAGGCCACCGCCTTCGCGCTGCGCCGCGCGACCGTGGTCGACACCGCGGGCACCGCGGTGGACCTCTCCGAGGTCATCGGCTCGATCGAGGACGAGAAGGCCGAGGAGGCCGCGGCCGAGGACGCCGCCGCCGAGTAACCCTCAGCAGACGCGACAGCGCCCGCCCTCCCCTCGGGGAAGGCGGGCGCTGTGCTGTGTGCGGTGTGCGCCGCGGCGCGCTCGCCTCAGCCCGCGAGCGCGTTGATCTCCTGGTCGAGCTCCGTCCAGAAGTCCACGCACTGCGGGTCGTTCGCGCAGCTGACGAACAGAGTGATGCCGATGATGATCGCGATGATACCCAGCACGATCTGCACGTAGCCGAGGATGAGGCCCGCGATCCCGAGGCCCTTGAGCTCCGCCTCGCCGCGGTTCGCGGCGGACACGCCCAGGTGGCCGAAGATCACCCCCACCAGCCCCAGGCCCAGCAGGCTCGTGACGAGCGACGTGATGTTCATCCACGTCTTGGCCCCGGACTGGCCCGGCGGCCGCTGGTACGCGGGCGGGGGAGCGGCCGCGTAGCCCGGCTGCTGCACGCCCGGCTGGGCGTAGGGCGCGGCGGGCGGCGGGGTCGCCGGCTGCGGCCCCGCCTGAGGGGACGATGCGGCGGCCGGCGCGGCGGGTCCGGCCGGATCCGCGGGCGTGGGCTCCGTCGACGGGGCCGGCTGGTACGCGGTGGGTTCCGCGGGCGTCGGCTCCGGCGGGTTCTCGCGGTCGTCTGGTGTGGACATCGTCCCTCCTCGGGTGGCCTTTAGCGGGGCTTCTCCCAGGCTAGCCGCGCGCGCCCTCACGGGCGCGGCGGGGTGCCTGAGGCGTCACGAGCCGGTCGACGTGCACCAGTCGGCGGGGCTGTCGCCGCCGCACTCGAACGCGAGCCAGCCGAAGGCGGCGAACAGCCCGATCAGCACGAGGATGCCGAGCACCGTGATGACGTAGCCGATGATGAGGCCCGCGAGGCCCACGCCGCGGTTGTCCGCCTCGCCGCGCTTCACGGCGCCGAGGCTGAGGTGGCCGAACACGATTCCCGCGATCGCGGTGATCCCGGTGAAGAGGCCGGCGAGCGACAGGACGAGCGCGGTGACGCCCATCCAGTTCTTCTCGGTGCCGGCGACGCGCTGCGGCGCGTAGGGCTGCTGGGCGTACTGCTGCGGCGCGGGCTGCGGCGCCTGCGCGTACGGCGGGACGGGCCGCGGCGCGGCCGGGTCGAACGGTTCCTGGGGCGTGGACATGATCTCCTCCTCGGCGGCCCGGTGGCCGCCTCCTCAGGCGACGCTATCGAGCGTCACCCGGCCCGCGCATCGTCCTCCCGTCCGATCCGGACGATGCGCGGGTCGGGGATGGCCCCGAGGGGGTCAGCCCGTGGTGACCGTGCCCGTCGGGATCAGCGCGACGATCAGCGCGATCCAGATGATGGTGGCGACGATGCCGATGTAGCCGAGGATGAGGCCGGCTAGCCCGAGGCCCTTGTAGTCGGCCTCGCCGCGCTTGGCCGCCGCGACGCCGAGGTGGCCGAAGATCACGCCGAGCAGGCCGAGGCCCACGAGCGACGTCACCAGCGAGGTGATGTTCATCCAGGTCTTCGCCGGGCGGGGGGCGTAGGCGCCGTAGCCGGCCGGGGCCGGGGGAGCCGCGTAGCCGGGCGCGGGGTAGCCCGGCGCGGCGGGCGCCGGGGCCGGGGGCGCCGGCGGGAAGTCGGGGGCGGTGGTCGCGGGCGTCTCCGCGGCGGCCGGCGGGTCCCATCCCTGGTGCGGCTGCGCGCTCGACTCGGCGGGGCGCATCGTGCCTTCCGAGGGCTGCTGGCTGAAGGGGTCGTTGGTGCTGGTCATCGTTCTCCCGTCGTCGTGCGCGTCCCTCGCGCCCCACGCGACACTAGCCGTTCACCCCGTAGCGAAACCAGGGGGGAAACGGCATCGAGGCGTCGGTGCTGCGCGTTACTGTCAACCAGGACGCTCGACAGGAGGAGACACGTGAACGAGATCACGGCACGAGGCGAGGGGCCCGGCATGGCGCTCAACGACTCGATCTTCAACCGGCTGCTGCGCGAGCGCATCATCTGGCTGGGCGACGAGGTGCGCGACGACAACGCGAACGCCATCTGCGCTCAGATGATGCTGCTGGCAGCGGAGGACCCGGACCAGGACATCTATCTGTACATCAACAGCCCCGGCGGCTCCATCACCGCGGGCATGGCGATCTACGACACGATGCAGTACATCAAGCCCGACGTCGCGACCGTCGCGATGGGCATGGCGGCGTCGATGGGGCAGTTCCTGCTCTCGTCGGGCGCGCCCGGCAAGCGCTTCGCGACGCCGCACGCCCGCGTGATGATGCACCAGCCCTCGGGCGGCATCTACGGCACCGCGACCGACATCCGCATCAACGCGGAGCTCATCATGCACATGAAGAAGGTGCTCGGGGAGCTGACGGCGGCTCAGACCGGCAAGAGCATCGAGCAGATCACCAAGGACGCGGACCGCGACCGGTGGTTCACGGCGGACGAGGCCCTCGAGTACGGCTTCGTCGACAAGGTCATCAAGCACGCGGTCGAGGCCGGCGACAAGTCCCAGGGAGGCAAGGCGTGAGCGAGATCCAGCGCGCATTCCAGGCGGCCGGCCGTACGGCGGGCGCCTTCGGCGGCGGGGCGTACGACGCTCCTTCGTCTCGATACATCCTCCCGCAGTTCGAGGAGCGCACGGCCTACGGCTTCAAGCGCCAGGACCCTTACGCCAAGCTCTTCGAGGACCGCATCATCTTCCTCGGCGTCCAGATCGACGACGCCTCGGCGGACGACGTGATGGCGCAGCTCCTGGTCCTCGAGTCGCAGGACCCGGACCGCCTCATCACCCTGTACATCAACTCGCCGGGCGGCTCGCAGACCGCGCTCACCGCGATCTACGACACGATGCAGTACATCAAGCCGGAGATCCAGACCGTGTGCCTGGGCCAGGCCGCGTCCGCTGCGGCCGTGCTGCTCGCGGCGGGCACGCCGGGCAAGCGCCTCGCGCTGCCCAACGCCCGCGTGATGATCCACCAGCCTCGCATCGAGGGCGGCGCGCGTGCGCAGGCCTCCGACATCGAGATCTACGCGGAGGAGATGCTCCGCATGCGTGAGTGGCTCGAGAACACCCTCGCGTTCCACTCCGGCCAGACGCCGGAGAAGGTGCGCGAGGACATCGAGCGCGACACGTTCCTGTCCGCCGCCCAGGCGCGCGACTACGGCCTGGTGGACCAGGTGCTCGAGTCCCGCAAGGGCACGCAGGCGGTCCACTCGTAGGACCCGTCCCTGACGGATGCCGAGGGGCGTCGCGCGCGGATCCGTCCGTGTGCGGCGCCCCTCGGCGCGTCCCTGCATCGTTCGCCCTCGCATCCCGGTCGCGGCGCAGCCGCGTTTCCGGCGCGTCACGAGAAGGTCTCGATTCCATAAGGCGCGTCCCGTCCGCCCTGCTAGGACGGCCGCCCGTCCGTCCGACCGGCGCGCCGCCCCCCGCTTGTCGGACCCCGTAGGTAGCCTGGAGGGGCACGGCGCAGTTCGTGAGAGGAGCCCCCCGATGAACCGACCCGCTGACAGCGGCGACCTGCTCAAGTGTTCGTTCTGCGGCAAGACGCAGAAGCAGGTGCGCAAGCTCATCGCGGGCGGGGGCGTCTACATCTGCGACGAGTGCATCGAGCTGTGCAACGAGATCATCGAGGAGGAGTTCGCGGAGCAGGTCGAGGCCGAGCTCACCGAGCTGCCCAAGCCCCGCGAGATCTTCGACTTCCTGGGCCAGTACATCGTGGGCCAGGACAGCGCGAAGCGTGCCCTGTCCGTCGCGGTCTACAACCACTACAAGCGCGTGCGCGCGGGGGAGACCCGCCTCAAGGGCGACGAGGACCAGGTGGAGATCGCCAAGTCCAACGTCCTCTTCATCGGCCCCACCGGCACGGGCAAGACGTACCTGGCGCAGACCCTCGCCAAGATGCTCAACGTGCCGTTCGCGATCGCGGACGCGACCGCGCTGACCGAGGCCGGATACGTGGGCGAGGACGTCGAGAACATCCTCCTCAAGCTGCTGCAGGCCGCCGACTACGACGTCGACAAGGCCCAGCGCGGCATCATCTACATCGACGAGATCGACAAGGTCGCGCGCAAGGCGGAGAACCCGTCCATCACGCGCGACGTGTCGGGCGAGGGCGTGCAGCAGGCGCTGCTGAAGATCCTCGAGGGCTCGGTGGCCTCGGTGCCCCCGCAGGGCGGGCGCAAGCACCCCCACCAGGAGTTCATCCAGATCGACACCACCAACGTGCTGTTCATCCTCGGCGGCGCGTTCGCCGGCCTCGAGGAGATCATCAGCTCGCGGGTGGGCCGCAAGGGCATCGGCTTCGGCGCGACGCTCAAGGAGGCCGACAACACGGACCTGTTCTCCGAGGTCACGCCCACGGACCTGCACAAGTTCGGGCTGATCCCGGAGTTCATCGGCCGCATGCCGGTCATTGCGACCGTCAACCCGCTCGACGTCGACGCGATGGTCAACATCCTCACCCAGCCCAAGAACGCTCTGGTCAAGCAGTACCAGCGCATGTTCGAGCTGGACTCCGTGGAGCTCGAGTTCGACACGGAGGCGGTCCAAGCGATCGCGGAGCAGGCGCTCGAGCGCGGGACCGGCGCGCGCGGCCTGCGGGCGATCATGGAGGAGGTCCTCCAGGAGACCATGTTCGAGGTCCCCGGTCGCGACGACATCGCCCGGGTGATCGTCACCCGCGAGACGGTGCTCGACCGCGCCCGACCGGCCTTCGAGGGCCCGGTGGAAGAAGCCGGCGCGGCCTAACCTCACCACCCGCGCCCCTCCCGGCGCGCTATGGGGAGATCAGCGACGGTTCTGCAAGGTCCTCGCGCGCTGCGGGGAAATGAGCGACGCTGGGCGCCACGAGCCGGGCGATGTCCCCGGCACCGCGCCGCGGATCGCTCATCCCCAGCGCCGGCGGACCGTGGTGACCGGCCCCGCCGGAGTCGCCTACAACGGTCCCATGACCCATCTCAGGCCGCTGCCCCGGGTGGCCGCCGGCGGCTCCCTGGTCGACGCGCTGCGCCGCGAACCGCGAGCCTTCACATACGACGAGCTCATCGGGATCGCGTCGGAGCGCAAGGCGCGCACCGCGATCGCACGCGGCGACATCGTCAGGCTGCTGCCGGATACCTACGTCGCTGCCATCCATGCCGAGTCGTTCGCGGCCCGCGTGGACGCCGCGCTCCTCTGGGCGGGCACCAAGGCTGCCGTCTCCGGCGTAGCAGCCATGTTCCTGTGGGGCTTCGTCGAGGAGCCGCCGGAGACCATCGAGATCGTCCTGCCGCACCCCGAACACCCGTACCCACCCAAGTGGATCCGCGTGAGGCGGCTGTCCTACCGCCCGCCGACCACCCGCATCGGGCGCGCGACGGTGCTCGGGCCCGACCTGGCGGTGATCCATGGATTCGGCGGGCTCGCGCGTGGAGACCGGTCGTCGGCCGTTCACCGTGCGTTTCGCAGCGGCTTCACCACGCCTCGCGCCATCCGGGACGCTCTGGAGCGGGTCCCGCGGTGCACGGCGCGCCGCGAGCTTCTGCGTCGCGTCGACGCCGCGGAGCGCGGTGCCGAGAGCTACCTCGAGGAGGTGGGTCTGCGCCGAGTGTTCAACACAGGAGAGTTCGCGCGCTTCCTCCGTCAGCATCGCGTGATGGCGCAGGGTGAGTTCTTCAGGCTCGACATGTACGACCCCAGCACCATGACGGCCGTGGAGCTCGACGGTGCGGCCTCACATGCAAGCCCGCAGCAGAGACAGCGCGACCTCCGGCGTGATGCGCTGCTCGCGGGGATCGGGATCCAGACCCTGCGCCTGACCTACGAGGACATCACCGAGCGCCCCGAGCAATGCCGCGCGCGGGTGCGCGAGGTGCTCGAGGCGCGCAGCACGACGTGAGTCGCACCGCGCGCCTCGAGCCGTCGGTCAGTTCCCCGCAGCAAACACAGATGTCGCCGAACCGTCGCTGAGCTACCCATAGCGCGCCGGGGGCCGCGGCGGGTGAGTGGAGGGGCGTCCTACGCCTCGGCCAGGACCGCGTTCTCCGTCCGCATCACCGTCGGGTCGGCGATCTCGTCCGAGGAGCCGTCCTCGGAGCCCAGACCGTCGACGTTCGGCTCGAGCGCCGCCTCGGTGTCGACGATCTGCATCGACTCGACACGACCCGCGGCCAGCAGGTCGGGCTCGGACGCGCGCACGAAGCCGGCCTTCGCGGCCGGCACCAGCAGGTCCACGGACACGAGCGGCGTGCGCTGCGACACCTTCGCCTCGGACTTCACCTTGCGCAGCACGGACAGCGCCTCGCCCGCGGCGGCGAGCAGGGGAGCGCCCTGCGACGCCTCCCCGGCGGCCTCGCGCAGCGGAGCGGACTCCGGCCACGGCGTGCGGTGGATCGAGCCCGGCCGGTACCAGCTCCACACCTCCTCGGTCGCGAACGGCAGCACCGGCGCGAGCAGGCGCAGGAAGGTGCCGAGCGCGAGCGTGAGCGCGGTGCGCGCGGACGCGGCGGCGGGGGAGCACGGCGCGTACGGGTCGATGGCCTCGCCGGGGGCGGCGCCGTCGTACGCACGGGTCTTGACCAGCTCGAGGTAGTCGTCGCAGAAGGTCCAGAACAGCGTCTCCGCGACCTCGAGGGCGCGTGTGTGATCGTACTTCTCGAGCGCGGTGGTCGCGGCGTCAACCACGTCCGCGAGCGCCGTCAGCATGGCCCGGTCCAGGGGCTCCGTCACGGAGCCCGCAGCGATGGTGTCCGCGGCGGCGATGCCCGCCTCGAGCGACGAGTCGGCGGCCGTCGCGATGCCGGTCGCGCCGAGCACGAACTTCGACGCGTTGAGCACCTTCATCGCGAGGCGACGGCCGATCTTCATCTGGCCCTCGTCGAATGCCGCGTCGGTGCCGAGGCGCGCGGCTGCGGCCCAGTAGCGCACCGCGTCGGAGCCGTGCGTCTCGAGCAGGCCCATGGGCGTCACCACGTTGCCCTTGGACTTCGACATCTTCTTGCGGTCCGGGTCGAGGATCCAGCCCGAGATCGCCGCGTGCTTCCACGGCAGCGTGCCGTGCTCGGCGTGCGAGCGCACCACGGTGGAGAACAGCCAGGTGCGGATGATGTCCTGGCCCTGCGGGCGCAGGTCCATGGGGAACGTCGCGGCGAACAGTGCGGGGTTGTCGCGCCACCCGCACACGATCTGCGGGGTGAGCGAGGACGTCGCCCACGTGTCCATGATGTCCTTCTCGCCCGTGAAGCCGCCCGGGACGTCACGCTGCGACGCCTCGAAGCCCGCGGGCACGTCCACCGACGGGTCGACGGGCAGCGACTCCTCCGAGGGCACCAGCGGGTTCTCGTAGTCGGGCGAGCCGTCCGCGAGCACGGGGTACCAGACCGGGATCGGCACACCGAAGAAGCGCTGGCGCGAGATCAGCCAGTCGCCGGTGAGGCCGCGCACCCAGTTCTCGTAGCGCACGCGCATGAAGTCGGGCTCGAAGTCGAGCTCCGAGCCCCGCGCCACCAGCTCCGCGTTCAGCGCAGCGTCGGTACCGCCGTTGCGGATGTACCACTGGCGCGTGGTGACGATCTCGAGCGGCTTGTCGCCCTTCTCGAAGAACTTCACGGGGTGGTTGATGGGTCGGGGAGCGCCGTCAAGAACGCCCGCCTCGGACAGCAGCTCCACGATCCGCTTCTGCGCGGAGAACGTGGTGAGCCCGGCCAGCTCGCCGTACGCGGCGAGGCCCGCCTCCGAGGAGATCCCCGCGGGCGCATCGGGCAGCATGCGGCCGTCCCACCCGATCACCGGGCGCGTGGGCAGGCGCAGCTCGCGCCACCACGTCACGTCCGTGACGTCGCCGAAGGTGCAGATCATCGCGATGCCGGACCCCTTCTCGGGGTTCGCCAGGTGGTGCGCGACCACGGGCACCTCGACGCCGAACAGCGGCGTCCGCACGTGCTTGCCGAAGAGGCCCTGGTAACGGGCATCATCAGGGTGCGCGACCAGCGCCACGCACGCCGGCAGCAGCTCGGGACGGGTGGTCTCGATCCACACGGACTCGTACGAGCCGGTGGCCTCCTCCATGTCCGCCGCCGGCTCGAACGCCAGGCGGTGGTACGCGCCGGGGCGCTCGCGGTCCTCGAGCTCGGCCTGCGCGACCGCGGTGCGGAACGTCACGTCCCACAGGGTCGGCGCCTCGGCCTGGTAGCACTCGCCGCGCCACAGCCCGCGCAGGAACGCCTGCTGCGCGACGGCCTGCGAGGACGGGGAGATGGTCTGGTAGGTGCGCGACCAGTCGACGGACAGGCCCAGGTGGCGCCACAGCGACTCGAACTGCTTCTCGTCCTCCGCCGTGAGGCGCTCGCACAGCTCGACGAAGTTCCGGCGCGAGATCGGCTGCTGGTCCGCCGCCTTCACGGACTTGCCCTCGCCGCCCTCGAACGGGGGCTCGTAGCCCTCGACGTAGGGGAGCGTGGGGTCGCAGCGGACGCCGTAGTAGTTCTGCACGCGGCGCTCGGTGGGCAGGCCGTTGTCGTCCCAGCCCATCGGGTAGAACACCTCGCGGCCGCGCATGCGCTGGAAGCGGGCGACCACGTCGGTGTGCGTGTAGCTGAACACGTGGCCCACGTGCAGCGAGCCCGAGACGGTGGGCGGCGGCGTGTCGATCGAGTACACCTGCTCGCGGGTCTTCGACTCGTCGAAGCGGTACGTGCCGGCGGCCTCCCAGGCCTCGTTCCAGCGGTCCTCAAGCCCGTCGACGGTGGCCTTGTCCGGGATGCGCGAAGTCATGGGCGCCATTCTTCCAGAGGCGCGACCGTGCTCGGGAATCGAGAGCAGGGACGATGCGCCGGGCACCTGGTCGCCCGGCGGCACGCCTCCCGTACGGGGGGACGATGCGCGGGTAGCGTCGCGCGCATGGAGGCGAGGGTTGGCGCCGGCTTTCTCAAGGCGCTCGAGCGGATCGACGGAGACGTCGGCGACGCCCTCGAGCCCCGGCTGCGCGACATGATTCGCCTGCGGGTGTCGCACCTCAACGGCTGCCACCACTCGATCCGGCTGCACTCGGAGGCGCTCGCGCTCGGCGGCGCGCGCCCGGACCTCATCGCGGCGCTCGCGCGCCCCGCCCGCCAGATCCGTCCCGGCCTGGTGAGCGACGGGGAGTCCGCGGCGCTGCGCCTCGCGGAGGTCCTCACGGATGCGCCGCGCGCGCTGGAGCAGGACGCCCGCGCGCATGCGGGGGCGTGGTTCAACTCGACGCAGCTCGGAGCGATCGTCGAGGTGGTCGCGGTCACGAACGCCTGGAACAGGGTGATGCGCGGCGCGGAATAGCCGCGCTGGGGAGAGGCGACGCTCAGCGCTCGAGGTTCCCCAGCATCGTCCTCACGACGGCCTCCGCGGCCTCGATCTGCGCGTCCGTCAGGCCCTCCGACGCATCGTCGTGGATCCGTTCGATCTCGTCGTGCAGCTCGTCGACCACCTCGCGCCCCTCGGGCGTGGCCGCCCGCAGACCCTCGAGGTCCTCGGCCCACGCGCCCGCGACCAGGCCGTTCCACGCGTCGGTGAGCTTGGCCGGACTGTAGAACGGCGTCATGTGGTCCTCGAGCTGCTGCCACGTCATCGGGTCGCGGGAGCGGGCCAGCAGGCTCAGCATCACGAACTCGGCGCGAGTGGTCGAGCGGTCCGCGAGGGCCTCGTCGAACGCGGAGTCGTAGGCGTGGCTGAGCGCCTTGATGAGAGCGTCGAGACGGACGGCGTCGTGGCTCATGCGTCCAGGCTATGCCGCACTCGAGGTGGCTGCCGGGCGATCGCCCGACGACTCCCACTGGCGCTTGTGACGCAGGTGTTGCCGCGTGAAGGATGTGGCGGCCTCACGCGCCCCGCGAGTGCGCTTGCGTCACAAGTGTCATTGATTGTCGACGCGGCTACGCCCTGGCCTCGGATTCGTTGGGCGGGCCGCCCACGCGCTCGACCATGAGGTCTGCGACCTCGTGCACGCCCACCAGCACGCGCGAGGCGCCCTGGCTCTCGAGGTACTCGACGTCGCGGGTGCCGTGGCCCCGCGTCACGATGTCCATGTCGGGCGCGAGCTCGCGCGCCTTCGCGATCACCGACCCGGCATTGAGCGGGTCGGGGATGCCCACGAGCACCGCCCGCGCAGCCCCGATGCCGGCGGAGCGCAGCACGCCCGCGCGCGCGGCGTTGCCCAGGATGGCCTCGTGACCGCGGTCGCGGATCTTCTGCACGCGGGTCTCGTCGTCGTCGATGACCACCACGGGGATCTCCGCGGCCCACAGCGCCTTGGCGACGCGGCCGCCGACCCGGCCGTACCCCACCACGATCACGTGCCCGGTGGCCTCCGAGGAGACCGGCCCGGCCCCCGCATCGTCCGGCAGGGCGTTCTTGCGCGCCAGGATCTTGGCGACCCACGCGAACAGCAGCGGGTTGAGGATGATCGAGATGATCGCGCCGGCGAGCACCAGGTCCTGCGCGTCCTCGTGGAGGATCTCGAGGTCGGCGCCGAGGGTGACCAGGATGAAGGAGAACTCACCGATCTGCGCGAGCGAGACCGCGATGAGCAGCGCCATCGACCGCGAGTACTTGAGCATGCGCACCAGGCCGAACGCGATGATGAACTTGCCGCCCACGATGATCGCGACGGTCGCGAGCAGGGCGACGGGCTGCCGCAGCACGATCGACGGGTCCACCAGCATGCCCACGGCGACGAAGAACAGGACGGCGAACGCGTCGCGCAGCGGCAGGGAGTCCTCGGCGGCGCGGTGGGAGAGGTCGGACTCGCGCAGGATCATGCCCGCGAAGAACGCGCCCAGGGCGAAGGACACCTGGAACATCCACGCGGCGCCCACGGCGACGCCCAGCCCGATCGCGAGCACGCCCAGCGTGAAGAGCTCGCGCGAGCCGGTGTCCGCGACGCGGGCGAGCGTCCACGGGATCACGCGCCGGCCCACGAACCACATGAGCGCCACGAACCCGCCCACGCGCAGCACGGTCAGCGCCAGCTCGCCCGCGAGCTCGCCGCCCGTGGCGCCGTCGCCCGCGAGCACCGGCACCACCACCAGCGCGATCACCATCGCGAGGTCCTCGACGATCAGCCAGCCCACCGCGATGTGGCCCGCGCGGGTGTCGAGCAGCTGCCGCTCCTCGAGCGCGCGCAGCATCACCACGGTCGAGGCGACGGACAGCGCGAGCCCGAACAGCAGCGCACCCTCGAGGCCCCAGCCGAGCAGCAGTCCCAGGCCGGTGCCGAGCGCCGTCGCGACCGTCATCTGCGCGATCGCGCCCGGCAGCGCGACGCGGCGCACCGCGAGCAGCTCCTTGAAGCTGAAGTGCAGGCCCACGCCGAACATCAGCAGGATCACGCCGATCTCGCTCAGCTGCGTCGCGAGGTCCACGTCGCCCACGAAGCCGGGCGTGTACGGGCCGATCAGCAGGCCGGCGGCGAGGTAGCCGACGATGGGCGACAGGCGCAGCTTCTGCGCCGCGAAACCCAGGATGAAGGCCGCCACCAGGCCCACTGCGATCATCTCGATGAGGGGGGCATGGTGCAACATGCCCTGACCCTATCCGTCCGAGTTTGCGCGCATGTGTCCGGCACCGGCCGGTTCGCGCTCCGCGAATACGTCAGGGGGTACGGGAATTCCGTGCGATGCGCTACTGTTCTGGGCATTAGGTCCTAGGACCTATCGCCTTGATCCCGGCCGCAAGTCCCTGGTGGCCGGAAATGGTCGACAGCACCACGAGGGCGCCTCCCCGGAGGCGCCCTCGTCGTCTGTCCGGAGCCCTTCCGGAGGGCTCTGCCTGGGACGATGCGCGGCGCGAGTCCTCGCGCATCCCACCGGCCGCGGGGTAGCGTCGGCTCATGGAGAGATTCCTGCTCAAGGCGGCCGTGTTCCTCGCATCGGCGGTGACGGCGCTCGCGCTCACCTCGCTGATGCTCGGGGAGGACTTCGAGCTCGAGATCAGCGGCCTCATCACCGCGACCGTCATCTTCGCGCTCGCGCAGAGCCTCCTGTCGCCCCTCATCGAGCGGCAGATCCACAAGCGCGCCCGCGCCGTGGTGGGCGGCGTGGGCATCATCTCGACGTTCGTCGCGCTGCTCATCACCGCGACGCTCACCTCGGGCCTCACCATCCACGGCTTCGGCACGTGGGCCGCCGGCACGCTCCTGGTGTGGCTCATCACCGCGATCGGCGTGTGGGTGCTGCCGGGGCTGTTCGACAAGATCGGAGACAAGGGCGACAAGCCCGCCGGCGGCCAGGCGGTCGACAAGCGCGACTGAACCCGCGCATCGTCCCCGAAACGTGCATCGTGCCTGATTTCCGAGCAGAACGGGCGTGTCGGTAGTAGCGTCGGCACCATGGTGCGATTCCTGATCAACACGCTGATCTTCTTCGGCTCGGCCGCGCTGGGTCTCTGGATCACCTCGATGGTCCTCGACGGCTTCACCATCGACTTCACGGGCCTGCTGGTCGCCGCGGTGATCTTCACCGTCGCGCAGTGGATCCTGTCCCCGCTGATCTTCAAGATGGCCACCAAGTACGCCAACGCGTTCCTGGGCGGCGTGGGCCTGGTGTCCACGTTCGTGGCGCTGCTCATCACGTCGCTCGTGGTCGACAGCCTCGCGATCGACGGGGTCGGCACGTGGATCGCCGCGACCGTGCTGGTGTGGCTGGTCACCGCGCTCGCGACGTGGCTGCTGCCCATGATCTTCCTCAAGAAGGCCGTGGACAACCGTCGCGACTGACCCGGGCGAGGGACCAACGTCCCTTGCGATCGATACCCTCGGGGGTATAGACCTGGGCTGAGGGGCCGTCAACGACGACGGCCCTCCTTCCAGGTCAGCGAGGTGATCGGTCATGGCCCGCGTGGTCGTCCTGGGTGCCGGGGTGTCGGGGCACACGGCCGCCCTCTACCTGCGCAAGCTCCTTCCCTCGGAGCACGAGGTGCTGGTGGTCAACCCCAAGCCCACCTACAACTGGATCCCGTCCAACATCTGGGTGGGCGTGGGGCGCATGAGCCACGAGGACGTGGTCTTCGAGCTCGCGCCCATCTACCGGCGCAAGGGGATCGGGTTCGTCCAGGGCAGGGCGGTCGCCCTGTGGCCGGAGGGGCAGGGGGACGATGCGCGGCCCGCCGTCGAGGTCGAGCTCACCTCTCCCGGGGGCGAGGGGCGGACCGAGCGGATCCACTACGACTACGTGGTCAACGCCACGGGGCCGAAGCTCAACTTCGGGGCCACGCCGGGCCTCGGGCCCGACGTCGGGCACACGCTCTCGGTGTGCACCCCGGACCACGCGACGCAGGCGGCCGCGAGGCTGGCCGCGCTGATCGAGGTGCTCCGCACGCGTCGCCAGACCGTGGTGATCGGCGTCGGGCACGGCACCTGCACGTGCGAGGGCGCGGCGTTCGAGTACACGTTCAACGTCGAGCACGAGCTGCGCGAGGCCGGCGTGCGCGACAACGCCGAGATCGTCTACCTCACCAACGAGAACGAGCTGGGCGACTTCGGCGTGGGCGGCATGCAGTTCGAGCAGAACGGGTACCGCACCACGTCGCAGCTGTGGACCGAGTCGCTGTTCCGCGAGCGCGGCGTGCGGGCCATCACGGGCGCGGCCGTCACGTCGATCGACCCCGGGGTCATCCACTACGAGCAGCTCGACGGCTCTCACAACGACCTCGCGTACGACTTCGCGATGCTGCTCCCGCCGTTCAAAGGCAACGACTGGAAGGCGTTCGACCGGGCCGGCGAGGACATCACGTCCACGCTGTTCGCCCCGTCGGGCTTCCTCAAGGTGGATGCGGACTACACGCCCAAGCCCTACGCGGAGTGGAGCGCGCGCGACTGGCCGCGGACCTATCAGAACCCGACCTACAGGAACGTCTTCGGGGTGGGCATCGCGTTCGCGCCCCCGCACCAGATCTCGAAGCCGCGCGCCACGCCCGACGGGGTCGCGGTCGCGCCGTCGCCGCCGCGCACCGGGATGCCGTCGGGGACCATGGGCAAGGTGGTCGCGAAGTCCATCGCGGACATGATCATGCGCGGGGCTCCGGAGCCCACGCATGCGGCCTCGATGGCCGAGATGGCCGCGGCGTGCGTCGCCTCGGCGGGGACCGGCTTCCGGTCGGGCACGGCCGCGGCCATGACCATGAGCCCGGTGGTCCCGGACTGGGAGCGCTACCCCGAGACGGGACGCGACCTCAAGGCGACCAAGGGCGAGATCGGGCTGTCCGGCCACTGGGTCAAGCGCATGCTGCACACCCTGTTCATCTACAAGGCGAAGGCGCGTCCCGGGTGGACGTGGATCCCGGAGTGAGCCGGGCGGATCGGAGGATCGCGATGGACACCACCAACGAGCGGATCGCCCACGCGCCGCTGCCCACCGAGGCGGAGCTGAGGCGGCGGCGCAGCCTGCTGGCTCAGGCGGCCCGCTTCATCGGCACGTCCTGGACCATGTGGAGGCTCGCGCGCAAGCATCACTGAGCCCGCGCATCGTCCCTCCTGCGGGCGCTGCTAGCCCTGCTCCGCCGGGTCGGCGGGGCAGGCCGCGTCGGCGGCGAGTGCCGGGTCAGCGGCGCACTCCGGCGAAGGGTCCGCGGCGCACTCGGCGAGCGATGCGGTCACCGCGAGGCGCCGGTCGGGGTCGAGGCGGCCCAGGATCTTCAGCGCGAGGTCGGCCAGGGCGTCGACCTCCTGCTCGGTGAGGTCCTCGAGGATCATCTCGCGCACCGCGTCGGCGTGGAGCGGGCGCGCGTCCGCGAACGCGTCCGCGCCGGCGTCGGTGAGCACGGCGTTGAAGGCGCGGCCGTCCTCGGCGCACGCGGCACGGACCACCAGGCCCTTGCGCTCGAGGCCGGTGACCACGCGCGACAGGCGCGGGAGGGTCGCGTTCGTGCGGGAGGCGAGGGCGCTGAGGCGCAGGCGGTGCGCGGGCGCCTCGTCGAGCGCCTCGAGAAGAGTGAACTCGAATGCGGTGAGGCCGGCGCCTGCCAGGTGGTGATCGAGCGCGGTCGGGAGCAGCTCGAGCAGCGCGTGGAGGCGCGCGACCGCGACGCGCTCGGGGTGGCGCAGGGCGGTGGTGGTGCTCGTCATGGGTCCATCCTACCAAGAGGTTGCATCTACAACCAAGAGGGTCTATGGTCGGTTGTTGTAGGTACAACTAAACGGGTCGCGAGGCCCGGCTCGAAAGGACACGGACATGACCACCTTCACCATCATCGGCACCGGCAACATGGCCAACGCGATCGGCGGCGTGCTCGCCGACGGCGGCAGCTCGGTCACGTACGTCACCAAGGACGAGGTGGGCACGGCCCCGCTCGCCGGCGACGTGGTGGTCCTCGCCGTGCCGTTCCCTGCGGTCGACTCGATCCTCGCCGCGTACGGCGACGCGTTCGACGGCAAGGTGGTGGTGGACATCACCAACCCGCTGAACTTCGAGACCTTCGACTCGCTCGTGGTGCCCGCCGGCTCCTCCGCCGCCGCGGAGATCCAGGCGAAGATCCCCGCCGCCCACGTGGTCAAGGCGTTCAACACCAACTTCGCGGCCACCCTGGGTGCCAAGAAGGTCGGCGAGCTCACCACCACCGTGCTGGTCGCGGGCGACTCGTCCGCGGCGAAGGCGACGCTGGTCGCGGCCGTCGAGGCCGGCGGTCTCGAGGCGATCGACGCGGGTTCGCTCGCGCGGGCGCACGAGCTCGAGGCGATCGGCTTCGCGCAGCTCACCCTCGCGGTGTCGGAGAAGATCGGCTGGACCGGCGGCTTCGGCATCTCGCGCTGACCCCCTGAGCGCGACGCGCGGCGGACCTTCGGCTCGCCGCGCGTCGCCGCGCATCCGGCCCCTACCGCCCCAGCTGCTCGAGGAGCGTCAGCCGCTCGGCGCGGCGCTCGTTGAGGAAGTCGCCCAGCGCCTCCGTGTCTGCGGCGGTCCAGTCGTCCGGGTCGGTGACGCCGACCCACGCCTGCAGGTTCGCCTTCGCCGTGTACATGTGCCCGTAGCCCTCCGGCACGGAGCCGGCGGCGGGCATGTCGAGCATGGTCTGCCAGCCGGTGATGAGCGGGAACCAGTTCATCTGCGGCGACACGTCCGGCGCCCGCTCACCCTCCTGCAGCCACTCGGGCTCGCGGTAGAACGTCACGGGGGAGAAGAACACCACCGGATCCGAGCCGTGCTGGAGGTACACGACCCGCGTGGAGCCCCACGTCCCGGACGGCTCGGCCAGCGCATCGTCCTCCCCGGTGAACCGGACCGTGCGACCCTCGCCCACCACGGGCAGCCAGGCGGGGGAGCCCTCGTCGCGCGAGCGCTCGAGCTCGTTGTGCATGAGGTTGAGGAAGGTGGGGCCGGTGAGGAGGGCGCCGTCGACGGGCTCGTTGAGGATGTCGATGGACCCGAGCACGGACTCGGGGCCCGCGGAGCCGAGCGACAGCCCGTAGAGGTAGAGCTCGGGGCGTGAGTCCTCGGGCAGGGCGGCCCAGTAGTCGTGCACCAGGCGGAACGTCGCCTGCGTCGCGTCGGTGACCGCCCTCTGGTCCGCCAGCAGCGACAGCCAGCTGGGCAGGTACGAGTACTGCAGGCCCGCGATCGCGGTGTCGCCGTTGTAGAGGAACTCGATGGAGTCCGCGGCGTTCGCGTCGATGAGACCGGTGCCGGTGGTGGTGGCGAGCACCAGCACGTCGCGGTCGAAAGCGCCGGTGCGGACCAGCTCGTCGAGCAGGAGCTGCGCGCGCTCGTCGAGGGTGTCCGCTGACCGCAGGCCCACGAACACGCGGATCGGCTCGAGGGCGCCCCCGCCCGACCAGGAGTCCAGCTCCTCGACGGACGGCCCCGAGGACAGGAACGCGCGTCCCTGCCGGCCCAGGTCCTCCCACGCCACCAGCGAACCCTCGCCGCCCGAGCGCAGCGGTGAGGTCACCTCCCTGGTGCCCACCTTGTCGTCGAGGTCGCGCGCGGAGAACGCCCAGTTCGCGCCGATGAACGCCCCGCGCACCAGCACGCCCGAGAACACGAGCCACAGCAGCACCACCAGGCCGGCGGTGGCGAGCGTCACCGCGAGGCGGCGGGGCAGCCACCGCCTGAGCAGCGCGTTGCCCCACCGGAACAGCGCGCGCAGCAGCCGCGCGCACACCAGCACGGTGGCGGCGACCACCAGGCCCATCCCGATGACGATCGGCCACGCGGTCGGGTCGAGCTCCTCCATCCCGAACGTGCGGCGGATGCCGTTCTGCCACCCCACCCATCGCCAGATCGCGAGCCCCAGGCTCACCCCGATGAGCCCGAGCACCACCCAGGCCACCACGGTGAGGGCGCGTCCGCGCAGGTTGGGGACCTCGAGGTAGTTCCAGACCGCGTGCGCGCCCGCGCCCAGCCCGTAGCCGGCCATGAACGACACCCCGGTCGCGAGGCCCTGCACCAGCGGGACGCGCGGCAGCAGCGACGGCTCGAGCGACACGGCGATGAAGAGCGCCCCGACCACCAACCCCACGCCGGAGAACGTGGGCTCGAGGATGCGCGGGGGTCGGGTGGACGATGCGCGGCGACGGGCGCCTGTCAGGTTGCGGACGATCATGAGGCCGCGGGCGGCGAGGCTCGCCTCGGGGGCGGGTGCGACGTCGGTCGCCGATCCGGTCACGGGCGTCACCCCCTCCATCCTTGTGACTGTATCGCCGCCGCGGGGGTGCGCCGCGCATCGTCCCTCGGAACGGCCGGATGGCACCCAGCGACGCATTGTGACCGGTCCCATTGATAACTATTCCGTAACGAGGGGTTTTCGCGACGGGATCGGCGCTAGCGTCGGCGAGTGCGGACACAATGGCGTGTCCGCACCTCACTGTGACCCCGGGACGGCCTCGACGATGCGGCCGCCCGGGGTTCTTCGCATCCGGGCCGCGCGGATTTACGTGACACGGCGCTTGCGGAATTGCTATGTTTCAGTCATGACCGAACTCCAGTCCCCGGAGGGGCTCGCCTCGCGGCTGCGCGAGGCCACCGCGCCCGAGCACCGCGACACCGAGAACCGCGGGTTCATCACCCGCCTCATGGGCGGCGAGCTCGACCTTGCCGCGTACGTCCGCTACCTCGCGCAGTACACGTACGTGTACCGGGCGCTCGAGGCCCGCGCGCCGCAGCCGGGGGACCCGGCCTTCCTCGCGGACGAGGCGCTGCGCCGCGTGCCATCCATGGAGGCGGACCTCGAGGCGCTCGGCGTCGCCGACTGGGAGCGGGCCCTGCCCGCGCTGCCCGCGACGCAGGCCTACGTGGACCACCTGCGCGGCCTCGCGGAGGCCGACGTCCCGCGCTACGTCGCCCACCACTACACCCGTTATCTGGGGGATCTCTCCGGGGGGCAGGCGATCGCGAAGCTGGTCGCGCGGCACTACGGCGCCACGGACGCGCAGCTGGGCTTCTACCGGTTCGAGCGGATCGACTCCGCGGTGCGCTACAAGCGTGCCTACCGCGAGCAGCTCGACGCGCTCGACCTGGACGCCGGTCAGGAGGCCGCGCTGATCGCGGAGGCGAAGGCGGCGTTCGGGTTCAACGCGGACATCTTCGAGGCCCTCGGCGCGGACGCGCCCCTGCCCGCGTAGTGGCCGCGCGCACGCTCGCCCGGCTCGCGGTCGGGGCGCTCGCGCTCGCCCTCGCGGGGTGCAGCGCAGCCGGTGCGCCGTCGGGCGGGGCGACGTTCGCGGCGGGCGCGGTCGGGGGCTCCGGGAGCGCGACTGGGCCCGTCACCGCGGTCCTCGCGGACCGGTCCGTCGAGGCGGTCGACCGGGTGGAACCGGAGCTGCCGGTGACGGTCGTGTCGCGCGAGCGCGCCGGCGACCGCGAGGTGACGGTGGCGGACGTCGGCCGGATCGTCGCCGTGGACATGACCGGGGCCATCGCCGCCACGGTCGCGGGCCTGGGGCTCGCCGACGCGCTCGTGGGCCGCGACGTCGCCGCCGAGATCCCCGGCCTCGAGGACGTCGCGGTGGTGACCGGCTCCGGTCACACCCTCACGCCCGAGGCCGTGCTCGCGCTCGAGCCGACGGTCCTCATCACGGACGGCAGCATCGGCCCCTCCGACGCGGTCGCGCAGGTGCGCGACGCCGGCATCCCCGTGGTCTACGTCGAGAACGAGGCCGGGTTCGACGGCGCGGGCGAGCTCGCGCGGCAGGTGGGCGAGGCGCTGGGCGTGCCGACCGCGGGCGAGGAGCTCGCGGAGCGGATCGCGACCGAGGTCGCCGCCGCCACCGCGGACGTCGAGGCGCTCGCCTCCGGCGCGTCCGGGACCGGCGCGAGCGGCGAGGCTCCGCGCATGGTGTTCCTCTACCTGCGCGGCTCCGCCGGCGTGTACTACATGTTCGGCGACGAGTCCGGCGCGGACGAGCTCATCTCAGCGCTCGGCGGCGTGGACGCCGGCGCGGACGCCGGGATCACCGGCATGCAGCCGCTCACCGACGAGGCCATGCTGGCCGCGGATCCCGACGTCATCCTGGTGATGACCAAGGGCCTCGAGTCCGTGGGCGGCGTCGACGGGCTGCTCGCCGAACGTCCCGCGATCGCCCTCACCACCGCAGGCCAGGAGCGGCGGATCGTCGACATGGACGACCACGACATCCTCGCCTTCGGGCCGCGCTCCGCCGCGATCGTCGAGGCTCTCGCGGCCGCGGTCTACGGCAGGTGAGCGGCCGGTCCCGCCGCGCCACGCTGGGCGCGGCGCTCGCGGTCGCGCTGGTCGCGGGGGTGGTGCTGTCCGCCGCCGTGGGCCAGCTCGCGATCCCGGCGACCGAGGTGGTGGGTGCGTGGCTCCGGGGCCTCGGCGTCCACACCGCGTGGGCGCCCGCGGACGACGTCACCACGCAGGCCCTGTGGCAGATCCGCTTCCCCCGCGTCGCCATGAGCGTGCTCGTGGGCGCCGCGCTCGCCGTCGCCGGCGCGGTCATGCAGGCCATCTTCGGCAACCCGCTCGCCGAGCCCGGCGTGGTGGGCGTGTCCTCGGGCGCGGCGCTGGGGGCCGCGCTCGCGATCGTTTCGGGCGCGGCGCTGGGCTCCGTCGCATCCGTCGCGGGCCTCGCGTTCGCGGGCGGCGTGGGCGTCACCCTCCTCGTCTACGCGATGGCCCGCTCGAACGGCCGCACCGAGGTGGTGACGCTGCTGCTCACCGGCATCGCCGTCAACGCGTTCGCCGGCGCCGGGCTCGCGCTGCTGCTCTTCGTGGGGGACTCCGCCGCGCGCGAGCAGATCGTGTTCTGGCAGCTCGGCAGCCTCAACGGCTCGCGCTGGAACGAGGTCGCGGTGGTCGCCGTGCTCACCGCGGTGGGCGTCGCGATCGCGCTCGCGCTCGCGGCCCGCTACGACCTCCTCGCCCTGGGCGAGCGCACCGCCGCGCATCTGGGCGTCCGGGTCGAGCGCCTGCGCATCGTCTCCATCCTGGTGGTCGCCGTCCTCACCGGCGCTGCGGTCGCGTACGCGGGCATCATCGCGTTCGTCGGGCTCGTGGTGCCGCACCTCATGCGCATGGTGCTGGGACCCGCCCACCGGGGACTCATCCTCGCCAGCGCGCTCGGCGGCGCGGTGCTCCTCACCTACGCCGACGTGGCCGCGCGCACCCTGATCTCCGGCGCGGAGCTGCCGATCGGCCTGCTCACCTCCCTGGTCGGCGGGCCGTTCTTCTTCTGGCTGCTGCGGCGCGCGCGGTCGCGGGCGGGAGGCTGGGCATGACCGCTGCGATCCATGCCCGCGGCGTCACCGTCCGCGTGGGCGACGCGACCCTGGTCGACCGGGTGACGCTCGACGTGCGCCACGGCGAGCTGCTCGCGCTGGTGGGCCCCAACGGCGCCGGCAAATCGACGCTGCTGTCCGCGCTCTCGGGCGAGCGGACCCTCGCGGACGGGCTGATCGAGCTCGACGGGCGGCCGCTGTCCGCGTGGCAGCCGGCGCCCCTCGCGCGCGAGCGCGCCGTCCTCACGCAGGACAACCAGGTCGCCTTCCCCTTCACCGTCGCCGAGGTGGTCGCGATGGGCCGCGCCCCCTGGCGGGGCCTTCCCGAGTCCGATAAGGACGATGCGGCGGTCGCCCAGTCCCTCGCGCGCGCCGACGTGACGCACCTGGCCGGGCGGGCCTTCCCCTCGCTGTCCGGGGGAGAGCGGGCCCGCGTCTCGCTGGCGCGCGTCCTCGCGCAGCGCACCCGGATCGTCATGCTCGACGAGCCCACGGCCGCGCTCGACATCCGCCACCAGGAGGAGGTGTTCGCGCTCGCCCGCTCGCTGGCCCGCGCGGGCGCCGCGGTGGTGGTCGTGGTGCACGACCTCTCGCTCGCCGCCGCCTACGCCGACCGGATCGCGGTGATGGACCGGGCTCGGCTCGCGGGGCTCGGCTCTCCGCGCGAGGTGCTGGTGCCCGAGCTGCTCGAGCGCGTCTACGGGCTCGGGGTGCGGGTCATCGACGACCCGGACACGGGCCTGCCGGTGGTCCTCCCGCGCCGCTGACCTCCGCTCCCTAGTTCGCTCAGCGAGTTCGCTCAGCACGGTCCGAGCCGCGACGCGCCGCGCCTCGCGGGCCGATCCGCGCGATCTGCCTGCGTGTCGCGTGGCTGACCGTGCTGAGCGAATTCGGGCCGCGGCGAGCACGGAACAAGAAGGCGCCCCCGGCTGAGCCGGGGGCGCCTTCCGTCATGCGGGGGAGCGGGGTCAGCTCCTGCGAGCCCTCCAGACCCCGAAGCCCAGGCCCGCGCCAGCCAGGACCACGACGCCCAGGCCCCAGATCCACCAGGGGGTGGAGCCGGACGCCGGCTCGACGGCCGCCTCGGTCTCGGTCGCGGTGGTGCCCTCGACGGCGGTCGCGGCGGGCTCCTCGGCCTCCGGCTCCTCGTCGACCGCCACCTCGGGAGCGGGCAGGCCCGCGATGACGCCGGCGCACGCGTCGGCTCCGGTGAGCGTCACGGTGACCGGGTCGAGCTCCTCGCCCGCCGGGTACGTCCCGAACGCCGCCGAGCCCGCCTCCGTGAGCGTCGCCGGCACGTCCGTGATCACCACGGTGTCGCCGTCGACCGTCACGGTCCCGGACTCTATGTCGAGAGCAGCGAACCGCACGCCCTCGGAGTCCACCGACGAGCCGTCCTGCCGGTCGCCGCTCACGTCCACCAGCAGCGTCGCGACGCCGCCCGAGACGTCGAGCACCGGGTTCGCCAGCGTGGTGTCGAGCGCGCCGTCGTGACCCGTGAAGCGCACCGCGCCGTCGAACGCGACCGCGCCCGCGACGGGGTCGGTGTCGAGCGAGCCGGCGCCCGTCCACACGAACACGCCCGGCTCCTCGGTCACGCCGTCGAGCTCCCACGCGCCGTTCGCGATGGTGCCCTCGATGTACGCGCGGAAGGAGGCCTTCACGCCCCACCCGAGCACCGCATCGTCCACCACGCACATGGTGCGTGCGGGGATCTCGACCACGAGCCCGTAGCTCTGCGAGCCCTGGAACGTGAGGGTGTGCGTGCCGGTGAGCGATCCGGGCAGCGAGCCGGTCCACGTCACCACGCCGTCCGCGTCGGCCGTGAGGCCGTCCGCGAGCACCGTCGGGGTCGAGTAGACGACCACGCGGATGCCCTGCTCGTTCGGCTCGAAGCCGCCCACGCGCAGCGTCACCTCGTCGCCCGCGATGAGGCTCGCGAGGGTGGCGTCGTCGATGGTGATGCCGGTGGTCGCCGGCGGGGCGTCCGGGACGTCGGCCTCGGGGGACGATGCGCCGGTTCCGTCCGCGGTCGCGACCACCGTGGTGCCGCCCGAGCCCGCGGTCACCGAGCCGGTGCCGACGGTGAACGTCACCCGGTCGAGCGCGCGCCCGGCCGGGTAGTAGCCGTCGAACGCCGCCGCGCCGGCGGAGGTGAGCGTCGCGGGGACGCCCGCCCAGCGGATCGCGCCGTCGAGCGACGTGCGGGTCCCGGCCGAGAGGTCGAGCGTCGCGAAGTCGACGCGGGTGCCGTCGACGGCAAGGCTGAGCACGCCGTCGGTGCCGTCGAGGCGGACGTACGGGTTCGCCATGGTGAGGTTCAGCAGGCCGTGGTGGCCCGAGAAGGTCACGGCGCCGGCGTACTTCGCGGTGCCGGCCGCCTGCTTGGCCTTGGCGTCGCCGCCCGACTGCAGGAACGTGTACGTCCCATTCGACGCGGTCGCGCCGGTGACCGTGATCGAGCCCTGCGCGATCGAGCCGGTGACGTAGTCGCGGAAGCCCGCGTCCACGCCCCAGGTGAGGCGGCCGACCACGGTGGTGCCGGTGCCGGTGCCGCCGGTCGAGCCGCCGTTGCCGCCGTTGCCTCCGGTGCCACCGCCGCCATCGCCGCCGGACCCACCGGTGCCGCCGTCACCGCCGCCCGAACCGTCTCCCGCGGCGAACGCCACGGGCACGAACTGGTCGAGCGAGTAGTCGAGCGGGAAGTTGTGGTCGAGCCGCAGGAACACTCCGCACGTGACGTCGCCGGTCGCGGCGCACTCGACGCCGTTGATCGACGCGGGCAGGGTGAGCTCGGTCGAGAAGGTCCACAGACCGTCGGTGACGGAGCCGGTGGTGGGCTGGCCGTACTGCGACACGTGCATGAGCCACTGCTGGGTGGCGCCGTCGCACTGGTCGCCGGTGGGGCGGCCCTCGGACTCCACGCAGTACATGAGGTACGCCGAGGTGTTCCTGCCTGCCGTGAGCGCGGGCAGCGTGCCCGTCACGGTGACCGTGTCGCCGTCCGCGAGGCCCGTGGCGGGCGTGACGGAGATCCCGGTCGCGGGCTCGACCACGGGGGTGTCGGACGCGAAGGTGAGCGGCGTCGCGATCTCGAACGGCGCGTGCTTGGCGCCGCCGGCCGCGTAGGTGTAGACGCCCCAGGCGCCCTCGGTCGCGGCCAGCGAGGCCTTGTCGACGGTGAGGGTGGTGGTGAAGCGGCCGTCCGCGTCGATCGCGACGGCGCCGGCGGCGGTGCCGCCGATGGTGTCCACGTCAGCGGCGTTCACGGCCCAGCGGACGTCCGCGTTGGCACGGGCGGACGATGCGGCACCCGCGGTGGGCTGCCACACGTCCGCGTACTTGCCCGCGGCCACGTACACGCCGGTGAACTTGCCGGCGAGCGGCGGGCGGGTGCCCGTGGTGGCGGAGCCGGCGGACAGGAAGTTGCGGCCTTCGACGGTCACGGTGGCGACGTCGTCGAGCTCCTCGGTGGGCGTCACGGTGACGCGGGGCGCGAACGAGAACGAGGTCGCGGTCTCGAACGGCGCGTGGACCGCGCCGCCCGCCGCGTAGGTGTAGACGCCCCAGTTGCCGGTGACGCCCTCGAGGTCGGTGTCCGCGACGTCGAAGGTCGCGGTGAAGGTGCCGTCCTCGGTGAGCTCGATCGCGCCGGCGGCCGCGCCGCCCACGCTCGCCATGCTCTCCGCGGGCAGCGCCCAGAAGGTGGTGCCGCGCGGGCGCGACGAGGGGGCGGCGCCCGCGCTGGGCTGCCACTCGTCGGCGAACTTCGAGACCACCACGTAGACGCCGGTGAACCTGCCGGCGAGCGGGGGACGCGTGCCCGTGGTGGCCGCGCCCGCGGGGGTGAAGCCGGTGCCGGTGACGGTGATGGTGTCGCCGGTGCCGTCGAGGCCCTCGGTGCGGTCGACCGTCACGGCCGGGGCGGCCACGGGCTCCTCGGTGGGCTCCTCCGACGGCTCGGAGCTGGGTTCCGAGGTGGGCTCCGACGTGGGCTCAGCGCTCGGCTCGCCCGACGGCTCCTCGGTGGGCTCCGGCTCGGCCTCGCCCGCGGGAAGCGAGAACGTCACCGGGTCCATGGCCGTACCCGCGGGGTACTGCCCGAACACGGCCGCGCCGGCCGCGGTCAGCGACGCCGGCACGGAAGCGAACGTCACCAGGCCGTCGGCGACGGTCGGAACCGTGCCCGACAGGTCCAGCGAGACCAGCTCGGTCGCGGATCCGTTGACCGTCGCGCTCAGCACGCCCGACGTGCCCGACACGCTCACCGCGGGGTCGGCGATCTCGATGTGCAGCAGCCCTCCGTGCGCGTCGAAGGTGACGGCGCCCGCGAAGGCGCCCGACGCATCGTCCCCCGAGACGTAGGGGAACGAGGTGACGGTGCCGTCGTCGGTGGCCGGCGCGGCGGCCGTGACGGATCCGGCGCCCGCGACGTACGAGCGGAACGAGGACTTGACCCCCCAGCTGAGCGACCCGGCGGCCGTGGCGGCCTGCGCGGGAAGCGCGATCAGCAAGGGGGAGAGCAGCAGCGCGAGCAGGGCGGCGGCCGTGAATCCGGCCGCGCGCGGGCGCGCTGAAGCGACGCGTGTGAGCACGTGATCTCCAGGGTGAGGACGGGGCGCGGGGCGCCGGGAATGGGCAGGTAAGGCTTGCCTCACCGGCACCCTACCGGGCACGACGCATAAAACGCAACATCACCGTTGCGTAAAAAACTCGGGCAGCGACACGCCCGGCGACACGCGCGTGTTGACCTTGCGCCTGCAATCCCCCTAATGTCTATCAAGCCGATAGGAAATAGGCGACAAGCGCCGTTCGGCTCGTGACCTGGGAGGTCGACATGAACGCAGGGAAGCTCAGCACGCGGGGGTGGGTGGCAGGGTCCGTCGCGGCGGGCCTGGTGGCGGTCCTCGCCGGCTGCTCGGGCGCCGCGGACGCCGATCCCGCCGCCTCGGGCTCCGGCGAGGGCGACACCGAGACCACGCTCTCCGTGGTCGGCTACGCCGTCCCGCAGGCCGCCAACGACGCGATCCAGGCGCTGTGGGCGCAGACCCCGGAGGGGGAGGGCGTCCAGTGGGTGGAGTCGTACGGCGCGTCCGGCGACCAGAGCCGCGCCGTCGAGGCCGGCCTCGAGGCGGACTACGTCCACTTCTCGCTCGAGTCCGACGTCACCCGCCTGGTCGACGCGGGCCTGGTGGACCCGGAGTGGAACCAGGACGAGCACAAGGGGATCGTCTCGAGCTCCGTCGTGGCGATCGCGGTGCGGCCGGGCAACCCGCTCGGCATCGACAGCTGGGAGGACCTCGCGGAGCCGGGCGTCGAGATCGTGACCCCGAACCCGACGTCCTCGGGCAGCGCGCGGTGGAACATCCTCGCGGTGTGGGCCGCCGCGCTCGCGGACGGCGCGAACGACAAGGGCGCGGAGGCGTTCACCAAGGACGTGCTCGCGAACGTGGTCTCGCTCCCGGCGAGCGGCCGCGACGCCACCAGCGCGTTCCTCGCCGGCACCGGCGACGTGCTCCTCAGCTACGAGAACGAGACCATCCTGGCGCGCGCGAGCGGCGAGGAGCTCGACTACGTGGTGCCCGACGTGACGCTCCGGATCGACAACCCCGGCGCGGTGCTCACCGACGCCGATCCCGCGGCGCGCGACTGGTACCAGTTCCTCTTCACGCCCGAGGCGCAGGCCGAGTTCGCCCGCACCGGCTTCCGTCCCGTCATCGACGGCGTCGAGATCCCCGAGGTCCCCGGCGCCAACGACCCCGCGGACCCGTTCCCCACGCCCAAGGAGCTGTACACCATCGACGACTTCGGGGGCTGGGAGGTCGCGGCCCCGCAGTTCTTCGACGAGGAGGACGGCACCATCACGCAGCTCCTCACCTCGCTCGGGGTCGAGGAATGACCACCCCGGTGAGGGACGATGCGGCGGTCGCCGCATCGTCCCGACCCGGGGTCGCCGGTGGGGACGGGGTCGGGCGGCCCGGTACGTCACGCCGGCGCCGGGGCGGCGGCGCGCGGGGCTCACATGCCTCGAGCTCGCGCGGCGTCGCCCCGGCAGCCCCACCGCTGAGCGCGGGCGCCGGGCTGGGCCTGGGCCTCGCGGTGCTGTGGCTCAGCCTGCTAGTCCTGCTCCCGCTCGCGGCGGTCATCGCGACCGCCGCGGCGGGCGGCTGGGACGGCGTGGTGCGCGTGCTCACGCAGCCGCAGACGGTGGCCGCGATCCGGCTCACGCTCGAGCAGGCCGCCCTGGTGACCGTGGTCAATGCGGTCATGGGCACGGCGATCGCGTGGGTGCTGGTGCGCGACCGCTTCCCGGGCAGGCGCGTGCTCGACGTGGTGATCGACGTGCCGTTCGCGCTGCCCACCGTGGTGGCCGGCCTGGTGCTGCTCGCGCTGTACGGGCCGCAGAGCCCGCTGGGCGTCGACATCGCGAACACCAAGGTCGCCGTGGCGTTCGCGCTGGCGTTCGTCACGCTGCCGTTCGTGGTCCGCACCGTGCAGCCCGTGCTCGAGACGCTGGACCGCAGCGCCGAGGATGCGGCGCGCTCGCTGGGCGCGTCGGGCTGGACGGTGTTCCGGCGCATCGTCCTCCCCGCCCTCGCGCCGGCCATCGCCGCCGGCGCCGCCCTGTCCTTCGCACGCGGCGTCGCCGAGTACGGCTCGCTGGTGCTCATCTCCGGCAACCTCGCGATGCGCACCGAGGTCGCCTCCGTCCGCATGCTCGGCTACATCGAAGGGGGAGACATGGCCGCCGCCGCCGTGGTCGCCACGTTCCTGCTCGCCATCTCGCTCGCCGTCACGCTGGGCCTGGGGCTGTTCAACCGCGTCGGAGGCCGCCGTGGCTAGGCGCGGGCCGGTGGCGCTGCGCGTGGTGGTGATCGCCTACCTGGTGCTGCTGGTCGCGTGGCCCGTGTCGCTCGTGTTCACCGGCGCGTTCGCGAACGGCCTCGCGCCCGTGATCGAGACGTTCCGCGACCCGCTGGTCCTCAACGCGCTGCGCCTCACCGCCATCGCGGCGGGCTGGGCCGTGGTGCTCAACACCGTGTTCGGCGTGGGGGTCGCGCTGCTGCTGGTGCGGCGCACGTTCCCCGGGCGGCGCCTGCTCGCCGCGCTCGTGGACCTGCCGCTCGCGGTCTCGCCCGTGGTGGTGGGGCTCGCGATCGCCCTGGTCTACGGCGCGAAGTCCGGCTGGCTGGGCGTCCCGCTCGCGAACGTGGGACTGGACGTCATCTACTCGACCCCCGGGATCGTGCTCGCGACCACGTTCATCGCGCTCCCGCTGGTGATCCGCGAGATCATCCCGGTCCTCGAGGAGGTGGGCACCGAGCAGGAGCAGGCCGCACGGTCCCTGGGCGCGGGTCCCTGGACCACGTTCCGCCGCATCACGCTGCCCGCGATCCGGTGGGGCCTCATCTACGGCGTGGTGCTGTGCCTCGCCCGCGCCGTCGGCGAGTTCGGCGCGGTCAAGGTGGTCTCCGGCAACCTGATCGGCCGCACCCAGACCGCGACGCTCACCGTCGAGGAGCTGTACATGAACTTCGACCGGGAGGGGGCCTTCGCCGTGGCCGCCGCCCTCGCCAGCGTGTCCATCATCGCCATCGCCATCGTGGGCCTGCTGCGCGCCCGCACCGAGAGGAGGACCTCGTGAGCATCGAGATCCGTGACGTCACCAAGACCTTCGGGTCCTTCACCGCGCTCGACGACGTCTCCGTCGCGATCCGCCCCGGCTCGCTCACCGCGCTGCTCGGCCCGTCCGGAGGCGGCAAGTCGACCCTGCTGCGCATCATCGCCGGCCTCGAGACCGCGGACTCCGGCGTGGTCACCATCGACGGCGCCGACGCGACGCGGCTGCCGCCGCAGAAGCGCGGCGTGGGGTTCGTGTTCCAGCACTACGCGGCGTTCCCGCACATGTCCGTCGCGCGGAACATCGCGTTCGGGCTGGAGATCCGCAAGCGTCCCAAGGAGGAGGTCCGCGCCCGCGTCGACGAGCTGCTGCGCCTGGTCCACCTCGAGCAGTTCGGCGACCGCATGCCGTCGCAGCTGTCGGGCGGCCAGCGCCAGCGCATGGCGCTCGCCCGCGCGCTCGCGGTCGAGCCGTCCGTGCTGCTGCTCGACGAGCCGTTCGGCGCGCTCGACGCCAAGGTCCGCAAGGAGCTGCGCGACTGGCTGCGCCGCCTCCACGACGAGGTCCACGTCACCACCGTCTTCGTCACCCACGACCAGGAGGAGGCGCTCGAGGTCGCCGACGAGATCGTGGTGATCAGCCAGGGCCGCGTCGAGCAGACCGGCTCGCCCGACGCCCTCTACGACCGCCCCGCCAACTCGTTCGTCATGTCGTTCCTGGGCCCCGTCACCCAGCTGGACGGCCGGCTGGTGCGCCCGCACGACATCGAGGTGCTCGGCATCGAGGTGCGCGACGCCGTCGCCGGCGTGGTCGCGGACGTCCAGCGGGTGGGCAACGAGGCGCGCGTGCGCGTCGGGGTGGGCGGCGCCCCGCCCGTGGCCGTGGTGCTCACCCGCGCCGAGCTGCGCGCGCTGGGCGCGCGGGTCGGGGACACCGTCTGGCTGCGGCTCGCCGCCGGCGCGGCGACCCTGCCGGTGGACGATGCGGCGCTCGCCGGATCCCACCCGGCCGCCGGGGTGGGGGAGGTAGGTCGCGCGCTCGCCGGCGCATCGTCCCCCCGCGGGTAGGGTGGCCGCATGCACGTGACCGCCAAGGGAGACTATGCCGTGCGGGCCGTGGTGGGCCTCGCGGAGGCGTACCCGGCGCGCGTGCCGGTCGCGGTGCTCGCGGAGCGCTTCGAGATGCCCCGCAAGTTCCTCGAGACGGCGCTCGCGGACCTGCGGCGCGCCGGGATCGTGCAGTCGATGCGCGGGCCCGAGGGCGGCTACGTCCTGCACCGGCCGCCGTCCGAGATCACCGTGGGCGAGGTGGTGCGCGCGATCGACGGCCCGCTCGCGGACGTGCACGGGCTGCGCCCTCACGAGGTGGTCTACCCCGACGGGCTCCAGCACATGCAGGAGGTGTGGGTCGCGGCGCGTGCCGCGGTGCGGATGGTGTTCGACGAGGTGACGGTGGACCAGCTGGTCACGGGCGCCTTCCCGGACCAGATCCGCGACCTGTTCCTTCACGACCAGGCCTGGGAGCCGCGCTCCGGTCCGCAGACGCCCACGCTGCCGAGCGGGACGCCGCCCGCGTCCTAACCTTCGCGGACCGGTGCGCGCCTACGCGTCGCGCAGCAGCGGCTGCGTCATGCAGTGCGCGCCGCCGCGGCCGCGGCCCAGCTCCGCGCCCACGATCTCGATGACCTCGACGCCGGCGTTGCGGAGCTCGTCGTTGGTCTGGGTGTTGCGGTCGTACGCGACCACCACGCCGGGCTCGAGGGCGAGCAGGTTGTTGCCCGAGTCCCACTGCTGGCGCTCGGAGGCGTAGCGGTCCCCGCCGGTCGCGATGACGCGCAGGTCAACGCCGAGCGCGTCGCCCACCACGTCGACGAACGGCCGCTCCTCGCGACGCACGTCGAGCATCACGGGCGCGGGCGCCTCGCGGATCACGAACGTCTCGATCTCGTCGATGATGCCGGGGAAGACGGTGCACAGGTCGCGGTCAGCGAGCGTGAACACGGTGTCGAGGTGCATCGCCGAGCGCAGCCGTGGCAGCTTCGCGACGATCACCTGCTGCGCGCCCTCCGCGAGGAACAGCTCCATCGCGAGCTGCGTGATGGCCTGCCGGCTGGACCGCTCGGACATGCCCACCAGGACGGTGCCGTTGCCGATCGGCATGACGTCGCCGCCCTCGAGCGTCGCGAGGCCGTGGTCGAACTCCGGGTCGCCCCACCACACGTTGACCGCGTCGCCGAACTCGGGATGGAAGCCATACACGGCCTTCATGAGCAGCGTCTCGGCGTGGCGGGCGGACCAGAACAGCGGGTTGAGCGTGACGCCGCCGTAGACCCACGAGGTGGTGTCGCGCGTGAAGAGCGTGTTGGGCAGCGGCGGCAGCAGGTAGTCGCGCATGCCGGACTCCTCGCGCACCAGCTGGATGCCGGGCGGGGAGAAGTCGCGCGGGAGGTCGAGGGTCGAGAGTCCGCCGATGATGTGGCGCGCGAGCTCGTCCGACGGGAGATCGTCGAGGTAGGCGCGGATGTCGACGGCGAGTCCCATCCCGACCTCGTCGGGCGTGACCTTGCGGTCCAGCAGCCATGCGCGGGCGTGGGGGATCGCGAGCGTCTCCGCGAGCAGGGTGTGGAGCTCCATCACCTGGATGTCGCGGTCGCGCATCAGCTGCACGAACTCCGCGTGATCGCGCTCCGCGTTCTCGACCCACATGACGTCGTCGAACAGCAGGTCCTGGCAGTTGGACGGCGTGAGCCGGTGGTGCGCGAGCCCGGGGGAGCACACCAGCACCTTCTGCAGCCGGCCCACCTCCGAGTGGACGCCGTACTCGGGCAGCGTGATCGCCGGGGCCTGCATCTCCGTCATGGTGGGGTTCGCGCCTTCCTCACGGGTGATTCGAACCTAGCAGGGGCGTCAGTCGGACGATGCGTCGGCCGGGTCGGTCTCCGGCGTCACCCCGAGCGCCGCCTCGATCCGCGCGAGGGCGGTCGCCTGGTTGCGCGCCATGCGCTCGAGCATGAGGACCACCACGAGCAGGGGCACCTGCGTGACGGCGCTGATGAAGAAGGTCGGGATGAAGGTGGTGTCGGCGTCGACGTCGGCCTGGCTGGCCGCGACGAACGCGACCACGAAGGCCGAGCCGAGGATCCAGACGATGAAGAACGCGCGGTACGTGCGGAGGTTGTCCATGCGCTCATCCTGGCGCGGGCGACGGGCCAGGTAAACCCTGGGATCGCGGGTTGCCGTCAGGCGGCGGATCAGGCGGCGGGCGCCGGCGCGAGGCGCGGCGTGTGCTCGCGCAGCACGCGCGCCCCCACGGCCGCGCCGAAGTCGGCGGCGTCCGCGTCGACCAGCGCGGTGCACAGCCGCTCGAGCTCGCGGTCGACCAGGTCCGCGAAAGCGGGGTGCGCGAGGAAGCGGTCGGCGAGCACGCGTGCGGCGGAGGCGTCGCCCAGGCCGGCGCGGCTGCCGATCGCCACGTCCAGGGCCCAGTCCACGACCGCGAGGCGGGCCGTCGACGGGTCGTAGCAGACGTAGGCGTGGCTGCACGGGGTGGAGGGGGCGTCGTAGTTGTCGACGATCTCCTGGAAGGCCAGGTAGGTCGCGAACGCGTCGACGTCGAGCGCATCACGCAGCGCCGCCGCGAAGGCGGCGTCGTCGGCGCGCTCCAGCGAGGCGAGGATGTCGGTGACGGAGGCGGTGGTGTCCATGCCCCTCATCCCATCAACGGACCCTGAGAGCCGCCTGAGAGCGGGCCGGGCGTTGCCGGGGAGCGGGAGCGGAGCCGGCGCTCAGCGGTACCCCATCGCGCGACGCGCGTTCACGTTGCGCACCTGCGACGGGATGGTGAAGAGGTCGACGATCCAGCCGATGAGGAAGAGTCCGCCCGTGAGCAGCCACAGGATCCCGCGGCCGATCTTCCCCATGTAGAAGTGGTGCACGCCGAACACCCCGAGGAAGAACCACAGGATGTAGGTGATCGCGGTGTCCTTGGGCGGGAGCATCGGTGCCGGGACGGTCATGGTGGGCTCCAGGAGAGGCGGTGGGGGACCACTGTCGAGCCTAGTTGGCGGCGACGCGCCGCGACATGGGGGAGGACCCGGAGACGCGAAGACCCCCGCCGCCTCATGGGCGACGGGGGTTCCTCCCCGGAGGGGCTGCCGGCGACGGGAGCCGGCCTCGCGCGATCAGCGCGAGAAGATCGAGCCGAAGATCGAGCCGAACGAGCTCGAGCCCGAGCCGCCCTGGTCGCAGCTGCAGCGCTGGTCCTGGGGGACGCCGGCGAGGGCCTGGTCGACGTGCTGGCCGCAGCCGGTCCACGTGGGCTTGCCGCACTGGCGGCAGGTGATCCGAGAGCACATAGGGGTTTCTCCTGACGTAGGGTCGCTTTCCGCGATCCAGTATGCATACCCCTGGGGGTATATGTCAACACAGGTTGTTGGTAGCGTCGGGGCCATGGCAGACACCGCGACGGAGCAGCAGGACACGCCGGTCGGGCGGATCGTGATGCAGGCGCCCGTGGCCGCGATCCTCGCGGCCGCCACCCCATGGTCGCACGTGCGCGCGATGGTCCCCGAGGACATCCCGTGGCTCGCGGCCGCCGTGTGGGACGCGTACCCCCACCGCGGGCCGTACCAGCCCACGTGGGACGAGGTGGTCGCCGAGACCCAGGGCATGTTCAAGAACGAGGCGGGCGACTTCATGCCCGTCGCCTCTCCGGTGGGCCTCACCGAGGACGGCTCGATCGCGGGCACCGTGACCGTGGTCCAGCGGTGCACCCTGCGCGACGACCTCCCCGACAGTGCCTACGTCCTCGACTGCATCACCCTGCCCGACCACAGGCGAAGGGGGGTGGCGGCGGGACTGCTCGCCGCATCGTCCCGTGCGCTCAAGGCGGTGGGGGAGACCCACCTCGCGCTCACGGTCGACGTCGACAACGCGCCCGCGAGGGCGCTGTACGGGAAGCTGGGATTCGTGGAGCTCATGCGCCGCTAGCGTGGACCCATGGGATTCCTGTCGAAGGTGTTCGGCGGCCGCAAGCGCGTCGAGCCGCACGGCCTGTGGGCCGAGGATCAGGAGCAGCTCGACGCGCTCGCCGCGCGCGGCGGCGATCCTGCGGGGCCGAGGGAGTCGGAGTTCTTCATCTCGTTCGGCTCGGACGTGAAGGCGAAGGCCGCCGCCGATGAGCTCCGCTCGCAGCGCGTCATCCACGAGCTGGTCGAGCCCAGCCACGACATCCCCGAGTGGATGCTGTTCGTGCGCGCGTATCGGACGCCGCTGCTGCCCGACTTCCTGCGCGAGCGCGTGGACCTGTGCGAGGACATCGCGTCCCGCTACGGCGGCGAGTACGAGGGCTGGGCCGGCCTCCTCACCGACGAGGAGAAGGGCCTGTAGTGGGCTACCGGCTGCGGCGCTGGACGGACGCGGACCTGCCCGTGCTGGTCGCGGCCAACGCGCCCGCGATGATGGAGCACCTCGCCGGGCCGGAGACGCCGGCGCGCGTCGCGCGCCGCCACGAGCAGTACATCCGCGGCTGGGACGCCGGGCGGCCCCGCATGTTCACCATCCGGGGGGACGATGCGCCGGTCGCGTTGGGCTCGATCGGCTGGTGGGAGTCGGAGTGGGCGGGCACGCCCTGCCTCGAGACCGGGTGGATGGTGCTGCCCGAGCACCAACGGCGCGGGGTCGCGAGCGCGGGGGTCCGGCTGATCATCGAGGACGCGCGCGACCACGGCACGCAGCCGCTGCTCATGGCGTGCCCCAACGTCGACAACGCCGCGTCCAACGCCCTGTGCCGGACCGTCGGCTTCGAGCTGCGTGGAGAGCTCGAGGACGAGTACCGCGGGGTGCCCATGACGCTCAACGTGTGGACCTACGACCTGCGCCTGGAGGCGTCATGACCGCCGCGATGACCGGGCCGGACGGCACGCCGCTGCCCGCCCACGCCGTCCGCAAACTCGAGAACCGGGCGTGGCGCTGGAAGACCTCCTGGTGGATCCTGCCGCCGCTCGTGTCGCTCGGGGTGTTGTGCTGGGTCGGGTTCTTCTGGGCCGGCATCAAGACGGCGAAGCCCCTGTACTACGTCTCGGGCGGGATCTGGCTGGTGATCTCGCTGCTGGTGATCATCCTGCCGCCTGGCGGTCACACGGCGATCATCGCGATGGCGTGCTTCTCGCTCGCGACGGCGCAGGCGGTGGTGATGAATCGGCGGTACCTGATCGACCGGGCCGTGCTGGACCTGTAGGGGTGCTCAGGCGACGGGCGCGTCCTCCTGGGCCACCGCGTCGTTCCTGATGCCCGCCCAGCTGATGGCGCCGGCGATCACCATGAACGCCCCTGTGACGATGGTGGCGCGGCGGAAGCCGTCGAGGTCGAGCATGCCCCCCACGATGGTCCCGATCAGCGCGACCGCGACCAGGCCCGCGATGCGGGCGACGGCGTTGTTGACGGCGCTCGCGATGCCGGAGCGGGACGTCTCTATCGCGCCCAGGATGGCCGAGGTGAGCGGGGCGACCATGAGCGTGAGCCCGATGCCGAACACGACGATGCCGGGCAGCACCTGGGTCCAGTAGTCGAAGTCGTCGGACACGGCGACCAGCATGAAGGAGCCGAGGCCCATGGTGAGCGGTCCCACCGTCATGAAGATCCGCGGGCCGTAGCGGCCGCCCCACGTGCCCACGCGCGAGCTGCCGAGGATGAGGATCACCGTCGCGGGCAGGCTCGCGAGGCCGGCCGCGGTCGCGGTGAGCCCCGCTCCCTGCTGGAGGTACACGCTCACGATGAACCCGTTGAGCGCGAGCGCCCCGTACGCGAACCAGGTGGTGAGGTTGCCCCACGCGAAGTTGCGCGCCTTGAAGAGGCCGAGCGGCAGCATCGGGTCGGGGATGACCGCCTGGCGCCAGATGAAGGCCGCGAGACACGCGACGCCGCCGACCGCTGAGGCGATGATCGCGGGGTGGGTCCAGCCGAGGTGCGGCTGCTCGACGAGCGCGTACACGGCGGCGCCGAGCCCGATTGCGCACAGCGCGGCGCCCAGGTAGTCGACGGTAGCGCCGGGGCGGCGCACGTCCTGATGGCCCGCGGCCTTGAGCCGGGCGACCAGCAGGAGCGTCACGGCGATGGGGACCACATTGATCCCGAAGGCCCAGCGCCACGAGGCGTAGTCGGTGAGGAGGCCGCCGAGCAGGGGGCCGGCGACGAAGGCTCCGGTGGTCGCGCCGGTCCACGTGCCGATGGCCTTGGCCTGGGCGGCGCCGCGGAAGGTGCTCATGATGAGCGCGAGGCTCGACGGGACCAGGAGCGCTCCGGCGACGCCCTGCGCGAAGCGCGCGCCGATCAGCACGCCTCCCGTGGGAGCGAGCGCGATGAGCACCGACATGGCGCCGAATCCGATGAGACCGACCGTGAGGACCCGCAGCCGTCCGAAGGTGTCCGAGAGGGAGCCCGCGACCAGGATGAGGGCGCCGAGCGTGATGAGGTACGCGTCGGTGACCCACTGCTGGAGGGAGATGCCGCCGCCGAGGTCCTCCGCGATCGCGGGCAGTGCGACCGTGACGATGCTGCCGTCGAGGAACGCGACGAAGCTGCCGAGGATCGCGATCCAGAGGACCGTGGCCTGGGTGGTGGTCGCGCGCGGCGGCGCCGCGTCGGGTGCGGGCGGGTCGGATGCCGGGGTGTCGGGCGCCGGGGTGTCGGCCATGCGTTCAGGTTAGGTCGCCGTTGACGGTTCCGGCCCGGTGACGCATGGTGGAGGAACCATGCGCCAGTCCAGCGAGCCCGCCGCCGACCTCTCCGACGCCACCGCGTCGTCCGAGGCGGTTCCCGCGTCGCGGGCCGCGCGCCACGCCGCTCACCTGCGTGCGATCGCGGACGCGGCGGCCGAGGTGACGGCTGCCTACGAGCGGCTCACCGAGACGGTCGCCGACGCGCGTGCGGCGGGTGAGCCGTGGTCCGTCATCGGCGCGGCCCTCGGGACCTCCGCGGCGGACGCGAGCCGCCGCTTCGGGGCGTCCGAGGGCGCGTAGGAGGCTCCTCCGCTACGAGGCCCGTCGGGCCGTGGGCGCCTCGCGCAGCGCGAACCAATGCGTCGCGCGCTGCCGTGCCTGGTCGGTGAGGACGGTCCAGGCCTGCGGGACGTCGCCACGCTCGCGGATGGCGCGGTCGAGGTAGTCGCGCAGCAGCCACACGTCCGCGGGGTCCGAGGCCGGCCCGACGCGGAGGGTCTCCTTGAGGCGGCGCTCGCTGAACTGCAGGTCCTCGAGCACCTGCTCACGGGTGATGCCCGCGCGCTCGAGGTTGGCGGTGAGCTCGACCCCGGTACGGGCGACCTCGGTCCGGTTGAGCGACATGCGTGCTCCTTCTTCTGGTCGGCGACGTTGCCGACTGCTCGCGGTGAGCCCTAAGAGGATGACACCACTTCCGGGCGCTCCTGACCAGATCTGTGGAGAGGGCTGGTAAATCCGGGTGGCGAATCCGGGACGGGCGGTGCGTCTCGCCCCGCTCGCGCTATTTATGCACTTTCGCGCGCCGCGCGGCGTTGCATCGGCCTCTCCGGTTCGGGTCTATAGCGATTAGCAGGTGCTTTGCAGGGCTGTACGGCAGCGAATCGTCGCGCACCCGCCACTGCGCCCGCGAGGGCGTATGAAAGTGCACAAATACCGCGAGCGGCGGGCACCGACCCCCGCGACCCCGCGCGGCGGGGAAGTGCGCCCGCGGCAGCGGTGCGGGCCCGCCGCCCGGCGCCAGTAAGGTTTCACTCGCACACGCGATGAGAGGGTCCACAGGTGGCGAAGCTCTACTTCCGATACGGGGCGATGAACTCGTCCAAGACGGCGCTGCTGCTCACCGCGGCCTACAACTACGAGGAGCGCGCGCAGCACCCCGTCATCGTGAAGCCGGGGATCGACACGAAGGCCGGCGAGGCCGTGTCCTCGCGGATCGGCGTCGAGCGTGCCGTCGACGTCCTGCTCCCCGCGGAGGCGTCGCTCGAGGGAGAGCTGCGCGCGCATCGTCCCTTCGAGCAGATCGACGCGATCTTCATCGACGAGGCTCAGTTCCTCACCCCCGCCCAGGTCGACGAGGCGTTCGTCATCGCCGTCCAGCACGGCATCCCGGTGCTCTGCTACGGCCTGCGCGGCGACTTCATGACGCGGTCCTTCCCCGGATCGCTGCGGCTGCTCGAGATCGCGCACTCGATCGAGGAGCTCAAGACCATCTGCCGCTGCGGGTCCAAGGCGATCTTCAACGGCCGCGTGGTCGGGGGAGTGTTCGTGAGCCACGGCGAGCAGGTCGCGATCGACGGCCAGCAGGCCGAGTACGAGTCGCTCTGCGGGCGCTGCTACCTCGAGAAGGTGGGCCCCGTGCAGGCCGCCGGCGCACCCGAGCAGGAGCGCCCTGCGCTGTTCTGACCGCGCGCCTCAGTCCTGGTCGCGGGGGACGATGCGCCGCTCGCCCGCGCGCACCGGTACCTGCCAGCGGTTGGTCGCCGGCGGCAGGACGCACACGAAGTGCGGGGAGAAGCGGCTGGGCGGCAGGTACGCGCGGTTGAGGTCGACCGTGACGCGGCCGTCGGGGCCGGGTGCGGGGATGCGGATCATGCGGAACTCGTATGAGGAGTCCCGGTCTGCATCGCTGGCGTCGGAGAACGCCGCGAAGAGATCGTCGCCGGAGCGGTGGGCCAGGAGCTCGAGCTCGGTGCCGGCAAGGGCGAACCTTACGGTGCCGGCGTAGACGGTCGTGGAGAGGTAGCCGTCGACCGCGCGCGTGGGCGTCGGGTCGGAGGGCGTCGCGTCGAAGCGACCCGGGACCGCCATCGCGGCGTCGTAGAGGTAGCGCTCGATGAACTCGACGCCCCCGTAGTTGAGCCGCTCGGGGTCGTATACCCGCACCGCGACCTGACCCTCGCGTTCGAAGCGGCGCAGCAGGAGCGAGCCGAGGGTGGCCTCGGCCGGGACGCCGGGGTCCGCTCCCGTGGTGAGCCACACGGTGCCGGCGAGGGTCGCGAGGCCGTGAGGGCCGAATGCGGCCGCGTCGCGCGCGGCGCACCACGCCTCATACGCGGCGTAGTCGGCGGCGGCGGGCGAGGCGGGTGAGGCGGGTCCGGTCATGGAGGCCATGGTCGCACCCGCGTCCGACACCGGATCCGGCGCAAATTGAAACATTGCTGTAACCCATGGTTGCCAAAAGATGGATAGCGTCCACCTATGGACGGCGCGATCGGCCCCGAGATCGAGTCCCTCACGAGGGTCATCGACCTCCATTCGCTGCGCATCCTGGTCGCGATCGACGAGCACGGCTCGATCTCCGCGGCGGCCCGCGCTCTCGGTTACAGCCAGCCGACCATCACCCAGCACGTGCAGCGGCTCGAGGAGCGGCTGGGCGCGCCGTTGGTCGCGAGGACGGCACGCGCGGCACGTCTCACCCCGGTGGGCGCGCTGCTCGCTCGCCACGCCCCGCGCATCGACGCGAGCCTCACGGCCGCCGCGACGGAGCTCGCGCGGGCGCTCGGCCAGCGCGGCGGCCTGGTGCGGCTGGTCGCCACCCCGGATCAGGTGGGTCCGGTGCTCGCGCCGGCAGCGGCGCGCCTCGCCCGCCTGCAGCCGCACCTCGAGGTCGCGATCCTCGAGGCCCCGGACGCGGAGGCCGCGCTCGACATGGTCCGCGGCGGCCGCGCCGACATCGCCGTCACGCCCACGCCGCTCGACCCGCGTGACCGCGCCCGCGCGACCGGGCTGCGCACCTCGTTCCTGTTCGCGGAGGAGGTGATCGCGGTGACCGCCGCGGACGCCCTCGCCGCGGACGGCCGCATCGATCCCGCCACGCTCGCGGACACCCCATGGATCACCGGTGCCGGCACCTGCACCCCCGCGGTCGCGAGCCGGCTGGGCCGCGTCGAGGCCGCCCTCGACATCGAGGTGACCCGGCCCGAGACCGCCGTCGCGCTCGCGGCGCACGGGCGCGGCACGGCGTTCGTAGTGGAGTCCGCGCTCGAGGGCGCGCCCCTCCCGGCCGGAGTCCGCGCGCTGGGCCTCGCGCCCGCGATCCGCCGCCGCACCACCGCCGCCACGCTCGCCGAGGCGGCCCAGATCCCTGGAGTGGTGGCCGCGCTGCGCGTGCTCGCCGCGCACCAGCCCTCACCCGTCGGCGTCGAGGTCATCCTCGACGCGCGCCGCCGCACCACCGCTCACCGGGCGCGCTTCGCGCCCCTGGGACCCACCCACACCGAGGAGAACACCATGGCACTCACGTCAGGAACCGTCGCCCGCACGGCGGCGGTCACCGTCGCCGGCGCGCTGGCGCTCGCGGCCTGCACCCCCCAGTCCGATCCCGATCCGAGCGCGTCCGCGCCGGCGCAGGCGGAGGTGGGCACGGACACGGGCGAGGAGATCGAGTCGATCACCGTCGCGCTGCCGGGCTCGCTGTCGAGCCTGTACGTGGGCGCCGAGTCCGGCATCCTCAACTACTACATCGCCTCCGTCGCGCAGGAGGGCCTGGTCACCATCGACGCCGACGGCGCGATCCAGCCCGGCCTCGCGGAGAGCTGGGAGCAGACGGACGACGTCACCTACGTGTACGAGCTCCGCGACGACGCTCAGTTCCAGGACGGCACGCCCGTCACCGCGGAGGACGTGGTCTTCAGCCTCGACATGGCGCGCGACGAGACCGCCTCGCCGGGTCTCGCTTACTACATGACCGGCATCGACACCATCGAGCAGACCGGCGACTCCGAGGTCACCATCACCCTCAACGCCCCCGACGCGGCCTTCGCGGCGAACATGTCGACCGCGGGCGCCGCGTTCATCACGTCGAAGGCGTTCTGGGAGGCCAACTCCGGCGACGTCGGCACCTCCGACTCCCTGCTGCTGGGCACCGGCCCCTACCAGGTGACCGAGTTCGTGCCCGACTCGCACGTGACGTTCGAGCGGGTCGACACGTGGTGGGGCGAGCTGCCCAAGGTCAAGGAGATCCGCGTCGACTTCATCGCCGACGAGTCCACCCGCCTGCTCGCCGCGCAGTCCGGCGACGTCGACATCGCGTTCAACGTCCCGTTCTCGCAGGCCGAGCAGTGGGAGTCGCTGTCCGACATGCGCGTCGAGTACGTCAACGACCTCTCCTACGTGGGCCTGTACTTCAACACCGGGGTCGCGCCGTTCGACGACCCGAAGGTGCGCGAGGCCATCGCCCACGCCGTCAACCGCGACGCCTACGTGGAGACCCTCCTCAAGGGCCACGGCGAGGCCGCGACCGCGATCATGACCCCCGAGTCGCTCGGCAGCGTGTACTCGGCCGACGAGGCTCGCGAGATCCTCGCCGGCATCCCCCAGTGGGACTACTCGCTGGACACGGCACGCGAAGCCCTCGCCGCATCGTCCGTCCCCGACGGCTTCACCACGGAGCTGCTCACCCCCAACACGGGCCCGCAGCTGGGCACCGCGGCGCAGGCGCTCGCGCAGGACCTCGCGGAGGTGGGCATCACGCTCAACGTGCGCGAGGTGCCCATCGAGGAGTGGCTCGCGAGCCTCGACCCGAGCTCCGAGTACGGCCTCAACTACATGTGGTACTTCTCGACGCTCGGCGACCCGGCGGAGATCCCGTCCTACCTCATCGGCGCGGGCAACCCGGCGCAGTACGACAACCAGGAGGTCCTGGACCTCCTCGCCGAGGTGGGCGCGGAGAACGACCCGGCCGCGCGCATCGACCTTCTGGTCGAGGCGGAGACGCTCCAGGCTGAGGACGCCATCAACATCCCGCTGTGGTGGGGCCAGTCCGCGACCGGCTTCGCCAACGACCTCGGGGTGACCGACTACAGCGCGTTCACGTTCGTGTCCACCTGGCCCGCCCAGCTGTACCGGGCAGGCTGACGTTGTCGATCGCCGACACCCGCGCACGCGCATCGCGCCTGCGGCCCCTGGGCCGCATGGTCGCGGTGCGCGTGCTCGGCGTGCTCGGGGTGCTGTTCGCGCTGTCGATCCTGGTGTTCTCGATGATGTACCTCGCGCCCGGGGACATCGTGAAGAACCTGCTGGGCAACCGGCCCGCCAACCCCGAGGTGGTCGCGGCGGTGCGCGAGCAGTACCGGCTCGACGACCCGGTGGTGGTCCAGTACCTGTCCTGGCTCAAGGGGTTCGTCACGGGTGACCTGGGCGTGTCCATCCGGCTGCAGCAGCCGGTCGCGGACGCGATCGGCGATCGCGTGGGCATCACGCTCGCCCTGTGCCTGCTCGCGTTCGTGGTCGCCGTGGTCTCCGCGGTTCCGCTGGGCGTGCGCTCCGCCGTCAAGGCGGGCGGCTGGGTGGACCGCACCGGCAACGCGATGTCGATCCTGGGCCTCAGCGCCCCGACCTTCGCGGTGGGCCTCCTGCTGCTCTACGTGTTCGCGTACTACCTGCCGATCTTCCCCGTGTACGGCGGCGGCGACGGCGGCATCGACACCCTGCGCCACCTGGTGCTGCCGGCGGTCACGCTGGCGCTCGGGCTGGGCGCGATCATCGTCAAGCTCACGCGCACCGCGATGCTCCGCGAGCTCGAGTCCGACTACGTCACGTTCGCCCGCTCGCGCGGCCTGGGGGAGCGGTTGGTGCGGCGGATCGCGCTGCGCAACGCCGCGATCCCGATCGTCACGGGCGCCTCGCTGGTGCTCACGTTCCTGGTGGGCGGCACCGTGCTCGCCGAGACCACGTACGCGCTGCCCGGCCTGGGCACGCTGCTGCAGGACTCGGTGCTGTTCAAGGACATCGCCGTGGTGCAGTCGCTCACGCTGCTGGTCGCCGTGGTGATCGCCGCGATCGCGCTCATCGCGGACCTCACCTACATCCTGCTCGACCCGCGCGTGCGCCGTCAGATGGGAGCCGCGTCATGAGCGACATCCGCGTGATCGGGGTCGCGGCAGTGCGACGCCGCCGCCGGCGCCTGCCCATCGGGGTCGCCGTTGCGATGGGCGTGCTCGCCCTCGCCGTCCTGGCCGCGGCCTTCGGCAAGGCGATCTTCCCCGACGCGATGCACCAGGACATCCTCGCCTCGACTCTGCCGCCGGGCTCGCCCGGGCATCCGCTCGGTACCGACGAGCTGGGCCGCGACGTCCTCCAGATGGCGATCGCCGGCACCGCATCCGCCCTGGTGGGGCCGGTGATCGTGGCGATCGGGTCGATGCTGCTCGGAGTGGTCATGGGCACGCTCGCCGGCTACGAGAAGGGCTGGCTCGACACCCTCATCTCCCGCTGGACGGACCTGCTGCTCGCCGTCCCGGTGCTGCTCGCCGCGATCGTGGTGTCCGGCGTCATGGGCGGCGGCTACTGGGTGACGGTCGCGCTGCTCATCGTGCTGTTCTCGCCCTCCGACATCCGGATCGTCCGCGCCGGCGTGCTCGAGCAGTCCGCGCGGCCCTACATCGAGGCGGCCCAGATGCTGTCCCTGTCGCGCTGGCGCGTGATGTTCCGGCACATCCTGCCCAACGTCACCTCGCTGGTGGTCACCAACATGATGCTCAACGTCGCGTTCGCGCTGGTCGCGTTCTCCTCGCTGTCCTTCCTGGGGGTCGGGGTCGCCCCGGGCACCGCCGACTGGGGCCGCCAGCTCACCGACGGCCGCGCCATCATGTTCCAGAACCCGGCCGCCGTGTTCGTGCCCGCGCTGCTCATCGTGGTGGTCGCGGTCTGCGTCAACCTCGTGGGCGACTGGATCGGGCAGCGGCTCTCCCAGGTGGGGGAGGAGGTCCGATGACCGTCCTGCTGTCCGCGCTCACCGTTCATGGACCTGCCGGGGTGATGGTCGAACCCATCGACGCGGAGATCGCGCCCGGCGCGACGCTCGCGCTCATCGGCGAGTCCGGCTCGGGCAAGACCCTCACCGCGAAGTCCATCGTGGGGCTGCTGCCGCGCGGCTTCCGCGCGACCGGGCAGGTCTCCGTCGCCAGGCAGGACCTTCCGGTCACCCGGGCGGGGGACGATGCGGCGTGGCGGCGGGCACGGGGAAGTTCCGTCTCGCTGCTGCTCCAGGACCCGTTCACCTCCCTCACGCCCGTGCACCGGTGCGGCGACCAGATCGCGTGGACCGTCGAGGTGGCGGCCGGGAGGCGGCTCCCGAAGGGGGCGCGCCGCGCCGCGGTCGAGGAGCGCCTGGCCGAGGTCAACCTCCCGGCTCGCGTCGCGGACGCCTTCCCGCACGAGCTGTCGGGCGGCATGCGCCAGCGCGTCGCGATCGCGGCGGCGCTCGCCTCGGACCCGCAGCTGCTCATCGCCGACGAGCCCACCACCGCGCTCGACGCGTCCAACCAGGCCGAGATCCTGGACCTGCTGCGCCGCATCCAGCTCGAGCGGCGCCTGTCCGTCATCCTCATCTCCCACGACCTCGGGGTGGTGCGCGGCCGCACCGACCAGGTGCTGGTGATGCGGGACGGCAAGGTGGTCGAGCGGGGCGCCACCGCCGCCGTGCTCGCCGCCCCGGAGCACCCGTACACGCGGGCGCTCATCGAGGCGGACCCGGTGGTGGCCGCCCGGACGGGGGCGCGGATCGCCGAGGAATCGGCGGACGGTTCCGCCGAGGCGGAGCCGCTGCTGGTGTGCGAGGGCGTGACCAAGGCCTTCGGCGCACGCACCGTCCTCGACTCCGTGGATCTCAGCATCGCGCCGGGGGCGATCGTCGGCATCGTGGGCGAGTCGGGCTCCGGCAAGTCCACCCTGGCCCGCTGCATCGCCGGCCTCGAACGGGAAGGCGACGGGCGCATCGTCCTCGGGGGCTCGCCGCTTGCTCCGGGGCGTGCGTCGCGCACGCCCGACCAGGTGCAGATCGTGTTCCAGGACCCGTACTCGTCGCTCAACCCGATGATGAGCATCGGGGCGATCCTCGCGGAGGCGCTCGGCGTCGCCGGGCGGGCCGCGTCCGAGGTGCCCGCGATGCTGGAGATGGTGGGGCTGCCCGCGGAGTTCGCGCGCAAGCGCCCCGCGGAGCTGTCCGGGGGCGAGCGGCAGCGCGTCGCGATCGCGCGGGCGCTCGCTCCCCAGCCGCGGCTGCTCATCTGCGACGAGTCGGTGTCCGCGCTCGACGTGTCGGTGCAGGCGGACATCCTGGCGCTGCTCGCGCGGCTGCGCGACGAGCTCGGCATCGCGATCCTGTTCATCTCGCACGACCTCGCGGTGGTGCGCATGATCGCGGACACCGTGACGGTGATGTGGGACGGCCGCGTGGTCGAGTCCGGGCCGTGCCACGAGGTGCTCGAGCACCCCACCCACGAGTACACGAGGCTGCTGGTCGCGGCCGCGATGCGGGAGAACGCCGTGCCCGCCGACGGGAAGGACTGACGTGTCGGGATTCGGGACGCCCCCGGCGGGATTCACCCCGCAGGTGTTCGAGGAGTGGGGCACGGAGCTCGCGGACGTGCTGGGCGAGGAGCGGACCGTGCGATGGAACCTGCCGCGCTCCGCGTACCGGCCCGCGCTCGCCGTCCGCCGCGGCGCGGACGGGGCGCCGCTCGCGGCGATGCTCACCAGCGGGCGGCCGGCGACGGCCGCGGTGAAGATCGTGGACGTGTGGTGGGCCGCCTCGGCTGCCGGGCTCGCGGCGGCGGAGGCGCTGGTCGACGCGCTGCTCGAGGAGCGGACGGTCGCCGGGGACGCCGCGGTGAAGTGGGAGGTCGCGCCGGGCCTCGCGCTGCCGCCGTTCGCGATCGCGCGGGGCTTCGCGCCCATGCGCGCGCCGTGGGGCGCCAAGGGGACCGAGCGGTTCGCGGGCTACGTGCTGTGGCTGCGCGACGTGCCGCACCAGGAGCTCGGCTACTACGCGCAGACCACGCTGTACACCTGCGGCGCGGTCGCGGGGCTGATGGCGGTCGAGTCGCGCGGGGTGGTGGGGTTCGCCGGGTCCGGCGGGGCCGATCGCGACCGCGAGATCGGGTTCTGGCGCGAGGCGACCAACCATCCGGCGTGCGAACCCGTGGGGCTCGCGGTGCGGCTGCGCGAGGAGCTCGGGTCGCCGGTGGACGGCGCACCGGTGGAGGTCGCTCTGGACCATGAGGGTCCGGTGCTGCTCGAGGACTACCAGGGGTTCGACTGGAACTACCGCGCGGAGCTGCAGGAGCACTCGGCGGCGCGGGCGGCGGCGCTGGGCGTGCCCGTGTCGCGCGAGCGGGTGTCGATGGAGGAGCTGGAGGCCCGGCTGCGGTCCGGGTGGGTGGCGCTGCTTCTGGTCGACGAGGAGCCCATGCACGGCGTCACCGGCGCCCACTGGATCGTGGCGCACGCGGCCCGCGACGGGATGTTCCTGCTCGAGGACCCGTGGGTCGAGGACGTCGCGGGGGAGTCCTGGGTCGACACCCACGACATGCCCGTCGCCGCCGCGGACCTCGACCGGATGGTCCGGTGGGGGGCGGAGGGCTACCGCGGGATCGTCTGGCTGCGGCGCGCGTAGCCGTCGAGTGAGGTCAGTCCTCGCGCGCCTCGATCGCGTGGAGGTACGGCCGCGCGGGGACGATCCGCCGGCGCGTGAGCGGGTGACCCCCGGTCGCGCTGCGGGCCAGGTGGGGACGCGCCCACTGCGCGGCGTGGCGCGCGCACAGCACGGCGGCGTTGGCGAGGGTGGGGTCGGTGCGGTCGTGCACCACCCAGAGCTCCTCGACGTCGATCGGCGCGGCGGTGGGAGGGCAGTCGGCGCACGCGGCGGCGTCGCGGACGGCGCCGGCGTGCGCGAGGATCTGCGCGTAGCTGTCGAGGCTGAGGGCGGGCGGGTGCTCGTGAAGGTCTGTCATGGGTGTGCCTGGGTGGTCGATGTCCGGGGAGATGACCAGGTTATTTGGCACCAGATGCCAGCGCGCGGGGCCTATGTCCCGACTTCGGTGGTCAGACGGAGACGTGCCCCGACCGGGTCCACTCAGCGGCGTGGCGCGAGCACAGGAGGGACATCCCGCTGAGGTCGTGACCGGTGCGGTCGTGGACTATCCAGAGTCCGTCGGTGCGCACCGGGTGCGCCGCGGGGCCGCACGCGGTGCACGTACCGGTCGCGCGCACCACGCCCGCGAGGGCGAGGAGGTCCGCGTAGTTGTCGAGGCTCAGCTGGCGCTCGGTGGTGTCGATCATGGGCCCGCACTCCGTACGTCGTTGTCTTCGTGGGCGCATCCACGGTAACGCTCGCCGGTGACCGCGCCCGGGGCCTTGGTCCCGCGCCGGTCCCGCGACTACGAGGCGAGCGCGATGTGCCCCGACTCGGACCACTCCGCCGCGTGGGCGACGCACAGCAGGGCGGCGCCGGCGAGCTCGTCGCCGAGCGAGTCGTGCCCGATCCAGAGCGCCTCGGGGCGCAGCGGCGGCGCGTCCGGGCCGCATGCGGAGCAGGGCGCGAGGTCGCGCACCACGCCGGCGAGCGACAGCAGGTCGCCGTAGTTGTCGAGGCTCAGCCTGCGCTCCGTGGGGTCGATCATGGCGGTCTCTCGGCTCCGTCGGTCGTGGCCCCCGCGGCGCAGGAGCGGGCACGGATGTTCAACCCCCGGCGGGGCCCCGCCATTCCCAAAGAACGGTAAAACGCCTGGATAACTTAGTCACACTGAGGACATCCGCCCGTGAGCGGCATCTGCATGAAGCACGTCGGGCAGATCTGATGCGAGGGCGGCTCCGCGCCTCGGCGACCGGGGCGCCTGCTGGACCGCGCATCGTCCCTCCAGGCCGCGAGGTGGACCTCGCAGTACAGGCGGCTCGAGCCGCGCTCGCTGCCGGACTGGCGGTACTTGATGACGGACAGCCGCGCGGGCGGCAGGGGATCGGAGCCGAGCCCGCACAGCGTGCAGCGCGCGGCATCGCGGGCGGTGCCGGCGCGCTCGAGCAGCTCCGCGTAGTTGTGCGGGGTGTCGTAGTCGATGAGGTCGCGGACGTCGGTCATGGACGCTCGCCCTTCCGCGCGGGGCCCCGGGGGGTCGGGCCTCTGACGGCAGGGTAGGTCGGGGGACGATGCGCGGGGAAGGCTGGTTGCGCGATGTTCACCCGCGCGGGGGTCGCCTTGCAGTTGACAGCGCTGTCATCGCGGTTGATACTCGCGGTGTGACAGCGCAGTCAACGGCGGGCCGAGCGGCCCCGCGGAACCCCACGATGGCCGACGTCGCGCGCCTCGCCGGGGTCGCCCAGAAGACCGTCTCCCGCGTCATCAACCACGAGCCCAACGTCCGCGACGAGGTCCGCGCCCGCGTGTTCGCCGCCGTCGAGCAGGCCGGCTACCGGCCCAACGCCGCCGCCCGCGCGCTCGTCACGCAGCGCACGCGCACGCTCGGCGTGGTGACCATGTCCACCACGTTCCGCGGCCCGTCCGCGATCCTCGCCGGCGTCGAGGCGGCCGCGCGTGAGGCGGGCTACTCGATCGTGCTCACGCGCACCGCGACGGGCGAGCCGCGGGCCATCTCCGAGGCGATGGACTCGCTGGTCGCGCGCGGGGTCGACGGGATCGTGATCCTCGAGCCCGCCGAGTCGACCGCGACCATCGGCCATGAGACCCCTGGCACGCCCGTGCTGCTGTTCGAGGACCGGCCGGGGGAGAGCCCCGAGTGGATCCACGTGGGCGCCGACGACCGCGGTGCGTGCCGCGAGGCCGTCGAGTACCTCCTCGGGCTCGGCCACGGCACCGTCCACCACGTCGCCGGCCCCGCGGGGTGGCGCACCTCCGACGCCCGCGCCGAGGGGTGGCGGGCGGCGCTGGAAGGTGCGCGGCGCATCGTCCCTCCGGCCCTGGCCGGGGACTGGACGGCCGCGTCCGGGTACGCCGCCGGACTCGCGCTCGCCGCGCAGCCCGACGTGACGGCGGTGTTCTGCGCGAACGACGACATGGCGATCGGGCTTATCCATGCGCTCGAGAGCCGCGGCCTGTCCGTGCCCGGCGACGTGAGCGTGGTGGGGATGGACGACACGGACGTGTCCGCGTACCTCCACACGCCTCTCACCACGCTCGCGCAGGACTTCGACGCGATCGCGCGCGAGGGCGTGGAGCGCCTGCTCGACGAGGTCGAGGGGCGCGCGCCCGAGTCGCGGCGCGAGGCCGTCCCGGTCGAGCTCCGGGTGCGCGCGTCGACCGCGCCGCCGCCCGCCAAGCGTCGGGAGGCGAGGTGACCGCCACCGTGGACCGCGACCTCGCGGAGGTGGTCGGGGAGTGGGCTGCATCCGACCCGGAACCCGACCCCTCGCCCGAGCCGGCGCCGCGTCGCCGACCGGGCCTGCGCATCGTCCGCCTGGCGCGTGCGCGCGCCGCCCTCACCACCGTGAAGCCCGCCCGCGTGCGCCCGCCCGCCGGCACCGCCCGACCCACCAGAACGGAAGAACCGTGACCCAGCCCACCGATCACACTCCCGGCCGCCTCCACCTGGGTGCCGCGTACTACCACGAGTACCCGCTCGCGGGGCAGGAGCCCGACCTCGCGCGCATCGAGCGCGACATGGAGACCATGCGCGCCGCGGGGATGACGCTGATCCGCGTGGGCGAGTCGGTGTGGTCGACGTGGGAGCCGCGGGACGGGGAGTTCGACCTCGACTGGCTCGAGCCGGTGCTCGACGCGGCGCACCGTCACGGCATCGCGGTGATCCTCGGCACGCCCACCTACGCGCTGCCGATGTGGCTCGCCGCGAAGCACCCGGAGCTGATCGGCGAGTCCGCGACCGGGCAGGCGATCGGTTGGGGCGCGCGCCAGGAGATGGACTTCACGCACCCGGCCTTCCGGTCCCACGCGGAGCGGGTGATCCGCGCGGTGGTGGGGCGGTACGCGGGGCACCCCGCGATCGTGGGCTACCAGGTCGACAACGAGCCCGGCCTGCGGATCTTGTCCAATGAGGGCATCTTCCAGGCCTTCCGTGCCTGGCTTGAGGAGACCTACGGCGACGTCGAGACGCTGAACCGCGAGTGGGGGCTCGTGTACTGGTCGCACCGGCTGACCTCCTTCGACGAGCTGTGGCGCCCCGACAACAACTGGCAGCCGCAGTACCACCTCGCGTGGCGGCGCTTCCAGGCCCGGCTGGTCGACGAGTACATCGCGTGGCAGGCTGCGTTGGTTCGCGAACTGGTGGGGTCGGGGCCGGACGCGCCCTTCGTGACCACCTGCATCTCCTACGAGCAGGCCGCCGTCGAGGACGCGTCGCTGTCGAAGGCCCTCGACGTCGCGTCCTGCAACGCGTACTACACGGCGCAGGATGCGCTCGCGGTCCCGAACTCGTCGCCGATGTCGCCGGACTGGATCGCCAACGGCACCTGGGCGGTCTACGAGCTCGCGGACCTCGCGTACTCGTCCAAGCAGGCCGAGTTCTGGGTGACCGAGACCAACGCCGGCGGCATCGGCCAGAACGCGTACAACATCCCGCCGTTCGACGGGCAGCTGCGGCAGATCGCGTGGGCGCTGCTCTCGCGCGGCGCGCGGGCCATCGAGTACTGGCACTGGCACACGCTGCAGTACGGCGCCGAGACCTACTGGATCGGGCTCATCCCGCACGACGGAGCGCCCGGGCGGATCCTCGACGAGGTCACGGCGATCGGGTCTGACTTTGCTGCCGTGGGTGGGTTGCTGGCCGGGGCCGTCCCCGACGCCGACGTGGCGTTCCTCTACTCGAGCGACTCGAAGTGGGCGCTCTCGGCTCCGCAGCTGCAGCAGCCCGCGGGGGAGGCACGACAGGGTCCCAACCCCGACGCATACCGCCAGCTCGCGCTGCCGTTCTACCGGGCGGCGTTCGACACGGGTCTGCAGGTGAGCATCGTGCGGCCTTCCCAGCTGGTCGGGTCCGACGCGCTGTTCGGGGACCCGGCCGCGTTCGCGGCCGCGCGACCCGTGCTGGTGGTCGCGGCGGACTACGCCGCGTCCGACTCGCTCTTGGACTGGCTCTGCGCCTACGCCGAGGCCGGCGGGCACCTCATCCTGGGGCCGCGCTCGGCGTACGGCGACTCCGAGGCCCGGGCGCGCGGCGAGATCAAGCCCGCCCGGCTGGCGAGCCTCGCGCAGGTGACGTACCAGGAGTTCCAGTCCGTCGCATCGTCCATCCCGCTGGTGGTCCGCGACGATGCGCTGGCCGGGGTCGCCTCGCCCGTCGCCACCGCGTGGGTCGAGTACCTGCGGCCGGCGGGTGCTTCGGTTCTCGCTTCGTATGACGACCCGCACCTGGGGGCGTTCGCGGCGATCACCTCTGCTCCGGCAGGGGCGGGCCGCGTGACCGTGGTGGGGACGGTGCCGGACCAGGAGACGGTCGCGGCGTTGGTCAGGTCCGCCGTGCCGGAGCCGGTCGCGGGCTGGTCGGGGCTGCCGGAGTCGGTGCGGGTGACGTCGACGACGCTCGCGGACGGCGGGCGCGCCTACTTTGTGCACCACTGGGGGTGGGGGTCGGTGTCGGTGGCGCCGCCGTCACCGGTGGTGGACGCGGTGACGGGGGAGCGGATCTGCGAGAACTCGGTGATCGAGCTCGGTCCGTGGGACGTGAGGGTGCTGGTTCAGGACGTCGACTGATCCTCAAGCGGCGGAGGGGGCGGCGGAGTACGGTGGCCGCATGGGAACGCCCCTGGTAGGTACCGGTGCCGTGGTGTCGCACGGGCTTGCGGTGGGGGTGCTTGCCGTCGGCGTCGCGGGCGTGGGGCTGGTCGGGACCACCGATCAGGCGTTCGTGGACGGGTACTTGGAGTCTGGGACCTCGCTGACGGTGGCGTACGCGCCGCCGGGAGGCTGTGGCCAGATGATCCGGGTGCGGGCGGTCGAGTCGACCGATGCGGTGACGCTGGATCTGTTGGGGTTCGGGGGCATGCCGTTTGTGCCGACTACCGCCAGCCAGCCGATCTGCACCGTGACGTTCGCGCTGGCGGAGCCGCTCGGGTCGCGGGAGCTGCGGGTCGCGTCGGGGGAGTCGGTCGACGACGTGTGGGCGAGCGTGGGGCGGTAGGCGAGTTCAGGGGCGGTGCGGCGCGGGGCGATGTCAACGTGCCCGCTCTCTCGTGCACCCATCCCCAGATGTAGGCCCGGCCGCGAGATCGACGCGGGCGACTGTCTAGCGTCGGCGCATGGGGAACGTGTGGGATGCGAGCGGACAGACGGCCGCGCGGCGTCAACTCATGGTTGACACTCCGCCATCGGAGATGGACCGTGGAGATTGAGATCGCCGAGTCGGCGCATCGACACGGCCTCGGCGACGACGACATCGTCCACGCGTGGGAGAACGCCATGACTGTTGTGACACTCGAGCACTCGGGTGAGGAGCGCCTGCTGGTGATCGGGCCAGCGCGCAGCGGAGCACTGCTCGAGCTGGTCGCGGTGCCGCCCACACGACCTTGCTTGGTCATCCATGCGGACCGACTGCGGTCCAAGTTCTTCGGATTCCTGCCATGACCGCACGCCGCGAGCACGACTATGAGTCCGAGATGGCCTGGCTCGACTCGCTAGACCCGGCCACCTTCGAGTGGCGCGATGCGACGCACTTCCGGGAGATCATCGCAGCCGCCAAGGGGGTGGACCAGGCTCAGGGTCGACTCCGCGCCGCCGTTGTCGCGGCACGGGAGGCTGGCGACTCGTGGACGATGATCGGCGCCGCACTCGGGACGTCGAGGCAGAACGCGCAGCAGCGGTTCGGTGCACGATGAAGGATTCGGAAGGCGGCGGTGCATAGCCGACGCGTGCGCCGACTGGGGCTTGCGGTTCCTGTCCCACCCCGCACCTAGACTCGTCGGCATGGCTGAGGAGCAGGTGGACGGGTCGCTGAGCCACCTCAACGACGCCCAGCGCGCCGCCGTCCTGACGGGCGCCAGCCACAATCTCATCCTCGCCGGCGCCGGGACGGGCAAGACCACCACGATCGTCGCCCGCATCCGCCACCTCATCAAGCAGGGGACGCCGCCCGACCGGATCCTCGCGATCACGTTCACCCGCCGTGCCGCCGCCGAGATCAGGTCGCGCGTCCAGGGAGACCTGGCCGGTGCATCGTCCCAGGTGGCGGCCATGACGTTCCACGGCTGGGCCATGCGCGAGGTGCGCGGCGCGCCCGACGTGTTCGGCTACGAGGGCTGGTCTGTGCTCGACGCCGAGGACCAGCTGCAGGTGATGCGCGGCGTGCTCGGCCGGGGCAAGCGCGTCGAGGGGCTCAAGGCCGCGCAGATCGTCGACGTGCTGAGCTTCGCGCACAACACACGCCGGACGCTCGCGGCCGCGATCGCGGTCAAGTTCCCGGACATGGATGTGGACGCGAAGGCGATCGGCGCCGCGGTGCGCGCGTACGAGCAGCGCAAGCAGGAGCGCAGGTATCTCACCTACGACGACATCCTGCGGGTGTTCGCCAAGCGCCTCGAGGACCCCGCGGTGGCCGCCTGGGTGGGGTCGCACTACGACGAGATCCTGGTCGACGAGATGCAGGACACCAACCCTCTCCAGTGGCTGATCCTCGACCCGCTGGTGCCTCATACACGGCTGTATTGCGTGGGTGACGACGCGCAGTCGATATACGGCTTCCGCGGCGCGGACTTCGCGTCCATCCACTCCTTCGCGGAGCGGGTGCCGGGGGCGAGCGTTCTCAAGCTGGAAGACAACTACAGGTCGACGCAGGAGATCCTCGACCTGTCGAACTGGCTGCTCTCGGCGTCCCCCCTGGGCTACGACAAGAAGCTGCGCGCCGTCCGCGGGCGCGGCGCGAAGCCCGAGCTCCACAGCTTCGAGACGCCCGCCGACGAGGCCGGCTGGATCGCCGCCGAGATGCTCCGCGCCCGCGCCGACGAGCTGCCCTGGGCCACCCACCTGGTGCTGGTGCGCTCCAACTACTCGGGCCGCGCGATCGAGGCCCGGCTGGTCGAGAACGACATCCCCTACGTGTTCTTCGGCGGCGTGAAGCTCCTGGAAAGCGCCCACGTCCGCGACGTCCTCGCCGCGCTGCGCGTGGTCGCGAACCCCGACGACGAGGTCGCCTGGATGAGGCTCCTCACCCTCGTCCCACGGGTGGGCGACGTGACGGCCGCGCGTTCTTTCGACGCCTTCCTGTCCGCGCGGGCGGGTGGGGCGAGCGCCCGGGACTCGCGTGCGGTGGCGCTTGCGGGGATGCCGGCGTGGCTGGCCGCGGGCCTCAACGCGATCGAGGACGCGGCGGCCCGGGTGGACGATGCGGTGGGCAGGGCCGCGGCCATGCTCCAGCCGGTGCTGGCGCACAAGTACCGCAACGACAACTGGGAGGCGCGGGCGCGCGACCTGGTGCACGTGGAGCGGCTCGCTGCGACGCGCCGGTCGATTCTCGAGTTCATCGAGGAGTACATCCTGTCGCCGGTGTTCACCTCGGAGATGGAGCCGGAGTCGCAGCAGGATCACGTGATCGTGTCGACGGTGCATTCGGCGAAGGGGCTCGAGCGCGACTGGGCGTTCGTTGCGGGGGTGTCGGCGGGGTCGTACCCGTCCGCGCGGGCTCTGGGTGATGTCGATGAGATCGAGGAGGAGCGGCGGGTTCTCTACGTTGCGTTGACTCGGGCGCGGGACCGGCTCATGGTGACGCGGACCGTGTCGCACACGCCGGTGCGGGCGTGGGTGGGTGCCGGGGGAGCGGCGGCGGGGTTCGTCGAGGACGCCTACTTCCTCAACACGTTGCCCGAGCGGCTGGTGTCCGAGGTGCCGCACGTGATGGCTCGGCCGCTGCGTCCGGCGCCGCCGTCGGGGCTGGCTGCGCCGGCGGATCTTGACCTGTCGATCGACCTCGGGGACCTCGAGTAGGCCGTCCGGCCCTGCAGGACCCCTGGAGTTCATGGGACCCTAGGGGGTGACCGACGTGACGTACATCCCCCTCGAGGCTGCCATGGAGCAGCTCAAGATCGCCGACGAGGCCCGCCCTCTGGTGCGCCAGATCGCCCTCAGAGCAGGGGTGACGGGCTGCGAGGTGAAGTCCACCTACATCAAGGCGTTCCGCGAGGACGGCCTGCACCCGCTGCACATCAACAAGCGCTCGACCGAGTGGTTCGGGTCGCGACGCGAGGCGATCGCCGCCTCCGACCTGCCCGACCGGGTCCGCGACAAGACCCACGGCAACGGGATGGTCAACTGGGCCGTCGACTTCCCGGTAACCAAGCGCAGCATGAGCCCGGGCGTGCAGAAGCGCATCACGCCCGCGGACCCCTCCGAGCAGAAGAGCTACGGCATCTGCGAGGTGTGCTGGCAGGCGCGGACGCCTTCCGGGTCCTGCGGGTGCGACTGAGCGAGGATCGAGACGCGCGATTCAGCGCCCCGCGGCAGGGCTCGGGCTGTATCCGCGCATCGTCACCAGGTGACGTGTCATGGCCTCGGCGGCACCGTCGGCGTCGCGCAATGTGATGCGTTCGATGATCTCGAGATGCTCTTGGTCGATCAAGGCGCGACGAGCCTCCGCGTCTCCCGAGTACTCCAGCGCGCTCTTGCGCACGAGTCGGAAGATCGGCGTACCTACTGACAGCAGCAGCGTGTTCTGAGTCGCCGCGAGAAGCGCCAGGTGGAAATCCTGGCTGTGCTCGCCGCGATCCCAGCTCGCGCCTGCGTTCCTCTCGAGCTCCGCAGCGAGGATGATCGCCTCGAGGTCTGCCTCGGAGCGCCGTTCGGCCGCCATACGCACAGCCGGGAGCTCGATCAGCTCGCGCGCCTCTCGTAGCTCGTCGGGTGTGATCGCGTGGCTGCTGGCAAGCAGCCCGAGACGGCTCTCGACCCATTCGGAGAACGCGCTCGGGTCGATCCGCGACACGAACGTCCCCCCATTGACGCCGCGCAGCGTGTGGACCAGGTCCTGCGACGACAGCATGCGAAGAGCCTCACGAATCGTGGTCCGGCTGACGCCGAACGCTCCTGCGAGCTGCCCCTCGACGGGCAAACGCTCCCCAGGCGCGAGCGATCCGTTGAGGATGAGCATGCGGAGCTGCCCCGCGACCTGCTCGTAGGCGGGCTTGATGCGCGTGAGCTCCAGCTCCGCCGCAGACGCTTTCTCGCCTACGTGTTCCATCGACTCTCCTTCGGGTCGGGCGGCTTGCCGCACAGGCGGGGACTGGGGCCACTTTATATACATCAGACGCTTTGTGCCTAGCGGCTCGGCACGTGTCGTCGACGCAGTTCAGAGCTTCGAGATCTGTGAAACAAGCCGTTCACACACAAGTTACGTCGGAGCAACCCACGCCTAATAGTCAGGTGTCTAGCATTGCCGCAAAACCTCAGACCTTTTCACTTGAGTAGGAAGGAGGCCCTCGTGGCGACGTACCTAGCCCGCCGGATCGCTCAGGCCATCGCGACCGTCCTGGCCGTGCTCACCATCTCGTTCTTCTTGGTACGCCTCAGTGGGAGCCCGGGCGCGCTGCTCCTCGGAGACAACGCGACGCCGGACGACATCGCGGAGCTCAATTCGGTTCTCGGCTTCGATCAGCCGGTCGCGGTGCAGTTCGCGACCTACTTGAGGGAGGCGCTCGGGGGGAGCCTCGGTGACTCCTACCGGCAGGCGCGTCCGGCGTTCGATGTCGTGCTCGAGAGGCTTCCCGCGACGCTCGAGCTCGCGTTGTTCAGCTTCGTGATCGGCATCGGGCTCGCATTCGTCGCCGCATTGGTGATCCAGCTGTCGGGTGCACGGTGGGCCCAAGCGATCGTTGTCGGCCTTGGTGCTGCGCGGCAGGCGGTTCCGGACTTCCTCTTCGCCGTGGTCCTGGTGCTCCTGTTCGCGGTCACGCTCGGCATGTTCCCGTCCTTCGGTCGCGGCGGGCCAGAGTCGATGGTGCTCCCGATAGCGACCCTCGCGACGGCCCAGTTCGCCCTCTACTTCCGCCTCTTCACCGCGTCCTTCGCAGAGCAGGAGTCGCAGGATTACGTGCGCACCGCTGTCGCCAAGGGGCAGTCCCGCACGCGGATCGTGCTCGACCACATGTTGCCCAACGCGATCCTGCCGACGTTGACCGTCGCAGGGCTCAACCTCGCCTCGCTCCTTGGCGGCACCGTGATCATCGAGATGGTCTTCACCTGGCCAGGGATGGGACAGGTGCTCATGAACGCGGTCAGCACTCGAGACTTCCCGGTCATCCAGGCAGGCCTCGTGGTGGTCGCGCTCATCTTCGTGACGGTCAATCTCCTGGTTGACCTGCTCTACGCCGCCCTTGACCCGAGAGTGAGGCTCGCATGACCGCCGTCGCCAATCCCGAGAAGGTCGCCGCCGACGCGGTGGCGCCAAGCGGCATCGCGCGCCCGCTGGTACGCCGTCGAGTGCGGAGGGGTGCGATCCCGTTCTGGATCGGCGTCGCTCTCCTCGCGATCACCGTCGCCGGCATCGTCCTCGTGCCCTTGCTCCCCGGCTACGACCCGATGACGCAAGACCTGTCGAACGCTATGCTCGCGCCGTTCACAGACCCGGCGCATCTGCTCGGCACCGACCCGCTCGGCCGCGACATCCTCAGCAGACTCGCACTAGCCGGCCGGACGTCGCTGATCATCGCGGCAGTGGTGATCGCGTTGAACGTCGCGATCGGCATCACCATCGGGCTCGCGGCCGGGTACTTCGGCGGCCTCGTCGACAACGTCATGACGGGCATCGCCGACATCCAGCTCGCCATGCCGTTCGTGCTGCTCCTCATCGCGCTGTCGGCGGTGTTCGGCCCGAGCACGCAGCTCATGGTGATCATGCTGGGCATCACGTTCTGGGTCGGATACGGCCGTGTCGCCCGAGCCATGGCGCTGAGCCTCCGTGAACGGGAGTACGTGTTGGCGCCCAAGACTCAGGGCGCGGGTGCGTTCTGGATCCTCCGCAAGCACCTCTTGCCGGCCGTCCTCCCGCAGCTGATCATCCTCGCGTCGTTCGACGTCGGCGTCGTCGTGACCGCGCAGGCAGCTCTCGACTTCCTTGGACTCGGCGTCCAACCGCCCACGCCCAGCTGGGGCGGCATGATCGCCGAGGGTCAGAAGTACCTCCAGTCCAACGTGTGGCTCGTGGTGCTGCCCGGCCTGGCGATGCTCCTTCTCATCGCGGGCTCCCAACTCACCAGCCGCCGCTTCACCGCCGAGTCCGGGGCTGGCGCGCCCGGAGCAAGGAGCTGACCCATGGCACAGCAGCCGCTTCTCAAGGTCGAGGACCTGGTGGTCGAGTTCGACTCCACGTCAGGTCCGGTCCGCGCCGTCGACGGCGTGTCGTTCGAGGTGCACGAGGAGGAGGTCTTCTGCATCGTCGGCGAGTCCGGATCGGGCAAGAGCGTCACGATGCTCGCGGTCATGGGCCTGCTGCCCGAGAACGCCCGGATCGCTGGTGGCTCGATCACCTTCCGCGGGCGCGACATGGCGAGTCTCACCGTATCCGAGCTCAACGCGATCCGCGGCCGTGATGTCGCGATGGTCTTCCAGGATCCCATGACCAGCCTCAACCCGGTGCGCCGGGTCGGGTGGCAGATCGACGAGATGCTCCGGATCCATCGGAAGGACCTGTCACGCACCCAGCGCGCGGATCGTGTCCACGAGCTGCTCCGCAGCGTGGGTGTGGCCGACGTGGAGGAGAAGGCGCGAGCCTTCCCGCACCAGTGGTCCGGGGGCATGCGCCAGCGAGCGATGATCGCGATGGCGATGGCACACTCGCCCGCGCTGCTCGTCGCGGACGAGCCGACCACGGCGCTCGACGTCACGGTCCAGGCGGAGATCATGAAGGTGCTCGCCGAGGTCAGGCGCGAGAACCGGACGTCGATGATCCTCATCACCCACGATCTCGGGCTCGTGGCCCAGGTCGCCGACCGCATCGTGGTGATGTACAGCGGCCGCGTCGCTGAGCAAGGTGACGTCTTCGACATCTTCGACCGACCGAGCCATCCATACACCGCGGGCCTGCTTGCCAGCGTTCTCGGTGAGTCGAGCAAGGCCGACCGCGCGTACGCGATCCCGGGCAACCCTCCCTCGCCGCAGAACCGACCGCCGGGCTGCGCCTTCAGCGCGCGCTGCGCGCTCGCGCAGGGCCGAGACATGTGCACCGGCAGCGTGCCCGTGCCTGTCCAACTCGCGACGGGCCACAGTGCCGCCTGCCACTTCGCCCACGAGGCCACGGCGTCGAACAGCGCGCTTCTGGCCGTCTCCGACGGGAGCGTTCGATGACCATCTCCACCGCTCGGCCCGACGAGGTCCTCCGGCTCGAGGACGTCCACATGCACTTCACGTCCCGCCGGGGCCCGTTTGGAAAGCCCAAGACCGTCAAGGCGGTCGACGGCGTCTCGCTCCACATCGACCGCGGTGAGACCCTCGGCCTGGTCGGGGAGTCGGGCTGCGGCAAGTCGACGCTTGTCCGCACCATCCTCGGACTCCACACCGCGACTTCGGGTCGCATCTACCTCGATGGATGGGACCTCCTACGGATGCCGAAGCCAGAGCGCCGACGTGCTCGACCGCGGATGCAGGTGGTCTTCCAGGACCCGTACACGGCGCTCGACCCGCGCATGACGATCCATGACCTGGTCGCGGAGCCCTTGCGGATCAACGGTCGCTACTCCGGTGCGCGCGTCGACGAGCTTCTCGACCAGGTCGGATTCACGCGCGAGATGGCGAAGCGCAAGCCCGCGGAGTTCTCGGGCGGCCAGCGGCAGCGCGTGGGCATCGCACGCTCCCTCGCGCTGAATCCCGATCTGCTCATCCTCGATGAGCCTGTCTCGGCGCTGGACGTGTCGATCCAGGCACAGGTGATCAATCTGTTGGGCGACCTCCAGAAGGAGCATCGGCTCGCGTATCTGTTCATCGCGCACGACCTATCGGTGGTGCGGCACCTCTCCGACCGGGTGGCGGTGATGTACGCCGGCAAGCTCGTCGAAGAGGGCGCGGTCGATGACGTGTTCGACCGCCCACAGCACGTGTACACACGCACGCTTCTCGCTGCAGTCCCGCGGCCCGACCCGCACCTGCGGCCCGCACTCACCTGACCGTCTTCGGTCACCTCTCGATCGTCCCCCCCTCACCCCCGCACGCCCTCGGGCACCCCATGAGAAAGGCACGACCATGACCACACCCTTCCTGCGACGGGGAGCCGCTCCTGCGGCTGCTCTGCTCGTGTTGAGCCTGGCCGCATGCAGCTCGGCGGCGTCTCCCGAGGCCGGCGAATCGGCGTCCGCGTCCGAGACGGCGGCTGCCGTCGACGGCGGTGCGATCACCGTGGGCCAGACCGCGGACATCCTGTCGATCGACCCCGTGATCGACAACTCGCTCGCTGGCATCAACGTGTTCTACAACCTCTACGACCAGCTCACGATGATCGAGCCCGATGGCAGCGTCGGCTCGCGCATCGCCACCGAGTGGACGGCGAACGAGGACTCCACGGTGTGGGAGTACACGCTTCGCGATGACATCACGTTCCACGACGGCAGCCCGCTGACGGCCGAGGACATCATCTACACCTACGAGCAGGTCCAGACGAACCCGCAGTCCCTCAACTCCGTCTACCTGGCGGACCTCGAGTCGATGGAGGCGGTCGATGACTCGACGCTCCGCTTCACCCTCTCGCGTCCCTACGCGAACTGGCCGCGGAACACCACGCTGATCTCGATCGTCCCCTCCGACTACTACGAGGCGGTGGGTGGCTCCGACGGCTTCACCCAGGCGCCGGTGGGTTCCGGCCCGTTCGAGTTCGTCAGCTACACGCCCGGTGTGTCGGTCGTCCTCGAGGCGGCGGACACGTACTGGGGCGAGGAGGCCTCGCTGGACCAGGTCACCTTCGTCCCCGTGCTCACCGACGAGGGCCGCGTGAGCGGAACTCAGGCGGGCGACCTCGACATCGCGCTGCTGCCGCCCACTCAGGTCTCAACTCTCGAGGGATCGGGGATGGTCGATGTTCGCAGCATCACCTCCAACCAGACCATGTACCTCGGCTTCAACACCGAATCCGGGCCGCTTGCCGACCCGCTGATCCGCCAGGCCGCCGATGCCGCCGTGGATCGCCAGGCGATCATCGACACGCTGCTCGGCGGCCTTGGTTCGCCGGCCGGGCAGATGTCGGCGCCGTCGAGCTTCGGGTACACCGACGCCATCGAACCCACCGCGTACGACCCGGCGGCCGCGACCGCCCTGCTCGACGAGGCGGGCTACTCTGGCGAGACGGTCAAGCTCCAGTACGCCATGGACGGCTGGATCCCGCTGGGCTCGCAGGTTGCACAGGCCGTGGCCGGGTACCTCGAGGCGGCCGGCTTCACGGTCGAGCTCGAAGGCATGGACTCCGCCAGCCTGAGCCTCCTCAACTCGAACCACGGTTACGAGGGTGTGTGGCTCGCTGCGTTCGCGCCGTCGATCCTCGACGCCGGCATCGTCCTCGACTACGTGATCGGTCCTCGCGCGAACCGGTACTTCGCGTCGGACGAGGTCGATGATCTCTACTTCGCCCAGCAGGCGGCCGCGGACGACGCCGAGCGCGCCGAGGCGATCGCCGGGATCTACCAGATCGTCAAGGACGAGGCCTTCACCGCGCCGCTGTACAACCCGCAGTTCTCCTACGGCGTGAACCCAGCTCTCCACTGGGAGCCGCGCCCCGACGGTGCGTTCGTGCTCAACGGCGACGTCTACCTCACCCAGTAACACCCCTCCCGCCCGCGGGGTGGCTCGGTCACCGCACCGGGTCACCCCGCACCCCTCACACGACAGGAGCATCACCATGCCTACCAACTTCGAGATGTGGATGGCCGGCGAGGACCGCGGCCCGTGCGACATACCTACCTCCGAGGTCGCCGTCATCGTCGTCGACATGCAGAACTGGTTCTGCAAGGACCTTGACCACGTCGAGCGTGGGCCCGGCCGCGAGATCGAGAACTTCAAGGGTGCGATCCCGGGCTGCGTGGCGCTGGTCGAGGCCGCGCGCAAGGCCGGCCACCCCGTCATCTTCACGCGCTACGTTCACCTCGACGGCAACGCGGACGTGCTTCCGCCCCGCGGTCGCCGCGCGGGTCAGGAGGTTGCTGCCTCGTTCCTCGCGAAGGACACGTACGACATCGAGGTCATCGACGAGCTCGCGCCCGGCGAGGGCGACTTCGTCATCGACAAGTCCCGTCCGTCGTCCTTCTACGGGACCCGGCTCGAGCCCCTGCTGGCAGCGCGCGGTATCCGCTCGCTCGTGGTGTGCGGCGTCACCACCAACATCTGCGTCGAGACCACGGTGCGCGACGCGCATCAGCGCGGCTTCGACACCTACGTGGTCGAGGACGCGACGGCCGAGTTCGAGTGGAGCCGCCACTGGCACGCGCTCTACACCATGGAGTGGTCGTTCGGCACCGTGGTGAAGGTCGCGGACGTCGAGCGCTCGTGGAGCATGGAGACGGCACCCGTGGAGCCCGCGGAAGCAATCGCGTGACCGGGGTCTCGGCGGCCCCGCTGCCCGCCGCCACCAAGCGCGAGCAGCGGGCCGCCGGGAGCCTCGTGTGGTCGATGGCGGCGCTCCTGGTCGCGCAGCTGGTCGGCAACCTGAACGCGAACGTCGTGACGACGGCCCTCCCGACGATCGTCTCGAACCTCGGCGGCACCACTGTCGCGTACACGTGGATGATGACGGCGACCATCTTGGGCCTCACAGTCAGCACGCCGATCTGGAGCCGACTCGCGGACCTGCGCAGTCCGAAGGCCCTGATGCAGATCGCCATCGGGGTGTTCCTGGTGGGGGCGCTCGCCGCTGGACTCGCACCGACGGCGACGGCGCTGATCGTCGCGCGTGGTGTGCAGGGCGTCGGGATCGGCGGGATGATCGCGCTGGTTCAGATCATCCTCGCGCATCTCGTCAGCCCGCGCCATCGCGGCGGATTCATCGCCTGGCTCTCGGCGGTGCAGCTCGCCGCGACGCTAGGCGGTCCGTTCGTCGGCGGCGTCATCGTCGAGGCTCCGGGACTCGGATGGCGATACGTGTTCCTCGTGACCATCCCATTCGCGGTGCTCGCGATGATCGGCATCCATTTCACCGTGCGCATACACGTGCCGCGCACATCCGGAAGGGTCGACCTGGTCGGGGCCGCGCTGCTCAGCGTGGGCGTGGGTCTCGCGCTGGTGTGGCTGTCACAGGCGGGCTCGGGGTACGGGTGGAGCGACTGGGAGACCTACGCGCTGCTGGTGCCGGCGGCGATCGCGCTGGTGAGTGCTGTGGTCGTCGAACTTCGGGTCGACACTCCGATCGTCCCGCTCCGGGCGCTGAGGTCAAGGACATCCTTCCTCAGCCTGATCGCTGCCCTTGGCGTCGGATCGACGATCTTCGGCGGCTCGATCTTCCTCACGCAGTACCTGCAGTACGGGCGAGGCGTCTCGCCGTCGCAGTCTGGCCTGATGCTAACCGCGATGGCGGTCGGCTCGGTGATCTCTTCATTCGCCGTGGGCCGCTACGTCACCCGCACCGGCCGAATCAAGGCGCCGCTGGTCGCGGGCTGTGTTGCCGTCACCGTCGCGATGACAATGCTCGCCACTATCACGCCCGACACCCCGGTGGCGGTGCTCGTCCTCCTCCTTCTCCTTGAGGGACTCGGCATGGGTGCCACCATGCAGTTCCTGGTGTTGGCGGTGCAGAACGATGCGTCGCTTGCAGACGTCGGTGCCATCACCGGCGCGATCACCTTCGTCCGTTCGCTCGGCGGGACCGTGGCCCTTGCGGCCTTCGGCGCTTTGCTCGACGCACGGCTTGCGGCTTTCGAGGCGGCGGGCACCACCGGCGCCGACGCGTACCTCGCAGCCGTGCCGATCGTCTTCGCGGTCTCTGCGGCGGTCACCGTGCCGGGCCTCGTGGCCGCCGCTCTGCTTCCGCGCTTGCGCATGCGCGACACGATCGATCTCCCTCCGGCTATCGACTGATCTCAATGCGGCCCACTCATCCCAGGGCGCGGCGTTGGAGGCTCATCCCTGTGGCGGCGCGAGAGCCGAACTGTGCAGGCGTCGCTGACGCGAAGGTGTGCGCGCATGCTCGTTCACGTTTCCGCGCTCACGAAGGCGCCGGACGGTGCGGTGGTCGGGAGCGGGTGCGCGCGACGGCTCGCGCGTAGTTTGCGACCGCGTCGTCCGGTCGGGGATGTCACGTCGCCGGACGCCTGGTCGTGGTGACTCGATCATGTCCGCACGTGGTTCCCGCTGCACCGGCGCGAGACCGGCGACGTCGGCAGCGGCGGCGGCGCGGGCATATCCACGGGTGCGAGACGCCGTCGCCCACCCAGGATGGCCACGCGGTTCGGGTCCACCGACGCGGGCGGCCTGAACCACACGGTGCCGCCGTGGATCTCGACCTCCCAGCCCGTGTCGTGGAGCCGGAGATGGCAGCTGCGGCAGAGCAGAACCCCGTTGCAGAGGTCCGTGCAGCCGCCGTCCCGTGCCCAGTGGTCGATGTGGTGCGTGTCCGCCCAGGAGATCGGGGCGCTGCACCACGCGCAGCCGCCGTCGCGCACGGAGAGGGCGCGCTTCTGGGCGCGGGTGAACAGGCGTCGGGCGCGGCCCAGGTCGAGCACCTCGGACTCGCCGCCGCACACGGCGGGGAGGATCTCGGCGTCGACCGCGAGCATGCGCACGGTCGCGCCGGTCAGGGGCACGCCGATCCCGTCGCACGACCCGAGCCCCAGCTCGCTCCCCAGCGCGTCGCGGTCGATGGTCACCATGACGGTGGTCTTGACGCCGGAGCCGGGCGCGTCGCAGTCGAGGCCGTGTGAGGCGAGCCCCGCCAGGGCGTCCACTCGGATCTGAGCGGCGGTGCGCTCCTCGGTGACGCCGGCGTCGCGCGCGGAGCGGAACGCCTCAGTGGTCTGTGCGTCGAGCCACGCTCGCAGGGGAGCGGCGGAGAGCGGGTCGAGCCGCGCGGTGAGGGTCACCATGCCCTCGGCATCCTCGCCCAACGTGAGCGAGCGCCGCGCACGGATCCGCTTCTCGCGCTCGAGCCACCCCGCAGGGTCCGCGGTCGCACGCTCGCGCCAGCACGCCTTGCGGAGGTCGTACAGCGAAAGACGCGGGGCCTTCGCCACGAGGCGCTTCTCGATCTCCCACAGCGTCGGGCGGTCGACCACGTCGAAGAGCTCCATGAGGGTGGCGCGGATGAGCGCGGCCGCATCCACGGGAATGGTTCCGCGGCCGACCGCCTCCGCGAGCGATCCCGGAACCGGAGGCCGCGGCCTGGGCCGCTCGGGCTTCGGAGGACGAGGCGGGTCCGGGTTGTCCTCGTCACCACCGCCGCCACCGGAGCCGCCCTGGTCGGGGTCGGGATCATCGGTGCCGCCGGAGCCACCCGAACCTCCCGACCCCTCCGGCTCGTCGGGGTCCATCGCGAGCCCCGCACCGATGAGCGTCCGCGCCTCCGCCACCGTGCCGCCGAGAAGGCTCGCGATGAAGTATTCCGGGCTGCGGTGGCCCGCCTCGCGCGAGATGCCGCCGCGAATGCCCTGACCGCCCGCGTCGCGCGCGACCGCCGCCGCGATCGGGGCGGCCAGCCGGCGCGCCTCGGACAGCACCTCGCACGCGGCGGTGATCGCGGCATGCAGCCCCGCGCCTCGCAGCTCGCGGGTGTCGGTCCCGTCGAGCGCACGCACGCTGGCTGCTGCCCGGTCGAGCGCTGCGGTGGTGACGTCCATGGAACAAGTTCATCACGAGGGTCTGACAGTCACCTCGGACATCGTCCCTGGTAAATGTGGATAACTTCGCGGGCGATAGGCCTGTGGACATCGGTCGCCGGGGTCACGGGCACTGCCTCGGGACGATGCGCGGGTTCCGTCCTGTGGAGAACGTCCAACGGGCGCTGAGGCTGGCTACGGTCGGGGCATGCGAGATGAACGGTGGTGGTCCGAGGGCTGGGCCAGGGGCTGGGATGACGGTGTGTCACGCCCAGGAGAGCGCGTCTACGGCGCGCTCTCCGAAGAGTCCGAGAACCTCCGAGCCGAGTTCCTCGCATCCGACGACGCCCCGTACGGCCCGGGCAAGTGCGCGGGCTGCGCCCTCGATCTCATCCTCGGCTTCGCGGAGGTCGTCAGCCTCGGCGGGCCGATGCTGTGGGACGCTCGGGTGGTCGGCCACCTGGTGCGCGTGTGGGCGCCCGGCATCGTCAAGGACTGCGGCGCCTTGGAGGAGATGCCGACGGTTCTCGCCGGCTTCGTCCGATTCATGCATCGCCGGGAGGACGTCGACCCGCTCACGTCTCAAGAGGTGGCGCGCACGATTCACGAGGCGGTCCGGGACGGCCGCGGGACGGTGATGCGGCGCGGGACGGCCCCCGTCGACCCGTGGCTGCGCGAAGAGGAGTTGCGTGACTATCGCGACCGGGCGCGCGATGCCCTCGCCGCCTTCGTCGGCGGTCCCGAGGCGCTCGAAGCCCTCGACACGGAGCCCCTGCCGGACGAGGAGTTCCGATGGGAGGGCATCGCCGAGGACATCTTCGCAACGGTGGCCCAGTACCTCTCGCTGCTCGACGGGGTCGCCGACGAGCACCTCGACGTCGAGCACCGCACCGCGATGCGCCGTCTCCTCGCGCGGATCGCGCTCGCGGATCCGCGCGTCTTCCGGCGCAGCTCCTCGGTAGTGCGCGGTGCTGCGGCCGTGGCGCTCGTCGTGTGCGAGGCGAACGACACCATCGCGAGCCGCCGCCAGGGCGCCAACGTCGCGGTGCTCGCGGGTTGGTTCGGGACCGACGGGGGAGTGGCGGACCGCGCCCGCATCTATGAACGCGCGATCGGCGCGCCGTCCACGGCCTCGTACGGGTTCAAGTGGACGCCGCCCGCGCTCGGTTCCGCGGACCTCCTCATCAGCGCGCGGCGCGCCGCGATCATCGAGGAACGCGACTCCAACGACGCCAGCGACGACCCGTACTGACCCCGCTCCACCAGGACCCCGCACGCGCGCACCGGATAGCCTCGACCCGTGACCAAGAAGCGCCGTCCCGCGAAGCGTCCCCAGCATCGTCGCCCCGAACCGCGCCGCCACCTCCACGCGGTGCCGGACCGCGCCGCGCCCGAGAACGCCCGCGACCAGGACCCTCGCGCCGAGGAGCTCCTGAGCGGTGTGCGCGAGGCGCTGCGCGCCGACACGCCCATCCACCTCATCCAGCTGGTGAGCACCATCATCGAGGTGACCGACCCCCGCGGATCGAGCGTCGACCTGCTGGGTGGGGAAGTCACCGAACCTGACACTGACCACATCTCCCGCGACAACCTGGTCGCCTCCTTCATCGGCACCCCGTTCGCCGAGACCACCGCACTGCTCACCGTGATGTCGCAGATGCTCCCGCCCACAGACGCCACCCACGCAGCCATCACCGAGGAGCTCGCGCACCGCCGCCACCCGCTCCCGCTCTGGCTCCGCGACCTCGCCGGGGGTCGCATCGAGGTCACCGTGGCGCGGATGACCGAGTCCGCCGGCGATGGCGAGAACTGCGTGCTCGGCGCACGGTTCCCCTCGGGCGACGCCTTCACCGCGGTGATCTTCATCGACCACAACCTCGGCTCGGCGGTGAAGAGCGCGTTCCTCCTCGATGTGTCCCAGGAGGAGCTGATCGCGCGCGTGAAGTCCGGCGAGTTCGGCGCCGACGAGGCGGGTTACGTCCGCGAATGGGACGCCGCGGCCGCGCGCGCGACCGTGACCGCCGCGATCGAGCGCGCCCGCGAGACGCCCGGCATGATCGAGGACCAGGAGTGGCCCGAGCTGCGCCCCGCCACCGAGTGGCTCCTGTCCCTGCTGCCCGACGGCGGCGTCGCCGAGGCCGACCGCGAGTGGACCGAGGAGGAGATCGAGGAGCTCAAGGCCGAGTTCCTCGCCTCCGACGAGTTCACCGCCCCCGACGGGTTCACCGACGACGAGGACGACGACACCATCCTCGACCTCGACCTGATCCTCCAGTTCGGCGCGGGCCACAACGTCGGCGGGCCGCTGCGCTGGAGCCCCATGGTCGCCGAGATCTTCCTGCTCGACTGGATGCCGCGCTTGATGCCGGTCGGGTACGAGGAGGTCGAGGAGGTGCCCGCGCTGCTCGCGGACTTCGTGCGGTTCGTGCACCGTCGCGAGGGCGTCGACCAGGGGCTCACCGACGAGGTGCTGCTTGCGATCGGCACGATGATCCCGGCGTTCGGCGAGGCCATGCGGGAGACCGACCCGTTCGGCGACCACGACGACGAGTTCGAGGCCAAGACCTCCCTGCTCGACCGGCTCGCGGACGCGGTGGGCGGCCGCACCCCGTTGGGCGGCCTCGACACGGAGCCCCTGCCCGACGAGGACTTCACCTGGGACGGCATCCCCGAGGACATCCACGAGCGCGTGGGGGAGCACCTCGCGCTGCTCGACGTTGTCGCCGACGAGCGCCTCGACGTCGAGCACCGCACCGCCATGCGCCGGTTCCTCGCGCGCGCGGCGGCGGCGGACCCTGGCATCTTCCGGCGGCGGTCCCTGGTCGCGCGGGGAGCCGCGGCGATCGGCTGGGCGGTGATCCGTGCGAACGAGACCGCCGGCACCTTCAAGCAGGGCCCGACGGTCGAGGAGGCCGTCGGCTGGTTCGACGTGACGGGCGCCGTGTCGCAGCGCGCCGAGGTGTTCCTCAAGGCGATCGGCGCACCCATGGACTTCCCCTGGCCGACCCTGCCGCTCGGCAGCGCCGACCTCCTCGTGAGCGCGCGGCGCGCGCGCATCATCGCGGAGCGCGACCGGCTCCTGGACGCGCTCGGCTGAGCGCGCCGTCGCCTACCCACCCCCGGGAGGGACGATGCGCGGGCTGGCTACCCAGCCACCGCATCGTCCCGCGGTGGTCGGGTCGGGCGCTCCCACGGGTCGATCAGCGCGATCCCCGTGTGTGCAAAGTCCCGTACGTTCCGGGTGGCGCACGCGGCGCGGTGCGCGCGGCAGATCGCCGCGATCTGCGCGTCCGCTGTGCTGATGGGGAGTCCGGCCTGCGAGCGGGCGGCCAGGATGGTCGCGTACTCGTCGGCCGCCGCGCCGTCGAACGGCAGCACTGATCCGCCACCGCGGTAGGGCTCGAGCGCGGATTCCACGCGCGCGGCGAGCGCGTCCCGGCGCGCCCCGGCGGGGAGGAGTGCGATCCCGGCGAACAATTCCGCCAGTGTCACAGCCGTGATCGCGACGTCGCCGTCGAGCGCGCTGAGCCACCCGATCACCTCAGCGTCCGGCGCCGGCCGGAACACCTCGGAGATCACGTTGGTGTCGAGGACGATCACTCGAACTCGACCGCCCGCGCCACGTCCGTGCGGTCCGGGATCGGAAGGTCCACGGCGGCATCCACGTCGCGCGCGGCCTGCATCAGCGCGATACCGATGTGCGGGCGCCGAGCCGCGCGGGTGAGGATGTCGCGTACCTCGGCCTCCATCGAGCGCCCGTGCTCCTTGGCCTGGGCGGCGAGCTGCCTCTTCACGGACTCGTCGAGCCCTCGAACGATGATGGATGACATTTGCGCGCACCTCCGCGGTTGCTATCACTGACGATAGCATTCGGCGAAATGGCGCGGACCGGCGCCAACACGCTCATCCGATCAGGTACGCGAAGCCCCGGCCCACGGAGGCCTGGTGGGCGGTGAACGCGACGGCAGCCTCGAGGTACTCGAGGACGTAGTCGTCGGCGGCGCCGTCCGGTGTCTCCCGCTGAAGCAGCGCGACGTCCTCGGCGATGCGAGGCACCTCCTCAGGAGTGACCGCGCGCACCCACGGATCCCAGCCGCGGTCGGTGAAGCGGACCTTGCCCTCGAACATGCGGAACGCCGGTCGCGGTGGTGCGCCTGGCTGGTCCGGCGCCGTGAGCGACTGGAGCCCGGGCCATGCCTTGTCGAGGTAGAGCATGTCCTCGGCGGGGAGCGCCGGGACGCCCGTGATCACGCTGAACTGCGCTCCTGGCACCGTTCCCCAGGCGTCGGCGAGAGGATCGCGGCCGATGAACGCGCGCGGATCCGCGCGCGCCGCCGCAGTCAGCTCCGGCGGGAAGGCGTATGCGTAGTACCTGATGCCCATGAGCCGATGCTCGTCCGCTCCCGGCCGCGCCTCAACGCCGCCCCCGAAAGCTGTGGACAGCGCGCGCGCCGCGCGGGGCCGTGGGCATCGGCTTTGCCCGCGCCCACCCGCGCAGCGACGTCGGGGCCCCCGCCCGCAGGCGGGGACCCCGACGGTCAGAGGCAAGCGTCAGCAGGTAGCGTCAGCGAACCGCCTCGGCCCCCAGGAACTCCGCGCCCTTGAACAACCCGTTCGCCTTGCCCTTCGCCGTGCCGTTCACCGCCGACGTGGTCTCCGCGAACGTCAGCGTCGAGTGGGCGATCGCGTCCGACATCAGGTCGAGCGTCTCGAGTGAGAGGTTGTCGAGGGTGTCGCAGCCCGAGTGGTAGCAGGGGTCATACGCGACCCCGGCGGTCCCACCGAACAGCGCGGCCTCCTCCTCGGTCTTGATCCCCTCGGCCCCAGTGAACAGGCCTCCGGCCGGGATGCCCGCCTCGATGAATCCGAGGTAGTCGGAGCGGCCGTCGAACTCGGTCGGGACCGTCTCCGCGCCCTGCGCCGCGAAGAACGCCTCGAAGACGTCCTCGACCACGTTCGACCCACCGGGACCGGACTGGCCGAACGCGTCCCCGTCGCCGTCGTAGACGAAGTTGACCGCGTTGGGCGAGCCGACCATGTCGAAGTTGAGGTTCACCGCGGTGCCCTTGATCTCCGACTTCGACAGCTGCGACACGTAGTACGAGGAGCCGAGCAGGCCGTCCTCCTCGCCGCTCCAGAACGCGAAGCGCACGCGGTTCTCGAGCGGCTCATCGAGAGAGGCTAACGCCAGCGCCGTCTCGAGGATCGCCGCGGTGCCGGTGCCGTTGTCGTTGATGCCGGGGCCCTCGCCCACGGAGTCGAGGTGGCCGCCGACCACCACGGTGCGGTCCGCGCGCCCGGTCGGGGTGTCCGCGAGCAGGTTCATGGTCGACACGGGCACGGTGAGCTGGTCGATGTCGATCACCATCTCGAGGCCGGCCGTCGCGGACAGCGCAGCGCCGATATCAAACGAGGTGCTCACCACCGGGATCTCCGGCACCGTCTCGCCGAGCGTCCCGTAGAACATGCCCGTGCGGTCGACCCCGCCGTCGCCCTGGTTGAAGATGATCACGCCCGAGGCGCCCGCCGCGATCGCGTTGAGCGTCTTCTGCTCGAACGAGCACGCGCCGCGCTGGATCAGCGCGATGTCGCCCGCCGGGAAGCCGGCGAAGTCGGCGGCCTCGCAGCCGCTGGTGGAGGCGCTGGGCGTGCCCACCGACAGGTCGACCCCCGTCACGGGGGCCTCCGCGAGACCCTCGCCCTCCATCGGGTAGTAGTCGGTGTCGAGCTCGTACGCCGTGTCGCCGGGCGCGGTCTCCGCGAACGTCGCCGAGACGAGCGTCTGACGCTCGTACGTGAACGGCTGGATGGTGGTGGTGTAGCCGGCGGCCTCGAGCTGCGCCTGGACGTAGGCCACCGAGGCCACGTGGCCCGCGGTGCCCGCCTGGCGGTTGCCGCCGTTCGCGTCGGCGATCGCCTGGAACGCCTCCAGATGTGAGTAGACCCCCTCGACGGTGACGGCGTCGAGGAGGTCGGTGGTGTCGGTCGGGGTGGCCCCTTGGGCTCCCGCCGCGAACGCGACGCTGGCGGCGAGGCCCGCGGTGGCGGTGAAGGCGATGGTGCGGGTGTGGATGCCGGATGGTTTGTGCACGGTCAACTCCCTTGGGACGCCTGGGCCGGGCACCGGGTTTGTCCGGCTCGCAGTATTTGCGAGATTAGTAGGGGTTTGTCAGGGGTGACAAGAGATATGCGACGTCTGTCGGTCGCCCGGTTCCCCCAGGGGACGATGCGGCGGCCGGCTACCCAGCCACCGCATCGTCCCCCGGTGGTCACCCCGGCAAGGGATCAGTCGCCCTTCACGTTGACGAGCTGCCGGAGCGTGTGCCGGATCTCCACCAGGTCCGCGGCGTCGACCATCACCTGGTCGATGTCCTTGTACGCGGCCGGGATCTCGTCGATGAAGGCGTCGGTGTCGCGGTACTCGATGCCCGCCATGGACGCCCGCAGGTCGTCCTGGGTGAACGCCTTCCGCGCCGCCGACCGCGAGTACACGCGGCCCGCGCCGTGCGGCGACGAGTGCAGCGCCGGCGCGTGACCCCGCCCCGTCACCACGTAGGACGCCGTGCCCATCGAGCCCGGGATCAGCCCCCACTCGCCGTCGGTCGCCGAGATGGCGCCCTTCCGCGACACCCACACCTCCTTGCCCCAGTGCTTCTCGCGCTGGGTGAAGTTGTGGTGGCAGTTGATCCTGGTGCGCTGCTGGACCGCCGCATCGTCACCGGTAGATGCGGACATCCACCGCTCGAACTGGTCGACCACGCGGTCCATCATCTCCGCCCTGTTGGCGAGGGCGTAGGCCTGGGCCCACAGGAGGTCGGCGACGTAGGCGTCGAACTCCGGCGTGCCCTCGACCAGGTAGGCGAGGTCCTTGTCGGGCAGGGTGATCCAGTGCCGCTCCATCTCCCGGCGCGCGACGCCGATGTGGTGCTGGGCGATCCGGTTGCCGATGCCCCGCGACCCCGAGTGGAGGAAGAACCAGACGGTGTCGGACTCGTCGACGCTGACCTCGATGAAGTGGTTGCCCGAGCCGAGCGAGCCCAGCTGGAGCCGCCAGTGCCGCATGAGGCCGTCGAACCGCGCGAGCTGCTCGTGCGTCGCCGCCTCCTCCAGCGCGGTGACCCGGGCCGCGGCGGCGTCGCGCAGCTTGCGGTTCCGCGCGCCGGCGCTGAGGGGGATGGCCCGCTCGATCTGCTGGCGCAGCTCGGCGAGGTCCTTGCCTTCGAGGTCGGCCCGCGTGAACTGGGTCGCGACGGCGATCATGCCGCACCCGATGTCCACACCCACGGCCGCCGGCATGATCGCCCCCAGGGTGGGGATAACGGAGCCGACGGTCGCGCCGAGCCCCAGGTGGGCGTCCGGCATGAGCGCGAGGTGCGGGTAGATGAACGGCATGGTCGAGGTGGTGAGCGCCTGCTCCTTGGTCTGGGGGTCCAGGATGGACGCCCAGTTCAGAAGCCGAGCGTTCAGCTTCTCCATGGTCTTTCCTTTCTGCGTGGTGTTCTGGTGGGTGGGTGCCGCCCGCGAGGGCGGCTCGTGGCGAGCAGGCGTGCGCGCGCACGGTTCATGGCGGGTGGGGGCGCTGGAGCGCCGCTTCTCGCGACGCGATGGCGCGGGAAGGGCGCGGCTCAGGCCCGGCGCCGCCATGCTGGCCCACGGTCGTGTGGGCGAGCCTGGCTAGCGCAAGGAGGGATTGAGCGGGGTGCGCTGAGGCAGGAGTCGATATTCGACGGCCGAGCGGTTCGCTTCGAGGCGCATCGTGACTCCTTCCGTGTGCTGCGAGGGTGCCCGCGGCGGTCGCGGGGCACAGTTACGGGACCGTACTCCCTGGTTGAAGGGATGGCAAGGGGACGATGCGGGGGTTGGGCTTTGTGTGAACGGTCGGTGGGCGCGGGGTGAGGGTCGTCAGACGACGGTCACCGAGTCGCCGTCGAAGTCCGCGACGAGGTGGAGCTCGCCGCCGAGCGCGGCGACGTAGGCGCGCAGGGTGGCGACCTCCGCGGCGGTCGGAGCGCCGGCCTCGATCGCGGAGACTCGTGGCTGCGAGACGCCCATCGCTTCCGCGACCTGGCGCTGGCTCAGGTTCCGTGCGCGTCGGAGCTCCGCGAGGCGTGCGGCGGCGAGGCGGAGCTCCAGCACCGAGCGATGCTCGGCGATGCGGGACTCGTCGAGATCGCCTGCCTCGGCCATGGCCGCGCGCGTGGACTTCCAGTCGGGTGCCATCAGTGCTCCTGCCCGCGGGTGGCGACCCACTGCTCGAATCGCCGCTCGGCGATCTGGATGTTCTGCGAGTACCAGTCGGTCCAGCGCCCGCGCTTGTCGCCGATGGCGAGCACGATGGCACGCCGATCGGGATCGAAGGCGAACAGCGCGCGCACCGTCGCGACGCGCAGTTCCTTGAGATGGGGGAGCCGCGAACCGGCGATGCGGTCGACGAGTGGCCGCCCAAGGTGCGGCCCCTCGGCTTCGAGCAGGTCGATCGCGGCCACGACGCGCTCAGCGAGCCTGGGTTGCTCGACCGCGATCGTCATCAGCCACGCCTCGACTTCCGGGAGAAGGATCACTGCCCATCGACTCATGAGTATAACGCTAGGGTTATGGTCAGACAACGGGGATCGGTTCACCGCAAGGACGCGAAAGCGGCGGCCGGGTGTGAACCCAACCGCCGCATCGTCCCCTAGCGCTCAGGGGCGCAGCATGACCTTCCCGGCGCGACCCGGGGTGAAGTGTGCCTTCACGGCGTCAGCGATCTCGCCGAAAGAGAACGTCGCCTCCACCGGCAGCGTGATCGTCCCGTCGGAGAGCCGGGCGAAGAGCTCGCGCATGAGGCGGCTGCGGTCCTCGGCCGGCATGGCGGCGCTGACCTTGGATCCCCAGAAGCCGCGCACGGTGGCCTGCTTGAAGATGACGTCGCCCGAGCCGATCTCCATGGTCGGCGAGGCCATCGCGCCGAACACCACGAGCGTGCCGTTCTCGGCGAGCTGCGACATCACGTCGCTGGCCGCCGGGCCGCCGACCGACTCGACGCCGACCTTGAGCGGCGCGCCGCCGGTGATCTCGAGGACGCGCTCCTGCCAGCCGTCGGTGTCGGTGGCGACGATGCGCGCGATGCCCTGGGCCTCGAGCTCGCCGATGCCGTCGGTGCGGCGGACCAGGCCGACCACGTTGATCCCGCGGGCGGCGGCCAGCTGCGCGACGAGGCGACCGACCGCGCCGTTGGCGGCGTTCTGGATCATCCAGTCGCCCTCGGCGAGGTCGAGCGAGTCGAGCAGGCTGATGGCGGAGAAGGGCATGGCGACCAGCTGGGCGGCGACGTCGTCGGGGATGCCGTCGGGCACGGGGATGAGCGCGGCGGCCTTGGCGACGAACTGCTCCGCCCACACGCCGAACGTGCCGCCGGTGGCGACGCGCTGGCCGACCTCGAGGTGGTCGACACCCTCGCCGAGCGCGTCGATCACGCCGACGGCCTCGGTGCCGGAGCGGGCCGGCATCTCGGGCTTGAAGCCGTAGTTGCCGGTGACGGTCCACAGGTCGTGGTTGTGGATGGGGGAGAGGGTGAGCCGGACGCGGGCCTCGCCGGGGCCGGGCTCGGGGGTGGCGATCTCCTCGGCCGTGAGGACCTCGGCCGGGTTGCCGAACGCGTGGTGGATCAATGCCTTCATGAGGGGCCTTCCTTGTGGGAGTGGAGCGGGTCTCCCTTGATTGTGGGGGGAGGCGCGCGCGGGGTGCCGAGGAAGGGCAACGTGGGTACCGGGGTGGGTATTCCGGCAAAGGGTGTCGCTGGACGATGAGTTGTTTCCGTCTTGCGTGAGCGTCCCGGGCTTGCTGCTCGCGGGCGAAGTGTGCTCGACCGAAGGG
>NZ_BBMA01000002.1:0-388123 GCF_000971215.1 Demequina silvatica
GATCCGGGCTGTTCGCACGGCGTGGCGCGCGTGAATCCGTGCGGAGCGTATTGATCCCGAGACGAATGGCGACCGGTACCGGGGGCATCGTCCCCGGTAGGTTGAAGCCATGACGGACGCCCCCTACGCCGACGACCTGCTGCTCGCCCTTGCGATCGCGGACGAGGTGGACCGCCTCACCCTCGCGAACTTCGCGACCGGGGAGCTCACGGTCGAGACCAAGCCCGACGACACGCCGGTGACCGCGGTGGACCGGGCCGCCGAGCGGATCGCGCGCGACGCCATCGCGCAGCACCGCCCGGAGGACGCGTTCGTGGGCGAGGAGTACGGCACCACCGGCACGGCCGCGCGCCGGTGGGTGGTGGACCCGATCGATGGGACCAAGAACTTCATCCGCGACGTACCCGTGTGGGCGACGCTCATCGCGCTGCTCGACGGGGACGACGTGGTGGTGGGCGTGGTGAGCGCGCCCGCGCTGCACCGGCGCTGGTTCGCGGCGCGCGGCCAAGGGGCGTGGCTGGGGGCCTCGGAGGCGACCGCGCGGCGGATCACCGTGTCGGGCGTCGACGCGCTGGGCGAGGCCTCGCTGTCCTACTCGGACCTGTCGGAGTGGCGGGAGTTCGGCCGGTTGGACGCCTTCATGGGCCTCATGGACGCCGTGTGGCGCACCCGCGGGTACGGGGACTTCTGGAGCTACATGATGGTCGCGGAGGGCGCCGTCGACATCGCCGTCGAGCCCGAGCTCGAGCTGTACGACATGGCCGCGCTGGTGCCGATCGTCGAGGAGGCGGGCGGCCGCTTCACCGGCGTCGACGGCACGCCTGGCCCGCACGGCGGCAACGCGCTGGTCACCAACGGCCTGCTCCACGACGAGGTGCTGCGCCGCCTCGCCTGACCGCGCCGCGCGAGTCAGGCCGGCTTGAGGTGACGCAGCTCCGAGGAGTCGTACCAGAGCAGGTCGCGCTCCTCGAGGGAGTCGAGCGCGTCCTCGTCCCCGCCGACCGCGGCGCGCACATCCCCGGCGGCATCCGCCTCGTCGACGAAGGCGCACGCGATCGCGGAGGCGGGGATGCGCCCCTGCACGCGCACCGCGGCGGGATGCAGGTCGGGGTCCGCCTCGCATTCGGCGCGCGTGAGCTCCGCGACCACCACCACGCGCAGCGGCGACCCGACCTCGATGACGGACGCGCGGGCGGCGACGTCCCGGGCGATCTCCGCGAGCTCGTCCGCGTCGTCGGAGTCCACGATCTCGAGCAGGCGCTCCGTCACCGCGTAGGCGATCGGCGGCTCCCACAGCCCGTCGGCACAGCGAGGAAGGTCATCGACGGTGGCGGGGATGTACACGCGCATGCCGTCAGTCTGTCACCGTCGCGGGCGCGCCACGCGAGGCGCGCGCGTCGGTCACCACGGCCGCGCCCATGGACGCGATCGCGCGCCGGAGCGGCGACCGCGGGGCCGCCTCCGCGAGCGTGCGGCCGTCCCGCGCGGCGGCGTCGCACGCGCGCGGATCCCACGGCAGCGGCCACACCTCGCTGACGCCCGCGTGCCGACCGAGCGCCGCCGCGATCGCGTCCTCGGGCCGGGCCCCGGCGACGGAGGCGCGGATGCGGTTGACCGCCACCACCGGCGTGGGTCCCTCGCGGTCGAGCAGCAGGTGGACCAGACGCACCAGCTGGTGCGGCTCGGCTCCCCCGACCGCGATCACCGCGTCCGCCTCGGCGAGGCCCGCGAGCGTGGCATCGTCCCTGCGCGGGCCCATGGTCGCGGGGCCCGCGCCCGCCTCCGCGGCGGCCGCGACGTCGAGCACCACCACGTCCGCGACCGCCCGCAGCGCCGGCCACAGCCGCTCGAGCGCGGGCGCCGTGACCTCGGGCCAACGCGCCGCGCGCGTGAGGCCCGTGACCACGCGCAGCCGCGGCTCCACCTCGAGCGCATGGCGCTCCAGCAGCGAGCCAGGGTCCTCGCCGCGCGCGGCTGCGCGGGCGACCGAGGCGATGCCCGGCGCCTCGTCGGCGAGGCCCAGCATCGAGGAGATCGACGCGCCGTACGTGTCCAGGTCGACCAGCAGCACGCGCTCCCCGGCGAGCGCCGCCTCGGCCGCGAGGTTGACCGCGACCGTGGTACGGCCCGGCGCCCCGCCCGTGCCCCATACGGCGACCACCACGCCGTCGCCCGGCGTGGGCGGCGGCAGGAACTCGGGCGCGGGCGTGTCGACGGCGGCGAGCACCGCCTCGGCCAGCTCACCGTCCGCGACGGCGATGCCCAGCGCCTCGAGCCGGGGCGCGGCACCGACGCCGACGATCCCGGCGCCCGCCTGCCGCATCGCGGCCACCGCGTCCGCGTCGAGATGGGGCTGCTCGGACAGCACCACCACGGTGCCCAGCCCGGCGCGCACCACCGCGACGGCCTCGGCGAGGTCCGCGCAGCGCCGCACCACCGTGAGGCGGGGGTGCGCGTCCACCTCCGCGACCACGCGCACCTCCGCGTCGCCGCGCACCGCCACCACCACGCCGAGCGGCGCGCTCACGCGGTCCCCACCACCGCGACCTCGGCGGCGCCGGACAGGGCGTCGAGCAGCAGGCCCACCTGGTCCGCAGGCACCACCACGTAGACGGTCTCGCCGCCGAGCCCGAAGGATCCCTCCTCGCGGTCGACCGCGGAGACGGGCAGCGACTCCCCGACGCGCTCGGAGGAGCCGGCCTCGGGCGTCACCCAGACGTCGACCACCGAGCCCGCGTCCACGCCCTCCGCGACCGGCGCCGTGGTGACCACCGCGACGGGGCGCCCGTCGACGTCCTCGCGCGCGGCCACCGCGCCGGCGGGCACCAGCTCGCCCGCGCCCACGGCGCGCGTCACCACCGCCCCGAACGGCGCCTGTTCCGGCGCCTCGAGGTAGCCGTCGCCCACGCGCACGTGCGCGACCGCGAGGTTGGACTCGTCCAGCACCGTGCCAGGAGCAAGGTCCGTCGCGGCGGCGTACACGGGCGCCGTGCGGTCCGCGCCGCGCAGCAGCGCGGCCACGCCGATCACCGCCACCACGATCAGCAGCACCCCGACGATGAGTCGGGGGTCGCGCCACCCCGGCGGCCTCAGCCTCGCGGCGACCGCCTGCACCTGCTCGCCCATCGGCACCCCCCCATTGCCGCCGGATACCGCCATCATGCCTGGTGAAAGCCTTCGCGTGAAGTCCTGTGGACAGCGGGCATGCGCGACGGCGCCGTGTCACAATGGCCGGGTGCCTCCGCGGTTCCTCAAGCTCAGCGACGTTCAGGAGATCCTCAACATCTCCTCGCCCCAGGCCTACGCCCTGGTGCGGTCGGGCGACCTCCCCGCGATCCAGGTGGGCGGACGCGGGCAGTGGCGCGTCGAGGAGGAGCAGCTCGAGGCGTACATCGCGCGCCAGTACGCGCTCGCCAAGGAGCACCTCAAGGAGCGCGAGACCCGCTGACCCGGCCCTAGCGGGCGCGCACCGAGAGCAGCGCGGCTGACGCGATCGCGACCGGCCCCGCGTCCGTCATCAGGTCGAGGTGGTCGGCGCCCACCGCCCCGATGTACCCGCGCCAGCGCCCGCCGTCCGTCTCGACCGTGACGGCGAGACCCGGCTCGGCCAGCTCGCGCAGCGCCGCGGCCACCGTGAGCCGGCGCCGCACCTCGCCGAGCACCGCCGCGGCATGCCCCAGGCCGTCCGCCGCCGCCACCGCGGCGAGCGGCACCAGCACCTGACCGTCGCCGGCGTCGATCAGCACCCACGCGCCCGCGACGTCGGCGACCGTGCCGCGCACCTCCGTGCCGCCGCGCAGGACCAGGCGCACGGGACCGCCGTGGTGCGCCGCGAGGCGCCCGGCGAGCGTGACCGACGCGCGCTCGTCGCGCGTGCGCTCCTCGATCTCGACGTCGACGTCGGCGCGCTCGGCCGCCTCGAGCCTCGACTCGAGGTCCGCGAACAGCAGCTCCCAACGCATGGCGCCACGCTAGCGCCCGCGTCCACAGGCCGCCCGTTCCGGTGGACAAATCGGACAGCACTGAGATACACCAGGTGATAGCAAACACCATCAAACAACATCTAACGGGAGCAAATCATGCAGACGGAGGGGACGATGCGGGGGCCGGGGACCACGGGCACGCCGCGGCGGTCGCGGGCCGGCACGGGCGCGGCCTGGGCGTCCCTCGCCGGGACGGCGGCGGCCCTCGGGGCTGCCACCGCGGCGTCCGCGCTGGCGTGGCAGACGGCGCAGCGCGTCGACTGGCGGATGTGGTCCGCCGCCGACGCTGTGCTGGTGGGCGCGGGCGCGGTGGCCGCGCTCGCTGCGACGCGGTTCCTGATCGAGGTCGCCGCCGCGCTCGGCGCGATCGCGCGCGGCGTCGCGGCCCCGCGCTGGACCGGCCGCCTCGCGCGGGCCACCGCGGCGGCGCTCGCCGCCACCCTGCTCGGGGCCGGCGCCGCGCAGGCCGCGGACCCTCCCCCCTCCGCGGGCTGGCTCCCCGCCCAGGGCGCCGCCGCGTCCGTCCCCTGGACCCCGGCGACGGAGACGCCCGGCCCCGCGCGCATCGTCCCTACGCCCGCCCGTCCGGACCGGTCGCGGGAGCCAGGGGGCGCGGTCCACGTGGTCGCCCCCGGCGAGTCGCTCTGGTCCATCACCGCGGACGCGCTCGACACCGCGGAGGCGGCGGCGGTCGCGGAGGCCTGGCCCGCGCTCTACCGCGCGAACCGCGAGGCGATCGGCGAGGATCCGGGCCTCATCCACCCCGGGCAGCGGCTCGCGTTGCCCGCGCCCCTCACGGGCGGCGCACGGTGAGCGCCGAGCCGGCCTGGGCGCCGCGCCCGGCCCGCCGCGACGTGTACGGCCGCCGGCGGCCCACGCTCGGCGACCCGACGCCGTTGGCGTGCACCGTGGCCCTCACCGCGATCGAGGTGGCGCACGGCGGGGACGGGATCGACACGCTGCTGCGGTGGGTCACGCCGGAGGTGCGGGAGAGCCTCGCGCGTCAGCACTCGATCGCCAGGCGCACGGGCAGCCGGGGCGGCACCGAGGCGAGCATCCTGCGCGCCCGCGCGTGCCGGGTCTCGCGGGGCGCCGCCGAGATCGCTGCCGTCGCGATGATCGGCAGCCGCGCGCACGCCGTCGCGATCCGGCTCGAGGACCTGGCCGGACGGTGGGTCATCACGGTGCTCGACATCGGGTGAGCTCGGACGCGGCGAGGGCGGCACCCCTGTCGGGATGCCGCCCTCGTGGCGTCGGGGACGGGGCCTTACAGCTCCGCGTCCTCCTCGTTCTTGCCGTGGCACATCTTGTACTTGCGGCCCGAGCCGCACGGGCACGGCGAGTTCTTGCCCGCACCCTCGAACACGCGGCCGTCGTCCCACGGCTTGGGGCCGGAGGGCTGCGCCGGGGCCGCCACCTTCGCGGTGCCCGAGCCGTCCTGCGACGGACCGGAGAAGGTGAGCGCGCCCATGCGGGCCTGGACGGGCGAGCCGGCCGAGCCGCTCGCGGGCATCGCGGCCAGACGCTGCGGCGCGGGGCCGCCGGCGGCGGGCGCGGCCTTCGCGACGGCGGCGGCGGACTCGGGGGTCACCGCGGCACCGGGGGCGGGCTGCTCCTTCTTCTCCACCCGGTACAGGATCGAGACGGCCTGCTCCTTGATGGCGTCGGACATCGCCTCGAACAGCTGGTAGCCCTCGCGCTGGTACTCGATGAGCGGGTCACGCTGGCCCATCGCGCGCAGGCCGATGCCTTCCTTGAGGTAGTCCATCTCGTAGAGGTGCTCGCGCCACTTGAAGTCGAGCACCTGGAGGAGCACCTGGCGCTCGACCTGGCGCAGCACGTCCTCGCCCAGCTTGTGCTCGACGAACTGGTACTGCAGGCGGGCGTCCGCGACGAGCTCGCGCTCGAGGAACGCCGTCGACAGGCCGGAGAGGTCGCCCGCCTCGGCGATGACCTCCTCGATGTCGATCGACACCGGGTAGACCGAGCGGAGGTCCTTCCACAGCGCCTCGAGGTCCCAGTCGTCGGGCGAGCCGACCAGCGTCGCGGACCGCACGTACGCCTTCACGACGTCGTCGATGAAGCCCTGGATCTGCTCGTGCATGTCCTCGCCGTCGAGCACACGGCGGCGCTCGGTGAAGATGATCTTGCGCTGCGAGTTGAGGACGTCGTCGTACTTGAGGATGTTCTTGCGGATCTCATGGTTGCGGCCCTCGATCTGCGCCTGCGCGCTCTGCACGCCGCGCGTGAGGACCTTCGACTCGATCGGCATGTCGTCCGGCAGCGCCGCCGAGTTCATCACCGAGGCGGCGAGACCCGACTGGAACATCCGCATGAGGTCGTCCTCGAGCGACAGGTAGAACCGGCTCTCGCCCGGGTCGCCCTGACGGCCGGAGCGGCCGCGCAGCTGGTTGTCGATGCGGCGCGACTCGTGACGCTCGGTGCCCAGCACGTACAGGCCGCCGGCCTCGAGCACCTCGAGGCGCTCGGACTCGACGTCCTCCTTGGCCTTCGCGAAGACGTCCTTCCAGGCGGCCTCATACTCCTCGGGGTTCTCGTTCGGGTCGAGGCCGCGCTCCTGCATCTCGGCCACCGCGCGGAACTCGGGGTTGCCGCCCAGCATGATGTCGGTGCCGCGCCCGGCCATGTTCGTCGCGACCGTGACGGCGCCCTTGCGGCCCGCCTCCGCGACGATCGACGCCTCGCGCTCGTGCTGCTTCGCGTTGAGGACCGTGTGCACGATCCCGCGCTTGCGCAGCTCCTGCGACAGCTTCTCCGACTTCTCGACGGACACGGTGCCCACGAGCACCGGCTGGCCCTTCGCGTTCCGGCCGAGGATGTCCTCGATCACGGCGTCGAACTTGGCCTGCTCCGACTTGTACAGGAGGTCCGACTGGTCCTGGCGGATCATCGGGCGGTTGGTCGGGATCGGGATGACGCCCATGCCGTACGTCGAGTGCAGCTCGGCCGCCTCGGTCTGGGCGGTGCCCGTCATGCCGCCGATCTTCTCGTACTGACGGAAGTAGTTCTGCAGCGTGATCGACGCGTAGGTCTGGTTCTCCGCCTTGATCGGGACGCGCTCCTTGGCCTCGATCGCCTGGTGCAGGCCCTCGGAGTAGCGGCGGCCCTTGAGCAGGCGGCCCGTGTGCTCGTCGACGATGTCGACCTCGCCGCCCTGGACCACGTAGTCGCGGTCCTTGCGGAACAGCTCCTTGGCCTTGATCGCGTTGTTGAGGAAGCCGATCAGCGGCGTGTTGGCGGGGTCGTACAGGTTCTCGACGCCGAGCGCCTGCTCCACCTTGTCGATGCCGGGCTCGAGGATGCCGACCGCGCGCTTCTTCTCCTCGACCTCGTAGTCGACGTCGACCTCCATGTCCTTCACGAGGCGGGCGAACTCGACGTACCAGCGGTTGTTGTCGCCGGAGGCGGGGCCGGACACGATCAGCGGGGTGCGCGCCTCGTCGATGAGGATCGAGTCGACCTCGTCGATGATCGCGTAGTGGTAGCCGCGCTGCACCAGCTGCGAGGGCTGGAGCGCCATGTTGTCGCGCAGGTGGTCGAAGCCGAACTCGTTGTTGGTGCCGTACGTGATGTCGGCCTCGTACTGTTGGCGGCGCACGTCGGGCGACTGGTTGGCGACGATGCAGCCGGTGGTCATCCCGAGGAAGCGGAACACGCGTCCCATGAGGTCGGACTGGTACGACGCGAGGTAGTCGTTCACGGTGACCACGTGGACGCCCTTGCCGGCGAGCGCGTTGAGGTACGCGGGCAGCGTCGCCACGAGCGTCTTGCCCTCACCGGTCTTCATCTCGGCGATGTTGCCGTGGTGCAGCGCGCCGCCGCCCATGATCTGGACGTCGAAGTGGCGCATGCCGAGCGTGCGGCGCGAGGCCTCGCGCACCGCCGCGAAGGCCTCGGGCATGAGCGTGTCGAGCGACTCGCCGTCGGCGACGCGCTCCTTGAACTCGTCGGTGAGCGCGCGCAGCTCCTCGTCCGACATCGCCTCGTACGCCTCCTCGAGGGCGTTGGTGAGGGTCACCACCTTCTCGAGCCGGCGGAGCTCGCGCCCCTCGCCCATACGGATGATGCGGTCCATCAATGCCACGTCGCGCTCCTCGCAAGCCTGTACAGTCCCCGACCATCGTAGGCGGTCAGTGGATGCTCTCCGGCTCGTCTCGCTGTGGGCGCAACAGCACCACCGCGGTCGCCAGGAGCGCACCGCCGGCGGCCCCGCCCCAGCCCAGGCTCTCCTGCAGGACGATCGCGCCGAGCACCGCCGCCACCAGGGGCTCGAGCAGCGACACGATGGTCGCCACGAACGGCGGCACGGTGGCGAGGCCGCCCAGGTAGGCGACGTACGCGAGCGCGGTCGACACGATGCCGAGCGCGAGCGCGTATCCCCACGCGGTGGCCCCGGCGGGTGCGCCCCAGCCGAGCACCAGCGCGACGGGGATCAGCAGCACCCCGCCCGCCGCGAAGGACAGCGCGGTGAGCCGCGCGGCGCCCAGCCCGGGCACGGGCTCGCGGTTGACCACCGTCACCCCCGCGAAGGCGGCGCCGGTCACCACCGCGACCAGCACGCCCAGCAGCGCGCGATCGCCCACGCTCAGCGAGGATCCGAGCAGCGCCCCGAGGCCGGCGACCGCGAGGGCCAGCGCGAGCACGCGCCTCCCCGCCGGGCGGTCGCCGCGCCGCAGCCAGTCCCACAACGCCACCCACACGGGGGCCGAGCCGATCGCGACGAGCGTCGCGAGGCCCACGCCCGCGAGGGTGACGGCGGTGAAGTACAGCACCTCGAACACCGCGGTGAGCGAACCTGTCGCGAGGATGCGCACCACCATCGCCCGATCGAGGGACCGGAGCGCCAGGGCACGACGCGCCAGCAGCCAAGCCGTGAGCGCGACGCCCGCGATGAGCATGCGCCACATCGCGACCGAGGCGGGCGGGACGTCGCTCTCCTCCGCGAGGAGCGTCCCCAGCAGCCCGCCGGTGCCCCACAGGGTCGCGGCCAGGACGACGGAAAGGAAATGGCGGGGCTGCACCCGGCGAATCTAGCCGGAAGCAGCCCCGCCGCGACAGCGATCAGGCGGTCTCGCGAGACTCCTCGGTCTCGCCCTGCTCGAGGTGGATCACCCCGTAGGTCCAGCCGCGCCGGCGGTACACCGCCGAGGCCAGGCCGGTGTCCGCGTCATGGAAGAGGAAGAAGTCGTGACCCACCAGCTCCATCTGGTCGAGCGCGTCGGCGACGCTCATGGGCGCGGCCGCGTGGGTCTTGGAACGGATGACGATGGGGGTGCCGTCGATCGGGATCTCGCGGTGCGAGCCCTCCGGCGCGCCCTCCCACGCCTCGACGCTGGCGGCGCGCTCGTCGGCGTCGGCCGCGTCGGGCGCCGGCGCGGGCACCGTGTGCAGCCCGGCCTTGCCCTGGTGGCGGTGCGCCTTGCGCTCGTGCAGCTTGCGCAGCTGCTCCACCAGCTTCTGCATGGCTCCGTCGAGGGCCACGAAGCGGTCCTCCGCCGCGGCCTCCGCACGCACCACTCCGCGTCCGCGCACCGTGATCTCGACGCGCTCGCGGTCGTTGGCGTGCTTGGGATTCCTCTCATGGACCACATGAACGTCCGCTCGGGTCGCCCGAGGGGCGAGGGCTTCGACCTTCTCCATCTTCTCGAAGATCTTCTGCCGCATGTCCTCGGAGACCTTGGTGTGACGTCCCACGATGGCGATGTCCATGACGAAAACTCCTTCACTGTCGCTGGGGCCCCGCAGGGGCCAGGGGCAAGGTGGCGGCGCTTGTCACGCCTGCTGCATCACCTCCTCGCCATGAAGGTGTCCGACGTCCGTCGTCGTCCTGGACCTCCTACCCTAGCGCGCGTTCCGAGGGTGCGTCAGGGCCCTTCGCCCACTCCCAGCACTTTCCCAGGGGCCGGCGCGGACGCGAGCACGAGCGCCCCGATCGGCACCAGCCGCGAGCCCGCGAGCGCCGCCGCAGCGCGCGCCAGGGTGGCCCCGGTGGTGAGGACGTCGTCGACCAGCAGCACGGGCCGGAGCGCCGGCTGCCGCCACGCTGCCCCGCGGGTGCGCGCCGGGCCCGCGCGCCACCTGCCGCGGTCGCCGGAGCCGCGCGAGGCCCCGCTCGCCGGCGCCAGCGCGGCGACCGTCGCGGCGGGCACGCCTGCGTCCGCAAGGCCGGCGGCGGCCGCGCGGGCGAGCAGCAACGGGAGGTCCTCGCCGCGCCTGCGCGTGTGCGCGGCGCGGGCAGGGCACGGCACCACGGCGACGGGGGACGATGCGGCGGCCGGGTCGAGCGCCGCCGCCACCTCCCGCGCGGCCCGCCTCATCGCGGGGGCCAGCAGCGCGCCCAGGTCACGCCTGCCCTGGTCCTTCCACGCCGCGATGACGCCGTGCGTGGGCCCGTCCAGCTCCGCGATCGACCACGCGGGCAGGGCCGGCTCGACCGCGTCGAGGCGCGGCGCGCCGCTCTCGCACCGCAGCGGCGGCTCCCACCACGGCGCCTCGCACGCCTCGCACCACCGCACGTCCTGCTCCCCGCAGCCCGGGCACGCGACCGGCACCACGAGCCGCGCGAGACGTGCGACGGGCCCGGCCATGCACCCACGGTGGCACGGCAGGCCGTCCCGGCCCGCGCATCGTCCCCCCGCGGTGGAGGGACGGCCCCCGTCAGGGGGCTGGGGACATCAGCCGGCGTACGCGAGCTCGTCGACGCCGGTGGCGATCTGCGACCACCCGGTGCCCGCCCGCTCGCGCACGGTGCCGTCCCTCGACACGAGCGTGATGGACCGGTCGCCGTGGCGCGCGGAGATCGACACGGCGTCGGGCACCGCGGCCTCCTCCGTGGTGCGGCCGCCCACGGAGACCAGCCACAGCGGCGCGCTCTCGTCGCCCGAGGACGTGCCCAGCAGCGCCACCGTGAGGTCGTCGACCCAGATGGCGTCGATCGCGCGGCCCAGGTTGGCGCCCACCTGCAGCGGCTCGCCGATGCTGAGCGGCTCGCCCGTCTCGGAGCGCACCACCTCGGCGACCTCGGCGACCGTCTGGTTGCCGGCGCGGGACACCACCAGGACGCGGGCGCCATCGCGGGACGGCACCAGCTCCTCGACCGTGCGTCCCGCGAGCCAGCGCGCCTCGAGGTCCATGACGGTGCCGTCCTCGGCGACCGCGATGACGCCGTCCGGGTCCACGGCCTCGGAGGTCCACACCCAGCCGTAGCGGTCGAAGCTGGGGGCGACCAGCGCGGACCCCTGCGCGAGCGTGGTCACCTCCATGGTGCCCTGGGCGCGGCCGGCGTCGTCGACCGGGATGAGGTCGGGGGCGCCGCCGGCCAGGGCGTCGGATGCGACGATCGCCGTGCCGCCCACGCGGAACGCGACACGAGTGCCGTCGTAGGAGGTGGCGAGCTCGTCGGAGCCGGCGGGAAGGGCGCCGACGCCGTCCGGCACCACGCGGAGCTGGTCGCCGTCCCACAGGCCCAGGCGGTCGTCGATGAACACGGCCGCGACGCTCTCGGGCACGGGCTCGCGGGACAGGGTGTCCGCCTCCTCCGTGACCAGCGGGACGCCCGCCACGGTCACGTCGACGTCGCGGATGCCGGGCAGCGCGGTGAGGGTGAGGCGCAGCTGCTGCTCCGCGAGCGCGCGCTGGGCGGGGGTGCCGGCGGACTGGGACGCGAGCTGCACCGCGGCGACGCCGTCGGTCACCACCACCGAGTCCACCGCGAGCGCGGAGCCGGTGGGGAAGCCGGTGGTGACGGCGTTCGCGAGCCACGGCGACGGTCCCTCGACCAGCTCGCGCGCCGCCCACGTGGCCACGTTGGTCTGCGGCAGCCACCGCAGCTCGGGCACCACGGTGGTGCCGTCCGCGGAGGCGAACACCAGCGACACGGGCAGGAACACGCGGTTGAAGGTGGCCTCCGCGAGCAGCGAGCCGTCGTCGAGACCCGAGATGCGCCACTGCGCCCCCACGTCCTGCGACACCTCGAACTCGAGCTGGGACTGGGTGCCGGCCTCGGCCTCGACCATGCGGCCCGCCTCGTCGAGCCACGCGGCCACCGGCACCGAGTAGACCACCCGGCCCGCGCCTTCGTCGTAGTCGGGGGTGAGCGCGCCGGAGTCGTAGACCGTGACCTGCGCGAGCGGGTCCCACTGGTTGCGCGCCGGCACCGTCAGGTACTCGCGCGCCACCGAGAAGTCGGAGGCGAAGCCCGCCGCGGTGGCCTGGATGAAGCCGGACACGGTGGCGTTGACGCTGTCGCCGATCTGCGGCCCCTCGGCGAACGGCACGATGGGCTCGGCGCCCTCGACCTCGCCCGTGCCCTCGGACACCGGGCCGGACGTCGGGATCGACGCGCACGCGCCGAGCGCCAGCGCGCATGCCGCGCCCAGCGCGGCCAGCCTCATCCTCACGGGGCCACCTCCCTGCGGTCGGACTCGAGCGGGATGCGCTGAGCGATGGTGCCGTAGTCGAGCTCGGCGATGACGAGCGGCAGCGGCGGGTGCTGGCCTAGGCCGCGCGACGTGCGCGGCAGCTGGAGGCGGAAGCTCGCGCCCTTGCCCGGCAGGCCCCACGCCTCGAGCTTGCCGCCGTGGAGCTGCGCGTCCTCGCGCGCGATCGACAGGCCCAGACCGGTGCCGCCCATGGTGCGCGCGCGGGCCGCGTCCGCGCGCCAGAAGCGGTCGAACACCCGCTGCGCCTGCTGGGGCGTGAGGCCGATGCCGTAGTCGCGCACCACCACCGCGACGGCGCGCTTGCTCGAGGACACCACCACGTCGACCGGGTGGCGCTGCGCATGCTCGATCGCGTTCGACAGGAGGTTGCGGACGATCCGCGCGACCCGCGGGCGGTCCATAGACGCGACGTGGTCGCCCTTGGCGACCCACAGCCTCAGCTCGACGCCCTGGCTGCGGGCGGGCGGCACCATCGCCTCGACCTGGTCGCGCACCACGTCCGCGAGGGACATGTCGTCGAACTCGAGCTGAGCCGCACCGGCGTCGATGCGGGAGATCTCCAGCAGGTCGGACAGCAGCGACTCGAAGCGGTCGATCTGCGTGTTGAGCAGCTCCGCGGAGCGCGCGACCTCGGGCGGGAACCCCTCCCGCGAGTCGTAGAGCAGGTCGGAGGCCATGCGGATGGTGGTGAGCGGCGTGCGGAGCTCGTGCGACACGTCGGACACGAACCGCCGCTGGAGCCGCGACAGCTCCTCCATGCGGGTGATCTGGCGCTGCAGCGACTCCGCCATCTCGTTGAAGGTGCGCGCGAGCGTCGCCATCTCGTCCTGGCCGCGCACGGTCATGCGCTCCGACAGGATCCCCTCCGCGAGCCGCGACGCGACCCGTGCGGCGTGGCGCACCGGCCGCACCGTCTGCCGCGTGACCTGGTACGTGAGCACGCCCAGCAGCGCCATGAGCGCGATCGCGCCCACGATGAGGACGCGCTGGATCAGCAGCAGGGTCGCCTGCTCGTCCGCGAGCGAGTACACGAAGTACAGCTCGTACTCCCCCGCGACCCGGATGGTGAACGGGACGCCGACCACCACGCCCGGGTCGCCGGTGTCGGGGAGCGCGACGAACTGCCACGACTGCGGGTCCCCGGCCTGCACCGCGGCGCGCATCTCCGGGGTGATGACCTCCACGAGGCTCGTGTCGGTGACGGGCGTCGACAGGATCACGCCCGAGGTGTTGGCCGGGTCGCGCAGCAGCACGAGCCCGCGGGAGTTGCCGCCGATGGTGCCGAGCGTGTCGAACAGGTCGTAGGCCAGCTGCTGCAGGTCGCCCGAGCTCTCGGCGGTCGACGCGTCGACGTTCTCCTGCGCGCTGGCCGCGTCCCGCGCGGACTCCGCGAGGATCCGGTCCACGCGCGTCTGCACCAGCCCGTCGCGGATCTGGGTGCTGATGAGCGCGCCGATGACGATGACCGCGCCCAGACCCAGGACCGTGGTGGTCGCAACCACCCGCAGCAGGAGCGACCCTCGGAATCGGCGCCAGACCCGTCGCGGGCCCCTCGCCAGGTTCGCCCACAGGGAGCGGGGGGTGAACCTCACGGCAAGACGCCACCCGCCTTGTAGCCGACGCCGCGCACCGTGAGGATGATCTCGGGGTTCTCCGGATCGCGCTCCACCTTCGCGCGCAGCCGCTGGATGTGGACGTTGACCAGGCGGGTGTCCGCCGCGTGGCGGTAGCCCCACACGTCCTCGAGGAGGACCTCGCGGGTGAACACCTGTCCCGGGCTGCGCGCGAGCGTCACCAGCACGTCGAACTCGAGCGGCGTCAGCGGGATCATCTCGCCGTCGCGCGTCACCCGGTGGCCGGTCACGTCGATCTCGAGGTCCGCGACCCGCACCACGGCGGGCGTCGCGTTGTCGTTGCGGCGCAGGCGCGCCCGCACCCGCGCGATCAGCTCGCGCGGCTTGAACGGCTTGGGCACGTAGTCGTCCGCGCCCGACTCGAGTCCCAGCACCACGTCGACCGTCTCCGACTTCGCCGTCAGCATGATGATCGGCACACCCGACTCCGCGCGGATCTCCCGACAGATGTCGATGCCCGACCTGCCGGGCAGCATCAGGTCGAGCAGGATCACGTCAGGGTTGGTCGCGCGGAACGCCGCCACCGCCTCGTCGCCGTGGTCGCAGAACACCGTCTCGAAGCCGTCGCCGCGCAGCACGATGCCCAGCATCTCGGCCACGGCAGGGTCATCGTCGACCACCAGGATCTTCGCCGTCATGCCCCCATTATGCAGAGGGGTTCGCCGGAGGCCTCGCAGCGCGTGGCAGGATGGGCGGGACCGCACGGAGAGGACGCCATGGAGGACCCCGCACCGGACCACGACTGGGCCGCCCCGACACCCGTCACCCCTGATACCGGCCCGGCCCCCGCATCGTCCCCCGCGCCCGTCCCTCCCACGTCCGCGTGGCCGGCTCCGCCCGTGCCGCCGGGTGCGGCGCCGGCCTGGCAGCCGGCCCCCGCACCCCGTGCCGCGGCCCCCACCTCCGCGTCCTGGCAGCCCGGCTTCATGCCGCTGCGCCCGCTCGGCTTCGCGGACCTGCTGGGCCTGCCGTTCCGGGCGATGCGCTACAACCGCGGCGTGATCGTCGGCGGGCCGCTGCTGCTCACGCTCGCCACGACGGTGCTCACCACGGCCGCGATGTGGCTGCTGTTCACCGACCCGTCGCTCGCGCTCACGGATCCGCTGTCGCAGGGCGACTCGATCGGCGTCGGCACGGTGGCCGTGTTCGTCCTCGCGATCGTCGCGGCCCTGCTCGCGGACGTGTTCTCCAGCGCCGTGGTCGCGCCCGGGGTCGCGCGCGGCGCGCTCGGCGAGCGGATCCGGCTCAAGGAGGCGTGGCGCGCGGTGCGGCCCCGGATCGGCTCGCTGCTGCTGCTGTACCTGCTGGCGACGCTCGCGCTGCTGGTCGCGATCGCCGTGGGCGCGATGCCCCTGATCATCGCGATCGCGGCGGAGAGCGTCGGGTGGATCGTGGTCGGCGTGCTCGTGGTGCTGGCGGTGGCGCTGCCGGCGGGCTTCATGGTCACGCTCATCGGCGGCATCTCGCGGCCGATCATCGTGCTCGAGCGCCGCGGCGCGATCTCCGCGATCGGGCGCGCCGTACGCCTCCTCAAGGGCCGCTTCTGGTGGTCGGTGCTGGTGGTGTTCGTCGCCGCCACCCTCATCGGCATCGTGTCGAACGTGGTGAGCCAGGTGGGCGGCTTCGCCGCGCTGGCCGTCACGCTCATCGCGCCCGACAACCTGCTGGTGCTCGGCATCGCGTTCGCGTTCGTGACCGCGCTGTCGCTGGTGATCTCCTACGTGCTCGCCTACTCGTACCTCGGCTCGCTGTTCGCGCTCGTGCTCATCGACCTGCGCATCCGCCACGAGGGCTTCGACCTCACGCTCGCCGAGGCCGCCGAGGCGCGGCGCCGGTGAGCCTCGACGCCCCTCCCCTCGCCCCCGACGCGGACACCGCGCGCCGGTGGGCCGTCGAGGAGCTCGCGAAGGACGAGTACCGCGAGGGCGGCGCCTCGTGGCTCGAGCGGATCACCACCTGGTTCCAGAACCTGCTCGACGGGATCGGCGGGGGGATAGGCGGCGCCGCCGGACCCGTCGGCATCCTCATCGCCGTGCTCGTGGGTGCCGCCCTCGTGGCGCTGATCCTGTGGCTGGTGGTCGGGCCGATGCGCCGCAGCCGCCGCGCCGACGCGGAGGCCACGCTCTTCGACGACGACCGCGACGCGGACGCGATCGCGGCGGCCGCGAGGGCCGCGGCGCGCGCGGGCGACTGGACCACCGCGACCCTCGACCTCTACCGCGCCCTGGTGCGCCGCCTCGCCGAGCGCGACGTCATCGCGCTCGGCCCGGGCCTCACCGCGGCCGAGGCGGCGGGGCAGGCCGCCGCGGCGCTTCCCCCGCTCGCGCCCCGCCTCCATGCCGACGCCGATGCGTTCGACGGCATCCGGTACGGGCACGTGCCGGCGACGGAGGCGACCTACGCCCACGTCCTCGAGACGATGCGGGCGTGCGAGGACGCGCGCCCGCGCCTGGCCGCGGCGGAGGCGCCGTGACCGCGCCGGCCCCGCTCCACACCGCCGCCCCCGGTACCGGGCTGCGCGCACGCGCGCGTCGCGGACGCCTCGGGATCGTCGCCCTGGCGCTGCTGTGCGGGCTGGTCGCGATCCTGGTGATCGGGTCCCGGCCCGGCGACTACGTGCCGCTGTCCACGGAGAACTCGACCCCGAGCGGGGCGCGGGCGGTCGCGCAGATCCTGCGCGGCCACGGCGTCGAGGTGCGCCAGGTGGACGCGCTCGCCCGCGCCGCCGTGCGGGAGCCCGACGCGACCACCGTGGTGGTCGCGAACGCCGCCCTCCTCACCGGCGGCCAGGTGCGCTCCCTGGTCGAGTACCCGGGCGACGTGGTCCTGCTCGGCGAGTCCGGCGCGGCGCTCGTCCCGCTGGGGATCGACGCGACCGAGGAGGCCATCCTGGTCCCGCGGACGGTCACGGCGGCCTGCGAGGACCCGGACGCCGTCGCCGCGGGCACCGCGCGCGTGGATCTCATCGGGCTCGTCGCGGACGGCACGGCCGCGACGCTGTGCTTCCCCCAGGGCGACGGCGTCTCCGCGTTCGCGCGCGTCGAGCAGGGCGGACGCACCGTGACCGCCATCGCGTCGTCGTCGCTGGTCACCAACGCTCAGCTCGACTCGGCCGGTCACGCCGCCCTCGCGGTGCGCAGCCTCGGCCGCCACGCCGACGTGGTCTGGTACGTCGCCGACGGCTTCGACCCCAGCCTGCTCACCTGGGCCGGCTCCGGCTCCGGCGAGGTGCCCACCGAGGTCGAGGCGACGCCCGACTTCCTCCCTCCCGGCACCGGCTCGGCGTTCTACGCGATCGCTCTGGCGGTGGCGGTCGCCGCGCTGTGGCGCGCGCGCCGGTTCGGCGCGCTCGTGAGCGAGCCGCTGCCCGTGGTGGTCCGCGCCTCCGAGGCGACCCGCGGCCGCGCACGCCTGTACCGGCGGGCCCGCGCGACCGGCCGCTCCGCCGCGTCGCTGCGCGCCGCGGCCGCGCTGCGCATGGGCCGCCGCCTCGGCGTGAGCCGCACCGACGGCCGCGACGCGCTGATCCGCGCCGTCTCGCGCGCTGCGGACCGCCCCGAGGCCGACGTCGACCGCCTGCTGTACGGACCCCCGCCGCACGACGATGCGGCCCTTCTCACCCTGATCTCCGAGCTCGACGCACTGGAAAGCGAGGTTCACCGACCGTGACCGAGACCCCCCCGACCTCCCCCGCCGAGGCGACCGCCGCTCAGGGCACCGCCACCCAGGCGACCGCCGCCGACCCGGCGGCCGCGACCGCGCCCGCCCCCGCATCGTCCACCGCCCGCGACGCCCTCGGGCGGCTGCGCACCGAGGTGGGCAAGGCCGTGGTGGGCCAGGACCAGATCGTCACCGGGCTGGTGATCGCGCTGGTGTGCCGCGGCCACGTGCTGCTCGAGGGCGTCCCCGGCGTCGCGAAGACCCTGCTGGTGCGGGCGCTCGCCGCCTCGCTCGACGTCGACACCAAGCGCGTCCAGTTCACGCCGGACCTCATGCCGGGCGACGTCACGGGCTCCCTGGTGTACGACGCGCGCACCGCGGCGTTCTCCTTCCGCGAGGGGCCGCTGTTCACCAACCTCATGCTCGCGGACGAGATCAACCGCACGCCCCCGAAGACGCAGTCCGCGCTCCTCGAGGCGATGGAGGAGCGGCAGGTCACCGTCGACGGCGAGGGGCGCCGCCTGCCGGACCCGTTCCTGGTGATCGCGACCCAGAACCCCGTCGAGTACGAGGGCACCTACCCCCTGCCCGAGGCGCAGCTGGACCGCTTCATGGTCAAGCTCACCGTGCCCATGCCGTCGCGCGACGCGGAGGCGGACGTGCTGCGCCGTCACGCCGCGGGCTTCGATCCCCGCGACCTCGCCGCCGCGGGCGTCCGGCCGGTCGCGACCATCGCCGACCTCGAGCGGGCGCGCGAGGAGGTCGCCGCGGTCGAGATCGCCGAGGACGTGCTCGGGTACATCGTGGACCTGTGCCGCGCGACCCGCGAGGCGCCCTCCGTGTCGCTGGGCGTGTCCCCGCGCGGCGCGACCGCGCTCATGCAGACCTCGCGCGCGTGGGCCTGGATGCGCGGCCGCACCTACGTGTCCCCGGACGACGTCAAGGCGCTCGCCGGATGGACCCTCGCCCACCGCATGCGCGTGCGCGCGGAGGCGGAGCTCGAGGGCGTCACCGCGACCTCGGTGCTCACGTCCGTGCTCGCGACGGTGCCCGTCCCCCGCTGACATGCACATCACCGGCTGGACGGTCGCGCTGGCGGCGCTCGGGGTGATCCCGGCGGCGCTGACGGAGTCGCGCACCACGGCGTGGGCCTGGATCATCGGCGTGGGGGTCCTCGCGCTGCTGGACGTGTGGCTCGCGGCGCCGACCTCGTGGGTCGGGGTGCGCCGCGGCACGCCCGGCTCGGTGCGGCTCACGCAGTCGACGCACGCCACGCTGCTGGTCGCCAACGTGGGCAGGCGCCGGGTGCGCGGCGTGGTGCGCGACGCGTGGCAGCCGTCCGCCGGCGCCACCGGCGAGCGGCACGCCTTCGCGCTCCGGCCGGGCGAGTCCGAGACCTTCCGCACGTCCCTGCTCCCGACGCGCCGCGGCGACCGGCTCGCGGGGCCCGTCACCGTGCGCACGGTGGGCCCGCTGCGGCTCGCGGGGCGCCAGCGGTCCTTCGAGGCGCCCGCGCGCCTGCGGGTGCTGCCGGAGTTCGCGTCCCGCCGCCACCTCCCGTCACGCCTGGTGCGGCTCAGGGAGATCGACGGCCGCACCGCGGTGCGCCTCAAGGGCGCGGGCTCGGAGTTCGACTCGCTGCGGGAGTACGTGGTGGGCGACGACGTCCGCGCGATCGACTGGCGCGGCACCGCCCGCCGCGGCGAGGTGGTGGTCCGCACCTACCGTCCCGAGCGGGACCGGCGCGTGGTGATCGCGCTCGACAGCGCCCGCCTGTCCGCGGCACGCGTGGGCGAGGCTCCCCGGCTCGACGCCTCCATCGAGGCGGCGCTGCTGCTCGCGGCGCTCGCGTCGCACGCGGGCGACCGCGTGCAGGCCACCGCGTTCGACCGGACCGAGCAGGCGCGCGCGGCGTCCAGCGGCTCGCAGATGGTCGCGGCGCTCGCCGACGCCCTCGCGACGGTCGAGCCGTCGCTGCTCGAGCCGGACTGGCCCGCGCTGGTGCGCCTGGTCGAGTCGCGCGTGTCGCAGCGGTCCCTGGTGGTGCTGCTCACCACTGTCGACACGTCCGCGATGGACTCGGGCCTCATCGAGGCCGTCGTGGCGCTGCAGCGCAAGCACCAGGTGCTGGTGGGATCCGTGGAGGACCCGGAGCTGGGCGAGATGATGGCCGGCCGTACCGACGCGGACGCGATCTACGACGCGGGCGCCGCGTCGCGCGCGATGCTCGAGCGCGAGGCGGTCGCGACGCGGCTGCGGCAGCTGGGCGCCGAGGTGGTGCTGGCCCTGCCCGACGACCTCGCGCCCGCGGTGTGCGACCGCTACCTCGCGCTCAAGGCGGCGGGGCGGCTCTAGGGGCGCCCGCGCGTCACCCCGCGAGCGCGACCTGATCGGTCGCGAAGTCCCCGGTGGAGTCCCCCGTGGCGCCCGCCCGCACGGCGGCGCGCCCGGCGATGAAGATGTACGCCCAGAAGGCCGCGACGGCGACCACGCCGATCGCAACCTTGAGCCACCACGGCATCCCGGACCCGGTGACGTAGCCCTCGATGAGGCCGGACACGAAGAGCGCGACCACCAGCCCGAGCGCGACCGCGATCGCCCCGCGCCCCTCCTCGGCGAGCGCCCGCCCGCGCGGGCGCGGACCCGGGACCAGCATGGTCCAGAACAGCCGCAGCCCGGTGCCCGCGGCCACGAACACGGCCGACAGCTCGAGCAGCCCGTGCGGGGAGATGAGCTGGAAGAACACGTCGAGCGCGCCGGCCTCCGCCATCACCGCGCCCGACACCCCGAGCTGGAGAACCGTGTTGTACATGAGGTACAGCGGGAACACGCCCGTGATGCCCAGCGCGATGCACTGCGCCGCGAGCCACGCGTTGTTGGTCCACACCATCGCCCCGAAAGAGGTCGAGTCGTACTCGGTGTAGTAGCTCGCGAACTCCTCCTCGGCGATCGCGGCGCGCACCTCGGGCGGCCCGATCAGCTCGAGCGCCTCCGGGTGCGTGAGCGTCCACCAGCCCGACAGGAACGCCAGCCCCACCACCGCCGCGGTCATGCCCACCGCCCACCAGCGCACGCGGTAGAGCGCCGCGGGCAGCGTCACGGCGAGGTAGCGGCGCGTGTCGCGGGTCGACACGGTGTGCGCACCCGTGAGCCACACGCGTGCGGACGCGAGCAGCACGGACAGCCGCGACACCACGGACGGCTCGGGCGCCGCGGACCGCACGGCCGCGAGGTCGCCGGCGGTGGCCTGGTAGAGGCGCGTGAGCTCGTCCGCCTCGGCGCCGGTGAGCCGTCGCGAGCGCGACAGCTCCTTGAGCCGCGCCCAACGCGCCTCGCGCACGGCGCCGAAGGAGTCGATGTCCACGCCGCTACGATGCCACAGGAGGCCGCAGCCAGGGAGGACGCATGACGGACGAGGACGAGATCCTCATCGGCGAAGGCGTGGTGCTCGACTCCGGCTCCGCCCCGCTGCCCCTGCGCATGCTGTCGGGGCTGATCGACCTGCTGGCGGTCTACGCCCTGCTGCTCGTGGGGCTCGGCGCTCTCGAGCGCGTCACGGGCGGACTCAACGACGCCTGGATCCGCTCCGTGCTGATCGTGTGGACGGTGGTCTGCCTGGTGCTGGTCCCGATGACCGTGGAGACCCTCTCCCGCGGCCGGTCCCCCGGCCGCTGGGCGGCCGGCCTGCGCATCGTCCGCGACGACGGCGGCCCGGTGAGCGTCCGCCACTCCGCGGCTCGCGCGCTGCTCGGCGTCCTCGAGATCTACGCGACCGCGGGGATGCTCGCCGTCACCGTCTCGGCGTTCGGCGCGCGCGGCAAGCGCATCGGCGACTACGTCGCGGGCACCTACGCGATGCGCACCCGCGGCGCGAAGCGCGCGCTGCCCCGGATCGCGATGCCGGTGGGGCTGGCCGGCTGGGCGAGCACCGCCGACATCACGCGGCTGCCCGACGGCCTCGCGCTCACCGCGCGCATGTTCCTCGCGCGCGCGCCGCAGATGCACGCCCCGTCGCGCGTGCGGGTGGGGTCGCGCCTGTCCGAGCAGTTCGCGACTCACGTCTCCCCGCTGCCGCCGGCCGGCACGCACCCCGAGGCGTTCCTTGCCGCCGTGCTGGTCGCGCGCCGCGACCGGGAGCAGGTGGTGGAGGAGGCCAGGATGGTGCGCGCCGTCCACGACGGCGACGCGCTGCGCCGCCTGCCGTTCGGCATCCCCGACGCGGAATGACCCGCGAGGGGACGATGCGCGGGCCAGGGGCCGCGCGCACCGCCCCGAGGGCCTGGCGTCAGTACCGGTAGTGCTCGGGCTTGAACGGGCCCTCGACGGACACGCCGATGTAGTCGGCCTGCGACTCGCTGAGCTCCGTGAGACGCACGCCGAGCGCGTCCAGGTGGAGGCGCGCGACCTTCTCGTCGAGCTCCTTGGGCAGCCGGTGGACGCCCAGCGGGTACGCGGCAAGGTTGATCCACAGCTCGATCTGCGCGATCACCTGGTTGGTGAAGGACGCGCTCATCACGAAGCTGGGGTGACCGGTCGCGTTGCCCAGGTTGAGCAGGCGCCCCTCGCTCAGCACGATGATGCTGTGGCCGTCGGGGAACACCCACTCGTCGACCTGCGGCTTGATGGGGGTGAGCTTCGCGCCCGAGCGTGAGAGGCCCGCCATGTCGATCTCGTTGTCGAAGTGGCCCACGTTGCCCACGATGGCCTTGTCCTTCATCGCGGCCATGTGCTCGACGCGGATGATGTCCTTGTTGCCCGTGGTGGTGATGAAGAAGTCCGCGCGGTCCACGTAGTCCTCGACGCGCGCGACCTCGTAGCCGTCCATCGCGGCCTGCAGCGCGCAGATCGGGTCCACCTCGGACACGACCACGCGGGCGCCCTGGCCGCGCAGCGCCTCCGCGGCGCCCTTGCCCACGTCGCCGTAGCCCGCGATGAACGCGACCTTGCCGCCCATGAGGACGTCGGTGGCGCGGTTGATGCCGTCGGGCAGCGAGTGGCGGATGCCGTACTTGTTGTCGAACTTCGACTTGGTCACCGAGTCGTTGACGTTGATCGCCGGGAACAGCAGCTCGCCGCGGCGGTGCATGAGCTCGAGGCGGTGCACGCCGGTGGTGGTCTCCTCCGACACGCCGACGATCCCGGCGGCCATGCGCGTGAAGCGCGTGGGGTCCGTCGACATCGAGCGGCGGATCACGGCGCGCATGCCCTCGACCTCGGCGTTGTACTCGGGGTCCTCCTCCTCGAGCGGGGCGGGCACGGCGCCCAGCTTCTCGAGGCGGGCGCCCTCGTGCACCAGCAGCGTGGCGTCGCCGCCGTCGTCGAGGATGATCGTGGGGCCGTCGTGGCCCTCCCACGTGAGGATGCGGTCCGTGTACTGCCAGTACTCGGGGATGGTCTCGCCCTTGATCGCGAACACGGGCACACCGGCGGGCGCGGAGTACGTGCCGCCGCCGATCACGATCGCGGCGGCCGCCTCGTCCTGCGTGGAGAAGATGTTGCACGAGGCCCAGCGCACGTCCGCACCCAGCGCCGTCAGGGTCTCGATGAGGACCGCGGTCTGCACGGTCATGTGGAGCGAGCCCGCGATGCGCGCGCCCTTGAGCGGCTGCGCGGCGCCGAACTCCTCGCGCAGCGCCATGAGGCCCGGCATCTCCTGCTCGGCCAGCCGGATCTGGTTCCGGCCGGCCTCCGCCAGCGCCAGGTCCGCGACGACGTGCTCGATCATGAGGTCCTCCAAGGTTCGCCCCGACGGGGCACGGTCGTCATTTCTACCATCGTCGCGGATGGCGGGACGATGCGCGGGCCGGGTCAGGCGCCGGGCGCGGGCTCCGCGGCGGGTTCCGCGTGGCGGACGTCGGGCTCGATGAAGATGAGGTGCACGTTCGGCACCGCGGCGCGGATGCGCGCCTCGGCATCGTCGGTGCGTGCACCGATGGTCGCGAGCGACTCGCCCGGCTGCGCACCCACCTTCGCGGTCACGAGGATGTCCTCGGGACCGATGTGCACCGTGCGCAGGTGGATGATGTCGGGGTAGCCGGCGTCGTGGAGCGCCGTGGTGATCTTCTCGATGTCCTCCGGCACGGCCGACTCGCCCAGCAGCATCTCGCGCGTCTCGCGCGCGACGACGATCGCGATGGTGACCAGCAGGACGCCGATCATCGCGGTGCCGAACGCGTCCCAGCGCCCGTCACCGGTGATCAGGGTCATCGAGACGCCGAAGAGCGCGAACGCGAGGCCGATGAGCGCGCCCAGGTCCTCCATGAGGATGACGGGCAGCTCGGGCGAGCGGTGACGCCGGACGAACTTGGGCCACGACATGCCGCCGCGCACGTGGTTCGACTCGCGGACCGCGACGCGCAGCGACATCGACTCGATGACGATCGCGACGATGAGCACCGTGGGCGGGACCCAGTGCCATGAGGTGATGCCCTCGGGGTGCTGCCACTTGTGCCACGCCTCGTACAGCGCGAAGCATCCGCCGAGCGTGAACAGCACGACCGCGACGAGGAACGCGTAGTAGTAGCGGTAGCGGGCGTAGCCGAACGGGTGCTCGGGGGTCGCCTCCTGGCGCGACTTCTTCGCGCCCACCAGCAGCAGCACCTGGTTGCCCGAGTCGGCCACGGAGTGGATCGCCTCCGCGAGCATCGACGACGAGCCCGTGAGGGCGTAGGCCCCGAACTTGGTCAGGCCGATCGCGAGGTTGGCGCTCAGCGCCGCCACCACCGCCTTGGTTCCGCCCTCGGTCGACATGTCAGCCCTCTCGGATCACAGCGAGCACGCTGTCACGCATCCGCTCCATGAGCTCCTGGCCGTCGGCCTCGGAGTTGAGCCGCAGCAGCGGCTCGGTGTTGGACGGGCGCACGTTGAACCACCAGCGCTCGCCCTCGCCCGGCGCGGGCCAGTGCTCCACCGTGAGGCCGTCGAACTCGTCGGAGTAGACGTCCTCGGTGACGAACGCCGCCTTCACACGCGCGAGCGCGTCCGGCACGGAATCGACGCGCGAGTTGATCTCGCCCGACGCCACGTACGGCTCGTGCGCCTCGATGAGCGAGGACAGCGGGCCGTCCTGCTGGCCGAGCGCGGCGAGGACGTGCATGGCGGCGAGCATGCCCGAGTCCGCGTAGAAGAAGTCACGGAAGTAGAAGTGCGCGCTGTGCTCGCCGCCGAACACGGCGTTGAGGCGCGCCATCTCCGCCTTGATGAAGCTGTGGCCCACGCGGGAGCGGACCGGCGTGGCACCCGCGGCGGCGAGCTGCTCGCGCACCGCGCGAGAGGAGATGAGGTTGTGGATGACGGTCGGCGACGCCTCGGGGTCCGCCGCGAGCTCGCGTGCCGTCTCGCGCAGGCCCACCAGGCAGGTGATCGCGGACGGGGTGACCACCTCGCCGCGCTCGTCGATCACGAAGCAGCGGTCCGCGTCGCCGTCGAAGGCGAGTCCGATGTCCGCGCCGTGCGCCTTGACGGCGGCCTGCAGGTCGCGCAGGTTCTCCGTCTCGAGCGGGTTGGCCTCGTGGTTCGGGAACGTGCCGTCGAGCTCGAAGTACAGCGGGATGATCTCGAGCGGCAGCTCGCTCAGCCCCGCGGCCGTGCCGAGCACCGCTGGCACCGTGTAGCCGCCCATGGCGTTGGCCGCGTCCACCACGACCTTGAGCGGCCGGATGCCGTCGAGCGGCACCAGGGACCGCAGGAACGCGCCGTACTCGCCCACCATGTCGCGTGTGCTCTCCGTGCCGCGCGTCGCGGCGACGGCGGGCGGCTCGACCAGGTAGCGGGCGGCCAGCTCGCGGACGTCGGCGAGGCCGGAGTTGTCGCCCACCGCGCGGGCGCGGCTGCGGCACAGCTTCATGCCGTTGTAGGCCGCGGGGTTGTGGCTCGCGGTGATCATCACGCCGGGGATGTCGAGCGCGCCGGACGCGTGATAGAGGCCGTCGGTCGAGCACAGCCCGATGCGGACCACGTCGACGCCGAGCGAGGTCAGGCCAGCGGTCACGGCGTCCGCGAGCCACGGGCCGGAGTCGCGCATGTCGTGGCCGATCGCGACGGTGCTCTCGCCCTCGGGCAGCACGATCGCGTCCGCGAACGCCGCGCCGATCGCGGTGGCGACCTCCGCGGTCAGCGTCTCGCCCACGATCCCGCGGACGTCGTACGACTTGATGAGCTGGGACAGGTCCGGTGCGTCAGTCACGCGGTCAGACTAGCGGCACCGCGTGGCGCCCGTCTCAGGCGTCGTTGGAGATGACGCGCAGGTGGCCGCGGCGCGGCTCCGAGGCGACGGGAGCGGGCGGCACGAAGGTCGCGGCGGGACGCGGGCGGCCCGCCTCGCGGACGGCGCGCGCGAGCGCCTCCAGGTCGTCTGTGGACGGCTCGGGCTCGACGAACTCGGTCTGGATGTGGACCACGTTCCAGCCGCGGGGGGCGGTGAAGCGGTCCGCGTGGTGCGCGCACAGGTCGTAGCTGTGCGGCTCCGCGGTCGCGGACAGCCCGCCTACCACCACGGTGGAGTCCGCGTACACGTAGGTCAGCGTCGCGGCGGCGGGGCGCGCGCACGACGATCGCGAGCACTGGCGGGTGGAGATCACGTCAGCGACGGTACCCCCGGGCGGGCGGGCGGCGACGCTGCCACGCCGTCCGCGCGCGGTAGCCTCGCCGTATGTCCCGGCGCGATCGTCACGGCCGCGGTCTCCGCAGGCCGCTCCTGCCCTTCGGCGCACCCGGCCACCGCACGCGGGCGGAGCGCTTCGACGACCTGGTGGCGGACGCGGTCGACCGTCTCGAGCCGCGCTGGGGCGGCGAGTGGGGGCGCATCGAGTTCGGCACGGAGGACGTGCCGCCGTCGGACCCGACGCCGTGGGAGGAGGGCGTCCCGCTCGGTCGGCTCTTCCCCGCGGACCTCGGCCAGCCCACGCGGGTGGTGCTGTACCGGCGCACGCTCGAGCAGCGGGCCGATCCGGCCGACCTGCCGGGCCTGGTGCGCGACGTGGTGGCGGAGCACGTCGCCCACGTGGTCGGGCGGTCCCCCGACGAGGTCGACCCCGAGTACGGCTCCGGCTGAGCCGCTCAGGAACGGGTCAGGAGCCGGGACCGACGTAGGGCCGCTGGCCCACGGTCACCGGCGTGGACACCACGTCCGTGCGGCGCGGCACGAGCGCGGCCACGAAGCCCGGGTCGTCGGCGAGCGCGAGGCTCCACGTGAACCCCGCGCCGCCGGTGAGGACCTCGCCCGCGGGCACGGCCAGCTCGAGGGTGGCGGTCGATCGCGCGGCGAGCGTCGCGGACGCGACCACCTCGCCTGCGGCGTCGGTGAGCGAGAACTCCCCGGCGGAGTCCGCATGGACCGTCAGGGCCGTGACGTGGTCCGTCGCCATGACGCTGCGCGGCATGCCGTCCGAGACGTCCTGCGCGGGCAGCCAGACCAGGTCGCTCGCGACCGCGTCCGCGGGGCCGTCGACCACCTCGCGCGGCACGGTGCGCATCGCGGCGGCCACCACGGGCGCGTCCGCGCGGATCTCGACCGCGCCGGACGCGATCGCGGGTACCTCGACCTCCGTCACCACGCCCGGGTCGAGCTCGAGGCCGGACACGCCGCCCCAGGCCACCAGGCCCCCGTCGCCCGCGAGCGCGAGGTCCACGGAGGCGCCCTCGGGCGCGAGCAGGCGCAGCGTGGTGGTGGCGCCCTCCGGTGCCCCGATGCCGGGGATCACCAGCCGCGTCGCCGGCTGGGCGCCGCGGCCCACCCAGTCGGTGCCGGCGGGCTGGAAGCCGTCGAGCCGGGAGTCCTGAAGGTGGGCGACCACGCCCGCGCCGGTCGCGACCACGCGCACCGCGAGCGCGGGGACCTCCGCGACCACGGCCTCGAGCAGCAGGTCCTGCTGGCCGCCGGGAGCGATGGACACCACGGCGTGCTCCTCGAGCTCGCCGAGCCCGCTGTAGAGCGTGACGGTCGCCTCGGTGGAGGCGTCCGAGGGGTTGGTGAGCACCAGGCGCGCGCTCGCGCCCAGGGCGGTCGAGCCGCCCACGAGCCACTGGTCGCGCGCGGGGTCGAGGCACGTGGCGGCGGACAGGCCCGCGACGTCGCCGGTGCCGATGCGCTCGACGGACGCACCCGCGTCACCGGTCGCGAGGAAACCCGCCCCGGCGGGGCTGCCGCCGTCGCCGAGCTCCTGGTAGGTCCGGTCGTCGGAGCCGGAACCGAGGTCCGGGTCGCCCGAGTCGATGTCGCCCACCGGGATGTCGACCGGTCCCGGGCACGCGACGGGCTGCACGGCGGGGGTGACCTGGCCGTCGAAGGCGGGCGCGACCGCCGGCTCCTCGACCGCGAGGCGGCCCGACGCGACCACGGCGAGCACCGCGACCGTCGCGGCGCCCAGCACCGTCAGCCGCCGGATCATCGGCGCACCGCCAGGTAGCGGCGGTCGTGGAGGGGCACCATCCCGATCATGGCCCAGGCCACCAGGATCGCGGACGCCCACCACCACACGCGGTACGAGCGGTCCTCGTACCGGTACGCGACCCTCTCCGCGCCCTCCGGGACCTCGAAGGCGGCCCTGCCGTGCGCATCGTCCACGGCTGCGAGCGTGGCGCCGTCCGCCGTCGCGACCCAGCCGGGGTCCGCGTCGGCGGCGATCACGAGCGTGCCGCCGCCGTCGACGGGTCCGGTTCCCGACCACGAGTCCGAGTCGAGCGCGGTCACGGCGTCGCCGTCCTCGACCCACGCGCGCGAGACGGGCACGTCGGAGCCGGGGCGCGAGACGCGGTAGCTGGTGCCCACGTCGCTCGCGCCGATCAGCCGGAGCACGGGCAGCTGGGACAGCGAGCTGGCGATCATGTCGGAGCCGGGGGCGGCGACCACCACGCCGATGCCCCAGTCGGCGAGCTGCTGGTCGGCATCGGCACCCGCGCCCGCGAGCGCCGCGACCGTCTCCGCGAGGGCGTCGGTGGTGACGGGCGAGGTGCCGGCGCGGACCAGGGGGACCCCGGCGGCATCCGTCTGCGCGCGGCCCGCGAGGACCGTGGTCCCGTCGCCCTCGAGCACCGTGTAGTCCACGCCGTCCTCCGTGTCCGTCAGCACCAGCACGCGCTGCCGGGTCTCGAGCCGCTGCTCGAGGTTCGCGACCAGCGGCAGCGCCTCGGTGGACGCGGGGTGCACGTCGCCGCGCTCGGCGCGCCCGGGCCACGCCTCGACCACCACGGTCGCGACGATCACGCCGGCCATGAGGGTGACGGCGATGGGGGCGAGCAGGCGGATGGCCGAGCGGGTGCGGCCCTCGCCGGCGAGCCACAGGCCGGACGATGCGGCGGCGGCGGCGCCGATCAGGCCGGCGGCGACCAGGGACGTGCCGGGCCCCGCGAAGCCGTTCGCGGAGGCCTCCGCGTACCCGCTCGAGGGGACCACCACGGCGGCCTGGGCCGCGGCGGCGGTGCCCACGCCGAGCGCCGCGACCAGCAGGCCCCCCGCGACGGCCCACGGGGCGCGGCCCGAGGCGACGGCGACCACCACGGCGGCGACCAGGCCGAGCCCGATCGCGCCCACCACCACGGTGCCGGGCAGCCCGGGCAGGCCGGGCGCGCCGCGCGAGTGGTCGGTGAGGCCGAGCACCAGGCGCCACGGCTCCACCACGCCCGAGGCGAGGGCGGGGCCGTTCTCGCGGGCGAGGATCGCCCAGGCCTCGCGGCTGACGGGACCTGCCTGCCACGCGGCGACCAGCCCCGGGCCGGAGACCACGAGCGCGGGGATCGCGGCGGTCCACACGCGCCACCGCGCGCCTCCGGCGAAGGCGCCCGCCACGGCCACGGCCGCGACCAGGGGCAGCAGCAGGACGGGTGCGGCGGCGACGATGATCGCCAGCGAGAACGCGGCGCCCATCGCGGCGCTCGGCGAGGGCAGGCGGCGCGCGGGGAACTCCTCGCCCCCGCCCACGGCCTCGCCGCGATGCCAGCCGGCCGCGCGCGCCAGCCCCATCGCGAACCACGGCAGCATGAGGTGCGCGATCACGGGACCAACGCGACCGTCGGAGATCGCCTGGAGGTGCAGCGGCCACAGCCCGTAGGCGAGCGCCCCGAGCCCGCGCGCCCACACGGACCGCGTGGCGGCGCCGAGGGCGAACCACGCGGACACCGCCGCGAGCGCGACGCCGAGGCCCAGCAGCAGCCCGATCCAGACGCGGGTGCCGCCCGGCAGCGCGGCGGCAGGCAGCAGCAGCGCGCTGAACGCCCCGTCGAGCGAGGCCGATCCGAACCCGACGGCGCTCCAGCCCGACCAGGTCCGCTCCCACAGCTCGGCGAGCGGGGTGTCCGTCACGCCGAGCGCCTCGCCGGTGAGCATGCGCCCGGACGCGAGCGCGGTGAGCCACGTGCCGTGCAGCGCGATCGACGCCGCGACCGCCAGGACGGTCACCACGGCCGCCCCGGCGCGACGCCGGACGGCCGCGTCGGCGAGCTCGGCGCGCACCACGTCCGAGGGCGCCGACTGCGCGCGCCACCGGTCGTATGCGCGCAGCTCGCGCGAGCGGATGGTCGACAGCACCGTGCGGGTGCCCACCAGGAACGGGGCCACGGCTGAGCGCGGGCGGGTCGAGCCGCGCCGGATCCGCGCCCGGATCGCGGGGACGCGGGGCAGCCGCGCGAGCAGGCGCCACGGCACGGCGAGGTCGGCGCCGACCATCCGCGACTCGTTCTGCGCGATCCGGAGCACCGCGCGGGTGGCGGCCGAGAGGAAGGACCACAGCACCAGCAGCGGGATGGCGAGGACGGGCGCGGGCGCCCAGGCGACGGCGTGGACCCACTCGCCGGTGCGGCGCTGGCCGTAGGTCGAGTCGGCGCCGCGCGAGGATCCCGCGCGCACGCCGCGCAGCCCGTCCTGGGCGTGGCGCACGCGGGCGACGGGCACGATCACCACGTCGTGGCCCGCGCGCCAGGCGCGGCGGCAGAAGTGCAGGCTGTCGCCGTAGCCGCGGTAGGCGGGCTCGAGCCCGTCGAGCTCCTCCCACACCTGACGGCGCACCAGGGCGCCGGCGAGGGACGCGGCGAGGACGTCCTCGCGCTCGTCGTACTGGCCCTGGTTGATGTCGTCCTCGTCGACCAGGTCGATGCGGCGCGCGCCCACGCGGGTGGTGGTGACGCCCAGGCTCACGAGCCGCGTCACGTCGTCCCATCGGACGTGCGCGGGGGCGATCACGCCCGCGGCCGTGCGCTTCTTCGCGGTCGCCACGAGCTGCGCGAGCACGGTGGGCAGCGGCGCGGTGTCGTCGTGGAGGAGCCACAGGAGCTCTCCGTCCTCGGCGGGATGCTCCGCGAGGACCCGGTCCACGCCCTCGGCGTAGGAGCGTCCGCCCTCGTGGCGCAGGATCGCGAGCTGCTCCGGCGCGTCGGGGAGCTCCGCGCCATCGGGGAGCACCACGTGGACGGCGTCGGGGCGCACGGTCTGATCGCCGATCGCGGTCAGGACCTCGGACAGGCGCTCCGAGCGACCGTCCGACACCACGATCGCGCGCACCCACGGGCGCGCAGGACTCATCGTGCTCCCACGCAGGTTGTCCGGCTAGACCGCTCGCCGCTTGAGCTTGCGGCGCTCACGCTCCGACAGCCCACCCCAGATCCCGAAACGCTCGTCGTTCGCCAGCGCGTAGTCGAGGCACTCGGAGCGCACGTCGCACGACGAGCACACCTTCTTGGCCTCACGCGTGGAACCGCCCTTCTCAGGGAAGAACGCCTCGGGGTCGGTCTGGGCGCACAGCGCGCGCTCCTGCCATGCCAGCGGGCCGTCATCCTCGACCTCGCTGAAGATGTCCACCACCGACGCCAATGTCGAGGCGGGCTTTCCTGCGTCAGAAGGCACTGTGCCGTCGTAGATATTCCACACGGGCCCCTCCTCCGATCGCGACGGGGAGCTGTCGCGCCCTCCGTCACATGGAATTACAGTCGTGTAATCCCTTCCAGTCAAGTCGAATCGTGATATTCGGCGTATGGAATTCCTCACCCTCGCGACACGCCCGGGGACGCGTCGCGCTAGGTGCGCCGCGCATCGTCCCCCTGCACGCCCGCCTACACTGCGAGGCATACCGGAGGGGGCAGCATGGCCGAGACCACCGCGGTGGCGCCGCGCCACGCCCGCCCCGCGCTCGCGCGCCGGATCGGGACCGTGGTGGCCAGCACCGTGGCGGCGGTCGCCGGCTACGCGCTCGTCTACTCCACCGCCGTGGCAGGCGAGGTCACCGCGACCCTGCAGGAGAACGCGCAGAACGTCGACAGCCTGGTGGGCGAGGAGTCCGCGCGGCCGGAGAAGCCCAAGCCCTCGGACCCGAACGCCGGCGAGCCGCTCAACATCCTGCTGATGGGCTCGGACGTGCGCGACGGCGACAACGGCACCGTGGGCGGCGGCGCGGACATCGGCGGCATGCGCAACGACACCACGATGCTCGCGCACATCTCCGGCGACCGGAGCCGCATCGAGGTGATCTCGATCCCGCGCGACGCGCAGGTCGAGATCCCCGAGTGCACGTACCTCGACGGCAGCACCATCGCGGGCGGCTACGGCGACTTCAACATCGCGTTCTCGAACGGCGGCGCGAACGGCAAGGCCGCCGAGGCCGCGGCGTGCACCATCAGGACCGTCGAGCAGATGTCGGACGTCCGGATCGACCACTACGCGGTGGTCGACTTCACCGGCTTCATCGACATGGTGGACGCGCTCGGCGGGGTGCCCATGTGCATCACCGAGCGGATCGTCTCCGACAAGGCCCACCTCGAGCTCGAGGCCGGGCCCCAGGTGCTCGACGGCGAGACCGCCCTCGCGTACGCGCGACTGCGCACTGCGGAGGAGGGGGACGTGTCCGGCTCCGACCTGCAGCGCATCACGCGCCAGCAGCAGCTGCTCGAGCAGGTCGCAGAGACCGTGCTGTCGAAGAACATCCTCACCAACGTGGGCCAACTCACACGGTTCCTGCGCGCGATGGCCGAGTCGCTCACCATGGACGAGGAGCTCGCGGACACGTCCTACCTGATCGGGCTGGGCTACAGCCTGCGCGGCCTGCGCACCGACGACATCACCTTCGCGACGGTCCCGTGGGAGTACACCGAGGACTTCCTCAACGTGGAGCTCCTGCCCGAGGCGGAGGACATGTGGGACGATATCCGCGACGACCAACCGATCTCCGTGAACGAATCGGACGACGCGAGCTCCGCCTGGGATGACGGCAAGAAGGACACCTCCTCCGCCAAGCCGTCGTCGTCGGCGACGTCCAGCGAGTCCGCCGACACCACCGTCGATGACCTCCTGCAGGAATGCAGGTGACGGGGCGTGCCGGAACTCTCGGGCGCGGGTGCACGTTGAGTCGCCAGCCATCCCGCCCATGCGTGCCCCCACGCCGAGCCCAGGAGCATGAATGACCGTCGAGGTCTCGGACCACCGCCGTCGCGGACGCCTCCGCCACGCGACCCGCGTCCCCACGCACCGTGTGCTCGCCGCCGTGCTCGGCACCATCGCGGCTGTCGCCGGCTTCGGTCTGGTGTTCGTGGAGACCAGCCTCAACCTGGCCGACGACCAGTTCGACAAGCAGGACATCTCCGCGCTGCTGCCCGAGGTGACGCCCTCCGCGGAGCCGTCGCCCACCTCGACCGACCCGGAGGACCTGTCCGCGGGCAAGGCGCTCAACATCCTGCTCATGGGCTCCGACTCGCGCACCGGCGAGGACAACCAGGAGCTCGGCAAGGGTGACGTCAGCGGCATGCGCAACGACACCACGATGATCCTGCACATCTCCGCGGACCGGCAGCGCATCGAGACGCTGTCCATCCCCCGTGACTCCCGGGTCGCGATCTCCGACTGCAAGATGCTCGACGGCTCCACCGTGTACGGCTGGACCGGCAAGTTCAACATCGCGTTCTCCAACGGCGGCCAGAACGGCAACATCGCCGAGGCGGCGGCGTGCGTCGCGACCACCATCTACGACCTCACGGGCCTCATGATCGACCACTACGCCGTGATCGACTTCTCGGGCTTCGTCGACATGGTCGATGCCCTCGACGGCGTGCCGATGTGCATCACCGAGGACGTCTACTCCCCCAAGGCCCACCTCGAGCTCGAGGCGGGCGCGCAGGTGCTCGACGGCACCACGGCGCTCGCGTGGGCTCGCGCCCGCACCGGCTACGGCCTGGGCGACGGCACCGACCTCATGCGCATCGAGCGCCAGCAGGAGCTGCTCACCAACATGGCGCGCAAGGCGCTGGGCCTCAACCTGCTGACGGACGCCAAGAAGGGCACCGCGTTCATCAACGCCCTCGCGAAGTCCATGACCATGGACCCCGACCTCGCGGACTCCCGCTACCTGCTCGGCCTCGCGTGGAGCCTGCGCAACTTCGACACCGACAACCTGTACATGGCGACCGTGCCGTGGCAGTACGCGGGCGACTCGAGCGGCGACGTCCTGTGGACCGAGCCGGACGCGACCGCGGCCTTCGACGCGCTCGAGAACGACGAGTCGCTGCAGGCGCTCCTCGAGCCCGAGACCGTCGAATCCACGGACGAGGGCACCGGCACGGGCGGCAAGAAGAACGGCGGCAAGAAGAACTCGTCGGCGAGCCCCTCGCCGAGCGCATCCGTCACGCCCGAGCGAGAGACCCAGCAGCAGATCCTCGCGGACTGCATCATCCCCTGACGGGGACGATGCGGCGGCCGGCTACGCCTTCCGCAGCGCCTCGCCCTTGGCGTAGGCCAGGTCGCGCAGCTCCTCCTGGAACGCACGCATGCGCTCGCGGAGGGCGGCCGCCTCCTCGCCCGCACCGGCGCCCAGGATCCGGGCGGCCAGCAGGCCGGCGTTGCGCGCCCCGCCGATCGACACGGTGGCGACGGGCACGCCCGCAGGCATCTGCACGATCGACAGCAGCGAGTCCATCCCGTCGAGGTGCTTGAGCGGCACGGGCACCCCGATCACGGGCAGCGTCGTGACGGACGCCAGCATGCCCGGCAGGTGCGCGGCGCCGCCGGCCCCGGCGATGATGACGGACAACCCGCGCGACTCGGCCTCGCGGCCGTACGAGATCATCTGCTCCGGCATGCGGTGCGCGGACACCACGTCCTTCTCGTAGGAGATGCCGAACTCGTCGAGCGCCTCCCCCGCGGCCTTCATGGTCGGCCAGTCGGAGTCCGACCCCATCACGATCCCCACCCGCACGCTCATGCGGCACCTCCGTCTCGAACGATCGCCGCGGCGGCCACGGCCCTCGTGTATGCCTCGTCCCGCGTGGCCGCGGACACGTTCACGTGACCCACCTTCCGGCCGGCGCGCACGCCCTTGCCGTACAGCTGGATCTTGGCCCCCGCATCGTCCACCTCGGCGAGCGCGTCGGTGAGGGTGCCGCGCGCCCCGCCCAGCACGTTCGCCATCACGGTCCACGGCGCGGTGGCCGCGGTGCCGCCCAGCGGCACGTCGAGCACGGCCCGCAGGTGCTGCTCGAACTGGCTGGTGACGGCGCCGTCGATGGTCCAGTGGCCGGAGTTGTGGGGCCGCATCGCGAGCTCGTTGACCAGGATGCGGTCGCCCGCGAGGAACAGCTCCACGGCGAGCACGCCGGTGACGTCGAGACCGGACGCGACGGTCTCCGCGATCCGCGACGCCTCGGCGGCGAGCGCGTCGGACAGGTCGGGCGCCGGGGCGATCACCTCGGAGCACACGCCGGCGCGCTGGATCGACTCGACGGTGGGCCACGCGCGCATCTCGCCGGACGGGCGCCGCGCGATGAGCACCGCGAGCTCGCGGTCGAACGGCACCTTCTCCTCGAGCAGGACGCGCGGGCCGCCGTCGGCGGCGGCGCGCAGCCAGTCGGTGGCGTCCGCGGGCGACGTGATGACACGCACGCCCTTGCCGTCGTAGCCGCCGCGCGCGGTCTTGAGCACGCCCGTGCCGCCGTGGACCGCGAGGAAGTCCTCGACGTCCGCCTCGGTCTCGACGTGGCGCCACGCGGGGTTGGGCAGCCCGAGCGCGTCCATGCGGGTGCGCATCTCGATCTTGTCCTGCGCGAACAGCAGCGCGTGGAGGCCCGGGCGGGCGGGCACCCCGGCGGCAGCGGCGGCATCGAACACGTCCGCGGGGATGTGCTCGTGCTCCCAGGTGAGGGCGTCGGGACGCGGGTGCGCGAGCAGGCGCGCGACCGCGTCGGGATCGGTGGGCAGGCCCACCACGGTCTGGTGGGCGGGCAGGGCGGCGGCGGCCTCGTGCGACTCGACGAGCACGCGCAGCGTGATGCCCAGAGCGGTGGCGGGCCCGGCCATCATGCGCGCGAGCTGGCCACCGCCGACGACGGCGACGATCGGGGTCATGGCACCAAACTACCGGGGGCTAGGCTCGTCCCTCGTGACCGTCCTCCTGCGCTGGGTCCGCGAGCGTGCCGGCGAGCTCACCCGCTTCGGGATCGTGGGCCTCGCGGGCGTGGTCGTGAACCTCGGCGTGTTCAACCTGCTGCGGCTCGGCCCGCTCGCGCCCGACGCCGAGGTCGCGGGCGACGACGACCGCGTGGTGACCGCCAAGATCATCGCGACGCTGGTGTCGATCCTGTTCGCCTGGGTCGCCCACCGCGAGTGGACGTACCGCGGCAGGCGCCGCCACCGCCCCGCACGCGAGCTGGTGATGTTCGGCCTGGTCAACGGCGCGGCCCTGGTGGTCGAGGCCGGCACGCTCTACGTCTCGCACCACTGGTGGGGGCTCACCAGCGTGCTCGCGGACAACGTGTTCTCCCTGGTCGGGATCGGGCTGGGCACGGTCACGCGCTACATCGGGTACTCGCTGCTGGTGTTCGACGCGCCGGGGGACGATGCGCCGGTCGCCCGGGCGGACGAGCCGGGGGACGCGGGAGGGGCCCGGTAGTCAGCCGCGGCGCCTGCGGCGCCGGTCGGTCTGGCGGGCATGCGGCACGATCTCGTCGATGCCCACCATGCGCGGCACGCCCTGGAGGAACACCGCGAAGGTCGCGGGCACGCGCTGCGCCAGCTCGAGGCGCCCGCCGTCGGCGGTGACCAGGTCGCGCGCGAGCGCGAGCCCCAGTCCGGTGCCGCGACCCGAGGTGACCTCGCGCTCGAAGATCCGCGGGGCGAGGTCGTCGGGCACGCCCGCGCCCTCGTCCGTGACCTCGATCACCACGGCGTGGTTCTGGCCGGAGTCGCGCGCGGACACGCGCGTGGTGCCGCCGCCGTGCTTGAGCGAGTTCTCGATCAGGGTCGCGAGCACCTGCGCGAGGCCGCCCGGCGTCGCGAACACGGTCGCGTCGGTGGGCGCGATCGCGATGCGGCGGCCCGCCTGCTCGAACGCGGCCACCCACTCCTCGCGCTGCTGGTCGAACACCTCGTCGAGCATCACGAGCTCCGTGCCCGAGCCCAGGGCGCGCCGCGAGCGGCCCAGCAGCTCGTCGACCACGCCCACCAGGCGCTCGACCTGCTCGAGCGAGCGCTCGGCCTCCTCGCGGACCTCGTCCTGGTCCGTGAGCACGGAGATCTCCTCGAGGCGCATCGACAGCGCGGTGAGGGGCGTGCGGAGCTGATGCGACGCGTCGGCGGCGAACTGCCGCTCGGTCGCCAGGCGGGCGGCCATGCGGTCCGAGGACCGCGCGAGCTCGTCCGCCACCAGGTCGATCTCCTCGATGCCGGTCTTCTCCAGCCGCGGCCGCACCTGGCCCGAGCCCAGCTGCTCCGCGGAGGCGGCGAGGTAGACCAGGGGGGCGGAGAGGCGGTTCGCCTGCCAGATCGCCATGGCGGCGCCGGCGACGATCGCGACGGTGCCGCTCGCGAGCACCAGGCCCACGATCCGGGCGGCCTGCCAGAACACGTCCCACTTCGAGATGTACGCGTACACGCGCAGCCCCGAGTCCGTCTGGTAGGTGCCCACGTACGCGGACGAGGGCTGCTCGCCCGCGGTGAGGATGGTGCCGTCGGGCAGGGCGACGGTGATGTACTCGGGCGCGCCGGGGCTGGTGGAGATGAAGGACTCGAGGTTGTCCTCGGTGATCGCCTCGCCCGACTGGTAGCGCACCTCGAGCGCGCGCGCCGCGGTGCTGGCGCGCAGGTCGAGGTTGGTCAGCGCGTCGTCGCGCATGATCTGCGCGGCCGCCACGGCGAGCGGGATGCCCAGCATGACCACCGCGACCGCGAGCGCGGAGAAGGTCGCGGTGAGGACGCGACGGCGCACGGCTCGCTAGTCGCCGTTCTCGAAGCGGAAGCCCATGCCCCGCACCGTCGTGATGAAGTGCGGCTGCGACGCGTCGTCGCCGAGCTTCCGGCGCAGCCACGACACGTGCATGTCGAGGGTCTTCGACGGTGCTCCCGGGTCCGCGGCCCACACCTCGCGCATGAGCGTGTCGCGCGAGACCACGGAGCCCGCGTTGGACACCAGCACCTGGAGCAGGTCGAACTCCTTGCCGCTCAGCTGCAGCTCGGTGCCCTCCAGGTACGCGCGGTGGCCGGCGACGTCGATGCGGACGGCGCCCGCCTCGATGTCGGCGCCGCTGTCGCTGCCGGTGCGGCGGCGCAGCAGCGCACGCACGCGGGCGAGCAGCTCCGCGAGGCGGAACGGCTTGGTGACGTAGTCGTCGGCGCCCGCGTCGAGGCCCACCACCAGGTCGACCTCGTCCGCGCGCGCGGTGAGCATGAGGATCGGCACCTGCAGGCCCTTGTCGCGGATGCGACGCGCGACGTCGACGCCGTCGATGTCGGGCAGCCCGAGGTCAAGGATCACCAGATCCGCGTCATCGGATGCCCCGACCCCGCCCACGCCGGTGCCATGCCACTCGACGTCGTACCCCTCCCTGCCCAAAGCACGGGTCAAGGGTTCTGAAATGGTCGGGTCATCTTCGACCAAAACAATTCGCGTCATGCGAACACAGTACCCGGGACCACGCACTTTGCAACGAACCCCCCGGCCGCGCCCGCCGGTCGGCGCCACGCGCGCGGATACGCTGGGTGGCCGTGACGCGACCCACCCTCCGCGCGGCCGATCGCCCGGCCCTCCCCCGCCCTCGGGCGACGCTCGTGACCGCTCCCGAGCGCATCGTCCTCGGGCTCGTGGTCCTCGCGCTGGCGGCCGGCCTGTGGGCCTCCGTGGGCCTCCACACGCCGTGGACGGTGCTGCCCACCGCGGCGGTCGGGATCGCGCTCGCGTGGCGCGTGGTGCCCGCACCGGCGCGCGTGACCGTCGCCGAGCGGCGCGGCGCGGCGATCGCCCTCGCGGGCGCGGGCGCGTGGGCGGTGGTCAACGCCGTCATGTACGCCGAGTACCTCATCGTGGTGCGCGACCCCGGCTTCCTCACCCTCGCGGGGCTGTGGCTGGTCGACCACCCCGACTCCGACATCCCGTCGCTGGGCGCGATCGACGCGGCGAGCGTCGACGGCAGCGTGCTCGCCGACGCGTCGCAGGCGTGGAACCTGCGCGGCGACGCGGTCCAGCCCCAGGGCGCGCGCATGCTCTCCGCGCTCATCGCGACGGGCGGGTGGGTGGCCGGGGACCTCGGCGTGCTGGTGTTCAACGTGATCGTGGGCGCCGTCGGGATCCTCGCGGTCTACGCGCTGTCCCGCCGGATGCTCGGGCCGCTCGCGTCCCTCGCCCCCGCCGCGGCGGTGGCGCTGTCGGTGTCCCACATCGGGCTGTCGCGCGCCGCGTACACCGAGCCGCTCACGCTCGTGCTGGTGATCGCCGCCGCGCTGTGGCTCTGGCGCGGCGTCGAGGACCGTCACGGCGGCGCCCTCGCGCTCGGCGCCGCGGCGTCCGGCGCGCTGTCGTTCGTGCGCATCGACGGCGCCGCCTACGCCGCGGGCCTGCTCGCCGCGACGGTGCTGGCGCTCGCCCTGGCACCGGGGTCGCGGGCACGGCGCGGCGGCGCCGCCCTGGCCGCGATCGGCGTGCAGGCCGCGCTGCTGTTCGCCGGCTACGCGGCGCTGTGGCGGTGGAGCGAGGGCTACGCGGACCGCCTCGCGGACCAGGCCGTCACCCTGATGATCGGCTACGGCCTGCTCGCCCTCGCGCTCGGGCTGTGGGCCCTCACGTGGATCGGCGGCGGCGACCGCGTCGCGACCGGCGCGCGGGACCTGCTGGGACGCCGCGGCGCGATCGCGGCCGGCGCGGCGGTCTCGGGGCTGCTGGCGGTGCTCGCGTCGCGGCCGCTGTGGATGACCGCGCACCGCGGCACGGACAACAGCGTCGACCAGTTCACCAACTCCGTGGTCGGGTCCTTCCAGGCCTCGCAGGGGCTGCCGATCGACCCGACGCGCACGTACGCCGAGCACACCGTGGCGTGGGTGAGCTACTACCTCACGTGGCCGCTGGTGCTGCTCGGCATCCTGGGCTTCGGGCTCGCGACCACGTGGATGATCCGCCGCCGTCCCGGCTGGGCGCTGCTGCTCGGCGCGGTGCTGCCCACGTCGCTCCTCTACTTCTGGAACCCCGAGGTGGTGCCCGACCAGCTGTGGGCCTTCCGTCGCTTCGAGCCCGCGACGCTGCCCGGCTTCGCGATCGCGGCGGCCGTGGCGGCGTGGGGGCTCTGCGACCGGGTCAGGCCCGCGTGGCGCGCGCGCTCGCGCCGCATCGCGGCGGGCGCGTTCGTGTTTCTCCCGCTCACCACGTGGGTGTCGATCGCGCCGGGCTCCGACCTGCCGGTGTCCGCGGCGACCCCGGTGTTCGTGCGCGAGATGGGCGGCGCGTACTCCCAGCTCGAGGACCTCTGCGCGGTGGCCCCCGACCGCCCCATCATCCTCGCGGGCACGTCCTCCCACTTCGGGTCGCTGCGCGTGATGTGCGACGAGCCCACCGTCCTCGCCCTCGCCGCCCTCGAGCCGGACCAGATGGCGCGGATGGCGGACACCTGGGACGCCGCGCCCGTGGTGCTCACCCGCAATCCCGAGTGGTTCGAGTGGTCCACGGAGCCCGCGGTGGTGGTGAGCTCGACCGTGCGGCAGGCCAGCTACGAGCTCCAGGGCATCCCCCGCACCTACTTCGACCGCGCCTACTCCTGGTACGCGGGGATCGTGGGCGAGGACGGCGTGCTCGTGCCCGTCGAGCCCGAGGATCGGACCGTGGTCACCAGCCCCTGACCCGCCTGGGTCTGTCCACCGTTCGCCGGCGGGCGCTGGACCGCGCGGTCGAGCCGCGGTGGGCTGGGGCGGTGATCCTCACCATCGAGGGCGCCGGCGACGTCGAGGCGGCGCCCGGCACCCCGCTCGGCGCCGTCCTGGCGGCCGCCGGCGCGCCCGCGGCCGTGTGGTGCGGGAGCGTGCGGCTGGACGCGGACCATCGCGTCGGCGCGCCGCCCCTGCTCGCGGCCGCGCGGCTCACCGTCTCGCCGGGGCGTGCCGCCGCGCCGCGGGCAGGACCCCACGCGCGCGTCATCGCGGGTCCGGACGCGGGCGGCGCGCTGGCACCGATGGACCGCGACGCCGTGGTGGGACGCGACGGCGCGTCCGCCCTCGAGGACCCGGCGCTGAGCCGCCGCCACCTCGCGATCGACGCGCGGGGACGCGCCCGCGACCTGGGGTCCCGCAACGGCACGGTGCTGGTGCGCGGCGGGCGGCGGCGCAGGCTCGGCCGGCTGCGCCGCCGCCTGCGCGACGGCGACGTCCTGTTCGCGGGCGGCTCCGCGGTGCGGTGGGTGGGGGACGATGCGCGGGCGGGCGAGTCCTCCCCCGTCGCCTCCGGGCCCGGCGCGGGCGGGTCCACCCGGATCGCGCCGCTGCTCGCCGGGGTCGGGGGTGCCGCCGCGGGCGCCGCGGCGATCGGCGCCGCGACGGGCCGCTGGGCGATCGCGGCCGCGATGCTGGCCGCGCCGCTCGCATGGGCGCTCGTCGCGCTCGCTCGGCGGCGCCGTTCGGAACGCACGCCCGAGCTGGGACTCGAGGAGCTCGCCGCGGTGCCGCTGCCCGTGGCGGTCGTCGGCGAGGCGGACGTCGCGCTCGGCGTCGCGCGTGCGATCGCCGTCGCCCGCGAGGTCGGGCTGGAGGGTCTGACGCACGAGCCGTGGACGCGGTGGCACGAGCGGCGGCTGCCCGCCGAGGCGGTGCGCGTCGTGGCGCGCGACGGTTCCCCGTCCTCCGAGGCCCGCACCGTGATCGACGCGGACGCCGCCACCCTGACCGTCGAGGGGCGCACCCGCGCGTGGCACGTCGCGGCCGTCTCCGCGACGACCGCCGATGCCCTGGCGCGCGCCGCCGTCGGCGGCCGCGAGCCCGGCCTGCCGGACCTGCTGCGCTGGGGCGACCTGCCGCCGCCCGAGCGGCCCATGACGGCGGCGCTGGGCGTCGACCGGCGCGGTCCCGTGATGCTCGACCTCGACGCCGACGGCCCTCACGTGCTGGTCGCGGGGACCACGGGCTCGGGCAAGTCCGCGCTCCTCGAGACCGTGGTGGCGGGCCTGGCTCACGCGCATCCGCCCGAGCGGCTCGGCGTCGCGCTGGTCGACCTCAAGGGCGGCGCGGGCCTCGGCGCCTGCGCCGCGCTGCCGCACGCGCGCGGGCTGCTCACGGACCTCGAGCCGGGCTCGGCCAGGCGGATGCTGCTGGGGCTCGCGCACGAGCTGCGCGAGCGCAAGCGCGCCCTCGCGCGCGAGGCGCTGCCGTCGTGGGTGGCGTGGGAGCAGCGCGGGGCCGCGTCCGCGCGGCTGCTGGTGGTGGTCGACGAGTTCCAGGAGCTCGGCGCGCTCGACCCCGGGCTGCTGTCCGAGCTCGCGAGGCTCGCCGCGCAGGGTCGCTCGCTCGGCGTGCACCTCCTGCTGGCCACGCAGCGCCCGGCTGGCGCGGTCTCGCCCGCGATCCGCGCCAACGTGGGCACCGTGATCGCGCTCCGGACCGCGACGGCCGCGGAGTCTCACGACCTGCTGGGCGACGCCTCCGCCGCGGAGCTCCCCGGCTCCGCTCCCGGCCGGGCGATCCTCGCGTCGCCTCGCGGCCGCACCACGCTGCAGGCCGCGCTGCCGGTCGCTGACCCGACGCCGCCCGTGCGGCCCGTGGGCCACGCGCCGCCACCCGGGCGCGCGCTCGCGGACACGGCTCGAGAGCGCTGGGACGCGCGGCCGCGCCCGGAGCCGCTGTGGCTGCCCGCGCTCGCGGAGGAGGCGTCCGCGCCGCCCGGAGCCTTCGGGTGGATCGACCTGCCCGAGACGCGCACCAGGGCGCCGCTCGTGTGGGATCCCGCCGACGGTCCGCTGCTGGTGGTCGGACCCCGCGGTTCCGGCCGCACCACCACGCTGGACGCGGTCGCCGCGGCGCTGCCGGGAACGGTGTGCCTACCCGCCGACCCGCGCGAGGCGGTCCGCACGCTCGCCCTCGCGGCGGCGGCGCGGCCCGCGGCGCTGGTGGTGGATGACGCGGACGTCGCGACCGCCAGGCTCGAGCCGCTCCTGCGCGGCTCCCCTCAGGCGCTCGAGGACCTCGCGCGCGTGGTGCCGCTCGTGATCGCGTGCGGGCCCGGCTGGGGCGCCCGGTGGGCGGCGCGCGCGGGCGCGCGGGTGGTGCTGAGCGGGCTGGATCGCATCGAGCAGCAGCTCTGGGGCGTCCCGCCAGCGCTCGCGGGGCTCGACGCCGCACCCGGCCGCGGCGTCGCGGTGACGCCGCGCGCGAGCGGCGAGTGCCGCATCGTCCCCGCGCCGTGCCCACCCCCACGGACCCTGGTCGCGCCGCTCATCTGCGGTGCCGACCTGCCCGCGGGCGCCGTGGGCGTGGTGGGCGACGACGCCCGGCCGCTGCGGCTCCCCCGCGACGGCGTCGCCGTGATCGGCGCGCCGGGAGCGGCGCGCGACGCGCTCGTGGCGTCGCTCGCCGCGGCGGGCGTCCGTGCGGAGGCGGCGACGGTCACGCCCAGCGGGGCGCCGATCGAGCTCCTCGCGGACCCCACCCCCGCGCGCCTGCGCGAGCTCGGCATCCTGGCCCCGCCGGGCCTGGCGGAGCCGGCGCCTCCGCCGGGCCGCGTGATGGTGCGGCGCGGTTCCACGTGGGAGGCGGCCCAGCTGCGGATGCCGCCCGAGCCGCGGACGGAGGCGTCAGCCGTCGCGTGAGGCGCGCAGCGCGGGCCGGCCGCCCACGAGCACCGCGATGCCCACCGCGATCCCGAGCACCGCGAGCGGCACGCCGAGCGCCGGGCTCACGCCCATGAGGTTGATGCCCGCGAGCGTCTGCAGCGCCTGCCAGGTGAGGGCGGCGCTCACCGCCCACCGTGCGCCCTTGTCGAGCGCCCTGGCGACCAGCAGCAGGCCCGCCGCGATGAGCCCGCAGAACGCCGCGAGCCCGGCCGCGAACGCGGGCTCCGGCAGGGAGAACGCGTGGATGCCGTAGGCTGTCGCAGCAACGGCCAGAGCGACCGCCTCGAGCGCGACGCCGGCGGCCGCGATCCGTGCGCGGGTCCTCTCCGGATCCCCCTCGCGCCGGGACCTGGGCCCCTTGTGCGCGTCCGTCATGACGCCTCCTTCCGCCCTTGTGAGCGAACCCACAGGAAACACCTCTTGAAACATGTTCGTTACTTGTGCGAATCTTAAGGAAGTCTGAACGCGACGGAGCGACGAACCCCCTGTGATCCATGGGCTCCGTCGCGTCGTAGCACCCCCCAGCTATCCCCCCAAGGAGACCCCATGGATTGGCGCACCAGCGCAGCATGCCTCGAAGTCGATGACCCGGAGCTCTTCTTCCCCGTCGGCAACACCGGCCCGGCCCTCGTGCAGATCGAGAAGGCCAAGACCGTGTGCCAGCGTTGCGACGTGCGGGACACGTGCCTGCAGTGGGCGATGGAGCACAACCAGGACTCCGGCGTCTGGGGCGGGCTGTCCGAGGACGAGCGCCGCTCGCTCAAGCGCCGCGCCGCCCGCGCGCGCCGCGCAGCCAAGTAGCACCCCCGCATCGAGGCCCCGTCCAGCCGGACGGGGCCTCGTGCTGTCCGGGGCGGCCGGCCCCGCGGCCGTGCCGGCCCGTCTAGAGCCGCGGATCGGACACCCGCTCCTCGACGCTGACGCGCAGGTCCACGACGGAGCCGTTGTCGACCTTGGTCCACTCGATCGAGCCGGACAGCTCGTTCTGGACCAGCGTCCGCACGATCTGCGAGCCGAGCCCCGACGGCTCCACCGCGATGCCCACGCCGTCGTCGGAGATCCGCACGTGCAGCCGGCGGTCGGCGCGGTCGGCGTGCACGGTGATGGTGCCCTGCGCCCTGCCCGCGAAGCCGTGCTCGACGGCGTTGGTGATGAGCTCGGTGATGACCAGCGCGAGCGAGGACGCGTACTGCGCCGGGATCAGCCCGAACTCGCCGGTGTTGATGATGCGTACCTGCGTGTCGGGCGAGGCCACCTCCGCGGCCATGCGGATGGACCGGGACACCAGCTCGTCGAAGTTCACCAGCTCGTCGAGCGTGCCCGAGAGCGTCTCGTGGACCAGCGCGATGGTCGCGACGCGGCGCATCGCCTCGGCGAGCGCCTCCTTGGCCTCCGGCGCCTGCACGCGGCGCGACTGCAGCCGCAGCAGCGCCGCCACCGTCTGCAGGTTGTTCTTCACGCGGTGGTGGATCTCGCGGATGGTCGCGTCCTTGGTGACCAGCTCGCGCTCGCGGCGCCGCAGGTCGGACACGTCGCGGCACAGCAGCACCGCCCCCACGCGGGCGCCGTGCTCGGACACCGGGATGGCGCGCAGCGACAGCGCGGCGCCGTTCGCCTCGAGGTCGGTGCGCCACGCGGCGCGGCCCGCGACCACCATGGCGAGCGTCTCGTCCACCAGGCCCTGGTCCTCGAGCAGCTCGCTCGTCACGCGCGGCAGCGACTTGTTCATGAGCGAGCCGTGCACGCCCAGCCGGTGGAAGCAGGACAGCGCGTTCGGCGACGCGTACGTCACGTGGCCCACGGCGTCGAGGCGGAGCACCCCGTCGCCCACGCGCGGCGCGCCGCGGCGCGGACCCGTGATGGAGGTGTGGACTGGGAACTCGCCGCGCGTCACCATCCGCAGCAGGTCGTCGGCCGCGCCCTTGTAGTTGAGCTCCAGCCGGCTCGAGGAGCGCGACACCGCCTGCGACACCTCGCGCGTCATCACCGCGATGGCGCGGCCGTTCATCACCACGGGCAGCGCGTCCTCGCGCACCGCGTACGTCTCGTCCCAGCGCGGCTCGCGCGAGCCGACGATCGCGCCCTCGTCGAGCGCGCGCGTCAGGTGGGCGACGCGGCCGTCGGCCGCCTTGGTGCCCACCACGTCGTCCAAGTGCACGGTCGGGCCGGTCGACGGCCGGCACTGCGCGACGGCGACGAACCCGTCGGCGTCCTGGCGCCACAGCACCAGGTCCGCGAACGACAGGTCCGCGATGATCTGCCAGTCGGACACCAGCAGGCCGAGCCACTCGGCCTCCGCATCCGTGATGGGGCCGTGTTCCTCGATGGTGTCGCGCAGGGTTGCCACGGGTACCAGCCTAAAGCCGCCGCGAGGGCGCGCTAGCCTGGGCGCATAGGGGGTGGACCGGTGAAGATCACGCACGCGCATCGCTTCGATGCCCCGCTCGAGCGGGTCTGGGAGATGATGACCGACGCGGAGTTCGGCCACGTGCGCGCCGCCGCGATGGGCACGGAGGCGCAGGACGTCGACGTGGACACCCGGGAGGACGGCTCGCGCCTGGTGGCGCTGCGGGCGGACGTGCCCGCCTCGTCGATCCCCGCCGAGTTCCGCTCGTTCCTGGGCCGCGACCTCGCGGTCTCCTACACGGAGGTGTGGGAGCCGCCCACACCCGAGGACCGGGTGGGCACCTTCGCCGTCGAGATCGCCGGCGCGCCCGGCCACGTCTCCGGCGCGATCGGCCTCACTCCCGACGGCGGGACCACCGAGTTCCTCGCCACCGGCGACGTGGTCGCGAACGTCCCGTTCGTGGGCGCGATGATCGAGAAGGCGGTCGCGGGCGCCGTACAGCGCGCCCTCACCGCGCAGCTGGAGGCCGCTGACGCGTGGCTCGCCCGGTGACCCGGGCGCGCCAGCTCGCCCTCGTCCTGGTCGGCGGCGCGCTGGGAGGCGCGCTCCGCATCGTCCTGTCGGAGACCCTCCCCCACGGCGCGGGGCCCGTCCCGTGGGACCTCGTCGTCATCAACGTGGTCGGCTCGCTCGGCCTCGCCTGGGCCGTCGCGTTCACGCAGGCGCGCGGACCCTGGGCGGTCTTCCCCATGGTCGGCCCCGGCTTCTTCGGCGGCTTCACCACGTTCTCGTCGATCGCGGCGCTCGAATGGTCGGCGGGCACCTCGACCGGGCTCGCGGTCATCGTGCTCGTGGGCACCATGGCGGCCGCGGTCGCGGGCGCGCTCCTGGGGTGGCGGCTCGGCGACCGCCCGCCCACGCCCCTCGATGAGGCGGCCGTGTTCGCGGAGGAGAACGAGTGACCGGCTGGGTCTACGCCGCCGCGATCCTCGGGTGCGGCCTGGGCGCGTGCGTCCGGTTCGCGCTCGGCTGGCTCGACCACGCCCGGACGTTCCCGTGGCCCACCATCGCGGCGAACGTGCTGGGCTCCGCGCTCCTGGGCGCCGTGGTCGCCGCGGGGGACGATGCGCTGGTCACCCCGGCGTGGGCGTTCGTCCTGGGCACGGGGGTGGCGGGCGGCCTGTCGACGTTCTCCTCGCTCGCCGTCGACATCGTGGTGATGGCGAAGGACCGCCGCGTGCGCGCGACCGCGCTGTACGTGGCCGCGACGTGCGTCCTCGGCCTCGGCGCGGCCTGGGCCGGCTACGCCGCGGTCGCCGCGCTCGCCTGACCGGGGCTCAGCGCCGCACGGCGGCCGCGCGAGCGAGAGCCCCCAGGACGAGCACGCCGAGCGCGGCCCCGACCGCGAGCGGCGGCAGCGACGCCATGAGCGCGACGCACAGCACCACCCCGGCCGCGCTGAGGGGTCGCGGCATGCGCCACCCCGCGACCCGGCCGGCGCCCGCGGCGCGGAACGCGGACGCGCCCGCCACCGCGTAGTAGAGGAGGACCGCGAAAGAGGACATCGCGATCGCGAGCGTGAGGTCGCCCACCCAGGCGAGCACGATCGCGACCAGCGCGGCGGTCCCCTCCGCGAGCGCGGGAACCGCGCGGCCGTTGGTGCGCGCGAGCGGGCGGGGCAGGTCCGCCTCGCGGGCCATCGCCATCGCGGTGCGCCCCAGGCCCGCGGTGAGGGCGAGCAGCGAGCCGAACGCGCCGGCGACCGCCGCGACCGTCACCGCAACCGGTGGCAGCCACGTCCCCGCCACCGCGTCCGCGACGGGCGCTTCCGAGGCGGCCAGCGCGTCGACTCCCATCGCGCGCGGCAGCACCGCGGCGAGCGCGACGTAGAGCACCAGCACCGTGCCGAGCGCCACCGCGATCGCCCGCGGGATCACGCGAGCGGGGTCGCGGACCTCCTCGCCGAGCGTCGCGATGCGCGCGTAGCCGGCGAAGGCGAAGAACACGAGGGCGGCCGCCTGCGCGACCCCCGCGGCCGTGCCCCACGGGGTGCTCCAGCCGAAGCCAGCGCTGGCCGGGCCGTCCGTCCCCGCGATCGCGAGGACCGCGGCCACCACCACGGCGACCACGGTCGACGCGATGACGATCGAGGCGCCGCTGGTGCGCGTCACTCCGCGCGAGTTGAGCGCCCAGCTGAGCGCGATCGCGACGGTGGCGACCACGGCGGGCCGATCGGGCCACACGTACGCCCCGATCGCGAGGCCGATCGCGGCGACGGACGCCGTCTTGCCCAGCACGAACCCGATCCCGGCGACGAAGCCCGGCCACGGGCCGAGCTCGGCCCTGCCGTAGGCGTACGCTCCGCCGGCGACGGGATGCACGGCCGCGAGCTGCGCCGTGGAGCCGGCGTTGAGCGCGGCGACCACTCCCGCGATCAGCACCGCCCACACGAGCGCTTCACCCGCGGACTCCGCCGCGGGGCCCCACACCACGAACACGCCGGCGCCGAGCATCGACCCCAGACCGATGGCCGTCGCACCGACGGTCCCCACGCGGCGCTCCACGCTCAGTCCTCCCGGCCGCCCGCCGGCAGGGGTGACGGGCCCTCGGAGGCGACCGGCGCATCGTCCCCCGCCTCCGCCTCGGCGACGGCGTTCGCGGCGCCGCGTGGCCGGCCCGCGCGCACCCACGCCCAGTACAGGCCGCCGGCCACCAGGCCGGTCGCGGCGAGCGAGCCGACCGCGGCGGGGCGCATGAGGTTCGCGACCAGGGTGAAGCCGACGGCGACGGCCGCGACCACGTTGAGCACCACCCAGCCGTGGCGGCCGTCGCGGTGGGAGAACCGGGCCATGGCGATGAGGCCCATGAGGAAGCTCACGAACACGGCGACGGCGTAGAAGAGCACCAGCCGCTGGTCGTAGGCGCCGGCGGCGATCACCACGAGCGCGGAGCCGACCAGGAACACCGCGACGCCGACCATGGGCACGTGGTGGGCGTTGGTGCGGCCCAGGATCGCGGGCAGGACGCCGTGGCGGGAGTCGCCGTGCTCGGAGCGGGCGAGGGCCTTGAGCAGACCCGGACCCGCCTGGAAGGAGGACGAGGCGGCGGACAGCAGGAGCAGCGCGGTGGCGGCCTGGAAGGCCGCGAACAGGCCGGCGCCGTCGGCGGCGCGGGCGAGCTCGGCCACGAGCGTGGTGTCCTCGTGAGGCACCTGGATGCCCAGCCGCACCACGGCCGCGGTGATCGCGAGGGTGAGGGTGCCGACGATGCCGAGCGTGAGCCACAGCGCCCAGCGGCCGAAGCTGCGGCGGCCCGCGTCGTCGAGCTGGGCGAGCTGCGCGATGGCCGAGGAGGGCGCCTCGATGCCGGTCGCGAGCGCCATGGCCACCGGGAACGCGAGCGCGACGGCGAGCGGCGCGCCGTGCGTCAGCCCCTCGACCGGCTGCGGGTCCACCGCCGGCAGGCCGGGCACGGGCAGCAGCACCAGCACCGCCGTGGCGATGAAGACGAGGGTGAGGAGCGCGAACACCGCGCGCCCCAGATGGCCGAACCACATGAGCCCCGCGACCAGCACCAGCAGCACCAGCGCGAGCACCAGGCGGTAGGGCGCGAGGCCCGGGACATAGCTGATGATCGCGGAGGAACCGGCGGACACCGAGATGGCGATGGTGAGCACGAAGTCGACCACCAGCGCGCCCATCGGGATGAAGGAGAAGCCCTCGCCGAACGCGCCACCGGCCGCGGCGGCGGAGCCGCCGCCCTCGGGGAAGCGCGCCACCAGCTGGTGGTAGCTCGCGACCACGAGCCCCACCACGAGCACCACCGCCGCCATCGCGGGCAGCAGCAGCGCGAGGTTGCCGTCGAGCGCACGCAGCGCGGCCTCGATCGCGTAGGCGACCGAGGACACGGGGTCCGCCATCACGGAGAACGCGAAGGCGATGAGGAGCGCGGTGCGACTGTGGAGCCACGCGGCGCGGGAGATGGGCTGGGTCACGATGTCCCTCGGGTTCTCGGAACGATGCGCGCGCCCGGGCGGGCGTGGTCACCGCAGGTCACAGTAGCGCCGCGCGGTCCCGGTGCCGGACGGTCGGGCGCGACGGGTCACGCCGGGGCGTCCTCCCAGGCGTCGAAGGCGGCGCGGGCGAGGTCGCGGCCGAGCGCGATCATCTCCGTCGCGCGGTGGAAGTCGAGCACGCCGCACGCGTCGGCGGGCACGTCGACCATCACGTCCGGCGGGTAGCCCGCGAGGCGGTAGCGCTGCACGGTGTTCTGCAGGGTCTGGAGCGAGCGGTCGATGACGTCGAGCGTGCTGACGTCCAGGTCGTCCCCGTGCTCGGCCGGTTCGATCGCGACCACGTCCTCCAGCGCATCGTCCTCATGCTCGCCGCGTGCGCGCATGCGGTGCGTGATCATGCTCACCAGGCGGGGCTCGGCGACGTGGAAGGACGGCAGCCGCAGGCGCGGCAGCCGCATGAGCGGGCCGCCGGACTCGACCGGCGGCGCGGCGCGGTTGCCGCCCCGGGAGGTGCCGGAGAGGTTGACCGCGATGGTCGCGTCCGCGCGGACGGCGGTGAGCGCGATGACGGGGACCGGGTTGAGGATGCCGCCGTCCGCGAGCAGCATCCCGCCGTGGCGGACGGGCGTGATGACGGTCGGGATCGCGATCGAGGCGCGGATCGCGTCCACCAGAGGGCCCTCCGTGAACCAGACCTCCGACTGCGAGAGGAGATCCGTGGCGACCGCGGTGAACGGGATCGGCAGGTCCTCGATGACGCGCCCGTCGAGAATCTCGTCGAGGCGTCGCATGATGCGGTCCGCGCGGATCGCACCCGCACCCTTGAACGCGGGGTCGAGCATGCGGAGCACGTCGCGCCGGGTGAGCGACTCCGCCCACTCGCGGTACGCGGCCAGGCCCCCGGCGGCGTGCAGGCCGCCCACGAGCGCGCCCATCGAGGTGCCCGAGACGCCGACCACGTCCCAGCCGCGCGCCTCGATCTCGTCGAGGACGCCGATGTGGGCGTAGCCGCGGGCTCCCCCGCTGCCGAGGCTGAGCGCGATCCGCGGGCGCGGGGACGCGGCGTTCGCTGACTGGGTGTCGGTCACGGTTGCCAGGCTAACCCCGCTGGTTGACGCGCGATACGTAGGGGTCCGGGGGCCCCGCCGCGCGTCGGGGCGGGACCTATGGTTCCATCGAAGGCGCGGGCAGGCCTTAGGGTTTTGTCGAACGTTCACATTTTGCATGTCCGCCGCACGCGGGTGCTTGACGAAGGAGTGGGTGCCGATGGCGCAGGAACAGCAGACCGACGTGGCCGCCGTGATCGCGGCAGGCGCGACGTCGCTCGGCATCGAGCTCGGGTCCACGCGCATCAAGGCGTGCCTGATCGGCCCCGACCACCAGGTCATCGCGACCGGCAGCCACGCATGGGAGAACCAGTTCGTCGACCGCCTCTGGACGTACTCCGTCGAGGCGATCTGGGAGGGCGTGCAGGCGTCCGTCGCCGACCTCCTCGCGACCGTGGAGCGCGCGCACGGCGTCCGGCCCACCGGCTTCGGCGCGCTGGGCGTCTCCGCGATGATGCACGGCTACCTGCCGTTCGACGCCGCCGGCGAGCTGCTGGTGCCGTTCCGCACGTGGCGCAACACCAACACGGAGCGCGCCGCGGCCGAGCTCACCGAGGTGCTCGGCTTCAACTTCCCGCTGCGCTGGTCCGCCTCGCACCTCTACCAGGCCATCCTCGACGAGGAGACCCACGTCCCCGACGTCGCGTTCTTCACCACGCTCGCCGGCTACGTCCACTGGCGCCTCACGGGCCGCAAGGTGCTCGGCGTGGGTGACGCCTCGGGCATGTTCCCGATCGACCCCGACACGCGCGACTACGACGCCGCGATGCTCGCGCGCTTCCAGGGCCTCGTGGCCGCGCGCCAGGCAGGCCTCGACGTCGCGTCGCTCCTGCCGGAGGTGCTCGTGGCCGGCCAGGACGCCGGCACGCTCACCGCCGAGGGCGCCGCGCTGCTCGACCCGACGGGCGGCCTCCAGCCCGGCGCCGTGGTCGCGCCGCCGGAAGGCGACGCGGGCACCGGCATGATCGCCACCAACGCCGTCGCGCCGCGCACCGGCAACATCTCCGCCGGCACCTCGATCTTCGCGATGGTGGTGCTCGAGAAGGCGCTCACCAGCGTCCACGAGGAGCTCGACATCGTCACCACGCCCGCGGGCGACCTGGTCGCGATGGTGCACTGCAACAACGGCGCCTCCGAGCTGGGCACCTGGGCCGGGGTCTTCACCGAGTTCGCGGCGGCCATGGGCGTCGCGGGCGGCTCCGACGCCGTGTTCGAGGCGCTGTTCTCCGCCGCGCTCGAGGGCGAGGCGGACGGCGGCGGCCTGCTGGCCTACAACTACCTGTCGGGCGAGCCCATCACCGGCCTCGCCGAGGGGCGCCCGTTGTTCGTGCGCACCCCCGGCTCGCGCCTCACGCTCGCGAACTTCATGCGGACCCAGCTGTACGGCGCGTTCGGCACGCTCAGCCTGGGCATGCGCGTCCTTCACGACGAGGGCGTGCGGCTCGACTCGATGTTCGCGCACGGCGGCATGTTCCGCACCGCGGGTGTCGCGCAGCGCCTGCTCGCGGCCGCGATCGACGCGCCCGTCACCGTGGGCGACACCGCCTCCGAGGGTGGCGCGTGGGGCATCGCGGTCCTTGCCGAGTACGTGCGCACCGGTGCCGCGACCGGCCTCGACACGTACCTCGACGAGGCCGTGTTCGCGGGTGCGGCGCTCGACGTCGCGCAGCCCGACCCGGCCGACGTCGCGGGCTACACCGCGTGGCTCGAGCAGTACGAGGCGGGCCTCGCGATCGAGCGCGCCGCCACCGAAGCGATCCGCTAGCGGTCGCCGCGCACCGTCCGACGGCCCGGTTCCCGCACGATGCGGGGGCCGTGCCGTCGCGGTTGCGGGGACGATGCGCGGGTCGGCCGGGAACGACGAAGGCCCGGACCATCTGGTCCGGGCCTTCGTACTCTCGTAGCGGGGACAGGATTTGAACCTGCGACCTCCGGGTTATGAGCCCGGCGAGCTACCGAACTGCTCCACCCCGCGTCGGCCTGATAACTCTAGCGGACGCGCGCCGCAGAACCAAATCGCCTCCCGGTCGCTAGGGTCGGAGGCATGACCGACAACGACCCCTTCGTCCAGCGTCCCGGCGATCAGCAGCCGCCCGAGCAGCCCAAGTACCACCCCGCATCCGGGCTCAACCCAGGCGATACGCCCGGCGCGCCGGGCCTCATCCCGGGCGCCACCCCGCCGCCCGTCCCCGCGTACGGGGAGGCGCAGCAGCTCCAGTTCGACCGCACGGGCGCACCGCTCGAGAAGCCCGAGGGCCTCGCGAAGGGCCTGATCGGCGTCACGGCTGCCGCAACCGCGCTGGCGGTGCTGACCGCCGCGCTCGCGCAGGGAGAGGTGGACTCGCTCCGCCGCCTCGCCGAGACGGGCGAGTTCTCCATCACCGCGGCGTCGCTGCTGGGGCTCCTGTCCCTGCCGATCACCGTCGCCGCCTATGTGCTGTACGGCATGTGGATGACGCGCATGCGCCGCAACCGCGAGGCCATGGGCACCAAGCCGGGCATGGGCGCGGTGGAGTGGTGGGGCTGGTGGGTGCCGTTCGCGCAGGTGGTGCTGGTGCCGCTCGGCGCGCGCAAGGTGACCGGCCGCACCGTGCCGCTGGTGCTGCTGCTGGGGTGGTGGATCACGTTCACCATCGCGCAGGTCTTCGGCGCCTACGCCTCGATCGCGGTGAACTTCTCCTTCGACCTCATGACAGGCGAGCTCACCGACCCCGAGCTGCTGGACTCCTACCCGACGTGGGCGTGGGCCTCGGCGGCCGCGATGCTGATCTCGTGGGGCTTCCTGCTCCGCTTCATCCGCTCGGCCACCGATCGGCACCTCGACGCGGACGCCTGAGCCGCGCCTCTCCCCTGACGACGCAGAAGCGGGCCGGTCCTGAAGGACCGGCCCGCTTCCGCATGTCATGCCCGCGTCAGGGCGTGGTGATCTCCGGCTCGGGCTCCGCCGTGGCCGTGCCGGACTCGGTACCGGTGGTGGGCTCCGCACTGGGCGAAGCCTCCGTCCCGGTGGTGTCGCCGGAGGCGGCCCCCGTGAGCTCGGCCTCGGCGAGGATGGCGTCCTCGATGGCCGCGGACAGCGCGTCCTGCGCCTCGCCGTAGGCGGCGAAGTCGCCGGCCGCGAGCGCGGCCTCGCTGTCCTGGAGCGCCTGGTTCGCGCGGTCGAGCGCGTCCTGGAGGGCCGCCTCGGCGGTCGGGTCGACCGTGCCCTCGCCGCCCGTCGAGCCGTCCGTCGACCCGTCGGTCGAGCCGTCCGTGCTGCCGTCCGTCGAGCCGGTGCCGTTGTCACCCGCCGCGCCGTCGCCCGCGCCCTCGCCGAACACCTGGTCGAGCGCCTCGGACAGCGTGTCCGCGAAGCCCACCTCGTTGCCGAAAGCCACGAACACCTTGCGCAGCAGCGGCACCTGCGTGCCCTGGCTCGACTGCACGTAGACCGGCTGGACGTACAGCAGGCCGCCGGCGAGCGGCAGCGTGAGCAGGTTGCCGTTGATGACGTCCGTCTCGCCCTGACGAAGCAGGTTGAGGGTCTCCTGCGCGTCCGGGTCGGAGTTGAAGTTGTTCTGCACCTGGCCCGGGCCGGGGATGGTGGTGTCGCGCGGCAGCTCCAGCAGGCGCAGCGTGCCGTAGTCCTCGTCGACCTGGCCCGCGGTGGACCCGGTCTCCGAGTTGACCGCGAGATAGCCGGTGAGGATGTTGCGCGGGTTGTCGCCGCCCTGGATGTAGTTGCTGGTGAGCGAGAACGTCGGATCGTCCTGCGACGGCATCTGCAGCGTGAGGTAGTACGGCGGCTGCAGGCGCGTGTCGTCGGTCGGGTCCGCCGGGTTGCGCCAGAAGTCCTGGCCCGAGTAGAACGACGCCGCGTCCGTCACGTGGTACTGCGTGAGCTGGTAGCGCTGGATCGCGAACAGGTCCTCGGGGTAGCGCAGATGGCTCATGAGCTCGCCGCTGATCTCGCTCATGGGCTTGAGCGAGCTGGGGAACACGTGCTGCCAGGTCTGGAGGATCGGGTCCTCCTCGTCCCACGCGTACAGGGTCACCGAGCCGTCGTACGCGTCCACCACGGCCTTGACCGAGTTGCGCACGTAGTTGAGCACCGTGCTGGTGCCGGGCACCGAGGACTGGGACGCGAACAGCGACTCGGACGCGACCGGGGCGGAGTACGGGAACTGGTCGGTGGTGGTGTAGCCGTCGACCACCCACACCACGCGCCCGTCGACCACCGCGGGGTACGCGGTCTGGTCGAGCTCGAGGTACGGAGCGACGCGGGCCACGCGCTCCAGGGGGTCGCGGTAGTAGAGGATCTGCGACTCGGTGGTGACGCGGTCGGAGAACAGGATCTGCTCCTCGCCCATCCGGATCGCGAACATCAGCTTCTCGAAGAGGTTGCCGATGGCGGGGCCGCCGTCGCCGGTGTAGGTGGTGTTGACCTGGCCGGTCTCCGAGTTGTCGTCCGGGTAGTCGAGCTCCCAGGGCGAGGTACCCTCGGGTGCGCCCACGATCGAGTAGTCGGGCACGGTCGAGCCGAAGTAGATGCGGGGCTCGTAGTCGCCCAGCAGGCCCACGGACGGGATGCCGCGCTCGAAGAACGAGGGCTGCCCGTCGGAGGTGGTGGTGTTGCCGTAGGCCGCGACCACGCCGAAGCCGTGGGTGTAGACCGTGTGGTCGTTGACCCAGTTGCGGCTCTCGGAGCCCAGCCCGTCGAGGTTGAGCTCGCGCACCGCGATCACGGTGTCCTGGAGCTCCCCGTCGAGGTTGTAGCGGTCCACGCTGAGCAGGTCCGCGAAGTTGTAGTACTGCTTGTTCTGCTGCAGCTGCTGGAACGCGGGCGACACGATGTTCGGGTCGAGCAGGCGGATCTGCGCGGTGGTCTCCGCGTCGGCGCGCAGGGCGTCCGCCTCGGCCTCCGTGGTCGCGTCGTACTGCGTGACCTCGACGTCGTCGATGGAGTACGCGTACCGCGTCGCGTCGATGTTGTTCTGGATGAACGGCGCCTCGAGCTCCTGCTCGTTGGGCGACACCTGGAAGCGCTGGACGATCGCGGGGTAGATGCCGCCGATCACCACGGCGGAGAGCAGCATGAGGCCGATCCCCATGGCGGGGATGCGCCAGTCGCCGCGCCAGATCACCACGAGGAACACGACCGCGACCAGGACGGCGATGCCCGCCAGGATGGACCGGGACGGCAGGATCGCGTTGACGTCCGTGTAGGACGCGCCGTAGAACTTCTCCCCCGACTTGGTGAGCAGCCCGTAGCGGTCCAGCCAGTAGTTGGCCGCGATCGCGAGCATGACCAGCGCGCCGAGGACCGCGAGCTGGATGCGCGCGCCCTTGGACGCCACGAACGTCCGGCCGGTGCCGGCGATGCCGCCGTACAGCAGGTGCACGAACGCGGCGATCAGCGTCGACAGCACCGCGAGCGCCAGCACCAGCGTGACCACCAGGTTGAGCATCGGCAGCGCGAACACGTAGAACGACGCGTCGAGCCCGAACTGCGGGTCCGTGGTGCCGAACTGCTCGTGGTTGAGCCAGGCGACCACGGTCTCCCACTGCGAGGACACCGCGAGACCCACCACGAGGCCGATCACGGCGGGCAGCACGATCATCGCGAGCCGCTCGATGGGCTCGATCTGCTCGCGCACCTGGTCCAGCTGGCTGCGGCCGCCCGTGCGGGCCGGGCGCACGCGCTTCGCGATCCACAGGTTGAGCCAGATCACGAACGCGCCGAGGCCGCCCGCGATCACGAACAGGACGATGCGCGCGAGCCACTGCGTGCGCCACACCTCCGAGTAGCCCAGCTGGTCGAACCAGACCACCTCGGTCCAGATGTTGGCGGTCGCGATCGCCGCCAGGACGAGCGCGCCGAGCACCACGGCGGTGATCGCGAGGGGCGATCGCCGCTGGGGCACGGGGGCGGGCCTGACCGGGCGGGCGGGGCGGTCGTCGAACGTCACGTCGTTGTCCTTCGGGTCGGGATGTGTCTAGCCTGCCATGCTCAGCACGTAGGAAGGTCGGCCGCGTCTCCCTGGCCGATGCGCACGATGGCGTCGTACGCATCGTCCAGCGTGTCTACCGCGACAACGCGGAGACCATCAGGGATGTTGCCGCGCACGTCGGCGCAGTTCTCGACGGGCGCGAGGAACCAGTCGGAGCCGGCGTCCTGAGCGCCGAACATCTTCATCGCGATGCCGCCGATGGGACCCACGTCGCCGGTGGCGTCGATGGTGCCGGTGCCGGCGACTAGCGCGCCGTCGAGCTCGTCCTCCTCGGTGAGGCGGTCCATGATCCCGAGCGAGAACATCAGTCCCGCGGACGGTCCGCCGACCGAGTCGATCTGCACGGTGACGTCGATCGGGATGTCGAACGTCGGGTCGATCCACACGCCGATCGCGGCGTCTCCCGCGCCGTCGTCGACGGTCGCGAACGTCTCAGTCCGGTCCTTGCCGTCGCGCATGACAGTCACGTCGACCTGGTCACCCGGCTCGTGCAGCGCGATCGCGTCGGCCAGGCTCGCGAACGTCGGGACGGCCTCGCCGTCGATCGCGGTGATGATGTCGCCCTCCTGGAGCACGCCCGCGGCGTTCGACCCCTCGGACGTGCCGACCACCTCGAGCACCGCGGGAACGGGGTGCCCGAGCGCCTCGAGCGCGGACACCGTCGCGCGCTCCTGGGAGGTGGTCCAGTCGCTGGCCGCCTGCTGCTCGGCCTGCTCCTCCTCGTCGGCGGTGCCGAACACCTCCTCCTCGGGGACCACGTACTGCCGCGGCGACGCCCAGGCCGCGAGCACGCGGCCGAGCGTGAAGGGCTGCGAGCCCGCGTTGGACACGGAGACCGTGGTGAGGCGCAGCTCGCCCGACGACGTGTAGGTGGGAGCGCCGTCGATCGCGACCAGCGGCGTGCCGTCGACCTCGCCGAGCGTGTCGAACGTGGGGCCCGCCGAGCCGATCGCGTACGGCGACGGCACGATGGTCAGCAGCGCGATCAGGGCGCTGGTCGCGAGGCCGGTGACGGACATCACGGTGGCGCGGCGGCTGGACGTCGCGCGCTCCGCGGGGACGGGGGTGCTGGCCTCGGTGGTCGTCACGCCCCCATTCTTGCCGATGCCCCGCGCGCCACAGGACGGCATTGCTGGTAGCGAACGTCGCCGCGCCGGGGCGCCCTCCTTCGTTACCGTGGTGGAGGCACGCATGCGGCGTGCGCGGACGGAGTGAGCGTGAGCGACGAGTCGACGCCGTGGATGCGGCTGCTGCGAGAGCTGTTCGGGGATGATGCGGAGGCCGCTCTCGAGGAGCTGCAACGGATGGGCATGGACCCGCAGGCGCTCGCCGCGCAAGCCGGGCTGGCGGACAACCCCGCCATGATGGAGCACGTCCTGGGGCAGATCCGCGCCCTGGTGTCGCAGTCCGCGGGCGAGGACGTCAACTGGAAGCTCGCGCACGACGTCGCGCGCGGCGTGGCCGCCCAGGGAGGCGACCCGACCGTGTCCGGCGCGACCGCGGCGCTGCACCGCCAGGCCGTCTCGCGCGCGGAGCTGTGGCTCGACGCCGTGACCGACTTCGACCCGACGCGGCTCGAGCCGCGCGTGTGGAGCCGTGCCGAGTGGGTCGAGGCGACCCTGCCGACGTGGCGCACGCTCGCCGGCCCCGTCGCCGTCAGCGTGTCGCACGCGCTGAGCGGCCTGCTCGAGGGCGCCGACGACCTCCCCGAGACGGGCGGGCTCGACCCGTCCGCGCTGCTGCGGTCCGTCGCGCCCACGGTGTGCGGCATGCACATGGGCCAGGCGGCCGGAGAGATGGCGCGCGAGGCGTTCGGCGCCACCGACCTGGGCATCCCGCTGCTCGCGGAGCCGCGCGTGGTGCTCATCCCCAAGGCGATCACCGAGTTCGCGGACGGCCTCGACATCGACGAGGACGCCGTGCGCACCTTCCTCGCCCTGCGCGAGGCCGCGCACGTGCGCCTGTTCGCCGCGGCGCCGTGGCTGCCCGGCCAGCTCCATACGCTCATCGAGCGCTACTCGCAGGCGATCACCATCGACCTCGAGGCTCTCGAGGAGGCGGTGCGGGACGCCGGCATGGGCGACCCCGCGCGCCTGCAGAAGGCGCTGAACCGCGGCATCTTCGCCTCGCAGCACACCGACGAGCAGAAGGCGACGCTCGAGTCGATCGAGACGCTCCTCGCGCTGGTCGAGGGCTGGGTGGACGACGTCACGATGCGCGCCGCCGCGGCGCACCTGCCCGACGTGGGCGCCCTGCGCGAGATGATGCGCCGCCGTCGCGCCGCGGGCGGCCCCGCCGAGGACACGTTCGCGAACCTGCTGTCGCTCGAGCTGAGGCCGCGGCGCATGCGCGACGCGTCCGCGATGTGGGCGGCGCTGCACTCCCGCCTGGGCGCCGAGGGCCGCGACGGCGTCTGGTCGCACCCCGACCTGCTGCCGACCTCCGAGGAGCTCGCCGCGTGGCAGGCGTGGGTCGGCGCCTACGTCACGCGCGGCGAGGGCGACGAGGTCGATCGCGAGCTGGAGCGCCTGCTCGGCTCGGATGACGGGTAGGGTGCAGACGGACCGCGGGGGCGACACCCCCTCCACCGATGGAGGGAAATCGGGCCCGCGCGTCTACGCTGGGGGACCAAGGGCCCATCGAGGCCCGTAGACGTGCGGCGCGTACCGCCGCGCCACAGAGAAGAAGGAGAGCCGCATGGCTGACAAGTACTCGGGCGAGTTCTACTGCGTGAAGTGCAAGGAGAAGCGCGAGACCGAGGGCGACGTCGTCGTCTCGGAGAACGGCCGCCGCATGGCGAAGGCCACCTGCCCCGTGTGCGGCACCAAGCTGAACCGCATCCTCGGCAAGGCGTAAAGCCAGCAGAGCTCGTCGAAGGGCCGGTCCCCCAGGGGGCCGGCCCTTCGCGCGTCCCGGGGGGGGTGACGGCGGCCGCCCTGTGGACAACCGCATCGTCCCGGCCCGCCGGTGGCACCGTGGAGGGATGGACGATGCGCCCTCCCCGCCCCGGTTGTGGCGCGGCGACGGCACGGACCAGGCCGGGATCGCGCCGCGCGCCCGGCGGCGCACGCTCGCGCGGCGCCACGTGCGGGTGCGAGGCCTCGGTCCGGTCGGGATCGCCGCGGCGGAGGCCGCGGCGCGCGCGGGTGCCGAGTCGCTGAGCCTGGTGGGCTCGCGGGAGGCGCCGGCGTCCCCCGTCGCGAGGATGGTCGCGCGCGTGGCGCCCGACGTCCGGGTCCACCTCGACACCACGCGGCGGGTCGACGGGGAGATCGTCGCCGCGTACGGGTCCGTGGACCCGGCGCTGCTGCACCGGCTGCTGCTGGACGGCCCGCACGTGGTCGCGCTCGTGGACGAGTCGGGCGTGACCGTGATCCCGGTGCACGCGGGGGCCGGTCCGTGCGTGCGCTGCCACACGCTGGCGCGCACCGACCGCGACGCCGCCTGGCCCGTGCTCGCGCGCCAGTGCGAGGCGCTCGTCGAGCGGGCGGAGCCGCTGTCGGCGACCGTGGCGGGCGGCGTCGCGGCCGCGTCGCTGGCGGCGCTCCTGGCCGGCGGCACCGCGCGGCCCTGGCGGATCGAGCGCGGGCTGCCGCGCCGCACCGCCCTGCGCCCGCATCCGGCGTGCGGCTGCGACGCGGCGTGAGTCAGTGCTCGGCGACGATCTCCAGGATCTGGACGCCGTACTTGTCGAGCTTCGAGGCGCCCACGCCGCTCACGCGGGCGAGCTCGCCCAGCGTGCCGGGCCGGTCGCGTGCGATCTCCACCAGCGAGGCGTCCACGAGCACCGTGAACGCGGGCTTCGACGTCTCCTGCGCGACCGCGAGCCGCCACTGCTTGAGCGAGTCGAACAGCCGCAGCGCCTCCGGGCCCAGGTCCGCGAGCTTCGCGGACGTCGACTGCCGCTGCACGCGGGCGGGACGCGCGTCGGGCCACTGCTGCTCGAGGAAGCGGGTGCGCTTGCGCGTGCCCTTGCCGCCCGCCTTGCGCGAGCGCGCGAAGCTCAGCGCCAGGTGCTCGCGCGCCCGGGTGATCGACACGTACAGCAGGCGCCGCTCCTCCTCGAGCTGCTCGTCGGTCTCGGCGTGCGTGATGGGCAGCAGACCCTCCGAGCAGCCGACCACGAACACCGCGTCCCATTCGAGGCCCTTCGCGGCGTGCATCGACGTGAGGGTCACGCCATCGACCGCGGGGGCGTGCTGCGCCTGCGCGCGCTCGGCCAGGTGGTCGACGAAGTCGCGCATGGTCGCCGCGCCGCCGGTGTCCGCCACCAGGTCGTCGCCCAGGTTGACCAGCGCCTGCAGCGCGTCCCACCGCTCGCGCACCGCACCGCGAGCCGCCGGCGGCTCCTCGGCCCAGCCGAGCTCGCCCAACGCGTCGCGCACACGCTCGCCCAGCGCACGCTCGTCGGACGCCACGGCGGCGCCGCGCAGCAGCACGATCGCCCGGCGCACCTCGTCCCTGTCGAAGAACCGGCGGCCGCCGCGCACCAGGTAGCCGATGCCGCGCTCCGCGAGCGCCTCCTCGACCGCCTCGGACTGGCTGTTGACGCGGTACAGCACCGCGATCTCTCGGGCGGGCACGCCCGTCGCGATGAGCCGCTCGATCTGCGCGGCCACGCCCTGCGCCTCCGACTCGTCGTCGTCGTACGCGCGGTAGTCCGGCGCGGGGCCGGACGGCCGCTGCGCGACCAGCTCGACGCCCGTGCCCGCCGAGCCGCGCCTGCGCATGAGCTCGTTCGCGAGCCTCACCACCTGCGGCGTGGAGCGGTAGTCGCGGACCAGGCGCACCTGGGTCGCGTCGGGATAGGTGCGGGTGAACTGGAGCAGGTGCTGGGGGCTCGCGCCCGCGAACGAGTAGATGGTCTGCGCCGGGTCGCCCACCACGCACAGCTCGCGCCGTCCGCCCAGCCACTGCTCGAGCAGGAACTGCTGGAGCGGGGAGACGTCCTGGTACTCGTCGACCACGAAGTGCCGGTACTGGCGGCGGATCTGGTCGCCCACCTCGACGTGCCGGCCGATCATGTCCGCGAGCAGCAGCAGGATGTCCTCGAAGTCGAGCACCACCGCGTTGGTCTTGGCGTCCTCGTAGGCGCGCATGACGTCCGCGACCTGGCTCGCCGGCAGGTTCGCGGGCGACGGGCGCCCCAGGCGGGCGATCTTGGCCGCGTACTCGTCCGCGGCTACCAGCGACACCTTCGCCCACTCGATCTCCGCGGCGAGGTCCCGCACCGTGAGCCGGTCGGGGCTGAGCGCCGCCTCGCGCGCCGCGCGTCCCACCAGCGGCGCCTTCTGCTCCACCAGGCCGGGGATCTGGCCGCCCACCACCTCGGGCCAGAAGTAGCTGAGCTGGCGCAGCGCCGCGGCGTGGAAGGTGCGCGCCTGCACGCCGGACACACCCAGGCCGCGCAGGCGGGTGCGCATCTCCCCCGCGGCGCGCGCGGTGAACGTGACCGCGAGCACGGACTGCGGGTTGTACGCGTTGACACGCACCCCGTAGGCGATGCGGTGGGTGATCGCGCGCGTCTTACCGGTCCCCGCGCCCGCGAGCACGGCGACGGGCCCGTGGAGGGCGGTGGCGACCTCCCGCTGCTCGGGGTCGAGGGCGTCGAGGATCTGGTCGGCTGACATCGCGGCCATTGTGTCAGGGACCGCCGACAGCCGGGCACGGCCTGTGGACGATGCGGTGGCCGGCTTCAGCGCGGCAGGCGGCCGTGGAGCACGTCGAGCCCCGAGATTCGACTCAAACGCATGATCGAAAATCTCGCAGAAGCGATATCAAGAATAACGCAATAGTGATATCCTCCCTCGTATGCCTCGCTATCGTCATCGAGCCACAGATCGGATGATCGACGACGCGTTGGCGACGTTCGGCGCGGTGATCCTCGAGGGTCCTCGCGCGTCAGGCAAGACCACGACGGCGCTCCAGCATGCGCGCAGCTCCGTGCGGCTCGATGCGTCGCCGGACATGCTGGGACTCGCCCAGGCGGCGCCTGACGTGGTCCTGACGGGCGACGTCCCACGCCTGGTGGACGAGTGGCAGCTCGCACCCGGGTTGTGGAACGCGGCACGCCATGCGGTCGACACCCGCGGCATCCCGGGCCAGTTCATCCTCACCGGGTCGGCGACGCCCGCCGATGACGTGACGCGTCACACCGGCGCGGGCCGGTTCCGGCGGCTCGCCCTGCGCCCGATGTCGCTCGCGGAGAGCGGCGACTCGATCGGCGCCGTGTCGTTCCCCCGCGTCCTGGCGGGCGAGCGCGTTGCAGGGCTCGGGGGGGCGAGCGTCCCCGACTACGCGCGCCTCATCGTGCGGGGCGGGTGGCCGGCCCTGGTCCAGGACGTGCGTCGAGAACCGACCACATTCCTCCGCTCGTACCTGGACGACGTCGCGCGAACCGACCTTCCCGCCTCACAGCTCGCGGTGGACCCGATCCGCATGCGAGCGCTGCTGCGTGCTCTCGCGCGCAACACCGCGACCGAGGCACCGGCAACACGCTTGGCGAAGGAGGCCGAGCTCAGCCCGGGCCCCGTGGGACTCTCGGCGCAGACGGCGCGCAAGTACCTCGATGCGCTTACACGGGTCCACGTGCTGGAGGAGCAGCCGGCGTGGGCGCCGCACCTGCGGTCCGCCATCCGGCTGCGCGTCAGCCCGAAGTGGCACCTCGCGTGCCCCTCGCTCGCAGCAGCCGCCCTCGGCGCCACCCCGGCGTCCCTCCTGGAAGACCCCCGGACCCTCGGCTTCCTGTTCGAATCGCTCGCGGTGCGGGACCTGCGCGTCTACGCGGACGCGTTGGGGGGCACGGTGACCCACTATCGCGACGAGCAGAACGACGAGGTGGATGCGATAGTCGAGCTTCCCGACGGCACGTGGTCCGCGTTCGAGATCAAGCTCGGCGGCTCGGCGGCGATCGACGCGGCCTCCGCGGGGCTCCGCAAGCTCGCGGGCAAGGTGAGCGCCGCACGCGCCGCGAGCCTCGCGTCGCTCAACGTCCTCACCGCGGGCAACACGAGCGTCACGCGGCCCGACGGCGTCAATGTCATCGCGTTGGGCCACCTCACCTGGGAGTAGGTCCTCAGCGCGGCAGGCGGCCGCGGCGCACGTCCAGCCAGCGGCCCTCGTCGCGCGCGAGGCCCTCGAGCTCCCGCACCCGCTCGAGCATGAGGGCGACCGCCTCCGCGGAGCCCTCGTCCGCGGGCAGCGGCTCCCCGCGCCAGTGCGCGAGGCAGGCCGGCCCGATCGCCCAGCGCCACCACTCGGCCCGCTGGGACGCGGGGTACGCCGCGCATCGTGCCTCCGACCAGTCCCAGGTCACGCAGAACCCGAGGACGTCGTTCTCCAGGAACAGGTGGAGGATGTGGCTCGAGGAGCCGTTGGTGACGCCGGCGACGCGGTAGCCGCGGTCCTCGAGCGTCGACCGCATGGGCCCGGTGACCAGGCCCACGGTCTGCGCGAAGGAGCCGAGCTCGATCATGGCCCTCCTCTCGCCGGTCCTGGCGCGAGGGTAGCCGCGGAACGCTCAGACGTCGATGCTCGCGTCCGGGCGGCGCTCCGGCAGCGGCCCGCCGTACCAGTCCTCGAGCATGCGTCGCGCGACCGAGCCCTTGGGCGCGAGGATCACCTCGCCCGAGGCGATGAGCTCGGCCAGGTCCTCGCGGGCGACGAAGCGGGCCTCGGAGATCTCGTCCATGTCGAGCGCAAGGGCGTCCGGCCGCTCGGTGCGCGCGCGGAACGCCACCATGACGGAGGCGGGGAACGGCCACGGCTGCGAGCCGAGGTACTCGAGGCCGGACAGCGTGAGTCCGGCCTCCTCGGCGACCTCGCGGTGGACGGCCTGCTCGAGGGTCTCGCCAGGCTCGACGTAGCCCGCGAGGTGGGAGAACCGGCGCGGCGACCACGGAGTCGCGTGGGCGAGCAGCAGGCGGTCCTCGGGGTCGGTGATCGCGACGATCATCGCGGGATCGGTGCGCGGGTAGTGGTCGCGCTCGTCGCGCTCGCAGCGGCGCACCCAGCCGCCCTCGGTCGGGACGGTGGCCTCGCCGCACAGCGCGCACCGCGGGTGATTGGCGTGCCAGGTCGCGATGGCGACGGCGGTGGTGGCGAGCTCGTGCTCGCGCTCCCCCTCGGCGCCGCGGTCCCAGAAGCCCGCGAGCAGGCCGCGCAGGCCGCGCATGCGGTCGCCGCCGATCCCGTCGGGGTCCATCCCGAAGGAGGGGTCCTCGGGCACGAGCGCGACCAGGTCGCGGTCGCCGTCGCGGCCCAGGTAGATGCGGAGGGCCGCGGGCGGCTGCGCGTCGGGTCGGAGCTCGAGGACGCGGCCGTCGGCGACCAGGACCCGGCCGTCGCGCACCACGATCGCGTCGCATGCGGCCAGGTCGGTGGTCGCGCGGCGCTCGGCGGCCCGGTCGACGCGGCTGGGATGGTCGAGCGGCCAGGGATTCCTCACCCGGTCACCGTACCGCCGCGCCGCACCCGGGAGCGGCGGGCATCATGCCTGGCCCGCGCGGCGTGGAGCGTGGCGCGGGCCCCGGCTTGGCCCTACGGTGAGCCTGTGCCTCGTTCTCCGCTCGCGCTCGCCGCCCTGGCGTCCGTCGCCGTGCCCGGGCTCGACGTGTACGACGTGCTGCGCAGCCCGCACACCGACGCCGACTTCGAGGTGGTGGTGGTCAAGGACTCGACGGGCAAGCGCTGGCTGGTCCGCGCCCCCAAGCGCGCCGCCGCCGGCGCCGCCCTCGAGGCCGAGAAGGGCCTGCTGGGCGCGCTCGGGCGGGCCAAGGAGGCCGGCATCGTGTCCTTCGAGGTGCCGCACCCCGTGGGCGCCGCGGAGCTGCCCGACGACACGGGCCGCGCGATCGTCTACACGGAGGTCCCCGGCGCCCCGCTCATGCTCGCCGCGCTGCAGCCCGGACCCGGCCTTGCCGCGACCGTCGGCCGTGCGCTGGCCGAGGTGCACGAGCTCCCGGTCACGGTGATCGAGGACCAGGGCCTGCCCGCCTACTCCGCCGAGGAGTACCGCGAGCGGCGCCTCGCCGAGCTCGACGCCGGCATCCAGACCGGCAAGGTGCCGCCGCGCCTCGCGGACCGGTGGGAGCACCAGCTCGAGAACGTGTCCTGGTGGAGGTTCGACCCGACCGTGGTGCACGGCGACATGGGCGAGCACCAGGTGTACGTGGCCGACGGCTCCGTGTCGGGGATAGTCGACTGGATGGATGCGCGCGTCGCGGATCCCGCCGACGACCTCGCGTGGCTGGTCGCCGCCGCGCCCGACGACGTGCTCGACTCGGTGGTCGAGGCGTACCACGGCCGCCGGCGCGAGATCCGCGACCCGCACCTGCTGGACCGCGCGCGGCTCGCGTCCGAGATGGCGCTGATGCGCTGGCTCATGTACGGCGTACGCACCGACAACCCCGACGTGGTCGCGGACGGCGAGGGCATGCTCGCCGACCTCGAGGCCATGCTGTTCGACGAGGACGAGCAGGCCCCCTAGCCGGCGGGTGGCGCGAGCAGCGCCTCGATCTCCGCGCGCGTGAGCAGCCGCTCCGGCCGCACCGTCGCCTGGTCGCGGACGTAGTGGAACGCGGCGTCGACGTCCTCGAGCGGCACGCCCGTCCACTCGGCCCACGCGAGGCGGTACACCGCGAGCTGGACCTCGCGCGCCGCCCGCTCCTCCGCCGCGCGGGGCGCGGATCCGGACTTCCAGTCGACCACCGTGACGCGGTCCAGCCCCGCCCCGGCGGGGAACACGGCGTCGATGCGGGAGCGGATGGTCACGCCCGCGAGGGGCAGCTCGACGTCGACCTCGATGTGGCTGGGCACGCGGCCGGCCCATTCGGACCGGGCGAAGGCGTCCTTGAGCGCCTCGAGGTCAGTCTCGTCCTCCCCCGGGCCGAGGTCGTCGAGCGACAGCAGCGGGACGTGCCCGTACTGCGCCTCGATCCACGCGTGCAGCAGGCTGCCGCGCCGCGCGGCGGGGGTGGGCTCGGCGGGCAGAGGCCGGCGCAGCTGCGCGGTGAACGCCTCGCGGTCGCGGCGCAGCGACACCAGACCCGAGGTCGACAGGTGCGCCGGCAGGGCGACGTCGCCGACGCCCCGCTCGCGTGACCGGCGCTCCTCGAGCATCGCGGCGATCTCGCGGCCGAGCGGGAGCCGCTCCCACGCCGCGTCGGCCGGGTCCTCGCCGGCCTCCGCGCCGGCCGCCATGGCCCCGCGGACCTGGGCGGCGAGCTCGCGCCGCGCGAGCTGCGCCGAGGTCGGGGCGGGCGGCCATGCTGCGGTGACGGGCGTGACCTCGACCACGGAGCCGTCCTCGGGACGCGGCGCCCAGCCCGCGTCGGACAGCATGCCGCCCTCCACGAGCTCGCGCAGGTAGCACGAGGGCGTGCGCATGGTCGCGCCGCCCACGCGCCACGAGGCGGACAGCAGCACATGCGAGCGGGCGCGGGTCACGGCCACGTAGAACAGCCGCCGTTCCTCGGCGACGCGGTGGAGACCGCATCGCTTCTCGAAGTCCTCGAGCGAGTCCCCAAGCGTGCCGTGGTCGACGGCGCCGCGCCAGTCCCACCCGGGGAGGTCGGCGTGGTCGAGGCGGAGCTCGTAGGGCAGCTCGAGGTTGCGTCCGCGCCAACCCGCGTCCGTGTAGTACGGCCGCCGCGAGGACGGCTCCCCGACGGACGGGAAGTGGCCGTCGACCAGGCCGGGCACGGCGACCACGTCCCACTCGAGGCCCTTGGCGGCGTGGACGGTGAGCACCTGGACCGCGCCGGGCTCGGGCTCCTTGACGGGCAGCTCGAGCCCGCCCTCCTCGCTGCGCGCGGCCTCGAGCCACGCGAGGAACGCGCCGAGCGTCGCGCGCTCCGCGCCCGCGGCGAACTGCCGTGCGGCGTCCACGAACGCGTCGACGTTGCGGGCGGCGCGGCCGTCAGGGCGCGCGACCGCGGCCTCGATGTCGAGCCCCCACGCGCGCTCCGCGGCGAGGACCAGCTCGGGCAGCGAGAGGTACGTGCGGGTGCGGATCGCGTCGACGGCGCGCTGGAGGCGGACGATGCGCCCGTGGGCCACGGCGCCGAGCGACCGGCCGTCGCGGGAGACCCAGCCGGCGGGCGGCGGGGTCGCGAGGGCGTCGACGAGGCTGGGTTCGGAGTCGCGGGCGTCGCGCGGCCCGGCGAGCTCGCGCGCCCAGTCCTGCAGCGCGGCGAGGTCCCGGATGCCCAGCGCGACGCGCTCCGAGGTGAGCAGGCGCATGGCGGAGTCGCCACGCGAAGGGTCGTGCGCGATCTCGAGGAGCGCGACCAGGTCCGACACCTCGGGGGTGTCGACCAGCCCGCCGAGGCCGACCACCTCGTAGTCGACCCCCGCGCGCACGAGCGCCTCGACCATGGCGGCGAACTGCGCGCGGCGTCGGCACAGGATCGCGGCGGTGGGAAGGTCGGGGCCGGTGCGCAGCTCGGACCGCCGCGCCTGGAGGTAGGCGACCACGGCGTCGGACTCCTGGACGTGGTCCTCGGTGACGAGGCCGTCGACGCCCGGCGCGCGCCGCGCCGGCTCGAGCTCCCCGAGGAAGGCGGCGCGCGATCGCAGCGGGCGGACGTCGACCCGCGAGGCCTCCCGCAGCGGCGCCGCGGCCGCGTTCGCGACGTCGAGGACCGCGCCCTCGTTGCGCCACGAGACGGACAGGCTGCGCTGCGCCACGTCGCGGCCGTGCGCGAACTCGTCGACGAACAAGGGCAGCGCGCTCTCGGACGCTCCACGGAAGCCGTAGATCGCCTGGTTCGGGTCGCCGACCGCCATGACGTGGTGGTCGGAGCCGAACAGCCGCGCGAACAGCCGCAGCTGCCCCGGGGAGGTGTCCTGGAACTCGTCGAGCAGGATCGCGCGGTAGCGGCCGCGCTCGACCGCCTGCACGGGCTCGAGGCGCGACAGCTCGGCGGCGAACGCGACCTGGTCCGCGAAGTCGAGCTGCGACGCGTCGCGCTTGCGCCGCTGGAACTCCTCGACGAGACCGGACACCGCGACGAGGGTCCGCAGCTTCGCCACGCGCTTGGCGTGGTCGTTGGGCGTGCCGGTGCGGGTGGTGAGGGGCCCCGGCGCGCGGTCGCCGGCGTTCTTGGGCAGCTCCTCGAGCCGGGTGAGCGCCTCGCGCGCCCAGTCGCGTAGCGCCTCGGGCGCGACGTCGTGGTCGCGCAGCTGGCCCGCGAGGCGCGCGATGGATGCGGTGACCGCGCTGACCGCCGCATCGGTGTCGAGCGGCGCCGTCCACGAGGTCACCACGTCCGAGGCGAGCTGCCACAGCGCGGCCGCGGTGAGGGTGGTGGCGTCGGGGTCGATGCCGAGCCTCAGCCCGTGCTCGGCGACCAGCTGGGCGGAGTACGCGTTGTACGTCGAGACGGACGCGGGCGGGCGCGCCGGGTCCTCGCCGAACGCGGCGGCGATGCGCGACTCCGCGCGCTCGGCGATCTCCGCCGCCGCCTTGCGCGTGAACGTGAGGCAGAGGATCTCGTCGGGGCTGATCGCTGTGCCGAACAGCTCCTGCGCGTGGTCGAGCAGGTAGACGATGCGCAGCGACAGCGTCTCCGTCTTGCCCGAGCCCGCGCCGGCGACCACCAGCATCGGGTCGAGGCCGGCGCCGATCACGTCCCCCTGCTCGGGCGTGGGCGCCCGGCCGGTGACCAGCCTCACCAGGTCCTCGGTGGCGCGCGCCTGTCCGCGCACCAGGCCCTCGTCGGGGAGCTCCGCCTCGCTCATCCGTCCGTCACCTGCCTTCCGCTGGGCCACGCCGGGCACGACCGCCGCACGGGGCAGGAGGGGCAGCGGTCGTTGGTGATGGCCGTGAACGTCGCCTGCGCCATGGTGTCGACCGCCTCGGTCAGCCGCGCGGTCTCGCGCTCGACGTCGATGGCCGGCTGGGCGCGCTCGCTCGCGCCCTGCGTCGCGCCGCCGACGAACACGAGCGCCGCGCCGTCCGCCCGGTCGACGCCGTCGAACCCGCCGCGATCGGCGGCGAGCTGGTACATCGCGAGCTGCGCGTGCTCCTCGGCGTCCTTCTTGGACACCGCCTGGCCCGTCTTGAGGTCGACGATCCGTGCGGTGCCGTCGCTCACCTCGACCCTGTCCGCGCTGCCGGCCACCACCGCGCGGCCGATCTGCACGGAGAACGGCTGCTCGACGCGCACCTCCCCCGCGCGCACGGAGGCGACGTATCCGGCGAGGCGGCGGATCATGGCGTCCGCACGGTCCTTGAGCACGCGGTCGGGCCAGGTCTCGGTGCCCGCGATGGCCGGCCAGCGCTCGTCGAGCGCCGCCGCCAGCTCCGCGTGCGTGCCGCGGGGGAACGCCGCCGCGACCTCGTGGACCAGGGTGCCGAGGCTCTGCTTCTCGGAGGCCGCGGCGGTGCCGCCCGCCGTCTCGAGCGCCCATCGGAGCGGGCAGGTCTCGAGCGCCTCGAGGCGCGACGGCGACACCCGCACCGGAGCCTCGGGCTCCCACATCGCGACGTCGGACGAGGGGACGGGGACGCCGTGCCAGTCCTCGGGGTCGGCGCCGGCCACCCCCATCGCGGCGAGCCGGGCGAGCAGCTCGACGTGGGCGCCGCGCGCCTCCCCCTCCGCCTGCACCGCGCCCGCGCGCACCGCGGCCACCGCGGACCTCAGGTCCGTCACCCGCGGCGTCGCGTCCGCGCGCACGGCATCGACGCCGGCCGCCGCGGCCGCCCACGCGAGGAACCGCGACGGGCGCTCGTCCTCGCCGTCCACGCACGTGAGCACCAGCCGGGAGCGGGCGCGGGAGACCGCGACCGCGAACGCACGGGTCTCGTCGTCCACCACCGCGCGGCGCGCCGCACGCGCCCAGGCGGCACGCGCGCGTGGCTCGAGCGGGACCGCGTCCGCGCGTCCCGCGATGATCTCCGCCAGCTGGTGCGCGCCGAGCACCGCGTCGCGCAGCCGCGTGTCGGGCCACGCGCCCTCCTCGAGGCCGGCGACCACCGCGAGCTCCCATTCGCGGCCCGCGGCCGATGCGGGGGTGCAGAACGCGACCGCGTCCTCGACCCGGGCGCGGGCCCCCAGCGTGTCCGCCGCGAAGTCCTGGCCCTCGAGGTGCTCGACGAACGAGCCGACGGACGCCGACGGCATGCGCTCGACGTAGATGGCCGCGGCGCGCATGAGCGCGATCACCGCGTCCAGGTCCGCGTCGTCACGCGCGGACCCGGCGAGCGCGGCCGCGCGCCAGTCGTCGGCGACGCCCAGCGCGTCCCACACCGCCCACGCGACGGTCGCTGCCGTGCCGCCGTCGCGCGCCGCGGCGGTGCCGGCGACCAGGGCGCGAGAGGCGCGCTCGGCGAGCCGCGCCTCGGGCGTGCCGACGGTGGCCCAGCGCTCCGGCGAAGCGATCGCCTCGATCAGCAGATCCGCAGACCCGCGTGCTCCCCCGCCGCGCCGCTCCTCCTTCACGAGCGCCCGGCGCAGCCGGCGCATCGCGACCGGGTCGATGCCGACGATCCGCGAGCCCAGCAGCTCGACAACCTCGGCCTCCTCCCACGGCGCGTCCTCCTCGCGGGCGAGCGCGGCGGCGCGGCGCATGAGCGTGAGCAGCGGCGCGACGGCCGGCTCCGCGTGCAGGGCCGTGCCGTCGCCGAGCGTCTCGCAGGGGATGTCGGAGGCGGCGAGGTCCGCGCGGATCTCTCGCAGGCGCGCGCTCGAGCGCGCGATCACCACCATGTCCCCCCACGCCACCTCCGGGCCGTCCAGGCCGTGGCGCGCCCGCCGCAGCGCCTGCCCGATCGCGCGCGAGTGCGCGTGACGGTGGCCCGCGACCAGGATCGCGACGCCGCGGACGCCCTGGTCCGGAACGGCCGCCGGCACCGGCACCCGGGCGGACCCGATCCCCGAGGTGCCGATGCGGCTCACCGCCGCACCCGTCACCGCGGCGAGCGCCCCCGCCTGCCGATGCCCGCCACCCAGCCGCATCACGGTCGCGCCGAAGCCTCCCGCGGACGGCGCGGCCGTCGCGTTCGCGAGCACCGCAGGCACCGCGCCGCGGTAGCCCTGGACCGCCTGGTCCGCGTTGCCCAGCAGCACCACCCGCGCGCCCGCACCCGCGAGCGCGCGCAGCAGGTCGATGCCCGCCTGGGTGAGGTCCTGAGCGTCGTCCACGACCACGAGCGACCACGCCGGCGGCTCTCCCGGCGCGTCCCAGTCCGCGAGCACGTCCGCCGCCTGCGCGACCACCACGGCGGGGTCGAAGCGCGCGCCCTGGTCCGGGGTCACGGAGCGCCAGCCCAGGATCGCGTCGTACTCCTCCATCACCGCCGCGGCGGCCTTCCACTCGGGGCGGTCCGTCGCGTCGCCGAGCGCGGCGAGGTCCCCCGGCGCGAGCCCGGCCTCGCTCGCGCGCATGAGCAGGTCGCGCAGCTCCGCGCGGAAGCCGGCGAGCCCCGTGGCCTCGAGCGGCACGGCGCCGCCCCAGTCGGGCACGGACCCGAGCCCGGCGCGGTGGCCCTCGAGCAGCTCGCGCAGGATCTGGTCCTGCTCCGCGCCGGTCACCAGCACGGGCGGAGGGTCCCCCAGCGCCGTCGCGTGCGCGGTGAGGATCGCGTGCGCCGCCGAGGCGGCGGTGCGCACCACCGGCGCGCCCACCGGGCGGTCGAGGCCCAGCGACACGCGGTCGCGCAGCCGCGCCGCGCCCTCGCGCGTAGCGGACAGCACCAGCAGCCGGTCGGGGTCCATGCCCCGACGCGCGGCCTCGAGCGCGAGCGCCGCGGCGAGCGTGGTCCTGCCCGCACCCGCGGCGCCCACCACCACGAGGTGGCCCGCGTCGCCGCTCCCGCGTGGCGCCAGCGCGCGTTCGACCACCGCCGCCTGCGCCGCGTCCAGGACGGGCAGCGGCGCCGGGACGGCCGCCGGCAGGAGGCGCAGATCGGTCATGCGCTCATCCCACCAGAAGGGTCCGACACCCGGCCGTCCGCCTTGGGCTTACGCGTCGGGGAACGGCCACGGGTTGACCGTGCACGCCTTGGGCATCGACGTCTGGTCGACCATCACGGACGCCTCGCCGGACTTGCAGGTGGCCGCCTCCTCGCCCAGGACGTGGCCCACGCCGTGGTTGAGCAGGTACGCCCGCGCGGCGGTGCGCTTGGCGCCGTAGCGGTCCAGGCCGGCCGTCCAGTCGTAGAGCGACACCGGCACCACCCCCTGCGCGACGCACGTCACCGCCTCCGACGCGTCCGGGCTGGGCGACGCGCCCCGAGCGGCCTCCGCGTCGGTCCCGGCGTGCACGTCGGGGCAGCGCGTGGCGACGGTGGTGGGCGTCGCGAGCACCACGGTGACGTCCGCGGCGCCGTCGGTGAGCACGAACTGCAGGCGTCCCGCCGATCCCCACCCGCGCTCGTCGTTCAGGGTGGTCATCACGAATTCCACCAGCGCCTCGGGATCCACCGTGACCCCGTCCTCGACGTCCACGCGCACCGAGCGCGTCGGACCGTCGGCGGCATCGGGGGACGCGGAGGCCCCCGCGGCGTCCGACGCGGTGGTGAACGTGCCCGCCCCGCTCTCCGGGACGTCGGTGGTCACCACTCCCGCGAGGGCGTCCGCGTCGTCGAGCTCTCGGGTGATCGGCTCGAGCGCGGGCAGCGACACCTCGGGCGTCGCGGACTCGCTGGCGGACGGCGACGCGGTCGCGTCGGAGTCCGCGCTCCAGGCGCGGTACCACTCGGGTACCTGCCCCGTCACCCAGCCGGCGCCGAGCCCCAGCGCGAAGCACGCGACGAACGTGGCGACGGTCACGAGGATGCCGGGAAGGGCGATTCCCCTGCCCGCGAACAGGCCTCCGGACCGCCGAGTCATCGCCCTAGGATAAGGGCAGACATCGGGCAACACGCGCATTGGAGGCGACCGTGGAGATCAGGATCGGCGTGCAGAACGTCTCGCGAGAGATCGCGATCGACACCGACATGACGGCGGACGCGGTGGCCGCCGCGGTGGCCGCGGCGATGGGCGGCGGCACTCTCGACCTCACGGACGCCAAGGGGCGCCGCGTGGTGGTCCCGGGCGCCTCGATCGGCTACGTCGACATCGGCGAGGAGACCAAGCGCCGCGTCGGCTTCGGCGCGTAGCGACCTTCGCGAGAGGCCCCAGGGACGATGCGTTCCCTGGGGCCTTCCGCATGTCCCGGGGGCCTCTGGCGCGGCGCGCGACGGGACGATGCGCCGGTCACCCCGCCCGCGCATCGTCCCTCCCTACCGCCGGGATACGGCATCCCGGTACACTGTGTCCTGACCCGGGGCTGACCGGTCGTCATGTGACACGCGGTACCGCTGAAGACAGCGATGCGCCGCCGAAGAGGATGATTCGCGATCGGCTGCCCGCCACAGGCGCCTTGCGCGTCCCCGAAAATCATCGGAGCACCATGACAGAGACGCACGCCAGCGTGCAGACGCCCGACAAGACGTTCGCCGACTACGCGGTCGACCACCGCATCGTCGAGGCGCTCGCCGACAAGGGCATCACCACCCCGTTCCCCATCCAGGCGATGACCCTCCCGGTCGCGCTCGCCGGCCACGACATCATCGGCCAGGCGAAGACCGGAACCGGCAAGACCCTCGGCTTCGGCATCCCCGCGCTGCAGCGCACCGCCGCCCCCGGCGAGGACGCCTACGAGACCCTCGGCGACGCGCAGGGCAAGCCCCAGGCGCTCATCGTCGCCCCCACCCGCGAGCTCGCGGTCCAGGTCGCGACCGACCTCGAGGCCGCGTCGCGCAAGCGCGCCGTGCGGATCGTGCAGATCTACGGCGGCCGTGCGTACGAGCCGCAGATCGAGGCGCTGCAGAAGGGCGCCGACGTGATCGTCGGCACCCCCGGCCGCATGATCGACCTGCTCAACCAGGGCCACCTGGACCTGCGCTTCATCAAGACCGTGGTGCTCGACGAGGCCGACGAGATGCTCGACCTGGGCTTCCTGCCCGACGTCGAGAAGCTGCTCGCCGCCACCCCGGCGTCGCGCCACACCATGCTGTTCTCGGCCACCATGCCGGGCGCCGTGGTCGCGCTGGCCCGCCGCTACATGACCCAGCCCACGCACATCCGCGCCGCGGACCCCGACGACGACGGCGCCACCGTCAAGGCCATCAAGCAGGTGGTCTACCGGGCGCACGCGCTCGACAAGGTCGAGGTCCTCGCCCGGATGATGCAGGCGAACGGCCGCGGCCTCACCGTGGTGTTCGCGCGCACCAAGCGCACCGCCGCGAAGGTGTCGGACGAGCTGCGCGAGCGCGGCTTCGCCGCCGGCGCCATCCACGGCGACCTGGGCCAGGGCGCTCGCGAGCAGGCGCTGCGTGCGTTCCGCTCGGGCAAGATCGACATCCTGGTCGCCACCGACGTCGCGGCTCGCGGCATCGACGTCGAGGACGTCACGCACGTGGTCAACTACCAGTGCCCCGAGGACGAGAAGACGTACCTCCACCGCATCGGCCGCACCGGCCGCGCGGGCAAGACCGGCACCGCCGTGACCTTCGTGGACTGGGACGACATCCCGCGCTGGTCGCTCATCGACAAGGCGCTGGACCTGGGCTACCCCGAGCCGCAGGAGACGTACTCGACGTCGCCGCACCTGTTCGAGGACCTCGACATCCCCGCGGGCACCAAGGGACGCCTGCCGCGCGACAAGCGCACCCGTGAGGGCCTCGAGGCGGAGACGCTCGAGGACCTGGGCGAGACCGGCAAGCACACCGGCGGCTCCGGCCGCTCGGGTGGCTCGCGCGACGGCGGCCGCGGCGGCGCGCGTTCCGGCTCCGGCGAGCGTTCCGGCTCGGGCGAGGGCCGCTCGCGCGGCGGTCGCAACCGTCGCCGTTCCGGCTCCGGCTCGGGCGAGGGCGCAGGCGAGGGTTCGGCCCCGCGCGAGCCGCGCGCCGAGCGTCCCGCCGGCGAGTCCGCCCCCACCGAGGGCGGCGAGGCGAAGCCGCGTCGCAGCCGCAACCGTCGTCGTCGCCGCTCCGGCGGCGCGGGCGGCGGTGCCGGCGAGGCCGCGCCGCAGGCGCAGCCGGCCGGCGAGTAGTCAGGCATCACGGAGGCCGGGATCCCCAGGGGGGGGTCCCGGCCTTCGCCGTGTCCGGGCGGGGTGCGGTCAGCCGGCGACGCGCGCCGCGCGTCCGTCGAGCGCCACCACGTCGCCCGCATGGAGCTGCCGCCCGCGGCGCACGTCGACCTCACCGTTCACGGTGACGAGCCCGTCCGCGATGACCTCCTTGGCCTCGCCGCCCGTGTCGACCAGGCCCGCGAGCTGGAGGAACTGACCGAGGCGGATCATGTCGCCGGCGATCGAGACGTCGTGGAGCGGAGCGCGTGCAGCCATGGCCCCAAGGATAGGACGAGGCGCCCCCGCTACCCCCGCTGGGCCTCGAGCGCCTCGAACGCCTCCACCGACGTGAGGTTCTCGCCCAGCCGGTTGAGCTTGCCGGTCCCGTGATAGTCCGAGGACCCGGTCCGGATGAGCCCGTGCCGCTCCGCGAGCGCGGACAGGCGCGCGACCGCCTCGGCGTCGTGGTCGCGATGGTCCACCTCGAGCCCCGCCAGCCCCGCCTCGGCGAGCGACGCGATCACCCGGTCCGGCACCACCCGCCCGCGCGCGTGCGCGGCGGGGTGCGCGAACACCGGGACCCCGCCGGCGGCGCGGATCGCGCGCACCGCGTCGTGGACGTCGGGCGCGTAGTGGTGGACGTAGTACGGCGAGCTGTTGTGGAGGACCTCGGCGAACACGTCGTCGCGCCGCGCGAAGTGGCCGCGCGCGACCAGCGCGTCCGCGATGTGCGGCCGCCCGACGGTGGCCGCGTCGCCCGCGTGCGTCACCACGTCCTCCCACTCGAGCGCGTAGTCGACGGAGATCCGCTCGACCATGGTGCGCGCCCGTCCCACGCGCGCCTCCCGGGTGAGGGCGAGGATCTCGGCGAGCGCCGCATCGTCCGGGCGCGGCCACAGCGCGAGCATGTGGATCGACACCCACCGGTCCTTCGCGGACACCTCGATCCCGGGCACGAAACTCAGTCCCAGGCGCTCCGCCTCCGCGGCGGCCTCGCCCCAGCCGTCGACCGCGTCGTGGTCGGTGAGCGCGACCACGTCGAGACCCGCCTCGGCGGCCTCGCGCATCACCTGCGCGGGCGTGCCCGTCCCGTCGGAGACGTTCGAGTGGGTGTGGAGGTCGATGCGCACGCGCCCAGTATCGCCCGCCGGGCCCCGCGCCCGGGCGACGATGCGGCGGGAACCCGGGCGGCGCATCGTCCCGCCGACGCCGTGCGACCATTGCCGGGTGACTGAGAAGGACGAGACCAACAAGGCCCGCACCACCCGCCCGTCGACCCAGGAGTTCAAGGACTTCATGGGCGCGCACTGGGCGCCGCACGAGGACGTCGAGGTGACGCGCATCGCCGCCGCCCCGTACGCGGCCGAGCGCCGCGCGCGGCTGAGCGCGCGCTTCCCCGGCGAGCGGATCGTGGTGCCCGCGGGCGACCTCAAGACCCGCGCCAACGACACCGACTACCGCTTCCGCCCGTCGAGCGACTTCACGTACCTCACGGGCCTCGGGATCGACCACGAGCCCGGCGCGATCCTGGTGTTCGAGCCGCGCGAGGGCTCCGACGAGGGCCACGACGTCACGCTGTACCTGGTGCCGCCGGCCCAGCCCGGCGACGAGGGCTTCTACTCGGACCCGGCCGCGGGCGAGTTCTGGATCGGCCGCCGCCCGGGCCTCGCGGAGTTCGCCGCGATGACCGGCATCGCCACCGAGGCGCTCAAGGACCTGCCCAAGGGCCTGCCGCTCACGAACCAGCCCGCGCAGGCCGTCCGCGAGGCGCTCGCCGAGGCACGGTTCGTCAAGGACGAGTACGAGATCCAGCAGCTCCGCGACGCCGTCAACGCGACCATCGCGGGCTTCGAGCGCGTCATCCCGGAGCTGCCTCGCGCGGTCGCGCACAAGCGCGGCGAGCGCGTGATCGAGGCGACGTTCGACGGCCACGCCCGCGAGGAGGGCAACGCGGTGGGCTACGAGACCATCGCCGCCGCCGGCCCGCACGCGACCACGCTGCACTGGATCACCAACACCGGCCAGGTGCACGAGGGCGACCTGCTGCTCCTCGACGCCGGCGTCGAGGTCGAGAGCCTCTACACCGCCGACATCACCCGCACCTTCCCCATCTCCGGTCAGTACACGGCGACCCAGCGGCGCGTCTACGAGATCGTGCTCGAGGCCGCGGACGCCGCCCTCGAGGTCGCCAGGCCCGGCGCCCGCTTCCTCGACGTGCACCTCGCCGCGATGGAGGTCATCGAGCAGCGCCTCACCGAGTGGGGCATCGCGCCCGCGCAGGAGGACCCCGAGTCCAAGCTGTACCGCCGCTGGATGGTGCACGGCACGTCGCACCACCTGGGCCTCGACGTCCACGACTGCGCGGAGGCCAAGCGTGAGCTCTACCTCGAGGGCGTGCTCGAGCCGGGCATGGTCTTCACCATCGAGCCGGGCCTGTACTTCCAGGAGGGCGACCTGGTCGCGCCCGAGGAGCTGCGCGGCATCGGCGTCCGCATCGAGGACGACATCCTGGTGACCGCCGACGGCGCCGAGAACCTCTCCGCGGCCCTCCCCCGCGACCCCGACGAGGTCGAGGCCTGGATGGCGCGCCTCGCGCGCTGAGCCCTCCGCGTCCCAGCCGGCCGGCGCATCGTCCCTCGCAGGGGGGACGATGCGCCGCTTGCGTTCCCGCCCCGGCCCACCTCGGGCATAGGGTGCCGTTTCGCTGCGTTGCACCCCCGGACCCCCGCACCATCCTCAGAAGGACCCCGCCATGCGCCTCGCCCTGTCCGTGCTCGACCTCGCCTTCATCCGTCCGGGCGGCAGCGCCGCCGAGAGCCTCGCGCACTCGGTCGAGCTGGCCCGGGCCGCGGAGCGCTCGGGCTACGGCCGCGTCTGGTACGCCGAGCACCACGGCATGGCGACCATCGCGTCCTCCGCGCCGGCGGTGGTGATCGCGCACGTCGCGGCGCACACCTCGACCATCCGGCTGGGCGCCGGCGGCGTCATGCTGCCGCACCACTCCCCGCTGGTGGTCGCCGAGCAGTTCGGCACGCTCGCCGAGCTTCACCCCGGGCGCATCGACCTGGGGCTGGGCCGCGCACCGGGCGGAGACCGCGCCGTGTTCGCGGCGCTGCGCCGCACCCCCGAGGCCTCGGACCGCTTCCCGCAGGACGTGGTCGAGCTGCAGGGCCTGCTCGCGGGCGAGGCCCGTCCCGACGGGGTGGTCGCGACCCCCGGCGCCGGCACCCACGTCCCGCTGTACGTGCTGGGATCCTCGCTGTTCGGCGCGCAGCTCGCCGCGCAGCTGGGCCTTCCCTACGCGTTCGCGTCGCACTTCGCGCCGCAGGCGCTCGAGGAGGCCGTCGCGCTGTACCGCGGCACCTACCGGCCGTCCGCGGCGCACCCGGAGCCGTACGTGATCGCGGGCGTCAACGTGGTCGCGGCCGAGGACGGGGACGATGCGCGGGCCCAGTTCACCGACGCCCGTCGCCAGCGCGTGCGAGCCATGATCAGCCGCGGCGCGGCCTCCGTGAGCTACTCCGACGAGGAGATCGACGCGTTCCTCACCACCCCTCAGGGCGCCGGCATCGCGGCGATGATGTCGAAGGTCGCGGTGGGCACGCCCGACGAGGTGCGCGCGGGCCTCGAGGCCTTCGCCGCCGAGGCGCGCGCGGACGAGCTCATCACCGTGCACCCGTCGCTCGACCCCGAGGCGCGGATCCGCTCCGTGGAGCTCGCGGGCGCGGGTGCGTAGCCGCTATGCGGCGCGCTCCGCGAGCGTCTTGATGCCCAGCCGCATCTCCTCCGGCGGCAGGTAGAACGGCAGCCGGAACCGGTCCGCGCCCGCGCCGGGCACCACGGAGAACGCGGCGCCGGCGACCACGGGCACGCCGGCGCGGTCGGCGCGCTCGGCGAACCGCTCGGCGGACACGCCGGGCATCCGCACCCACAGCGAGGGCCCGCCGGTGGGCACCACCACCTCCCAGTCGAGGCCGGCGTCCGCGATCGCGGCGAGCGTCGCGTCCAACGACTCGCGCAGGGTGTCGAGCCGCCACGCCCGCGTCTCCTCGAAGCGCTCGCGCAGCAGCCGCGCCCCGATCCGCTGGAACAGCGCGGGGCTGCCGAGGTCCATCGCGGCGCGCCGGTGGCGCAGGTGCGCCGCGAGCGTCGCGTTGGTGTGGAGCCAGCCGATGCGCAGGCCGCCCCAGAACACCTTGGACAGGCCGCCCACGGTCACCACGGAGGCGCGCGTGCCCAGCGCGGCGAGCGGGCGCGGCGTCTCGCCGGACAGCGCGAGGTCGGCGAGGGTGCGGTCGTCGATCACGGTGGTGCCGGCGGAGGCGGCCGCGTCGAGGAGGCGCACCGAGTCCGCGGCCGCGATCGCCGTGCCGGTGGGGTTGTTGAAGGTGGTGAGGTACGCGAGGTCGGGAGCGGCCGCGCGCAGCAGCTTGGCGGCGCCGTCGACGTCGAGGCCCGCGCCGGTCATGGGCAGCGCGAAGGGCCGCGAGCCCGCCGCCGCGATCGCGTCGAACACGCCGGGGTACGTCACGGCCTCGAGCGCGACCGGGGTCGCCGAGGTCGCGAGCGCCGTGACCGCGAGCCACAGCGCCTGCTGCGCTCCCGCGGTCACCACGATCTCGTCGGGCCGCGCGGGGATGCCCTGCGCGCGCAGATGATCGGTGATCGCGAGCGTGAGGTCGCGGTCGCCCAGCGCCGCGTAGCCGTTGCCCAGCGCCGCCCGCCCGTCGAGCAGCTCCTCGGGCCGCGCGAGGGCCTCCGACACCGCAGGCGCGGGCGGCGGCGAGGCGGTGTTGAGCGCCACCAGCGGCGGCTCCTGGCCCACCAGGATCCTCGAGAAGCGGTCCTGCGCCGTGAGCGCGGAGACACCGCGCGAGCGCATCCCGAGGCGGGGGGCGGCGCCCGGCGACGCCTCGAGCCAGCCCTGGTCGCGCAGCCGCTGGTAGGCCGCGGTCACGGTGTTGCGCGACAGGTGGAGCTGCGTCGCGAGCGCACGCTCGGACGGCATGCGCGCCCCGTGCTCGAGCGAGCCGGCCTCCGCGAGCGCCACGATCGCGTCCGCGAGCTGCTGGTAGAGCGGTCCGGTGCCCGACTTCCAGTGGTCGAGCACGCCGCTGAGCTGGTCGGCCGTGGTGCGCATGGGGCCATTGCACCCCGAGGTGGCACCCTCAGGCAAGTGCCAGTGGCACCCCGAGCGGCCCTTCCGACAGGGGGCCAGTCGTCGGAGGCTGGGGTCATGAGCCCCGTCGACCTCACCCCGGCCCTCACCAGCCCCCGCGCGCTCGCCGCCACTCGCGAGCGGATCGCGCTCGTCACCGAGGCCGCGCGAAGGGCGGGTTCGTACCTCGCCGGCGCCGCGCATCGTCCCGTCGCGCCCGGGCCCGAGGCGGTCGCCGCCCTCGACGTGTTCCGCCGGCCCCTGCAGGACGGCCGCATCGACCCGCGCGAGGTGCTCGCCGAGCTGGACGCCTTCGGCTCGCCCGCCACCGTCGCGCAGGCGCAGGGCCGGTTCTTCGGGTTCGTCAACGGCGGCGTCGACAACGCAGCCGCGGCCGCCGCGGTGCTGGCGGGCCAGTGGGACCAGAACCCCTCGCTCCCCGTCGGCTCGCCTGTCGCGTCCGTGCTGGACGAGGTTGCCGCCGGATGGGTGGTCGACCTGCTCGGGCTGCCGCGCACGGCGACCGCCACGTTCACGCCGGGTGCCACCCTCGCGAACCTCACCGGGATCCTGGTCGCGCGCGACGCCCTGCTCGCGCGCGCCGGCTGGGACGTCCACGAGCGCGGGCTCTTCGGCGCGCCCCCGGTGCGCGTCATCGCCGGCGAGGAGGCGCACGTGTCGATCCTCAAGGCCGCGCGCCTCGCCGGCCTCGGGGTTGGCCGGATCGAGACCGTCCCCACCGACGAGCGCGGCGCCGCGCGCGCCGACGCCCTCCCCACCGACATCGACGCCCTCACCCTGGTGATCCTCCAGGCGGGCAACGTCAACACCGGGGCGTCCGACCCGTTCGGGGCGATCATCCCGCGGGTGCACGATGCGGGGGGCTGGGTCCACGTGGACGGCGCGTTCGGCCTGTGGGCGGCGGCATCCCCCGAGCTGCGCCACCAGGTCGCGGGCGTCGAGCTCGCGGACTCGTGGGGCACGGACGCCCACAAGTGGCTCAACGTGCCCTACGACTCGGGCGTGGCGATCGTGCGCGAGCGTGCCGACCTCGAGCGGGCGACCGCGATGCAGGCGGCTTACGTCGCGAGCGAGGACGCGCGTCCGCTCATGCAGCTGGGCCTGCAGATGTCGCAGCGGGCGCGCGGGATCGAGACGTGGGCGATGCTCGCGGCCAACGGGCGCGACGGGGTCGCTGACCTGATCGAGCGCACGTGCGGCCACGCGCGGACGTTCGCGGGCATCCTCGCGGGCGCCGGCGTCGAGCTGTTCGCGCCGGTGGCGCTCAACCAGGTGCTGGTCGCGTTCGGTCGCGAGCCGGGAGCGCCCGGCGACGCCGCGATCACGGACGCGGTCATCGGCGCCGCCCAGCGCGAGGGCACCATGTGGGCGGGTGCGTCGACCTGGAAGGGCCGCCGCGCCATGCGGATCTCCGTGTCCGACCAGGCCACCACCAGGGACGACGTCGAGGTGAGCGCGGCCGCGCTGCTCGGCGCGTGGGAACGCGTGCGGGGCTGAGGTCCTCCCCGCCGCCTCCCCGACCGGGCCCGCTCGCGGGGCTACGCTGAGCCCATGAGCACCGCAGTCGACCGCGTCTACATCGCGCGCCTCGCGGGCACCCCGGTCTTCGATCCCATCGGCGACGAGGTCGGCCGCGTCCGGGACGTGGTCGTCGTCGTGCGCCGTACCGGCGGCACCCCGCCCACCGCCGTGGGCCTCGTGGTCGAGGTGCCGGGGCGCCGCCGCGTCTTCATGCCCCTCACCCGTGTCACCGCGATCAACCCCGGGCAGGTGATCTGCACCGGCGTGATCAACCTGCGCCGCTTCAAGGCGCGTCCGGGCGAGTCCCTCGCGCTCGCCGAGCTGTTCGAGCGGTCGGTCAAGCTCAAGGAGGACCGCAGCACGGCGTACGTGGAGGACATCGCGATCGAGCAGGACCGCACCAAGACGTGGCGGCTCACCAAGCTGTATGTCCGGCGCGCCGAGCGGCGCAAGGGCGTCCTCGGGTTCTCGCGTCGCGGCGAGGCCCTGGTGGTCGACGTCGACCAGGTGACCGGCCTGTCGACGCGCGACAAGAACCAGGGCGCGTCGATGATCATCGAGGCCTTCGAGGACCACAAGCCCGCGGACCTCGCGGCCGCCCTGATGGAGATGAGCCCGTCGCGCTCCGCGGAGATCGCCGCGGCGCTCGACGACGAGCGCCTCGCCGACGTGCTCGAGGAGATGCCCGAGGAGGACCAGATCGTCCTCCTGTCGACGCTTCAGTCCGAGCGCGCTGCCGACGTCCTCGAGGCGATGGACCCCGACGACGCCGCCGACCTCCTGGGCGACCTGCCCGCGGTGCAGGCGGCCGCCCTCCTCGAGCTCATGGAGCCGGAGGACGCGCGCAACGTCGAGCAGCTGCTCGGCTACGAGGACGACTCCGCGGGCGGCCTCATGACCACGGAGCCCGTCATCGTCGGCCCCGAGACCTCGGTGGCGACGTGCCTCGCGCTGGTGCGCAAGAACGAGCTGCCGCCGGCCCTCGCCTCGATGGTCTTCGTGGTGCGCCCGCCGCTCGAGACCCCGACGGGCCGCTACATCGGCCTCGTGCACATCCAGCGCCTGCTGCGCGAGCCCCCTCATGACTCGATCGGGAACTTCGTCGACCCCGCGATCGCGCCCCTGCATCCCGGCGACCACCTCTCCGTGGTGGCGCGCCGCATGGCCGCCTACGACATCCTCGCGCTGCCCGTGGTGAACGATGACCACCGCCTGGTGGGCGCGATCTCCATCGACGACGTCCTCGACCACCTGCTGCCCAGCGACTGGCGCGAGCACATGGACGAGGACGACACCGAGGAGCCCGCCGTGGAGGGGGTCGCCCGTGGCTGACCGTCTCGACCGCCCCAAGGGCGCCGACCGCGGCCTGTTCCGACGCCGTCCCTCGAACCCCGACCGCGCCGGCGTGGTGGTCGAGGGCATCGCCCGCTTCCTCGGCACCCCGCGCTTCCTGCTGTGGCTCACGCTGTTCTGCGCCGCGTGGCTCGGCTGGAACTCGTGGGGTCCCGAGCCCCTCCGCTTCGACGACGCGGCGCTGGGCTTCACCCTGCTCACCCTCATGCTCTCGCTCCAGGCGTCGTACGCCGCGCCGCTCATCCTGCTCGCGCAGAACCGCCAGGACGACCGCGACCGCGTCGCCGCCGAGCAGGACCGTCAGCAGGCCGCACGCTCCCTCGCGGACACCGAGTACCTGGCCCGCGAGGTCGCCGCCCTGCGTCAGGCGCTCGGCGAGACCGCGACGCGCGACTTCGTGCGCTCGGAGCTCCGCGCGCTGCTCGAGGAGCTGCGGGCCGAGGACGAGTCCGACGATCAGGACGACGACCACCGCAAGCCCACCCGTCGCGCCCGCTGAACCCACGCATCGTCCACCCGGGCCGCGGGAGGCGGCGGTCCCGGGACCGCCTACGATTGACCCCATGCCTACCGCAGAGCTCATCCGCGACGCCCTGGCGAAGGTGATCGACCCCGAGATCCGCCGCCCCATCACCGAGATCGGCATGGTCCGCTCGGTCGACCTCGAGGGGGACGTCGCCGTCGTCGGCATCGACCTCACCACGCAGGGCTGTCCCATGCGCGAGCGGATCACCACGGACGTGGACGCCGCCGCGCGCGGCGTCGAGGGCGTGAGCGACGTCCGCATCGAGCTGGGCGTGATGAGCGAGGAGCAGCGCCTCGAGCTGCGCTCCAAGCTCCGCGGCGGCAAGCCCGAGCCCGTCATCCAGTTCACCCAGCCGGGCAACATGACGCGCATCTACGCGATCGCGTCCGGCAAGGGCGGCGTGGGCAAGTCCACCGTCACCGCGAACCTCGCGGCCGCGATGGCGCAGGACGGGCTGAAGGTGGGCGTGCTCGACGCGGACATCTTCGGCTTCTCGATCCCCGGGATGCTGGGCGTGCAGGGCCAGCCGACCCGCCTCGACGACATGCTGCTGCCGCCCATCGCGCACGAGGTCAAGGCCGTCTCGATCGGCATGTTCGTGCCCGAGGGCCAGCCCGTGGTGTGGCGCGGCCCCATGCTGCACCGCGCGATCGAGCAGTTCCTCGCCGACGTGTTCTGGGGCGACCTGGACGTGCTGCTGCTCGACCTGCCGCCCGGGACCGGCGACATCGCGATCTCCGTCGCGCAGCTGCTCCCCCACGCCGAGATCCTGGTGGTCACCACCCCGCAGTCCGCCGCGGCGGGCGTCGCGGAGCGGGCCGGCGCCATCGCGACGCAGACCTCGCAGTCCGTGGTCGGCGTGGTCGAGAACATGGCGTGGCTCGAGCAGGCCGACGGCACGCGGCTCGAGGTGTTCGGGTCCGGCGGCGGTCAGACCGTGGCCGGGCGCCTGTCCTCCGTGCTGGGCACCGACGTGCCGCTGCTGGGCCAGATCCCGCTCGACATCACCGCGCGCGAGGCCGGCGACAACGGCACGCCCGTGGTGGTCTCCGACCCGACCTCGCCCGCGGCGGAGGCGCTGCGTGCGGTCGCGCGCCGGCTCACGTCGCGCCAGCGCGGCCTCGCGGGCCGGTCGCTGGGCGTGACGCCCGTCAAGCGCTAGCTGACACGTCGGTTCGGGACGCTCAGTCCTCCGTTCGCGCGTCCGAGCGCTTGTTCGGGACGCTCAGTCCTCGCATCGCGCAGAAGCCTCCAAGCGACCCAGTGCCTCCAGGCGTCTGGGGGACTGAGTGTCCCGAAACGCGGCTCCGCACGGAATATCGAGGACTGGTTGTCCCGAACCACCCAGGGGGCCCAGGGGCTCAGCCGCGGTCGCGGTCGCGCGGGCCCCAGCCGACGATCACCGCGGCCACCAGCCCCGCGAGCACCCCGCCGGTCGACACGGCGGGCGTCGCGAGCGCGGCGAGCAGCGCGTCGTCGAAGCCGATCCCGCTGAACCCCAGCTGCGCCATCATGCCGCGGCCGGCGCCGCGCCCCGACCCGAGGCCGTTGAGGGTCCCGGTCACGCCCATGAGGTGGACGCCGATCACTGTCGCGAGGAACGCCGCACCCTGGCCCGCCCACCCGCGGTCGACGGCCAGGTAGCGCACGGTGAAGCCCACCGCGGCGGTCACCAGCAGGCCCAGCAGTGCGCTCGCGTAGAGGTTGGGCTCGCCGGGGACCAGGATCGCAAGCAGCAGCGCGACCACCACGGCCACGCCGAGCCCCGCGGCGAGCGCGCCCACGCGGTTGCGGCGGACCCGCTCCAGCACCGAGGGCGGCTCCTGCCGCGGCGCCTCCGGCGGGAGGGACGATGCGCCGGCGGGCTCCTCCGGTCCCGTCGGCTCGGGTGCGGACTCGCGGGCCATGGCTCCTCCTCGGCTGTCCCTTGCATTCTGGCACGCGCGGCGCGGCGGGCGGCACGCGCGGCGCGGCTGCTCCCCCGGCGCATGGCCCGGCACACCGGCACGCGCGCTGGCACAATGGCGGCGTGACCGCGTCCCCGGACGACGAGGCGCCTCGCTGGCTCGAGCCCTGGAGCCTGGACGAGGGTGCGGACCGCGCCCGCGCGCTGTTCGGGGAGCACTTCGGGGGCGAGCCGGACGCGATCGTGTCCGCGCCGGGGCGGCTCACCATCGTGGGCGACCACACCGACTACAGCGAGGGGCTCACCCTCGCGACGGTGACCGCGGCCCGCACGTTCGTCGCGGTGCGCCGCCGCGAGGATCAGGCGCTGCGGGTGGTGACCGCGCAGGGCGACGCGGTCCGCGGCCCGGGCGCGCGATGGGAGGGTGCGCTCGACGCGCTCTCGCCCGGCGACGACGGCTGGCCGTCGCGCGTCGCCGGCGTCATCTGGGCGCTCGAGGAGCGCGGCTACCCGGTGACCGGGCTGGACCTCGCGATCGACTCGTGCCTCCCGCCGAGCGCCGGCCTGGGCTCCTCTGCCGCGCTCACCGCCTCCGTCGCGCACGCATGCGAGGCGGCGTGGGGGCTCGCGCTCGACACGGAGGCGGGCGCGATCGAGCTCGCGGAGGCGTGCTGGGAGGCGGAGAACTCGTACGTGGGCTTCCCGTGCGGACGCCTCGACACCCACACGGTGCTCCGCTGCCAGGACGGGGAGGCCGTGCTGCTCGACTTCGCGGAGGTGCCGCCCGCGCTCACCCATTACCCCTTGTACTTCCCCGACTACGGGCTACGGCTGCTGCTCGTCGACACGGGCGCCCGCGACCCCGGCTGGCGCGAGGCGTACTCGCGTCGCAGCAGGGACGCGTCGCTCGCCGCCGCCACGCTCGGAGTGCCGTCGCTGCGCGCCCTCGCCGACGAGCCCGGCGCGCTCGCGCGGGTGCGGGACATCGCGGACCCGACGGTGCACCGGCGCGCGCGGCACATCGTCACCGAGGACCAGCGCGTGCGGGAGACGGTGGCGGAGCTCGCCGGGCTCGGCCCCGCGCACGACCGCTTCACCGAGATCGGCGCCCTCATGCTCACGTCGCACCGGTCGCTGCGCTCGGACTTCGGGGCCTCGACGCCCGAGCTCGACATCGCGGTGGAGGCCGCGATGGAGGCGGGCGCCTTGGGCGCGCGACTGGCGGGCGCGGGGTTCGGCGGCTGCGCGGTCGCGCTGGTCCGCACGACGCAGCTCGACCAGGTCGCGCGCGCCGTCGACGCCGTGTTCGACACGTACGCCATCCCCCGCCCGCGCTACCTGCTGGTCTGACGTGCCGCGCATCGTCCCCGGTAGGAGGGACGATGCGCGGGTCGCCTACAGCGCGTAGTCCACCACGAGCGGCGCGTGGTCGGTCCAGCGGGAGTCCCAGGACGCCTGGCGGTCGACGCGCACCGCGGTCGCCTTGGCCGCGAGGGCCGGCGAGGCGTGCTGGTAGTCGATGCGCCAGCCCGCGTCGTTGTCGAAGGCCTGGCCGCGCATGGACCACCACGTGTACGGACCGGGCTTGGGACCCTCGAGCGTGCGGTGGACGTCCACCCACCCCGCCTCGATCCAGCGGTCCAGGTAGGCGCGCTCCTCTGGGAGGAAGCCGGCGGACTTGAGGTTGCCCTTCCAGTTCTTGATGTCGTTCTCGGTGTGGGCGATGTTGATGTCGCCCATCACCACCACGTGCTCGTAGGCGGCGCGCAGGGCCGCCATGCGGGCGGTCGCGGCGTCGAGCAGCGCGTACTTGTCATCCATCGAGGGCGTGCCTGCGGTGCCGGAGTGGTGGTAGACGGAGACCACGCGGACGGGGCCGGAGGGCGACTCGACGGTGCCCTCGATCCAGCGGCCCGTGTGCACCGGCTCGCCGGTGACGCCGCCGAGCGCGTCGACGCCCGCCACCACGTCCGTGAGCGGGGTGCGCGAGGCGATCGCGACGCCGGCGCGGCCCTTGATCTCGCATGGCTGCTCGACCACGTGCCAGCCCTCGCCCAGCAGCGGGGCGGTGATGTCGAGGGGCGCGCGAACCTCCTGGAGGCAGACCACGTCGGGGGTCGCGGTGGCGAGCCAGCCGCCCATGCCCTTCTTGGCGGCGGCGCGCACGCCGTTGACGTTGACGGAAGCGATTCTCATGGCGACGACGCTACCCGGTCCCGCCGACAGCGCGGGTGCCGACCCGTATGCAGGACCAACCTACGATGGGTCCCGCATACGGGTCGGCGCAGCTCGCATGTCGAATAGTTCGACCGGCAGTCCTGCATGCAGGATCGGCCGCGGGCGCGGTCACCCGGATTCGACGCGACGGTCAGCCCAGCGCGCGCTCCGCGGACTCGACCACGTTGGCCAGCAGCATCGCGCGGGTCATGGGACCCACGCCGCCGGGGTTGGGCGAGTACCAGGACGCCTTCTCGCGGGCCTCCGGCGAGATGTCTCCGGCCACCCGGGACTTGCCGGTCTCGGGGTCGGTGACGCGCGAGACGCCCACATCCACCAGCACGGCGCCGTCCTTGACCATGTCGCCGGTGACGATCCCGGGCACGCCGGCCGCGGCGATCACCACGTCCGCCTTGCGGGTGTGGAAGGCGAGGTCGGCGGTGCCGGTGTGGCACAGCGTCACGGTCGCGTTGACGTCCTTGCGGGTGAGCAGCAGCCCGATCGAGCGGCCCACGGTGGTGCCGCGGCCCACGACCACGACCTCCTTGCCCTTGAGCGAGATCCCGTGCCGCACCAGCAGCTCGATGATGCCCTTGGGCGTGCACGGCAGGCTGGACTCGACGTCCTCGGAGATGCGCAGCACCAGGCGGCCCAGGTTGGTCGGGTGGAGGCCGTCCGCGTCCTTGTCCGGGTCGACGAGCTCGAGCACGCGGTTGGTGTCGATGCCCGCCGGCAACGGCAGCTGGACGATGAAGCCCGTGCACGCGGGGTCGGAGTTGAGGCGCGCGACCGCGGCCTCGATGTCCTCCTGCGTCGCGGTCTCGGGCAGGTCCTCACGGATGGAGGCGATGCCCACCTCGGCGCAGTCGGCGTGCTTGCCGGCCACGTACCAGGTGGAACCCGGGTCCGAGCCGACCAGCAGGGTGCCGAGTCCCGGCGTCACGCCGCGCGCCGCCAGGGAGGCGACGCGCGACGCGAGCTCGGACTTGATGGCGGCCGCGGTGGCCTTGCCGTCGAGCTTCTGGGGCGCCATTACTGGGCGAGGCCCTCGTACAGCGGGAAGTCCGCCGCGAGCTTCGCGACGCGGGCGCGAAGGGCGGGGATGTCGGCGCCGCCCTTGAGCGCGGTGGCGATGACGTCGGCGACCTCGGTGAACTCCTCGGCGCCGAAACCGCGCGAGGCGAGCGCCGCGGTGCCGATGCGCACGCCCGAGGTGACCATCGGCGGGCGGGGGTCGAACGGGACGGCGTTGCGGTTGACCGTGATGCCGACCTCGTGGAGGAGGTCCTCGGCCTGCTGGCCGTCGAGCGGAGAGTTGCGCAGGTCCGCGAGCACCAGGTGCACGTCGGTGCCGCCGGTGACCACGTTGACGCCCGCGGCGATCGCGTCGGGGGCGGTGAGGCGGTCCGCGATGATCTTCGCGCCCTCGAGGACTCGCTCCATGCGCTCCTTGAACTCGGCCTCGCCGGCCGCCTTGAGCGCGACGGCCTTGGCTGCGATCACGTGCATGAGCGGGCCGCCCTGCTGGCCGGGGAACACCGCGGAGTTGAGCTTCTTCGCGAGCACGGTGTCGCGCGACACGATGAGGCCCGAGCGGGGGCCGCCGAGGGTCTTGTGGATGGTGCTCGACACGACGTCGGAGTGCGGCACGGGGCTCGGGTGCAGGCCCGCGGCGACCAGGCCGGCGAAGTGCGCCATGTCGGTCCACAGCTTGGCGCCCACCTCGTCCGCGATCGAGCGGAACGCGGCGAAGTCGAGGTGGCGGGGGTAGGCCGACCAGCCGGCGATGATGACGTCGGGACGCTCGGCGAGGGCCTGCTCGCGCACCTTGTCCATCTCGACGCGGTGGGTCTGCTCGTCGAGGCCGTACGCCGCGACGTTGTACAGGCGGCCCGAGAAGTTGAGCTTCATGCCGTGCGTGAGGTGACCGCCGTGGGCGAGCGAGAGGCCCATGATCTTGTCGCCGGCGTTGATGAGGGCGTGCAGCACCGCGGCGTTGGCGGTGGCGCCCGAGTGGGGCTGGACGTTCGCGTACTCGGCGCCGAACAGCGCCTTCGCGCGCTCGATCGCGATCGACTCGGCGACGTCGACCTCCTCGCAGCCGCCGTAGTAGCGGCGGCCCGGGTAACCCTCGGCGTACTTGTTCGTGAGCACCGAGCCCTGGGCCTGCAGCACGGAGCGCGGCACGAAGTTCTCGGACGCGATCATCTCGAGGTAGTCGCGCTGGCGGCCGAGCTCGCGGTCGAGCACCTGGGCGATCTCGGGGTCGAAGTCCTGCAGCGTGGCGTTCATCACCGCTGCGGTGGCGCTGGAGTCTGTCGTCATGACTGTCCTTGTCTGTCCGCCGGCGGGGTCGCCGGCACCTTGCTTCCGGTGACCAGTGGCCCAGGCGTGCGACCAGCAGTCGAGAGATCTCCTTGCCGCTCCCCGTGGGTGAGCCCACTGCGCCAGTTGCGGCGCGGTCAGTCTAGCAACGCGGGACGATGCGCCGCCCGGGTTCGTGCGAAGGGTGACCCCCGCATCGTCCCGGCTAGTTCTCCCCGCGGACCACCTCGTCCTCGTCGTCCTCGTCGTCGACGATCGCGCCGGCCTCGAGGACCTTGCGCAGGTAGGCGTAGGTCAGGTCGCCGGCCACCTGGTCGAACTGGTGCTCGTAGCCGGCCTTGTTGTACATCGAGATGTTGTGCTTGGAGTTCTGGCCGGTGAAGACCCAGACCTCCTTGGTGTCCTCGGGCAGGTGGCCCAGGACCGCGAACAGGAGCTGCGTGCCGATGCCCTGGCCCTGCTGGTCGGGCGCGACCGCGAGGCGGCCGATGGTCGCCTTGCCGCCCTCGATGCCCACGCGGATGGACCCGATGAGACGGTGACCCGCCCAGGCGCCGAGCGTGACGACGTCCTCCGACTGGAGGTCCACGATCAGCTCCTCGAGCGTCTGCGTGAGCGCCGGGATGTTGGGATCGTTGAAGATCTGCGCCTCCGACACGAACGCCGCCCGGCGCAGCGTCAGCAGCTCGCCCGCGTCCGCGGTGGTCACCACGTCGATCCTGATCTGGTCGCCCTCGCTCATGGCTCCATCCTGGCATGACGTCCCCACGCGAGGCGCACGACGCGACGCACGGCGGTGCCGATCCGTCAGGAGTTCGCGACGAACCGGTGGATCCAGGGCGACGTGCCCGCCGCGAGCCTGCTCCGGATGGTCTCGGCGCCGGTGAGGACAGCCGTCGCACCGGTGGACGAGGTCGCCCTCACCCGCGTGACCGCCGCGTCCGACCCGCCGGCGGTGCGCGCGGTGATCGCGATCGACACCACGTCGGGCAGCCCGAAGGCCGCGCTCGCCTGCGCCTGCGTCAGGGTCTGCGACCAGGCGCGCCAGGGGTTCGAGATGGTGGTCTTCAGCGACCACGGATCGTCGACCGCACGCAGGTAGGGCACCTCCGCCGACCAGATGTCCTCGCTGTTCTCGGTCTGGCCTCCGGACGACGAGAAGTAGACCGTCTGCGCGATCGCGCCCTGATGGCGGACCACGCGGCCGCTGGAGCCGCTGCGCGTGCCGTCGACCGCGGCCACCCAGCGCTTGCCGTAGTACGCGTCCGTGCCCTCGCTCTCCTTGCGCCAGCCGGTGAAGTTCTGGGAGCGGGTGTCGTCGTAGAGGTGGCAGTCGCAGCCCGCCTTGATCCCGGCATCGTAGGCGCGCAGCGCGTAGCCGCGCGCCACGATGGCCTGGGCCCGGAGCGCGGACGTGTGCCACGACGAGGGCATCTCGGCGATGCCGTACAGGTACTCGGAGTTGAGCCTCAGCTGGTTGACCACGGTGAGGCGCTGCGGGGAGCCGGCCGCCGGCACCGAGATCACGAGGCGGCCGTGACGGTAGGTGCCGTGCGTAGCCGAGGCCGTCCTGCCCGCCTTGCGGAGGGAGACGGTCGTCGCGGCGGCGAAGCCGGATCGGTAGTAGCGGGTGCCCGCCCAGTCGAACCTCACCCGGCCGGTCGCGACGGCGCTCCTGCCGCCGTTGCGCGTGACCTTGACGGTGGTGCCCGAGCGGGTCACATGGAGGACCTCGCCGGCGGTGCCCGTCCACGTGGTGTGCGCGGTGGCGCCCGACCCGTTGACGAACCTCAGGCGCCAGGGGCCGGTCGCCACCAGGTCGACGGATCCGCGGGCGTCCGTTCCCGAGCCGAAGATCCCGACCCGGAGATCCTTGCCTGCGTCGACCCAGGCGACGTTGGTGCCCTTGTAGTACGTGCGGAGGATCGTGACGGCGCCGCGGCCGGCGACAGCCATCGCCTGCGCGCCGTACTGCGGCATGCCCACGCCGTGCCCGTAGCCCGCGCCCTTCACGGTGAAGGTGGCCGGGACGTCGGGCGACGCGCTCGCGGCGGCGGGCGTGGCGCTCGCGGCGGCGGGCGCGGCGGCGGGCGCGGCGCCGGCGGGGCTCGCCGCGAGGGCGAGCACCAGCGAGGCGAGCGCCGCGACCTTCACCGCGGCACCGCGACGGAGGACCCGGAGGGCCGTGGATGACTGCATGCTGAGGGCCTCCCGCGGCCGTGACCGGAACATAGGGGGCGGCGACGCCCGGTGAGGGGTGCGGCGCCCGCCGCCACCGTATGTCCCCGGCGCGCGGTTGTCCACGCCGTCGCGCCGCGCGACGGCGAGCGCGGGCCCCGGCGGCACGCGGCGTCGTTCCCGCTAATCTTGGGCGTCATGACCGACGCATCGTCCTGGGTCCTCAGCCTGTCCTGCCCCGACCGGCCCGGCATCGTGCACGCCGTCTCCGGCGTGCTCGCGGACCACGACGGCAACATCACGGAGTCGCAGCAGTTCGGCGACCCGGACACGGGGCTGTTCTTCATGCGCGTCGAGTTCTCCTCGGCCGCGCCGCTCGCGGAGCTCGAGGCCGCGGTGGAGGCCCTCGCGGGGCGCTTCTCGATGACGTGGAACCTCGACGTCGCGGGCCGCCGGATGCGCACCATCGTCATGGTGTCGAAGGCCGCGCACTGCGTGAACGACCTGCTGTTCCGCGAGCGCGCCAAGACGCTGCCCGTCGACATCGTCGCCGTGGTGGGCAACCACCCGACCCTGAAGCCGCTGGCCGAGTTCTACGGCAAGCCCTTCGTGCACGTGCCGGTGACCCCTGACACCAAGGCGGACGCGGAGGCGGCGCTGCTCGCGCTGGTCGAGGAGATGGACGCGGAGCTGGTGGTGCTCGCGCGGTACATGCAGATCCTCTCCCCCGAGCTCTCGGACGCGCTGCGCGGGCGGATCATCAACATCCATCACTCGTTCCTGCCGTCCTTCAAGGGCGCGCGGCCGTACTTCCAGGCGCACGACCGCGGCGTCAAGCTCATCGGCGCCACCGCGCACTACGTGACCTCCGACCTCGACGAGGGCCCGATCATCGAGCAGGACGTCGAGCGCGTGGACCACACGTTCACGCCCGAGTCGCTCACGGCGATCGGCGCGGACGTCGAACGGCGCGCGCTGGCGCGGGCGGTCCGCTGGCATGCGGAGCACCGGGTGCTGCTCGATGGCCACCGCACCATCGTCTTCAAGTAGCCCCGGCCCGCGCGGGTTCGCTGCGCACGGTTTCAGCACCGACACCCCGAGGATCAGGGCCGATGCGCGGGTCGCGCCCCGCGTGTCGCCCGCCGGACCGTGCTGAGCGAACCTGAGCGAACCTAGGAGAGCCCCAGCACGCGCTCCGGCACCGTGCTCGCCGCCGCGACGGCGTCCTCGCGCGGCACGCCCGCCTCGACGCACACCTCGACGGCGCGGTCCAGGGTGAGCGTCGAGCCCGCCAGCGTGTCCGTGCCCGCGAGCACGGCACGCCCGTCCACGGTCACGTCGACGTCCAGGCCTCCGAGGACGTAGCGGCCGGGGGACGATGCGGCGGCCGCCATCGCGTCCGTCACCAGGACCACGCGGCCCGGGGCGGCACGGAAGAGCATCGCGAGGTTCGCCGGGTGGACGTGGATGCCGTCGGCGATGACCTCGATGAAGACGCGCGGATCGTCGAGCGCGGCGCCGAGCGGTCCCGGCTCGCGACCCACGATTCCGCGCATCGCGTTGAAGCCATGGGTGATGAGGGTGGCGCCGCGGTCGAACGCCGCGCGCGCCTGGTCCGCGGTGCACTCGGTGTGGCCCACCGCGACCACGACCCCGTGATCCACCAGGAGCGCGATCGCGTCGAGCGCGCCCGGCATCTCGGGGGCCATGGTGATCTGGCGCAGCGTCCCGTCGCACGCCTCGAGCAGCGCGCGCACCAGGTCGGGCGTGGGGGCGACGAGCGCCGACGGGTCGTGCGCGCCCTTCCTGGCCGGCGCGAGGAAGGGCCCCTCGAGGTGGATCCCGAGAATGCCCGGCTCGAGCGCCATCGCCTCGCGCACCACGGCGGCCTGCTCGGCCACCACGGACACCGGCGCGGACACGAGCGACAGCACCGCCCGCGACGTCCCGTGCGCCCGGTGCGCGGCGAACGCCTCGAGCGTCCCCTCGACCGAGGCGCCGTACGCGTGCCCGCCGCCGCCGTGCCCGTGAAGGTCCAGGTAGGACATCAGATGCCCTGCCACTCCGGCTTGTGGTCCTGGGCCCACCGGTAGTAGTCGGCGAACCGCAGCTGCGACGCCGCGCCCGGGTCCACCACCACGGTGACCCGCGGGTGGAGCTGGATCGCGGAGCCCGGCATCGACGCGGACACGGGGCCCTCGACGGCGGCGGCCAGCGCCTCCGCCTTGGACTCGCCGAACGCGAGCAGCACCAGGTGCCGGGCGCGCAGGATGGTGCCCAGGCCCTGGGTCACGCAGTGGATGGGCACCTCGTCGAGAGAGGAGAAGAACCGGGCGTTGTCCTGACGCGTGCGCTCGGTGAGCGTCTTCACGCGCGTGACCGACCCGAAGCTCGACCCCGGCTCGTTGAACCCCAGGTGGCCGGTGCGCCCGATCCCGAGCAGCTGGAGGTCCACTCCCCCGTGCAGCTCGAGCGCGGCCTCGTAGCGCTCGCCCGCGGTCTCGATGCCGTCGGCGGAGCCGTCAGGCACGTGCACCCGCGCGCGGTCGAGCCCGAGCGGCTCCGTCACCTCGCGGTCCACCACGGCCCGGTAGCTCTCGGGGTGGCCGGCGGGCAGGCCCACGTACTCGTCGAGCGCGAACGCGGACATGCGGGTGAAGTCCGTGCCCGCGGCGGCCTCGGCGCGAAGCGCCTCGTAGACCGGCAGCGGCGTGGAACCCGTCGCGACGCCGAGCGTGAACGCGGGGTCCTTGCGGACGGCGGCGGCGATGTGCGCCGCGACGAACGCGCCCGCCTCGGCGGGCGTCTCCAGGACGATGACCTCAGCCACGTCCACCTCCTAGCATCGCGGCGCCCACGGCGGCCACGGGGATGTCGATCTCGAGCAGGCGCATGCGCTGCGCCAGGTCCAGGGACGCGAGGAACGGGCTGGTCGCGGCCCATGCGTCCAGGATGCGGGTCGCGCCCGCGATCAGGTCATCGCCCCACGCGGTCATGCCGCCGCCGATGACGACCTCGTCGACGTCGAGCGTGAGCACCAGCACGCGCACGCAGGACGCGAGCCCGTAGTACGCGCGCTCGCAGATCTCGCGTGCGCGCGCGTCCCCGGCCGCCGCTGCCTCGACCACGTCGCGTCCCGTCGCGCCGTCGGCGCCCCACTGGAGCGTGAGGCCCGACCCGGAGGCGTAGGTCTCGAGCCCGCCGGGGAGCCCGTCCGCGCCGATCGGCCCGGCCGGGTCCACGGAGATGTGGCCGATCTCGCCGGCCGCGCCGCGCGCGCCCCGCCACACCGTGCCGCCGAGCACCAGCCCCGCCGCGAGCCCGGTCCCGAGGTTGAGATACGCCATGGACCGGTCCGCGCCGTCCCCGGCGAGCGCCCAGGCGCCGAGCGCCCCGACGTTCACGTCGTTGTCCACCACGGGCCGCGCGCCCCAGCCGGCGGCGAACGCCCCCGCGAGGTCGAGCACGTCGACGCCCAGGTTGACCGCGTGGGAGACCACGCCGTCGACCACGGTGCCGGGCGTGCCGATCCCGACGGTCACGTCCGCGGGCGTGACGCCGGCGTCCGCGCACGCGGCCCGCGACGCCTCGAGCGCCGCGGCGACCACGGCCTCGCCGCCCCAGCCGGACGGCAGCCGCCGCCGCGCGAGCACGGTGCCCGCCGCGTCGACCACCACGGCATCGGTCTTGGTTCCACCGATGTCGATCCCCAGATGCATGTCAGTGTCCGATCAGCTCGAGCAGCGCCGCGCCTACCAGGCGGGACGCCCCGTACGTCGCGACGTCGGCGGCGGTGTCCCCCGGCCAGCCCATGTCTACCACCACGGCGTCGCCGCGCTCGCGCACCGCGTCGATCGCGGCGAGCGCCCACGGGTGGCGGTGGTTGTCCTTGCCCACGATCACCGCGAGCGCACCCGCGGGCACGGCGTCCGCGAGGCTCGCGGGGTCGCCGTCCGGCCCCAGCGTCGCCGCGGGCGCGACGCCCGACGCGAACGGTCCCCACGGCGCGGGCCCGACGGCCATGTTGGCGGCCGGCTCGAGCCGCAGCCACGCGCGCGGCCGGTCCTCGGCGAGCAGGGCGAGCGCCGCATCGTCCACCGCGAAGGTGGCGCGTACGGCCGCGGCGTCCACGATCTGAGGGGCGGGGGACGATGCGGCGGTCCGGCGGGCGGCATGGCTCGCCCCGAGCGCGGCGCACCGGGCGGCGGCCTCGGTCACGCGGGAGGCGTCGAGGCTGCCGTCGGCGACGGCGGCCGCGATGGCCGCGGCGACCTCGCCGATCTCCTCGTCGGGGTTGACGGAGCCCAGGCACAGCAGGTCGGCGCCGGCGGCGAGCGCGAGGACGGCGGCGGCGGGGATGCCGCGGCCGCCGCTCGCGCCCTGCATGTCGAGCGCGTCGGTGACGATCACGCCGTCGAAGCCGAGCTCGCCGCGCAGCAGGTTCTCGAGGATGGGCCGCGAGAAGGTCGCGGGCAGCTCGGGGTCCAGCGCGGGGAGCATGATGTGCGACGTCATCACGGTGGCGCTGCCTGCCTCGATCGCCGCCACGAAGGGCGGCAGGTCGCGCTCGCGCAGCGTCGCGGCGTCCGCGGTGACGGTCGGCAGCGAGTGGTGCGAGTCCTGGGCGGTGTCGCCGTGGCCCGGGAAGTGCTTCGCGCACGCAGAGACGCCGCGCGACTGGACGCCGGCGACCCACGCCGCCGAGTGGCGGGACACGAGCGCAGGGTCGGTGCCGAAGCTGCGGATCCCGATCACGGGGTTGCGCGGGTCGGCGTTGACGTCGACATCCGGCGCGAGCGTGAGGTCCACGCCCGCCTCGGCCAGCTCCGCGCCCACCCGGGCCGCGACGGCCTCGGTGACCGCCGCATCGTCCATGCGACCCAGGACCGCGTTGCCGGGGAACGGCGAGCCGACGGCCTGGTAGAGGCGGGAGACGTCGCCGCCCTCCTCGTCGATCGAGACGATCGCGTGGGGGTTGGCGGCGTGGATCGCGTCCGTGAGGGCGCGCAGCTGGGCGGGCGACTCGACGTTCGCGGCGAACAGGCACACGCCGCCGAGGCCGTCGCGCAGGCGCGCCTCGAGCCAGCCGGGAAGCGTGTAGCCGACGAAGCCGGGCATGAGCACGGCGAGCGGGTTGACGGTGGCGCTCATCCCTTGACCGCGCCGCCCACGAGACCCTGCGTCATGCGCTGCTGCACGATGAGGAAGAAGACGATGACCGGCACAGCGACCAGCGTCGAGCCGGCCATGACCTGACCCCACTCGAGCATGCCGAGGCTCGACGGCTGGGCGAAGTTGCGCAGCCACAGCGGGAGGGTCTCCTGCTGCTCGGAGGTGAGGATGATCGAGGCGAGGGCGAACTCGTTCCACACCTGGAGGAACGCGAACACGCCGGACGCGACCAGGCCGGGGGCCAGCAGCGGGAACGTGACGCGCATGAAGGCGCCGAACCGCGAGCAGCCGTCGATCATGGCCGCCTCCTCGAGGTCCGCGGGGACGCCGGCGACGAACCCGCGCAGCATCCACATGGTGAACGGCACCACCATCGCGACGTAGATGATCGAGACGCCGGCGAGGGTGTTGAGCAGGCCCAGGCCGGAGATCATCTGGTACTGCGCGATGAACATGGCCTCGGCCGGGAGCATCTGGACCAGGATGATCGCGAGCACCAGGGCCTTGCGGCCGCGGAAGCGGAAGCGGGAGATGGCGAGCGCGCCCAGGAACGCGAACACGATGCAGATCACGAGCGCGACGCCGGTGACGCCGAGCGACATGAGCAGCGCGTCGGTGAAGCCCGTCGAGCCCTGGAGCACGTTCTTGTAGTTCGCGAGCGTGCCGCCGAACGGCACCCAGGTCGGGGTGAGCGCCGTGATGGTGGTGACGGACAGGAACGAGGAGTTCACCATCCAGTACACGGGGAATGCCCACGCGACGGCGAGGACCAGGGCCACGCCGGCGCCGATGTGGCGCATCGGGGAGCGCCGCGGCTTGCGCCGGGCGGGGAGCGAGGTGGTGGTCACTGTGCGTCCTCCTTGAGGAGCTCGCGCACGTAGAACCAGCTGAGCGCGATGGTGAAGAGCATGACGAGCATCGCGGCCGCGGCGGCGACGCCGAAGTGGCCCTGACCGATGCCGAGGCCGTAGATGTACGTGCCGAGCAGGTCGTACTGGGTGCCGGCCGCGCCGAATCCCTGGAGAAGCTCGATCTGGGCGTACACGCGCAGGTCCCAGATCATCTGGAGCAGGAGCAGGATCACGAGGATGGGGCGCAGGATCGGCAGGGTGATGCGGCGCAGCATCTGGAAGCCGCCGGCGCCGTCGAGCTGGGCGGCCTCGACCACGTCGTCCGAGACCTGGGTGAGGCCGGCGTACACGGAGAGCGCCACGAAGGGCACCGATGCCCACGTGATGATCACCGAGGCGACAGCGAAGAAGCTGAGGGGGCTCTCGAGCCAGTCGTGGCCGATCATGTCGACGCCGGGGAGCAGGCTGAGCAGGTAGTTGAGCACGCCGTTGCGGTCGTCGATCAGCCAGTTCCACACGGTCATCTGGGCGACGATTGGCATGGCCCAGGCGAGCAGCATCGCCACCTGGAGGGTGATGCGGGCCCAGCCGGCGATGTGCTTCATCAGCAGGGCGAGCCCGATGCCGAGGACCATGGTGGCGCCCGCGGTCACGGCCATGAAGACCACGGACTTCGCGAGGACGCCCCAGAACTCGGAGCCGGTGAGGAGCTCGATGTAGTTGTCGAGGCCCACGAACTCGGGGGCCTGGCCGAACTGCTGCGCGAGACCGTACTCGCGGAACGAGTTCCACACCTGCCAGATGAGCGGGTAGCCCATGCCGGCGAGGAGGGCGATGATCGCCGGGGTGGCGAGGATGTAGGGCAGCGGGGACCGGCGGCGCTTGGGGCGCGAGGCGGGCGCAGCTGGGGCCTCGAGCGTGCCCGGTGCCGGCGCGGTGGTGGTCATGGGTGTACCTCTCGGTGGTGCTTCGACAAGTCCCTGGGACAGCATGGGCCCGGGTGCCACGGGGACACCCGGGCCCATGCGCGAGCGGCAGGGGGCTGCCGCTCCAGGGGGTGGATCAGCCGTTGATGAGATCGTTGAGCTTCGCGTCGTACTCGACGGCGAGCGACTCGATGTCGCCGCCCTGAGCCACGGCAGCGAAGTACTGCTCCATCAGCTTGGCCTCCTCGATCGCGGCCCAGCCCGGCGCGGCCGGCGTGAGCTTGGCCGACGAGGCGGCCTCGAGGGCGAGGTCACCCATCGCGGCGACCTCGGTGTAGGTGTCGGCGTAGTCGAGGTTCGCGGGGCCGAGGCCGTTCTCCGCGAGCATCGTCTGGTACTCCTCCGAGAAGATGATGCGCATGAGGGTCTTGGAGCCCTCGACGTTCTCGGTCGCGGCGGAGATGCCGATGTTGGAGCCGCCCGCGAACACGGGGGCGGTGCCGCCGTCGACGCCCGGCAGGACGTACGCGCCGAACTTCTTGTCGTTCCAGGTCGCGACCTGCTCGCCCTCGTCGTTCTCGGCGAGGTCGCCGAGCGACCAGTACGCCCAGTTCGGGGCCATGGTGGTGGCGGCGGGGGTGCCCTGGAGGAAGTCGTCGTTGATCGCCTGGTAGGCGGTCGAGTCGTCGTCCGTGACCTTCGCGACCGAGGCGGTCTCGAAGAGCTCCTGCCACTGCCTCATGCCCTCGACCGACTCGGGCGTGGCGAGCGCGGAGGTCCAGGTCTCGCCGTCGAACGTGGCGATCTCGCCGCCGTTGGCGAAGATCCAGGAGATGCCGTCGCGCCAGTCCTGGCCGGGCACGTACATGCCGGCGATGCCCTGGTCCTTGAGCGAGGCGTTGACCTCGGTCACCTCGGCGAGCGTGGTCGGCACCTCGACGCCGCCCTGCTCGTACAGGTCCTTGCGGAACCAGGTGAGGCGCGAGCCGAAGTAGTACGGCAGCGCGTACTTGGTGTCGCCCACGGAGCCGGCCTCGACGAAGCCCTGGAGCAGCGAGTCGCCGCCCAGCTCCTCGTACATGTCGGAGATGTCGAGGAACGCGCCGACCGTGGTGAACGTCGCGGACTGCGTGTTGCCGACCTCGGTGACGTCCGGGGTGTTGGCGGAGTCCGGGAGGGCGGTGGTGAGGGACGCGATCGCGTCGCCCCAGCCGATCTGCTCGACGGTGAGCGCGCCGCCGTTCTCCTCGGTGTAGGTGGTCTTGAGGTAGTCGATGAGGGCCTCAGGGGTGTCGGTACCCATGAGCCACAGCGTGATGTCCTCCGCGCCGCCGGCGGTGGCGGCGGACTCGGAGGCGGCGGCGGTGGGCTCGGTCTCGCCGGGTGACGAGCAGCCCGCCAGTGCGATGGCGCCGGCGGCCGCGAACGCGGTCACCCCCAGCATCGTCTTCTTCATTCCAGTTCCTTTTCTTGGTGGGTTCCGTGGCGGGTGGTGCCACGGGGGGACGAGGGTCAGAAGACCCCCAGCTGGCCGGTGAGGACCATGACCGCGGCCCCGAGCACGACGATGTCGCGCCCGAGCGTGGTCATCCGTACCGCGGGACCGCCGTGAGAGTCGGCCATCGTGCGGGAACGGATCGTCTCGGCGGCGGAGTCGAGCAGCGTGCCGTCGAGAAGATCGAGGGGGCCGGACAGGACGACCTCCCCAAGGTTGAGGGCGCCCACCACGGGCGAGATGGAGATGCCCAGGCGCTCGCCCGCGGCCGCGAGGACCGCCTCGCGGGCGGTGGCGTCGGAGGCGGCCTCGGCGCGGGCCTGCAGGCGCGGGATCGCGAGCCAGGTCTCGAGGCAGCCGGTCTTGCCGCAGGCGCAGACCTCGCCGCCGTCGGTGCCGACCACCACGTGACCGATCTCGCCGGCGGCCGAGTGCGCGCCGCGCACCAGGCGGCCGCCGATCACGAGGCCGGAACCGACACCGCGGCCGATGCGGATCAGCAGCGTGTCGTCCTCCGCGCCGCCGAAGGTGCGCTCGGCGAGCGCGGCGGCGTTCGCGTCATTCGCCACGAGGACGGGCAGGCCCGTGCGCTCGGCTAGCGTGTCCTGGAGCGGGACGTCCGCCCAGCCGAGGTTGGGAGCGGAGAGCACCGTGCCTGCGTCGTCCACGATGCCGGGGCTGCCGACGCCGACGCCCAGGATCGGGGCGTCCGCACGGGCGACGAGGCGTGCGAGGAGCTCGGCGACGGCATCGACCGCCGCGGTCCCCGTGACGCCGGTGACGTCGAGCTGCTCGCGGTGGAGCACCGTGCCGTCGAGGTCGGTGACCACACCGCGGAACAGGTTGAGGTAGGACAGGTCGAGCGCGACGATGGCGAAGCCCGCGCGGTTGATGTCGAGCAGCGTGGCCGGCTTGCCGGGGCGGGCGTCGGCGCGGATGCCGAGCTCGATCACCAGGTCGTCGGCGATGAGGTCCGCGACCAGGTCCGAGATGGTGACGCGGGTGAGGCCCACGGCGCGGGCGAGGTCGGCGCGCGACAGGCCCTCGGAGCGGTACAGCTCCTGCAGCACGAGCACGCGGTTGTGGCTGCGCGCACGCTCCGGCGTGACGCGTGCGCCGGCGCGCACCACCGAGGCGAATCGGCGCTGTCGCGGCGCGACTCGCTCCGCTGCGAGTCCGGCTCCCTGTCGGGTCCCCTGCTGGGTCATGTTCGTTAGTAAAGGTTACTAACAATCAAATGGCAAGGGGGTGGGGGTGAATTTCTCGAGATCGTTACCCGTCCGTGATGTGGACGTTCACACGGCGCGGGGGTGGAGCCGGCTCCCCCGCCGCGGTCCGACCAGCGAGTTGATCGGATCGTGCAGATCCAGGGCGACATCTCTGCACGATCCGATCAGCGGGACGTGATGACCGCCGTCGAGCCGGCACCGGCGCGCTCCAGTGACACTCTGGTGCGCGCAAACGAGGGCTGTGCGGACTCCAACGTGTCACCGGGGCGCAACGGACAGTCATGTGTCACCAGGGCACGCCGACGGAGACGTCAGCGAGTACAGAGATCCCCTCGCCACGCGCTGCAGCGCCGGCCCGAGCCACCTGATCGGATAGCGCAGATCCACGTCGACTTCTCTGCACGATCCGATCAACGGAACGCGCCCACCCCCGCCACAACGCGAGAGCCCCCGGGCGCCGCAGCACCCGGGGGCCTCGCAGCCGGCGAACCGGCACAGATCAACAGATCAACAGCTCAACAGCTCAACCGATCACCAGCCAAGCGGCTCAGATCAGCCCGAGCTCCTTCACCGCGTCGCGCTCCTCCACGAGCTCGTCGACGGACACGCCCAGCCCGGCCACGGCCGCCTCGGACATGGACAGCCCCTGCACGATCTCCCACTCGCCGCCCTTCGACGTCGCCGGGAAGCCGGAGATGATGCCCTCGGGCACGCCGTAGGACCCGTCGGAGACCATGCCCACGGACGTCCACGCCCCTTCAGGCGTCCCCAGCGCCCAGTCGCGCACGTGGTCGATCGCCGCGTTCGCCGCGGACGCCGCCGAGGAGGCACCGCGCGCGTCGATGATCGCCGCGCCGCGCTTGGCGACGGTCGGGATGAAGGTGTCGGTGACCCACGCGTCGTCCGCCACCACGGCAGGCGCCGGACGCCCCGCGATGGTCGCGTGCGCGATGTCCGGGTACTGCTTCGCGGAGTGGTTGCCCCAGATGGTGACGTTCGAGACCTCGGACACGCCGACCCCGGCGCGCGACGCGAGCTGCGCCAGCGCACGGTTGTGGTCCAGGCGCATCATCGCGGTGAAGCGCGACGCGGGGACGTCGGGCGCGTGCGAGGCCGCGATCAGCGCGTTCGTGTTGGCGGGGTTGCCCACCACCAGGACGCGCACGTCGGACGCCGCGCCCTTGTTGATCGCCGCGCCCTGGGGTCCGAAGATCCCGCCGTTCGCGGCGAGCAGGTCGCCGCGCTCCATGCCCGGCCCGCGCGGGCGCGCGCCCACCAGCAGCGCCACGTTGACGCCGTCGAACGCCGCCTCGGCGGAGTCGTAGATGTCCACGCCGGCCAGCAGCGGGAACGCGCAGTCGTCGAGCTCCATCGCGGTGCCCTCGGCCGCCTTCACGGCCTGGGGGATCTCGAGGAGGTTCAGCTTGACCGGGGTGTCCGGCCCGAGCATCGCGCCGGACGCGATGCGGAACAGGAGGGCGTAGCCGATCTGGCCGGCCGCTCCGGTGACGGTGACGGTGACAGGGGTGGTGCTCACGTCGTCGTGACTCCTTGGTTGAGGACGGGGTGGGGATCTGCGGGGCCCCGGGCGACCCGCGCCGCCCGGGAGGGACGATGCGCCGGTCACCGGCGCATCGTCCCGTGGCGCTCAGGCCAGGCGTGCCGCCAGGTTGGCGTCGAGGGTCGCGAGGAACTCCTCGGTGGTCTGCCACTCCTGGTCGGGGCCGACGAGCAGCGCGAGGTCCTTGGTCATCGCGCCGCCCTCGACGGACTTGATGATGACGTCCTCGAGGGTCTCGGCGAAGCCGGTGACCTCGGGGGTGCCGTCGAGCTTGCCGCGGTGCTTGAGTCCGCCGGTCCACGCGAAGATCGACGCGATCGGGTTGGTCGACGTCGGCTTGCCGGCCTGGTGCTGGCGGAAGTGGCGGGTGACGGTGCCGTGCGCGGCCTCGGCCTCGACGGTCTTGCCGTCCGGGGTCATGAGCACGGAGGTCATGAGGCCCAGCGACCCGAAGCCCTGCGCGACGGTGTCGGACTGGACGTCGCCGTCGTAGTTCTTGCAGGCCCAGACGTAGCCGCCCTCCCACTTCATCGCCGCGGCGACCATGTCGTCGATCAGGCGGTGCTCGTAGGTGATGCCGGCGGCGTCGAACTCCGCCTTGTACTCCTTCTCGAACACGTCCGCGAAGATGTCCTTGAACTGGCCGTCGTAGGCCTTGAGGATCGTGTTCTTGGTGGACAGGTACACCGGGTAGCCGCGCTGCAGGCCGTACGCGAAGGACGCGCGCGCGAAGTCCTCGATGGACTTGTTGAAGTTGTACATGCCCATCGCGACGCCGCCGTCGGGGCCGTAGTTCGCGACCACGTGCTCGATGGGCTCGGAGCCGTCCTCGGGTGTGAAGGTCACGGTCAGCTTGCCGGCGCCGGGCACCTTGAAGTTGGTCGCCTTGTACTGGTCGCCGTGGGCGTGACGGCCGATGACGATCGGCTTGGTCCAGCCCGGCACCAGGCGCGGGATGTTGGAGATGATGATCGGCTCGCGGAACACCACGCCGCCGAGGATGTTGCGGATGGTGCCGTTGGGCGAGACGTACATGCGCTTGAGGCCGAACTCCTCGACGCGCGCCTCGTCCGGCGTGATGGTGGCGCACTTGACGCCCACGCCGTGCTGCTTGATCGCGTTCGCCGCGTCGATGGTGATCTGGTCGTCGGTCGCGTCGCGCGACTCGATGCCGAGGTCGTAGTACTCGAGGTCCACGTCGAGGTACGGGTGGATGAGGCGGTCCTTGATGAACTGCCAGATGATCCGCGTCATCTCGTCGCCGTCGAGCTCGACGACCTTGCCTTCGACCTTGATCTTCGCCATGCGTCAGTCCTCACACCTTCGGGGATGGTGGCACCAGGCTAGTCCACCGGCCCGGGCCGTTCGTCACGGCTGGATAAGCGGGGATGAACGGCCCGCGCGTCCCCTCGCCAGGGGACGATGCGCGTGCGAGCATACGACGGAGCGCGCCTCACGCGGTGCGCCTGTCAGGAGGAACGATGAGCCAGCCGTCATTCGAGAACGAGCCCAACTCCGTGGAGGCCGACGTGGTCGAGTTCTCCGAGGAGCTCACCGACGAGGACTGGGCGGTCGACACCTCCGGCCCCGGCCTGGTGGCCCGCATGCTGGCGGAGCTCGCCGGCACCTTCATCCTGGTCTTCATGGGCGTGGGTGCCGCGCTGTTCTCCGGCGTCATGGGCTTCGACGCGATCAACGTCGCGTTCGGCTTCGCGCTGGGCGTCATCATCGCCGCGCTGATCTTCGCCGGCATCTCGGGCGCGCACCTCAACCCCGCCGTCACCGTGGGCCTGTGGCTCGCCGGCCGCTTCCCCGCACGCGACGTCGCGCCGTACGTGCTCGCGCAGGTGGTGGGCGCGACCGCCGCCGCCGGCCTCTTCTACGCGCTGCGCTCCACCAACGAGATCTACGACCAGCTGGGCACGCCCACCGAGTTCATGGCGACCGCCTCGAACGGCTACGCGGACTTCTCCCCCACGCAGTTCGATTGGGTCGCGGCCGGCGTGGTGGAGATCATCATCGCCGCGCTGCTGGTGGCCGTGGTGCTCTCCGTGACCGCCCGCAAGGCGGTGCCCGGATTCGCTCCCCTGTCGATCGGCCTCACGGTCGGCTTCCTGGTGCTGATCGCGATCCCGTTCACCAACGGCGCGCTCAACCCGGCCCGCGCCACCGGCGTGATCCTGTTCTCCGGCTCCGAGCACATCGCCCAGCTGTGGCTGTTCTGGGTGGCGCCGTTGATCGGCGCGGCCATCTCCGGCCTGCTGTTCCGGGCGTTCGGCCCCGAGGAGGACCTGGTGACCGTCGAGGTGGTCGAGGTCATCGAGGACTGAACCCTCGTCGTACGCCGACGACTCCCAATGACGGATGTGCAGGAAGTGACGCCAGTCAACTGCTGAGGCGTTCACATCCTCCACGCGAGAACGCTCGCGTCACATCTGTCATTGGGAGTCTCGCGTTTCTCAGCCCAGCGGCGTGGTCAGCCCCAGGAACAGCAGCGCGGCGGCGAGCACCACGAGCACGCCCACGTCGATCGCACGGCGGCGCACCTGGAACGCGCGCTCGACCGGCATGACGATCCGCGCCACCGCGCCCGCCGCCGCGAACGCCGCCAGCGCGAGCACGGCCACGTCGACGCCGAAGATCAGCCCCGAGAGCGAGATCGCGACCACGGCCACGGTCACCAGGACCGCGAGCCCGAGCGGGGTGCGGGTCCTCTCACCCATGCGCGCCTCCTGGTGGCCTAGTGGAAGAAGTGCCTGGTACCGGTGTGGTACAGCGTGATGCCTGCCGCCTCCGCGGCCGCGATCACCTCAGCATCGCGCACCGAGCCGCCGGGCGACGCCACGGCGCGCACGCCGCCGTCGATCAGCACCTGGAGGCCGTCCGCGAACGGGAAGAACGCGTCGGACGCGGCCACGGAGCCGACCGCCCGCTCCTCGCCTGCGCGGCTCACAGCGAGCCGGCACGAGTCGACGCGGTTGACCTGGCCCATGCCGATGCCCACGGCGCCGCCGTCCTTCGCGAGCAGGATCGCGTTCGACTTCACCGCGCGGCATGCGCGCCACGCGAACTCGAGCTCCGCGAGCGTCGCCTCGTCCGCGACGGGGCCGGCGACGTGCTGCCACGTCGAGGCCGGGTCGCCGGGCGCGTCGATCGCGTCGGCCTGCTGCACCAGCAGCCCGCCGCTCACGCGACGCCATTCGGCCACCAGCGGCACCGGGTCGATCTCGAGGATGCGCAGGTTCTTCTTCTTGGCGAGGATCTCGACGGCCTCGTCCTCGTAACCGGGGGCGACCACCACCTCGGTGAAGATCTCCGCGATCTGACGCGCCGCATCGGCCGTCACCACGCCGTTGGCTGCGATCACGCCGCCGAACGCGCTCACCGGGTCCGTCGCGTGCGCCTTGGCGTGCGCCTCCGCGATGCTGTCCCCCACCGCGATGCCGCACGGGTTGGCGTGCTTGATCACCGCGACGGCCGGGCCGGCGTGGTCGTACGCGGCGCGCACGGCGGCGTCCGCGTCGACGTAGTTGTTGAAGGACATCTCCTTGCCGTGCAGCTGGCGCGCACCGGCGATGCCGGCGCCCGAGCCGTCGGAGTACAGGGCGGCGTTCTGGTGCGGGTTCTCGCCGTAGCGCAGGGCGGCCGTGCGGGTGAACGATGCGCCCATCCAGCCGGGCAGGCCCGTCCCCTCGTCGTCGGGCGCCTGGGTGCTGCCCAGCCACGAGGCGACCTGGACGTCGTACTCCGCGGTGTGGCGGAACGCCTTGACGGCGAGCTGGGTGCGCTCGGCGAGGGTGAAGCCGCCGTGGCCCACCGCGCTGGCCGCGTGCTCGTAGTCCGCGGGGTCCACCACGACGGCGACGCTGGCGTGGTTCTTCGCGGCGCCGCGCACCATCGAGGGGCCGCCGATGTCGATCTGCTCGACCACCTCGTCGTCCGAGGCGCCGGACGCGACGGTCGCGGCGAACGGGTAGAGGTTCACCACCACCAGGTCGAACGCCTCGATGCCCAGCTCCGCGAGCTGCGCGACGTGCGAGTCGAGGCGACGGTCCGCGAGGATGCCGGCGTGCACGTTCGGGTGGAGCGTCTTGACGCGTCCGTCTAGGCACTCGGGGAAGCCGGTGAGCTCCTCGACCGGGGTGACGGGCACGCCCGCGGCGGCGATGCGCTGCGCGGTCGAGCCGGTGGAGACGATCTGCACGCCCTCGTGGGTGAGCGCGGTCGCGAGCTCCTCGATGCCGGTCTTGTCGTACACGGAGATGAGGGCGCGGCGGACGGCCTGACGCTCGGTCATGGTGACTCCTCGGTGATGGGGTTCGCCGCTCCGATGCGCACGGTGCGGCCGGTGACGGTCCAGCCCTCGCGCGCGAGGCGGCCGAGCGTGGCCGTGACCAGCACCCGCTCCACCTCCTTGATGCGCTCGTGGAGGGTGGACTCGGTGTCGTCGTCGAGGACCTCGACCGCCGCCTGCGCGACGATGGGCCCGGTGTCCACGCCGGCGTCGACGACGATGACGGTGCAGCCCGTCACCTTCGCCCCGCCGGCGAGGGCGTCCCTCACCCCGTGCGCGCCGGGATAGGCGGGCAGCAGGGCGGGGTGCGTGTTGAGGATGCGGCCGCCGAAGCGCTCGAGCGAGGGCGCACCGAGCAGCCGCATGAAGCCCGCGAGCAGCACGATCTCGGGGTCGAAGGTCGCGACGGTGCGGGCGATCGCCTGGTCCCACAGCGCGCGGGACTCGAAGTCGGCCAGCCGCACCACGGCCGTGGGGACGCCGGACTCGCGCGCGATGTCGAGCGCGCCGATCCCGTCCTTGTCCGTGACCACGCCGACCACGCGGGCGCCGTAGGCGGCCTCGCGCGCGGCCTCGAGCACGGCGCGAAGCGTGGACCCTGCCCCGGAGGCGAGCACCACGACACGCCGGGGACGGGGTGCGTTTGTCACAGCGTCGAGCCTATCGGCATGCTGGGGGTCACACCGACCGAGGGAGCCCCATGCCGCCCACCCCCGACGCCGTGCCCGAGGTGGGTGCCGGCGCTCGCCGAGCCGTGCAGTGGAGCCTCGGGCTCCTCACCGCGATGCTGCTGGTGCCGCTGTTCGGACCCACGTGGGGGCTGTCCTCGCTGATCCTCGCGCCCGCCACCGCCGCAGCCATGATCACCGCGCTGGTGCTGCTGCGCGGCGTGCGCCTGCCCGGGCTCAAGGTGGTGCTCGCGATCGGCATCGGGGCCTCCGCGATCGCGCTGCTCTACGGCCTCGGCCTGGTGATCCTGCACGACCAGGTCCAGGCGCTCACCGACTGCCAGGCGAACGCGATCACCGAGACGGCGCGCCAGGTGTGCCTCGACGAGTACGAGCAGTCCTACCTCGACCTGCTCGACGAGTGGGGTCTCACCGTCCCGAGCCAGCTGGCTCCCTGACGGGAGCCGCCGGGGCGACCGGGGTCACCGGGGCGCCCGAGCCGGCCGGCGCATCGTCCCTTCGCAGGCGACCGCGCGCCCACCGCCAGGCGGCCACCGTGGCCCACACCGCGCCGTAGCCCGCCGCCACCAGCGCGGTGCCGATGAGCGTGACGGGCACGATCTCCGCGCCCACCTGCTCCAGGCGGCCGGGGCCGGCGGCGCCGCGCGACGCGGCGGTCAAGGCGGCGAACCCGAGCGCGACCGCCGCGATGGCGACCCCGGCGGAGCGCGCCGAGGCCCAGTCGAGCCCGATCCGGCGGCCGAGGAACGCCCGCGCCAGCGCCGCGAGCGCCACGACCGCGACCGGCGCCCACGTCCACCAGCCTCCCGAGCCGGACGGCAGCGCGCCCAGGAGCGGCAGCTGCGGGAGGGCGTCGACAGTGAGGGTGTCCGGCGCGTACAGCGAGCCGGTGCCGACCACGAACCCGGGGCCCACCAGCCACGCGACCATCCAGCACACCAGGGTGGGGACGTAGAGCGTCTCGGCGATCGCGAGGGCGCCCGCGCCCAGGGGATCCATGCGCAGGTCGGAGGCGAGGGTCGCGATGCGGTCCATGCCGAGCACCGCCCACACGCCGCCGATCGCGGCCGCCACGCTCACCACCAGCGCGAGCGTGCCGAGGCCCAGGCGCAGTCCGGCGCGGACCTCGTCGGGGATGACGTCGAGCAGGTGCAGGCGCGCGCCGTACGCGCGCCAGATGCCCGCCGCGACCGCGGGCGCGGCGATGAGCGCGCACACCAGCGCGGCGCGCAGGGCGCCGGCCTCGCGCGAGCCGTCGGGGCTGCCGAGCCACCCGATCACCGCCGCCCCCGCCGCGAAGGTCGCGACGCCGAGCGCCCAGCTGGTCCACGTCTTCACCGCGAAGCGGCGCGCGACGCCCATGAGGATCGCGGCGCTCACCAGCGGCATGCCGAGCGGCACCAGCGACAGCGTCGCCCCGCCGAACACGATCGGCACGCCGTGGCCCAGCAGCCACACGGACGTCGCGACGGTGGCCGCGCCCGCCCAGTCCACCGCGGCGGAGCCGTCGAGGCTGGGGGCTCCCGCGACCGCCGCGAGCGCGGGCGCGAGCACCACCAGGTAGGACAGCGCGACGGCCTGGAGCCCGGTCAGCGCGCCGCCCGCCCAGCCCGGCAGCGCCGCCCGGAGGCGGTCGAGGCGCGCGGGTCTGGTGGAGTCGGCGGGCATGGCAACCATGGTCGCCTCTCGGCGGGACGATGCGGTGGACCGGCGCGCGGCGACGTCGCCCGGGCAGGCGGTCGGGTGGGCGTCCGAGCGGCCGCCCCCGGGGCCGTCCGGGTAGTGTCAGGACGTGTCTGGATCCCGTCAGGATCCGCGACGGCGGCCCCCTCCCCGCGATGCGATGGAGGCATGGAACCCCTCCTCACCATGCTCGCGGTGGTCGCCGCGATCGCCGCCGTCGCCTACGTCGGCTGGACCCTGATCTCCTCCGGGAGGCGCTGACGTGACCGACCTGATCGGCGTCGCCGTCCTCGTCGGACTGCTCGCCCTCCTCCAGTGGCCGCTCGGCACGCTGCTCGCGCGTGCCGCCACCTCGACCCGCCACCTCCGCGTCGAGCGCGCCGTCTACCGCGTGGTGGGCGTCGCCCCCGACGCGCAGCAGTCCACCCGCTCCTACGCGGGCGCCGTGGTGGCGTTCTCGACCCTGGGCGTCGTGCTGCTCACCGCGATCCTGCTGATGAACAGGGCGCTCCCCTTCTCCGAGGGCACCGCCGGGATGGGGTTCGCGGGCGCGCTCAGCACCGCCATCAGCTTCGTCACCAACACCAACTGGCAGTGGTACTCCGGCGAGGTCGCGCTGGGGTACACCGCGCAAGCGGCCGGCCTCACGGTCCAGAACTTCCTGTCCGCCGCCGTCGGAATCGCGGTCGCGTTCGTCCTGGTCCGCGCCCTGGCCGCGCACCGCTCGGCGACTCTGGGCAACTTCTGGGTGGACATCACCCGCATCACCGTGCGCGTGCTGCTCCCGATCGCGGCGGTGTCCGCGGTGCTGCTCATCGCGGGCGGAGTCATCCAGACCCTCGCCGACCCCACCACCGTCACCGGCGTCACCGGCGCGGCCCAGACCCTCCCCGGCGGCCCGGTCGCCACGCAGGAGGCCATCAAGCAGCTCGGCACCAACGGCGGCGGCTTCTTCAACGCCAACGCCGCCCACCCCTTCGAGAACCCGACGGCGTGGACCAACCTCCTGTCGATGGTGCTCATGCTCGCCATCCCGTTCTCGCTCCCCCGCGCGCTCGGGCTCATCCTCGGCAACCGCCGCCAGGGCTACGCCGTGCTCGGCGCGATGACCACCCTGTGGGTGGCCTCGGCCGGCCTGCTCATCTGGGCCGAGCACGCCGCGGGCGGGCTGGCCCCGACCGCCGCGGGCGCCGCGCTCGAGGGCAAGGAGACGCGCTTCGGCCTGACCGCCTCGGCCCTCTACGCCGCTTCCACCACCGGCACCAGCACCGGATCCGTCAACGCGATGCACGACTCGCTCACCGCACCCGGCGGCCTCATCGCCTCCGCGTCGATGGGCCTGGGGGAGATCGCGCCCGGCGGCGTGGGCTCGGGCCTGTACGGCATGCTCGTGATCGCGATCCTCGCGGTGTTCCTCGCCGGCCTCATGGTGGGACGCACGCCCGAGATCTACGGCAAGCGCATCCGCGCCGCCGCGATGACCCGCGTCGCGCTGTACACGGTCGCGACGCCCGTCCTGGTGCTGGCCGGGTTCGCGGCCACGATGGCGATCCCTTCGCTGCACTCTGCCGTGACCCAGGACGGCGCGCACGGCGTGAGCTCGGCGTTGTACGCCTACCTCAGCGCCGGCAACAACAACGGCTCCGCGTTCGGCAGCTTCGACTCCTCCGGCACGCCGCAGCTGCTGCTCATGGGCGCCGTCATGCTGCTCGGCCGGTTCCTCCCCATGCTGCTGGTGATCTCCCTGGCGGGCGTGCTCGCCCGCGAGCCGCGCGTGCCCGCGGGCGCGGGGACGATGCGCACCGACGGCCCCCTGTTCACCGTCCTTCTCGTGGGCGTCGCCGTCGTGGTCGCCCTCCTCACCTACGCCCCGGCGCTCGCGCTGGGCCCCATCGCGGAGTCCCTCGCATGACCACCTCCTTCCTCGCCCAGCTGCGCGACGCGCTCCCCCTCGCCGTGCGCAAGATGTCCCCCAAGGCCCTCATCGACGCCCCCGTGATGCTCGTCGTGTGGGCGGGCGCCGCGCTCACCACGGTCGCGTGCCTCGTCACCCCGTCGGTGTTCGCCGTCTCGATCACCCTGTGGCTGTGGGGCACCGTCTTCCTCGCCGCGATGTCCGAGGCGATCGCCGAGGGCCGCGGCCGCGCCCAGGCCGCCGCGCTGCGCGCCCTGCGGGAGGACCTCTCCGCGAGGCTCCTCGGCGAGGGTGACGAGCGCATCGTCCCCGCCTCCCAGCTGCGCCCGGGCGACGTGGTGCGCGTCTCCGCGGGCCAGGTCATCCCCGCCGACGGCGACGTCATCGACGGCGCCGCGACGGTCGACGAGTCCGCCGTCACCGGCGAGTCCGCCCCCGTGATCCGCGAGTCGGGCGGCGATCGCAGCTCCGTCACCGGCGGCACGCGCGTGCTGTCGGACCAGATCGACGTGCGGGTGACCGCCGCCTCCGGCGAGAGCTTCGTCGACCGCATGATCGCACTGGTCGAGGGCGCCGAGCGCACGCGCACCCCCAACGAGATCGCGCTCGGGATCCTCCTCAGCGCCCTCACGCTGGTGTTCCTGGTGGTGGTGGCGCTGCTACCCGCCATGTCCGAGGGTGCGGGCGGCGGCGCGATCCCCCTCGTCACCCTGGTCGCCCTGCTGGTGTGCCTCATCCCCACCACCATCGGCGCGCTGCTGCCGGCGATCGGCATCGCCGGCATGAACCGCCTGCTCGCGAGGAACGTGCTCGCCACCTCGGGCCGCGCGGTCGAGGCGGCCGGCGACGTCGACGTGCTGCTGCTCGACAAGACCGGCACCATCACGCTGGGCGACCGTCAGGCGCGCCGCCTCATCCCCGCCGGCGACGAGCGCGAGGAGGACCTCGCCCGCGCGGCCAGGCTCGCCTCGCTCGCGGACCACACCCCGGAAGGGCGGTCCATCGTCACGCTCGTGGACGGCCTCACGGGCGACGCCGCCGTCGCGCCCGCCGACGCGATCGTGGTCCCCTTCAGCGCCACCACCCGCATGTCGGGCGTCGACATCCCCGGCCCCGCGGGCATGTCGGTACGCAAGGGCGCGGCATCCGCGGTGCGTGCCTGGGCGGGCGGCGACCTGCCGCGCGACGTGGACGATGCGGTGCGCCGGGTCAGCCGCGAGGGCGCCACCGCGCTGGTGGTCGCCCGGCGCCTCACCGATCGGCCCGTCGAGGTGATGGGCGTGATCGCGCTCGAGGACATCGTCAAGGAAGGGCTGCCCGCGCGGTTCGCCGAGGTCCGTGCGATGGGCATCTCCACCGTGATGGCCACCGGCGACAACCTGCTGACCGCGCAGGCGATCGGCCGCCAGGCCGGCATCGACGACGTGCTCGCCGAGGCGACCCCCGAAGACAAGATCGCGCGCATCCGGCACGAGCAGTCCGCGGGCCGCCTGGTCGCGATGACGGGCGACGGCACCAACGACGCGCCCGCGCTCGCGCAGGCGGACGTCGGCGTCGCCATGAACTCCGGCACCGCGGCCGCGAAGGAGGCCGCCTCGATGGTCGACCTCGACTCCGACCCGTCGAAGCTCATCGACATCGTCGACGTGGGCAAGCGGCTGCTCGTCACCCGCGGCGCGCTCACCACCTTCTCGATCGCGAACGACGTGGCGAAGTACTTCGCGATCCTCCCCGCGCTGTTCGCCGCCACGATCCCGGGACTCGCGTCGCTCAACATCATGGGCCTCGCGACCCCGGAGTCCGCGGTGCTGTCCGCGGTGATCTTCAACGCGCTCGTGATCGTCGCGCTGGTCCCGCTCGCCCTGCGCGGGGCGCGCTTCCGGCCCGCCAGCGCCGACGTGCTGCTGCGCCGCAACCTCCTCACCTACGGCCTCGGGGGTCTGATCGCGCCGTTCGTCGGCATCGCGCTCATCGACCTCGTCGTCCGCCACATCCCCGGGATCGGAGCCTGACATGACCACCACCACCCGGCCCACCGGCCGCTCGTCCGCCGGCCGGCTCGGCGCATCGTTCCGGGCGACCGCCCACCCCCGCACGGTCGGCGCGGCGCTCCGCATGCTCCTCGTGGCGACCGTGGTCCTCGGCATCCTCTACCCCCTCGCCGGGGTCGCCGTCGGCGCCCTCATGCCCGCCCGCGCCGCCGGCTCGCTCATCGAGGTCGACGGCACGGCCGTCGGCTCCTCCCTCATCGGACAGGCGGTCGAGGGCGACGCGTGGTTCCACGGCCGGCCGTCCGCGGTCGACAACGACGCGATGGCCTCCGGCGGCTCGAACGCCGGCCCGAACAGCCCCGACCTCGTGGCCGCGATCGAGGAGCGCCGCGCGGAGGTGGCCGCCCGCGAGGGCGTCGACCCGGCGAGCGTGCCCGCCGACGCGGTCACCGCGTCGGCCTCCGGCCTGGACCCGCACATCTCCGCCGCGTACGCCGCGCTGCAGGTCGAGCGCGTCGCGCGCGAGCGCGGGCTCGAGGTCGAGGAGGTCGAGGCGCTCGTCGCGGAGGCGACCTCCGGCGAGCCGTGGCTGGCCCTCGGGGACGCGACGGTGAACGTCACCGTGCTCAACGCGTCCCTCGCGGCGCTCGGATGACCGGAGCGTCACCGACCATGCACGGCCGCCCCCGGCACCACAATGAGGACGTGAGCGAGCAACCGTCGCGCGTCCGCCGGGGCCGGCTGCGCATCTACCTGGGCGCCGCGCCCGGCGTGGGCAAGACCTTCGCCATGCTCGACGAGGGCAACCGGCGCCTCGAGCGCGGGGCGGACGTGGTGGTCGGCTTCGTCGAGACTCACGGCCGAGCGGCGACCGAGGCCGCGATCGCCGGGCTCGAGGTGCTCCCCCGCGCCGTCCACGCGCATCGGGGGATCGACCTGGGCGAGCTCGACGTCGACGCGCTGATCGCGCGCGACCCGGACATCGCCCTCATCGACGAGCTCGCGCACACCAACGCACCCGGCGGTCGGCACCCCAAGCGCTGGGAGGACGTCGAGGAGGTGCTTGCGGCGGGTATCGACGTCATCACCACCCTCAACGTGCAGCACCTCGAGTCCCTCAACGACGTGGTGCGGGACATCACCGGCGTGGTGCAGCGCGAGACCATCCCCGACCACGTGGCACGCGCCGCGGACCAGATCGAGCTGGTCGACATGAGCCCGCAGGCGCTGCGCCGTCGACTCGCGCACGGCAACGTCTACCCGCCCGACCGGATCGACGCGGCGCTCGCGCAGTTCTTCCGCGAGGGCAACCTCACCGCGCTGCGCGAGATCGCGCTGCTGTGGCTCGCCGACCGTGTCGACGCCGCCCTCGAGCAGTACCGCCAGGCCAACGAGATCTCCCAGCCGTGGCGCGCCCGCGAGCGCGTGGTGGTCGCGCTGAGCGGCGACCCCGAGGGAGACGCGCTGGTGAGACGCGCCATCCGGATCGTGGAGCGCGCGAGCGGTGGGCAGCTCTACGCGGTCCACGTCACCCACGCGGACGGCCTCACCTCCGGCAGCGAGCACGACCTCGCGCGACAGCGGCGGCTGGTCGAGGACGCGGACGGCACCTTCCACGTGGTCGCGGGCGAGCGCGTATCGGAGGCCGTGCTCGACTTCGCACGCGGCGTCAACGCCTCCCAGATCGTGGTGGGCGAGTCCACCCGGTCGCGGGTACGGGCCGCGTTCTCGCTCACGGACACCCGCGGGATCATCCGCGGCTCGGAGGACATCGACGTGCTGGTGGTGAGCCACCACGGGGTCGAGACCGGGCGGCTGAGGCGCCGGCGGGAGGGCCGCCTGAGCGGACGCCGCGTGGCCGCGGGATGGACGATGGCGGCGGTCGGGGTGCCCGCGCTCGCGGGCCTGCTCGTGTGGTCGGGTTCCTCCGACGAGCTCTCCTTCGCGCTGATGGCGTTCCTGTCGCTGACCGTCGGCGTCGCCGCGGTGGGCGGGCTCGGACCCGCGCTGCTCGCGGCCGCGCTGTCGGCGGTGTGCACCAACTTCTTCTTCTCGGAGCCGCGCCTCACCCTCCACATCGCGCGCCCCGAGGACGCCATCGCGATCGCGCTGCTGTTCCTGGTGGCGGTGGGCGTCTCGCGGTTGGTGTCGGGCGCGGCGACGCGCGCCCGCGAGGCCACCGCCGCGCGCGCCGAGGCGGACCTCGTGACCTCGGCGTCGCTCGACGTGATCGCGGGCGGCGACGCGATCCCGGCGCTGCTCGCGCGGCTGCGCGAGGGCTTCGGGCTCGCCGGGCTGCGCATCGTCACGGCCGACGGCGCCACCATCGGCACGGACCCGGCCGCGCCCGCGGGCGAGCCCGCCGCGGTGCTGCCCCTCGAGGACGGCGCGCGCGTCCTACTTTGGGGGGAACCGCTCCCGCCTCGCTCGATGCGCGTGGTGCTCGCGGTGTGCGCCCAGGCCGCGGCGCTCGCCGAGCGGCGCGACGCCGCCGTGGATCGGGCGCGAGCCCGCACGGACCGCGAGCGCGGGGAGGTGCGGCGGGCGATCCTCGCGGCCGTGAGCCACGACCTGCGCACGCCGCTCGCGGGGATCGTCGCAGCCGCGAGCGCGCTGTCAAGCCCGAGCCTCGACGTCGACGAGGCCGACGCCCGCGCGCTGCTCGCGGACATCCGCATCAGCGCCGACAGGCTGCAGCACCTGGTCGACGACCTGCTCGACATGACGCGCATCGACACCGGCGCGGTGACCGCGACCGCGCAGCCCACCTGGATCATGGACACGCTGGTCGCCGCCTGCGCGGGCGTCGACCCCGACGCGGTCGAGCTCGACGTGGCCGACGACGTGGGCCAGGTGGAGATCGACGGCGGGCTGCTCGAGCGGGTGATCGCCAACCTGGTGGAGAACGCCGTGCGCCACTCGCCTGCGGATGTGCCGGTGCGCGTGAGCACGCGGCGGTCCGCCACGGAGCTGGTGATCGCGATCGTCGACCGCGGCGCGGGGGTGCCGGAGGCGGACCGCGACCGGATGTTCGAGTCCTTCCAGCGGCTCGGGGACGCACCGGGCGGTGCGGGTCTGGGCCTCGGGCTCGCCGTCGCGCGCGGGCTCGCGACGGCGATCGGCGCGGACCTGCGCGCCGACGACACCCCTGGTGGGGGCCTCACCATGGTGGTGACGGTGCCGCTCGGCGACGAGCCCCCGGCGGTAGGGTCGGCGCCATGACCGTGCTGATCGTCGAGGACGATCGGGTGCTCGCGAGGGCGCTCGCGATCGTGCTGCGCGCCCACGGCGACGAGCCCGTGGTCGCGACCACCGGCCGCGAGGCGATCTCGCTCGCGGCGCAGGTGGATGCCGCCGCGATGATCCTCGACCTCGGGCTGCCCGACATGGACGGGTTCGCGGTGATCGAGGCGGTGCGCGGCTGGAGCGCCATGCCGATCGTGGTGCTGTCCGCCCGCCACGAGCCTCGCGAGAAGGTCCGCGCGCTCGACGCCGGGGCCGACGACTACGTCACCAAGCCGTTCGACGTCGACGAACTGCTCGCGCGCCTACGCGCCGCGACCCGGCGCCGCGCCGGCGAGACCGCGACGCGGGAGGTGCGCACCGCATCGTTCACCGTGGATCTCGCCGCGCGGAGGGTGGTGCGCGACGGCGCCGAGGTGGGCGTCACCCCGACCGAGTGGCGCCTGCTCGAGATGCTCGCGCGCGAGCCCGGGCGGGTGGTGGCGAGGGAGGACCTGCTCGCGAGCCTCCGCGGGCCGTCGGTGCCGCACCGGACCCATTACCTGCGGGTCTACGTGCAGCAGCTGCGGGCGAAGCTCGAGCCCGTGCCCGCCGAGCCGCGGCACCTCATCACGGTCCCGGGCGTCGGCTACCGGCTCGATCTCTGAGCCGACCCCACGACGACGGGGCCCGGGCGATCGCCCGAGCCCCGCATCGTTCCCGCGCGATCAGGCGCCGGTGAGGATCTCCCGCATGAGGCGCGCGGTCTCCGACGGGGTCTTGCCCACGCGGACGCCGGCGGCCTCGAGGGCCTCCTTCTTGGCCTGCGCGGTGCCGGCCGAGCCGGACACGATCGCGCCGGCGTGGCCCATGGTCTTGCCCTCGGGCGCCTCGAAGCCGGCCACGTAGCCCACCACGGGCTTGGTGACGTGCTCCCTGATGTACGCCGCGGCGCGCTCCTCGGCGTCGCCGCCGATCTCGCCGATCATGACGATCGCGTCCGTGTCCGGGTCGTTCTGGAACGCCTCGAGGCAGTCGATGTGGGTGGTGCCGACGATCGGGTCGCCGCCGATGCCCACGGCCGTCGAGAAGCCGATATCCCGCAGCTCGAACAGCATCTGGTAGGTCAGCGTGCCCGACTTCGAGACCAGCCCGATGCGGCCGGGTCCCGTGATGGTGGCCGGCGTGATGCCCACGTTCGACGCGCCGGGCGTGATGAGCCCCGGGCAGTTGGGGCCGATCAGGCGGGTGCCCTTGGACTGCGCATACGCGAAGAACTCGGCGGTGTCCGCGACCGGGACGCCCTCGGTGATGATGACCACCAGCGGCATGCCGGCGTCGACGGCCTCCATGACGGCGGCCTTGGTGAACGGCGGCGGCACGAACAGCACGGACACGTCCGCGCCGGTCTCGGCCATGGCCTCCGCGACCGTGCCGTACACGGGCACCAGCACGTCGCCGGGGAACTCGACCTCGGCGCCCGCCTTGCGCGGGTTGACGCCGCCGACGATCGTGGTGCCGGAGGCGAGCATGCGCTGCGTGTGCTTCATGCCCTCGGAGCCGGTCATGCCCTGGACGATGACCTTGGACTCTGCGGTGAGGAAGATTGCCACGTTGTCTCCTTAGGAAGCGGCGGCGGCGAGCTCGGCGGCCTTGGCCGCGGCGCCGTCCATGGTGTCGACGATGGTCACGAGCGGGTGGTCGGCGTGCGCGAGGATCGCGCGCCCCTCCTCGACGGCGTTGCCGTCCAGGCGCACCACCAGCGGCTTGGTCGCCTTGTCACCCAGCGCCTGGAGCGCGCCGACGATGCCGTCCGCGACCGCGACGCACGACGTGATGCCGCCGAACACGTTGACGAACACGCTCTTGACCTGCGGGTCGTGCAGGATCACGTCGAGGCCGTTGGCCATCACCTCGGCCGAGGCGCCGCCGCCGATGTCGAGGAAGTTCGCCGGCTTCTGGCCGCCGAACTGCTCGCCCGCGTACGCGACCACGTCGAGCGTCGACATGACCAGGCCCGCGCCGTTGCCGATGATGCCCACGGAGCCGTCGAGCTTCACGTAGTTGAGGTTCATGTGCTTGGCCTTGGCCTCGAGCGGATTCGCCGCGGCCTTGTCCTCGAGCGCCGCGTGGTCCGCGTGACGGAACTCGGCGTTCTCGTCCAGGGTGACCTTGCCGTCGAGCGCGATGATCGAGCCGTCCTCGGTGCGGACCAGGGGGTTGACCTCGACGAGCGTCGCGTCTTCCTCCTTGTACACGGTCCACAGGGTCTGGATGACGCCGGCGACCTGGTCGCGCAGGTCCGCGGGGAAACGCGCGGCGTCCACGATCTCGTAGGCCTTCGCCTCATCGATGCCCACCAGCGGGTCGACCGCGACGCGCGCGAGGGCGTCCGGGCGCTCGACCGCGAGCTGCTCGATCTCCATGCCGCCCTCGACGGAGCACATCGCGAGGTAGCGACGCTCGGCGCGGTCCAGCAGCACGGAGAAGTAGAACTCCTCGGCGATCGCGGCGCCGGCGGCGATCATCACGCGGTGGACCGTGTGGCCCTTGATGTCCATCCCGAGGATCGCGGCGGCGTGCGCCTCGGCCTCGTCGGGGTTCTTGGCGACCTTGACGCCGCCCGCCTTGCCACGTCCGCCCACCTTCACCTGAGCCTTGACGACGACGATGCCGCCCAGCTGCGCGGCCGCGGCGCGTGCCTCGGCGGGGGTCTCGGCGACGATGCCGGGGAGCACGGGTACGCCGTGCTTCTCGAACATGTCGCGCGCCTGGTACTCGTACAGGTCCATGCACTGTCCTCACGCGAGAGTGCGCGCCCTCGTCGGCGCGCGGGTCCGTTGGTGCAGGCTCAGCCTACCCACGTCGTACACGATCGCGGGACCAAGGTCCCCTGCCCCACCGGTTCGCTCAGCGCGGTCAGTTCGCTCAGCACGGTCAGTTCGCTCAGCACGGTTTCGCCCGCGACACCCCGCGGGCAGGGGGACGATGCGCGGGCCGGCTCCGCGTGTCAGGCACCAGACCGTGCGGGGCGAAGTGGGTAGCGGGTCAGGGGGTCACGTCGCCCGGGGACACGAACCCGCTCTCGTAGGCCACGATCACGGCCTGCGTGCGGTCGCGCACCCCGAGCTTCATGAGGATCGACGCGACGTGCGACTTCACCGTCTCCACCGACACGAACAGCTCCGACGCGATCTCGCCGTTGGACCGTCCCCGCGCGAGCGCCCGCAGCACGTCCTGCTCGCGCTCGGTGAGGTCGGGCAGGCGCTGCGAGCCGGCCGTCGCGAACCGCTCGATCACCGCGCGCGTCGAGGCGGGGAACAGCAGCGACTGCCCGGATGCGACCACCCGGATGGACTCGATGAGCTCCGCCGGCGGGACCCGCTTGAGCACGAACCCGGAGGCACCCGAGCGCATCGCCTCGAACACGTACTCGTCCACCTCGAACGTGGTGAGGACCAGCACGCGGGTGGGCACCCCCGCGGCCACGATCTCCCGGGTGGCGGTGAGCCCGTCCACGCCGGGCATGCGGATGTCCATGAGCACCACGTCGGGCCGCTCGCGCGCGGCCAGCGTGACGGCCCCGGCGCCGTCGCCGGCCTCGCCGATGACCTCCCAGCCCGGCTCCGAGCCGACGATCGCGCGCAGGCCCATGCGCACCAGCGGATCGTCGTCGACGATCGCCACCCTCACGCGTCCACCTCCACGCGCAGATCGTCCCACGGAGAGCCGACCGGCGCCGTGCGCAAGGTCGCCTCGAGCGGCAGCAGCGCCATCACCCGGTACCCGCCGTCCGAGGTGGGGCCGATCGCGGTGCGCCCGCCGAGCAGCGTGACCCGGTCGCGCATCCCCGACACACCGTGCCGCCGGCCGGTGCCGCCGCCCACCCGCTCCCCGACCGGGGCGCCGTTGACCACCTCGATGCCCAGCGCATCGTCCTCCCGCGCGACCCTCACCCGCACGGTCGCGCCGGGCGCGTGCCGCGCCGCGTTGGTGAGCGACTCGCGGACTATCCCGAAGGCCGCGCGCCCGAGCGCGGGCGGCACTGTCACCACGTCGACCTCCGCGTCCACGGTCATGCCGGCCTCGCGGGCGGCGTCGATGAAGCGGGGGATGTCGGCGAGCGTGGGCAGGGGCGCGCGTTCGGCCTGCTCGCCGCGGATGGTGGCGATGATCCGGTCGAGCTCGCCCATCGCGGCGCGGCCGCGCTCCTCGATGTTCCTCAGCGCCTGGCGCGCGAACTCCGGGTCGGAGTCGAACACGTGCGCGCCCGCGCCGGCCTGCACGATGTTCATGGTGATCATGTGCCCGATGCTGTCGTGCAGCTCCTGGTCGATCCGGACCTGCTCCTCGGCGAGCTCGGCGCGCGCGGTCGCGGCCTTGGCGATGTCGGTGTCGCACAGCCCGAGCGCGCCGCGCGCCATCATCACGTGCAGCGCCGCCATGCCGCGCACCGCCCACGCCGGCAGGTGCGCCACCACCAGCACCACCGGGCTGCCGACCGCGACCCAGAAGGTGACGGTGTCGACCACGGCACGGGCCTCGGCGTCGACGGTGCCCCACCCGAGCGCGTCGAGCAGCCCGGTCTGATACGCGAGCGCGATCACCACGGCCGCGATCAGCGACACCGGCACCACCAGCGCGATCACCGCGACCGCGAAGGCGATCGGGGCGAGCAGCAGCCGCCCGGCGATCCACGCGAGCGTCCGCCACGAGGGCACGTCGTGGAACGGCGCGAGCGCGCGCTTGATGCGCCCGCCCTGCGGCACGCGCATGGGGGCCGGCGGCAGCACGCACGCGTCGATGAGCGCGTTCGCGAGGCCGCGCTCGAACGTCTGGATGGGCCGCAGCGACGCCTGCATCGCCACCAGCAGCACCAGCCCCACCCACAGCACCGCGAGCCCCACCCCGAGCGCATACATGGTGACCGCGTAGACGAACAGCACGATCGCGATCGGCAGCGAGATGAGCAGGTAGCCGATCGCGGTCCAGGTGCGCGCCTCCCACGAGGCGGCGAAGTACGTGCGGATCAGGTCCATGAGGCCATGGTGCCGCGCGGGGGCACCCGGTGTCCTCGTTCCCGCGGAGGGAACCCTTCCCCCGGGCGGGGGAGACGAACGCACGAATCCCTCGGGAGGGTCACACGACTCTTCACCCGCGCGAGCCCCACGATTCATCCGGAAGCGGGCCGCGGCGCGGCACCACCGCTGCCTACGTTCGAGAAAGCCGCATACGGGCCACCCTGCCCCACCGCGGCACCCACAGGGGGAGGACCCATGAACATCGGACTGACCGGGCGCATCGCCCGAGGCGCGGCCGCCCGGCCGTGGCTGACCATCGCGGCGTGGCTGGTGGCGATCGCCGCCGCCGTGCTCGCCGCCGGGGGGCTGGGCGACAGCCTCACCCAGGACGACCGCGTCCTGGTCGCCACCGACTCGCAGGAGGCGGACGACCGCAACCAGGAGCTGCGCGGCAGCGCCTCCGCCACCGAGAGCGAGACCGTGGTGGTCCGCGCGGACGGCGCGACCTTCGGCGACGCCTCCTTCGACAAGGTGATCGCGGACGTGGTCGCGGGCCTCGACGCCATCCCCGGCGTGGTCGAGGTGGCCGCACCGACCGCCGACCAGCCGTTCCCGGTCTCCGAGGACGGCACCGCGGCGCTCGTCACCGCCGAGGTCATGCCCGACGAGGAGGACGCCGTCGCTCTCGAGATCCAGCGCGCGACCGCCGCCGCCGACGTCGAGGGCTTCACCCTGCTCAACATGGGCGAGGTCACGGCGCAGCAGGCGTTCGACGCGATCGCGGAGGAGTCGCTCATGCGCGGCGAGATGATCGGCATCTCGGTGGCGCTGGTGATCCTGGTGGTGGTGTTCGGGGCGTTGGTGGCAGCCGGCCTGCCGCTCATGGTCGCCGCGGTGTCCATCGTCACGGCCCTCGGCGCGACCGCGATCGTCGGTCAGGTGTTCGAGCTGTCCTTCTTCATCGTCAACATGATCACGATGATGGGCCTCGCGCTCGGCATCGACTACAGCCTGGTCGCGGTGCAGCGCTTCCGCGAGGAGCTCGCGCACGGCCGCACCGTCAAGGAGGCCGTCGCGATCACCGGCTCGACCGCCAACCGCGCCGTCATGTTCTCAGGGATCACCGTGGTGATCTCCCTGATCGGCCTGCTGCTGGTCCCGTCGACCATCATGCGCTCGCTCGGCGCGGGCGCGATCCTGGTCGCCATCATGTCCGTGATCGCGGCGCTCACGCTGCTGCCCGCGGTGCTGCGCCTCCTGGGCCACCGCGTCAACCGCGGCCGCATCCCCACCGCCCACCCGGGCCGCGAGCCCAAGACGTGGACCGCCATCGCGCGCGCCGTCATCGCGCGCCCGGCGATCTCCGCGGGCGTGGGCCTCGCGCTGCTGGTCGCGCTCGCGCTGCCGTTCCTGTCGATGCGCCTCACCTTCGCGGGCGTCGAGTCCCTGCCCGCGGACAACGAGATGCGCCAGGCCTCCGAGGTGCTGGTCGACCAGTTCGGCCAGGGCCAGAGCGGCACGGTGGTCGCGATCGACGACGCGGGCTCCGCGACCGTCCAGGTCGAGCAGCTCGCCCGCACCATCGAGGAGGACGCCGCGTTCGCGGAGACCGCCGTCGACTGGCACGGCGACGCCGCGTTCATCGACACCCGCGACGTCAACGACGCCTCCTCGATCGAGGCCGAGCAGGCCATCGACCGCCTCCGCACCGTCATGGCGCCCGCGGCGCTCGACGGCACCGACGCGGTCGCGTACGTGGGCGGCGACCAGGCGGAGTCGGACGACTTCACCGACACCATCCTCGACTACACCCCGTGGGTGCTGCTCACGGTGCTCGGCGCGACGTTCGTGCTGCTGCTGCTCGCATTCCGCACGCTCGCGATCCCCCTCACCGCGATCGCGCTCAACGTGCTCTCCGCGGGCGCGGCGCTGGGCCTCCTGGTCGGGGTGTTCCAGTACGGCTGGGGCGCGGAGCTGTTCGGGTTCGCGCAGGTCGACGGCATCGCCCCCTGGCTCCCGCTGTTCCTGTTCGCGGTGCTCTTCGGGCTGTCGATGGACTACCACGTGTTCCTCATCAGCCGCATCAAGGAGCGCTACGACGTCACCGGCGACACCCGCGACGCCGTGGTCCACGGCCTGTCGCGTACCGGCTCGCTCATCACGGGCGCGGCGCTCATCATGGTCGCGGTGTTCCTGGGCTTCGCGCTCGGCGACCTCGCCGAGTTCCAGCAGATGGGCTTCGGGCTCGCCGCCGCGGTCATCATCGACGCGACCGTGGTCCGCACCGTCCTGGTGCCGTCCATCATGACGCTGCTGGGCCGCCACAACTGGTCCCTGCCGCGCTGGCTCGGCTGGCTCCCGCAGGTCCGGATCGAGGGCGCGGCACCCGAGCCGCCGCGCGAGAAGGAGCTCGTGGGGGTCTGAACCCCGAGAAGGGACGATGCGCCGGGAGCCTCACGCTCCCGGCGCATCGTTCCGCGTGGTGGGGTGGGGTCAGCCGACCCCGAAGCGGTTCGCGGTCTCCTTGATGGAGCGGGCGGACGCCTCGAGGAGGGCCTTCTCCGAGTCGTCCATCGGGGTGGTGGCCTGGTGCTCGATGCCGTTGCGGCCGATCACGGCGGGCAGCGACATGCAGACCTCGCCGACGCCCGGGTAGTCGATGAGCGTCGAGACCGGCATGATGCGGCGCTGGTCGCCCAGGACCGCCTCGACGATCCGCGCTCCCGCGGCGCCGACGGCGTAGTTGGTCGCACCCTTGCCCTCGATGATCGTGTACGCGGAGCGCATCACGTCGTGGTGGATCTGCTCACGCACCTCGGGCGTCATGACGATCTCGCCGTCGCGGCCGCGCCACTCCATGAGCGGCTGGCCGCCGATGGTGGCCGAGGACCACAGCGCCACCTCGGAGTCGCCGTGCTCGCCCGCGATGTACGCGTGCACGTTGCCCACCGCGATGTCGCAGTACTTGGCCACCTGGTGGCGCAGGCGCGACGTGTCGAGCGCGGTGCCGGAGCCGAACATGCGGCTCGGGTCCATGCCGGACTTCTTGATCGCGGCGTACGTCACCACGTCGACCGGGTTGGTCACCAGGATGTAGATGGCGTCGGGCGCGACCTCGAGCAGCGGCGGCAGCACCTTGTCCATGAGGGAGATGGTCGCGCCGGCGAGGTCCATGCGGGTCTGGCCGGGCTGCTGCTTCGCGCCGGCGGTGATGACCACCACGTCCGAGTCCTCGACCACCCCGATGTCCGAGGAGCCGAGCACCGTCGCCTCGGGCATGAACTGGATGCCCTGCGCCAGGTCGAGCGCCTCCGCCTCGACCTTCGCGGTGTTGATGTCGTACAGCGCGACGGTCCGCGCGAATCCGCGCATCAGGCCTGCGTAGGCGAGGGTCGAGCCCACGGCTCCTGCGCCGACGATCGACACCTTCGAGGTCTTGTCCGACATGCCATCCTCCTGGGGTAACGGTCCAGGTCGAGCCTAGCGGCGGGGGACGATGCGCGTCGCGCGTCAGGGACGATGCGGCGGTTCAGCCCGCGTCCGACAGGCAGGAGGTCTCGGGCTCGGGACCGGGGACGCTGGCCGAGAGCGCGCCGTCACCCTGGGTCGAGTTGATGGTCGCCCATGCGGCCACGTCGACGCAGCCGTCGCGGCCGATCCCCCACCACGGGTAGACCTCCTGGTGCGACTCCATGCCTGTCGCCGCGTCCAGGGTGCCCACCTCGAAGCGCAGCGAGGTCTCGCCGCAGCCGAACGTCATCTCCGCGAGCGAGTCGCCCATCGACGGCGGCCCGAAGTCCCACTCGCCGCACGTCGCGTCGCCCACCACGATCCCGGCGTCCAGCGCCGAGAGTCCGCCCGTGCCCTCGCAGCCCGTGCCGGCGTGCACGCTCGCGACGGTGTCGCCCGCGAGCGAGGTGTCGGTCCACGCGCGCCACGGCAGCGCCGCGATCACCGGGCGCCGTTCCGTGCCCTCGAGGGTGGTGGAGAAGGCGACGTCGACGCAGTGCCCCGACTCCTCATCGGTGAGCGTCCACTCGCGCTCGACCGGCACCTTCGTGACGGCCGCCGCCGGCACCCACGGCACCGCGAGCGCCGCCACGACCACCGCCACGGCGACCGCTCCCGCCCAGGCCCACCCGCGCATCGTCCCCCCTTGAGGCTCGGCACCGACGCCTACCTGGGGGAACGCTAGCGCCGGCGGCTACAGCTTGTCGAGGGAGTTGAAGCGCAGGACCAGCCGCTTGACGTCTCCGCCGAAGTCGACCTTCACCACCGCGTTGCGGCCCACGCCCTCGGTGCCGACCACCTTGCCCATGCCGAACTTGTCGTGAAGCACGCGCTCGCCCACCTCGAAGCCGATGTCGCCCGCGCCCGCGCCCGGCGGGCTCGGGGGCACGCGGCGCGTGGTGACGGCGCCGGCGCGCGAGTACGAGTTGCCGTCCTCGCGGTCCTGGTTGCCGCCGTAGCCACCCGAGCCGTAGCCCATCCCGGACCACGCGCCACCCCGGGAGGAGCCGCGGTCCGACTGTGCGCGCAGCGAGGACATGGTCACCGCGGCGCGGGTCCACTCCATCAGCTCCGCGGGGATCTCCTCGACGAACCGGCTCGCGGTGAAGTACTGCGGCGCGCCCCAGCTCGAACGGGCCTCCGCGCGCGTGAGGTAGAGGCGCTCGCGGGCCCGGGTGAGGCCCACGTAGGCGAGGCGGCGCTCCTCCTCCATGTCCTTGGTGTCGCCGGACTCGATGGATCGCATGTGCGGGAACGTGCCGTCCTCCATGCCGGTGAGGAACACCACGGGGAACTCGAGGCCCTTCGCGGTGTGGAGCGTCATCATGGTGACCACGCCGCCCGTGCCGTCGGTGTCGGGGACCTGGTCCGCGTCCGCGACCAGCGCGACCTTCTCGAGGAAGTCCGCGAGCGTGCCCTCGGGGTTCTCCTCGGAGAACTCGCGGCCCACGGCCACGAGCTCCATGATGTTCTCGATCCGGCTCGCGTCCTGGGGGTCCTCGGAGCTCCGCAGCGCCGCCAGCAGGCCGGTGCGGTCGGCGATCGCGTCGAGCACGCCCGCCGGGCCGTTGTCCGCCGCGAGCGCCCGGAGGTCGTCCATCAGGCGCACGAAGTCCGCGATGGCGCGCTGCGAGCGGGCCTGGATCGGGGCATCGTCCAGGCGACGCAGCGCCGTGCCGAAGCTGGCCGTCTCGCCCGCGGCCACCAGCGTGCGGCGCACGCCCTCGACCGCCTCGACCGCCGTGTCGCCGATGCCGCGCTTGGGCTCGTTGATGATGCGGCGGGTGGCGACGTCGTCGTCCTCGTTCACCACGGCGGCGAGGTACGCGAGCATGTCCTTGATCTCGCGGCGCTCGTAGAAGCGCGTGCCGCCGACCACCTTGTAGGGGATCTCGGCGCGGATGAAGCGCTCCTCGACGGCGCGGGACTGCGCGTTGGCGCGGTACATGATGGCGATGTCGGTGGGCGCGACGCCGTCCTCGTCCATGAGGCGCTTGATCTCGGTCGCGATGTACTGCGCCTCGCCCTGCTCGGTGTCCGCGGCGTAACCCTTGATCTTCTCCCCCGCGCCCGAGTCGGTCCACAGGTTCTTGGGGCGGCGGTCCGCGTTGTTCTGGATGACCGTGTTCGCGGCGGTGAGGATATTCTGCGTGGAGCGGTAGTTCTGCTCGAGGCGCACCAGGTGCGCGTTCGGGTAGTCCTTCTCGAACTCCATGATGTTGCGGATGGTGGCGCCGCGGAACGCGTAGATCGACTGGTCCGCGTCACCCACGACGGTGAGCTCGCCGGCCGGCAGGCTCGCGTCGTCGGACGGCCCCACCAGCTCGCGCACCAGGATGTACTGGGCGTGGTTGGTGTCCTGGTACTCGTCGACCAGGATGTGGCGGAACCGCTCGCGGTAGGCGCGCGCCACCTGGGGGTGGTTCTGGAGCAGCGCGACCGTCTTCACGATGATGTCGTCGAAGTCGACCGCGTTGGCAGCCTCGAGCCGCCGCTGGTACAGCGGGTAGGCGGTCGCGGCGGCGTGCTCGATGGAGAACTTGCTGGCCATCGAGGCGCCCGCGAGCGCGATCTCGGGGTCGATGAGCTCGTCCTTGAACTTGCCGATCCGCCCCAGGATCGCCTTGGGCGTGAACTTCTTGGGGTCGAGGTTCAGCTCCTTCATGACGAGCTTCATGAGGTTGACCTGGTCGGACGTGTCGTAGATCGAGAACGTGCTGCTCAGGCCGGCGAGCTTGTGGTCCGCGCGCAGGATCCGGACGCACGCACTGTGGAACGTCGCGACCCACATGCCGCGCGCCTCGGGCCCCACGAGCGCCTCGACGCGCTCGCGCATCTCCGCCGCGGCCTTGTTGGTGAAGGTGATCGCGAGGATCTGGTGCGGGCGCGCGCGATGCGTCTCGAGCAGGTGCGCGATGCGGTGCGTGAGCACGCGCGTCTTGCCCGACCCGGCGCCGGCCATGATGAGCAGCGCCTCGCCCTGGTGGGTGACGGCCTCCGCCTGCGGCGGATTGAGGCCCTCCACCAGGGACGATGCGTCGCGCACCGGCCGGTTCGCGGCCGGGGCGGGCCTGTGGTGGCCCGAGAGGATGGGGGCCGGCGGGATCCACGCGTCCTCGGGCTCGGGCTCGTACGCCTCGTCGGGTGCGGGCGCGAACCACTCCTCCGGCTCGGGCTCGACCGGCTCCGGCTCGACGGGCTCGGGCGCGGCGTTCGCGGGCGTGGCGGGCTGGGGCTCCGAAGGATCGGTGCCGTCGAGTTCGAAGAGCGCATCCATGACCCGGAAAGTCTAGGCGCTGCCTCCGACCCCCGCCCCCGCCAAGGTTCGGTCCGGTTCGCTGCGCACAGTCGCACGCGCGACACGCCGCCGGGTCCCGCCTGTGAACGTGTCCAGGCCCGCGTGTCGCGGCCCGGACCGTGCTGAGCGAACTCGGCGCGATCAGGCCTTCGGGGCCGTGCCGAACGCCTCGAGCGCCTCGAGCGCCTCGTCCGCCGCACGCCGGACCTCGGGATCCGGGTCCGCGTCGCACAGGCGGATGAGGTCGCGCCACACGTTGCGGTCGCTCACGGAGCGGTGCATGCGAGCCAGCAGCTCGTGGCAGCGCGCGAACGTGACGCGGCCCTCGGCGACCTCGTCGGCGGCGAGGCAGCCCAGGTGCGGCGCGAGCGCGACGAGCATCTCGAGCGCCTCGTCCACGCCCTCGGGCTCCGCGACGGGAGCCTCGGACGCCTCCGCGTCGGCGGCGTCGAACACCTGGCCGGCCGCCCCCTCGCCCACCGCCTCGGAGACCTCGTCGCCCGACGCGACCGGGGCATCGTCCCCCGTCTCATCCTCGGGCTCGAACACCAGGTCCGGCACCACGGCGAGCGGGAACGCGAGCGTCGGCAGCGACGGCTCCGGCGTCGCGACGGTCTCGGGGACCGGCACGACCACCGGCACCTCGCCGGACTGGCGAGGGAGCCGGATGACCTCGTCGGGCTCGATGCGCGGGGGCGCGGCCGGGCCCACCCGCATGGGCAGGCCGGCCGAGGACTGCTCGAACGGGCCCACGTGCTGCGGGACCGCGGCGAGCGGCGGCGGCGCGGGCGGCGAGGGATTCGCCTCCCGATCCTGCTGGCGCACGGACCACGGCCGCGCGTTCCAGTACTCGTGTGCGCGGTTGCGCCGCGCGCGCCTGCCTACGAACCCGTCGTCGCCGGGCGCGACCGCGCCCGCCGGCGGCGCGGCGGTCCGCATCAGCCCCTCAGCCTCATTGCCCCCCATGGGTCCGACCATAGGACGGACCGTGTCAGGGCACAACCCCTGCGACGCTACCTAGCAGGGATATCACCGTTATCGTGCGCGACGTCGGCGCGACACGCCGGAACCGCCGCGCGACGAGAACGCCGCGGCGCCCCCGGTGCTGCCGGCGGACGCGGCGTGGCCGCCGGCGCCGCCGCGCGAGGCGGGGCGCTGGGTGCGCTGCTGCGAGCCGCCCGTGGAGGAGCCGGCACCGTTCGAGGCGCCCGCGCCGCCGTGACCGCGGCCCCGACGGCGACCGCCGCCGCGGGCCTGGTCGCCCGAGCCCGAACCCGCACCCGAGCCCGCGCCGTTCCGCGGCGCCTTCGAGCGCTGTGCGGGCTGCGGCACCGGTCCGGCGGCGGTCGGCGCGACGAACGCGGCGACCTCGCCCACCAGGCGGGTGACCTGCGAGGAAGCCGCGCTGACCTCCTGCGGCTTCACGGTGATGTTGGCCTTGCGCAGCAGCTGCTGGGTCTCGCGGCGCTGCTCGGGCGTCACCACGGTGACCACGTCGCCCGCGGAGCCGGCACGCGCGGTGCGGCCGGAGCGGTGGAGGTACGCCTTGTGCTCGGCCGGCGGGTCCACGTGGACCACCAGCTCGACCCCGTCGACGTGGACGCCGCGCGCCGCGACGTCCGTGGCGACCAGGACGCGGACCGTGTCGCCGGCGAACGCCGCGAGGTTGCGGTCGCGGGCGTTCTGCGACAGGTTGCCGTGCAGGTCGACCGCCGGGATGCCGGCCGCGGTCAGCTGCTTCGCGAGCTTCTTTGCCTGGTGCTTGGTGCGGGTGAACAGGATGCGGCGCGACGTGCCCGACGCGAGCGTGTGGATGAGGTCGCGCTTGGCGTCCGCGCCGGCCACGTGGAACACGTGGTGCGTCATCGCCTCGACGGGGCTGTCGGCGGAGTCCACCGCGTGCGTGATCGGGTCGTTCAGGAACCTCTTGACCAGCTTGTCCACGCCGTTGTCGAGCGTCGCGGAGAACAGCAGGCGCTGGCCGCGCTGCGGGGTCTTGGACATGATGCGGGTGACGCCGGGCAGGAAGCCCAGGTCCGCCATGTGGTCGGCCTCGTCGAGCACGGTCACCTCGACGGCGTCGAGCGACACGTGGCCCTGGCCCATGAGGTCCTCGAGGCGGCCGGGGCAGGCCACCACGATCTCGACGCCGGCGCGCAGGGCGCGCTCCTGGCGCTGCTGGCTCACGCCGCCGAAGATGGTGGTGGTGCGCATGCCGAACGCCTCCGCGAGCGGGGCGATGACGGCGTCGATCTGGGTGGCGAGCTCGCGGGTGGGCGCGAGGATGAGCGCGCGGGGGCGGCCCGGCTTCGCGCGGCCGCCGCGGGCGCCCAGGCGCGCTGCGGTGGGCAGCGAGAACGCGAGGGTCTTGCCGGAGCCGGTGCGGCCGCGGCCCAGCACGTCGCGACCGGCGAGCGTGTCGGGCAGCGTTCCCACCTGGATGGGGAACGCGTGGGTCTTGCCCTCGCGCTCGAGGACGTCCGTCAGCTGGACGGGCACGCCGAGCTCGGCGAAGGTGGTGGAGGACATGCGTGTGCCTTTCGGGCAGGGGACGATGCGCACGTCGCCCGGGCGGGCGAGCGCACCTTCAGTGGTGGCGAAGGCGGAGGTGTCCGCTCTCGTTCGCCGAAGAGAATTTCTACGAGCCGCGCAGCCGGGATCCCCGGGCGCTGGCGAGAAGTGGAAGCAATCTGCGACGCAGGAGGGCCGGTATCGACCCTGCAAGTACCCCCAAGGGTAGCAGGCGCGGCAGAATCACCTCATGACGGCCATCCCTGAGGGCGCCAGCGGCGAGCACCGCTGGCCCGCGGTGGCCGCGCTGCTGGTCGCCCTGGCCCTCTACCTCGCGCTGCCGTCGACGTTCCTCCCGGTCTTGCGCTACGCGGTGGTGGGGATCGGGCTGCTGCTGCTCATCCCCCTCCTGGTGGTCAACCCGGTGCGCATGCACCGGCAGACCGCGTGGACGCGCGGGATCTCGGTCGCGCAGGCGCTGCTGCTGGCCGCCGCGAACCAGGTGATGCTGGTCGAGCTGATCGTGTCGCTCGTCGAGCCGGCCACGGGTTCGGGGACGCGCCTGCTGCTGTCCGCCGCGCAGGTGTGGCTCACCAACGTGATCGCGTTCGCCCTGGTGATGTGGGAGCTCGACCGGGGCGGTCCCGTGGTGCGACGCGCGCTCGACCGCGCCGCCCTGCCGCCCGCGGACATCCGCTTCGCCCAGGACGAGGACCACGACGCGATCGAGGAGGTGGCCGCCGCATCGTCCCGCGTCGCGGGCTGGCGCCCCCGCTTCGGCGACTACCTCTACTCGTCCCTGTCGAACTCGATGGCGTTCTCCGCCTCCGACTCGATCCCGCTGTCGGGGCGCGCGAAGGCACTGATGGGGCTGCAGGCGTTCTCCGGATTCGTGCTGCTCGCGCTCGTGATCGCTCGGGCCGTGTCGCTGGTGAGCGCGTCCTAGACGATCCGCCGCTGCGCGGCCCAGTGGGCGAGCTCGTGACGGTTGGACAGCTGGAGCTTGTGCAGCACCTTGCCCACGTGCGTCTCGACCGTCTTGATGGAGATGAACAGCTTCTCGCCCACCTCGCGGTACGTGTACCCGCGCGCGATGAGCCGCATGACCTCCTGCTCGCGCTCGGTGAGCTTGTCGAGGTCCTCGTCCGCCGCGGCCACCTCGCCTCCCGCCGCGCCGAACGCGTCGAGCACGAACCCGGCCAGGCGCGGGGAGAACACCGCGTCGCCGCCGGCCACGCGGCGCACCGCGTCCGAGAGGTCGGGGCCCGAGATGGACTTGGTGACGTAGCCGCGCGCACCCGCCCGCACGGTCGCGACCACGTCCTCGGCGGAGTCGGACACGGACAGCGCGAGCACCTTGGGGGCGCCCGGGCGGTGAAGGATCTCGGCGAGCACGTCGAGCGCCCCGCCGCCAGTGCCGCCGGGCAGGTGCACGTCGAGGATCACCACCTGGGGCTCCTTGGCGCGGACCTCCGCGACGGCGGACTCGACGTCGCGCGCCTCCCCGATCACGGAGATGTCGGCCTCGAGGCTCTCGCGAACCCCCACTCGGATGACGTCGTGGTCGTCCACGATCACCACGGACACGGTCATGGCTGCTCCTCCCGGGGCATGGTGATGGCGACCTCGGTGCGGCCGCCCGGCGCGGACGTGACCTCGGCGGTGCCGCCGTGGCGGGCCACGCGCCCGATGATCGAATCGCGGATCCCCAGCCGGCCCGCGGGCACGGCCGCGAGGTCGAACCCGGGTCCGCCGTCGCGGATGAAGACCTCGAGCCCCGCGGCGGTCACCTCGGCATAGACCGAGTACGGCCCGCGAGCGTGGCGCGCCGCGTTGAGGACGGCCTCGCGCACCGCGCGCACGGCGGCCGCGAGGCCCGGCGTGGTGGGAGCATCGCCCACCGTCACCACCTCGACCTCGACGGCGTGCGCGTCCTCGACCTCGGCGACCACGGCCGCGAGCGCCGTCGCCACCGACTCCTCCGAGGTGCGACGGTCCTGGTAGAGGTAGGCGCGCAGGTCGCGCTCCTGGGCGCGCGCGAGGCGCGACACGGCCGCCGGATCGTCCGCCTTCGCGCGGATGAGCGTGAGGGTCTGCAGCACGGAGTCGTGCAGGTGGGCGGCGATCTCGGCGCGCTCGAACTCCCGCACGCGGCGCTCGCGCTCGACCCCCACCTGGCGCAGCAGGCGCAGCCACCACGGGGCGAGCACCAGCGCGACCCCCGCGATCACCACCACCGGGACCACCACGGCGCGCACCACGGGGTTCCATCCGGCCGTCCCCATGGCGAACCAGCCCAGCGCACCCAGCGCGAGCGCGACGCCCGCCACGGCGCGCAGCCACGCGTCGCGCGAGAACAGCCCGCCCACGTCGGGCCGTCGCGCGTCGAGCTGCACCGCGTTCTCGAGCGGGCTCCACACCAGCACCACGGCCACCACGAACAGCAGGAGAGGCAGCAGCCACCAGGCCAGATGCGCCCACTCGTACTTGCGGACCAGCAGCGCCGCGGCGATGCCGAGCAGCACCACGCCCACGGTGGCGCGCCACCACTGCACGGCCGGGGAGCGACGCTCCAGCGGCCGCGCCAGGCGGGTCGCGGGGGCGGTCATGGCACCACCTTCGCACAGCGGCGGGGCTTCGCTCCTCGGCCACCGGGACGATGCGTGGCGCACCCCAGGATCAGGGTGCGAATCAGGGTGCTCCCTCATAGCGGGCCCACCCGCCGCGGCGCGAGACTCGAGGAAGATCCACAAGGAGAGACCATGACTCAACCGCAGACCCCTCCCGCCGAGGCGGGGTTCTTCGCCACCATCCGCGGATGGGGCATCACCCGCAGCGACGCCCGCGTGTTCAGCGGCGTCGCCGGCGGCATCGCCGAGCGCCTGAACTGGTCGCGTGCCTGGACGCGCGTGGGCCTGGTGGCGCTCGCCGTCTTCCTCAACGGGGTGGTGCTCCTCGCCTACGCGGCGGCCTGGGCGCTGCTGCCGGACCGCCAGGGGCGGATCGTGGTCCAGGACTTCGGGCGCGGCGTGCCCAACGTGGGCGCGCTCGTGGGCATCGGCATCATCGCGATCCTCGGCCTCATCGGGATCGGCGACGCGGGTGGGCCGTTCCGGGTCGACACGGGCAGCTGGCCGTGGACCGCCCTCGACAGCGGCCCGGCGCACGGGCTCCTCAGCGCGTTCGCGGTGATGCTCGCGGTCCTGGTCCCGCTCGCGGTGATCGCCGGGGTCATCTTCTTCATCGTCATGATGTCGCGCCGCAACCGCGAGCGCGGCCAGCAGCCTCCCGGCACGCCGCCCGTCTACGCGGTGCCGCCGGCGTGGGCCGCGGACCGCCGCGCCCAGCGCGACGCCTACCGGGAGGCCCGCGCCGAGCAGCGCGCACAGGAGCGCGCGAGTGCCGCCGCGTACGCCGCAACCGCGGTCGACGAGGCCGTCACCGCCGCCAACGCCGCCGCCGAGCAGGCCGCCGCCACGACCTCGACCGCGTACGCCGCGACCGGCTACGGCACCCCGCCCCCGGCCTACGCGCCGCCGGCCGCTCAGCCGGCCCCCGCATCGTCCCCCGCCCATCAGGGCGTCCAGTACGCCGCCCGCCCGCCGCGCCAGCCGCGGGTGCCGGGCCCGGGCGCGCCGTTCTACCTGCTCACGCTCGCGTGGCTGGTGATCTCCGCCGCCGGGATCGTGTGGGCGGACTGGCAGGAGCTCCTCGCGGTGCACCCCGTGATCGCGTGGGGACCGCTGTTCCTCACCGGCCTGGGCGTCATCCTCATGCTGGTCGCGGCGACGGGCCGCCGGATGGGCTTCCTCGCGTTCCTGTCCGCGGTGGGGCTGATCCCGGCGGCGATCCTCATCGCCGAGGCCGACGACTTCCGCGACGGCTGGGCCGACCAGTACCTGCCCGAGATCCAGGTCGGCGGCTTCGCCACCGGGCCGTACGAGGAGACCGGAGGATCGGTCGCCTCCGCGACGCCGGCCCACGACGCCACCTTCGACGCCCTGTCCGCGTTCGACGGCGACTACGCGACCATCGCGCTGCCGTCCGGCTGCTACGCCACCGAGGACGTCCCGAGCTCGAGCGGCGAGTCGCGCGGGCTGGTGAGCGTCGACGCCGAGGACCCGGGCGCGGAGACGCTCACGGCGGCCTTCACCACCGTCCGCATGGCAGAGGACACGTCCTTCACGCTCACCACCGAGGGCGCGGCCTCCGCGACCGTGTACTGGCCCGAGCGCGAGGTCGCGTGCGACCTGTGGGACGGCGACGGCGTCACGCTGTCCAACCCCGGCGCCACCGACGCGGCGCTCACCGCCGCCCCGGTGGACGGCTACATGACCATCATCATCGAGGAGTCCGAGGAGGTGGCGCGATGAGCGCCGAGATCCGACCCCGCCGCGGCGCCGCCGAGCGCGTCACCGGCATCATCTGGGGGGCCATCGTGGCCGCGACCGGCGCCCTCACCATCGCCGCGCTGTCCGGCTACGACGTGGACCTCGAGGTCCTCGCGATCGTCGCGTTGGTGGTGCTGGGCGGTTGGCTGCTCGCCTCCGCGCTCGCCGCGGCGTCGCGGCAGTCGCGCCAGGAGCGGGCGGCCTTCGTCGGTACCGACGGTGCCGCGGGCACGGCGGGGGACGATGCGCCGGTCGCCGCGGTCGACGAGGTCGGGGCCCCCGAGGGTTCCGGCTCCCCGCTCGCGGGCGAGGCCCCTCTCGCCCCCACCGCGGAGATGCCCGTTCCCCGCTCGCAGACCGCCGGCCACACGTGGGCCGAGCCCGCGCAGCGGTGGGACGAGACCGCGGACACCGAGGTCATCGCCGCGGAGTCCGCGTCGGACACCCCCGACACCCCCGACCCCGACACCGCCGACGGCGAGCGCAGGACGGACCAGTAGCTGGTCCTGCATGCGGGATCGATCTCTCCTGCATGCAGGACCGGCATCAGCCGGCCCCGATCCCCCGCACAGCAGAACGGGCCCCGAGCATCAGCTCGGGGCCCGTTCTGTTCGACTCACTCCCACTCGATGGTGCCCGGCGGCTTGCTCGTGACGTCGAGCACCACGCGGTTGACCTCGGCCACCTCGTTGGTGATGCGGTTGGAGATGTGCGCGAGCACCTCGTAGGGCACGCGCGACCAGTCCGCGGTCATCGCGTCCTCGGAGGACACGGGACGCAGCACCACAGGGTGGCCGTAGGTGCGGCCGTCGCCCTGGACGCCCACCGAGCGGACGTCCGCGAGCAGCACCACGGGGCACTGCCAGATCTCCTGGTCGAGCCCCGCGCGCGTCAGTTCCTCGCGCGCGATCGCGTCGGCGCGGCGCAGGATCTCGAGCCGCTCCCACGTCACCTCGCCGATGATGCGGATGCCCAGACCGGGACCCGGGAACGGCTGACGTCCCACGATCTCCTCGGGGATGCCCAGCTCGCGGCCCACGGCGCGGACCTCGTCCTTGAACAGCGCGCGCAGCGGCTCGACCAGCGAGAACTGGAGGTCGTCGGGCAGGCCGCCCACGTTGTGGTGGCTCTTGATGTTGGCCGCGCCCTCGCCGCCGCCGGACTCGACCACGTCGGGGTAGAGCGTGCCCTGGACCAGGAAGTCCACGGACTCGCCGTGCGCGCCGGCCTCCTCGACCACCTGGCGCGCGGCGTCCTCGAACACGCGGATGAACTCGCGGCCGATGATCTTGCGCTTGGTCTCCGGGTCGGACACGCCGGCCAGCGCCGAGAGGAACCGGTCCTTCTCGTCACGGATGATGAGGCGCACGCCGGTCGAGGCGACGAAGTCCTTCTCGATCTGCTCGACCTCGCCGGCACGCATGAGGCCGTGGTCCACGTGGATGCAGGTGAGCTGGTCGCCCACGGCCTTCTGGACCAGCGCGGCCGCGACGGCGGAGTCGACGCCGCCCGAGAGGGCGCAGATGACGCGCTTGGATCCCACCTGCGCGCGGATCAGCTCGACCTGCTCGTCGATGACGTTGGACGGCGTCCAGTCGGGCTGCAGGCCCGCGACGTTGTAGAGGAAGTTCTCGATCGCGTGCTGGCCCAGCGGCGAGTGCTTGACCTCGGGGTGCCACTGCACGCCGCACATGCGCTTGTCGAGGTTCTCGAAGGCCGCGACGGGCGCGCCCTCGGTGGTGGCGAGCACCGCGAAGCCGGGGGGCGCCTCCTGGACGGAGTCGCCGTGGCTCATCCAGACCTCCTGGACGGCGGGGCTGCCCGCGAGCGCGGTGCCGGCCGTGCCGACGGACGCCTGGGTGCGGCCGTACTCGCGCAGGCCGGTCTTGGCGACGGTGCCGCCCATGGCCTGCGCCATCGCCTGGAAGCCGTAGCAGATACCCATGACGGGCACGCCGGCCTCGAACAGCGCGGGGTCGATCTGCGGAGCGCCGTCCTCGTACACGGAGGAGGGGCCGCCGGAGAGGATGACCGCGGCGGGGTTCTTGGCGAGCATGTCGGCCGCGCTCATCGAGTGCGGCACCACCTCGGAGTAGACGCTGGCCTCGCGCACGCGACGGGCGATGAGCTGCGCGTACTGCGCGCCGCAGTCGACCACGAGGACGGGACGGTGCTGGGTCTCGCTCACGGGCGAGCCTCCTCCAGTTGGGCCGAGACCTCCGCGTGCACGCGGCGCTCGGCGAAGAACGAGAGCAGCGGGACCACGCCGCCGGCGGCCATGTAGACCAGGCGTCCGAGGTTCCACTTCATGAGCATCCACAGCTGCGTGACCGTGGCGAGGTAGACGATGAACACCCACCCGTGCAGGATCGCGACGGGCCCCAGGATCGGGTCGAGCGTCTCCTTGACGTCCGCGAGGCCGGGGAGGTAGCGGAGCATGCCGACCGTCACGATCAGCAGCAGCGTCCCGGTGATGAACGCCATGACGCGGTACCGCTGCAGCGCGCCGGGGATCTTGCTGGAAGCGTCGCTCACGCGCCGTCCTCTCGGGTTGGGGGAACGCGTCCATTGTCCCGTATCCAGCGCACGGTGATGAACAGCGCGAACGCCCCGAACAGCCACCACTCGAGCGCGTACGCGGCCGACCGGAAGTTGAGCTCGGTGGTGGGCGGCAGCGGCTCGAGCGCCGTCCACGTCTCGGTGCCCTCGTAGGACACCAGCAGCGCGCTGTAGAGCGGCGCGGGCCAGGTCTGAGCGAGCTCCGAGGTCGCCATCGCGGAGGCCCAGAAGGTGCCGTCGGCCGGGTCGGCCGTCGGGGTGGACGATGCGGCGGACGCCTCGGGCGCCCGGAGATAGCCCTCGATGGTCGCCTGGGTTCCCGGCGCATCGTCCACCCCCGCGACGTCGCCCTCGGGCCTCCACCCGACCACGACCGCGAGGGTGGCCTCCTCGCCGGTGCCGGTCTCGGAGGCGGGGACGGTGAGCGCACGCACGAGCATCTCCGCGGGCCTGCCGTCGACCTCGCGGCCCGTCACCACGGCGGCGTCCTCGTCGGCCCACGTGCCGGTCACGGTGACCTGGCGGCCGTAGGCGAGGCCGCCGGTCTCCGCGGGGAGCAGCACCTCGGCGAGCGGCACCGCCGGCTCGGGCTGCACGGTGCGGCCCGTGGTCGAGGCGCGCGACCACTGCCACCAGCCGAGCGCGCCGCACACGCCGACGGCGAGCAGCGCGATGAGCACGGCGGAGAGGACGCGGCCCCAGAGGATGGCGCCGCGGTCGGTGGCGGCCGTCACCGGCCGCGCACCACGGGGGTCGGCGCCGTCGGAGCGTCGTCGAGCGAGCGCACGCACACGCGGTCGCGGCCGGCGAGCTTCGCGTCGTAGAGCGCGTCGTCGGCCCGCTTGACCACGCGGTGGCTCGCGCCGTCCGCGACTCCCCCGGCGACTCCGATGGACAGGGTCACGCGATGGGTGTGGTCCCCGCACTGCACGGGGCGCGCTCCGACGATGCTTCTCATGCGCTCCATCATGACGGCTGCGTCGGCCACCGAGGTCTCCGCGAGCACCACGATGAACTCCTCGCCGCCCCAGCGGCCCAGCTCGTCGGAGGCGCGGACCTGCCCGCGCAGGCGCTCCCCGAGCGCGGCGAGCACGCGGTCTCCGCACGCGTGGCCGTGCTCGTCGTTGAGCTCCTTGAAGCGGTCGAGGTCCGCGATCGCGACGGCGTACGCGCCCACGGCGGCGGCGCCCAGCTCCTCGAGCCGCGCGATGACCGGCCGGCGGTTCGCGAGCCCCGTGAGCGGGTCCGTGTTCGCGAGGTAGGCGGCGCGCTCGGCGTAGCGCGCGACCTCGGCCCGGGCCGCGCCGGCGCGGTAGTGCGCGACCACCGACAGGATGAACATCAGCGTCGCGGTGCCTACCGCGTTGGCGGCGAAGATCCCGGACATCTGCGCGGCGTCGGCGTACGGGCCCACCGCGGGGGTGCCGAGCTGCGAGACCAGGAAGGCCGCGGCGGACGCGACCACGAAGGTCCAGCGCCACGCGCGCTGCGCGTCGGTGAACATGAGGAACACCAGCTGCGCGGCCGTGATGAGGTAGAGGTGGTGGCCCGAGCCCCAGCCGTACAGGAAGGCCATGTAGACCATGCCCGCGGTCGCGGCGGTGAGGTAGACCACCGCGGCGGCGAGCTGCCGGCCGCGGGCGACCATCACCAGCGTCGCGACGAACGCGACGACCAGCACCCCGTTGAGCCACGGCAGCGGCCCGGGCTCCACGGGGGACCCGAGCACGTAGCGGGCCGTGTAGGCGACGGTGGACAGGACGGACACGAGCGCGAAGCTGCGCACGGTGCCCGCGGCGGCGCCCTCGGCACCGGTGAGGCCTCCCGCGCTGCGGTCGAAGAACCCGGACAGCAGCGCGGAGACGCGGGAGAGCCGCTCGTCGGCGTCGTCGGCTGCCATGGTCCCTCCCTCGCGTCGCGCGGCCGCGCGCGCAGGGGAGCATCGGGCCTGACCCCTCAGCGCGGCCTCCGCCCAGCCTAGGCGGGCGACGCCGAAAGCACGAGGGCCGCACGGGCGCGGGGTCACCATCGCACGGCCCGCGTAGGACCTTCGACCACGTGGGTCCCGGGAGTTCGTGAAACCATAGGGTCCGTGGCACGAAGCATCTACATCGCATCGGCCGAAGGCGACACCGGAAAATCGACCATCGCGCTCGGCATCACCAATCTCCTCGCCAAGCAGGTGGGACGCGTCGGGATCTTCCGGCCCGTGGCCCGCGTCGCCGACGGCTCCGACTACGTCCTCGAGCTCCTCCTCGGGCACGACAGCATCGACCTGTCCTACGAGGAGGCGATCGGCGTCACCTACGAGGACGTCCACGCGGACCCCGAGAAGGCGCTGTCGACCATCGTGTCGCGCTTCCACGAGGTGGAGCGCCGCTGCGACGCCGTCGTGATCGTCGGCACCGACTACACGGACGTCTCCGCCGCCGCCGAGCTCGAGTTCAACGGCCGCATCGCCGCGAACCTGGGCGCGCCCGTGGTGCTCGTGGTGCACGGCAGCGAGCGCACCCCCGCCGAGGTCGCGCAGGTGATCGACCAGGCGCGGCTCGAGCTCGCCGGCTCGCACGCGACCGTCGCCGGCATCTTCGTCAACCGCGCGGACCTCGCGGACGTGGACGCGATCGCCGCCCTCCTTCCCGAGGACCTGCGCCTGGGCGTGCTTCCCGAGGACCCGCTGCTCATCGCGCCGTCGATGAACCAGCTGGTCGACGCGGTCGAGGGCACGCTCGTCACGGGCGACCCGGCGCTGCTGTCGCGCGAGACGCGCGGCATCATCGTGGGCGCGATGACCACGTCGAACCTGCTCGACCGCCTCGAGGACGGCTCCGTGGTGATCGTCCCGGGTGACCGTTCCGACACGGTGCTCGCGCTGCTGGCCGCGCACGGCGCGGAGGGCTTCCCCTCGCTGTCGGGCGTCATCCTCACCGGCGGCCTCGAGCCCCGCTCGGCGGTGCGCCGCCTGGTCGAGGGCCTCGGCTCCCCGCTGCCCGTGGTGCGCACGGCGCTCGACACGTTCGAGACCGCGCGCCGCTGCTCCACCACCCGCGGCCGCCTGTCGCGCGAGAGCCAGCTCAAGGTCGACACCGCGCTCGCGATGTTCGACCAGCGCGTGGACACGGACCGCCTCACCGCGGCGCTCGACCTCGCCCGCACCGACGTCATCACCCCGCTCATGTTCGAGTACGGCCTGCTGGACCGTGCCCGCTCGCGCAAGCAGCGCATCGTCCTGCCGGAAGGCGGCGACGACCGCATCCTGCGCGCCGCGTCCTCCCTGCTCACCCGCGACGTGGTCGAGCTCATCATCCTCGGCAACGAGACCGCGATCCGCGCCCGCGCCGCGGAGCTGGGCCTCGACATCGAGGACGCGACCGTCATCGATCCCAAGGACCCCGAGTACGTCGAGCGCTTCGCCCACGACTATTACGAGATGCGCAAGCACAAGGGCGCGACCCTCGAGGCCGCACGCGACCGCGTCCAGGACGTCAGCTACTTCGGCACCATGATGGTCGAGCTGGGCCTCGCGGACGGCATGGTGTCGGGCGCGGCCCACACCACGGCGCACACCATCCTGCCGTCGTTCCAGATCATCAAGACCGTGCCCGGCGTCTCGGTGGTCTCGTCGGTGTTCCTCATGTGCCTCGCGGACCGCGTGCTGGTCTACGGCGACTGCGCCGTCAACCCGGACCCGACCGCCGAGCAGCTCGCGGACATCGCGATCTCCTCCGCGGACACCGCCGCGCAGTTCGGCGTCGAGCCGCGCATCGCGATGCTGTCGTACTCGACGGGCGAGTCCGGCACCGGATCGGACGTCGACAAGGTGCGCGAGGCGACCCGCCTGGTGAAGGAGCGCCGCCCCGACCTGCTGGTCGACGGCCCGCTCCAGTACGACGCGGCGGTCGAGCCCTCGGTCGCGGCGTCGAAGGCGCCCGGCTCCCCCGTCGCGGGTCAGGCCACCGTCCTGGTGTTCCCCGACCTCAACACCGGCAACAACACCTACAAGGCCGTGCAGCGCTCCGCGGGAGCGGTCGCCGTCGGCCCCGTCCTGCAGGGCCTGCGCAAGCCGGTCAACGACCTCTCGCGCGGCGCGCTCGTGCAGGACATCGTCAACACGGTCGCGATCACCGCGATCCAGGCCCAGAACCTCGACTCCCCGGAAGGCAACGCGTGAGCGTCAACTACAACGGCATCGCCCTCGTCCTCAACTGCGGCTCCAGCTCGATCAAGTACCAGGTGGTCGACACCACCCTCGACGCGCCGCTCGCGTCGGGCCTGGTCGAGCGCGTGACCGACCACCGCGAGGGCGTCGGCGCCGTCATCGAGTCCCTGTCGCAGCCCGACTCGGGCGTGGACCTGTCGCAGCTCACCGTGGTGGGCCACCGCGTGGTGCAGGGCGGCGCGGAGTTCTCCGCGCCCACCATCATCGACGACGAGGTCCAGGACGCCATCGCGAAGCTGTCCGTCCTCGCGCCGCTGCACAACCCGGGCCACGTCGCCGGCATCGCGGCCGCCCGCGCCGCGTTCCCGCACATCCCCCACGTCGCGGTGTTCGACACGGCGTTCCACCAGACGCTATCCGAGGCGGCGTACTCGTACGCGATCGACCAGCGCCTCGCGCACGAGCACGGCATCCGCCGCTACGGCTTCCACGGCACCTCGCACGGCTACGTGTCGCGCGAGGCCGCGCGCCTCATGGACCGCGACCCCAAGGAGCTGCGCATCATCACGCTGCACCTGGGCAACGGCGCCTCCGCGGACGCGGTCAAGGGCGGCGTCGCGGTCGACACCTCGATGGGCCTCACCCCGCTCGACGGCCTGGTGATGGGCTCGCGCACCGGCGCGATCGACCCCGCCGTGGTGTTCCACCTGCACCGCGCCGCCGGCATGGACATCGACGAGATCGACGACCTCTTCAACAAGCGCTCCGGCATGCTCGGCCTTACCGGCTACTCCGACATGCGCGACGTCCACAAGGCCATCGAGGAGGGCAGCCACGAGGCCAAGGTCGCGCTCGACATCTACACGCGCCGCATCAAGGGCTACGTGGGCCAGTACATGGCGCAGCTGGGCGGCCTCGACGCGATCGTGTTCACCGCCGGCGTGGGCGAGAACGACGACATCGTGCGCGCCGAGTCGCTGTCGGGCCTCGCGGAGCTGGGCATCGAGCTCGACCTCGACGTCAACGCGGGCCGCAAGAAGCAGGCGACGCTCATCTCGACACCGACCTCGCGCGTCCAGGTGTGGGTGATCCCGACCAACGAGGAGCGCGAGATCGCGCTCCAGTCGATCGCCTCGGTCTCCTAGCCGGCCACCGCATCGTCCCGAGGGCCGGTCTCCCACCAGGGAGGCCGGCCCTCGGTGCGTTCCGCGCCGCGCACCCCGAGCACCTATCCACGCGGATGAGGCACTCCCCCACCCGAGTCCGGGCGTGTCGTCGGCGAGTCGCGGCAAAGACACCCTGGATTCGCGTCAGACGCACGCCAGTGCGTGGATAGGTGCCCGCGGCGGACGGGGGTCACCCGAAGTTCAGCTTCGAATCAGGACCTTCGCCGCGCCGTGTGAACGTTCACCATGCCATGCTGACCAGGTACCCGAGATGGAGGAAAACATGGCACCGACGCCCTGGTCCAGCCGCACCGCGGATTCCGTCAGCGATGCCGAGGTCGAGGCGATCGACCTGTGGTGGCGGACGGCCAACTACATGTCGGTCGGGCAGATCTACCTGCTCGACAACCCGCTGCTGCGGGAGCCGCTGCACCGCGACCACGTGAAGAAGCGTCTGGTGGGCCACTGGGGCACCACGCCCGGCCTCAACTTCATCTACACGCACCTCAACCGCATGATCACGTCGCGCCAGCAGCCGACCATGTACATCATCGGCCCGGGCCACGGCGGCCCCGGTCTGGTGGCGGCCAGCTACCTCGAGGGCACCTACAACGAGACGTACCCGGAGATCTCCGAGGACGCTCGCGGCCTCCAGCGCCTGTTCAAGCAGTTCTCCTTCCCCGGCGGCATCCCGTCGCATGTCGCGCCCGAGACCCCCGGCTCGATCCACGAGGGCGGCGAGTTGGGCTATGCGCTCAGCCACGCGTACGGCGCCGCGTTCGACAACCCGGACCTGCTGGTCGCGGCCGTGGTGGGCGACGGCGAGGCCGAGACCGGCCCGCTCGCCACCAGCTGGCACTCGAACAAGTTCATCAACCCCGCCACCGACGGCGTGGTCCTCCCGATCCTGCACCTCAACGGCTACAAGATCGCGAACCCGACGGTCCTCAGCCGCATCTCGGAGGAGGAGCTCACGGCGCTCATGGTGGGCTACGGCCACAAGCCGCACGTGTTCACCGCAGGCTTCGACGACGAGACCCCGGCCTCGTTCCACGCGCGCTTCGCCGCCGTGCTCGACGAGGTCATGGACGAGATCGCCGCGATCAAGGCCGAGGCCAAGGTCAACCCCGACATGGACCGCCCGATGTGGCCCATGATCGTGCTGCGCACCCCCAAGGGCTGGACCTGCCCGCCCGAGATCGACGGCAAGCGCACCGAGGGCTCGTGGCGCGCGCACCAGGTGCCGCTGTCGAACGCCCGCGACACGGACGACCACCTCCACACCCTCGAGGCGTGGCTGCAGTCGTACGGCCCGGAGGACCTGTTCGACGAGGCGGGCGTCGTGAAGCCCGAGGTGCTCGCGACCGTCCCGCAGGGCGAGCTGCGCATGTCGGCTCGCCCCGAGGCCAACGGCGGCGTCCTCATGAAGGACCTGGTCATGCCCGACTACCGCGACTTCGCGGTGGACGTGCCCGCGCCCGGTGCCGAGATCGGCGAGGCGACCCGCACCCTGGGCGAGTTCCTGCGCGAGGTCATGCGCAACAACCCCGACAACTTCCGCATCTTCGCTCCCGACGAGCTGGCCTCGAACCGCATCCAGGCCGTCCTCGACGTCACCGACAAGGTGTGGAACGCGGAGATCGACCCCGACGACGGCAAGATGAGCCACGAGGGCCGCGTGGTGGAGATGCTCTCCGAGCACCAGTGCCAGGGCTGGCTCGAGGCGTACAACCTCACGGGCCGGCACGGCCTGTTCACCAGCTACGAGGCGTTCATCCACATCGTCGACTCGATGTTCAACCAGCACGCCAAGTGGCTCAAGGTCGCGCACGAGCTGCCGTGGCGCCGCCCCATCCCGTCGCTCAACTACCTGCTGTCGAGCCACGTGTGGCGTCAGGACCACAACGGCTTCTCGCACCAGGACCCGGGCTTCATCGACCACGTGGTGAACAAGAAGGCCGAGGTGGTGCGCGTCTACCTCCCCGCCGACGCCAACACCCTGCTCGCGACCTACGACCACTGCCTGCGCAGCCGCGACCGCGTCAACGTGGTGGTCGCCGGCAAGCAGCCGCAGGCCCAGTGGCTCACCATCGAGGAGGCGGAGAACCACTTCGCGCGCGGCGCCGGCATCTGGGACTTCGCGTCCAACGTGCCGCTGGGCGAGGAGCCCGACGTGGTGATGTGCGGCATCGGCGACGTACCCACCATGGAGATCCTCGCGGCGATCGACATCATCCGCGAGGAGCTGCCCGAGCTCAAGGTCCGCATGGTCAACGTGGTCGACCTCATGCGCCTGCAGCCGCCCAAGGAGCACCCGCACGGCATGACGGACCGCGAGTTCGACCAGCTGTTCACCGCGGACAAGCCGATCATCATGAACTACCACGGCTACCCGTGGCTCATCCACCGGCTCACGTACCGCCGCAACGGCCACGCGAACCTGCACGTGCGCGGCTTCAAGGAGGAGGGCACCACCACGTCGCCCTTCGACATGGCGATGGTCAACGACATCGACCGCTACCACCTGGTGATGGACGTCATCGACCGCGTCCCGTCGCTCGGCTCGCGGGCGGCGTCGCTGCGCCAGAGGCTGCAGGACAAGCGCTTCGAGGCGCAGCGCTACGCCTACGAGACCGGCGCCGACCTCCCCGAGGTCGCCGAGTGGGTCTGGTCCGGCGCCGGCACCGAGGTGCAGGCCAAGCTCTCGGGCGCGCTCGCGACCGACGGCGACAACGAGTAGGGACTCCTCTCCCTCTCCTCCCTGGGGGACGATGCGCGGGCCGGCCCCGCGCATCGTCCCCCTTCCGCATGCCCCGGGTTCCGGCCCGACGCAGGCATTTCGCCCCCTTTGCCCGGATCCGGCGGGCGGGCCGGGGTGACGGTGCCCACAGGTCGCTTGTGAGTGGCACCCGGGCGCGATACCGTCGCGCGCACGCTCACTTGAGACTGGGGGAACCACCGGTGAAGAATCTCGTCGGCGCTCGCGGCATCGCGGCCGCCACCGTCGCGTCGCTGGCGCTCATCGGGATCGCCTCGGGCGCCTCCGCGGAGGACGCCGCCACGCTGACATTGGGGACCGCGACCGTCCTCACGCTGCCCGCGGGCGACGGGGTGCGGGACTCGACGTCGGTGTCGGTCTCCTCCGACGTCGCCACCACCGCCGACGTCGCGCTGATCGGCACGGGCCTCGAGCCGCTCCCCCTCGCGCCCGTCGAGATCACCGATCCGGCGGTTGCCGTTCGCGTCACGGTGCCCCTGGATGGGCTGCCGAGCGCCGGCACCTACGACCTCGTGGTGACGCCCGCCTCGGGCGAGCCCGTGGTCAGGCGCATCACGGTCGGGTCCGGGGACCCGAAGAAGGTCACGCTGGCACTCTCGGACTCGAAGCTGTACACGTGGAGCGGCGCGAGCCCACGCACCGCCGTCGCGACGGTCCGCGCCACTGACGAGACGGGCCTCAGGGTGCCCTTCACCGGCACGGTGATCGCCAAGGCCGGCGGCAAGAGCTCGACCACCTCGATCGGCTCGGCCACCGGCGCGTCCGCCTCGCGCAAGGTCTACGCCTCGCAGCTCGCGGCAGGCACCGGCACCGTGACGGCCAGGCTCGACGGCCCCACCCTGACCGGCTCGACGGCATCCGCACCGATCACGATCAAGAAGACCGCCATCACGGGCGTCTCGCTCGTCCCCAGCCGGACGAACGTCTACCCGGCCAAGGACGGCTACCGCGACTCTGTCAGGCTCACGGTGATACCCGCGAAGTCGCGCCCGGTGATCTTCCCTGCGACCGGCACCGTCAAGGTGACCTACGACGGCAGGACCGTGAAGTCGTGGAAGCTGACATCCGCCACGAAGTGGACGGGCACCTGGGACGGCCTCAACGGCGGCAGGATCGTCCCCGGCACGTACCGGGTGTCGGTCTCCATCAAGGGCCCCGAGGGCACCACCAGGACCGCCAGGACCACGATCGACGTGAGCAAGCGGAGGCTCGTCGCCACCACCAGGACGGTGAGCTACGCCGCCGACCAGGTGATCCAGTATCAGGAGGTGATCGCACGCGGTTCCGGAAGCTGCAGCAGCGACGTCTACGTCGCGGGTGACTCCTACTGCTCCAGTGCGGACAGCGCCTCGAGCGGACAAGCCTTGCTGGGATGGGGCGAGATCGACGTCCCGACCGCCGTAGTCGACGCACAGAGGTACGGCGCCACGCGCGTCAAGGTGACGGCGAACTGGAGAGACGTCGACGGCCCGGTGTCGTGGTGCGTCTCGAACTACTACCGCGGCAACTGCGACCAGAGCGCCGCTGCGAAGGAGGGCGCCCAGTCGCTGACGCCGCTCAAGCTCAGGACCGGTGGCACGTGGTTCTCGTTGACGGTCATGCTCGGCTACAGCGCCCGAGCGCACGTGACCGGCTTCACGATGACGTACACCTACCAGGCGCTCGTCTAACGGTTTCCCCCGGGCGCGTCCGCCGGTGACCTGGGTCCCGGCACCCGCGCCCGGGGCCCCGTAGGTTGGGTGCCATGCTCGCCGCCTACGCCACCCGGTTCAGCCCGTCCGATCCCGCGAGCGCGCTCGAGGTGGGCGACCGACCGGAGCCTGAGGCGCGCGAGCACTGGTCGACGGTCGAGGTGCGCGCCGCCTCCGTCAACCACCACGACGTGTGGAGCCTCAAGGGCGTCGGCCTCGCTGAGGGCCAGCTGCCGATGATCCTCGGCTGCGACGCCGCGGGCATCGCGCCCGACGGGACCGAGGTGGTGGTGCACGGCGTCATCGGCGCCGACGGCCACGGCGTGGGTCCGAGCGAGCCGCGGAGCCTCCTGTCCGAGCGATACCCGGGCACGTTCGCCGAGCGGGTCGCGGTCCCGACCGCGAACCTCATCCCTAAGCCGACGGAGCTGAGCTTCGAGGAGGCCGCCTGCCTGCCGACCGCGTGGCTGACGGCGTACCGGATGCTCTTCCACGCCTCTGCCCTCACCCCTGGGCAGTCCGTGCTGGTGCAGGGCGTGGGCGGCGGGGTCGCGAGCGCGGCCATCGCCCTCGGCGCAGCGGCCGGCCTCGACGTGATCGCGACGTCCCGGTCGGAGGCCAAGCGCGAGGCGGCGCTCCGCATGGGCGCGTCCGCGGCCGTGGAGCCCGGCGCTCGCCTCCCCCGCCGCGTCGACGCAGTCATCGAGACCGTGGGCCGGGCGACGTGGAAGCACTCGATCGCGAGCGTCAGGAACGGCGGCACCATCGCGATCGCGGGCCACACCACGGGCGACCCGGAACCCGCGCTCCTCACCCGGGTGTTCTTCCACGAGCTCCGCATCCAGGGCGTCACCATGGGCACGCGCGAGGACCTCGCGGCGCTGCTGGCCTTCCTCGCCCGCACGGGCCTGCGCCCCACCATCGACTCGACCTACCCGCTCGCGCGGGCGTGCGACGCGATCGCCCGCGTGGCGGGTGGGGATCACCTCGGCAAGGTCGTGCTGACCGTCTAGACGCGCCGCACCGGCTCCCCGTACGCCGCCACGGCGTCATCGGCGGTGAGCAGCACGGCGCCCTCGAGGCGCGCCTGGGCGACGAGCATCCTGTCGAACGGGTCGCGATGCAGCAGGGGCAGCTGTGCTACCTCGGCGGCATGCGCACCCGTCACGTCGAGCTCCAGGTAGCCGGCGTCCAGAAGCCGGCGCCTCAGCACCGCCGCGTCGAGCGTGAAGTCCGGGCGCCCGAGCGACGCCTTGATCGCGATCTCCCACGTCGACACGGGGCTCACCAGGAGCTCGTGGGCCGGGTCGAGCAGCCATGCCCGCGCCTCCCGCGAAAGCCTCGCGTCGTCGCGCGCCGCCCACAACAGCAGATGCGTGTCGAGGAGCACCCTCACGAGGCGGAACCGAAGAGCCGCTCGATGTCGTCAGCACCCATGCGATCGAAGTCGTCGGGGATCTCGAGCAGGTCGGGCATGAACCCGACGCGCTGCCCCACCGTGTCCGCGCCCTCGATGGGGACGAGGCGCGCGACGGGCACACCTGCCCTCGCGACGATGACGGTCTCGCCTCGCCCGACCGCCGCCAACAGCTTCGACAGGTGCGTCTTCGCCTCGTGCACGTTCACGGTGCGCATGGGCCACCTCCACTGGACTAAGCGGACTTAGTCTAGTTGGGCGCTCCTCCGCCTACAACGGCATGTGGACAGCGACGCCCCCTCAGCCCTTGAGCCCGCGGCGCTTCGCGATCGCCCCGGAGACCACGCGCCAGCCGATGAGGAACGCCGCCAGCACCGTCGCGGCCACGATCACGAACGAGACCTGCACCCCCTGGCCGTAGACCGCGCGCAGCGCCATGCCACCCACCAGCGTCGACGCCCACACCGTCACGCCCGTGCGCTTCCAGTCGCACGGCCGCCGCCACGCCCGCGCGATCAGCCACCCGATCGCGGCGCCGGTCGCGAACGGTGACACCGTCTCGAGCAGCCCCCAGCCGTTCTCGCCGAGGATCCCCTCGTCGTGGCTCGCCCGGCCCACGGCGGCGAACACCACGATCGCCCCGAGGTCCAGCGCCGCGGCGCCGAGCGCCGCCTGCCGCAGATTCATGACCGACTCCCTTCCAGCCCGCGCAGATACTCCCTGATCATCAGGATGCCCGCGACCGCCGCATCGTCCCCCACCTCGCGCGACCGCTCGCGCACGTCGCCAGGCGCGATACCCAGCCCGCGCAGCTCGCCGGTGTGCCCGATCAGCCAGCGCTCGATGCGCTCGGCATCGACCTCCGGATGGAACTGGACCGCGAGCGCGCTGCCGTACGCGAACGCCTGGCACGCCGTCGCGGGCGTCGACGCGAGCACCGTCGCGCCGTCCGGCGCCACGATCCGGTCGCCATGCCAGTGGAGGACCGGCGCGCCGTCGAGGTGGCGCAGCGGGGTGGACGATGCGCCGGGCGCCAGATCCACCGTCCCCCACCCGACCTCGGGCCGGCCGGGTTCCACCCGACCGCCCAGCGCATGAGCGAGCAGCTGCGCGCCCAGGCACACCGCGAGCGTGGGCATCGCGGACGCGACGCGGGAGGCGAGCAGCGCCGCCTCCTCGGCGAGCACCGGGTAGTCGTCGATGTCGCCGACTCCGACGGGCCCGCCGAGCACCACGCCGAGGTCCGCGGAGGCGAACGGCGCGAGGTCGTCGACGCCGGCGTCGAGGTAGACCACCTCGTAGCCGTGGGCCGCGATCTCCGCCTCCCAGATTCCGAGGTCCTCGAAGGCCACATGACGGATCGCGACGCATCTCATGGCTGGGAGCCTAGGCCCGCGCGGAACCCGCCCCCACGCGGCGCGACTAAAATCGCCGGGTGGCACACCTGCTTGGCGCCGAGGCGCTTCACCTGGACTTCGGCACCGGACCGGTGCTCGCCGGCATCACGCTCGGCCTCGACGACGGCGACCGGATCGGCATGGTCGGCACCAACGGCGCGGGCAAGTCGACGCTCCTCAAGGTGCTCGCGGGACGCGTCGAGCCCGACGACGGCCGCGTCACCGTCGCCCGCGGCACGCGCATCGGCGTCCTCGACCAGTCGGATCACGTCGACGAGGACCTCACCGTCGCCCAGGCGATCGTGGGCGACCGCGACGAGCACGAGTGGGCGGCCGACCCCCGCGTCCGCGACATCATGTCCGGCCTGGTGCCCGACCTGCCCGCCGAGGCGATCGTCGGCGACCTCTCGGGTGGCCAGCAGCGGCGCGTCGCCCTGGCCCACGTGCTCGTGGGCGACCACGACGTCGTCTTCCTCGACGAGCCCACCAACCACCTCGACGTCGAGGGCGTGACGTGGCTCGCGGACCACCTCAAGCGCCGCTGGCCGGCGTCGAGGGGCGCCCTCCTCATCGTCACCCACGACCGCTGGTTCCTTGACGAGGTGTCCACCCGCACGTGGGAGGTCCACGACGGCGAGGTCGACATGTACGAGGGCGGCTACGCCGCGTACGTGCTCCAGCGCGTCGAACGCGACCGGATCGCCGCCGTCACCGAGCAGCGCCGCCAGAACCTCATGCGCAAGGAGCTCGCGTGGCTGCGCCGCGGCGCCCCCGCCCGCACCTCGAAGCCCAAGTTCCGGATAGACGCCGCCAACGCCCTCATCGCGGACGTGCCGCCCATCCGCGACGCCGTCAAGCTCCACCGCATGGCCGCCGCACGCCTGGGAAAGGACGTGGTCGAGCTCATCCGCGTGGGCGTGAGCTACGGCGACAAGGAGGTCCTGCGCGATCTGGACTTCAACATCGGCCCCGGCGACCGCATCGGCATCCTCGGCGAGAACGGCGCCGGCAAGTCGACCTTCCTGCGCCTCGTCACCGGCGAGCAGGAGCCCACCAGCGGCCGCGTCAAGACCGGCCTCACGGTCCGCGTCGCGCAGCTCAGCCAGCAGCTCGCGGAGCTCGAGGACCTCGCGGACCAGCGCGTGTCCGCCGTGGTGAAGCAGTACTCCTCGATCCAGCTGAGCGACGGCCAGGAGATGACCCCCAGCCAGCTGCTCGAGCGCATGGGCTTCACGTCCGCGCAGCTCAAGACGCCCGTGGGCCGCCTGTCCGGCGGCCAGCGCCGCCGCCTCCAGCTGCTGGTGGTGCTGCTGAGCGAGCCCAACGTGCTGGTCCTCGACGAGCCCACCAACGACCTCGACACCGACATGCTCGCCGCGCTCGAGGACCTGCTCGACTCCTGGCCCGGCACCCTCATCGTGGTGAGCCACGACCGCTACCTCATGGAGCGCATCACCGACCAGCAGTACGCGGTGGTCGACGGCGGCCTCCGCCACCTCCCCGGCGGCGTCGACGAGTACGTCGAGCTGTCCCGCGAGCGCCGTGCCGGGACGTCCGGCATCGGCACGTTCGGACAGGGGGACGATGCGCCGGCCGGGTCGGGCGGGCAGGCGACGGCTGGCGCCCCGGTCACCGCCGCATCGTCCACCCACGCCGTGCCCGCACTGAGCGGCGCCGCGCGCCGCGAGGTGGAGAAGGAGCTCAAGGCCGTCGAGCGCCGCATGGCGAAGATCCAGGAGCTCACCGAGGGCACGCATCACGAGATGGTGATGCACGACCAGGCGGACTTCGCGGGCCTCGCGACGCTCCTGAAGAGCCTGCAGGCGCTGGAGGACGAGAACGCGGAGCTCGAGGAGCGCTGGCTGGAGCTCGGCGAGCAGCTCGGCTGAACGTTGCCCCCCGGGCAGGCTCGCGACCTCGGTCCCGGGCGGGGCGCCCACGCGGTCGCATAGCCTGACGTGGAGTCAAGGAGCGTCCCCATGTCCGCACGCGAGGTCCCCATCGCCGGGATGACCTGTGCCGCGTGCGAGGGCACGGTGGCGGCCGCCGCGCTGTCCCTGCCGGGGGTGGAGTCCGCCGTCGCGGACCGGCGCAGCGGGCGCCTCACTCTCACCGGGTCGCGCCTGCCGTCGGACACCGACATCGACCGCGCGCTCGCCGACGGCCCGTACAGCGTCGGCACGCGCCCGTGGTTCAGCCGCGAGCACCGCGTCTGGCGGGATCTCGCGCTGTCCGTCGCGGGCGTGGGCGCGATCGCGATCCTCGCGTGGGCGCTCGGACTGGACCAGCGGGTGCAGGAGCTCACCGCGGGCGCCTCGGCCGGCTCGCTGGTGGTGGTGCTGGGGCTCGGCGTCGCGGCGAGCGTGTCGACGTGCATGGCGCTCGTGGGCGGGCTCGTGGTGTCGCTCGCCGCGTCCGTGCCGTCGCACGCGACCGGTCTCGCGCGGATGCGGCCGCACCTGGCGTTCAACGCGGGACGGGTGGCTGGCTTCGCCGTGCTCGGCGGGCTGGTGGGAGCCGTGGGGCGGACCGTCGCGCCGTCCGGCGTGATGCTCGGCCTGCTGGTGCTCGCCGCCGCGCTGGTGATGGCCGTGGTGGGCGTGCGCCTCACGGGCGCCTCTCCGCGGCTCGCCGCGTGGCAGCTGTCGCTTCCTGGCCGCTGGGGCGGCTGGGCGCGCGCGGACGTGGGCGGCGCCGGCTTCGCGCGCACCATGGCGGTGGGCGCGGCGACCTTCTTCCTGCCCTGCGGCTTCACGCAGGCGGTCCAGCTGTACGCGCTGTCGACGGGCAGCCCCGTCGCGGGCGCGACGGTGATGGCGGTGTTCGCGCTCGGCACCACGCCCGGGCTGCTCGCCGCGGGCGCCGCCGCGTCGACCGCCCAGCGAGGATCCGGACGCGCGCTCCGGGTGGTGGGCGTGGTGGTCCTCGCCTTCGCGCTGGTGACCGGCACCGGCGCGCTCACCCAGCTCGCCCCGGGCCTGCGGGTCGGCACCGTCACCGCCACCGAGCGGACCGCCAACGTGGTCGACGTCGCCGGCGTGCAGGAGGTGAGCACCGCGGTGGTCGCGGACGGGTACTCCCCCGCCGTCACCGTGGTCTACGCGGACGAGCCCGTGCGCTGGACCCTGTCGCCGGAGTTCTACGGATGCGCCAACGTGGTCGACGCGCGGTCGCTCGGCCTCGACAGCATCGACGTGCTGCGCGGAGACGCGACCGTCGAGTTCACCCCCACCGAGACCGGCACCTACCCGTACGCGTGCACCATGGGCATGTTCACCGGCGCGATCGTGGTGATCGACCGCCCCGCGGCCTGAGCCGCCTCGCCTGACCTGCACGGCCACGCGCGCGAAACATGCACCCCGTAGGGTCGAGCGCATGGATGTCGCGATCGTCGGAGCCACCGGAGACGTGGGCCGCGCGGTCTGCGGCGCGCTGATCGAGCGTGGCGACCTGGGCCCCACCTCGCGCCTGCAGCTGGTGGGCCGGCCCGGCGGCGCGTCGGGCGAGGCCGTGCACGGGCTCCGGGTCGACCTCATCGACGCGCACGACGAGCACGCACCCCACATCGACGTCGCGACCCGCCCCGAGGACGTGGTCGCGGACGTGGTGGTGATGACCGCCGGCCGCACCCTGCCCACGGGCACCGGGCAGCCGATCGACCGCGACCGCCTCGCCCAGGACAACCGCCGCGTGTTCGAGGAGTACGCCGACGCCCTCGCCGCGCATGGCAGCGGTCACGAGGTCGTGATCGTGGTCTCCAACCCCCTCGAGCTCGCCGTCGAGGTGTTCGCCCGCCGCCTGGGCCGCCACCGCGTGATCGGCATGGGCGCGTGGCTGGACACCCTGCGGTTCCGCCGCGAGATCGCGGCGACCCTGGGCATCCGACGCCACCGCGTGAGCGGGTTCGTCGACCGCCTGCACGGCGACCGCATGGTCCCGCTGTGGTCCTCGGTGCGACTCCGGGGGCTCGACCCCGACGAGCGCGCGGAGATCGTCGACCGCCTGCGCGGCGACCGCACCCTCGCCTCCTTCCGCACCGAGGTCACGGCCGCGAAGCAGCGCATCTCGGAGGCGCCCGACATCGCCGCGGCGTTCGCCGCCGTGGACGCCTACCCGCCCGACGTGCAGGCGGTGATCCGCCCGTACCTCACCCACCAGAGCGGCGCGAAGACCGCGCACGGCACCGCCAACGCGACCGCGGACCTGGTGCGGACGGTGCTCGACGGCCGCGACATCGTGGTGGCCGGCCAGGTGCTGCTCGACGGCGAGATCGAGCTCGGAGGGTCGCCGTGGCGCGGCGTCCTAGGTGTCCCGGTGGCCGTCGGGCCGGACGGCTGGTCGCGCGTGATGGTCGACGCTCTGGCCGCGGACGAGAGCCGCGTCCTGTGGGAGGTCGCGCAGTCCATCAACGAGTCCGTGGTCGCGTGGGGCGGGGGCGCGTCATGAGCGCCCTCACGCGCCGGTGGTTCGCGTTCGTGCGGGTCGAGGACCGCAGCGGCGCCTCCGCCGCCCTCACCGGCGTCTTCTCGGAGCGCGGCGTGAGCTTCGGATCGCTCTCGACCCTCGCGGTGCACGCCGGCGTGGGCACGCTGTGCGTGGAGTTCGCCGCGTCCGAGCGGCTGGCCCAGGTGCTGGTCCGCACGCTCGCGCGGCTCGCCGTGGTGCGCGACGTCGACCTGGTGCGCGCGGACGATGCGCGGGTCAGGGCCGTCGCGGTCCTTCCGGGCGCCGTGGCGCCCGCGGAGGCGGGCGAGGGGGTGGCGGCATGGGCCGATGCCGAGGCGGATCTCATGGTGCTGTCCGGCTCGGTGAGCGCCGTCGAGAGCACGGTGGACCGGCTGCGCGCCGCGGGGCGGCCCCCGGTGGCCGTCTCGGTCCTCCCGCCCCGCTGACGCGCAGCCCTCTCAGCCCCCTCAGCCCCCGACCGGGACGGCCTCCGCGCCCGCGGCGACCGCCGCATCGTGCCCCATCACCGCGCCGTGCGGCACGACGACCGCGCGTCCCAGCATGGTCCCCGCCTCGAGCCGCGCGTAGGCGTCGAGCGCGTCCTCGAGCGCGAACGGAGTGACGTCGACCTCGAGGCGGCCGTCGCGGTAGAGCGCGGCGAGCTCGTGGAGCTCCTCGAGGGTGCCCATGTAGGTGCCGGTGAGCTCCGCCTCGAACGGGGTGGTGTAGAAGCCCCAGTCGGTGCGGCCGCCCGCGAGCCCCACCACGGTGATGCGGCCGCGCACGGCGACCGCGGACTGCGCGAGCCGGATGGTGTCCTCGCTGCCGACCAGGTCGAACACCGCGTCGACGCCGTGCCCGCCGGTGAGCTCGCGGATGCGTGCCGCCTGGTCCTCGCCGGCCGCGACCACCGTCGCACCGCGGGCCTCGGCCAACGCGCACGCCTCCGGCTTGATGTCGGTCGCGAGCACCGTCGCGGCCGTCATCTCGCGCAGGATCTGGACCGCGAACTGGCCCACGCCGCCGAGCCCGATCACCAGCGCCGTGCGGCCCCCGGCGTCGAGCCGCGGCAGCGCCAGCTTGACCGCGTGGTACGCGGTGAGGCCGGCGTCGACCAGAGGGGCCGCCTTGATCGGGTCGGCGTCGCCGAGCGGCACCAGGTTGCGGACCGGGACGGTCATGTACTCCGCCATGCCGCCGTCGAGGCCCAGGCCGCTGCCGAGCGACGTCATCGAGGCGACGTTGTCGCACAGCGTGTCCTCGCCGCGCGCGCAGGACGCGCAGTGGCCGCAGCCGCGCGCGGCGTAGACCATGTGCGCGCTGCCGTGCTCGATGCCGACCACGCCGGGCCCGGCCTCCTCGACCCAGCCGGTGACCTCGTGGCCCAGGATGTAGGCGGGCCGCAGCTGCGGCATCGCGATGTCCTGGTCGAACAGCGCGTAGAGCGCGACGTCCGAGTGGCAGGCGCCGGAGCCGGCCACCTTGAGCAGCACCTCGCCCGGGCCGGGGACGGGACGCTCGACGTCGACCAGGGCGGGACGCGTCTTCCACGCGTCGAAGCGGACGGCCTTCATGGGGACTCCTGACCGGCACCCGCTCGTGGGTTCACGCGGGTCGGGCGCCGTTGCTCGCCGCGCGGTTCGAGCATGGCACAGGTGCCGGGCGAATGTGAAGCGCAATTCACTTCTGGGCATCCTACGGACGCTGCCGAGGTGAACCGCGCCCCACTTGACGCCGAGCCCTAGGCGGTCACGGACGCCGTCGCGGCGCCGATCACCACCCCGGCGGCATCGGGATGCGGCACCACCACGGCGCGACCGAGGAGCGTTCCGTTCTCGAGGTGCTCGTACGCCTCGAGCGCCTGGTCGATGCCGAACGTGGTGACGTCGACCCGGAGGTGCCCGTCGTGGTAGAGCGCCGCGAGCTCGTGGAGCTCCTCGATGGTTCCCCAGTAGGTGTTGGTCAGCTCCGCCTCGTAGGGGTTCGAGTAGAAGTCCCAGGTGACGGGGCCGCCGGCGATACCCACCACGGTGATGCGCCCCTGCTTCGCCACCACCTTCTGGGCCAGCTGGATGGTCGGCGTGAGGCCCACGAAGTCGAAGACCGCGTCGACGCCCTTGCCCCCGGTGTGCTCCCGGATGCGTTCCGCCTGACCCTCGCCGCCGGCGACGGTGACGGCGCCTCGCGACGCGGCGAGCGCCATCGCGTCCGCCTTCATGTCGGTCGCGATCACGGTCGCCGCGGTGGTGGCCTTGAGGATCTGCACCGCGAGCTGGCCCAGCCCGCCGAGGCCGATCACGAGCGCGGTCTTGCCGCCGCCCGCGAGCTTGGGCAGGGCGAGCTTGATCGCGTGGTACGGCGTCAGCCCCGCGTCGGCCAGGGGCGCGGCGGCGACCGGGTCCGCGTCGCCGAGCGGCACGAGGTTGCGCGCGGGAACCGTCATGTACTCGGCCATCCCGCCGTCGCGCCCGAGCCCGGAGGCGAGGAACGGCGTCTGCGCGGCGTTCTCGCAATAGGTGTCCTGACCGCGCGAGCAGGCGGGACAGTGGCCGCAGCCCATGGGGCCGTACACCAGGTAGGCGTCGCCTTGCGTGAGACCGAGGACGCCCTCGCCCACCTCCTCGATCCAGCCGGCGGTCTCGTGACCGAGGGTGTAGGTGGGTGCGAGCTGCGCGCCTACCGTGGTCGCGTCGAACTGCTCGTACACGGCGACATCCGAGTGGCAGGCACCGGCGCCGGCCACCTTGAGCAGCACCTCTCCAGGACCCGGGACGGGTCGCTCGACCTCCTGGAGGGACGGCTTGGTCTTCCAGTCGGTGAACCGCAATGCCTTCATGGCGGGGACTCCTTCGTGGCGCCCAGGGGACTGATCGGCACGGCCACGGCGCCATTGCTTGACACGTGTCTCTTAGATCATGACACGCATCGGAGGGCCCGTATTCCCACCCGCACGCACGGACGCCCGGGCGATCGCTCGCCCGGGCGTCCGGAGAATCGGTGGTGCGGCTATCCCGCCTGGTAGGGGCTCACCACGATGTCGACGCGCTGGAACTCCTTGAGATCCGAGTAGCCGGTGGTCGCCATCGAGCGACGCAGCGCCCCCATGAGGTTGGAGGAGCCGTCCGCGTGCGTGCCGGGCCCGAAGAGGATCTCCTCGAGGGTGCCGTAGGTGCCCACGTGGACGCGCTCGCCGCGCGGCAGCTCCGGGTGGTGCGCCTCGGGGCCCCAGTGGAACCCGGCCCCCGGAGCCTCCTCGGCGCGCGCGAGCGCTGCGCCGAGCATGATCGCGTCCGCGCCGCAGGCGATCGCCTTGACGATGTCACCCGAGCGGCCCAGGCCGCCGTCCGCGATGACGTGCACGTAGCGGCCGCCCGACTCGTCGAGGTAGTCGCGGCGCGCGGCCGCGACGTCGGACACCGCCGTCGCCATGGGCGCGTGGATGCCGAGCGTGGTGCGGGTGGTCTGCGCCGCGCCGCCGCCGAAGCCGACCAGCACGCCGGCCGCGCCCGTGCGCATGAGGTGGAGCGCCGCCTGGTAGGTGGAGGCGCCGCCGACGATCACGGGCACGTCGAGGTCGTAGATGAACTTCTTGAGGTTGAGGGGCTCCGCGCCGTCGGAGACGTGCTCGGCGCTCACGGTGGTGCCGCGGATGACGAAGAGGTCCACACCCGCCTTGAGCACCGTCGCGTAGTGCTCCTGCGTGCGCTGCGGGCTCAGCGCACCCGCGACCACCACGCCGGCCGCGCGGATCTCCTGGAGGCGCGCGGTGATGAGCGCGTCCTTGATGGGCTCGCGGTACAGCTCCTGCATGCGCGCGGTCGCCTGCGCGGGCTCGAGCGCGGCGATCTCCGCGAGCACCGCCGTCGGGTCCTCGTAGCGCGTCCACAGGCCCTCGAGGTCCAGCACGCCGAGGCCGCCGGCGTTGCCCAGCGCGATCGCGGTCGCGGGGCTCATCACCGAGTCCATCGGGGCGCCGATCACGGGGATCTCGAACTGGAACGCGTCGATCTGCCAGCCCAGGCTCACGACCTTGGGGTCGCGCGTGCGCCGCGACGGCACCACCGCGATGTCGTCGAAGGAGTAGGCCCGGCGGCCGCGCTTGCCGCGGCCGATCTCGATCTCGTTGCTCACGGGCTCCACCCTATCGTCCGGCTCGGACGCCGACGCGGGACGATGCGGGGGCCGGGCCTGTGGACAACCTCGCCTCCGGTGTCGGCGGGTCGTGCCAGGCTAGGACCATGAACTGGCTCGACGAGACCATGGTGGGCTTCGACACCGAGACCACAGGCGTGTCCACGGAGCGGGACCGCATCGTCACCGCGGCGGTGATCACGCGGCGCGGCGGAGAGGTGTCGACGCGCACGTGGCTGATCGACCCGGGGATCCCCATCCCCGAGGCCGCGAGCGCGGTGCACGGCATCTCGACTTCGCAGGCGCGCGCGGAGGGCGTGCAGCCACCCGCGGCGCTCGAGGAGATCGCGACGGCGCTCGCCTCGGCGCTGGACGCCGGCCACCCCGTGGTGGCGTTCAACGCGCAGTTCGACCTCACGCTGCTGGAGAACGAGCTCGCGCGTCACGGCCTGCCGTCGCTCGCCTCACGCCTGTCGCGCGGAGAGGTCCGCCCGGTGATCGACCCCCTGGTGCTCGACCGCAAGATGGACCAGTACCGCAAGGGCAAGCGCAAGCTCATCGACCTGTGCACCCTCTACTCCGTCAGCGTGGTCGCCGATGACCTTCACGCCGCGGATGCGGACGTGCTCGCCACGCTCGAGCTGGTCCACGCGCTCGCCGCCGCCTTCCCCGCGATGCGCGACACCCCGCTGGACTCGCTCCACGACCTCCAGGCCGACGCGCACCACGCGTGGGCCGTGCGGTTCGGCGCCTGGCTCAAGTCCAAGGGCACCACCGAGGACCTCCCCGAGCCCGCATGGCCCGTCGCCCGGGTGACGGCCGCGCCGTCCTCGACCACCGCCGCCCCGACCACCGCGGGAGGTGAGACCGGTGCGCTCTTCTAGCCGCCGCATCGTCCCTCCGCACTGGACATCCGGGCCAATCGCGCCCCTTGCATTGGCCCGGACGGCCAACGGTCGGCCGCGAACGCGGCGTTAGTGTCGAGGGACCGACAACTCGGAGGTCACAATGACGTGGTCCACCACCACGACGGCCGCCCCCTCGGGGGCCGGTCCTCTCGCGGACGCGCACTCGCAACTCGAGGCCGCGCTCGCCCACCTCGGCTACAACGGCGGGACCCGCCAGATGCTGGCAACCCCGCGACGCGAGCTCATGGTGAGCGTCCCGCTGCGCCGTGACGACGGCTCCATCGCGGTGTACTCGGGCTACCGGGTGCAGCACAACTTCTCGCGCGGCCCCGCCAAGGGAGGCCTGCGCTTCGCCCCCAACGTCGACCTCGACGAGGTCCGCGCGCTCGCCATGTGGATGACCTGGAAGTGCGCCCTCGTGGACGTCCCGTACGGCGGCGCGAAGGGCGGCATCGCGATCGACCCGCGCGAGCACTCGGTCGCCGAGCTCGAGCGCGTCACGCGCCGCTACACGTCGGAGATCCTGCCGATCATCGGGCCCACCAAGGACATCCCGGCGCCGGACATCGGCACGGACGAGCGGACCATGGCGTGGATCATGGACACCTACTCGGCGTCCGTCGGCTACACCGTCCCTGGCGTGGTGACGGGCAAGCCCGTGAGCCTGGGTGGCTCGCTGGGACGCGCGTCCGCGACGTCGCGCGGCGTCGCGCACATCGCTCTGATGGCGATGGCCTCGCACGGCCTCGACCCCGCACGCACCACCGCGTCCGTCCAGGGCTTCGGAAAGGTCGGTCGCGACGCCGCCCGCTTCCTGTCCGCGGAGGGTGTGCGGATCCTGGCCGTCTCCGACATCGATGGCGCCGTGTACGACGAGCGGGGTCTCGACATCGGGCGCCTCGCGGAGCACGTCGACCGGACCGGGTCCGTGGCGGGCTTCCCCGGCACCGAGGCGATCGACCCCGCGTCGGTGCTGCTCCTGGACGTCGACGTGGCCGTCCCCGCCGCGGTCGAGGGCGTCCTCACCGCCGCCAACGCGGAGCGGATCCAGGCGACGATCGTGGTCGAGGGGGCGAACGGGCCCACCACCCGCGAGGCCGACGCGATCCTCGCGGACCGCGGCGTGCTCGTGGTGCCCGACATCCTCGCGAATGCCGGCGGCGTGGTCGTGTCGTACTTCGAATGGGTGCAGGCCAACCAGGCCATCACCTGGGCGGAACGGGACGTGAACAACCGCCTCGAGGAGAAGATGACCACCGCGTGGCACGCGGTGGTCGACTACTCGACCGCGCACGGCCTGTCCTACCGCGAGGCCGCCACCGCGCTCGCGGTCCAGCGCGTCACCGAGGCCCACCGGCTACGGGGGCTCTACCCCTGAGCCACGGTGCGACACCCGTCCCCGGCGGGCGCGCCCGCGCGCGCCGGAGACGCTCGACCCGCATGCAGGAGCACCTACCGGTCGGTCCTGCATGCGGGTCGAGCGAGACCTGCATGCAGGATCACATCCCGATCGCGCGTGCACCACGGTCGAGCGGGATGCTGGTGCGCTACCCGATCAGGTAGCGCACCAGCATGCCCGTGCTCATCACCACGATGAGCACGCGCAGCACCACGGGCGACACCCGGAACAGCACATGCGAGGCGACGTACGCCCCGACCAGCTGGCCGGCGATCATCGCGCCGCCCACCACCCAGGCGATCTGCCCGACGAACGCGAACACCAGGAGCGACGCGACGTTGGTCGCGAAGTTCAGCGTCTTGGCGACGGCCGTCGAGCGCACCAGGTCGTACGCGCGCAGCGTCACGCCGGACAGCGCGAACAGCGACCCGGTGCCGGGCCCGAACGCGCCGTCATAGGCCCCGATTGCGGGCACCACGGTCGCCTCGTACGGCGCCGCGGACATCCGCGCGCGGGCGGGCGGCACATGCGCCTTGGGCACGAAGGCGAAGTAGGCGGCGATCACCCCGAGCACCACGGGGATGAGAACCCGCAGCGCCTCGGCGTCCGCGAACTGGATCGCGACCGACCCTGCCACGGACCCGAGGAACGCCCACAGCATGGGCCACCGGGCATCGGGCCATCGCACGCGGCGTCGACGGATCACCTGCCACGTGGCCATGCCCGTGCCGAAGGATCCCTGGAGCTTGTTGGTCCCGAGCGCCTGCAGCGGCGGCACCCCGGCAAGGAGCAGGGCGGGCAGCGTGAGCAGCCCGCCCCCTCCCGCGAGCGTGTCGAGGAACCCGGCGATCAGCGCGACGACCGCGAGGATCGCGAGCGTCTGCCAGGCGGGCTCCACCTAGCGGGCCGCGCTAGCCGCGGCCGGCGTAGTTGGGCGCCTCGACGGTGATCTGGACGTCGTGCGGGTGCGACTCCTTGAGCCCCGCCGGCGTGATGCGCACGAACTTGCCCTTCGCCTGCAGCTCCGGGATGGAGCGCGCGCCCACGTAGAACATGGACTGGCCCAGGCCGCCGACCAGCTGGCGAACCACGGAGGACAGGGGACCCTTGTAGGGCACGCGACCCTCGATGCCCTCGGGGATGAGGTCGTCGTCGCTGGGGGCGTCCGCCTGGAAGTAGCGGTCCTTCGAGTAGGACACGCGGCCGCGGGACGCCATGGCGCCCATCGAGCCCATGCCGCGGTAGCTCTTGAACTGCTTGCCGTTGACCAGCACCAGGTCGCCCGGGGTCTCGGCGCAGCCGGCGAACAGCGAGCCGAGCATCACGGACGAGGCGCCGGCCACCAAGGCCTTCGCGATGTCACCCGAGTACTGGAGGCCGCCGTCGGCGATCACGGGCACACCCGCGGGGTGCGCGGCCTTCCACGCCTCGTGGACCGCCGTGACCTGCGGGACGCCCACTCCGGCGACCACGCGGGTGGTGCAGATCGAGCCCGGGCCCACGCCCACCTTGACCGCGTCGACGCCCGCGTCGACGAGCGCCTGCGCGCCCGCGCGGGTCGCGACGTTGCCGCCGATCACCTGGACGTGCGCGGTGGCCGGGTCGGACTTGAGGCGCTGGATCATCTCGATCATGGCGCGGGCGTGGCCGTGCGCGGTGTCGACCACCAGGCAGTCGACCTCGGCCTCGACCAGGGCCGTCGCGCGCTCCCAGGCGTCGCCGTAGAAGCCCACGGCCGCGGCCACGCGCAGGCGGCCCTCGGAGTCCTTGGACGCGAGCGGGTAGCGCTCGGTCTTGACGAAGTCCTTGACCGTGATGAGGCCCGTGAGGCGGCCGTCGCCGTCCACCAGCGGGAGCTTCTCGACGCGGTGCCTCGCCAGCAGCTCCGAGGCCTCCGCGTTGGACACGCCCTCGCGCGCCGTGATCAGCGGCATGGGCGTCATCTGGTCCTTGACCAGGCGCGACGCGAACTCGGCGGGGTTGATGAAGCGCAGGTCGCGGTTGGTGATGATGCCCAGCAGGCGCTGGTCCTCGTCGACCACGGGGAGGCCGGAGACACGGTACTTCGCGCACAGCGCGTCGAGCTCGGCGAGCGTCGCCTCGGGGCCCACGGTCACGGGATCGGTGATCATGCCGGACTCGGATCGCTTGACGATCTCGACCTGGTGGGCCTGGTCCTCGATGGACAGGTTGCGGTGCAGCACGCCCAGGCCGCCCAGGCGCGCGAGGGCGATCGCCATGCGGGCCTCGGTGACGGTGTCCATGGCCGCGGACAGCAGCGGGACGGCCACGGAGATGCCCTTGGTGAGCTGGGTGGTGGTGTCGACCTCGGACGGGATGACATCCGACTCTCCGGGGAGCAGGAGCACGTCGTCGTAGGTGAGTCCGGTGAAGGCGAAGGGATCGTTCTCGAGCGGAACCATTGGCACATTCTAGGCTCTCGCCGGTGGCGGGAAAACCAGGCAAATCGGGCCTTCCCATCGCCCGCCGACGGTGTTAAGAATGGCAATGAGGGATTGCGCGATCGGGGGCCACAAGCCTTCCGGGAGCACATTGACCAGGATCGATGACGGTTCGGGTGGCAAAGGCGCCATCTGGGGGCGAGCCGGTGACGAACCCATAGAGGGGGCGTGATGGAGGCCGTGGCGAAACTGCCCGCACCGACTCAGGATCAGTGGGAGTGGCAATACGAAGGCGCATGCCGCTCCGCCGATCCGAACCTGTTCTTCCACCCCGAGGGCGAACGCGGCGCCGCACGCCGCCGCCGGGCGGAGGCGGCCAAGGAGTTCTGCGCGAACTGCCCCGTGCTCGACACGTGCCGCGAGCGCTCGCTCCAGGCGCGCGAGCCGTTCGGGGTGTGGGGCGGGCTGAGCGAGGACGAGCGTCATGCCATCCTCGCCGGCCGCCTCAAGAAGGCGAGCTAGACGCCGGGGAGGCGCCGCATCGTCCATCTCCTCGGGGACGATGCGGCGGTCGCCTCCCGTACCCGGCCGCACCCGGAGACGCGAACGGGCCCCGGGGCTGACGCCCCGGGGCCCGTCGCTGCGTGGCTGCTCAGCCGACGATGGCGAGCAGGTCGCGCGCGGAGAGGATGAGGTACTCCTCGCCCGCGTACTTGACCTCGGTGCCGCCGTACTTGCTGTAGATCACCTTGTCGCCGACGTTGACGTCGACCGGGACACGGTTGCCGTTGTCGTCGATGCGACCCGGGCCCACCGCCACGACCTCGCCCTCCTGGGGCTTCTCCTTGGCCGTGTCGGGGATCACGAGTCCGGACGCGGTGGTCGTCTCGGCGGCTGCCGCCTTGACAACGACCTTGTCCTCCAGGGGCTTGATGGAGACCGACATGCGGACCTCACCTTCCGTTCTCGAAGTTCGGGGTGCGGACCTGCGGGATCGCCGTCGCGGGGGTCGATCCCAAGGTGCCGCGCTCTGAAGAGCACCCTCAATCTAGCACTCGCCCTAGGCGAGTGCTAATGGACGGTGCGGTGTTCGCGACCCGTGAAATGATCCGGGCATGGACCCCGTCGCCGCGCGCCTCACGGTGAGCCCCGCCTGCCTCGCGCTCGCCGGCTCGCTGCGGGACTTCGACCCGAAGGACGCCCTCGCGACCTCCGCGCGGCTGCGCCGCGACGGCCACGAGCCCGCGCTGGTCGCCGCCGCGATGTCTCTCGCGGAGCTGCGGCGCGAGGCGCGCCCCCGGCTGGGAGACGCCGCGGACGCGATGGTGTTCCACCGCGCTGGGCTCGAGCAGGCCTCGCGCGCGGTGGTGTCGGGGCTCCACGCCGAGCGCTTCGCCGCCGCCGGATGCACGGCCGTCGCGGACCTCACCGCGGGGTTGGGCGCGGACGCGAGGGCCGTGGCGGCGCGCGGGCTCGGCGTGGTCGCGTTCGAGGCCGACGAGGCCACCGCCATCCTCGCCGCCCACAACCTCGCCGCCCACAACCTCGCCCCCTGGCCGGCCGCCCGCGTGGTCCACGGCGACTCGCTCGCGCTGCTCGCGGAGGCGGACGTCGATGGCGTGTTCGCGGACCCCGCGCGGCGCAACGCCCGCGGCCGCCGCCACGATCCCGCGGACTACTCCCCCGCGCTCGACCGCGTCCTGGACCTCGCGCCGCGCTACCGGGCGCTGGGCGTCAAGGCCGGCCCGGGGCTGCCGCACGAGGCGGTGCCGCCCGGCTTCGAGGCGGAGTGGGTGAGCGTGGACGGCGACGTCGTGGAGGTGGGCCTGTGGGCCGGCGCCGCCGCCCACGGCGAAGGCCACGCCGCGCTGGTGATCCGCGGCGACCGGCACCATCGGATCGCCGGGCCCACGGACCGCGCGGACGCGGGCGCGCTGGGCGCCTACCTGCTCGAGCCCGACGGCGCGGTGATCCGCGCCGGCCTGGTGGGCGTGCTCGCGGAGCGCCTGGAAGCGCGCCTGGTCGACCCGCAGATCGCGTACCTCACGTGCGACGCCGTGCCTCCCGCGACGCCGTTCGCCCGCGCCTACCGCGTGATCGAGCGCCTGCCGCTCGACGTCAAGGTGCTCGCGAAGGAGCTGCGCGCCCGGGACGTGGGCACCGTCGACATCAAGAAGCGGGGCGTGGACCTCACCCCCGAGCAGCTCCGTCCGCGGCTCAAGCTGCGCGGCTCCGGCCGCGCGACACTGGTGCTCACCCGACTCGAGGGCCGCCACGCGGCCCTCCTGGTCGAGGCCGTTCCCGCCTAGCTAGCCGCCCGCCTTCAGGGTCTTCGAGACCATCTGCTGGCTGGTGCCCACCTCGCGCGCGATGGCCGTCTGGGACATGCCGGCCCCGGCGAGCTCCGCGATGCGCGCGAGCTGATCCGGGGTGAGGGTCCCCGACCGGCGAGACGGCCCGCCGCGACGGCCGCTCATGATCGAGTCGACGCTCGCCTTCGAGATCCCGACCGCCTCCGCGACGGCCGTGCGCGCCTCGCCCTCCTCGACGCGGCGCCTGACGTCCGCGACCTGCGCCTCCGTGATCCGTGCCATGCGGCCAGACTACGGGTCCGAGCCGCGCGAGCCCGCGGCTCACGCCCCCAGCACGAGCGAGACCGCGAGCCCCGCCATCACCGCGGCGATCGCGCCGTCGAGCACGCGCCACGCGCCCGGCCGCGCGAGCACGCCCGACAGCAGGCGCGCCCCGTACCCCAGCGCCGTGAACCACAGCACGCTGCCCGTGATCGCGCCCGCCGCGAACAGCCAGCGCGCGTCGTGCGTGGTCGCGACGGTCCCCAGCAGCACCACCGTGTCGAGGTAGACGTGCGGGTTGAGCCACGTGAGCGCGAGGCACGTGAGGGCGACGGCCCGGAGGGACGATGCGCGGGTCGCCGTCGCGGTGGCCGTCCGGCCGCCGGGGGCCGGGGAGGCGGGGGCGACCGTCGCATCGTCCGCCTCGAGACGTTCGCCCTCGGGGCGCAGCGCCCGTCGCGCGGCGAGCACCGCGTAGCCCAGCAGGAACGCCGCGCCCGCCCACCGCGCGGCGGTCACCAGCCACGGCACCGCCTCGATCGCGGCGCCCACGCCGGCGACGCCTGCCGCGATGAGCACGGCGTCGGAGATCGCGCAGATGAGCACCACGAGCCCGACGTGCTCGCGGCGGAGGCCCTGGCGCAGCACGAACACGTTCTGCGCGCCGATCGCGACGATGAGGGACAGTCCGAGGCCGAGCCCGGCGAGATAGGTCATGGCGACACGGTAGGCGCCAATTATCCACAGCACTACTCACAATTGTGGATGCTCTATTAGGTTTGCTTATGTGAAGATCCCGGCCGACCTCGCGCAGACGCTCGCTGCCGTGGTCGACGAGGGCTCGCTCGACGCGGCCGCGCGCGCGCTCCACGTCACCCAGTCGGCGGTGAGCCAGCGGCTCGCGACCCTCGAGCGGCTCACGGGTCAGGTGCTCCTGGTGCGTTCCCGGCCGGTCCGCCCGACGCCGGCCGGCGAGGCGGTGGTGCGGTTCGGGCGCCAGGTGGCGCTGCTCGAGTCCGACGCGGTCGCGGCGCTCGGGCTCCCCGCGGACGGTCCCGCACCCCTGCGCATCGCCGTCAACGCGGACTCGCTCGCGACGTGGCTGCTGCGGCCCCTGGCGGACGTGCTGCCCATGCTCGGCGCGACCGTGCACCTGCACCGCGAGGACGAGTCCTACACCGCGGAGCTGCTCGCGCGCGGCGAGGTGGTGGCCGCGGTCACCACGCGGGAGGCCGCGGTGCCCGGGTGCTCGGTGACGCCGCTCGGGCGGATGCGCTACCGCGCGGTCGCGGCTCCGGCGTTCGCGGCGCGGTGGTTCCCCGACGGCGCCGCGCCCTTGTCTCTCGCCGCCGCGCCGGTGGTCGACTTCGACGCGCGCGACGACCTGCAGTCCCGGTGGCTGGCGGCGGCGGGCGCGGATCCGGCCGCGCCGCCTCGCCATCGCGTGCCCTCCTCCACCGAGTTCGCGGAGGCCATCGCCCTGGGCCTGGGCTGGGGGCTCCTGCCCGCGGCGCAGCGCGAAGGGCGCGATCTGGTCGGGCTGGGCGGGCCCGAGCTCGACGTCGCGCTGCACTGGCAGCAGTGGCGCGTGCAGTCCGCGAGCCTCACCGCGATCGCGGACGCCGTGCGCGCGGCGGCCGCGGCGGCGCTCACCGCGCCGTAGCCGTCAGGACGCGGCGCAGGAGCGGCGCGCGCCGCGGAGCTCGACGGGCCAGGCGCCGCCGGGCGCGGCGTCCCCGACCAGGACGTCCGCGAGGCCCGCGAGCGTCGCGTCGGAGTCGCCGTAGACCGCCACGTGGGCGTCGGCGCGCGAGTCGAACAGCCCCCACGGGTCGCCGAGCGCCACCACCACGTCGGCGTCGGCCCGGTACGCGCCCGAGGTCAGCAGCGCGATCGACGTGCCCCCCTCGCCCACCGTTACCCCGCGCCGGCGGAGCGCGCCCTCCAGCGCGGCCACCGCATCGTCCGGGCCGCCGACCACCGTGGCGCGCCGCCGCACCAGGGGCGCGTCGCAGTCGTCGGTCGCGACGGTGGTGCCCGCTGCCGCGAGCGCGCGCGGATAACCCGGCGTGGCGGCGTCCCCGCCGAGCCCCTCAGACCACCGCATGAGCAGGATGGACCGCGCCGCGGCCTGGTCGAGGCGCGCGCGCGACAGACTGCCGTCGCGGACCGCGGACACGATCGCGTCCACGGTGCCGTCGACGTCCTTGGGCATGAGGAGCACGTCCGCGCCGGCGCGGAGCGCCTGGACGGCGGCCTGACCCGGGGTGCGTCCCTCCGCGACGGCCGCCATGTTGAGCGCGTCCGTGACGGTGACGCCGGTGAAGCCGAGGTCGTCGCGCAGGTACCGGTACGCGGCGCGCTCGAGCGTGGCGGGCCCGTCGCCCCACTCCGGGACGGCGATGTGCCCCATCATCACCACCGGGGCGCCCGCGTCGACGGCCGCCGCGAACGGCACCAGGTCCGTGCGCGCGAGCCGCTTCACGGAGCGCGACTGCACCGGCAGCCCGGTGTGCGAGTCGACGGTCACGGAGCCATGGCCGGGGAAGTGCTTGATCACGGGCACCACGCCGCCGTCGACGAACCCGTCGACCGCCGCGACCACGGTCTCCGCCACGGTCTCCGGGTCCGAGCCGGCGCTGCGCGTGCGGATGGTCGGGTCCGCGGGCCCCACGGTCACGTCGGCCACCGGCGCGTAGTCGACGTTCACGCCGAGCGCCCGCATGTCCGCCGCCGAGGACCGGTACGCGTCCGTCACTGCGGCCTTGTCCGTCGCGGCGCCCGCCGCCATGAAGCCCGGCAGGCTCGGCACCGCCGCGGACAGGCGCGACACCCAGCCGCCCTCCTCGTCCGCGGAGATCCACACGGGCCAGTCGCGGTCGTCGACGCGGCCCAGCGCGTCGGTGAGGGCGGCGACCTCCGCGGCGGACGGCGCGGCGCCGTCCATGAGGATGACGCCGCCCAGGTGGTGCTCCCTCACGCGCTGCACGGCGACGTCGACGTCGGGCGTGTAGAGGTCCGTGACGATCACCTGCCCGGCCGCGTGCGCGAGCGGGAGGGCGCGCGCGGTCGCGAGTGCCGCGTCCCACTCCTCGACCGTGGGGCCCCAGGCGAGCGTCTCGGGCGCCGGCGTCGGGGTGGACGATGCGGCGGGCGAGGGCGTCGCGACGCTCGGGGTCGGCGCGGGCGAGGTGGGCGCGGTCGGGGCCGGGCTCGCGGTGGCGGTGGGCGAGGGCGCGGGATCGGCGCCGGTGCAGCCCGCGAGGACGGCGACCGCCGCGACGGCCGCGGCGGTCGCGGCGAGGCGCATCAGACCGTGATGGTGGACAGCGGCATCGAGGAGTCGACGCCGATGCCGAGGTCGCTCGGACGCACCCCCGCCTCGACCACGGCGTGGCCGAGCGCGGCGATCATCGCCCCGTTGTCGGTGCAGTAGCGCAGCGGCGGGATGCGGACGTCGATGCCCGCCGCCTCTCCGCGCGCCTGCGCGAGCTCGCGCAGCTGGCTGTTGGCGGAGAAGCCGCCGCCGATGACGAGCGTCTCGACGTCGTGCTCGCGGCACGCGTTGAGGGTCTTGGTGACCAGGACGTCGGCGACGGCGGCCGCGAAGCTCGCGCACACGTCCTCGACGGGGATGTCCTGGCCGGACGCGCGGCGCGCCTCGACCCAGCGGGCAACCGCGGTCTTGAGCCCGGAGAAGCTGAAGTCGTAGGCGTGCTTCGCCATGTCCTTGGGCTTGGAGAGCCCGCGCGGGAACGGGATGGCCTCGGGGTCGCCCTCGCGCGCCAGCCGGTCGACGTGCGGCCCGCCGGGGTAAGGCAACCCCAGCAGGCGTCCCACCTTGTCGAAGGCCTCGCCCGCCGCATCGTCCAGCGTGTGCCCGAGCTCGCGGACGTTCGTCGCGATGTCGTCGACCATGAGCAGCGACGTGTGGCCGCCGGAGACCACCAGCGCCATGGTGCGGTCGGGGAACGCGCCGTGCACCAGCTGGTCGACGGCGGCGTGGCCGATCACGTGGTTGACGCCGTAGAGCGGCCTGCCGAGGCCGAGCGCGAGGGCCTTCGCGGCGGAGTTGCCGACGGTGAGCGAGCCGACCAGGCCCGGGCCGGCGGCGACGGCGACCGCGTCCACCTGGGACAGGGTGCGGCCGGCGCGGCTCAGCGCCTCGTCGAGCGTGGGCAGCACGGCCTCGAGGTGCGCGCGGGAGGCGACCTCGGGGACGATGCCGCCGAAGCGGGCGTGCTCGTCCATGGAGGAGGCGACGACGTCGGCGAGCAGCTCGCCGTCCTCGACGAGCGCGACGCCCGTCTCATCGCAGGTGCTCTCGAGTCCCAGTACCAATGCCACGGGTCAACTGTAGTCGGGCGTGCGGCGGGCGCGGTCAGAGGGCGAGGAAGGTGCGCAGGCCACGGTCGACCTCGTCCATGAGGTGCGCGGGAAGGTGCCCTGCTGCACCTTCGAGCGCGGCGCTGTCGACCGTCGCGACCGCCGTGACGTTGACACAGGAGTCCTTCGCGAGGCCCGTCGCATCCGCAGGCAGGAACACGTTGCCCGGCAGCTCGGCCAGCGCGTTGTTGCCGGTGATCGCGAGCACGCTCACGGTGCCGAGCCGGGACCGGTTGTACGCGTCGGACTGCACCACGAGCACGGGGCGGCGGCGTGCGGGTGCGCTGCCGACCGCCGGACCCAGGTCCACCCACCGGATCGACCCACGCAGCACGGGCTCCCGCGGAGTCACCACTCCTCGCGTTCCAGCAGGCCGCGACCGGCCTCCGCAACAAACCGTGTCGACTCGTCCTCGGCGACAGCGATGCGCTCGAGCACGCTGTCGATCCGTCCCGTCAGCGCCTGCTCGTCGAGCTCGCGCAGGTAGCGCCGCGCGGCGACGGCGAGGAACTCGGAGCGGCTCACCCCGAGCAGCCTGGCGCGTGCCGTGACCGCCTCGAACACGGGGTCGGGAAGGGAGATCGCCGTCTTCACCCTTCGAGTATCACCCGGTATTACCACGCGGTCCAGCGCCACGCCCACGCCTGTGGAGGCCGGGACCTCCGGCCGTCGCGAGCACGCCCCTTGCAGGCGCACAATTGTTGATATGACAACCGCGAACCTCCCCCAGCCGACCTTCGCCTTCTCCCTCGACCAGGACGCGCGCGAGGCGCTGTTCACCGAGGCGCGCTCGGCGATCGCGTTCGACGGGCGCGAGGTGGATGCGGACCTCGTGACCCGCGCGTGGGACCTCGCGAAGTTCGGACCCACCAGCAACAACACGCAGCCGCTGCGCGTGGTGGCGGCCCGGACCCCGGCCGCCCGCGCCGCCGTGATCGAGGCCGCGGCGCCGTTCAACCGGCCCAAGCTCGAGCAGGCCCCGCTGCTGCTGGTCGCCGCGCACGACGACCGGTTCCACGACCTCCACGAGACCTGGGCGCCCGGCATGCCCCAGATCGCGGAGCGCTTCGAGGCGAACCCGGAGATGCGCGCCTCGCTCGCGCACTCGGGCGCGATGCTGCAGCTGGGCTACCTGATCATCGCGCTGCGCGCGGAGGGTCTCGCGCTGCGCCCGTACGGCGGCTTCGACAAGGCCGCGCTGGACTCCGCGCTCATGCCCGAGGGCTGGCGGTCCGAGGTCATCCTGGGCGTCGGCCACCCCGCCGAGGGCGACGACCAGTCGGGCGACCGCCGCGGCCGCATCCCGGCGGAGACGGGCGTCCGCGAGGTCTGAGCGCTCGCCCGCCAGCCCCGGTGCCCGCCCGGACGCTCACCGTGCTTTTCCTCGGGCTCATGCGCCGCACGGGACACTCCCTCAGAATGCCCGCCGTCCGGTCCTGCGCAAGCTTCCCGCCCGGCACACACCGGCGCGAAAGAGCACGGTGAGTGTCCCGCCCGGATCGGGGCGCCGCGGGCGACACCCGCCCGCCCACCCACCCGCCCGGTCGCGTCACACCCCCGGCTGATACCCCGCCAGCTCCACCCTCATGACCAGCGCATCCACGCCCTCGGGCTGGTAGTACTTGCGGCGGATGCGGACGTCCTCGAATCCGTACGCCCGGTACAGCGCGAGCGCCGGCACGTTGTCGACGGCGACCTCGAGCCAGGCATCCGCGGCGCCCTCGCGACGCGCCTCCGCGAGGAAGTCGTCCATGAGGACGCGCGACAGCCCCCGCCCCCGCACCGAGGGCACCAGCGCGAGGTTCATGAGGTGGAACGCGTCGCCGTCGTAGCCGTAGACCGCGTAGCCCACCAGCTCGCCATCGACGCAGAGCCCCCGATACCGGGTGAGCCCGTAGAGGTAGTCGTGCTCGATCAGCTCACGCGACCACGCGGACGCGCCGAACAGCTCCCGCTCGACCTCCGCCATCCACGGAAGGTCCGCCTCCGTGAGATCGCGCAGCTCGATCACGCGCCGGGAACCCCGTGCACGTCGGGGCGGCGCAGGTAGAGCGGCTCCGTCGGCAGATCGGATCCGGCCGCGCGGAGCCGCGCGGCCACGCTCACCAGCAGCGCCGGGTCCGGGTCACCCTCGACCGCGCCGGGGAAGGCGTCCGGGTAGAGCAGCGCGCCGCGGCCCACCACGGCACCGGCGACGGGCACGTCGCCCGGCGCGCTCACCTCGGGGCCGGACACCCGCACGCCGTCGCGGTAGGTCGCCCAGTACACCTCGCGGCGGCGCGCGTCGCCCACCGCGGTGACCTCGCCCGCTGCGGATGCGCCCAGCGCGTCGAGCGAGCACACGCCGTCGACCGGCACGCCCCACACGTGGCCCAGGGTGCGGGCGGTCATGAGGCCCACCCGGAGCCCGGTGAACGGGGCCGGCCCCGTGCCCACCACGATCCGCGTCACCTCCGTACCCGCGACGCCGGCCTCGCCCAGCACGGACTCGATGAGTCCGGCGAGCAGCTCGGAGTGGCCGCGCGGGTTGAACTCGGAGCGACGCGCCAGCACCTCCCCCGACTCGGAGACGAGCGCGACGGCGATGGCGGAGGACGTGTCGAGGGCGAGGATCACGGGTCTAGCCTACGAGCGCGACGCCGGCCCAGCGGTCGCCGTGGGTGGTGAACGTGACGGTGCGCAGGCCCTCGTCGGGGCGCTCCATGTCGACCTCGCCGCCCACCTCGCGCGCGATCACCACGTGCACACGGTCCTGCGACAGCTGCTCGGCCTTCTCCTCGCCCCACTCGACCACCGTCACCGAGGACTCGACGGTGGTGTCCAGGTCGAGGTCGTCGAGCTCGGCGAGCGAGTTGAGGCGGTACGCGTCCACGTGGATGAGCGCGGGCCCGCCCACCTCGGACGGGTGGGTGCGCGCGATGATGAACGTGGGGCTCGCGACCGGCCCGCGCACGCCCAGCGCGGCGCCCAGCCCCTGGGTGAACGTGGTCTTGCCAGCGCCCAGGTCGCCGCTGAGGATCACCACGTCGCCCGCGCGCAGCTGCGGGGCGAGCACGTCGCGCGCGAGGGCGCGCATGGCGTCGCCGTCGGCGACGGTGAAGGTGGACGATGCGGGGGTCGGGTCGGTCATGCCGGCAGCTTCTCCTTCAGGCCGCCGAAGCGGCAGACGATCTCGTAGTCGATGGTGCCCGCGGCCTCGGCCCACTCGCGGGCGGAGGGGCCGTCGGCGCCGATGAGCACCACCTCGTCGCCCGCGCGCTCGGGCGCGTCGGGGCCCAGGTCCAGCACCACCTGGTCCATGCACACCCGGCCCGCGATCACGTGGCGGCGGCCGCCGATCGCGACAGGCCCGCGGCCGCTGCCGGCGGCACGGAAGATGCCGTCGGAGTAGCCCGCGGTGACCAGCCCGAGGCGCGTGTCGCGCGGAGTCGTGTACTCGTGGCCGTAGCTCACGCCCTCCCCCGCCGGCACGTCCTTGACGAGCGCGAGCGACGCCGTCACGCGCATCGCGGGTTCGAGACCCCAGTCGCCGCCGTCGGCGTCGGGCACCGGCGGGAGGCCGTACACGGCGATGCCGGGGCGCACCAGGTCGAAGTGGAGGTCGGGTCGGGTGAGGGTGGCGGCGGAGTTCGCGAGGTGACGCACCTCGAGGGCGATGCCGCGCGCCTCGATGGCGGCGACGCCGTCGCGGAACACGTCGGCCTGGCGGTCGATGGTGGGGTGGCCGGGCTGGTCCGCCCACGCCAGGTGCGACCATGCGCCCACGACCACCACCGCATCGTCCGCCGCGAGCGCGGCGTCCAGGAGCGCGGACAGGCCCTCTGGACGCACGCCCTCGCGGGACAGCCCGGTGTCGAGGCACACGTGGACGCGCGCGACCTCGCCGGCCATGCGGGCGGCCGCGACGATCATGTCGAGCACCTCGAGCGAGGACGCGCTGAGGTCCACGCCACGGCGGATCAGGAGGCGGAACGGCGCCTCGGGGCCGTAGAGCCAGCACAGCAGGCGGCCGGCGTCGCCCGCCTCGCGAAGCGCGATCGCCTCGTCGGGCTGCGCGACCCCGAGCCAGGTCGCGCCTCCGGCGCGCGCGGCCGCCGAGGCGCCGACCAGGCCGTGGCCGTACGCGTCGGCCTTGACCACGGCCATGACCTCCGCGCCGGGAGCGTGCGCCGCGAGGCGCTCGACGTTGCGCGTGATCGCGGCGTGGTCGACGGTGACGTTCAGACGGGACATCAGCCCTCCCCGATGACCACGGCGGAGGCGATCCCCGCGTCGTGGGACAGCGACACGTGCAGCTGCGTCATGCCGAGCGCGGCGACGCGCGCCGCGACCGTGCCGGTGACGGACAGGCGGGGCTGGCCGCCGTCCTCGCGGAGCACCTCGCAGTCGTGCCAGCTGAGGCCCGCGGGCGCGCCGAGCGCCTTCGCGAGCGCCTCCTTGGCCGCCCAGTTGGCGGCGAGGCTCGCGTGGCCCAGGTGGCGCTCGGCGGGCGTGAACACGCGGTCGAGGAAGCCCGGCGAGCGCTCGAGAGCGTCCTCGAAGCGGGCGATCTCGACCACGTCGATGCCGAGCCCCAGGATCGCCACGCTCACTCCACCGTGACGGACTTGGCGAGGTTGCGAGGCTGGTCGACGTCGTAGCCCTTGGCGGCCGCGAGCTCGAGGGCGAAGATCTGCAGCGGCACCACCGACAGCAGCGGCGTCATGAGCACGGGCGCCGAGGGCACGTAGAACACCTGCTCCGCATAGTTCGCGGCCTCGGTGTCGCCCTCCTCCGCGATGACGAACGTGCGGGCGCCGCGCGCGCGGACCTCCTGGACGTTGGAGATCACCTTGGAGTGCAGGGACTCGCGGCCGCGCGGGCTGGGCAGCACGATGAACACCGGCTGGCCCTCCTCGACCAGCGCGATGGGCCCGTGCTTGAGCTCGCCGGCGGCGAAGCCCTCGGCGTGGATGTACGCGAGCTCCTTGAGCTTGAGCGCCCCCTCGAGCGCCACGGGGAAGCCCACGTGGCGGCCCAGGAACAGGACCGTCCGCTCGTCCGCCATGGAGCGCGCGAGCTCCCGGATGGGCTCCGAGGTGTCGAGCACCCGCTGGATCTTCGCGGGGATCGCGTCCAGCTGCTCGAGCAGCGCCTCGATCTCGTCGGGGAACTTGTTGCCGCGCAGTTCGGCCAGGTAGACGCCGAGGAGGTAGCCCGCGGTGATCTGCGCGAGGAACGCCTTGGTCGACGCGACCGCGATCTCCGGCCCGGCGCGGGTGTAGAGCACCGCGTCGGCCTCGCGCGCGATGGTCGAGCCCTGCGCGTTGACGATCGCGATCACGGGCGCGCCCTGCTGCTGCGCGTGGCGGACGGCCATGATCGTGTCCATGGTCTCGCCCGACTGGCTGATGGCGACCACGAGCGTCTTGATCGACACGATCGGGTCGCGGTAGCGGAACTCGTGCGCGAGCTCGACCTCGACGGGGATCCGCGTCCAGTGCTCGATCGCGTACCGCGCGGTCAGGCCCGCGTACGACGCGGTGCCGCACGCGATGATGATGATCTTGTCGATGGACCTGAGGACGTACTCGTCGATCATGCCGCCGTCGAGCTGGAGGCGGCCGTGCTCGTCGATCCGGCCGCGGAGCGTGTCCGCGACCGCCGTGGGCTGATCGTGGATCTCCTTCTCCATGAAGGTGGCGAAGCCGCCCTTCTGCGCCGCGGAGGCGTCCCAGTCCACGTGGTACGGCTCGCGCTCGACCACCAGGCCGCGCACGTCGGTGATGGTGACGTGGTCCGGGGTGATCTCGACCACCTCGTCCTGGTGCAGCTCGAGCGCCGTGCGGGTGTGCTCGATGAACGCGACCACGTCGGAGCCCAGGAAGTTCTCGCCCTCGCCCAGGCCGATCACCAGCGGGCTGTTGCGGCGCGCTCCCACCACGGTGCGCGGCTCGTGCGCGTCCACGGCGAGCAGCGTGAAGGCGCCGTCGAGGCGGCGTGTGATGGCGCGCATCGCGTCGGCGAGCGACTTGCCGGAGTCCACCTCGCGCGCGAGCAGGTGCCCCGCGACCTCGGTGTCGGTCTCGGACAGGAACTCGACGCCCTGGTCGAGCAGCTCCGCGCGCAGCGCCCCGAAGTTCTCGATGATGCCGTTGTGGATGATGGCGATGCGACCGCCCGCCGCGAGGTGCGGGTGCGCGTTCGCGTCCGTGGGCGCGCCGTGCGTGGCCCAGCGCGTGTGGCCGATCGCCGCCGTGGCGGCGTCGAGCGGGCGCTCCGCGAGCTGCTTCTCGAGGTTGACCAGCTTGCCGGCCTTCTTGCGCATGCCCACGCGGGACGGGTCCTCGGTCACCACGGCGACGCCGGCGGAGTCGTATCCGCGGTACTCCAGCCGCGCCAGACCCGACATCACCACGCCCTGCGGGCGGCCGCCGGGCGCGCCCGACCCCACATATCCGACGATTCCGCACATGCGCGCCAGTCTAGATGCCGCCCCCGGACCTCCCGCGCAGGCCCGACCCGCGCATCGTCCCTCCGCACCCGACCCTCCCGGACCATGCGCAACAATGGGCGGGTGAACGAGGCACGACGGTCCGACGCCGGGACCCCCTACGTCACCCTGACGCGCGACGAGTGGGCCGCCCTCGCGGACGCGACGCCGCTGCCGCTCACCGCGGAGGACGTCGCCCGCGTGCGCGGACTGGGCGACCCGATCGACATCGCCGAGGTGGACCGCATCTACCGGCCGCTGTCCCGCCTGCTCGACCTGTACTCGGGCGCGACGGGCCTGCTTCACAGCGCGACCAGCCAGTTCCTGGGCGAGCGCGCGTCACGCACGCCGTTCGTGATCGGGGTCGCCGGCTCGGTCGCGGTGGGCAAGTCCACCACCGCGCGCCTGCTGCGCGAGCTCATGGCCCGCTGGCCCAGCTCGCCGCACGTTGCGCTCGTCACCACGGACGGCTTCCTCTACCCCAACGAGGTGCTGACCGAGCGCGGCATCATGGCCCGCAAGGGCTTCCCCGAGTCCTACGACCGGCGCGCGCTGCGCGACTTCATCCTCAAGGTGAAGTCGGGCGCGGCGGAGGTGCGGGCGCCGGTGTACTCGCACCAGGTCTACGACATCGTGCCCGACCAGCAGGTGGTGGTCCGCCAGCCCGACGTCCTCATCGTGGAGGGGCTCAACGTGCTGCAGACCTCCGGCGCGCGCGAGCCGGGCGCGTCGCAGCTCGCGGTGAGCGACTTCTTCGACGTGTCGATCTACGTCGACGCCCATCCCGACGACATCCGCCGCTGGTACATCGAGCGCTTCCTCGCGCTGCGCGAGTCAGCGTTCGCGAAGCCGGACTCCTACTTCCACTCGTACTCGACGCTCACCGACGAGCAGGCGGTCGCCGTCGCCGGACAGGTCTGGGACACGGTCAACGCGCCCAACCTGGCCCGCAACATCGCGCCGACGCGCTCGCGCGCGACCATCATCCTGGGCAAGGGGCCGGACCACCGCGTCGAGTCGGTGCGCATGCGCAAGCTCTGACGCGGCGGTCGGGAGGGACGATGAGCGGGTCACCGCCTGCGCGACGCGGCGGCCCGGAGAAGGGCGGCTCCCGCAGCCATCGTCGCGCCGGCGGCGAGCAGCCACGGCACCACGGCGGCACCCGTCCACGCGAGCGCGCCCCCGGATTGCGCTGAGGCGGCGTCGTCCACGGCATCGTCCGACGTGCCCGCGCCGCCCTGCGCCCCGCCCTCGGCCGCGACCTCGGACTCTGGCAACGTCGGCTCCGTCGGTTGCGGGGTCGGGAGCGTCTGTCCGGGCGCCACCGACGGCTCCGCCGTCGGCTCGGGCGTCGGCTCGGGCGTCGGCTCGGGCGTCGGCTCGGGCGTCGGCTCGGGCGTCGGCTGGACCGTAGGTGTGACCGACGGCTCCGCCGTCGGCTCGGGCGTCGGCTGGACCGTAGGTGTGGCCGACGGCTCCGCCGTCGGCTCGGGCGTCGGCTCCGGCGCCGGCGCGGCGCCGCAGTCGAGCGGCGAGGCGAACATGTAGGCGTGCAGTTCGCCGCTGCCCATCGTGGTGGTGAGGCTACGTGCGATGACCTGTCCGTCGAGCGGCCCGAAGGACGCGGTGAGCGCGGCGTACGGCGCGTAGATCGATCCATCGATCCGCCCCACGCCGCCGCTCTTGTCCGTGATCGATACGGCACCGGTGACCGCGGAAAGGTCCCACATCACATACCGCGGGTACTGGCCCTCGGTCCCGAACTCCATGCCGTGCATCGCCGTCGTGCCCGGCGCCACCCGCACGATCACGGGCGTGTCGGCCGCCGGGACGTCGTCGAGGTACACCACCTGGGAAGCGAAGCCCGTCGCGATCGTGAGGTCGGCGTAGTCGAGCACGTTGACCCTCCCGGCCTCGAGGTCGAGGACCGCCTTGCCGCCATCCTCGGTCACGCCGACGCGGTGCACGTCCTCGCGCTCACCGGTCGCGAGGTCCGCGAGGCACCGCGAGGTCGCCGAGAAGCCCTCGCCGCCCTCGACATAGCCCGCGACGGAATCGCCCGCCGTCAGCATCGAGTCACGACCGCCGGTCGCCCACTCCTGGTTCTTCGCCTCGACCACGGGCCCGGTCGCCTCGCTTCCCGAGACGTCGAGCCGGTACTGGGTGTAGTCGCCGCGCGCCGCGAACGTCCAAGCGGGCTCGTCGGGCGAGACCACCTTGGCGAACCCCCACGCAGTGCCCGTGTCCGCGTCGCGGCCGGCGACGTCGATGATGCCGCTTCTAGCGGACACGGATCCCACCAGCAGTCTCGTAGCGTCGCCGTCGACCAGCGGCAGGTCGTACGCGGACGTGCCGGCGATCTTGTGCATGATCGGCAGGCGCGAGCCGGAGACCGCACCCTGGAGGGTGCCGCCGACGGCGAGCGCGCCCTCGATCTCGGAGTTGAGCAGCGTCGCGTCCTCGCGTACGTAGACGCTGAAGCCACCCGCATCCGCGAACGGGTGGATGGTGTCGCCGTCCGCGGTCGCACCGGGCGCGGCCGCGACGACGGCGCCGCACGCGAGCGTGAGCACGGCCGCACCGGTGATGAGCGCGCGCGGGCGCGCGAAGATGATCGCTGGTCCCATGGGGTGTCCTCTTCCTCAGTCGGGCGGAGCTCACGCGTCGGGGCCAGCGATCAGGTCCGCTTCTTGAGAATCATTCTACAATAGAACGTAAAGAAAACACAAAGCGCATTGCTGAATCGCATCAAGAACGTGCTCGCACGCCGTCTCAGGCGGGGCGGCGCGCGACGATCGTGAAGGTGCAGGGCATGACGTCCGCCTCGGCGCCCGGCCACGCGAAGTCGCCGTCCTCGAGCTCGACCATCCGGTCGGCGAAGCGCCACGGCAGCGTCCGCCCCTCCTCCATCGCCTCGATGACCAGCGCGGCGTCGAGCAGCGCCGTCACGGTCTCGGAGAGCGGGTGGTTCCACTCGTACGTGCGGGGCGCGGTGACCACGCCGTCGCCCACGTAGGTGGTGGCGTCCTCCCACTGCAGCGCGCGGCCGTCGGTGAAGTAGCGGTACCTCGCGACCAGCTCCTCGCGCGTCTCGTCGAGCGAGTAGAGGAACGGGTGCCCGTCGCGGATGTAGAAGACCCCGCCGGGACGCAGCAGCGCGGCGATCTGCCGCGCCCACGCCGCCAGGTCCTCGAGCCACGTGATGGCGCCGATGCTCGTGTAGACAACGTCGAAGCGGACGTCCGCGCCGAGTTCGCGGTCCACGAGCGCGCGGGCCTCGAGGACGTCGCCATGGACCCAGGTCGCGTCGACGCCGAGCTCGCTCGCGAAGGCCGCGGCGGCCTCGAGCGCCGGCGCGGAGAAGTCCACGCCGACCACCGCGGCGCCGGCCCGGGCGAGCGAGACGGTGTCGGTGCCGATGTGGCACTGCAGGTGGCACAGCGACAGCCCCTCGAGCGTGCCCGCCGGGAGGTGGCGCTCGAGGGTGCGGAGGTCCGTGCGCACCACGGTCGACAGGTGCGCGGGGTCCTCGCGGTAGCGTTCGAGGCCGTACGCCTCGACATGGAGCGCGACACGCGAGTCCCAGTTGGCGAGGTTGGTCGCGCGCGCCTGCTCCCAGGGGATGTCGACGCCGTCGACGGGGTCCGCCATCAGGCGCCGTCCTCGTCCTCGCCCCGGCGACGCTCGCGGCGCGGCGGGCGCACCTGGAGCTCGCCGGTCATCATGCGCTCCTCGATCTGCGCGGACAGGTCGGGCATCTCGGGCTCCGCGAAGCCCAGCCGCGCCAGGATCTTGTCGATGAGGATCCCGATCACGATGCCGCCGACGACGCCCACCGAGATGGACACGAGGAGGTTCTCGAAGATCGATCCCGCCCAGATGCCGAGCGCGGTCCCGTAGGTCGCCCAGATCACCACGGCGACCGCGTCGACGATCATGAACCACTGCCGCGGATACCGCAGCGCGCCCGCCGTGAGATTGACGGCCACGCGCCCCATCGGGATGAAGCGGGCCGCGATGATGAACGTGGTGCCGCGGCGCTCGAGCGTCGACTCCGCCCAGTCCAGCGTCTTGCGCATCCCGGCGCGCGCGAAGAACGGGTGCTTGCGCACATCGAACTTGGACCCGATGAAGTAAGCCAGCTGGTCGCCGCACCAGGCGCCCGCCGCCGCGAGGATCCAGATCAGCCACACCCACGGCGAACCCGTCTGCTTCCACGCGGTCGCGGTCGCGATGACCACCGACTCGCTGGGCAGGACGGGGAAGATGCCGTCGACCAGGGAGAGCACGAAGACGCTCGGGTAGATCCACAGCGATTCCATGAGGGACTCGACCCAGACCTCGACCGCGTCGATGCCGTCGACCAGGATGTGCCAGAGCTCGTTCACGCGCTCAGTCTCCCAGGTGGGTGCGGGCCCCGCGATGGGGGGATCACCTGATCGGCGGCGCCGCGGGGATGAACCGCAGGCCGCGCGCCTCGCGCCGGACGCCTACAGCGAGAGGCGGTCGCGCACCACGGCCGCGAGCGCCTCCGCGTGCCGCTGCGCGTCCTCGGGCGTGGACGCCTCGACCATCACGCGCACCAGCGGCTCGGTGCCGGACGGGCGCAGCAGCACGCGGCCCGAGTCTGCCAGCTCGCGGCGCGCGGCGGCGACCGCGTCGTGCAGCGGACGGTCCGTGTGCACCCGCGAGCGGTCCGCGCCGCGCACGTTGATGAGCACCTGCGGCAGCGTCTCGATGCCGGCGCACTGGGTCCGCAGGCGGCCCTTGGCCGCCACGCGCGCCGCCACCAGCAGCGCGGAGAGCACGCCGTCGCCGGTGGTCGCGTAGTCGGACACGATGATGTGGCCGGACTGCTCGCCGCCGAGCGTGTACCCGGCGTCGCGCATCGCCTCGAGCACGTAGCGGTCGCCCACCGCGGTCTCGACGATGTCGATCCCCTCGCGGCGCATCGCCTGGTGCAGCCCGAGGTTGCTCATCACCGTCGCGACCAACGTGGAGCGGTACAGCGTGCCGGCATCGCGCATCGCGATGGCGAGCAGGCCCATGATCTGGTCGCCGTTCACCACGGCGCCGGTGTGGTCGACCGCGAGGCAGCGGTCGGCGTCGCCGTCGAAGGCGACGCCCAGGTCGGCGCCGTGCTCGACCACGGCCGCCTGCAGCGGTCCCAGGTGCGTCGAGCCGACGCCCTCGTTGATGTTCAGCCCGTCGGGGGACGCGTTGATGGTGGTCACGCGGGCGCCCGCGGCCGCGAGGGCGGCGGGACCCACGGAGGACGCGGCGCCGTGCGCGGCGTCGACCACCACGTGGACGCCATCGAGCGGGGCGTCGGAGCCCGCGAAGGAGCGGACGGCGGAGACCACGTGGTCGACGTACTCGCCGGCGAGCGCGGCGGACGGCACGATCCGCCCGACGGCCTTGCCGAGCGGCCGTTCCCAGGCCTCGCCCACGCGCGCCTCGATGGCCTCCTCGACGGAGTCGTCGAGCTTGTGGCCGCCGCGCGCGAAGAACTTGATGCCGTTGTCCGGCATGGGGTTGTGGGACGCGGAGATCACCACACCCAGGTCCGCCTCGGTCGAGGCGGTGAGGTACGCCACCGCGGGGGTGGGCACCACGCCCACGTCGAGCACGTCGACGCCGGCGGAAGCAAGACCGGCCGCGACAGCCGCGCTCAGGAACTCGCCTGAGACGCGGGTGTCGCGGCCGATGACGGCACGGGGACGGTGGCCGGAGAACTCGCCCCGCTCGCCCAGCACGTGAGCCGCCGCGACCGAGAGGTCGACGGCCAGCTCCGCGGTGAGGTCACGGTTGGCAAGGCCCCGGACACCGTCCGTGCCGAAGAGTCGCGCCATGCGCGAGAGGTTAACGCTTCGAGTACTGCGGCGCGCGGCGGGCCTTCTTGAGACCGGCCTTCTTGCGCTCCACGATGCGGGCATCGCGGGTCAGGAAGCCGGCCTTCTTCAGCGCCGGGCGGTTGTTGTCCTCGTCGATCTCGTTGAGCGCACGGGAGACACCCAGACGGAGCGCGCCGGCCTGGCCGGACGGGCCGCCACCGTGGATGCGGGCGTGCACGTCGAACTTGCCCTCGATGTCGAGGAGCGCGAACGGCGAGTTCACCAGCTGCTGGTGCACCTTGTTCGGGAAGTAGTCCTCGAGGGTGCGCCCGTTGATGACCCAGTTGCCGGTGCCGGGCACCAGGCGAACGCGGGCCACCGCCTCCTTGCGGCGGCCGAGGCCGGCGCCGGGGGCGAGGTTGGTGACACCCTTGCCGCGCTCGACCGCGGTCTCGGAGGTGTACTCGGTCGGGGTCTCGTTGTCGACCTCGGTCGTCACATCTGCCACTTTCATCAATCCTTAACTGCTGCGGCGCTTACTGCGCGACCTGGGAGATCTCGAAGACCTCGGGCTGCTGCGCGGCGTGCGGGTGCTCCGCGCCGGCGTAGACCTTGAGGTGCTTGAGCTGGGCGGCGCCGAGCTTGGTCTTCGGGAGCATGCCCTTGACCGCGTTCTCGATCACGCGACGGGGGTTCTTCTCGAGGAGCTCGCCGATCGGGACGGCGGAGAGGCCGCCCGGGAAGCCCGAGTGGCGGTACACCATCTTGTCGGTGAGCTTGTTGCCGGAGATCGCGATCTTCTCGGCGTTGATGACGATGACGAAGTCACCGCCGTCGACGTGGGGCGCGAAGGTCGCCTTGTGCTTGCCGCGGAGCAGCGAAGCGGCCTGGGAGGCCAGACGACCGAGGACCACGTCAGTAGCGTCGATGACGTACCAGTTCTTGGTCACGTCACCCGGCTTGGGAGAAAACGTACGCACTGTGAAGCCTTACTTCTACTCGATTCGGTGGACGGTGCCGAGGCACCGCGAAGCAATTCGGTCGGCGGGTCCTGCGGCGGCGAGTGGGAGGCACCGTCCACGAGGGAACGCACAACGACGCACCATCATACGCGCGTCAGGCGGGAATCTCAATCCGGGCGAGGGCGTGACGCGCGTCGGTCACGGGAGGGTGCGACGCCCTCGGGTAGCCTCGGCGCGCGCGGCGAGCAGCGCATCGTCCGGATACGCCACCTCCTCGAGCGTGAGGCCGTGCGCCGGCGCCACGGCGATCGCCTGCGAGCGGCCCTCGGTGGCCGCCACCATGGCGAGCCAGTCGACGTCGCGCCTGCCCTGCCCCACCGCGAGCAGCGCGCCCACGAGCGAGCGCACCATCGAGTGGCAGAACGCGTCCGCGCGCACCGTCGCGACCACCAGGCCCGTGTCGGGGCCCTCGGTCTCGCGGCGCCACGAAAGTTCGGTCAGGTCGCGGATGGTGGTGGCGCCCTCGCGGCCGCGGCAGAAGGCCGCGAAGTCGCGCAGGCCCAGCAGGGTGGACGATGCGCGGTTGAGGGCCTCGACATCCACCGGGCGGTCGACGGTCAGGACGTGGCGCCGGGTCAGCACGTCGGGCACCCCGTCCGTGACGCGGTAGGCGTACCGCCGCTGGGTCGCGGAGAAACGGGCGTCGAATCCCTCCGGCGCGATCGAGACCGCCCGGACCACCGCATCGTCCGGAAGCACGCCGTTGAGGCGCGACAGGAGGCCTTCCGCGGGGGTGCGCTGCGCGCGCCCGGGCATCCGCTCCCAGGCGGCGGCGTCGATGTCGACGTGGGCGACCTGGCCGCGGGCGTGGACGCCCGCGTCGGTGCGGCCGGCCACGGTCACGCGGGGACGCTCGTCCTGACGGATGATCCGCGCGAGGGCGTCCTCGAGGACGCCCTGGACGGTCCGCAGCCCCGGCTGGGTCGCCCAGCCGGAGAACTCGGTGCCGTCGTAGGAAAGGTCGAGGCGGGCCCGCACGATCCCGGATGTGATCATGCGGACCCGCCTCGGGTCACCTTCAAGGAAGGCGGAGACTACTTGGTCTCGGCGGCGTCGTCGGTCGCCTCGGCCGCGGGGGCCTCGGTCTCCTCGACAACCTCGACGGTCTCCTCGGCGACGGGCGCCTCCTCGACCTTCTCGGCCTTCTTCGGCGCGGCCTTCTTGGCGGCCTTCTCGGCCTCCTTGGTCACAGCCTTCTTGGCAGGGGCACCGAACTCGACGAGCTCGATGACGGCCATGGGGGCGTTGTCGCCCTTGCGGTTGCCGACCTTGGTGATGCGGGTGTAGCCGCCGTCACGCTCGGCGAAGCCGGGGCCGATCTCCGCGAAGAGCTTGTGGACGACGCCCTTGTCCGAGATGATCCCGAGCACCTTGCGGCGCGAGGCGAGGTCGCCGCGCTTGGCGAAGGTGACGAGACGCTCGGCGTACGGGCGCAGGCGCTTGGCCTTGGTCACGGTGGTGGTGATGCGGCCGTGCTCGAACAGGCTCTGCGAGAGGTTCGCGAGCATGTGACGCTCGTGCGCGGGACCGCCGCCCAGGCGGGCGCCCTTGGTGGGGGTAGGCATGATTGAGAATTCTCCTTGTTACTCGTCGCTGCCCGAGAAGTACACGGACGAGCTGCTGTCGTACTCGACAGCGCTGTCCTTCAGGGAGAAGCCCAGCTCGGCGAGCTTCTCCTTGACCTCGGTGATCGACTTCTGGCCGAAGTTGCGGATGTCCATGAGGTCCGCCTCGGAACGCGCGGTGAGCTCGCCCACGGTGTGGATGCCCTCGCGCTTGAGGCAGTTGTAGGACCGCTGCGTGAGGTTGAGCTCCTCGATCGGCTGGTTGTAGTCCTCCTCGAGCGACTCGTCCGTGTCCGACGGGCCGATCTCGATGCCCTCGGCGGCCTCGTTGAGGCTGCGGGCGAGCGAGAAGAGCTCGACGAGCGTCGCGCCTGCGGACGCCACGGCGTCACGGGGCGAGATCGAGGACTTGGTCTCGACGTCGATGACCAGCTCGTCGAAGTCCGTGCGCTGCGCGACACGGGTGGCCTCGACCTTGTAGGTCACCTTGAGGACGGGCGAGTAGATCGAGTCGACGGGGATCTGGCCGATCTCCGCGTCGTAGCTCTTGTTCATCGCCGCGGGCACGTAGCCGCGACCACGCTCGACCGTGAGCTCGACCTCGAACTTCGCCTTCGCGTTGAGGGTCGCGATGTGGAGGTCCGGGTTGTGGATCTCGACGCCGGCCGGGGGCTGGATGTCAGCACCGGTGACGACGCCCGCGCCCGACTTGCGCAGGTACATCACGACGGGCTCGTCGTTCTCCGACGAGACCACGAGGTTCTTGAGGTTGAGCAGGATCTCGGTCACGTCCTCCTTCACCCCGTCGATGGTGGTGAACTCGTGGAGGACGCCCTCGAAGCGCACCGACGTCACGGCCGCGCCCGGGATGGACGACAGGAGCGTGCGGCGGAGCGAGTTGCCGAGCGTGTAGCCGAAGCCCGGCTCGAGCGGCTTGAGCGAGAACTGCGAACGGTTCTCCGAGATGACCTTCTCGGTCAGCGTGGGACGCTGTGCGATCAGCACGGTTGTTTCCTTTCCGAGCATCCGCTATCTGATGCTCGAGCGTTCCCCGCCGGGTTCGGTCCGGCGGGGGCCAGAAGCCTGGAATGGTGCGGCCACGGGCCGATGCGCTGCATCGGCCCGCGACCGGGAGCGCGTGTCTCCACGCGCGGGCGTGCTAGTTGCGGCGGCGCTTCGGCGGGCGGCAGCCGTTGTGCGCCTGCGGGGTGACGTCCTTGATGGAGGTCACCTCGAGGCCGGCGGCGGTCAGCGAGCGGATCGCGGTGTCGCGGCCCGAGCCCGGGCCCTTGACGAACACGTCGACCTTGCTCATGCCCGCGTCCTGCGCACGGCGCGCGGCGGCCTCGGCGGCCATCTGCGCGGCGTACGGGGTGGACTTGCGGGAGCCCTTGAAGCCGACCTGGCCCGACGACGACCACGACACGACGGCACCCGAGGGGTCCGTGATGGAGATGATCGTGTTGTTGAAGGTGGACTTGATGTGCGCCTGACCGTGCGCGACGGTCTTCTTGATCTTCTTGCGCGGCTTGCGAGTAGGAGCGGCCATGTCTTACTTCTTCTTTCCGGCGACGGTCTTCTTGCGGCCCTTGCGGGTGCGGGCGTTGGTCTTGGTGCGCTGACCACGGACGGGCATGCCGCGGCGGTGGCGGAGACCCTGGTAGTTACCGATCTCGACCTTGCGGCGGATGTCGGCGGCCACCTCGCGGCGCAGGTCGCCCTCGACGGTGAAGTTGGCCTCGATGTAGTCACGGATCGCGACGAGCTGGTCGTCGTCCGCGTCCTTGACGCGCAGGTCCGGGCTGATGCCGGTCGCTGCGAGGATCTGCTCGGCGCGGGTGCGGCCGACGCCGTAGATGTAGGTAAGTGCGATCACCATGCGCTTGTCGCGCGGGATGTCGACACCGACGATGCGTGCCATTGCTGGTTCTACTCCATCAGTAGTCGGAGGTCTGACGCTCGACCGCCCCGCTGATCAGTCGCGGGCCCCGGCCTCCGAGCCGGGGGTTTGATGCATAGGGTCGAACGAGGATGTTCTGGGTGTGTCTAGCCCTGACGCTGCTTGTGGCGCAGGTTCTCGCAGATGACCATCACTCGGCCATTGCGTCGGATCACCTTGCACTTGTCGCAGATGGGCTTGACGCTGGGCTTAACCTTCATGGTTCTTTCCTGCGTCGTCGTCGCGCACGGGTGCGCTCGGACGGCGGCTCACTTGTAGCGGTAGACGATCCGGCCGCGGGACAGGTCATAGGGGCTGAGCTCCACCACCACGCGGTCCTCGGGGAGGATCCTGATGTAGTGCTGGCGCATCTTGCCGGAGATGTGAGCGAGCACCAGGTGCCCGTTCGTCAGCTCCACTCGGAACGAAGCGTTCGGCAGTGCTTCCACCACCACGCCCTCGACCTCGATGACTCCGTCTTTCTTGGCCATTACTCCGCTAACGTTGGTTGACAGGGAATGCGGGCGCGCAAAAACGCCCAACGGAAAACTATACGGCAATCTCCGGCCCGTCTCAACCGGCGCCGCGCATCGTCGCGCGGGCACGGGGACGCCGGGCGACGCCGCCCCGTCAGCCTGTCAGCGGAACGAGTTGCGCAGGCGCTGCACCGCGAGACCCGAGATGCGCGGGTCGCGGTGGTCGGCGAGCCGGCGGACCACCGACGAGGGGGTGCGCGCGTTGCCGAGCAGCGCGCTCAGCACGTCGAGGCTCGAGTCGTGTCCCAGCGACACGAGGGCGCCCATGGGGCAGTCGCTGCGGGCGGCGACGGCCGCCCGCACGTGCGGGTCGCGATGGACCGCGAGCGGCAGGAGCTCGGAGCCGCTGATCTCAGGGTTGAGCGCCCGCACCACGTCCTCGGATGCCCCGCTGGCCGGAACCACCACCGCGTACCTCCCGCACTTGTCCTTTGGGAAAGTATCCTCCGAGTCCCCTGGATCCGGGCAAATCTCTGTGAGGAATCAGACATGCCGTCACGTATCCGACACACGGCTCCTCCGGCGGGGGCCCGCGCGCTCCCGTCAGTGCGCGGGTCGCGGGGGCTGCCGAGGCGGCACGGCGGGCCTAGGCGGGAGCACGCGGTCGGGGCGGTCCCCCACGGGCGAGCGCTCCTGCGGCGGCGCGCCCCGCGGGGTCGACGGGCGGTCCGCGAGCTCGGCGAGGCCCGCGCCCCGCGCGACGCCGGAGGTCCCGCCCGGGGCGGCGACCACCTCGCCCGAGAGCGAACGGCGCGCGAGCCGCGCCACCTCCTCGCGACGGTGAGCCGCGAGCCGCTCGAGCACCGTGCGCGGCGTGGCCGAGTTCCGCGCCAGCGCCTTGAGCACGGACAGATCGCGGTCGAGCGCGAGCACCCCCGCGATCGCTCCCGCGAGTCCCGCGCCCGACGCGAGCGCCACCCGCACGGAGGCGCGCCTGTCGTGCGCGAGCGTGGCCTGCATGCCCAGCGGGCAGTCGGGACGCGCCGCGATCGCCTCGCGCACCGCGGGCTCACGGTGCTCCACCAGCACGAACAGGCGCTCGCGCGGCAGCCCGTCGGACCGCGCCTCCATGACCACCGCCCGCAGGCCGTCGTCGCGCGCCTCGCCCGCCACCGGCACTCCGGATGCTGCCATCAGCGCCCGGGACCACCCGTCGTCGCCCACCGTGTCCTCCCGCTCTCGGTGACGGGAGGCTAGGCGCCGCGGATGAGCAACGCCTGTCGCTCAGGTGACGGGCCGGTTGCGAGCGGGCGAAGCGTGGGTAGCGGGCCTAAGCGTCGATGGGCGGACGGAAGCCGCGGACCGGCGCCGTGCGCGTGGGCCGGGGCATCAGCGGCTCACCCTGCTCGACGTGCGGATCGGCCGCCGCCATCGCCTCATCGGCGGCCGCCTCGAGGCTCGCCGCGGCGCTCTCCGCCAGCATCGCCGCGCGGCGCGCCTGCGACTCCTCGAACACGCGGTCACGCAGCTCGGGCGTGTGCCGGTCCTCGCCCGCCGCGGCGAGGGCACGGGCGTCGAGGGCCGCGCCGGCCGCCGTCCTCACCTCGCCCTTCCTGTGCGACGCGAGGATCTCGAGCACGTCCTGCGTGACCGCCGGGTTGCCCGCGACCGCGCACGCCACCGCCGGCTGGCGGTCGTGGGCGAGGTAATCGAGGATCGAGTGCAGCACCTTGGGGTTCGCGGCCATCGCGGCCCGTACCGGCACCGCGTGGTCGTGCGCGAGCGTCACCATCAGCCCGAACGGGCAGTCCTCGCGCCGGGCGATCGCCTCACGCACCAGCGCGTTGCGCGATCCGCCCAGCTCCTGGATCCGTTCCTTGGCCAGCCCCGGTGCGGCCGCCTCCTCGACGTCCGCGCTCGCTCCGGGAGCATAGGAAAACCCTCGCGCCATGGCGCCCCTCCTCAGCAGGCCGGCGTCGGGAGCGCCGGTTGAGGCGACGCTAACCCGCCTGTTTTGCGCCTGGATACCGCGGAGGTAACGCTTGCGTGAACGCGTGTGCGGTGGGCCACACCAGGGACGATGCGCGGGTCGCCGCTCCCCTAGGGCGCGACGGGCGTGACGCCGAGGGGCGCGAGCCGGGACGCGCCGCCGTCGGCGGCGGTCAGCACCCAGATGCCGTCCTCGTGCACGGCGATCGAGTGCTCCCAGTGGGCGGCGCGCGAGCCGTCGAGCGAGACGACCGTCCACTCGTCGTTGAGGACCGCCGAATCGGGGGTGCCGATCACCAGCATGGGCTCGATCGCGAGGCACATGCCGGGCTTCACGCGCGGGCTGCGGCCGCGCACCCGGTAGTTGGGGACGTCGGGCTCCATGTGCATCTCGGTGCCGATGCCGTGGCCCACATAGCCCTCGAGCGGGTGGAGCCTGGCCTCGTCGGCCACGTCCTCGATCGCGGCCGAGACGTCGGAGATGCGATCCGCGGTGGCGAGGGCGGCGATGCCGGCCCACAGCGCGCGCTCGGTCGCCTTCACGAGCGCGAGGTCGGCCTTCGCGAGCGGCTCCCCCACGATGAAGGAGATCGCGCTGTCGCCGTGCCAGCCCTCGACGATCGCACCGCAGTCCACCGACACCAGGTCGCCCTCGGCGAGCACCCGGTCGCCGGGGATGCCGTGGACGACCTCCTCGTTGACGGAGACGCACGCGGTCGCGGGGAAGCCGTGGTAGCCGAGGAAGTTCGACGTGGCGCCGGCCTCCGCGATGACGCGTGACGCGGCGGCATCCAGGTCGCCGGTGGTGGCGCCGGGCACGGCGGCCTCCTTCGCGGCGGCGAGCGCGCGCTGGACGATCACGCCGGCGCGGGCCATCACCCGCATCTCCTCGCGGGACTTCAGCTGGATGCGTCCCGACATCGTCAGCGGGCGACGGCGGCGACGAGGCGCTCGGTGACCTCGTCGATCTCGCCCAGGCCGTCGACCTGGACCAGCAGCCCGCGGCCGGCGTAGAACGCGGTCAGCGGCGCGGTGGAGGTCGCGTACACCTCGAGGCGCTTGCGGATCACCGGCTCGGTGTCGTCGGCGCGGCCCTCGATCTCGGCGCGCTTGAGGAGGCGCTCGGTCACCACGTCGAAGTCGGCCGTGATCTCGATGGCGACGTCGAGCTCGACGCCCAGGTCCGCGAGCATCGAGTCGAGCTCGACCGCCTGCTCGGGGTTGCGCGGGTAACCGTCCAGGAGGAACCCGGCCGCCGCATCGTCCTCCGCGAGGCGGGCGCGCACCATGGCGTTCGTGACCTCGTCGGGGACCAGCTGGCCCGCGTTCATGTACTCCTGTGCCTTGCGGCCGAGCTCGGTGCCGCCCTTGACGTTCGCGCGGAAGATGTCGCCCGTCGAGATCGCGGGGACGCCGAACCGCTCCGTGAGGCGGGCGGCCTGGGTGCCCTTGCCGGCACCGGGAGGACCAAGGAGGACTGCACGCATTACTTGAGGAACCCTTCGTAGTGGTGCTGCTCGAGCTGGGACTGGATGCGCTTCACCGTGTCGAGACCCACGCCCACGAGGATGAGGATCGAGGTGCCGCCGAACGGGATCGAGGCGGACAGGCCGAGCGCGACGAACAGCAGGGTCGGCACCAGCGCGACGAGAGCGAGGTACAGCGAGCCGGCGGCCGTGATGCGGGAGAGCACGTAGTCGAGGAACTCCGCGGTGGGGGTGCCGGGACGGATGCCAGGGATGAAGCCGCCGTACTTCTTCATGTCGTCGGCGACCTCGGTCGGGTTGAACGTGATCGCGGTGTAGAAGTACGCGAAGAACACGATCAGGAGGATGTAGAGCGCGATGTGCAGCGGAGCGCTCGGCGAGGCGACGTGGTCGTTGAGCCACACGACCCAGCCGGACGGGTCGTCCGCCTGGAACTGGATGATCACCTGCGGGATGGTGAGCAGCGAGGACGCGAAGATCACGGGGATGATGCCCGCCATGTTGATCTTCAGCGGGATGTAGGTCGACGAGCCGCCGAGCATCTTGCGGCCGACCATGCGCTTCGCGTACTGCACCGGGATGCGGCGCTGGGACTGCTCCACGAAGACCACCGCGGCGATGACGATCAGCAGCACGATCGCGGTGAACAGCGTGTTGCGCGGGCCGTTCGACGAGTTCCAGATCGAGGAGACGATGCCGGGGAAGCCCGCCGCGACCGACGTGAAGATGAGGAGCGACATGCCGTTGCCGACGCCGCGCTCCGTGATGCGCTCGCCGAGCCACATGATGAAGATGGTGCCCGCGGTCATGGTGAGCACCATGGTGAGGATGACGTTCCACGAGTCGTTCGGGATGACCGGGACCGAGCAGCCGGGGAAGAAGATGTCGTTGCGCGCCATCGTGATGTACGAGGCGGACTGGATCGCGGCGAAGCCGACGGTGATGTAGCGCGTGTACTGCGTCAGCTTGGCCTGACCCTCGGAGCCCTCCTTGTGGAGCGTCTCGAAACGAGGGATCAGCACGCGCAGCAGCTGCACGATGATCGACGCGGTGATGTACGGCATGATGCCGAGCGCGAAGATGGACAGCTGCAGGAGCGCGCCGCCCGAGAAGAGGTTGAGGATCGCGAAGCCGGCGTTGGTGCTCGTCTGCGCCAGGCAGAGCTCGACGTTGCCGTAGTCCACGCCGGGCGTGGGGATCGCGACGCCGAGGCGGTAGACGGCGATGATGCCGATGGTGAAGAGGAGCTTCTTCCGAAGATCCGGAGTGCGGAACGCACTCATGAAGCCACTCAGCATTGATCCTCCAGGGAAATCAGAACAGGAAGAGGATACGCGACCGGGCCCGTCCTTCAGGACGGGCCCGGTGCGATCACTGCTAGCCCTCGTTGACCGAGCCGCCAGCGGCCTCGATCTTGGTCTTCGCGGACTGCGAGACCTTGTCGGCGTCGACCAGGGTGACCTTGACGGCGATCTCGCCGTCACCCAGGACCTTGACGGGCTGGTTGCGGCGCACCGCGCCCTTCGCCACGAGGTCCGCCTTGGTCACGTCGCCGCCCTGCGGGAACAGCTCGGAGAGCTGACCCACGTTGACGACCTGGTAGTACACCTTGAACGGGCTCTTGAAGCCACGCAGCTTCGGGATGCGCATGTGGATGGGCGTCTGACCACCCTCGAAGCGCTCCGGAACCTGGTAGCGGGCACCGGTGCCCTTGGTACCGCGACCCGCGGTCTTGCCCTTCGAGCCCTCACCACGACCCACGCGGGTCTTCTTGGTGTGCGAGCCGGGGGCCGGACGGAGGTGGTGGACCTTGAGGGTCGCCACCTTCTCCGCGGGCTCCTCCACCTTGGGCTCGGCCTTCTTGGCGGCCGGCTTCTTGGCGGCCGGCTTGGCCTCGTCGGTCGCGGCCTTCTTGGCAGCGGGCTTCTTCGCGGCAGCGGGCTTGTCAGCCGCAGCCTTCGCCGGAGCCTTCTTGGCGGCCGGCTTCTTGGCGGGCTTCTCCTCGACGGCGTCGTCCGCCGGCTTCTTGGCCTCAGCCATCAGTCAACCTCCTCAACGGTGACCAGGTGGTCCACCGCCTTGACCATCCCGCGGATCTCGGGACGGTCCTCCTTGACGACGATGTCGCCGATGCGCTTCAGCCCGAGCGACCGCAGGGTCTCGCGGTGCTGCGGCTTCGTGCCGATCGCCGACTTCTTCTGAACGACCTTGAGTCGTGCCATGACTAGTTCACCCCCGCTGCCTGGGCGCGGAGCATCGCGGCCGGAGCCACGTCCTCCACGGCCTTGCCGCGACGGGCCGCGACGGCCTCGGGGCGCTCGAGGCGCTTGAGGGCGTCGACGGTCGCGTGCACGATGTTGATCGCGTTGGACGAGCCGAGCGACTTGCTCAGCACGTCGTGGATGCCGGCGCACTCGAGCACCGCGCGCACCGGACCACCGGCGATCACACCGGTACCCGGCGACGCGGGACGCAGGAACACGACGCCCGCGGCGGCCTCACCCTGCACGGCGTGCGGGATGGTGCCCTGGATGCGGGGGACGCGGAAGAAGTTGCGCTTGGCCTCCTCGACACCCTTCGAGATCGCGGCCGGCACCTCCTTCGCCTTGCCGTAGCCGATGCCGACGTTGCCCTCGCCATCGCCCACGACCACGAGAGCGGTGAAGCTGAAGCGACGACCACCCTTCACGACCTTGGCGACGCGGTTGATGGTGACGACGCGCTCGACGAACTTGTTCTCCGGCTCGCTGTCGCGGCGGTTGCCGCCCCGGCGGCCGCTGTTGTTGTCAGCCATAATTCCTCACTCCTGGCCGCGCCCTAGAGGGCGAGGCCCGCCTCTCGGGCACCGTCGGCCACGGCAGCCACGCGGCCGTGGTACTTGTTGCCGCCACGGTCGAAGACCACGGCCTCGATGCCCGCGGCCTTGGCGCGCTCGGCGACCAGCTGGCCGACCTTCGACGCCTTGGCAGACTTGTCGCCGTCCATCGCGCGGACGTCGGCCTCGAGGGTCGACGCGGACGCGATGGTCTTGCCGACGGTGTCGTCCACGATCTGCGCGACCATGTGGCGCGAGGAACGGGAGACCACGAGGCGGGGACGAGCAGCGGTGCCGGAGATCTTCTTGCGCAGGCGGAAGTGGCGACGCTTGCGCTGGATCGCCTTGCCCTTGCCCTTGATTGCGATACCCATGTCTTACTTACCCGTCTTTCCTGCCTTGCGGCGAACCTGCTCGCCGGCGTAGCGGACGCCCTTGCCCTTGTACGGCTCGGGCTTGCGAATCTTGCGGATGTTCGCCGCGACCTCGCCCACCTGCTGCTTGCTGATGCCGGCAACGGTGAACTTGGTGGGGCCCTCGACCGTGAAGGTGATGCCCTGCGGCGGGCTCACCACGACGGGGTGCGAGAAGCCGAGCGCGAACTCGAGGTCCGAGCCCTTGAGCGCGACGCGGTAACCCGTGCCGACGATCTCGAGCTTCTTCTCGTAACCGGCGGTCACGCCGGTCACCATGTTCGCGATGAGCGTGCGGGTGAGGCCGTGAAGCGACTTCGAGACGCGCTCGTCGTTCGGGCGCTTGACCTCGAGGCCCTCGTCGCCCTTCTCCACGGTGATCGGCGACGGCACGACGTGCGTGAGGGTGCCCTTCGGGCCCTTCACGGTGACGTCGGCACCCTCGATGGTGACGTCCACTCCGGCGGGAACCGGAACGGCGATCTTTCCAATGCGAGACATTGTTCAGTGCTTCCTTTCCGGTTACCAGACGAACGCGACGACCTCGCCGCCGACGCCCTTCTTCTCGGCCTCACGGTCGGTCAGCAGACCGGAGGAGGTGGACAGGATGGCCACGCCGAGGCCGCCGAGAACCTTGGGCAGGTTCGTGGACTTCGCGTAGACGCGGAGACCGGGCTTCGACACACGGCGCACACCGGCGAGCGAGCGCTCGCGGTTGGGGCCGTACTTCAGCGTGAGGGTGAGGGTCTTTCCCACCTCGGCGTCCGCGACGGCGGAGCCGGAGATGTAGCCCTCGGCCTCCAGGATCTTGGCGATGTTCGCCTTGAGCTTGGAGTGCGGCATCGACACGGTCTCGTGGTACGCCGCGTTCGCGTTGCGCAGACGCGTCAGCATGTCTGCGATCGGGTCAGTCATCGTCATGAGTGTTGAACTCTTCCTCGCCGTGGTTTCCCTAGGGGACCTGTGGCGTAGTGGTTTACCAGCTGCTCTTGGTGATGCCGGGCAGCTCACCGCGGTGAGCCATCTCGCGGAAGCACACGCGGCAGAGGCCGAACTTGCGGTACACCGAGTGCGGACGGCCGCACTTCTGGCACCGGGTGTAGGCGCGGACGGCGAACTTCTGCTTGCCGGCGGCCTTGTTCTTCAGCGCGGTCTTGGCCATGTCCTACTTCTCCTTGAACGGGAAGCCCAGCTGCTTGAGCAGCGAGCGGCCCTCGTCGTCGGTGGTGGCGGACGTCACGATGGTGATGTCCATGCCGCGCACGCGGTCGATCTTGTCCTGGTTGATCTCGTGGAACATCGACTGCTCGGTGAGACCGAAGGTGTAGTTGCCGTTGCCGTCGAACTGCTTGGGGCTGAGGCCGCGGAAGTCGCGGATGCGGGGCAGCGCGATCGAGATCAGGCGGTCGAGGAACTCCCACATGCGGTCGCCGCGCAGCGTGACGTGCGCGCCGATCGGCTGACCCTCGCGCAGCTTGAACTGCGCGATGGACTTGCGGGCCTTGGTGACCTGCGGCTTCTGGCCGGTGATCGCGGTGAGGTCCGCGATCGCGCCCTCGATCAGCTTCGAGTCCTTCGCGGCGTCGCCCACACCCATGTTGACGACGACCTTGACGAGGCCGCCGACCTGGTTGATGTTCTCGTGCGCGAACTCCTCGCGCAGCTGCGCGATGATCTCGTTGCGGTACTTGTCCTTGAGGCGCGGAGCGGTGGTCGCGGTGGCCATCAGACGTCCTTACCCGAGCGCTTGGCGACGCGGACGCGCTTGGTGCGCGTGCGGCCGTCCTGCTCGACCTCTTCCGTGCGGTAGCCCACACGGGTGCCCTTCTTGGTCTCCGGGTCCACGAGCATCACGTTCGAGATGTGGATCGCGGCCTCGACGGTCACGAGGCCACCCTCGGCGTTGTCGCGGCGGGTACCCGGCTTGATGTGCTTGGTGACGCGCTGGATGCCCTCGACCACGATGCGCTCGCGCACGGGGTCGACCGACAGCACGCGGCCCTGCTGACCGCGGTCACGGCCGGCGATGACGACGACGAGGTCGCCCTTCTTGATCTTCGCCATCAGATGACCTCCGGTGCCAGCGAGATGATCTTCATGAACTTCTTGTCGCGCAGCTCGCGGCCCACGGGGCCGAAGATGCGGGTGCCACGGGGGTCACCATCGAGGTTCTTGAGGATCACCGCAGCGTTCTCATCGAAACGGATGTACGAACCGTCGGGACGGCGGCGCTCCTTGGTGGTGCGCACGACGACCGCCTTGACAACATCGCCCTTCTTGACGTTGCCGCCGGGGATCGCGTCCTTGACGGTGGCGACGATGATGTCGCCGATGCCGGCGTAGCGACGGTGCGAGCCACCGAGCACGCGGATGCAGAGGACTTCCTTCGCACCCGTGTTGTCGGCGACGCGGAGTCGCGACTCCTGCTGAATCATGTCTTTGTCTCCTGTCGTCTGGTTCTCGCCGAGTCCTCAGCGAGCCTGGTCGAACCTAGTTACTTGGCCTTCTCGACGATCTCGACCAGGCGCCACCGCTTGGAAGCGGACAGCGGGCGGGTCTCCATCACGACGACGAGGTCGCCGATGCCGGCGGTGTTGAGCTCGTCGTGGGCCTTGATCTTGCTGGTGCGGCGCATGACCTTGCCGTAGAGCGGGTGCTTGACGCGGTCCTCGATCTCCACGGTGATGGTCTTGTCCATCTTGTCCGACGTGACGTACCCGCGGCGCGTCTTGCGGTAGGCGCGGTGCTCCTCGGTCGCCGTCGTGTGCTTCTTGGTCGACATGTCTGTTCCTTATGCCTTCGCGGAGGGCGCGGTGCGGATACCGAGCTCGCGCTCACGCAGGATCGTGTAGATGCGCGCGATGTCGCGCTTGACGGCCTTGAGGCGACCGTGGTTCTCGAGCTGACCGGTGGCCGACTGGAAGCGCAGGTTGAACAGCTCCTCCTTGGCCTTCTTCAGCTCCTCGACGAGGCGCTCGTTCTCCATGCCGTCCAGCTCGGAGGGCATGAGGTCCTTGGTACCGATGGCCATTAGATGTCACCACCCTCACGGGTCACAAAACGGGTCTTCATGGGGAGCTTGTGCTGCGCGCGGCGCATGGCCTCGCGGGCCAGCTCCTCCGGCACGCCGGCGAGCTCGAACATCACGCGACCCGGCTTGATGTTGGCGACCCACCACTCGGGCGAGCCCTTACCGGAGCCCATGCGGACCTCGGCGGGCTTCTTGGTCAGGGGGCGGTCCGGGTAGATGTTGATCCAGACCTTTCCGCCACGCTTGATGTGGCGGGTCATCGCGATACGGGCCGCCTCGATCTGGCGGTTGGTGACGTAGGCGGGCTCGAGGGCCTGGATGCCGAAGTCGCCGAAGGCGATGCTGGTGCCACCGGTCGCGGCGCCCGAACGCTTCGGGTGGTGCTGCTTGCGGTGCTTCACTCGACGGGGGATAAGCATGCTCAGCTCTCCTTACCGGCCTCGGCGGCAGCCGGGGCAGCGGGGGCCTCGGCCGCGGGGGCCTCGGCCTGACGGGGGGCGGAGTCACGACGCGGACCGCGGTCACCGCGGTCGCCGCGGCCGCCACGGCCGCGCTGGGGACGAGGAGCCTTCGCCTGCTCGGCGGCCCACTCCTTCTCCGTCATGTCGCCCTTGTAGATCCACACCTTCACGCCGATCTGGCCGAAGGTGGTGCGGGCCTCGAAGAAGCCGTAGTCGATGTTCGCGCGGAGGGTGTGCAGCGGCACGCGGCCCTCACGGTAGAACTCCGAGCGCGACATCTCGGCGCCGCCGAGACGGCCGGAGCACTGCACACGGATGCCCTTCGCACCGGCGCGGAGCGCGGACTGCATGCCCTTGCGCATCGCACGGCGGAAGGACACGCGCGAGGCGAGCTGCTCCGCGATGCCCTGCGCGACGAGCTGCGCGTCGACCTCGGCGTTCTTGACCTCGAGGATGTTGAGCTGGACCTGCTTGCCGGTCAGCTTCTCGAGGTTGGCGCGAAGCTTGTCGGCCTCGGCGCCGCGGCGACCGATGACGATGCCCGGACGCGCGGTGTGCAGGTCGACGCGAACGCGCTCACGGGTGCGCTCGATCTCGACCTTCGACACGCCGGCGCGCTCGAGGCCCTCCGACATCATCTTGCGGATCTTGACGTCCTCGTTCACGTAGTCGCGGTAGCGCTCGCCCGTCTTGGTCGAGTCGGCGAACCAGCGCGAACGGTGGTCGGTCGTGATGCCCAGGCGGTAGCCGTGGGGGTTGACCTTCTGTCCCATTACTTGGCCCCTTACTTGGCAGCGACCGGGGTCGCGACGGTGACGGTGATGTGGCAGGAGCGCTTGAGGATCTGGTTCGCACGACCCTGAGCGCGCGGCTGAATGCGCTTCATGGTCGGACCCTCGTCCACAAAGATCTCCTTGATGACGAGCTCACGCTCGTCGAAGCGCTCGCCGGCCTTGTCGGCCTTGACACGCGCGTTGGCGATCGCCGAGTCGATGAGCTTGCGCACATCGGTCGCGACGGCCTGCGGCTGGAACTTGAGCGAGGCCGAGGCCTCCACGGCGTTCTGACCACGGACCAGGTTCACGACGCGGCGAGCCTTCTGGGCGGTCACGCGGATGTACCGCGTCTGCGCCTTGGCTTCCATGTTCTTTACTCCCTTTACTTCGCTCGGGCGCCTTAGCGGCGGCCCTTGCGGTCGTCCTTGACGTGGCCCTTGAACGTGCGCGTGGGGGCGAACTCGCCCAGCTTGTGGCCGACCATCGACTCGGTGACGAACACCGGGACGTGCTTGCGGCCGTCGTGCACGGCAAAGGTGTGACCCAGGAAGTCCGGCGTGATGACCGAACGACGCGACCAGGTCTTGATGACGTTCTTGGTACCCGCGTCGTTCTGGGCGTCCACCTTCTTCTGAAGGTGGTCGTCGACGAAGGGGCCCTTCTTGAGGCTACGAGGCATGTCCAGGCTCCCTTATCGCTTGTTCTTGCCGGTCTTGCGGCGACGCACGATGAGCTTGTCGCTTTCCTTGTTGGCCTTGCGGGTGCGGCCCTCGGGCTTGCCCCACGGCGAGACGGGGTGACGACCACCGGACGTCTTGCCCTCACCACCACCGTGCGGGTGGTCGACCGGGTTCATGACGACACCGCGGACGGTCGGGCGCTTGCCCTTCCAGCGCATGCGGCCGGCCTTGCCCCAGTTGATGTTCGACTGCTCGGCGTTGCCCACCTCGCCGATGGTCGCGCGGCAGCGCGCGTCGACGTTGCGGATCTCGCCGGACGGCATGCGCAGCTGCGCGTACGGGCCGTCCTTCGCCACGAGCTGGACCGAGGCACCGGCCGAGCGCGCGATCTTGGCGCCGCCACCGGGCTTGAGCTCGATGGCGTGGATGACCGTACCGACCGGGATGTTGCGCAGCGGCAGGTTGTTGCCGGGCTTGATGTCGGCACCGGCACCGGCCTCGACGCGGTCGCCCTGGCCGAGCTTCTCGGGGGCGATGATGTAGCGCTTCTCGCCGTCCGCGTAGTGCAGGAGCGCGATGCGCGCCGTGCGGTTGGGGTCGTACTCGATGTGCGCGACGGTCGCGGGCACGCCGTCCTTGTCGTGACGACGGAAGTCGATCACGCGGTAGGCGCGCTTGTGACCGCCACCCTGGTGACGGGTGGTGATGCGACCGGTGTTGTTACGGCCGCCCTTCTTGTGCAGCGGGCGGACGAGCGACTTCTCGGGCTCCGAACGGGTGACCTCGACGAAGTCGGCGACGGACGAGCCACGGCGGCCCGGCGTCGTCGGCTTGTACTTGCGAATAGCCATGAGTGCTTACCTGTCCTTCTAGCCGGCCTGGCCGCTGAAGATGTCGATGCCCGCGTCGCCAGCGATGGTGACGATCGCGCGCTTGACGTCCTTGCGCTTGCCCAGGCCGAAGCGGGTGCGGCGCGCCTTGCCCTTGCGGTTGATGGTGTTCACGGACGCGACCTTGACACCGAAGATCTGCTCGATGGCGATCTTGATCTCGGTCTTGTTCGAGCGCGGGTCCACCTCGAAGGTGTACTTGCCCTCGTCCATGAGGCCGTACGTCTTCTCGGAGACGATCGGGCGGACGATGATGTCGCGCGGGTCCTTGTTCAGCGTGGTCACGTTACTTCTCCTCCGCCTCGGACTCCGTCGCGACGGCCTTCACGGACTTGCCCGTGGCGGGGCCGGCGACGAACGCGTCGAAGGCACCCTTGGTGAAGACCGTGTCGTCGTTCACGAGAACGTCGTAGGTGTTGAGCTGGTCGACCGCGATGAGGTGCACGCTCGCCGCGTTGCGCAGCGAGAGGATCGTGAGCTCGTCCGAGCGCTCGATGACCACGAGGGCCGAGCGGCCCGCGGTGATCGCGGCGAGCGCCTCGATGGCGGCCTTGGTCGACGGAGCGTCACCCGAGACGATCGAGTCGACCACGTGCACGCGGTTCGCGCGGGCCCGGTCGGACAGGGCGCCACGGAGAGCGGCGGCCTTCATCTTCTTGGGGGTGCGCTGCGAGTAGTCCCGCGGCTGCGGGCCGTGGACGGTGCCACCGCCGGCGAACTGCGGGGCGCGGGTCGAGCCCTGACGGGCGCGGCCGGTGCCCTTCTGCTTGTAGGGCTTCTTGCCACCACCGCGGACGTCGCCGCGGGTCTTGGTGGCGTGCGTGCCCTGACGCGCGGCAGCGAGCTGCGCCACGACGACCTGGTGGATGAGGGGGACGTTCGTGTCGACGTCGAAGATGTCGGCGGGGAGCTCGACGGTCTTAGCGGTAGCCATGGCTATCACGCGCCCTTCACGGCGGAACGGATGAGAACGACGCCGCCCTTGTTGCCGGGAACCGCGCCCTTGACGAGCACGAGACCCTTCTCGACGTCCACCGAGTGGACGCGCAGGTTCTGGACGGTCTTGCGGGCGTTGCCCATGCGGCCGGCCATCTTGAGGCCGCGGAAGACGCGCGAAGGCGTCGACGCGCCACCGATGGAGCCCGGCTTGCGGTGGTTGCGGTGCGCACCGTGCGAGGCGCCCACGCCGGAGAAGCCGTGACGCTTCATGACACCGGCGGTGCCCTTGCCCTTGGTGGTACCGGTCACGTCGACGAGCTGGCCGGCCTCGAACACCTCGGCGGTGATCTCCTGGCCGAGCGCGTACTCGGACGCGTTGTCGGTACGGACCTCGGCGACGTGGCGGCGCGGCGTGACGCCGGCGGCCTCGAAGTGGCCCTTGAGCGGGTTGGTGACGCGGCGCGGGTCAACGGCGCCGAAGGCGAGCTGAACGGCGGCGTAGCCGTCGCGCTCGGCGTCCCGCACCTGGGTGATGACGTTGGTGTCGACCTGGATCACCGTGACGGGCACAACGCGGCCCTCGGCGTCCCACACCTGCGTCATGCCCAGCTTCGTACCGAGCAGCGCGGTGACCGCGCGCTGGGCATTGGAAGTCGTAGTCATGTCGGTGGTAGTCCTTCTGTAGAAGCTCTTAGAGCTTGATCTCGATGTTGACGTCCGCGGGCAGGTCGAGACGCATGAGCGAGTCGACGGCCTTGGGCGTCGGGTCCACGATGTCGATGAGGCGCTTGTGCGTGCGCATCTCGAAGTGCTCGCGGGAGTCCTTGTACTTGTGGGGCGAACGGATCACACAGAACACGTTCTTCTCGGTCGGCAGCGGCACGGGGCCCACGACCGAGGCACCTGCGCGCGTGACCGTCTCGACGATCTTCCGGGCCGACGAGTCGATGACCTCGTGGTCATAGCTCTTCAGCCGAATGCGGATCTTCTGTCCCGCCATGGCGTGGTTCTGCCTTATCTCTCGATACAACTATGGTCATCACCCCGACCCCCGCGCTCGGGCGTGTCGCCTAAGTGGGACACACGCGCGCCTGTGACATCTCTGCCGGGCCTCGGGTGAAGGTGTGGCTGCCCGCGATAGGCAACCTGAATATTGTGCCAGATTCGCGCGTGGCGCGCAAACGGAACCCGGCGCTCCCCTGCTACGGGACGATGCGGTGGTCACCGCATCGTCCCGGGGCAAGGACGAGGGCCCCCGGCCGAAGCCGAGGGCCCTCGCTCTCAGTAAGCCGTGGACCTACTTGATGATCTTGGTGACGGTGCCCGAACCGACGGTGCGGCCACCCTCGCGGATCGCGAAGCCCTGACCCTCCTCGAGGGCGATCGGCTGGATGAGCTCGACCGACATCTCGGTGGTGTCACCCGGCATGACCATCTCGGTGCCCTCGGGCAGCGAGATGACGCCGGTCACATCCGTGGTGCGGATGTAGAACTGCGGACGGTAGTTCGTGTAGAAGGGGTTGTGGCGGCCACCCTCGTCCTTGTTGAGGATGTAGACCTTGCCCTCGAACTGGGTGTGCGGCGTGGTGGTGCCGGGGGCGACCACGACCTGGCCGCGCTCGACGTCCTCACGCTTGGTGCCGCGGAGCAGCAGACCGCAGTTCTCGCCGGCCCACGCCTCGTCCATCTGCTTGTGGAACATCTCGATGCCGGTGACGGTGGTCTTCTGCGGCGAGCGGATGCCGAGGATCTCGACCTCCGAGTTGATCTTGAGCTTGCCGCGCTCCACCTTGCCGGTGACGACGGTGCCACGACCGGTGATCGTGAAGACGTCCTCGATCGGCATGAGGAAGGGCTTGTCCATGTCGCGGACGGGCTCCGGGACGTTCTCGTCCACGGCGTCCATGAGCGCCTGCACGGAGGCGACCCACTCCGGGTCGCCCTCGAGCGCCTTGAGCGCGGAGACGCGGATCACGGGGGCGTTGTCGCCGTCGAAGCCCTGCGAGGAGAGGAGCTCGCGCACCTCGACCTCGACGAGCTCGAGGATCTCCTCGTCGTCGACCATGTCGGACTTGTTGAGGGCCACGAGCAGGTAGGGCACGCCCACCTGGCGGGCGAGCAGCACGTGCTCACGCGTCTGGGCCATCGGGCCGTCGGTCGCCGCGACCACGAGGATCGCGCCGTCCATCTGCGCGGCACCGGTGATCATGTTCTTGATGTAGTCGGCGTGACCCGGCGCGTCGACGTGCGCGTAGTGGCGCTTCTCGGTCTGGTACTCGATGTGCGCGATGTTGATCGTGATACCGCGCTCGCGCTCCTCGGGAGCCTTGTCGATGTCCTCGAAAGGCGTGAAGGGGTTGAGGTCCGGGTACTTGTCGTGCAGGACCTTCGAGATCGCAGCGGTCAGCGTGGTCTTGCCGTGGTCGACGTGACCGATCGTACCGACGTTCACGTGCGGCTTGGACCGCTCGAACTTGGCCTTAGCCATGGTGGCTTCCTCCTGATTGGGTTGTGAGACTCGGGTAGAGGATCCGACTGCCGATGGCCGCTGCCATCGTGGGGCGCATCCCTACTGGTCGTTATTGTTGCTGATTCTCAACCGGTGGGACTACTCGCCCCGGGTCTTTGCGATGATCTCCTCGGCAACGTTGCGAGGAACCTCGGCGTAGCTGTCGAAGGTCATCGAGTACACCGCGCGGCCCTGCGTCTTGGAACGCAGGTCGCCGACGTAGCCGAACATCTCCGACAGCGGGACCAGAGCGTTGATGACCTTGACGCCGGCGGCGTCGGACATCTCACGGATCTGGCCACGGCGGGAGTTGAGGTCGCCGATCACGTCGCCCATGTAGTCCTCGGGCGTACGGACCTCGACGGCCATCACGGGCTCGAGCAGGACCGGGTTGGCCTTGCGCGCGGCCTCCTTGAAGGCCATCGAGCCGGCGATCTTGAACGCCATCTCCGACGAGTCGACGTCGTGGTACGCGCCGTCGACCAGGGTCGCCTTGACGCCGACCATGGAGAAGCCGGCGAGGATGCCCACGTTCATGGCGTCCTGGATACCGGCGTCGACCGACGGGATGTACTCGCGCGGCACGCGACCACCGGTCACGGCGTTGTCGAACTCGTACATGAGCTCCGAGTCGGCGTCGAGCGGCTCGATGGTGATCTGAACCTTCGCGAACTGGCCGGAGCCACCCGTCTGCTTCTTGTGGGTGTAGTCGTACTTCTCGACCTTGCCGCGGATGGTCTCGCGGTACGCGACCTGCGGCTTGCCCACGTTGGCGTCGACCTTGAACTCGCGACGCATGCGGTCGACGATGATGTCGAGGTGCAGCTCGCCCATGCCGGAGATGACGGTCTGACCGGTCTCCTCGTCCAGGCGGACGCGGAAGGTCGGGTCCTCCTCGGCGAGCTTCTGGATCGCGACCGACATCTTCTCCTGGTCGCCCTTGGTCTTGGGCTCGACCGCGACGTGGATGACGGGCTCGGGGAACGTCATCGACTCGAGGACCACCTGGTCGCTCGGGTCGCACAGCGTGTCACCCGTGGTGGTGTCCTTGAGGCCGATCACGGCGTAGATGTGACCGGCGGTCACACCGTCGACCGGGTTCTCCTTGTTGGCGTGCATCTGGAAGATCTTCCCGATGCGCTCCTTCTTGCCCTTGGTCGAGTTGATGATCTGCGCACCCGACTCGAGCTTGCCCGAGTACACGCGGATGTAGGTGAGGCGACCGAAGAACGGGTGCGCGACAACCTTGAACGCGAGGGCCGAGAAGGGCTCGTCGGCGTCGGCGTGACGCTCCACGATCTTCTCCTCGTCGCGGACGTCGTGGCCCTGGATGGCGGGGACGTCGAGCGGGCCCGGGAGGTAGTCCACGACCGCGTCGAGCATCGGCTGCACGCCGCGGTTCTTGAACGCCGAGCCGCAGAGCACCGGGTAGAGCTCCGAGTTGATCGTCATCTTGCGGATGGCGGCCTTGACCTCGTCGACCGTGAGGTCCTCGCCGCCGAGGTACTTCTCGAGCAGCGCCTCGTCGGACTCCGCGACGGTCTCGAGCAGCTCCGCGCGGTACTCCTCGGCCTTGTCGGCCAGGTCCGCGGGGATCTCCTCGATCTCGTACTTGGCGCCCATGGTCACGTCGCCCTTGGCGTCGCCGGGCCACACGAGGGCCTTCATCTGCACCAGGTCGATCACGCCGAGGAAGTCGTTCTCCGCGCCGATGGGCAGCTGGATGACGAGCGGCTTCGCACCGAGGCGCGACTTGATGGTGTCGACGGTGAAGTAGAAGTCCGCACCGAGCTTGTCCATCTTGTTGACGAAGCAGATGCGCGGGACGTCGTACTTGTCGGCCTGACGCCAGACGGTCTCCGACTGGGGCTCGACGCCCTCCTTGCCGTCGAACACGGCGACCGCGCCGTCGAGGACGCGCAGCGAGCGCTCCACCTCGACCGTGAAGTCCACGTGGCCGGGGGTGTCGATGATGTTGATCTGGTTGTTGTTCCAGAAGCAGGTCACCGCGGCAGAGGTGATGGTGATGCCGCGCTCCTGCTCCTGCTCCATCCAGTCGGTCGTCGACGCGCCGTCGTGGGTCTCACCGATCTTGTAGTTGACACCCGTGTAGAACAGGATGCGCTCGGTGGTGGTCGTCTTGCCGGCATCGATGTGAGCCATGATGCCGATGTTGCGGACCTTGTTCAGGTCCGTGAGCACGTCCTGTGCCACGTGGGATCTCCTTGGTGTTCCGTCGAACGGGTCAGCGACTACCAGCGGTAGTGCGCGAACGCCTTGTTCGACTCGGCCATCTTGTGCATGTCCTCGCGGCGCTTGACAGCGGCGCCGAGGCCGTTCGAGGCGTCGAGGATCTCGTTCATGAGGCGCTCGGTCATGGTCTTCTCGCGACGCTGGCGCGAGAAGTCGACCAGCCAGCGCAGGCCGAGCGTGGTCTGACGCACGGGGCGCACGTCGACGGGGACCTGGTAGGTCGCGCCACCGACGCGGCGGCTGCGGACCTCGAGCGCCGGGCGGATGTTGTCGAGCGCGCGCTTGAGCACGACGACGGGGTCCTGGCCCGACTTCTCGCGGACACCCTCGAGGGCGCCGTACACGATGGCCTCAGCCGTCGACTTCTTGCCGTCGAGGAGGACCTTGTTGATGAGCTGCGTGACGACCGGAGCGCCGTAGACGGGGTCGTTGATGATCGGCCGCTTGGGGGCCGGTCCCTTGCGAGGCATTACTTCTTCTCCATCTTCGCGCCGTAGCGGCTACGAGCCTGCTTGCGGTTCTTGACACCCTGGGTGTCGAGCGAGCCACGGATGATCTTGTAGCGGACACCGGGGAGGTCCTTCACACGACCGCCGCGCACGAGCACGATCGAGTGCTCCTGGAGGTTGTGGCCCTCACCGGGGATGTACGCGGTGACCTCGATGCCGGTCGACAGGCGGACACGCGCCACCTTGCGGAGCGCCGAGTTCGGCTTCTTGGGGGTCGTCGTGTAGACGCGCGTGCACACGCCGCGACGCTGGGGGCTCGACTGAAGAGCCGGGGTCTTGGTCTTCGAGGCCTTGGGGTGGCGGCCCTTCCTGACCAGCTGCTGAATCGTAGGCACTACTTCTCCGTGTCTCTGTGGTTCTGCGGGAACGTTCTATTCGTGTCGGCCCGACCCCCGCGCCCGGGCGTGTCGTTCCATCGGGTGTCGCACCGTGGGCGCGACTCGGGGGCCCGGCGACGCGGGCACAAGCATCTAAGATACCTGCGCTCCGCGCCGCCGTCAAAAGCGGACGGCGTCCGCCGGCCCCGTCGTAAGGTCAGTCTCGGATGTCGAACTCCTCGAGCGGCACGGCCTCGCCGGTGCCCTCTCCGAAGAACTGGCCGTCCCACTCCTCGTAACCGAAGGTCGGGAACAGGTTGGCCTTCGCCTCCTCGGTCGGCTCGACCGTCGCCGTGCGGTACTGGGCGAGGCCCGTACCGGCGGGGATGAGCTTTCCGATGATGACGTTCTCCTTGAGGCCCAGCAGCGAGTCGGACTTGCCCGACATCGCGGCCTCGGTGAGCACGCGGGTGGTCTCCTGGAAGGAGGCCGCCGACAGCCACGACTCCGTCGCGAGCGACGCCTTCGTGATGCCCATGAGCTCGGGACGCGCAGAGGCGGGCTTGCCGCCGGCGGTCACGGTCTCGCGGTTCGCGGTCTCGAAGCGGCTGCGCTCGACGAGCTCGCCCGGAAGCAGGTTCGTCTCGCCCGAGTCCAGCACGGTCACGCGACGCAGCATCTGCCGCACGATGACCTCGATGTGCTTGTCGTGGATCTCCACACCCTGCGAGCGGTACACGTTCTGGACCTCGTCCACCAGGTGCTTCTGGGTGGCGCGGGGACCGAGGATGCGGAGCACGTTCTTGGGGTCGACCGCACCGGCGACGAGCTGCTGGCCCACCTCGACGTGCTCGCCGTCCTGGACCAGGAGGCGCGCACGCTTGGTGACCGGGTACTCGACCGGCTCGTCCCCGTTGTCGGGGGTGACCACGAGGCGACGGGTCGCCTCGGAGTCGTCGACCTTGAGCTTGCCGGTGACCTCGGAGATCGGTGCCTCACCCTTGGGGGTGCGGGCCTCGAAGAGCTCCTGGACACGCGGCAGACCCTGCGTGATGTCGTCCGCGGACGCCACACCACCGGTGTGGAACGTACGCATGGTGAGCTGGGTGCCGGGCTCGCCGATCGACTGCGCCGCGATGATGCCGACGGCCTCGCCGATGTCGACGAGCTCGCGGGTCGCGAGCGAACGGCCGTAGCACTTCGCGCAGGTGCCGACCACCGACTCGCAGGTGAGGACCGAGCGGACCTTCACCGAGTCGACGCCGGCCTCGATCAGCGCGTCGATGATGACGTCGCCGACGTCCGCCCCGGCCTTCGCCACGACGGTGCCGTCCGCGTCCTCGACGTCGGTCGCCAGCGTGCGGGCGAACACCGAGGTCTCGACGCGGTCGTGCTTCACACGATCGCCGGCGGCGGTGAGCTCGGCGATGGGCATCGCCAGGCCGCGCTCGGTGCCGCAGTCCTCCTCGCGGACGATGACGTCCTGCGAGACGTCGACCAGGCGACGCGTGAGGTAGCCGGAGTCCGCGGTACGCAGCGCGGTGTCCGCGAGGCCCTTGCGGGCACCGTGGGTCGCGATGAAGTACTCGAGAACGGACAGACCCTCGCGGTAGTTCGACTTGATCGGGCGCGGGATGATCTCACCCTTCGGGTTCGCCACGAGGCCGCGCATACCGGCGATCTGGCGGACCTGCATCCAGTTACCACGAGCACCCGAGCCGACCATGGTGTGGACGGTGTTGTGCTTGGGGAAGGACTCGCGCATGGCCTTGTCGACCTCGTTGGTCGCCTGGGTCCAGATCTCGATGAGCTCCTGACGGCGCTCGTCGTCGGTGATGAGACCGGTGTCGAACTGGTCCTGCACCTTCGCGGCCTGCGCCTCGTAACGCTCGAGGATCTCCTGCTTGTTCGCCGGGGTGGCGACGTCGCCGATGGCGATCGTCACGCCCGAGCGCGTGGCCCAGTGGAAGCCCGCCGCCTTGAGGGCGTCGAGCGAGGCCGCGACCTCGACCTTCGGGTAGCGCTCCGCGAGGGTGTTGACGATGTCGCCCAGCACCTTCTTGTCGACGTTGCGGTTGACGTACGGGTACGACACCGGCAGCAGGTCGTTGAACAGCGAGCGGCCGAGCGTGGTGGTGAGCATGAACGGCTCGCCCTCGACGTGGCCCTCCGGCAGCTCGAAGTCGACCGGCGGGACGGTGTCGCCGTCCACGCGCAGGCGGATCTCCGAGTTGAGGTGGATGGTGCCCGCGTCGAGCGCCATGACGGCCTCGGACTGCGTGCCGAAGACCAGGCCCTCGCCCTTCTCGCCCTCCTTGAGGAGCGACAGGTGGTAGAGGCCGATGATCATGTCCTGCGAGGGCATGGTCACCGGGCGGCCGTCGGACGGCTTGAGGATGTTGTTGCTCGAGAGCATCAGCACGCGGGCCTCGGCCTGCGCCTCCGCCGACAGGGGCAGGTGCACGGCCATCTGGTCACCGTCGAAGTCGGCGTTGAACGCGCCGCAGACGAGCGGGTGCAGGTGGATGGCCTTGCCCTCGACCAGCTGGGGCTCGAAGGCCTGGATGCCGAGGCGGTGCAGCGTGGGCGCGCGGTTGAGCAGCACCGGGTGCTCGCGGATGACCTCTTCGAGGACGTCCCACACCTCGGAGCGCGACCGCTCGACCATGCGCTTCGCGGACTTGATGTTCTGCGCGTGGTTGAGCTCGACCAGACGCTTCATGACGAACGGCTTGAACAGCTCGAGCGCCATCTGCTTGGGCAGGCCGCACTGGTGCAGCTTGAGGGTCGGGCCGACCACGATGACCGAACGGCCCGAGTAGTCGACGCGCTTGCCGAGCAGGTTCTGACGGAAGCGACCCTGCTTGCCCTTGAGCATGTCCGAGATGGACTTGAGGGGGCGGTTGCCGGGGCCCGTGACGGGGCGGCCGCGACGGCCGTTGTCGAACAGCGAGTCCACGGCCTCCTGCAGCATGCGCTTCTCGTTGTTCACGATGATCTCGGGCGCACCGAGGTCGAGCAGGCGCTTGAGGCGGTTGTTGCGGTTGATCACGCGGCGGTACAGGTCGTTCAGGTCGGACGTCGCGAAGCGGCCACCGTCCAGCTGCACCATTGGACGCAGGTCCGGCGGGATGACCGGCACGCAGTCGAGCACCATGCCCTCGGGCGAGTTGGTGGTCGTGAGGAACGCGTTGACCACCTTGAGGCGCTTGAGCGCGCGGGTCTTGCGCTGGCCCTTGCCGGTCGCGATGATCTCGCGCAGCTTCTCCGCCTCGGCCTCGAGGTCGAAGGTCTGGAGGCGCTTCTGGATCGCCTCCGCACCCATCGAGCCCTTGAAGTACGAGCCGTAGCGGCGCGACATCTCGCGGTAGAGCATCTCGTCGCCCTCGAGGTCCTGGACCTTGAGGCCTGCGAAGCGGTCGAAGATCGCGTCGAGGCGCTCGATCTCGGCGTCGGCGCGCTTGCGCACGTTCGCCATCTCGCGCTCCGCGCCGTCCTTGACCTTGCGCTTGACGTCGGACTTCGCGCCCTCCGCCTCGAGCTCGGCGAGGTCCTTCTCGAGCTTCTCGGCACGCGCGTTGATCTGCACGTCGCGGTCGTTCGCGAGGACCTTCTTCTCCTTCTCCAGCTCGTTGCGGAGCTGCGGGAGGTCCTCGTGACGGCCCTCGTCGTCCACCTCGGTGACCATGTACGCCGCGAAGTAGATGACCTTCTCCAGGTCCTTCGGGGCGAGGTCGAGCAGGTAGCCGAGGCGCGACGGGACGCCCTTGAAGTACCAGATGTGGGTGACGGGGGCGGCGAGCTCGATGTGGCCCATCCGCTCACGGCGGACCTTCGAGCGGGTCACCTCGACACCGCAGCGCTCGCAGACGATGCCGCGGTAGCGGACGCGCTTGTACTTGCCGCAGCCGCACTCCCAGTCGCGGGTGGGGCCGAAGATCTTCTCGCAGAACAGGCCGTCCTTCTCCGGCTTGAGCGTGCGGTAGTTGATCGTCTCGGGCTTCTTCACTTCACCGTGCGACCAGTTGCGGATCTCATCCGCGGTCGCGAGGCCGATGCGAAGGTCGCCGAACTCGTTGACGTCGAGCAAGGTTCTACTTCCTTACTGCCGGCTGGTGTGCCGGCACCGAAAACTTCTTCTGTACGGAGTGAGCTCGAAGCTCGTCAGATCTCGTCGACGCTCGAGGCATCGGGACGGCTGGACAGGGAGATGCCGAGCGACTCTGCCGCCTGGTAGGCGTCGTCGTCGGTCTCGCGCATCTCGATGACGTGGCCCTCGTGGTTGAGGACCTCGACGTTGAGGCAGAGCGACTGCATCTCCTTCATGAGGACGCGGAACGACTCGGGCAGACCCGGCTCCGGGATGTTCTGACCCTTGACGATCGCCTCGTAGACCTTCACACGACCGGTGACGTCGTCCGACTTGATGGTCAGGAGCTCCTGAAGCGCGTAGGCGGCGCCGTACGCCTCGAGGGCCCACACCTCCATCTCGCCGAACCGCTGGCCGCCGAACTGGGCCTTACCGCCCAGGGGCTGCTGCGTGATCATCGAGTACGGACCGGTCGAGCGCGCGTGGATTTTGTCGTCGACCAGGTGGTGGAGCTTGAGGATGTACTTGTAGCCCACCGCGATCGGCTCCGGGAACGGCTCTCCGGTGCGGCCGTCGAACAGGCGGGCCTTGCCCTCCTGGTTGACCAGGCGCACGCCGTCACGGTTGGGGTTGACCACCGTGCGGAGGCCGCCGAGGACGTCCTCGCGCAGGCCGTCGAACACCGGCGTCGCGACCGGGGTACCCGGCTCCGACGTGACGGCGCCCTCGGGCAGGTTCTTGGTCCACTCGCCCTTGGCGTCCGTGGCGTCCCAGCCGTGCTTCGCGATCCAGCCCGTGTGGGTCTCGAGGACCTGGCCGACGTTCATACGGCCGGGCACACCGAGCGGGTTGAGGATGACGTCGACCGGCGTGCCGTCCTCGAGGAACGGCATGTCCTCGACCGGCAGGATCGTCGAGATGACGCCCTTGTTGCCGTGGCGGCCGGCGAGCTTGTCGCCCTCCTGGATCTTGCGGCGCTGCGCGATGTAGACGCGGACCAGCTGGTTCACGCCGGCGGGGAGGTCGTCGCCGTCCTCCTCGGTGAACACGCGCACGCCGATGACGGTGCCGGACTCGCCGTGGGGCACCTTGAGGGACGTGTCGCGGACCTCGCGGGCCTTCTCGCCGAAGATCGCGCGCAGCAGGCGCTCCTCCGGGGTCAGCTCGGTCTCACCCTTGGGGGTGACCTTGCCGACCAGGATGTCGCCCGCACGCACCTCGGCGCCGATGCGGATGATGCCGCGCTCGTCGAGGTCAGCCAGCGCCTCCTCGGAGGCGTTGGGGATGTCGCGGGTGATCTCCTCGGGTCCGAGCTTGGTGTCGCGCGCGTCGACCTCGTGCTCCTCGATGTGGATCGAGGAGAGCGTGTCGTCCTGCACGAGGCGCTGCGACAGGATGATCGCGTCCTCGTAGTTGTGACCCTCCCAGCACATGAACGCCACGAGCAGGTTCTTGCCGAGCGCGAGGTCGCCCTCGTCCGTCGCGGGACCGTCGGCGATGACCGAGCCGGGGACCACACGGGCACCCTCGTCGACCACGACGCGCTGGTTGTAGGACGTGCCCTGGTTCGAGCGCTGGAACTTCGCGATGCGGTACGAGCCGGTGGTGCCGTCGTCGTTCGCGACGGTGACGAGGTCCGAGCTCACCTCGGTGACCACGCCCTCCTTGGTCGCGATGACCACGTCGCCGGCGTCGATCGCCGCGCGGCGCTCCATGCCGGTGCCGACCAGCGGCGCCTCGGAGCGGACCAGCGGCACCGCCTGGCGCTGCATGTTCGCGCCCATGAGAGCGCGGTTCGCGTCGTCGTGCTCGAGGAACGGGATGAGGGCGGTACCCACCGACACCATCTGGCGCGGCGAGACGTCCATGTAGTCCACGGCCTCACGGGCGACGAACTCGACCTCGCCGCCGCGGCCACGCACGAGCACGCGCTCGTCGGTGAAGCGGCCGTTGGCGTCGAGCCCGGCGTTCGCCTGCGCGATGACGAAGTGGTCCTCGTCGTCCGCGGTCAGGTAGTCGACCTGCTCCGACACGACACCCTTGACGACCTTGCGGTACGGGGTCTCGACGAAGCCGAGGGGGTTGATGCGGCCGAAGGACGCGAGCGAGCCGATGAGGCCGATGTTCGGGCCCTCAGGCGTCTCGATCGGGCACATGCGGCCGTAGTGCGACGCGTGGACGTCACGGACCTCCATGCCGGCGCGGTCACGCGAGAGGCCGCCGGGGCCGAGCGCCGAGAGGCGGCGCTTGTGCGTGAGGCCCGCGAGCGGGTTGTTCTGGTCCATGAACTGCGACAGCTGCGACGTGCCGAAGAACTCGCGGATGGCGGCGACGACCGGGCGCGTGTTGATGAGCGTCTGCGGCGTGATCGCCTCGACGTCCTGCGTGGTCATGCGCTCGCGCACCACGCGCTCCATGCGCGACAGGCCGGTGCGGATCTGGTTCTGGATCAGCTCGCCCACCGCGCGGATGCGGCGGTTGCCGAAGTGGTCGATGTCGTCGGTCTCGACGCGCACGTCGCCCTCGGCGCCGTCCAGCGTCGCGACGCCCGCGTGGGCGGCGGCGATGTACTTGATGGTCGCGACGATGTCGTCGAGGCCCAGCACCGAGTCGCCGAGCTCCTTCGCGAGGCCCAGCTTCTTGTTGAGCTTGAAGCGGCCCACCTTGGCGAGGTCGTAGCGCTTGGAGTTGAAGTAGAAGTTGTCGAGCAGGTTCTGGCCCGCCTCGACGGTCGGCGGCTCGCCCGGACGCAGCTTGCGGTACAGGTCGACGAGCGCCTCCTCGTGGCCGTGGACGGTGTCCTTGGCGAGGGTCTCGAGGACGGCCGGGAACTGCGCGAACTCCTCGGCGATCTGGTCCTCGGTCATGCCGAGGGCCTTGAGGAAGAGCGTGACGGGCTGCTTGCGCTTTCGGTCGACGCGGACGCCCACGGCGTCACGCTTGTCGATCTCGAACTCGAGCCAGGCGCCGCGCGAGGGGATCACCTTCGCGGTGAAGATGTCCTTGTCGGACGTCTTGTCGGGCGTGCGCTCGAAGTACACGCCGGGCGAACGGACCAGCTGCGACACGACGACGCGCTCGGTGCCGTTCACGATGAACGTGCCCTGGCTGCTCATCAGCGGGAAGTCGCCCATGAAGACGGTCTGCGACTTGATCTCGCCGGTGGTGTTGTTCATGAACTCGGCGGTCACGAACAGCTGAGCGGAGTAGGTGAAGTCCTTCTCCTTGCACTCCTCCGGCGTGTAGCGGGGCTCCTCGAAGTACGGGTCCGAGAAGGACAGGGACATGGTCTGTCCGAAGTCCTCGATCGGAGAGATCTCCTCGAAGATCTCCTGGAGGCCTGCCACCTCCGGGACGTCGTTCCGGCCGTGCTCCTTGGCGGCGGCCACACGGGCCTGCCACGCGGTGTTGCCCAGAAGCCAGTCGAAGCTCTCGGTCTGGAGACCGATCAGGTTCGGGACCTCGATGGGGTCCTGGATCTGTGCGAAGGAGATACGGCGCGATGCGGAACGGTTGGAGATGGCGGAATCGGTGCGCGAGGCAGCCAAGGGTGGTTCCTTCCCTTTATGATCGTGCGTGACCACGATGCCTAGCCGCGGCTCCACCGGATCCTGGGGCGAAACCCGCTACAAGCGGACGCACGCCAGGTAGGCATTTGAGGGCAGGGCGATAGACAGCGCAAGTCGTCAGACTACAGCGCCGCGCAAGGTTTGTCCACTCCCGCGCCGCCGCAGCGCCAGCCGACACGCCGAGGGTTCCCGAATTGCGACCCGGGACGATGCACGGGCGGGCCCGGGCGCGCACGGAACCACCGCATCGTCCCCCGAGAACGGCAGAACGGGGCCGGGTCCTCGCGGACCCGACCCCGTTCAGAAGGTTCGGCTGAAGCCGGACGAGCTACTTGAGCTCGACGGTCGCGCCGGCGGCCTCGAGCTGAGCCTTGGCCTTCTCGGCGTCGTCCTTCTTCGCGCCCTCGAGGACGGCCTTGGGGGCCTCGTCCACGAGCGCCTTCGCCTCGCCCAGGCCGAGACCGGTGAGCGCGCGGACCTCCTTGATGACCTGGATCTTCTTGTCGCCGACGGCGGCGAGGAAGACGTCGAACTCGTCCTTCTCCTCGACCTCGGCAGCAGCCTCGCCGCCGGCGGCGGGGGCGGCGGCAACGGCGACCGGAGCGGCGGCGGTGACCTCGAAGGTCTCCTCGAACGCCTTCACGAACTCCGAGAGCTCGATGAGCGAGAGCTCCTTGAACTGCTCGATGAGCTCCTCGGTGGTGAGCTTAGCCATGATGACTTCCTTCTCTCTTGCCTGCGTGAAGCAGATGTGTGTAGTGGGGTGCGGCCCTTAGGCCGCGTCTTCCTGCTTCGCACGCAGGGCGTCGACGGCGCGCGCTGCCTGAGCGAGCGGCGCCTGGAACAGGTATGCAGCACCAAAGAGCGACGCCTTCATGGCGCCGGCAGCCTTGGCGAGCAGAACCTCGCGGGACTCGAGGTCCGCCAGCTTCTTGACCTCATCAGCAGAGATCACCTTGCCCTCGAGAACGCCGCCCTTGATGACGAGCTTGTCGTTCTCCTTGGCAAAAGCCTTGAGACCCTTCGCAGCCTCGACCGGGTCACCGGTCACGAATGCGATGGCCGTGGGGCCGGTCAGAAGGTCGTCGAGACCCTCGATGCCGGCGTCCTTGGCCGCGAGCGCCGTCAGAGTGTTCTTCGCGACCTTGTAGGTCGCGGCGCCACGGATCTCACCGCGCAGCTTCGCGAGCTGCGGGACGGAGAGGCCGCGGTACTCGGTGATCAGCACCGCCGCGGAGCTGCGGAAGTCGTCCGCGAGCTCTGCAACAGCGTTCACCTTGTCTGGCGTCGCCATGTTTGTCCTTCCTTCGGATGACCGCCCGTCCCATCCCCCACATGAGAAAGGCCCCGCGCAGGCGGGGCCGGGGGCCTGGCCCGCGAACAGAAAGGGCGGCCCGTGGGCCGCCCAGACGTTCGCGCACTCGGCGCTTCAGCTTCACCTGCGCTGGACCCCGCATGAGCGGGACTTCGGCCGAACCCGGGGAACCCGGGCCCGACGACCGGCGGTCTTGGGCTCGTCCATGGTACGGGACCAGCGCATCGTCCGCAAATCGAAGGTGGGGGACGATGCGGCGGTCGCCCCGCGCGCCCGGGTGACCCGCGCATCGTGCCCGGGGAAGCGAGAAGGCCCGGCTCCCCCGAAAGGGGAGCCGGGCCAGGAGCGGCGCGCGGGACGCGGTGGCGTCGCGTGGGCCGCTCGTGCTCCGCGTCCGTGCCGGGGTCGCCGGTCGGGGCGCGAGAGTCTGGGGTTGCCCGCTGCTTACGCCTCGGACTTCGCGAGGGCGTCGATCGGGATGCCGGGACCCTGCGTCGCCGAGATCGAGGCCTTGACGATGTAGCGGCCCTTCGAGGCGGACGGCTTGGCGCGGAGCACCTCGTCGATCACGGCCTGGAAGTTCTCGAGGAGCTTCGCGTCGCCGAAGGACGCCTTGCCCAGCACGGTGTGCAGGTTGGCGTGCTTGTCGACGCGGAACTCGATCTTGCCGCCCTTGATGTCGGACACGGCCTTGGCCACGTCCATCGTCACGGTGCCGGTCTTCGGGTTCGGCATGAGGCCACGGGGGCCGAGCACGCGGCCCAGGCGGCCGACCTTGCCCATGAGGTCGGGCGTCGCCACGACGGCGTCGAAGTCCTGGCGGCCGGCGGCCACCTCCTCGATGAGCTCGTCGCCACCGACGATGTCGGCGCCCGCCTCGCGGGCAGCCTCTGCCTTGTCACCGTTGGCGAAGACCAGGACCCTGGCGGTCTTGCCGGTGCCGTTCGGCAGGATGACGGTGGAACGGACCATCTGGTCCGCGTGACGGGGGTCGACGCCGAGCTTGAACACGACGTCGATGGTCGAGTCGGTGTTCTTCGAGGACGTCTTCTGAGCGAGGCGGAGGGCCTCGATCGGCGTGTACAGCTGGCCACGGTCGACGAGCTGGGCTGCGTCGCGGTAAGCCTTGGAGCGCTTGGTCATCTGCGTTGTTCCTTTGCAGTTCGTGGTGCGGGCCAGCGCGGCCCTGCCACTGAGGTGGGAGGTCCTTAGGAGACCGTGATGCCCATGGAGCGGGCGGTGCCGGCGATGATCTTCGCGGCGGCGTCGATGTCGTTGGCGTTGAGGTCGGCCATCTTGGCCTCGGCGATCTCACGCACCTGAGCGTCGGTCAGGTTCGCGACCTTGACGGTGTGCGGGGTCGACGAGCCCTTGGCGACGCCGGCCGCCTTCTTGATGAGCTCGGCGGCCGGAGGCGTCTTGAGCACGAACGTGAACGAGCGGTCCTCGTACACCGTGATCTCGACGGGCACGACGTTGCCACGCTGCGACTCGGTCGCGGCGTTGTACGCCTTGCAGAACTCCATGATGTTGACGCCGTGCTGACCGAGCGCCGGACCGACCGGCGGGGCAGGGTTGGCGGCGCCGGCCTGGATCTGAAGCTTGATCAGCCCAGTGACCTTCTTCTTCTTCGCGGGTGCCATGTTGAGGGTCCTTATCTTGTTGCCTGTGCGGCTTGGCGGCCGCTGGTTCGCTGTCGCGAGCTAGATCTTGGTGACCTGGGTGAACGACAGCTCGACCGGGGTCTCCCGGCCGAAGATGGAGACGAGCACGTGGAGCTTCTGGCTCTCAGCCGAGATCTCCGAGATCGTGCCCGGGAGGGTCGCGAACGGGCCGTCGATGACGGTGACCGACTCGCCGACCTCGAACTCGACCTCGACGGGGGTCTGCGTGGTGGCGGACTCCTCGGCTGCGGCCGCCTCGGCCACCTCCTTGGGCGCCAGCATCGAGTAGACCTCGTCGATGGTGAGCGGGACGGGGTTGTGGGCGTGGCCGACGAAGCCGGTCACACCCGGGGTGTTGCGCACGGCGCCCCAGGACTCGTCCGTGAGGTACATGCGCACCAGGACGTATCCGGGCATCCGGACGCGGGTGACGAGCTTGCGCTGGCCGCCCTTGATCTCGGCGACCTCTTCCATGGTCACCTCGACCTGGAAGATGTAGTCCTCCATGTGGAGGCTCTCGATGCGGTGCTCGATCGCGGCCTTCACGCGCTTCTCGTGACCCGAATAGCTGTGCACCACGTACCAGTCGCCCTCGAGGGTGCGGAGGCGGGACTTGAACTCGGCGACCGGGTCGGCGATCGGGGCGTCGATGTCGGCCTCGACCTCGGCGTCGGTCTCGGTCGAGTCCTCGACCGGGGCGTCCGCGATCTGCTCGTCCGCGGGGGTCGCCTCGGCGACCTCGGGCTCCAGGCCGTCGATCTCGGTCGTCACAGTCTCGTCAGTCTTCTCGTCGCTCATCACTCACTCCCCTTGAGGCGGCCTCAGCCGCCGAACACCTTCGCCGAGACCCAGCCGAACACGAAGTCCAGCCCGAACACCAGGATCATCATCACGGCCACGAAGCCGAGAACGATCCAGATGTAGCGGATCAGCTCCTGGCGCGTGGGGGTGACCACACGTCGCAGCTCGGAGATGACCTGGCGCACGAACAGCGCGATGCGTCCGAAGATGTTCAGACCCTCGCGCGACTCGTGCCGCGGGTCCTTCTCTCCAGAATCCGTCACGGCAGATTCGCTCACCGAAAAGTCCTTCTCTCTGGATTGCGCTCGCGGGAGATCCCCGCGTACGCAGGGCAGGAGGGACTCGAACCCACAACCGCCGGTTTTGGAGACCGGTGCGCTACCAATTGCGCCACTGCCCTTCGGGATCCCTGACGGGGCCCCGCGACGTCCGCCTTCACCATGCTGCGACCCGCCCGAAGGCGCGAACCAGCCTGACGAAAGTCAATCGCCGACGTCACATGTTACGCGGTTCCGGGAGAGAAGTCGAACCCGGGTTGCTGGGAGGCCTCGTCGCCGCCCGCCATGTGCGCCGGACCAGAGTAGCGGACGGCACAGGGTGCGAGCGCCGCGTGCGTCGGGTGGGTGCATCGCGTGGACTCCCCATGACACTTGGGACTCGTGTGTTCACGCGTGAAGGATGTGACCGTCTCACGAGTCGATCCGTGTCCCATCCGTCACAAGTGTCATGGGGAGTCGCCGCCGCGGCGCTCACCACCACCCTCACCACTCCCTCACCACCCCGCGCGCCTGGACGTGCCAGGGACTACCGTGAGATCGAGTGCGATTCGCGCGCGACACAAGGGGGCACCGTCATGGACTTCTTCGACAACTTCCTCGACATCCTCTGGTGGTCCCTGTGGGTCACGATCTGGGTGATGTTCATCTTCCTGATGATCAGGTTCGTCATTGACGCGTGGCGCGACAACGAGATCGGCACCGGCGCGAAAGTCGGCTGGACGCTGCTGCTGATCCTGCTGCCCGCGCTCGGCGCGCTCATCTACCTCCTCGCGCGCGGCAAGGGCATGACGGAGCGCGACATGGCGGCGGCGCGCGACTACCGCGCGGCGGAGGTCGAGTTCACCCGCAGCCTCGCGTACGACGACGCGGACATCGACGCGCTCAAGCGGCAGCCCGCCACCGAGATCTCCCGCGCCAAGGCGCTGCTCGACTCCGGCGCCATCACCCCGGAGGAGTTCGCGCAGCTCAAGGCGCGCGCGCTCGCCTGACACCCGTCGACACGCCCGCCGAACCACCCGCACCGCACTCGCGCCCGCGCGTCCCACATCGCGGACACCGCCTCGAGGGCTCAGGTGGAACAATGGCGCGCATGAAGCCCGCACGCCGCGTCTCTGCCCGCCTCGGCGCCATCGCGCCGTCCGCCACCCTCGCCGTCGACTCCAAGGCGAAGGCGCTCAAGGCCGCCGGCCGTCCCGTCATCGGGTTCGGCGCGGGCGAGCCCGACTTCCCCACGCCCGAGTTCATCGTCGAGGCCGCCGTCGCGGCCGCGCGCGACCCCAAGAACCACCGCTACACCCCGGCGGCGGGCCTTCCCGAGCTCAAGCAGGCGATCGCGGCGAAGACGCTGCGCGACTCCGGCTACGAGATCGACCCCGCGAACGTGATCGTGACCAACGGCGGCAAGCAGGCCGTGTTCCAGGCCTTCGCCGCGATCGTCGACCCGGGCGACGAGGTCCTCCTGCCCGCCCCGTACTGGACCACCTACCCCGAGGCGATCGCCCTCGCCGGCGGCAGCGCCGTCGAGGTGTTCGCCGGCGCCGACCAGGAGTACCTGGTCACCGTCGAGCAGCTCGAGGCGGCCCGCACCGACAAGACCAAGGCCCTCCTGTTCTGCAGCCCGTCCAACCCGACCGGCGCCGTCTACTCGCCCGAGCAGACCAAGGCGATCGGCGAGTGGGCCCTCGAGCACGGCATCTGGGTCCTCACCGACGAGATCTACGAGCACCTCACCTACGACGACGCGGCGTTCACCCCGATCGTCAAGGCGGTCCCCGAGCTCGCGGACCAGACCATCGTGCTCAACGGCGTCGCCAAGACCTACGCGATGACCGGATGGCGCGTGGGCTGGATGATCTCCCCCGCCGACGTCACCAAGGCGGCCGCGAACTTCCAGAGCCACCTCACGTCCAACGTCGCCAACGTGTCCCAGCGCGCGGCCATCGCGGCGCTCGAGGGCGGTCTCGAGGAGGTCCACCAGATGCGCGAGGCGTTCGACCGCCGCCGACGCACCATGGTCGACATGCTGCGCCAGATCGACGGCGTCGTGTGCCCCACCCCGACGGGCGCCTTCTACGCCTACCCGAGCGTCGAGGGCCTCATCGGCCGCACCGTCGGCGGCGTGGAGATCGCGTCCAGCGCGGACCTCGCGACCGTCATCCTCGAGCAGGCCGAGGTCGCCGTGGTCCCCGGCGAGGCGTTCGGCCCGTCCGGCTTCCTGCGCCTCAGCTACGCGCTCGGCGACGAGGACCTGGTCGAGGGCGTCGGCCGCATCCAGAACCTGCTCGCGGGCTGACCGCCCGCACGCGTCTGCGACGCCCGGAAGGGGCGCATCGTCCCCCGGGACGATGCGCCCCTTCCGTCTTCCGGCGGAGGCACCCGGCGCGCGGGCTGGCTAGGCTCGACGGCATGACGGAACCCGCGATCGCCATCGCCGGCCTGCGCAAGCACTACGGCGACCTGCACGCCGTCGACGGCCTCGACCTCGAGATCCCGCGCGGCGAGGTGTTCGCGCTGCTGGGCCCCAACGGCGCCGGCAAGTCCACCACGGTCGAGATCCTCGAGGGCTTCCGCAAGCGCACCGCCGGCGACGTGCGCGTGCTGGGCGTCGACCCCCACCACGCGACCAAGCAGTGGCGCGACCGCGTCGGCATCATGCTCCAGGGGACGTCGGAGCGCGGCTCGCTCACGGCGCGCGAGGCGCTGGGGTACGCCGCGAGCCTGTACCCGTCCCCGCGCGGCGTCGACGAGATGCTCGAGGCGGTGGGGCTCACGGAGAAGGCCGGGTCGAAGCCGGCGACGCTGTCGGGCGGCCAGCGGCGGCGGCTCGACGTCGCCCTCGCGCTGATCGGCCGCCCGGAGATGGTGTTCCTCGACGAGCCGACCACCGGCTTCGACCCCGAGGCCCGCCGCCAGTTCTGGACGCTCATCGAGTCCGTCCGCGGCGACGGCACCACCATCCTCCTCACCACCCACTACCTGGACGAGGCGGACCACCTCGCGGACCGCATCGGCATCATCGCCGCGGGCCGCATGGTGGCGCTCGACACCCCCGCGGGGCTGCGCGCGCGGGCGGCCGATGCGCGGGTCACGTGGGTCGAGGACGGCACCTCCCGCACCGAGGAGACCCCGACGCCCACCGCGCTGCTGCGCGACCTGCTCGCCCGCACGTCGGGTGAGATCGAGGGCCTCGAGGTGGTCCACCCTTCCCTCGAGGACGTGTACCTGCGGCTGATCGGCGATGCCGCGAGCGCGGCCGCCCACCCCACCGGCACCGCGACCGAGGAGGCCTCGGCATGACCGCGACCACCGCATCGTCCGCCCCCACCTGGATGTCCATGACCCGTGGGCGCTTCGTGGTCGAGGTGAAGGAGTTCACGCGCACCCGGGAGCAGATGGTCTTCATCTTCTTCTTCCCGATCATGCTGCTCGTGCTGTTCGGGTCGGTGTTCGGCGGGCAGGAGATCGCGGACGGGGTGTCGTTCGCGCAGTACTTCCTGCCGGGCATGATCGCCTCGGGAATCCTCAACACGGGCTTCCAGTCGTTGGCGATCTCGATCGCGATCGACCGCGACTCGGACGCGCTCAAGCGCGTCCACGCGACGCCGCTGCCGGCGACCGCGTTCTTCGCGGCGAAGGTGGCCCAGGTGCTCGCGGTGTCGGTGGTCCAGATCGCGGCGCTGGTCGCGATCGGCGTCGCGTTCTACGACGCGCAGCTGCCGTCCGGCAGCGGCTGGTGGACGTTCGCCTGGGTCTTCCTGCTGGGCACCGCGGCGTCGACCACGCTCGGCATCGCGATGTCCTCGCTGCTCCGCAACGCGAAGGCCGCGTCCGCGATCCTCACCCCGCTGGTGCTCTTCCTGCAGTTCACGTCCGGCGTGTTCCTGGTCTACACGCAGATCCCGACGTTCCTTCAGCACGTCGCCGCGGTGTTCCCGCTCAAGTGGCTCGCGCAGGGCATGCGGTCGGTGTTCCTGCCCGAGAGCTTCGAGGCGGCCGAGGCGAGCGGGTCGTGGCAGCATCCCGCGACGGCGATCGTGCTCGCCGCGTGGATGGTCCTGGGCCTGATCGTCGCGGTGCGCACCTTCCGGTGGACCCGGCACGACGACAACTGACAGCCTCCCCTGAGCGGCCTCTGCGGCGCCTGCCAGGGTCCGCGCCCCATGCTGACGGCATGAAGCGCACCGCCACCCGCATCGCCGTCACGCTCATCGCCACGGGCTCGCTCCTCGCCGGACCGCCCGCGGTCGCGGCACGCGCACCGTACACGCCGTCACGGGACGATGCGGCGGCGACCTCGGTCCCCAGCCCACCGAGGCGCGACGCACCCCGCCACGTGGCGGGCCAGCGCATCCCCGAGGTCGTCGCCATCCTCCCCGACCGGGCGCGTGCCCGAGCCGCGGCGGCAGCCTGAGAGAGCTCTCAGACTCCGGCGAGCAGGCTGGAGCCATGAACACCTCAGCAGCAAGATTCGCGGCGACGATCGCCGCAGCATCCGCGGTCCTGCTCGGGGTCGGCGTCGGGGCGACGGCGTTGTCGCGCTCCGGCTCCGGCGCGGAGCCGGACCCCACGGTGGGCGACGCCGTCGTCGTCGACTCGTCGGACGACTCGACCCCCGAGCCGTCGTCGTCCTCGAGCGCGACCCCCGACGACTCCCTCACCACGGTCCCCCACAGCCCGTCCGTCGACGACCTCACCGACGACCACGGCGGCGACCGCCCGGACGACGTGAGCGACGACGTCGAAGACGACAGCATCGCGCTCCCACCCGGCGACACCCGTGTCGACGACGAGGCGGACGACTCGGGTCACGACTCCGCCGAGGACGCCACCGACGACAAGGGAGGCGACCGCGCCACCACCGACGACTCGGGTCACGACTCCGCCGAGGACGCCACCGACGACAAGGGCGGCAGCTCGGGCCATGACGGCTCGGACGACTCCGCCGACGAGAGCGAGCACGAGGACGACTGAACCCGATAGCGTGGCGCCGGAAGGTGACGATGACCTCATGGTTCGGGCAGTCCGGCGCTCGCGCGGGTTCCGTCCGCGCCCGGGTGGTGATCTACCTGGTGGCCCTCACCGGGGTGGCGCTCGCGGTCGCCGGCACCACGGCCTTCCTCATCGAGCGTGACGCGGTCGAGCGAGGCGTCACCGACGAGCTCTCCGCGATCGCGGACGACTACCTCCGATGGATCGCCGAGACCGAGCCGACGGGGATCGACGCCCTCATGCGGGACGCGGTCGCCCGGTACACCGGCACCGAGGACGAGGGCGCGGTCGCGCTCGTCGACGGGCGCGCCCGCTATGTCCCCGCCAGCGAGGGCCGGCTCCGGCTGGAGGACGATGAGGAGCTGCTCGACCTGCTGTGGTCCGACACGACCACGGCGGTCGAGGTGCGCCGCGCAGAGACGTCCAGCGCGCGCTACGGATACGCGGCGATGCCGTTCATCGACGCGGCCGGGACGCGGGTCGCGGTCCTCGCCATCGCGATCGACGAGGGCGCGCGCGTGGGCGAGCTCGTCGACACCTTCACCGTGTACGCGATCGTCGCGATCGTGGCGACCATCGCGATCGGCGCGCTGGGGTTCGTCACCGTGGGTCGCCTGCTCGAGCCGGTGCGGCTGCTCGACCGCACCGCGCGGCGCATCAACGAGACCGACCTCGGCGAACGCGTGCCGATCGTGGGAGACGACGACCTCGCGGGCCTGTCGCGGACCGTCAACGCGATGCTCGACAGGCTCGAGCGGGCGTTCTCCGACCAGCGGCGGCTCCTCGACGACGCCTCGCACGAGCTCCGCACCCCGCTCACCGTGGTCCGCACGCGTCTCGAGCTCCTCGAACCGCGCGACGCGGACCAGGTCGAGGCGACGCGGGACGAGCTACTCGCCGTGACCGCGGACATGACTCGGCTGGTCGAGGACCTGGTCACGCTCGCCAAGGCCGACCGTCCCGAGTTCCTGCGCCTCGCACCCACCCCGCTGGCTGAACTCACCGATGCCGTCGCGGATCGCATGGCGACGCTAGGAGACCGTGCGTGGAGCGTCGAGTCGCGCGCGGACGGCACCGCCGTCGTCGACCCGCAGCGCCTCACCCAGGCGTGGATGCAGCTCGCGGCCAATGCGGTGAAGTTCTCGGAGGACGGATCGGCCGTGCGCGTGGGCAGCGCGCGCGACGGCACCGATCTGCTGGCCTGGGTGTCGGACGAGGGTCGAGGCATCGCTCCCGCGGACCTCGAGTCCGTCCGCGAGCGATTCGTGCGGCTCGACCCCGACGCGGAGGGCCTCGGCCTGGGGCTGCCGCTGGTGGGCGCGATCGCGCACGCCCACGGGGGCGAGCTCGAGATCGCGTCGACGCCGGGCCACGGGTCCACGTTCGTCATCCGGGTGCCGTGGCGGGAGGAGCCGTGAAGATCCTGCTGGTCGAGGACGAGCCGCGGCTCGTGGCGAGCTTGCGCGACGGCCTGCGCACCGTCGGCATAGAGATGGACCACGCGCGCACCGGCCGGGAGGGGCTGGCGCTCGCGCTCGCAGGCTCCCACGACGTCATGGTGCTCGACATCGGCCTGCCCGATCAGGAGGGCTTCACCGTGCTGCGGCGCCTGCGGGCGGCCGGCTCCGACCTCCCGGTCATCATCCTGACGGCCCGCACCTCCGCCGAGGACACGGTGCGAGGGCTCGAACGCGGCGCCGACGACTACATGCCCAAGCCGTTCTCCTTCGACGAGCTGGTCGCCCGCATCCGTCTTCGCGCGCGGCGCGACAGCCCCGCGCCCGACCCGACAGTGCGCGTGGGCCGCTGCGCGCTCGACCCCGTCGCCCGGCGGCTCACGTGCGATGACGAGGAGGTGCCGCTGAGCCCGCGCGAGCTCCAGCTCGCCCACCTGCTCATGACGAACGCCGGCGAGGTCGTGACGCGCGCACGCGCGCTCGAGGAGGTGTGGGGTTCCGCGGCGCGAGACAACGTCCTCGACGTGTACATCCGCTACCTCCGCACCCACCTCGGCGCGGATGCGATCGAGACGGTCAGGGGAGTCGGGTACCGCTTCCACGGTTGACGGCGCGCTCGTCCCTTCGGACGATGCCGGCGCCCGGCCCACGCCCTACGCTGGCCTGATGGACGCCAAGGGGCCGCGCTGGGGTGACGTCGCGATCGCCGCGTCCCTGCTGGTGCTCGCGCTCATCGGCACCCGGGGCGCCGCCTCCTTCGGGCCCGCGCCGCGCGAGTACGACGCGCTCGGCTACCTGCTGATCGTCGCGCAGGTGGTCCCGCTCGTGTGGCGCCAGCGGCACCCGCGCGTGGTCGTGTGGGCGATCCTCATGCCGTGGGTCGTCGCGGTGGGCCTCGGCTACCCCGACACCGCGGCGATGTTCGGCATCTACGTCGCGCTGTACGGCCTCGCCGCCTACGTGCCACGGCGCACCGCGCTGCTCCACGGGGCCGCGGTGCTGCTGCTCATGTTCTCCTGGACGGTCGTGGGGCTCTTCGCGACCGACTTCGTCCAGTGGACGTCGCTCATCGCGGTCACGCTGGCCGTGGTGGTGCCCATGATGATCGGGTTCGTCGACTTCCGTCGCCGCGAGCGCATCACGGAGCTCGAGCTCGAGCACGCGCGGCGCGAGCAGGCGCAGCAGGTGGTCGCGGCGGACGCCGTCCGGGCGGAGCGCGCGCGGATCGCGCGCGAGCTGCACGACGTGGTCGCGCACGAGATCACCGTGATGACGCTGCAGGCGGAGGGCGCGCGCCGCCTCGCCCGCGAGAGCGATCCGCGGGTGTCCGAGGCGCTGGAGACCATCGCGGCGTCCGGCCGCACGGGCCTCGCGGAGATGCAGCGGATGATCGGCGTGCTGCGCGCGACCGAGCAGGACGCGGTCGACACCGCGGAGCGGGACCGCGCGCTCGCGGAGCTCGAGCCGATGCCGGCGCTCGCCGCGCTGCCCGCGCTCGCGCAGCAGGTCGAGGACGCGGGGCTTCCCGTCGAGCTCAGCGTCGAGGGGACGGCGCACGTCCCCGCCGGGGTGGAGCTCAGCGCGTACCGCGTGGTGCAGGAGGCCCTCACCAACGCCATGAAGCACGCCGGCCCGGGCGCCCACGCGCAGGTGACCGTGGTGCGCCGTCCCGGCCAGGTCACCGTCCTGGTCGAGGACGATGGCCGCGGCATCATCTCCGACGCGGCCCGCCAGAGCGGCGGCCATGGGCTGCGCGGGATGGCGGAGCGCGTCCACGCGCTCGGCGGCTCGCTCGAGTACGGACCGCGCAGCGGCGGCGGCTTCCGGGTGCGGGCGGTGCTGCCGTCGGCGGACGACCAGGTGGGCCGCCGGTCCGCCGGCACGGCGAAGGGTGGACGATGATCCGGGTGGCGCTGGTCGACGACCAGGCGATGGTGCGCGTGGGGCTGCGCATGATCCTCGAGTCCGAGGAGGACATCAGCGTGGTCGCCGAGGCGACTTCCGGCGCGGAGGCGGCCGGGATAGTCGCCCAGCACGCCCCCGACGTGGTGCTCATGGACGTCCGCATGCCCGGCATGGACGGCCTCACCGCCACGCGCGAGGTGCTCGCCGCGCACCCCGGCACGCGCATCGTCATCCTGACCACCTTCGACGACGACGAGTACGTGTACGAGGCGCTGCGAGCCGGCGCGTCCGGGTTCCTGCTCAAGAGCGTCGACGGCGACGCGCTGGTGAGCGCGGTGCGCGTGGTCGCGGCGGGCGAGGCGCTGCTCGCTCCCGAGGTGACGCGCCGCGTGATCGAGCAGTTCGCGCGCACCGCCCCCGTCGCGCCCGAGGACCACACCCCCTCCCCCGAGGCCGTGGGCGACCTGTCCGACCGCGAGGTGGAGGTGCTGCGCCTCATGGCGCGCGGCCTGTCGAACCAGGAGATCGCGGCGGAGCTGTACGTGTCCTCCACCACGGTGAAGACCCACGTCAGCCACATCCTCACCAAGCTCGGCGTGCGCGACCGCGTGCAGGCGGTGGTCGAGGCCTACGACTCCGGGATCGTGCTGCCGCGGCCGTGAGCCTGCGCCGCAGACCCGGCCCGCGCATCGTCCCTCCGGGGTCATCCCTGAGGCGGACCCGCCGGAACCGTCCTCGCGGACGATGACCGCGGCGCGCGCGCTTCGCCAGACTGGCCACGACACCACCCATCCACGAGGGGCATCCATCATGACCACCACCGTCACCCTCGCCGCGTCCATGCGCGGCGGCACCAAGGACTACGGCTCGGGCGACGCGGCGGTCCGCGCGCTCGACGGCATCGACGTCGACATCGCGGCCGCCGAGTTCACGGCGATCATGGGCCCGTCGGGCTCGGGCAAGTCGACCCTGCTGCACACGCTCGCAGGCCTGGACCGGCTCACCGCCGGCGAGTCCTGGATCGGCGACCAGCAGATCTCGAGCCTGTCCGAGGACAAGATCACGCAGGTGCGCCGCGACAAGATCGGGTTCGTCTTCCAGGCGTTCAACCTCATCCCGTCGCTGACCGCGCGCGAGAACATCACGCTGCCGCTCGACATCTCGGGCCGCGACATCGACCCGGCGTGGTTCGACGAGATCATCGGGATCCTGGGCCTCGCGGACCGCCTCACGCACCTGCCCGCCGAGCTCTCGGGCGGCCAGCAGCAGCGCGTCGCGGTCGCCCGCGCGCTGGTCGCGCGCCCCGAGCTGATCTTCGCGGACGAGCCGTCCGGCAACCTCGACTCGCGCTCCGGCGCGGAGCTGCTCGGCTTCATGCGCCGCGCCGTGAAGGAGTTCGGCCAGACCATCGCGATGGTCACCCACGACCCGTCGGCCGCGTCCTACTCGGACCGCGTGCTGTTCCTCGCCGACGGCCGGATCGTGGACGAGATGCGCGAGCCCACCGCCGACCGCGTGCTCGACCGCATGAAGCAGATGGGGCACTGATGTTCCGCCTCGCCGTCAAGTCCGTCAAGCACAACCCCAAGAGGCTGGTGCTGACCGCGATCGCCGTCGCCCTGGGCGTCGCGCTCGCCGCGGCCACGTTCACCCTCACCAACGCGCTCTCGGGCGGCTTCCACCAGCTGTTCGAGGAGATCTACTCCGGCACCGACGTGATCGTCGAGGAGGCGCCGTCCGAGTCCGAGGAGGAGGGCGACCAGTTCGCCGCAGGCGACTCGGTGTTCTCCACCGACGACCTCGCCGCCGTCCAGGCGGTCGATGGCGTCGGCCTCGCCGTGGGCGGGATCCAGGTCATGGGTGCGGTGCTGCCCGCCGACTTCGAGCCCACGGGCGAGCTCACGGCCGGCGGCGCCCCCAGCCAGCTGTTCAACTGGTCGGGCGAGCCCCGCATCGACCAGTCGACGCTGGTCGAGGGTCACGGACCGGAGACCGACACCCAGATGGTCCTCGACGTCGACAGCGCGCCGCGCCTGGGCTACGAGCTGGGCGACCAGGTGGCCGTCGCGACCGACTCGGGCGTCACCGAGCTCGAGCTCGTGGGCCTCGTCCGCTTCGGCGAGTCCAACTCGCTGCAGGGCGCGACGCTCGGCTACATGACCGAGGCAACCGCGTGGGAGCTCGCGCAGTCCGACGGCTACCAGAGCATCTCCGTGCTGGTCGCGGACGGCGCGGACAAGGACGAGGTCGCGACCGCGATCTCCGACGTCATCCCCGACGGCACCCGCGCCATCACGGGCGAGGACAAGGCCGCGGAGCAGGCGCAGGAGCTCGACGACCTGCTCCAGTACATCGACATCTTCGCGATCGCGTTCGCGCTCATCGCGCTGTTCGTCGGCTCGTACATCATCGTCAACACGTTCCGGATCATCGTCACGCAGCGCACCCGCGAGTTCGGGCTGCTGCGCGCGATCGGCGTGAGCGGCCGCCAGCTGCGCACCATGATCCTGCTCGAGGCGCTCGTCATCGCGGTGGTCGCGTCGACGGTGGGCATCGCGCTGGGCTACCTGGGCGCGCTCGGGCTCTCCGCGCTGGTGGAAGCGGTGTCGGGCAACATCTTCGGCACCGTCACCCTCCCGATCGACGCCCTGCTGTGGGGCTACGCGCTCGGCGCGCTGGTCACGCTGATCGCGGCGCTCATGCCCGCGATCCACGCGTCGACCATCTCGCCCATGGAGGCGCTGCGCGAGTCCGCGACCGAGTCCAAGAAGCCGCTGCGGCTGCGCAACATCGTCGGCGGCGCGCTCGCGCTGCTCGGCGTGCTGGCGATCGTCGTGGGTCTCTACATGGACGTCCCGCGTCCGTACGTGTACGTGGGCGCCGGCGCGATGGTGCTCATCATCGGCGTGACGCTGCTCGCGGCGCAGGTCCTGGTGCCGCTCGCGTACGGCCTCAAGTCGCTGCTCACGCGGCTGTTCCGGGTGGACGGCAAGCTCGCCGCCAACAACATCCGCCGCGAGCCTCGCCGCAGCGCCAACACCGCGGCCGCGCTCATGATCGGCGTGATGCTGCTCGCGCTGGTCTCCACCTTCACGGAGTCGCTCAAGAGCGTGGTCACCGACCAGTTCGCGAGCAGCGACGCGGACTTCTTCGTCCTCTCCACCCAGGGCGCGATCCCGGCCGGCGCGATCGAGACGCTCGAGTCTGAGGACGGCGTCGACTTCGTCACGTCGCTCGGCGTGGACTCCGCGCAGTTCGAGGGGACGGGCTACGCCGTCGCGTCGATCGACCCCGTGACCGCGGAGGCGGCGTTCGACTACAACAACGAGCCCGCGTTCACCGAGCTCGACGGCGGCGTCTTCATCGACCCGGTCATCCAGGAGCTCGGCGTCGAGGTGGGCGACCAGGTGACCCTCGAGGGAGCCGAGGGCTCGGCGACGCTGGAGGTCACCGGCCTCTACCTCAACGAGGGCGACGCCAACTTCTGGGTCGACGAGGCGACCGGCGCGGAGCTGTTCGGCGAGTACGACGTGGTCCAGGCGATGGTGGTCCTGGACGAGGGCGTGGACGCCGCCGCGGCGCAGGAGCAGCTGGCGGAGGCCCTCGCGGCCGACTACCCGCTCGTGGTGCTCCAGGCCCCCGACGAGCTCGCGCAGTTCGCGAACCAGTTCATCGACCTGCTGCTCGGCGTGATCTCGGCGATGCTCGGCGCGGCGCTCATCATCGCAGTGCTGGGCGTGGCGAACACGCTGCTGCTCTCGGTGACGGAGCGCACCCGCGAGATCGGCCTGCTCCGCGCGGTGGGCGTCCGGCGGCGCTCCATCCGCCGCATGATCCGCATCGAGTCGCTCGTCATGGCGATCTTCGGCACCATCCTCGGCATGATCCTGGGCGTGGGCCTGGGCGTGGCGCTGGTGCGGGCGCTCGAGGAGTTCGGCTTCTCCTCGGTCGCGATCCCGTGGACATGGCTCGGGATCTACATGGTGCTGGCGATCATCGCCGGCGTGGTGGCGGCCATGTCGCCCGCGCGCCGCGCGGCCAAGCTCGACATCCTGCAGGCGATCGCCTTCGACGGCTGACGGGCGGCCCGCGAAGCGCGGGACGATGCGGCGGCCCCCGGGGACTCGAACCCCGGGGGCCGCTCGCGTCCGGTCTAGATCTCGACGCCCACCGCGACGGGCTCGGGCACCAGCGTGATCCCGAAGGCGTCGCGCACGCCGTCGCGGACCGCGCGCGCGAGCTCCACGACGTCGGCGGCGGTCGCCGCTCCCCTGTTGGTGAGCGCGAGGGTGTGCTTGGTCGACAAGGTGGCCCGCGCATCGTCCCTCACGGCGAAGCCGCGCGCGAAGCCCGCGTGCTCGATGAGCCAGGCCGCGGAGGTCTTCACCAGGCCCTCGGCGGCGGGGTAGCGCGGTGCGTCGGCGGGGACGGCCTCCGCGTGCACGATCGGGTTGGTGAAGAACGAGCCGGCGCTCCACGTGTCGTGGTCGGCGGCATCGAGGACCATGCCCTTCGAGGCGCGCAGCGCGAGGACCGCCTCGCGGACGTCGGTGATGGGCACGCGGGCGCCCAGCTCCACGCCGAGCGCCGTCGCGAGCTGCTGGTAGCGCACGGGTGCCGAGAGGCTCGCCATCCGCGTGTGGAAGGTGACCTCGAGCACCACGTAGCGCGGCGTGGGTCCCCACGGGCCGTGCGTCATGGTGCGCTTGAGCATCGAGTCGCGGTAGCCGAACTCGGCCTTGACCAGGGGCAACGTCTTGACGGAGCCTGCCTCGCGGTCCCACGTGCGCACCACGGCGACGATGTCCTTGACCTCCGCGCCGTACGCGCCGACGTTCTGCACCGGCGTGGCGCCGGTCGAGCCGGGGATGCCGGAGAGGGCCTCGAAGCCGCTCCACTTCGACGCGACCGCCTGCGCGACCAGCGTGTCCCACGGGGTGCCGGCCGCGGCGGTGATCGACAGCCCGCCGCACGCGCCGTCGTTGACCAGCGACACGTCCTCGCGGCGGTCGCGGACCACCACGCCGTCGAAGCCCTCGTCGGCGACCAGCAGGTTGGAGCCGCCCCCGACCACCAGGAGCGGCGCCCCGTCGGTGTCGGCTGTGCGGACGGCGTCGATGAGCTCGGCCTCGCTGTCCGTCTCGCGCAGCTCGCGAGCCGGGCCCCCGACGCGCAGGGTGGTCAACGCGGCAAGATTCATGCGCCCAGGGTATCCGCGCCGCGCCGCCGCTCCTCGCGGGTGGGCGCCCCCTCCTCGGGCAGCGCCTGAACGGGCTCCACGCCGTCCGCGATCACCGCGGCGGCGGCGTCGCGATCGGCCTCGGCGTCGATCGAGACCGCGGCCGCGCGTTCCCGCCGCGCCAGCGCGCGCTGGGACCGGAATAGCGGTCCCGCGGCGCGCACCGCGCGCGCGAGCAGGAACGAGATCAGCGCCGCGGGCACCGTGACCAGCAGCGCGCGACGCAGCTCCACCACGTCGCCCAGGTGGCCGATCACCTGCGGCATCACCAGCCCCGCGATGGTGGAGAACGAGGACACGGCCGCGACGCGCGCGGCGGCGCGATCGGGCTCGTCGGAGGCGGCGGAGAAGCCGATCGGGACGCCGAGAGCGGCGCCCAGGCCCCACAGCACCATGCCCACGGGCACCAGCCACAGGCCCGGCGCGAACGCGAACAGGCTCACGCCCACGATCACGAGCGCCGCGGAGACCCGCAGCGTCACCACGCGCCCGAGGCGCCCGATGACCGCCGCGCCGCTCCACCGCAGCGTCACCATCGCGACCACGAACACCCAGTACAGGAGGTCGCCCACCGCCTCCGGCTGGTCGAAGGCCTCGACCACCGCCAGCGACGCCCACTGCGCCGCCGCGCCCTCGATGGTCGAAGCGCAGAACACGATCACGCCGATGAGCACCACGCGCCTGTCGCGGTACTCGTCCCGCGCGGCGGCGAACGGGCCGCCCAGGCCGGGCCGCGCATCGTCCGGGCGCGGCCGCCCGTCCATCACCGCCGCCGGCAGGACCGCGAGACGGAGCGCGGTCAGCGCGATCCCGACGCCCGCGAAGTGCCACACGGGCGCGATGCCGAGGTGCGAGATCCACGCGCCGAGCGCGAGCCCCATCGCCATGCCCACGGAGAAGGCGGCGTGGAACTGCGGCAGCACCGCGCGTCCCATGGCGCGCTCGACCGCCGCCGCCTCCGCGTTCATGCTGACGTTGGTGAACGCGAAGCCCACGGAAACCAGGAACGACGCGACCGCGAACCAGGCCTGCGATCCCCACGCGGTCGCGGCACCCAGCAGCACGATCGCGGCGAGGAACCCGAACGAGGACCACCACAGCAGCGCCCGCGTGCCGAACCGCGCCACCATCCAGCCGGTCACGAGCAGCGCGCACAGGGCGCCGAGCGCGCCGAACAGCAGCAGTCGCGCGAGCTCGCCCGTGCTCACGTCGAGCAGCTCGGTGATGGTCGGGTAGCGCGACACCTGGGTCGCCATGAAGACGCCCATGATCCAGAACAGGGCGAGCACGCCGCGGCGGGCGGCCGCGGTGCGGGCAGGGCGTTGGGTCATGGCTCCCTCGGGACGATGCGCGGCGCGGCCGTGGCGCGGATGGTCGGGCGGGCGGCGCTAACCTGGGGTCTGACCGAGCCGAGGGAGAGCCGCGTGACGCGCACACGCCGACCGACGATGGCCGACGTCGCCGCGAAGGCGGGCGTGTCGCTGTCCACTGTATCCCTCACCTACTCGGGCGCCGGACCGCTGTCCGCCGAGACCCGCGCGAAGGTCGAGAAGGCCGCCGAGGAGCTCGGCTACGCGGGTCCCGCGCCGCACGCGCGGGCGCTGCGCTCGGGCCGCACCGGCGTGGTGGGCGTGGTCATCCACGAGCGCCTCCAGCTGTCCTTCCGCGACCCGCTGATGCTGCGCATCATGGACGGGCTGGTGGGCGACCTCGGCCAGATGGGCCTGGGCGTGCTGCTCATCCCCACCCCCACGGGCGAGCCCGGGGAGCGGTCGCTGCTGGAGACCGCCGCCATGGACGCCGCCGTGCTGCTGCGCGTGCGCGATCACGACGGCGAGCCGGCGATCGACATCCTGCGCCGCCGCGGCCTGCCCATGGTGGTGATGGAGGGCGAGGCCCCCGCCGGCGCGGGCGTGCTCGAGATCGACGACCGCGGCGCGACCGCTGAGCTGATCCGCCACCTGGTGTCGTTGGGTCACACGCGGATCGGCACCATCACGCTGCCCGCGGGGCTCGACGGCGAGACGCGCGTGGTCCCGCTCGACGAGGCGCTCGCGAAGACGGCCTGGACCCCCGTCCACCGCCGGCTCGAGGCGTTCGCGGAGGCGGGCGTCGAGCCGTGCGTGGTGGTGGAGGCGCGCGCGTCGATCGTCGCGGAGGGCATTGCGGCGGCGCACCTCGCGCTCGCGTCGGAGCCGCGGCCCACCGCGCTCGTGTGCCAGTCCGACCTGCTCGCCGGTGGCGCGATCATCGCGGCACGCGAGCTCGAGATCCCGGTACCCCAGCAGCTGTCGGTGACCGGCTTCGACGGCATCGAGCTGCCGTGGATCGCCCCGCACGAGCTCACCACCCAGGTCCAGGACGCGGAGGCCAAGGGCCACGCGCTCGCCGCCGAGGTGGCGGCGCTGCTGCGCGGCGAGTCGCCCGCGCCGGTGGTGATGCCGCTCGAGCTGCGCATCGGGTCCACCACGGCGCCCGCGCCGCGCTGAGGCCGCGCGCCCCCGCCTCGCGCCCGGGGCTGCCCGTCCTGCAAGCAGGCACGCGACCCATTCGATCCTGCATACGGGACGCCGCGCCTCGCATGCAGGGTTGTTGAACCGGCGGACCTGCATGCAGGACGCGCACTCGCGTCGCGCCCGGACGCACCGCGGCCCCGGGCCTCGCGTGGAGGACCGGGGCCGCGGTGGACGATGCGCGGGTCAGCCGAGCGCGGTGAGCAGCGGCCCCATCGCGAAGTACAGGACGAACGCCGCCGCGGTGCCCCACATGAGCGGGTGCACCTTCTTGGCGCCGCCGGTCGCGACCTGCAGCACCACGTAGGAGATGAAGCCGGCGCCGATGCCCACGGAGATCGAGTAGCCGAACGGCATCAGGATGAACGTGAGGAACGCGGGGATCGCGATCCGGAAGTCCTTCCAGTCGATGCCCGCGACCTGCGACACCATGAGGAAGCCGACCACCACGAGCACGGGGGTCGCGGCCTCGAACGGCACCATCGCGTACAGCGGCGTGAGGAACGTCGACAGCAGGAACGCGATTCCGGTCACCACGGACGCGAGACCGGTACGCGCGCCGTCGCCCACGCCGGCGGCGGACTCGATGTAGGACGTGTTCGAGGAGACCGAGCCGAAGCCGCCCGCGGCGGCGCCGATCGAGTCGACCAGCAGGATCTGCTGCGAGCGCGGGGGGTTGCCCTGCTCGTCGTTGAGGCCGGCCTCGGCACCCACGGCGGTCATGGTGCCCATGGTGTCGAAGAAGTCGGCGATGAGCAGCGAGAACACCAGCAGCAGGGCGGTCAGCACGGGCAGCGACGTGAAGCCGCCGAACAGGTCGACCTGGCCCACGAGCGAGAAGTCGGGCACCGAGGCGATGGCGTCGGGAACCGCGGGCACCACCAGCGCCCAGTCGTTCGCGACGGCGACGTCCGAGCCGAGGTTCGCGAAGGACTGGATGAGGAACGCCACCACGGTGGCGACCACGATCGAGATGAGCAGCGCGCCGCGTACCTTCTTCACCATGAGGATGACCGCGGTGAACAGGCCCACCACGAACACCACCATCGGCCACGAGCCGATGTAGCCGCCGATGCCGAACTCGGTGGGGGTCGCGCCCGACGCCGGGATGCGGACCATGCCCGCGTCGAACAGGCCGATGAACGCGAGGAACAGGCCGATGCCCACGGCGATCGCCTGCTTGAGGAACGCCGGCACGGCCGCGAACACCGCGCGGCGGAAGCCCGACAGCACCAGCAGGGTGATGACCAGGCCCTCGATCACCACGAAGCCCATGGCGGCGGGCCAGGTCATGCCCTCGCGGGTCGCGATGCCGAACGCGACGAACGCGTTGAGGCCCAGGCCGGCCGCAAGCGCGAGCGGGAACCGCGCCCACACGCCCATGAGGATGGTGAGCAGGCCCGCGACCAGGGCGGTCGCCGCGGCCACGAGCGCGCGGGCGACGTCGGGGTCGGTGGTGCCGCCGATGAACATGCCGGTGCTGTCCGGGACGCTCGTCAGGATGATCGGGTTCAGCACCACGATGTAGGCCATCGTGAAGAACGTGGTGAGACCGCCGCGGATCTCCTGGCCGAAGCTCGAGCCACGCTTGGTGATCTCGAAGTACGAGTCGAGACGGCCGGTGATACCGGTCCGCTCCTCGGTGGTTGCGCTCATGCGTCCTCTCTCACGCAGGGGAGAGCGCGCGTCATCGACGCTCTCCCGGGGATGGTGCGATCCCGGGGGAGCGACGCTAAAGCCGCATGCGCCATGGACGCGCGACCGGATCTCGCGCGGTCACCCTACCGGGTCGCGGGCGGGACCGATGACACTCGCGTCACCCGGTGACGCAACTCACGCGCAGGAGACGACCGCCTGCGCCTTCCCCAGCACCTTCTGGCCGTCGTTCTCGACCGTGATGTCGATGCGCGCCGTGCGGGCCTCCGCGTCGAGCGCGCCCACCTTCGCGGTGAAGCTCACGGTGGCCTCGCCGATCGCGGGCACCGGGATGGGACGGGTGAAGCGGGTCTGGAGGTCGACCACGTTGCCGGGCCCGGCCCACTCCTCCACCACGGACGCCGCGGTGCCCATGGTGAGCATGCCATGCGCGATGACGCCGGGCAGGCCCACGGACTCCGCGACCACCTCGTTGTAGTGGATCGGGTTGAAGTCGCCGGAGGCGCCCGCGTAGCGCACCAGGCTGTCGCGCGACAGCTCGACCTGACGCTCGGCGACCACCTCCCCCAGCTCGAGACCGTCGAAGGACGGGCCGTTCTCGGTGCTCATCAGGCCTCCTCGCGCACCGCGAGGGTGCTGGTCACGGTGGAGACGGGCGAGCCGTCCTCGTCCGACAGCTCGGTCCGGGTGGTGACCATCGAGATGCCGCCGCGCTGCTTGATGTCGTCGATGTGCACGGTCGCGGAGATGAGGTCCCCCGCGATGATCGGCCGGTGGTGAGTGAAGCGCTCGTCGGCGTGGACGACGCGCGAGAAGTCGACGCCCACCTCGGGGTCGACCACCACGTGGAACTCGGCCTGCTGGGCGATCACCACGGCGAAGGTGGTGGGCGCGACCACGTCGGGGTAGCCCTCGGCGCGGGCCGCCTCCTCGCTGCGGTGCGCGAAGGAGCGGGCGTCCACCGCGTCGGCGAACTCGCGGATCTTGATCCGCGTGACCTCGTAGGGCTCGTGGGGGCCGTACGCGCGACCCACGGCGTCGATGTTCACTGGCACAGTGCCACCCTATCCAGGAAGGGCGCGCCGCCGCGCGCGTGGGGACGATGCGCGGGCCGGGTGGGCGTCACGGCCACCGGTACGTCGCGACCAGGGCGCGGTGGTCGGACCACGGCATCGCCACGGTGACGACCTCGGCGGCCACCATCCCGGTGTCCCGCGCGAGCACGTGGTCGATCGCGACCAGCGGCTGGCTGAGCCACATCGGTGGGCCGTGATGGAGGCCCATGGGACCGTTCGGGTAGGTCGCATTCACGCCCATCCCCGCCTGGTCCGAGGCGTCGGCGTAGCCGAGCGCCTCGATCCCGCGGAACCCGGCGTGGTCGCGGGTGGTGTTGAGGTCCCCCGCCACCACCACGGGGCCCTCCTGGGCGGCGAGCACGTCGACCAGCGCGGCGAGGTCGGCGTCCCAGTCGGCGTGGTCGATCACGCCGGGCGACTCGGGGTGCGCCGCCACCACGGTGAGGCGCGCGTCGCCGGTGCCCACCTGGGCGCGGATGGCCTGCGCGGTGAAGCCGGGCAGCGACTCCGCCTCGGTGATCGGGCGGGTGGACCACAGCCCCGTGCCGAACTTCCAGTCGCCGGGGTACGCCGCGCTGTACGGCATCACCTCGGCCAGCCCCGCCTCCTCGAGCCGCTCGAGGGCATGCGGCGTGAGCTCGGTGAGGACGAGCACGTCGAGGTCGCTCTCGCGCGCGAGCTCGACCACCGCCTCCGCGTCGGCCTGGCCGTTCGCGAGGCTGAACGTCGCGACCCGCAGCGCGACGTCGCCGTCCGCGGACGTGGCGACGTAGACCGGGGCGATCCACCACAGGCACAGCGCCGCGACCGCCACGCTGACGCCGAGCAGCACCCAGGCGCGCGCGAGCAGCGCGAGCGTGAGCGGCACCGCGACGGCCAGGGTGACCCACGGCATCAGCGAGACCAGCACCGCCAGCGGCCCGGCCTCGATCCCGGTGAGCCGCGCGGTCACGGGCACCAAGACCGCGAGCAGCGCGAGGAACGCGAGCACCCGGGCGATCGCGGTGAGCCCGCGACCCAGGGAGGACAGCGCGGACGGGCCGGAACCCTCGCGCGTGTCGACCCCCTGCTCCCCCATGACGGGAGTCTGCCATGGACCGGACGAATCGGACAGGCGCGTCAGCGCGAGGCGTACCTCACCACGAGCGCGCGGTGGTCGGATCCGGGCACCACCACCGTGTCGACATCCACCGCGGCGAGCGGCAGGTCGCGCGTGACCACGTGGTCGAGCGCGACCAGCGTGGGCGGGGTGCGGTCCTGAGGGAACGTGGACACCAGGCCCGCGCCCGCCTCGTCGGCGGCGTCGACGTAGCCGCGCGACTCGAGCTCGCGGAACGCGCGGTGATCGCGCACCAGGTTGAGGTCGCCCGCGGCGATCACGGGGCCCTCGACCGCGTCGAGCACGTCGGTGAGCCGGCGCGTCTCCTCGGACCACGCACGGTGGACCAGCAGCTGCGGCGCCGCCGGATGGATCGCGAGGACCGTGGTGGATCCGGAGGGCAGCTCCACCTGCGCGAGAACCTGGCGGAACGTGTAGTCGTCGAGGCCCTCCCAGCCCGTGATGGGGTAGCGCGACCACAGCCCGGTCCCGGACCAGATCGCGTCCGGGAGCGCCGCGGCGTGCGGCAGCAGGTCCTCGAGGCCCGCCGCGATCAGCGCGTCGGCGGCCCCGGGCGTGAGCTCCTGGAGGGACAGCACGTCCACGTCGTGGTCGCGCACCATGGCGACCACCACCTCGGCGTCGCCCTGGCCCGTGAGAAGGTTCGCGGTCGCGACGGTGAGGGTCGCGTCGCCCGACGCCGCCGCGGACGTGAACAGCGGCGCGGTCCACGCCGCGCAGAGCACGGCGATGGCGACGGCGGCCCCGGCGAGCGCCCACACGCGCGTCAAGAGCGCGAGGGCGAGGGGCACGAGCGCCGCCAGCACCACCCACGGCACCAGCGGGACCACGTAGGCGAGCGGCCCCCGCTCCCAGCCCGTGAGCCGCACCGCCACCGGCACGGCCAGCGCCGCGAGCGCGAGCCAGCCGCCCACCAGGGCGACCCCGCGCCAGGTCAACCGGCGCGCCCGGCCCGCCCCCGCATCGTCCACGGGCGCGAGCCTCCCACACGGCAGGCGAGGCGGGACGCAGGCCCGCCGGGACGCGACGGGCGTCGCCCCCGCGGATCGGGGGCGACGCCCGTGGTCTCGCGTCGCGGTCAGCGCGCGACGCGTGCGTCGAGGTGCTGCGCGGCGAACGCGAGCGCGACGTCGGCCACCTGGTCCCAGCCGCTGTCGATCACCAGCGAGTGGCCGCGACCGGGGATCTCCACGAACTCCGTGGCGGACCCGTTGCGCGACTGGAGGCGGTACGCGGCGTGCGCGATGGCGCGGGGCACGATGGTGTCCTTCTCGCCGGAGATCACCAGCAGCGGTCCGCGCGCGGGGTTGCGGGGGTCGAGCCGGGTGGCCGCGCCCGCGGTGAGGTTCGCCGTGGCGGCCTGGAACAGCGGGCGACCGGGGGCGGCGACGTGGTGCTCGGTGTAGAGCGCGCGGGCCTCGTCCTCGCTCACCGCGTTGGCGAAGCCATAGCGGAACTGGTCGAAGGTGAGGGTCACGGTGCGCGTGCGGTTGGCCGGGTTGCCGAGCACCGGGAACGAGGCCTTCAGGGTGGAGGCCGGGAGCGGCAGCACGCCCTTGAACGGGGCCGGGTCGATCGCGACGGTCGCGGCGGCGAGGCCCAGGTCCGCGACCCGCTGGGCGAGCAGGCCGCCGAACGAGTGGCCGATCACGAGAGGGCGCCGGTCGAGCTCGCGGGCGATCTGCGCCACGTGGTCGGTGACCTCCTGCACGCCGACGCCGGCGAAGGCCTCGGGTCGGTTGCGCGCGTCCTCGACGTCCGCGGGCTCCTCGGGCCAGCGGGCGACCACCACGGCGTAGCCGGCTCCCTCGAGCTTCTCCTGCCAGGCGTCCCAGCTGCTCGCGAGCAGCCAGAGCCCGTGGATGAGGAGGGCGGTGGGGCGGCCGGAGGCGTTGGCGGCGTCGATCTCGCGGACTTCCTGGGCGGTGAGCGTGGTGGTCATGATGGTCTCCTTGTCGGGTCTCGCCGGATCGCTCGACCCGGACGCCAGAGAGAACGATCGTTCTCGCCGGTTTCATTCCCGACTCCACAGAAATTTCTTCCGGGCATGATCCAAGGGGAACGAGCGTTCCGTTAGGGTGACCGAGATGACCACCCCCACAGCCCCCGCCCAGGACGCCCGCGAGCGCCTCGCGGCGACCGCCTCCGACCTCTTCTACCGCGAGGGCATCCACTCCGTGGGCGTCGACCGCATCCTGTCCGAGGCGGGCATGTCGCGCGCGACCATGTACCGCCACTTCGCGGGCAAGGAGGAACTGGTGGTCGCCTACCTCGAGCGCGAGGACCGCACCATCCGCGCGCAGGTGGCGGCGGCCGGCGGCAGCCCCGATCCCCTGCGGGCCGCGGTGCAGGGCATCGCCGAGGACGTGGCCCGGCGTCACACCCGCGGCTGCCCCTTCATCAACGCGGCGGCGGAGTACCCCGACGAGGCGAGCGCCGTGCGCCGCCTCATCGCGACGCACCGCGCGTGGTTCCGCGGCGTCCTCACGCAGGCCGCGGCGGGCGCGGGAGCGTCCGATCCCGAGCGGGTGGCCGCCTCTCTGGTCATGCTGCGCGACGCGGCGCTCGTGGGCGGCTACCTGGACGGCGCCGAGTCGATGCGCGAGGCGTTCCTCGACTCGGCCTCGGCCGTCGCCGGGGTCGACCTCGCCTGACCCGCGCGGCGCCCCACATGGAACGTCGCGCGCGGGAACGAGGAAGGCCCGCCGCCCCCGGGAGGGGCGACGGGCCTTCGGTCGAAGCTGATGCTCAGCGCGTCTCGCGGTGCGCGGTGTGCTTGCCGCACTTCCGGCAGAACTTGGAGAGCTCCACACGGTCAGGGTTGTTGCGGCGGTTCTTCCGCGTGATGTAGTTGCGGTCCTTGCACTCGGTGCACGCGAGCGTGATCTTCGGACGAACGTCGTTCTTGGCCATGGTTCTCTCCCAGCCTTGTAGGGACGCGCCTTGCGAAGGCGCATGATGCAGGCGTTCTGCCTGAATCCGTAGCGAGGGCGGGGCTCGAACCCGCGACCTCACGATTATGAGTCGTGCGCTCTAACCAGCTGAGCTACCCCGCCGCGTGCCGCCCGGAGGCGGCGATCCATCGTACGTGACGACGGACTTGGAGCCCCGACAGGGAATCGAACCCTGGACCTTTTCCTTACCATGGAAACGCTCTGCCGACTGAGCTATCGGGGCTGGCCGGAATAGGTTACACGGACTCGGGCCCAAAACAAAAATCGGCCCCGAACCGCCCGGCAGAGTGTCGGAGGGCGCCCCTAGAGTGGCGCGCATGACGCCGTCGCTGAGCGCCGCCGAGGCCCGCCGCATCCACCTGGCCGCGCATTCCCTCGCGCGCCGCCGCCCCGCCGGCCGCCCCGGTCCCGCACGGTTCCGCGAGTACCTCGAGCGCCAGGGCATCCTGCAGCTCGACTCGGTCAACGTGCTCGCGCGCGCCCACCACGTCCCGGTGTACTCCCGCTTCGGGCCGTACGACCGCGACCGGTTCGACCGCTGGCTGTGGTCGGGCGAGCACGCGTTCGAGCACTGGGGGCATGAGGCCTCCGTGATGCCGCGCGACCTGCTTCCGGCGCTGCACCACCGCATGACGGAGCGCGCGTCGTGGCAGGGCTACCACCGCGAGCGGCTCGAGCGGGAGCGGCCATGGCTGCTCGAGGAGGTCCGCGCGGCCGTCGCCGCGAACGGCCCCGTCACCGCCACGGAGCTCGAGCACCTGTCGCCACGCGAGGGCGCCCGCGGCACGTGGTGGGACACCTCGCACGTCAAGGACGCGCTCGAGTACCTGTTCATCACCGGCGAGGTCGCCGCCTCGCGCGGACCTCACTTCCGGCGCACCTACGACGCCCCAGAGCGGGCGTGGGGGCTGCCGCCGGCCTCGGCGCGCACGTGGGGCCTGCCGGCACCCGCGGCCCACCAGGCGCTGTTCGACCGCGCGCTGCTCGCGACCGGCCTGGGCACGCCCGCGGACCTGGCGGACCACTTCCGGCTCCCGCGTTCGCCCCGGGACGACTCTCACCGCAAGGGCGCCGCGGCCGGCGCCGGCGCCTGGGCGAAGTCCGCAGTGGAGCGCGGTCTCGCCTCATGGGTGGAGGTCGAGGGCTGGAAGGAACCGGCCCTGCTGTCCGCCGCCGCCTCGGACCCCGGCCGGGCCACCGCATCGTCCCTCCTCAGCCCCTTCGACCCGGTGTGCTGGTACCGGCCGCGGCTCCAGAGGCTGTTCGGGGTGGACTACCGCATCGAGATCTACACGCCGGCCGCGAAGCGCGAGTTCGGCTACTACTGCCTGCTGTTCCTGCTGGGCGACCGCTTCGAGGCGCGCGTGGACCTCAAGGCGCGCCGCAAGGAGGGCGTCCTCGCGGTCGAGGCGGCGTGGCGGGAGCCCGGGCGGGCGCCCGGGGCGCGACGGAGGGACGATGCCACGGTCGCCCAGGCGCTGGCGGCGGAGCTGGGCGTGATGGCGGGTTGGCTGGGGCTGGACGCGATCGAGGTGGCGTCGCGGGGCGACCTGGCCGGGCCGCTGTCCGCCGCGGTGTCCGCCGCGTAGGAGGCGCCGGACGGTTCGTCGCTTGCGCCGGGCGCGTCCGGGCCGGAACCATGGGCGGATGGATCATTCACAGCTGCAGCAGGCGGCCAAGCGCCACCTGTGGATGCACTTCACCGAGCACTCGCGATATGAGCACGCCGACGTCCCGATCATCGTGCGGGGCGAGGGCGCCTACCTCTACGACGCCCAGGGACGGCGCTACCTCGACGGCCTCGCCGGGCTGTTCGTGAATCAGCTGGGGCACGGCCGCACCGAGCTGGCCGAGGCGGGCGCGGCGCAGGCGCGCGAGCTCGCGTTCCACCCGCTGTGGTCCTATGCGCACCCCGCCGCGATCGAGCTCGCCGAGCGCCTCGCGTCCTACGCCCCCGGCGAGCTCAACCGCGTGTTCTTCACCAGCGGCGGCGGCGAGTCCGTCGAGACCGCCTGGAAGCTCGCGAAGAACTACTTCAAGCTCGTGGGCAAGCCCATGAAGCACAAGGTCATCAGCCGCAACGTGGCGTACCACGGCACCCCGCACGGCGCCCTGTCGATCACGGGACTGCCCGGGCTCAAGCAGCAGTTCGAGCCGCTGGTGCCGTCCACGTTCCGCGTGCCGAACACCAACACGTACCGCGCGGAGGAGATCACCCACGGCCTGCACGACGGCTCCGACCCGGAGGCGTTCGGCCACTGGGCGGCGGACCAGATCGAGGTCGCGATCCTCAACGAGGGCGCGGACTCCGTGGCCGCGGTGTTCCTCGAGCCCGTGCAGAACGCGGGCGGCTGCTTCCCGCCGCCGCCGGGCTACTTCCAGCGCGTGCGCGAGATCTGCGACCGCTACGACGTGCTGCTGGTCTCGGACGAGGTAATCTGCGCGTACGGGCGCCTGGGCGAGATGTTCGGCGCGACGCGGTTCGGCTACGAGCCGGACATCATCACGTCCGCCAAGGGCCTCACCTCGGGCTACGCGCCCATGGGCGCGATGATCGCGTCCGACCGCCTCATGGCGCCGTTCCTCGAGAAGGGCGAGATGTTCGCGCACGGCTACACGTTCGGCGGCCACCCGGTCGCCGCGGCGGTCGCGCTCAAGAACCTCGAGCTGTTCGAGTCCGAGGGTGTGCTCGCGCACGTGCGTGACAACTCGGGCGCGTTCCGAGCCACGCTCGAGCGGCTGCTCGACCTGCCGATGGTGGGCGACGTGCGCGGTGACGGGTTCTTCTACGGCATCGAGCTGGTCAAGGACAAGTCGACCAAGGAGTCGCTCACCGCCGAGGAGTGCGAGCGCGTGCTGCACGGCTTCCTGTCGAAGGAGCTCTACGCGGCCGGCCTGTACTGCCGCGCCGACGACCGCGGCGACCCGGTCATCCAGCTCTCTCCCCCGCTGGTCATCGGTCAGACCGAGTTCGACGAGATGGAGCGCATCCTGCGCGACGTGATCGGGCGGGCGTACGCGCTGCTCTGACACGGCGGAGACTCCCGATGACGCTTGTGACGCGATGATCCTCGCGTGAAGGATGTGGCTGTCGCATCAGCCCCACGGGTGCGCTTCCGTCACAAGTGTCATGGGGAGTCCCGCGGATGACACGCAGAACGGGCCCCGATCCTTGCGGATCGGGGCCCGTCTCGCGTCCGAGCAGCGGGTCAGCGCGAGGCGATCGCCTTGCGACGGCGACGCGCGCCCAGCTCGCCGATGATCACCGCTGCGAGCGCCACGATGAACATCAGCGTGCCGATCACGTTGACCTGCATCGGCACTCCGCGCTGCGAGGCGCCCCACACGTACATGGGGAACGTCACGGTCTGGCCGGAGTTGAGGTTGGTGATGATGAAGTCGTCGAACGACAGGCTGAACGCCAGCAGCGCCGCGGCGAGGATGCCGGGGAAGACCAGCGGGAAGGTGACCTTCCAGAAGGTCTGCCACTCGTTCGCGTAGAGGTCGGCGGCCGCCTGCTCGAGGTTGCCGTCGAGACCCGCCAGGCGCGACTTCACGGTCACCACCACGAACGAGATGCAGAACATGATGTGCGCGAGCAGGATGGTCCAGAAGCCCAGCTGACCGCCCAGGCCCGCCGCCACGAACAGCGCGAGGAGCGAGGAGCCCATGACGATCTCGGGCGTCGCCATCGGGAGGAACAGCACCAGGTTCATCGCGGTGCGCCCGCGGAAGCGGTGACGCACCAGGCCGAACGCCGCGAACGTGCCGATCACCGTCGCGCCGAGCGTCGCGAGCAGGCCGATCTCGATGCTGGTCACCACCGAGGAGCACAGGTTGTCCGGCTTGCACGGGTTGAGCCAGTTGTCCCACGTGAACTTCTGGAACGCGTAGAGGTTGCGCGCGCCGCTCGAGTCGTTGAAGGACATGATCGCGACGATGATGTTCGGGATGTACATGTAGAGCAGGACCAGGAGCCCGCCCGTGAGGACCAGGTGGCTCCCGATCCAGCGGCCGATGCGCGTCATCACAGCAGCTCCTCCGTTCCCGCCCGGCGGACGTAGACCAGCACCATCGTGACGATGATCACCATGAGCGACACCGACAGCGCACCCGCGAGGGCGTAGTTGCCCTGGGTGGTGAAGAGGCTCTGGATCACGTTGCCGACCATGCGCTCGTTCGGGCTGCCGAGCAGCTCCGCGTTGATGTAGTCGCCCGCGGCCGGGATGAACGTCAGCAGCGTGCCGCCGACCACGCCCGGCAGCGACAGCGGCCACGTGACCTTCCAGAACCGCGTGAAGGGGTTCGCGTACAGGTCCGCCGCGGCCTCGTTCAGCTTCGGGTCCATCTTCTCCAGGCTCGTGTAGAGCGGCAGGATCATGAACGGCAGGAAGTTGTACGTGAGGCCCGCGACCACCGCGACCGGGGTCGCGAGCAGGCGTCCGTCGTCGCCCAGGAAGTGGACGGCCTGGAGGGCGTTCACCACGAAGCCGTCGTCCGCGAGGATCATCTTCCACGCGAGCGTGCGGATGAGGAAGCTGGTGAAGAACGGCGCGATGACCAGCACCAGCATCACGGTCTTCCAGCGGCCCGCCTTGAACGCGATCGCGTAGGACAGCAGGTAGCCGAGGATGAGGCAGAAGAAGGTGGCGATGGCCGCGTACCAGAGCGACCTCAGCATGACCGTGCCGTACTCCGACAGCGCGTCCCAGTAGTTCGCGAAGTGCCACGTCACGTCGTAGCCCGTGAGCACCGAGCCCTCGGGGTCGAACAGCGACGTCGCGAGCAGCGAGTAGAACGGGACGACGAAGAAGATGGCCAGCCAGACGGCAGCCGGCAGGATCAGCAGATAGCCGGTGCGCTTACGTGCGGTGGCGATCACGCTAGTCCTCCTGGCGTCCGGCGCCGGCGTCCTGCGACGCGTCGAGCAGGAACGCGAACTCCGGGCGCCAGGACACGTCGACCTTGGTGCCGACGGGGATGAGCCCGCCGCGCCGGCCGGTGTTCTGCTCGAAGCAGATGATCTCCTGGCCCCACGGCATGCGCACCGTGTAGTCCGTCGAGACGCCCAGGTAGCTGGCGTCCGTCACCACGCAGCCGGGGATCGAGCTGCCGGGGGCGTCGATCGCGGTGCCCTCCGGCTGGATCAGCACCTTCTCGGGGCGGATGCCCAGCCAGCCGTCCTTCGAGTCGGTGTGGACCTTGCTCGCCTTGATCGAGGCGATGGTGCCGTGCATGTCGACCTTGACCACCGCATCGTCTCCCGTGCCCTCGCGGCCCACGACGGTCCCCTTGATGAGGTTGGAGCGGCCCAGGAAGTTCGCGACGAACGTGGTGTGGGGGTTGGTGTAGAGGTCGTACGGCGACCCGAGCTGCTCGATCACGCCCTGGTTCATCACCGCGACGGTGTCGGCCATCGACATGGCCTCCTCCTGGTCGTGGGTGACGTGGACGAAGGTGATGCCCACCTCCTCCTGGATGCGCTTGAGCTCCACCTGCATCGCGCGGCGCAGCTTGAGGTCGAGCGCGCCGAGCGGCTCGTCGAGCAGGAGCACCTCGGGGCGGTTGACGATCGCGCGGGCGAGCGCGACGCGCTGCTGCTGACCGCCGGACAGCTGGCCGGGACGCTTGTTCGCCTGCTCCTCGAGCTCCGTCAGCGCGAGGATCTCCTTGACCTGCTTGCCCGAGTCGTAGACCTTGCGGCGCTTGAGGCCGAACTCGACGTTCTCCGCGATCGACAGGTGCGGGAACAGCGCGTAGTTCTGGAACACCGTGTTGACGGGGCGGTTGTACGGCTTGGTCGCGGTGATCTCCGACTCGCCGATCGAGATGGTGCCCGCGGTGGGCGTCTCGAGGCCGGCGACCATGCGCAGCGTGGTGGTCTTGCCGCAACCCGACGGGCCGAGGAGTGCGAAGAACGACCCCTGCGGGACCACCAGGTCGAGATCGTGCACCGCGGTGAAGCCGTTCGGGTACGTCTTGTGGAGCCCGACGAGGCGCAGATCGCGCCCGGTCCCGCTAGACACCTGTGACATCAGAGAAGGCTCCTTCGTATTCGCGGATCTGATACTCCTCAAGCGCCATGAACCCGTGGGTCGACGCCAGAAACTCCTCGGTGGGGAAGATGAGGGGGTTGTCGACCAGCGACGGGTCGATCTTCTCCATCTCCTCGCGCGCTCCCTCGACCGGGCACACGTACCAGACGTAGGCGGCGAGGAGCGCGGCCATCTTGGGCTCGTAGTACCAGTCGATCCAGCGCTCGGCGTTGCGCTGATGCTGGGCGAGGTTGGGGACGATCATGTTGTCCGACCAGACCATCATCCCCTCGTCCGGCGGCAGGAACACCAGGTTCTCGTCGCCTGCCGCGGCGACGTCGCCCGACCAGGCCACGCACGCGGCGATGTTGCCGTTCGCGAGGTCGTTGATGTACTCGTTGCCGGTGAAGGCGCGGATCTGGCCGTCGGCGCGCGCCCTGCTCAGCTTGTCGAGCGCGCGGTTCCACTCGTCGTCGTTGAAGTTCGCGGGATCGGCGCCCTCGCTGAGGAGCAGCAGGCCCATGGTGTCGCGCATCTCGGTGAGCATGGTGACGCGGCCCTTGAGGTCAGGCCGCGTGAGGAGCTCGTCCATGGTGCGCACCTCGCCCACGAGCGACTTGTTGTACGCGATGCCGGAGAAGCCGGTCTGCCACGGCGCCGAGTACTCGCGCTTGGGGTCCCATCCGACACCCTGGAGCGAGGAGATGAGGTTCTTGTCGAGGTTCGGCACGTTGGCCTTGTCGAGCTTCTGGATCCAGCCCATCTGGATCATGCGCGCGGCCATCCAGTCGGTGAGCACGAACATGTCGCGCCCCGTGGGCTCGCACGCGCCGAGCTGGTTGACCACCTTCGAGAAGAACTCGATGTTGTCGTTGACGTCGGGCACGTAGCGGACCTTGACGTCGTACTCGTCCTGGAACCGGGTCATCGTGGACTTGTACTTCTTGGTGTCCTCGTCGATGTACTCGGGCCAGTTCGAGATGATCAGCCGGCGGTCGGAGTCCGACACGTCGGTCGCGACGCAGTTCAGGGGGTCCTGCTCACGGCTGGGCGTCGAGAAGAGCGGCAGCGTCGCGAGGCTCGCCGCGCCCACCGCACCGCCCAGGAGCATGTTGCGGCGGCTCACGCCACCGCGGGGCACAGACGGGTCCGCCACATTCGCCTCCTCGGTCCGGGCCGCCGTCCGGCGCCCCGATGACCGTGATAGTGGCATGCCCCCTGGGGCTCAACAAGAGGTGAACGGCAGGTGGACGGCCGTTATCGGCCGGATTGGCCGAAGAATTTACGCGCACGAAACGACTTGTCCGAGCATCGATGTTGCAACGATGTTTCGAGGAGGGTGCTCCCCACACTTGCTTCATGATGACCCCCGCCCCTGGCGACCCCGCGTCCCGCGCTCGCGCCTACCGCTCCGTGTCGCTATGGCTGGACACGGCGGGCGACGATCTGATCGCTGCGGACACCCTCGAGAGCGACCGCGAGGTCGACGTCGCTATCGTCGGCGCGGGCTTCACCGGGCTGTGGACGGCGTACTACCTCGCGCAGGCGCGGCCGGACCTGCGCGTCGCGATCGTCGAGCGCGAGATCGCCGGGTTCGGCGCGTCGGGCCGCAACGGCGGGTGGGCGTCGGCGCTGTTCCCGAGCTCGCTCGCGACGCTCGCGGCGGACAGCAGCAGGGACGATGCGCTGCGTCAGCACGCGGCGATGCGCGCCTCGGTCGACGAGGTGGTCCGCGCCGCGGCGGAGGCAGGCATCGACGCTCGGCTCGCGAAGGGCGGCACCATCACGCTGGCCCGCACCGAGACCCAGCTCGCGCGCGCCCGCGCCGAGGTCGAGGACGCCCGCGCGTGGGGCCGCGGGGAGGACGACCTGCGGCTGCTCGACGCGGAGCAGGCCCAGGCGCGGCTCAACGCGACCGGCGTGCTCGGCGCCACCTACACGCCCGACTGCGCGGCCGTGCACCCGGGCCGGCTGGTGCGCGGCCTGGTGAGGGCGGTCCGCGAGCGCGGGGTGCGGGTCCACGAGCTCACGCCGGCGACCAGGATCGCGCCCCACCGCGTGGAGACCCCTGGCGGCACCCTCACCGCGCAGCACGTGATCCGTGCAACGGAGGGCTACACGGCGGGGCTGCCCGGCCATGAGCGCGACGTGGTGCCGGTGCACTCGCTCATCATCGCCACCGCGCCCCTGCCGGCCGCCACGTGGGACCGGATCGGGCTGTCGCGGCGCGAGACGTTCACGGACGGGCGCCACCTCATCATCTACGGCCAGCGCACGGCGGACGACAGGATCGTGTTCGGCGGCCGCGGCGCGCCCTACCGGATCGGGTCCTCGGTGCGACTCGACCGGCGCGCGGCGGACCGCGTCCACCGCCAGCTGCACCGCACGCTCGTGGACCTGCTGCCCGTGCTGCGCGACACGGAGATCACCCACGCCTGGGGCGGCGCGCTCGGCATCGCCCGCGACTGGCACGCCTCGGTGGGGCTCGACCCCGCCACCGGGATGGGCTGGGCGGGCGGCTACGTGGGCGACGGCGTCACCACCACCAACCTCGCCGGCCGCACCCTGCGCGACCTGATCCTCGGCGAGGCCACCGAGCTCACCGCCCTGCCGTGGGTGGGCCACCGCTCGCCGCGCTGGGAGCCCGAGCCTGCCCGATGGGTCGGGGTCAACGCCGGCCTGCGCGCGATGTCGGTCGCGGACGGCGAGGAGCGCCTCACCGGCCGCGAGAGCGTCGCCGGACGCCTCATGGCGCCCCTCACTGGCGGCCATTGAGCGGTCCCCCCGCCCGCGCATCGTCCCTCGTCACGACACGCCGCGCGGTCGGGGCCGTTCCAGGCGCGCTCGCGCCTGGTTCGGGATAGTTTCACCTGTACGACGTCACAGCGCCGTGGCGCGGCACCCGACTGGGCGGGACGCGAGTGCGCGTCCCACGAATGGAGCAGATCGTGACCTCGCAGCACACCACCCCCGCCACGCCCCGGCTCACCGGCCGGGTCGTCGCCATCAGCATCGGAGCCGCCCTGGGCGGCTTCCTCTTCGGCTTCGACTCCTCGGTGATCAACGGCGCCGTCGACTCGATCCAGGGCGAGTTCGACCTGGGCGACACGTTCACGGGCTTCGCGGTCGCGTCCGCGCTGCTGGGCTGCGCGGTGGGCGCCTGGTTCGCGGGCGGCCTCGCGAACCGGTACGGCCGCATCCGGGTGATGGTGATCTCCGCGATCCTGTTCTTCCTCTCCGCGCTCGGCTCGGGATTCGCGTTCGGGGTGTGGGACCTCATCACGTGGCGCGTCCTGGGCGGCCTCGCGATCGGCGCGGCCTCGGTGATCGCGCCCGCGTACATCGCGGAGGTCGCGCCCGCGGCGTTCCGCGGCCGGCTCGGCTCGCTCCAGCAGATGGCGATCGTGCTCGGCATCTTCGCCGCCCTGCTGAGCGACGAGATGCTGGCATCCGCCGCCGGCGGCGCCGACCGGGAGCTGTGGCTGGGCCTCGAGGCCTGGCGGTGGATGTTCCTCGCCGCCGCGATCCCCGCGATCATCTACGGCGTGGCGGCCATACGGCTGCCCGAGTCGCCGCGGTACCTGGTGTCCAAGCACCGCGACGACGAGGCCTCGCACATCCTGGCCGAGTACACGGGTGAGCAGGACCCGGCGCGCAAGATCGCGCAGATCCGCACCTCGCTCGGCTCCGACGAGCGCCGCTCGATGCGCGACCTCCGCGGCCCCAAGGGCGGGCTCCACCCGATCGTGTGGACCGGAATCCTGCTGTCGATGTTCCAGCAGTTCGTGGGCATCAACGTGATCTTCTACTACTCGACCACGCTGTGGCAGTCGGTCGGGTTCGACGAGTCGGACGCGTTCACCACGTCCACCATCACGTCGCTCACCAACATCGTCGCGACCATCATCGCGATCTCGCTGGTCGACCGGATCGGCAGGCGGCTGCTGCTGCTCATCGGCTCCGCGGGCATGTTCGTCTCGCTCGCGACCATGGCGATCGCGTTCGCGAACGCCACCACCGACGCCGCGGGCGAGACCGCGCTCGAGGGCGGCTGGGCCACGGCCGCGCTGATCGCCGCCAACGCGTTCGTGGTGTTCTTCGCCGCCTCGTGGGGCCCCGTGGTGTGGGTGCTGCTCGGCGAGATGTTCCCCAACCACATGCGCGCGACGGCCCTCGCGGTCGCCGCCGCCGCGCAGTGGGGCGCGAACTTCCTCATCACCGTGACCTTCCCCGGCCTCGCGGACATCTCGCTGGTCCTGGCCTACGGCTTCTACGCCGCGATGGCGCTGCTGTCCTTCTTCTTCGTGGCCTCCCGGGTCCCGGAGACCCGCGGCGTGGAGCTCGAGGACATGCGGGACGACGCGAACGCCCACACCGTGGAGAACGCCGCCTCGACCTCCTGACCCGGCGGCCAGGTGAGGCGCCCGCCCGCCCGGCCCGCGCATCGTCCCCGGGAGAAAAGCCCCTAGCGGGGTGGGTATGACGCGCGGTATGTTCCGCTCATGCGCAGAACCTGGGGGGTTGTCGCGCTGGGCGCGGCGATGGCCGTGGGCCTGGCCGGCGGTGGCGCGCTCGCCGCGAGCGCCGGGACCACCACCGCCACGGTGTACGCCTGCGTGGACACCGTCAGCAACAAGATCGTGACGCCCACCGCGAAGGGGTCCTGCCCGGGCACCGCCAAGCGCAAGGTCATCAACCAGCGCGGTCCCCGCGGCTACACCGGCGCGACGGGGCAGTCGGCCTACGAGGTCGCGGTCGCCGCGGGCTTCGACGGCACCGCCGAGGAGTGGCTCGACAGCCTCCAGGGAGGCAGCGGCGGCACCCCCACGGTGATCGACGGAGGCACGCCGTGATCGGGCGGCGGCTGGTGCTCGCGGCGCTGGTGGTGGGCGGCGGCGCGGCCGTCGCGGGCATCCCTGCGCCGGCGGACGCGGCGGTGGACGATGCGCCGGGTGACGAGATCGACGGCGGTTGCCCCTAGCGGGGCGGGCTGGGCACGGGGGATCCACGGATGACGACGATCAAGCTGAGGCGCGGCACATGGGCGCAGTGGCAGGCGGCGAACCCCGTGCTCGCGGCGGGAGAGCCGGGCTACGAGACGGACACCGGGAAGTACCGGATCGGGGACGGCAGCACCACGTTCGTGCTGCTGCCGGCGTTCATCAACGACGACTCGATGACCGCGACCTATGTCGCGCGGCGCAGCGCCGCGGACATCATGCGGGCCGGCCTCGCGACGTGGGAGTCCGCGCCGGTCGCGATGGTGTTCGCGGGCTCGTCGACCACCGCGAACTCGACCGCGACGGGATGGGTCGCGCGGTTCGTGACGCGGGTCCGGTCGCAGTACGCGACGGCGGGCGGCGAGAGCGCGATCCAGGTGTCGACCAGCGCGGACTTCACGCGGCGCACGGGCGCCGGCGTGCACGCCTACAACTGCGGGATCGTGAACACGCGCGCGAACGACTACCTCACCAACGCCATGTGCGACGCGATCGCCGGCGTGAAGCCCGCGGTGATGTTCCACATGGTCGGGTCCAACGACTTCAACGCGCAGCGCACGCCCGCGAACTACGAGTCCGACCTGGTGGCGCGGCTCGCCTACCTCGACGGGGTACTGCCCTCCCCCGTGGTGCACGTCCTGGTGCACGCGTACCAGCGGCTCGACGTCGCCTCGCCCACGTACGCGTGGTCCGCGTACGGCGCCGCGCTGCGTCGGGTCGCGGGCAGGGCGCCCGCGTCGCGCCTGTGCCTCGACCTCTCCGGGGCGTACGAGGCGTCCGGGGTGCCGGGAGGCGACCCGCTGGACCTGGTGTCGACGGACAACATCCACCAGACGGCCGCGGGCTACGCCTTCATGACGTCGCTGATCCACCGCGAGCTCGAAGTCTGAGGGCTCGGGCCGGGCCGCCCCGGAACGTGCCCGGAAACGCGGAAGCGCCCCTCCCGGAGGAGGGGCGCTTCGCACGACGTGGCGGGTGAGGGATTCGAACCCCCGAAGTCGTTGACGGCTGATTTACAGTCAGCTCCCTTTGGCCGCTCGGGCAACCCGCCAGTGCGCCGCAGTGCGGCGCGCATGGAAGGATAGCAAGGATTGAAGGCCGAACGCGAATCGCGTCCCGGGCCTCGCGACAGGACCCGACAGCGCCGCCCGCGCGGCGCCTCCGAGGAGGAGAGATGGCAGGCGACAGCAGCTTCGACGTGGTGTCCAAGGTGGACCGCCAGGAGGTCGACAACGCCCTCAACCAGGCCCACAAGGAGATCGCGCAGCGCTACGACTTCAAGGGCGTCGACGCCTCGATCGAGTTCTCGGGCGAGGACATCCTCATGAAGGCGAACAGCCCGGAGCGGGTCAAGGCCGTGCTCGACGTGTTCATCTCCAAGCTCGCCAAGCGCCAGATCGAGATGAAGGCGCTCGAGTGGGGCGAGCCGGTGCAGTCCGGCAAGGAGTACCGCCTGGTCGCGAAGGTCAAGGAGGGCATCGCGCAGGACGTCGCGAAGAAGCTCACCAAGCTGGTCCGCGACGAGGGCCCCAAGTCCGTGCGCGCGCTCATCCAGGGCGACGAGCTCCGCGTCACCTCGAAGTCGCGCGACGACCTCCAGGCGACCATCGCGCTGCTCAAGGGCGCGGACGTGGACGCCGCGCTGCAGTTCGTCAACTTCCGCTGACGCGCTCCTCAGCGCAGGAGTTCTTGGCGCGGGTCCGCAGGGAGTCCACGAACCCCGTCTCGCGACAACCCCGGAAGCCCCATGATCGTGGGGCTTCCGGGGCCTGAGGTAGTGCCGGCTCGCTGCGGGCGCCTCTCAGGAGATCGCGGCGAGAGCGGACTCAACGCGGGAGCTCATCACGCTCACCGAGAACGCATCGGCCCCGTGTGCGGCCGCCGCCGCGGGCAGGGTCGCCATGACGGGCCGCAGCCGTCGAATGTACGCATCCGCCCCGGCCGGCTTGACGCCGAAAAGGCCGAGCGCGTCCTTCGTCGTGAAGGATGCGAGCTCGAGCTCGCCGGTGCCGAAAAGCGCCAGCTGATGCGCGTGGCCGTCGTCAAGCGGTTCGGGGTTCACATCGAAGGCGGGCGCGAGCTTCCACGCCGGCCCCCGGCGGAGGAAGCCGTGGTTGCGGAGATGGTCGTCGAGGTTGCCGACCAGCGCACCGAACACCGCCCGGCGCCAGAGCTCGGCGCTGTCGGCTCCAGCGAGTCGGGCGAAGTCGACCAGGTCGACCCAGTCGCCTCCATCGCCGTCGACGGCTTCAAGCGCTGTCATCGCGGAGATGTAGGGCACACGGACATCGTCCTCCGTGCGATCGAATCGACGCAGGAACAGGACGGTGCGCTCCGAGCCGTCGACGATGACGCGCTTGGATGTATGCGCCGGGGTGTCGATCCCCACCGTCGCCATCGCATCCAGCATCGCGGCTTCCCACGCGATCACGTTCCAGTCATCACCGACCGGCTTCGGGAACTTCGCCAGCCACAGGTGCGCGCCGATCCGCACGTTCGCCTTAGGGCGCGCGCCGCCCAGGGATCCGGTCGCACGGAAGAGCCGTCGTACCGCGACATCGTCGATGGCGGTCTCACCGCGCTCGATCTGGTCGGCGACATGGATGATGTCGGCGAGCTCCGCCTCGACGGGCACACCGTCACCGGCGGTCACCGCGACCCCGTCCGTCCAGAAACGCGTGGCTCCCTGGCGACCCTCATCGTTGACGCCGAGCATCAGGGTCAGTTCGTCGAGCCGACGTCCTGCCGCGCGATTCTGCACCTTGCGACCCCAGGTGTCCGGCGCCGAGTCGCTGAAAGGGTTGGCCGGCAGCAGCGGCTGGGCGCCGGGGAACAATGCCAGCGCTGGGGCGAGCGCGAACGCGTCGCGCCTGCGCAGATAGCCGGAGTCGTACTCGAACGAGCCGGCGGTCCGCGTGCGGTAGAGGCGGCCCGCGAGCACCTCGTCGCGCCCGATGACCGTGGTCACGTCGTAGACGTCAGTCATCGCTGCGCACCCGCACGCGTTCGGGAAGCTTCTCGTCGACCATCAGGCGGCCGCGCTCGGTGGCGAACGGATCGGTCGCAGCGACCACAGCATCCATGAGCCCCAGGACGCGCATGACCCGCAGCGTGATCTCCAGGGAGGTGCCGTCACCGTTCTCGAGCTTGCTGATCGTCGGCGGCGTCGTGCCCGCGCGCTCGGCCACCATCTTGGCCGTCAGGCCGAGAAGCTTGCGCTGGTTCGCGAGGTTCTGCCCGATCGTGCGCATGGAGCGCTTGACGGGGATCGGGGTCATCGACATGCAGAAAACTTTAGATCAATGATGCTTGATGCAAAAGTGTTTTAGATCAACTTCTGTAGATGCTAACCGAGCGATGCCCGTGACCCAGCGCCCGCGGAGTCGCGCCCCGTCTCAGGACGGGTGCGCGGCAGGCGTGCGTTGGTGCACCAGCAGCCGCCACTCCCCGTCGATGCGGGTGTACGCGCTCGTGATGTAGGAGACGCGCTCGGTGTCCCAGATGATCGCGCGGGCGCGGTAGACCACCACCGCCATCACGCCGGACGGCTCGATCACCTGCACGTCCTCCAGCGAATGGACGTCCCACGGCTGCGTGGTCGCCATCGACTCGACGGCCTCCTCGCGGTCCAGCACGCCCACCTCGGGCAGCACCATCACCGCGCCGGGCGCGAGCACCCGCCCGAAGAACTCCCGCGGATCGCCGCCCGACGCGGCCTCCCATGCCTCGCGCTCCAGCCTCTCGACGTCGTGCACCGCGACCACCTCCTCGTGGCGGGAGCCCCGGCGGACCGCGCGAGCGCCCCCTCCTCGCCATCATCCCCCCGCGCGCCGGGGTGCGCCCGGTGGCACACTTCAGGCATGTCCCTGGTGCGCGTGCACAACCTCGCGGTCTCGCTCGACGGCTTCGCCACGGGCGCCGGTCAGAGCCTCGACGCGCCCTTCGGGCACGCCGGCATGAGGCTGATGGAGTGGTTCAAGGCGACCGCGACGTTCGCCGCGAACCTGGGGGTGGACGATGCGCCGCCCACCCCGGACGACGCGTTCGCCTCGCGCTGGCGCGACGGCATCGGGGTGGAGATCATGGGCGCCGGCAAGTTCGGCCCACCGGGGTGGCAGGACGATCCGGAGTGGCGCGGCTGGTGGGGCGAGGAGCCCCCGTTCCGCACCCCGGTGGTGGTGCTCACGCACCACCCGCGCGAGCCGCTCGCGATGGGCGGGACCACGTTCCACTTCCTCGACGCGTCGCCGCACGATGCGCTTGCCGCGGCCCGCGCGTTGGCGCCGGGCCTCGACGTGCGGCTGGGCGGCGGACCCACCACGGTCCGCCAGTTCCTCGCCGCGGACCTGGTGGACCTGCTCCACGTGGTGGTGGTGCCGGTGGTCCTCGGTCGCGGGGTGAGCCTGTGGGAAGGGCTCGAGGGCGTCGAGGACCGCTTCGAGGTCGAGGCCGTGAGCACGCCCAGCGGCGTCACGCACGTGACCTTCACGCGGCCGCCGCGCTGAGCGGCGCCCGCGTCAGCGCAGGTAGCCCCGCGTGCGCGCCATGTCCTCGAGGCGCGCGATGCGCTGGTCCATGGGCGGGTGGGTGGCGAACAGGTTCGCGAGGCCCTCGCCGCGGAACGGGTTCGCGATCATCATGTGCGAGACGTTCTCCAGCTGCGGCGAGTCCTTGAGCGGGCGCGCCTTCACGCCCTGCTCGAGCTTGCGCAGCGCCGAGGCGAGAGCGAGCGGATCGCCGGTGAGGGTCGCGCCGTCCTCGTCCGCGTCGTACTCGCGGGTGCGGGAGATCGCCATGCGGATGAGCGACGCGGCCAGCGGCGCGAGGATCAGCATCGCGAGCAGGCCGATCGCGCCGAGCGGGTTCTCGCGGTTGCTGTTGCCGCCGCCGAAGAAGAACAGCATCTGCGCGACCGCGGTGATCATGCCCGCGAAGGCGGCCGCCACCGAGCCGATGAGGATGTCGCGGTTGTAGACGTGCATGAGCTCGTGGCCGAGGACGCCACGCAGCTCGCGCTCGTCCAGCAGCCCCAGGATTCCCTCGGTGCAGCACACGGCGGCGTTCTGCGGGTTGCGGCCCGTCGCGAACGCGTTGGGCGCCGCGGTGGGCGACACGTACAGCCGCGGCATGGGCTGGTTGGCCTCGCGGCTGAGGTCGCGCACGATCCGGTACATCGCCGGCTGCTCGACCTCGGTGACCGGGCGTGCGTGCATCGCGCGGATCGCTAACGACGCGGAGTTCCAGTAGCCGAACGCGGTGCCGGCCACGGACAGGAGCGCGAACAGCCACAGGTACTGGCCGTTGCCGATGAACACGCCCAGCGTGAGCATCACCGCCCACAGCAGCACGAACAGACCAGTCGTCTTCAGCCCGTTGAAGTACTTCCTGCCCACGTGTCCTCCGAATCGTCCCGGTCGGAGAACGCGCGCAGGCGCGCCGCGGTTCCCCCAAGGTGAATCGTGCCATGCCGATCCGGCACGCCGTGTCAGCGCGAGCGGGTCCGCGGATCGATCGCCCGCTCGAGGCACAGCAGCCGCGGGCGGGCGTCCCACGGCTCCGCGTCGACGAATCCGCGCCGCCGGTAGAGCGCCACAGCGCCCTCGCGCCAGTCCCACACCGTGAGCCGCAGCGCGACATCGCCGCACTCGCGAGCCTCCGCGATCGCCGCGTCGACGAGCGCGCCCGCGAGGCCCTGTCCGCGGTGGGCGGGGTCCACCCATACGCGCTTGAGCTCGCCGCGCCGCTGCCGCGCGGGCCCGAGGATCGCGCACCCGACGGGGACGTCCGCGCCGTCGACGGCGACCAGGACGGAGGCTCCCGCGAAGGCCGCGACCGGGTCGGCGGCCTCGCGCCGGTAGCGCTCGGGAAGGGACGATGCGCGGGTCACCGGGGCGCCCTTCTCGCCTTCGGTCGCGACCAGGTAGTCGCCCACCAGGCGCCCGACCGCGGCCGCCTCCCGCGCATCGTCCCGCCGCCATGCCCGCACGCGTGGAAGGCCGCCGTCGCGGACTCTGCCAGGGGAGACGCGTGAGGCCGGGGAGACGGGCTCACCCGTCTCCCCGGCCTCACGACTTGAATGCGTCAGCGGGATCCCCCGGCTCGCGTCACGGCGAGACGTTGTCGGTGATGCGGCTGAGCGCGATCTCGGTCATGTCCTCGCGCGGGACCACCTTGATGCGCTCGCGGCCGTGGGGCTCGCCGATCGCACGCTCGTGGGAGTCTAGGATCTCCCAATCCTCCCACTGGATGACCGGGACCCCCCGCGACTTGAGCAGGCGCAGGATGTTGTCGGGGCTGAGGCCGGCGGGGGTCGCCTTGGACTGCTCGTAGAGCGTCGCGGCGTCCTCGACCAGGTTGGCGATGGTCTCCGACGCGTCCGACTTGGTGTGGCCGATGAGGCCCACGGGGCCGCGCTTGATCCAGCCGGTCGCGTAGTAGCCCTGGAGGTGCTCGCCCGAGGCGTCGACCACGCGGCCGCCCTCGTTGCGGATGGTGCCCCTCTCCGCGTTGAACGGGATGCCGTCGATCTCGGTGCCCCAGTAGCCCACCGCGCGGTACACGGCCTGGACCGGGTAGTCGATGAACTCGCCGGTGCCCTTGACGTTGCCGTCGCCCTGGAGCTCGGTGCGCTCGACGCGCAGACCCACGACCTTGCCGTCCTCGCCGAGCACCTCGTGAGGGCTCTGCAGGAAGTGGAGGTGGATGCGGCGCGAGGCGTCGCCCGGCTCCTTCATCGCGTACTCGGTGAGGGTCTTGACGACCTGCTTCTGCTGCTTGTTGTTCTCCGCGACCTCCATCGAGGCCTCGTCGAACTCGTAGTCCGTCTCGGGGTACACCACGATGTCGACGTCGGGCACGTGGCCCAGCTCGCGGAGCTCGAGCGGCGAGAACTTCACCTGCGCGGGGCCGCGGCGACCGAAGACGTGGACGTCCGTCACGGGCGACTGCGAGAGGCACTCGACCACGTTCGACGGGATCTCGGTGGGCATGAGGTCCTTGACGTGCTTCGCGAGGATGCGAGCGACGTCGAGGGCGACGTTCCCGACGCCCAGGACGGCGACCTCCTTGGCGTCGAGAGGCCACGTCCGCGGCACGTCCGGGTGGCCGTCGTACCACGACACGAAGTCGGCGGCGCCGTACGAACCATCCAGGTCGATACCAGGGATGTCGAGCGAGGCGTCCTTGAAGGAGCCGGTCGCGAAGATCACCGCGTCGTAGTGCTCGCGGAGCTCGTCGAGGGTGATGTCGGTGCCCACGTCGACGTTGGCGAGGAGGCGGATGTCGCCCCGCCCGATCACGTTCGCGAGGGCGACGATGATCTGCTTGATGCGCGGGTGGTCGGGCGCCACGCCGTAGCGGACGAGGCCGAACGGCGCGGGGAGGCGCTCGATGATGTCGATCGACACGTTGAGGTCGGTCTTGGTCAGGATGTCGGCGGCGTACGTGCCGGCGGGGCCGGCTCCGATGATGGCGACACGGAGCGGACGCTCGGTGGTCACGGCGGTCTCCTCAGCGTTTCTGGGCGGGGAATCCGAAGAGGGGTGCGCGCTCGCCACGCCCGCTCCGGGCGAACGGTTCCAGAGTATAGACACGGCGTTACGGGCTCCCGTCAAGCCGCCCGCCGCACACCCCGGGGGGCATGTGGGCTGGTAGATGCCCTCCCGGGTATACGGGCAAATCGGGCGCGGAGGGGTTCCCAAGGTCCCGGGTGATGTGTCATCATCTCGCCCATGGCAACCTCGGCGACCACCGGCACCCTCGCGTGCTGCGTCTGCTGTGCCATGTGTCTGTCGGCCTAGTCGCCCACGGATCGTCCCCAAACAATCCAGGGCGCTCGGCCTGACGAGCGCGATCTCGCCACGCCGCAGCTCCCCGCAAGACCACTGGAGGAGCGGTGAGCACCACCACCGACAGTTCCGGCTCGGCCACCCCTACCCCTGCTGCGCTGACCGACGCCGAGGAGCGCCGCCGTCACCGCGAGGAGGCGCGCCTCATCCGCACCCGTGAGGCGGCGGCGCGCAAGGACACCGCGGCGAAGGACGGCCAGTGGGCGTCCGGAGACCGCACGCCGCTGAACCCCAACGAGGAGTTCAAGTCGACGGGCGACCCGCTCGAGGTGCGCCAGCGCATCGAGAACATGTACTCCAAGTGGGGCTTCTGGTCGATCCCGCCCACGGACCTCCGCGGCCGCTTCCGCTGGTGGGGCCTGTACACGCAGCGCCGCCCCGGCATCGACGGCGGCAAGACCGCGATCCTCGAGCCGCACCAGCTCGACGACGAGTACTTCATGCTCCGCGTCCGCTCCGACGGCGGCCAGCTGTCCGTGGCCCAGGCCCGCGGGATCGGGCAGATCTCGAGCGAGTTCGGCCGCGAGACGGCGGACGTGTCAGACCGCCAGAACATCCAGCTCCACTGGATCCGCATCGAGGACGTGCCGGAGATCTTCCGCCGCACCGAGGCGGTCGGGCTCGGCTCCGAGGAGGCCTGCGGCGACGTGCCCCGCGTCATCCTCGCCTCGCCCGTGGCGGGCGTGTCCAAGGACGAGCTGATCGACCCGACGCCGCAGATCGAGCAGATCAAGGAGCTGTACATCGGCTCCCCCGAGTTCTCGAACCTGCCGCGCAAGTTCAAGACCGCGTTCACCGGCCAGCCGGTCCCCGACATCCTCCACGAGGTGCAGGACATCGCGTTCTGCGCGGTCGAGCACCCCGAGCTGGGGATCGGCTACGACCTGTGGGTGGGCGGCGGCCTGTCCGTCAACCCGATGCTCGGCATGCGGCTGGGCGTGTTCGTGAAGCCGGAGATCGCTCACGAGGTGTGGAAGGGCGTCATCAGCATCTTCCGCGACCACGGCTACCGCCGTCTGCGCACCCGCGCCCGCCTCAAGTTCGTGGTCAAGGCCTGGGGCGCGGAGAAGTTCCTCCAGGTCCTGCAGGACGACTACCTGGGCTACGAGCTCCCCAAGGGACCCGCGCCGCGCACCGCGACGCCGGGCGACCGCGGCGACCACGTGGGCATCCACGAGCAGAAGGACGGCAACTGGTACGTGGGCGTCGCCCCCGTCGCGGGCCGCATCTCCGGTGAGAAGCTCCAGACCATCGCCGCGATCGCGGAGGCCGCCGGCTCGGACCGCATCCGCCTCACCCCGCTGCAGAAGATCCTCATCCTCGACATCCCCGAGGACAAGGTCAGCGACGTGGTCAACGGCCTGCGCGCCCTCGAGCTCGAGTCCGACCCGGGCGAGTTCCACCGCAACGTCATCGCCTGCACCGGCATCGAGTACTGCAAGCTCGCGATCGTCGAGACCAAGGCGACGGCCCGCGAGGTGGTGAAGATCCTCGACGACAAGTTCCCCACGCTCGACAACCCCATCACCGTGCACGTCAACGGCTGCCCCAACTCCTGCGCCCGCGTGCAGATCGCGGACATCGGCTTCAAGGGACAGCTGGTGCTCGACGAGGAGACGGGCGAGCAGGTGCCCGGCTTCCAGGTCCACCTGGGCGGACGCCTGGGCCGCGGTGAGGACAACGACTTCGGCCGCAAGATCCGCGCGCACAAGGTCACCCAGCACGGAATGCCCGAGTACGTCGAGCGCGTTACACAGAACTACCTCGACACGCGCGAGGCCGGCGAGCAGTTCGCCGACTGGGCGTTCCGGGTGGATGAGGAGCTGATCCGATGAACGTGCTGGGAGCCGCGTCCCTGACGCTGCTCAACCCCACCGAGTGGAACGCCGAGACCTGCGCCGAGGTCAACGCGCGGCTGCTCACCGCCTCCGCCGAGCACATCGCGGACTGGGCCGTCGCCACGTTCGGCGACTCGATCGCGATCGCCGCCTCGATGCAGGACACGATCCTCCCCCACATGTTCGGCACCCGCCGCGAGGGCGTGGACGTGCTGTTCCTCGAGACCGGCTACCACTTCCAGGAGACCATCGACACGCGCGACGCCGCGGCGATCGCGTTCCCCATCACGGTGGTGAACGTCATGCCCGAGCAGACCGTCGCGGAGCAGGACGCCACGTACGGCAAGGACCTGTTCGCCCGCGACCCCGGCCTGTGCTGCCAGATGCGCAAGGTGGACCCCCTGCGCCGCGCGCTCGAGGGCTACTCCGCGTGGGTGACCGGCGCGCGACGCGTCGACGCCGTCACCCGGTCCGAGCTGCCCGTGGTGTCCTGGGACGCCAAGCACGGCCTGGTGAAGATCAACCCGCTCGCGCTGTGGGACGACGCGGCGGTGGATGCGTACGAGGACCGCAACGGCCTCCCCCGCAACCCGCTGGTCGCTCAGGGCTACCCGAGCATCGGCTGCTTCCCCTGCACCCGCAAGGTCGCGCCCGGCGAGGACCGCCGCGCGGGCCGCTGGGCCGGCCAGGACAAGACGGAGTGCGGCATCCACGTCGCCTGAGCCTCACGGCGGAGGGACGATGCGCGGCGCCCACGGTCTCGGACCGTGGGCGCCGCGGCCGTGTCAGGACAGGCCCGGCTTGCCGTGACCGCCGCCGTGGCCGTGACCGCCGCCGCGCTGCTCCTTCTCGACCAGCACCGCGACCGTGCGGGCCGGGATGGTCACGGTGCCCGTTCCGGCCGACCACGTGGTGGACCGGACCACCGCGTCGGAGCCCTTGGCGAGCGCCGGCGTGAGGGCGAACCTCCGCCCCGCGAGCGCGGGCATCGACTCCGTGATCGCGTCCGGGGAGGCGTTGAACACTACGAGCGCGCCCGCGAGCCGCGGGTCGACGTCCTCGCCCACCAGGTCGTCGATCAGCATGACGATGAGCCCCGGCGTCGCCTCGGCCCCCGAACCGGGGAAGGTCACCTTCTCCTCGATGAGCTCCGCGGAGCCTAGGCGCAGGAGCGGCACCTCGGAGCGCACGCGCAGCAGGTCGAGCGCCGCGGGCTCGGCCTTCGCGATGTCGGCCGCCGCGGGCTTGAGCGACGGGTCCGCGAGCAGCGGCGCCATCACGGACCACTTGGACTCGTTGTCCGCGGCGGGCGGGAGGCCCGACCCGAAGGTCGACTGGCGGCCGGTCCAGTCGATGCGGTTGAACCAGTCGCCCGAGTTGTAGCTGTTGCGGTCGAGGGACTTCGAGCGCAGCAGCTCCGTGCCCGCGTGCCAGAAGGACGGCGTCTGGGCGTAGGCGGTGGTCGCGAGCGACAGCGTGTTCATGCGCACGCGGTCCGCCATCGACGTGTCGGTGGGCAGCTTGAGCACCCCCAGGTCGTACAGCGTCTCGTTGTCGTGCGCGTCGACGTAGGTCACCACCTCGTCAGGCTGGTCCGCGTAGCCGGCGGGCGAGCCGCGGTAGTCGAGCTCGTCGCCGCTCACCAGGACGCCGTCCGAGCTCACCAGGCGGTAGTCGCGCAGGTTGCCCGCGAGCCCCAGCTTGACCAGGTCCGTCTGGTGCGCGAGGTCCGCGAGCGCCTCCTCGGTGGTGCCGTTGATCGGGGCGCCGTTCGGGTCGGTGCCGAGCCCGGTGCCGAAGCCCTGCTGGAAGGTCGAGGATCCGTCGACGGGGCTGCCGCCGTGGACCGCGTCCCGCAGCCGGTCGGTGAACGTGCCGATCCCGGTGCCGCCCAGCTGGCCCTGGGTCGCCTGCTCGAACAGCGCGTTGTCCGCGACCTCCCCGAAGTTCCACCCCTCGCCGTACAGGTAGACGGCCGAGCCGTCGACCCCGTCCTCCGCGAGGGTGAGCCCGTCGAGCGCCTCGCGGATGTCGAGCATGTTCTCGCGCGAGTGGTGGCCCATGAGGTCGAACCGGAAGCCGTCGACCTTGTAGTCGCGCGCCCAGGTCACCACCGAGTCGACCATGAGCCGGCCGGCCATGGCGTTCTCCGTGGCGACGTTCTGGCAGCACGTCGAGGTCTCGACGGACCCGGTCGCGCTGAGCCGCTGGTAGTAGCCGGGGACGATCCGGTCGAGGACCGACGTCTCCGCCTGACCCGACGCCGCGGTGTGGTTGAACACCTGGTCGAGGACCACCTGGAGACCGTCCGCGTGCAGCGCGCCCACCATGGTCCGGAACTCGCTCACGCGCGCCCCGCCGTCGGCGTCCACCGCGTACGAGCCCTCGGGCACCGTGTAGTGGTACGGGTCGTAGCCCCAGTTGAAGCCGTCCTCGTCCGCGACGGCGGCGATGCAGGCCTGCTGCTCGGCGGAGTCGGGCGCGAGCGACGCGAGGTCGCAGTCGGGCTCGAGCTGCGCGGCACGGTCCTCCTCGATGGTCGCGAGGTCGAACGAGGGCAGCAGGTGCACCGTGGTGATGCCCGCGTCCGCGAGCTGGCGCAGCTGCGCCCGCCCGGCGCCCTTCTCCGCGAACGCGAGGTAGGTGCCGCGCTTGGCCGCGGGCACCGACCTGTCGCCTATCGAGAAGTCGCGGATGTGCAGCTCGTAGATGGTCTGGTCCACGGCGCGCGCGACCACGGGCGACGGCGTGCGCGCCCAGGTCCGCGGGCGCCACTGCGGATCCGCGAGGGACACCGCTACCGAGCGCTCGGAGTTGAGCGTCAGAGCCACGGAGTACGGGTCGGTGACGCGGTTGGTCTCGATGGCCCCGGTGGAAGGCGCGTAGACATCCACCTCCCAGAGGTACTCCGCGCCGTCGAGCGAGGCGTCGGCGGCCACGGACCACACGCCGGTCGCGGCGTCCAGCGTCGCCTCGTGGCGCGCGGGCTCCCCCGTCGCCCCCGGCTCCCACGTGAGGAGGGTCGCCCTCTGCGCCGTGGGCGCCCAGACCGTGAACCCGACGCCGCCCTCGGAGTAGACCGCGCCGAGCGCCGTGTCCTCGGCCGCGTCCGCGTAGAGGTCGTCGAGGACGCCCGCCACCTGCACGCCCGTGAACGCCGTGAGCGCGTCGCCGGAGGACTGCGACACGGCCAGCTGGCCCTGCAGCAGGGCGGCGACCGTCTCGCGGTCGGCGTCGAGCCGCAGCGCGACGTAGCCGTCGAGGGCGCGGAAGCGCTCGAGCTGCTCCGCGGTGAGGCCGCCAGGCACCACCGTCAGATCATGCGCCTCGCCCCCGGTGACGGCACCGTCCACCACGGCGAGGGCGGCATCCCCTGAGCCGTGCAGCGTGAACGAGTCGCCGGCGCCCAGATCCGCGGGCCACGCGAAGGTGGACTCGTCGATCCAGTACGCGCGGGACTCGCCCACGCCCGGCAGCGGCGGGTTCGCCACCTCGATCTCGAGCACGTGCGTCGCGAGGGTGTACCGGAACGTCACCAGCTCGCCGTCGTCGGTCGAGAAGGACAGGTTCGCGCCGCCGGGCACGCCGCCCGCGCCGTAGTTCTCGCCCCAGCCGAGACCGTGGGCCACCTTCACCTCGTAGGCCCCGGCGGGGATCTCGGCGGTCGAGAGCTCGTAGACCCCGTCCCTGTCGCCGTCCGCCATGAGAGACGCGATGCACTCGGGCTGCCAGTCGCCGGGGCACCCGAGCTCGTCCTGATACGAGCCGGGCAGCGTCACGGTCGGGCCCTCGGCGGTCGACTGCGCCACGTTGCTGCGCGAGTCGAAGTAGAACGTGAGCGGACCGCCGTCGTGGCTGATCGCGATGTTGGGCCCGTCCTTGACGCCGTTCGCGCCGTAGTTGACCGTCCAGGACCCGTCGATCGCGACCTTGTACTCCCAGTCGCCCGCCGGGACGTCGAACGTGCCGGACCACACGCCCGCGGGACCCTCGGTCAGCATCGCCGCCTCGCAGGCGGGCTCCCAGTCGGAGGCGCAGCCGATCTCCGAGTCGAGGTTGCCCGCGATGGTCACGGACGTGATGCCCGGCTCGGGCTCCTCCTCCGCGGTGATCGCGACGGAGTGCCCGACGGACGCGTACGTCGAGGCCGCGGAGGCCTGACCGGCCGCGTCGACGGAGACCGCGCGGTACTCGACCAGGGTGCCCGGGGCGAGGTCGCGCACGTCGTGGAACACGCGCGGCGTGGTGTCCTCGGCCGTACCGAGCGCGTGCCACTCGTCGGAGCCGACCACGCGCCACGCGAAGGAGGTCTCGCGCCACGTGCCGTCGGCCTCGGCGCTCACCGCGGCCTGGCCGGACAGGCCCGCACCGGCGCGGGGCGCCGTCACCGTGAGGTCGGCCGCCGCCGCGGGCGCGGTCACCTGGGCGTCCGCCCGCAGGACCACCGCACCCAGGGCGGGCACGGTGACCGAGGCGACCCCCGCATCGTCCGCCGTCACGGACGCCGAGGTGCCGTAGACCCCGCCGAACGTGGCGCCCGCCGTGAGCGTGGGGATGTCGACCGTGAGGTCGGCGCCCGTGTTGTTGAGCGCGACCAGGTGCTCGACGCGCTCGTCGCGGTCGACCCGCGAGAACGCGTACACGCCCGCGCCGTTGGTGGCGAGGCGCTCGATCTGCGCGCCCGTCTCGAGCGCCGGGTACTCCTCGCGGAGCGCTGCGAGCGCGGCGATGTGCTGGTACAGCGGGGCGTCGGTGTCGTAGCGGTCCACGGCGCCGACGGTCTCGCCGGTGAGCAGGGTCTGGTCCGTGTACTCGGGGACCTGCGAGGCGAACAGCGACTGGCGCGCACTCTTGTCGTTGCCGGGGTCCGCGCCCGCGAAGCCCTGCTCGTCGCCGTAGTAGACCACCGGCTGGCCGCGCCCCAGGAACATGAGGTCGTGCGCGAGCTCGGTGCGCGCGAGCGGGGCGTCGGTGCCGGACAGGAAGTAGCCCACGCGGCCCATGTCGTGGTTGCCCAGGAACGTGGGCAGCGCCGTGGCCGACGTGGTGGCCGTGGTGTAGCGGTCATCGCCCGCGTACAGCGTGGCGAGGCCCCGCGCGGAGTTGCCGCTCGCGTAGCTCACCGCCGAGGACTGGAACGTGAAGTCGAGCACCGAGCTCATGTCCGTGTCGCGCACGTACGGGGCGAGCTTGACCGGGTCCGCGTCGTACACCTCGCCGAACATGAAGAAGTCCGGCTTGCCGTTCGCGTGCGCGTAGTCGAGGACCTCCTGGGACCACTGCTCCCAGAACTCGAAGTTGACGTGCTTGGCGGTGTCGATGCGGAAGCCGTCGATGCCCAGGTCGATCCAGCCCTGGTAGACGTCGACGAAGCCGTCGACCACGGTCGGGTGCTCGGTCATGAGGTCGTCGAGGCCCACGAAGTCGCCGTAGGTGACGGACTCGCCCGTCCAGGTCGAGTCGCCGCGGTTGTGATAGAGCGTCGGGTCGTTGAGCCACGCGGGCACCTTGACGTCCGCGTCGCCCGCCGCGATGACGGGCGTGTAGGGGAACGATGCGTCGGCGTCGAGGGCGGGGAACGTGCCCGTTCCCGCGTAGTCGCCCGGGTCGAAGGCGTCGCCGTTCGCGTCGCGGTAGGGCTGGTCGGCGGTCTCGATGTAGGAGTACTCGCCCTCCGCGTAGTCGATGACGTCCGCGGTGTGGTTGGTGATGATGTCGAAGTAGACCTTGATGCCGCGCGCGTGGGCGTCGGCGATGAGCGCCTCCAGCTCCGCGTTGGTGCCCAGGTGCGGGTCGATCTGCGTGAAGTCGGTGACCCAGTAGCCGTGATAGCCGGCGCTCGCGTCGGCGCCCGCGCCCTGGACGGGGCGGTTCTTGAAGCTCGGGGTGAGCCAGATCGCGGTGGTGCCGAGCCCCTCGATGTAGTCGAGGCGGCTGTGCAGGCCGGCGAGGTCGCCTCCGTTGTAGAAGCCCGTCGAGGTGGGGTCGAAGCCGGTCTCGAGGCGGTCGCCGGCGAGGCCGCCCTCGTCGTTGGAGGGGTCGCCGTTGGCGAAGCGGTCCGTCATGACGAAGTAGAACTGCTCCCCCGACCCGGCCTGGCGGACGGGAGGGGCGACCAGCGCATCGTCCTCCGCGGTGTAGCCCGCCCCGATCGAGACCACCTCGAGGCCCACGCGCTTGGTCGCGTCGTCGAACAGGAAGCGCAGCGTCGCGGCGTGAGGAAGCTCGAGCGGGATGTTGGCGGCGCCGCCGTCGAGGCCGTAGGACTCGTCCCAGGCGTCGTCGACGGCGACCTTGTACTCGTAGGAGCCGGCGGGCACGTCGAACTCCGCGGCGTAGAGGTCCGCCGTGCCGGTGGCGGCGAGCTCGGTGGCCGCGCACTCGGGCCGCCAGTCGTCGTCGCAGCCCAGCTCGGACTGGAGGGAGCCCACGAGGGCGAAGGTGCGGTCCGCCGCGGAGGCGGGCGCGGCGACGCCGGTGAAGGCGGCGAAGGTGAGGGTCAGGGCGAGCAGGAGGAGCGCGGCCAAGGGTCGCGCGGCGAGCGGCTTCGACAAGAAGGTCTCCCAGGTTCGGGGCCACGGCGGTGTGGCCTGGTCACGTCGTCGTGATGCTGGTCTGTCCGACTTTTCGCGACAGTAGCGGGCAATGCAAGCGCTTGCAACCCGAGAGGCCCCCGGTGTGACGCGCGCCGCACGGCGCACGATCCCTGCGTGAAGGGTTGACCGATTCGTCCGTTTCGTGCCTAAAGTGGGCCTGCCTCGCGATCCTTGAGATCACCCCGCAGGGTGCCCCGTCACCGGGTGCGCCATCGTCGACGACGCCGATCCGCCCTCCCACCCGCCCGTGCGCTGCCGCGCGCGTGACGTCAGGAGCCGAATCGTGTCATCACCCCCCGCCGTCCCCCACCGCGCGCCCGTGGCCGCGCCCGCCCGCACCGCGGGCCCGTCGCCCGTGATGACGCTGCTGGTGATCCTCGCGACCATCGGGATCCTGGGCTACTCGTTCTTCCTGCTCAACCCCGCCAACCGCGGCGACGTGATCCCGTGGCTGCTGGTCATCACCGCGGAGACGGTGCTGGTGTTCCACGCGCTGCTGTCGATGTGGACCATCCTCGCCGGCACCGTAGATCCGCGGGACTTCGCCTTTCACCAAGCACGGGAGTCGCTGTTCGGCCGCTCGACCACGGGCGACCCGACCGACTGGCCGCTCCAGCTGGGCGGCCGGCGGATCACTGTGGACGTGTTCATCACGGTCTACGGCGAGCCGCTCGACGTGGTGCGGCGGACCATCGCGGGCGCGCTCGCCATGGACGGGCGGCACCGCACCTGGGTGCTCGACGACGGCGACTCCGACGAGGTCCGGGACATCGCCGCCCACCTGGGCGCGCGGTACGTGCGCCGGCTGGGCAACAGCGGCGCGAAGGCGGGCAACATCAACCACGCGCTCACGCTCGCGAAGGGCGAGTTCTTCGCGGTCTTCGACGCGGACTTCGTGCCCGACCGGCGGTTCCTGCTCGAGACGGTGCCGTTCTTCGCGGACGCGCAGGTCGCGTTCGTGCAGACCCCGCAGACGTACGGCAACCTCCACACCACCATCGCCAAGGGCGCCGGCTACATGCAGACCGTGTTCTACCGGTTCGTGCAGCCCGGGCGGAACCGCTTCAACGCGGCGTTCTGCGTGGGCACCAACGTGGTGTTCCGCCGCACGGCGGTCGAGGACGTGGGCGGCATCTACACGGACTCGAAGTCGGAGGACGTGTGGACGTCGCTGCTCATGCACGAGCGCGGCTGGCGGACGGTGTTCATCCCGACCGTGCTGGCGATCGGGGACGCCCCCGACACCGTCGAGGCGTACGCGAAGCAGCAGCTGCGGTGGGCCACGGGCGGCTTCGAGATCCTGCTCACCCACAACCCGCTGAGCCCGCGCCGCCGCCTCACCGCGGACCAGCGCATCCAGTACTTCGTCACCGCGACCTTCTACCTCACGGGCATCACGCCGCTGCTGCTGCTCCTGGTGCCGCCGCTCGAGATCTACTTCGACCTGCGGCCCATGTCGCTGTCCATCTCCGTCACCACCTGGCTGGTGTTCTACGCCGGCTTCTACGTGATGCAGATCGGGCTCGCGTGGTTCACGCTCGGCACATTCCGGTGGCAGACGCTCACCCTCGCCACGGTCTCCTTCCCCATCTACCTCAAGGCGCTCGTCAACGCGATGACCAGCCGCGACGTGGGCTGGACGTCGACCGGCAGCACCAAGGCGCGGTCGCCGTTCAACTTCATCGTGCCGCAGGTGCTGTTCTTCCTGTTCCTCGCGCTCACCTCGGTGGTCGCGGTGTGGCGCGACTGGGACAACGGCGTGGTGACGCTCGCCACGGCATGGAACCTCACCAACACGCTCATCCTGGGCGCGTTCCTGCTGGCGGCCCGCCGCGAGGCGCGCGCCCTGCGCCGCGGACGAGGCCTCGCGCCCGCCCGCACCGACGCGCCCGAGGTGCCAGCCGAGCCCACCGTGGTGGTGGCCCGGCCGGTCGAGGTCGCCGCGGCGATCGCGGCGCGCCAGGCCCTGCCCGTGGCGTCCGTGGGCACGCCGTGGACGCCGGTCGAGGCGCCGACGATCGTGGCGACGCCGGTCGCGGCGCCGGAGCCCGCTCCTGTGGTCGCCGTTCCTGAGCCCGAGCCAGAGCGCGTCTTCGCCCCGGTGCTCGTCGCCGTCGGCGCGCCGACCGCCGAGGCCAGCGGCGAACGCACCCCCGCGCGCGAGGCGACGCCCCGCGCCGAGGCGCACACGAGCATCGTCCGCCCGGCCCTTCCCGCGACGCTCGGGCGCCGCGCCCGCCGGGAGCTCGCGTCATGACATGGGGCAACCGGTTCAAGCTGGTGGTGGGCGCGATCGCGGTGCTGCTGGTGGTCGCCGCCTCGACCATCCTGTTCAACCGCCGGCAGACCGAGGTGCTGAGCTCGACCGCGACCATCAAGGCTGCCAGGTACGACGTTGGCACCGACTACGGTGGGCTCGTGATCGAGCGGTACATCGAGGAGGGCGAGCGCGTCACCAAGGGCGCGAAGCTGTTCGCCATCGACAGCCCGATCCTCGCGCGCGACATCCGTCAGGGGCTGCTCGAGGCCGTGCCCGGCGCGCTCTCGGAGGACGGCACGGTCACCGTGCGCGCCGCGATCGGCGGCTCCGTGGAGGACATCACCGCGGACGTGGGCAGCTTCGCGGGGACCGGCGCGGTCATCGCGGCGATCGACCAGCGCGACAGCCTCTACACCGAGGCCGAGTTCGTGCTCACCCCGCGCGACTTCGGCCGCATCGGGGACGATGCGGTGGCCGAGCTCCGCCTTCCCGACGACTCGGTGCTCGAGGGCACCGTGACGGACCTGTCCGTCGAGACCGTCGAGGGCGCCGCGGTGGTCACCGTCCGGATCGACTCGGAGGCGCTGGTCGACAGCCCCGACGGCACGCTCATGCAGGCGGGCACACCTGTCCAGGCGACGCTCCACCTGCGCGACGACGGTCCGCTCGCCGGGGTGACCGACGCGCTCGGGGACCTCGCGCGCAAGGTGGGCCTGTGAGGCGAGCCGTGGCGGCGGCGCTGGCGGCGGGCGTGCTCGCGATGGCGGGCTGCTCGGGTGAGCCCGAGGCGCTGGGCAGCGCGAGCGTGTCCGCCGGCCCCGCCACGCGAGCGGACGGGCCCGACCCGTCGATCCTGCCGGCGGCCGCCGACGCCGCCGTGACCACGCGCCTCGCTGACGGCGTGGTGCCGCCGACCAACCGCTGGTACTCCTCGCTCGCGTTCGGCGAGCCCGGCCTCCCGGTGTTCCCGAAGCCGCTGTCCTTCCAGACGGTGGAGGGCGGCTTCGCCATGGGCCTGACCCGACCGGATCCGCAGGAGAACGCGATCATGGCGCCCGCGGTGGCGGATGTCACCGTCACCTTCGACGGCGCCACCGGCCACGGCGAGGTGGTCGAGGCGACGCCCGTCGCCGTGACCCTCGCGACCGGACCGGTCGAGGTCAGCCTCGCGCAGGGGGTGCCGGTGGTCGCCCTCTCCTCGGACGGCGGCGGGACCGCGACCCTGTCGGTCGCGTTCGAGCCCGCCGGCGACGGGCTCGCCGTCGCGACCGTGGGTTCGACCACCTACGGCATCGCGCTCGATCGCGCGAGCGTCGACGGGACGACGCTCGACGTCGACCCGGGAGGCACTGCGCAGCTGTTCGCCGTGCCTGACGGGGGGTCCGCCGGCGCCTTCGCCGCGGCGCTCGGCCCGATCGCCCGGGGCGCGGACGCCGCGTTCGCGCTCGGCGACGTCGCGACCACCACCGTGACGTACGCCGCGGAGCCGACCGTGGTCGCCGTCCCCGTCGCCCGCGCGGCCGGGCTCGACTGCGGGCTGGGCACGTACGCGACCATCGCCGGCCCGTACGAGGTGTGCGCCGCATCGTCCCTCTCGTGGGACGTGCCGCTGACCGAGCCCACCGCCGCCCTCGACCTGTCGGGGATCACCGACCCGGAGCGCGACGCGATCGCCGCGGCGCTGGCCGCCGACGCCGGCGTCGCGCCCGAGCTGCCCGCGGACACGTACTTCGGGGCCAAGGCGCTGTACCGGCTCGCGAACCTGCTGCAGCTCGCGGACGCGCTCGGCGAGGAGGCCGTCGCGGAGCAGCTCGCGGGCACGCTCGCCGAGCAGCTCGACCTGTGGGGGCAGGCGGACGGGTGCGGCGAGCGCGCCGAGCGCTGCTTCACCTACGACGCGACCCTTCGCGGGGTGGTGGGGCTCGCGACCGCTTTCGGCTCCGAGCAGTTCAACGACCACCACTTCCACTACGGCTACCTGCTGTACGCCGCCGCGGTGGCGGGCGCACGGGACCCGGAGCTCGCCGCGCGCATCGGGCCCGTGATGGACCTGGTCGCGGAGGACATCGCCGCCCCGGGCACCTCGGATGCGTTCCCCGTGCGGCGCGTGTTCGACCCGGTCGAGGGGCATTCGTGGGCGTCGGGGATCAGCCCGTTCGCGGACGGCAACAACCAGGAGTCGAGCTCGGAGGCGGTGCTCGCGTGGAACGCGGCCGCCCTATGGGCGGACCTGCGGGGGGACGATGCGCTGGGCGCCTCCGCGCGCTGGATGCTGTCCGCGGAGGCGGAGGCCGCCACGCGGCTGTGGCTCGCACCCGACCTCACGGGCCTCGAGGGGTACGGGCACTCGGTGGTGGCGATCCAGTGGGGGGCCAAGCGGGACTACGCCACGTGGTTCAGCGCGGAGCCGTCGGCGATGCTCGGGATCCAGCTCATCCCGGGCCAGCCCGCGGCCATGGCGTACCTCGACGCGGTGCCCGACCGGCGCATCGTCTCCTCCGTCGCCGAGGCGTGGGGGACGTCGACGCCGGACCAGTTCGCCGACTACCTGCTCATGTACCGGGCGCTCGCCGGGGACGCCGAGCGGGCGGCGGCGTGGAGCGCCGCGCTCGCGCTTCCCGACACCGCGATCGACGACGGCGACTCGCGCGCGTGGATGCTCGCGTGGATCGCGGCGGCGGGGTGAGCGGCTGCCGCTTCCAGGTGCCACCCGTGCGGCACTGGCCCTGCTGAGCGGGGGCCAGCCTCTGGGAGAATCGGGTGGTGACCCCCACCCTCGACCGCCGCGGCCTCGCGTACGGCGCCACCGCGTACTTCATCTGGGGGCTGTTCCCCCTGTTCATGGCCGCGCTCGAGCCGGCGGGCGCGCTCGAGATCGTGGCGTGGAGGTCGATCTCGTCGCTCGCGGTGTGCCTCGCGATCGTGCCGTTCGTGCGCGGGTGGTCGCGCATCGTCTCCGTGGTGAGGGACCGCCGGGTGCTCGCACGCCTGGCCCTCGCGTCGCTCGTCATCGCGGTCAACTGGGGCGTCATGGTCTACGCCGTGATGACGGACCGGGTCGCGCAGACCTCGCTCGGGTACTACATCAACCCGCTGCTCACCGTCGCGCTGGGCGTGGTGCTGCTGGGCGAGCGGCTGCGGCGGCTGCAGCTGGTCGCGATCGGGGTCGCGGCGCTCGCCGTGGTGGTGCTCGCCGTCGAGATGGGCGGCCTGCCGTGGATCTCGCTGGTGCTGGCGGTGTCCTTCGCGGTGTACTCGTTCATCAAGAAGGACGTGGGGCATCGCGTGGATGCGCTCACGGGGCTGACCGTCGAGACGGCGGTGCAGCTGCCGGTCGCGCTCGGCGTGCTGGGGCTGGTCTGGGCGTCCGGCGAGGCGACGCTGTTCGCGCGCGGCGCCGAGGGGCTGGGCGGGTGGCACGACGCGCTCATGCTCACCACCGGCACCTGGACCGCGGGCGCGCTGCTCATCTTCGCGGCGGGCGCGCGGAGGCTGCCGCTCAACATCTCCGGGCTGCTGCAGTACATCGCGCCGACCATGACGTTCGCGCTGGCCGTGTGGCACTTCCACGAGCCCATGCCGCCGGCGCGCTGGGCGGGCTTCGCGCTGGTGTGGGTGGCGCTGGTGCTCATCACGGTGGACTCGTGGCGGGCCCGGTCGCGGGTGCGGGATCCCGAGGCGGCCGTGTCCGGCGAGGTGACCGAGCCGGTCTGAGCCGGGCGGCTTCCCGGCCCGGGCGCGTCCAGTTTCCACACGCGCGTCCCGGTGGAAGCGCTCTCGCGCTGCAACTCGCGTCGCGTCGGCCGACCAGGAGGCGTGCAGTTGCAGAATCCGTGTGGAGACTGGCACGGCGCGGAGGGCCGGGCCGGGACGCGGTGTCAGGCCGCGCGGACCACCAGCGCGTCCGCGAAGGCCATCAGGGAGTCGCGCACGTCGCCCTCGGGCAGCGCGGCGACCGCGTCCTTCGCCTGCTGCGCCCACGCGCGCGCGAGGGTGGCGGTCTCGTCGACCACCACGTGCGCGGCCAGACGCTCGACCACGGAGGCGAGCGCCGCATCGTCCGTCAGGTCGCCGTCGATGTCGGCGAGCAGCGCGGCGTCGTCCGCCGTGCCCTCCCCCGCCGCGATGCGGCGGCGCAGGAGGAGCACCGGCATGGTCGGGACGCCCTCGCGGAGGTCCGTGCCGGGCGTCTTGCCGGTCGTGGCGGCGTCGGAGCGGATGTCGATGACGTCGTCGGCCAGCTGGAAGGCCACGCCGGCGGCCTCGCCGTAGGCCGTGACCTGCTGGACGATGCGCGGCGGGCAGCCGCCGAACATCGCGCCCAGGCGGGCGGAGGTCGCGATGAGCGAGGCGGTCTTGTCCGCGAGGACCTGGAGGTAGAAGGCGATCGGGTCGTCGTCCTCGGCTGGGCCCACGGTCTCGTGGAGCTGGCCCAGGCACAGGCGCTCGAAGGTCTCGGCCTGGATGCGCACCGCCTGCGGGCCGAGCCCGGCGACCACGGTGGACGCGCGGGCGAACAGCAGATCGCCGGTGAGGATGGCGACGGAGTTGCCCCAGACCTCGTGCGCGGCGGGGGCGCCGCGTCGGGTGGGCGCGGAGTCCATGACGTCGTCGTGATAGAGCGTCGCGAGGTGGGTGAGCTCGACCACCACGGCGGCGTCGAGGACCTCGGGGCGCGAGCCGTCGCCCAGCTGCGCGCACAGCAGCGCGAGGAGCGGGCGCAGGCGCTTGCCGCCCGCGTCGACCAGGTGGCGCGACGTGGCGTCGGCGAGCTTGTCCGACTGCGCGACGGCGTCGCGCAGCCTCTCCTCGACGAGCTCGAAGCGGGGCTGCAGCTCCGCCTCGAGAGCCTCGTTGCCGATCGACAGGGAGGCCATGGGCTAGCCCGCCGCTCCGAGCAGCAGCACGCCGGCGTTCTCGAACGCGGCGAGCACCGGTCCGGGCACGATGCCGAGCAGCAGCACGGCGGCGACCGCGATGATCACGACGACGCGCGCGAGCGGGCTGTGGTCGATCTCGATCGCGTCCTCCTGGCCGTCGGGGACGTCCGTGAGGAACATCAGCACGATCAGGCGGACGTAGAAGAACGCGGCGGCGGCCGAGGCGATGACGGCGATGAGCACGAGCGGCCAGCCGCCCTCGGAGATCGCGGCGGCGAACGCCACGAACTTGCCCACGAAGCCCGCGGTCAGCGGGATGCCTGCGAAGGACAGCAGGAACAGCGCCATCGCACCCGCGAGCCACGGGGAGCGCTTGCCCAGGCCCGCCCACTGGCCGAGGCGCGTGGCCTCGCCCAGGACGGTGCCGTCCTCGGCCTTCTCGCGGACCTGCGTGATGACCGCGAACGCGCCGAGCGTAGCGACGCCGTAGGACGCGAGGTAGAACGGCAGCGCGGAGAGCGCGCCGTCGGGGAAGCCGGCGAACGCGACCAGGATGAAGCCGGCGTGCGCGACGGACGAGTACGCGAGCATGCGCTTGAGCTCGGTCTGCACCAGCGCGACCACGGTGCCCAGCACCATCGAGGCGATGGCGACGGCCCAGATCAGCCAGTTGAGCTCCCACTCGAGCCCGTAGAACGCCTCGTACGCGACGCGCAGCAGCGCCGCGGTGGCGGCGGCCTTGGTCGCCGCGGCCATGAAGGCCGTCACGGGGGTCGGGGCGCCCTGGTAGGCATCCGGGGTCCACGAGTGGAACGGCACGGCGCCGATCTTGAACAGCAGGCCCACCACGACCATGACCGCGCCGGCGAGGATCATCGCGTCCACGCCGGTGACGGAGGAGACGCCCGCCGCGATGCCCGCGTAGGAGGTCGACCCGGTCGCGCCGTAGAGGAACGCCGCACCGAACAGCAGGATCGCGGAGGAGAACGCGCCGAGCAGGAAGTACTTCAGGGCGCCCTCGTGGGAGAGGAACCGGCGGCGACGCGCGAGCGCCACCAGGATGTACAGCGGCAGCGAGAACACCTCGAGCGCGACGAACAGGAAGATGAGGTCCGTCACCGAGGTGAACAGCATCATGCCGCCCACCGCGAACAGCGCGAGCGGGAACACCTCGGTCACCTGGAAGCCCTTGCGCCGCGCGAGGGTCTCCTCGGTGGAGCCGGGCGCGACGGAGCCGAGCGGCGTGAACGCCTCCTCGCCGGCGCGGGTGCGCGCGGCGAACAGCAGCGCGCCGAGCGTGCCGAACACGGCGATGAGCACCTGCCACGCGAGCGACTGACGGTCGACCGTGAGCATGCCGTCGAGCACCACCGTGCCCGCGCCCTCGAGCGCGGCCCACTGGGCGATCGCGGTGCCGGCGGCGGCGATCAGCGCGACGAGCGAGACGCCCAGCTGCACCTTCCGCCGCGTCTCCGCGCTCCGGATGAAGGACTCGAGCAGGATCGCGACCGCGGCGGCGCCGAGGACGATGATGACGGGCGCGAGCGGCGCCCAGGCGATCTCGGGGGTCGTGAAGCTCACTGACCTGCCTCCTCGGTGGAAACGGTGGCGACGATGTCGGCCGAGGGCTCACGCAGCGTGTCGATCGCGATGCCGGGCAGGAAGCCGAGCACCAGCATGAGCGCGACGAGCGGCCACAGCACCACGCGCTCGCGGCGCGTGAGCTCGCGGACCGGCTTGCGACCCTCCGGAGCCGGTCCGGTGAACACCTTCTGGTAGGTCAGCAGCACGTACAGCGCGGCGAGCACCACGCCCACCGCGGACACGACGACCGCGGCCTTGGCCACGGAGAACGCGCCGACGAGGACCATGATCTCGGAGACGAACGGCGACAGGCCCGGCAGCGCGAGGGCGCTGAGGCCGATCACCAGGAACGTGCCCGCGAAGACGGGGACGATGCGCTGGAGACCGCCGTACGCCGTCACGTCCGCGGTGCCGTACCGGTGGATCAGGAAGCCGACCACGAAGAACAGCGCGCCGGTCGAGAGGCCGTGGTTGAACATGTAGAACGCGGCGCCCTCGACGGAGGTCTGGGTGAAGGCGAAGATGCCGAGCACCATGATGCCGAAGTGGCTCACCGAGGTGAACGCCACCAGGCGCAGCATGTCCTTCTGGCCGATCGCGAGCAACGCTCCGTAGATCACCGAGATGACCGCGAAGACGATGATCACCGGCGCCGCCCACTGCGCGGCCTCGGGGAACAGCGCCACGCACAGCGTGAGCATGCCGAAGGTGCCGATCTTGTCGAGCACCGCGACCAGCAGCGCGGTGGTGCCCGGGCGGGCCGTCTCCGCGACCGTGGGCAGCCACGTGTGGACCGGCACCATGGGCGCCTTGATCGCGAACGCGAGGAAGAACGCGAGGAAGATCAGCCGCTCCGCGGTGGTCGACATCGGCAGGTTCGTGAGGTTGTCCGTGAGGAACGCCTCCTCGCCGCCGGGGCCCTGGAAGTACAGGGCGACCACGCCGACGAGCATGATGAGCCCGCCCGCGAGCGAGTACAGCAGGAACTTCACCGCGGCGTAGCGACGCTGGCCGCCGCCGAACGATCCGATGAGGAAGTACAGCGGGATGAGCATCGCCTCGAACAGCACGTAGAAGAGGAAGACGTCACGCGCGGCGAAGATGCCGATCATGAACGCCTCGCTCAGCAGGATCAGCGCGAGGTAGTGGGTGCGGCGAGCGGGGTCCTTGTCCTCCCACCAGCCGGCGAGGATCGCCAGCGGGGTCAGCAGCGCGGACAGCACGATCATCAGCAGGCCGATGCCGTTGACGCCGAGCGCCCAGCTGGTGCCGATCTGCGGGATCCACGGGTAGACCTCGGAGAACTGGATGGTGCCGGCGGCGCCGGTGTCGAACTGCAGGAACAGGACGACGGCGAGGACCAGCTCGATTCCGGTGATGGCGAGCGCGATCTCCCGCACCCGGACGCGCGCCCCGCCGGGCAGGGCCCAGAGCAGGACGGCGCCGAGCGCGGGCAGCGCCACCATGACGGAAAGGATCGGGAACATGGTTTAGAGACCCCCCTGCACCACGACGAGGATGACGATGACAAGGCCCACCAGCATGGTCAGCGCGTACGAGCGCACCTGACCGTTCTGCGTCTTGCGCACGGACTCGCCGGTACGGGCGAAGCCGTGGGCGGTCTTGTCCACCGCGCCGTCGACGAGCGCCGCGTCGGCGTAGACGAGCGTGCGGGTGAGGTGGGTGCCGGGGCGCTCGAACACGCCCCGGTTGACCGAGTCCTGGAACATGTCGTTGCGCGCGGCGATGGTCGCCAGCGAGGCCGCGGGCGCGGTCTCGGGCACGTCGGCCGCGCCGTACTTGCGCCACGCGAACCAGGCGCCGGCGGCGACCAGGAGCAGCGTCGCGACCATGATCACGGGCACCGGCAGCACGGGCTCGTGGTGCTCGGCGTGACCGGTGACCGGCTCGAGCCACGTGCTGAAGCGGTCGCCCATCGCGAGGAACAGGCCCAGGAAGGCGGAGCCGACCGCGAGGATGATCATGGGCACCGTCATGAGCGCGGGCGACTCGTGCGGGTGCTGACCGTCGGTCCAGCGCGCCTTGCCGTGGAACGTCATGAAGAACAGGCGCGACATGTAGAACGCGGTGAGGCCCGCGCCGATCAGGGCGGCGCCGCCGAGGATCCAGGGCTGCGCGCCCTCGCCCACGAACGCGGCCTCGATGATCTTGTCCTTGGACCAGAAGCCGGAGAACGGCGGGACGCCCAGGATCGCGAGCCAGCCGAGCCCGAACGTCACCCAGGTGGTGACCATCGCGGTGCGCAGCGCGCCGAAGCGGCGCATGTCGACCTGGTCGGACATGCCGTGCATCACGGAGCCCGCGCCGAGGAACATGCCGGCCTTGAAGAAGCCGTGCGTGACCAGGTGGAAGATCGCGAACGCGTAGCCGATGGGGCCGAGGCCCGCGGCGAGCATCATGTAGCCGATCTGCGACATGGTCGAGGCGGCGAGCGCCTTCTTGATGTCGTCCTTGGCCATGCCGATGACGGCGCCGAGGATCAGCGTGAACGCACCGATCGCCGCGACGGTGGTCTGCGCGGCGGGCGCGCCCTCGAACACGGGCGCGGACCGGACGATGAGGTACACACCCGCCGTGACCATGGTGGCCGCGTGGATGAGCGCCGACACCGGCGTGGGGCCGGCCATCGCGTCGCCCAGCCAGGACTGCAGCGGGAACTGCGCGGACTTTCCGCAGGCGGCGACCAGCAGCATGAGGCCGATCGCGGTGAGCTGCGCGGTGGTCGCCTCGGGCGCCGCCGCGAACACGGTCTGGAAGTCCAGGCCGCCCAGGTAGGCGAACATGAGGCCCATCGCGAGGATGAGCCCGATGTCGCCGACGCGGTTGACCACGAACGCCTTGTTGGCCGCGGTCGCGTACTCGGGCTTGTGGTTCCAGAAGCCGATGAGCAGGTACGAGGCGAGGCCCACGCCCTCCCAGCCGACGAACAGCAGGAGGTAGGAGTCGGCGAGCACCAGCAGCAGCATCGCGGCCACGAACAGGTTGAGGTACGCGAAGAACCGGCGGCGGTCCGGGTCGTGCTCCATGTACGCCACGGAGTAGATGTGGATGAGCGTGCCCACGAAGGTCACGAGCAGCACGAAGGTCATCGACAGCGGGTCGACCAGGAGGCCGGCGTCGAGGTTGAGCTCGCCGCCGGGAATCCAGGAGAACAGGTGCACGGCGTGCGAGCGGTCGTGCTCGTCGAGGCCGAGCATCTGGATGAACGCGAGGAGGCCGACCAGGAAGGCGGTGCCCGACGCGGCCACCCCGAGCCAGTGGCCCCACGGGTTGGCGCGCTTGCCCGCGAGGAGCAGCACGAAGCTGCTCGCCAAGGGCACGGCGATGAGAAGCCAGGTGAGATCAAGCATGGTCAGCCCTTCAGCTCAGCGGGTTCGTCGAGCGAGATGGTCTGGCGCGCGCGGAAGACGGCGATGATGATCGCGAGGCCGACCACGACCTCGGCGGCCGCGACCACCAGGACGAAGAAGGCCATGATCTGACCGTCGATCTCGCCGTGGATGCGCGAGAAGGCGACGAGCGCGAGGTTCGCGGCGTTGAGCATGAGCTCGACGCCCATGAACGCGATGATCGCGTTGCGGCGCAGCAGGACGGCCGCGGAGCCGATCGCGAACAGGATGCTCGCGAGGATGACGAAGTTGATGGGGTCCATCAGCGGTCGCCCTCCTTGCGCGACGGGTCCTCGAGCTGGGCGCGCCACTGCTCGCCCTCGACCGTCTGGTTGCGGATCTTGAGCACGCGGGACACCGAGTGCTCGATGGGCCGGCCCTCGGGGTCGAGCGCGGGGACGTCGAGCGCGTTGTGACGCGCGTAGACGCCCGGCATGGGCTTGTTGACCGGGTCCGCGCCCACGCGCACGCGGTCGCGCTGGACCTCGAGCTGGGTACGACGCGGCTTGAGGCGGGGCGTGTGCGTGAGCACGAGCGCGCCGACGGCCGCGGTGATGAGCAGGAAGCCGAGCACCTCGATCACGAGGACGTACTTCTCGAACAGCATGATCGCGATGACGTCGGGCTCGCCCTGCACGCCGGTGGGCGCGACGGGCAGCGTGGTGCGCACCACGATCGACACGAGGAAGGCGCCGAGGCCCGCGGCCGTGAACAGGCCGATCCAGCGCTGGCCCTTGATGGTCTCCTTGAGCTCCTCGCGCTGGTCGACGCCGACCAGCATGAGGACGAAGAGGAAGAGCATCATGACCGCGCCGGTGTAGACGACGATCTGCACCATCCCGAGGAACGGGGCGCCGAGCGTCACGTAGGCGGCCGCGAGGCCCACCATGACGAGCACCACGGACATCGCGACGTGGACTGCCTTGCGCGCGAACAGCAGCGAGAACGCCGGGATCACGGTGAGCGCGGCGATGATCCAGAACATGACGGCGTTGACCATCAGATCGTGGCCTCCTTGTTCTCCGGAAGCGTCGCGTCGTCCGGACGGTGCTCGCGCACCCACTCGACCTGCGACGCGACGGGCTCGGTGACCTCGCCGCGGTAGTAGGAGCCGTCGGTGGTGCCGGGCACCATCGGGTGCGGCGCCGCGAGCATGTTCTTGCCCATCGGCGCGAGCAGGTCTTGCTTCTCGTAGATGAGGCCCTCGCGGGTGGGGCCCGCGAGCTCGTACTCGTTCGTCATGGTCAGCGCACGCGTGGGGCACGCCTCGATGCACAGCCCGCAGAAGATGCAGCGCAGGTAGTTGATCTGGTAGACGCGGCCGTAGCGCTCGCCGGGGCTGACCTGGTGGTCGGGCGTGTTGGAGTCCGCCTCGACGTAGATCGCATCGGCGGGGCACGCCCACGCGCACAGCTCGCAGCCGATGCACTTCTCGAGACCGTCGGGGTGACGGTTGAGCTGGTGACGGCCGTGGTAGCGCGGCATGGTGGGCACCTTGACCTTGGGGTACTGCTCGGTCACGGTGGGACGGAAGAAGTTGCGCAGGGACACGCCGAATCCGGCGACGGGCGCGAGCGCCTCGCCGATCGGTCCCTTCTTGGGGAGGTTCGACTCGAAGGTCTCGCGCTGCGCGTCGCGCTCGCGGTTGACCTTCCAGACCTCGTCGGACCCGCTCACTCGGAGTCCTCCTCTCGTGAACCGGCATGCGCCTCGACCGTACGGCCCGAGCGCGGGGAGGGGGGCAGGACCTGGTGCGGCAGCGGCGGCACGGGGTAGCCGCCGGCGAACGCGTCGAGCACCTCGGGCTCGGCGTCGTCGGAGGCCTCCTCGTCCTTGGCTGCGGCGTCGGAGATGAAGCTCCACACCGCCACCACCAGCAGGATCGCGATGACGCCTGCGACGGCGTCGAACACGTTGAGGTCGCGGCCGAAGTGGTCGAACGCGGCACGGCCGACGGCGAAGAAGACCAGCCAGCCCAGGCCCACCGGGATGAGGATCTTCCAGCCGAACTTCATGAACTGGTCGTAGCGGAAGCGCAGCACGGAGCCGCGGATCCACACGAACACGAACATCAGCAGCCAGATCTTCAGGATCAGCCAGATGGGCGGGAAGATCCCGCTGTTGAGGAACTCCGCGCCGGCCCACGACGCGGGCCACGGCGCGCGCCAGCCGCCCAGGAACAGCGTCGACGCCACGGCGGAGACGTTGATCATATTCATGTACTCCGCGAGGAAGAACCACGCGAACTTCATGGACGAGTACTCCGTCATGAAGCCGGCGACCAGCTCGCCCTCGGCCTCGGGGAGGTCGAACGGCAGGCGGTTGGTCTCGCCGACCATGGAGATGACGTAGAGGATGAACGCCGGGAACAGCGGCCAGATCCACCAGCGGTCGGTCTGCGCCTCCACGATCCCGGAGGTGCTCATGGTGCCCGAGAGCATGAACACCGTCACGAGCGACAGGCCCATGGCGAGCTCGTAGGAGATCACCTGCGCGGTCGAGCGGATGGCGCCCATGAGCGGGTAGGTCGAGCCGGAGGCCCAGCCGCCGAGCACGATGCCGTACACGCCGAGCGCGGCGCACGCGAGGATGAACAGCACGGCGACGGAGAAGTCGGTGAGCTGCAGAGGCGTCGAGATGTCGGTGCCGGGGATGTGCGTGACCGGCCCGAAGGGGATCACGGAGAAGATCAGCAACGCGCAGAACACGGAGATCATGGGCGCCGCGATGTACAGCACCTTCTCCGAGCGGCGGACGGTGATGTCCTCCTTGAACAGCAGCTTCATCGCATCGGCGACGGACTGCAGCAGTCCGAACGGTCCCAGGCGGTTCGGGCCGGGACGCTCCTGCAGGCGGCCGATCACGCGGCGCTCGAACCACACCGCGAACAGCACGGAGGTCAGCAGGAACACGACGATGAGGACGGCCTTGACGATCACCAGCCACAGCGGGTCGGCGGCCAGGGCCTCCGCGACGGGGACGTCCGAGACGGACGCGAGGACGCTCATCACGCCGCTCCCTTCACCGAGACGACGGCGCCGGCGGCGACGCGCAGGTCGCGCGCCACCCAGGAGCCGGGGGACTTCACGGGCACCCACACCACGCCGTCGACCATGTCGGTGACGACGAGCGGCAGCTCGATCGCGCCGGCCTCCGTGGAGACCTCGACGCTCACGGCGTCGCCGAGCGCGGCGGCGGTGGCGGCGGACATGCGGGCGACCGCGACGCGACCGGTGCCGGCCAGGTACGGCTCGCCGTCCTGCAGCGCGCCCTCGTCGACCAGCTGGTGCCAGGTCGCGAGCACGGCCGTGCCCTTCTTGGCGCGCGGGTTGCGGGCGGCCTTGGCCTTCGGGGCGGCGGGACGCTCGGCGTCGCTCGCGGCACCCAGGGCCGCGAGCTCCGCGTTGACGGCCTCGACGGTGCCGGTGCCGAGCTCGACGCCCCACTCGCGGGCGAGCAGGTCGAGCACGCGGTGGTCGGACATCGCGTCGGTCCGGATGGCCGTCGCGAACGAGCGCAGGCGACCCTCCCAGTTGACGAACGTGCCGGACTTCTCCGACGGCGGCGCGACGGGCAGGACCACGTCCGCGGCCTCGGCGATCTCGGAGCGGCGCACCTCGAGCGACACCACGAAGCCGGCGCCCTCGAGCGCGGCGGCCACGTCCCCGGTGAGGTCCGAGGCGCTCACGCCGCCCACCACGAGCGCGCCGATGGCGCCCTCCGCGGCAGCGGCGAGGATGCCGGCGGTGTCGCGACCCTTGGCCGCGGGCAGCGCGTCGACGCCCCACGCCTTGGCGACGGCGTCGCGCGGGCCCTTGAGGGTCGCGGTGCGGCCGCCGGGCAGCAGGCCGGGCAGCGCGCCGGCCTCGACGGCGCCGCGCTCGCCGGCGCGGCGCGGGATCCACGCGAGGCGGGCGCCGGTGGACGATGCGACCTCGAGGGCCGCGGCGAACGCACCGGGGGCCTCGGCGACCCTCTCGCCGAGCACGACGACGGCGCCGGGCTGGGCGAGGGCGTCGCGGACGTCGGCGGGGAGGTCTGCCAGCGCGGCGGCCTCGCGGCCGGGGGCCGCGGGCACGAGCGTCGCGCCGAGCTTCTCGGCGCCGCGCGTGAGGAACGGTGCGACCGTGGCGACCCTCTGACGGCCGAGCGACTTGCGCAGGCGCAGGAACACCACGCCGCCCTCGTCCTCGGCCTCGAAGCCGACCAGCAGGACGGCGGGGGCCTTCTCGAGCTCGCCGAACGTGACGCCCAGGCCGGTGCCGGCGACCTGCGAGCCGAGGAACGCCTGCTCCTCGTCGCTTGCGGCGCGGGCACGCGAGTCGACGTCGTTGGTGCCGAGCACCACGCGCGCGAACTTCTGGAAGGCGTACGCGTCCTCGAGCGTCACCCGGCCGCCGGTCAGGACCGCGGCGCCCCGCGCATCGTCCCCCTCACCGGAGGTGGCGGCCTTGATGCCCGCCGCGGCGGCGGCGAGCGCCTCGGGCCAGGACACCTCGACCAGGTCGCCGTCCTTGCGGACCATGGGGCGGGTGAGGCGGTCGGACAGGTTCTGCCACGCGAACGCGAAGCGGTCCTTGTCGGAGATCCAGTCCTCGTTCACCACCGGGTCGTTGTCCGCGAGGCGGCGCAGGATCTTGCCGCGGCGGTGGTCGATCCGGATGGCGGAGCCAGACGAGTCGTGCTCGGAGATGCTCGGCGAGGACACCAGGTCGAACGGGCGCGAGCGGAAGCGGTACGCGGCGGAGGTCAGGGCGCCCACGGGGCAGATCTGGACCGTGTTCCCGGAGTAGTACGAGGAGAAGGCCTTGCCGGCCTCGTCGACGGTGGCGGCGCCCACGGGGCGGTAGCCGTCGAAGTCGAGCACGTCCTCGTCGAACGTGCCGATCTGCTGCTGCGCGCCGCGGTTCTGCAGGTCGATGAACGCGTCGCCGGCGATCTCCTTGGAGAAGCGGGTGCAGCGCTGGCACAGGACGCAGCGCTCGCGGTCGAGCAGGATCTCGGAGCTGAGCGCGAGGGGCTTCTCGAAGACACGCTTGACGTCCACGAAGCGGCTCTCGGGGCGGCCGTGGCTCATCGCCTGGTTCTGCAGGGGGCACTCGCCGCCCTTGTCGCAGACCGGGCAGTCGAGCGGGTGGTTGATGAGCAGCAGCTCCATCACGCCCTTCTGGGCGCGGTCGGCCTCCTCGGAGGTGTGCTGCGTGTTCACCACCATGCCCTCGGTGACCGTCATGGTGCACGAGGCCTGGGGCTTGGGGAACGCGCGCAGGTTGCCGTCCGGGCCGGGCGACGCGACGTCGACGAGGCACTGGCGGCACGCGCCGGCCGGCTTGAGCGCCGGGTGGTCGCAGAAGCGCGGGATCTCGATGCCCACCTGCTCGGCGGCACGGATGATGAGCGTGCCCTTGGGCACGGAGACCTCGGTGCCGTCGATGGTCAGGGTGACGGTGTCGACCACCGCCGCTGCCGGCTTGTCCGCGGTCGCGGTCATGCGTGCGCCTCCTCGGTGGCGGGCGTGTCGGAGTACTCGAAGAGCGCCGAGGCCGCGTGGTCGAACGGGCAGCCGCCCTGCTCGACGTGCGCCTCGTACTCCTCGCGGAAGAGCGTGACGGAGCTGATGATCGACGAGGTCGCGCCGTCGCCGAGCGCGCAGAACGAGCGTCCGGCGATCGAGTCGCACGTGTCGAGCAGCTGCTGGATGTCGGCCTGCGTGCCGCGGCCGGCCTCGATGCGCTTGAGGATCTGGGTGAGCCAGTAGGTGCCCTCGCGGCAGGGGGTGCACTTGCCGCAGGACTCGTGCTTGTAGAACTCGGTCCAGCGGGTCACGGCGCGGACCACGCAGGTGGTCTCGTCGAACAGCTGGAGCGCGCGGGTGCCGAGCATGGAGCCCGCGGCGCCCACCGACTCGTAGTCGAGCGGGGTGTCGAGGTGATCCTGCGTGAAGATCGGGGTCGAGGACCCGCCGGGCGTCCAGAACTTGAGCTCGTGGCCCTCGCGGATCCCTCCGGCGAGCTCGAGGAGCTCGCGCAGCGTGATGCCCAGGGGCGCCTCGTACTGGCCGGGGCGCGTGACGTGCCCGGACAGGGAGAACAGGCCCATGCCCTTGGAGCGCTCGGTGCCCATGGCCGTGAACCACTCCACGCCCTTGTCGACGATCGCGGGCACGGAGGCCACCGACTCGACGTTGTTCACCACGGTGGGGCGGGCGTAGAGGCCGGCGACCGCGGGGAACGGGGGCTTGAGGCGCGGCTGGCCGCGGCGCCCCTCGAGCGAGTCGAGAAGCGCGGTCTCCTCGCCGCAGATGTACGCGCCGGCGCCGGCGTGCACGGTGACGTCGAGGTCGAAGCCCGAGCCGTGGATGTTCTTGCCCAGGTGGCCCGCCTCGTATGCCTCGCGCACGGCCTGCAGCAGGCGGCGGTACACGTGGACCACCTCGCCGCGCAGGTAGATGAACGCGTGGTTGCAGCCGATCGCGAAGGACGTGATGATCACGCCCTCGATCAGGGCGTGCGGCGCGGACATCATGGTGGGGATGTCCTTGCAGGTGCCGGGCTCGGACTCGTCGGCGTTGACCACCAGGTAGCGGGGGCCGCCGTCGTCCGGGGGCAGGAAGCCCCACTTCATGCCGGTGGGGAAGCCTGCGCCGCCGCGGCCGCGCAGTCCGGAGTCCTTGACGGCCTGGACGAGGTCGCCGGGAGCCATGCCCAGGGCCTTCTTCAGCGGCGCGTAGCCGCCGGCCTCGGTGTAGGTGTCGAGGCTCCACGACTTGTCCGAGCCCCAGGTGGCGCTCAGCACGGGGGTCAGCGTGACGGTCACTTGGCGCCCTCCGTCCAGCCCTGGCCCTTCGCGGCCTCGAGGCCCGCGAGCGTGGCCGTGCCGGCGCCCTGGTCCTCGTCCGCGCGGCCGTCCTCGAAGCCCGCGAGCACGCGGGAGACCTGCTTGAAGGAGCACACCTTCGCCGGCCCGCGGCTCGGGGCCACGTCCTTGCCCGCGCGGAGGTCGTCGACGACCTGCTTGGCGGATTCGGGCGTCTGGTTGTCGAAGAACTCCCAGTTGACCATCATCACGGGCGCGTAGTCGCATGCGGCGTTGCACTCGAGGCGCTCGAGGGTGACCTTGCCGTCCTCGGTGGTCTCGTCGTGACCGACGCCCACGTGCTCGGACAGCTCGTCCCAGATGCGGTCGCCGCCCATGACGGCGCACAGCGTGTTGGTGCACACGCCCACCTGGTACTCGCCGTTGGGGCGGCGCTTGTACTGCGTGTAGAACGTCGCGACGGCGGACACCTCGGCGGCGGTCAGCTCGAGCTGCTCCGCGCAGAACTGGATGCCGTCGGGGCTCACGAACCCGTCCACCGACTGCACCAGGTGCAGCATCGGCAGCAGCGCGGAGCGCTTGACCGGGTAGCGGGCGATGATCGCGGCCGCGTCCTCGGTCAGGGAAACGAGGGTGGTCTCGTCATAGGTCATCGGTCGACGCCTCCCAGCACCATGTCGATCGTGGCGATCGCCACCACGACATCGGCGACCTGGCCACCCTCGGTGAGGATGCCCAGCGCCTGCAGGTTGTTGAATCCGGGGTCACGGAAGTGCGCGCGCCAGGGCTTGGTGCCGCCGTCGGACACCAGGTGGACGCCGAGCAGGCCCTTGGGGCCCTCGATCGCCGAGTACACCTGGCCCGCGGGAACCTTGAAGCCCTCGGTCACGAGCTTGAAGTGGTGGATGAGCGACTCCATCGACTCGCCCATGATGTGGCGGATGTGGTCGAGCGAGTTGCCCTGGCCGTCGGAGCCGACGGACAGCTGCGCGGGCCACGCGATCTTCTTGTCCGCGACCATCACGGGCTGGCCCTCGGTCGCCTCGAGGCGGTCGGCGCACTGCGCGACGATCTTGAGGGACTCGTAGCACTCCTCGAGGCGGAGCACCACGCGCGAGTACGCGTCGGCGTCGGTCGAGGTGGGGACCTGGAAGTCGTAAGTCTCATAGCCGAAGTACGGGTCCGCCTTGCGGACATCGTACGGCAGGCCTGCCGAGCGCAGGATCGGGCCGGTGATGCCCAGCGCCATGCAGCCCGCCAGGTCGAGGTTCGCGACGCCCTGGAGGCGGCCCTTGAAGATCGGGTTCTCGAGCTGCAGGTCCGCGAGCTCGTCGAGCTTCTGCTTGATCTGCGGGATCACTTTGCGGATGAGCGCGACCGCATCCTCGGGGGTGTCCTGGGCGACGCCGCCGGGACGGATGTACGCGTTGTTGGTGCGCAGGCCGGAGATGTTCTCGATGACGCGGAACGTGTCCTCGCGCGCGACGAACGCGGTGGTCATCACCGTGGTCGCGCCCATCTCGTTGCCGCCGGTGCCGATCGCGACCAGGTGCGAGCCGATGCGGGTGAGCTCGAGCATGAGGACGCGCAGGATGTTCGCGCGCTCCGGGACGTCGTCCGTGATGCCGAGCAGCTTCTCGATGCCCATGCAGTACACGGCCTCCTGCGACATGGACGCGACGTAGTCCATGCGGGTGCAGAAGGTCACGCCCTGGGTCCAGGTGCGGTACTCCATGTTCTTCTCGATGCCGGTGTGGAGGTAGCCGATGCCCGCGCGGGTCTCGGTCACCACCTCACCCTCGAGCTCGAGCATGACGCGCAGCACGCCGTGGGTGGACGGGTGCTGGGGGCCCATGTTGACCACGATGCGCTGCTGCGCGAGGCGCGCGGCCTCGTCGGCGATCTCCGACCAGTCGCCACCGTAGGCGCTGTACTCGGGGGCGTCGGGGTCCTCGACGAACGCGCCGGTCGCGTGGGGTGCAGTCTGGGTCATCGGTACTGCCTCCGGTTGTCGGGCGAGGGGATCTCCGCGCCCTTGTACTCCACGGGGATGCCGCCCAGCGGGTAGTCCTTGCGCTGCGGGTGGCCCACCCAGTCGTCGGGCATCTCGATGCGGGCGAGCGACGGGTGGCCGTCGAACACGATCCCGAAGAAGTCCCAGGTCTCGCGCTCGTGCCAGTTGTTCATCGGGTAGATCCCGGTGATCGACGGGATGTGCGGGTCCTGCTCCGACACGGCGACCTCGACCCGGAGGCGGCGGTTATGCGTGATCGACTGCATCGGGTAGACGGCGTGGAGCTCGCGGCCCGCGTCCGCCGGGTAGTGCACGCCGGACACGCCCAGGCACATCTCGAAGCGGAGGTCCTGGTCGTCGCGCAGGTGCCGCGCGACCGCGGGCAGGTGCTCGCGCGCGACGTACAGCGTGAGCTCGCCGCGGTCGACCACCACGTGCTCGATGGCCGCGTCCGCGTCCTCGCCCAGCAGCTCCTCGAGGACGTCCACGACGCCGTCGAACCACTCGCCGTAGGGGCGCTCGGTGGCGCCGGGCATCTCGACGGGCTTGACCAGGAGGTCGTAGCCGGAGGTGTCGCCCTGGGCGCCGAACATGCCCTCGCGGACGTTGATCAGCGTGATGGTCTCGCGCTCGCCGGGCTGGAGGCCGCCCTGGGCGTCGCCGGTGCCGGTGAGGTCCTGGGACTCGCTCAACGCAGCAGACCCTTCATGTCGGAGGTGGGGGTCGCGGCGAGCGCGGCGGCCTCGGCGGCGGCGGCGATCTCGCGGCGGTTGCGGCCCATGGGGGTGTCGCGCACCTGCTGCTGCAGCTCGAGCAGCGCGTGGAGCAGCATCTCGGGGCGCGGCGGGCAGCCGGGCAGGTAGATGTCGACGGGGACCACGTGGTCGACGCCCTGCACGATCGCATAGTTGTTGAACATGCCGCCCGAGGAGGCGCACACGCCCATCGAGATGACCCACTTGGGCTCCGCCATCTGGTCGTAGACCTGACGGACGATGGGCGCCATCTTGTTGGACACGCGGCCCGCGACGATCATCATGTCGGCCTGGCGCGGAGACCCGCGGAAGACCTCGGAGCCCAGGCGCGAGATGTCGAAGCGCGGGGTGCCCGTCGCCATCATCTCGATCGCGCAGCACGCGAGGCCGAACGTGGCCGGCCAGAGGGATCCCGCCCGCATGTAGCCGACGAAGTCCTCGACCATGCCCAGCATGAACGGAGGTGCGCTCTCTTCAATACCCATGAATCAGTCCCACTCGAATCCGCCGCGGCGCCACTCGTACACGAACGGGATCGTGATGAGGGCGAGGAAGGTCATGATCGCGATCAGCCCGAACCAGCCGAGCGCGTCATGCGCGATGGCCCACGGGTAGAGGAACACGACCTCGATGTCGAAGATGATGAAGGTCATCGCGACCAGGTAGTACTTGATCGGGACGCGTCCGCCGCCGGCGGCGCCGGGGGTCGGCTGCAGTCCCGACTCGTACTGGTCGAGCTTCGCGGCGTTCGCTCGCTTCGGCCCGACGATCGAGCTGACGAACAGGCCGGCGCCTGCGAGCAGTCCCGCGATCACCATCATCACGATGATCGGCACGTACGGATTCACCGGGAGTTTCCTTCCGTCTTCATCGAGGTCGCGGACGCCCTCAGGCCGCGGGTGCGACCCTCGTCAGGGCGGCGAGCAGCTTGTCAGCCCAGTTCCCGCCGCGAGGCTCGTACACATCTGCCAGCAGTCTAGACGTGAATTCCATGACCAAAGGACTAGGAAGACCGTAGCGAGTGCACACCTTCATGACCGTCGGATGCTCGACGAGCGACGCGAACACGCGCCCGAGCGAGTAGTAGCCGCCCAGGTCGTCCTTCATCATGCGCGCGTAGGACGCCAGCGCGGCCTCCTGATCGCGCGCGCCGGTTGCGGCACGCGATGCCACAGCGGCCTCGGTGGCGCGGCGCGCGGCCTGCATCGCGTACGCGATGCCCTCGCCGTTGAACGGGTTGACCATGCCGCCCGAGTCGCCCACGAGCATCATGCCCGGGACGTAGTGCGGCTGGCGGTTGAAGGCCATGGGGATGGCGGCGCCCTTGATGTCGCCCACCTGCTCGCCCAGCTCCCAGTCCTCGGCCGAGTGGTCGAGCCAGTCGCGCAGCAGCGCACGGTGGTCGAGCTTGGGCGGCGTGCCCTTGGCGCTGAGCGTGCCGAGCCCCACGTTCGCCGTGCCGTCGCCCAGCGGGAAGATCCACCCGTAGCCCGGCAGCAGGTTCGACGCGCCGCGCTCACCGTCCCAGATCTCGAGGTGGCCCTCCATCCACTCCTCGTCGTGACGAGGGGTGGTGAAGTACGTGCGCACCGCGACGCCGAGCGGGCGGTTGTCCTTGCGCTCGATCCCCATGCCGAGCGCGAGCCGCGCGCTCACGCCGTCCGCGGCGATCACCAGCGGGGCGCGGAACTCGACCGGGTCGCCCACCTTGCGGCCGCGCTCGTCGGTCTCGCGGGCCACCACCCCCACCACGCGGCCGCCGCCGGCGTACCCGGCCTGACGCTCGTCGCGGAGCACGGACTCGACGTGCCAGCCCTCACGCACGTCCGCGCCGCCGGCCCGCGCGTGGTCCGCGAGGCGCTTGTCGAACGCGGCGCGCGGCAGCGACAGCCCGTAGTTGGGGAAGCTCTCCAGCTCGTGCCACGGGAACTCGAGGCGATGCCCGCCGCCGACCATCCGCAGCCCGTGGTTGGGGATCCACCCCTCCTCGCGCGGCGTCGGCAGCCCGATGAGGTCGATCTCCCGCACGGCGCGCGGCGTGAGGCCGTCGCCGCACACCTTCTCGCGGGGGAACCTCGACTTCTCGAGGGCGATCACGTCGAAGCCCTCGACGGCGAGGTAGCGGGCGGCGGCGGCCCCTCCGGGCCCCGCCCCGATCACGATGACATCGGCCTCAGTACGCACCCGACAAGGGTAGGTGCACGCACGGGGTGCTCCGTGCGGGACCCGACCCCCGCATCGTCCCCCCATGTCGCGAAGGTCACGGCAGGGGCACGATGCGCGCGTGACCACCGCATCGTCCCTCCTGGTGGGTACGGTGACGGTATGAGCGACGCGGGCGTCACCTGGGCGGGGACCCACACCTTCGGGGCGGAGCGGCTGGTGGAGGCGAGCACCGTCGACGACGTGCGGCGGGCGGTGCGCCAGGCGCCGGGCCGCGTGAAGGCGCTGGGCACGCGCCACAGCTTCAACGACATCGCGGACACGGACGGCACGCTCATCAGCGTGACGGGCATCGACGCCGCGCCGCTGATCGACCTCACCAGCCCCTCCACCCCCACCGTGAACGCGCCCGCGGGCATGCGCTACGGCGTGCTCGGCGGGTGGCTCCAGAAGCGCGGCTGGGCGCTCCACAACACCGGCTCGCTCCCCCACATCTCCGTCGCGGGCGCCACCGCCACGGGCACCCACGGCTCGGGCGCGCGCAACGGCTGCCAGTCGACCGCGCTGTGCCGCATCGAGTACGTGGGCGCGGACGGCAAACAGCACACCGCGCGCGCCGGACAGCCCGGCTTCGAGGGGCTGGCGGTGGGGCTGGGCGCGTTCGGCGTCATCACCGAGGTGACGCTGGGCATCCAGCCCACGTACGACATCCGCCAGGACGTCTACACCGGCATGCCGTGGGAGCACCTGCTGTCCGAGACGCCCGCGATCCTCGCGGACGCGTACTCGGTGTCGATCTTCACCACGTGGACCGAGCCCACCGTCCAGCAGATCTGGCGCAAGAGCGGCATGGGCCTCGACAAGACCCCGCCCGAGGAGTGGCACGGCGCCGTCCGCAGCCCCGCCTCCGACGCACGCCTGGTCGACGGCGACCCGGACGCGCTCACGCCGCAGGGCGGGCAGCCGGGCCCGTGGATCGACCGCCTCCCCCACTTCCGCCTCACGCACACCCCGTCGAACGGGGCGGAGATCCAGACCGAGTACTTCGTGCCCATGGAGGTCGCGGGCGAGGCGCTCGCCGCGGTGCGCGCGCTGGGCGACCTCATCACCCCGCTGCTGCTGGTGTCCGAGCTGCGCGCCGTCGCGGCGGACGACCTGTGGCTGTCGGGCGCGTACGGCCGCGACACCCTCGCGATCCACTTCACGTGGGCCCTCGAGCCCGAAGCGGTGCGCGCCGTCCTGCCCACGATCGAGCGCGCGCTCGCGCCGTTCGACGCGCGCCCCCACTGGGGCAAGTGGCACGCGTTCACCGCCGCGGACATCGCCCGCGTGCACCCGCGGCTCGCCGACGCGCGGGAGCTGTTCGAGTCGCTCGACCCCGACGGGCGGTTCGTCAACGACTACCTGATCCGCTCCGGCGTGCGCGTCGCGAGGTGACGCGGGCCGGCCGCCCGGCCCGCGCATCGTCCCCCTCCGGAACGGCCCTACTGTGGAGACGTGACCGTCCATAGCGCCTCCCCGGGACCCCTCACCGTCCGCACCGTCGACGTCGCGGACCCCGGCGACCTCATCGCGGCGCTGCCGGAGGCCGGGATCTCCTGGGTGCGGCGGGGCGAGGGCATGGTCGCGTGGGGCGAGGCCGCCCGGCTCGACTCCTCGGGTGCGGACCGCATCGACGCCGCGCAGCACTGGTGGCGCCTGCTGTGCCGCCACGCCGTGGTCCATGACGACGTCCGGGTGCGCGGCACCGGCCTGGTCGCGTTCGGCTCGTTCGCGTTCGCGGACTCGTCCGCGGCGGGCGGGTCGCTGGTGGTCCCGAGGTTCGTGCTGGGGCGTCGCGACGGGCGCGCGTGGTTCACCACGATCTCGCGTGAGGACGATGCGCCGGTTACCCTGGAGGAGGCGCTCGCCTCCGCGGTTCCCGCCGAGGGTCCGGGCGAGGTCGCGGTGTCGGCGGGCGACGAGGCGGCGTGGGCGGGCGCGGTCGACGCGGCCGTCGCGCGCATCCGCGGCGGCGAGCTGGAGAAGGTGGTGCTCGCGCGGGCCGTGTCCGCGCGAGCCGAGCGTCCCGTGGACGTGCGCGTGCTGCTGTCCCGGCTCGCGGCCGACTACCCGACGTGCTGGGCCTTCCACGTCGACGGGCTGGTGGGCGCGACCCCCGAGCTGCTCGCGCGCGTGGACCACGGCCTGGTCACGTCGCGCGTGCTGGCCGGCACCATCCGCATGACGGGCGACGACATGCGCGACCTCGCGCGCGCCGGCGCGCTCGCGCGGTCCTCCAAGGACCGCGAGGAGCATGAGTACGCGGTGCGCTCGGTGACGCAGGCGCTGGCCGCGCACTGCGGATCGGTGAACGTGCCCGACGAGCCTTTCGTGCTGCACCTGCCCAACGTGATGCACCTGGCCACCGACGTCACCGGCGTGCTGTCGCACAACGTCGCGGCGCTCGAGCTGGTGAGCGAGCTGCACCCGAGCGCGGCGGTGTGCGGGACGCCCACGCTGGGCGCCGCGCGGGTGATCGACGAGCTCGAGGGCCTGGACCGCGGCCGCTACGCGGGTCCGGTGGGGTGGATCGACGCGGGCGGGGACGGCGAGTGGTGCATCGGACTGCGCTCCGCGGAGGTGTCGCGCGAAGACCCGCGCGAGCTGCGGCTGTTCGCCGGCTGCGGGATCGTGGCCGCGTCCGAGCCCGCGTCCGAGTGGGCCGAGTCGGAGGCGAAGCTCGAGCCGATGCGACGCGCGCTGGGCATGCGCGCAGAATGAGAGACGTCTGAGCGGACGGCCCGAAGGAGGCGCCATGCATGCAGCGCACGACCACCAGGAGGCCGCGCCCACGCGCGACTTCGGACGCGACGCGTGGGAGGAGCGCTACCGGACGCGCCATGCCGTGTGGAGCGGGCATCCGAACGCTCAGCTGGTCGACGAGACCGCGACGCTGCAGCCCGGCCGCGCGCTCGACGTCGGCTGCGGCGAGGGCGCCGACGCCGTGTGGCTCGCCAACCTGGGGTGGCTGGTGACCGCCGTCGACCTGTCCGTCACGGCCCTCGAGCGCGGGCGCGCGCAGGCGGAGGCCTCCGGCGTCGCGGCGCACATCGAGTTCACGGACGCGGAGCTCGCGGACGTGCTCGCCGCGCACGAGCCATGGAACCTGGTGACCTCGCAGTACACCCATCCCGAGCAGGGCGGGCGGTGGCTGGTCGAGACGCTCGCCCCCGCCGTCGCACCCGGCGGCATGCTGCTGGTGGTGGGCCACCACCCGACCGACCCGCACGCGGCGTCGCATCCGGATCTCCGCGACGCGGCCTTCGCGGCGGAGGACGTCGCGGACGTGCTCGCGCGCGAGGACTGGGAGGTCTCGGCGACCCTGCGCGAGCGCACCACCCGCCCCGAGGGCGGGCCGGAGCGGCTGTGGCGCGACTCGGTGCTGATCGCGCGCCGTCACGGCTGAACCGCGCCGCCCCGCCCCGGTTCGCTCAGCACGGTGCCCGGGTTCGCTCAGCACGGTCTGAACCGCGACACGCGGAGCCGGCCCGCGCATCGTGCCACGATCCACCGCGTGTCGGTCCTGAGACCGTGCGCAGCGAACCAGGGGGCGCCTAGACCAGCGCCTCCACCACCTCGAGGCCCGTGACCGGCGCCGCGAGGGCCGCCTCCAGCTCCGGGCGCGACCGCACCGACGCGTGCGGCACCCGGTAGCCGGCGCAGATTGCCGCGAGGTCCGCGCCGTGGGGCGTGGTGAACACGCGCTCGAGGTTCTCCGGCGGCGCCGCCGAGTGCTCGAGGCCCGAGAAGATGGTGCCGCCGCCGTCGTTGACCACCAGGATCCGTAGCCGCGGGCGCGCCTCGCGCGGCCCGATGAGCAGCCCGCCGGCCTCGTGGAGGAACGTGACGTCGCCCATGAGCGCGTGGACGGGCCGCCCGGAGCCGAACGCGACGCCAGCCGCGGTGGACAGGGTCCCGTCGATGCCGGCGAGCCCCCGGTTCGCGAGCAGCAGCGGCGCCCGCCCGGCCGGGGCCGCCGGCATCAGCCGGTCGAGCGACCTCACGGGTCCCGACGATCCGACGAAGCCCCAGGTCTCGGGCGTGAGCGAGTCCGCGAAAGCGGCTGCCACCACGCGCGGGCCCCAGCCCTCGGGGGCGTGGACCCGGCCACCGCCGGACCGCCACTCGGCGAGCCAGGCGGGATCCGCATCGTCCGGGGCGGCGGACCACAGCCAGGTCGCGGGGACGTCGCGCAGCACCGCCTGCGCGTGGTGCGGCGCCTCGCGCCACCGCGCGCCGAAGCGCGCGACGATCAGCGCGGGCGCGCGCCTGATGAGCGCCTGGACGGGGCGGGTGAGCGTGGGGCGGCCGATCACCACCACCTGGTGCACGCGTGCCGCGAGGTCCTCGCCCTGGGGCGACTCGAGCAGCCGCACGTAGTCGGGGATGCAGTGCGAGCCGGAGCGCGCGAGCGAGGTCGGCTCGGCGAGCAGCGGCCAGCCGTGCGCCTCCGCGACCTCGCGCGCGACGTCTCCGGCGCCGTCGCCCGCGATCACCACGCCGCGGGCGACCGGCGGGAGCGGCGCGGGCTCGTCGGCGGGCGTGACGAGGGGGATGCCGCCGGTCGGGGTGGGCAGGCGCGGCGGGTCCGCCCAGACCCCGCCGTCGGCGCCGAGCGGCTCGCGGAACGCGACGTTGACGTGGACCGGGCCGGGCGCGGCGGCCATGTCCTCGCGGGCGCGGTCGCCCAGGGCCGCCGCGACGGCGCGGTCCGCGAGCGCGGTGGCGCGGTCGGGGTGCTCGCCCAGCGCGGCGGCGGGCACGTCCGCCTGCCAGCGCACGAACGCGCCGAACAGCCCCACCTGGTCGGTGGTCTGGTTGGAGCCCACGCCGCGCAGCTCGGCCGGACGGTCGGCGGTGAGGAGCAGCAGCGGGACGCCCGAGTGGTGCGCCTCCATGACCGCCGGCATGAGGTTGCCCACGGCGGTGCCGGAGGTGGTGACGATCGCGACGGGTCGCGGGCCGCCCGCAGCGGCGCGGCCGCGCGCGATGCCGAGCGCGAGGAAGGCGGCGCTGCGTTCGTCGATGCGCACGTGGAGGTCCACCTTGGGCGCGCCGAGCGGGGGGTTGGGGGCGCCGGCCTCCGCGAGCGCATGCGCGAGCGGGCCCGACCGCGACCCGGGGCTGAGCACGTAGTCCTCGACGCCCCGCTCGACGAGCGCCGCCACGAGCGCCCGCGCGAACGCGCCGGAGGGGTGCTCGCTCACGCGATCACGTCCAGCGTGAAGTCGCCGATGACCCCGTCGCGGGGCACGATCGTGTCGCGGACCGTGTCCTCCGCGAGCAGCTCGCCGGTGCCCAGCCCGCACGCGTACGGCAGCTCGAGGACGGCGCGCGCGAGCGCCACGCCCGCGGCGAGCCCGACGGAGGACTCCATCGCGCTGGAGACCACGATCGGCACGCTGTAGCGGTCCACCACGTCGAGGCAGCGGCGCACGCCTCCCATGGGGGCGACCTTGAGGACCAGGATGTCGGCGGCGGCGGCGCGCATGACCTCGTCGGCGTCGCCGGGCAGGCGCACCGACTCGTCCGCGGCGACCAGGACGTCGGTGCGGCGGCGCACCTGCGCCAGCTCCGCGACCGTGCGGCAGGGCTGCTCGACGTACTCGAGGCCCGGTCCCCCGCCGGCGCGGGCGGCGGCATCCAGCTCCTTGAGCGCCTTCACGGCGGTGTCGACGTCCCACGCGCCGTTGGCGTCCACCCGTACCCGGCCCTCCGGGCCCAAGGCGACGGCCACGGCCTCGACGCGCCGCGCATCGTCCCTCAGCGAGACGGTGCCCGCGACCTTGACCTTCGCGGTGGTGCAGCCGCCCGCCTTGGCGAGCTGGGCGGCACGGCCCGAGGGCAGCTCGGGGACGATGCTGTTGACCGGCACCGTGTCGCGCACCGCGGCGGGCCACTCGCCTCGCGCGGCCTCCATCGCGGCCTCCCACCAGCGGGAGGCGCGCTCGGGGGTGTAGTCGTCGAACGGGGAGTACTCGCCCCAGGCGTCCTCGCCGTCGGGTCCCGTGCCGCGGATGAGGACGCCGTGGCGCTCGGTGACGCCGCGGAAGCGCGTCGACAGCGCGACGCGGAAGGGGCGGAACTCCATGGGCTCAGCCTAGGGCGGCCGCCCGCCGCACTACGCTCGGAGACCATGAGCGACATCCCGGCGCAGGTCTCCGACCTCATGGATCCCACCCAGTGGCGCGCGATCGAGGGCTTCCCCGACGCGGACATCACGTACCACCGGTGGGTGTCGCGGACCGAGGACGGCGAGCGCGACCTGCCCGCCGTGCGCATCGCCTTCAACCGGCCCGAGGTGCGCAACGCGTTCCGCCCGCAGACGGTGGACCAGCTGTACCGCGCGCTCGACCACGCGCGCCAGACGGTGGACGTCGCGGCGATCATCCTCACCGGCAACGGGCCGGCCGCGGACGGCGTGCACGCGTTCTGCTCGGGCGGCGACCAGCGGATCCGCGGCAAGGACGGCTACCTCTACGAGGGCACCGCGCAGGATGCCCCCGCATACGGCGGCCGCCTCCACATCCTCGAGGTGCAGCGCCTCATGCGGAACTCCCCCAAGGTCACCATCGCCGCGGTCAACGGGTGGGCGGCCGGCGGCGGGCACTCGCTGCACGTGGTCGCGGACCTCTCGATCGCCTCGCGCGAGCACGCGCGCTTCAAGCAGACCGACGCCAACGTCGGCAGCTTCGACGCCGGGTACGGCAGCGCGCTGCTCGCGCGCCAGGTGGGCGACAAGCGGGCGAGGGAGATCTTCTTCCTCGCCCGGGAGTACTCGGCGGACGATGCGGCGGCCTGGGGGGCCGTCAACGAGTCCGTCCCGCACGGGGACCTGGAGGCCACGGCGCTCGAATACGCGAAGGTCATCGCGACCAAGTCGCCGCAGGCGATCCGGATGCTGAAGTTCGCGTTCAACCTCGCGGACGACGGCCTCGCTGGCCAGCAGGTGTTCGCCGGCGAGGCGACGCGGATGGCCTACATGACGGACGAGGCGCAGGAGGGTCGCGACGCGTTCCTCGAGCGCCGCGACCCCGACTGGACGCGCTTCCCGTACGCGTACTGACCGCGGTCAGAGGCCCAGATAGAGCCTGATCGCAGCATCGGCGCGATCAGACACGGTGTGCGGCACCACACCCATCCGCACCAGCAGCCGCTCGACGCTCAACGTGCGGATCTGCTCGGCCTGTGCCTTGGAATCGACGTCGAGCCCGCCCACGCCAGCGGGGATCGGAACCTGGAAGTCGAAGACACGATCGACGGTCGAGGTCACGGGCAGCACCGTGACATTGCCACCCCACCGCATCGCCGCTTCGACAAGTCGGGGACGCCCCACGATCAGCACTGGGCGCACCTTGCTCGCCTCGGAACCTCGCACGGGATCGAGGTCGGCCCGCCAGATCTCGCCTCTCACACGCCGTCCCCCGCGACGCCGTCCCACGCCGCATGCTCACCCGAGTCCTTCCACTCGCGCATCGCGTCGATCAGCTGAGCCTCGAGCTCGCGTTCGCGCTCGGCCTCGACCAATCGCTCGATCGCGGAGTGGACCGCTGCCGACCGGTTCGAGGCCGCGCCGGCGGCGACCAACGCGTCGAGAACCTTGATGTCATCTTCCGGGAGGCTGATGCTCAACTTGACGGCCATACCGCGATCCTACTCTGGTGCTACCGCCGTGGCAGAAGGTGTGGATCAAATGCCCAGCCACTCCTCGACCAGCGCCGGCACGGCCTCCTCGATGGGCTCCCGCACCACCAGCGACGCCTCCGCGTCGTAGGCCGTGGGCGACGCGTTGACGATCACCAGGGACGCGCCCGCCGCGAGCGCCGACCCCGCGAACATCGCGACCGGGTACACCTGCAGCGTGGTGCCGATCGCGACGAAGAGGTCGCAGCCGCGCGCCTCCCGCGACGCCCGGTCGAGGTCGGCCTCGCGCAGCGCCTCCCCGAAGTACACGACGTCCGGCTTGAGGATCCCGCCGCAGTACGGGCACCGCGGGTCCGGGTCGACCTCGAGCAGCGCCACCACCTCGCGAGTGGGCAGCCCGAACCCGCATCCCAGGCACGAGGTCGTGGCGAGGGCGCCGTGCATCTCGACCACCGCATCGTCCGGCGTGCCGGCGGCCTGGTGAAGGCCGTCGATGTTCTGGGTGAGCACGGTCCGGCAGGCGCCCGCGTCCACCAGGCTCGCGAGGGCACGATGCGCGGGAGACGGCCGCGCCTCCCACGCCGGGTGCGTGGCCCAGTCCCGCCAGCCCTCGATGCGCGCGTCGCGGTCGCCGACGAACACGTCGAGCTCGAGCAGCCGCGCCTTCTCGGGGTGGCGGGTCCACACGCCGTCGGGGCCGCGGAAGTCGGGGATGCCCGCGCCGGTCGACAGCCCGGCGCCCGTGAGGACGGTGATCACGTCTCCATTGTGCGCAGAGCCCGGCGAACCGCCACGCCGTCGCATCGTCGCTGGTCGGCGCGAGGGGCGCGGTAAGGATCCTCGCCCCGACCCGCTAGCCTCCGAGCATGGCCCTCCGCTCCTGGCATCCGTCCCGCGCCACCGTCAGCGCAGCCGCTGCGATTGCGCTCGCCGTCGCCGCAACGCTGCCCGGCGCGCCGGCCGCCGTCGCCGCACCCGTCGAGCTCGCCACGGGCGAGGTGACCTCGGAGGTCACGTCCGTCGCCTCGACCACCACGGTGCAGATCGGGGACGTTTACGAGGGGCAACGCCCCATCGCCCGGGTCCAGGTCACGTCGGAGGCTCCCGTCACCGGCTCGGTCGGCATCATCATCGAGGGCGTCCTCTTGGTCGGTTCGGCGACCCTGACCGACGGCCAAGGGATGGTCCTGCTGCCGCCGGTCCACGGCGGGCCGGAGGTCAACTACACCGCGTATTACTACGGGGCTCCGGGGATCGTCGGTTCGTACGCGGAGACCACGATCCAGGTCATGACCGCTCAGGCGACGACCACCCAGGCGACCGTCGCCCGATCCACCTACGGCACCCCCGGCACGGTCGACGTCACCGTGAAGGGGGCGGCCGTTCCTCTCGGCGACGTCACCGTGACCAGCGGGTCGTTCAGCCGCGACGCCTCGTTGTCGCTCCCGGGAGTCACGGCGACGGTCACGCTGCCGAAGACGTGGAAGCCCGGCACCCGCACGCTCCAGGTGGACTACACGGGGTCGCTCTCGTCGCTCCCTTCGCAGACGACGGTGACGGCCACGGTCACCAAGGCGGCACCGAAGGTCACCGCGGTGCGTGAGACCGCGGTAGCGAAGGGCTCCCGCTCGACCCTGGTGGCCACAGTGGCGAGCGACGTCGCGCGCGAGACCGGCCAGGTGCAGGCCTACGTGGGCGACAAGCCCGTCTCCGCGAAGGTGACCCTGGTCAGGTCCGGCTCCGTCTACAAGGTGCGGTTCCGCACGTGGAAGCTGCCCGAGGGACGGATCGCTATCAAGTACTCCGGCAACGCTCTCCTTCAGCACAAGCGCGCAGCCACCGGCCTCTACGCCCGCTGACGCCGGGTGAGGCATGCGCCACACCGTGCATCACCCCTGTTCGGGATGCCGATAGCCTCGGCGCGTGACCCGCACCGCCCGGCCCGCCGCCCGCACCCTCCTGTCCGCCACCGTCGCGCTCGCGCTGACCGCCACCGCGGTGGCGAGCGCCTCGGCACGCGACCTCGCGACCGAGGGCCCCGAGACCGTGAACGGCGAGCTGCTCGAGGTGGTCATCGAGACCGAGGGCGAGAGCACCACCGGGCACGTCCTGGTGGACGCCGGCGGCACGGTGACCGAGGTCGAGGGCGAGGCGCTCGAGGACATCGAGTCCGGCTCCGAGGTGCGCGCGACCGTCGAGGAGACCGTCGACGGCACCGAGGTGCTCGCCGCGACGGTGGTGGAGCCCGTCGAGGCGACCGCGACGATCGCGGACCACGCCGCGTACGTGGTGACGGTCGACGACACCACGGTGACCGGCGATGTGGCGCTCGCGGACGCCACGGCGGACGCGGAGGCGGCGCTGGGCTACTGGGTCCGCGAGAGCCGCGGCGCGATCCCGACCTTCGACCTCGCGGCGTCCGCGACACTGAATCTCAAGTACTCGTGCGAGGCGGGCTACCAGGCCCTGTGGAACAAGGCCGCGGCGCTGTTCCCCGACGTGACCTTCTCCGCAGAGCGCAACCACCTCATCGTGTACACGCCCACCACGTGCAGCTACCCCTACGCGGGTGTTGCGAACGTGGGCACCATGGCGCGGGGCGGCTTCGTCCACATCGCGGACCGCGGACTCGCGGTGACCGCGCACGAGATCGGGCACAACCTGGGCCTCGGGCACAGCAGCCTGGTGTGGGGCGACGGCTTCGGCTCCGACTTCGGGTTCGCGGAGTACTACGGCGTGTACAGCCCGATGGCGGGCGCGATCGGCACCTACGACCCCGCGGATCTGGACGCGGGCTACCGCTCGTTCCTCGACCTCCCCGGCGCCGAGGCCCAGACGCAGACCGTCACGCTCGAGCCCGGCGGCACCGAGCCGTCCGTGATCACCCTGGGCACCTCGGACGCGACGGAGGGCATCTCCGCTGTGACCTTCGCCGACGACCAGGGCCTCCAGTACTTCCTCGAGTACCGCGACGGCGCCGGCACCGACGCGGGCGCGTTCTTCGCCGCCGCCGATTCCTGGTTGAGGCCGGCCAGCGGGTATGTCGCGCGCTACGCCCCCGGCGTGGTCATCACCGCGATGGACCCGGGCTACAACGAGCAGCTCCTCATCGGCGAGGACAACGGAACGGGAACCCTTCGGACGTCGTTCCGCGCGGGCGATACCTTCGTGGACCCGATGGGCCGCTTCACCCTCGACATCACCTCGCTGACCGCCGAGGCCGCGACCGTCGCGATCACGCCGGGCCCGCGCAAGTGGTCCGCCACCAAGGCCACCGCGACCACGGCGGCCTTCGGCACTGCGGGCAAGGTCACCGTCGCGGTCGCGGGCGCGTACCGCGCGACGGGCAAGGTCACGCTCTCCTCCGGATCGCAGACCTGGACCAAGACCCTCAACGGCTCCGGCAGGGCAACCTTCGCGTTGCCCAAGACGTGGAAGCCCGGCACCCGCACGCTCACCGCGAGCTACGGAGGCTCGCTCGCCTCGCGTCCCTCCGAGACCACGGTGAAGGCGACCGTCATCAAGGCGCAGCCCCAGGTCACCGCGGTCAGGAAGACCGCGATCCGGAAGGGTGCGCGCGCCACGTTCGTGGCCACCGTCGCCAGCGGCGTCGCCCCGGAGACGGGCCAGGTGCAGGTCTCCGTGGGCAAGCAGGCCGTGTCGGGCAAGGTCACGCTGGTGAGGTCCGGGTCCGTCTACAAGGCGAAGATCACCACGTGGAAGCTGCCCGCCGGCCGCGTCGCGGTCAAGTTCCACGGCAACGCGCTGCTGGTGCAGAAGAAGGCCTGGACGTCCTACTACGCGCGCTGACCGCGCTGACCGCGCGCGACCAAGCGCCGAAGACGGCCGCCCCGGCTACGAGATGTTGATCGACGTCGCGTTGTAGATGCCTTCGTTGGGGATGAGCTCGAACCAGGTCTGGCCCGCGGCGAGCTCGACCGGGTCGCCCTTCGTGGTGGTGAGCACGAACGGGTCGTACTGGCCCTTCTTGCTCCACGTGATCGGGATGTACGAGTTCCCGGTCGCGACGTAGCCCTCACCCGAGCGACCCGCGACCAGCGTCTCCGGCACCGAGGACGTCGACGAGCCCGACGTGTACTGCACCGTCACCCACAGCATCACCACGTTGGTCGCGGACAGCTGCGTGCCGTCGGTGGTGACGTGCGGCGTGCCCGCCTCGTAGCGCTTCCACGTCTTCGACGCCGCGTGCCACCGCCACTGCGGGTGCGCCATCGAGGACATGGTGATGTCGATGGTGGACGCCTTCTTGCCCGACTCGCGCGCCGTCGCCTCGGAGGCCGGGTACGCGATGTCCCACTGCTGGTCGGGCGCCTTCGCGCCCTCGGACTGCGCGGCGAAGTCCGTCGGGTAGCCGTGCAGGTTGTGCGGGGCCGCCTTGTCGGAGCTGCGGTAGAAGCCGTAGTCGCCCAGGTCCTCCGTCACCATGACCTGGCCCGAGTTGGCCGTGTCGGCGATGAACCGCGGCTGCGCCCCCGAGAACACCAGCGGACCCGCGAACGATCCCATGATGTTGCGGTCCATGGGCCGCATCGACCGGATCGGGCCCACCGACTCGGGGTACTCGGACTGGTAGACCGCGATGAGCCGCGAGATGCCGTACTCGACGTACTCCTCGAACACCACGTCCGCCTTGTCGAGGTTCTCCTGCGGGCGCGCCTCGACCGTGTTCTCGATCTTGATCGACAGCGCCGGACGCGACAGCGCGGCCTTGCTCGCCTTCGACGCGTCCAGCCCCGTGAGCGGCCACGCGACCTCGGGGCGCGGGTCCTCGGGGGCGGGCGGCAGCGCGACGGCGGACACCGCGGGCGACGAGTCGATCGAGACCGTCGAGGTGGGCCCGCTCTGCGAGGACGGCGAGCACGCCGCGAGGGTCACCATGGCGGCCGCGGCCGCGAGCGCGCCGGCGAGGCGGGTGGTCATCATGCCGACGAGTGTAGGCACGGCCGTAGGCTGATCCGCGTGACCTACGCGCGCCTCGCCGACGATCCGTTCGCCGCGGTGGACGATGCGCTGGCCGGGCGGGCGGACGGCGTCGCCGCCGCGACGTCCGGGTCCACGGGCGCGCCGCGCGAGGTCCTCATACCGGGAACCGCGATCCGCGCCTCCGCGGAGCTGACCGCCGCGAGGCTCGGCGGCGACGCGTCCTGGCTGCTCGCGATCCCGCCCACGCGCATCGGCGGCGCGATGGTGGTGGCGCGCGCCCGACTCGCCGGGACGCCTCTGGCGACCCTGCCCGCGGGGCCGTTCACCGCATCGTCCTTCGCGGACGCGACCGCCGCCCTGCCGGCCGGCCGCCGTCACGTGTCGCTGGTCCCCACCCAGGTGCGCCGCCTGCTCGCGGACCCCGCGGGCCGCGACGCGCTCGCCACCTACGACGCGGTGCTGGTGGGCGGCGCGGCGCTGCCCGAGCACGACGCGCCCGCGAACCTGGTGCGCACGTACGGCATGAGCGAGACGTCCGGCGGCTGCGTGTACGACGGCGTCCCGCTCGACGGCGTGGGCGTGCGGATCGAGGAGGACGGCCGCATCCTGCTGTCCGGCCCGACCCTCGCGGCCGGCTACGCGGACGGCGACGCCTCCGACTTCCTCGACATCGACGGCGTGCGCTGGTTCCGCACCTCCGACCTGGGCGAGCGGCGGCCGGACGGGCGGCTGACCGTGCTCGGCCGCGCGGACCACGCCATCAACACCGGCGGCGTCAAGGTGCACCCGCAGCGCATCGAGCTCGCTCTCGAGCGCGCCGGCGCGACCGCCGTCGCGGTGGTCGGGGTTCCCGACGCGGAGTGGGGCGAGGCCGTGGTCGCGGTGGTCGAGGGACGGGTGGACGATGCGGCGGTCGCCGCCGCGCTGGAAGGTCTCGCCTCGTACGAGCGTCCCAAGCGCATCGTCCATGCGCGGGTGCCGCGCACCGCGGGTGGGAAGATTGACCGGCCGGCCGCGCGTGCGCTGGCAAGCGAGGAGGACCGATGACCACCACCGCCGACTGGATCGCGGGCGCCCGCCCACGGACGCTGTGGACCGGCGCCGTGCCCGTGATCGTGGGCACCGCCGCCGCCATCGCGGAGGGCGGCTTCCGGCTGGTCCCCGCGCTGCTCGCGCTGGGCGTCGCGCTCGCGCTGCAGATCGGGTCCAACTACGCGAACGACTACTCGGACGGGATCCGCGGCACCGACATCGACAGGATCGGCCCCGAGCGGCTGGTGGCGTCGGGCAAGGCGCTGCCGTCCTCGGTGAAGCGCGCCGCGTACCTGTCCTTCGCGGTGGGCGCCCTGCTGGGTCTCGCGCTGGTGGTCTACGTCGAGATGTGGTGGCTGCTGGCCGTGGGTGCGATCGCGATCGTGGCGGCGTGGACGTACACCGGGTCCTCGCGTCCCTACGGCTACGCGGGCTACGGCGAGATCAGCGTGTTCATCTTCTTCGGTCCGGTCGCGCTCCTGGGCACCATGCTGACCCAGGCCGGACACGTCACCTGGTGGGCGGCCGTGGCCTCCGCCGGGGTGGGGCTGTACGCGGTCGCGCTGCTGCTGGTCAACAACATCCGCGACCTCGAGACGGACGCCCTCGCGGGCAAGCGGACGCTCGCCGTGAAGGTGGGCGAGCTGCGCGCGCGCCAGCTGTTCGCGGCGTCCGTGACGCTGCCTATCGTGCTGTCCGTGGTGGTCGCGTTCGCGCACCCGTGGGTGCTGATCTCGACCGTGGTGGCGCTGCCGTCCGTGGTGATCGCGTTCGGGATGCGGATGGGGGCGTCCGGCAGGAACTTCGGCGTGATGTTCCAGGGGATCAGCGGCGTGGGCCTGGCCTACGGCCTGCTGATTGCGGTCGGGCTGGCGCTGTAGGTCAGCTCTTCGCGTCGGCGTCGCGGTCGGCGTCCGCGCCGATCTCCGCGTCCTCCTCCGCGTCGGCCTCGCGCAGGCCCTTCTCGCCGCGGGAGATCCAGCCGTCCATCTGCTGGGCGGCACGCACCCGCAGTCCGGGCAGCATCAGGTAGGACACCAGCCAGGCGAGCACGAACGCGGCGATGATCGCGATGACGTCCCACCATCCGACCAGCCAGAGGCCGAACACGATGGTGGCGAAGATGCCCGTGCGGACACCCCAGTACGCGAGAACGCTCATGCCTCAACGGTACCCGGCGTAGGCTTGACCGATGGGCCGCATCCTTCCCCTCCTGGTCTACCTGGGCCTCGTCACGTACGCCCTCTCGGACGCGCTGCAGCGCCCCGAGAAGGCCCCGTACGGCGTGTCCAAGTGGATGTGGGCGGCGATCATCGTGCTGCTGCCCTTCGTTGGCGCGATCGGGTGGATCCTGCTCAGCCGGCTCCGCCCCGACAGCGGCTCCGAGCGCCGCGCGGAGCCCGTCGCTCCCGACGACGACCCGGAGTACCTCGCCTGGCTGCGCGACCAGGCGCGCCGCAAGAAGCAGAGCGGCGAGGGGCGCTGACGCGCCCGACGCCCGCCCTCACCTCACCTCGACGCGCACCCGCCTCGCGCTCTCGCGCCCGACCGGGGTCCGCTCACCCGTGAGCGCCACCACGGCCTCCGCCTGACGGACGCGCGGCGTTCCCACCCACAGCTCGACCTCGCCGGGCTCGACCGCCCGCATCAGGTCGCGCCCCGAGAACGCGAGCCGCGCCGCGGGAATGTCGAGCACCACGTCGCGCGCCTCGCCCGGAGCGAGCGGCACGCGCGCGAACCCCACCAGCTGCGCGACCGGCCGGGTGACGGACCCCCGGCGCACCCGCGCGTAGACCTGCACCACCTCGTCGCCCGCACGCTCGCCCGTGTTCTCGACGCGAACCGACACCCGCATCGTCCCGTCGCAGGCGGCGCCCGTCGCAGAGAACCCCGCGTATGCGAAGGTCGTGTACGAGAGCCCCTCGCCGAACGTCCGCGGCGTCGCCGAGGACAGGTTGGTGACGTCCGAGTCCTCACCCAGGCGCGGGTGGAGGTACGTGTGCGGCTGCGCGCCCGTGTCGCGCGGGATCGAGACGGGCAGGCGGCCCGACGGGTTGACGCGCCCCGACAGGACGCCCGCGATCGCGCGTCCCCCCTCCTCGCCGGGGAAGAACGCCTGCACCACCGCGGCGCAGCGCTCGAGCGCCCACCCGATCGCGTAGGGCCGCCCCGTCACCAGGACCAGCACCACCGGCGTGCCCGTCGCGAGGACCTCCTCGACCAACGCGCGCTGGACGCCGGGCAGCTCGAGCGAGTCCGTGTCGCAGCCCTCGCCGGAGGTGCCGCGACCGAACAATCCGGCTTGGTCCCCGACCACCACGACCGCGACGTCCGCGGCGCTCGCGGCGGACACGGCCTCCGCGAAGCCCTCGCGCGAGTCGCCCTGGACGTCGCAGCCGTGCGCGGTGAGCACCGGGCCCAGCTCGTCGCGGAGGGCGTCGAGCACGGTCGGCACGTCGAGGCCCAGCTCGGTGCCCGGCCGCTTGTCGAGCACGTGGTTGGCGAACGAGTAGCACCCGAACATGGCCTGGTAGCGGTCCGCGTTGGGGCCGATCACCGCGATGCGCGGGGCGCCCGAGGGGGACGATGCGCGGGCCGGGTCGGCCTCGAGAGGCAGGGTGCCGTCGTTGGCGAGCAGCACCACGCCGCGCTCGGCGAGCAGGCGGGCGACCTCGCGGTGCTCGGGCCCGTCGAGCTCGATGCCGGACGGCGCGGGTCCGTCGAAGGACGCGTCGAGCAGGCCCAGCCGCTCCTTCTGCGCGAGGATGCGTCCGGCGGCGCGGTCGACCAGCTCCTCGGGCACCGCCCCGGACCGCACGGCGGCCGCGAGCGGCGCGAGGTAGGCGTCGCCGGTGGGCAGCTCGACGTCGACGCCGGCCGCGAGCGCGAGGCCCGCGGCCTCGCCCAGGTCGGCTGCCACGCCGTGGAGCAGGTGGAGGAAGGCGACCCCGAAGTAGTCGGCGACCACCACGCCGTCGAAGCCCCACTCGTCGCGCAGGACGCCGGTGAGCAGGGACCCGTCGGCGGCCGTGGGCACGCCGTCGATCTCGGTGTAGGCGTGCATGACGGAGCGGACGCCGCCGTCGATGACGGCCATCTCGAACGGCACCATCATGACGTCGCGCAGCTCGCGCGGGCCCATCGCGACGGGCCCGAAGTTCCGCCCGGACTGCGACGCGGAGTAGCCGACGAAGTGCTTGAGGGTCGCGTCGACCCCCTCGGACTGGACGCCCTCGACGTAGGACGTGCCGATCTCGGCCACCAGGTACGGGTCCTCGCCGATGCACTCCTCGGTGCGTCCCCAGCGCGGGTCGCGCACCACGTCGAGCACCGGCGCGAGGCCCTGGTGGATCCCGAGCGCACGGCAGTCGCGGCCGATCAGCGCGCCCATGCGCGCCACCAGCTCCGGGTCGAACGCCGCGCCCCACGTGAGCGGGCCGGGGTACGTCGCGGCCTTCCAGGCGGACAGCCCGGTGAGGATCTCCTCGTGCACGATCGCGGGGATGCCCAGCCGGGTCCCGGTCACCAGCGCCCGCTGGCGCTCCCAGAGGACCCGTGCCCGCGCATCGGCGTCCACCGGGGTGGTGCCGTAGATGCGGGTGAAGTGGCCGATGCCGTGAGCCGTCGCATCGTCCAGGCCGCCGGTGACGGACACCTCGCCCTGGAGGGGCGCGACCACGTCGCCCTTCTCGTCCTCCCAGAATCCGGTGATCTGCGCGAGCTTCTCCTCGAGCGTCATCTCCGCGACCAGGGCGGCCACCCGGCCGGACACGCGCGCGTCCACCGCGGTCATCCCTTCACCGCCCCGGTGAGACCGTCCACGATCCGCCGCTCCATGAGCAGGAAGAACGCGAGCGCGGGCAGCATCGCCAGCGACGTGTACGCCATGATCATGGTGGTCGCGGCGGAGTGCTGGCCCTGGAACGTGGTGACGCCCAGCGGCAGCGTCATGCCCGCCGGGTCGCCGGTGAGCAGCAGCAGCGGCAGCAGGTACGCGTTCCACGAGCCGATGAACGCGAGCACGCCCACCGTCACCATCGCGGGCCGCGCGAGCGGCAGCAGCATGCGCCAGAAGAACCCGATCCGGGAGATGCCGTCCATGAAGGACGCCTCCTCGAGCTCCTTGGGCAGCGCCGCGAGGAACGGGCGCAGGATGATGATGGTCACCGGCAGCCCGAACGCGATCTGCGGGATCACCAGCCCCCACAGCCCGCTGATGCCCATGTCGCGCAGCAGCAGGTACAGCGGCAGCACGGCCACGGTGAGCGGGAACATCAGGCCCGTGGTGAAGATGACGAACACCAGCTCGCGACCCTTGAACGAGTACCGCGCGAGCGGGTACGCCGCCATGGTCCCGAACAGCACCACGCCCGCGGTGGTCGCGACGGCCACCAGCGTCGAGTTGAGCAGCTGCCGCCAGAACAGCGGCTGGGACAGGATCTCCCAGTAGTTCTGCCACATCCACGGGTCGGGCAGGCCGGTGGGGTTCGCCGCGAGGTCGCCCTGGGTGCGGAAGCCGCCCAGGATCAGGTACAGGATCGGGCCGAGCGTGAGCCCGACCCCCACGAGCGCGATGCCCACGGCCACGTAGGTGGAGCCCTCGGGCAGCAGCCCCTGGCGACGGCGGTGGGGGGACGATGCGGGGGTTGCGCGGGTCGACGTGTCGACGGACATCGTGGTCACCGGGCCTTTCGGGGGTGCGCGTTGTCGCGGCGCAGGATGGTCGCCATGTAGGCGAGCGCGATGACGAACGAGAGGAAGAACATGATCACGGCGATCGCGGAGCCGTAGCCCCAGTCCGCCCGGAAGAAGCCGATCTCCATCATGTAGCTCGCGATGGTCGAGTACTGGCCCGCGGTGCCGCCGCGGTTGAGCACCCACACCATGTCGAACAGCTGGATCGAGCCGATGATCGACAGGAACGCCCAGATGCGGATGGTGGGGCCGATCAGCGGGATGTTGATGCGCCACTGGATCTGCCACCAGCTCGCGCCGTCGATGGCCGCGGCCTCCTGCAGGTCCTCGCTCACGCCGGACAGGCCGGCGAGGAACAGGATGATCGCGAGGCCCACGTACTTCCACGTGATGATGAAGAAGACGGTCCAGAAACCCCAGGTCTGGTCCTCGAACCAGCCGCCGGCGGGCATGTCGAGCCCGACGGAGCGCATCAGCTCGGTGGCGATGCCGTTGGGGTCGAAGATGATGAGCCACATGGTGCCCGCGATGACCTCGCTCAGCACGTAGGGGGCGAAGATCACCACGCGCGTGAAGGCGCGGCCGCGGAACCTGCGGTTGAGGGTGAGCGCGACGATGAGCGCGATGGGCAGCTGCACCGCCATCGACAGGAAGATGATCGCGACGTTGTGGCTGAGCGCCTCCCAGAACGGCTGGGAGTACGCGGTGGTGAACGCCTGCTGCGTGACGGGGTCGGTGCCGCCGAACAGCGCCCGCGCATAGTTCTCGAGGCCGATGAACTCGGCGTCGGAGAACTGCGAGACGCCGTTCCACTTGTACAGGCTGAACCGGGCCGCGGACACGACCGGGTAGACGACGAAGGTGAGGAACAGCACCATCGCGGGTCCCACGAAGAGGGCGATCTCCGCCCACTTGCGGACCGTCGCGCGACGGGTGTGCTCGGATGCAGGGGTCACGGGGCGCGACCCCGCCGCCGACGAGCTGTCGACGGCGGGGCTCGCGCTCCGACCCGAGGCCTCCAGTGCGGTCACCAGGGAGCCTCGCTTTCTTGGGTCTCGGGAGCGATCGGTCAGGCGGTGGCCGCGGCGGCGATCATCGCGTCGACAACGCCCTGGGCGTCGCCCGTGCCGTTGAAGATGTTGACGATGCCGTCGTTCATGGCACCACCGACGTTCGGGCCGAGCAGCGTGTCCATCCACAGCTGGACGTACGCGGCGCTGGACGTGGTCTGCGCGATCTTCTGCAGCACCGGGTCGGTGATGGCGTCCGCCGCGGCCGGGGCCACGGGCAGTCCGCCGACGGCCTCGGCGTATCCGCGCTGGACGTCGTCGCTGACGATGTACGCGAGGAAGTCCGCGCACTCGACCGGGGCGTCCACGTAGCAGGAGAAGCCGTCACCGCCGCCCATGGCGGCCGACGGGTCACCGGAGCCGCCCTCGGTCGCGGGCATCGGGAACCAGTCGAGGTCCTCGTGCAGGGCCGCGATGGCCTCCTCCGAGCCGTCCGTGAAGCCCTCGTACACGAAGTAGTTCCACTGGCCCATGAGCTCCATGGCGGCCTTGCCGTTCGCGACCATGCCCGCCGAGGACGTCGCGCCGGTCTGCGCGACCGTCGACGTGAACTGCGGCTGGAACGGCTCGGTGCCGATGAAGTCCTCGAGCTGCGTGCCGGCGTCGAGCCAGCACGGGTCCGTGAAGTCGAGGCTGGTGCCGGCGTTCGCCACCACGTCCTGCGAGCAGGAGCGCAGCGCGAAGTTGTACCACCAGTGCGCGGCCGGCCATCCGTCCGAGGCGCCCACCGCGATGGGCACGATGTCGGCGTCCTTGAGCTTCTGCACCGCGTCCGCGAGCTCCGCCATGGTGGTCGGCTCGGCGGTGATACCCGCCTCCTCGAAGAGCGAGGGGCGGTACCAGATGCCCTCGACCGCGAACTGGAACGGCAGACCGTAGGTGGTGCCGTCCACCTGCCACGGGGCCACACCGCCGCCAAGGCGCTCGATGTCCGCGGACAGGGTCTCGGACAGGTCCATGAGGTAGCCCGCCTCGGCCTGCGCGGCCATCTCGCCGCCACCCCACTGCTGGAACAGGTCGGGCGCGTCGCCCGACTGCAGCGCGGTGGGGATGCGCGTGCGCTGGAGGTCCTCGTTCTGGATCTGCTCGATCTCGATGGTGACGTTGGGGTGCTCGGCCGTGTAGTCGGCCGCCACCTTGTCCCAGTAGTCGCCCAGCGAGTTCTCGCCGGTGTCGCCGGCGACGCCGTTGTGCCACCACGTGAGGGTGACCGGTGCGTCTCCGGATCCGCCGGATGTGGCGTCCGCGGACGTGCCGGGACCCTCCGGGTCGCTCGAGCTGCACGCTGCCAGCAGCGCCATGGATGCCGCGACCGCTGCCCCTGCAGCGGCTCGTCGCATGTTCGCCATGATCTCCCCTTTTCAGTCGTCGTTGACTCAGGCCGAACAGTGGCGAGTGTGGCACCTCCGCGTCGCGTTGGTCAAACGTTATCGATAACGTTTTCGCAACGGTGGTTGCGGGCGCATTGCCGGGCCCCCATGCCAGGTAGCATGCGGACATGGAACCGGTCGCCCGCGTCAAGCTCGCCGACGTCGCCCGCAGGGCCGGGGTCTCGGTCGCGACCGTGTCCAAGGTGGTCAACGGCCGCTACGGCGTCTCGAAGGACACCATCGCCCGCGTCCAGCAGGTGATCGACGAGCTCGGCTACGCCGGCAACCTCTCCGCCGCCGCCCTGCGCGGTCAGCGCACCAACGTGCTCGGCATCCTCGTGGGCGGCTTCGAGCCGTTCTCCGCCGAGCTGATGAAGGGCGCCTGGGCCGGCGCCGAGGGCAGCGGCTACGAGCTGCTCGCCCACTCCGGGGGCCACGGCCACGGCTGGGAGCGCCGCTCGCTCGCGCGGCTGGGCGGCACGCTCATCGACGGAGCGATCCTGGTGACCCCGACGGTGCTCAACACCGCGACCGGCGTGCCCGTGGTCGCGATCGACCCCCACTACGGGCCGTCGTCGCTGCCCACCGTCGACTCCGACAACTACGGCGGCGCGCGAGCCGCCACCGAGCACCTGCTCGCGCTGGGCCACCGGCGCATCGGCTTCCTGGGCGGCCGCCGCGACCTCGACTCGGGCCGCCGGCGCGAGGACGGCTTCCGCGACGCCATGGCCGCCGCGGGCGTCGAGGTGGACGAGGACCTCGCCGTCGAGACCAGCTACGAGCCCGAGCTCGCCGCCGCGGCCGCCGAGTCGATGCTCAGCCTCCCGCACCCGCCCACCGCGATCTTCGCCGCCAACGACACCACGGCCCTCGCGGTCATGGACGTGGCCGCGGATCTCGGGATCTCCGTCCCCCACGAGCTCTCCGTGGTCGGCTTCGACGACATCCCCGAGGCAGCCGGCGCGCCCGTACCGCTCACCACCGTGCGTCAGCCGCTGCAGGCCATGGGCGCGGAGGCGATGGAGATGCTGCTCCTGCTGGTCCGCGGCGAGGAGTGCGAGCAGCACGTCCGCATGGACACGGAGCTGGTGGTGCGAGGCTCGACGGCCCCGCCCCGCTGACGCCTCCCCCGCCTCGACCCCGCCCGGGCGCGCCATGGGGAAGCCAGTAACGCTTTCGGCAGATGCTCGCGCGCTGCGGGGAACTGAGCGACGCCGTCGCCGCGCGCAACCGCGCTCAGCCCCGGTAGACCTCCAGCACCCGCGCGCCGACCACCTCGACGTCGAACTGCTGCACGTGCTCCGCCTGCTCGGCGTGGATCTCGGCCCGCAGCGCGGGATCCTCGATGAGCGTCCGCAGCGCCTCCGCGAACGCGTTGGCGTCGCGCGCATCCACCGAGACCTCGGGCCGCGCCCCGATCACGGACAGGTACCCGGGGTTCGCTCCCGCGAGCACCACGCCGTCGCCGCGACCCGCCAGCGACGCCATCGCCTCCACCAGCACGATCCCGAAGCTCTCGCCGCCCGTCGCCGGGAACACCGCGATGTCCGCGTCCGCGTAGAAGGCCGCCTTGTCCTCCTCGGCGACGAACCCGACCAGCGACACCCGCTCAAGCGCGCTCACCTCGACCGCCGACTCGACCGCCCCCATCAGCGGCCCGCGGCCGCCGATCCGCACCTCGAGCCGCTCCTGCACCTCGACCGGGAGCGCGTCGAGCGCGTGCACCAGCTCGAGCACGCCCTTGCGCTCGACCAGCCGACCCAGGAACGCGATCACCAGCCTGCCGTCGTCGCCCGGCACCGGCGCCGCCGCCCCGGCCGCCGCCGCGAACCCCTGGACGTCGACCGGGCAGGGCACCACCACGGGCGCGATCCCGAACGCGGAGGCGGCGAACTCGCGCGCCGGCTCGGAAACGGCCATGAACGCGTCGAACCTCCGCAGGTTGCCCCGTAGCCACCGCCCGAGCGCGTGCGTGCCCCACGAGGACACCGCGCCGTCCGGCAGGATGTGGAACGTCCCGACGATCCGCACGGACCGCGCCTGCAGGCGCCGGGCCTCGTCCACCACGCGCGCCGCGAACAGCGGCGAGTGCGGGATCTGGACGTGGATGACGTCGTAGCGCTCCCGCTCCAGGAGCACGCGGATCGCCTTCCGCGACGTGGGCAGCGGGATCCGCAGCCCGTTCCCGTTGAACTGCACGCCCACGTTCCGTGCGACCGAATGCACCGTGACGTCGGAGCGCGGCGACGCCGAGGAGCACAGCACGTGCACCTCGTGGCCGGCCCGCGTCAGGTACCCCGCGAGCGTGAGCACGTACTGCTGCACCCCGTCGGGCCGGTCGATCGAGTCGTCCAGCACCAGCGCGATCTTCATGCGATCAGGACCCCGCGTACGTGTGAAGGCCCTGGAAGAACAGGTTGACCACGGTGAAGTTCATGATGAGCGCCGTGAAACCCGCGATCGCGAGCCATGCGCTGCGCCGCCCGGCCCAGCCCTGCGTGGTGCGCGCGTGGAGGTACGCCGCGTACAGCACCCAGATGACGAAGGACCAGACCTCCTTGGGGTCCCAGCCCCAGTAGCGGCCCCATGCGTGCTCGGCCCAGATCGCGCCGGCCATCACGGTGAACGTCCACAGCACGAACCCGACGGCGTTGAGCCGGAAGGACAGCGCCTCGAGGTTCGCCGCGGACGGCACCGCCTCGAGCCACCGCGCACGCGTCCCGCGCCACCGCACGCCGCGGTCGCGGGAGTCCCGCATCAGCTGCAGCACGGTCGCGATGAAGGACACCGCGAAGATGCCCGTCACGATGGTCGCGATCGACACGTGGATGACCAGCCAGTAGCTCTGCAGGGCCGGCGGCAGCGTGTCGACGTCCTTGTACAGGACCGTGAGCGCGAGCCCCAGCGACACCGTCGCGAGGCCCGTCACGCCGGCGCCCAGGAACGCGACGTCGCGCTTGCGCTGCAGCACCAGGTACGCCACCACCGCGAAGAACGAGCCCGAGATCGTGTACTCGTACATGTTCGACCACGGCACGTGACCGGCATCGATCCCGCGGGCGACCAGGCCCACGCCGTGCAGCACGGCGCCCATGAAGGTGGTCGCCCGGGCGATGCCGGCCGCCTTCGCGGCGCGCTTCGCGGGGGACGATGCGGCGGGCGCCTCCGCGACCGGCAGCCCCTGGTCGGGGGTCGGGCCCCCGACGGCGACGGTCTCGCGCGCGGCGGCGCGGGCCGCCGCCTTGTCGTCGGCGACGCGGGCCAGCCGGATCGCGTGCGCGACCATCGCGATCGCGTACAGCACCGTGGCGCCGCCGAGCGCCATCACGCTCAGGTCGCTCAGGTTGTTCATGCGTCTTCCCTCTCCTGCGCGCCCGGGGCGGGCGCGCGGCCCACGGCCGCGGCCAACGCGCGTTCGAGGACCGTGCCGACCCCCGTGTCATGCGCGGGGGCGTAGGCGGCTCCGGTGACCACTGTAGTTCCGTCCTCCGACGTCGCCACCAGCCAGATCTTGCGGCGCGACGCGAACAGCGAGGTCGCGAGCCCGGCGAGCGTCAGCACGGCCGCGGCGAGCAGCCACGGCAGCGACGGGTCCGCCCGCAGGTCGAACGCGCCGTAGCGCGGCAGCTCGTCGAAGCTGACGGTGCCCAGGCCGTCGGGGAGCTCGACGGTCTCGCCCAGCGCGAGGCGCAGGGTCACCGGCTGGCCGTCCTCGTCCTGCACGGGGCTGAGCTGCGACTCGTCGAGCGTGTAGACGTTCTGCGGGACACCCTCGTCGAGGCCCAGGTCGCCGGTGTACGCGAGCATCTCGATCACCGGGTTGGCGGGGTCCGGGTGGATCGAGGCGACCGCGAACGGCCCCTCGAGGAAGGTCGGGTAGAGCGTCGCCTTGAAGCCCAGCTGCTCGCCGGTGGTGACGTCGGGCACCTTGATGACGCCCGTCGAGGTGTACGCGGCGTCCTGCGCGAGGAACACCACGGGACCCGAGAACGCGATCTCCCCCGACGCGTCGCGCACCGTGATGACGGGCGCGTAGCCGTTGCCCTGGAGGTAGATCTTGGCGTCGCCCGACTCGAGCGGGTGGTTGACCGCGATGGTCTCCGCGACCGCCTGCTCGCCGGGCTCGGTGAAGGTGACGTTCGCCTGGAAGTGCAGGGGGCGGCCCGTGTCGGAGAACTCGGCGTCCAGCGAGTCGAGGCGCAGCGTGAACGGGTCGAGGTCGGCGGGGTCGAACAGCGAGCCGGAGGAGAACGTGTCGTACGCCGCGACGGCGTTGGTGAAGGAGCGCCCCTCCACCACGATCGCCTGCCCGCGGTACGTGAAGAGAGTGCCGTACGCGACGGCGATCAGCACGGCGACCAGCGAGGCGTGGAACACCAGGTTGCCGAGCTCGCGCACGTGGCCCGTCTCCGCCGCGAGCGCGACCGACCCGTCCTTGCGGCGATCGATCCGCACGCGGTAGCCGGTGAGCGCCCCCAGCCTGCCCGTACGCGGGCGGAGCTCGGCGCGTGCCCTGCCCAGCGCATCGTCCACCGTCACCTCGGCGGCCTCGGGACCGGCGCCCGTGTAGCGCGCGAGCGAGCGCGGGGTGGCGGCGATGGGGCGGCGCAGCTCGCGCCAGTGGTGGAGCGCGCGCGGGGCGATGCAGCCGATCAGCGACGCGAACAGCAGCAGGTAGATCGCCGTGAACCAGGCAGAGCCGAACACGTCGAGGAAGCCGGTGGCGTCGAGCACGGGGCCCCAGAACGGGTTCTCGGCGATGAAGTTGCGGGTGGCCGCGGCGTCCTGCGGCCACTGCGGCAGCACCGAGCCGGGGATCGACGCGAGCGCGAGCAGGAGCAGCAGGATGAGCGCGACGCGCATCGAGGTGACCTGGCGCCAGATCCACCGCAGCCAGCCCTTGAAGCCCAGGCGCGGCGCGGCGGGCACCACGTAGTTGTCGAGCTTGACGCGCGCCATCAGACGGCCACCCAGAACGAGTCGATCCAGCCCTGCAGCTCAGCGGTGAGGCTGTCCCACATGCCGGTCACCAGCAGCACGCCGAGGACGATCAGCATGGCGCCGCCGATGCGCATGAGCGCGAGCCGGTGGCGGCGCAGCCAGCCCAGGACCTTGCCCGAGCGCTCGAACAGCACGGCGAGCAGCACGAAGGGCAGGCCGAGACCCACGCAGTACGCCACCGCGAGCGCGACGCCGCGACCCTGGGTCGCCTCGGACAGGCCGAGCGTGTACACGGCGGCGAGCGTGGGGCCGATGCACGGCGTCCAGCCGAGCCCGAACGCCACGCCGAGCACGGGGGCGCCCGCGAGGCCTGCGGTCGGGCTGACGTGCAGGCGCTTCTCCGTCTGGAGGAACGGCAGCGCGCCCATGAACGCGAAGCCGAGCAGGATGATCACCACGCCGAGCAGCCGGGTGATGAGCGTGAGGTACGGCGCGAGTGCCGCCCCCAGCGAGGACGCGAGAAAGCCGAACGTGACGAACACAGCCGAGAAGCCGAGCACGAAGAGCAGCGCGCCGATCACCAGCCTGGGCTTCGACGCCTTGCCCGTGCCGCCGGCGCCGGCCATGCCGGAGACGTAGCCCAGGTAGCCGGGGACCAGCGGCACCACGCACGGGGACGCGAAGCTCACCAGCCCGGCGAGCACCGCGACGGGGATCGCGAGCAGCATCGAGCCCGAGAGCGCGATGCCGGAGAAGGTCGCGTCGGCGGCGAGGGGCGTCACGCGGCGCCCTCGGCGGCCGCTTCAGCCGCGCCCCCGGCGGCCTCCTCGATGAGGGACTTGAGCGTCGACGGGTCGGCGGTGCCGATGACGCGCGCGTGGAGGTTCCCCGCGGGGTCGACCACCAGCGTGGTGGGCACCGCGTTCATCGCGACCAGGCCCTGGAGCGTCGCGGTGGCGGCCCCGTCCGTGTCGTCGATCGACGGGTACTCGATGCCGAAGGTGCGGTCGAAGGCGTCGACGGTGGGCGCATCGTCCCGGCCGTTGACGCCGATCAGCTGGACGTCCTCGCGCGCGTCGAGCTCCGCGAGGTCCGGCGCCTCCGCACGGCACGGCGGGCAGGACGCGTACCAGACGTTCACCAGCACCACCTGGCCGCGGTAGTCCGCGATGTCGACGGGCTCACCGGCGAAGTCCGTGCCGGCGAGCTCGACCACGGGGCCGTCGTCCATCACGGTGACGGTGCCGTCGCCCGAGACGTAGCCGGGGGACTCCGTGGCGTCGCCGGGGGCGCAGCCCACCAGCGTGAGCACGATCGCGAGCAGGACCGCCGCGAAGATCGCGAGGCGCGCGGCGGGCCTCACCTGGGCACCTCGATGTGGGCGGCCGGCGCCTGGTAGCCCGCGAAGCGGATGGCGTCGCCGTCGACCTCGAACGTGGTGAGCGACGCGAGGGCGCACTCGCGCGAGCGCGGATCGTGAAGGTAGGAGCGGCCCTCGGCGGAGCAGCGGGCGACCCAGATGGGCAGCTGGTGGCTCACCATCACGGTCTCCGAGCCGGGGTTGGCGGCGGCCGCGTCGATGATCGCGGCGCGCATCCGCGCGGCCTGCTCCTTGTACGGCTCGCCCCACGACGGCTTCCACGGGTTGCGCAGCAGCCACCAGTTCCGGGGGTGCAGCAGGGTGCGCGGCGACGGCGTGGGCCCGCCCGCGAAGGCGTTGTCGGCCTCGATGACGCGGTCCTCGGTCACGATCTCGAGCCCGTAGGCGGCCGCGACCGGCGCCGCGGTCTGCTGCGCACGCAGGAGCGGGGAGGCGATCACGCGGCCCACCTGCGCGCCGGTGGCGAGCAGGTGGTCGGCGACCGCCTGCGCCATGCGCTCCCCGGTCTCGGAGAGGCGGAACTCCGGCAGCCGGCCGTACAGGACCCCGTCGGGGTTGTGGACATGGCCGTGGCGGAGGACGTGCACGCGGGACATGCGTCCTATTGTCACCCGGCTACGCGAGCGCTCCGCGCAGCCGGTCGGGGTCGATGCGCCAGAAGCCCACGGTCTGCCCGTCGACCGTCGCCACCGGGATGTCGTCGGTGTAGCGGGCGCGCAGCGCCGGGTCCGAGTCGATGTCGACCTCGGCCCAGTCCTCCCCCGCCTCCTCGCAGACCTCGCGGACGATGCGGCGGGCGTCGATGCACAGATGGCAGCCCTCGCGGGTGTACAGGATGACGCGGGCGGGCATGCGTCCAGGATAAGGACCGCACGGGCACTCCCCGCGCGTCTCGCTACAGTTGAGGCGTGACCCCGGACAACGAGAACGCTGGCACCCGGGTCGCCGCGTTCTTCGACGTCGACAACACGGTGATCCGCGGCGCGAGCTCGTTCCACATCGCGCGCGGCCTGTGGCAGCGCGACTACTTCAGCCTCAAGGACATCCTCGCGCTGTTCTACGAGCAGTCGACGTACGTGCTGTTCGGGGAGTCCAAGGACCAGATGGACCGGATCCGCGAGCACGGCCTCGACATCATCAAGGGCTGGTCCGTCGCGGAGATGACCGCGGTCGCCGAGGAGGTCTACGACGAGCTGCTCGCCAGCCGCGTCTACCCCGGCACCAAGGCGATCATCGACGAGCACCTCGCGCAGGGCCACGAGGTGTGGTTCGTGACCGCCTCGCCCGTCGAGATCGGGCGGCTCATCGCGCGGCGCATCGGCGCGACCGGGGCGCTCGGCACCGTCGCGGAGCACACGGGCGGCCACTACACCGGCAAGCTCGAGAGCGACTTCCTCCACGGACCCGCCAAGGCGAAGGCCGTGCGCGCGCTCGCCGAGGAGCGCGGACTGTCCCTCGAGGACAGCTACGCGTACGGCGACTCGGTCAACGACGCGTCGATGCTCGCGGTGGTGGGCCACCCGTGCACCATCAACCCCGACCCGAAGATGCGGCGCCTCGCCGCCGAGCGCGGCTGGCCGTCGCGTGAGTTCCGCAAGCGCCGCAAGAGCGGCCGCCGCGGGATCGTGAAGTCCTCCGTCACGGGCGCCGCCTGGGTGACCATCCAGGTCACGCGCGGCGTCAAGGGTGCCTGCCGCGGGCTGCTGCGCAGGCCGCGCCGCTCCCCCGGGACCGACTCCCACGCCGAGGCCGCCCGCGACCTGTAGCCGGCCCGGCGCCCCGGCCCCGGGCGCTCATCCACACGGATCGGACACTGCTCCACACGACCCGCCCGATGTGAACGGCACACGTCCGCCCGAGCCCGCCATCGCATCGTCCCTGGTGGAGAGGCGCCCGCCTGCGCCCCGGAAACGCGAAACGCCCGCCCCACCGTGAGGTGGAACGGGCGTGCGAAGCGCGAGGCGCTTACTTCTTGTTGCGACGCTGGTGGCGCGTCTTGCGAAGCAGCTTGCGGTGCTTCTTCTTCGACATACGCTTGCGGCGCTTCTTGATGATGGAACCCACGGAACCTACCTCGTTCTTTGACACTAAGTGCGAGGCGTGCCGTAGCACGCCGGCGTCCAGGCCGCGCTGGACGCGACAGACAAGGACCTAGCCTACCGTGCCGGTGCCCTTGTCGTCATCTTCGACGATGTAGCCGCCCGCGAGGGCCGCCTGCTCCATGAACTGCTCGACGGCCTGCTGGGGGACGCGGAACGACCGGCCGAAGCGCACGGCGGGCAGCTCGCCCGAGTGCACCCAGCGATACACCGTCATGCGCGACACCCTCACCATCTCGGCCACCTCGGCAACGGTGAGAAAGGTGGTGCGCGGTGATTCGGCCATGTCGTCTCGTCCCTCTCGAAGCGTCCTGCGCATTCATCGGCCGGATGCACTCTCAACTGTAGGGGCAGAAGTGACCATTGTGAAGTGTGGGGAACCTGCCGAAGATGGTGGTGAGGGATAGGCTCGCGCGCGGGGCATCAAGCAGGGCGGACACGCCCCGGCGGTGAGGAGATCGATGGCAAGCCTGCGCACGGCTCGCGACGTTGTCGGCGAGTGGTTCGACCGCGTCGCGCTCGAGTCGCCGGCACGCCTCACCCTCGGCGCCTTCGCCCTCACCATCCTGCTGTTCACGGGCCTGCTCAAGCTCCCGTTCGCGACCGCGGACGGCAAGTCGGCACCGTTCATCGACGCGCTGTTCATCGCCACCTCCGCGGTCTGCGTCACGGGCCTCAGCACCGTCGACACGGGCACCTACTGGTCGCCGTGGGGCCTCGCGATCATCGGCCTCGGGATCAAGGTGGGCGGTCTCGGCATCATGACGCTCGCATCGCTCGCGGGCCTCGCCGTCTCGCGCCGCCTGGGCCTCACCCAGCGCATCCTCGCCGCGGGCGAGTCGCGTGCCTCGGGCCTGGGCGACCTCGGCTCGCTGCTGCGCACCGTGGTGATCGTGTCCACCACGGTCGAGCTGACCATCGCCGCCATCCTCATCCCCCGCTTCCTCACGCTCGACTACGGTTGGGCGAAGTCGGTGGGCTACTCGCTGTTCTACGGCGTCTCCGCGTTCAACAACGCCGGCTTCAGCCCGGACCCGGTGGGCCTGTACCCGTACGCGGGCGACCTGTGGATGCTGGTGCCCATCGGCTTCGGCGTCCTGATCGGCGCGCTCGGCTACCCCGTCTACCTCAACGTGCTGCGCCAGCGGAACCCCACGAAGTGGTCGCTTCACACCAAGCTCACGCTGGTCACCATCACGGTGCTCTCCTTCATCTCGGCGTCGTTCCTCGCGCTGTTCGAGTGGACCAACCCCGACACGCTCGGGTCGGCGAGCACGGCCCAGACCATCGGAAACGTGTTCTTCCAGTCGATCAACCAGAGATCCGGCGGCTTCGCGTCCTTCGACATCGGGCTCGCGCGCGAGCAGACGTGGCTGCTCGAGGACGTGCTCATGTTCATCGGCGGCGGCTCCGGCTCGACGGCGGGCGGCATCCGCGTGACCACGCTCGCGGTGCTGGTGCTCGCCGCATGGGCCGAGGCGCGCGGACGTCGCGACATGGAGGCGTTCGGCAAGCGCATCGGCACCGAGGTGCTGCGCGTCGCGGTCTCCATCACGCTGCTCGGACTGCTCGTCGTGATCGTGGGCACCGGCATCTTCATGTGGCAGACGGACATCGCGCTCGACAGGGCCCTCTACGAGGTGGTCTCCGCGTACGCGACCTGCGGCCTGTCGACCGGCATCACGGGGAGCATCGACGCCGATGCGAAGATGACCTTGATCATCACCATGTACCTGGGCCGCGTGGGCTCGCTCACGCTCGCCTCCGCCCTCATGCTCAACCGCCAGCGCCGGGTCATCCGGTACCCGTCAGAAAGGCCGATCATTGGCTAGCAACGACTCGTCCCGCGCCGGGGTCCTGGTGTTCGGGCTCGGCCGGTTCGGCTCCGCGATCGCGGACACGCTCGACAACATGGACGTCGAGGTGCTCGGCGTCGAGCGCGACGCCGACGTCGTCGAGCGGTGGTCCAAGCGCATCCCCTGCGTCGAGGCGGACGGCGCGGACCCGCGCGCCCTCGAGCAGATCGGCGCCGCGGACTTCGCGGCCGCCGTGGTGGGCGTGGGCACCTCGCTCGAGGCGTCCGTGCTCATCACGGGCAACCTGGTCGACATCGGCATCCCCGAGATCTGGGCGAAGGCGACCTCGGTCGAGCACAAGCGCATCCTCGAGCGCATCGGCGCCCACCACGTGGTCCTGCCCGAGGCGGAGGCCGGCGCCCGCATCGCCCACTCCGTCGGCGGCAACATGCTCGACTACATCGAGGTGGAGGACGGCTTCACCGTCGTGAAGATGCGCGCCCCCAAGGAGACGCACCACTTCACGCTCGACAAGCTCGGCCTGCAGGCGGCGTACGGCGTGCACGTCATCGGCGTGAAGCGCGCGGGCGAGGAGTTCGAGTACGCCACCCCCGACACGCTCGTGGGCCCCGAGGACCTGCTGGTGGTCGCGGGCGAGGGCGAGCTGCTCGAGCGCTTCTCGCAGCGCCCGTAGCCTCCCCGCGATTCGCTGCGCACGGTCCCAGCGGCGACACGCGGCTTGCGAGGGGACGATGCGCGGGTCGCCCCCGCGTGTCGGGAGTCAGACCGTGCTGAGCGAACCGGGGTGGCGGGCGGCGGGTCAGGTCTCCAGCACGCCGCGGGTGATGGAGTCTCCGGAGTGCGTCGGGTCGCCGTCCGCCGGTTCGACGGAGATGTCCACGATCGGGAAGCTCGCGACGTCGTAGCCCGCAGGGATCTCGAACTCGCCGTGGTCGCCCGTGAGGAAGCCGACCGACACCATCCCGATCACGTCGGGATCGATCAGCCACACCTCGAGCGCTCCGTCGGCGGACGCGTCGTAGACCGTGTCGACCACCAGGACCTCGGTGCCGTCCGCGCGCTGCTCGACGCGCGCCGTGCCCGCGTCCGCCTCGGTCGCGAGGTCGGCCAAGGCGGCCTGCGCGACCACCGTGTCGCCTCCCGACCCGTCTCCACCGAGGCCGAGGAGCGCCACGCCGACCCCGCCGATCACGACTCCCACCGCGGCGGCCGCACCGACCACCCAGCCGCGGAACGTGTGGCCCGGCACGCGGCGCTCGCGCCGCCCGCGCGCGCGGGTGAGCGGCACGACCGCGCCAGCCGGCGCATCGTCCTCCGCGGCGATCTCCCCCTCGATGCCCGCCCACACTCGCGCGGGAGGGGCCACCAGCTCGACGCCGGCGCCCAGGCCCGCGCGGGTGAGCGTCGCGCGCAGCGCCTCCACCTCGCTCGCGCACCGCTCGCACGTGGCGGCGTGCTCGCCGTCGGCGGCGCTGAGCGGCTCGCCGAGCGCGATCGCGGCGAGGGACTCGTCGTCACAGTGCTGCATCGGCTGCCTCCAATCCGTGTCGAAGCGCCAGCAGGGACCGCCGCAGGTGGCTCTTGACCGTTCCGAGCGGCATCTTGAGCTCCGCCGCGATCTGCTCGTGGGTGCGCCCCTCGAAGAACGCGAGCGCGACGATCGTCGAGCGCGGCGGCCCCAGGCTCTCGACCTCGGAGCGCACCACGATCCGCTCCGCTTCGCCCGCCCAGGGATCCGGCTCGACGGCCGCCGGGACGTCGCGCACCGCCTCGAGCCGCCGCCTCTCCCGCCCGCGCGCGGCGAGCGCGTCGGCGATGGTCCTGCGCGCGATGCCGACCACCCACGCACGGGCCGGCGCTCGTTCGGGGTCGTAGCCTGCACGGCCGCGCCACGCCGCGACATAGGTCTGCTGCGTGACGTCCTCCGCCTCGGCACGGTCGCCCAGCGCCCGCAGCGCGAGCGTGAAGACCAGCGACGAGGTCTCGCGGTACAGCCGTTCCAGCGAGCCGTCGACGCCCGCGGCGAAGGCGTGGTCGAGGCCGTCGGACGCGTCGCCGCGCTCCGTCGCCACCGCCACCATCGCCGTCCTCACGCTCACCGTGCAGTGCCCTCCGGGTAGGCCCAGACGAGGACATTGTCCTCGTAATGTCGCACGTCGGCATCCCACCGTCCACCGCACGTGACCAGCACCAGCGCGCCGTCCGGGCCCGCGAACGCGGCCGCGAGGTCCACCTCGCGCTTGTCCGTCTGCTCGATCGCCGCGACCCGGTAGACCACCACGCGCCCCGTGTCGAGGCGCACCCGGACCGCGTCGCCCGGGCGCGCCTCGCGAAGGCGGGCGAAGGGCCCGAGGCCCACCACCGCATCGTCCACATGCGCGGCGATCACCGCGTTCCGGCCCGCGCGCGGGCCGCCGCCCGGGTTGCCCGCGGCGCGGAACCAGCCCGCGACCTCGGCGCTCGCGGGCAGCTCCATCGCGCCGCCCGCGTCGATCCCGACGCCCTGAACCGTCATGTCGATGCCGAGCCGGGGTATGCGCAGCCGCTCGGGGTGCGGCGCGGGGGCGAGCGCGGCGGCGTCGGCGGACCGGACCGGGATGGTCCCGAGGGCCGGGGAGCGTGGAGGGGCGCCCGGCTCGGCGCCCGCCGAGGCCGGGGTCGGCGCCGCCGCCTCAAGCACCACGTCCGACGGGGACCGGTGCAGCGCGGGCTCGACCTGGGCGCCCGCCGGCGTGCACGCGGCGATCGCCGCCGCGATCAGGACGGTAGCGACGGCGCATCGGATGCTGAGCATCGGATCCTCCTCAGGCGTGAAGGTCGGGGCGGGGCGCGACGAGGGGGTGTCGCGCCCCGCCCCGGGAGGGGACGTCAGCGGCGCGCGAGCACCGCGCGCGTCGCGAGGCCGGCGCCGGCGAGCGCGACCACGGCGATCACGATCGCCGCGGCGGGCACGCCCGGATCGTCAGCCGCGAGGCCCTGGGTGCCGGCAGCGACCGCGCCCGGCATGTCGGAGTGGGTCGCTACGGTCTGAGCGGCGACGGCCAGCGTGCCGTCCTCGGCGGAGCCCCACGCGTACACGATCGTGTTGACGGCCTCCTCGATCGCGACGTCCGTCGGGCCGAGCACCGGGTCCTCCTCGCCGGCCACCGACACCGCGGCGGAGTAGGTGTTGACGGGAAGGTCCGCCATGACCTCGTCAGGGTTCGCGAGGCTCTCGAACACCACGTCGCCGTCCGCCCACACGTCCACGGCTGGCGCGGCCGCCACGTGGCGGACCGTGAGGCGCCCCTCGCCCGAGGCGGTCGCCGAGATGTCGTTGGTGAACAGCGTCGCCGTCGCGTCGCCGCCCTCATCGAGGTGCGCCACCGCGGTGTAGCTCATGCCCTCCTCGAGCGGCAGGTCGATCGGGCCGAGCACCGGCTCCGAGTCGTCTGCAGCATCGGATGCCGTGATCGCCACGGAGTACGTGCCTGGGGCGAGCGACAGCGGGCCGGCCAGGTCGCCGGGCGCGAAGTCGTCGAGGGTGAGCTCGCCGTCGACGTAGACGTCGACGGTGAGATCCGGGACGCCGTGGAGGACCGAGAGGTCCGCCATCCCGTCGTCCACCGCGAGCGCGGGGGCCGCGGTGCCCGCCGCGAGCAGCGTGCCGGCGGCGATGCCGGCGAGGATCGAGGTGCGCATGTCCTGCTCCTTCCGTCGAGGCCGCCGCCGGGGTGCGGCGTGCCGTCACCCCGTACTTCCGGCCGAGGGGCCGCCACGGATGCACGGTCGCCGAGATTTCGCTCATGGCGAACATCATGTTCGGCGCCCCCACGGTTCGCTGCGCACGGTCCCGGCGGCGACACGCGGCTTGCGAGGGGACGATGCGCGGGTCGCCCCCGCGTGTCGGGCGTCAGACCGTGCTGAGCGAACCTGGGTGGCGGGCGGCGGGTCAGGGCTCGAGCACGCCGCGGGCGATCACGTCACCGCTCGGCGACTGGTCGCCGTCCCACGGCTCGCGGCTGATCTCGACCACGGTGCCGTCCCCGACGCTGAGCCCCGGAGGCAGCGCCACCTCGTAGTGGCCCGAGGTCACCTGGCCCAGCGAGACGGCCTCGCCGCCCTCGGGCGTCACCCACAGCTCGAGGTTCGCGTCCGGGTACTCCGAGTAGGGCCCGTCGACCACGATCGCCTGGGAGCCATCGTCCGTCTCCACCAGCCGCGCGGTGCCGGCGTCGGTGCCGCCCGAACGCGGGTCCTCCAGCGTCGCCTGGGCGATCGCGGCGGCCTCGGGCTCGGTCAGCAGCTGCGACAGCGCCACGGCGACGCCCGCGAACACGCTCGCGGCCACCACGGCCGCCGCCATGACGAGGGTGCGCCGCCGCTGCGCGCGGCGCGCGTCGCCGCGCGCCTCCTCGCGCCAGTCGGCCTCGGGCTCGGGCGGTCCGGCGTCGACGGCCCGCCGCACCTCGTCCCACAGCCCGGCGCGCGGCTCCACCACGGGACCCGTCGCGGGGAGCCGCGTGACGGAGCCCACCAGGTCGTTGAGGGACCGCCACGCGGCGCGGCACTCGGCGCACCCGGAGATGTGCTGCTGGCCGCCGTCGGCGATCCGGATCCCCAGGGCGCGCGACGCGAGACCTTCGATCGGCGCGTGCCCCTCGCCGGGGGCGCGTCCGTGCCACAGCGCGAGCAGGGCGTCCCGCAGCCGCACCTCCAGCTCCTCCTCGGAGACTCCCGTAGCGAGCGCGAGCTCGTAGCGCGGCACGCCGTGGATCAGGGCGCGCTCGAGCGCGTCGCGGTCCTCCCCGGGGAGGCGGTCGAGCGACGCGCGCACCAGGATGCGGTCGGCCTCCGCGATCACGGCACGGTCATCGGTGACGCCCTCGGCCGTGACCGGCGCGTCGTCGAGCGCGACGAGCTTGGCGCGCACGCGGCGCTCGAGGTCGCCCGTGATGCGGTCGGCGGCGTCGCGCAGCAGGTCCTGCGGGTCGAGAGATCCTCCGGCCGCGGCGGACGCGAAGACGCGGCGCACCACGTCCTCGGCCTCCTCGACCGAGCCGAGCGCCCGGAGCGCGAGCGTGTGGACCAGCGCACCGGACTCCCGGTACGCCTCCTCCACGTTCGGCTCGACCATGACCCTCCCTGTTCACGCGAAGTGTGCCACGCCCGCACCGGGACCCGGCACCCCCTGGGGGTATGAGCGAGGGCGCCGCACCCGCTGCGACGCCCTCGCGACCCGAGAAGGAACTGCTAGACCGTGGCGACCACCTCGACCACGGAGCCCGGCGCCGCGTACGGCACCAGCGAGCCCTCGATGGCCTCGCCGTCGACCACCAGGGACGCGCCCTTGCCGCCGGAGTTGGCGACCTTGATGACGTAGGTCGCGCCGCGGACCACACGGCGGACGGTGAACTCTGACACCTCGGCGCCGATGCACGGGTCGACCACCAGGCCGTCGTAGTCCGGACGCACGCCCAGCAGGTGCTGGGACACGGTGACGAAGTTCCACGACGCGGTGCCGGTCAGCCACGAGTTCTTGGCCTCGCCGTGACGGACCGCGTCCTTGCCGGCGATCATCTGCGCGTAGACGTAGGGCTCGAGGCGGTGGACCTCGGAGATCTCCTCGCGGTACGCGGGGGTGATGCGCTTGTAGTGGTCCCACGCCTGCTCGGAGCGGCCCACCACGGTCTCCGCGATGATCACCCACGGGTTGTTGTGGCAGAAGATGCCCGCGTTCTCCTTGTAGCCCGGCGGGTAGGACGTGACCTCGCCCAGCTCGACGTGGTACTCGGTGTAGGCGGGGTTGAGCAGGACGATGCCGTGGTCGGTTCCCAGCCGCTCCTCCACCGCGTCGAGCGCCTTCTCCGCGAGGCCCTCCTCGACGCCGATGCCGCCCATGATGCAGAAGCCCTGCGGCTCGATCCAGATCTGGCCCTCGGGGTTCTCGGCCGAGCCCACCTTGTTGCCGAAGTAGTCGTAGGCGCGCAGGAACCACTCGCCGTCCCAGCCGTGCTCGATGACGGCGGCCCTCATCTCCTCGACGGCCTTCTCCGCCCGCTCGGCCTCCGCATCGTCCCCGCGTCGGCGCGCGAGCGCCGCGTAGTCCGGGCCGATCGCCGCGAACATGCCCGCGATGAAGATCGACTCGGCGACGCCGCCGGTGCGGTTGCCGGTGGTCTGGAAGGACTCGCCGGGCTCGGTGGAGAAGCAGTTGAGGTTGAGGCAGTCGTTCCAGTCGGCGCGGCCGATGAGCGGCAGGCCGTGCGGACCGACGTTGTTGAGCGGGTGGTCGAACGAGCGCTTGAGGTGCTCCATGAGGGAGGCGGCCTTGGACTCGTCGTTGTCGAACGGCACCATCTCGTCGAGGATCGCGAAGTCGCCGGTCTCCTTGATGTAGGCGGCGACGCCGAGGATCAGCCACAGCGGGTCGTCGTTGAAGCCGGAGCCCAGCGTGTGGTTGCCGCGCTTGGTGAGCGGCTGGTACTGGTGGTACGCGCTGCCGTCCTCGAACTGGGTCGACGCGATGTCGATGATGCGCTCACGGGCGCGCTCGGGCACCAGGTGCACGAAGCCGAGGAGGTCCTGCGACGAGTCGCGGAAGCCCATGCCGCGGCCCATGCCGGTCTCGAAGAACGAGGCCGAGCGCGACATGTTGTAGGTCACCATGCACTGGTACTGGTTCCAGATGTTGACCATCCGGTCGAGCTTCTCGTGGCCCGACTCGACCGTGTACGAGCCCAGCAGGCCGTCCCAGTACTCGTTGAGCTTCGCGAACTCCGCGAGCGTCTGCTCGTCGGTCGCGAACCTCGCGAGCAGCTCGCGCGCGCCGTCCTTGCGGATGACGCCGGGCGCCTCCCACTTGTCATCGCGCGGGTTCTCGAGGTAGCCGAGCACGAACGTGAAGGCCTTCGACTCGCCGGGCTCGAGGGTGACCTCGAGCTGGTGCGACGCGATCGGGTACCAGCCCGACGCGACGCTGTTCTGAGCCTTGCCCGCGTGCGCGACGGCGGCCTCGTCGAAGCCGTTGCCGAACCCGAGGAACGTGTCGCGGTCGGTGTCGAAGCCCGCGATCTCCGCGTTCACGCCGTAGACCGCGTAGTGGTCGCGACGCTCGCGGTACTCGGTCTTGTGATAGATCGCACCGTCGACCACCTCGACCTCGCCGATCGAGAGGTTGCGCTGGTAGTTGGTCTGGTCGTCCTCCGCGTTCCACAGGTTGAACTCAAGGAAGCTGAACAGCGAGAAGCTCTTAGGGGCGTCGCTCGTGTTGGTCAGCGCGACGCGGTGGATCTCCGCGTTGACGTCCACGGGCACGAAGAGCAGCACCGAGGCCTCGAGGCCGTTGCGGCTGCCAGTGATGCGCGTGTAGCCCATGCCGTGGCGCGTCTCGAAGCTGTCGAGCTCCGTCTTGTACGGGCGGAAGCCGGGGCTCCACACGTCGCCGCCGTCGTTGATCGAGAAGTAGCGGCCGCCGTCGTCCACCGGCACGTTGTTGTATCGGTAGCGCGTGAGGCGGCGCAGCTTCGCGTCGCGGTAGAAGCTGTACCCGCCGCCCGTGTGCGACACGAGCCCGAAGAAGTCCTGGGCGCCCAGGTAGTTGATCCACGGGTAGGGGGTGTGCGGCGTCGTGATGACGTACTCGCGGGCCTCGTCGTCGAAGTGGCCGAACTGCATGGGCGGTGCCTTTCGTGTCGGGGCGCGCGCATCCGTGCGGCGCCTCCGGCTGAGTGTCGGGATCCACCTTATCGAAACGATTCGTTAAATGCGAGAGAGCGCTCTCACGAGTTCGCGCGGCCGGGCGGGGAGGCCCGCCACACGGCCGGGGGACGATGCGCGCACCGGGTGACCGGCGCATCGTCCCTTCGCGCGGGGCCGGTGGGCCGCGGGCGCGGCGTGCCACGTGAGGACCAGGCGCGACGCTAGGGTTCGGGCAGGCCCGGCCGCGCGGGGGCGCTGGCGCACCGGCCGCATTCGAGAGGCGAGCGACATGGGATTCGAGACCGCGACCGTCGGCTACATGCTGCTGGGGCTCGGAGGGCTCGCCCTGATCCTCGCGCTGGTCTCCGCCATCGTCGGCGACCTCTTCGACGTCGCGCTCGACGTGCTGCCCGACGGCGCGCTGAGCTCGACCACCATCGCGGCCACCGTCGCGGGCTTCGGGTTCGCGGGCGCCGCCGCGGCGTTCGGGATCGACGACGCCGGGTTGGGCACCGTCATCGCCATCGGCCTCGCGGGCGCGATCGCCGGCTGGCTGCTGGCCTTCGGCGCCCATCGGGTGTTCCGCGGCCAGGAGCAGGAGGACGGCGCGACGGACCTCGGCACCGTCGTCGGCCGCGTCGTCACCGTCATCGAGGCACCCGCGACGCCGGGCGGCCTGGGGACCGCGCTGGTCCCGTTCCTCGGGCAGAACCGCCGCATGGGCTTCCGCAGCGACGAGCAGCTGGCGGTCGGTGACGACGTGGTCATCGACGCGGTGCTCTCGACCCACCAGATCAAGGTCTCCCGCCACTCCGGCTAGGGAGCCGTCACTCACCAAGGGGGCAGTACATGTTCGGTCTCGACGGAGACGCGCTCACTCTGATCGCGATCGCTGCGGCGGTGGTCGCTGCCGTGGTGGTCGTCTGGGCCATCGCGTCGCGCTACAAGGTCTCCGACCCGGACGAGGCTTTCGTGGTGTCCGGCTCGAAGTCGAAGACGCAGGTCGCGATCCGCGCGGCTGACGGCACCGTCACGCACGAGTCGCGTCCGGTGCCGTCGAAGGTGGTGCTCGGCGGCGGCGGCGTGTTCGTGGTGCCCTTCACCCAGCGCTACAACAAGATCTCGCTCGAGACGCGCCAGATCTACTGGAAGGTCCAGGAGTCGCCGTCGAACCAGAACATCCTGGTGAACCTCGAGGGCGTGGCCAACGTGAAGATCGGCGGCGACGAGGCGTCCGTCCGCGCCGCGATCGAGCGCTTCAACGTCAACCCCGCCAACATCGAGGGGTTCGTCCAGCAGAACATCGAAGGCGACATGCGCGCCATCGTGGGCACCATGTCCGTCGAGGACATCAACTCCGACCGCGAGGCGCTCAAGGACCGCGTCATGAAGGTCACGGGCGAGGCGTGCTCGGAGTGGGGGCTCGTGCTCGAGGGCCTCAACATCCAGTCCGTCACCACCCCGTCGGGGTACATCCAGGACCTGGGCCGTCGCCAGGCGGCGATCGCGCGACGCGACGCCGAGATCGCCGAGGCCGAGGCGCGGCGCGAGTCCGAGCAGAAGCGCGCCGCCGCGGAGCAGCAGATCGCCGAGGCGAACCGCACCCTCGCGCTCCGCATGGCGGAGATCCAGCAGGACACGGACACCGCGGAGGCCAACGCGAAGGCCGCCGGCCCCATCGCCGAGGCCCAGCGCAACGTCGAGATCTACGAGCAGGAGCGCCTGGCCGAGGCGAAGCGCGCCGAGGTGACCGAGATGCGCCTCGAGTCCGAGGTCCGCAAGCCCGCGGACGCGACCGCGTACGCCACCAAGGTGGAGGCGGAGGCCGAGCGCGAGGCCGCCATCTCCAAGGCCAAGGGCGTCGCCGAGGCGACGCGCCAGGCGGGCGAGTCGGAGGCTGCCGCGAACCAGGCTCGAGGCCTCTCCGACGCCGCGGTCTTCGAGGCGCGGGGCCGCGCGGAGGCGGCCGCCGAGGAAGCTCGGGGCCGTGCGGAGGCCTCGGCCGACGAGGCCCGCGGATCCGCGGCCGCACGCGTGGTCCAGGCGACGGGACTCGCCGAGGCGGAGGCCGTGCGCGCGAAGGGCGAGGCGGAGGCCACCGCGATCGCCGCCAAGGGCAAGGCCGAGGCGGAGGGCATCGACGCCAAGAAGGCCGCGTACGAGAACATGCCGCAGGTGGGCGTGCTCGAGATCGCGCTCGACGGCATGCCCGCGATCGTGGGCGAGATGGGCAAGGCGATGGCGTCGATCGACAGCCTCACCGTGGTCTCGACGGAGGGCGCGTCGGCGGTCACCCGCCAGGCCGCGAACCTCTTCACGGAGACCGAGGAGGTCATGACGTCCGTCACGGGCTTCGGCATCAGCGACCTCATCAAGGGCGCGGTGGGCGGTGCCGCCGCCGGGCGGGCGGCGGTCGAGGCGGGAGCGGGGCGCGACGCCCGTCCCGCCGCCGACGAGCCCGACCTCCCTGGCGTCAGGCACGCCTGATCCCTGCACGCGCGCCCCGGGCCTCGGTCCGGGGCGCGCGCGTCCCGCCACGAACGTCCCTGGTCAGAGGCGGAGTGGGGCGCTACATTCCGATCATGCGCCTGCTACCCGTGCTGCTGTACATCGCGATGACGGTCTACGCGCTCGCGGATGTGGTCCAGCAGCCGTCCGACCACCCGCAGCACCTGCCCAAGGCGGCGTGGATCCTCATCATCCTGCTGGTGCCGTGGGTGGGCGCGGGCGCGTGGATCCTGCTGCGGATGCTCGGCGGACCCACGCAGCGCCCGCGGCCGCCCGCGCCGATCGCCCCCGATGACGACCCCGCCTACCAGGTGTGGCTGAACGAGCAGCAGCGGCGCCGGCGGCTCGGCGGCGAGTAGCCATCTCGCGGCGCGACCGTCAGGTGCCGACTGTTCCGAGCATCCGGTACGCGACCACGAACGCCCCCGCCAAGGCCACGGTGGTGACGCACGCCAGCAGGATGACGCCCGGGCGCGCGAGCCTCACGCACATCGCGCCCAGCAGGACCACCCCGGCGGCAGCGCAGATCCACCAGAACACCGGACTGGTGGTGTCCGCGATCACGGTGAGGCCGTAGACCGCCTCTCCGATCAGCACCCCGGCCAGCACGCCGGCGCCGACCGCCGCCTCCCGCGCGGTGCTCCGCAGCGCGTGAGCCGCGAGCCCGATCACGGGACCCGCCACGAGCCCGAGCGTCGCCCAGAAGGTCGGATCGAAGTGCTCCCCGCGCCAGTCGGACACCACGGAGTAGCCGAGCGTGAGCGCCACGAACGCGACCGCGCCGCCCAAGGCGGCCTCGACGCGCGAGCGAGCGAGCCACCAGACGAGCGCCGCCGTAGGTACCGTCCACCCGGCGACCGAGTTGGCGAGCGACGCCACCTCATCGGGCAGCACACCCTGCGCCACCGGGGTCAGCCCGCCAAGGATGAGCGCGACCCACGCGGTGAACACCACACGGAGGAAGGACAGGAGGACCGGCTGCACGGGGAGACCGTAGCCAAGGACGCCGTCCCGCCGCATCGGGGATCGCCCTGACGGTCGCCCCGATCTCCGGCGGTCCTCGCATCGTCCGGGCGCGCGCACTAGGTTGGGCACCATGCTGCTCTCGGACCGCGACATCCGCGCTGAGATCACGGCGGGCAGGGTCGCCCTCGACCCGTGGGACCCCGACATGATCCAGCCCTCCTCCATCGACGTGCGCCTCGACCGCTACTTCCGCGTGTTCGACAACCACAAGTACGCGGCGATCGACCCCGCCGCCGAGCAGCCCGAGCTCACGCGCCTGGTCGACATCAGCGAGGGACCGTTCGTGCTGCACCCCGGCGAGTTCGTGCTCGGGTCCACCTACGAGTCCGTGACGCTCCCCGACGACATCGCGGCCCGCCTCGAGGGCAAGTCCTCGCTGGGGCGGCTGGGCCTCCTCACCCACTCGACCGCCGGCTTCATCGACCCCGGCTTCGAGGGCAACGTCACGCTCGAGCTGTCCAACACCGCGACGCTCCCGATCAACCTGTGGCCCGGCATGAAGATCGGCCAGCTGTGCTTCTTCCGCCTGTCCTCGCCCGCCGAGCACCCGTACGGCTCGGACCGCTACGGATCGCGCTACCGCGGCCAGCGGGGCCCCACCGCGTCGAAGAGCTTCCAGAACTTCCACCGCATCGACATCTGATGAGCGACCTGTTCACGGGCCTTGCGGCCTCGGGCCGCATGGCCGCGCAACCGGGCCACGCGCCGGTCGACCTCGACGCGCCGCCGCCCCCGCGTCCCGGCCGCGACATCCCTGGCTGGTCCGTCGCGCTCATCGTCGTCGGCGGCCTGGTGCTCCAGGGCGGCCTCGGGGTCGCCTCCGCGCTGGTGGCGGTGCCCTTCATGCAGGGCGTGGAGCAGGGGATCGCCGCCGCGAGCTCTCCCGCACCCGACGCCGTGCCGCTGTCCGAGGCCGTGCCGGCGGGCTGGGATCAGGCGGACTCCGTGTCCGGGCGGCTCGCCTACTCGTTCGACCCGACGTGGGAGCAGTGGGAGGACTTCGCGAGCGTCGACGAGGGCAACGTCCTCACGGGGCAGATCGAGTCCGTCGCGTCCATGGTCGCCGACGGCGACATCGACTACCCGGCCACCTGGGTCGAGATCTACGCGTCTCACGATGCGCTCGCGAGCGCGGGCGCCGAGATCGAGGGGCACACCTTCCTCGACACCTGGGTCACCGACGCCGACTCGATGGAGGTCACGGCCGAGCGCGCCGTGACCACGGCGCAGGGCTACACGGCCTACGAGATCGAGGCCGACGTCACGTACGACGGCTGGCCGACGCACGACTGCCTCGTCACGATCGACGCGGGCGACTCGCTGGTGTTCGTCTACGGCTCCGCAGACCTCACCTCGTTGCCTTGCACCGACGTCACGCGCACCGTCGCGCAGGGGATCGTCGCGCGCTGAGGTCGCGAGCGGCGAGACGGTCCGTCGTGAGGGTCGGTGCGCCCTAGACTCCCGGCAGCAGCCGACGCCCGCTCCACCTGGGGGAACCATGAGCCACGATCCGTTCGCCGACCCTGTCGCGATGGCTCCCCCGCACTCGGTGATGGGTGAGGCGACTGAGCGTCGCCGCGACGTCCCGGGGTGGGGCGTCGCGCTCATCGTCATCGGGGGCGTCATGATCGGAGGCTTCTTCGCCTCTCTGGGCGCTGCGGTGGCGATACCGGTCGCCTTGAGCTACCAGCAGGAGACGGTCGGCGGCGCCGAGATCATCGCCGCGTCACCGGCTCCCGCCACACCGAGCCCGACCCCTTCCGAGTCGGCGTCACCCGAGGCCGCGCCCAGCACGAGCGCCGCGCCTCGGCCCTCGCAGACGTTCGAGGGCTTCGAGCGCATGGAACCGGTGGTCTTCGGTCGGAGTCAGTGGCAACTGACCCCGCTGCCCTCGTGGGAGCCCATCGCCGACACTGCGGACCTCGAAGCGTACGTGTCCGCGATGGCGGCCTCCTACGCCTCGGTCGACGTGGATCTCGTCGGCGCATGGAACACCCGGGGCCGCGACGACGAACTGGTGTACGTCATCCACCTCACCTCCAACGGCCCTCCGACCGACGGGGACTTCCAGGCCTTCCTCGACACTGAGGTGGAGGCGTTGCGCGCCTCCGGCCTCGATGTGACGCCGTCACCGATCGACTGGTACCAGAGCACCGCCGCGGACACGCTGGAGGCCACCATGCCGATCGAGATCAGCAAGGACGGCGACGTCGTCTACGAGGTCTTCACGCTCAAGCGTCTGGGCAACTCCTTCGCGGTGGGCACCGCGGTCTCGGCCAACGAGAACGCAGCCATCATGGCCGCGTGGGGCGTGCGGGACAGCCTGGAGGCGGTCCCACCCGCGCACTGAGCGCGATGCAACCCGCGCTATCCTGGCCGGACACGACAGGGGAGCGCCTCCGCCGGGACACCGGACGGAACCAGGGCGCTGAGAGTGCGGAACGCCGCAGACCCTCGAACCTGATCCGGCTCGCACCGGCGTAGGGAGTCGAGTCTCGTCCCCTCCTATTCCGGGAGGAAAACCCATGCGCATGACGCGCACCGCGGCCACGACGGCCGCCTTCGCCAGCCTGACCCTCGCCCTGGCCGCCTGCTCGCAGGCGACCGAGCCCGGCGCATCGTCCACCGCGGAGACCGCGGACGCGACCGCGAGCGCGCCGGCTGAGGCGCCCCTGGGCGGCACCGTCCGCCTCGTCACCCACGACAGCTTCTACGTCCCGGACGAGGCGCTGGCCGCCTTCGAGGCCGAGACCGGCCTGGACGTCGAGCTGGTGCAGCCCGGCGACGCGGGCACGCTGGTGAACCAGCTGGTGCTCACCAAGGACGCGCCGCTGGGCGACGCCGTCTACGGCATCGACAACACGTTCGCCTCGCGCGCGATCGACGGCGGCGTCCTCGCCCCGTACGCGAGCGCGGCGCCCGCGGCCAGCGACGCCGCGGCGTACGCGATCCCCGGCGCCGAGGACCTCCTCACCGCGGTCGACTTCTCCGACGTGTGCCTCAACTACGACCTCGCGGCCTTCCCCGACGGCGCGCCCACGCTGGACCAGCTCACCGACGCGAGCCACGCCGGCCAGGTGTCCGTCACCAATCCCGCGACCTCCTCCCCCGGCCTCGCGTTCATGCTCGCGACCAAGGCGGCGATGGGCGACTCGTGGCTCGACTGGTGGGAGGCGATGCGCGCCAACGACCTGCGCGTGACGGCCTCGTGGTCGGACAGCTACTTCACCGACTTCTCGGCCCCGAACTACGGCGGCGACTACCCGGTGGTGCTGAGCTACGCGTCCTCGCCGCCGTCGGAGGTCATCGACGGCGAGCCCACCACCGCCGCGATGCTCGACACCTGCTTCCGCCAGGTCGAGTACGCGGGCGTCCTCGAGGGCGCGGAGAACCCGGCCGGCGCGCAGGCCGTGGTCGACTGGCTGCTCTCGGACGACTTCCAGGTGACGCTCCCCGAGAGCATGTACGTCTACCCCGTGTCGACCGCGGTCGAGCTGCCCGCCGAGTGGGTCGAGTTCGCCCCCCTCGCGGACGCGCCGTTCACCCTCGACGCCGCGGAGATCGACGCGAACCGCGACGCGTGGATCGCCGAGTGGACCGCCGCGGTCCTCGACTGAGCACGCCCCGATGATCCCCTGGCCCGCGAGCGCCCGCCTCTGGTGGGTGCTCGCGGGCATCCCCCTGGTGTTCCTGGGGCTGTTCTTCCTGTGGCCCGCGGGCACGGTGATCGTGCGCGGGCTGTTCGGCGAGGACGGGCTCGGCCGCGGCGACCTCGCCGGCGCGATCGCCGTGCTCTCCTCCGAGCGCACGCTGCGCGCGATCGGCACCACCGTGGTGCTCGCGCTCGGCGGCACGGCCGGCTCCCTCGCGCTCGGCATCCCCGCCGCGTGGGCGCTGTCCCGCTACGAGTGGCGGGGGCGCCGTGCGGTGCGGGCGCTCGTCACGGTGCCGTTCGTGCTGCCGACCATCGTGGTCGCCGCCGCCTTCTCCGCCCTGTTCTCCGCCTCGGGCCTGCTGGGCTTCCTGGGCCTCGACCAGTCGATGGCGGCGATCATCCTCGCGCTCGTGTTCTTCAACGTGTCGGTGGTGGTGCGCATCGTGGGCGGCGCGTGGGAGTCGCTGTCCCCGCGCCTGAACGATGCGGCGCGCACCCTGGGCGCCTCGCCCGCCCGGGCCTTCGCCCGGGTGACGCTGCCGGCGCTGAAGCCGGCCATCGCATCGTCCGCCGCGGTGGTCATGCTGTTCTGCTCGACGTCCTTCGCGCTGGTGCTGGTCCTGGGCGGGTCCCGCATCCGCACCGTCGAGACCGAGATCTACGTGCAGGTCAACCAGTTCCTCAACCTGCGCGCGGCCGCGGTGCTCGCGCTGGTGCAGGTGGTGTTCGTCGGGATCGCGCTGTGGGTGAGCGCGCGGGCACGGTCGCCGCGGCCGCCGGCGTCCGTGGAGACGATGCGCCGGCCGGGCGGGCGCGAGAGGCTCGCCGTCGCGGCGGCCCTGGCTCCCACGCTGGTGCTGCTGGTGCTGCCGGCTCTCGCTCTGATCGAGCGGTCGCTGCGCGTGGTCGGGGGGTACGGGCTCGACCACTACGCGGCGCTGTTCGGGGAGCCGCCCCTGCGCTCGACGCTGTCCGCCCCCGTGTGGGAGGCGATGGTGACGTCGCTGCTCACCGCGGCGGCGGCCACCGCGATCGCGGGGGTGGTCGGGATCGTGACGGCGCAGCTGGTCGCGCGGCGGTCGCGGCGGGCCTCGTGGCTCGAGTCGTTGGTGATGCTGCCGCTCGGGGTGTCGGCGGTGGTGGTGGGCCTGGGCGTTCTGCTCACGCTCAACCGCTCGGTGCTGGGCGTCGACCTGCGCGGGTCCTGGTGGCTGGTGCCGATCGCGCAGGCGGTGGTGGCGCTGCCGCTGATGGTGCGCGCGCTGCTTCCCGCCGCCCGCGCGATCGACCCGCGGCTGCGCGCCGCCGCCGCGACGCTGGGCGCCTCCCCGTGGCGGGTGCTGTGGCGGGTCGACGCGCCGCTGCTGCGCTCCGCGGCCGGCGCGTCCGTGGCCTTCGCCTTCGCGATCGCGATGGGCGAGTTCGGGGCGACCGCCTTTGTCGCGCGCCCCGACGTGCCCACCCTGCCGACCGCCATCGCGCGCCTGCTGTCGCGGCCGGGCATCGAAAATGTGGGCATGGCCTTCGCCGCATCCGTCCTGCTCGCCGCCGTCACCGCGGCCGTCATGCTCGCCTCCGAGCGGCTGCGCACCACCGTGGGGGCGGAGATATGAGCGGGCTGCGCGTGGACGATGCGCGCGTCACCTACCCCGGCACCCCGCCGGTCGAGGCGGTGCGGGGCGTGTCCTTCGACGTGGGCCCGGGCGAGATCGTGGCGCTGCTGGGCCCGTCCGGCTGCGGCAAGTCCTCCCTGCTGTCCGCCGTGGTGGGGGTGACGCCGCTCGCCGGCGGGACCGTCGCCTGGGACGGCGAGGACCTCGCGCGCGTGCCGGTGCACCGGCGCGGTTTCGGGCTGGTGTTCCAGGACGGCCAGCTGTTCCCCCACCTCACGGTGGCCGCGAACGTCGCGTTCGGGCTGGAGATGGCGGGCGTGCCGCGGGCATCCCGGGAGGCGCGGGTCGCGGAGCTGCTCGCGATGGTCGGGCTCGAAGAGCTTGGCGGACGCGCCGTGACGGAGCTCAGCGGCGGGCAGCGTCAGCGCGTGGCCCTGGCGCGGTCGCTCGCGCCGCGCCCTCGCCTGCTCGCCCTCGACGAGCCCCTGTCCTCGCTCGACGCGGACCTCCGCGGCCGCCTCGCGGTCGACGTCCGCGACCTGCTGCGCGCCACCGGGACCACGGGGCTGGTGGTGACCCACGACCCGGCCGAGGCGGACGTCATGGCCGACCGCGTGCTGCGCATGGAGGACGGGCTGCTGGTCTGAGCGGTCCGGCGCCCGCGGCGCGAGGCCCGAGAATGGCTGCATGTCCCCCCACGAGCTCGACAACCCGGCCTTCCACGCGCTGTCCGGCGCGCACCGTCCCCTCGCGATCCGCCGCGGCGAGGCCGCGCGCTACCGCCCCACCGTCGCCCCGTTCGGCGCGCTGCCTCCCGAGCCCACCGCCGCGGACTGGGAGGACCTCGCCGCAGTCGCCGGGGATGACGAGCTCATCCTCTTCGGGCTCCCGGTCGAGGTCGCGGACGGCTGGGAGGAGCTCGGGCGCTTCGACGTGGTGCAGATGACCGCGCCCGACGGCTTCGGGCGCGCCCACCCGGACGTGGTCCGCCTCACCGCGGAGGACGCGTCCGCGATGGTCGACCTGGTGGCGGAGGCGCAGCCCGGCCCCTTCTCCTCCGAGACCCACCTCACGGGCGCCTACTACGGCGTCAAGGAGGACGGACGGCTGGTCGCGATGGCCGGCGAGCGGCTCACCACGCCCGGCTGGACCGAGATCAGCGCCGTGTGCACGCGCGACACGCATCGCGGCCGCGGCCTCGCGACGCGCCTCATGGAGGCGGTGGCGCACGGCGTCCACGAGGCGGGGCGACGCCCGTTCCTCCACACGGGCGCGGGCAACACGACGGCGCTCCGCCTGTACGAGCACCTGGGCTTCACGCGCCGCGAGACCGCCAACGTGGTGCAGCGGGTGCGGGTCGCAAGGTAGCCGCGCACACGCCCGTCAGCAGTCGCAGGCGATCCTCGCGCCCGCCGCGGGCAGCGGAGACGTGAGCGGGTCCACGGGATAGGTCGCGTCGACGGCCTCACCGTCCGTCCCGACCGCGTCGACGGGCAGGCCCTCGCGCGCCCAGTACTCGAAGCCGCCGATCATCTCCTGCACCGCGTAGCCGAGTTCGGTGATGATCAGCCCCGCGCGCGTCGCGCCGTTGCACCCGGGTCCCCAGCAGTACACGACGAACCTGGTGTCCGCCGCATACTCCGCCGGGATCCGCGCGGGCATGTCGGGCTTGGGCAGGTGGATCGCGCCGCGCGCGTGGCCCTGATCCCACGCCTCCTGGCTGCGCGTGTCGATGAGCACGAACCCCGGGTCGCCGCCGTCGAGCGCCGCGTGGACGTCCGAGACGTCCGTCTCGAACGCGAGCTTGGCGGCGAAGTGGGCGCGGGCGGCGGCGAGATCCATGCGGCGAGCCTAGGGACGATGCGCGGGTCCAGTCGAGATCCCGGCGGCACCTCCTGAGAACTTGAGCAGAGTTCGCTCAACTTTCGCCCGCCCGGCTTGACACGCCCCGGGGCGCGACATAAGTTGAGTCTCAGTCGCTCAACTACTGGAGGAAGAGACAGACATGGCACGTGCAGTTGGCATCGACCTCGGCACCACCAACTCGGTGGTGTCGGTCCTCGAGGGTGGCGAGCCCACCGTCATCGCGAACGCCGAGGGCGCTCGCACCACCCCGTCGGTGGTCGCGTTCTCGAAGACCGGCGAGGTCCTCGTCGGCGAGATCGCGAAGCGCCAGGCGGTCACCAACGTCGATCGCACCATCGCATCGGTCAAGCGCCACATGGGCACCGACTGGTCGACGGAGATCGACGACAAGAAGTACACGCCGCAGGAGATCTCGGCCCGCATCCTCGGCAAGCTCAAGCGCGACGCGGAGGAGTACCTGGGCGAGAAGGTGACCGACGCCGTCGTCACCGTCCCCGCGTACTTCAACGACCACGAGCGCCAGGCCACCAAGGAGGCCGGCGAGATCGCGGGCCTCAACGTCCTGCGCATCGTCAACGAGCCCACCGCCGCGGCCCTCGCGTACGGCCTCGACAAGGGCAAGGAGGACGAGCTCATCCTGGTCTTCGACCTCGGCGGCGGCACGTTCGACGTGTCCCTCCTCGAGGTGGGCAAGGACGAGGACGACTTCTCGACCATCCAGGTCAAGGCCACCGCGGGCGACAACCGCCTGGGCGGCGACGACTGGGACCAGCGGATCGTGGACCACCTGGTCAAGGAGGTCAAGAACACCGAGGGCGTCGACCTGTCGAAGGACAAGTCCGCGCTCCAGCGCCTCCGCGAGGCCGCCGAGCAGGCCAAGAAGGAGCTGAGCTCCGCGCAGCAGACCCAGATCTCGCTGCAGTACCTCAGCATCGGCGAGAACGGCCCCGTCCACCTCGACACCAAGCTCACCCGCGCGCAGTTCCAGCAGATGACGTCCGACCTGCTCGACCGCACCAAGGCGCCGTTCCAGCAGGTCATCAAGGACGCGGGCATCAAGCTCGCGGACATCGACCACGTGGTACTCGTCGGCGGCTCGACCCGCATGCCCGCCGTGGCGGACGTGGTGCGCGAGCTCACCGGCGGCCAGGAGCCCAACAAGGGCGTCAACCCCGACGAGGTCGTGGCCGTGGGCGCCGCGCTCCAGGCCGGCGTCATCAAGGGCGAGCGCAAGGACGTCCTGCTCATCGACGTCACGCCGCTGAGCCTGGGCATCGAGACCAAGGGCGGCGTCATGACCACCCTGATCGAGCGCAACACCGCGATCCCGACCAAGTCGTCGGAGGTCTTCTCGACCGCCGAGGACAACCAGCCCTCCGTGCTGATCCAGGTCTACCAGGGCGAGCGTCAGTTCGCCCGCGACAACAAGATGCTCGGCACGTTCGAGCTGTCGGGCATCGCGCCGGCCCCGCGCGGCGTCCCGCAGATCGAGGTGACGTTCGACATCGACGCTAACGGCATCGTCCACGTCCACGCGAAGGACCGCGGCACCGGCAAGGAGCAGTCCATCACGGTGTCCGGCGGCTCGGCCCTCTCCAAGGAGGACATCGAGCGCATGGTCAAGGACGCGGAGGAGCACGCGGAGGAGGACAAGAAGCGCCGCGAGGAGGCCGAGGTCCGCAACAACGCCGAGACCTTCGCCTACTCGACCGAGAAGATCCTGTCCGAGAACGAGCACAAGGTCCCCGCCGAGGTGACCGAGGACGTCAAGTCCGCGATCGCCGACGTGAAGACCGCGCTCGAGGGCGACGACGTCGAAGACATCAAGGCGAAGCACGAGACGCTCGTCGAGAAGGCGCAGAAGATCGGCGAGGCCGTCTACGCGTCGCAGCAGGCCGAGGCCGCTGCCGGCGAGGGCGCCTCGGAGCAGGCCGCGTCGGACGACGACGTGGTCGACGCCGAGATCGTCGACGACGAGGACGAGAAGAAGTAACGGCACGACGGCGGGCGTGCGGAGCGGGGTCGCAGGACACCGCACCGCCGCCCGCCGTCTCCGCATGGAGGCGAGCATGACCGAGAACCAGAACCCCACCCCCGACGAGCCTCAGGACGACGCGATGGCGCAGGCCGAGCGCATCCTCAACGAGGCGGCGTCCGACATCGAGGCCGACGAGCAGGGCGCGGACACCGCGCTCGACCAGGCGGAGCTCAAGGCCGCCGAGCACCTCGCGGACCTGCAGCGGCTGCAGGCCGAGTACGTCAACTACCGCAAGCGCGTGGACCGCGACCGCGAGCTGATCGGCACCAACGCGACCGCGAAGGCCATCGAGGCGCTCATCCCGGCGCTCGACGACATCGCCGCCGCGCGCGAGCACGGCGACCTTGTCGACGGCCCGTTCGCGGCCATCGCCGCGAAGCTCGAGGCCGCGCTCGGTGGCCTCGGCTGGTCCGCCTACGGCGCCGCGGGCGACGTGTTCGACCCGCAGCTCCACGAGGCGCTGATGTCGCAGCCCAGCACCGAGGTGGCGGAGCCCACCGTCCAGCACGTCGCGCAGCCGGGTCACAAGGTGGGCGAGCGCGTGCTCCGCCCCGCCCGCGTGATCGTCGCGCAGCCCGAGTAGGGACGGAGGGGGACGCCATGGCCAGCCAGGACTGGTTCAACAAGGACTTCTATAAGGCGCTGGGCGTCTCCAAGGACGCCACCCAGGACGACATCAAGAAGGCGTACCGCCGCCTCGCCCGCGACCTGCACCCGGACCGCAATCCCGACGACTCATCGGCGGAGCAGCGGTTCAAGGACGTGGGCGAGGCGTACGCCGTCCTCTCGAACGAGGACGACCGCCGCCAGTACGACCAGATCCGCGCGATGGGCGGCGGCGCCCGCTTCCAGGCCGGCGGCCCCGGCGGCGGCTCGGGCAGCTTCGAGGACATGTTCGGCGGGATGTTCGGCGGCGGCGCCCCCGGCGGCGGCAACGTCCGCTTCCAGACCGGCGGTGGCGGCGGCTTCGAGGACATCCTCGGCGGCATCTTCGGTGGCGGCGGCTTCAACCGCGGCCCGCAGAAGGGCGGCGACCTCGCCGCCGCGGTCGAGGTGTCCTTCCGCCAGGCGGCCGAGGGCGCGACCGTGACGCTCGGCACCGACGGCGGACGCCTCTCCACCCGCCTCCCCGTGGGCGTGAAGGACGGCCAGCGGATCCGGGTGCCCGGCAAGGGCCGCCCGGGTACCAACGGCGGACCCAACGGCGACCTGCTCCTCACGGTGCACGTGCAGCCCCACCCGGTGTTCACCACCGACGGGCTCAACCTGCGCATGAAGCTGCCGGTGCGGTTCGACGAGGCCGCGCTCGGCGCGCAGGTCGAGGTCCCCACGCTCACCGGCGACACCGTCAAGGTGAAGGTGCCGCAGGGCACGCAGTCCGGCACCACGCTCCGCGTGAAGGGCCGCGGCCTCACCTCGAAGAAGGGCACCGGCGACCTGCTGGTCACCGTCGAGGTCGCCGTGCCGCACAAGCTGTCGCGCCACGCGAAGAAGGCGGTCGAGGCGCTCGCCGAGCAGCTGGGCGAGCAGGACCCGCGCGAGCACCTCTACAAGGACGCCGCACGGTAGGCCTCACACCAGGGAGAACGCACGCCCGCTAGCGTGGGCGCGAGGGAGGTGGACCATGGAGCAGCCAGATGTCGACGAGCCGGTGTTCCTCATCTCCGCTGCCGCGGAGCTCGCGGGCATGCACGCCCAGACGCTCCGGCAGTACGACCGCCTGGGCCTGGTGGTCCCCCGCCGTCGCCCCGGCGGCGGCCGCCGCTACTCGCTGCGCGACGTCGCGACGCTGCGCGAGATCCAGCGCATGAGCCAGGACGAGGGCATCAACCTCGCCGGCATCAAGCGGATCCTGCACCTGTCCCACGAGGTTCAGCGGCTCGAGCGCGAGGTCGAGCGCCTGCGCCCGCGCGCCGACACGGGGTCCCGCATCTTCACCACGGGCCCCACGGGCAACGTGGTGATCGTGGAGCGCGGGCGTCGCGTGCGGCGCGACGAGGGCCGCGCGGTGGTCGTGTGGACCGGGGTGCGCGAGTAGCGGACCCCGCTCGGGTCTCCTAGCCGGCGATGTCCATGCTGGCGCGCGCCAGCTCGTGGTCGATCACCACGGACACCTCGGAGGCGTCGAACGCCGCGATGTCGGCGGTCGCGTACGCCTGGCGCAGCAGCTCGACCGCGACGTGACCGTGGGTGAACGCCCACAGGCGCGTCGCCGAGTCGTGCCACGCCGTCGGGTCCGCGTCGGCCGAGTCGAGCGCGGAGGCCACGCGGGCACGATGTGCGTAGAAGGTCTCCCAGGTGCGCTCGCGGGTGCTCTCCGACGGCTCGTAGCCGGCGATCGCGGGAGCGAACATGGTCTGGAACTGCGCAGGAGAGGCGAAGGCCCACGCCTGGTAGGCCTCGGCGGTCGCCACCAGTCCGTCGCGGCCTCCGCCGCTGGCGTCCCACGCCGCCGCCAGCGACTGGTCGAGCGCGTCGAAGCCGGATTCGACCACGGCGTCGATGAGTCCCGACTTGCCGCTGAAGTGGGTGTACACGCCCATGGTGGAGCACCCGGCGGCCTTCGCGACGGCCCTCACCGTCAGCGCGCTCGCGCCCTGCTCCGCGATGATCGTGAGAGCGCTCCCAAGGAGTCGGGCGCGGAGGTCGGTGACAGGGGCTTCGAGCATGGGTTAAATGATAAGTGAACGGCGTACATTCGGTGACCCTCAAACCGAACCCGTTGCTCGGGTGAGCCGACTGCGGCCGGCCCCCGCGCATCGTCCCTCAGACGTCACGCGAAGGCCGGCCACGTGCGACGAGGGGCCGGCACCGCCCTCAGCTCGGTACCGGCCCCTCGTTCCCCCCTCAGCGGTGGAGTGAATCCACCAGCTCGACCGCGTACTCGTGGAGGTCCGGAAGGGACTCGATCCACACGCGCGGCGGCTGCCGCATGAGGTTGCCGACGCGCATCTGCACGGCGCGTCGGGAGATGTGGTCGCGGAGCTCGGCGACGCCGCGGCCCATGTCGGGACCGCGCTCGACGAGCACCGCGTACAGGCCATCGGCGAGGCGGGCCATCGGGTGGCCCTTGCCGTAGGCGTCGCGGAGCGACTGGCCGATGGCGGCGTTCCTGGCCATCCGCTGCCACGGGTCGGTGTCCGCCGCGGCGACGTCGACCAGCACCAGCGCGTGGGTGCCGCTCACGGTCATCCCGTCACGCTCGGCCGTGCCGTACACCTCGCCCAGGCGGGCGACCAGGTAGTCGTTGCTGCCGAGCCCCGACTCCGGGTCGTTCATGACGGGCTCGACGCGCGCGGCGGCGTCGCCCTCGGTCCAGCCCTCGCACAGCGCGCGGATGGAGCGGATGGGAGCGGCCTCGTAGCCGGCGGCGCGGAACAGCACCGCCATGTCGTCGATGGCCTCGGTGATGCCCACGCCGGCGAGCGCACGGGCGTGGCCCAGGCGGTACGCGGCGGGCGACGTGTCGAGCCGGCCCTCGAGGGCCTCGGCGAGCGCCTCCGCGGCGGGGGTGAACCAGTCGCCGGGACGGCGCCACACCGTCCCGATGCTCGCGGCCTCCCAACGGCGCAGCAGCGGCATGGCGGGAGCTGCACCCGGGACGTTCACCTCGCTTGTCATGCCCCATGAGAGGGGGCCATGACGGTGTGATGACGCGACTTCCGGAACTTTTTTTCTGAGAACCCGGATCTCGAAGTGTGACAAACCCCTCACGGTGCTTGTACGCCCCCACCGCACCAGGAAGAATGCCCCTACTGATCCGGCTACAGGAGTGAGCACGGAATGTCGCAGGAGGCGCTGTCGCTCTGGACGGAGACGTCCAGCGACCCAGAGCTGATCGCCGGCGTACGCGCGGGCGACCCGGCTGCCTTCGGCGTGCTCTACGAGCGTCACGCTGACGCCGCGCGCAAGGTCGCGTTCCAGTACACGAACACCGCGGCGGACGCGGAAGACGTGGTCTCCGAGGCGTTCTCGCGGATCCTCCGTGCGCTCCAGCAGGGCGACGGTCCGGACCTGGCCTTCCGCGCGTACCTGTTCACCATCGTGCGCCGCACGGGCCTCGACATCATCGAGAAGGCGAATCGCGCGCGCCCGCGCGACGACATGTCGCCGTTCGAGTCCGCGATCGGATACGAGGCGGGTTCGGACGAGCCCGCTCTCGAGTCGTTCGAGCAGTCCATGGTCGCGGACGCGTTCCGGTCGCTCCCCGAGCGCTGGCGCGCGGTGCTCTGGTACACGGAGATCGAGAAGAAGAGCCCCAAGGACATCGCGCCGCTGCTGGGTCTGTCCGCCAACGGCGTGGCCGCCCTCGCGTACCGCGCCCGTGAGGCCCTCCGCCAGGCCTACCTCCAGCAGCACCTCAACGTCGCCGACACCGTGAACTGCCTCGAGGCGAACGCGCAGCTCGGCTCGTACGTGCGCGGCGGGCTGAGCAAGCGCGAGCACACGCGCGTCGATGACCACGTGCGCAACTGCGACAAGTGCGCCGCGCTCGTGGCGGAGCTCGAGGACGTCAACCGTGGCCTGCGGGCCGTGGTCGCGCCGCTGTTCCTGGGCCTGCTCGGCGTCAAGGCGCTCGAGGGCGGTCTGCCCGTGGGCGGCGCGCTCGGCGAGGGCGCCGTCGCCGCCTCCTCCACCGCGAGCGCCGCGGGCACCGCGACCGCGGCCGGTGGCGCCTCGGTCACCAGCATCGGCGGAGGCGCCGCCGCGGGAGGCATCGCGGCGATCGCGAACGCCGTCGCGGCGATCGCTCTGCCCGCCGCCGCGACCATCGGCGTGGTGTCGCTCATCGCGACCGGCGCCAGCGTCTTCGGGATCATCGGCGAGTCCGACAGCGGAGACGCCGGCACGCAGGCTGCCGAGCTCACCCCCTCCGACACCGGGGACGATGCGGCGGCCGGCGGCGCGACCGCCTCACCGAGCCCGTCGGACGAGTCGGGCGAGGACGCCGGAGCGCCGGGCGAGGAGCCCGTCGACGAGACGAGCGAGATCCCTGCGGGTGACGCCTCCGAGGCCCCGGTCGACGATCTCGCAGGGCTGCCTGTGTACGCGCCGCCGGTGGTCGACGACGCTGGGACGGACGAGGGGGCGACCGGCACCGACGGTCAGGACCCGGACGGTTCCGCCGGTGGCGGTTCCAACGGTGGCGGCGGTTCCAACGGTGGCGGCGGTTCCAACGGTGGCGGCGGTTCCAACGGTGGTGGCGGTTCCAACGGCGGCGACGGTGGCGACGGTGGCGGCGGCGACGGTGGCGGTGACGGTGGCGGTGACGGTGGCGACGGTGGCGGTGACGGTGGCGGTGACGGTGGCGGCGACGGTGGCGGCGACGGTGGCGGCGACGGTGGCGGCGACGGTGGCGGCGACCCCACCCCGCGCACGGCTCTCTCGATCGCCGCTCCCCCGCTCAACTTCCTGACGATCTCCCGCAACGCTCCCGCGGTCTCCATGGACCTGAGCAACGGCGGCGAGGACGCGGCCGAGGACGTGACCGCGAGCATCGTGCTGCCCGAGGGCCTCACGTTCTCCGCCCCCGCGGGCGGCGGTGGCGGATCGACGCCGCTGAGCACCGACGCGTTGAACGCGTACCTCGAGTTCGCCTTCGCGTCCGCGGTGACCGTCGGCGACTGGACCTGCGAGGTCTCGAACGACCGCCGCGAGGTCGAGTGCACGCTCGACTCGCTCGGCGCCGGCTCCTCCACCGCGATCGACCTCGACCTCAGCGCGATCACCGCGGCGCAGGAGCTCGCGGACGACGCCGTGACCGTGTTCAGCGCCTCGTCGGGCGACGACTCGGTGACCTTCAGTGTCCGCACCGCGCTCGAGGCGGCGGATGACCCGGACCTCGACCCCGACTGGGAGGGCACGGGCCGGGTGGCCGCGACCGTGGTCGGCTCCCCGCTGCTCGGCTGCGACCTCGCGGTGCGCGAGTGCCAGCAGGTGATGTCCTTCACCGGCTCCGACGCGAACGACCGCTACGACAACGACACCCAGGTGATGCGCCCGCTGAACCTCGCGGGAGGGGCCACCAGCTCGGCGGAGACGGTGCTCGACACCGACCTCATGCCCGCGGGCTCGAACGTGCTGAGCGCGACCCTCACGTGGTCCGCGAACCGCAGCTTCCTCAACGGCTGGACCGGCGACCTCGCCGATGCCCGCCTCCGCGCACCGGGCGGCGACTACGTCGACATCACCGCGGACGAGGTCGAGACCAGCACGGACCTCGGCTACCTCTACTACCAGGCGAGCGCCGACATCACCGACCTGGTCGCTGCCGGCGGCAACGGCGGCTACGCGCTCGCCGACATCGCCCTGCCCGCCAACTACTGGTCGCTCTGGGGCAACTACTACGCGGGCTTCGCGATCACCATCGTCTACGAGAACGAGGACCTCCCCGAGTCCGAGGTCGTGGTCCTCGACGGCTCGCACTGGCTGTTCGACTCGCAGGTCGACATCCCGTTCCACACCGACGGCGGCGCTCGCGTGAGCCTCGGCCTGGTGGCCTTCGAGGGCGACCGCGGAAAGCACGACAACCGCATCTCGATCGACGGCGACACCCTCCTGCCGCAGGGCTGGAACGGCAAGAACATCGTGGGCGCCAACTCCGGTAACGCCGCGGACTCCACGGCGTTCGGCTCGGCGTTCGGCAACTCGCTGGGCACCGACGCGAAGCTCTTCAAGTCCAAGAAGGTGGGCGCGGGCGACCACACCGTGCAGCTCTACAGCGGGCGGGCGGACGCGATCCTGGTGAACTCGATCGTGCTCACCATCACGCCGGACAAGTAGGGGCGACCCGCGCTCACCGCGTGGGGTTCGGGCTCCAGTCCATGTCGAGCTGGTGCGCCGTACGGGCGGCGAGGTCCGGCGATGCGATCCGCGCCACCAGGTGCAGCGCCAGGTGCATGCCGGACGTGAGCCCGCCGCTCGTGAGGACCCGGCCGTTGTCCACCCACCGGACGCCCGCGATCACGGAACCCACCTCCCCGCAGGACGCCAGGTCGCCCAGGTCCTCAAAGTGGGTGGTGGCCGGCGCATCGTCCAGCAGGCCCGCCCGGGCCAGCAGGAAGGCGCCCGTGCAGACCGAGGCGACCATGCCCGCGCGCTTCGAGAGGCGCTCGACGGTCTCGATGAGCACCCCGTCCCCCACCGCACAGGCGACGTCGATGGTGCCGGGCACCAGCAGGATGTCGCATGCGTCGATGGCGTCGGAGTCCGCGAGCCGGGTCAGCGTCATCCCGCCGAACGCGGTGACGTCGCCGCCGCCGGGCGTCGCGAGCGTGACCTCGAACTCGGGCGCGCGGCCCTCCCGCTGCAGCAGCCGCGACGCCGTGAGGAGCACCTCGTAGGGGCCGCCGGCGTCGATCAGGTCGAAGCCGTCGTACAGCAGGATGAGCGCGCGCGTGGCCATACCCTCACGGTAGCGAGGACGATGCGGGGGTCGCCCGCGGCGGGGCCGTGATCAGACGATGACGGTCGCCTGGACACGCGGGCGCACCACGATCCAGAAGATCGCGTTCGCCGCGATGAGGCACGCGATCATGACGATCGCCATCGACATGACGGAGACGCCCATCGCGCCCACGATCGGAGACACCACGCCCGCGATGCCGAAGTTGAGCGCGCCGATGAGCGACGCCGCGGTGCCCGCCTCCGCGCCGTGGTTGGCGAGCGCGGTGATCTGGACCGTGGGCATGATGATGCCGACGGACGCGACGATGAAGAACAGCGGCACGAGCACGCCGATCAGGCCCAGGTCGAGCAGGTCGCCGCCGATGAGCAGCACCGCACCGGTGAGCATGATCGCGAGGCCGGCGGTCGCGACCGCGCGGGGAGCGAGGACGCGCATGAGGCGCGCGGAGGCCTGGTTCGCGATCACGAGGCCGATCGAGTTCACGCCGAACACCACGCCGTACTCCTGGGCGCTCAGGCCGAAGATGTCCTGGAGCACGAACGACGACGCGGACAGGTAGGCGAACAGCGCCGAGAAGGTGAGCGCGCCGACTAGGGCGATGCCGACGAACGAGGCGTCGCCGAGCAGGTGGGCGTAGCGGGCACGGGTCGCGCTGAGCGACGCGACGCCACGGCGCTCGACGGGCATGGTCTCCTTGATCACGCCGCCGACCACCAGCACCACCGCGGTGCCGTACAGCGCGAGCGCGACGAACAGGCCGCGCCAGTCGACGAAGTTGAGCAGCTGGGAGCCGATGACGGGCGCGATGACGGGCGCGAGGCCCGTCACAAGCGCCATGCGCGCGAGCATGCGGATGAGCGCCTGCCCGGCGAAGAGGTCGCGGACCATCGCCATGGCGACCACCGCGCCGCCGGCGGCGCCGATGCCCTGGAGCACGCGGCCGACCATCACCCACTCGACGGTGGGCGCGAACACCACCGCGACCGAGGCGAGGATGTGCAGCACCGTGGCGATGATGAGCGGGCGCTTGCGGCCGAGAGAGTCGGACAGCGGGCCCACGACCAGCTGGCCGAGGGCGAAGCCGATGGTGGTCGCGGTGAGCGTGAGCTGGATCGCGGCGTCGGACGCCTGGAGGTCGGCCGCCACCGTGGGGAACGCCGGCAGGTACATGTCGACGGTGAACGGGCCCAGGGCCACCAGCGCGCCGAGCACCACCACGTAGAGCAGCTTCTGGCGGCGCGACATCGCGAGCCCGGGGCTCGGGGCGATGACCGGCTTGGTGTCGACGGGGGCGCTCACGTGGTGACCTGCATTCTGTGAAGGCGCGCGGCTGCGCGCGGTGGGGGGTGTGTGGGGGTGGGTCACGACGAGACGCCCGGCGCTGAGCGATCGCTCAGCGCCGGGCGTCTCGTGTGTCTACAGCAATGGTAACCGCTGCTGGACAGGTGTCTATAGCGGTGTTGTGCGGTCTCCTACTGCTTCTTGGTCGCCTGCGCGTTGACCTCGTAGGAGGTGTTGGTGGCCTCGAAGAAGTTGACCAGCTGGAGGGTGTCGTTGGCCGTGGCCATCCACTTGGCGGGGTTCGACACGTTGTAGTGCGCGTCGAAGCCGAGCTCCTCGAGCCGACGGTCCGCCAGGTACTTGACGTACTGGTTCACGTAGTCGGCGTTGAGGCCCAGGATGCCCTTCGGCAGGAGGTCGCGGTTGTACTGCTCCTCCATCGCGACGGCGCCCAGGATCATCTGGCGGATCTCCTCGGCGAACTCCGGGTCCTGCAGGTCCTCGTTCTCCTCGAGCACGGTGAGGATGAGGTTGATGCCGAACTGCAGGTGCAGCGACTCGTCGCGGATGATCCAGTCCATGAGAGAGCCGAAGTTGCGCAGCAGGTTCCGCTGGCGGAAGCTCAGCGCCACCATGAAGCCGGAGTAGAACCAGATCCCCTCGAGGATGATGTTGTACGCCACGAGGTTGCGGATGAAGTCCTTCTTGCCCTCGGTGGTGGTGATGTCGAGGGTCTCCTCCGTCATGCGACGGATGAACTTCACCTCGAACTCCTCCTTGGCGGCCATGGACGGCACCGTCACGTGGGACTCGTAGGCCGCCTCGCGGTCGATCGGGAACGTCTCGAGGACGTACTCGAACGACATGCAGTGGTTGGCCTCCTCCCACATCTGCTTCGCGAGGTAGAGGTGGCCCTCCGGCGCGTTGATGTAGGGGTAGACGCCGAACGCGAGCGCCTTGTTCACCAGCAGCTCGTTCGGGTTGAAGTACGACATCAGGTAGGTGATGGCGTGCTTCTCCTCGTCGGTCATCTTCTTGAAGTCCGCGAGGTCCTCGCCCAGCTGGATCTCATTGGGGAACCACGTGTTGGCGACGGCCTGGTTGTACAGGTCGTAGGCCCAGGGGTAGGTGATCGGCTTGAGCAGGAGGCCGTCCTGCACGCCGCTTCCGAGAATGCCCATCGTTGAGAGATCTCCTCTTGCTACGCGCTTACTGGCAGGACTCGCACTGGAGGCGCTCCATCGGGTCCACCGGGCAAGCGACGCCGCCCACCATCTCGGTGTCCCCGTCGATGCTCTCCAGGACGTTGAGCAGCGGCGCGCCCGCGGGTGCGGCCGCGGCCGGCTCGAAGGCCGCCGACGTCGGGGCGTCCGCGGTCTCGGGAAGCGAGGCCGGCGGCACCTCGGGCTGACGCTGCGGTGCGGACGCGAACGCCGTGGCGGCGACCTGGGACAGCACCGACGCGGGCGCTGCGACCGCACCCGTCACGGGGGCGGCAGGGGCAGTCTCGACGGTCGCGATCGGCGTGGTGACCGCCGCCGGCTCGGACTTCTTCACCGCGCCGAAGCCGCGGGTCACGGGTCGCGCCTCCGCGGACTCCGCCGGTGCCGGCGGGGTGGCGGCGGGGATCGCGACGTGCGCGGCGACCGCAGCGGCCGGCGGCTCGACGGGAGAGGCCACCGGGGCATCGTCCCCCTGGACTGCCGGGGCCATGGCCTTGGCGGCGCCGAAGCCGCGACGTGCCGCGCCGAACCCCTTGCGGGCGGGGCCCGCGGATCCGCCGGCGGCGGGCCGTCCGGACGCGTTGCCGGTGCTGTTGATCTTCTCGGTCTTGTTGACGCGCACGGTCGACTGCTCGGCGGTGTGGCGCGGCTTCATGTGGAGGTAGTAGGTGGTCTTGACGCCGCGCTTCCACGCCGCGGCGTAGAGCTCCATCATGTTGTCGACGTCGCGGTCCTCGAGGTAGATGTTCCGGCTGATGGCCTGGTCGATCCACTTCTGGGCGCGCGCGGCGACCTCGATGAAGGCGTACGGCGAGAGCTGGAAGGACGTCTTGTAGACGTCCTTGAGGTGCTGGGGGACCTCGTCGATCTGGGACAGGTCGCCCTGCACCTCGAGCAGGCGGTCGCGGACGGCCTCCCACAGTCCGAGCTCCTGGAGGTCCTTCACCAGGTTGCGGTTGACCTCGAGGAACTTGCCCGAGCTGGTGGCGCGGGAGAAGATCTGCGAGAACTGCGGGTCGAAGCCCGGGGTGACGCCGGCGACGAGGCCGATCGACGCGGTGGGCGCGACCGCCATGAGGGTGGCGTTGCGGATGCCGCCGCGCACCTTCTCGCGCAGCGTGTCCCAGTCCTGGCGCGTGGTGCGGTCGACCTCGATCGGGACGCCGCGGTCCGCCTCGGTCTCGGCGATGGTGTCGAACGGCACCTTGCCCTGCGACCAACCGGAGCCGGCGAAGTTGCTGTAGGAGCCGCGCTCGCGTGCGAGGTCGGCGGACGCGTCGATCGCGTGGAAGGACACGAACTCGACGATCTCGTCGATGAGCTCGTACGCCTCCTCCGACTCGTACGCCAGGCCCAGGCGCTCGGTGATGTCGGTGAAGCCCATGACGCCGAGGCCGATGGCGCGGTTCTCGCGGTTCGCGAACTCCGACTCGGGCACCGAGGACAGCGTGATGTCGACGAGGTTGTCGAGCTGGCGGACCGCGAGGCGCACCGAGTCCTTCATGCGGTCCCAGTCGATCCGGCCGTCGACGAGGTGCTGGGGCAGGTTGACCGAGGCGAGGTTGCAGACGGCGATGTTCTCGCGGTCCTGCGGCAGGCAGATCTCGGTGCAGAGGTTCGACAGGTGGATGGTGCCCGTGTTGGTGTTGAGGGCGCGGTTGTTGATGGTGTCCTTCCACGTGAGCCACGGGTGGGACGTGGTCTGCAGCATGATGAGGATCGACTTGTACTGCTCGCGCGCCTTCATCCTCTTGAAGCTGCGCATGCGGCCCGCCTCCGCGAGCGCGACGTACTCGGCGTAGCGCGCCGAGAACGCGGAGCCGGTGAGCTCGACCAGGTCTGGCGTCTCGGCGGGGTCGAACAGGTACCAGTCGGCGTCCGCCTCGACGCGCTTCATGAACTCGTCGGAGATCCACACGGCCGTGTTCGCGGTGCGGGTGCGGCGGTACGGGTCGCCCGAGTTCTGGCGCAGGTCGAGGAACTGGTGGAAGTCGAGGTGCCAGTTCTCCATGTAGAAGCACAAGGCGCCGAACTTCTTGCCGCCGCGGCTGACCGCGCGCAGCGTCGAGTCGATGGTGTGCATGAACGGGATCGGGCCCGTCGACGTGGTGTTGTTCGAGCGGATGGGCGAGCCCTCGGAGCGCAGCTTGGTGACGGACAGGCCGATGCCGCCGGTGCCCTTGGTCAGCCACATGACGTCGCGCACCGACTTGGCGATGTGCTCGATGTCGTCCTCCATCTGCATCACGAAGCAGTTGGAGAGCTGCGGGTAGGAGGTGCCGGCGTTCACCAGCGTGGAGCCGGCCGGAAGGTAGTCGAGGCGCGAGATCTTCTCGTAGAACTCGAGCGCCTTCTCGGTGGGGTTCGCCTCGTTGAGCGCGAGGCCCATGGACACGCGCATCCAGAAGTACTGAGGCACCTCGAGCGCCTTGCCGTGGCGGTCCGTGATCATGTAGCGGTTCCGCATGGTGACGGTGCCGATGTACTTCATGAGGTCGTCACGCGTGTGGTCGAGCGCGGCCGCGAGGGCGTCGAGGTCGAACAGCTCGGTGAGGCGCGTGTCGAGCAGTCCGTCCTCGACGGCGTCGCGGATGTAGCCGGGGAAGCGCGCCTGGTGGAGCAGCGCGAGCTCGAGCTCGGTGTCGTAGCCGCCGAGCACGCGCTTGTAGATCACCTTGCGCAGCAGCCGCGAGGCGACGATGTCGAACTGAGGGTCGTCCTTGACGTTCTGGACGGCGACGCCGATCGCGGCCTCGTCGAGCTGCTCGGTGGTGATGCCGTCGAACAGCGTGATCGCGAGCTCGGTCGCGATCTGGGTGGTCATCGAGATCTGGTCGGGCAGGCCTTCCGCGGCGCGCTCGATGGCCTTGTTGATGCGGTCCGCGTTGTACGGCTCGCGCGTGCCGTCGCGCTTGGTGACCTGGATGCCGGTAGCGACGACGGGGACGGCGCCGGTGCCGCCCGTCAGGGCCCCCGTGGTGTTCTCGGTGATCGTCACGATGCTCCCCTCGATGGTCTCCGGACGGGCCTCGTGGGGGACCCCGCCGGATGGTCGAACGTGGCGCTCGGGTGGCGGCGGATTCCGGGAAGATCCACCCGCGTCGTCGCTCGAGGCGCCCCTCGAACATAACGCCGAATTACACCCGTGTGCAACAAGATATTGGGGCGTCTTATTGCGTTGTCCGCTACATCTTGTGGTTCTGTGGAGAACCTTGTGTAAAGCCTGTGGACTCACCGGCGTGTCGTGTGGACGAGCGGCCGCAGCCTGTTGAACACTGTGGGACCGCCGGTTCGGGACCACTTCTCGAGCATCTCACCGGGGTCTGACAACGCGGCCGCCCGGGCCGTCAGCCCAGCGGCTCGCGGGAGAGCGCCGACGCGAACCCGAGCCACGTGTGGCGGTTGCCCGCCCAGCACCAGCCCACCTTGGGCGCGTGCCGGTTGGCGACTCCGTCCCGCCCCGTGCCGTTGCCGATCCACAAGGCAGGCGTGCGCGAGTCCAGCCCGCCACGCGCCTTCGCCTTGCGCGAGCCGATGGTCATGAAGCACCGGTTGCGCTCGAGCGCGGCCGGCTGCTGCAGGACCCAGTGGATCCCCTCGGTGAGCGTGAGCGGAGTGCGGCCCGCGGCGAGAATGTCGGGCAGCGCCTCGTCGGGCGACCAGTTCGCCATGCGGTCGCCGCGCTCGATCCCACGCACCACGTACGCGTTCGCCTCGGGGACCTCGAGGCCGTCGATGGGCGCGAACTCGTCGACGTCCGTCATGTCGGCCACCACGAAGCCGAAGCGGTCACCGAGACGCAGGTGCGGGGCGAGCGCCGACGGGGGGAGCGCGACGGGCGACAGCACCAGCAGGCCCTCTCACGCATCGTCCCGCGCGATGGAGCGCAGCAGGTCGGGCGAGATCCCCGCCTGAGCCGCGAGGCCCCGGTCGATGAGGATCTCGGCCTGGCGCGTCAGCGCCGGCAGGGACGGGCCGAAGGCGAGCGACGATGCTGTCATGGGGCGACTCCTGACGTGGAGGTACGGCGGGCAGGGTCCGAACGCCTCGCCGCGCGTCAAGGTTCCCCGCCCGATCGCGGGCCGCCCTACAGGTCGACGATCCCGTAGAGCCGGTCGCCCGCGTCGCCCAGGCCCGGCACGATGTACCCGTTCTCGTTGAGCCGCTCGTCGACCTGCGCGACCACCACGGACACGTCGGCGCGGTCGCCCACCTTGTCCTGGACGTGCTGGATGCCCTCGGGCGCGGCCAGGAGGCACACGCAGGTGACGTCGGTCGCGCCGCGCTCGAGCACGTACTCGATCGCGGCCACCAGCGAGCCGCCGGTCGCGAGCATCGGGTCGATGAGGAACACCTGACGGCCCGTGAGGTCGTCGGGCAGGCGGTTCGCGTACGTGATCGCCTCGAGGGTCTCCTCGTCGCGCTTGAGGCCCAGGAAGCCCACCTCGGCACTCGGCAGCAGGCGGGTCATGCCGTCGAGCATGCCCAGGCCGGCGCGCAGGATCGGCACGATGATCGGCGCCGGGTCCGCGATCTTGGTGCCCGTCGCCTTGACCAGCGGCGTCTCGACCTCGCACTCGACCACGCGCACCTCGCGCGTCGCCTCGTACGCGAGCAGCGTCACGAGCTCGTCCACCAGCAGGCGGAACGTGGGCGACGGGGTGCGCTTGTCGCGCAGCACGGTGACCTTGTGACGGATGAGCGGGTGGTCCGCGACGTGCAGATGCATGCTCCGAGCGTATCGCCTTCGCAGGCCTCGGGCCTGGGACGATGCGCCGGTAGCCTGGCCTGGTGACAGGCCGGTGGGACGATGCGATGGGACGGGCGATCGTGCAGGCCCGCCTGGCGGGCGGGGCCGGCGACGTGCCGGTCGGCGCGGTGGTGCTGTCCCCCGCCGGCGACATCCTGGGCGAGGGCCGGAACCTGCGCGAGGTCGACGGCGATCCCAGCGCCCACGCCGAGATCGTCGCGATCCGGGCCGCCGCATCGTCCCTCGGGACCTGGCGCCTCGACGGCTGCACCCTGGTGGTGACCCTCGAGCCGTGCCTCATGTGCGCCGGGGCCATCCTGCAGGCGCGGATCACGCGGCTGGTGCTGGGTGCATGGGACGCGAAGGCGGGCGCGACGGGGTCGCAATGGGACGTGGTGCGCGACGCGCGGATCGGCTCGAAGGTGGAGGTGGTGTCTGGCGTGCGCGGCCGTGAATGCGCGGCGGTGCTCACCGATTTCTTCGAGGCCCGGCGCTAGATGACCGAGGAACCTCGCCGGCGCGACGTGTGGCGCCACGGTATGAAGCGCGCGGTGGTGAGCCTCGGCACCATCGTCCCCGCGAAGGAGCCTCGCTGGCCCATCGCCCTGCAGGCCGCGATCGTGATGACCGTGCCGATCGTGATCGGCATCGCCGCGGGCCGGATGGACCTGGGGCTGATCGCGGCGACCGGCGCGTTCACAGTGCCCTACTTCGCGGCCCTGCCGCGGCTCGAGCGGCTGCGGCTGCGCCCGATCGCGGGCCTGGTGCTGGTGCTGACGAGCCTGCTCGGCGCGGCGCTCGCGCCGTACCCGTGGCTCTCGGCGCTCGGGCTCGTGGCCGTCACGGTCGCGATCGGCATCGCGGTGCACGGCTACCGCCTGGGCCCTCCGGGGCCGCTGTTCCCCATCCTGGTCTACGGCATGTCGGGTCACGCCGTGAACGGCGGGCTGCCACCCACGACACTGGTGCTCACGGTCGCGGCGGGCTGCGCGTGGGCCGTGGTGGCGAGCATCGCGCCGCTGATCAGGCGCGTCCACTGGCAGGTGAGGCCGAGGCCGCTGTCGGTGCTGCTCGCCCGCCCGGACTGGGATCGCGGGGCGCGCGAGCTGGTGTGGCGCACCGCCATCGTCGCGGTGCTCGGCACGGCGCTCAGCCTGCTCTACGTCGACCCCGACCGCGCGTACTGGACCGTCGCGGCGGGCGTCGTGGTGATCGGGGTGGTGCCCGGGCGCGGTCCCGCGCTCACCCGGGGTCTGCACCGGGCCGTGGGCACGGTCGCGGGCGTGGGCGTCTACCTCGCGATCGCCTACTCCGGCATGCCGCCGCTCGCGCTGGCTCTCACGCTGGGCACGCTTCAGTTCATCACCGAGCTCGCGATCTCCCGCCACTACGCGATCGCGGTCACCGCGGTCACCCCGATGGCCCTCGTGATCGTCACCGCGAGCGCCGGGGAGCTGGGCGACCTGGCCGTGACCGGCGAGAGGATCCTCGACACGCTCCTGGGCGCCGGCCTCGCGGTAGCGACGGCCCTGCTACACGCGCCGGCACCGCCCGATGCGGCCGGCCGGCATGCCCCTCCCCACAGGGCCGATTAGGTTTTTCGGTTCACCTACCGGTAATCTCTTCCGCGGTGACGTGTCCGAGCGGCCGAAGGTGCAGCACTCGAAATGCTGTGTACGGTAACCCCGTACCGTGGGTTCAAATCCCACCGTCACCGCCACACAAGAGCGCCTGTTCCTCCTGGTAGATCCAGGGGAACAGGCCCTTTTTGCTGTGCTCGCGGCACGCCCAGGCCACACCGCCGCGAACCGCCCAATTCGCGCTACAATTCGGTACATGACGGTTCTCTCGGTTGCTGACGCGCGCGCGGGATTGAGCAAGCACATCGACTCGGCTGCGACCACTCACGAGCGCTTCGAGATCACCCGCAACGGGTCACGCGTCGCGGTGCTGCTGAGCGCGGAGGACTACGACTCGCTGATCGAGACGGTGGACGTCCTCAGCAGCCCCGATGAGGTGGCGGCGCTGCGCACGGCGCTCGCCGAACTCGAGGCCGGCGACGTCTCGTCGGCCGACGAGGTGCGCGCGGCGATGGTCGCGCGCGGCCGGCTCGCGGAGTGAGCGGCGCTTACCAGGTCGTCTTCACCGGCACGGCTCGACGAGCCCTTGAGACGGGCCTTCCCGAAGCGGTCGCGGCGGCGGCATTCGAGTTCATCGTCGGGCCGCTCGCCAGCAACCCCCGGCGTGTCGGCAAGCCGCTTCGGGAGCCGCTCGCACCGTTGTACTCGGCCCGCCGAGGCGACTACCGCGTCCTCTACCGGATCGATGACGGCCGCATCATCATCGAGATCGTCACCATCGAGCACCGCCGCGACGTCTACCGACGCCGCTGACCACGAACCCCATCGCGGGCGGCACCGCCGCGGGTAGTCTCCGAGGTATCGGCGATGCGGAGGGAAGCAGGCATGACGGACACCGGCCCGAGGGGCCCGCTGCGCTCGCGGTTCAACACCTCGATCGAGCTCACCGCCACGGCGCTGGGCGCCCTGGCGTTCGGGGCGGTGGCCCTCCTCGCGCTCGCCGTGTTCGGCTTCGACGACGCTCCGATCTCCGGCCCCGGCTCGGTGGGGCAGTTCGCGGCGCTCGCCTGCGCCGTCGCCGGCGCCCTCGCCTTCGCGGCCGGCCGCTACGTCCTCCACCTGCGGGCGCAGCCGCGCATCCGCGGGACGCTCGACGTGCTGGACGTGATCGCGCTCGCTTTGGCGCACGGCATCATCGCGATGCTCAGCTGGACGCTCGTGGCGGTGATCCTCTCGGACGCGTTCGTGGGCGCAACGGTGTTCCCGCTGCCGGTCCTCGCACTCAGCGGCGCCGCCGCCGCGGTGACCGTCTACGTCTCCTTCCTCTCGGCCGCACAGATGAGCCCGCAGCTGCTCGCGGTCATCCTCGCCGTCTTCCTGGTCGAGGGGATCCTGGCGAGCGCGCTCACCGCGAACGATCCCGCCTGGTGGGAGCAGAACCTCAGCACGCTCGGGATCTCCTCCGACATCTCCTCGCTCGCGTTCAACCTCACGCTGATCATCGCCGGCTTCCTGGTGACCGTGCTCGCCCGCGCCGCGACCCGCAGCATCCCCACCGCCACCGAGCACGGCCGCCGCCGGGTCCTGCTGTCGCTCGTGATCGTAGGGGTGTTCCTCGCCTGCGTCGGGATCTTCCACGTCGACGACATGTTCTGGATCCACACGGGCGTCGCCAGCGGCATGGCGGTCGCGTTCGGCGTCCTGGTGTTCAAGCTGCGCACCTGGGTGCCGGGGATCTCGCGCGCCTTCCTCCCCGTCGGCTGGGCCTTCGTCGCCGTGATCGCGGTGCTCGCCGTCTTCTTCGCGGTGGGCTTCTACACGCTCACGGCCGTCGAACTGGTCGCCGGCGTCCTGGTGTTCACGTGGATCATCCTGTTCCAGCGCAACGTGGGCGCCCTCGACGCGGACACGGCACAGGCGGGCGCGCACGCCGGCGTCCCGACCGCAACCCCCGCCCAGCCCTCGCAGGCTGGGAACCCCACCCCCGCATCGTCCCCAGGAGGCAACGTGGCCGGCCACCGGATCTTCGCGTTCCCGTTCGCGCGCATCTACCCCGAGTACGTGAACAAGGTGGAGCGCAAGGGCCACACCGTCGAGGAGCTCCACACCGTCCTCACCTGGCTGACGGGCTACACGGACGAGGGCCTCGCGGCGGCGATCGCGGACGAGCGCACGCTCGAGGAGTTCTTCGCGCAGGCGCCCGCGATGAACGCGCACACGGACCTCATCACGGGCGTGATCTGCGGCATCCGCGTCGAGGAGATCGAGGACCCGCTCATGCAGCAGATCCGCTGGATGGACAAGCTGGTCGACGAGGTCGCGCGCGGCAAGCGGATGACGTCCATCCTGCGCGCACCCGTCGGGTAGGCGCGGCGCACCGTGGCAATCATCCGCCTGGACCACGTCAACATCAACGTCGAGGACCTCGACGCCGCGATCGTGTTCTTCGAGCGGCTCGGCATGACGCTGGAGGGTCGCCAGACGGTGGAGGGCGGGTGGGTCGACCGCGTGGTCGGCTTCGACGGCACCGTGAGCGAGATCGCGGTGCTGGTCACGCCCGACGGCCACGGCCGCGTCGAGCTGGCGCGCTTCCACACCCCCGCGCCGCTCCGCCCGGACCCGCACCCGGCGCCCGCGAACGCGCTCGGCTACACGAACATGATGTTCGCGGTGGACGACGTCGACGCCACCGTCGCGGACCTCGCGGAGCTGGGCGCGACGGTGGTGCGCGAGGTGGTCACCTACGGCGATTCGTACCGCCTGTGCTACCTGCACGGACCCGAGGGGATCATCGTCGCCCTGGCACAGCCGCTGCAGGAGTAGCCGCCTTCACACCAGGCACTATTCCCATTTGTACGGTTCGGTTACAGTGGCGCCATCGACGCATCGGGGAGGGTGCTGGGGCGCGAGGCTGAGCTCGAGGCTCTCCACGCGCTGCTCACCCGCGCCCGCAACGCGGACGGCGCCGCGCTGGTGGTCCACGGCGACCCCGGCATGGGCAAGACCACGCTGCTCGAGGAGGCTCTCGCGGAGCCTCGCGGCCTGCGCGTGCTGCGCGCGGCGGGGTACGCCGCGGAGAGCACCATGCCGTACGCCGGCCTCCAGCGTTTGAGCCGGCCGCTCGCCCACCTGGTCGACGCGCTGCCCCCGGCGCAGCGCGCGGCGCTGCTCACCGCCGCGGGCGTGGACCAGGGCCCGCCGCCGGAGCCCGCGCTGGTGGGGCTGGGCATGCTCTCGATGCTCGCGGCCGCAGGCGACGAGCAGCCCACCGTCGCCGTCGTCGACGACGCCCACCGGCTGGATCGCGAGTCGCTCGCCGTCCTCGGATTCGTCGCCAGGCGGCTGTCCGCGGAGGCGGTGGCCCTGATCTTCGCGGCGCGGCCCGAGGAGGAGACGATGCGCGCGCTGGCCGGGGTGCCCGCGCTCGCCCTCGCGGGCCTCGCCGAGAACCATGCCGCCGTGCTCCTCGCGCGCGACGGCGACATCGACCCGACCGTGGTGGCGGACGTGGTCGCGGCCACCGGCGGCAACCCGCTCGCGCTGACGGACCTCGGCGCCCAGTGGACCGCCGAGGCGATCACGAGCGCGGCGCTCGGTCACGTGCCGCTCCCCGTCGGCGACCGGCTCGAGGCGCACTACTCGCAAGCCGCGGCCGCCCTGCCGCCGGCCGCCCGCACGTGGCTGCTGATCGCCGCCGCCGAGACCACCGGCGACGTCGCCGCGATCTGGGGAGCGGCGACCGCGACGGGGCTCGCGGGCGACGCCTCGACGCCCGCCGAGCTGGCGGGCCTGGTCGAGGTGCGCGACGCCGTGCGCTTCCGGCACCCGCTGGTCCGCTCGGCCGTCTACGCGGGCGCGCCCGACGCCGACCGCCGGGCGGCGCACGCCGCTCTGCGCGCGCAGGCGGCGGCACAGGGCCGCCCCGAGATCGCGGCCTGGCACGGCGCCGCCGCGAGCGCGGGCATGGACGATGCGCTGGCCGGGGAGCTCGAGCACGTCGCCGACGCCGCGGGCGCGCGCGGCGGCCTGACGTCGCGGGCCCACCTGCTCGCGCGCGCGGCCGAGCTGTCCACGGATCCGGGCGACCAGGCGCGGCGCCTGGTGATGGCGGCGCAGGCCGCGATCGGCGCGGGCGCCGGGCTCCTCACGCGCCAGCTGCTCGCGCGCGTCGACGCGCGGGCGCTCGACCCGCACACCCGCGGCGTCATGCGCATGACCGAGGCCGCGTGCACCGCGTACCTGACGGACCTCTCACGCATGCACGCGGTGGTGGCCACCTACGTGGGCGCCGCCGACGACTTCGCGGGCGCCGCGCCCGGGCTGGAGCAGGGCGCGCTGCTGCAGGCGATCAACTCCGCGCTCAGCACCGAGGACGGCGCCGCCGGGTGGCCGCTCCCCGCGCTCGCGGCGCGCATGCGCGCCGCCGCCGACGCACCCGGACCCGTCGCCGCGGCGCTCGATGCCGCGGCCTCGCTGGCCCTCGACGACTACGAGACGGCCGCGCCGCGGCTCCGGAGCGTGCTCACGCGCCTCCAGGAGATGCCCGACGGGGAGGTCGCGGACTTCGCGTTCTACGCGGTGGTCCCGGCCGTCGGGCTGTGCGACTTCGAGGCCGCCTCCGCGCTGATGCGGCGCATCGCACGCGCCTGCCGCGCGCGCGGGGACCTGCGCAGCGTCGACGGGATGCTGTGGGTGCTGAGCGCGCTCGAGCTGTCGCGCACCAACCCGCGCCTCGCTGCGGACTACATGGCGCAGTCGCAGGAGCTGCGCCGATCGCTGGGCTACGCCGACGAGCAGACGGTGAACGCCGCGCTGCTGGTCTGGCAGGGGGTGCCCGCCGAGGCGGCGGAGCAGCTGGAGCAGGGCATGCGCGCGGCAGGGTTCGGCGGGGTGGCCCGCATGACGGCGGGCGCCCGCGCCATCCAGGAGATCGCGGCGGGCGAGTACGCGACCGCGTACGCACGCCTCGCCGAGCTGGTGTCGCGCCCCTACCTCCAGGCCAGCCACCACCACGTGCCCGAGCTGGTCGAGGCCGCAGCGCGCTGCGGGGAGGACGCCGCGGCGCGCGGCGCCGGGGCGTGGCTCGCCCGCGTGGCGGACGCCGCGGGGGGCGACTGGATCCGCGCGATGGCTCTGCGCGCGGAGGCGCTGCTCGCCGACGACGCGCACGCCGAGGCCCGCCACCGCGCCTCGCTCGCGCTGCTTACGGCGGAGGGCTACCGCGGCGACCGCGCGCGCGGCGAGCTCCTGTACGGCGAGTGGCTGCGCCGTGCGAGGCGTCGCGCGGACGCCCGCGACCAGCTCCGCCTCGCGCTCGCCGGCTTCACCGCCGTCGACGCCCACGCCTTCGCGGAGCGGGCCCGCCGCGAGCTCGCCGCGCTCGGCGCGGCGGTCGACGCGGGCGAGCCCAGGGACCACGGCCCGCTGAGCGCGCAGGAGGCGCACATCGCCCGCATGGCGGCCGGCGGCGCGACCAACGCGGACATCGGCGCCGCCCTGTTCATCAGCGCCAACACCGTCGACTACCACCTGCGCAAGGTGTTCAGGAAGCTGGGCGTCACGTCCCGACGCCAGCTCGCCGAGCGCCTTCCCGACGCCGGCCGCGACGTCCACGCGTAGTCCGCCCGCGCATCGTCCCCCGCAGGACTACGCGCGACGCGTGGTGCGCGCGGCCGCCCGCCGGCGCGAGCCTGACGGGGTCCCACCACACCCAGGGAGGCCACCATGCCGTACGTCACCACCGAGGACGGGGCGCAGATCTTCTACAAGGACTGGGGCGCCGGCGGCTCGCCGGTGCTCCTCAGCCACGGCTGGCCGCTCAACGCCGACGCGTGGGAGGCGACCGCGCTGTTCCTCGCCTCGCACGGTCACCGGGCCATCGCGCACGATCGCCGCGGCCACGGCCGCTCCACCCAGACGTGGGACGGCAACGAGATGGACACCTACGCCGACGACCTCGCGTGCCTGATCGACCATCTCGACCTCACCGATCTCACGCTGGTGGGCCACTCGACCGGCGGGGGCGAGGTGGCGCGCTACGTGGGCCGTCACGGCTCCGCCCGCGTGGCCAGGGTGGTGCTCGTGTCCGCGGTGCCGCCGCTGATGCTCCGCACCGAGGACAACCCGGGCGGGCTCCCCATCGACGTGTTCGACGGCATCCGCGCCGGCGAGCTCGCGAGCCGCTCGCAGCTGTACCGCGACCTCGCCGACGGCCCGTTCTTCGGGCACAACCGCGCCGGCGACGTGCCGCAGGGCGTCCGCGACGCCTTCTGGCTCCAGGGCCTCGCCTCGGGCACCCGCAACGCGTACGAATGCATCGCCGCGTTCTCGGCGACGGACTTCCACCCCGACCTCGCCGCGATCGACGTGCCCGCGCTGGTCATCCACGGCGACGACGACCAGATCGTCCCCATCGACATCAGCGGACGCCTGTCCGCGGAGCTGATCGCGGACGCCACCCTCCTGGTCTACGAGGGCCGCAGCCACGGCCTGCCCGACCTGGATCGCGAGCGCCTCCACGCGGACCTGCTCGCGTTCATCGACTCCTGAATCCCCGCACAGACAAGGACACCGCCATGACCGCCACCCCTGACACCGTGGTCCTCATCCACGGGCTCTGGATGACCCCCCGCAGCTGGGAGCACTGGCGCGACCGCTTCGAGCGGCGCGGCCTCACCGTGGTCACGCCCGCCTACCCCGGCTTCGAGGTCGAGGTGGAGGCGCTGCGCGCCGACGACACCCCGATCGCGACCGCGTCCGTGCCGGCCACCGTCGACCACCTCGCGAGCGTGATCGAGGCGCTGCCGACGCCGCCGATCCTCATGGGCCACTCGTTCGGCGGGGCGCTCACCCAGCTCCTGCTCGCGCGCGGCCTGGGAGCCGCCGGCGTCGCGATCGACTCCGCGCCCCCCGAGGGCGTCCGCGTCACCCCGCTGTCGCAGGCGCGCTCGCTGTTCCCCGCGCTCAAGAACCCCGCGAACTTCCGCCGCGCCGTGGGCTTCACCCAGGAGGAGTTCCACTACGCCTTCACCAACACGCTCACGCGCGAGGAGTCGGACAAGGCGTGGGAGCGCTACGCGATCGCCGCGCCGGGCAACTGGGTGTGGGCGTACGGCCTGCTCGCCAACTGGCGCCCCGGTCACCAGGAGACGTGGGTCGACTACTCCGTGGACCGCGCCCCGCTGCTGTTCATCGCCGGTGAGAAGGACCACATCATGCCGCCTGCCGTGAACAGGTCCAACGCGAAGCATTGGCGGAAGTCGCCCGCGGTGACCGATTTCCACGAGTTCCCCGGCCGCGACCACTGGACCTGCGCGGCACCCGGCTGGGAGGCCGTCGCGGACCTCGCCCTCGACTGGGCGCTGGAGCACGCCACCGGCGTGCGCGCCGCGGCCTGACGGCCCGGTAGCGCGGAGGGACGATGCGGCGGTCACCCGGCCGTCGCATCGTCCCCCGGGCGCTCGTCCCGGGCAGGCGCCTCCCACCGCGTCCCCTCGAGGTCGCGCCGGAGCGTCCCGGTGAGGTCGTCGACGGCGGCGCCCACCGTAGGCCAGAAGCGGCCGGGGCCGAACCGCTCGGCCAGCCCGTAGCGGCGAAGCTGGTCCACCACCGGGTCCTTCATCTCGGCGAAGACCAGGCGGGCGCCGTGGGCCTGGAGGTAGTCGTCGAGCTCGACCAGCTCGTCGACCGCGGTGGTGTCGATCCCGGTGATGGGCTCCGCGGCGAGGATCACATGGTGGACCTCCTTGCCCGCGTGGCGGACGCGCTCGCGCACCCAGTCGTTGAACGCCTCACCGTTGGCGAAGAACAGCGGCGCGTCGAACCGCACCAGCACGATGCCGGGCAGCCGTTCACCCTCCTCGGGGTAGCGCGACAGGTCGTGGTAGCCGCGCAGCCCGGGCACCCTGCCCAGCTCCGCCCGGTAGGGCCGCCAGGACCGGTCGACGAACGCAAGCAGCGACAGCACGATCGCGACCACGATCCCGCCGAGCACCCCCACGATCAGCACGCCCGCCGTCGCGGCCAGCGACAGCGCCGCGTCGAGGCGGTTCATGCGCCACAACGCGAGGAGCGCGGGCACGTCGATGAGCGACAGCACCGCGGCGATCACCACCGCCGCGAGCACGGTGTCGGGCAGGTACGCGGTCAGCCCGGGCAGCAGCAGGATGAAGCCCAGGATCAGCAGGGCCCCGACCACCCCGGTGAGCTGCGACCGCGAGCCCGCCTGCTCCGCGACGGGCGTGCGCGAGGAGGACGCGGATATCGGGAAGCCGCCCAGGAGCCCTCCCGCGACGTTCGCGGCGCCGATCCCGGTGAGCTCAGCGCTGCCGCTCACCGTCTCCCCGCGGCGCGCGGCGAGCGACCGCGACAGCACCGCGCTGTCGGTGAAGGCGACCAGCGCGATGGCCGCGGCCGGCGCGAGCAGCGCCCCGGCGTCGGACCAGCGCAGCCCCTCGAGCGCCGGCGCGGGCAGCCCCTGGGGCAGCGCGCCGACCACCGGCAGCCGGTCGTCGAACCCGAACGCCCACGTCGCCACGGTGCCGAGCACCACCGCGACCAGCACCCCCGGCACCGGTGACCGGAGGCGCTTGAGGACCACGATGATCGCGAGCGACGCGACACCCATGACCGCCGCCGCGGGCACCGTCTCCCCCGCCGCGATGCCGCGTCCGAAAGCGACCACCTCCGCCCAGATGCCGTCCGCGTCCGTCGAGAATCCGAGCAGCTTGGGCAGCTGAGACACGATCACGATGAGCGCGATCGCGTTGAGGTAGCCCACCCGGACGGGCTTGGACAGCAGGTCCGTCACGAATCCCAGGCGCAGGATCCCGCCCAGCAGCATGAGCACGCCCACCAGGATCCCCAGGAGCCCGGCGAGCGCCACCGCGCGGGCCTCGTCGCCCGCGGCGAGCGGCAGGATCGCGACGGCGATGATGGGCGCGAGCGCCGAATCCGGGCCGAGCACCAGGATCCGGGACGGCCCGACGAGCGCGTAGACCACCAGCGGCACGATGGTCGCGTACAGGCCCGTCTCGGGAGGCAGCCCCGCCACCTGGGCGTACGCCATGCCGGCCGGGATGAGCAGCGCGGTCACCACGATCCCGGCGCGCACGTCCGGCCACAGCCATGCGCGCCGGTAGCCGCGCGCCACCGCGAGCCCGGGCAGCCACCTGTCCACCGCCGACGTCGCCATCCTCACCCCCTCCCCCCATCCTGGCCCGCGAGCGCTGGGAGCGCCGGGGTGCGCGTGGCAGGCTGGCAGGGACATCACGGAGGACGCATGGCGGACGATGCGCGGTCGGCTCGGGCGGTCGGGCGCGCCTGGGCGGGCGGGGCCGGGCGGGCGGTGGCGAGCCTGGGCACCATCCGGCGGTTCGACGGCCCCCGCTGGCCGGTCGCGCTGCAAGCGGCGGTGTCGATGGCCGTTCCCGTGATCGTGGGGGTCGCCCTCGGTGAGCCGAACCTCGGCACGCTTGCCTCGAGCGGCGCGTTCACGTGCCTGTACGCCGCGGCGCGACGGCCTGTCGACCGCGTCAAGGTCCTGCCGGTCGTCGCGCTGGTGCTCACGCTGTGCGCCGCCGCCGGGGCGGCGACCGGCCCGTGGCCGCTCGCGACGGCGGCGGGCCTGGTGACCGTCACGGCCGCCGCCACCGCGCTCACGTACGCGTTCGCGATCGGGCCGCCCGGCCCGCTGTTCCCGATGATCGCTTTCGGCCTGGCCGCGCACGTGAGCGTGCTCGAGGACGGCGCGCGCCACCTGCCGTTCGGGACGGTGGTCGCCGCCTTCGCCGCCGGCACCGCGTTCTCCTGCCTGGTGGCCGCCACCTCGCTGCTGCGACCGGCGATCCGGCGGGAGGCGGCGGCGCCGCTGCGGGTGCTGATCGCGGGACCGCGCTGGGACCGCGTCTCCACGGAGCTGTTCGTGCGCGCGATGATCGTCGCGGTGGTCGGGACGGCCGTGAGCGTCGCCGCGGTCGATCCCGAGCGCGCGTACTGGACCGTGGGCGCGGGGCTCGCGGTGATCGGCGCCCGCGCCGGCCGCGCGCACGCCGTGGAGCGAGGCCTCCACCGGATCGTGGGCACCGCGGCGGGTGCGGCCGTGTTCGTGGTGGTCGCGGGCGCGATCTCGCCGCCGCCGCTGGTGCTCGCGCTCATCCTCGGGACGCTCCAGTTCGGGGCGCAGATGCTGGTGGTCCGGCACTACGCGCTGGCGCTCGTCTGCATCACCCCGATGGTGCTGATCCTGGCCGGGGCGGCACGAGGCACCGAGCCGACCTCGGTGGTGGTGATGGAACGGGTGCTCGACACTGTCGTGGGAGCCCTGCTGGGCGCGGCGACGGGGCTGATCCACCGCCCGCGGAGGTGAGGCGCGGCCCCCGACCGCCGCATCGTCCCGCGCGTCAGCGGGCGGCGCGCACCCCGCGCATGGCCGCCGCCCACAGCTCGAGGTCGGCGAGCATGCCGGTCAGGCCGTGCTCGTGGTGGACGCTCGGGGTGGCGGCGTAGCCGTCGAAGTCGGTGCGGTTCATGAGGACCACCTGCGGGCGCACGTGCGCGATCCCCACCGCGCTGAGGACGGTGCGGAGCTGCTCGCCGGAGCGCAGGCCGCCGCCGTTGCCGTACGTGACGAGCGCGCCGGCCTTGTCGAGCCACTCGGCCCACAGGTAGTCGATCGCGTTCTTGAGCCCGGCGGGGAGCGAGTGGTTGTACTCGGGGGTCACGAAGACGAAGCCGTCGTAGGGCTCGATGACGGCGGCCCAGGCGCGGGTGTGCTCGTGCGCGTACTCGCCGGTGCTCGCCGCGGCGGGCTCGTCGAGGATCGGGAGGGGATGGTCCTTGAGGTCGATCAGCTCGTAGCGCGCGTCGCGCGTGCGGGTCTGGTCCATCACCCAGGCGGCCACGGAGGCGCCGCGGCGGCGCGGGCGGGTGCTGGCGAGGATGACGGCGAGGCGCAGGTCGGAGGTGTCCATGCCCGCATCGTCACCCGGGATGGGTGACAGGTCAACGGTGGTGCGGCCCCGACACGGCGCGCTAGGCTTTACAACGTTGCAGAAGCGCGATCGCCGCGCCCGCAGGGGAGGAGCCGCGCCAATGTCCCGCACCCGCGCCGGCGCATCCCGGTCCTCGCGCGCTCACGCCCGTTCTGGCATGCTTCCTGGGAGGATCGCACGAGGGTGCCGTCGATGAGGAGGGCCGGAGTGAACGGATCGGGCGTGCGCGGCACGGTCACCATGCATGACGTCGCGGCGCGCGCCGGGGTGTCGATCAAGACCGTCTCCAACGTGGTCAACGACTACCCGCACATCCGGCCGGCCACGCGTGAGAAGGTGCAGCGCGCGATCGACGAGCTCGGCTACCGCATGAACCTGTCCGCGCGCAGCCTGCGCCAGGGCCGCACCGGCATCATCGGGCTCGCGCTGCCGGAGCTCTCCCTGCCGTACTTCGCGGAGCTCGCGGATTCCGTGATCCGTGCGGCGGAGGCGCGCGGCGTGGTGGTGCTCATCGAGCAGACCAGCGCCGACCGCCAGCACGAGCTCGAGGTCCTCACCTCCGACCGCCGCCAGCTCACGGACGGCCTCATCTTCTCCCCGCTCGAGCTGGGCCCGGACGACGCGGACGCGCTCAAGGTCGACTACCCGCTGGTGGTGCTGGGCGAGCGCATCTTCGGCGGCGAGTGGGACCACGTCACCATGAACAACGTCGATGCCGCGCGCGCCGCGACGCAGCACCTGATCGACCAGGGCCGCCGCCGGATCGCCGTGATCGGCGCGCACGCCGGCGAGACCATGGGCTCCGCGGCGCTGCGCGTGCTCGGCTACCAGGCGGCGCTGGCCGCCAACGGCATCCCGTTCGACCCCGAGCTGGTGATCGAGGGCGGCCTGTGGCACCGCGCCACCGGCGCGGACTGCACCAACCGGCTGCTCGACTCCGGCGTGAAGGTCGATGCGGTCTTCGGGCTCAACGACGCTCTCGCGCTGGGCGCGCTGCACGTCCTCCACGCGCGCGACGTGGACGTGCCGGGCGACATCGCGGTGATCGGGTTCGACGACATCGAGGACGCCGCGTACGCCTCCCCGACCCTCTCGTCGATCTCCCCCGGCCGCGAGCAGATCGCGTCCATGGCGGTGGACCTGCTGCTCGCGCGCATCGCCGGCGAGGAGCAGCCGTTCCGCCGCGTCATCACCGACTTCGAGGTGATGCCGCGGGAGTCGACCGCGGTCTAGGAGGCGTCCGCCCGGCGGTCGACCTTGTCGAGCCACGCGTCGACCAGCAGCCCCACGAGGAGCAGCGGGATCGACAGCCCGGCGAGCACCAGCACGAACGGCCACTTGAGCCCCACGATCGTCAGCGTCACCGTGGTGACCACGGAACCGATCGCCGTGAGCGGGGACAGCAGCGGCGCGACCGCCACGAAGCGCAGGGTGGCGCCCGGGCCGTCCGTGTAGCGCCGGAGCACGTGCGGCGCGTAGGCGAGCGCCGCGATCGCGTAGGCGCCCATGGCGCCGACCGCGCCGATCATCACGGCCGCAAGCGGCCCCGACGCGTTCGCGAGCAGCACCAGCACCTCGTAGACCGCGAGCGCGACCACGAGCACCAGCGGCGCGACCACCAGGGCCGCGCGGCGGAGGTGCGTCGCGTAGCCGCGCCAGAAGTCGCGCCACACCGCGTCGGACGGGTCGCCGTCGACGATGCGGCGCAGCAGCGCGGATCCCGACGTCGCCGCGGGCCCGAGGCCCACCACGAACAGCCCGAGCACCGTGCCGAGGACCATGAGCAGCTGCACGGCGATCAGCTGGGCGAGCACGCGCAGCCACACCATGATGCGGCCCGACCAGCCCGGCATCTCGCCGGCGTCGGTGGGCGAGCCCTCGAGCCGCATGCGCGCCTTGTCGCGCTCGACCCTCCGCTCGTCCCTGGCCTCCACAGCAGCCATCATCCCACCCGGGTCCCCACGACCACCCGTCCCGAGGTCCTGGCGGCGAAGCTCAGGGTCGCGCGCCCGCGCACCGCGTCCCACGCGGGGAACACCACAGCGTCGACCGGCGCGTCGCCGTCCCGGGTGAAGCGGCCGGAGCCGTGCGCGACCAACCCGGCCAGCGCATCGTCCCCCACCGTGATCCGGCGGGACGGCGCGACGGCGTCCGTGGGCGCCGCGTAGTCCACGACCTCCCACTCGCCGGCCAGCTCGCCCACGGTGGACGGCCATGCGGACTCGTCGGAGCCCTCCCGAGGCCCGCCCCACGGCTGCACCGACACCAGCGGCCAGCCCTGGTGGGTCCACACCAGCCGGCGGACCTGCACCTCGTGCTGGCGGGGGGTCTCCTCGAAGCGCGTGTGGTGGACCAGCACCTGGTGGTCGGCCTCGGTGAGCACCGACGCGTGGCCGGGCGCGAGGATGCCGCGCGCACCCTCGAGCCGGTGGCTCGCCAGCACCGTCAGCCCCACCGCCAGCGGGTCCGCGTCGAGGTCCGTCATCACGCGCCCCTCGGGGTCCACGTAGGGCCCGTAGAGGTCGTCCGCGACCGCGACGCGCACGTGGTACGTGCTCACCAGCGAGTCGTAGGACACGATCAGCGCCCACCCGCCGCCGGGCCGCGGCAGGAGGAACGGCCCCTCGATCGCGGTGTCGACGGCCCGTGGCCGCCGCGCGATCAGGGTGCCGGGGGACGATGCGGGGGCACCGGGCGTCGGCGCGTCCAGGGCGAAGCCCGTGGCCGGGTCCACCTCGAACAGGTGCAGGCCTCCGAAGAAGGAGCCGTAGACCAGGTGGTGGCGGTCGCCGTCGACGACGAGCTGCGCGTCGATCGCGTTGTGGCCGTCGCGCTCGTGGTCGGTGGCGACCACGATCCCGCGGTCGGTCCACGGGCCGCGCGGGTGCGGGGCCACGGCGAGACCGATCGCCGAGGTGCGGGACCCGAAGGTGGAGGCCGAGTAGTACATCCGCCACTCGGGGCCGTCCACGGTGTCGACGCGGACCACGTCGGGTGCCCACAGGCCGTCCGCTCCGGAGTGGGCGCGGGCCGGACCGGGCACGCCGTCGAGCGCGCAGCCCACGAACTCCCAGCTCACCAGGTCCGTCGAGCGGCGGATCTGGGCGCCGGAGGCGCGCAGCGGGCCGTCCGCGTCGGCGTCGGTGGAGAACAGCCAGTAGACGCCGTCGTCGTCGCGCACCGCGGTCGGGTCGTGCGAGTTCCGTGCGCCCCAGGTGGACGGTTCCGGCCGTGCTGGGACCGCGGCCCCGGCGATCGCCGGGGCCGCTTGCGAGGAGGAGGTCATGTCAGGTCTTCGATCCGGTCAGCGCGATCGACTCGATGATCTGGCGCTGGAACACCAGGAACACCACCAGGATCGGGATCACCGAGATGACGGACGCGGCCATGATCAGCGGGTAGTCGCGCTGCGTGGCGTACTGCACGTTCATGTTCGCGATCACCACCTGCAGCGTCTGACGCTCGGGGGTGTTGAGGTACAGGATGGGCGCGAGGTAGTCGTTCCACACCGCCATGAACCACAGGATGAACTGCGCCGCGATCGCCGGCCGGATGAGCGGCAGGATCATGGTCCAGAAGATCTTCCAGTAGGAGGCGCCGTCGATCTGCGCGGCCTCGACCAGGGAGTCGGGCACGTTCTGCAGGTACTGGCGCAGGAAGAAGATCATGATGACGTTGCCCAGGATCACCGGGACGATCAGCGGCAGCAGGGTGTCCACCCAGCCGATCCGCGAGAACATCACGAACTGCGGGATCATCAGCGTCGGGAAGGGCACCATCATGCCGGACAGCAGCATGATGAAGATCGCGTTCTTGCCCGGCAGGCGGAGCTTCGCGAGGGCGAAGGCCGCGAGCGACGAGAACACCGTGCCGATGATGGTGACGCTCAGCGACACGATCAGCGAGTTCTTGATGCCGGACAGCACGTACGTGTCGTTGAAGACGCGGGCGTAGGTGTCCCACACGAACGGGTCGGGGATCCACTCCGGGGGGAGGGCGTAGACGCCGTCCTTGGTCTTGAGCGAGGTGGACACCATCCACACCAGCGGGGCGGCCATGACTATCGCGCCGATCGAGAGGACGATCGTCAGGATCGCGTTGACGGCCGGGCTCTCCTGGGTCGCGCCCTTGCGGCGCTGGAAGATGTTCGGACGCTGCTGGGGCAGCTGGCGACCGGTGTCCGCCGCCGTGTCGCGGATCGCGCCGGAGGCGGCGCGGGCGGTCTGTGCGTTGAGGCTCATAGCGTTCTCCTTCGCCTCAGTCGATCGAGAAGTCGTTGGCACGGTTGATGCGGAACTGGATGATCGTCACGATCAGGACCAGGATTCCCAGCACCAGCGCCATCGCGGTCGCATAGCCCATCTGGAGGTTGCGGAACGCCTGGTTCCACACGTACCAGACCAGGGACGCGGTGCTCCACGAGGGGCCGCCCGTCGGGGTCATGATGTTGATCTCGGTGAAGATCATCGAGCCGCCGATGATGTTGGTCACCACCAGGAAGAAGGTGACCGGCTGCACCATGGGCCACGTGATCTTGGTGAACCGCTTCCAGCCGCTGGCGCCGTCGAGCGCGGCCGCCTCGTAAAGCGAGCGCGGCACCGCCTGGACGGCGGCCAGGTACAGCAGCGTGGAGTAGCCGAGGCCCTTCCACACCGCCATGATGATCAGCGCGGGCTTGGACCACGTCGGGTCCATCAGCCAGTTCGGACCCTCGATGCCCACCAGCGCGAGCGCCTGGTTCACCAGCCCGAAGTCACCGTTGTAGGCCCACTGCCACAGGATCGCGACCGCGGCCAGCGAGGAGATGACGGGGATGTAGTAGACGGTGCGGAAGAACGTGCGGCCGCGGATCTTGCGGCTCAGCGCGAGCGCGAGCGCGAGCGAGATCGCGAGGCCGATCGGGATGCCGATCATGTAGAAGACCGTGTTCCACAGGGCCTTCCAGAAGTACGGGTCCTGGACCAGGCGGACGTAGTTGTCGAAGCCGACGAACGTCATGTTGCCCAGACCGTTCCAGTTGGTCATGGACGCGTAGATGGAGAAGCCCATCGGGAACAGCAGGAACGCCACCCACCCGATCACGGGCGCCGCCATGAAGGCCGCGGCCCAGGCGTTCTCGTTGCGGTGACGCTTGCGGTTGGCCTTGCGGGCCGCCTTCGCGTCCTCCTTCGACCAGCTGGTCGTGGTCGGTGCGGCGGGGGGTGCCGTGGTCGCCATGATCGGTTCCTCTCTCTACCGGGGCAGGGGGCCGGCGCCTGAGCGCCGGCCCCCGCCCGGCTTCGTGCTGGTTAGCCCTGAGCCTTCGCCTGGTCGGCGCTGACCCACGACTGGTCGAGGAGCATCTGCATCTCGGGCTGCTTGGCCGCGAGGAAGTCCGCCGCGGTCTGGGAGCCGTTGTCGACGACGTTCTCGATGCCGATCCAGAAGTTGTCGTACCACTCCGGCGTGTAGGTCCAGATGCCGGGCAGCGGGCGACCCTTCTCCTCCGCGATCTCGAGGAAGATCTTGGTGTTGGCCGGCCAGCCGGCGGCCGGCGCGTCGGTCTCGATCCACTCGCCGGTGGCGTAGTCGATCAGGTTCGGGATCTGCACCTTGTTCTCGGCGAGGATCTTCTGCGCCTCGAGGTCGGTGGAGAGGTAGGTCGCGAGCTGGGCCGCGAGCTCCTTGTTGGCGGAGTTCTCCGACACGGCGATGCCGAGCGAGCCGAGCCAGGTCGACCAGTCGTCACCCTCGTTCGCGACGGGGTAGGGGATCACGTCGTAGCCGAAGTTCTCCGGGTCGGACGCGGCCTTCTCGTTGTAGGTCGCGATGTCCCACGGGGCGACGGGGAAGAACCCGATCTCGCCGGCCATCCAGCGCTGGTAGGTGTCGAGCGTCTGCGCCTGCTCGGCGGACGGGGTGACGCCCTCGACCAGGCCGAGGTCCGCGAACCACTGCAGCGCGTCGGCGAACTCCGGGGTGTCGACCGTGACGGTCTTCTGGTCCTCGGAGATCCAGTCCGCGCCCGCGCCCCAGATGAAGGCCTGCGAGTTCCAGGTGACGTTGAGGCCCGTGCCCCAGTGGTCGAGCTCGCCGTCGCCGTCCATGTCGACCGTGAGCTGCTTGGCGAGGTCCACGAACTCGTCGAACGTCAGCGGCTCGTCGGCCGGCGGGGCCTCGAGGCCGAGCTTCTCGAACAGGACCGTGTTGTAGCCGAAGCCGAACGGGCCCACGTCCTTGGGAAGGCCGTACAGCGGGTCGCCGTCCTGGCCGCGCGCGCCGGTCTCGGTGTTGAAGCGGTACGCGTCGGTACCGAAGTCCCAGATGTTGTCGATGGTGGCCTGGTCGACGTAGTCGGTCAGGTCCGCGAGCACGCCGGCGTACACGTAGCCCATCATCTTGCCGGGCTCGATGTAGAAGACGTCGGGGACCTTGTTGCCGGCGATGGCCGCCTGCAGCTTGGTCGCGTACTGGTCCGCGTCGGTGATGATCATCTTCACCTTGGCGCCGGTCTCCGCCTCGAAGGCCTCGATCGCGGTCTCGTAGGCGAGCTTGTCGTAGTCGCCGCCACGGAACATGAACGTGAGCTCGTTGGCCGCGGTACCGCCGGAGGTGTCCGGCTCCTCGCTCGCGTTGTCGCTCGACCCGCCCGAGCTGCACGCGGCGAGCGTCAGCGCGCCCACCACGGTTGCCGCGAATGCCGCGGTCTTCATCCTTCGCATCGTCCTGCCTCCCTGTTCGTCGTTGAAGAGTGAGGTCGCTCCCGATGAGACACGTCTCCCCTTGTCGGGGGTTCAGTGTCGCATCCTGGTCGTCCTTGACCCCAGGTTCTGAAGCCGACCCCGTGCCGGCTTCTTTACAACGATGGAACCATGACACGCGGCAGCCCCTCGGGTCAAGTCGGTCAGGTCACAATTCCGAAACACCTCCCCTGAAAGGCCATTTACCAGGAGGGACGATGCGCAGGCCGGCTCGCGTGGGCGTTTTGGCGCCATTTCCGGGACTGGCAGCGAAGGCGGCTGGGACCGGTCCATGGCAGGGTCGAGTTGACTCGCACGGGCCCGCATGGGCACGATTGCGTTACAACGATGTAGACATGAGAGGCCTCGGAATGCTTGCCACCACACCCCCCATGGGCTGGAACAGCTGGGACAGCTACGGCACCACGGTGACGGAGGACGAGGTCCTCGCCAACGCGCGCGTCATGGCATCACGCCTGCTACCGGCCGGATGGGACACCGTGGTGGTGGACATCGCGTGGTACGACCCGACCGCCCGCTCGCACGGCTACAACGAGGGCGCGCCGCTCGAGCTCGACGCGTACGGGCGCCAGATGCCCGCCCCGAACCGCTTCCCGTCCGCCGCGGACGGCGCCGGGTTCGGGCCGCTCGCCGCGCAGGTGCACGCGCTCGGCCTCAAGTTCGGGCTGCACATCATGCGCGGGATCCCGCGCCGCGCGGTCGAGCTCGACCTGCCCGTGCACGGCACCGGCTACACGGCCGCCCAGGTCGCCGACCTCGACCACGTGTGCGCCTGGAACCCCGACAACTACGGCCTGAACCACGACCACCCCGGCGCGCAGGCGTACTACGACGCGCAGGTCGCGCAGTTCGCCGCGTGGGGCGTCGACTTCATCAAGGCCGACGACATGCAGGCGCCGTACTACGACCGCGAGATCGCCGCCTACGCGCTCGCGATCGAGCGCTCGGGCCGCGCGATCGCGCTGTCGCTCTCCCCGGGCACCCACCTCTCCACCGCGCACGTCGACCACCTGCGCGACCACGCGCAGATGTGGCGCATCTCCGACGACCTGTGGGACCGCTGGGAGGACGTGCATGCCCAGTTCGCGCGCCTCGCGCGCTGGGCGCCTTTCCAGCGGCCCGGCGGCTGGGCCGACGCGGACATGCTCCCGCTCGGCCGCATCGGCATCCGCGCCGAGCGCGGCGAGCCCCGCGACTGCCGCCTCACGCTCGACGAGCAGCGCACCATGCTGAGCCTGTGGTGCATGGGCCGCTCGCCCCTCATGGTGGGCGGCGACCTCCCCACCAGCACCCCCGAGACGCTCGACCTGCTCGCCGCGCCCGCCGTGTCCGAGGTGCTCCAGGGCTCCACCGACGGCCGTGAGCTGCTGCGCGAGCCGCTCGACGGCGGCGAGCTCATCGTGTGGTCGGCACGCGCGGTCGCCTCCGCGCGCACGTACGCCGCGATCTTCTGGACGGGCGAGCAGGGGCACGATGCGCGGGTCGCGCTGGCATCGATCCTCGGGATCGGCCATGCCCGGGTCGCGGCGACGGACCTCTGGCCGGGCCAGTCGACGGCGGTCGACGGCGACCAGCTCGTCGCGACCGTGCCTGCCCATGGCGTCGCGTGGGTCGCGCTGGACGTGGTCGCGTGACCACGCGCAGGCCCCTGATCGTCGGCGCGGTCGCGAGCGTCACGGCGATCGCCGCCGCCGTAGGCGTGGCGCTGTGGAGCCCGTGGAGCGAGGACGTGGTCGCGGCCACCGCGCTCGAGCTCGACGGTGACATCCGCACGCACGACCCGGCGCTGGTGGTGGGCGACGACGGCGAGGACTGGTACGTCTACTCGACGGGCGACATCCAGAAGGGCTTCGGATCCCCGCAGATCCGCCGCTCGAGCGACCAGGGCGCGACGTGGGAGTACGTGGGCACCGCGTGGGACAAGCCCGAGGACGTCGCCTGGGTCTACGACGAGGTCACCGGCGTGCAGAACTTCTGGGCGCCCGAGCTGGTCGAGCACGAGGGCACCTGGTACCTCTACTACGCGGCCTCGACCTTCGGCACCAACGGCTCCGTGATCGGCCTCATGACCTCCCCCACGCTCGACGTCGACAGCCCGGACTACGGGTGGACCGACCAGGGCATGGTGTGGCGCTCGGCTCCGGGCGAGACGAACTACAACGCGATCGACGCGGGCGTCCTCACGGACCAGGACGGCACGCCCTGGATGAGCTTCGGATCCTTCTGGGGCGGCATCCAGCTGGTCGAGCTCGAGTGGCCCGGCGGCCTGCCGGCCGCCGGCGCCGAACCCGTCTCCGTCGCGACGCGGAACAACGCGACCAACGCCATCGAGGCGCCCTACCTCGCCTACCGCGACGGCTACTACTACCTGTTCGTCTCGCGCGACAGCTGCTGCCAGGGCACGGACTCGACCTACTCGATCGCGGTGGGCCGCTCCACCGAGATCACTGGTCCGTACCTCGACAGCCTCGGCAACGACATGCGCTACGACGGCGGCGACGAGCTGCTGTCCACGCGCGGCGCCATGATCGGCCCCGGCGGGCAGTCATACTCGGACGGTTACCTGGCCTTCCACTACTACGACGCCGACCTGGGCGGAGACTTCCAGCTCGCCATCCGCGAGCTCGGCTGGACCGAGGACGGCTGGCCCGTCGCCTGGACCGCCGAGGAGCTGGCCGGCTGAGACCCCCCGACACCCCGCATCGTCCCTACTCAACGAGGAGCACACCCGCATGACCACCATCACCCTGCACCCCGACTTCCGCGTCGGTCCCGTGGACCGGCGCGTGTTCGGGTCGTTCGTGGAGCACCTGGGCCGGTGCGTGTACACCGGCATCTACGAGCCCGGCCATGACACCGCGGACGATCACGGCTTCCGCCGCGACGTCGCCGACCTCACGAAGGAGCTCGGGGTCACGATGCTGCGCTACCCCGGCGGGAACTTCGTGTCCAACTACACGTGGGAGGACGGGGTCGGGCCGGTCGAGGACCGCAAGCCGTTCCTCGACCTGGCGTGGCGCACCGTCGAGCCCAACACCGTGGGCACCGACGAGTTCCTCCAGTACTGCGAGCGTGAGGGGATCGAGCCGATGATGGCCGTCAACCTCGGCACCCGCGGCGTCGACGCCGCGGTCGCGCTGCTCGAGTACTGCAACGGCGAGGCCGGCACCAGGTGGGCCGACATGCGCATCGCCAACGGCCGCGAGAAGCCGTACGGGGTCAAGCTGTGGTGCCTGGGCAACGAGATGGACGGTCCGTGGCAGATCGGCCACAAGGACGCCCACGAGTACGGCAAGCTCGCCGCGGCCACCGGGCGCGCGATGCGCCAGGTCGACCCCACCATCGAGCTGGTCGCGTGCGGCTCGAGCTCGATGATGATGGACACGTTCGGCGAGTGGGAGCGCACCGTGCTGTCCTACTGCTACGACGTGGTCGACCACATCTCCATGCACGCGTACTACGAGGAGCTCGACGGGGACCGCGCGTCCTTCCTGGGCTCCGGCACCGCGATGTCGACGTTCATCGAGAGGGTCGCGGCCTCGGCGGACGCGATCGGGGCGCAGCGGCGCTCGGACAAGGAGATCACCATCTCCTTCGACGAATGGAACGTCTGGTACCTGGTCTCCCGCTTCCCCGGCGAGACCAATCTGCCCGTCCAGCGCGACGCGCCCCGCATCATCGAGGACCGCTACTCGGGCCTCGACGCCGTGGTGGTGGGCGACCTCATCGTGTCGCTGCTGTCGCACGCGGACCGCGTCGCGGTGGGCTGCCTCGCGCAGCTGGTCAACGTGATCGCGCCCATCATGACCGAGCCAGGCGGCGCGGCGTGGAGGCAGACCACCTTCCACCCGTTCGCCACCGCCGCCCGCCTCGCGCGGGGCGAGGCGCTCCAGGTCCAGGTCGACGCTCCCGCGTTCGCCACCGCCAAGCACGGCGACGTGCCGGCGGTCACGGCCGCCGCGACCGTGGACCGGGAGACGGGCGCCTTGGCGCTGTTCGTCACCAACCGCACCGACGCCGAGCAGACGGTGACCCTGCGCCACCCCGGCGCGACCGCACGCCTCGACGGCGGCTCCGCGGTGCTCGCCGACCACGAGGGCGCCCGGGAGTCGCGTGAGGAGGCCGAGACCTACGGGATGGTCGACGCCCTCGCCGTCGAGCACGGCGACGGGAGCATCACGCTGCGCCTCGCGCCCGAGTCCTGGACCGCCTTCCACGGCACGCTCGCGTAACGTCCGCGCCAACCCGGCCCCCGCATCGTCCCCCGTGGCACGATGCGGGGGTCGGCTCTTTCCGGGAGGTCCCGTGACGCGCACGCAGGGGTGGTTCGCGCTGGGCGCGGCGGCGGCGGCCGCGGTGGCGCTCGTGTTCGCGACCGTGGGCGACGGGGTGCCCGCGTCCGAGGCCACCGGCGGCGTCGCGCTGGTGACGGATCACGGCCACACTGCCGTGTGGGTGGTGCTCGCGGCGTCGCTGGGGATCGCGGCGGCGCGGGGCGGGTGGAACCGGCTCAGCGGGGCGCTCGCGTGGATCGCGCTGGCGCTGTACGCGGCGTTCCTGGCGGCGACGTTCGTGCTGTGAGCGGCGCGGCTACGCGTTCTGCTTGTTCTTCTTCTTGTCGAGCGGGTTGTCCGGCAGCGTGCGCGGCGCGGGCTCCGGGTTGACCAACGTGACGGGCAGGCACTCGGCGTTGGCGGAGAGCACCGCGTCGGGGTCGAGCTCGGGGTCGAGGGTGGAGCGCAGCGTGCCGTCCTCGGCGAAGCCGGCGCCGAGCACGATGTCGACCAGCGTGCCCTCGCGGGTGTCGAGCACCATGTCGACCTCGCCGTCGAAATTCAGCGCGACAGTGTAGGCCTGGCGGATGCCCTCGGGACCGAAGTAGAGGCGGACGTAGTCGCCGTAGGTGCGGCCCCAGTTCTCGGTGCTCACCACCACGTACTTGCGGGACTCGAGCTCGTCGGTGACGCTGCCGGCGAGGCCGTTGGTGTCGGTGCCGTTGAGCACGCGCACGCCCACCTTGCGGTGCTGCATGGCCGTCTTGCCGTTGGGCGGGCACACCAGCGTGACGTCGCTCTCGAACGCGCCGGCCGGGGTGACGAAGGCCTGCGAGAAGGGCCCGTCGACGTCGCCCTTGTAGACGCCGGCCGCGAACACTCCCGCGAAGGCGACCAGGACCAGCAGCACGCCGAACACGATGATCTGGCGCTCGCGGCGGTGACGGCGCACCTTGGCGCGGCGGGCGTCCGGACGCGGGTTCGGTCGCTCGGTCACAGGCACCATCCCGTCACGGATCGGGTCAACAGGCGGAGGAGGGGATCCGCACCGCGACGAGGCAGCCCCGACCTCCAGGACAATCGCCGTCTACCAGCCCGGATACCCGAGAGCCGGCCGCACGGCGACTGCTAGTATCGCACGCCTCGCCGCGGCGCGGCTATCCTTCGCGGCCGCCCCGGATCGCGCGCGCGAGCCTCCGCGACCGCGTCCACCTGGTTGACATGTGACAAATCCGTCACGCGGAGAGCGCGCCCATCAGGCATGACGTCGTTACGGTGGAACGGTCGGCGTTCGCCGCTGAGTCTGCCCCCCAGAGTTGTGCGGCGAGCGCCGACCTCATCGACCGAGACCGAGGAGCGACGTGGCCACCCAGCCGAGCTGCCCCGCCTGCGCGCAGCCGCTCGAGGTGCGGAGGGTCTCGCAGAGCCGGCCCGACGGCGGCCGCTGGCAGGCCGTCCTCGACGGACCGCTCCGCGCCTGCTGCGTCAACGCGGCGTGCCCCCTCTACCTGCGGGCGGTGGCCTGACCCGACGGCGGCACCGCCGTACGAGAACGCCCCCGGCGGACCTTGCGGTCCACCGGGGGCGGTGCTGGCGGAGGATGGGGGATTCGAACCCCCGAGGGCTTGCACCCAACACGCTTTCCAAGCGTGCGCCATAGGCCACTAGGCGAATCCTCCAGGCCCGGCAATGGTACACGTGTCGAGCGGGTGGGTCGAAACGCCCCCGGGACGGGCCCGCGCGCGGGCCGGGCTACACTGGTCGGCGACCCTCCACGTGGCGATACCTCGCCCAACTCCCCCAGGTCAGGAATGAAGCAAGGGTAAGCGGGCTCTGTCGGGTGCGTGGGGGGTCCTTTCATGCCCGGGCCCGGCCTGTGGACAACGCTGTCCCCGCTGTCGGAGCCCCCCACTAGAGTCGTACCCGTGACCACCGCCCTGTACCGCCGCTACCGTCCCGACGCCTTCGCGGACGTGGTGGGTCAGGAGCACGTCACCACGCCGCTCATGCAGGCGCTGCGCGCGGACCGCGTCAACCACGCCTACCTGTTCTCGGGGCCGCGCGGCTGCGGCAAGACCACCTCCGCGCGCATCCTCGCGCGCTGCCTCAACTGCGAGCAGGGGCCCACGGACACGCCCTGCGGCACCTGCCCGTCCTGCGTCGAGCTCGCGCGCGGAGGCGCCGGCTCGGTGGACGTGGTCGAGATCGACGCCGCGTCGCACAACGGCGTGGACGACGCTCGCGAGCTGCGCGAGCGCGCCGCTTTCGCCCCCGCGCGCGACCGCTACAAGATCTTCATCCTGGACGAGGCCCACATGGTCACCACCCAGGGCTTCAACGCGCTCCTCAAGCTGGTCGAGGAGCCGCCGCCGCACGTGCGCTTCATCTTCGCGACCACGGAGCCGGAGAAGGTGATCGGCACCATCCGGTCGCGGACGCACCACTACCCGTTCCGGCTGGTGCCGCCGCCCGTCCTGAGCGCGTACCTGCAGACGCTGTGCAAGGCGGAGGACGTCACCGTCGCCGGAGGCGTGCTCGACCTGGTGGTCCGCGCCGGCGGCGGATCGGTGCGCGACACCCTGTCCGTGCTCGACCAGCTGATGGCGGGCTCCGATGAGTCGGGGGTGACCTACGACCGCGCGATCGCGCTGCTGGGCTTCACCGACGCGACGCTCCTCGACGACGCGGTGGACGCGATCGCGGCCGCGGACGGCGCCTCGCTCTTCGACGTGGTCGAGCGGGTCATGTCCACCGGTCACGAGCCCCGCCGGTTCGTGGAGGACCTGCTCGAGCGGCTCCGCGACCTCCTGATCCTGTGCGCCGCCGGTGAGGCGGGCGCACGCGCTCTGGGCGCGATGCCCGAGGACCAGGCGACCCGGATGCGCGACCAGGCACGCCGCCTCGGCCTCGCGCGCGCCTCGGGCGCCGCGGACCTGGTCAACGACGCCCTCACCCACATGATCGGCGCCACGTCCCCGCGCCTGCACCTGGAACTGCTGTGCGCACGGCTGCTCGCCTCGGACCCCGGCGCCGCGCCGGCGGTGTCGGCGGCTCCGGTGGCTGCGGCGGCTCCGGCGGCTGCTGCGCCTGCCGCGAGCACCCCGCCCATGGCCGCGCCCGCGGCGCCTGCACCCGTCGCGGCCCAGCCCGTCGCGACCGCACGGCCGGTCCCTGAGGCGCAGCCCGCGCCCGCGCCTGCGGCCCCCACGGTCTCGCGTGCGGCCCCCGCGGCCGCGCCTGCGACACCCCCAGCCGCCGCTCCCGCGCCGTCGGTGCCCTCCGCACCCGAGCCGGCGCCGTCCGCAGGTGGCGCCGCGGACACCGAGCTGGTGCGCCGCCGCTGGCCCGAGGTGCTGGGCACTCTCGAGAAGTGGCGCGTCACCTGGACGCTGGTCAGCCAGAACGCGCAGGTCGCGTCCGTGGCGGACGGCACCCTGTCGCTCGCCGTGTCCAACCCGAACCTGGTCGCGATGCTCGACGGCGGCAAGCACGCGGAGAACCTGCAGCTCGCGATCCGCGAGACGCTCGGCATGCAGCTGCGCATCGCTGCCGTCGCCGGCCCCGCCGCACCCACGGCA
>NZ_BBMA01000002.1:388748-478954 GCF_000971215.1 Demequina silvatica
GCGGCGCCCGCCGCATCGGTTGCGTCCGCGTCGCCTGCCGCGCGGCAGGCGACGCCGGCGCCCGCCCCGACCCCCGCATCGTCCCCCTCGGATGCCCCGCCGCCGTGGGACGTGCCGCCGCCCGAGGACGAGCCCCCGTTCCACGACGAGGAGGAGATCTCCGCGGACGACGCACGCGCGGAGGACGCCGGCCTCAGCGCGGCGGAGATCCTCGCGAAGGAGCTCGGCGGGACGGTCATCGAGGACTGACGGCGCGCGCGGCTGACCGGGCCTGTCGGTCCGGGCGCCTACGCTTGTCCCCATGTACGACGGCGCGGTTCAGGACCTCATCGACGAGCTCGGGCACCTCCCGGGCATCGGCCCCAAGAGCGCCCAGCGCATCGCGTTCCACATCCTCTCCGCCGACCCGACGGACGTCCGCCGCCTCGCCGACGCGATCATCACCGTCAAGGAGAAGGTGCGCTTCTGCACCACCTGCGGCAACGTCGCGGAGGCCGAGCAGTGCCGCATCTGCCTGGACCCGCGCCGCGCCGAGGACCTGCTGTGCGTGGTCGAGGAGCCCAAGGACGTGGTGGTGATCGAGCGCACCCGCGAGTTCCGCGGCCGGTACCACGTGCTCGGCGGCGCGATCGACCCGATGAACGGCGTGGGCCCCGACGACCTCCGCATCCGCGAGCTCCTCACCCGCCTGGGCGACGGCCGCATCGAGGAGGTCATCATCGCGACCGACCCCAACATCGAGGGGGAGGCCACCGCGACGTACCTTGCGCGCATGCTCGTGCCGATGGGCGTGACCGTGTCGCGCCTCGCGTCGGGCCTGCCCGTGGGCGGCGACCTGGAGTACGCCGACGAGGTCACCCTGGGCCGCGCCTTCGAGGGTCGCCGCAAGGTCAGCTGACCCGTCTGGTGGGCAGGCGGAGCCTGCGCACCGTGACCGCGAGCGCGGCGGCGAGCAGCACCGCCTGCACCCCGAGCCCGACCCATGGGGCGGGCGCGAGCATCGCGCGGTCCTCGCGGGCGGTGTCGGTGGCGGCGACGTCGAGTGGCGCGGTGCACTCGTCGAACAGCAGGTCGGCGGGGTCCGGGCCCAGCCGCTGCGCGCTCACCCACGCGTGCGTGTGCGCGAACAGCCCCGGCGCCGCGCCGTCCGACCCTGCGGTGTCCGGGCGCACCAGCGGCGCGGTCTCCGCGATGGACACCACGGGGTTCGCCAGCAGCATCCAGGCGGTGCGCTCGGTGCGCTCGACCGTGGTCGCGTAGGACTCCTCGCGGCACGGCAGCGACGGGACGTCGATGCCCGACAGGTCGCCCGCGGCCCACGCCTGCTCGACGGCGGCCTGCTGCTCCTCCGTCATCGCGTCGTAGTCGAGGAAGCGTTGGCTCACCTGCGCAGGCGACGCGACCAAGGGCTGGGTGACCGCGAACAGCACCAGCGTCCCGAGGATCAGCGCGGCGGTGGTGAGGTGTGCGAACGCGACGGACGTGCTGGGAGAGGCGACATGCGCCGACCACGCCAGTCCCGCGGCGGTCGCGGCCAGGACCACCAACAGGATGGCCGCGACGGTGACCACAAGCGCGCCGCCTCGCCAGCCCGACCGCCCCCAGGTCGCCCCGAGGAACGGCACCAGCGGAAGCATGCCGGCCGCCCCGACCAGCCACGCGGCCAGCAGTTTGCCCAGCGCGATGTCCGCGGCGGTGAGCCTGGTCATCTGCAGCGCCGCGAGCGCGCCACCGGCGGCGTCCCGGTTCACGGACGTCGCGGCGAGCGACGGCGCCGCGACCAGCCCGACCACCAGCATCAGCAGGAGCAGCAGCTCCATCGGGATCGAGGACTCCCCCGCGGGCGCCAGCACCACCACCGCGACCCCGACGCCCGCCAGCGCGAGCGCGAGCAGGCCCAGCGCCACCCACCCGCGCCGCCCCGGGCGCCTGCGCTCCAGCTCGACGCGCACAGCGATCCACGTGCGCCGCGGCGTCGGCACCCACGGGTTCCCCGGCACGCCCCGGCGAGCCGACGGCTCGGGCGCGGACGCCGCCTGGGCGACCGCCGCATCGTCCCTCACGGCGGTCATGACCCGGAGCCGCCGTCGGGCACGGCCCGACCGGACGCGCCCGCGAGGCCGAACCGGTGCACCGGCACGCCGTTGCGCACGAGCCACGCGAGCGCCTGGGCGGCCTCGTCCGCGTCGTCGAGCCGGAGGATGACGCCGTCGCGCACCGGCTCGTAGTCCACGTGGGACGCGTCGAGGAGCGCGCGCACGGCGCCGTCGTCGAGCGACTCGACCAAGTATCGGCTGCGGGGGTCGAGCGCGCGCAGGGTGCCCTGCTCGTCGAGCGTGGAGCCGTCGGCGATGTACACCGCGTCGTCGATCATCTCGTCGACCTCGTCGGGATCGCGGGCGGAGATCAGCACCGCCGTGCCCGCCTTCGCGAGGCCTCGCAGGATCCGCCGGAGGTCGTCGCGACCGCGCGGGTCGAGGTCGGCCGCCGGGGCGTCGAGCATCACCACCGGCGGGTCGCCCATGAGCGCGACCGCGAGCGCGAGCCTGGCCCGGTGGACGCGGGCGAGGCTCCGCGCCGGACGGTCCGCGACGTCCGCGAGCCCCACGGCGTCCAGCACCGCCGCCGCCCGCTCACGAGCCGCAGCGGCGCGCTGGTCGTGGGCGAGCCCCGTGAGCGTGAGCGCGCGCCGGCACGTCGCGGCGCCCCAGGACCCGGGCTGCTCGGGCACCCACCCCACGGCGGCGCGGACCGCCGCCGGATCCGTCGCCGGGTCCTCGCCCGCGATCCGGATGTCCCCCGCCTCCGCACGGGCGCGACCCGCGAGCATGCGCAGGAGCGCCGTCTTGCCCGCGCCGACGGGGCCGATGAGCGCGGTGACGGTGGCCGCGGGAACGGTAAGGGTCGCCTCGACCACGCCACCCGCGCCGGCGCCGGCGCCGCCCGCGACGCCGTGCGCGAGGACGGCCTCGCCCGCGCCCGTGGTGGTCGCCGTCATGGATCCCCCGTCGCCATGCGGCGGCGGCCGGCGGCCGCACGCCCTGAGTTCACCATGGCACAGGGAGCCGCGGGCCGCCGGGCGGGGGCTACGCCACTCGCGTGCCCTGACGCAGCTTCTTGTACGGCACCCGCAGGCGGGCGATGACGATCCACAGCGAGCCGATCAGGAGCAGCACCTGGACGCCGAGCCCGATCCACGGGGCGCGCGGGTAGACCGAGTTGACCTCCTGCTGGTCCTCCCAGCCGTCGTCGTAGCGCTCGCCGTTGGCCTCGGCGACGAGCATCGCGCACTCGTCGTACTGCTGGCCCGCCAGGTCCGCCTCGGAGGGCCCGATGCGCGCGTCGCTGACCGCGCGGTGAATCTCCGCGAACAGTCCGGGCGCGGCGCGCCCGTCCTCCTCCCAGGTGTCGTAGCTGATGATCGGCGACGACTCCCCGATGAGGACCACCGGGTTCGCCAGCAGCAGCCACGCGATCTGCTCGGTGTGCGCGACCGGGTACTCCCACTGGTCCTGGCTGGTCACGCACGGCAGCGTGGCCGGGTCCACCTCGGACCAGTCCCAGTTCTCGTACGCGTAGAGCTGCTCCTCCGTCAGCGCCTCGTAGTCGACGTAGCTCGAGGTGTCCTTGACGGTCTCCGACACCAGCGGCTGCACGAACACGAACGCCAGCAGCGTGCCCAGCAAGAGCGCGCCGGTGGTGAGGTGCGCGAGCGACACGGAGGCGACGGCGCGCGCCGCGAGCGAGGACCACGCCAGCCCGATGGCAGTGGACGTGAGCACCACCAGCAGGATCACGCCGATCACGGTGAGCAGCTCGTCCCAGTGCCAGCCCGACCGCGTGAACGCGTAGACCAGGAACGGCGTCATGGTGAGCAGCACGGCGAAGGCGATCACCCAGGAGGCGATGAGCTTGCCGAGCGCGAGGTCGCCCGCGGTGAGGCGCGTCATCTGGAGCGGTGCGAGCACGCCCTCCGAGGAGTCGCCGTTGATCGAGGTCGCCGCGAGCGACGGCGCGATCAGCATGCCCGCGCCCAGCACGAGCACCAGCACCAGCTCCATGGGCATCGACGTCTTCTCGTCGCCACTCACCACCGCGAGCAGGATCCCGAGCCCGAGGATGGCCGCGAGCAGCAGCCCGTAGAAGATCCACCCCTTCACGGTGGGGCGCCGGCGCCGCAGCTCGATTCCGGTGACGAGCCACACGCCGCTCGGGGTGGGCAGCCACGGGTTGCCCTTGACCCGCGGACGCGGGGACGATGCGGGGTCGGGGGCCGCGGAGGGCGCCGGGTTCTGGTCCACGAGGGTCATCGCCGCTCCTCCTCCATCGACATATAGGTCTGTTCGAGCGCGCTTCCCGCGGGCCCGAAGCGGTGCACCTTGACGCCGTGCGACATCAGCCACGCCAGCGCCTGGAACGCCTCCTCCTCGTTGCCCACGCGGATGACCACGCCGGAAGGATCGTCGTCGAACGGCACCCCGCCGTTCTTGAGGACGGTGCGCAGCGCGACGTCGTCGAGCGTCGACACCCGGTAGCGGCGCTTCGCGTCGGCCACCTTCGCGGCGGCCTCGTCGCCGAGTGTGCGGCCCTTCGACATGAAGACCGCGTCGTCGACCATCTCGTCGAGCTCGGCGAGCACGTGGCTCGACACCAGCACGGCCTTGCCGTCTGCCGCGAGGTCGCGCACCAGGGTGCGCAGCTCGATGCGCGAGCGCGGGTCGAGCCCGTTCGCGGGCTCGTCGAGCAGCAGCACCTGGGGGTCGTTCATGAGCGCACGCGCCAGCGACAGGCGCTGCTTCTGCCCGCGGGACAGCACGCGCGTGGGTCGGTCCGCGAACTCGCTCAGGTGGACCATCGCCAGCAGCCCGGTGCCGCGCTCGCGCGCCTCGTCCTTGTGAAGGCGGTACCCGCGCCCCATGAGGATGAGGGTCTGCAGGCAGGTGAGGTTGTCCCAGGATCCGAGCTGGTCGGGCATCCACCCGATCGACGCCCGCACGGCCGCCGAGTCGTGGCGCGGGTCCGCTCCCGCGACGCGGATCTCGCCGGCGTCGGGCCGCAGCAGCCCGGCGAGCATCAGCATGAGCGTGGTCTTGCCGCAGCCGTTGGGACCGATCAACGCGGTCACGGTCCCCGGCCGCACCTCGAGCGTCGCGTCGGCGACCGCCTGCACCGATCCGAACGCTCTCGCGACGCCGCGCGCGCTCACCGCCGCGGTCATCACCTCCGGCTCCGTCGCCGTCATCTCTCCCCCAGGTTCCCTCGGGCGCGGGCCCCTCGCCGCGCGCCGTGAGCCCACACTCCCACACGGCGCAGCGCGCGCCTATCAGGGACACCCCGGATGTTATTCCTGGTGATCCCCCATTTCTGGGGTCTCCAGCGCGAGCGCGAGGCGCTCCTCTCCCTGGTATCCGGGCCGCACGTCGCGCAGGGGCTCCCCGTACACGACCGTCGCGCACCCGTCGGCGTGCACCGGGGCGTCCACGCGGCCCTCGCGGATGAGCGTCAGCCAGTCGGCGTGGACGGCGTCCGCGAGCGCCTGCGGCGGCTCGGCTCCCGTGCGCCGCAGCGCCGTGGGCTCGCGCAGGATGTCGAAGCCGAACGGCAGCTCCAGGCAGTGCACCGCCAGGCCCTCGACGGGTGAGGCCCACCGGAAGTCGTAGGCCCACGTGAGGGACGATGCGGCGGTCGCCGCGCGCTGCCCGGCCCAGCGGGCGACGTGGCGGCGGAACATGCCGTCGGTCAGCGCCTGTCCGGCGACGGAGGCGGCGTCGCGGGCCGGGGCGCGCGACGCGAGCGCCTCGCGCTCCCGTGCGGGCACGCCACCGCGGGCGAGCAGGTCCATCGGCTCGGCGCCCTCGAGGCCGGTGACGTGCGCGAGCGCGGCGTTGAACTCGTGCGCGGTGGCGCCGATCAGCAGCGCGACGTCCGCGCCCACGCCGGCGGTGATCGCGCCGCTCACCGTGTCGGGGACCAGGTCGCCGTCGATCACGGGCGACAGCAGCAGCCCGCGCCGTCCCATCGCGCCCGCAAGCGGGTCCTCGGGATCGAGCTCCGTGGCGGCCTCCTGCGCGTCGAGCAGGGCCGCCTCGCTCACCGACGCGAAGCCGTCGCGATCCGCCGCCACCCCCAGGGCCGCCGCGACCCGCGCGGCCGCCGCCCGCGCATCGTCCGCCGTCACCGGCACGTCCGCGGGCGAGAGCGCGAGCGCGGCGCGGAACAGGCCCCGCGAGGCCGGCAGGGTGAGCAGGCGCATCACGGCGGCGCCGCCCGCGGACTGTCCGGCGATGGTCACCTTGGCCGGGTCCCCGCCGAACGCGCGGATGTTCTCCTGCACCCACGCGAGCGCGGCGAGCCAGTCGCGCACGCCGCGGTTGCCCGGGGCGCCGTCGATCCAGCCGAAGCCGTCGAAGCCCAGCCGGTACGCGACGGACACGGTCACCACGCCGTCGCGGTGGAAGGCCTGCCCGCCGTACCAGGGGCTCGCGTGGGAACCGGCGACGAACGCCCCGCCGTGGACGTAGACCAGCACGGGGAGGCCGGCGTCGGGCGACGGGTCGGGCGTGCCGACGTCGAGCGTAAGGGTGTCCTCGCCGGGGACGGTGGGCTCGGGCACGTACGAGTCGGGCCACGGGGAGCGGCGCTGCGGGGTCGCACCGTGCAGGACGGCCGGGCGCACGCCGTCCCAGGGCGCGCGAGGTTGCGGCGCGGCGAACCGCAGCGCGCCGACGGGCGGCTCGGCGTACGGGATCCCCAGGAAGATCGCGGCGCGGCTCACGCCGCCGTCGGCGGACAGGTGGTCGCGCCAGGCGCCGCTCAGGGCGCCGGCGCGAGTACGGACAACGGGTGCGTCAGGGGTCACCCGGCCACCCTAGAACCGGGACCGATCGGCCGCCCGGGACCCGCGCATCGTCCCCTAGAATGAGACACCGTGTCCGCTGTGCGGTCACGGACCCCCATTCCTCCTGGAGTCTTGCATGTCCCTTGTGGTGCAGAAGTACGGCGGATCGTCGGTCTCCGACGCCGAGGCGCTCAAGCGCGTCGCGCGTCGCGTGGCGGACACGGTGCGGGAGGGCCACGACGTGGTCGTCACGGTCTCCGCGATGGGCGACACCACGGACGAGCTGATCGACCTCGCGCAGCAGGTGAGCGACGCTCCCGACCCGCGCGAGATGGACATCCTGCTCACGGCGGGCGAGCGCATCTCCATGGCGCTGCTCGCGATGGCGATCGGCTCCGAGGGCATCCCCGCGCAGGCGTTCACGGGCCCGCAGGCCGGCGTCATCACCACCGAGCACCACGGGCGCGCGCGCATCATCGACGTCGCGCCCGGCCGCCTCCAGCGTGCGCTGCAGGAGGGCCGCGTCGCGATCGTCGCGGGCTTCCAGGGCCTCAACCAGGAGACGCAGGACGTCACCACGCTCGGCCGCGGCGGCTCCGACACCACCGCCGTCGCGCTCGCCGCGGCGCTCGGCGCGGACGTCTGCGAGATCTACACGGACGTGGACGGCGTGTTCTCCGCCGACCCCCGCATGGTCCCCTCCGCCCGCAAGCTCGACCGCATCACCTACGAGGAGATGCTCGACATGGCCGCCTCCGGCGCGAAGGTGCTCATGCCCCGCTGCGTCGAGTACGCGCGCCGGTTCAACGTGCCCATCCACGTGCGCTCGTCGTTCTCCGGCCTGGAGGGAACGTGGGTCGTGGGCGAGACTGAAGAAGGAGACGAGATGGAAGACCCGATCATCGCGGGAGTCGCGCACGACAAGTCCGAGGCGAAGATCACCGTCACGGGCGTCCCCGACGTGCCCGGCTCCGCCGCCCGCCTGTTCGAGGCGGTCGCGCGCGCCGACGTCAACATCGACATGATCGTGCAGAACGTGTCGGCGACGAACACGGGCGTCACGGACATCTCCTTCACGCTGCCCGGCGCCTCGGTCCCCGCGGCGATCGCGGCGATCGAGGCGGACCACGCCGCGATCGGCTACGCCGAGCTCGTCACCGACGAGTCGATCGGCAAGGTGTCGCTCATCGGCGCCGGCATGCGGTCCTCGTCGGGCGTGTCCGCGAAGTTCTTCGCGGCGCTGCGTGACGCGGGCGTCAACATCGAGATGATCACCACCTCGGACATCCGCATCTCCGTGGTCACGCGCGACGCGGACCTCGAGAAGGCGGTCAAGGCGGTCCACACGGCGTTCGAGCTCGACTCCACCGAGGGCGAGGCCGTGGTGTACGGAGGGACGGGACGATGAGCCTGGTAGTTGCAGTCGTGGGCGCCACCGGTCAGGTGGGCGCCGTCATGCGCGAGCTGGTCGCGGAGCGCTTCCCCGACGCGGAGGTGCGGTTCTTCGCGTCCTCGCGCTCGGCGGGCCGCACGCTCGGCCACCTGGGTCGCGACATCGTGGTCGAGGACGTCGCGTCCGGCGACTACGCCGGCATCGACATCGCGCTGTTCTCCGCCGGTGGCGCCGCCTCCCAGGAGTACGCGCCGCTGTTCGCCGCGGCCGGCGCGATCGTGATCGACAACTCGTCGGCATGGCGCAAGGACCCCGAGGTGCCCCTGGTGGTCTCCGAGGTCAACCCCGAGGCGCTCGACAGCATCCCCAAGGGGATCGTCGCGAACCCCAACTGCACCACGATGGCCGCGATGCCCGTCCTCAAGCCGCTCCACGAGGCCGCGGGCCTCGAGCGCCTGGTGGTGTGCTCGTACCAGGCCGTGTCCGGCTCGGGCCTCGCGGGCGTCGAGGAGCTGCACTCGCAGGTCCTCGCCACCGCCGAGGGCGCCGACGCGCTCGCGCACGACGGCTCCGCGGTCGAGTTCCCCGCGCCTGTGAAGTACGTGGCCCCCATCGCGTTCAACGTGGTGCCGCTGGCCGGCTCCGTGGTGGACGACGGCTCGAACGAGACCGACGAGGAGCAGAAGCTCCGCAACGAGTCCCGCAAGATCCTGGGCCTGCCCGAGCTCCTGGTGTCCGGCACCTGCGTGCGCGTGCCCGTGTTCACCGGCCACTCGCTGTCCATCAACGCCGAGTTCGAGCGGGGCATCACGCCCGAGGACGCCTACGAGATCCTGTCCGCCGCGCCCGGCGTCCAGGTGACGGAGGTCCCCACCCCGCTGGCCGCCGCCGGCGGCGACGTGTCGCTGGTGGGCCGCATCCGTCAGGACCGCTCGCTCGAGGGCACGCGTGGACTGGTGCTCTTCGTCTCGGGCGACAACCTGCGCAAGGGCGCCGCGCTCAACGCGGTGCAGATCGCGGAGCTGGTCGCGGCCAGGCTGAAGGCGGCCGCCTAGGCTCCGTCCCCGCGACCGGTGCGACCGGTCTCCACACGCTTTCTGCAGCTGGCGGCGCGTTCCTCGAGGAACGCGCCGCCAGTTGCATGCGGGGCACGTTCACATCGCGCCGCGCGTGTGGAGCGCGGTCGGGGGGCCCGGGGACGATGCGCCGGTCGCCTCACGCTCCCGCCTCACGCGAGCAGCAGCGCCATCCCGCCGGTCAGCACCAGCGTGACGAGAGCCACCGGCAGCGTGCCCTTGAGCAGCTCGCCCTCGCGGCCCGCGAGCCCCACCGTCGCGGCCGCCGCGATGATGTTGTGCGGGCAGATCATGTTGCCGATCGCGGCGCCGGCGTTCTGCGCCCCGATCAGCGGCAGCTGCTCGAGCCCGGCCTCGCCGGCGGTGAGGTCCTGGAAGTCGGTGAAGAGGATGTTCGAGGACGTCGCGGAGCCGGTCATGAACGTGCCGAGCGCGCCCACGAAGGGCGACAGCAGCGGCCACGCGGCGCCCGCTCCCGCCGCTGCGACAGCGAGCTGCGTGGTCATGCCCGACTCGGACATCGTGTACGCCACGGTGACCATCGCGACGAGCGCCGCGAACACCGGCACCACCTGCCGGGTGGCGACCGAGAACGCTCCCCCGATCTCGGACCGGGTCGCGCGCTGCCACAGCGCGCCGCCCAGGAAGGCCACCAGCAGGAGCGGGCCGGGGTGGTACAGCGGCTGGATGCCGTCCCCGAATGCGCCGTCGAACAGGCTCCACGTGACGTCCCACGACTGGGACGCGTCCTTGATGGGCGGGACCAGCCGGGTGAGGAGCACCAGCACCACCAGGATCGCGTACGGCGCCGTGGCCGCCATCATGCCCATGTGGTGCGGCTCGCTGCGCTCCGCGGCGTCGGCGGCGCGCTCGACGTCGCGCTCCGCGGCCTCCTCGGGCCCGGTGAGCAGCACACGCGCGCGCGCCCGCCGCATCACCACGGCGCGCACCAGCGCGATGAACACCCCGGCGCCCAGGATCGACCCCACGAGGGACGGCAGCTCGGGTCCCACGAAGCGCGCGATGAGCAGGTACGGCGCGAAGAACGCGACGTAGGCGACCGCCATCCACCTCCACGGCGGCCCCGCCGTCGGGATGAGCGTCCCCACCAGCCGCGCCACGGTCAGGGCCAGGATCACGCCGGTGACCACCATGTAGGGCGACACCGCCCAGGACAGGTCCACGGGGTCGTAGTCCACGATCGCCGCCTGCGCGAGCGTGGGCGTGCCCACCGCGCCGAACGGCACGGCCGCCACGTTGCCCGCCATCGCGGCGACCACGGCGGTGACCGGCTTGAAGCCCGCCGCGACCAGGAACGGGGCGGACAGCGCGACCGGCGTGCCGAACCCGGCGGCACCCTCGATGAGCAGCGTGAAGAACCACGCGATGAGCAGGGCCGCCACCCGCGGATCGGGAGTGATGCGCGCGAGCCCCGCCTCGATCGCTGAGGTCGCCCCGGTCTTCTGCTGCAGGTGGTGGATGCCGAGCGCCGGCCCGATGATGAGCATCACGGTGAGCGCGGTCCAGGCGGCGCTCACCACCACGCCGGTCACGCCCTGGACGCGCCCGAAGCCCTCGTCGGTGCCGAACCCGAAGGTGGTCAGCGCGATCACCACCGCGACCACGGCCGCGGTCACGCCCGCCCAGATCGCCGACCACTTGAGCCCGATCATGAGCACCAGCACCACCACGATCGGCAGCGCGGCCAGCAGCGTATCCATCAACGACCCTCCCGCCGTCGACAACATCCCTGGTTCACGCTAGCGCGGACCGGTCCGTCGGGCGCGGGAACCGGGCCGCCAGCGCGCGACGGTGCGCGGGAGACCCACCCGACCGGCGCATCGTCCCCCCGGGAGGGAAAGGCGAAGGGCCGGATCCGTACGGATCCGGCCCTTCTCTCAACCGTCGGGGTGACAGGATTTGAACCTGCGGCCTCCTCGTCCCGAACGAGGCGCGCTACCAAGCTGCGCCACACCCCGGTTTTTGAGCCCGCTAAGAATATCGGACTCGGGGCCGAAACACGAAATCAGCCCCGCGGCACCAGCGTGAGGACCGTGGCCTCGGGGCGGCAGGCGAACCGGATGGGTGTGTACGGCGACGTGCCGAGCCCGGCCGACACGTGCACGTAGGTGCCGGTGCCGCCCGAGTCGGGGCGCACCCCCGGCCAGCCGTGGAGGCCGCTCGCGCGGCTGGTGTCGAGGTCGCAGTTGGTCACCAGCGCGCCGTAGAACGGCACGCACACCTGGCCGCCGTGCGTGTGGCCGGCGAGGATCAGGTCCGCGCCGTCCGCGGCCATCCCGTCGAGCACGCGGATGTACGGCGCGTGCGCCACGCCGATCCGCACCGCCGCGCCCGCGACGCGCTCCGCGGCGGCGGGCATGACGTCGAGGCCGATGTGAGGGTCGTCGACGCCCACCAGGTCCAGCACCGAGCCCACCGCGGAGACGGAGCCGCGCGCGTTGTTGAGGTCCACCCAGCCGCCCGCGGCGAGGCCCGCGCGCAGGTCCTCGGTGGGCAGCTGCGCCTGGCGCTCCTGGAGGCTCGACGGGCCGGCGAAGTACGCGAGCGGGTTCTTGGGCAGGGGGCCGTGGTAGTCGTTCGAGCCGAACACGAACGCGCCCGGCTTGGCGAGCAGCGGCTCGAGCGCCTCGAGCACCGTCGGCACCGCATCCGGGTGCGCGAGGTTGTCACCGGTGGTGATGACGGCGTCGACCTGCTCGTCGGCGAGGCGTCGCAGCCACGCCACCTTGCCGCGCTGCGACGGCGTGAGGTGCAGGTCCGACAGGTGCAGCAGGCGCAGGGGCCGGCTGCCCGGCGGCAGGATCGGCACCTCGTGGCGGCGCACCGTGTAGGCGCGCGCCTCCGCCAGCGACCACGCGAGCCCGGCCGCCGCCACACCCGCGAGGGCGAGCGCCGCGCGCCGCGCCACGCTCAGTTGCCCCGTCCGCGGCCGTTGCCGTTGTTGCCGTCGTTGTCGCCGTCGCCGCCCGTCCCCGGCCAGCCCGCGGGCGGGTTGGTCTCGAACCAGGCCGGCGGCCACTCGCCCGTGTACCCGTCGGGCGCGACCGTCGGGTCCCAGCCCTTGGGCCACTTGGTGTACCACTCGGGCTGGACGTCCGTCGCGACCGAGTAGCTGACCGTCGAGCCGGGGAGCGTCTTGTAGTAGGCGCTCGGCGACTGCGACACGATGGTGCCCGGCGCGTACTCGGTCGTGTAGACCTCGCCGCCCGAGGACGCCAGCGTGAAGCCGGCGGAGGAGACCACGCCCGCGGCGTCCTCCGGCGTCATGCCGATGATCGACGGGACCGGGATCGGCTCGCCGTAGAGCACGTCGTCGTTCGCGTCGGAGAACTGCTCGACCGGCAGGTCGGTGACCGCCGCGTCCATGTAGGCCTTCCACGTGGGCGCCGAGAGGGAGGATCCGTACAGGTACTGGTAGTAGGTGCCGTTGAGCGTGATGCCCTGGCCCGGCTCGTCCTCGTTGGGGTTGCCCAGCCACACCGTCGCCACCAGGTTCGGGGTGTAGCCCATGAACCACGTGTGGGTGTTGTTGTTCGCGGTGCCCGTCTTGCCGGCGGACGGTCGCCCGTCCGCAAGGTTCACGTACTGGCCGGAGCCCGTCTTCATGACCTCCTGCATCGCGTAGGCGACGCCGTCGGCGATCTCCTTGTCGATGACGCGCTCGCAGTTCTGCTGCGGCACGTCGAGCTCCTTGCCGTCCGCGTCCGTCACGGACAGGATCGCGATCGGGTCGCAGCGCACGCCCTCGTTCGCGTAGACCTGCGCGACCTGCGCCATGGTGAGCGGCGACGCGTTCTGGGTGCCCAGCGCGATCGACGGCACCACCTCGAAGTCCTCGCCGTCCGCGCGGTGGAAGCCCAGCTGGTCCGCCGTGTCGCGGATGTTGCACAGGTCGAGCTGGTTGGTCATGTTCACGTACGCGGTGTTGACCGAGTTCGCGGTCGCCTTGAGCACCGTCTGCGTGTACGTGTACGCGTTCTCGACGTTCCCGGGCTCCCACGTGCCGTAGTAGAACATCGGGTTGTCGAGGCACTTGGCGTTCCACGAGTCGCCCGTGTAGGCCTTCTGCGCGCCGCTCACGTTCTCCATGAGGGTGCGCCCGCTCTTCAGCCACTCGGTGAGGATGATCGGCTTGAACGTCGATCCGGGCGAGAAGCCGCGCGAGCCGCCCCATTCGCGGTCGACGGAGTAGTTGATCGCGGTGGACCCCTCCTCCTCCGCCGACGGGTCGAACGTCTTCGACTGCGCCATCGCGAGGATCTGCCCCGTGCTCGGGTCGAGCGACACGAGCGCCATCGCCCAGCCGCTCGGGTCGTCCGCAGGCAGGGCGTCCGCCAGCGCGCTGTTCGCCGCCTTCTGCTTCTTGAGGTCGAGCGTGGTGATGACGTCGAGGCCACCACGGCTCAGCAGCTCCGCGCCGGTGAGCTCCGCGCCGTCCTTGTTGAACACGTCGTCGCGACGGATGATCTTGGTGACGTAGTCGCAGAAGAACGGCGCGTCCTGCGCCGCGACGCACGAGAACTTCGGGTTCGAGACCTTGAGGGTCTCCTCGACCGGGATCGAGCTGTACTCGTCGTACTCCTCGGCCGTGATGAACTCCTGCTGGTACATCTGGTACAGCACGGTGTCGCGGCGGGCCTTCGCGTTCTGCGGGTAGCGGATCGGGTCCCACTTCGACGGGTTCTGCGTGATGCCGGCGATGGTCGCCGCCTCGATCGCGTTGAGGTCCTTGGCGGACTTGGAGAAGTACAGCTGCGAGGCGGCCTCGGCGCCGTACGTGTTCGCGCCGAACTGCGCGATGTTGAGGTACTGCTCGAGCACCTGCTCCTTGCCGCAGTCGACCTTCGGCTCCGTCTCGTCGCACTCGACGCCGTACTCGCGGTCCAGGTTCTCCTCGAGCGCGAGGGCGAGGCGCCACTCGCGGATCTTGCGGGACAGCGACACCTCGGTCGCGGAGTCCTGCGCGTCCTCGTCGTCGGACAGGATCGCCTTCTGCAGGAGCGTGTTCTTCACCAGCTGCTGCGTGAGGGTCGACGCGCCGGGCGAGTCGGGCGACGTGAGGTTGACGTACGCCGCGCGGAGCAGGCCCTCGCCGTCGACGCCGTGGTGCAGCCAGAAGCGCTTGTCCTCGATGGACACCACCGCGTTCTGCAGCCACGGCGAGATGTCCTCGAGCGGGACCACCACGCGGTTCTGGTCGTAGAACGTGGCGAGCAGGTGCTTGCCCGTGCGGTCGTAGATGTTCGACTGCTGGGGCAGGGTCACGGCGGACAGCTCCTCCGGCAGCTCCTCGAACAGCTCGGCCGAGCCGCTCGCGGCGGATCCCGCGACCGTCACCGCAGGTAGAGCTAGGCCCGCGACCAGGAAGCCGCCCATGATCGAGAGGGCGACGAACAGCGCGAGCGCGGTGACGAGGTGGACGAACGTCACCTTGGTGCGGGGGCGCGAGGAGGACGAAGGCATGCAGCAATGGTAAGGGAGGCTCCTGAGAGCCCCGCCAGGGACCCCCGGCGCGGGGCGCCCCGGGCTAGGCTCGGCGGCATGACCACATGGGAATACGCGACCGTTCCGCTCATCGACCACGTCACCAAGCAGATCCTCGACCAGTGGGGCTCCGACGGCTGGGAGCTCGTCCAGGTGGTGACGGGCCCGACCGGCGGCCTGGTCGCCTACCTCAAGCGCCCCAGCGGGGAGAAGTAGAGGTGTCGGCGAGCCAGCGCCTCGCCGCGCTCGGCCTGTCCCTGCCCGAGGTCGCGACGCCCGTGGGCACCTACGTGCCCGCCCGGCGCCACGGCGACCTGGTGCACACGTCGGGCCAGCTCCCGCTCGCCGACGGCGACCTGCTCGCCGTGGGCATGGTGGGCCAGCGCGCCGGCGACGTCACGCCCGAGCGCGCGGTCGAGTGCGCCCGCCAGTGCGCGCTCAACGCGCTCGCCGCTGCGGCTCAGGCCGCGGGCGGGCTCGACAGCATCGAGTCCGTGGTCAAGGTGACCGGCTTCGTGGCGTCCGCGCCCGGCTTCACGGCGCAGCCCGCGGTCCTCAACGGCGCCTCGAGCCTCATGGTCGAGGTCTTCGGCGAGGCCGGGCGCCACGCCCGCTCGGCGGTCGGCGTCGCGGCGCTGCCGCTCGGCGCGCCCGTCGAGGTCGAGATCACGGTCGCCCTGCGCGCCCTGTAGCGACCTTCGGGGGACGATGCACGGGTCACCCGGCCCGCGCATCGTCCCCTGACCCCGTGGCACCAGGGACGGGCCCGGTCGGTGGCGCCGGGCGGGGATCAGCGGGAGCGGGCGCGCAGGCGCTCGGGCTCGTAGACCTCGACGGCGCCGATGTGCACGTCGATCCAGCCGCGCGACGCGAAGTCCGCGAGCGCCTTGTTCACCGTCTCGCGGGAGGCGCCCACCAGCTGGGCGAGCTCCTCCTGGGTGAGGCCGTGCCGCACGGTCACGTGGCCGCGCTCCATGCGTCCGAAGCGGTGGCCCAGGTCGAGGATCGCCTTGGCGACGCGGCCTGGGACGTCGGAGAACACCAGGTCCGCCATGGTGTTGGACTGGCGACGGATGCGCTGCGCGAGGGCGCGCAGCATGTGGCGGGACATCTCGAGGTGGTCGTCGAGCCACACGTCGAGCACCTGCTTGGGCAGCTCGTAGACCACGGTGTCCTCGACGGTGTGGGCGCGGGACAGGCGCGGGCCCGGGTCGAAGACGGACAGCTCGCCGAGCATGTCGCCCACGCCCACGAGCGCGAGGAGGTTCTCGCGGCCGTCGCGGGCCGTGCGGGCGAGCTTCACCTTGCCCTTGACCACCACGTAGAGCGCGTGGCCGTCGTCGCCCTCGACGAAGAGGTTCTCGCCGCGGGAGAGCTCGCGGCGCTTCATCTGGGAGATCAGCGAACGCGCCGTGGCGGCATCCATGCCGCCGAAGAGCGGCGACGACCGGAGCAGCTGCTCCTCGCGGCCCGCCTCGGCCATGTCACGCCTCCTTGGTCGCAATCTCCGCCTGATGCGCATGCGCCAACGCACGCACCATCTGGGCCGTCACATTATCAAGGGTGGCGGCCACCCGGGATTCGTACTCACCGAGCCGCGCGTCGAGCGCTCCCAGGTCCTCGAGCGAACCGACCGTGAAACCCGTGGAATCGGGCCACACCGCCGCCGCGAGCTCGGAGGACGTGGGCGCGCCGGCGGCGAGCGCCTCCCACGACAGGTCGAGCGCCGTGGACGAGTGCACGTCCGGCTGCGCGAGGAACGCGAGGGCCAGCTCGCGGCGGGCGTGCACCAGGCGGCGCCACCACCGCACGCGGGCGAGCTCGCGGCGCATGTCCCTGCGGCGCTGGCGAAGGTCGGCGATCACGTCGGCGGTTACCGCAGCGGTCACGTCCACCTCCCTCGGGCCTCGCGCATCCCGTGCGCCTGTCCCTCCGTCTATCGGCGGCGGGCCCCGGGCCCTTGAGCGCTCGCTAGGGTGAGGCCATGGCCGGCCGCACCCCCCTCACCGTCGCCTCGTCCACCCAGGCGACGCCGCCGGTGGCGCTGGTGCGGCGCGCCCGCGCCATCAACCGCGCGCTCGCGGAGGTCTACCCCGACGCGCACTGCGAGCTCGACTACCGCAACCCGTTCGAGCTGCTCGTCGCGACGGTGCTGAGCGCGCAGTGCACGGACGTGCGCGTCAACCAGGTCACCCCCGCCCTGTTCGCGCGCTACCCGGACGCGGCGGCCATGGCGGGCGCCGACCGCGACGAGCTCGAGGCGCTCATCCGCCCCACCGGCTTCTTCCGCGCCAAGGCCGAGTCGCTGCTGGGCCTGTCCCGCGACCTGGTCGAGCGCTACGACGGCGACGTGCCCGGCCGCCAGCGCGACCTGGTCACCCTGCGCGGCGTGGGCCGCAAGACCGCCAACGTGGTGCTGGGCAACGCGTTCGACGTCCCCGGCATCACCGTCGACACCCACATGGGCCGGCTCGCGCGCCGCCTGGGGCTCACCGTCAACGACGACCCGGTGGTGGTCGAGCGCGACCTCATGGCGCTGATCGAGCGGCGCGAGTGGACCCTGTGGTCGCATCGCGTGATCTTCCACGGCCGCCGTCGCTGCATGGCGCGCAAGCCCGACTGCGGCAGCTGCGAGATCGCGGCGCTGTGCCCCACCGCGCCCGGCGCGAAGGTACGCGTCGACGGGTAGCGCCCGGTCCGGACGGGGACGATGCGCTAGTGCGCCTTGTCCTCCGCCGGCGGCTCCTCGACGCCCACCTCGGCCGGGTCGACCCCGACGGACCTCCCGAGCTCGTGCGGCTTGGCCATCCGGTTGGACGGCAGCGGCACGGGGGTCGAGCGACGCTCGTAGAGCTTGCGGTAGAACCGGTCGCGCGCGAACAGCAGGGACGCGCCCAGCGCCGCCGCGAGCACGGAGGCGGACAGCACGGACAGCTTCACCACCTCCGCGTTCTCGCCGCCGAAGGCGAGGTCGCCGATCAGCAGCGACACCGTGAAGCCGATGCCCGCGAGCATGCCCATGCCGGTGACGTCGAGCCAGGACAGGCCGCGGTCCAGCTGCGCGCGCGTGAAGGTCGCGACCAGCCAGGTGGCGAGCACGATGCCGAGCGGCTTGCCGATCACCAGGCCCGCCATGACGCCGTGCGCGACGGGGCTCGAGACCAGCTCGGAGATCGCCTCGGAGTTGATGGTGACTCCGGCGGCGAAGAACGCGAACACCGGCACCGCGACCGCGGCCGAGACGGGCCGCCACACGTGCTCCCAGTGCTCTGCGAGCGAGGTGCGCTCGCCCTTGCGGGCCACGGCGGGCACCATCATGCCGAGCGCGACGCCGGCGATGGTCGCGTGGATGCCCGAGGCGTGCATGAACGCCCATGCCGCGAAGGCGATGGGGAACAGCAGGTAGGCGCTGCCCCAGCCCTTCCGGATCAGCAGCCCGAAGATCACGATGGTGACCACGGCCGCCGCGAGCCACAGGAAGTTGAGGTCCTCGGAGAAGAACACCGCGATGATGATGATCGCCAGCAGGTCGTCGACCACGGCGAGCGTGAGGAGGAACGCGCGCAGCGCGTTCGGCAGCCACTTGCCCACCACGGCGAGCACCGCGATCGCGAACGCGATGTCGGTCGCCGTCGGCACCGCCCAGCCCTCGAGCGAGCCGTCGGGGCCCAGGTTGAAGACCACGTAGAGCAGGGCCGGCACTGCCATGCCGCCCACCGCGGCCACGATGGGGACGATCGCGGTGGCGGGGCGGCGCAGCTCGCCGGCCACGATCTCGCGCTTGAGCTCGAGGCCGACCACGAAGAAGAAGATCGCGAGCAGTCCGTCCTTGGCCCACGTGGCGATGGTGAGGTCGAGGTGCAGGGCGTGCGGGCCGATGGTGAAGTCGCTCAGCCGCTCGTAGAAGCCCTGGAGGCCCGTGTTCGCGAAGATCAGCGCCGCCGCGGTGCCGACGAGCAGCAGGATCCCGCCGGCACGCTCCGTCCGCAGCACGTCGACGAGCGTCCGTTCGGTGGACGGCGTCAGGCGCGAGAAGAGGCGGGCGGCTGGGCTCGAGGTCATGACGCTCCTGGGACGGCTACGGGGGGTCGCCGCCATCCTATCGAGAGCGTCAGACGGTCTCCTGAACCCCCGTGCGCTGCGGCTGAGGAGGGTCGAACCGGTAGCCGACGTTGCGGACGGTGCCGATCAGCTGCTCGTGCTCGGCGCCCAGCTTGGCGCGCAGGCGGCGCACGTGGACGTCGACGGTGCGGGTACCGCCGTAGTAGTCGAAGCCCCACACCTCCTGGAGCAGCTGGTCGCGGGTGTACACGCGGCCCGGGTGCTGCATGAGGTACTTGAGGAGCTCGAACTCCTTGTAGGTGAGGTCGAGCGGCACGCCCTTGAGGCGCGCGGTGTAGCCGCCCACGTCGACCGTGAGGTCGCCCGAGGAGAACTCGGCGACGCGGTCGAGCGGGTCGGCGGCGTTCGCGCGGCCGATGAGGAGCCGGATGCGGGCCTCGACCTCGGCCGGGGACGCCTCCGCGAGCACCACGTCCGCGGCGCCCCAGTCCGCGTTGACGATCGACATGCCGCCCTCGCGCAGCACCAGCAGCAGCGGCACCGCCACGCCGGTCACCTGGATGAGGTTGCAGTTGTTGCGGGCCTCGACCAGGTCGGTGCGGGCGTCGACCACCAGGACGTCGGCGTCCATCGCGTCGAGCATCGCGGACGGCTCGGGCGCGACCACGCGGGTCCGGTGGGACAGGAGCGCGAGGGCAGGCAGGACGTCGGCCGCGCCGTCAGCTGACGGTGTGAGCACGAGCAGGTCTGCCATCGCCACCTCCGATTGCGCTTCACTTTAGCGGTGCCAGGTCTGAGACACTAACGCCCATGCTTTCGACCACCAGGGCGACCATCAGCGCGTCTGCCGCCGCGCTCATCGCCGTGGGCGGGTTCCTCGGGGCCACGGCGCTGGCCGCGGCGGTGTTCGCGCTCGTCGTGGTCCTCGCCCTCGGCTGGCCCGTGCTGCTGCGCGCGTCGCGCCGCCGGACCGCGTCGGTGATCCTCATCGGCGGCGGCGCTCTCGCGCTGGTCGCGGTCCTCGCGGGCCGGGTCGAGCCGCACCTGCGGCACATGGCCGTCGCCGTCGCGCTCATGGTCATCGCCGCGCTCGTGTCCGAGGTGTTCTGGCCCAGCTCCCGCGGTCGCGCCGTCACCTCGGTGGCCGCGACGTGCGGCGGGGCGATCGTGGTGGCGTCCGGCGCGGCCTGGGTGGCCGCCGCCCGCACCAACGGGGCGGAGGACCTGGTGGTGACCGGCGGCATCGCCCTCGCGGTGGCCGCCGTGACCGGCGTCATGACCCGCAGCGCGCAGGCCAACTCCCTCATCGCGCTCGGCATGGGCACGCTGTCGGGCGCCGCGACCGGCGCCCTGTTCCCGGAGATCCCGTGGTACGCCGGGGCGGGCGTCGGGCTGCTGTGCGCGATCATCGTGACGCTGCTCCAGGAGCTCAACAGGCGCGAGCCGCGCCAGCCCGGATGGCTGCCGGGAATGGCATCGGCCCTCGCGCCCGTTCTTGCTGCAGGGGCGCTCGTCTACATCGGCGGCCGCCTGCTCGTCGGCTGAGGGAACCCCGGAGGAACAGTGCTGCTGCGCATCGTCATCGTCGTCGCGATCCTCGCGGTCGCGACCGCCGTCGCGCTGTGGTGGCAGCGGCGCCAGGGCGTCGCCCGCGAGGTGGAGCGCGCCGGCGCCCTGTCCTCCACCACGCTCGGCGCGAAGCGCGGCTACCACGCGACCTTCGTCCAGTTCTCGACGCCCATGTGCGCCAAGTGCCCGCCCACGGCCACGCTGCTCTCGCGCATCGCGGCGGAGGACCCCAAGGTGGCCCACATCGAGATCGACGCCGCCGAGCGGCTCGACCTGGCCCGCGAGCTCGAGATCATGCGCACCCCGACCATCCTGCTGCTCGACGGCGACGGCGTCGTGGTGTCGCGGATCTCCGGCGCGCCCACCGAGCAGCAGGCGCGCGAGGCGCTCGCGGCGGTGCCGCGCACGGGCACCGACTACGCCATCTAGCCGTAGACTCCGGCTACCAGCGAGGGGAGCATCATGAAGGACATCCAGATCGACCCGCGCGGGCCGCGGTTCGGCGCGTTCTGGCAGCTCGCGTTCTCCGTGTCCGCGCTCATCGCGGGCGCCAACCCCGTGGGCGTCGCGATCATGGCCGTGCTCCTGGTCCTCTTCATCCCCGGCGCGATCATCGGCCCGCAGGCCACGCTCCAGGGCTGGGTGTTCCGCAAGGTGATCCGCCCGCGCCTGGACCCGCCCCGCGAGACCGAGTCCTTCCGCCCGCCGCGCTTCGCGCAGCAGATGGGCATCACCTTCTGCATCCTCGCGGTGGGCTCCGGCCTGCTGGGCTTCGACACCGGCTTCTACGTGTTCACGGGGTTCGTGACGTTCGCGTCCTTCCTCAACAGCGTGTTCGACCTGTGCCTGGGCTGCGAGATCTACCTTCTGTTCAAGCGCGCCACCACCCGCGCCGCCTGACATGGCCACCCTCGTCGTCAAGATCACGTCCGGCACGGATCGCGTCGAGACCCTCATGCAGGCCTTCACGGTGGCCTCCACCGGGGCCGCGTCCGGCCTCGACGTGAGCGTGTGGCTCACCGGCGACGCGACCCTGCATGCCCTCCCCGGCACCGAGGAGGTGGTGATCCCCCACTCGCCGCCGCTGTCGCAGCTGCGGGACGCGATCCTCGCCTCGGGCGGCACGCTCACCGTGTGCGCGCAGTGCGCGATGCGCCGCGAGATCACCGAGCAGGACCTGGTCCCCGGCGCCCGGATCGCCGGCGCCGCCGCCTTCGTCGCGGAGGCGACCGCCGCCGACGCGACCGCGCTGGTCTACTGAGCCACCGCATCGTCCCCCCGCGCTGCGCGTGGAACGGGACCTCCGTCCCGGCATAGACTCGGCGCATGACTGCTCTCGAGGTCACGTTCATCGCGCTCGCCGTCGCCGCCTTCGCCGCCACCGCCTGGGTGGCGGGCGTGGTCGCCTTCCGCCTGGTGAAGGGCCCGAAGCGGTGACGTTCGTCATCCCGTCCGACCTCGCCCCCGAGGTCTACCCCCTCGCCTGGGTGGTGGGCACGTGGGAGGGCCACGGCGTCATCGACTACCCGGGCATCGACGCAGCGGACTTCCGCCAGCGCGTGGTGTTCGACCACGACGGCGGACCGTACCTCTCCTATACGTCCTCCATCACGCTGATGGGCCCCGACGGCGAGGTGGGCCAGGTGTGGTCCGTCGAGTCCGGCTTCTGGCGCGTCGCGCCGAGCGCGCCCGAGGGCGTCGAGCTCGCCGACTTCCAGCACCCCCTCGAGGTGGTCCTGGCGGACGCGTCGGGCCTGCTCACCGCGTACTTCGGCGCCGTGGGCAACGGTCGCATCGACCTCGCGACCCGCTTCGCGGCGGCCACCGAGTCCGGCCCCGACGTGCGCGGCGCGACCCGCATGTACGGCAACGTGGGCGGCGAGCTCATGTGGGCGTGGGACATGGCCGCCTTCGGGCACGAGCTGCAGTCCTACGCGAGCGCACGTCTCGCCCGCGTCGACGGCCCGGCCGTGCCCGAGGGCGCGGAGACGGTGGGTCCCGACGACGCCCAGGAATCCTGACCGCCTCCCCGCGCGTTCAGACGTCATGACCTCCCCACTTCTCGATCGCCACGGCGCCGTCGCGGGCCTCGGCACCGACGCGCCCGTCGCGTGGCACTACGGCGACCCGACCGCGGAGCAGCGCGCCCTCGAGGCGGGTCGCGCGGTCGCCGACCAGTCGCACCTCGGCATCGTCACCGTCACCGGCCCGGACCGGCTCACGTGGCTCGACTCGCTGTGCACGCAGCAGGTCGCGGGCCTCGTGCCCGGCGAGTCCGCGGAGCTCATGATCCTGTCCCCGCAGGGCCGCATCGAGCACGTCGCCGGCCTGGTCGACGACGGCACCACCGCCTGGCTGATCACCGAGTCCGCGCCGGCGCTCGCCGCGTTCCTCGACCGCATGCGCTTCATGCTGCGGGTCGAGGTGGACGATGCGACGGCCGGGTGGGCGGCGATCGGCGAGGCGGTCTCGCGTCCCGCGAGCGACGGCGAGCCGGTCACCTGGGTGGACCCGTGGCCCGGCGTCACCGCCGGCGGCACCTCGTACGCGGCGGATCCGGCCGCGCTGTCCGGCGCGGTGCGCCCGTGGCGCATCGTGCTGGTCCCGCGCGAGACGCTCGCCGCCGAGATCGAGGCCCGCGTCGACGCCGGCTGGACCCTCGCCGGCACCTGGGCGACGGAGGCGATCAGGATCGCCGCGCATCGTCCCCGCGCCGCCCTCGACGTCGACGACCACTCCCTCCCCCACGAGCTCGACTGGCTGCGCACGGCCGTGCACCTGCACAAGGGCTGCTACCGCGGCCAGGAGACCGTCGCCAAGGTGCACAACGTGGGCCGCCCCCCGCGCCGCCTCACCATGCTGCTGCTCGACGGCTCGGGCCACTCGCTGCCCGAGCTCGGCGCGGACGTGCTGAACGCCGAGGGCGCGACCGTGGGACGCGTCACGTCGGTGGCGCGCCACCACGAGCTGGGCCCCGTCGCACTCGCGATCCTCAAGCGCTCCGTGGACCCGTCCTCCGTGCTCACGGTGCCCACCGACGGCGGGCCGGTGACCGCCGCGCAGGAGCTGATCGTGAACGCGGACGGCTTCTCCGCCGACCGTCCCCCGAAGCCCGGTCCCACCATGAAGGGCCTGCTCATGGGCAAGGGCTGCGCCGCCGACGGCGGCGACCTGCCCGGCTGATCCCGGCGCCGCTCCCGGCGCTCCGGGCGTCGCGGGGTTACGGTGGCCCCGTGGAGATCCCCCTGAGCGATCTGGCATCGCACCTGGACGATGCGCTGGCCGCCGCCCGCGCCGGCGAGGACGTGATCCTGACCGAGGGCGGCCTGCCGGTCGCCAAGCTCGGCCCCGTCGAGTCCGCGTCCCTGCTCGAGAGGCTGGCCGAGGAGGGCGTGATCGCCGTGCCCGCCTCGGACCGCGCCGTGCCGCGCCTGCCGCAGGCCGAGGCGGCCAAGGACGCGCTGTCCAGCCTGCTCGGGCGACTGCGCAGGTAGCCGTGGCACTCGTCTACCTCGACACGTCCGCCCTGCTCAAGCTGTGCGTCCTCGAGACGGGCAGCGACCTCGCCGTGTCCCTGTGGAAGGGGGCCGATGCGCTGGTCACCTCCCGCCTCGCCGACGCCGAGGTGCGGTCCGTGCTGGCCTCGGCGGAGCGCATCGGTCGCATCGACGCGGCGCCCGCGGCCGCCGCGCGCGAGCGCTGGGACGAGCTGTGGCCGGGGGTGGTCAAGGTCGAGGTGAGCGCCGCGGTGTGCGAGCGCGCCGCGGACCTGACGGACCGCAGGCCGCTGCGCGCGGGCGACGCCATCCACCTCGCGAGCGCGCTGACCCTCGCCGGCGCCTCGCCGGTGTTCGCGTGCTGGGACCGGCGCCTCGCGGCGGCCGGGAGGGCCGAGGGACTGCAGGTCCTGCCCCCTGCGTTAGCGTAGGAACCCGTCGCGCCTACCCGGAGGTACTCCCATGTTCGGCTTCCTGCAGAACACCGTCGTGCTCCTCATCTCGCTCGCCGCGTTCGCGGGTGCCATCTGGGGGCTCATCGACGCGGCGCGCCGTCCCGAGGGCGCGTTCACCGCGGCCGGCAAGTGGTCCAAGACCATCTGGCTGGTGATCCTGGGCGTCGCGACCATCATCGCGTTCATCTCGCTGCCGTGGCCGCTCGGCACGGGCGGCGGGATCGGCGGGATCCTGGGCATCGCGGCGATCGTCGCGGTCATCGTCTACCTGGTGGACGTGCGCCCCAAGCTCGGCGGCGGCTACGGCCCGTCGGGCGGCTCGCGTGGCCGCTCCACCGGCGGCTGGTGACCCGCGGGTGAAGGCGGTCCTCCAGCGCGCCTCGCGCGCGTCCGTGACCGTCGACGGCACGGTCACCGCGTCGTTCGACCGCCAGGGGATCGTGGCGCTCGTGGGCGTCACCCACGGCGACGGCCCGGAGCAGGTGCAGACCATCGCGCGCAAGATCGCGGAGCTGCGGATCCTGACCGACGAGAAGTCGTTGGCGGATGTCGACGCACCCGTGATCGTGGTGTCGCAGTTCACCCTCTACGCCGACACGCGCAAGGGCCGCCGTCCCTCCTGGAACGGCGCCGCGCCCGGCCCCGTGGCCGAGCCGCTGGTCGAGGCCGTCGTGGCCGCGCTGCGCGCGCGGGGTCTCGAGGTAGGCACCGGGGTGTTCGGCGCGCACATGGACGTCGAGCTGGTGAACGACGGGCCCATCACCATCCTGCTCGAGGCGTGAGTGTGGGCCCGCCCCTGCGGGCGGGCCCCGCATCGGCCCTCGCGTGTTTCGAGGCGGTAACGGTCGTCACGCCCCTGGCGAACACGGGCATGAGCGGCGGGGGGCCGCCGTTAGCCTGGAATCACCCGCGGTGGGCGACCGCCGCGACCCCGGCCCCGGCCGGACGAATCAAGGGAGGCTGACATGTTCGAACGGTTCACCGATCGAGCCCGTCGAGTGGTCGTGCTCGCGCAGGAAGAGGCGCGGATGCTCAACCACAACTACATCGGCACGGAGCACATCCTGCTCGGCCTGGTGCGCGAGGGCGAAGGCGTGGCCGCGAAGGCACTCGAGGCGATGGACATCTCCCTCAACGGCGTCCGCGAGCAGGTCCAGGAGATCATCGGCGAGGGCTCGCACGCCCCGTCGGGCCACATCCCCTTCACACCTCGCGCGAAGAAGGTCCTCGAGCTGTCGCTGCGCGAGGCACTGCAGCTGGGCCACAACTACATCGGCACCGAGCACATCCTGCTGGGCCTCATCCGCGAGGGCGAGGGCGTGGCGGCGCAGGTGCTGGGCAAGCTGGGCGCGGACCTCGGCGGCGTGCGCCAGCAGGTCATCCAGCTGCTGTCGGGCTACGAGGGCAAGGAGCCCGTCACCTCGGGCGGCGGCCCGCAGGAGGGTCAGCCCGCGGGCTCGACCGTGCTCGACCAGTTCGGCCGCAACTTCACGCAGGCCGCGCGCGAGGGCAAGCTCGACCCCGTCGTGGGCCGCGAGCTCATCATGGAGCGCGTGATGCAGGTCCTGTCACGCCGCACCAAGAACAACCCCGTCCTCATCGGCGAGCCCGGCGTCGGCAAGACCGCCGTGGTCGAGGGCCTGGCCCAGGCGATCGTGCGCGGCGACGTGCCCGAGACGCTCAAGGACAAGCACCTCTACACGCTGGACCTCGGCTCGCTGGTCGCGGGCTCCCGCTACCGCGGTGACTTCGAGGAGCGCCTCAAGAAGGTGCTCAAGGAGATCCGCACCCGCGGCGACATCATCCTGTTCATCGACGAGATCCACACGCTCGTGGGTGCCGGCGCGGCCGAGGGCGCGATCGACGCGGCCTCGATCCTCAAGCCGATGCTCGCGCGCGGCGAGCTGCAGACCATCGGCGCGACCACGCTCGACGAGTACCGCAAGCACGTCGAGAAGGACCCCGCCCTCGAGCGCCGCTTCCAGCCCATCCAGGTGCCGGAGCCGGAGCTCGCGCACGCGATCGAGATCCTCAAGGGCCTGCGCGACCGCTACGAGGCGTTCCACCGCGTCACCATCACGGACGACGCGATCGTGGCCGCCGCGACCATGGCGGACCGCTACATCTCCGACCGGTTCCTGCCGGACAAGGCGATCGACCTCATCGACGAGGCGGGCGCGCGCCTGCGCATCCGTCGCATGACGTCGCCGCCGGAGCTCAAGGAGCTCGACGACAAGATCGCCGGCGTCCGCCGCGACAAGGAGTCCGCGATCGACTCGCAGGACTTCGAGAAGGCCGCGTCGCTCCGCGACGTCGAGCGCCGCCTCTCCGAGGAGCGCTCGCGCAAGGAGGAGGCGTGGAAGTCGGGCGACCTCGACGTCGCCGCCGTGGTGGACGAGGACCTGATCGCCGAGGTGCTGTCGATGTCCACGGGCGTGCCCGTCACGCGCGTGTCCTCCGACGAGTCCTCGCGGCTGCTGTCGATGGAGGCCGAGCTGCACAAGCGCATCATCGGTCAGGAGCAGGCCATCAAGGTGCTCGCGCAGTCGATGCGCCGCACCCGTGCCGGCCTCAAGGACCCGAAGCGCCCCGGCGGCTCGTTCATCTTCGCCGGCCCGACCGGTGTGGGTAAGACCGAGCTCGCGAAGGCGCTCGCCGAGTTCCTGTTCGGCGACGAGGACTCGCTGATCTCGCTCGACATGTCCGAGTACGGAGAGAAGCACACGGTGGCCCGCCTGTTCGGTGCGCCTCCCGGCTACGTCGGCTTCGAGGAGGGCGGCCAGCTCACCGAGAAGGTGCGCCGCAAGCCGTTCTCCGTGGTCCTGTTCGACGAGGTCGAGAAGGCCCACCCGGACATCTTCAACTCGCTGCTCCAGATCCTGGAGGACGGCAAGCTGACGGATGCCCAGGGTCGCGAGGTGAACTTCAAGAACACCATCATCATCATGACCACCAACCTCGGCGCCGACGCGATCTCGCGTCGCCAGGCGACCGGCTTCTCCGCGATCAGGGAGGGCGGCCACACCTACGAGGACATGGTCAAGCTGGTCAACGGCAAGCTGAAGGAGCACTTCAAGCCGGAGTTCCTCAACCGCGTCGACAACGTGGTGGTGTTCCCGCAGCTCACGCAGGCGGAGATCATCCAGATCGTCGACCTCATGGTCGCCCGCCTCGACGAGCGCATGAAGGACAAGGACATGGGCATCGAGCTCACCACGGCGGCCAAGCAGCTGCTCGCGGAGAAGGGCTACGACCCGGTTCTGGGCGCCCGACCCCTGCGCCGTGCGCTGCAGCGCGAGATCGAGGACCCGCTGTCGGAGAAGATCCTCTTCGGCGAGGTCACCTCGGGCCAGATCATCCGCGTGGACGCGCAGGGCGAGGGCATCCTCGGCGAGTTCACGTTCGAGGGCATCGACCGCGACGCCGTCGTGGGCGAGCCCGTGGAGGACCCGGAGGTCGCCTCCAAGCCGGAGTGACCCTCACCGTCCGCTCGTGTCGAGAGGCCCGATCCCCGTTCGCGGGGGTCGGGCCTCTCGCATGTCCGGGCCGCGCGTCGAGTTCCTGCAAGTGTGAGGTTGGCTGGCCCGGGGCTGGCTGTCGGGGTGGATGCTGGTCCTGACGCCCGAGTGTGACTCTTCGAGTTCCTGACCCCCGATGTGGGGTGTCTTGTCATTGGCATGTCCACTCGGGCGTGGGGACCGGCGCCGGCCCGTCCACCCCGATGGCTTGATAGAAGCTTGCCCAACCCGTGGGTTGTGGCCCTTTGCAGGATTGCCTCGCAGTGATCCCACCGGGTCGACGCCGGTCCATGACAGCGACGTCACCCGGAAGGAGATCCACCGCCATGACCATCGTCGCAAACACCTACCTCAATGTCATCGGGATCGACACCCACGCCCGCACCCACACGGTGACCGCGATCACCGCGGCAACCGGTGCCCGCGGCGACACCGCGGCGTTCCCCACGAACGCGCGAGGACTGTCGCGCGCGGTTGCCTGGATCGGTCGACAGTGCAGCCACATGGCGACGCTGGTCGTGATCGAAGGGATCGGCTCCTACGGTGCGCTGATCGCCCACGCCGCCCGTCAGGCCGGCTACCGCGTGGTTGAACCCGGGCCGATCCCCAAGGCGTGGCGGTCCGGACGAGGCAAGTCCGACCCCATCGATGCGGAACTGATCGCCCGTTCGGTGCTTCCCGCGGACGTCGACGAGCTGCGCGATCCCCGCCACGACGAAGGCATTCGTGCGGCGGTGGCGGTGCTGTTGGCTGGTCGTGAGCAGCTGACGCGCCATCGCACCGCGTCGATCAACGCCCTGACCGCGCTGCTCCGCCTGCACGATCTGGGGATCGACGCCCGCCACCCCCTCAAGACTTCTCAGATCGCGACCGTCGCCGCCTGGCGCGACCGCGTCGAGGACGTCGCAACCGCCACGGCACGCGCCGAAGCGCGCCGCATGGCCCACGCGATCATCCAGGCCGATCTCGAGCTGGCCGACAACCACGACCGGCTCCACGCCCTCGTGCTGGCATCACCGGTCGCGATCTTGCTCGACGAGGTCGGTATCGGACCGATCAACGCCGCGATCATCCTCACCGCCTGGTCCCACCCCGGCCGCATCCGCTCCGAGGCCGCGTTCGCCTCGCTGGCAGGCGTATGCCCCATCCCAGCCTCATCGGGTAACACCACGCACCATCGCCTCAACCGAGGCGGCGACAGAAGACTCCACCGTGCCCTGCACTCGATCGTTCTGACACGCAAGCGCATCGACCCTGTGACGCGCGACTACGTCGCGCGTCACACCACCGACAACCGCAGCAACCGCGACATCACCCGTTCCCTCAAGCGCTACCTCGCCCGCCGCATCTACAGGCTCCTCGCACACGCACCGACCCCTTGACGCGACATAGAAGCGTCAATGACGCTTGTGCAGGGAGTGACGCGGATCGACTCGTGAGGCGGTCACATCCGTCACGCGAGAACACCCCCGTCACAAGCGTCATTGGGATTCATCCCGCTGCCAGGAGGAATCACCCCGCGCCACCGCCTAGGCTGAGCCCATGACCCACGATCCGTATGTGGCCGACGCCGCCCGCTACGACTCCATGGACTACCGTCGCTCGGGCGACTCGGGGCTGGTGCTGCCCGCGATCAGCCTGGGCCTGTGGCAGAACTTCGGAGGCCACCACGCCCTCGACAACCAACGGGCGATCCTGCTCGCCGCGTTCGACATGGGCATCACGCACTTCGACCTCGCGAACAACTACGGCCCTCCGCCGGGCAGCGCGGAGACCAACTTCGGCGGCTTCCTCGCGCGCGACCTCAAGCCCTACCGCGACGAGATCGTCATCTCCACCAAGGCCGGCTACCACATGTGGCCCGGTCCGTACGGGGACTGGGGCTCCCGGAAGTACCTGCTCAGCAGCCTCGACCAGTCCCTCACGCGCATGGGCGTGGACTACATCGACGTGTTCTACCACCACCGTCCGGACCCGGACACGCCCATCGGCGAGTCGATGATGGCGCTGGACCGCGCGGTCCGCTCCGGCAAGGCGCTGTACGCAGGCATCTCGAACTACGGCCCGGAGGAGACCCGCGAGGCCGCCGCGATCCTCGCGGACCTGGGCACCCCGCTGCTGATCCACCAGTTCAAGTACTCGATGTACGAGCGCACCCCCGAGGACGGCCTCCTCGAGGCGCTCGAGGACACGAGCACCGGCTCGATCGTGTTCTCGCCGCTGGCGCAGGGCATGCTCACGGACCGCTACCTCAAGGGCATCCCGGACGGCTCGCGCGTCACGCACTCGCAGTTCCTCAGCGAGGGCCAGATCACGGACACCTACCTCGAGCGCACCCGCGCGCTCAACGCGATCGCGCAGGGGCGCGGCCAGACGCTCGCGCAGCTCGCGCTGCAGTGGGTGCTCCGCGGCCGGCGGGTGACGTCCGCGCTGGTGGGCGCGTCCTCGGTCGCGCAGCTGCGCGCGAACGTGGAGGCGCTGTCCTTCCCCGACCTCACCGAGGCGGAGATCGCGGCGATCGAGCCGCACGCGGTGCACGGCACGTACTACGCGTGAGGACGATGCGCGGCTAGAGCGAGCAGCGACCGGTCCGGTCGTCGCGGGTCACCAGCCCGTCGGCGACCAGGCCGTCGAGGCACCGGTCGAGTTGCCCTGGCTCGACGTCCGCGAGCGCCGCGTGGCCCGCGACGTTGAGCGGTGAGGAGGCGGCGCGCAGCAGCGCCATGATGCGGCCGCGGACCTGACGGTCCGTGCCGTGCCAGGCCTGCGTGCGGCGCGGCGCCGCATCCAGCCCCGGGCAGCCGGCAGCGAACCACGCGCACGAGGAGGCGAGCGGGCACGCGTCGCACCGCGCGACCCTGGCCGTGCACACCAGCGCCCCGAGCTCCATCGACGCGACCGCCCACTCCGCGGCGCCCGCCGCGTCCGCGGGGATGAGCGACTCCGCGTGCGCACGCTCGCCGACGGTCTGGTGCGCGGCGGGCAGCGCCTCGCCGCGCCACGCCCGCCCGATCACGCGGCGCACGTTGGTGTCGAGCACCAACGCGCGGCCGTGGAACGCGAACGAGACCACGGCGGCGGCCGTGTAGTCGCCCACGCCCGGCAGCGCACGCAGGTCCTCGAGCGTGGCCGGCACCTCGCCGCCGTGGCGCTCCACTAGCGCGACCGCGCACTCCCACAGCCGCTTCGCGCGCCGCGGGTAGCCCAGCCGTCCCCACGCGCGCACCGCCTTGGCCTGCCCGGCGGCCGCGAGCGTGGCGGGCGTGGGCCAGCGCTCCATCCACTCGCGCCACACCGGCTCGACACGGACCACCGGGGTCTGCTGCAGCATGATCTCGCTCACCAGCACCCCCCACGGGGTGGTGCGGCCGCGCCAGGGCAGGTCGCGTCCGGCCTCCACGAACCACGCGCGCACCGCCTCCACCATCTCCTCGGAGCGCGCGTCGGCGCGTGCGGGAGCGTTCTGCGGTGCGGTCGGCATGCCTTCATCATCCCAGCGGATCGCGCACCTACCGTGGATGGCGAACGTGGGGAGGAACCATGAAGGGTCTACGCGCACCCGTGGGGAACCAGCCCTCGGAGGTCTACTGGCGACGCCGGATAGTGCTGCTGGTCGCCGTCGGCGTGATCGTCGCTCTCGGCTGGCTGATCGTGAGCGCCCTGTCCTCCGACGGCGCGAAGGCCGAGCCGTCCGCGAAGCCCGAGGCCGTCACCACCACCGGCCCCGAGCCGGAGCCCACGGAGAGCACCACCACGAGCGCGTCGAACGCGGTAGGCGAGTGCGACGCGGCCGCGATCGAGGTCTCCGTCGCGGCCAACCCGGCGAACGTGCCGGCGGACACGCAGCCCAAGTTCGACGTCACCATCGATCAGAATGGCGACGTCGCCTGCCTGCTCGACACCACGGGCAAGAACACCAAGCTGGTGATCACCTCGGGCGAGGACCGCATCTGGAGCTCGGCGGACTGCCCCGCGGAGCAGTCGCTCATCGGCAAGGAGTGGCTGCTGGACGCCGGTGACACCAAGGACGTGCAGGTCGCATGGCCCCGCATCCGCAGCGCCGAGGGCTGCGCCGCGACCGACCAGGCGCCGGGCGCCGGCACCTACTGGGCGCAGGTCACCGTCGCGGGCGTCAAGGCCGACGCGGTGCCGTTCGTGCTCGAGTAGCGGCGCTCAGGCGCGGGTGGGGAGCGCGAGGCTGACCGCCTGACCCACCGAGCCCACCGGGTGGACGCGCACGTTCGCGGCCACCTTGCCCACCTCGACGCCCGCGGGCACGATCACGTCGGTGAAGCCCAGCCGCGCGGCCTCGGCCACCCGCTGCGCGACGGCGGAGACGGGACGCACCGCACCGGACAGCGCCACCTCCCCGACGGCGGCCCAGCCGGTGCGCAGCGGCCGGTCCGCGCGCGCGGAGGCGAGCGCGAGGGCGAGCGCGACGTCCGCGGCCGGCTCGGTGACGCGCGCGCCGCCGACCGTCGACACGTAGACGTCGTCCGCGGCGACCGCGAGGCCCACGCGCCGGTGGAGGACCGCGAGCAGCATGGCGACGCGCGGGCCGTCCACGCCCGACGTGGCACGGCGGGGGTTCGACAGCGCGCTGGGCGCGACGAGCGCCTGGATCTCCGCCGGCAGGGGACGCTTGCCGTCGATGGTGATGGTGGGGCACGTCCCGGGGACGGCCTCGGTCTCGCGGGACAGGAACAGCCCGGAGGGGTCGGAGACGGACTCGATGCCGGAGTCGACCAGCTGGAAGCAGCCGACCTCGTCCACCGAGCCGAAGCGGTTCTTGAGCGCCCGCAGCAGGCGCAGCGGGCTGTGCTGGTCGCCCTCGAAGTGGCACACGACGTCGACCAGGTGCTCGACGATCCGGGGCCCCGCGACGGAGCCCTCCTTGGTGACGTGACCCACGAGCACCATCGGGATGCCGCGCGTCTTGGCGGCCTGGATGAGCGCGGAGGAGACCTCGCGGACCTGACCCACGCCGCCCGGCGTGCCCTCCACCTCCGAGGAGGCGATGGTCTGGATGGAGTCGATCATGACGAGGGCCGGCTCCGCGTCCGCGAGGTGGGCGAGCACGGCGCCGAGGTCCGTCTCCGCGGCCAGCAGCACGTCCCGCTCGAGCGCCCCGATCCGCTCGGCCCGCAGCCGCACCTGACCGGCGCTCTCCTCGCCCGTGACGTAGAGGACGCGTCCGCCGCCGCGCGCCGTGCGGGCGGCGACGTCGAGCAGCAGCGTGGACTTGCCCACTCCAGGCTCGCCCGCGAGCAGGATCACCGCTCCCGGCACCAGCCCGCCGCCCAGGACCCGGTCGAACTCCCCCACCCCGGTCGCGGATCGCGTCGCGGCGGCGGCGGACACGTCGGGGATGGGGGTGGCCGGCGCGGTCACCGCGGTCGCCTTGGTCGCAGGGCCGGCCGGCGACGCGCCCGCCTCGATCACGGTCCCCCATGCCTGGCACTCGCCGCACCTGCCCACCCACTTGACCGCCGTCCAGCCGCACTCGGTGCAGCGGTATCCGGGGGTCGCCTTGCGGGTGGTGGTGGCCATGCGCCCACGCTACCGGCGGCCTCCGACAGCCGAGCCTGGCGGACACGCGAGCGCGCTCGGCGGCGGTGTCGGACCCCGGCCCTACGCTGACCCCATGACGCGTGAAGAGCCGGGCAGGGGCACGCCCGTGCGGGAGGAGGCCGTCGCGACGGTCCGTGAGGTCGCGCCCTCCAAGCCCGTGGCGCCCCGCGCCCCGGTCGGGCCGCCGGTGCCGGTCCCCATCGACCTCGACATCGACGGTGATGACGTCGCCTCGCCGGTGCCGGCCCCGCCCGCCCATGAGGTGATGCCGGAGCCGCGGTCGCCGTTCGACCTCGCCGCCGAGGCGGAGTCGCTCGCGGCGCCACCCGCGGCCCCCACGTCGTACGAGCTGCTCGGCGCCGCGGCCGCCCGCAACGCGGCGCTCCACGCGGCCGGCGCGCCCACCCCGCTCGGTGGAGTGCCGCGCATCGTGCCCGTGCAGGCCCCAGTGGACCTCGACCCGGCCGTCGACGCTCCGGCCGCGCCACCCGCGTACACCCCGGCGGTACCCGCCCGCACCCAGGCTCCCGCACCGATCCCCTCGTGGGTCTCCGTCGCTGAGGACGGCGGCGCGCCGCCCGCGGACACGGCCGGCCCCGCCCTGTACCGCCCGCGCATGGCGACCGCGGAGGTCCCGGTGACCCCCGCATCGTCCCCCGCCGCGCCCGACCACGGCGGCGGCGACGGCGACGGGACCCCCGCGCCGGCCGGGCCGGGCCGCGACCGCTCCTGGCCGCTCATCGCGATCGGGCTGGTGGTGCTGGCCGCGGTGCTCGCCGGCGCCGCGTGGGCGCTGTTCCGCCCGTCGGAGGTCGACATCCCCGCGCAGCAGGTGGTGGACGTGCCGGCGGCGCGCGAGGTCGAGCCGATCGTGCCCGAGGACCCCACGCCGTTCCTCGCGGCCATGCCGGTCACGTCGGGACTGTGGGCGCTCACCGAGGTCGCGACCCCGGACCCCGACGCGGACACCGCGCTGCCCGATCGGGTGGCCGAGGTCCAGGTCCTCACCTACGACGACGGCGCGGACCAGGTCACCCTGACCGCGCGCCAGCTCTACACCGAGCAGGACGCCCACGACGCCCTGGTGCGCGCGGCCGGGAAGGACGCGGGGCTCGAGGACGCGATGGTCGGCTCGACGGTGGTGGGCGAGCGCGCGGTCGAGGAGAAGGACGGCGTCACCACGGTGAGATGGACCAACGGCAGCGCGTACTTCGAGGCCACCGGGCCGTCGGGCGCGGTCGAGGCGTTCGTGGAGACGCTGGGCCTCTGATGCCAGCCCGCGAGCCCGTCGGGGGTCCGCGCTAGGTTGGACGCATGAGCACCGAAGCAGCCGAGTCCCCGTCCGCCCTGCCCGCCGTCGCCGTGGTCGGGGGCGGCGTGATGGGGGGCACCCTCATCTCCGCGATGCGCGTCGCCGGGTGGCCAGGCGGCTCCATCACCGTCGCGAACCGCGGCGCCGAGCGGCGCGACGCCCTGGTCGCCGCGCATGGCATCAACGCCGCCGAGGACGCCGTCGCGGCCGTCACGGGCGCCGGGATCGTGGTCCTCGCGGTCAAGCCGCAGCAGATGGGCGAGGTCCTCGACACCATCAGCGACGCGGTTGCGCCCGGCACGCTCGTGGTGACCGTCGCGGCCGCGCTGCCGTCCTCCTTCTACGAGGAGCGCCTGCCCGCGGGCACGCCCGTGGTGCGCGCCATGCCCAACACCCCGTCCGTGGTGGGCCGCGGCGCGACCTCGGTGTCCGCCGGCGCGCATGCGACCGAGGAGCACCTCGCGCTCGCCGAGCGGATGCTGCGCGCCACGGGCCTGGTGGTGCGCGTCCCCGAGGAGCAGATCGACGCGGTCATCGCCGTCGCCGGGTCCGCCCCCGCCTACTACTACGCGATCACCGAGGCGCTCACGGAGGCCGGCGTGATGCAGGGGCTCGACCGGGACCTCGCGACGCTGCTCGCGCAGCAGACCTTCACGGGCGCCGCGCAGCTCCTCGCCGAGTCCGGCGACACCCCGCAGGAGCTCCGCCGTCGCGTCAGCTCCCCCGGCGGCACCACCCTCGCCGCGCTCGAGGCCATGGAGCACGCCGGCCTGCAAGGCGTCATCTCCGCCGGCGCGAACGCCGCGGTGGCACGGTCCAAGGAGCTCGGCGCGCAGCTCGCCGGATGACCGCGGGGGCGGATGCACGGGTCGGGTGACCCGCGAATCGTCCCCCGCACGTCAGGCGGCCTGGGCGACGCGCATCGCGGAGGCGGCGGCGTCGACGTCGCGCTCGTCGTTGTAGACGTAGAAGCCGAGACGGGCGCGGCCGCCGCGGGCGGCGGCGCGGATGCCGGCCCTGGCCAGCGCGGCCGGGTCGACGCCGTCGACGGAGACGATGGGCGAAGCTCCGGCGGGCATCCCCAGCCGCGCGCGGAGCTCGCTGGCAAGGCCCACGCTGTGGCGGCCGATCGCGTCGACGCCCTGGGCGGCGAGCAGCTCGAGCGCAAGGGCGCCCGCCTCGACCAGCTGCCACGGCGGGGAGGTGTCGAGCCGGCGCGCGGCGGTGCTGAGGCGGACCTCGTGACCGTAGAGCGACGTCCAGGGGCTGTCGGCGCCGTACCAGCTGGCGTTGACGGGCCGCACCCAGGCGGCCTCGGGGCGCACCGCGGCGAGCGCGATGCCGCGCGGGGCGCCGAGCCACTTGTACGCGCTGGCCACCACCACGTCGAAGTCGCGGGCGCGCAGCGGCATCCAGCCCGCGGCGTGGCTCGCGTCCACCAGGGTGCGCGTGCCGGTGAGCCGCGCCGCGGTGGCGAGCGCGTCGAGGTCGGCGACCGCGCCGTTCGAGGACTGCACCGCGCTCACCGCGACCAGGTCCGCGCCGCGCATCACCTCCGGCACCACCCGGTCGAGCGGCACCGCGCGCACCTCGAGGCGAGGGTCGTGGACGAAGGGCAGCGGCACGGAGGCGAAGTCCCCCTCCGCCACCACCACGCGCGCGCCGGCGGGCAGCGACGCCGCGACCATGCCCACCACCTGCGACGTGGAGCCCGCGAGCGCGACGTCCTCGGGCATCGCGCCCACCAGGGTCGCGTAGGCGGCGCGGAGGCGGTCCACCACCGCGTCGAGGCGGCACGGGCCGAGCGTGCCGCGCTCCCACTCGCGGGTCGCGCGGCGCAGCGCGGCCGCGGTCGCGCGGGCGGGGAGGCCGTACGAGGGCGTGTCGAGATACCCCGGCAGGCGGCGGAAGGAGGACGCGATCTCGAGCATGCGACCATGATCGCGACGGCTCGACCCCTCGACAAGAACGTATCGCCAGCACCCAGACCTCGATGAGATGATGGTCCGATGATCGACGTCGAGCGCCTGCTGATCCTGCGCGAGGTCGCGCGCCACGGCTCGAAGGCGGCCGCCGCGCGGGCGCTGCAGCTGAGCGAGCCCACCGTCGCGCACCACCTGCGCGCGCTCGAGCGGCGCGCGGGCGTGCCTCTCACCATGCGGGCGGGCCGGGTCACCCGCCTCACCCCGACCGGGGAGGCGCTGGTGCAGCACGCGGACGCGATCGCGGCCAGCCTCGAGGACGCGGAGCGGAGCCTGCACCGTCACGCCGACCTCCAGGTGGGTCAGCTGCGCATCGCGGCGTTCACGTCCTTCTGCGCGACCGTGCTGCCGCGCCCGCTCGCGCAGTTCGCGCACACGTACCCGGGCGTGGAGATCGGGCTCGAGGAGACGGAGACGGATCCGGCGCTCGACCTCCTGCGGTCGGGCGCGGCGGACCTGGTGATCGGGTTCTCCGACGCGGCCACGCCGCCGCCCGTCGACATCCCCACGGTGCCGCTGGGCCGCGACGAGTACCTCGCGATCCTGCCCGAGACGCACCCGCTCGCGGGCCGCGCGGCCATCGACATGGGCGCGCTCGCGCACGAGCGCTGGATCTCCGGCTGCGTGCGCTGCCGCACCCACCTGGTGGCCCACGCGGACGAGGCCGGCTTCGTGCCCCACATCGCGTTCGTCACCGAGGACTACATCGCGGCGCAGCGGCTCATCGCGGAGGGCCTCGGGGTGGCGCTCCTCACGCGCATGGCCCTCGACGCGAGCCCGGCGATCCCCGGCATCGTCGCCGTGCCCACACGCCCGGACACGTACCGGGACATCTTCCTCGCGCTGCCGCGAGACGCCGCGCCCGCCGCGGAGGCCTTCGCGAGCCTGCTGGTCACGGGGCTGTAGACGGCCGCGAGGCCCCCGATGTGGCAGTCATCGGGGGCCTCGCACGGTCTCGGGGCGGCGTTGGCAGCCGCCGCCCCTACTCGGGAGCCGAGAGGCGTCCACGGCCTCGCTCCGGCCCGGCCGCGGCCGGTCATCAGGCCCGGAGCTCACCGGCCGCCGTCCAGTCGGGACCCTCGGGGAGGACGAGGGCCGTCGACGCGGGGTGGACGGCGGGGCCGGCGACCATGGGCGCCTCTCGGCTCGGAGCCCCTGGGGGGCGGGGGCTCCTGGTATTCATACAATCGTCCGCTCCTGGGAGAACGCTGGGAGCCAGGCGAGAGGTGCCGGGGAGTGGGCCACGCCGTGCGCTCCTCCACACACGAAGAGCACTCCTCCACACACCACCCCTGATGTGAGCGGGCACATGCTCGGCATGGGCCCGATCCGGGGTGAAGCGTGTGGAGGAGCGCTCGGCGGAGGTCAGGGCTGCGGGTCAGTCCGCCGTCACGGTGCCCAGCTCGTCACCGCCGGTCGCGCCCGCGCCGAGCACCAGCCCACCCGCGACCGCGTCGCCCGACACCGCCGCGCCGGTGGTGATGGTGTACGTCTCGCCCGACACGATCGCGTCCGAGGACAGCACCAGCGACTGCGAGATCTTGCCCGTGGTGAACGTCGCCACCTGGTTGCCGTCCGCGTCCGTCACGGTGATGGGCGTGCCCTCCGCGATCGCGGAGGCGAACGTGATGGTCAGCACGCCCTGCCCGTCGGCCGTGGGCGACACCAGCATCCCCGAGGCGCCTGACGCCGCGAGCGTGCCGCCGCTCACCGTGAACTCGCCGTTGACGTCGATCGCGCCGTTGCCGCTGTTGGTGGGGCCGTCGACCACCACGGTGCCGCCGGTCATGGTCGCCGTGCCGTTCGAGTCCAGCCCGTCGCCGTCGGCGTCGATGTACCAGGTGCCGCCCGAGATCTCGAGCGCACGCCCCTCGGCCGCCTGATCCATGCCGCCCATGCCGCCGGCGACCGTGGTCGCCTCGGTGCCGTCGGTGGTCCCGTCCGTCGTGGCCGTGGAGGTGGACGATGCGTCGGTCGAGTACGCCGCCGACGTCACCGACGCGGTGGTCGACGTGGAAGTGCCGGTGTCCGTGGTGGACTCCCCGGGCATCCCGCCGTCCGTGGGACGCTCGGGACGCGTGCCGTCGGACGGCATCTCGCCGCCCATTCCGCCACCCATGTCGCCGCCGGAGGACGTGCCGCCGGAGACGTTGACGCCGTCGTCGCTCGACTTGATGGTGCCGGTGCCGCCGCTGAGGCGGATGATCCCGCCCTCGAGGCCCTCGACCGACGTGGTGACGTCCACGGTGCCATCGGAGATGTGCAGGACACCGTCGGTGGTGATGCCGTCGTCGCCGGCGGCGATCGCGAGCTCTCCGCCCTCGACGGTGACCTGGTTGACCGCGTCGATGCCGTCGACCCCGGAGGTGATGTCGAGCGTGCCTCCGGAGATCCACACCACGCCCACCGCCGTCTCCTCCTCGAGGGACTCGTTGGTGGACTTCAGGCCGTCGCCCTCGGCGTCGACCGTGATGTCGCCGCCGGAGACCACCAGGTAGTCCTTGCCGCGGATGCCGTCGTCGGCGGCGGTCACGGAGATCGAGCCCGACTCGATGACCAGGCCGTCCTTGGACCCGATGCCGTCCTCGGCCACCGCGTTCACGGTGAGCGCGCCGTCGCCGGCGATCCACAGGTCCGCCGTCGAGTACAGGGTCGCGTTGGGGACGTCGGTCTCGGAGTCCGCGGCCGCGGTGGCGTCGGCCGCGTCGGACAGCGTGTTGGCGGAGCCGTCCTCGAGCCAGATCACCACCTCGTCGGCGCCCTCGATGTCGATCGCCGCGGTGTCCGCGGAGGTGATGTCGACGCCGTCGAGGATCAGGGTGACGTCCTCGTCCTCGGTGGCGACCACCACCTGGCCCGCGGACAGGGTGCCGGACAGGCGGTAGGTGCCGCCCTCCGTGATGGTGACGGTGTCGCCGTCGACGGTCACGCCGTCCCCGCCGGTCGAGCCGGAGTCGGACAGGGTGATGTCGGTCGCGCCGTCGAGGTCGGCGGAGGTGTCGAGGTCATTGACGCCGAGCTCGTCATAGGTGGCCTCGGTGAGCTCGGTCGAGGTCGCCGCGGTGGTGGTGGTGGTCGTGGTGGTGTCGTCGCTCGCGGTGGTCGACGTCGCGTCGGAGCCGGTGGTGGTGGAGCAGCCCGCGAGGAGCAGCGTGCCGGCGAGGATGCCGGCGAAGACGGTGGTGGGCTTGCGCATGATCGTTCGCCTTTCTCAGGCCGCGGTGGCAGCGGTGGGGGTCAGGTGGCGGCGCAGGGTGCGCGCCCAGCGGTTCGCCGGGAGCTCGGGCTGCAGCGCGGCCAGGGTGGTGCAGTACTTGGAGACGCGGACCGGGCGGACGCCGCGCGCCCACAGCGCACGGTCCACGTCGCCCGCCCGCAAGGAGGACTTGGTCTCGAGGATGAGCGCCGAGCCGAAGCCCACGGACTCGCCGCGGGATTCGACCGCGGTGACGTCGCGGTCGATGGTCACGCGGGCGCCGTCGGCGACGAGCGTCGAGCGGCGGTAGCGGGTGGTGAGGACCGGGCCGAGCGCGTCGACCGCGTCCCCGACCTGGGGGAACGATGCGACGAACGCCCTGGCCTCGCCGTCGAGGCTTCCGCCTCGGGCCACGTGGGCGTCGATCCACTCGCGGTGCTTGACGGTCTCGCCCTTCGCGGAGCGGAGCTTGACCTCGATCGCCCTGCCCCCGGTGTCGAGGTAGTCGCGGGTCCGCACCTTGTAGCGCGCGGGCCGGCGGCGCGCGGCGTCCCGGTAGGACTCCAGGTCGGGGGTGTCGAAGTAGACGGACGCGTAGCCGAAGGCCCGCTCGCCGTCGATCTCGAGGGCGCGCATCCCGTCCACGGCCCCGAGGACGTCGGCGAGGAGCACCGGGGACACGATGTACTTGCGGTCCACGCGGGTCAGCAGCGCGGCCTCGGCCTCCAGCTCGGCGAGCGTCACCGCCGGCAGCGCCGCGACCCGCTGCTCCCAGCCGGTCATCGCGCGACCTCGGTGGCGACGGGGCGCTCGGCGGCCAGCGAGCCGTCGAACGACGCCTCCGCGCCAAGCGCCGGCTTCGCGAGCAGCGTGTAGCGGACGTCCACCATGGTCGACTCGGTGAGGAGGTCCACCCGACGGATGGTGACGCGGTTGATCTCCGCGCCCAGGAGCAGCGCGAGGTGGTTCGCCGCCGCCTCCTCGGTGGTGAAGGCGCGGTCCAGGACCATCTGCTGCTGGCGGCTGCGGGAGAACAGGCGGGGGTTGTCGCCCACCAGGATGACGCCGAGCAGCACGGCCATCAGCGTGAAGCTGAGCGACGCGGACAGCGCGGGGAAGCCGCCCAGCAGGCCCAGCGCGATCGCGGTGAAGTAGTACGCGATCTCCGCGTGGTCCATCTCGGTCGAGCGCAGGCGGATGATCGACAGCACCGCGAAGATGCCCATGCCGAAGCCGAGCGAGATGTCCGCGTTGGTCATCGCGTACGTCACTCCCATGACGCCGACGTTGATCGACAGGAACGCGACGATGAGGTCGCGCCGGCGATGACGCGGGAAGTAGAGGCCGAAGACGAGGATGGAGATCGCGATCAGGTCGGCCGCGATGAAGGCGTAGTAGGGCATGAGCACCTCTCAGGTCGGGGGCGTCGGAGGGGCGCTCCGGGCCTGTGTTCACCTCGAGTTAACCGACGGGACCTGGGAGAAGACTGGGAGGGGCGCGAGAGTTGACCGGGGACGCCGCTCCCCGTCCACGCCCAGCGGCCTCCCAGCGAATGCTCAGGTTGAACCGCGATACTGGGCGCATGCCTGAACGCCGCATCCTCGTGGTCGATGACGAGGACAACCTCCGCACCATGCTCTGCGCCGCCCTGCGCTATGCGGGCTACGACGTCTCCGAGGCCTCCGACGGCCAGGCCGGGCTGAAGGCCGCGCGCGAGCAGCGCCCCGATCTGATCGTGCTGGACGTGATGATGCCGGGCCTCGACGGCTTCGCGGTGACGCGCCGCCTGCGCGAGTCCGGCGACCGCACGCCCATCATCTTCCTCACCGCGCGCGACAGCTCGCAGGACAAGGTCGAGGGCCTGACGATCGGCGGCGACGACTACCTCGAGAAGCCGTTCAACCTCGACGAGCTGGTCGCCCGCGTCGAGGCCGTGTCCCGCCGCGTCGAGCGCGCCCCGAGCGCCTCCGACGTCTACCGGGTCGCGGACCTCGAGCTCGACGACGTCGCGCACCGCGTGACCCGCGCGGGCGAGGACGTCCAGCTGTCCCCCACCGAGTACAACCTGCTGCGCCACCTCATGCAGAACACCGGCCGCGTCCTGTCGCGCGGCCAGCTGCTCGAGGGCGTGTGGGGCTACTCCCGCGACGACGACCCGGGCGTGGTGGAGACCTACATCGGCTACGTGCGACGCAAGGTCGACACCGTCGACCCCAAGCTCATCCACACGATCCGTGGGGTGGGATACACGCTGAGGCTGCCGTGACCGCTTCCCCGGGCATGAGCCTCCGCTCGCGCCTCCTCATCGGGCTCGGCGCGATCGCCGCGATCGCGGTCGCCGTCGCGATCGCGGTCACCGGCGTCACCCACTCGCACCTGGTCACCCAGATGGACGAGCGCCTCGCCTCCTTCTCCGGCCCGGTCGACTACGACCGCAAGCCCACGCTCGCGGACTCCGACGACGTCCAGGGCGAGTACGCCCGCCCGTCCGAGGCGTGGCGCGCGGTCCTCGCGTCCAACGGCGAGGTCCAGGTGCTGTTCGTGCCGAACACCACGGACTCGTCCGACGCCCGGCCCCTCATCGAGGCGGCCGAGATGCCCGCGACCGGCACGTCCTACTTCACCGTCGCATCGTCCGACGGCCAGGGTGAGTGGCGCGTGCTCGCGCGCGCCACCACCGTCGGCACGGACCTCACCGCGCTGCCGCTCGACTCCGTCGAGGCCACCACGCACCGGCTGATCCTCATCGAGGCGATCGGCATCACGTTCATCCTCGCCGCGCTCGCGGTGGTGGGCTGGTGGGTGATCAGGCTCGGCATCGCGCCCATGCGCCGCATGGTCGACGCGTCGACACGCATCGCGGAGGGCGACCTCGACGTCCGCCTCGAGGGCAGGGGCCGCGGCAGCGAGTCCGCGGAGCTCGCCGCCTCGCTCAACACCATGGTCGACACGCTCACCGCCTCGCTCGAGGAGCGCGAGCGGTCGGAGGCGCGCCTGCGCGAGTTCGTCGCGGACGCCTCGCATGAGCTGCGCACGCCGCTCACCACCGTGCTCGGCTATGCGGAGCTGTACCGCCGCGGGGCGCTCAAGCGCGACGAGGACGTGGCGGACGCGTGGGCCCGCACCGAGGCCGAGGCGAGCCGCATGCGCCGCCTGGTCGAGGACATGCTCGAGCTCGCGCGCTACGACGCGGAGCCCCAGCTGTCCCCCATCGCGCTCGACCTCTCGCACGTGTGCGGCGAGGTGGTGCGCGACGCGACCGCTGCCCGCGAGGGCGTGACCTTCACCCTCGACGCGCCCGCCCCGGTCACCATCGAGGGCGACCCCGACCGCCTGCGCCAGGCGCTCATCAACGTGGTCACCAACGCTGCCGTGCATGGCGGCTCGCACGTCACCGTGCGCGTGACCAGGGACGATGCGCTGGCCAGGGTGGACATCGAGGACGACGGCCCCGGGATGGCACCGGAGGTGGCGGCGCGCGCCACCGAGAGGTTCGTGCGCGGCGACCACTCGCGGACCCGTGCGACGGGCGGCTCGGGCCTGGGCCTCGCCATCACCGCCGCGATCGTCTCGGTGCACGGCGGCACGCTCGCGGTCGACTCGACCGAGGGCGAGGGCACCACGGTGAGCCTCGCGTTCCCGGCGGCGCCTCAGCCGGCGGAGGAGACGGTCGCCTCGTAGCCCGCGAGGATCGCCTCGCACTGCGGGCCCATCGCGGTGACGAGCAGCTCCGACGCGGCCGGGTCGGTCGCGTCGGGCATGCGCAGCGCCAGCAGGATGGTCATGAGCATGCCGCGCGAGAAGAACTCGACGGTCTCCTCCGGGGTGAAGCCGGCCTGCTCGCGGACCAGGCGGTACACGGACAGGAAGCATTCGCGACCCTCGGGGCCGAACACCGGGTCGGCGCCCAGCCCGAACAGGTGCAGCAGCGCGAGCAGCGTGCCGCGGTCCGACACCAGCTCGGCGTACGCGACTCCCAGCGCGGACTGCCGCTCCTCCGAGGTCTCCGCGCCCGTGAAGGACGCGATGACCAGGCCGAACTTCTCACGCAGCCGGTCGGTGGCGCGCCTGGCGACCTCGAGGAACAGGCGCTCCTTGGTGCCGAACATGCGCACCACGTACGCCTGGGAGATGCCGGCCTGCTTGGCGATCGCGTCGGTGGTGCCGCCCGCGTAGCCCTTGTCCCCGAACACGACGGTCGCGGCGGCGAGGATCTGCTCGCGCCTGTCGTCGCTGGTCAGACGGGCTTCTGCGGTGCTCATGTTGACAGGTTATCAAGCGATTACTAGCGTGTCGACATGTAGTAATCAGTTGATTACTCGCGACCGTCCCCGGGGAGGGAACATGTCCACCACCGCACGCCGGACGCCCGTGGGTCTCGTGATCCTCGCGGCCTCGATCCCGGCCTTCATGGCGAGCCTCGACAACCTCGTGGTCACCAACGCGCTGCCCGTCCTCGCGACAGACCTCGACGCGACCCTCGAGCAGCTCCAGTGGTTCATCAACGGCTACTCGCTCGCCTTCGCGAGCATGATCCTCATGGCGGTCGCGCTCGGCGACCGCTTCGGCCGCCGCCGCATCTTCGCGGGCGGCGTCACGCTGTTCACCTTCGCGTCCATCCTGTGCGCGCTCGCCCCGACAGCGGAGGCGCTCATCGCCGCGCGCGTGCTCCAGGGCATCGGCGGCGCGGCGCTCATGCCGCTGTCCCTCGCGATCCTCTCCACCAACGTCTCGGCACGCATGCGGCCGGTGGCGATCGGCATCTGGGGCGGCGTCGCCGGCCTGGGCGTCGCGGTCGGGCCGCTGATCGGCGGCGCGGTGGTCGAGGGCCTGTCCTGGCACGCGATCTTCTGGCTCAACGTCCCCGTGGGCGTGCTCGCGCTCGTGCTCATCCGCGCGTTCCTCACGGAGACCCGCGGCGCCGCCGCGCGCCTCGACCTGGTCGGGCTGGCGCTCGGCATGACGGCCGTGTTCGGCCTGGTCTTCGGGATCGTGCGGGGGAACGATGCGGGGTGGACCTCCGCACAGGTGCTCGCCGGGCTCGTGGGCGGGGCGGTCCTGCTGGCCGGCTTCCTCGCGTGGGAGCACCGCCGCCGCGACGCGGCGCTGCTGCCGCTGCGCCTGTTCCGCGACCGGTCCTTCTCCGTCGCCAACGCCGTGGGCCTGATGTTCTCCGTGGGCATCTTCGGCGCCGTGTTCATCCTCATCCAGTTCCTGCAGGTGGTGCAGGGCAGGTCGCCGCTCGAGGCGGGCGTCCTCACCATGCCGTGGACCATGGCGCCGCTGGTGGTGGCCCCCCTCACGGGCCTGGTGGCACCCCGCGTGGGCACCCGCACCCTCATCACGGCCGGCGTCGCGTTCCAGGCCGCCGGGCTCGCGTGGATCGGCACGGTCCTGGACCCCGACGTCGCGTACGCCACCCTGGTGCCCGGGTTCGTGGCGTGCGGCGTGGGCATGGGCCTGGTGTTCGCGCCCCTCGCGACGGCGGTCCTCGCCCGCATGCGCGACGAGGACCACGCGAAGGCCTCCGGCACCAACGCGACCGTCAGGGAGATCGGCGTCGCGCTCGGCATCGCCGTGCTCACCGCGGTGTTCACCGGCATGGGCGGGGAGCTCACCCCGACCGGCTACACGGACGCCGCGCAGACGGCGGTCCTGTGGGGCGCGGCGATCCTCGCCGTCACCACCGCGGTCGCGACGCTGCTGCCGTCGCGGCGCGCCGAGCTCGCCGACGCGGCCGCCGTCGAGCCCACCCGGGAGGTGCTCGTCGCGGCCTGACCGTCACGCCCGCGAGCGCGGGAGGCCGCCCCTCGTCACCACGGCGAGGGGCGGCCCTCGTCGCGCGTCGCGTCGTCGGGCAGGTGCGGCAGCTCGCCGCCGCCAGCGCGGATGCAGAACCAGCGCATCGGCTCGGGGCTGTCGGGCACGCAACGCCACGTCCGCCACACACCCTGCCCCACGCGCACCGCGGTGCCAGGCCCCACGTCCACGATGTCGCCGTCGAGCGCCATCTGTCCCTGACCGGCGAGGAAGACGTAGAGCTCCTCGATGTCGCGATGGGTGTGCCAGTAGCCGGCCTCCTCGCCCGGGACGAACGCGTTGGCCGTCATCCCGATGTACTGCATCGCCAGCTCGTGGTCCACCACGCGGCGCCCGTCGCGCTGCGTGTGCGGCTGGAATCCGCCGTGGTGGTCGCGCCAGCCGTCGAGCGCGCCCATCTCCAGCACCTGGTAATCGCCCATCCGGCGATGCTAGCCCTCGGCGTGCGTGTACAGCCGCTGCAGCTCCTCGAAGTGCGCATCCGAGTCGACCTGCGCCGGCTCCTCGCCCGCGAGGTGCTGCTCGAGCCGGTCCAGGTGCCAGTGCCAGCCGGCGGCGAAGTCGGGATTGTTCGGATCCGGGGCGACGTGGTCGAAGGTGAGCAGCGTGCCGTGGTGCGAGTCCGCGATCGCGATCCGCACGTGCCACCGCCCGCCGTAGCCCTCCCACGCGTACTCGAGGGCGTGCGGCTCGTCCCACGCGAGCACCTCGCCGTCGCCGCCCGAGGACATGGTCACGGCGCCGCCCTCGCGCGGCTCGAACTCGGTCCGGTACGCCCACGCCGCGGTCCGGTCGGGGTGGGTGAGCGCCTGCCAGACCTCGGCCGGCGGGTGCGCGAGCGTGCGCTCGAAGCGCAGGTAGTCGCCGTCGTCCGGGGACAGGACGCGCCCCTCGCTGGCAGGGTCGATCTGGTCCGGGTCCATCCCTCCAGTCTCCACGCTTCCCCCGTTCCTGCCACCCGAGCGGTAGCGTGCCAGCGTGACGGGGGACGATGCGGCGGCCCGGCTTCGCGCGGCCGGCAGCGTGTTCGCGGAGGACGAGGCGACGCTCATCCGCGAGGCGGCGGACGGCGATGACGCGCGCCTCGAGGCCATGCTCGCGCGCCGGATCGCGGGCGACCCGCTCGAGCAGGTGGTGGGATGGGTCGCGTTCGCGGGCCTGCGGATCCCGGTGGCGCCGGGGATGTTCGTGCCGCGCCGCCGCACGGAGCTGGTCGCGCGGCTTGCCTCCGCTGCGGCCCCTCCGGACGGCGTGGTGGTGGACCTGTGCTGCGGCGTCGGGGCGATCGCCGTCGCGGTCGCCGCGGCCCGCCCCGACGTGACCGTGGTGGCGGCGGACGTGGACCCGGCCGCCGTCGCCCTGGCGGCCGCGAGCCTCGCCCCGTACCGCGCATCGTCCCTGGTGTCCGACGTGGACGCCGCGCTGCGCCACCTCGACGGCACGGTCGACGTGCTCGCCGCCTGCCCGCCCTACGTCCCCACCGCCGCGATCCCCCTGATGCCGCGCGAGGCCCGCGACCACGAGCCGCGCCGAGCGCTCGACGGCGGCCCCGACGGGGCGAGGTTGCAGCGCGCGGTGCTCGCCGCATCGTCCCGCCTGCTGCGACCGGGAGGGACGGTGGTGGTCGAGACGAGCGAGGCCCTCATCGGGCTCACCGCGGAGGCGGCGGCCGACGAGGGCCTCGTGGTGCGCGTCGAGCGGGACGAGGAGCTCGGCGCCGTGGTCGTGGTCGGGCGGCGCTAGGCGTTCACCAGCTCGGACTCGAGACGCGCGTAGCTGGCCTCCATGCCGTCGGTCATGCCGGTCGCGAGCACGATGTCGCGCAGCTCCGCGTTCGGGTACGTGATGAGCAGGCTGAGCAGCGTGCCGCCCTCCTCGCGGGGGGTGAGGGTGAGCTCGTTGGTGGTGCCGGGGCCCTCCATGCCGATCATCCGCTCGGTGGTGACCTCGCGGTACGGCGGCTCGGACTCGAGCAGCTCGCCCTCGAAGCCGAAGGACGGGGCGCCGTCGGCGGGGCCGCCGGGGACGGGCGCCCACTCGTTGCGGTAGGAGTCGCCGACGTTCTGGGCGACGATCGCGGTGGGCATCTCCCAGCCGTCGGGGCCCAGGAGCCAGCGCTTCATCAGCTCGGGCTCGTGGTGGGCGCGCCAGATCTGCTCGGCGGTGCCGCGGATGACTCGCGACACGCGGACCTGGGTGTCGGACAGGATCTGAGAGACCACGCCGCGGCCGGCGGCGAACGCCTCGAGGTCCGCGAGGACGGCGTCGATCTGACCCATCGCGAGAGTCATGCCCTCCTCCATGCCCATGCCGAGCAGCTGCTCGAGCTCCTCGGCGGAGTTGAACCACGTGGTGGTGACCAGGCGCGAGCCCTCGGGGGTCTCCTCGAAGGCGAAGATCATGCGCATGTGAGGCAGGTCGTGGTTGGGCGTGCCGTCCTCGCGCGCGAAGCCGTCGCGCACCTCGAACGATCGCGGCGCGTCCACGGCGAGGAACTCCCAGTAGCCGGCGGAGACGTCGCCGTCGGGGCCGTGCATCTCGTACTGCGAGCGGCCGCCGGCTGCCATGTCGTGGCGGAGGAACGTGGCGGGGTACGTGGGCGGACCCCAGAAGCGCTCGATCTGACGCGGGTCCGCGTAGGCGTCCCAGAGGCGCTGGACGGGGACCGCGAAGTCGGCGGTCACCGTCATGGTGAGGGCCTCGGGGTCCTTGGTGACGGAGGTGATGGGCATGGCCTACTCCTGTTCGGGGACGGGTGTCGGTGCTGAAGTCGGTGCCGGCGTTGCTGCCGGCGGGGTCGCGAGCGGGGCGGCGAGCAGCGCGTCGAGCGCGTCGATGCGCGCGCGCCACAGCCGCTCGTAGCGGTCCAGCAGGTGCTGGACGCGTCGGATGGCGTCGGGGTTGCCGCGGACCAGTCGTTCGCGGCCGTGGTGGTGCTTGGTCACGAGTCCCGCCCTCTCGAGCACCGCGACGTGCTTCTGCACGGCCGCGAAGGACATGTCGTAGCGATCCGCGAGAGCGCTGACGGACTGCTCCCCGGTGAGGACGCGCTCGACGATGTCGCGGCGCGTCGCGTCGGCCAAGGCCCGGAAGATCCGGTCCACCTCGGCGTCGGACAGGTCAGTTTCTACAACCATTTGGTTGTACGTTAACCCCGTATCCGCGCGGGCGCAAGTGCTCTCGTCTCCCGGTCCGGGCGGGACGCTCACCGTGCTTTTCTGCGCTGCTGTGCACCGGGTGGGACAGCAGCCCGGTGCGCGGTCAGCGAGCCTCGGTATGCTTTTGTCATACCACGCGGGGTCGGGAGGAACCATGCCGGTGCGCAAGGTCGCCGTGACGTTGCCCGAGGAGCTGTTCGAGATTGTCGAGCGCGCCAGGGCAGTGGAGCACCGCACCCGGTCGGAGGTGATCCAGGAGGCGTTGCGGACGCACTTCGGCGAGGCCGTCTACGTCCCCACCGAGCAGGAGCGGCAACTGCTGGTCGCTGCGCTCGACGAGGCCGGCGAGCATCCCGCCGGGGACCACGACTGGGCGCAGGTCCGCGCTGAGCTGCACCGCGAGCGGTGACGATCCGGCTCACGGAGCGCGCCGTAGGCGATCTGACCGAGGCGCGCGACCACTACCGCGCGGTCGACCGGGATCTCGAGCGACGCTTCCTCGACCGGCTCGATCGCGCGATGGATCGGCTCGTGATGTTCCCCAACGGCGCGCCGCCGGTCGACGGCCTGCCCGGGGTGCGACGCGCGCGCATCCGCGAGTTCCCTTACGGACTCTTCTACCGCCTCGACGCGGGAGACATCCTGATCCTCCGGGTGCTGCACACCCGACGGGACACGCCCGGCGTCGACTGAACCGGGCGGGACGCTCACCGTGCTTTTCTGCGCTGCCGCGCGCCGGGCGGGACAGCCGCCCGGCGCGCGCGGGTCAGTGAGGTGGGCGCGCGCTCAGCGCGCCACCCAAGCGCTCAGCGCGCCTCGAGCACGTCCACGGTGAACACCAGCGTCGAGCCGGCGGGGATGGGGCCCATCGGGCGGAAGCCGTAGCCCGACTCCGGCGGCACCACGAGCAGCAGCTTCGAGCCGACCGGCTGGCCCACGATCCCGTCGACCCAGCCGTCGATGAGCGAGCCGTACGCGATCGGGAAGGAGATGGACTCGCCGCGGTCCCACGACGAGTCGAACTTCGCGCCGTCCCACAGCCAGCCGCTGTAGTGCACGGTGATGTGCTGACCCTCGGTCACGGCGGGACCGTCGCCGGCCTCGTGGACCTCGACCACGAGCCCCTCGGGCTTCTCCGCACCGGTGAAGTCGATGCTGGGCGCGCCGTTCGCGTCGCGGGTGATGGTGGGCAGCGTCATGGTGGCTCCTGGGGTCGAGGGCTGTCCCCGCCAGCCTAGGGCGGCGCGGGCCGGCCGGGTGCCGCGAGCGGTGAGCGCCTGTCCCGCCCGGAGCACGGACCGCCTGAAAAGCACGGTGAGCGTCCCGCAGCACGGCGGGGCCGCGCGACGCCGGGGCCGCACGGCGCCGCGGCGGCAACACCCCCTCGCCCGCGCATACCCCCCTCGGGTACCGTCGGTGCCACGTACACCGAGGTGCGAGGAGGCCCGCATGCCCGCCTGGAGGATCCGCGACGCTCACGCCGAGGACCTCGAGGCCGTGGTGCGCCTGTGGGAGAGGTCTCGCGCGGCGGGGGTCGAGCCGGTCTACGCGCTCGCGGAGGTGCTGACGTCCGCGACCGAGGACATCGCGGTGGTCGCCACCGCGCAGGACCTGATCGTGGGTGCCGCGGTCGCGCGCCGGGCGCACAACCAGGCGTGGGTGGTATTCCACGGCGTGGACGATGCGTGGCATGGGTTGGGCATAGGCCCCGGGCTTCTGCGGGCGGTCGAGACGCGAGTGGCCGAGGCGGGCCCGAGCACGCTCTCGGCCCTGGTCCCGGGCGAGCAGACGCATCTGGACGCGTTCCGCGACGCCGGCTTCGAGGAGAAGAAGGCGGTCAGGTACCTCGAGAGGCGCATCCGGGTGCAGCGCGAGGAGATGGTGCTGCTCGAGGAGCTGGGCGGGCGCGTGCTGCCGCGCGGGCTTTGGGACGGCGTCGCGGGCATGCGCCATGAGAAGGACCTCATCGAGCGGCGCCTGGTGCTGCCGCTGGCGGAGCCGGCCCTGGCGGACCGCTTCGGGGTGGCGCCGCCGCGCGCGGTGGTGATGTTCGGCCCGCCCGGCACGGGCAAGACCACGTTCGCGAAGGCGATCGCGTCCCGCCTCGACTGGTCCTTCGTCGAGGTGTTCCCCTCGCGGCTCGCGGCGGACCCGGCGGGGCTCGCCGGAGCCCTGCGCGACACGTTCCACCGCATCGCGGAGCTCGAGCACGCGGTGGTGCTGATCGACGAGGTCGAGGAGATCGCCTCGCACCGCCGCGGCGACCCGCCCTCGCCGCTGCAGGGCGTCACCAACGAGCTGCTCAAGCTCATCCCCGCGTTCCGCGAGCGCCCCGACCGCCTGCTGGTGTGCGCGACCAACTTCATCCGCTCGCTCGACAGCGCGTTCCTGCGCCACGGACGCTTCGACTACGTCATCCCGATCGGCCTGCCCGATGCGGAGGCGCGCGCCGCGATCTGGGCCCGGTTCCTGCCCCCGGCCGCCGCACAGTCCGTCGACGTCGACGCCGTGGTGGCCGCGAGCGACGGCTTCACGCCCGCCGACATCGAGTTCGCCGCCAGGCGTGCGAACCAGGCGGCGCTCGAGGCGGCCGTGGACGGCGGCGACGGGGCGGGCCCGTCGACGGAGCACTACCTCGCGGCCGTCGCGGCCACGCGCGCCACCGTGTCCGCGCAGGTCGCGGGCGAGTTCGCGGAGGACATCGAGACCTTCGGGCGCGTGTAGGCGGGGTTGCCTAGGCTGGGCCCATGACCGATCACCTCGACCACCTGCGCCGCGCGATCGCCGTCTCGCAGGCCGCACGCGACCACGGCAACCACCCGTTCGGCGCGGTGCTCGTGGACGGCGACGGGCGCATCGTCCTCGAGGCCGAGAACACCGTGGTGACCCACCGCGACGCGACAGGTCACGCCGAGACCAACCTGGTGCGGCTCGCCTCGAACCAGCTCGACGCGGACGAGCTCGCCGCCTGTACCCTGGTCACCAGCTGCGAGCCGTGCGCGATGTGCTCCGGTGCGATCTACTGGTCCGGGATCGGCGCCGTGGTCTACGGCCTCGCTGAGACGGGGCTGCTCGCCCTCACCGGCGCCCACGAGGACAACCCCACGCTGAGCCTGCCGTGCCGCGAGGTGCTGGGCGCCGGATCGCGCCGCATCGCGGTCACCGGGCCCCTGCTCGAGGATGAGGCCGCTGCGCCCCACCAGGGGTTCTGGGCGTGACCCACGCCTGGACCGCACTCCGGCGCCCCGTCACGCTCGCGATCGCGGCCGCCCTCGCGGCGACCGGCCTCACGCTCGCCCCCGCCGCCCCCGCGGCCACGGCCGCCACGGACACCTGCTTCGGCGCCGAAGCGATGGCCTACAAGGCGAGCTGCACCACCGACTGGACCGCCGCGCTCACCCCGTCGCCGGCGAAGGCCCGCGCCGACCTGCCGGACTTCAACGCGGACAGGTGCCGCACCACGCGCTTCAGCCCGACGCTCAAGAGCTGCACGTTCGGCGATCCGAAGGGGAAGGTGAAGGTCGCTCTCGTGGGCGACTCGCACGCCGCGCACTGGTTCCCCGCCGTGAAGATCCTGGCGAACCAGAACGGCTGGGACCTCACCATCCACCTCAAGCAGTCGTGCCCGTGGAACGTCGAGGCGCAGACGTGGACCGGCACCAAGCTGCGCGAGAGCTGCGCGACGTGGAACGCGAGCGTGCAGCAGCGCCTGCTCCGCGACAAGCCGACCCTGATCCTCACGTCCGCGATCTACGGCAGCGCCTACGGCGAGGGCGCCGCGGCCAAGGAGGCCGCAGTGGACGGCTACGCGAGGACCTGGCGTGCGCTGGCGCGGGCCGGCTCGCGCGTGATCCCCATCATCGACAACCCGGTCGCGAGCACGCAGGCGCTCGAGTGCCTGGTGAAGAACGAGCCCGCGGTCCGCAAGTGCGGCACGCCGCGCGACGTCGCGTTCGCCCGGCCCAACATGCTCGGGCTCGCGGCGGCTCGTGTCAAGGCCGTCACCCCGGCGAACCTTTCGCGCATGTTCTGCACCGAGACCCGCTGCCCTGCGGCGATCGGCTCCGTGGTGGTCTACCGCAACGAGAACCACCTCACCAAGACGTTCTCCCGGACCCTCGCGCCGTACCTCGAGCGCCGGATCCCCGACCGCTTCCTCGCGGCGCCCTAGGCTCGGCCCGTGAACATCGCCGCCTCCGTGGTCCTGGTCCTGGTGGCCGGGCTCGCGTCCCAGCTGCTCGCCGCCCGCCTGCGCATCCCCGCGATCGTGGTCCTCATCGCGGTCGGGCTCACGCTCGGACCCTTCACCGGGTGGGTCACGGTGGACCTCGAGCCCGACGAGCTGTCCGAGCTGATCGGTCTCGGCGTCGCGGTCATCCTGTTCGAGGGCGGGATGAGCCTGCGCTTCTCGGAGTTCCGCCGCGTGGGCAGGGGGATCGGCCGCCTCACCATCTTCGGGCCGCCCGTCGCGATGGCGCTCACCGCCGGCGCGGCGCACTGGGTGGGCGACTTCGACTGGCCCGTCTCGCTGGTGCTCGGCGCGATCCTCGTGGTGACGGGACCCACGGTGATCGCGCCCCTGCTGCGTCAGGCGGGCCTGCGGCGCGACTCCGCGGCGCTGCTCAAGTGGGAGGGGATCGTCAACGACCCCATCGGCGTCACGCTCGCGTTCCTCACGTTCCAGCTGTTCGCGCTGTCCGACGACGGCGCCGCCTCCGTGCTGGGCGGCCTCATGTTCGCGATCATCGTGGGCGGCGGCATGGGCGCCGGCGTGGGCCTGCTCATGGGCGTGGCCTTCCGCCGCGGCTGGGTGCCCGGCCACCTCAAGTCGCCGCTGCTGCTGGTCGCGGTGCTCCTGGTCGCGGGCCTGGGCAACCGCATGCAGGACGAGACGGGCCTGCTCGCGGTCACCGCGATGGGCTTGGTGCTGGGCAACATGCGCCTCGCCGAACGCGAGCAGCTGCTCCACTTCAAGGAGGGGCTCACCGTGGTGCTGGTGAGCTCGCTGTTCATCGTCATCCCGGCCACGCTCACCGCCGAGGACCTGCGCGAGCTGGACCTGCGCATCGTCGCCTTCGTGCTCGTCCTGATGTTCGTGGTCCGCCCCATCACCATCGCCCTGGTCACGCTGCGCTCCGACGTGCCCAAGCCGGACCGGATCCTGCTGGGGTGGATCGCGCCGCGCGGCATCGTGGCCGCCGCGACAGCGGGATCGTTCGGCCCGGCGATGGAGGCCGCGGGCTACCCCGACGGCGCCCAGCTGGTGCCCACGGTGTTCCTGGTCATCATCGTCACGGTGGTCGCGCACGGCTTCACGCTCGCGCCGCTCGCGCGCCGGCTCGGGCTCACCATGGGACCGCGCAACGGCCTGCTGCTGGTGGGCGCGTCGCGGTTCGGGCTCGAGCTCGCGGAGGCGCTGCGCCGGCTCGGTGTCAGGACCACCATCGCGGACGGCCGCTACCAGAGCCTCCAGCCCGCCCGCATGGCCGGCGTCCCCACCTACTTCGGCGAGGTGCTGTCCGAGCACGCCGACGAGACCCTCGAGGAGGCCGGCGTCAGCCACGTGCTCGCGGCCACCGACAACGACTACTACAACGCGCTGGTGGCCCGCAGCCTCGGCACGGAGTACGGCTTCCACCGGTCGTTCCAGGTCGCGCCCGCGGAGGGCACGGGCGAGCGCCGCGCGCTCACGTTCGAGCGCCGCGCCTCGTACGCGTTCGACGGCAGCACCGACCTGGCCGGGCTCGACGCGCATGTCGCGGACGGCTGGCGCATCCACGCGACGCACCTCACGCGCGAGTACGGCAGGCGCGAGCTCGCGCAGCGGCTCGGCGGCGACGCCGACGTCATCCCGCTGGGCACCGTCGACCCCGCCGGCGCGCTGCGCCTCATCTCCCCCGACCAGCGCTTCATCCCGCCCAAGGGCTCGACGGTGCTCTACCTGGGTCCCGCGAAGGCACGCACCGCCACGGCGGCGGTGCCCGTGGTGGACGATGCGGCGGTCGAGGGCGGCGCGACGCCGTAGGGGCGCCGGCGGTCGCCGGGAGGCGCCGCCGGTCTACCGTGCGGCGGAGCCGTCGAACTCCTCGATCAGCTCCAGCTCGCGCGCGCGCGACAGCCCCGCGAGACCCGGCCGGTCGAGCCCGAGCGACCTCTCCTCGGTCAGCACGTCGCGCACCGTCTCGATGAGGGGGCGGCGCACGCCTCCCGTCGCGAGGAACCGCTCGCCGGAGTGGTAGCCGATCCGTGCCGGCTCGCCCTGGTCGGGCACCCACAGCGGCAGCGAGCCCGGCCCCTTCCAGGGGCGCACGCCGCGCGCGAGCAGCCACTCGGCGGGCGGTCGCACCATGCGCCCGTGCGCGCCCGCCACCTCGCGCATGAGCTCGATGAGATCCAGGCCCTCGCGCCGGTCGCCCACCGCGTTGACCGGGCCCGCGAGGCCGGCCTCGATCGCCTCGAGCATCCAGGCCACCAGGTCCCGCACGTCGATCACCTGCACGGGATGGGCCGGCGGGGAGGGCACCAGCATGGGCTCGTCGCCCGCCTGCGCCGCGCGCCGCGGCCAGTACGCGAACCGCTCGGTCGGGTCGCCGGGGCCCACGATCACGCCCGCACGCACCAGCAGCGCGTCGGGATGCGCGGCGAGCGTGTCGAGCTCGCAGCGCACCTTCGCGGCGTCGTACCGGGAGCCGTCCACCTGCTCGTCGACGCCGGCGGGCTCGCGCAGCGGCGCGTCCTCGGCGACGAGCGCGCGCGACGGCGCGTAGGCCGCCACGGAGGACACGTAGGTCCAGTGCAGGGCGCGGCCCGCGAGCGCCTCGGCGGCCTCGCGGACGTGGCGGGGCTGCCAACTCACCTCGACCACCGCGTCCCATTCGCGGTCGGCGACGTCGGCGTAGCAGCCCGCCAGCTCGCGGTCGGCGATCACCAGCTCCGCGCCGGGCGCGACCACGCCGGACGCGCCGCGCGCGAGGCACGTGACGTCCCAGCCGCGCGCGATCGCCTGCGCGGCGATCTCGCGGCCGAGCCACGCGGTTCCACCCAGGACCAGCAGAGAAGGCATGCGGCCAGGCTAGCGGGAGGGCGTGCGACCAGGGACGGAGCCGTTCAGCCCGCGGCGTCCCAGTCGTAGAACGGCCGCACCTCGAGCACGCCCTCGCGCGCCATGGGGTGGTCGAGCGCGACCGCGATCGCGTCCTCGAGCGACGCGCACTCGAGGATGTCGAGGCCGGCGATGGCGCCGTGCGCGGGGTGGAGCGGCCCGGGCTCGACGGTCGCGCCGCCGGCGCGGATCCGCACCACGCGCGACTCGGACGCGTCGGCGAGGCGGTCGCCCCACACGCGGGCGCCCGTCGCGTCGTGCGTCGCGACCCACGTCTCGATCGCGTCGTCGGGCGGCGGGTCCGCCGGGTCGACCAGCTCCTCGACGCACACCAGCAGCAGGTATCTCATGCCAGGCCTCCCCGCGCGGGCACGCGGGGCCCGACCCCCGCATCGTCCCACCGCGACCGCGCCCGCGCGCGGCGGGGCGGCGGCCGCTACCCGAGCCGCGTGTCCGCGACGGGGGCGCCGGGCCGCACCTCCCAGGCGCGCGTCGGGGCGATCGCGTCGACGAACGCCGCGTCATGGCTCACCACCAGCAGCGCGCCGCGGTAGCCCGCGAGCGCCTCGATCAGCTGCGCCTGCGAGTCGAGGTCGAGGCTGTTGGTGGGCTCGTCGAGGACCAGGAGCTGCGGCTCGGGCCGCGCGAGGAGCACGCACGCGAGGAACGCGCGGAACCGCTCCCCGCCCGACAGGGTCGCGACCGCAGCGTCGGCGGAGGCGCCGCGGAACCGGAACCTCCCCAGCAGGTCGCGCACCTCCTGAGGGCCCGCGCCGGGCGCCCGGCCGCGGACGTTGTCGAGCACCGAGGCGGGCTCGTCGAGCCCCACCAGCCGTTGCGGCAGCACGCCCGCCGGCACCGCCAGCCGCGCCCCGCCCGCGACCGCGGGGAGCTCGCCCAGCAGCGTCGACACCAGGGTCGACTTGCCCGCGCCGTTGCGGCCGGTGACGTGGATCCGCTCCGGTCCGCGCACCAGCGCGTCGAGCGTCGCGCCGGTGCGCGTGACCAGCCCCGCCGCCTCGAGCACCAGCCGCCGCTCGGGCACGGCGGTGCCGGGGAGGTCCACGCGGATGGTCCGGTCGCGGGGCAGGGCGGCGCGGGCCTCCGCGAGCCGCGCGCGGGCGCTGCTCAGCCGCTCCTCGTGGATGCCGCGGACGCGCGCGTCGGTGCGCTCCGCCTGGTGCCGCTTGGCGTCCGCGGCAAGCCCGACCACGCGCCGGTCCGCGCGCGCCTTCTCGCCGGCGCGGCGCTTGCGTCCCGCGGCGTCGGCGTGGGCCGCGAGCGCCCGGGACTGGCGCGCCACCTGCGAGGACGCGGCGGACACGTCGCGCGCGAGCGCGTCCCTCTCGGCCGCGATCGCGCGCTCGAGCACCTCGAGGGCGCCGCCGTGCCAGCGGGCCTCGACGGTACGGTCGTCGCGCTCGCGCAGCTCCACGATCCGGTCGACCCGCGCGAGCAGCTCGCGGTCGTGGCTCACCACCAGGGTGGCGCCGTCGCGCGCGGCCAGCCGTCCGGCGAGCGCCGCCCGTGCCTCGCGGTCGAGGTTGTTGGTGGGCTCGTCGAGGATGAGCAGGTCGGGGCCGTCGAGCAGCGCCCCGGCGATCGCGAGCAGCACCGCCTCGCCGCCGCTGAGGCTGCCCACGGTGCGGTCCAGGTCCGCCGGCAGGCCGAGCGAGTCGAGCATCGCGGTGGCGCGCTCCTCGACCCCCCAATCGTCGGTGAGCGCGTCGAAGCACGCGGGGTCGACGGACCCGGCCTCGATGGCGCGCAGCGCGTCCACGCGGGACGCGACGCCGAGGGCGTCCGCGACTGTCGCGCCGAGCGCCAGCGTCACCGTCTGGGGCACGTAGGCCCACGTCGGCGGGCGTGTGACAGCGCCCGCGGCGGGGCCGAGCTCGCCCACGGCGAGCCGGATCAGCGTCGACTTGCCGATCCCGTTGCGGCCGGTCAGCGCCGTGAGGCCAGGCGGCAGGGTGAGGTCGAGGTCGGTGAACAGCGCGCGGCCGTCGGGCCACGCGAAGGACACGTGAGAGAAGGAGAGGGCGTGCATAGGGAGCTCCGCAGGGGTCTGGAAGGTGCGTGACCGTGGCCAGACTCGTGGTCCGGCGTCCCTACAGCTCCAACGTTCCTCCTCGACGCCGGCCCTCGCGGCGCGCTCGTGCCAGGGTACGCGGCGCATCGTCCCGCCGCCAGCGAGGGACGCTGCGCGGGCCGGGCGGGCGCGCGGGCGTAGGGTGGCGGAGGCGCCAGTACCGACGCGACGCCGCGGAACAACCGCCCGCGTCAGCCGGTTGAACAGGTGGCATGTCACAAACCTTCGCCTCGCTGCGCTTCTTCAACTATCGCCTGTGGTTCGCGGGCGCCCTCGTGTCCAACGTGGGGACCTGGATGCAGCGGGTCGCGCAGGACTGGCTGGTGCTCACCGTGCTGACGCCGGAGTCCGGTGTGGCCGTGGGAATCACCACCGCGCTGCAGTTCGCGCCGTTCCTGTTCCTGTCCGCGTGGGCGGGCGTGCTCGCGGACCGGGTGGACCACCGCAAGCTGCTCATCTGGACGCAGGTGGGGCAGGGCGCGATGGGGCTGGGGCTGGGCCTCCTCACGGTGCTGGGCCACGTCGAGCTGTGGCACGTGTACGCGTTCGCTCTCGGCCTGGGCGTGGTGTCCGCGATCGACGGCCCCGCGCGGCAGACCTTCGTGTCCGACCTGGTGCCCACCGGCTCGCTGCCCAACGCCGTCGCGCTCAACAGCGCCTCCTTCAACGCCGCCCGGCTCATCGGGCCGGCGGTCGCGGGGCTGCTCATCGCCGCGGTCGGCACCGGCTGGGTGTTCCTGATCAACGCGGCGACGTTCGGCGCCACCATCGCCGCGCTCATGGCCATGCGGCTGGGCGAGCTGCACCACCAGGAGCGCGCCCCGCGCGGCCGCGGCCAGGTGCGCGAAGGGGTCCGCTACATCCGGCGCAGGCCCGACATCGTGGTGATCCTCGTGGTGGTGGGCACCGTCGCGGCGCTGGGACTGAACTTCCAGCTGACGAGCGCCATGATGGCCGCCACCGAGTTCGGCAAGGGGCCGGGCGAGTACGGCATCCTCGGCTCGATCACCGCGATCGGCTCGCTCACGGGCGCGCTGCTGGCAGCCCGCCGCAAGCGTCCGCGCCTGCGGCTCGTGGTGGGCGCGGCGTTCGCCTTCGGGGTCGCGGCGGGCCTCATGGCGATCGCGCCGTCCTACTGGCTGTACGCGCTCAGCTGCATCCCGGTCGGCTTCACGGCGCTCACCATGATCACGTCCGCGAACGCCGCGGTGCAGACCACCACCACCCCGCTCATGCGCGGCCGGGTGATGGCGCTGTACATGATGATCTTCCTGGGCGGCACGCCCATCGGGTCGCCCGTGGTCGGGTGGATCGGCGAGCACTGGGGGCCGCGCTGGGCGATCGGCGTGGGCGCGATCACCGCGATCCTGGTCTCGCTGGGCGCGGCCGCATGGGTGGTCCGGGACTCCCGCCTCACGCTCAGCTACCAGCTGTCGCGGCCGTTCGTGCGCGTGCGCTACCCCACCGCGGTCGAGGAGGAGCGCGAGCGCCGCGCGGAGGCCGCCGAGGACATCCTGGCCCAGCAGCTGGCGGACCGTTCCGCTCAGCGGTGACCCCCGCATCGTCCCTCCCGCGACCGCGTCGCGGCGACTCCCAGCGAACTCACCGGTGCCACCGCCACCGCCGCCCGCCATACTGGGCCCAGGAGGTGGACCGATGGACCACGTGACCGAGTACAGCGGCGACTACATCGACTCGTGCCGGTGGCGCATCGAGGCGGAGGTGGCGGCGTTCGACCTGCTGCGCAGCCAGGCGCCCGGCGACGGCTCGATGGACTCGGCGATCCAGGACATCGAGGACGAGTACTTCGTCGCCGTCGCGAGCCAGCTCGAGGGCATGTTCGCCGACCGCAGCCGCGACGCCGAGGGCGAGGAGCCGGGGCCGTTGCAGGAGATGCGCGCCGTGGTGGAGTCGCTCAACGGGAACGGAGGGCGCTTCGACCCGCCGGAGGGCGCCGGGCTCGACGCGGACACCACGGTGCTCGAGCTGGACGCGGGTGACCCGATCAGGCTCGACCGGGAGTCCTTCCAGGACCTCGCCGACGCGTTCTTCGACGCGATCGAGGACCACTTCAGCGAGGAGTCGTAGGGCCTCAGGCCAGCCCGGTGCCCTCGGTGAGCGGGGCGACCATCATCCAGCGGATGCCGTAGCGGTCCTCGAAGGACGCGAACAGCTGTCCCCAGAACATGGGCGTGGGCTCCATCTCGATGTCCGCGCCGGCGGACAGCCGTCCCCAGATGTCGCGCAGGTCGTCCTCGTCGTCGAGCTCGAGGTTGATGGAGATCGCGTTGCCGTTGACCAGCACGTGGCCCATCGACGGCACGATGTCGGTGCCGTGGATCAGGTGCCCGCCCACGGTCTCGAGCGCGACGTGCATGACCCGGTCGGCCTCCTCGTCCGACAGCGGGGGCACGCCGGGCGGCTGCGGGACCTCGCCGATGCGCTGCAGCGGGGCTGCGAAGTCGCCGCCGAACACCTCGCGGTAGAAGCCGAAGGCCTCCTCGCACGTGCCGTCGAAGTTGAGGTAGGTGGAGACGGTCGCCATGGTTCCTCCCGGGCTCGCGGCGCGGCCGTCGCGCCACCGGCCAGCGTATGTCCCGCGGGGACGATGCGCGCGGCGGCGACCACCGCATCGTCCCCCGGGGCGTCAGCGGGCCACGTACGGGAAGGCGACGTCGCAGACCGGGTCGTCCATCCCCGCCGCGAGCACGTCGGTGAAGTAGACCTCGCGCGACGGCAGGTCCTCGACCATCTCGCCGTGCGCGAGCACCCAGCTCGCGACCGCGTCGTAGGCCTCGAGGATCGCGGGGAACCCGTTCTGCGCGCGGGTCAGGGTGGCGAAGGCCTCTTGGTGGGCCGGCTCGAGCCGGATCGAGATGCCGGGCACCGGCGGCGCCCCGTCCGCGACCACCACGCACACCTCGACGAGGGCGCTCTGGTCGGGGGTGACGGAGCCGTGGTAGATCGCGTAGGTCGGATGCTCGGACGTGGTGTCGAGCGGCCGCAGTCCCGGATGGGCGGCGGCGTAGTCGAACAGGCGGACGAAGGCGCTCATGACGAAGTCATCCAGCTCGGGCTGGTAGACCTCGCGGGCGATGACGGCGAGCGTGCGCTCGGGCACGGTGCGGGTGGTGATGTCCATGGCGGGTTCTCCCTGGTGATGCAGCTGATGGCCGATGTACCGGGCGAGCCCTCGTCGCTGCTCGTGCCGCCGCTCCTGCGCGACCCACCACGCGTCGAACGCCGGTGCCGCGTCCGCGTGAGGTCCGTCGAGGATCTCGCGGATCACGGGGAGCGGCACGTCGATGCGTCGCATGGTGCCGATCAGGGTCGCGCGGCGGATCTGATCGGGCGAGTAGAAGCGGTACGAGCTGACGGGGTCGACCCGCACGGGGGTGAGGAGGCCCTGGTCGTCGTAGTGCCGCAGCGCCTTGACGGACAGGCGGCTCAGCGCGGCCAGCTGGCCGATGCTGAGAAGCTCTCCCGAGTGCATGCCGCCAGCATCGACCCTCCCCTCATGGGAGGGTCAAGCGACGCGCCCGAACACCTCGTCTGCGAGGCAGGACGCGTCGCCCGCCGTGGTGTCCCGTCCGCTCAGCCCTCGACGCGGCGCTGCTGGTCGACGTGCTCGTCGCGCACCTCGGTGTGCGTGGTGTGCGAGCGCTGGCGGTTCGCGACCAGCGACACGATGAGGGCGATCACGCCCGCCGCGATGCAGATGTAGCCGACCATCGCGAGGTCGACGCCGTCGATCGCGTCGTCGACCGCGAAGGCCGCGATCGCGCCGACGACGATGAGGAAGATGCCGGTACCGAGTGCCATGATGCGTTCCCTGCTCTCCGGCGGGCCGTTCCGTCGGACCGGGACCTCCGGCCGAGGGCGTCTGTCGCGATCCCGCCGCCAGGTGCAACGCACGTCTGCCAGGGACGATGCGCGGGAGACCGGGCGCTCGCCTCACCCTTTGCGGCGATTACCAGGGATGACGCGATTTCTCACAGACGGGAATAGGAGAGGCGCTGGGGCCCGCGCTTCAGTCGGCGTCCAGCCCGCCGATGACCTCGCATGCGCGCGTGTTGAGGGGTCGCAGCTCGCGGTCGCGCAGCATGACGGACTGGAGCAGCTCCTGGTCGCCCATGTCGATGACCAGCTGCGCGCTGGTGGGACCCTCGCCGGCGGGGCACGTGGCCGCGCCGAGCGAAAGGCGGACCGTCACCTCGCCGCCCGCGGGGAGGGCCACGTCGAGGCCCGCCGCGTCGAGGCGCTCGAAGTAGGGGGTGAAGACGGTGCCGCCGGCGATCACCACCGGCTGGTCCCACACGGACTCGAGCGTCACGTCGATCGACCGCGTCGCGAAGGAGTCCGTGGGCAGCTCCGCGACCGCGGCGGTCGCGAGCACGGGGTACTCGGGCGCGCCGGCGCAGCCCGCGAGCGCGGGAAGCACCAGCGCCGTCGCGGCGGCGAGGCGGATCACGGACGGGTGCGGCATGGCGCCATTGTGGCGCCTCCGCACGTCCGCCGGCATCCCGCCCTGCCGTGGTCCGTCATGATGGATCCATGCCGGAGATCATCACGCTCGAGAACCCGCACTGGCGCGTGGGGCTGGTGCCCGCCACGGGCGGCTCCGTCGCATACGGTCAGGTCCGGATCGGGAACGAGTGGGCCGACGTGCTGCGACCGACCTCGGCGGCGGACCTCTCCGTGGCGTCCGAGACCGCGTCCTACCCCCTGGTGCCGTGGTCGAACCGCATCCGGGAAGGCCGCCTCCTGTGGGACGGCGCGCCGTACGCGCTGCGCACCAACTGGCCCGACGGCACCGCCATCCACGGCACCGGCTGGGAGTATCCGTGGGAGGTGGTCGAGCACACCGGCGAGCGCGCCGTGCTCCGGTTCGACTCGCGCGACTTCTTCGGGGTGAACTGGCCCTGGGCCTTCGTCGCCCGCTTCACGTACGCGCTCGACGGGGACCGCTTCGAGTGGACCTACGCGATCGACAACGTCGACGAGGAGCCCTTCCCCGCAGGCTTCGGCCACCACCCGTTCCTGCTCAAGCGCGTGGCGGGCTCGGGCGAGGGCGTGCTCACGCTGCACTGCACGCGGGCGTACGCGCTCGAGAACCAGATGGCGGTCGCGGCCGCCGGCGCGATCCCGGCGCACGCGGACTTCTCCGCCGGCCGGCCCATCGGCGACACCTTCGTCGACGACTGCCTCACCGGCCGGACGGGCGAGGTCCTCGCGACCGTCGAGTACCCCGGCGCGCTGTCGCTCGATGTGACCGCGGACCCCCTGCTCTCGCACGCCGTGCTGTACGTCCCCCCGGGCAAGGACTTCTTCGCGCTCGAGCCGGTGTCGCACGCCAACGACGCGTTCACGCTGCAGGCGCAGGGCGTCGGGGGCACCGGCCTGGTCACGCTGGACCCGGGCGCCACCGTCGAGGCGGGGTTCGCCATCGCCGCGACCGCGCAGCGCTGACGCCGTGAGCGGCACGCGCGGAACCCGCCCCGGAGCGGTGGTCGCGCTCGCGCTGCTCACCGCGGTCGGGGGCGTCCTCGACGCCGCACTGGCCGCGCTGCTGCTCGCCGTGGGCGGCGAGGCGCCCGGCATCGACCGCGCCACCACCATCGCCGTCGGGATCGCGGGCATCGCGCTCATCGCGGTCGCGGTCAGCCTGTGGCGCGGGTCGAACGGGGCGCGGGTGGTGCTCACGGTGCTCGCCGGCTTCCGCGTGCTCGAGGCGACGCACGATGCGGCGAACGGCGGCGCGGTCGCGGAGGCTCTCCTGGTGGTCACCGGCGCGGGCGTCACCCTGGCGCTCGCATGGAGCACGCGCGCGACCGCATGGTTCCAGGGGTCGCGCGAGCGCGACCTCGCGGACGCGGTGAGCGCGGAGCCCGCCACGCTCCGCGCACGGCTCGCGCGCGCCGCGGAGCTCGCGGTGCAGGCGCTGGTGGTGTGGGCGACCATCGAGCTGGCACCGGGCGTGACCGCCGACGGCTGGGTGGCTGCGCTGCTCGCCGCCGTGGCCGCCGCGCTGGTGAACTGGGCGATGCAGCCGGCATGGCTGCGGATCGCGAGCCGCTTCGGGTGGGCCGGCGCGCTCGCCACGGCGCTGTTCGCCAACGCGGTGACGGTGGGCGTGGCGCTGTGGCTCGCCCCAGGGATCGACGTCGCCGGGCCCGGCTGGGTGCTGCTCGCCTCGTGGATCCTCACGGTCCTGCTCACGGTGGTCTCGTGGCTGTTCTCCGTCAACAGCCACGACTACCTCCTGGTCCACGCCGCGCGCATGGCGATGAAGGGCGAACGGCCCGAGCCCGACGGGCTCGACGGCGTGCTGTTCGTCCAGCTCGACGGCGTCTCCGCGCCGCTCCTCGAGCAGGAGCTGCGCGCGGGCAACCTGCCCACCATCGCGCGCTGGATCCGCGGCGGCACCCACACGTGGACCGAGTGGACCGCACGCGTGCCGTCCACCACGCCCGTGAGCCAGGCGGGGATCCTGCACGGCTCCTCGCAGGGCATCCCCGCGTTCCGCTGGTGGGACCGCGCGCTGAGCCGGATGGTGGTCGCGAACCGTCCCGACGACGCGGCGTTGATCGAATCCCGCGTGAGCGACGGACGCGGGCTCCTCGCGGACGGCGGGGTGTCCATCTCGAACCTGTTCTCGGGCGACGCGGAGCGGTCGTTCCTCACCATGAGCGGCATGCGCGGCGGCGACCGCTCGCTCGGCCCCTCCCGCAGCTATGCAGCGTTCTTCACACACCCGGCGGGCTTCGCGCGCGCGTTCACCCGCACGATCGGGGAGATGGGCAAGGAGGTATGGCAGGCGCGGCGCCAGGAGTGGCGCGGCGTCGAGCCGCGCGTCCACCGCGGCGGCTCCTACGTGGCCCTGCGCGGCATCACCAACGTGCTGCTGCGCGACCTCAACGTCGCGCTCGTGATCGAGGCCATGATGGACGGCGCGCGGTCCATCTACGTCGACTTCGTGGACTACGACGAGATCGCGCATCACGCGGGTGTCACGCGTCCAGAGTCGCTCGCGTCCCTGTACGGCCTCGACGCGACCCTGCGGACGTTCGAGCGCGTCATCGAGGCGGGCATCGCGCCGCGGCAGTACAGGATGGTGCTCCTGTCCGACCACGGCCAGAGCCAGGGCGCGACGTTCCTCACCCGGTACGGCACCACCCTCGAGCAGCTGGTGGCCGCCCACACCGGCGGGCGCGGGATCGACGCCGCCGAGGACCAGGAGGCGTGGGGGCGCGTACGGCTGCTCGTGCGGGAGGCCGCCGCGCAGGACTCGGTCTCCGGACGCGCGGCGGGCCGCGCGATGGACCGCCGGGACGCGAAGGCGACCGCCGCATCGTCCCCCGGCCAGGGAGAGGGCGCGGGGCCGGCGCTCGCGGTGGTGGGGTCGGGCAACCTGGGCGGCGTGTGGTTCACCGACTCCGCCGAGCCGCTCACGCTCGCGGACCTGGAGGCGCAGCATCCGGGGCTGGTGGAGGCGCTCGCCACGCACCCGGGCATCGGGTTCCTGGTGGTGCGCGCGGCGTCGGGCGCCGTCGCGATCGGGCCGCGCGGGCTGCGTCGGCTCGCGACCGGCGAGGTCGAGGGCGAGGACCCGCTCGCGGCGTTCGGCGAGGACGCGGCCGCGGACATGGCGCGCGTCGCCGCGTTCCCCGAGGCGCCGGACATCTACGTGAACTCGCTGCACGAGCCCGGCCTCGACGAGGTCGCCGCGTTCGAGGAGCTGGTGGGCTGCCACGGCGGGCTGGGCGGCTGGCAGACCCGTCCGCTCCTGGTGCACCCCGCCGGGTGGGAGCTGGATCCGGAGCTGCTGGACGGCGGGCGCCTCCGCGGCGCCGAGCAGGTGCACCTGCAGCTGGTGCGATGGCTCGAGGACCTGGGCCACCGCGGAGAGCTCCCCGGGGCGAGGGGTGTCGCGGGCGCGGTGCGGGACGGTGCGCCGCTGGACGGTGCGCCGCGCGCCGGAGGCGAGGAGCCCGCGGCTACCCCCTAGAATGGGTGCACGCGCCGCCGCCGTGCGGTGTTCGCGGGTGTAGTTCAATGGCAGAACTTCAGCTTCCCAAGCTGATAGCGCGGGTTCGATTCCCGTCACCCGCTCGTTCACGAAGGCCCCTCTCCGGAGGGGCCTTCGTCGCTCCTACGCCGCGCGGGCGAGCTCCGCTGATCTGATCGAGCAGGAGGACGGCACCCGATCTGCTGCGGCGTATCAATCCAGCGGACGGCGCCGGCGCGCACACCGCCCGCCGGCGCCGCGGCCGCGCTCAGGCGGTGATGTCGCGTCCCCGGACGGTGAGCGCCCAGATCACGAACACCGCGATCGCGATCATGATGACCGACCACACCGGGTAGTACGGCAGCCACATGAAGTTCGCGATCGCGCTGATCACGGCGAGGATCACACCGAGCGTGCGCGCCCAGATGGCGCCGCGGAAGATGAACACCCCCGCCAGCAGGATCACGATCCCGAGCAGCAGGTGGATCCATCCCCACGTGGTGACGTCGAACTGGAACACCCATTCCTCGCCGACCACGAAGAACTCGTCGTTGAAGAGCGCGACCATCCCGGTGGTCGCCTCGAACGCGCCGACCATGATCATCATGACGCCGGCGAAGGCGGCGAACCCCACCGCGGTCTCGCTGCGGTGCGGCATGTCTGCGTGCGACATCTGAACCCCCTGGACACGTGCCGCGCGGCCCACCGTCCGGGTCGTGCTGACATCGCCAGTATGAACCGCTGCCGGGGATCTCGCAGGGCGGACGGCTACCGCTCGTCGGACGTCGCGGGGGACGATGCGGCGGTCGCCGCGCGCTCGCCGCGCAGCGGCCGCGAGGAGGACCAGGCGACGATCGCGACGCCCACGACGATGAGTACGTCGCCGATGCTGAAGGTGTTGGACAGCGGCAGCGGGTCGGGCCATGCGAACACGTCGCCGAGCCACGGCAGCACGGGGTCCTCGATCACCGCGGTGTTGGCGAACGCGTGGTCGGGGTCGATGCCGGCGGCGGCCGTCGCGTCGGCGCTGGCCGGGAGCACGCCGCCGTTGAGCGCGATGGTCACGCCGTTCGAGAGCGCACCCGCGGCGACCACGAGCGTGCCCCGCACCTCGCGGTTGAGCCACAGGAAGGCGAGCGCGGCCACGTAGGTGCCCACGTGGAGCACCTCGGACAGGATCCCCGGCAGATGGATGTCGATGATGACGATCTGCAGGGCGAGCGAGGCCCAGATGAGCCACGCCCACCGCCACCGCCGCAGCAGCAGGCCGGCGGGCCAGCGCAGCGCCAGCAGCGGGGACAGCACCGCGATGAGGCAGGCGGCAAGGACGAGCACGCTCACACGCTCCTGATCGGGCCGGTGGTGGGGTCGCTCGACTCCTTGGTCGCGACCCCCTGCTCGGTGCCGAGCACGCGGTCCAGCGCGGAGGCCTCGGCGGGCCGACCCAGGTGGTAGCCCTGGCCGATCACGTGGCCCAGCCCGCGCAGCGCGGTCACCGTCTCGGCGTCCTCGATGCCCTCCGCGACCACGCGGAGGTCGAGCGCGAGCGCGAGCGCGATGGTCGAGCGCACGATGATGAGGTCGTGGTGGTCGGCGCCGATGTTGCTGACGAACGACCGGTCGATCTTGAGCTCGTCGATCTCGAGCCGGCGCAGGTAGCTGAGCGATGCGTTGCCGGTGCCGTAGTCGTCGATCGCGATCGAGACGCCCAGGCGGCGCAGCGCGTGCAGCACCAGGTCCGCGCGCGCGGGGTCGGAGAGGATCGCCGTCTCGGTGACCTCGAGCACCAGGGACGATGCGGGGACGCCGTGGCGAGTGAGCGCCGCTGCCACCTGCTGCGGCAGGCCCTGGTCGGACAGGTGGCGCGCGGACAGGTTGACCGACATGCGCAGGTTCCGGCCAGAGGCGTGCCAGCGCGCGAGCTGCGCGAGCGCGGTCTCGAGCACGAACGCGGTGACGGGGAAGATCAGGCCCGAGTTCTCCGCGAGCGGGATGAACTCGTCGGCGCGGACCATGCCGCGCTCCGGGTGGCGCCAGCGCACCAGCGCCTCGACGGCGACGGCACGGCCGTCGGTGAGGTCGAACTGGGGCTGGTAGACCACGTGCAGCTCGCCCGTGTCGAGGGCGGTGCGCAGGTCCGCGAGCAGGCGGAGCCGCTCGACGGTGTTGATGTCGAACTCCTGGGAGAACGTGCTGATCCGGTCGCGCTCGAGCTTGGCGTGGTACAGCGCGATGTCGGCGTTCTTCATGAGCGTCTCGCCGTCGTCGCCGTGCAGCGGGGCGACGGCGACGCCGGCGCTCGCGCGCACGAGCAGCTCGAGGCTCTCGACGTGGACCGGGGCGTCGAGCGCGGCGAGGACGTCACGCGCGACCTGGCGCGTCTGGGCGAGGTCGCCGCGCACCACCACGGCGAACTCGTCGCCGCCGAGGCGGTGGACCGATGACTCCTCGGGTGCGATCTCGAGGAGACGGGCGCCCACCTGGCGCAGGATCTCGTCGCCGACGGGGTGACCGAGGGTGTCGTTGAAGTCCTTGAAGTGGTCGAGGTCGACCAGCACCAGGCCGGGACCTCCGAGCCGGACGGGTCCGGACGAGTCGAACGCGTGCTCGAGCTGGTAGTACAGGTGGCCGCGGTTGCGCAGGCCGGTCAGCGAGTCGTGGGTCGCGTCGTGCGCGTGACGTGCGGCCGCGGCGGTGAACAGGTGCGAGGCGATCACCGGCGCCGCGAGGAGGGCGAGCGCGCCGGCGCCGTCGTCGGCGACCACGGCGGCGATGCCGCCGACGCTCAGGAGGACCACGTTGGTGAGCAGCAGGTCCTTGACGTCGGCGCGGAAGACCGTCCAGACGGTCATGCCTGTCGAGAGCGAGATGACGCCCGCGACCAGGAACCAGTTCACGAGGATCATCGCGACGCCCGCGAGCAGGAGCGCGGGCAGGTCGCCGGCGTGGACCTCCATGGGCCCGCCGAAGAAGGGGACGCCGAGGATCCACGAGTAGACGGCGCGCGCCGCCATCACGCTCAGCGTGTACTGCGCGGTGTTGAACAGCGACTTGCGCAGGGCGCGGCGGTGGAGCAGGTCGTCGGCGAGGCTCGCGACCAGCTGGACCGCGACGGCGATGCCGATCCCGGCGATCGGGATGAGCGCGAGCACGAACGGCGCGGAGGTCGAGAGGGTGCGCTCCTCCCCGTCCTCGCCCAGGAGCCGGACGGGCTTGACCTCGCCCGCGATGGCGGCGACCGCCAGGAAGATCGTGGGGCCGAGCGGCACCGACGCGAGCAGGGTGGGCCAGTGGCCGCCGACGGCGAGGAAGACGATCGCGACCAGGCCGACCGCGCACACCGCCGCTACGTAGGCGGCAATGCGCGAAGGCGGTGCGGGGAGTCGTCCCCCCGCACCGCCCTCATGCGTGGCTGGGCTCACGCCCACTTGAATCCAGCGCCAGCGATCACCGCCACCGCCACAAGGGTGCCGGCGCTCGCCGAGACGCGGACGACGGTGTTGTTCTTGAAGGCGTTCCACTTGTTCATGCTGTACTCCCTCTGCTCGAGGACTCCGTCGTCGGAGAGGCGACGCCCCACCGTGACCCTCGGGCTCGCTGAAGGGATGAGCCCGGGGAATGACATCGTCCTGCCTGGTTTCCGGCTGGAGGACCCAGCCGAGCCACATTCTTGCGCAACAATCGTCGCCGCACCAGCGTCTATTAGCACTGTCACAACGATCAGCCCTGTTCCGGGCACGCATCGAGCAGCCCCTGCGTCGCGCCGTAGGCCACCGCATCCGACTCGCCACCGGCGTAGCCGAGCGTGAGGCACCAGTCGTAGGCGGTGACGCCGTCGACGGCGACGGACGGCTCCGCGTCCGCGGGGAGGGTCATCTCGATCGCGTCCTCGCCGACCAGGTAGGACGTCCCGTCCACGGCGACCTCGACCTCGGCCGCGCCCGGGTTCTCGGCGTACCAGGCGACCACGGCGTTGCCGAGCGTCACCGCGTCCGCCTGGGCGTGGAGGTCGCGCTCGGCCGCGGAGGCGCCCGACGTCGCCGCGATCACCCCGATCACCGCCCAGCCCAGGGTGCCGACGATCCCGAGCACCAGCCCGGCGAACGGCCAGCTGCGGTGGGTGGCCTCGCCTCGGCGCCAGCGTGACAGGCCCAGCGCCCCCAGCACGATCGCGACCGGTCCGAGCCCCAGGGCGCCGGTGACGAAGGCCGCGATCCCGAGGCCGTCGCCGCCCGTGGGCTCGACGTCCTCGCGCGCCTGCGCCTCGACCGTGTCGACCATCGCGTCCTCCCGAGCGCCGTGGATCCGGCCAAGTCTCCCACGCGCGAGGCGACGTCCGTGCGCGAAGCCGCGTGTCGCATCGTCCCTCCGCCGGGCACAGCGAAGGCCCCCCGGAATTCGGGTCCGGGGGGCCTTGCTGTAGCTCGAGAGACCACGGTGGGCGGCGCCCTGACGCGGCGACGACCTCTCGGCCGACCCCCCGGGCCCGTCGTGCCCTGTGCCGTCACCCACAGGTCCGCCCGCCTCGCAAGAGGCCGCAGACGCGGACCGCCGTTGTCCGAGGAGTCCGATCAGGCGCGCACGCGCCGGCCATCGCCCCCGTCCCGTGCCGTGTCCGGCTTCGCGGCGGGTCCGACGAACCTCGGAGAACGCTCTCAGCGCCCCCCGATGGCACGCACACCACCTTCTCGCTAGAGGCGTTTCTACTCGCGTCGCGGGGCGCGCGCAAGACGTAGGGCGCTTCTCTCACTCGTCCACCGCGCGCCCACATGGTCATCCACATGTCCCGTGCGGAGCCGCGCGGTTTTACCCACACCTGTGGAGGAAATCTGTGGAAACAGCGTCATGCCCCTGCGGGTGTCGGAGCCGGGACCTGGGCCTGGCCCGCGCCCGCGCGGACCCCCTAGGCTCGGGGGCATGACCGCACCTGGACTCATCGCCGCCCAGGCCAAGATGGCCGCCGCAGGGGTCGACCAGACCGCCATCGACGTCTTCTCCCACTACTTCGGGGAGCTGGAGGCCGGCGCCACCGGCCTCATCCGCGAGGACACGATCGAGCCGCTGCTGGACCCGCCGTTCCTCGAGGGCGTCGCGATCGACGCGGACGCCGCGCGCGACGCGTTCGCGAGGACCGCCATCATCCGCCTCAACGGCGGCCTGGGCACCTCGATGGGCATGGACCGCGCGAAGTCGCTGCTGCCCGTGCGCGACGGGAAGTCCTTCCTCGACCTGATCGTGGGCCAGGTGCGCCAGGCCCGCGAGGCCACGGGCGCGCGCCTCCCGCTGGTGCTGATGAACAGCTTCCGCACCCAGGACGACTCGCTCGAGGCGCTCGCGCCGTACCCCGACCTCGCGGTCGCCGGGCTGCCCCTGGACTTCCTCCAGAACGCCGAGCCGAAGCTCCTGGTCGACGGGCTCATGCCCGCCGAGTGGCCCGCGGACCCCACCCTCGAGTGGTGCCCGCCCGGCCACGGCGACATCTACACGGCGCTGCTGGGCTCGGGGATCCTCGAGCGGCTGCTCGACGAGGGCTTCCGCTACGCCTCCACCGGCAACTCGGACAACCTCGGCGCGGTGCCGAGCCCCACCATCGCGGGCTGGTTCGCCGCGTCGGGCGCGCCGTACGCCGCCGAGCTGTGCCGCCGCACCGCGGCCGACCGCAAGGGCGGCCACCTCGCGATCCGCAAGGCCGACGGCAGGCTGATCCTGCGCGACACCGCGCAGACGGCGCCCGAGGAGATGCACTACTTCACGGACGAGCACCACCACCCGTTCTTCCACACCAACAACCTGTGGTTCGACCTGGAGAAGCTGTTCGCGGCGCTCAAGGAGCGCGGCGCGGTGCTGGGCCTGCCGCTCATCCGCAACGTCAAGAACGTCGACCCGACGGACTCGACGTCGCCCGAGGTGTTCCAGATCGAGACCGCCATGGGCGCCGCGATCGAGGTGTTCGAGGGCGCCACGTCGATCGTGGTGGGACGCGACCGGTTCCTGCCGGTGAAGACCACCAACGACCTGCTGCTGCTGCGTTCCGACGCGTACACGCTCGAGGCGGACGGCGCGCTGCGCCTCGCGCTCGAGACGGCCCCGCTGGTGGACCTCGACTCGAAGCACTACAAGACGATGTCGAAGTTCGAGGCGCGCTTCCCCCACGGGGCGCCGTCGCTGCGCGAGGCGACCTCGCTCACCGTGCGCGGCGACTGGACCTTCGGGGCCGGCGTGGTGGTCCGCGGCGTGGTGACCCTCGAGGACACCGGCAAGGCGGAGGTCATCCCCGACGGGACCGTGCTCGAGGGCTGAGCCGGGAGCCTGGCGCGCGTCAGCGCTCCTGCTGCGCGTCCTCCTGCGCGGTGCGCGCGAGCATCGCGTTGTAGGCGCGCAGCTCCGCGTCGTCGTCGCGCTCGGCCTTCCGGTCGAGGCGGCGGCTCTCCCGCGTGTCCGCGCGGCGCCACGCCGCGATGATCCCGATGGCGAGCAGCACCACGGGGAACTCGCCGATCCCCCACGCGATCTGCCCGCCGTACTGCTGGTCGGTGATCGCGTCGGGCCCCCAGGTGCGGCCCATGAGCCCGAACCAGGTGGGGGCGATCAGCACGGTCGACATCATGATCGCGACACCGAAGAACGCGTGGAACGCCATGGTGGCGAACAGCAGCACGATCCGCAGGGGGTAGCCGGGCCGCGTGGGTCCCGGGTCGATCCCGACCAGCGCGTTGACGAACAGGTACCCGACCACCGTGAAGTGCAGGATCATCCACAGGTGGCCCACGTGGTTGCGCAGCGCGAGCTCGAACAGCGGCGAGTAGTAGAACACCACCAGGAAGCCCGCGAAGCTCACCGCGGCCACGATGGGATGCGCCCAGAAGCGCATCCACCGGGACTCGACCACCGTGCGGATCCACTCGCGCGGCCCCATGGAGCCGTCGCGGCGCGGCGCGAGCGCGCGCAGCGCGAGCGTGACCGGCGCGCCGAACGTCAGCGGCACGGGGACCACCATCACCAGCAGCATGTGCTCGAGCATGTGGCCGCTGAAGGTCACCATCCCGTAGATGGTGGGTCCGCCCTGCGTGATCCACACCAGCAGCGCGATCCCGGTGAGGAACGATGCGGTGCGGTACCAGGGCCACGCGTCGCCACGGCGGTGCAGGCGCACCACCCACCGCACGTACGTGATCGCGAGAGCGGCGAGCACGAACGCGGTGATGATCTCGAGCCGCCACAGCCCCACCCACGTCGCGAGGGACGGGGCGGGCGGGAGCTCGTAGCCGGTGAGGAAGTACGCGGGGCTGGGCTCCTCGACGGGCACGATCGGGATAGGAGGCGCCGTGGACGCGAGCACCGAGGCGACGCCCATGACCGCGACCAGCGCGCCCACGTCGACCAGCATGAGCCGCCAGAACCGCTCGCGCGCCTGAGCCTCGCTCAGCCGCGGCAGCGACACCCGGCGGTGCAGCATCGCGAGCGCGACCGCGACCGACATGAGCCCGATCTTCAGCAGCAGCAGCCGCCCGTAGGCGGTGGAGACCAGCTCGGCGGGGGTCGACAGCCGGATCCAGCCGCTGACCGCGCCGGACACCACCACCGCGGCCGCGGCCCAGATGGCGAGGCGCGAGGCGCGCCGCACGGCGTCCTTGGTCGCGTCCCCGAGCTGCCGGCGCAGCAGCAACATCACGCCGATCACGCCGGTCCACACGGTGGCGCCGGCGAGGTGGAGGAACATCGCCGAGATGGCGAGGTGGTGGTCGGCGGCGCCGGCGGCGTGGCCGGTCTCCGCGAGCCAGCCCAGCGCCCACGCGACGGGCACCAGCGACCACGCCGCGAACGCGGGCGTGCGCACCAGCGTGCACAGCACCGAGGCCACGAGGCCCGCGCCCAGCACCTGGAGGTAGGCGACCAGCAGGTCCACCGAGGTCGAGTAGCTCCACCACTCCTCGACGAACCGGGAGGCGTCAGGCAGCGCGCCCCGGATGCTCGCGTACGTGGCCAGCGAGTGGCCGAACGCGCCCAGCACCCACCCGATCGACCCGACGCGAGCGATCAGCGACGCGCGCGCGACCGCCGCATGGCCGGCGGGCAGCACCGCCACGATCACGAGCAGCGCGCCCGCGGTCGCCGCGATCGAGAGGTCCCGCACGGCCGCGAACACCGTCACCAGGGCCTCGACTTGCATGGCTCAAGGGTAGGGCCGGTCGATCCACGCCCCGTGCGTGTGCGCGATCGCGACCGGCGCGACCTCGCGCGGCCGCAGGCCCACCCGCAGGTCCGCGCCGCCGCCCGGCTGCGGCTCGAAGGCGACCCGCACCAGGGGGCGGCGCGCCGCGACGGCGACCACCGCATCGTCCACCGCCGCCAGGGCCTCGTCGGGCAGCTGGTAGAGCGCGATCGAGTGCCACACCACGATCGGTCCGGGCGGGAGCACGTCCGCGACCGCGGGCAGCGTCGCGGCGGCGTCGCCCGCGACCATCGAGATGCCGGCCGTTCGCCGCAGCGCGATCGCGGCGCGCAGCCGCTCGAGGCGGTCCGTCTGCTCCGGCCACACGAGCGCCTCGAGCCACGCGGCCTGCTCCGGGTCCGTCGCGTCCACCGGGGCGAGGTCGAGCCCCGTGCGCGTCGCGAACACCGGCGGGGCGGCGGGGAGCGGCAGTCCGCCGCGGTTCTCGCACTCGAGCGTGAGCGGCGCGTCCCCGAGGACGGTCCCGCCGTATTGGTACGCGACGCCGTCCATGAGGAGCCCCAGCCCCGCGGAGGCGCCCATGTCGATCGCGTGCACCGGCCCGTCCCAGCCGCGCTCCGCGAGCGCCGCCGCGATCACGGGCATGAGCACGGCGCAGCGGCGGACCTCGTTGGTCTGGGTGCGCCGCGACCCGAACGCGAGCACGTCGGCCTCGCGCTCGAGCACGAATCCCCGGAACGCCTCGTACGCGGCGGCGTCCGCGGGACGCGCCGCCCCGGCGAGCCGGGGATACCAGGCGGCCAGCGCATCGTCCCTGGTGAGAAGCCTCTGCACGGCGGCGAACAGGATGTTGATGGGCGGCGAGGAAGGGATGCGCGCGAGCACCCGCAGCAGCTCCTGATCCTCCGCGATGCGGGTGGCGAACAGCGTGTACAGCGGGGAGTCCGCGGCGAACGGCACCCACGCGCGCACCGAGTCAGCGACCTGCGCGAGCGGCAGGTCCTCCCCCGCGAGCCATCGCTCCATGGCGGGCTCCTTGATGATCGGTTGACCGTTCCTTGACCGAACTCGACGCTACCACCGCGGGTAGCGTGGCGGCATGGCAGGCCCCCTCACCGCGACCGACGTGCGGCGCCTGCGCCTGCGCGCGCTGCTGCTCACCGGCGCACGGGGACGGCAGGGGGACGATGCGGCGGCGGGCGACGCCGGCGCCGTCGCCCGGGTGGTGGGTCACCTGGGGGCCATGCAGGCCCAGGACGCCGCCTCGGCGCTGTGGTCGCTCGGCGTGCGCCTGCCCGGCGCCACCGAGGAGGACGTCCGGGCGGCGCTCGCGCGCGGCGAGGCGATCCGCACGTGGCCCATGCGGGGCACCATCCACCTGGTCCCGCCCCGCGACGCCGCGTGGATGACGGCGCTGATGAGCCCGCGTCCGCGCGCGGCCGCGGCGGCGCGGCGCGCGCAGCTGGGGCTGGACGACGCGACGGTGGAGCGCGGCGCGGAGGTGCTGCTCGAGGCGCTCCGCGGCCGCCGCCTCACCAGGAGCGCGTGCCTGGACGCGCTGGCCGGCGCGGGGATCCCCACGGACGGGCAGCGCGGCTACCACGTGATCGTGGACGCGGCCCAGGCGGGCGCGGTGTGCATGGTCGCGCAGGAAGGCAAGGAGCAGGTGTTCGCGCGCCTGGACGAGGCGGCGCCGGAACCGCACCGGCCCTCGCGCGAGGAGGCGCTGGCGTCGCTCGCGCGCCGCTACGTGCGCTCGCACGGCCCGGTCGCGGTGGCGGACCTCGCCCGGTGGACGGGGCTGCCGCTGCGCGACTGCCGCGCCGGGATCGCCGCGGCGGGGGACGCCGTCGCGACCGTCGAGACGGAGGCGGGCCCGATGCTCGCGTCGCCGGACGTGCTCGAGGCGGGCGCGCCGGCGGAGCGGGCCGTGCTCGCGCTGCCCGGCTTCGACGAGCTGGTGCTGGGCTACGCCGACCGGACGGCGCAGCTCCCGCGCGAGCGCGAGACGGCGGTGGTGCCGGGCGGGAACGGGGTGTTCCGCTCGACGTTCGTGCGCGACGGGTTGGTGGTGGGCACGTGGAGGCGCACCCTCACCGCCGCGCAGGTGCGCGTCGAGGCGCACGACCTCACGGGCCTGTCGCCCCGCGACCGCGCGCGCTGCGAGTCAGCGCTCGCGCCGTACGCCGCGTACCTGGGCCGCGACCTGCGGGTCGCGTGGGCGTAGCGGCGCCTCAGCGCGCGAACGGCGAGGGGTTGTTCTCCGCGACCTCGCGGCTGGCCTGACGCAGGATCCCGAGGACGGTGTCGACGGCGAGGTCGAGCGGCACCGAGTCGACGGCGACCTCCGGCTGCGGCCGGGTGGGGCGCACGAACTCGGCGCGCTCGCCCACGAGCGTCACGCCGAGCTCCTCGAACACCTCCCACTGGGCGTTCGCGACGTCCGCGACGCGGTCGGTCCACTCGGCGGGGATGGCGGGCTTGCCCTCGTCCGGGCCGGGCGTGCGGTGGCCCTGCACCTGCAGGAAGGCGCCGCGGTGGAGCAGGCGGGTGTGGTCCTCTCGGGTGAGTCCGGCGGCGTGCGCGGCCTCTCCGAGCAGGCGCGCGAACTCGATCTCGAGCGTGGTGAAGCCGCGGTTGGCCGCGCCCTGGTCCTTGCCGATCTCGTCGCCCACCATGTCCTCGACGCTCAGGTCGAGCAGGCCGGAGAAGCTCTGGAACAACCGCTCGGGAGCCGAGGAGTCCACCACCACCACGGTGACGTTCTCCGCGCCGAACGCCTCCGCCCACGGGCGCAGCGCGTTCGCGTGCAGCCACAGGCGCGGCGCCGTGGGGTCGCCCGCGAGCGCGAAGCGGGACTCGAGCCACGCGCCGAGCGGGGCGCGGACCAGGCCGTTGCGCACGTTCTGCTGCCACAGCGACACCATGAAGGACGCGACCGAGCGGGTGGTGAGGACCACCTGGGCGCCCTCGCCGAGCGTCTCCTTGGCGTGCGCGATCGCCTTGGGGGAGGCGAGCATCGCCCCCTCCTCGGAGATCAGCGTGCGCGCCTGAGGAAGGTCGGCCCGCTGGCGCAGCAGCGCGTCCCACGCCGCGGCCTTGGGCTTCTTGCCGTTGCCGAACGCGAGCAGCGACTGCACGGCGTGACGGTGCTTGTGCGGGTTGGTCGAGATGCTCGCCGGGGTCGGGTAGACGAGGCCCAGGCCGGCGAGGGTGTCGCGGCGGCTCGCGAGGGCGAACTGCAGCGCGCTCGTGCCGGTCTTGGGCGCACCGATGTGGAACAGGGCGGCGCCCTCGGGGATCGGGGCGGTCACGGGTGCGGCGGCATCGTTCGGCATGGTCACCGAGCATAGTCGGCGCGTGCGGGCGCCGAGCGGGGCGCCCGACGACCCACGAGCGCCATGAGCCGCTCCCACGCCCACGTGAGCAGCGCGGCCGCGGCGAGCACCGCGACGCTCACCGCGAGCGAGGTCCACGGGTTGCGCGGGTCCAGCGCATCCGGGGCCAGCGATCCGAACACCAGGAACGGGTGCAGCAGGTACACCCACAGCGAGAACACACCGATCCTCACCAGCGACGGCCCGATCACGGGCAGGGGCCGCTCGAGCCACCGCAGCACCACGGGGACCAGCGACAGGGCGCCCAGCGCGAGCACCAGCCGCGACGGCTGGTTGAGCGCGGACATCCCGGAGAACACCGCGAGCCGCATCGCGAGACCCGCCACCACGGCGCCGAGCGCCCACCACGGCGGCAGCACGCGCGCCCAGCCGTTGCGCACCATCACGCCGAACGCGAAGTAGCAGAAGAACAGGGTGAAGCGCTCGTCGAACGGCAGGTCCTCGAACATCGCGGACGCCACGAGGGTGCCCACGTACGCGCCCACCGCCACCTGGCCCAGCACCATGCCCGGCCAGGGCGAGCGGACTGCGACCCACGCGATCACGATCGCGAGCATGAGCACGGGGATGTACCAGAGGTGGAACACCGGCTCGAGGACCAGGTCCGTGAGCAGCGACCCCCACGCCCACCCGCGGTCGGGCTGCTCGACCAGGCGCCACAGCACGGAGACCGCGAGCCATGCGAGCAGCATCCGCCACCAGTAGTGGCCCATGAGGCTCGCGAACGAGCGGCGCCGCAGGCTCTCCGCGCGCAGCAGGTATCCGGACAGGAACAGGAACAGCGGCATGTGCACGCTGTAGAGGAGGAAGCGCGTGACGTCCTCGCCCAGCGGCACCATGTAGGCGTGCCCGAACACCACCGACAGCAGGAGCAACGCCTTCAGCTGATCGGGTCCGGCCGACCGGGGCGCGCGCTCCGCTGACGGCGCGGCGACGGATCGGGCGACAGCGGTCACGCTTGGCACGCTAGCAAACGGGCCCCGCACACCCCGGGGAGCGTGAGGAGTCTCACCCCGGGCGTCACCCCCAGACGAGCCCCTGCGACGGGTCGCTCATGACCCGGCCCACGTCCGCGAGCACCCGCGCGCCCAGCTCGCCGTCGACCAGCCGGTGGTCGAAGCTGAGCGCGAGCTGCGTCACCCAGCGGACCTTGATCTCGCCCTCGTGCACCCACGGCTGCTCGCGGATCGCGCCGAACGCGAGGATCGCGGACTCCCCCGGGTTGAGGATCGGGGTGCCCGTGTCGATGCCCAGCGGGCCCACGTTGGTGATGGAGATGGTGCCGCCGGTGAGCGAGGTCGGGGGCGTGCGGTTCTCGCGCGCCAGCGCGGTGAGCTCCCCCAGCTGCGCGGCGAGCGCGTGCAGCGGCAGCCGGTGCGCGTCCTTGATGTTCGGCACCAGCAGGCCGCGCGGCGTCGACGCCGCGATGCCGAGGTTGACGAAGTGCTTGTAGACGATCTCCTGCGCCTCGTCGTCCCACGACGCGTTGATCTCCGGGTGGCGGCGCACCGCGAGCAGCAGCGCCTTCGCCACGATCAGCAGCGGCGTCACGCGCACGTCCGCGAACTCGCGGTCGGCCTTGAGGCGCTTGACCAGCGTCATGGTCTCGGTGACGTCGGCCGTGTGGAACACGGTCACGTGCGGCGCGGTGAACGCGGACTTCACCATCGCCTCGGCGGTGCGCTTGCGCACCGAGCGGACCGGGACCCGCGTGGAGCGGCCGCCGTCCTTCGAGTAGCCCGACTCGAGCCACGGCTGGTCATCCGCGGCGTACGTCGCGAGGCTGCGCGCGGAGTTCGCCTGCGACGCCTGCTCGACGTCCTCGCGCGTCACCAGGCCGCCCGGCCCCGACGGCGTCACCGTGGTGAGGTCCACGCCCAGGTCGCGGGCGAGCTTGCGTACCGGGGGCTTCGCAAGCACGGGGTACTCGCTCGCGTCCTCCGCGCCGCCGATCGGGTCGAGCGCGCCGTCGCGGCGCTCGCGCCGCTGCGCGGAGCCCGCCTTCACGCCGTAGCCCACGAGCACGGCGCCGGAACCCTCCGTCTCGGCGACCTTCGCGGGGGACGATGCGGGGGCCGGCTCGGGCGCGGCGGGCGCCTGGGCGACGGGCACCTCCGCGACCACGGCCTCGGCGACCACGGCGTCCTGGGCGACCGGCGCATCGTCCGCCGGCGCCTCCCCGCCCGGGTCCACGTCGAACGTCGCGATCGGGGCGCCCACGTCCACCGTGTCGCCCTCCGCCGCGAGCAGCGCCACCACCACGCCGTCGTACGGGCAGGGCAGCTCGACCAGGGACTTCGCGGTCTCGATCTCGAGCAGCGGCTGGTTGACCTCGACGGTGTCGCCGGGGGCCACGCGCCACGTGACGATGTCCGCCTCGGTCAGGCCCTCGCCCGCGTCGGGCATGTGGAAGGTCTCGATGGTGGGCATGCGCGGCCTCTCAGTGCGTCATCACGCGGTCGACGGCGTCGAGCACGCGATCAAGGTTGGGCAGGTAGTCGTGCTCCAGCTTCGCCCCAGGGTAGGGCGCGTGGAAGCCGCCCACCCGGAGCACGGGCGCGTGGAGGTGGAAGAAGGCCTGCTCGGCGATGCGGGCGGACAGCTCCGCGCCGGGGCCGTACGTGGTGGGGGCCTCGTGGACGATCACCACGCGGCCGGTGCGCTTCGCGGACCGCACCACGGTCGCGGAGTCGAGCGGCGAGATCGAGCGCAGGTCCACCACCTCGATGCTGGTGCCGTCCGCGCCCGCGACCTCGGCGGCCTGCAGCGCGAGGCGCACGGTCGGGCCGTAGGCGACCAGCGTGACGTCGGTGCCCTGGCGGGCCACCCGGCCGCGGGACATCTCGGCGGTGCCGGCGGAGGCGCCGTCCTCGGCGGCGAGCTGGGCGTCCACGCGCGACTCGTCGACCTCCCCCTTGTCCCAGTAGCGGGCCTTGGGCTCGAGGAACAGCACCGGGTCGGGCGAGGCGATGGCCTGCTGGATCATGTCGTACGCGTCCTGCGGCGCCGCGGGCGAGATCACCCGGAGGCCGGCGGTGTGCGCGAACAGCGCCTCGGGGCTCTCGGAGTGGTGCTCGAGCCCGCCGATCCCGCCGGCGAACGGCACGCGGATCACCACGGGCAGCTGGATGCGCCCCTGCGAGCGGTAGTGCATCTTCGCGAGCTGCGTGGTGATCTGGTCGAACGCGGGGAACACGAAGCCGTCGAACTGGATCTCGACCACCGGCCGGTAGCCGCGCATGGACATGCCGATCGCGGTGCCGACGATCCCGGACTCCGCCAGGGGCGTGTCCATCACGCGGTCCGGCCCGAAGTCCTTCCACAGGCCGTCGGTGACGCGGAACACGCCGCCGAGCTGGCCGATGTCCTCGCCCATGAGGAGGACCTTCTCGTCGCGGTCCATCGCCGCGCGCAGGCCGCGGTTGATCGCGCCCGCCAGGGTCATCTGGGTCACGCGTGGACCTCCTCGGCCGCGAACGTCCGCTCGTAGCGCTCGAACCACGCGCGCTCCGCCTCGACGGTCGCGTGCGGCTCCGCGTACACGTGGTCGAACATCGCGGTGCTGGTCGGGGACGTCCAGCCGCGCACGGTCTCGCGCGTGCGGCGGCCCAGGTCCTTGGCCTCCGCGGCGACGGTCGCGCGGAAGTCCTCGCCCAGCTCGCCGAGCGAGGTGAGGTACGCGTCGAGCCGCGCGATCGGGTCGCGCTCCGCCCAGTAGGCCTCGTCGGCCCGGGTGCGGTAGCGCGTCGGGTCGTCGGCGGTGGTGTGCGCGCCCATGCGGTAGGTGAAGGCCTCGATGAGGACGGGGCCGCCGCCGGAGCGGGCGCGCTCGAGCGCCCAGCGGGTGACCGCGTGGCACGCGAGGACGTCGTTGCCGTCGACGCGCACCGACGGGATGTCGAAGCCGGCGCCGCGCTGCGCGAGCGGCGCCCGGGTCTGCCGAGCGACGGGCTCGGAGATCGCGAACTGGTTGTTCTGGACGAAGAAGACGATGGGCGCGCTGTTGACCGCGGCGAACACCATGGCCTCGCTCACGTCGCCCTGGCTGGTGGCGCCGTCGCCGAAGTAGCAGATCACCGCGCCGTCGCGCTCGGGGTCGCCGGTGCCCACCATGCCGTCGCGGTCCATGGCCATCGCGTAGCCCGTCGCATGGAGCGAGTGCGCGCCGATCACCAAGGTATAGAGGTGGAAGCGGTGCGCCTCCGGGTCCCACGCGCCGTGCTGCAGGCCGCGGAAGATCCGCAGGATCTCGGGCATGTCGACGCCGCGGGTGAGCGCGACGCCGTGCTCGCGGTACGAGGGGAACACGAAGTCGTTGCCGGTGAGCGCGTGACCGGAGCCGATCTGCGCGGCCTCCTGGCCGAGCGACTGCACCCACACGCCCAGCTCGCCCTGGCGCTGGAGGCTGGTGGCCTCGTTGTCGAATGCGCGCACCACCGTCATATCGCGCCACATGCGCCGCATCGCCTCCGCGTCCACGCCCTCGGCGTAGCGGTCGAAGTCCGGATGCGAGACGCGCTCGCCGGTGTGCGTGAGCAGGGTGACGAGGTCCTCGTCTGCGCGCGGGCCGTGTGCCTCCATGAGGGGCTCCCTTCCGTTCCACGGGCGGGCCGAGAGGCGGCTCGCCGTAACCTACGCCAGCGTAGGCTACGGAACCGTAGGTTATCAACCGGGCCCCCGCATCGTCCCCCGGCGCGCCGGTCATCCTCACGTTCCTCGCATACGGGACGCACCCGCTTGCCTGTACCGTGGGGCCGTCGCGGGCTCCGCCGGGAGCCCGCCTGTCTGGAGGCATCTACATGGGAACGCAGAACGGCATCGCCGACGCGGCGCTGGGCGAGCTGCTCGCACGCGCCGCGGGTGAGGAGCTGCTGCGGGTGCGCCGCGAGTCCGGCCTGGAGGGCAAGGAGCTGGGCAACGCCGGCGACGCCGCCGCGCAGGCCGTGCTGGCCGCGCTGCTGGCGGAGCACCGGCCCGAGGACGCGGTGCTGTCCGAGGAGGCGAAGGACTCCGCCGCCCGCCTGAGCGCGGACCGCGTGTGGATCATCGACCCGCTCGACGGCACCCGCGAGTTCTCCGAGGGCCGCGCCGACTGGGCGGTCCACGTGGCGCTGTGGGAGAAGGGCGAGCTCACGCTCGGCGTGGTCGCCATCCCCGGCGAGGACCTGGTCCTCAGCTCCGCGACCGTGGACGCCGCGCCCGAGCCCGCCGAGGGCGCGGGGCTGACGCTCGCGGTGTCGCGCTCGCGCCCGCCGGCCGTCACCGAGCCGGTGCGCGCCGCGCTCGACGCGGAGCTCACCCCGATGGGCTCGGCCGGCGTGAAGATCGCCGCCGTGGTGCGCGGGCAGGTGGACGCGTACGTCCACGCCGGCGGCCAGTACGAGTGGGACTCCGCCGCCCCCATCGCGATCGCGCGGGCCGCGGGCCTGCACACCTCTCGCGTCGACGGCACCCCGCTCGTCTACAATGGCGCGGACCCATACCTGCCGGATCTGGTCGTGTGCCGTCCGGCCCTGGCGCCGCGGATCCTCGCGGCCATCTCGGACTACACCGACGGAGACCTTTAGATGACGGCTTCTACGTTCAGCCAGCTGGACGCGCTGGAGGCGGAGGCGATTCACATCGTGCGCGAGGTAGTCGCGCAGATGGAGCGTCCGGCTCTGCTGTTCTCTGGTGGCAAGGACTCGATCGTCCTGCTCCACATCGCGCTGAAGGCGTTCGCGCCGGCGCGGCTGCCGATGCCGCTCGTGCATGTCGACACGGGCCACAACTTCCCCGAGGTCATCGACTACCGCGACCGCGTGGTCGAGCAGTACGGCCTGAACCTCGTGGTGGGGTCGGTGCAGGAGGCGATCGACAAGGGCACGGTGCGCGAGGAGCCCAACGGGTCGCGCAACCGCATCCAGACGCCCGTCCTGCTCGACACCATCGAGAAGAACCGCTTCGACGCCTGCATGGGAGGCGCGCGTCGCGACGAGGAGAAGGCCCGCGCCAAGGAGCGCGTGTTCTCCTTCCGTGACGAGTTCGGCCAGTGGGACCCGCGCAACCAGCGCCCCGAGCTGTGGAGCCTGTACAACGGCCGCGTGCACCAGGGCGAGTCGATCCGCGTGTTCCCGCTGAGCAACTGGACCGAGCTGGACATCTGGGACTACATCAACTCGCGCGGCATCGAGGTGCCCTCGATCTACATGGCGCACGAGCGTGACGTGTTCCACCGTGACGGCATGTGGATGGCCGCGAACGAGTTCTGCGCCCCGCGTGAGGGCGAGATGATCGAGCGTCGCACGGTGCGTTACCGCACCGTGGGCGACGCCACGCTGACGGCCGCGGTGCTGTCCGACGCGGACACGATCGACAAGATCATCGCCGAGACGGCTGCCACGCGACTGACCGAGCGCGGTGCCACGCGCGGCGACGACCGGGTGTCGGAGGCCGCGATGGAGGACCGCAAGAAGGAAGGGTACTTCTGATGGATCTTCTCCGTTTCGCGACCGCGGGTTCGGTCGACGACGGCAAGTCCACCCTCATCGGCCGTCTGCTGTACGACAGCAAGTCGATCTTCGAGGACCAGCTCGACGCGGTCGAGATGGCGTCGAAGGCGCGCGGCACCGAGTACACGGACCTGGCGCTGCTGACCGACGGTCTGCGTGCCGAGCGTGAGCAGGGCATCACCATCGACGTGGCGTACCGCTACTTCGCGACGCCCAAGCGCAAGTTCATCATCGCGGACACGCCCGGCCACCAGCAGTACACGCGCAACATGGTCACCGGTGCCTCCACCGCGGACCTCGCGATCATCCTGGTCGACGCGCGCAAGGGCATGACGGAGCAGTCGCGCCGCCACGCCACCCTGTCCTCGCTGCTGCGCGTGCCCCACGTGGTGCTCGCGGTCAACAAGATGGACCTGGTGGGCTGGTCGGAGGAGCGCTTCAACGAGATCTACGAGGAGTTCACCGAGTTCTCCGCGAAGCTCGACGTGCCCGACCTCACCGCGATCCCGATGTCGGCCCTGCTGGGCGACAACGTGGTGGACCGCTCCGTGAACATGCCCTGGTACGGCGGTGCGTCGCTGATGCACCACCTCGAGCACGTGCACATCGCCTCGGACCGCAACCTGCAGGACGTGCGCTTCCCCGTGCAGTACGTGATCCGTCCCATGCGCAACGAGGTCCACGACTACCGCGGCTTCGCCGGCCAGGTCGCGTCGGGCACCATCCGCGTGGGCGACGAGGTCATGGCGCTGCCCTCGGGCATGACGTCCAAGGTCGCCGCGATCGACGGCCCCAACGGCCCGCTCGAGGTCGCCCAGCCGCCCATGTCGGTCACCCTGCGCCTCGAGGACGAGATCGACGTGTCCCGCGGCGACGTGATCTGCCGTGCCGGCAACCACCCCGAGCCCACCCAGGACCTCGACGCCACCATCTGCTGGATGGACGCCGACGCCCTCACCGTGGGACGCAAGCTCGGCATCCTCCACACCACCCGCATGGCGCGGGCCATGGTCAAGGACGTCGCCTACGAGCTCGACGTGAACACGCTGCACCGCAACACCGACGCGACGGAGCTGAACCTCAACTCCATCGGCCGCGTCAAGCTGCGCGTCACGTCGCCGCTGCTCATCGACGACTACGCCGACAACCGCACCACCGGCTCGTTCATCCTGATCGACGAGGCGACCAACCGCACCGTCGGCGCTGGCGTGGTGCGCGAACACTAGACATGGACGTAGGACTCATCGCGGCCGCCGCCTGCATCGGCGTGGTGGTCGGCCTCACCGGCATGGGCGGCGGCGCCCTCATGACGCCCACCCTCGTGCTGTTCTTCGGCATCCCCGCCCCCGTGGCCGTGTCCTCGGACGTGGTCGCGGCGGCCGCGATGAAGCCCTTCGGCTCCTGGGTCCACATCCGCAACAAGACCGTCAACTGGCAGCTGGTCCGGCTGCTGATGTACGGCTCGGTGCCCGCCGCGTTCGCCGGCGTGCTGCTCCAGCACGCCATCGGCGACGTCGAGAGCATCGAGACGTTCACCAAGCGGGCCCTGGGCGTCGCGCTCATCATCGCGTCCGCCGGCCTGCTGCTGCGCGCCTACCTGCGCCTGCGCGAACGCGCCCGCTCCCGCGACGGCTCCGCGCCACCGCTGCCCAAGGAGCGGCCCGTCGTCATCCCCCGCCCCGTGCCGACCATCATCGTCGGCGTCATCGGCGGCGTCATGGTGGGCCTCACCTCCGTGGGATCGGGCTCCCTCATCATCATCGCCCTGATGGCGCTCTACCCCGCCCTCAAGGCCTCCCAGCTGGTGGGCACCGACCTGGTCCAGGCCGTGCCCCTGGTGGTCTCCGCCGCGATCGCGCACCTCATGTTCGGCGAGGTCGACTGGTCCGTGACCATCCCCGTCATCATCGGCTCCATCCCCGGCACCTACATCGGCGCCCACCTCTCCAGCCGCGTCTCCGGCGGGCTGGTGCGACGCGCCCTCGCCGTGGTGCTGCTGATCTCGGGCCTGAAGATGCTCGGCGCGTCCAACGAGCTCACGCTCGCCGCGCTGGCCGCCGCCCTCATCGGCGGCACCCTCGCGTGGGGCGTCATCCGCCACCGCCTGGGCTTCCACTTCTTCATCTGGCAGCACAAGCGTGCCTTGGCCGCCGCCCAGGCGGCCAAGGCACGCCCCGCCGCCCCCACCGCACCGGCCGTCACGGCGAAGAAGCCCGACCCGGCCACCACCGAACCCAAGGAGCACTAGCGTGCAGCTGCGCCTGTCCCACCTCCAGCTCAACGAGCTCGAGCTGCTGCGATCCGGCGCGTACGGGTCCGAGCTGCGCTACCAGCTGCCCAGCCGCGACACCCACGCCGCGACGCTGCTCATCGCGGACATCGCGGTGCCCGCCACCATCGAGCTGCTCGACACCGAGGCCACCCCCGTCGCCCGCGTGGACCTCACCGGCTCCCACACCACCGAGGCCGGCACGTGGATCGCCGGCGACGTCACCATGCTGCGCGAGCCCGCGTCCGTGCCGTTCGCGGAGATCCGCCCCCGCGCGGGTCTGCCCATGCTCGACCACGCGACCCTCGCGCTCGGCAACGACATCACCGACCGCGACGACGACCTGGTGCTGGTCGACCACGGCGACGCCGACGCGCTCACCCGCGCGGTCACCGCGGCTCGCCGCACCGGCCGCGAGGTCCGCGTGCTGCCCCGCCCCGCCGCCGCTCACCTCGACAACGACGCCACGGACGAGCTGCTCACGCACCTCGCCGAGGTGGTGTTCGCCTCCACCGTCGCCACGCGCCGCCGCACCGGCCGCTCGCGCGGCACCGGCATGGTCATCCTGCTGTCGGGCCTGTCCGGCTCCGGCAAGTCCACCATCGCCCGCCAGCTCACGCGCCGCCTGCGCGCCGAGAGCCACCAGCGCGTCACGCTCCTCGACGGCGACGAGGTCCGCGCCATGCTGTCCTCCGGCCTGGGCTTCTCCCGTGCCGACCGCGAGCTCAACGTCCGCCGCATCGGCTGGGTCGCATCGCAGCTCGCCGCGCACGGCGGCATCGCCGTGTGCGCCCCCATCGCGCCCTACGCCTCCATGCGCGCGGAGATGCGCGCCATGGCCGAGGAGCACGGCCGGTTCGTGCTGGTCCACGTCGCCACGCCCCTCGAGGTGTGCGAGGCGCGCGACCGCAAGGGCCTCTACGCCAAGGCCCGCGCGGGCGAGATCAAGGAGTTCACGGGCATCTCCGACCCGTACGAGACCCCTCACGACGCCGACATCGTGGTGGCCCAGGACGGTACCGAGACCGTCGAGGAGGCCGCCGAGGCCATCCTGCGCGCCGTCATCGCCCCCGAGTCGAGCTACATGATCTGACGGGCACCGCCCGTCAGGCGGGCCCGGCTCGGGCCCGCGACCGCCGTCAGGCGCCGCTCGTGAGGAACGTCAGCGGCGCACGCTCGCTGATCTGCGGCGCGAGGGTCGACGCCCACAGCGGCGTCACGTGCCCGGCGTCGCGGTACACGCGCACGCCGCCCACCACGGGCGCGCAGCTGCCGTCCGCGCAGTACAGGTCCGTCATGTCGACCACCGCGACCTGCGTCGCGGAGAAGCGCTCCGCGGCCGCAAGCTGCGGGTCGAACTCCATCGCCTGCTCCTCGGGGAGCGTGCACGCGGTGGCGGCCTCGAGGCCGTAGCCGGCGACGCACTCCTGGACCCCGTCCATCGCGTGCGGCTGGTCCTGGATCGCGAGGACCCGCGCGCCGGTGTCGGTGGCCGCGCGCCAGGCCGCCTCGAGCCCGTCGACCGCCGCCTGGTGGCCCGAGCGGCCGTCCTGCGGCATCCACGCGGCGCCGGAGAACTGGCTGGTGAGCACCAGGTCGAAGCCGCCCTCGCGGATGGTGTCCGCCGCGGCCTGCTGCCAGGCGCCGCACGTCTCCTTGTTGGTGTCGCTGAAACCCTTGCGGACGGCGAACGTGTACGGGCAGCTGGTGCGGAACGCCAGCGTGAGGTTCCAGTCGTACCGGTCCGCGAGCGCGATCACGGCCACGCCCAGCTGCTCCATGTGGGAGTCGCCCACCACCATGACGCGGGGGCCGGAGCCGTCGCCGCCGGTCACCTCGCACGTCGCGTAGCCGGGGTCGCTCCACAGCATGAAGCAGCGCTGACCCTCGAGGCGGTCGGTGTAGACGCGCTCGCCGGCGTTGGTGACGGACCCCTCGGGCAGCAGCACGGTCGGGGGTGTCTCCGCGCACGCGGCGGCGTTGACCGCGGCCGCGGCGCCCAGGCAGTCCACGGCGTCCGCCGGGCCCGCGTCGGGCTCGTCGTCGATGGCGGCGACCACCTGCGCCTCCGCGCGAGCGTCCTCCTGGACCGAGCGCGCGACCAGGAAGCCCGGCAGGGCGAGCACCACCAGGGTGCCCACCACCAGCAGCGCGACGGTGCGGGGCGCGGTGAACAGGCGGTCGCGGCTCGCGTCGAGGTACCGGCGTTCCACCCACACGTAGCTCGCGGCGGCCAGCACCAGCGACAGCGCGAGCTGCAGGGCCACCAGGGGCCACAGCCCGACCTCGGGTAGCGCGTAGGCGGTGAGGATGATGACGGGCCAGTGCCACAGGTACAGCGAGTAGGACACGTCGCCTACCCACTGCAGCGGGCGCAGCCCGGCGACGCGGCCGCTGTCCCACCGCAGGGCCGTCACGCCCAGGCCCAGGATCGCGGCGGTCGCGACGGTGGGCACCAGCGTGGGCCAGCCGGGGTGCGCCGCGCCCTCGCCCATGACCACCATCGACGCCACGATCGCGATCCACGCGGCCCACACCACGATCGCGCGGATCCACGCGGGCACTACGGGCAGCCGGCCCGCGCCGGGCAGGTGGTCCACCAGCGCGGGGAGGGTGGCGACCAGGCCGCCGAGCGCGAACTCCCACACCCGGGTGGTGGTGGGGTAGAACACGTTGACGCCCGCCTCGCCCAGGCCGTCGAGCGCCCACGCGAAGGACGCGACGCCCGCCACGCCGAGCAGGAGCGGCAGCGCGACCGCGAGGCGACCCGCGCGGCGGCCGAGCGCCGCCCACAGCAGCACCAGCACGATCGGGATGGCGACGTAGTACTGCTCCTCGACGGACAGCGACCAGAAGTGCCGGAACGGCGAGGCGGGGATGTCCGCGCGGAAGTAGTCCGAGCCGGCGATCGCGAGGTACCAGTTCTCCACGTACAGGGTGGAGGCGATGGCCTCCTCCGAGAACTGGCGCCACAGCTCCCGCGGCACCACCGCGACCATCGCGGCGCTGGTGACCGCGATCGCCAGGAAGGAGGCGGGCATGAGGCGGCGCACGCGACGGGTCCAGAACGCGCGCAGCGTGAAGCCGCCCGCGGAGATGCCCCGCGCGATGATCCCGGTGATGAGGAAGCCGGAGATGACGAAGAAGACGTCGACGCCCAGGTAGCCGCCGGTCAGCGACGACGGCAGCAGGTGGTTGACCAGCACGCCGCCGATCGCGAGCGCGCGCAGCGCCTGGATGTCGTGACGCTTGGGCCGGCGGTGACCGGTGCCCGCGGTGTCGGCGTCCCGCGTCCGCGCGGCGTCGCCCGGTCCCCCGGCGACGCCGACAGCAGAAGTCATGGATGTGAGCCTTCCCCCGGAGGCCGCGATGGCGGCCAGCGCTACTGTACCCGCCGCCGCGCGCGCCGCCTCGGGCGATGTGAGGGACACCACGGCCGGTCTCGCCCACCCGCCTCTCCCGGCATGCGACAGTGTCCCCTTGGAGGTGGTGGATGTGAACAGCTGGACCCCGCACGCCCGCGCGCTGGTGGGGGTCGCCGCGGCGGCCCTGCTCCTGTCCGCCTGCACGGGGGGCGACAGCCCGTCGCCCAGCCCGTCCGCGACCGCCTCGGCACCCGTGAACGCCTCGCCGACCCCGACGGAGACCGCCACCGCCGCCCCCTCCGCCTCGGCGAGCCCCTCGACCGGCGCATCGTCCACCCCCACCCCCACCCCCAGCC
>NZ_BBMA01000002.1:479110-822161 GCF_000971215.1 Demequina silvatica
CCCCCACCCCCAGCCCCTCCGCCACCGAGACCGTGGACGTCTCGACCGGCGACGTCGCCGTGGTGATCTCGCGCGCGGCCGTCAGGAAGGGCACGTTCGAGGTGGGCGGCTACGTCGACGGCGTCACCGAGGACGGCGGCACCTGCACCGTCACCATGGCCACCGACGGCCGCGAGGTGGTCCTCGAGGGGCCCGGTCTCATGAACGCGACCACCACCAGCTGCGGCGCCGAGCTCTCCATCCCGGCGTCCAAGGTGGCCGGCACGTGGAGCGTGACGCTCACGTACCGCTCCGCCGCGCACGAGGGCACGTCCGCCCCGACGAAGGTGACGATCCCATGACGGCGATGCCCCGCACCCTGCGCCGCGCGCTCCTGCTCGCCGCCGCGACCCTCGCCGGCGCGGTCGCGTTCACCCTGGGCTCCACCGGCGACGCGAAGGCCGCCGACGGCAGCGACTTCGACCCCGGCATGATCATCGCCGACTCGCTGTTCTTCGACGGCGACGCGATGACCATCAGCGAGATCCAGGGCTTCCTCAACGGCAAGGTCGCCACCTGCCAGTCGGGGTACACCTGCCTGAAGAACTACAAGCAGACCACCACCGACATCCCCGCGGACGCGTTCTGCAAGGGCTACACGGGCGCCAAGAACCAGTCCGCGGCCACCATGATCCGCAAGGTCGGCAAGTCCTGCGGCGTCTCCCAGAAGGTGCTGCTGGTGCTGATCCAGAAGGAGCAGGGCCTGGTGACCCACACCTGGCCGTCGCAGTACCGCTACGACAAGCTCACGGGCTACGCGTGCCCCGACACGGACTCCTGCAACCCGGCCTACGCGGGCTTCATGAAGCAGCTCTACTACGGCGCGCGCCAGTACAAGGTCTACGCGGCGTACCCGGGCTCCTACAACTACCGCTTCGGCGAGACCAACCGCATCTACTACGCGCCGCCCGTCAAGGAGAACGGCAGCTGGGTCTACAAGTGCGGCTCGGTCAGCGTGTACATCGAGAACCAGGCCACCGCCGGCCTGTACAACTACACGCCCTACGTGCCCAACAGGGCGGCGCTGGACAACCTGTACGGCACCGGCGACTCGTGCTCGGCATACGGCAATCGCAACTTCTGGCGCCTCTACACCGACTGGTTCGGCTCCACCAAGATCGACCCCAAGGTCGCGATCGCCAAGGAGCGCAAGGCGCAGGGCGGCGCGGACGGCTGGCTGGGCGCCGCGGTGGGCCCCGTGCGCTACGTCGCCGCGACCGGCGCGTACTACCGCGAGTTCGAGGGCAGCGTCATCGCCTGGACGCCCGAGCACGGCGCGCAGACCGTGGGCAAGCTGTTCATCGACAAGTTCCGCAAGCTCGGCGGCGTCGGCACGGTGGGCCTGCCCACCGACGGCGTGGTGCGGCTGAGCGCCAACGGCGGCGGCCGGTACCAGGAGTTCACCGCCGGCACCCTGCTGCGCACCCTCAAGGGCACGCACGAGGTCGACGGCGGGATGCTCTCCTACTACTGGGGGCTGGGCGGCCCCAAGTCGGACCTGGGCTGGCCCACCGGCGCCAAGACCAAGCACGACGGCCCGTACTGGACCCAGGAGTTCACGGGCGGCCGCGTCTACTCGAACATCGCGACGCTCGCGTACGTGGGCGAAGAGTTCCTCGACGAGTACGTCGCCTCCGGCGAGCTCGACGGCACGCTCGGCTGGCCCACCTCGGACGTGGTCAAGGTCTCCGCCAACGGCGGCGGAAGCTACCAGACGTGGGCGAGCGCGACCCTGTACGCCTCGCAGGCCGGCGCCTTCAAGGTGTCGAGCGGCATGCTCACCTACTACACCGGCCTGGGCGGACCCACCTCCGACCTCGGCTGGCCCACGGACGTCAAGCGCAACCCGGAGTCCGGCCTGTTCCTCCAGGACTTCACCGGCGGCCGCGTCTACTCCGACGCCTCCACGCTGCGGTACATCGGCGACGAGTTCCTCGACCTCTACCTCGACGGCGGCGGCCTGGGCGGCCCGCTCGGCTGGCCGACCACCGACGTGGTCAAGGTCGCCGCCAACGGCGGCGGCACCCGGCAGGAGTTCGGCGGCACCGTCATGTACGCCTCCCCCGCGGGCGCGTACGCGCTGACGGACGATGCGCTGGCCGGGTACCTCGCCGAGGGCGGGCCGGGCGGGGCGCTGGGATGGCCGGCGGGCGAGGCGGAGACCCTCACCGTGGGCGGCGGCGGCACGGTGCTGCCGTTCACCAAGGGCTCGATCTACGAACGCGCCGCAGGCACGTTCGTGGTGCGCGGCGCCATGCACGGCTTCTACGTCACGCTGGGCGGCCCCGCCTCGGCGCTTGGGTGGCCCACGTCGGACAAGCAGTTCCACTCCGGCCCGTACTGGACGCAGGACTTCGTGGGCGGCGTGCTGTACTCCGACCTCACCCACCTGGGCTACGTGCCCGCCTCGACGCTCGACGCGTACGAGGCCGCGGGCGGGCCGTCGGGCCTGCTCGGCTGGCCCACCGGCAAGCCCACCAGCTACACGGCGGGCGGCGGCGGCATCTCGGTGCCGTTCTCCGGCGGCGTGCTCTACCAGTCCTCCCACGGCACGCAGCCGGTGCGCGGAGCGATGCTCACCGAGTACGTGTCGATGGGCGGCCCCGCGTCGACGCTCGGCTGGCCCACCGGGGACAAGGTCAAGCATGCCGGCCCGTACTGGACGCAGGACTTCACGGGCGGCCGCCTGTACTCGGACTCGAGCCACCTCGGCTACGTCGCGGCCGCGCTGCTCGACACCTACGAGCGATACGGCGAGGTGGGCGGCAAGCTCGGCTGGCCCACCGGCGACGTGAAGAAGCGCAAGTTCGGCACGCAGCAGTCGTTCCAGAAGGGCGACCTGTTCGTGTCCTCCGCCGGCGGCTTCGCGGTGGACGGGCGCATGCGCAACTACTACGCGAGCATCGGCGGGCCCGCGTCGAAGCTAGGGTGGCCGGCGGGCGAGAAGGTGTGGAAGCCGGGCCCGGTGTGGACGCAGAGGTTCACCGGCGGCGTCATGCGGTCCAACGGCTCGAAGGTCACGCACACGCTCAGGTGACGCGTCCCGCGTGGCGCGCCCTGCTCGGGCGCGCCGCGCGGGTCAGCGGTACTCGTCGCGCAGCTTCTCGGCGGTGTCGGTGAACCGCTCGCCCGGGTGCGCCTCGATCCACTGCTCGAGCAGCCGCACGGCGGCGGGCTTGGCCTTGAGGCGTGCCAGCTGCCGGGCGATCGCGATGGTCGCGCCGCCGTCCCGCGGGGTGACCCGTGCGGCCTGCAGCGCGAGGTCGCGCGCCTCGTCGAAGCGGAAGCGCCGGCGTGCGAGCCGAGACTCGGCGAGCAGGCGGCGGGCCCGCTCGACCAGCATGACGTCGCGGATGCGGAAGTAGGCGTCGCCGCCCAGCTCGACCATGTCCTGCCGGGTCACCTTGGTGGGGCGCTCGGCCTCGTCGGGCGCACGGAACAGCGTCTCCGTGTCGGGGAGGTACGCGCGGCGCAGCTCCTCGTTGTCGGCGTCGAACTGCCGCTGGAAGGCGACCGCCTTGCGGCCGTCGACGCGGAACTTGTCCCCCTGATCGCGGCGCAGGCCGTCCATGAGCCACGGCTTGCGCGAGGCCTCGCGGGGCTCGCCGACCGAGGGCGCCTGGACGTTGTTGAGCAGCCGCGTGAACTCGAGCGAGCGGGCGCTGCGCATCGACGCGTTGAGCGTCTTGATGAACGCGAAGCCCTCCTCGGGAAGGCCGGCGCGCGCGTGGAAGTCGCGCACCACGTCGCCCTCGGGGAACGCTCGCGGGTCGAACACCACGGGCTCGACGGTGCCCGGCCCGAACGCCTGCTCGTAGCCGCGGATCAGCTCGAGGTAGTCGTAGTAGTGGCGGTTCCTGTCCGTGAGCTTCGGGAACACGCGGCTCGGGATCGCGTTGCCGCGCCCGATCCGGTAGTTGTAGATGCTCTTCGCGAGGTCGTGCTGGGGGCGCAGGTAGCCGATCACGTGGACCTCGTCCGCGTAGCGGTGCACGAAGTCGGCGAGCGCCTGCTTGGACTCCTGCGTGGCGAAGCGCGAGTGGAACTGCTCCGCCGTCAGCACCAGCGTGTGCGTGTCGGGGTACTGCGCGATCTCCTGCTCGAAGAGCTCCGGCACCTTGGTGCGGGCCTCCTCGAGCGTGCAGCCGAGGCTGCGGAGCGCGCCCTGCGCGAACGGGTCGGTCTCGGGGTCCACCGACTGCAGGATCGCGGACAGCCGGGCGTGGATCTCCCTGCCCAGGCTGCGCGGCACCAGGACGCCCTGAGCGCGCAGCGCGCGCCGGTTGTGCGCCAGCGCGCCCTGGATGGTGGTGGAGCCGGTGCGCTCGGTGCCGATGTGCACGATCGCGCGCCGGAAGCGTCGCTGCTCGCCGGTCATGACGTCATACCCCGCTCACTTGCCGCCCGCGGCGCGGGCGACCTTCCTGGCCCGCGCCTTCGCGACCGACGCGCTCTTACGCAGGTCGCCCGCCGCATCGTGCCAGCCCACCTTGCGCGCGGCCCGCGACAGCTGCGTCGGCAGGCCGGTGCCGCCGGGCAGGTCGAGGGCGCCCAGGCGCCCGCCCGCGAAGTAGCGCTCGCGCTCCTCCTCGTCGAGCCCGCCGATGAAGTCGACGGCGTCCTCGCGCAGGTGCCCGGCGATGATGGGCTGCATGCAGTAGCCCACCGCGTTGATGAGGCGCTGCAGGTCCTCGACGGCAGCGTACGGGCTGTCGGGGCGCGTCATGGCGTCGACCACGGTGACGGGCACGCGGTTGCTGTTCTCGTACGGGTCGAGGCGCTTCGCGAGGCGCTTGTTGCCGATCGAGTCGACGGGGATGCCGAACAGCGCGGCCGCGGACGGGATGGCGGTGGAGAAGCCGGCGACCACCGCGACGCAGTTCGCGCGGGCCATGAACGCCTCGGCGGGGGTCGCGGACTCGTAGACCACGAAGTCCACGCCCTTCTTGGCCGCGGCCTCCGCGAGCTGCGCGGTGAGCATGGGCGGCGCGGACGGGTGCGGCTTGAAGACGATGCGCTCGCCGCCCATCGCGACGGCACGGTTGACCATCCGGATGAGCGTGTCCCGCTCCTCCTTGCGCGACATGAGGCCCAGCTCCGAGAGGTACTGGCCGAGCACCAGGCCGGTGGGGCGGGTGTCCGCGAGCAGCTCGGCGAGCTGCGGGTCGTCGCACGCGTCGGCGACCTCCTCGAACAGCCGGCGCACGTGGTCGGTGGTGACGGGCGCGAGCCCGATGCCCTGCTCCGAGAACAGCACCGGCTGCACGCCCGGCAGCACGTCCTGGTAGATCAGGGTGGTGAGGCGGCTGGTGATGCTGAACGGGATCTTCATGCGGATCGGGCTGAAGCTCATGAGGCCGTCGCCGATCACGGTGATGGGACCGCCGTCGAAGATCATCGCGAGGGAGGTCGACGGCGGCACCTGCAGGTTCTGCAGGTACAGCTCGACCTCGCCGTCGCCGAGCTCCCAGTAGGAGCGCAGCAGGCGCCGCCACATGGGCATCTCGATCCAGCGCGGGCTCCACGCCTGCGGGAGGTAGGGCGAGGTGAGCGGGTTGAGCTCGATCACGCGGTCGAAGCGCGAGATGACGGGCTTCATCTCCTCGAGCTCGTAGAACGGGGTGACGATCTCGGGGACGGGGGCGCCCACGTGGACCACCAGGATGCGCTCGCCGCGTCCCTCGGGGACCAGGCCCGCGTCGATCGCGGCGGCGGCGGTGACCGCGCCGTACGCGGTCGCGATGGAGAACAGCTGGGGCATCAGGAGGCGCTCCTCGTGCGAGCGGTGCGCGTGTAGCGCGCGAGCGTGAGGCGCCGGCGGCCCGGGCCGCGGTGCAGGGCGTCCCGCACCACGTCCTGCGGCAGCGCGGCGATGAGGTCCGCGACGCCGGCCTTGAGCCGCTCGCGGTCCTCCGTCGACATGCGGCGGCGGCGGCGCAGGTGGTGCGCCGAGACGGCGAGCGTGGTGGCGGTGAGCTTCGCCATGAAGCGGTCCGCCTCCGGGTCCGCCTCGACCACCTGGCGCGTCATGTCGAACGAGCGGATGAAGTCGAGCTGGCGCGAGTCGAAGATCTGCGTCAGCGAGGTGCTGACCTCGCGGCGGTACAGCAGCGAGGGGGCGTCCACCACCGCGAAGGACTCCGCGTTGAGGTGGAGGTTCCAGATCCACGGGCGGTCCTCCGCCGTGAACAGGCCCTCGGGGAAGGCCAGCATGCCGCGGTCGTGCAGGCGGCGGTGGAACAGGCCGGCCCACGCGTACGGGTAGTCGACCATGGTGGTCTCCCGCGCCGGCAGGATCGCCTCACGCGGGCTGACGGCACGACCGCGCCACGGGAAGGGCGCCCGCACATGCGAGCGCGCTCCCGCGGCGACGGTCGTGTGATCCGTCCGGATGAAGTCGACGTCGAGACGGTCGGCGGCGTCGATGAGCGTCTGGAGGCGCCACGGCTCCATCCAGTCGTCACCGTCGATGAAGGCGACGTAGTCGCCCTCGGCATGCTCGAGGCCCATGTTGCGGGCGCTCGCGAGGCCCACCGCCGTCGGGTTCTCGATCACCTCGAGGTGCGAGAACGCCCCGTCGAAGTGACGGATGACCTCGGCGGTGCCGTCCGTCGAGCCGTCGCTGATCGCCACGACCTTGAGGTCTCCCGGCTCGCGCACCTGCCGCAGCAGGCTCTTGAGCGTCGTGCCGACGTACCCTTCGCCATCCTTGACCGGCAGGATGACGGTGATGCGCGGTTGTGCCACGTGTGACTTAGCCCTCTCAGGTGTGACGCGCGACGGCGTCGTGCTCGAACGTGCCGACCGGTCCTAGCCGTCGACGCGACGGAGCTTGGACAGCGGGGCGAGCTCGCCGGGGAAGACCTTCTTGACGCCGTCGCCCAGGGCCTCCTCGATGATGCGGATGTCGCGGCACAGCGAGATGAAGCCCTTGGGCTCCAGCGACGCGGCGTGGTCCGAACCCCACATGGTGCGGTCGAGCGTGATGTGACGCTCCACCGCGACGGCGCCGAGGGCGACCGCGGCGATCGAGATCTGCAGGCCCGGCTCGTGACCCGAGTAGCCCACCGGCACGCCGTAGCGGTCCTTGAGGGTCTGGATCATGCGGAGGTTGGCCTCCTCCGGGGGCAGCGGGTAGGTCGAGGTGGCGTGGAGGATGATGAGCTTGTCCTTGCCCAGCGTCTCCACCGCGGTGTCGATCTGCTCGATGGTCGACATGCCGGTCGACAGGATGACGGGCTTGCCGGTCTCCTTGATCTTGCGCAGCATGCCCAGGTCCGTCACGGACGCCGAGGCGATCTTGTAGGCGACCGTGTCCATCGACTCGAGGAAGTCGACGCTCGGCTCGTCCCACGGGGAGGCGTACCAGACGACGCCCTTCTCCTTGCAGTACGCGTCGATCTCCGCGTACTCGGCCTGCTCGAACTCGACCTTGTAGCGGTACTCGAGGTACGTCATCGTGCCCCAGGGCGTCTCGCGCGGGGTCGACTTCATGTGCTCCGGCGTCGCGATGTCCGGCGTGCGCTTCTGGAACTTGACCGCCTGCGCGCCCGCCTCGACAGCGACGTCGATGAGCTTCTTCGCGTTCTCGACCGAACCGTTGTGGTTCAGGCCGATCTCGGCGATCACATAGGTCGGGTGACCGTCACCGACGAGAATGTCGCCGATCCGCACCGCATCCGTCATGACTGTTCCTCATTCCTGCGTCCGTCATGTCCGGACGCCATAGCTTGGGCGCGTCAAATGCCGTCGCCAGCATCTCACATTCGCGGGCGCGTAACCGCCTCGCGGGCCTCCGCGACGCCGTCCCGCCTGGTGCGGCCGAGTCGCGTGGTTCGTGCCAATTCAACCATTCTTCCCTGAGAGCGGCGCCACCGCGGCAGGAGCGTCAGCCGCGGGCGCCGAGCGTCAGCGCCACCGTGGCCGCGTCCTTCGCGCGCGCGTCGCCGAGCCAGCCGAGCTCCACGCCGGGGTCGAACCGCCTTCCGCGGCCCATCGCGACGGACAGCGCGCCCAGGCAGGCCTCGGCGGCGTGGTCGATCGCGAGCGCGTCGCCGGCCGCGGCCGGCAGGGCGTGCGGCTCGGCATCCTCCTGTGCCTCCCACGCGCGCAGCAACGGCGCCGCATCGGGGATCAGGGAGCCGATGCGGCGGGCGGCCGCGTGCCTGGCCTTGCGGTGCCTCGCGAGCACGGATGGGTCGATGACCAGGGACGACGCCTCGAACGGGCGTGCGCGGCGCAGCCCGGACGTCGCGCCCACGAGCATGACGGCGGCGATCCCGCTCGCCTCCGCGCGCCGGCCGTGCCACGTGCGCTCCGCGGCGGCCACCACCGCGGACTCCGCCCCGGTGAGGCGGCGCAGCATGCGCGGCGCGGCCGCGACCGCGACGCCCGCCACCTGAGGGTGACCGGCGATGAGCTCGACCGTGTCGGCCAGCTGCGCCGGGGAGGGCAGCGCGCCCCACCGGCCCCACGAGTCGGGCGCGGTCGCCCAGCCGGACCAGGCGGCGAAGCCGGAGGCGCCGCCGAGCACCAGGGCCCGCTCCCACGCGGCGGAGATCTCGTCCGGGAGGTCGGGCAACTCGATGGTCACGGTGACAGGGCGGTCGAGCGCGTCGAGCGCGCTCTTCACCTCGTCGCCCGACCAGGATCCGGGCCAGCCCACCGCCACCAGGCCGCCGTCGGCGTCCTCGGCGGCCGCCAGCGGCGCCACGCCCCCGCGACGGGACGCGGGCCGGTCGGTCTCGCGCGCGAGCTCCGCGTGGAGGGCGCGCTCCGCGAGCAGGTGCGCCTGCGCGGGGCGCACCCCGGCGGCGAGCGCGGCCGCGCCGGCGTCGGCTCCGGCGAGCACCCGCAGCGTCGGGCTCGCTCCGGCCGCGACCGCGGGGACCGTGTCGAGGGCGCGCGCGTGGGGCGCGGACGCAAGCAGCCGGGCCGGCACGTCGCGCTTGACGCCGTGGAAGCCCACTCCGGCGGAGACGGCGCGCGCCGCGATGCCGGCGAGTCCCACGCCCACCACCTCGGCGGACGCGGTGCGCGTGGTGACCGGCACGTTGCCGCGGGGCGCTGGCCGGCGGGCGTACTCGTCGAGGTCGCCGATCACGCGGACGCCGGCGGCGCGGGCCTCGCGCACGCCGCGCGCGGCGACCTCGACGGCCGTGTCCAGCCACGCGTCCGGGAGCGCGAGGGTGCCCTCCTCGGGCGCGGGGGTGCGGACCCGCTGGAGCCCGCCGATCAGGCCGCCGCGCACCGCGGGGCGGTACAGCGCGGCCGGCCAGCGGTGCGGCTCGAGCCCGGCGTTGACGGCGCGCAGCAGCTCGACCTCCTCGAGCGACAGCCCGCGGTTCGCCTGGAACGCGTTGATGCGCTGCGGCTGGAGCGTGCCCTCGGGCACGTCGAGCAGCGCCTCGAACGAGCGGTAGACGCGGTCGGGGTGCTCGCGGTCGAGCACCACCACGGTGATGCGGTCGGGGTCGACGATGGTCGACCAGCGCTCGGCGAGCTCGCCCAGGTCGTGCCGCGGCCAGAAGTTCGGGGTGGTGACGCTGCCCGGCTCGCCCGTGAACACGTCCTCGAGCCACGCGTCGAAGGACACCGTGCGGCGCTCCTTGACGTACTGCTGCCATATCGAGGGCAGCATCGACACGAAGTTGCGCACGGTGAGCACGATCCGCACGTCCGCGCCCAGGTCGTCGACCAGGCGGCGGATGCGGGCGGGGGTGGCGGCGGCCAGGTGCTCCGCGCTGATGAAGGCGCGCTTGCCCGAGGCGTGGACGTCGGCGACGAACTCCTCCCAGCGCCGCTCGGCTGCGGGGCTCGCGACGTCGGCGCGCTTCATGGTCCACAGGAACGCGGTCTCGTCGCTGTGGTGCGCCGCGTTGCCGGGGTACACCACGCCCTGCTCGGAGAGCCGCTCCCGCGCGGCGGCGGCGGCCACCTGGATCGCGGTGGTCGCGGACTTGTGCATGCCGATGTGGATCACGTGGCGTCCGGAGGGGGTCCGGCCGTCCAGGGAGTCCGGGGTCATGGCGTCTCCTTCGCTCACTTCCGGCGCCCCCGCACTGTCGATTCGAGCCACCGTACCAGCGGGCGTGCGAGCCGCATCAGGCGGCCGGTGAGGCTGGTGTCCGCGTCGCCGAGCGCGACGGCGCGACGGAACATGCGCCTGCGCAGCTGCAGCGGGGATGCGAGCCGGTCGGGCAGCGGCGCCGGGTCGCCCGGCTCCATGCCGCGCGCGACCTCGACCCAGTCGTCGTCGCCGTGGAAGTAGTTGGCCGCCAGCCAGTCGGGGTCGGGCGCACGGAAGCGCCGTGCCTCGAGGTCCGCGAGCCCGCCGAACAGGCCCGACCCCTCGAACACCGCGTTGATGACGTCGGCGCTCACGCCGAACTCGTCGAGGACCAGGGTGGGCACCCCGGCGGCGATCGCTTCGAGCGCGGCGGTCGAGCTCACCGTCACGAACCCCTCGCAGTCGCCCAGGTACGCGCGCAGCGGGCCCTGCGCGAACACCAGGTTCCCGGGCAGGTCCATCCCCTCGGCCAGCGCGTCGTACGGCGCGGCCTCCTTGTGGGTCTGCGCCTCGCCGGCGACGCCGCGCAGCTTGACCACCACGTCGAGCTCGGGGTGCGCCGCCGCGAGGGCGCCGAGCGACGCGAGCAGGCGGCGGCGGTCCTCCAGCGCGGCCGGCACCAGGGCCTGCGGCGCGAAGACGATGCGGGGGCGGGGCGAGCGGCCCACCTCCTGGTCCTCGATGAGCGAGGCGAGACCCACCGCGCGGAGGCGTCCCTGCGGCAGCGTCTCCGCGACGGCGTCGCGCTCCCGCTCGGAGTGGACCACCATGAGGTCGCAGGCGGCGCGCAGGCGCAGCCCCAGCTCGGTGGGCGGGTACCAGATGCCGGGGATGCCGGCCGCGACCACGGTCGCGGCGCGACGCCCGCCGAGCCGCTCGAGCAGCAGCAGCTCGATGAGCGGGCCGCGGCATGCGAGCAGCAGCAGCGCGGGGGGCGTCAACCGCAGCCGCGACACCAGCGCGTCCATCCCGATGATCGCGGGCGCCGCGGACAGCCGGCCGTCGACGGCCGCGTCCATCTGCGCGGCGCTCGGGGTGACGGCGTTGCGGACCACCAGCAGCTCGACGTCGTACGTTTCGCGCAGGTCCTCGGCACGCCGCACGGCCCACTTCAGGTACGAGTCGGAGTCCGCGACCACCAGGGCGCGCGGACGGGGGGCGGGCGTGGGCTCAGCCACGGGCCGCGAGGATCGCCTCGGCGAGCTCGCGCACCGCTCCGCGCCCGCCGGGCCGCGTGAGGACCACGCGCGCGACCGCGGCGGCGCGCGGGTGCGCGTCCGCGGGCACCACGGCCCAGCCGACGGCCTCGAGGCAGGGCAGGTCGGGCAGGTCGTTGCCCACGTACGCCACGCGGTCGAGCGGCACGCCCTTCTCCGCGCACCAGCGCTCGAGGTAGGGCAGCTTGTCCTCGACGTCGTGCGAGACCTCGATGCCTAGCTTGCGCGCCCGCGCCGCGACCACGGGGTTCTCCTCGCGCGACAGGATCAGCATCGGCAGCCCCGCCTTGCGCAGCATCGCGATCCCCATGCCGTCGGAGCGGCTCACGGTCACCGACTCGACGCCGTTCTGGTCCACGGTCGCGGTGTCCTCGGTGTGGACGCCGTCGAAGTCCATCACCAGCGCGTCGACGTCCACCGGGGCGGGCGCGTCGAGCAGGGAGGCGAGGGCGCGCGCGGAGGCGAGCTCGTGCGCATCGTCGATCTCGATGCCGGTGGCGGCGGAGACCTCCGCGATGCCCACGCGGCCGAAGAAGCGGAAGCCGGACTCGCGGAAGCCCGCGACGTCCATCACGTAGAAGGCGCCGGTCTCCTGGTAGTGCGGCTCGCGGTCCTGGCGGCGCGGTCGGAACGAGTGGTCGTGGTTGACGCCGGTGGCGCCCGACTCCCCCTGCTGCCACAGGAACGCGTAGGTCTCGAACGCGGAGAACATCGAGTCGTGCTCGCCCGCGAGCACGGAGGCCACGGCGCCGTCGAGCGCGGCGGGGTCCATGAACGGCGACGTCGCCTGGAGGAACGCGAGCGCCTGCGGCTCGATGCCGCGCACGGCGAGCGCGTCGAGACCGTGCAGCAGCGCCGCCTCGGAGGTCGCGAGGTCGCCCGCGATCTCGGCGGGACGGTCGATCACGTCGCCGCCGGCGGCCCGCGCGGCGGCCGCGATCTCCGCATCGTCCGTGGACACGAACACGCCGTCGATCGACGGCGCGGCCAGCGCCGCCCTCACGGCGCGCGCGACGAGCGGCACGCCGCCCACCCGCGCGACGTTCTTCCCTGGCACGCCCTTGGACCCGCCGCGGGCGGGGATGATGGCGACGGCACGCATGTCAGTCCTCCTCGGATTCGGCCTCGTCGGCCCGCGCGAGGTACGCGAGCGTCTCACGGAACGTCTGGTCGGCGCGGGGGGTCCACCACTCGTCGTGGACCGCGGTGACGGTCATGACGGTGCCCACGGGGAGCACGCGTGCGAGCGTGGCGCCCGTGCTCGACGGCAGCGAGTGGACCTGGGCGACGCCGCGGGCGCTGCCGAGCACGATCTCGGCGGGCAGCCCCGGCTCGACCACCGCGAGCCCGGCGGCGCGGAGCCGGTCGAGCGCGGCCGGGTCCTCGCGCCGGTGCGGCAGATAGGTCGCGTCCGCGCCGTGCGCGGCGGCCCAGGCCTCGTACCGGGCGGCGTCGACGTAGCCGTCGACGGCGAGCGCGGAGCCCAGCACCACCACGGACCGCAGGTCCACGGGCGGCTGCGCGTCGAGGGAGCGCAGCCACGCGTAGCGGTTGGGGACGATGCGGGCGCCGGGTACCGCGGGCATGCGCGGGTGGTCGGCGTAGGCGGTGACCAGGGTGATGCGTCCCGCGCGGGCGGCGGCCCGCAGCCGGGAGCCGGTGAGGCTGCCCAGGGTCCGCTGCACCGCGGACTCGCGCTGGCCCATCCGGGAGAAGCGCTCGATGCCGGCGAGGACGGCGGCGAGGTGCAGCGCGGCGGAGCCGTCGTCGACCACCACGAGGTCGCGCGTGCCGGTCGCGGTCACCACGGCGCGGAACTGCCCCGAGAACGCGTCGCCGACCAGCCTGCGGGAGGCGTCCCTGAAGCGCGGGTCGGTGGCGGAGGCGGCCTCCGCGAGCGTCACGCCCGCGGGCAGGTAAGGCTCGAGCCACCGGGAGGTGTCCTCGAGCTGGGCGACGCCGCGCCGCAGCAGGATGAGGGTGGCCTCATCGAGGCCGGCCGCCGCCTCGACAGCGTTGATGAGCTGGAGGGGCGACTCGACCCAGCCGATGCGCGGGTCGGCGACGGTCACTGCGACTTCTTGTAGGCGCGGACGACCTCCTTGGGGTCGCCGTCCGCCTTGAGCGTGCCGTGGTCGATCCACAGCACGCGCGTGCAGGTGTCCATGATCGAGCGCATCGAGTGGCTCACCAGGAACACGGTTCCCGCCTGCTCACGCAGCTCGCGGATGCGCTGCTCGCTCTTGGCGCGGAAGTCCTTGTCGCCCACCGCGAGGGCCTCGTCGACCAGCAGGATCTGGTGGTCGCGCGAGATCGCGATGGAGAAGCGCAGGCGCGCCGCCATGCCGGACGAGTACGCCTTCATGGGCATGTCGATGAACTCGCGGATGCCGGAGAACTCGATGATCCCCTCGCGGCGCTGCTCGACCTCCTCGGGGGTCATGCCGAGCGCGAGGCCGCCGAGCATGACGTTCTTCTCGCCGGTGAGGTCGCTGATGAGCGCGGCGTTGACGCCGAGCAGGGCCGGGCGCGACACGGAGTACACGGCACCCTTGACCGGCTGCTGCAGGCCGGCGATCGCGCGCATCAGCGTCGACTTGCCGGAGCCGTTGTGGCCGATCACGCCGATCGACTCGCCCTCGTAGGCGGCGAAGGACACGCCCTTGAGCGCCTTCACGATGCGCACGCCGCGCTGGCGCTGCATGAGCGAGCGACGGTCGGACGCGGCCTTGCCGGAGGCGAACGTCTTGTACTGCACGTGGATGTCGTCCACCACGATGGTGGGCTTGCGGGGCTCAGTCACGGCCGTAGCGCTCCTCGGCGGTCCAGAAGAAGAAGACGCCCGCGATCAGGGTGACGACGGAGGCGATCGCGGCGATGACCGCGAGCTGCGTCATGTCCGTCTCGGAGCCCATGAACGCCCAGCGCACCAGCTCCACGAAGTCGTGGATGGGGTTGAGGCGCGCCGCCGTAAGCATCCAGTGGGGCTGGTCCGCGAGCACCTGCTCGAGCGAGTAGAAGATACCCGTGGTGTAGAAGATCAGGCGCGTGATGACCGGGATGACCTCGGTGACGTCGCGCACGTGCACCGTGAGGCGGGCCGCGATGAGCGCGACGCCCAGGTTGAACATGGTCATGAACGCGAGGATCACGGGCACCAGCAGCCAGGTCCACATGGGGAACTCGCCGAAGCCGATGAGGATGAACACCAGGACCGCCATCATCGGCACGAGCTCGTAGAGGTTGCGCAGCACGGCGGCCACGGGCAGCAGCATGCGCGGGAAGCTGAGGCTGCGCACCAGGGACGTGTTGCCGGTGATGGACCGGGCGCCCTGGGCGAAGGACTTGCTGAAGAACGTGAAGATGAAGAAGCCCGTCACCAGGAACGGGATGAAGTTGATGCCCTCGCGGGTGTCCTTGGGCAGGATCACGCCGAAGATGAGGCCGTACACGGCGGCCTGGAGCAGCGGGCTCAGCACCACCCAGAAGAGGCCCAGGCGGTTCTGGTTGAGGCTGCCCTCGATGCGGTACTGCGCGAGCCGCACCGCGAAGTGACGGCGCTGCCACATCTCCTTGAGATACGTGGGCAGCGCCTGTCGCGCGCCAACGCGCGGCAGGCCCGCCTCCCGCGCGAGCGCGGCGTAGTCGATCTCGGTCACACGTCTCCTCGGGGTGAATGCCTCAACGTCCTGCGAAGGCGTTGTGCCCCCTGCTGGGAATGAGGATACCGAACAGGCATCCGGCGCCCCAAGACAGGTGCATGGTCGGGAGCACGCCGAGCAGGCGCAGGCGCACGCCCGGCGGGACGTCCGCCCGGAGCGCGGTGAGCAGCACCCACGCCGGGTAGACGACGAACGGCAGCGCGCCCACGATCGCGAGCACGGCGCCGACGGTGCCGCCCGCCACCGCGCCGGCGACCAGCAGGGCCGCGCCGATCACGAGCCCCACCAGCAGCGCCGGCGGGACGTAGTAGCGCAGCGGGACACGGCCCGCGAGGCGGCGGATGATCTCCCCGCGCCAGCGGCCGGACGCGTGGAACTGCTTCGCGAGGGCTTTAACGGAGGAGCGCGGCCGGTAGACCACGTCGAGCGCGGGCTCGAACCACACCAGCCCGCCGCGCGCGATGAGCCGGCGGTTGAGGTCCCAGTCCTCGCCGCGCGACAGCGACTCGTCGAAGCCGCCGATCGCGAGCACCGCCGCGCGGTCGAACACGCCCAGGTAGGCGGACTCGGCCGGGCCGGCCTCGCCGCCCGTGTGGTAGACGGCGCCGCCCAGCCCGCCAGGCGAGTTGTAGCCCCAGGCGACGGCCTGCTCGTACGGGGTGCGCCCCTCGGCGTGCATGCGGCCGCCCAGGTTGACGGCCCCCGCGGCGCGCAGCGAGCGCACTGCCGTCGCGGCGTAGCCCGCGGGCAGCACCGAGTGCGCGTCGACGCGGACCACCACGGGGAAGCGCGCCTCCGCGATGCCGATGTTCATGGACTGCGAGATCGCGTTGCGCGGGTTGCGCAGCACCCGGATCTCGGCGTGGAGCTCGGCGAGGCCCGCGACCACCTCGTCGGTGCGGTCGGTGGAGGCGCCCAGCACCAGCAGGATCTCGCGCTGGTCGAGACCGTCCTGGGCGAGGATGCTGTGGACGGCGGCGGCGACGTACCCCTCCTCGTTGAGGACGGGCATGATGAAGCTCACCCGGATCGCGTCGGCGTTCACGTGTTCCTTCCTACGGGCAGCAGGCGGCGGATCAGCGCACCCGTGCTCAGCGAGTCGAGGCTCGGCCCCGTGCGGTCGCGCTCGCGCGGGTCGCACAGGAGCGGCGTGCCGTCCGGATCCTCGAAGGCGAGGCCGTGGCCCAGCAGGACCGAGACGGCGCCGGCGACCGCCGCCTGAGCGGTCGCGGCATCAAGCATCTCATCCGTCCGCGGCTCGCCGGGCGTCGCGTACAGGGCGTGCAGCACGCCGCCGCGCACCACGGACCGGCGCACGTCGGCCGGGGTGGGGGTGCCGTCGAGTCCGCGGTCGATCGCGGCGAGCAGCCGGAGCTCGCCGGCGGTGAGGGGTCGCGGCTCGGCGACGGGGGTCCCGGCCGCGGCACCCAGGCCGCCGGCGGAGGGGCGGACGATGCGCGCGTCGGGTCCCGCGGCACGCACCAGTCTGCGGGCGCGCACCCAGGCGCGGGCGGTCGCGATCGCGAGCGACGGGACGCGCTCGCCGGCGGCCATCGCGTCCTGGCGGTCGAGCACGGCCGCGAGGCGCGGCGGGCGCAGGATCACCAGCTGCGGCCCGGGCGTCCGCATCGCGTGCGCGGCGGCCAGCGCGCGCCGGTCAGCGCGGCACAGCGTGACCGCGGCGCGCCTCATCGCGCCACCGTCCGGCGCGCACGGCGGCGCAGCTCGCCGAGCGCCGCGCGCGGCGACGGAGCGGACGGGGCCGCGCCCTTGGGGTGCGGCGCGAGGCGCGCGCCGGTGAAGTTCACGCCCTCGCCCAGCGCCGCGGACGTCGCGCCCAGCACCGCGAGCGCGGCCAGCTCCGGGTCGATCGCGGCGTGAGGGGCGGGGAGCGTCTCCGGGGCGGAGGCGGACGGCGCGCCCAGGGCGGCGAGGTCGCCGATCACGTCGACGCCCAGCTCGCCGAGCGCGCGTGCCGCGGCGGCGCCCTCCTGCGCGAGGCGCGCGGCGACGGCGGCGGATGCCACCACGGATCCCTCGGCGGGGTCGGGCCGCCGGTCGCGCAGCACGGCGCTCACGGCGCCGTTGCGCATGACGCGGTAGTAGTGGCGCGGGTTGACCGCGGCGGCGCCGGCGCGTGCGCGGGCGTTGACGCCCTGCGCGAGCTCGGCCTCCGCGCGCGACAGGCCCCTGTTGCTCAGCAGCGGGTCGCGCGGCGCGGACGCGAGCGTGCCGGGCGTGAGCCCGAGCAGCCCCTCGAACGCGTCGAACAGCAGCTCCGGGCGGCGCTTGTCGAGCACCACCACGTGGACGCGGTCGGCGCCCACCAGGTCGGCCCAGACGCGGGCGATCGCGGGCAGGTCGTAGGCGCGCCAGAACCCCAGGGTGGCGGTCTCGGGGCCCTGGACCCCGTCGCGCGCCGCCAGCACGCGGTCGAGCCACGCGCCGAAGGTCTGGTCGCCGGCGTCCTTCACCCACTGCTGCCACGCGGAGGCGAACAGCGACACGTAGTCGCGCGCCGTGATGGCCACGTGGAGGTCCGGGCCCAGCTCCTCGAGGAACCGCGCCGCGACGGCGGGGGTGGCCTGCACCATCTGCTCGTAGCTGAGGAAGCCCACCGCCTCGGGGTGCTCGCGGCGCTCACGCGCGACGCGGTCCCAGCGGGCACGACCGCCGGCGGCGAACACCGCGGTCGAGCGGCCCATGAGCGCGTTGGCGGCGGTGCCGTGGTTGAGCGAGACGCCCGGGTAGCAGACGCCCTGCGCGAGCAGCTCGGTCCGCAGCTGCGAGGCGGCGGCCTGGACGGCCGTGGTGCCGGTCTTGGGCAGCCCGATGTGCAGCAGCGTCGCTCCTGGTCGCAGAGCCTTCACGCCGGCCACGCTCATGGGCTCCGCGCCGCCTTCCCTGGGAAACGAGTGGATGAACCTCAGCATGGTAAGTGACGGCCGCGTGCCCGCCGACCGGGCCTCGGTCCGGGGTCGCGAGCCGGCCCGCCGTGGGAGAATCGGGCGACCGTGAGCCCGATGGGGCGCACACGCGAGCTGGAGGGCCCATGACCGACGGATTCACCCGAGCCTGGCGCGCCGCGCGCCGCGTGACTCGTGCGGGGTCCTCGGAACCCACCCCCGCGCCTGCGCCCGAACCGGCGCCCGAGCCGCCCGCCGCATCGTCCCCCGCGCCCGCGCCGAAGCCCGCCCCGTTCAGCGCGCTCGAGGTCGAGCGCGTGCGCGCGGCCGGCGGGCCGTTCCCCGGGTCGGTGCGCCAGTCGGAGAACCCCGAGGACCTCGCGTCGCTGCTGGCCGGCACGTACGAGTACGCGCGCCTGGGCGACGTGGGTGAGGAGGGGCCGCCGCCCGCGGACCTGGTGTTCGCGGCCGTCTGCAACGACAAGTACGCGCCCGGCCTCGAGGCGCTGCTGCTCAGCCTGCTGCGCCAGTACCCCGGCCTCGACAACCGGTTCCTGGTGTTCCACGACCAGGGCCTGTCCGCGTTCACCCGGCGGCGGCTCACCACGCTGTACCCGCGCCTCGAGTTCCTCGACCGTGACCCCGACGTCTACGACGTCACCATGGCGGACCACTACAACCACCGGAAGATCGGCCACCTGGGCTACCTCACGCTCGAGGCGCTCACCATCGCCGAGCCGTCCTGGATCGTGGTGCTCGACACCGACCTGCTGGTGCTCGGCGACATCTCCGCGCTGTGGCGCGGCGACTCCATCAAGGCGGTGCCGGACATCGGGCACCGGCCGTACTCGATCCAGGCGGCGGCGACCGGCCGTCCCGTGATCAACAGCGGCATGCTGTCGCTGCCGCGCTCCGAGCGCGGACCCGAGGCGCGCGAGCGCATGGAGCGGGTGCTCGCGTCCGTCGACGCGACCTCGGACCCCGCGCTGGACATGTTCGCGGACCAGAAGTTCTGGAACCTCTACCTCGCCGAGCGCGAGGTCGAGCTGCTGCCGCAGACGTACAACATGAACAAGATGACGCTGGAGACGGACTACCCGGAGGAGGTGGGCGCCGTCCGGATCCTCCACCTCACCGGCCCCAAGCCCTGGTACGGGTTCCTGTCCGACGACCTTCTCGAGGCGGAGGACCGCCAGCGCTACCGCCGCGCGTCCAACCGCTTCAAGATGTCCTTCGCGCTGTGGACGCAGCAGTACGTGTCCGCGATCACCGCGGCCAGGACACGGCAGTTCCGCGCCGAGGAGGGCGCGACCCTCGAGGCGCTGCACGGGCGGGCGGAGGGGCGGCCCGTGGTGCTGATCGGCAACGGGCCGTCGCTGCGCGACACGGACATGACCGCGTTCGAGGGTTACGAGTCGGTCGCGTTCAACTGGTTCGTCAACCACGAGGACTTCGACGCCATCCGGCCGGACCACCTGGTGCTGCCGTCCCACATGCTCTTTGGCGGATGGCACACCACCGCGCCGGAGCTGCCGCGGGAGTACCTGGACGCGCTCACCCGGCACGAGCACCGTCCCGTGCTGTGGACGTCCTTCTACTTCAAGCCCTACCTCGAGTCGCTCGAGGAGCTGCGCGGCTACGAGATCCGCTACTTCCTGTTCGAGAAGCCGTTCAAGCGCAGGATCGCGAAGACCGGCTGGGCGCCGCTGGACCTGCTCGCGCCGCTGGTGGACTCCAACACCGGCGTGCTCACCGCGGGCGTGCCGATGGCGCTGCACATGGGAGCCTCGCGGATCGTGCTCGTGGGCTGCGACTCGAACTACACGAGCGCCGCGGGCAGCTACTTCTACGAGTCGGACCAGCACGCGTCCAAGACCACCCGCCCGTCGCAGCTCATCGCGACGTGGGAGCAGGGCGGCGAGGGCCCGCTGGGCTACGCCGTGGTGCGGCGCGAGCTGGACCGGCGCGGGGTGCCGTTCCTCGACGCGACCGTGGGCGGCAGCCTCGACATGCTCGAGCGCATCACTGTCGAGGAGGCGCGGGCGCTGGGCGTCACCGCGAGCTGACCTCGGCTGGCCGGCCTAGCCGACCTCGGCCGCGCCGCTCAGGCCCATGCGCTGCGCCAGGTAGGGCGCGAGCGACTCGGCGTACGTCGCGGTGAGGTGGTGGCCGTCGCGGTAGAGCATCGCGTGACCCACCACCGGGTCGCACGCGTCGGCGGTGCAGAACAGGTCGCTGAGGTCCGCGAGCGCGACCCGCCCGCCCGCGGCGCGCGCGGCGTCGGCGAGCGGGTCGGGAAGCAGCGCGTCGCCAGCGGGCAGCCCGCACGCGGTCGCACCGGCGGCGGCCTCGGCGGAGGGCAGGGCGGCGACGCAGTCGACCACGTCCGGGCGGGGACGCGGCGCGTCGCGGATCGCGTCGATCCGAGTGACGGAGTCCGGGACCCGCTCCCACGCCGCGATGTAGCCCGCCTCTCCGATGGCGAGCGACGTGGAGCCGGGCGCCGGGACGAACTCGTTGCGCGAGGAGCCCGACGTGATGATCCGGGTGATCTCCGGGTGCTCGCCAAGGTAGCGGTGCACGGCGGCGTTCCAGCGGTCGCAGCTGTCCGCCATGGCGGGCTCGGACGCGCGCGTCGCGTCGGCGAAGGGGCAGGACTCCTTCGCGATCTCGAGCAGGTGCCAGCCCTGCTCCTGGGCGACGAGCCGCACCGCGGGCAGCCAGTGCACCGTGTGGGAGTCGCCGATCACCGCGACGGTGGCGCGCGCCTCGCCGGGCGCGACGCCCGACTCGCACACGCGCACCGCGCCGGTGGTCTGGTCCTGCATGCAGGTGCGGACCCCGTCGTCGTGCGCGGTGAGGGCGGACGGGAGGAGCACGCCGTCGAGGCTCGGGTCCACGCAGTCGCCGCCGTGAGCGAGCGCGTCCGCGCCGAAGCAGCCGCCCTCCGTCACGGTCTGCTCCGCGGCGGCGTCGATGCGGGCGGCCTCGCGGCTCTCCCTGTGCGCCGCGCCGGTGATCGCGAACGCGAGCGCGACCACCGCACCCGAGGCCACCAGCGCGCCCGCGAGCGTCCACGCGGGCCGGCGCCCGGTGAGCGCGGTCGCGTGGCGGACGGGCTGCTCCACCCATCGGTAGGTGCCCTCCGCGAGCAGCACGGTGGCGGCGAGGATCGCGAGCAGCTCGAGCGTGCCGGGCGCGCGGCCCAGCGCGGCGCCCGCGAGGATCAGCAGCGGCCAGTGCCACAGGTATACGGAGTAGGACAGGTCGCCGAGCCGCTGCACCGGGCGCCGCCCGCCGGCGACCATGGGCGACCACGGTCCGTCCGCGCGGGCCAGCAGGATCGCGAGCGCCCCGGCGACCGGGATGGCGGCGTGCCAGCCGGGGAACGGGGTGGACGGGGCGAAGGTGAACGTCGCCAGCAGGATGAGCGCGACGCCGGCCCATGCGAGCAGGCCGCGCGCCCGCGCGCCGAGCGTGAGCGCGGGGGCGAGCGCAGCGAGGCCGCCCACCGCGAACTCCCACGCGCGGGTGGGCGTGACGAAATAGGCGGCGGCGGGCAGGTCCGCGGTGAGATGCACCGACCACGCGAACGATGCGACGGTCGCCACCGCGGCCACGGCCACGAACCACGCGCGCGCCCGGCGCCTCGCCAGCAGCACCACCGCCACCACCAGCACCGGCCACACCAGGTAGAACTGCTCCTCGACGGACAGCGACCAGTAGTGCTGGACCGGGCTGGCTGCCGTGTCCGAGGCGAGGTAGTCGACCGCGTCGGACGCGAGCACCCAGTTCTCGACGTAGAACGCGGACGCGGCGATCTCCTTCGCGGTGCCGGCCCAGCGGGTCGCGGGCTGGAACACCAGGGTCAGGGCCGCGGTGGTCGCGAGGACCAGCAGCGCCGCGGGCAGCAGGCGGCGCGCGCGGCGCGCCCAGAATTCCGCGAGCCTCACCCGGCCCGTGCGGTCGACCTCGCGCCACAGCAGCCCGGTGATGAGGAACCCGGACACCACGAAGAACACGTCGACGCCCACGTAGCCGCCGGGCGCGGCCGCGGGCCACAGGTGGAAGGCGAGGACGCACGCGACCGCGAGGGCGCGCAGCGCCTGGATGTCGCGACGGTGGCCTCCGCGCGGGGGCGCGGTGCGCGGCGCGGCGGCGAGCCGGGCGAGGCTCAGCGCGGGCCGTCCCACGTGGCGAGGCGCGCGAGCAGCGCGTCGTTCTCCTCGGGTGCGCCGATGGTGACGCGCACACCCTCGCCCGCGAACGGGCGGACCAGGATCGCGGGCTGCGGCTCCGCGAGGTGCGCGACCAGCGCGGCGGTCGCGTCACCCACGCCCAGCCACACGAAGTTGCCCTGCGAGTCCGGCACGCTCCACCCGTCCGCGCGCAGCGCGTCGAGCACGCGGCCGCGCTCGGCGACCACCAGCGCGGCGCGCTCGAGCAGCTCGTCGCGGGCGTCGAGCGACGCGATCGCGGCGGCCTGCGCGGGGCCGGAGACGGAGAACGGGGTGACGCAGGCGCGCACGGGCGCGAGGAGCGCGGCGGGTCCCACGGCGTACCCGACGCGAAGGCCGGCCAGGCCGTACGCCTTCGAGAACGTGCGCAGCAGCACCAGGTTCGGGTAGCGGTCGAGCGAGGCGGGACCGTCCGCGACGGATGCGTCGCGCACGTACTCGAGGTAGGCCTCGTCGAGCACCACGAGCACGTCGGAGCGGACGGCCGCCATGAACGCGTCGAGCTCCTCGTGGGTGAGGATCGGGCCGGTGGGGTTGTTCGGCGAGCACAGCATCACCACGCGCGTGCGCTCGGTCACGGCCGCGATCATCGCGGGCAGGTCGTGACGGGCCTCGGCGGTCAGCGGCACCATGACGGGCTCCGCGCCGGCGATGCGCGCGAGGATCGGGTACGCCTCGAAGCTGCGCCATGCGAACAGCACCTCGTCGCCCGGTCCCGTGTACGCCTGGAGGATGTGCGCCAGCACGGCGACCGAGCCGGCGCCCACCACCACCTCGGACGCGTCGCGTCCCACGGCGTCCGCGATGCGCGCGGTCAGCTCGGTCGCGGCCATGTCGGGGTAGCGGGTCACGCCCGCGGCGGCAGCCTCGACCGCGGCGACCACCGACGGCAGCGGGCCGTGCGGGGTCTCGTTGGAGGACAGCTTGACCGGCGGCGGCGCGTCCGCGGCCCCGCGCGCGCCCGGCACGTAGGCAGGCAGGGCGGCCACGGCGGGCCGCGGCGCGGGCAGGGCGAGGGGGTGCGCGTCGGACATGCGCACCAGGATGTCACCCCTGGACGGCCCCGTGGAACAATGACCGCCATGCGCTTCGTCCTCATCTCCGGGATCTCCGCCGTCGCCGTCTGGCTCGTCACGCTCCTCCCGCTGGGGGTCGAGGTCGAGGGGGGCGACGGGGGCACGTGGGCCCGCATCGGCGTCTTCCTGCTGGTGGGCGCGGTGATGGCGGCGGCGAACATGCTGATCAAGCCGCTGGTCGACATCCTGTCGCTGCCCATCAAGATCCTCACCCTGGGCCTGTTCGCCCTGGTGACGGCCTGGTTCATGCTGTGGCTGACGGCGTGGCTCACCACGCTGGTGCCGTGGGCGGAGCTCACCATCGGCGACTTCTGGGAGACCCTGTTGGCCGCGCTGATCATCAGCCTCATCACGGCGATCCTCACCGCCGTGATCCCCGGGGCCGCGAAGCGCTGACGCTCATCCCGTCACCGGCGCGTACGCGGTGACGGTGGACCGGCCGCCCGCGAGCAGCGGGCGCGCCTGGGCGAGCCAAGCCCGGGTGGAGTCCGAGACCCCCTCGTCGACCAGGCGCGCGGTCGCCGCGTAGCCGTCGATGCCGTGCGCCTGCGCGACGGTACGCGAGCCGTCCGGGGCGTCGGCCTGCTCCGAGCGGCGGCGGTCGTGCGACACCGTGACGCGGTTCGCCCGGTCGGGGTTGGCGCGGCCGTCGAGGCCGGGCACCAGGTCGCGCGTGTTCTCGAGGTGCAGCGCCGGCACCGTCGCGGGCAGCGCGATGCGGCCCGTGGGCGACCCGGCGGTCACCACCCTCACGTCGCCGAACCGCTGCGCGAGCGCGCCCGCCACCACCGTCGCGACCATGCCTCCCTGGCTGTGGCCCGCGAGCAGCACCTGGTCCTCGGGCCGGATCCCGTGCGCGACGATCGCGTCCGTCACGGCCCGCGCGGCGTCCGACCACGCCCCCAGCACCGACGTGAGGTTGGACTTCATGTCCGCGGGGTTGCCCGACGTCACCCACCAGTCCTCCGTGCCGGGCACGTAGACCAGGTGCCGGGTGCCCGTGGGGCCGCGCACCGTCTCGATCGCGACCCTGCCGCCGCCCTCCGCCTGCAGCCACGCGAGCCGCCCCATCACCTGCGCCACCGAGTCCGGCGCGCGCGCCGCCACCGGGTCGCCGGCGGTCACGGACCGGTAGGGCGGCTCGCCGGACTCCGCCTGGTGGAGCGCGACCGCGAGCGCCACGACCACCTCGCCGTAGTGGTCGCCCAGCAGGCCCGCCGCGGCAGAGGCCTCGTCCCGGCCCGCCCACCCGGTGGTGGGCGGCTGTCCCACTCCGCTCAGCCCGCCGAGCAGCGGCGACAGCCCCTGCATCGCGATCGCCGTGCGCGCGCCCCACCACACCGAGCCGAACCAGTCCGCGGTCGCCTCGCCCACGCGCCCCACGAGCGACACGCCCTGCCGGGCGGCGGCCTCCCCCTCGAGGTAGGCGGTGGCGGCGGCCCGCAGCGCGGCGGCGAGGGCGTCCAGTGCGTCGGCTTCGCGGGACGATGCGGCGGCCGCCTCCGCGAGGGCCGGCGAGGCGGGCGCGCGGTCGGGTGTCCAGGCGGCGACGTGCGCGGCGACGCCGAGCGCGCGGGCGGCGTCCGCGAGCTCCTGCGCTGCCCCCGCGAGCGCCCCGGCGGCGTGGTCGAGGTCCTCGAGCACCGCGCGCACGCCGCCGGCGCCGCCGTGCGACCAGATGGGCTCGGTCATCCGGCCGCCCACGGGGCCATCACGGGCACGGCGCCGTCCACCTGCGCGCGCAGCGCCGTCACCCGCAGCGCCGCCTCCTCGAGCCGGGCCGCGTACTCGCGGGCGTGGATCCCCTCCCAGCGCACGTCCCTGCCCGCCTCCAGGCGCAGAATCGCGGCGTCGCACGCAGACCGTGCCCGCTCCACCAGCCCCCCGACGTCATCCATGGGGCGACGGTAGGGTGCCCGCCCGACCCCGCGACAGGGCGAGGCGGCCGCCTGGGGATGGCGCGCATCGTCCCCGGGGCCGGGGACCACGGCCGGACCGCGCGGGCCGTGCGTGGAACAATGTCCGCGTGAACTCCTGGACCTCCCTCGCCGCCCTCGAGCCCGCGATCGCGCTCGGCCCCCTCGACGGCCGCTACCGCGGCGCCGTCGCCCCGCTGGTCGACCACCTGTCCGAGCCCGCGCTCAACCGCCTGCGCCTGCACGTCGAGGTCGAGTGGTTCATCCACCTGTGCGAGACCGCCGCCGTGCCCGGCACGCGCGCGCTCACCGCCGACGAGGTCGCGCTGCTGCGCGGCATCCCCGCGGGCTTCGACGCCGCCGGCATCGCCGAGCACGCCGACATCGAGAAGGTCACGGTCCACGACGTCAAGGCCGTCGAGTACTACATCAAGCGCCGCCTCGAGGGCACGTCGCTCGAGCCGCTGAGCGAGCTGGTCCACTTCGCCTGCACCTCCGAGGACATCAACAACCTGTCCTACGCGCTCATGGTCAAGGGCGCCGTCCAGGACGTGTGGCTGCCCGCCGCGACCGCGCTGGTCGGCGACGTCGCGGACCTCGCGCGCGCCGCGAAGGCCACCCCGATGCTGTCGCGCACGCACGGCCAGACCGCGACGCCCACCACGCTGGGCAAGGAGTTCGCGGTGCTCGCCCACCGTCTGGGCCGCCAGCTGCGTCGCGTCGAGGGCCAGGAGTACCTGGGCAAGATCAACGGCGCGACCGGCACGTTCGGCGCGCACACCGCGGCGGTGCCCGGCACCGACTGGGTGACCGTGTCGAGGACGTTTGTCGAGGGCCTGGGGCTCACGTGGAACCCGCTCACCACGCAGATCGAGAGCCACGACTGGCAGGCCGAGCTGTACGCCGACGTCGCCCGCTTCGGGCGCATCCTGCACAACCTCGCCACCGACGTGTGGACGTACGTGTCGCTCGGCTACTTCGCGCAGGCCGCGGTCAAGGGCGCGATCGGGTCCTCCGCGATGCCGCACAAGATCAACCCCATCCGCTTCGAGAACGCCGAGGCCAACCTCGAGATCTCCGCGGCGCTGCTCGACACGCTCGGCGCGACGCTGGTGACCTCGCGGCTGCAGCGCGACCTCACGGACTCGAGCTCGCAGCGCAACATCGGCACCGCGTTCGGCCACTCGCTGCTCGCGATCGACAACGTGCGCCGCGGCCTCAAGGCCCTCACCGTCAACGAGGGCGCGCTGGCCGCGGACCTCGACTCGTCGTGGGAGGTGCTCGCGGAGCCCATCCAGTCGGCGATGCGCGCCGCCGCGATCGCGGGCGTGCCCGGCATGGAGAACCCGTACGAGCGCCTCAAGGACCTCACCCGCGGGCAGACCATCGACGCCGAGGCCATCCGGACGTTCGTGGGCGGCCTCGAGCTGCCCGCCGAGACCAAGGAGCGGCTCGCGGCGCTCACCCCCGGCACGTACGTGGGCCTCGCCGAGCAGCTGGTGGACGGCTACCTGGCGTAGCCCCCGGGTTCGCTCGGCACGGTCCGCGCGGCGGCGCGCCGCAGCGAGGGGGACGATGCGCGGGCCGGGCCCGCGTGTCGCCCGCCCGGCCGTGCGCAGCGAACCGGGGCGGGGTTGTCCCCAGGCTGTTGTCCGGTTCGCCCCGGATTGCTAGGTTCGACCGGAGCGCCGCCGGGGCCCGCCCGGCCGCTCAGGCGATCCGGGGGGACGATGGCCGACGCACGCACCGCACGCCGGGGCGCCCTGCGCGTCGCGTCCTGGGTGGCGCTGCTCACCGTCGCGCTGGCCGTGGGCCTCGCCGCGCCTCCGGCCGATGCGGCCGGACGGACGGCGGCCCGCGTCACCATCGACACGGTGCGGCCCGCGGGCGGCGGGCTGCTGGTCGCGGGCGAGCGGGCGGTGGTGCGGGGCACCGCGTCGGCGAACCTCGGCGGGGCGAGGCTCACGCTGCAGCGCCGGATCGACGGTGAGTGGGTCCGCTCCGGCACCTCGACCAGGGTCGGGCCACGCGGCGGCTTCAGGATCGCGTTCACCGCGCGCGGCATGGGCGCAACTCGATACCGGGTGGTCGCCGACGGCACCGCGACCCGGGCGCCCGCACGGGACGCGAGCACCGTCACCGTGTGGCGGTGGATCTCGCTGGTCCCGCACCGCGTGGACTCGAGCCTGCGCGTGGGCCCGGCGACCGTGGGCGGCTGGCGCTACGCGCGCGTCCTGCACGCCGCGGGAACGGCGGGCGGGCCCGCGGACGTGGGCACCATCGCGCTCGACGGCCGCTGCGACCGCGTCACCGCGGTGGTGGGCGTGACGGACCGATCCGCCCCCGCCTTCCTCACCGTGTTCGCCCTGTCGCTCGACGGCGTTCCCCGGCTCCAGGGCGCCGCCGTCGGGACTGGCATGTCCGCGCTGGTCGCGCTCAAGACGGCCGGTGCCGACAGGCTCGGGCTCGAGGCCGAGTACCCCGCACTTCCTGGAGCCTCCGCCGGTCACGCCGTGTGGGCGCAGCCCCAGGGCCTCTGCCGCGCGTACCCGGGCAGGTGAAGCGCGCCTCAGCGCGCGGCCACCGCGACCTGGTCGCCCACCCGCATCACGCCGGGCACCGCGACCTCGCAGTACACCGCGATGCACGCGTCGCGGCGCTCCCCCAGCGGCTTGAGCCACCGCGTGGTGCCCTCGGCGCCGTTCTGCGCGAGGTCGATCACGCGGCAGCGCTCGTTGCGCTTGACCGCGCGCAGCACCACCTCACCGAGGCCCACTTCCGAGCCGATCCACGCCTCCTCCTCGAAGGGTTCGGAGGTCTCGACCACCACGTTGACGCGCAGCCGCCGCGGGTCCGCGTCCGCGCCCAGCTCCGCCCGGCACCAGTCGAGCGTCGCGGTTCCGACCACGGAGACGGGCCGCGAGTCGAAGAAGGTCCGCTCCCCCGGCGTCTCGGCCTTGACCGCGAGCGGCTCGCCCGTCGCGGCGCTCAGCTCGGCGTCGAGCTCGGGCGACCCCGCGACCCAGGCGCGGTCGCCGCGGGAGACCACCACCGCATCGTCCCCCAGGCGTGCCGTGTAGGCCATGACCCGCTCGAGCGGGCGCCAGCGGCTGCCGCGCTTGCCGGCCGCGAACAGCCCGCGCGCGTCGAGGACCGCGAGCGCGCGGTCGCCCGCCAGGCCCCGCGCGTCGACCTCGACGGACTGGAGGGTCTCGCCGCGCATGGCCTTGACGGGGTACCGGTCCAGGGAGACGATGCGCACCCCGCCAGCGTAGGGCCGGTCGCCAAGCCATGTGCCAATGGGGGCAGGCGTCCGACGTTGCGGCCCCGGGGTCAGCCGATCCTCGGGCAGACCAGACCATCAACGGCCTGTACAAGGCCGAGCGCATCCCCACCCCGGTGTTCCACGGCCGCTACAAGGCCATCGCGAAAACCGAGTTCGCCACCGCCGGTTGGGTTGACTGGTACGACACCCGTAGGCTCCACTCGAGCCTGGGATACATCCCACCAGCCGAGCACGAGCAGGCTCACTCCGCCGCCCTCACCCGAGAGCCGCAACCCGCATGGGAGCGGCAGAAGAGCTGGGGCGCGTCACGTGTCCGCGGACGTGGGTCGTGCCCCGGACCACGTCTCACGTGGTTTCGCGCCCGAGGTACGGCGCGATCGCTTCCGTAAACGTCGCTCCGGTCGAAAAGCGCTCACCGGCGATGTACAGCGCGCCGAGCTGCCCATCAACCTCGCCCATTTCGATGTCGCGCCACGTGAATCGCCGTACGTCCCTGATGCGGCGGAACCCTCCAATCACGCTTCGTGCCATAACGATGCGATCGGAGCTGAAACAGAATAAGAACTCCGGGGAATCCCGCAATGGTCGACTGGTCAAAAAGGTCGCCGCCGCCGTCTGCTGTCGCGCACGAACCTTCTGCCATTGGCGCATATCCGCAAAGTCACCGCGAACAACAGCTCCCGCACCGTCAAATCGGTGGCCTAATCGAAAACTCCAGAGGCATCCGGCGAGCCGCAGACCCCATGACACGCTCCCCGCAGAATTCGTCACAGAAGCCCTCCAGCATGATCTAGAACCTACATCCATGCCGGTCCGGCGTCGGAGTAGGCATTGTGAAAATCTTCGTCGACGCGCACACCATAGCGACGAAATGCTTGCACAAGCGCAATAAAGCACAGAGTGTGAAGCACGCCATGGCTCCCGAGTTTTCGGCCCGGGAACCTCCGCTCGTTAGAGTGGCGTGACGATGGACATCGCAGCCCCCGCGCCCGCCGCACCCCCCGCCGAGATCACCCTCCCGTCGAAGGCGCGCATGCGCGCCGAGGTGTGGATAGTGCTCGGGCTGTCGCTCGGGCAGACCGCCGTGTACGCCGCGATCCGCCTCATCGAGCGCTACGTCGACACCACGCCCATCTCGGGCCAGACCACCACGCTCAACCCGAGCCGGTCCAGCATCGACTGGATCGACCTGATCCGCCAGGTCCTCGGGATCGGTTTCGCCCTGGTGCCCGTCGCCCTGGCGCTGTACCTGCTCAGCCAGCACGGCGCATCGTCCCGGGTCAGGCTCGGCCTGGTGGGACCCGCGCGCAGGTGGTGGGGCGACGTGGGCTGGGGCGCGATCCTCGCGGCGTGCATCGGGCTGCCGGGGCTCGCGCTGTACGCGATCTCGCGGGCGCTCGGGCAGACAGTCACCATCGACACGTCGGGCCTGCCGGACATGTGGTGGTCGGCCACCATCCTGCTGCTGTCCGCGGCCGCCGCGGGCGTGCTTGAGGAGTTCGTGGTGGTGGGCTTCGTGCTCACCAGGCTGCGGGATCTGGGGCGGTCGCCGTGGACCGCGATCATCCTCGCGGCGCTGCTGCGCGGCGCCTACCACCTGTATCAGGGCTGGCCCATGGCGCTCGGCAACGTGGTGATGGGCCTGGTGTTCGGTTGGGTGTACGTCCGCCGCGGGCGGCTGGCACCGCTGGTGCTGGCGCACTGGACGCTCGACGCGGTCGCGTTCATCGGGCCCGAGGTGGTGCCGCACGCGTGGCTCGAGTCGCTCGGGGTCGCGTGACCCCTCCGCGGTCCCCCGGGTGGTGGGCGCGCGCCCGTAGACTCGCCGCATGACCGCCGACGTCCCCGTGCCGCGCGAGGACGCGCCGACGGTCCGGATAGTCGACGAGCCCGAGACCCGCGTCCGCCGCTTCACGGACGTCATCGGCATCGCGGGCACCGCGATCGGCATCGTGGGCGTGCTGCTGCTGGGCGAGTTCGCGATCGGCACCACCGAGGGCCTCACCCAGGACATCTCCTCGATCTCGCCGTTCCTGCAGCGGCTGCTGGTCGCGCCGGTCAACCTGTTCACCGCGATCCTCGCGATCGTGATCCCCGCCGTGATCATCACGGACATGCTGGTCCGCCGCGAGCCGCGCCGCATCATCGAGGCGCTGGGCGCGGGCGTGCTGGGCGTGATCGTCACCCTGATCGCGGCGCTCATGCTCTACGGCTGGGGCGGCGATGCGCTGCAGGCGAGCCTCACCCCCCGCGGCGCCGAGATGCTCCAGCTGCCCGCCTACGTGGGCGCCATCAGCGCGCTCCTCACCGCCGCCGGGCGCCGGTCCACGCGCCGCAGCCTGTCGCTGTCGTGGAACATGCTGTGGTTCGGGCTCGCGATCGCCGTCATCTTCGGCGTGGTGACCATCCCGTCGGCGCTGCTCACCGTGCTGCTGGGCCGCCTCGCGGGCCTCGCGCTGCGCTACTGGCTGGGTTCCACGGCCGACCGCGCCTACGGCGACAGCCTGGTGGAGGGGTTGCGTCGCGCGGGCTTCCGCGCCCGGTCCCTGGTACGGGCCGACATCGGGCACGATGCGGTGCACCCCGAGCTCGACGCCGTCACCGACGCTCTGGCCAGGACGCGACAAGGGCGGGTCTACGCGATGACCACGGTCGAGGGGCACCACCTGCTGGTGGTCGCGCTCGACGGCGATCAGCAGGCCGCCGGCTTCGTGTCGAAGATGTGGCGGTCGCTGCGCTTGCGCGGCATCGACACGCGTCCCGACGTGTCGCTGCGCCAGAGCGCGGAGGCCACCGCGCTGGTGTCGCACGCCGCGCGCGTGGCGGGGGTGCGCACGGGGCGCGTCCTGGGGATGGGCCAGATCCGCGACACCATGCTGCTGGTGTACCAGCGCCCGCCGGTGTCGCGGCCGCTCGCCGACGTGCCCGCCGAGGAGCTCACCGACGCCGTGCTCGACGCGCTGTGGACCGAGGTCGCGACCGCGCACCGCGCCGGCATCTCCCACCGCCAGCTCAACGCCGACACCATCCTGGTGGGCGACGACGTCGACGTAGACCCCGCCGTGTGGCTCACGTCCTGGGAGATGGGCGAGGCGGCCACCAGCACGTTCGCGCAGCGGATCGACGTGGCGCAGGTGCTCGCGCTGATCGCGGCGCGCGTCGGGGCGGAGCGGGCTGTGGAGTCGGCGTTCCGGGCGCTGGGTGCCGAGCCCGTCGAGCAGGCGGCGCCGCTGCTGCAGACCATCGCCCTGCCGCCGCACACCCGCGGGGAGCTCAAGGACAGCGAGCACGGCAAGGTCCTCGAGGCGGTGCGCGAGGCGATCCTCGAGCGGTCGCCCGAGGCGGAGGTCGCCAGCGAGAACATCGTGCGCTTCGGCGGCCGGACCGTCATGACGATCGCGCTCGGCCTGGTGGCCGCGGTGGTGATCCTCGCGAGCTTCAACACCCAGCAGTTCATCGACGCGGTGCAGCAGGCGAACCCGTGGTGGCTGGTGGTCGGGTTCATGTGGGCGCTCCTGACCTTTGTCGGGGCTGCCCTCGCCCTGGTGGCCTTCAGCCCCGTGAAGGTGCCGTTCTCGAGGGTGCTGCTCACCCAGGTGGCGGCCGCGTACATCTCGGTGGCGGTGCCGGCGGGCGTCGGGCCAGCCGCGCTGAACCTCCGGCTGCTCACCAAGCGCAAGGTGCCCACGCCGCTCGCGGTCGCCACCGTGGCGCTGGTGCAGGTGAGCTCCGTGGTGGTCACCGTGCTCGGCCTCGTGGGGCTGACGCTGGCGTCCGGGTCGCAGGGCGCGCTGGCGGCGCTGCCCTCGACGGCGGTGGTGATCGCGTTCGGCGTGGTGGTGCTGGTGATCGTGGCCGCACTGCTGGTGCCCGCGGTGCGCGGGTGGGCGATGAAGCGGATCATGCCGATGCTGCGCCAGACCTGGCCGCGCCTCACCCAGGTGATGGGCCAGCCGTGGCGCCTCGCGCTAGGCATCGCGGGCAACCTGCTTCTCACTATCGGATTCGTGGGGGCGTTCCAGTCCTCGCTGCTGGCATTCAACCAGCATCTGGCCGTCATCGACGTCGCGGTGCTGTTCTTCGTGGGTAACGCCGTGGGTGCCGCGGTGCCGACGCCTGGTGGCCTGGGCGCGGTCGAGATCGCGCTCACCACCGGTCTCACCGGTGCGGGGCTGCCCTACGCGGTGGCGCTTTCCGCGGTGCTGGTCTATCGCTTGCTTACCTACTGGCTGCGGATCCCCCTGGGGTACTTCGCCATGAAGTACCTGGAGCGCAAGGGCGAGCTGTAGGTCTGTCGGTTGTCGCTCGACTTCGGCAATCGGACCCTGGGTGAGCAATCTTGCCTTTCTAGTGCGGCAATATCCAAGGTGCGCACTTTCGCACCGGGGCCGCCGTCGCATCACACCTCGCCTCACGTGCAAGGCCCGCAGACGTCAGCAGGCCGGGCGGGACCGCCCTCGTCGTGGGCATATCGGCGCGCCAGTCGGGCCACGGCGAGGCTGCGATGACCCGACGATCGCGCGGCTGGCCGATGCGTCGGCCGGGCGTCAGGCGGTAGGCGTCCACCCCTGGGGGGTAGTGATGAGCAGGCGTGCGCCCGAGGCTGCGGGGTCGACGGCGATCGCGACGAGGGCCTTGGCGACGTTCGCGAACGGCAGCGTGGGAAGCCCCGGCACCTTGGCGACGGTCGCGAGCGGCTGGACCGCGGCCTCAGGCAGCGTCGGGGAGTCCTTGAGGTTCACCGGATACGTGATCGTGTAGTCCAGGCCCGAGGCGACCAGCTGTGCGTCGGCGGCGGCCTTGTCGGCGAAGAACCCCTTGAGCACGGTGCGGTAGAGGAGGCGTGCGAAGCCCGAGGCCTTCGGGGCGGTATCGCCCGCGCCGAACGCCGAGACGAGCACCACGCGCTGAACCGCGGCGGTGCGGACCGCGTCGATGATGCTCGGCAGCGCGCGCTGCATGAACGACGCGTCGCGCATGGAACCGGTGATGGCCACGATCACCGCGTCCGCGCCCGCGGCCGCGGAGGCGAGCGCGGCGCTGTCCGAGGCGTCGCCTGCGGCCACGGTCAGGCCGGGGCGGGCCTCGACGGCCTCGGGCCGACGCACGTACGCGACGACCTCGTGCCCGGCGGCGAGCGCCTCGTCCACGGTGCGCGAGCCGACGTTTCCGGTTGCTCCGATGACGACGATCTTCATGTGCTGTGCTCCTGGATCACTAGGTGGCGAGGGTTTGATGGGGCGGCTGATGCCGCGCGGGCTCAGTGCGCGGTGCTCGACTCGAGCACGCTCCGCCATGCGCTCATGCAGGCCTCGAGGGCCTGCTCGGTGCCAACACCCGCGTCGGCGGCGTGACGCGCGGTGAACTCCACGAAGGCGAGCCATGCGCCGAACGACAGTCGACGCTCCGGCGTGTCGGGCGCTCCGGTCGCAGCGATGAGACGGTCGACCTGGACCACGTGGTTCGCGGCAGCGATGCGAGTCACCTCGGGCGAGCCGGCCTCATCGGCGGCATAGAGCTCCCGGATACCGCCGGAGCTCTCGGCGAAGTGGGCGAAGTACGTACGGAGCGCGCGCTCGATGTTCTCCTGCGGCGAGCGGGTCTCGTCCGGGGCGGTCGCGACGAGCAGCCGGTCCGCTTCGCGCTGCAGCACCGCCTCGAGCAGGCTCTGCTTGCCGGGGAAGTAGTGGTAGACGAGCGGACGGGTCACGCCCGCGTCGCGTGCGATCGCGCTCATGGAGGCACCCGCCACACCGTCGCGCGCGAAGTGGCGCGCGGCGACCGCCTCGATCTGCTCGCGCCGCTGGTCGGGCGAGAGGCGCGGCGAAGGCGATCGGTTTGTCACCTGACTAATATACTTCCACTCACACGATCACGCGCACAGACCCCGGGGGAGGACCATGACGACCGTCGCACCGGACACCTCGACGTCCCGCATCGCCTGGAGCACCGTTCAGCCGTGGCTGTCCACCGCGGTCCGCCTCGGCATGGCCGCCAGCCTCATCGCCGCAGCGATGCCCAAGCTGCTGGACATCCCGCAGTCGATCATCGCGGTGCGCGCCTACCGCATCCTCCCCGAGACCGTCGTGCCCCTCGTGGGCACCCTGCAGCCGTTCCTCGAGCTTCTCCTCGCGGCGTTCCTGGTCCCCGGGCTCTTCACCCGCGCCGCGGCCGTGATGTGGCTCGCGATGATGGCCGCCTACACCACCGGCGTCATCTGGGCTTGGTCGCAAGGCCTCAGCATCGACTGCGGCTGCTTCGGCGGAGGCGGCGAGGTCGCAGAAGGCACCACCAACTATCCCCTCCACCTGCTCGAACGCGCCGGCTTCATCGCTCTGGGCGCATTCCTCGTCGTGCTGCCCCGCTCGCGCCTGTCGCTCGACGGATGGATGCGGGACGCATAGGAATTGCCGACGGCTCCCGCTATTCGCGACCGCACCACCGCACACGCACCTGATCGCGCCGCGCATTGCAGCGCCGACGCCTGCGCGGCGACCACAGCGGTCGGTGACCGGCAACCTCCGACAGTGACGAAAGAATCCCCATGTAGACCGCGGTGTCGAGGAATTGCCAAGATGTAGCGCACCCGTTCGTGCTTGCCGGTCGTCTCAGTTGTGCGGGCGCACATCGTGGCAACGTGCCAACTTAGGCACCTACCCGACAAGGTCCGATCCGCCCATCGGATCCCAGGGCACCGCGACCGATTCGCGCAGACGCGACGAGCACCGGGCGCCAGGTCAGCCGGGATCGCTCCGCGTGCGCGTCTGCGGCGTCGCGACCCTGCGCGCAGAGATCACCTCAGCGAGCCTGGCCCCCGTAGCCCACAGCAGCACTCCGACGAGGCCCCCGAGGATGTTGGTCCATGCATCGGTGACGCTTGGGGTGCCACCGAACGGGAATCGCTGGAGGGTCTCGAGGCACAGCGGGAAGGCCACCGCGGCAACAACCGCCCAGCGGCGCCGACCGGGACCCCACGCCCACGTCATGACGATCGCCCATGCGGTGAACAGTGCGAAGTTGAGGAAGGCCAACGCGGCCCCGTAGTCGTCAAGCAGGTCGGCCCCGATCGCGTCAGGAAGGTCACCTAACCAGCACCACTCCCATGCGAGAGGGTCTCCGGTGGTCGGAAACCTGCGGCCGCTGCCCGGCCGCACCCCGAGGATGCTCACCGCGAGAGCGACCGTCACGCCGACGGCGACCGAGGTCCGTCCCCGAGCGCGGGCGATCGGGAGCCCCGGGTCCGCGAAGCGGCGCTTCGACGCGAACCACGTAAAGAATCCGGCGACAGCACCGCATGCGAGCGCGAACCAGGCGACGTCACCGACGTGTGTCGACCACCCATCTCACGAGCTCATCCCCCAGATCCCGCACCACGACGCCCGGCACCGAGCGCTGCCCCGTCAGATGGTGCGACCGTTGGAATGTAGCGCGGGCGCACCCCCGAGGCTGAGACCGCCGCAGCGAGCACGCTCCGCCGCGGGCGCCCGCTTCCGGAGCCCTACCCTTCGGGCAACGGGGTCGGGGCGATAAGCGCGGCTGTCCGCACGGGAACTGCGATCCGCTCGACGGCGCGCACCACCTCGGCGGCGTCGCGAGTCTCCGCGTCGAGCGCGCGGTGGATGGTGAGGCCCTCGATGAGCGCGTCGAGCTGCCGTGCGGTCTCGGGGTCGAAGTGCAGCTCGAGCGCGGCGCGGCTCCGTGCCATCCACGCGGAGGTGATGGTGCGGTACTCGGCCCGGCGTGCGGCGAGCGTGTACAGCTCATGCGTGAGCACCAGGTCGCGGGCGCTGCCGAACACGTCCTCGGTGATGATCGCGACCACGGCCGCCCGGGCCGAATCGTGGTCGGCGGCGTCCGACATGCGCCGCACGAACTGCTCGCTGCCGGTGACGGCGAACCGCGTGAACGCCTCGTGCAGGAGATCGTCCATGCCAGCGAAGTAGTAGGTCATCGAGCCCAGCGGCACGCCTGCCGCCTCGGCGACCTTGCGATGGCTCGTGCCGGCGACGCCGGCCTCCGCGATCACGTCGAGGCACGCGTCGATGATGCGGTCGCGCCGCTCGGGATCGTTGCGCCGACCCCGGCGCGTGCCCGGCACCGCCACGTCACTCGCCATCGTGGTCGCCGATCGTGCGGATGACACGGGCGGGGTTGCCGACGGCGACCACGTTCGCGGGGATGTCCTTGGTGACCACGGAGCCCGCACCGATCACGCTGTTCTCTCCGATGGAGACGCCCGGGCAGACGATCACTCCGCCACCGAGCCACACGTTGTCGCCGATGACGATGGGCTTCGCGGCCTCGAGCTTGTCGCGGCGCGGCTGCGGGTCGATGGGATGCGTCGGGGTGAGCAGCTGGACGTTCGGGCCGATCTGGCAGTCCTCCCCGATGGTGATCGTGGCGACGTCGAGCGCGCACAGGTTGTAGTTGATGAAGGTGCGCGCGCCGACGTGCAGGTTCTCGCCGTAGTCGACGAAGAGCGGTGCGTTGATGTGCGCATCCTCCCCGAGCGTGCCGAGAAGGTCGCTCAACAGCCCTCGGGCGCCGGGATCGCCCGCGACGGTCGCCCGGTGGTAGGCGTCGACGAGCCTGACACCACGCTCGTGAAGCCGAGCGTTCTCGGGATCGTCGGCGATGTAGAGGTCGCCGTCAAGCATCCGCTGCCGGTTCGTGCGGGGGTCACCCGCGAAGTAATCCGCCATCGCATCACCGTAGCACCCGATGTGTACAGACGTACTCATTTGTGGGTACAGTGGCAACCGGCACGTCTCCTCGGCACGTCGCAACGGCCGGACCCGGCGTGCCTCACGTTCTCAAGGAAGCACCGCTCTCACCATGTACGCCCTTCTGCTCTCGATCATCTACGTCGCGTTCGTCAGCCTCGGTCTTCCCGACTCGCTCATCGGCGCGGGCTGGCCCGTCATGCACGGTGATCTCGGTGTGCCGGTGGGCTTCGCGGGCATCCTGACGATGGTCGTCGCGGGCGGCACCATCGTCTCGAGCCTGCTCTCCGAGCGGCTCACGCACCGGTTCGGCGCCGGGCTCGTCACCGCGGTCAGCGTGGGCATGACCGCGGCGGCGCTGATCGGATTCTCCGTGTCGGGTGAGTTCTGGATGCTGTGCCTGTGGGCCATCCCCTACGGCCTCGGCGCCGGCGCGGTCGATGCCGCGCTCAACAACTATGTCGCGCTGCACTACGCCGCGAAGCACATGAACTGGCTCCACAGCTTCTGGGGCGTCGGCGCCTCGATCAGCCCCTTCATCATGAGCTACGCCCTCGGCGCGGGCCTCGGCTGGTCCGGCGCCTACCAGACGGTCGGCATCATCCAGGCGGCCCTGACGGTCCTGCTCTTCCTGAGCCTCACGCTGTGGACTCGCGTGAACTCTGCGGACCCGCACGCCGATGACGACGCGAGCGCCACCGGCGAGGTGTCCGCGCGGAAGCACGTCCCCCTGCGCACCGCGCTGCGCATTCCCGGCGTGCCGCTCATCCTCGGCGCGTTCTTCGCCTACTGCGCGGTCGAGTCCACCGCGATCCTGTGGGCCTCCACCTACCTGGTCACCGACCGTGGCGTGGACGCCGCGACCGCCGCCGCGTTCGCCTCGCTCTTCCTCCTGGGAATCACCGGCGGACGGTTCCTGGCCGGATTCGTCGCCGACCGCATCGGCGACCGCCTCCTCATCCGCGGCGGTTTCATCACCGTCGCGGTGGGCGTCGCGCTCATCGCGCTGCCGCTGCCCACCGACGTGTTCGCCCTGGCAGGCTTGGTTCTCGCCGGGCTCGGCAGCGCGCCCATCTACCCGGCGATCATCCATTCCACCCCGGTGAACTTCGGGCGCCGCAACTCGCAGGCGATCATCGGGATCCAGATGGCGGCCGCCTACACCGGCTCCACCCTGGCGCCGCCGCTGTTCGGCGCCCTGTCCTCCTGGGTCGGCTTGTGGACCTTCCCGCTCTTCCTCGCCGCCCTCGTGGCGTTGGGCCTGATCATGTCCGAGCGCCTCAACCGCCGCATCGCCGCGTCACGGAGCGACGCCAACGTGACGTCGCCCGTGGCAGCGGACACGCCCTGACAGCACGATCGCGCTACAGCCTGAGCGACCCTGAGCGCCAAGAATCGGATCGGAACGACTCGCCCGAACTGTTCGTGCAGTTCGACAACGCACGGTTGCCATGGCCGACCATCGGAGTGAAATGCCGCTACCGCACCCTTGAGCTTCGCCGTGAGGGGTGCGACCGTCGCGTCGAACAAGTGAGGCGGAGCTCGGGCTCCACGCGCCGGCTCATCCACGGCCCGACCGCACAGGGCTATTGACCTCGTCGCCTCAGTCAGGTGTCGACCCGGGCACGCCAGTAGCCCGGGCGTCTCCTCGCGTGTGCGACGGCGACTACGGCCAGCACGTGGTCTCGGACAACGTAGACAACCCGATACGGGAATCCGTCGACGCCCTTCGCACGCACAGCAGGCACGCGATCCCAACCCCACCAGATCGCCCACGCTTCCGGCGCTTGGACCGCGGCATCAACCGCCGAAAGGACGGCACCCTCGAACCGATCGCCAAGTCCAGCTTCGCGCTGCTCGTACCATTCGACGTCGGCGACAAACTCGGCGAGCGCCGCCGGGTGCCACTCGATCCTCACGCGCTAGGCCTGCCGACGAGCCGCCTGACGCGCCGCGCGCCGATCCGCGAGATGCGTCCGGACCTCCTCGTGAGGGATGGTCACCACCTCGCCGTCGAGGATGCTGTCGAGGCGTGCGGCGATCTCTGCCGTCCACCGCTGGTCGAGCAACTCCTGATCCTCCCGCTCGAGCGATTCGAGCAGCCGGAGAGCGACATCTTTGCGCACCGAGGGAGGCAGGTTCATGCCCGCCTCGTATAACTCCGATGCGCTCAGCGACATGCCATCAGTGTAGGCACCACCACCGACTCGCCTCGGGTGACCGATAGCAACGAAACCACGAGCACGACCGGGCGCGGTGCCGCTCGGACCACGCGCGCCGGAGAGTTGGAGCAACAGCCCGGCCGTCGGACCCCGGGGTTAGTGTGGCCGGATGGTCGAGGTCATCCTGTTCCATCACGCCGGCGGTCTCACGGACGGAGTGCTCGCGTTCGCCTCCGCGCTGCGCGACGCCGGGCACACCGTGCACACGCCGGACCTGTTCGAGGGCCGCACCTTCGACGCCGTCGATGACGGCGTCGCGTTCGCCCAGTCCCATCCACCGGGCACCATGGCGCGGCGCGCCGCGGAGGCCATCGCGGACCTCCCCGCCGACGTGGTCTATGGAGGGATGTCGATGGGCACGGCGCGGGCGGCCGAGGCCGTGCTCGAGCGGCCGGGCGCGCGAGGCGCGTTCTTCCTCTACGGCGCGATCGCGCCATCGTGGTGGGACGCCGAGTGGCCCGCCGGGGTGCCATCCCAGGCCCACGTGAACTCGAAGGACCCGTGGCGCGAGGTCGACGCCGAGGAGGAGTACGCCGCGGCGGTGCCGGACGGCGAGCTGTTCGTCTACGAGGGCAGCGGCCACCTGTTCGCCGAACCGGGGCACCCGGACCACGATCCGGACTCGGCCGCGATGGCGATCGACCGGGTGCTCGCCCTCCTCGCGGACCTGTAGCGCGCCCCGCGGACCCTCAGGACGGCCCGCACCAGTACTGACGGTCGGCGCTCGCGGTGTCGCCGGTGGAGACACCCGCGCCACCCCAGTAGACGGGGTTCATGAACGTCGGGGTCCCGCTGTCGCGCAGCACCATCGTCTCCGTGTCCGGCTCGACGCCGTCGACGTGGATCCGCACCACCTGCCCGGCGGCGTGGCTCGGGTCGCCGGCGTAGTCGACCACGCACACGATCTCCGGCGCGGCCGCGGGCGCGGGGCCGGCGGCGCCCAGCAGCGTCCCGCAGTTGCCCTGCGACGCCGCGAGCGCACACAGCTCGGCCTCGCTGCCCCGCGCGGAATGGAGCGCCGCGACCGCCTCCTCCAGCGCCGCGAGATCGAACGGCTCGGGCTCGGCGCGCGACGCCTGCCACCAGAGCCCGCCAGCGACCGCGACCGCCGCCACCGCCCCAGCCGCGACGCCCACGCTCGGCGACCAGCGCATCGTCCCCCCAGACCTCGCGCGCGCGAGCGCGCGAACCATCGCTCACATCCCTGGTAGATCGCGGCATCGCGATCTGCAGGCACACTACCGCGCACGGGCCGCCGCGGTCACGCGCGACGGCTCAGTACGCCATGTCCCCCGTCGCGGGCGGCTCGCCGGTGGGCCCGTACCGCAGCTGCACCGTGCCTGCCGACCCGGTGACGGCCGGCTCGAGCAGCCGGAGCGCCGCGGGCGTGGCGCCGTCCGGGAACACCTTCTTCCCCTGCCCCAGCACCACCGGGTACACCCAGAGGTTCAGCACGTCGAAGAGCCCCTCTGTGAGCAGCGTCTGCACCAGGTCCACGCTCCCGATGACGTGCACGTCCGCGTGGCGCTCGCGCAGCGCGCGCACCTCAGGCACAAGATCGGCCCCCACACGCGAGGACCCGCGCCACGTCAGCGCGACCTCGCCGCGGCTCGCGACGTACTTGGGGACCTCAGCGAACCGGCGCCCGATCGCGCCGTCGCGGACCGACTCGTGCAGCGGCCAGTACGCCGCGAAGATCTCGTAGGTGCGCCGCCCGAGCAGAAGCGCGTCCATCGACGCGATGCCGGCCGTGACGCTCTCGCCCACCATCGCGTCCATGAGAGGCGCCTGCCACCCCCCGAAGGGGAAGCCGCTGGACGCGTCCTCGTCCGGTCCGCCCGGGGCCTGGCAGACCCCGTCGAGCGTGGTGAACAGGTCGATGCTGATCCGGCCCATGACGGCTCCTTCGGCTCGGTGACGCGCACCCGCCTTCGAGCATAGGCACCGCGGCGCGTCACCCGCATGAGAGCTCTCTCATGCGCAGGCACGGGCCGCTCTCATCTCCCGCCGCGACCGTGGTCACGTCAACCCGCCACCCCATCACCCACGGAGGAAGCCATGACCACCACCGCCTCGACGCCGTCGCGTCGCCACTGCCGCACCGCCGCGATCACCGCCGGCGCTCTCATCGCGGGCTCGTTCACGCTGCTGGGCGCGACCCCGGCCTCCGCCGCGGACCGCGAGTTCCGCTACGCGGGTGCGGACGTCGAGTTCGACGTCGAGAAGGACGACGGCCGCTTCGAGGTCGACGTGGACGTGGACGATGCGCGGGACGGCCAGCGCTTCCGCGTGATCCTCTGGCACGACGGCAAGAAGTTCCACGACCGCATCCACCGCGCGGACGACGACGGCGACTTCGACATCGACCGCGACCGCCCGAACACGGCCGGTACGGACACTTTTAAGCTGAAGATCAAGCGCGTCGGCGGCGACCACGCCGCAACCCGCACCATCCGCACCCGCTGAACCGGCGCATCGTCCCCCGGCGTGGGGAACGTGAGACGCGAAGGCCCGGTTCGCGGCGCGTACCGCCGCGGACCGGCGCCTTGCTCCGAAGATTCAGCGACGTGCTCGCACGTCGAAGACGTCGCGAAGGCCGTCACCGAGGAAGTTCATGGCGAGCGTGACGCTCACCATCGCGATGCCGGGCGCGGCCGCGATCCACGGCTGGTAGAAGTTCTTCGCGCCTTCGGTGATCATGGCGCCCCACTCCGGCGACGGGGGGAGCGCGCCGAGACCGAGGAAGCTCAGCGAGGCGACGAGGAGCACGATCTGCCCCAGGTCCATGGTGGCGTTGACCATGATCGGGGTGACCGAGTGCGGCAGGATGTGCCGGAACAGCGTCCGCCATCTGCTTGATCCGATGGCCTTCGACGCTTCTACGTGCTCGCGCTCCTTGATCGACATGACCTGTCCACGCGTGAGGCGGGCGTAGATCGGCCACCACACGGCCACGATCGCGAGCAGCGCGTTGGTGAGCCCCGGACCCAGTGCCGCGGCGACGGCCATCGCGAGCAGGATCGCGGGAAACGCCATCGTGATGTCGGCGACCCGCATGATGGTCGCGTCGACAACCCCGCCGAAGAAGCCGGCGATGGCACCCAGCAAGCACCCGATGATCAGCGAGGCGCCGATGGCGGCGACAGCGATCGGCAGCGACTCGCGCGCGCCGTACAGGGTGCGACTGAACACGTCGCGCCCAAGCGAGTCCGTCCCGAGCAGGTGCTGCGCGCTCGGCGCAGAGAGGCGGGCTCCGGTCTCGGCGAGCGGATCGAAGGGCGCGATCCAGGGCGCGGCGACCACCACGAAGAGCCAGGCCGCCAGCACCGCTCCTGCCACGAGGATCTGCGGGTTGAGCCATCCGCTATGGCGGATCCGGCGGGTGCGCGCGCCCACCGCGCGGAACAACGCCGTCTCGGCGATCGCGGTCATGACAGCCTCACTCTCGGGTCGATGGCGGGATACGCGATGTCGGTGACGAGGTTCGCTATCAGGAACACCGCGCCGCCAAGCAGGCAGACCGCGTTGATCGCCGGGTAGTCGAGGGATCGTGTGGCCTCGACTGCATACGATCCGATCCCATTCCAGGAGAAGATCGTCTCGACCAGGACGGCGCCCATCAGCATCGCTCCGAAGGCGAAGCCGAGGATCGTCACCACGGGCGTGAGCGAGTTGCGGAGCACGTGCCCCCGCATCAGCTGCGACTCGCTGACCCCCTTCGCGCGGATGGTGCGCACGTAGTCGGAACCGAGCTCGTCGAGCATCGAGGCGCGGACGAGTCGGCTGATGGTGCCCATGAGGCCCCAACCCATGATGAACGCGGGCAGAAGCAGATGACCGAAGGCGTCCCAGAAGAGGGGCATGTCCCCCTGCAGTAGCGCATCGATCGTGTAGAAGCCGGTGACATCGGCCGGAGGGATCACCCGTGAGCTCAGCCGGCCCGGTCCAGGGAGGATCCCCAGCTGGGCGTAGAACACGAAGAGGAGCACAAGCCCGGTCCAGAAGATCGGCAATGACGAGCCGATGAGCGCGAAGACACGGCTCACGTGGTCCGGCGCGCGGTTCTTCCTGCTCGCCGAGATCACGCCGAGGAGGATCCCGCCGATGGCCCCGATGATCAGGGCCATGAGCGTGAGCTCCAGAGTCGCGGGCAGCCTCTCCGCGATGTCCGACGACACCGGCATCTTGGTCTGGAACGAGGTGCCCAGATCGCCGGTCAACAGGTTCCCGATGTACGTGAGGTACTGGGTCGGCAGCGGCTGATCGAGGCCCCACTTCGCCTCCGCGGCGGCCACGATCTCCTCATTGCCGAGGTTGCGCTGTCCCACGATCGACGCGATGGGATCTGCCGGCAGCAGCCGTGAGATGACGAATGCGAGCGTGACGACGCCCAGCAGGAGCAGCGGCATGGACGCCACGCGCTTGAGGATGAAGCGGAACATGATCTCCTCGCGCGTGGCGGGCCCCACGGAGGGACCCGCCACGCACTCGTGTAGTGGCCGTTACTCCTGAATGCCGAGGCCGGCGAGATCGAGGTTGCAGCAGGGGCTGTACTCGACTCCGGTCACGTCGCTCGCGTAGGCGAGCACGAGCTGCGGGTTGACGATCGGCAGGATGATGAGGTCGTCCGCCATCTCCTGACCGAGCGCGGTGTAGGTCGCGATGCGGTCCTCACCGGTCTCGGTGAGCGCCTGGGCGAGGCCATCCACCTCGGCCTGGTTGACCACCGCTCCGTCCACGCTCGCCGTCGCGCTCCAGGCGCCCGTGGGCACCATGCCGAAGTACTGGACGTACTGGCTGGAGTCCATGTGGTCGGGCGCGAAGTACACCGCCGTGATCGGGGAGCCGCCCGAGCCGAGCATCTCGGCCCACTGGGTGTACTCCATCGGGGTGAGCTCGAGCTCGATCCCGACCTCCGCGAGGTCCTGCTGGATCGCCTGCATCATGACGTCGAAATCGACGCCGTACACCGCGAACTTGGGGTACGCGGAGCTGATCGTGAAGCCATCGGCGTAGCCGGCCTCGGCCAGCAGCTCCTTGGCCTGCTCGAGGTCCTGGGAGGGCAGCTCCTGGTCCTCGCTTCCCTCGAAGCCGTTCGGGATCGGGGAGCCCTGCGTCTTGCCGTAGCCCCCGACGGTCGTGTCGATCACGCCGTCGTAGTCGATCGCCAGCTTGATGGCCTCGCGGACGCGCTCGTCCTCCAACGCCTCTCCACCGGCAGCTCCGGGGGCGAGCATCAGGTAGACGAAGTTGTACGAGTCGACGACCTCGGTGGTCACTCCGGTGACGCCCTCGAGCTGGGCCAGCGCGTCGGGAGCGATCTGCATCGCGATGTCGACGTCGCCCTGCTGCAGCTGCTGCAGCTGCGAGCTGGAATCGGTGACCTCGTTGATGACCACCGAGGGGAAGGTGGGCTCATCGCCCCAGTAGTTCTCGTTGGCCGTCAGCTCGACCGACTGACCGGACTCGTAGCCTGCCAGCGTGTAGGGCCCGCTGCCCGCGGAGTTCTGGAGGAACCACTCCTCGGAGGCGTCCGCCGTCGCCGCGTCCTCGCCTGCCGTCGCGCCGTTCGCGACTGCGACCTCCTCGTTGACGATGCCGAGGTACGGGGCGGCACCGATCGCGAGGAACGCGGAGTTGGGATCCGCGAAGTTGACGGTGACCGTGTGCGCGTCGGGCGTCTCGATCGACTCGAGCCCGGCGAGGAGGAAGGAGGCGGAGCCCTGGAGGTTGACCATGCGCTCATAGGTGAACTGCACGTCGCTGGCCTCGACCGGCGAGCCGTCGGAGAACACCGCGTCCGGGTCGAGCTCGAAGGTGAAGCTCGTCGCGTCATCGTTCACCGTCCACGACGTGGCGAGGCGAGGGACGATCGACGACGGGTCATCCGGGTCCACGGTGACCAGGGTCTCGTAGACCGCGCTGAAGATGATCTGACACGTGTCGCAGTACCCGCGCTGCGGATCGAGCGTGCTGACGTCCATCGCCCGGGCGATGACGAGCTGACGTGCTCCTTCTGCTGCGGACGTGGTCGCGGGACTACCGCAGGCGGACAACGCCGTGGCGAGGGCGGCAACCCCCACGATCGCACCCTTGGTGCGCGCGAGCTTTCCGAGGCGGGGACGGTTCATCGGGCGGAACTCCTTCTCATCTGGTGCTGCTGGGCTGGTGTGGAGGAAGGGTCAGAGGGTTGAGATCTCCGCGAACGCACCGTCGGTGCGCTCGAGGGCCTCGGCGATGTCCGCGTCCGTGTGCGCGGCAGAGAGGAACATGTTGTGCCAGGGGTGCATGATCACGCCGCGACGGATGGCGGCGTCCGTGAAAGCGAAAGCCGTCCTCAGTTCCGGGTCGTCGGCGAATCGGACGAAGGGCATCGTCTCGGGCCCGGTCTGCACGATCTCGAAGCCGTGCGCGGTGGCCTGGGTGTCGAGTCCCGCGCGGAACGCCTGCCCGGCCGCCGTCATGCGGGCGATGCCGTCGGTCTCGATGAGCTGACGGATGGTCGCGACGCCGGCGGCGTGCGCGACGCCACCCATCCAGAAGGATCCGGTGACGTAGATCTCGCTCGCCGCCTGCCTGAGCGCGTCGATCCCGACCACGGCGGCGAGCGCGTACCCGTTGGCGATGCCCTTGCTGAAGGCGGTGAGGTCGGGCCGGACGCCGTACGGCTCCCAGGCGCCGGCGGCGTCCAGGCGGAACCCTGTGCGCACCTCGTCCAGGATCATCGCGGCGCCGGCACGGGTGGCGATGGCGCGAACGCCGCGCGCGAACTCAGGCGTCGCGAACTCCTGGTCGACGAGCCCGTCGTGCCGGAACGGCGGCACGATGATCGCGGCGAGGTCGCTCCCGGCCTCCGCAACTGCGGCTTCGAGGGACGCGAGGTCGTTGTAGTCGAACTCGATGATGTCGGCCCGGTCGGCCGCGGTGACACCGGCCGGCGCGGGGGTGAACCACGCGTTCGCGCCGTGATAGGCCTTACGCGCCTTGACGAGCTTGGACCGTCCGGTGGCCGCCCGCGCGGTCATCACGGCGATCGAGGTGGCGTCCGTACCGTTCTTCGCGAACATCGCCCACTCCGCGTGCGCGACCGTGCCCACGAGCAGCTCCGCCAGCTCGACGAAGTGACGCGTGGGGCCCGCCAGGGCATCGCCGAGCGCCTGCTGCTCCGCGGCGGCCGCGTCGACCTTCGGATTTGCATATCCGATGAGCATGGGCCCGAAGGCGCACATGAAGTCGATGTACTCGTTCCCGTCCGCGTCCCAGACACGCGCTCCGTGGCCGCGGGAGTAGAACTGCGGGTAGCTCGGCGGCATCATCCGGAGCACCGACATGTGCCCGTACACGCCTCCGGGGACGACGGCGAGCGCGCGCTCGCGCAGCTCAGCATCGACCGTCTGCAGGCGGGTGGGGGTCGCGAGGGACATGGCCTTCCTTCCGAGATGGCGTACGCGGAGGGCTCCGCATGAGAGAGTATTTCGGACGGGTGTTCAAGATAAATATCGATCCTGTTACACGCACGTAAAATTGGGCAGGCGTCCGACATACTTGGTCCGACGCATGCCATTCAGAGACGAGGGGGCGGGCAGTGCCGAAGATCGTGGACCACGACCAGCGACGACGAGAGATCCTCGAGGCGGCCTGGAGGGTCATCGCTGAACAGGGGATCGGCGCGGCGACCGTGCGCGAGATCGCCAATGAGGCCGGCTGCTCGAACGGGATCCTGTCGCACTACTTCGCCAGCAAGGACGAGATCCTCATCTCGGCCCACAAGCTCGCCTTCCATCGCGTATCGGAGCGAGCCGCGGCCGCCAACAACGGCACGAACGGCGCCGGAGCGCTTCGCCAAGCCCTGTACGAGGCCCTCCCCCTCGACAAGGAGCGCCACATCGAGGCGGTCATGGACGTGAGCTTCTGGTCCCAGGCGCTCGCCAACCCGCGGCTCAACGCCGTCCGCCGAGAGTCGGTCGCAGAGAGCCGGCTGTGGTGGCTGGCGATGCTCGAGGACGCGCGGTCGGCCGGCGAGCTGACTGCCGACGTGCCCGACGGCGTGCTTTGCGACGAGATCATGGCGCTCATCGACGGGGTCTCCGTCCAGGCGGTGATGTACCCCGAGGACATGACGCCGGAACGCCAGCGAACGATCGCCGACGGCTTCCTGGCTCACCTGGGGATCTGAGCCGGCGCCCCTGTGCCTCTCCGGCGAGGTGTGATATTTCTTTTTAGGACACGCGTCCAATAAAAGAAGGGGCCTGAGCCCGATGAGCACCGACACCTTGTCCACGCACCCCTCCGACAGGCCGGCCGCCGGCCGCACCGCGGCGCTCGCGCGGCTCGGCATCCCCCAGCTCGGCCTCGGCGTCTTCGACATGGACCATGAGACCACCGCCACCGTGGTCGCCTCGGCCCTGGAGCTCGGCTACCGCTCGATCGACACCGCCGCGATCTACGGGAACGAGGCTGCGGTCGGCGAGGGAATCCGGCGCGCCGCGATCCCTCGCGAGGAGCTGTTCGTCACTACGAAGCTGTGGATCGACGCGCACGGCGTCGAGGAGGCGCAGCGCGCGGCGGAGGACTCACTACGGCAACTCGGCCTCGACCAAGTCGACCTCTACCTGATCCACTGGCCCCACTCGGTGGCAGGCCGGCATCGCGAGGCGTGGCTCGGCCTCGAGCGCGTGGCGGATCGAGGGCTCGCGTCGCGAATCGGCGTGTGCAACTTCAGCACCGCACAGCTGGACGACCTGATCGCGCTGGGAGGTCGCGTCCCCACCGTCAATCAGATCGAGCTCCACCCCTTCCACACCCGGGCCGCCGAGATGCTCGAGGACGACCGTCGCGGGATCGTCACCGAGTCGTGGTCGCCGCTCGCGCGAGGACGGGTGTTCTCCGATCCCCTCATCGCGCGGCTTGCCGAGCTCTACGGGGTGAGCGCCGCACAGATCGTGCTCCGCTGGCACGTCCAGCAGGGCTTGATGACCGTCCCTAAGAGCGCGAACCCCGCGCGCCTCGCGGAGAACCTCACGGTCTTCGACTTCGAGCTCGAACCCGCGCACATGGTCGAGATCAGCGCCCTCGATCGCGGCGAGTGCATCGAGCCTGACTACTACGCGCTCGGCTGAGCGCCGCAGGCGCACTCCCCGTCCCGCGAATTTACGTGGACTTAACAGGGTGGAGCGGCCCAGGAAACCCTCGCCGCTTATTTTGGTCACATGTCCGATAACATGACGGCTACCCCACGTGCGCACTCACCGAAGGACGCCGAGAACCCCACGCCTACCCTCACGGTCCGCAACCTGAAGGTCACCTTCCGCACCCAGGCGGGCGAGGTCACGGGAGTGCGCGACGCATCCTTCGACCTGATGCCCGGTCGTACGCTGGCGGTCGTCGGCGAGTCGGGCTCGGGGAAGTCGACCATGGCGGGGGCGATCAACCGCCTCCTGGCATCGAACGCGACCATCGCCTCGGGCGAGATCCTTTTCGGAGGCCGCGACCTCACGACGCTGACCGACCGTGAGATGCGGGCGGTGCGCGGCGCAGGCATCGGCCTGGTACCCCAGGACCCGATGTCGAACCTCGACCCGACGCAGCGCATCGGACGCCAGATCACCGAGGTGCTGAAGGTCCACAACCTCGCCTCCGGCCGGGCGGCCGACGCCCGCGCGGTCGAGCTTCTCGAGATGGTCGGCATCCCCGAGCCGGCCCGTCGGTTCCGCCAGTACCCGCACGAGCTCTCGGGCGGGATGCGACAGCGCGTGCTCATCGCCATGGGGCTCGCCTGCGAACCGCGGCTGCTCATCGCGGACGAGCCGACCTCGGCGCTCGACGTCACCGTCCAACGGCAGGTTCTCGACCAGATGGCCGACCTCACCGCCCGCATGGGCACCGCGGTGATCCTGATCACCCACGACCTGGGGCTCGCGGCGGAGCGCGCGGACGACGTGCTGGTGATGTTCCGCGGCGACATCGTCGAGCACGGGCCGGCCGCCGACATCCTGCGCAACCCCGAGCACGAGTACACGCGGCGCCTGCTGGACGCAGCACCGAGCATCACCAGCCACCGCCCTGTCCGTCGCGCCCACGATGCGGATGCACCGGCACTCGTCGAGATCATCGACCTCGCCAAGGAGTACACGGTGCGCGACAGCGCGTGGGGGCGGAAGCGGGCGTTCCGCGCGGTAGACGGCTCCACTTTCAAGATTCGTCGCGGCCAGACCGTCGCCATCGTCGGCGAAAGCGGGTCCGGCAAGTCGACCACCGCCCGGATGGTGCTCGGCCTTGAGCGTCCTACGAGCGGAGTCATCGCGTACGACGGGCGCAACACCGCCGGGTTCACCGCTCAGCGACGCTTCGAGTTCACGCGCAAGGTCCAGCCCGTCTTCCAGAACCCATTCGCGTCCCTCGATTCCCGCTACACGATCGGCGCCACCATCGCCGAACCGCTGGTCGTGCATGGGGTCGGGACCAAGGACGACCAGGAGCGTCGGGTGAAGCAGCTCGCCGAGCAGGTCGCCCTGCCGGTCGAGCTTCTCGACCGGCACCCCCACGAGCTCTCCGGCGGACAGCGCCAGCGCGTCGCCATCGCGCGTGCGCTCGCGCTTCGGCCGGAGCTCGTGGTGCTCGACGAGGCCGTATCCGCCCTGGACGTCCTGGTCCAGGCGCAGATCCTCGAGCTCCTGGCTCGACTCCAGGACGAGCTCGACCTGAGCTATCTCTTCATCAGCCACGACCTCGCGGTCATCCGGCAGGTCAGCGACTATGTGCACGTCATGCAGAACGGTGTGATCGTCGAGAGCGGAACGCCGGAGGAGATCTTCGACTCGCCGAAGCACGAGTACACCCGCCAGCTGCTCGCGGCGATCCCTGCGGTCAGCGTCTAGGAGCAGCGCGCGGCGCGACGAACCGCCGCATCGACCCCCCGGCGCGGGGACGCGGACACACGAAGGCCCGGTCCGCGGCGCGTACCGCCGTGGACCGGGCCCCGTGATTCCTCGGGCGAGGAAGCCTCCTAGCCGGTGACGCCCACGATCTCGCTGACCTCGACGCCCACCTCGACGGACTTCCACACCTCGCCGCCGACGTAGTCGACGATGTGGATGGTGCCGGTGGCGGGCTCGGTCACGTAGGCCATGCCGGCGAGCACGGTGAGCGCCGGGTGCGCGGACTGCCACTCCTCGGGCACCTCCCACGGGTCGATCACCGGGATGCTCCGCACCACCTCGCCGGTCGCGGGGTCGATCACCCGCAGCGCGCCGTCCGTGCCGAGCACCAGGGCCTCGCCGTCGGCGCCCCGCGCGAGCCCGCGCCAGGTGTACGCCGCCTCCGCGCCGTCGAACGGGTCGACCACGTCGAGCGTCTCGGCCTCGGTGTCGATCAGCGTGACCCGCGTGAGGTCGATCCCGCCCTCGGGGTCCGTCTTGTAGTCGCCCAGCACCACGTCGGAGCCGTCCGTCGAGTACAGGTTGCCCGTGCGCCCGAACGCGTCCGGCGCGGCGAGCTTGTGGACGTGGTCGCCGTGGAACGCGAGCACGCCGTCCTCGCATCCCACCAGGTACATGTCCTCTCCCGCGGCGTTCTCGAACGCCGCCTCCCCGTGGACGCCCGGGCACCGGTCGCTCGAGGCGACCACCGCATCGTCCCCGTCGAGGAGCATCGCGCCGGACCGGCTCTCCTCGTCGCCGACCGTCACCAGAAGTGCGCCGTCCTCGCCCGCGACGGCGACGCCGTGGTGCGCCTCCGCCGCGGTCCAGGACCGCACCACGTCCAGGTGCCCCTCCTCGACCATGTGCTCCCAACCGTCCGCCTCGACCACGGTGACCTCGCCGGTGCCGTCGTCGAAGAATGCGGTGAGGCCGTCGTGGACCACCACGTGACCGGGCTGCCCGGCGGCGATCGTGAGGTCGGTGAGCGCCGGCTCCGCCGTGAAGTAGTGCGCGTGGTCGCCGTGCGCCTGGGTCCAGGTGCCGGCGTCGAGCATCCGGAAGCCGCCCGTGGTGGACAACGCGACGTGGCGCCCGTCCCCCGCGCCGTTGAGGCGGGTGAAGCCGTCGAGGGCGATGTCCGCCTCGACCTCGAGCGTGTTCGCGTCGAGGACCGTGAGGCCGCCGTCGTACGTGAGCACGATGCGCGGGGTGGCCGCCGCGCCCTCCGTCGCGGAGGCCTGGTGGTCGGGTTCGACCTCGAGCGCGTCGGCGCTCGCGTCGACCTGGGCGTCGCCCGTCGAGCAGGCGGCGAGCGAGAGGGTCAGCGCGGCGGCGCCCACGAGCGAGGCGGCGCGGGCGGTGCGGGATGTGCGAGTCATGGTGGTGCGGGCCGGTGCGGCCCCCTGCCTTCCTGGTCGATGCGTGCGCCCCGCGGGTCGGGGCGACCTCCGCACCGTACCTGATAACGAGAACGATTATCAATAAAGACCGCGGCGAGGCGGCGTGAGCCCGGCGCGCACCTAGCATCTACTTCACAGGTAAAGTAAATCCATGGCACCGTCGCCCACCGACCCGTTGAGCCCCGCCGAGGACGCGCTGCTGCGCGAGCTCGCACGCGTCGCGCTCACGCTCCCGCGCGTCTTCGCCGCCGCCCTGGGACCCGTCGCCGGGGTCTCGCTGTCCGAGTACCACGCGCTCATGCACCTCTCCGAGGCGCCCGACCACACCCTGCGCATGAACGAGCTGGCCGCCCGCACCGGGTTGTCGCTCGGCGCGGTCACGCGCGTGATGCGGGCGCTCGAGGCCCAGGGACTGGCCGATCGCCGCCGTGCCGCCGCCGACGGCCGCGGGCAGGAGGCGTTCCTCACCGACGCGGGCGTCGCCCGCCTCGCCGGGGCGATCCCCGTGCACCGCGCGAGTGCGCGCCGCGAGATCTTCGACCGACTCGACCCCGCGGAGGTCGCGGTGCTCGCGAGCGCGCTGAGCCGGATCGGGGGTGGCGCGTGAGCAATCCGTACGCGCAATCCGTGGAGTACACGCGCTTCGGTCCATGGATCGATCGGGTCACGGAAGACGGCGAGATCCCCCGCCTGTTCCGCGACCACCCGGTCGACCTCGCGGCCGCGCACCTGGTCCTCAAGGTCCCGCGCAACATCCCGCGCCGCGACGCGACGCCGGACATGGACCTGTACGACCACCTGCTGATCGTCGACGGCACCGAGCTCACCGTCCTCAGCCGCGACGGCCACGACGCCGACCGCCGCCGACCCGCTCCGCCTCGCGGGTTCGGCGTTGCGCGCATCCCGCTCGACAAGATCGTCGCCCTCGAGGACTCGGTCAACCTCCTCCATGGGCGCTATCGCATCCACACGAGGGACGGCGGCGGCATCGGCTTCGCGTTCAGCGGCTCCGCCCGCGCGAGCCTCGCTCTCCTCACCGACGCGCTCCGGAACGCCTTCTCCACCAGGGACGATGCGGCGGCCACCGGCCTCGCAGGACGCGCCTTGGCCGCGGCGACGGCCGGGCGGACCGCCGATCTTGGGCCGTTCGACGCCGCGGGCGACCTCGCCCTGACCGCGGACCTGCGGGACGTCACCCTCGCCCACCCGGCGGTCGCCGCGTGGGCCTGCCACACCCGACGGGTTCTGGTGCCGACGGGCGAGGGCGTGGCCGGCCTGCTCCGCCGCATGGGCCACGCGTGGTCGCCGGCGGTGCTGCAGGGCGCGATCATCGGCGGCGATGGCGCCGCGCTCGAGGTGGTGGGACGTCACGAGCGGCTCACGCGCGGCAACGCTCCCGTCCATTCGGCATCGCGGCTGACCGTATCGCTGGCCGCGCTCGACTCGATCACGGTCACGGATCTCGCGGGCTATGCCGACGCGGCGGCCGTCACGCTCGCGTCAGGCGGCTGGTCGGCGGTCCTGCCCGTTCCCCGCGGCTCGGCGACGTTCGACCTGCTCGCCGCTGCGGCGTGACGCGGGACCCGGCGCGGCGGCGCTCCTCCGCCGCCGCGCCGCACCCGGGGGTTCAGTACTCGGTGTGCCCCAGCAGCAGGTCGGGCGCGAAGCGCAGCACCGGTTCCACCGCGGTGTCGAGCTCGAGCACGGTGACGCGCGCGACCCCGTCCGCGACCAGCGGCGCCGGCACCGCCAGCGAGCGCTGCGGACCGCGGCGCCAGTAGCGGCCCAGGCACAGGCCGTTGACCCAGATGAGGCCCTTGCCCAGCCCGCCGCAGTCGATCACCAGGTTGCCAGCGGCGGGCACCGCGACGGTCGCGCGGTAGATCGCGGCGCCCGCCTCGAGCGTCGCGGGACCGCGCCCCGCCGCCCAGGCCTCGAGACCGTCGAGGTCGACCGGCGTGGACCTCCACCCGGTCACCGGCACCCCGTCGAGCGTCACCGGGCCCATCACGCCCTTGGGCTCCCCGATCCGGGGGCCGTAGTTCACGCGCCCCTGGTCCTCGACCACGAGCGTGAGCTCGCCCTCGCCGCGAGGCAGGGTGATCGCCTCGTCGTGCGCGTCGCGCGCGAGCACCCCGACGGGCGCGCCGTCGAGCAGCACGTGCACGCGGTCGCGCACCTCGCCCAGGCGCAGGACGGCCGGCGCGGGGCCCCCGGTGAGAACAGCCCGCTTGACCAGCAGCCCCCGGTAGGCCCGCAGGTCCTCGAAGGTGGGCGCGGACTCGGAGGCGACCCAGCCGCCCCGCCCGTCCACGTACTCCCGCAACGATCCCGCGTAGGCGAGCGGCGCATCGTCCGGCACCGCCACGCCGGCACCGGCATCCGCCAGATCGTCCGCGGAGGGCACCTCCGCGTAGCGGGCGATCACCTCGCGGAAGGCCCAGAACTTCTCCGTGGGCCGGCCGAGCTCGTCGAGCGGGGAGTCGTAGTCGTAGGACGTGACGGTGGGCTGGTAGACGCCCTTGTCGTTCGCGCCGTTGGTGAGCGCGAAGTTGGTGCCGCCGTGGAACATGTAGATGTTGACCGAGGCGCCGGCCGCGAGCAGCGCGTCCAGGGCCTCCGCCGACGCGGCCGCGGAGGTGGTGTGGTGGTGGGCGCCCCAGTGGTCGAACCAGCCGCACCAGAACTCCGAGCACATGAGCGGCCCGGTGGGCTGGTGCGCGCGCAGGGTGGCCAACCGCTCGGCGATGGCGCCGCCGAAGGACCCGGTCGCGTGCAGCTCGGGGATGTTGCCGCGCTCGAGCATCCCGTCGGCCGGCTGGTCGACGGTGAGCAGCGGGACGGTTACCCCGGCGTCACGGAAGCGGGCGGTGAGCCAGCGTAGGTGCTCGGCGCGCTCGGCGGGCTCGACCACGTCGTACGCGCCGTACTCGTTCTCGACCTGCATGAGCACCACGGGTCCGCCGCGGTCGCCCTGCAGCGGCACCACCCGCGCCAGCACCTGGTCGAGGAACCGCCCCACGGCCGCGGTATAGCCCGCCTCGGTGGAGCGGATGCGCACGCCCTCGATGTCGAACAGCCAGCCCGGCAGCCCGCCGCCGTCCCATTCCGCGCAGATGTACGGCCCCGGCCGCACGATCGCGTGCATCCCCTCGGCCTGAACCTCGCGCAGGAACCGCTCGAGGTCCAGCCCGCCGTCGAAGCGCCAGTCGCCGGGGGCGGGCTCGTGCTCGTTCCACGGCACGTACGTCTCGATGGTGTTGAGGCCCATGAGCCGCGCCTTGCGGATGCGGTCGCGCCACAGGTCCGGGTGCACCCGGAAGTAGTGGAGAGCGCCCGACAGGACCCGGTGCGGGCGCCCGTCCAGCAGGAAGTCCTCGGGCCCGATCGCGAGCTCGGTCATGTGTGTGGTCCTCTCCGTCGACGGCACGGCCGTCCCGCGGCGCGCCGCCCCAAGGGGGGAGGCGGCGCGCCGCGCCTCAGCACGTCAGCGCAGCACGCCCTGGAAGCCGAACGTGAAGCGCAGCTCCCCGGCCGGGACCCGGTACTCGGGGTGCGTCATGGCGCCCCAGGACTGGTCGCCGCCCGCGCCGCGCCGCATGAGCGCCGGGCGCAGGACGGTGCGGTGGATGGGCGGCAGCTCGTTGGCGTGCAGCGCGTTCTCGATCTCGAACGGCGTCCACGGCAGCGCGGACAGCTCCATGCCCTCGGCGCAGTCGAGACGGATCCCGAAGCCCGCGTCGTCGAGCACCTCCGCCCACCGCACGCCGGTGTGGTTGCCGGACTCCTGCGGCCGCATGTAGGTGGTGAGCTGCGTGCGCACGTCGCCGTCCCACACGCCCAGCCGCGCGCCGCCCCGCCGGTCCACGTAGGACTCCGCGGGACCCTCGCCGTACCAGCGCAAGCGGTGGAGGTCCGCGTCGAGCGTGAACAGCATGCCGAACTCGGGCACGTCGGGCAGGCCCTCGCCCGGCCGCAGCGTCACCGTGGTCTCGACGCGGCCGTCGCCATCCACCACGTACGAGACGTCCACCTCGCTCGGCGGCACCGTCGGCAGCTCGTACCCGAAGGTCACCTCGACGGCGTCCTCGTGGCGGGTCACCCGCGGCTTCTCGAAGCCCGCGCGCGGCTTGCGGTAGCGGCTCGCGAGCTGCCACTGCCCGTCGCGGAACGGCATCTGCCAGCCGCGCTCGTTGGACGTGGGCGCATGCCAGAAGTTCGGCATGGGCGGCTCGCGACGCAGCAGCTCGCGCCCGCCGTCGCTGGTGCGCCCGAACTTGTACGACATCAGCACGCCGTACAGCCGCGAGAACGTCACCGAGAAGTGCGGCCCGTGCACGCCGATGTTGTGCGTGCTCTCCACCACCCGCGGTGCGGGGGACGATGCGCGGGCGGGCTTCGCGCCCGCCGGCGCCTCGACCGTCAGGACGGCCTGCTCCCACCCGACCGCGTAGCCGGCGGGCGCCCACGCGGTGGTGCGGCGCAGCCGGTACGCGACGTCGACGGTGTACTCGCCGGCCGCCTCGGGCACCGCGAACGGAAGCGCGTAGGCGACCGTCGCCTGGGGGGCGACGTCGATGTCGAGGGTCTCCTCGGCGAGGGTCACGCCCTCGCGGGCGAGCGTCACCACGGCCTCGACGTCGCCGGTGCCGGTGAAGCGGCGGCGGCTGCGGATCTGGATCCCGTCGCGCGAGATCGCGGTCCGGAACGGCTGGTAGAGGTAGCGGACCTCCTGGTACGCGGGGGTCGGGGTGCGGTCGGCGAACACGATGCCGTTGGCGCTGAACTCGCCGTCGTGCGGCGTCTCCTGGTGGTCGCCTCCATAGCCCTGGTAGGTGCGGCCGTAGCGGTCCGTCATGGGGAGCGTCTGGTCGACGAAGTCCCAGATGAAGCCTCCCTGGAACAGCGGCTCGCTCTCCGTGAGGTCCAGGTACTTGTCGACGGCGCCGAACGAGTTGCCCATCGAGTGGGCGTACTCGCACAGGATGAAGGGCTTGTCGCGGTGCTCCCTGAGGTGCGCCTCGACGTCCGCCGCCGGCGTGTACATCTGGCTGGTGATGTCGGTGGTCCGCGGGTACCGCGGGTCCCAGTGGACGCCCTCGTAATGCACGGGGCGCGTGGGGTCGGTGGCGCGGAACCAGTCGGAGACCTCGAGCAGCACGGAGCCGCCGAAGGACTCGTTGCCGAGCGACCAGATGATGACACTCGGGTGGTTCTTGTCGCGCTCGAGCATGCTCGCGGCGCGGTCCAGCAGCGCGGGCTTCCACTCCTGGCGGTCGCCCGGCAGGGCCTGCTCGACGGTCAGCTCGCCGTGGATGATCCGGTCCCACATGGCATGGGTCTCGAGGTTCATCTCGTCGATCACGTACAGCCCGTACCGGTCCGTGAGCTCGTAGAACGCGCTCGAGTTCGGGTAGTGGCTGGTACGCACGGCGTTGCAGCCGGCGCGCTTGATGATCTGGAGGTCCGCCTCGATCTCGGCGGCGGTCATGACGCGGCCGCGCGGGCCGAACTCGTGACGGTTGACGCCGTCGAACACCACGCGCTCGCCGTTGACCGTGATGATCGCGTCGCGGATCTCGACGCGACGCAGGCCCACCGGCTGGGGGATGACCTCGACGACCGCGCCGTCGGGGTCGAGCACCTCGAGCACCAGCTCGTACAGGTGGGGGTCCTCGGGGCTCCACAGGTGGGGCTCGTCGACCTGGATGGCGAGCCGCCCGTCCCCTGCGGGGGAGAGGTGACCCACCCCGACCAGGTGCGCGCGCATCGTCCCCTCGCCCACGAGCGCCACGTCCACGGCGACCTCGGCGCCGCCCAGGTCCTCCGCGACGGTGGTGTGGACGCGCAGGTCCTCGGCGTGGACCGCCGGCCGGCGGTAGAGCGTGACGTCGCGGAACAGGCCGTGGAAACGGAAGAAGTCCTGGTCCTCGAGCCACGAGGCCGCGGTCCACTTGAACACCTGTGCCGCGAGACGGTTGACGCCGTCACGCAGGTGCTCCGTGAGGTCGAACTCGGAGGGGGTGAAGGAGTCCGTGGCCCAGCCGACGTAGGCGCCGTTGAGCCACACCGCGATGCCGCTCTCGGCGCCGTGGAAGGTGACGGACAGGCTCTCGCCGTCCGCGAGCGCGGTGTCGAGGGTGAAGTCGCGCACGTAGCTCGCGACGGGGTTCCAGCGCGTGGGGACCTGGCCCGGCTCGAGGTCCTCGAGGCCGTCCCACGGGTACTGGACGTTGACGTACTGCGGGCGGTCGAAGCCGTGCATCTGCAGGTGGCCGGGGACGGGGATGTCGTCCCAGCCCTCGACGTCCGCCGCGGGGTCCTGGAACCCCGGCAGCGTCATGGCGAGGTTCTTCGCGTGGTGCACCTTCCACAGGCCGTTGAGGCTCTGCTCGAAGCTGCTGAGGCCGGTCGCCGCCTCCGCGCCGTCCACGAACCACCGGTGGTCGCTGTGGGCGACGCGCCGGTGCTCGTGGACGTACGTGGGGTCGGTGATCCGGGTGGGATCGAATGTCACTTGACCACTCCGGTGAAGCCTGCGACGAAGGAGCGCTGCAGGACGAAGAAGATGACGATGGTGGGCAGGGAGGCGATGAGGACCGCGAGCATGAGCGCGCCGTAGTCGATCACGTAGCCGCCCGTGAAGTTCGAGATCAGCATCGGCATGGTCTGGTAGTCGCTGTTGACCAGGATGACCTTGGGCCACAGGAAGTTGTTCCACGCCGCCATGAAGGTGATGACCGCCGCCGCCGCGTAGGTGGGGCGCATGGTGGGCACGAACATCTTCCAGAAGATCGCGAGCTCCTTGAGGCCGTCCATGCGGGCCGCCTCGATGATCTCGTGCGGGAAGCTCCTCGCCGCCTGCCTGAACAGCAGGATGAGCAGCGGGGTCGCGATCACCGGGAGGACCACGGCGAAGGCCGAGTTCACCATGCCGAAGTCCGCGAACAGCTGGAACAGCGGGATCATGGTGGCCGCGAACGGGATCATCATCGCCAGCATGAGGACCCACATGAGGCGGTCCTTGTTGGGCGAGTGGTAGACCTCGAAGCCGTAGCCGGCGATCGAGCTGACCACCAGCGCGAGCACCGTGGTGAGCACCGCGTTGACCGTCGAGTGGTACATCGCGGAGCCCACGTCCTGGAACTCGGTGAGCGACTGCCAGTTGGCGATGAGGTTGGTGCCCGGGAGCATGCTCGAGCCGAGCACGTCCTGGCTGGTGTTGGTCGCGGACACCACCATGAAGTACAGGGGCCCGACCGACAGCAGCGCGACGATGCTGAGGAACGCGTACTTGGGAACCTCGCGGAGCTTGCTAGTCACGCTTGTCACCCACCTTCATCTGGATGGCGGCCAGGATCGCGACCATGACGAGGATCACGTAGGACAGGGCGGCGCCGTACCCGAAGTTCGGGTTGTTCACGAACGACACCTCGTACAGGTAGTGCGACATCGTCATGGTGGTGTTGGCCGGTCCGCCGCGGGTCAGGTTGAACGACTCGTCGAACAGCTGCAGCGTTCCGTTGGTGGACATGATCACGGTGAGCAGGATCATCGGCTTGAGCTGGGGGACCGTCACGGAGAAGAACGTGCGGATGGGTCCCGCGCCGTCCATCTTGGCCGCCTCGAGCGTGGTCGGGTCGATGTTCTGCAGGCCCGCCAGGTAGAAGATCATGTTGTAGCCGGTCCAGCGCCACAGCAGGCCCAGGATGATCACCATGCGCGCGGTGTCGGTGTTGCCCAGCCAGTTGACGGGTCCGTCGATGAGGTTGAGCGCGAGGAGCCAGTCGTTGACCAGGCCGTCCGTCGCGAAGATGGTGCGGAACACCAGCGAGTACGAGACCAGCGAGATCGCCGCCGGCAGGAAGATCGCGGTGCGCCAGAAGCCCTTGAACTTGAGGCGCGGGTTGTTGAGGATGTTCGCGAGGATCAGCGCCGTGACCAGCATGAGCGGCACCTGGATCGCGAGGTACAGCAGCGTGGTGCCGACCGTCATCTTGAAGATCTCGTCCTCAAGCATGCGCGTGTAGTTGAACCACAGCGGGTCGGCGAAGTCGAGCGCGGAGCCGCGGCCCGTCTTGAAGGACAGGATCAGCGCCTGGAACATCGGCCAGAACATCATGATGCCGATGAGGATCGCTGCCGGCAGCAGGAACGCCCAGCCGGTGAGGCTGCGGCGGCGGGCGGCCGGGGAGGGCTTGATCTTGGGGCCCTTGGACTTCTTCTTGGGGGCGCGGTCGGGGACCACCACCGGAGTCATCGTCGACACGGTTCTCTCCCTGATTGGTGCGGGAGGGGGCCGGCCGGAACCGGCCCCCTCCCTATCCGAGATGGTGTCAGTTCATCGCGAACTCGACGGTGGACTGCGCCTCGCCGAGCGCCGTGGCCGCGTCGGCCCCGCCCATGATCTGAGTGATCGCGGCACCCACCGCGTCACGCGCCTCGTAGTAGTAGGCGCCGGTGTTGTTGGACGGCACGCCCGCCGCGAAGGACAGGACATCCGCGTAGATGGCCTGGCCGCCGAAGAACTCCTGCGGCTCGGCGTAGACCTCGGAGTCGCCGGCCGGGAGCCAGTTGGCCACCGCGCCCGCACCCGGGAGGATCGTGTCGTACAGCTCGGTGGAGCCGGCGAACGTCGCGGACAGGAAGTCCTCGGCGAGCGCCACGTCGGCGTTCGAGCTCACGGCCCACGAGGAGCCGCCGTTGGCGGAGAAGTGGGTCGCACCGTCGACGTCGACCGACGGCAGGTTGGTGACGCCCCACATGCCGGCCTGGTCCTCCGCGGTCTGGATGGAGCCGGAGATCCACACGCCGTTGATGGTGCTCGCGACGTTGCCGTTGACGATCGACGCGATGTACTCGTCCCACGAGTTGACCTCGAGGTAGATGCCCTTCTCGACCATCTCCGAGTACAGCTCGATCGAGGTCGAGAGCGCCTCGTTGTCGGTGATGGTGGGGTTGCCCTCGTCGTCGAAGAGGCTCTGGCCCGCCGACTGCAGCATCATGAGGATGGTGTCGGGCTCGCCGGCGATGCCGGACAGCATGGGCTTGCCGGTGGCCTCGAGGACCTGCTCGCCGAGGGCGATGTACTCGTCCCAGGTGATGTCGGTGAAGTCGTCCAGCGTGAGGCCGGCCTCCTCGAGGATGTCGGTGCGCATCGCGTTGATCGCGGTGCCCGCGTCGAACGGCACGCCGTAGTTGGCGCCGTCGATGGTCGAGTACGCGGTGACGCCCTCGGGGAACTCGTCGAACGCGACCGACGAGTCGGTGATGTCCGTGAAGAGGTCCGGGTAGTTGATGACGTTCTTCTGGAACGCGTTGTTCTGCATGAGGAAGATGTCGGGCAGCTCCTCGAACTCCTGCGACTGCGCGAGGGTGGTGAGCTTGGTCTGCAGGTCCTCCCACGTCACCTCCTGGATGTCCAGGGTGAAGTCGGGGTGCTCCGCCTGGTAGACCTTCTCGGCCTCCTGGAGCGCGTAGATGTTGAACGCCGGGTCCCACGCCCACACGGTGAGCGAGTTGCCCATGGGCTCGTCGCCGCCCGCGTCGCCGCTGGCGCCTTCGTTGCTGTCGCCGCCCGAGCAGGCCGCGAGGGTGAGTGCGAAAGTGGCCGTGGCCGCGAGGGCCATTCCGGTCCGGAGCTTCTTCATTGAGGTCCATCCTTCTGTTCGGCACGCGCCCGGCGTACCGGGCGCACCACGTCGAACGCCCACCGGGTCAAACCGCCCCCTCGAGCACGGATCCGTCAACGCCGACGCCCCTCGATGAACCGACGTCGTTGCCGTTCCGCACTCCCCGATCAGGGGACTGTTTAGGTGAACATAGCAAGCGCATCGTCCAACGCCAACCATGAGTTTGTCACGATGCGGTAACGGCACTTTGTCCCGCCAACGGGCTCGTACGGGGCCATGGCGACGTCAACATTCCTTTCCGCGCGTGATGTAGTTACACTCCGGCGCATGGCGGGCAATGGAGCGCGTGGGGTCCGGAAGACCGGACCGTCGATCGGTGATGTGGCGCGGCTGGCGGGCGTGTCGGCGCAGACGGTGTCGCGCGTGTCCACCGGCAGGGAGGTGGTCGCGCCGGACACCCGCGAGCGCGTGCTGCGCGCCATGGAGCAGCTCGGCTACTCGCCCAACCGTGCCGCCCGCGCGCTCCGCGACGGACGCTACGGATCGATCGGGCTGCTCGCCCACCGCTTCGACCGCACCGGCGAAGCGCTCACCACCGACGCCGTGCTGCGCGCCGCCGAGGAGCAGGGCTACAGCGTGTCACTCATCACGGTCCACGACGCCGAGTCCGACAAGTGGGAGCCCGCCGCGCGGAGGCTCGCGGACCAGACCGTCGACGGGCTCATCATCATGCGCGCCGAGGGCGGGCCCGGCGACAGCTTCGCGATGCGGCCGAGCATGCCGGTCGCGGTCTCGGACTCGCGCCCGCACGGGCGGTTCCCGCGCGTGGCCAGCAACGAGTTCGGCAGCGCCAAGGACGCCGTGTGGCACCTGCTCGACCTGGGTCACCGCACGGTCCACCACCTGGGCGGGCCCGAGGGCTCGGAGCCCGCGCGCCTGCGCGCCGCCGGATGGAGGGCCGCCCTGCTCGAGGCCGGCATCGCGCCGCCCGCGCCGATCCTGGGCGACTGGACCGCGGACGCGGGCCACGCGCTGGGGCGGGCCCTCGCGGAGGACCCGGATGTCACCGCGGTGTTCTGCGCCAACGACGAGATGGCCCTGGGCCTGATCCTCGCGCTGCACGAGTCGGGCAAGCGGGTCCCGCGGGACGTCTCCGTGATCGGCTACGACGGCATCGCGCTCAGCCGCTTCTCCGTGCCGCCGCTCACCACCATCCAGCAGGACTTCCCGCGGATCGGCGCCGAGCTGGTGCGCATGGTGCTCAGCCAGATCGGCAAGCCGCGGCCCTTCGAGGTCGCCGACGTAGTGGTGCCGTCGGAGCTGGTGGTGAGGGGCACCACGGGGCCGCCGCCCGAACGCTGAGGCGAGCGCGGCGAGGCCCCCGACCCGAGCATCGTCCCTGGTAGGAAGCCTAGAGGTCGCGCGCCATGTCCGTGAAGTGGGCGTAGTCCTTACGGAACGCGACCTCGATGGTGTCGGTGGGTCCCGCGCGGTGCTTGGCGACGATGAAGTCCGCCTCGCCGGGCCGGTTCTCGCGGTCGTAGACGTCCTCGCGGTGGAGCAGGATGACGATGTCGGCGTCCTGCTCGATCGCGCCGGACTCACGCATGTCGGAGAGCATGGGCTTCTTGTCGCCGCGCTGCTCGGAGCCACGGTTGAGCTGCGAGATCGCGATGACGGGCGCCTCGACCTCCTTCGCGAGGAGCTTGAGGGCGCGGGAGAACTCGGAGACCTCCTGCTGGCGGGACTCGACCTTGCGGCCCGAGGACATGAGCTGGAGGTAGTCGACCACGATCAGCTTGAGGTCGTGCTGCTGCTTGAGGCGGCGGCACTTGGCGCGGATCTCCATGAGCGACATGTTGGGGCTGTCGTCGATGAAGAGCGGGGCCTTCGCGATGGACGCGGCGGTCTGCGCGAGCCGCTCCCAGTCGTTGGGACCCATGGGGCCCTTGGTCAGGCTCGACAGCTTGACGCTCGCCTCCGCGGAGAGCATGCGCTTGGTAATCTCCTCGCGGCTCATCTCGAGCGAGAAGATGACGGCGGTCTTGTTGTGCTTGATCGCGCAGCTGCGCGCGATGTCGAGGCCCAGCGTCGACTTTCCGACCGCGGGTCGCGCCGCGATGACCACCATCTGGCCGGGCTGGAGGCCGCCCGTGAGGTCGTCGAGGTCGCGGAAGCCGGTGGGGACGCCGCGCAGCGAGCCGTCGCGGTTCGAGGCGGCGTCGACCTCCTCGAGGGTGCGCTCCATGACCTCGCCGATCGCGAGGTAGTCCTCGGAGTTGCGGCGCTCGGTCACGGCGAAGATCTCGGAGGACGCGGCGTCGACGATCGCGTCGACCTCCGCACCCTCGCCGTCGTAGCCGAGGTTCGCGATGCGCGTGCCGGCCTCGACCAGCTTGCGCAGGATCGCCTGCTCGCGCACGATCCGCGCGTAGTACCCGGCAGAGGCCGCCGACGGGACCATCGCGATGAGCGTGTGCAGGTACTCGGCGCCGCCGATCCGCGACAGCTCGCCCTGGCGCTGGAGCTCCGCGCTCACGGTGAGCGCGTCCACGGGGTCGCCGGCGTTGTAGAGCTTCACGGCGACGTCGAAGACCGTCTCATGGGCGGGCTTGTAGAAGTCGTCACCGCGGACGGCCTCGATGACGTCCGCCATGGCGTCCTTGGACAGCATCATGGCGCCCAGCACGCTCTGCTCGGCCTCGAGGTTCTGCGGGGGCAGGCGGTCGAAGCTGTGGCGCGGACCGGGATCCGATCCGTACGCCGCCTCGAGCTCGTCGACGGACATGTCGCTCCTCTCCGTCAGTTCCCACCCAGTGTCTCGCCGGCCTCCGACAGCCGGTCAGACACGCGAATGTAGGCCCCCGGGCGGCGGCCGCCAAATCGGGAGGCGGCCGTTCTGGGGACGAGCCGTGGACAACCTGGGGACAACCGTGGATGACCGTGGGATGGCCGTGGACAGCCACGCGTGAGCCATGTGGACAAGGATGTGGATGACTCGTGACTCAGTCGAAATTCGCGGCATCTACGTGGGAGTTCACTCAATGGCCCGCTGTGGACAACTCAGTCGCGAAACTCCCGGGCGTGTCGCGCTTGGGCGTGTCGCGCTCCGGGGTGCCGAAATGTCCGGCTTCGTCGCGATCGGGTTCGGTGGAACGACGAAGCCCGGCCCCCGCGGAGCGGGGACCGGGCCTCGTGAGCCGTGAGACTACTTCGCGGCGACCACCTGGACGGTGACGTTCGCGGCCACGTCCGAGTGAAGGGTGACCTTCACCTGGTACTCGCCGAGCGCCTTGATGGGCTGGGCGACGTGGATGCGACGCTTGTCGACCGTCGCGCGGCCGCCGATGGCGGCGGCGATCTCGGCGGGCGACACGGCGCCGAAGAGACGACCGGACTCGCCGGCCTTCACCTCGACGACAACCGGGGCGGCCTGCAGCGCGTCACGCGCGGCCTGGGCACCCTCGATGGTCGCGATCTCCTTGGCGCGCTGCGCCTTGCGGAGACCGTCGATCTGCTTCTCCGCACCGGCCGACCACGGGGTGGCCAGCTTGCGGGGAACCAGGTAGTTGCGGGCGTAACCGTCCTTGACGTCGACGACGTCGCCGGCGATGCCGAGGCCGGAGACCTCGTGGGTCAGGATGACCTTAGCCATGAGCGATCCCCCCGATCAGCGGCCGGAGCCGGAGTAGGGGAGGAGCGCCATCTCGCGCGCGACCTTGATCGCACGCGCGATCTCGCGCTGCTCCTGGACGGTGACACCGGTGACGCGGCGCGAACGGATCTTGCCGCGGTCGGAGATGAACTTGCGAAGCAGCGCGGTGTCCTTGTAGTCAACCTTGTCGACCTTGGCGGCCTTGAGCGGGTTGACCTTCTTGCGCGGCTTGCGGATGTCGTGCTTAGCCATGTGAAGACTCCTGAGTGAAAAAGTACCGATCAGAACGGCGGCTCGTCCGACGCCGGGGCGGTCGCCCACGGGTCGTTCGAGGAGCCGCCGGCCGGCGAGCCGCTGTAGCCACCGCCGGAGTTGCCGCCGCCGAAGCCGCCACCGCCGCCACCGCCGAACCCGCCGCCCTGGCCGCCGCGCTGCGTGCGCGTGACCTTGGCGGTGGAGTAGCGGAGCGAGGGGCCGACCTCGTCGACCTGCATCTCCATGACGGAGCGCTTCTCGCCGTTCGCCTCCCACGAGCGCGACACGAGACGGCCGGTCACGATCACGCGCATGCCCTTGGTGAGGGACTCTGCGACGTTCTCGGCGGCCTCACGCCACAGGGAGCAACGCATGAACAGGGTCTCGCCGTCCTTCCACTCGTTCGACTGACGGTCGAACGTGCGGGGGGTGGACGCCACCGTGAAGTTGACGACGGCCGCGCCGGAGGAGATGAAGCGAAGCTCCGGGTCTCCGGTGAGGTTGCCGACCACGGTGATCTGGGTGTCGCCTGCCATGTGTGTTCCCCTTGGTTTCGTGTATGCGCTGGTAAGAGTCGGGAGAGGCCCGGACTTAGTGAGCGTCCGGGCGGAGCAGCTTGGTGCGGAGGATGGTCTCGTTGAGACCCAGCTGGCGCTCCAGCTCCTTCGCGGTAGCGGACTCCGACGTGAAGTTGACCACGGCGTAGATGCCGTCGTTCTTCTTCTTGATCGGGTAGGCCAGGCGGCGACGGCCCCACACATCGAGCTTGTCGATGGTGCCGGAGTCGCCGGTGATGACCTGAAGGTACTTGTCGAGCGACGGGGTGACCGTGCGCTCGTCGATCTCAGGGTCGAGGATGATCATCATCTCGTACTGACGCATCTATACCCACCTCCTCTGGACTCATGCGGCCACGGACGTTCCGTGGCAGGAGGGTGATGCAGCCGCGCTCGTCCCAGCCAGGTGGCGGGAGTCGCGCGACGGTCCAGGATACCGTCCCTCGGTGACACCGCGCCAGTAGCAGGTCCCGGCCTGGGGAGGGACGATGCGCGGGTCGCCCCGGTGGACATCGCCCGCGCGGGCGTGGGGTCGCCGGGGAGACGGCGCGGGCCGCCCCCTAGACTGGCCGGGGCTACCCGGAGGTGTGTGTGAAGCAGGTGCTGGTCGTGGGACTCGGCGGCGACATCGGCACGTACGCGTTCCAGCGCGCGGCGCACGAGCGGTTCGGCTGGCAGTCGCTGGTGCTGGGCCCCCGCGTCACCACGTTCGGCAGGCACTCGACCCTGGCCCGCTGGGTCATCGAGCCCGACGTCTTCGAGCCGGAGACGCTGCTGCGCCGCCTCGACGGGATCGCCGCCGAGCACCCCGACCACACGCTGGTGCTCTTCACCAACCTGGACTACCACGTGCGCCTGCTCGCCGAGCATCGCGACCGCCTGGATCCGCGCTGGGTGCTGCCGCTGCCGGACCTCGCGATGTTCGACGCGGTGTCCTCCAAGGTCGCGTTCGCGGACGCGTGCGACGCGCTCGGCATCCGCACGCCGCTCACCATCCCGGTGGGCTTCACGGGGGACGCGTCGACGGTCACGCCGGCGGACGCCCTCGCCCGGGTGCGCGAGGCGGGCCTCGAGTACCCGGTGATCGGCAAGCCCGCGGACTCCGCCGACTGGTTCGGCGTCGAGTTCCCCGGCAAGCAGAAGATCCACCACTTCACCTCCGAGGCGGAGATCGCGGAGGTGCTGGCCCACCTCGAAGAACGGCGCTACCCGAGCGAGTTCCTGCTCCAGGAGTTCGTGCCCGGCGACGAGACCTGCATGCGGTCGCTCACCGCGTACCGCGACTCCGCCGGCGCGGTCACCCTGGTCGCGGGAGGCCAGGTGCTGCTCGAGGAGCACACCCCCGGCACGCTGGGCATCCCCGCCGCGATCCTCACCCACGAGGACCCGGAGGCCTTCGCGGCCGCGGCCCGCCTGCTCGACCACACCGGCTACCAGGGCTTCGCGAACTTCGACTACAAGGTCTCGTCGCGCACCGGCGAGAGCGTCTTCTTCGAGGTCAACCCGCGCATCGGCCGCAACAACCTCTACGTGACCGCGGCAGGCGTCAATGTCGCGGAGGTGGTCGCCCGCGACCTGCTGCCGGAGCTGGTCGACGGCGCCGCGCCCGCGCGCACGCCCACGGACCAGGTGCTCTACTCCGTGGTGCCGTACCGGTTCCTGCTGCGCTACCTCCTCGACCCGGAGCTCAAGGCGAAGGTCAAGGCCGCCAAGCGCCGCCACGGCGTGTTCCACCCGCTCCGCTACCGGGGCGACGCGTCGCTCAAGCGCCGGCTGTGGGTGCGCGCGCTCGACCTGCGCCTGGTGCAGAAGTATCGCGAGCACTACCCGCGGCCCACGGAGAGCGGGTTCTAGGAGGGTCCGACGCCCGGTTGATAGGGGAGTGCGGAACTCCGGCCCCGGATCTGCACCGGCGTATCAACGGAGCCATGCCGCACCCGGCCCGCCGCGGCGCGAGCGGGTCCGAGGGACATCTGCGAAAACGATGGGGCATCGTGACGGTTCCGCGCCCCGTCCCTGCACAACCGTGAGCGATGGTGTCGCAGGGCCTCAGCGTCTCCGCTGGCCGCGCCTCGAGACACCGGACGGAGGACCGTCATCACTCGACACGGTTCATGCCCCTGCACGGTCGCATCCGTCAGGATCCCGCACGGTCGACGGAGCCGAGCCGGGCGCACCCGGTCCGCAACGGCACCGCCGATAGGCTCGCTCCCATGACGATCCCCACGCCCCTCAGCGTCGAATCCGTCTCCGACGACCGCTTCCTCGAGCTCGCCCGCACCGGCGACCACCCCGTCCCGATCGAGCAGTCGCCCGCGTGGGACGCCTACGACTCCGCGGTCGAGGGCCGCGAGCACCTGGACCGCCTCGCGATCAGCGACGCGGACGGCACCCCTGTCGCGGTGGTGAGCCTGTCCCGCTACGAGGTCCGTGGCTTCCCCTACGTGTGGGCCAAGCACGGCCCCATCCCGCTGGTCGATTGCACGCCCGAGAACGAGGCGGTCATCCGCGACGCCCTCACCGCGGACCTCAAGGCCCGCTACCCGTGGGCGACGTTCGTGCGCCTCCACGCCCGCCACGCCGCGCCGGACCTCCAGGAGCTGCTCCAGACGGTCACGTTCGACCACACCGTCTACGTGGACCTCACGCCGCCCGAGGACCAGATCATGGCGTCCTTCTCCAAGCGCGGTCGCTACAAGATCCGCAAGACCCTCCAGGACGAGGCCATGACGGTCACCGAGGAGACCGGCCTCACGCCCGAGGCCTTCGAGGAGCTCTACGCGATCTACAAGGAGACCGCCGCGGGCGCCGGATTCGGCATCTTCCCTGCGGAGATGTACCTCACCATGCTGACCGCGCTCGCCCCGCACGCGCGCATCTGGGTGGCCCGCCGCCACGACACCGGCCCGGACGGCGACCTCGCGCCCGGACGCGCCGTCGCCTGGGTCATCGCGGTGGTCCACGAGGACGGCGGCACCGACTACTACGCCGGCAACAACCTCGAGGCGCGCCACACCAACGCCGCGCTGCGCATCAAGTGGGAGATCCTCACCGCCCTCAAGGCGGAGGGCGTGCGCGAGTACGACCTCTTCGGCGTCGGCTCCGACCGCGCCCCCCAGCTCATGGGCGTGCGCGAGTTCAAGCAGCAGTTCGGCGAGATCGTCGAGTGCGACGGCGCGTGGGACGTGCCGCTCAAGCCGCTGCGCTACCGCGCGCTCGTCGCGGCCCTCAGGCTCAAGCGGGCGGTCGCCCGCTAGCCACCCGTCCAGGGGGACGATGCGCGGGAGGCTCCCCGCGCATCGTCCCGGCTCCCTGGGTCAGGGACCCGTGGCCACCGTCGCCGTGGGCGTCGGGGTGGGCTCCGGGGTGGGCGTGGTGACCGGAGGCTCGGTGGTCTCCGTGGGCACCGGCTCGGAGGTCTCCGTCGGCTTGGGCGTGCTGGTCTTGGTGGGCTTGGGCTTGCTGGTCTGCGTCGGCGTGGGAGACGGCGAGGCCGTGGCGGTGGGCGACGGGCTGGTGTTGACCGCCGTGCCCACGTCCGCGCGGGGCGGGAACTCCTCGACGGGAAGGCGGTCCAGGATCGGGCCCATCATCGACACCCAGATGTCGGTGGGCACGGAGCCGCCCGTGATCTCCGAGTAGCCGCCGAACGGCGTGATCGACTCGACCGAGCCGTCCTCGCCCACCTGGTACATCGACACGATGCCGACGATCTGCGGCGTGAAGCCCGCGAACCACGCCGAGTTGTTGTCGTTCGACGTGCCGGTCTTGCCGGCGATCGGGCGGCCGAGCTCCTCCGCCTTGTACGCCGAGCCGCCCTGGACCACCTGCTGCATCGCGTACGTGGTGTCCGCGATCACGTCCTGGGAGAACACGCGCTCGGCCTCGGTCTCGTGCTTGAACGCGATCTCGCCGTCCGGGCCCACGATCTTCTGGACCGTGTACGTGCCCTTGGAAAGGCCGCCGTCCGCCATGGTCGAGTACGCCTGCGCCATCTGCATCGCGGTGGGCGAGGCCGTGCCCAGCACGTTGGCGGCGTTGGCGTCGAGGCCCACGGTGTCCTCGGGCAGGCCCGCCTTGATCGCGGTGTTCATGGTGGCCTCGGGGCCCACGGCCTCGTTGAGCTGCACGTAGTAGGTGTTGACCGAGTTCTGCGTGGCCTCGACCATGTCGATCCAGCCGTAGTTCACGCCCGCGAAGTTGCGCACCGGGTTCTCGAAGCCGGGCAGGGTCATCGAGTCGTTGGAGAGGTACTGCGTGTCGAGCGAGTAGCCGTTGGACAGCGCCGCGATCATCGCGAACGGCTTGAACGTCGAGCCGGCCTGCGCGATGTCCTGCGTGACGGCGTTGCGCTGCACCTCGAGGTAGTCGGGCCCGCCGTACATGGCGGTGACGCCGCCCGTCTTCGCGTCGACCGTGGTGGCCGCGACGCGGAGGTTGTCCGCGTGGTCCTTCGGCATCTGCTTGACGGCCTTGACCACCGCGTTCTGGTCCTTCTTCTTGAACGTGGTGACCACCTGGTAGCCGCCCATCTCGAGCTCCTCCTGCGTGAGGTCGAGCGTTGCGATCGCCTCATCCAGCGCCGCGCGGATGAGGTAGCCGGTGGTGCCGCCGTACGTGTCGGAGGCGGCGTAGTCGACGGTCTCGGGGAACTCCTGCGCGTCACGCTCGTCCTGAGAGATGAACTCGGCCTCGACCATGCCGTCGAGCACGTAGTTCCAGCGCGACTCCGCCTTGTCCGGGTCCAGGCGCGGGTCCCAGGCGCTGGGCGCGGGGATGATGCCGGCGAGCATCGCGGCCTCGGACAGGGTGAGGTCCTCGGCGTTCTTGCCGAAGTACGCCTCGGCCGCCGCCTCGATGCCGTACGCGCCGCGACCCAGGTAGATGGTGTTCATGTAGTTGCAGAGCACCTCGTCCTTGGACTGCTCCTGGTCGACCTTCAGAGCGAGCAGCGCCTCCTTGATCTTGCCGCGGATGTCCGTGGTGGTCTCGCCCACGTAGTACCGCTCGACGTACTGCTGGGTGATGGTCGAGCCGCCCTGCGTGTTGCCCTTGATGACCGTCTGGTAGAGCGCGCGGACGGTCGCGGTGAAGTCGATGCCGGGGTTCGTGTAGAAGCTGCGGTCCTCCGCCGCGACGATCGCGTGCGGCACGTACTCGGGCAGCGCCGCGCAGTCGATGATCTCGCGGTCGACCTCGCCCACCTTCGCCATCTCCTGCTTGCCGCCGGCCCAGTACACGGTCGACGACTGCGCCAGTGCGACGTCCGACGCCGCCGGCACCTCGAGCCGCGAGTAGATCACCATGAGCCCGATCGCGCCGACCGCGACCGCGACCAGGAACGCGATGAGCGCGGTGAGCCCGGTGATCTTGAGGATCTTCTTCCAGCGCGGCTGCTCGGGCTTGCCGCCCTTGCCGTCCTTGCTCTTGGTCCCCTTGCCGCCGCCGTTCCCGCCGGCGCCGCCACCCTTCGCGGGCGAGGCCGCGGGGGACGATGCGCTGGTCGCCTGGACGCCCGTGCTGGCCCACCCGCCGGTTCCGGACTGGGGCGCGCGGGTGCTGCGGCGCGCGGGCTGGGACGGCGTCGAGGAGGCGCGCGTGGAGACGCGCTGAGGGCTGCTGGAGCGATCGGTCACGTGACCACCTTACGGAGTGCCGGTGCGAGGACGGCCCTGGCGACCGCCGCATCGTCCAACGCGCGACGTGCCCCGCACGTCCCCGGGGCGCGCCCCGCGGCGCGCCGGATTCGCGTGCCGCGCGGCGCTCCTGTAACGTCTCCGATGTATCGGTGCGATACAACAGGTCGTGATATCGGCCCGCGACAGCGGGCCCGGGGAGAGAGGAGCAGCGCGTGGCCAAGACGGATGTCCTGACGCTCGCCATCCTCGGCATCCTCCGCGACCAGCCGCTCCACGGCTACCAGATCCGCAAGCGTCTGGGAGCCGAGCTGGGACCCTTCCGGGCCCTCAGCTACGGGTCGCTGTACCCGTGTCTGCGACGCATGGTCGAGTCGGGACTGATCGTGGCCTCGGGCGAGGAGCCCGCCGGCGCGTCCCCCGCATCGTCCCGGCGCGCACGCATCGCGTACAGCCCGACCGACGCGGGTCGCACCCGCTTGGCGCAGGAGCTGGCGAGCGCCGGCGCGTCGTCGTGGGACGACGACGCGTTCGACGTGCGCTTCTCCCTGTTCGCGCACACCGACGCCGCGACGCGGCTGCGGATCCTCGAGGGGCGGCGCAGCCGCCTCTCCGAGCGGCTCGAGGAGGTGGCCGAGGGGCTCAAGCGCATGCACGAGCGCCACGACGCCTACACCACCGAGCTCCAGCGCCACGGCCTCGAGCAGGTCGAGCGCGAGATCTCATGGCTCGACCGGCTCATCGAGAATGAACGATCCGCCCCCGGCGGTGACAACCCCGGCCCCACCACAGGCCACTAGTCAAGGAGACATCACATGGCCAAGCTTCGTGCCGCCATCGTCGGCGTCGGCAACTGCGCCACGTCGCTCATCCAGGGTGTGGAGTTCTACAAGAACGCCGCCGCTGGGGACACCGTGCCCGGCCTCATGCACGTCCAGTTCGGCGACTACCACGTCTCGGACATCGAGTTCGTGGCCGCCTTCGACGTGGACTCGCTGAAGGTGGGCAAGGAGCTCGTCGAGGCGACGCAGTCGTCGGAGAACAACACCATCAAGATCTGCGACGTGCCGAAGACGGACGTCCAGGTCCAGCGTGGCCACACGCTCGACGGCCTCGGCAAGTACTACCGCCAGACCATCGTCGAGTCCGACGAGGCGCCCGTCGACATCGTCGCGATCCTCAAGGAGCGCCAGGTCGACGTCCTGGTCTGCTACCTCCCCGTGGGCTCCGAGGAGGCCGCCAAGTTCTACGCGCAGTGCGCGATCGACGCCAACGTGGCGTTCGTCAACGCCCTCCCCGTGTTCATCGCGTCCGACCCGGAGTGGGCCGCGAAGTTCGAGGAGGCCGGCGTGCCGATCGTCGGCGACGACATCAAGTCGCAGGTGGGCGCCACCATCACGCACCGCGTGATCGCGAAGCTGTTCGAGGACCGCGGCGTTCGCCTGGACCGCACGTACCAGCTCAACGTCGGCGGCAACATGGACTTCAAGAACATGCTCGAGCGCGAGCGCCTCGAGTCCAAGAAGATCTCGAAGACGCAGGCCGTGACGTCCAACCTGACCGGCCCCCTGGGCGGCATCAAGGACGGCCGCGACGTGCACATCGGCCCGTCGGACTACGTGGCCTGGCTCGACGACCGCAAGTGGGCGTACGTCCGCCTCGAGGGCTCCGCGTTCGGCGAGGTGCCCCTCAACCTCGAGTACAAGCTCGAGGTCTGGGACTCCCCGAACTCGGCCGGCATCATCATCGACGCCATGCGCGCCGCGAAGATCGCCAAGGACCGCGGCATCGGCGGCCCCATCCTGTCCGCGTCGACGTACTTCATGAAGTCGCCGCCGGTCCAGATGGAGGACACCAAGGGCCGTGCGCAGCTCGAGTCGTTCATCGCGGGCGAGGTCGAGCGCTGAGCCGCTGACCAGCTGAGGTGACAGAGGGACCCGGGCCCCCGCTGAGGGGGGCCCGGGTTCTTCGCTTGTGGAAGGTCACCCCGCGCACCATGTGCCGGGCGGGACACTCACCGTGCTTTTCTCGCCTGCTCCGCTTCGGGCGGGACACCCGTGCCGGCGCGCTCCGCTCTCGGAGGTGATCCTCCCGGCAACGGCGCGGACAGGCATCTCCCACGAGCGGCTGTCCCGCCCGAGACGCAGGCTCCCGAAAAAGCACGGTGAGTGTCCCGCAGCACGCGGGCGCCCCGCGCTCCCCGCGCGAGCCGCATGCCCCCGCTCACCCCGCGGGCTGCGCCGCCCGGATCTGCTCGAGCACGCCCGCAAGGTGCGCGATCGACACCGCGGCGGTGCCCTGCGCCTCCTGCGCGGTCAGCGGTCCCAGCAGGAACGAGTGCGTGAGCAGCACCGTGTCACCCGCCGCGACCAGGCCGCCGCGCGAGGAGGTGCCCGCGACCGCGAGCGCAGCCGGCACGTCGAGCTCCGCGGCCTTCCCCACCACCACGCGCAGGATCACCTGCTCCGCGCTCGGGTCCTCGCCGGACGCGTGGACCGCGACCAGCGAGATGGGCGCCGCGCCCTCGCCCGCGGCGGGCAGCTCGATCGCGAGCCGCGCCTTGTCGATCGGCTGCGCGCGCAGCTCGCGCGCGAGGTACATGGTGACGTGCTTCCAGGTGGCCATGGGGCGACCCTAGCCGCGGCGCGGCGACGCACGCGCCGCGCGCCGGCGCAACGCGGCACCCGCCCGCCGCGCGCCAGCCCTCAGCTCACGCCGTCAGCTCGTCGAGCACCGTCCCGATGGGGTGCGGCCCCGTGATGATCTCCCACTGATGCCCGGCGGTCTTGGGACGCGAGATGCAGGACGCGATGGTCTGCGCGACGTCGACGCGCGGGATCGAGTAGGGCTGCACCTTCTCACCGATGGTGATACATCCGGTGCCCGGGCCGTCGGTGAGGATGCCGGGCCGCAGGATGGTCCACGCGAGCCCCGACTTCCGCAGCTCGATGTCCGCCTCCCGCTTCGCGTACACGTAGGCGGTCCACACGTCCCCCCGTTCGGGGTCGGGGTCCGCGTCCACCCCCATCGCGGAGACCTGTACGAACCTCTTGATGCCGCGCCTCTTGGCGGCCGCGATCGACTTGAGCGAGCCCTCGAGGTCCACGGTGCGCTTGCGGGACGCGTTGCCGTCCGGGCCACCACCCGCCGCGAACACGATCGCGTCGCAACCGCCGAACACCGCGGCGAAGTCGGGCTCGTCCGCGTTCTCGATGTCGAGCCGACGCGCGATCGCGCCCAGGTCGGCGAGGGTCTGCAGCTGCTCGTCGCGTCGCGCGAACGCGACCACCTCGTGATCCCGATGAAGGAGGATCGGGATCAGCCGACGGGCGACCTTGCCAGACCCGCCGACCACGCCTACACGCGCCGGGATGCTCATATCTCCACCCTGGCCCGACACCTGGACCCGTGCAACCGGGGGCGCGGAAGTCAGGCCTTCGGGTCCGGCCCGTACTTGTTGGGACCCTCGTTGCCGGGGATGCACGCCACGACCAGGGTCAGCAGCGGGATGAACCAGCCGATGATCGACAGCGCCCCGTTCCATCCGATGTCCTGGTAGCGGCGGAACTGGATCGCGATCGCGGGCACCAGCAGCACCAGCCCGTAGAAGGACAGCGCGATCACCAGCACCCACCCGAAGGTCGTGTACGTCCCCGCCTCGGCGTCGCGTCCGGCCGTGAGCGCCAGCACGGCGACCACGGTGAAGATGAGCGCGTTGACCAGCACGAACCCCCAGTACTCGCTCCGCCGGGAGCGCCCCGTGAAGTCCGTGTACCGCTTGATTCCCGCGACGTACCCGCCCATGCCGTCCCCCTGAGAGCCCGATGCTCTCAACGTAGACGCGCGGTGGTCGCGGCGCGCGGCGGGATCAGGCCTTCGGGTCGGGCCCGTACTGGTTCGCGCCCACGTTTCCGGGGATGAGCGCCACGATGAAGGTGAGCAGCGGGAAGAACCACCCGATGATCGACACGGCCCCCGGCCACCCGATGTCCTGGTAGCGGCGCCACTGCAGCGCCAGCGACGGGAGGAGGATCGCGAGCGCGTAGATGGCGAACACCACGAGGATCACCGCGGCGAGGCCGCTGCCCTCCATCGTCTCGTAGTCGTAGCCGGCCACCGCGAGCAGGATGCCGAACACGATCGAGATGAGGAAGTTCACCAGCACGAACCCCCAGTACTCGCGCCTGCGCGAGCGGTCCGAGAACTGTGCGTACTTCGACAGCGCGAGCCTGTAACCGTTCATGGGGACCCCTCCTCGATGGGCCGGCCGGTGCCGGCACGTCCAACCTAGCGGGCGAGCGCGGCGTTGTCCCTGGAAGGACCGGGGACGATGCGGGGGTCGGGTCCGAACCGGTTCGCACCGTGGTGCCCGTCCACCACCGCGATCGCCAGCAGCACGATCCCGAGCCCGGGCACCAGGAGCAGCAGCCACCACGCGCTCATGCCCACGTCGTGAAGCCGCCTACCGGTGACGGCGAGCGTCGGGACGCCGACCGCGAGCACGTAGACCAGCAGCACGCCGAACGCCGCGGTGAGCGGCCCCCATGCGACGTAGTCAGGGTTGATGGTGGGGTCCTCGGACGGGCGGGCCTCGCCCGAGAACGCCGCGAGCCACAGCGCCGCGAAGGCGCCCGCCGTCGCGAGCCACGCGAGCGAGCCGAACAGCTGGAACCACCAGAACTCGGACCGGCGCGCGCGGCCCCGCACCGTCGCGTAGCGCTGGAAGCACGTCGCGACGGCCTCGCCGAAGCCCATCGGGCCTCCCCTGGTCACCCCGTCACTGTAGACCGGCGGGGCCGGCGCACCGCCGCGCGCGCGAGCAGGTCGGCGCCGACCACCAGGACCAGGCCGGTCCACACGGTGACGGGCACGCCCGCGAGATGGCCCACGTACCCGGTCAGCACGCCGCGGAACCCGGTGACCGCGAAGGCGAGCATCCCGACGATCGCGCACGCGACCGCGAGCGCCGCGAGCACGGTGCGTCCGAGGCGCGGCCCCACCAGCCCCGCCCGCGGCGGCGGGCGGTCGAAGCGCCGGAACGCCGCGACGAACACGGCGACGAGCGCCAGGAACGCGGGCAGCATGGCGAGCTTGGTCCACCAGAACGATGCGGTGGTCGGGTCGCCGTCGACGTCCACGCCCGCGACCCACAGGGTGGCGTAGACGGCCACGAGCGCCGAGAAGTGCCAGAGGAACGCCGTCATCGCGACCGCGCCTCCCGCCACCACGGCTGTCCACACGCGCCGCGACTCCAGCGCGCGCCGCGCCGGCGCCCGCAGCAGCAGCACGGCGCCGCACTGCGCGACGGCGAACGCGAGCAGCGCGACGGTGGGCGGCGCGAGGTTCGACAGCTCCTCTCCGTCGTAGGAGACCATCGAGATGCCGTACGGTCCCCACCCGACCAGGGCGACCAGGGTCGCGGCCCCCAGCCCGAGCATCGTCCCTCCGAGCCGTCGCGCGCCCCAGCGCTCGGCCGCGCCGTCCGCGTAGTGGAAGCCGAGCTGGTGGACCGCGAGCCACACGAAGGCGAAGTTGAACCACTTCACCCCGTCGATGCCGGCGCCGAGCCGGAGCGCGTCGACCGCGACGGCGGCGCCGACGAGCGCCGCGAGGGTGACCGCGGGCGCGTGGTCGTGGAGGGCCAGGAGCGCGGGGGCGAGAGCCGCGGCGATGAGGTAGATGCCGATGAACCACAGCAGCTGGCCCGCGATCTGCAGCAGCGGGGCCGTCGCGGGCGAGTCGCGCCAGGCGGCCTCGACCAGCACCGCGACGAGCGTCCACACGCCGACGAACACCAGCGCCGGCCGCACCAGGCGGCTCACGCGGGCGTGCACGAAGTCCGCGTACCCGCCGCCGCGGGCGCGCAGCGATCGCCAGGCCGTCGCGTGCGCGAAGCCGCCGACGGCGAAGAACAGCGGCATCACCTGGAACAGGAGGGTGAGCGGGCGGGTCCACGGCGCGAGCTCGAGGACGTTCGCGACGTCGACCGTGCCGGTCGCGTGGTCGAGCGTGACGGCGGCCATCGCGAAGTGGCCCAGCACCACGCCCAGCAGCGAGCCGACGCGCACGAGGTCCACGAAGCGGTCCCGCGACGCGGGTGTCGCGGCCACCGCGGCGGCGACCTGGTCGGCCATGGCCCCGAGACTAGCGAGCGCTCTCACACGGGGGTCGCGACACCCCCTACGCTGGGCGCGTGACCCTGGCCAGCGACCTCGCCCGGCTCTGGCGGGCCCGTGGATTCCGCCGCCTCACGCTGTCCCGCCTGCTGTCACAGGCCGGCGACGGCATGTTCCAGGTGGGGATCGCGACCGCGTTCTTCTTCGACCCGACGCAGGCGGCCACACCCTCGGAGATCGCGATCGGGTTCGCGGTGCTGCTCACGCCGTTCACGCTGGTGGGGCCGTTCGTCGGGCCGCTGATCGACCGCTGGCAGCGTCAGCGGATCCTGCTGGTGGGCAACCTGGTGCGCGTCGGGATGGCCGGCAGCATCCTCGCGGTGCTCGCGCTCGGTGGCCCGCTGTGGTCGCTGTACGCGCTCGCGCTGCTGACGCTGTCCGTCAACCGCTTCCTGCTCGCCGCGATGTCCGCGGGGCTCGCGAACGTGGTGCCCCGGGAGGAGCTGCTCGCCGCGAACGCGATCATGCCCACGCTGGGCACCATCGCCGCCGCCGCGGGCGCGGCCATCGGTGGCGTGGTGACGTTCCTGGTGCCGACCGCCTCGGATGCCTCCCTGGCCCTCGCGGCCCTGGTGTCCGCGATGGGAGCCTTCGCCGCATCGTCCTGGGCCGCCACGCTGCTGGGGCACACGGAGCTGGGCCCCACGCACCCGCTCGAGGCGCTGCGGCTGGGCGCCCAGGTGCGCGAGCTGGGTCGCGAGCTCGCGTCGGGGGTGGTCTACCTGCGCCGGCGCGTCACGCCGTTCCAGGCGCTCGGCGTGATGGCGGCGCAGCGGCTGCTGTACGGGGTGATGTTCGTCGCGTCGATCCTCATGTCGCGCTACCTGCTCGGGGACCCCGCGCACCCCGAGAACTCGCTCGGCGAGTTCAGCCTGGTGCTCGGGTTCGCGGCCGCCGGGTTCGGGCTCGCGGCGGTCCTCACGCCGTGGCTCGGGCCGCGCGTGGGCCGGCACCGCTGGATAGTCGCGTGCCTGGTGCTCGGGGCGGCCGGACAGGCGCTGCTCGCCGCGTCCTCGGCGAGGTGGGCGCTGCTCGCCGCGGCGGTCATCATCAGCCTCGCGGTGCAGGGCGGCAAGATCGCGGTCGACACGATCGTGCAGCGCGACACCGCCGACGAGTACCGCGGCCGCGCCTTCACGCTCTACGACATGGCGTACAACGTCGCGTTCGTCGCGAGCGCGGCGGTGGCCGCAGCGGTGCTGCCGCCCACCGGGTACTCCGCCGGCGTCATGGCCGGCGTCGCGGTCGCCTACCTGGCCGTCGCGCTGGTCTACGCGCGGGCGCCGCGCGTGCCCACGCCCGTGGGGTGAGGCGACCGGCGCATCGTCCCCCCCGCCCTACCGGATGGGACCCCGCAGCGCGGCGAGGCCGCCGCTGCCCAGGTGCTCCTGGCCGATCAGGTGGTCGAAGACGATGTTGGTCTCCGTCGACGCGACGGCGGGGTCCATGCTGAGCTCCGTCGCGACGAAGTCCCGCAGCTGCGCGGTGGAAGTGCACGCGACGTGGATGAGGAAGTCGATGGTGCCGCCCACGAAGAACACGGACAGCACGTTGGGCAGCTGGATGACCTTGGCGGCGTAGCTCTTGATCTGCGGGCGGGCCTGCGCGCGCAGCCGCACCGAGACGATCCCCTGGACGTCCAGCCCCAGCGCCTCGTAGTCCACCTCGATGTGCGCGCTCTTGATGACGCCGGCCTCGCGCAGCGCCTTGACGCGACCGTGGGTGGTCGACGGGGCGACGTGGAGGCGGGCCGCGAGCGCCGCGTTGGGGATGCGGGCGTCGCGCATGAGCTCCCAGAGGATCTTCTCGTCGAGGTCGTCGAGCCGAAGACCCTTCGGGCCGACGCCGCCGCGGAGGTGCTGCTCCATCGATTCTTCGCCTCTTCCCTGCTTTTCTGGGCCTGCGTTCACGATTGCTTGCCCTGAATGAAGTTCCTCCAAGAATTGTAGGCATCCGGCGAAGAACATGCGGTTCACCCGGATGCGAGCGGCGCGCGGCGCCAGGGAGGAGGGGCGATGCGCATCGGCATCCCCGCAGAGATCAAGGACAACGAGCGTCGCGTGGGCGCGACCCCGGCGGGCGTGCACGCGCTGGTCGCGGCCGGCCACTCCGTGGTGGTGCAGGCGGGCGCCGGGCTGGGCTCCGCCTTCGCCGACGAGGAGTATGTGCTCGCGGGCGCCGAGCTGGGCACCGTCGACGAGGCGTGGGCCGCCGACATGGTGATCAAGGTCAAGGAGCCCATCGCCGCCGAGTACGGCTACCTGCGCGCGGGCCTGCTGCTGTTCACCTACCTCCACCTCGCGGCGGACGAGCCGCTCACCCGGGCGCTGGTGGCCTCCGGGACCACCGCGATCGCGTACGAGACGGTCGCGCTCGAGGACGGGTCGCTGCCGCTGCTCGCCCCGATGAGCGAGGTCGCGGGACGCATGGCGACCATGGTGGGCGCGTACGCGCTGCAGTCGAGCCAGGGCGGCCGCGGCGTGCTGCTGGGCGGCGTGCCCGGCGTGCGGCCCGCGAGCGTGACGGTGCTGGGCGCCGGCATGTCCGGCCAGAACGCGATCGCGCAGGCCGTGGGCATGGGCGCGGACGTCACGGTCCTGGACCTGTCGGTGCCGCGGCTGCGCCAGCTCGACGCGCTCTACGCGGGTCGGGTCAAGACGGTGGTGTCCTCGGCGTACGAGGTCGAGCGCGCATGCCTCGAGGCGGACCTGGTGATCGGCGCGGTGCTGGTCGCCGGCGCACGGGCGCCGCGGCTGGTGTCGCGCGACCTGGTGTCGCGGATGAAGGCCGGCTCGGTGCTGGTCGACATCGCGATCGACCAGGGCGGATGCTTCGAGGACTCGCGTGCGACCACCCACGCCGACCCGACGTACACGGTCGAGGGCTCCACCTTCTACTGCGTGGCGAACATGCCGGGCGCCGTGGGCAACACCTCGACCCTGGCCCTCACCAACGCGACCCTGCCGTACGCGCTGCGCCTCGCGAACGACGGTTGGGAGGTCGCCACCGCCAAGGACGCCGCGCTCGCGCGCGGGCTCGCGACGGTCGACGGCCGGATCATCCACGGCCCGGTCGCGGAGCTCTTCCCGCACCTGGCGGGCGCGCCGGTCGCCTGAGGCGCGGCGGGGCTCAGCCCTGCCGCGCCTCCCACCAGGCCCGGAGCTCGGCCTCGGCCCGCTCCTCGCCCAGCGGCCCGTGCTCCATCCGCAGCTCGAGCAGGTACTTGTACGCCGCGCCCACGTCACGCCCGGGCGTGATCCCCAGCAGCGCCATGATCTGCGTGCCGTCGAGGTCGGGGCGGATCGCGTCGACCTCCTCCTGCTCGCGCAGTTCGGCGATGCGCGCCTCGAGGTCGTCGTAGGCGAAGGAGAGGCGGTCGGCCTTGCGGCGGTTGCGGGTGGTGACGTCCGCGCGCGTGAGCCGGTGCAGCCGCTCGAGCCCGGCGCCCGCGTCCACCACGTAGCGGCGCACCGCGGAGTCCGACCACCGCGCGTCGGCGTAGCCGTGGAACCGCAGGTGGAGGAACACCAGGTGCTCGACGGCCTTGATGGTGTCCTTGTCGAAGCGCAGCGCCTTGAGCCGACGCGCGGCCAGCTTCGCGCCCACCACCTCGTGGTGGTGGAAGGAGACTCCGCCGCCGGGTTCGAGGCGCCGCGTGGCGGGCTTGCCGATGTCGTGCAGCAGCGCCGCGAGGCGCAGCACCAGGTCCGGCCCCGGCACGGCCCCGTCCGGAGACGTCTCGAGTGCGATCGCCTGCTCCACCACGGTGAGGGTGTGCTCGTAGACGTCCTTGTGGTGGTGGTGCTCGTCGACCTCGAGCTTGAGCGCCGGCAGCTCGGGAAGCACGTGGTCCGCGAGCGACGAGTCGACCAGCGCCGCCAGCCCCTCCCGCACCCGCGACCCGAGCAGCAGCTTGGTGAGCTCGTCGCGCACCCGCTCCGCCGAGACGATCTCGATGCGCGAGGCCATCGCCGCCATCGCGGAGAACGTCGCGGGCTCGATCTCGAAGCCCAGCTGCGACGCGAAGCGCGCGGCGCGCATCATGCGCAGCGGGTCGTCGCCGAAGGACACCTCGGGGTCGATCGGCGTGCGCAGCAGCCCGCCCGCGAGGTCGGACAGCCCGTCGAACGGGTCCACGAACTCCAGCGACGGCAGCCGCACCGCCATCGCGTTGACCGTGAAGTCGCGGCGCGCGAGGTCGCCGTGGAGCGAGGTCCCGAACGCGACCACCGGCTTGCGCGTCGCGCCGTCGTACTCGTCCGCGCGGTACGTGGTCACCTCCACCACGAGCTCGCCGCGCCGCCCGCCGATGGTGCCGAACTCGCGCCCCATGTCCCACGTCGCGCGCGTCCACCGCTTGAGCAGCCGCTCGCTCTGCTCGGGCGACGCGGACGTGGTGAAGTCGAGGTCCGCGCTCGAGCGGCCCAGGAACGCGTCGCGCACCGGACCGCCCACCAGCGCGAGCTCGTGACCCTCGCGCTCGAACGCCTCCGCGAGCTCCGTGATCTCCGGCGGGAGCGCGGCCCACAGGCCCGCGGCGCGGCGGCGCAGGACGTCGAGCGAGGGCGGGGCGGAAGGCTGGCTGGTCACCGGTCAAGTGTCCCAGACCGGCGCCCCGGGACCCCCGCCCGGGCCCGCACCCGCCGGGCACGCCTCCCTGACCCCCTCCGGCGGGTCGTTAGAGTTGGGCCATGCCCACGCCGCCCGTCCCGCGCCCCGGCCCCGTGCCGACGCCTCCGCAGGGGGCCGCGCTGAGGCGTCGGGAGAGCGTCGCGCACCGGGCGCCGCACCTGCCCGTGAGCAACGAGACCTCCGCCGGCGGCATCGCCGTGCGGGTCGAGGACGGCATCGCGTACGCCGCCTGCATCGGGCGCCGCAACCGCGCGGGCCGCCTCGAGTGGTGCCTGCCGAAGGGCCACATCGAGGAGGGCGAGACCCCCGAGATCGCCGCGGTCCGCGAGGTCGCCGAGGAGACCGGCATCGACGCGGAGATCATCCAGCCGCTCGGCATCATCGACTACTGGTTCACGGGCGACGACCGCCGCGTCCACAAGGTGGTCCACCACTACCTGCTCGAGGCGCAGGGCGGCATCATCACCACGGAGAACGACCCCGATCACGAGGCCGAGGTCGCGCGCTGGATCGCGGTCGCGGACCTGTCGCGCGAGCTCGCGTACCCGAACGAGCGGAAGATGGCGCAGGCGGCGGCACGCCTGCTGGCCATCGCCCCGTGAGCGGAGGGACGATGCGCGGGTCCCGGACGCGCGCGGCCGTGCGCCGCGCGCTCGCCGCAGGTGCGGTCGCGGCGGCGGCGACCGCCGTCGCACCGGCGGCGCACGCCGCGCCGGACGAGGCCGCGACCGCCACGTCGGGCACCGTGATCGGCACGGTCGAGTCCGCGCCCATCCCGATGGTGCGCCCGCAGCAGTCCCTCACGGCCGTGGTGTCCGTCGAGAACCTCGCGGCGACCCCGGTGGACGGCGCCCGGGTGCTCCTGCGGCTGACGCGCGAGCCGCTCGAGGACCGCGCGGCGCTGGCCGACTACCTCGCCGGCGACCAGGGCTCGATGATCACGGTCGGGTCCTCCGACGTTGGCACGTCCACCGTCGCGAGCGGGGACAACGGCCGCCCGACCGCGGTCACCCGGCTCGACGGCACCTCCTCCTCGACGGTGTCCGTGACGTCCCAGGCCAAGCGCCTGCCGTTCGCGGAGGACACATGGGGCGTCCACGGCGTCGAGGTGCTGCTGCGCACCGAGGACGGCGACTCGACCCTCATGACCGGCGCGGTCACCTGGGTGGACGCGGCCATGCCGCAGCTCACGCTGGCGACGGTCGCCACGGCGTCCGGCCAGAGCGCCCAGGTCCGCTCGATCGCCGCGGCGACCGACATCGACGGCGTCACCCTCGCGATCGATCAGACCGCGCTGTCGGACCTGGGCACCGACACTCTCGACCTGTCCGACCGCGCGGTGATGCGCCTGCCCGCGCAGGACCCCGACATCGTCTCGCTCGCGCACGCCGAGGACGCGTCGCTGCTCGACTTCGCGCTCGACAGCTCGCTCGGCACCGGCGCGAGCTCGCTCCAGGACACGTCCTGGCTCGCGGTCGTGGAGAAGGCCGACCGCTCGACGGTCCGCCTGGCGGCGGAGAAGGACGCCGGGGCGATGCTGGTGACCGGCCGCGCCGACGTGATGTCGAACAGGGTCAAGGGCGCGGTCGCGACCACGCGGGCCGGCGGCGAGGAGGTCGCCCTCCTCACGCCCGACGGCACGCTGTCCTCCTACGTCACCGCCCCGGGCGGCGCCTCGGCCGGCACCGTGGGCGCCGCGATCGCCGCGGGGGCGCTCACCGCGTCCCAGACCGTGTCGCCGGTGCTGCTGTGGACCGGCGACGCATGGGCGCCGTCGGGCTCCGAGGACGCCTCCGCGCTCGCCGCGCTGATGAACGCGCCCTTCGTGGACGCCGTCAGCGTCGAGGACCTCACCCGCGACCCCGCGACCCAGACCTCGATCCGGTGGAAGCGCGACACCGCGGACGACATGGACGCGAGCACCCTCGCGGGCCTCACCTCCCGCCTCGCGGATCTCTCCGAGCTGAGCACCGTGGCGGAGGACCCCGCCAGCATCCTCGACCCGGGCGGGCGCACCCTCCTGTCGCCGCTCGACCGCGCGGTGCGCGGGGACGCGGTCCAGGTCGAGCTGCGGGTCGCCACCTCCGCCGCCTCGGTCGACGAGACGCTCGGTGCGCTCCACGTCGCGGCGGGATCCGACGTGAACTTCATCGCCGACCAGGGCAACCTGCCCGTGACGGTGGTGAACAACCTCGACGTCGACGCGACGGTGGTGGTCGACATGACGTCCTTCTCTCCCAACCTGCAGATCCGCCAGTCGCCCACCGTCACCATCCCGGCGCGCTCGTCGAAGACGGTGCCGGTCGAGGTGTCCGCGGTCTCCTCGGCGAACGTCCGCGCTATCACGGTGCTGCGCAACGCGGAGGGCATCGCGATCGCGGAGCCGGTGAGCATGAGCGTCCGCGTCCGCGCGGACTGGGGCACCGCCGTCACGGCCGTGTTCACGGCGGGTCTGGTGGTGCTGCTCGTCATGGGCGTGATCCGCACCATCCGCCGCGGCCGCAAGGAGACGCGCACCACCCGCGTGACCGAGGACTCGGACGCCCCGGCCGAGAAGGAGTGACGTGACCGAGGACAGCGGCGTGACCCCGGGCGCGGAGAACCCCCCGCAGCCGCGCGTCCGCTCGCTCGGGCGCAACACGCTGGTGATGGCGTCCGGCACGTTCGTGTCGCGCGGGCTCGGCTTCATCCGCAACGCGATGCTCGTCGCCGCGATCGGCGCCACGGGGATCGCGGCGAACGCCTACGACGTCGCCAACAAGATCCCCAACACGCTCTACGCGATCGTGGCCGCCGGCGTGCTCAACGCGGTGCTGGTCCCGCAGATCGTGCGGGCGTTCCGTCGCCCCGACGGCAAGCGCACGGTCGACCGGATCGTCACGCTCGGCGTCTTCGGCTCGCTCGCGCTGTCGATCCTCTTCACGCTCGCGGCGCCGGTCTTCGTCGCGATCTACACCCAGGGCTGGGACGCCCCGCAGCGCGACCTCGCCGTCGCGTTCGCCTTCTGGTGCATCCCGCAGCTGTTCTTCTACAGCGTGTACACGATCCTGGGCCAGGTGCTCAACGCACGCGAGCAGTTCGGGCCGTACATGTGGGCGCCCGTGCTCAACAACCTCGTCTCCATCGTGGGCCTCGCGGCGTTCCTCGCGATGTACGGCGGCTACGCGTCCCACTCGGCCGAGTTCGACGACCCGGGCTGGTGGAGCGCCAACCCGACGTGGCTCATCGCGGGCACCGCGACGCTCGGCATCGCCGCGCAGGCGCTCATCCTCATGTGGCCGCTCCGTCGCGGCGGCTACCGGTGGAGCCCGGTCTGGTCCGGACCCAAGGGCGAGCTGTCGGGCATCACCACGGTGGCCGGCTGGGCGCTCGGAGCGGTGCTGCTCGACCAGGTCGGCGTGGTGGTCGCCACGCGCGTCGCCAGCGAGGCGGGCGCGGTCGGGAGCGACCTCGGCGGCGAGGTGATCGCGGGCAACGCCGCCTATTTCAACGCCATGATGCTGTACCTGCTGCCGCACTCGCTCATCATCGTGTCGCTCATCACGGCCCTCGCCACCACCATGTCGCGCCACGCTGCCGCGCGCGACACCGCCGCCCTGCGCGCGACCGTGCAGCGCGGCATGCGGATCGTCACCGTGTTCGGCCTGTGGTCCACCGCGGTGCTGGTCGCCCTCGCGCCCGCCATCGTGCGTCTGGCGCTTCCCACGGCCGCGCCCGCGGAGGTCCGCTCCATCGCGTACGTGCTGATGGCTCTCGCCCTCGGAGGCGTGCCGCTCGCCCTGCTCGGCGTGTTCAAGAACGTGTTCTTCGCGCTCGAGGATGCCAAGGCCGTCTTCTACATCCAGATCCCCGTCACCGTCGCGTGGGTGGGCGGGATGCTCATCCTCCAGCAGGGGCTGGACCCCTACTGGTGGACCGCCGGCGTGGCGCTCGCCCTCAGCATCTCCAACGTCATCGGGGTCCTGCTGCGCGGCGGGGCGGTGCGCACGCGCATCGGCAGCCTCGGCATCCGCGCGTACGGCGGCCTCGCGATCCGGGCGCTCCTCGCCGCGGTGCTCTCCGGCGCGGTCGGATGGTCGCTCCTGCGCTTCATCCCCGCCTCCGATCCGGGCGACAGGATGCACTCCCTGATGGTCGCCCTGGTCGCGCTCGTCATCCTCATCCCCCTGATGGGCCTGCTCTACTGGGCCGTCCTGCGGGTGCTGCGAGTGCCCGAGGCAAGCGAGCTCCTCGCCCCCATCACGCGACGTCTGAGGCGCAACGTACGATAGGTGCGGAGCGAGGTTCGGGGGTTGGATCAGGTGAGAGCGGGCACTGTTCTGGGTGCGCGTTTCACCCTGCTTCGGGCGATCGACCACGACATCCCCGACATCGAGCGGCACCTCGCGGATGACACGCGCCTGGGTCGACGCACCGTGGTGGACGTGGTGCGGACCGCCGAGGACGCGTCCATCCGTCGCGAGGCGATGCGGGCGGCGCGGCTGCGCGACCCGCGCCTCGCGCGCATCGTCGCGACGGGCAGGGAGACGGTGGACGATGCCCCGGTCACCTTCGTGGCCGTCGAGCACGTCCCCGGTGCCTCCTTGGCAGACGTGCTCGCGCGTCACCGCATCGACGCGCGCCGCGCCGTCGCGATCGTGGGCGGCGCCGCTCGAGCCCTCGCCGTCGGACGGGCCGCGGGCCTCACCCACGGCTTCGTGCGACCGGGCTGCATCACCATCACCACCCGCGGCCGCGTGGTGGTGGCGGGCCTCGGCGTGGACGGCGAAGCGGCCGCGCATGCCGGCCTCGTCGACCCGCCCAGCGAGGAGCGCGACGCGCGCGAGCTCGCCCTCATCCTGGTGCGTGCGCTCACCGGGCTCGACCCCGACGAGGCCACGGCGGACGACCTCCCGGACGGTCTGGCTCCGGCCGCCCGCACCCTCGCCGTGGACACGCTGCTCGGCGCGGGGCCCGCTGCGGTGGCTGACGTGGTGAACGCGCTCGCCTCCGCGGACGCGCGCGCCCTGATCGGCTTCGACGGTGCGGTCGACTCGCTGCCTCTCACGCCGCGCCTCGAGCGCGAGGAGGCGGAGCGCGCCGCGCGCGAGGCCGCCGAGGAGGAGCGCCGGCTCGAGGAGGAGCGCGCCGCGGCACGCGCGCTGGTCGAGGCGGGCACGCTGGTCGCCGCACGTTCCGCCGCCGAGGAGGCCCGCGCCACCGAGCTGTCCGACGGCGACCCCCACGCTCAGGTGCGTGCCGCCCTCGAGGAGTACGAGGCCCACGAGGCCGCGACGCAGGAGCTCGCGATCGCCCAGGCCCTCGCGGCCGAGCACGAGCGTGCCGTCGCGGAGGGGCGTGCGGTCGCGGCCCCGCCGGAGCCCGCGGACCGTCACGAGGCCGCGTTCGACACGCTCGAGATCATGGTCGCCGAGCAGAACCTGGTGCGCGAGAAGGGCACCTGGGAGCTGGTGCTCGAGGCGCTCCACCGTCGCTGGCCCGCGTCCGAGGGCATCGCGCGGTCGCTCCGACGCGCGCGCGAGCGCGCCAACAGCGGCGGACCCCTCAACGGCAGCCGGGTGGTCCTCACCGTCGCGATCGCCGGCATGGTGCTCGCCGTGATGATCGCGATGGCGTGGCTCGCCTCGCCGCTCGGCGACGACATCGTCATCGAGCAGGACCCCTCGGGCATCCCCAACCCGGCGGTCACCGCGACGCTCAACCCGTCACCCGATCCACAGTCGTGACGGCACCGAACACCCGCCGGCGCGCCCGGGAACACACGCCCCCTACCATCTGTTCATAGATTCGCCTCCCTGCCCTCCCCGGGCAGGGCCCCACCGTCACACAAGGAACAAACGTGAGCGACACCCGCAACGTCATCATCGTGGGATCCGGTCCTGCCGGGTACACGGCCGCCATCTATGCCGCGCGTGCGGGTTTCCACCCGCTCGTGATCGCGGGCTCGGTCACCGCGGGCGGTGCGCTGATGAACACCACGGAGGTGGAGAACTTCCCCGGGTTCGTCGAGGGCATCCAGGGGCCTGAGCTGATGGAGACCCTGCAGGCGCAGGCCGAGCGTTTCGGCGCCGAGGTGATGTTCGACGACGTCACCGCGCTCGAGCTGGACGGCCCGGTCAAGAAGGTCACCACGGGCATGAGCGGCGAGTTCATCGCCCACGCGGTGATCCTCGCGATGGGTTCCGCGTACCGCGAGCTGGGATTGGACGACGAGAAGCGCCTGTCGGGCAAGGGCGTGTCCTGGTGCGCGACCTGCGACGGGTTCTTCTTCCGCGACCAGGAGGTCGTGGTGGTCGGCGGCGGCGACTCCGCCGTCGAGGAGGCCACCTTCCTCACCCGCTTCGCGTCCAAGGTGTACCTGGTGCACCGTCGCGACGAGCTGCGGGCGTCGAAGATCATGGCCGACCGGGCCATGAACGACCCCAAGATCGAGTTCGTGTGGAACTCCGAGGTCACCGGCCTCGCCGGCGACGCCAAGCTGTCGGGCGTGCAGATCCGCAACCGTGTCACCGGTGAGGACAGCACGCTGGCCGCGACGGGTCTGTTCGTCGCGATCGGCCACGAGCCCCGCTCCGAGCTGGTCAAGGGCGTCGTCGACACCGACGAGGCCGGCTACGTCCTCGTGACCGGCCGCACCACCGCCACCAACATCGACGGCGTGTTCGCCTGCGGCGACCTCGTCGACAACCGCTACCGCCAGGCCATCACCGCCGCAGGCTCCGGCTGCTCCGCCGCCCTCGACGCCCAGCACTTCCTCGACGCCCTCCACGCCGCATCGTCCACCGGCACGGAGACCGTCGCAGCGGCGGAGGCGGCGCCCGCCGCCGAGCTGCCCACCACGCCGGTCCCTGCCACCGTGGACTCGTTCCAGGCGGAGGTGCTGCAGTCCGAGGTGCCCGTGGTGGTCGACTTCTGGGCGACCTGGTGCGGCCCGTGCCGCGCCGTGGCGCCGCTCCTCGACGAGCTCGCGGAGGAGTACGCCGGCCGCCTCAAGGTGGTCAAGGTCGACACCGACGCCAACCCGCAGCTCGCGATGGCGTACGGCGTCACGTCCATCCCCACCATGAGCTTCTTCAAGGGCGGCGAGGTCGTGAAGTCCGTGGTGGGCGCGCGTCCCAAGCCCGCCCTCGCCGCGCTGTTCGACGAGGTCATCGCCTGACCCGACCCGCGCATCGTCTCCAGCCACGGGGGTCCAGCCGCATGACGGCTGGACCCCCGTGCGTCTGACAGACTGACCGCATGAGCGACGGCACGCCCACCCCTCGCGAGGGAACCCGCCTCGACCCCTGGTTCGGGTCGTACGCGCAGCGCGCGCACCAGATGCGCGCCTCCGAGATCCGCGCGCTCTTCGCCGTCGCCAGCCGTCCCGAGGTGGTGTCGCTGGCCGGCGGCATGCCGTTCATCGGCGGCCTGCCGCTCGAGGAGCTGGGCGAGATGACGCGCCGGATCATCGTCGAGCACGGCGAGGTGGCGCTCCAGTACGGCTCCGGGCAGGGCGACGTCACGCTGCGGGAGAAGATCCTCGAGGTGATGGCCCTCGAGGGCATCAGCGCGCATCCGGACGATGTGGTGGTCACCACGGGCTCGCAGCAGGCCTTGGATCTGGTCACCACGGTGTTCATCGATCCGGGCGACGTGATCGTCGCCGAGGCGCCGTCCTACGTGGGCGCGCTCGGCGTGTTCCGCGCGCACGAGGCCGAGGTGGTCCACGTCCCCATGGACGCGCACGGCCTCATCCCCGAGGAGCTCGAGACCACGCTCGCCCGGCTCAAGGCCGCAGGCAAGCGCGTGAAGTTCCTCTACACGGTGCCGAACTTCCACAACCCCGGCGGGGTCACGCTGTCGCTCGAGCGCCGGCCCCAGGTCCTGGAGATCTGCCAGCGCTACGGCGTGCTGGTGCTCGAGGACAACCCGTACGGCCTGCTCGGCTTCGACACCGAGCCGATGCCTGCCATGCGGTCGATGAGCCCCGAAGGGGTCATCTACCTGGGATCATTCTCCAAGACCTTCGCTCCCGGCTACCGGGTGGGCTGGGCCGTCGCGCCCCACGCGGTGCGCGAGAAGCTGGTGCTCGCGTCCGAGGCCGCCATCCTGTCGCCGTCCAACGCCTCGCAGATGGCGATCGCGACGTACCTCGAGCACTTCGACTGGCAGGGCCAGATCAAGAAGTTCCAGGTGCAGTACCGCGAGCGACGCGACGCGATGATCTCCTCCCTGGCGGAGCACATCCCCGAGGCGTCCTGGAACGTGCCCGACGGCGGCTTCTACGTGTGGGTGAAGCTCCCGGACGGGCTCGACGCCAAGTCGATGCTCCCGCGCGCGATCACCGCGCGCGTCGCCTACGTGTCGGGCAGCGCCTTCTACATCGACGGGACCGGCACGGACCACCTGCGCCTGTCCTACTGCTTCCCCACGCCCGAGCGCATCCGCGAGGGCGTGCGGAGGCTCGCGACGGTGGTGGACGCGGAGCTCGAGACCGTCCGGATCTTCGGCACCTCGGGAGGAGCCCGCGGCGATGCGGTCGACTTCCCGTCGCCCGACCTGTACTGACGAAGGGAACGTCATGCACGCACTCATCCTCGCCGGCGGCCTGTCGCACGAGCGCGACGTCTCGATCCGCAGCGGACGCCGGGTCCAGGACGCGCTCCGTGGCAAGGTGGAGAAGGTCTCTTTGCTCGACGTTGACACCGAGCTGATCCCGACTTTGCGCGCCGGCGACGTGGACGTGGTGTGGCCGCTCCTCCACGGCGCCACGGGCGAGGACGGCTCGCTCCAGGCCCTGCTCGAGCTCATGGGCGTGCCGTACGTGGGCACCACCTCCGGGGCCTCGCGCGTCGCGTGGAACAAGTCGGTCGCGAAGGCCGTGATGGGCCGCGCCGGGATCGACACCCCCGAGCACGTCACGCTGCCGCAGTCGCTGTTCCGCGAGGTGGGCGCCGAGCAGGTGCTCGACACGATCGTCGCGCGCTTCGGGTTGCCCGTGGTGGTCAAGCCCGCGCGGGGCGGATCCGCCCTCGGCGTCTCCGTGGTCCGCGACCGCGCCGACCTCGCCCGTGCGATGGTCCACTGCTTCGCCTACGGCGACATCGCCCTGGTGGAACGGTTCGTCGAGGGCACCGAGGTCGCCATGAGCGTCCTTGGCACGGGGGACGATGCGCGGGTCCTGCCGGCGGTCGAGACGGTCACCGACGGCGCGTACGACTACGACGCGCGCTACAACCCCGGCCGCGTCGAGTACTTCGCACCGGCACGCCTCACGGACGCCCAGGCCGAGCAGGCGGCGGCGACGGCGCTCACCGTGCACCGGTCGATGGACCTGCGCGACCTTTCGCGCATCGACATCATCCTCGACGGCGACGGCCGCGCCCAGGTGATCGACATCAACATCGCCCCCGGGATGACGGAGACGTCGCTGTTCCCGCAGGCGGCCGAGGCCGCCGGACTGGACCTCGGCCAGGTGTACGGGGACCTGGTGCTGGGTGCCGCGCAGCGTGGTCCCGGCGCCCGCTAGGGGCCGGAACCAAGCATCGTCCCTGGTAGATCTCCTAGTCGGAGAATACTCCCGGGTCCTGCGGATCGATCATCGCGACGATCCGGTTGAGATCGTCCACCGTTGCGAAGTCGATGGTGATGGATCCCTTGGTCCGTCCCAGCTTCACCTTGACGCGCGTGTCGAAACGGTCGCCGAGGCGTCCGCCCAGGTCATCGAGCGCCGGGGTGCGTGCCCCGGCACGCACGGCGCCTCGACGGGGCTTCGGCGTGTCGACGCCGAGCGCCACCGCCTCCTCCGTGGCGCGCACCGAGAGGCCCTCGGCGACGATGCGCGTGGCGAGGTGCTCCATCTGCTCGTGCGTCTCGAGGCCCAGCAGCGCGCGGGCGTGGCCGGCGCTGAGGACGCCCGCGGCGACGCGGCGCTGGACGGTCGCGGGCAGGCGCAGCAGGCGCAGCGTGTTCGAGATCTGCGGGCGCGAGCGGGAGATGCGCGTCGCGAGCTCCTCGTGCGTGATCCCGAAGTCCTCGAGGAGCTGCTGGTAGGCGGCGGCCTCCTCGAGCGGGTTGAGCTGGCTGCGGTGGAGGTTCTCGACGAGCGCGTCGCGAAGCATGGCGACGTCGTCGGTCTCGCGGACGATCGCCGGGATCTCGGTGAGCCCGGCCTCCTTGGACGCGCGCAGGCGGCGCTCGCCCATGATGAGCTCGAAGCCCTCCCCCGTGGGGTTGGGGCGCACCACGATCGGCTGGAGGACGCCGATCTCCTTGATGGATCCGACCAGCTCCGCGAGCTCGTCCTCGTCGAACACCGTGCGGGGCTGGCGGGGGTTCGGCACCACGGAGTGCGGGTCGATGTGCGCGAAGCGCGCACCGGGCACGGGGACCAGCTCGCCGTCCTCGGACACCTCGGTGATGGTCGGCAGCGCCGCCGTCGACGTGTCGGAGAAGAAGACGTCGCGGGGACGCTCCCCGGTCTGGGCCTCGGGCTCGGTGGGGATCAGCGCGCCCAGGCCGCGGCCCAGGCCCCTCTTCGCCTTGCTCACTGCTTCTCCGATCCCGCGGCGCCGCGCACCGCGATGTCACGCGCGATCGCCGTGTAGGCGACGGCTCCCGACGAATGCGGGTCGTGGGTGATGACGGTCTGTCCGAAGCCGGGTGCCTCGGACACGCGTACCGAGCGTGGCACGGTCTGCTCGAGGGTCTGCGACGGGAAGTGCGACCGCACCTCGGACGCGACCTCGCGCGCGAGGTTGGTGCGGCCGTCGTACATCGTCAGGACGATGGTGGAGACGTGGATGCCCTGGTTGAGGTGCTTGCGCACCATCTCAACGGTCTTCATCAGCTGCGTGAGCCCCTCGAGCGCGTAGTACTCGCACTGGATGGGGATGAGGACCTCGGTGGCGACCACCATCGCGTTGAGCGTGAGGAGCCCCAGGCTGGGCGGGCAGTCGATGAAGACGTAGTCGAGGTTCTTGCCGGGGCCAGCGAGGAGCTCCTTCACCGCGTCGTGCAGGCGGAACTCGCGCCGCACCACGGACACCAGCTCGATGTCCGCGCCGGCGAGGTCGATCGTCGCGGGCACGCACCACAGGGTGTCGATGTCCGGGCAGCGCTGCGCGACCTTGTTCATGGGCACGTCGTCGAGCAGGACGTCGTAGATGGACGGCGTGCCGGACCGGTGGTCGACGCCGAGCGCCGTGGAGGCGTTGCCTTGGGGGTCCGCGTCGATCACCAGCACGTTGGCCCCGCGCTTGGCGAGCGCCGCGGCGACGTTGACCGAGGTGGTGGTCTTCCCCACCCCGCCCTTCTGGTTGGAGACGGCGATGACGCGGGTGCGGGGCGGTCGCGGGAAGGTGGCCTCCTCGAGCTCCCGGCGGTGACGCTCCGTGGCCATCATCTGCGCGGCGAGCGGGCTGCCGTGATCCTCCGCGAGTCCGTCGAACGGGTCCGATGTTTCACGTGAAACAGAGGGCAGGGTGCTGGACCTCTCGTCGTCGGTCACGTTCGTGTGCTGCGTCTGATCGGTCGACACGCAGTTCCCTTCTCGTTGTGCCGCGGTGAGCCGGTCGGGCCGCGCGGCGCACCATGTTTCACGTGAAACATGGTCCCTGACACACACGCTCCCGCCGTCGGCAGCGAGGCGGGAGGTCCTTCCCAGAGGTCACGACTCTACCGCAGAGCGCCGACGAGGCAACAGGCGGCGGCCGGATGCCGAGGCCGCACTCGCCGGGCCAGGTCACCGGGTGCCATCTGTGGAGAAACCACCCGTGAGGGGCCATTTCCCGCACGAACCGCTGTGGAGAGCGCTGTGGACGTCAGCTGTGGGTAAGTACCACGACGGTGGTCGGCTCGACCCCGGCGATCGTCCCCGCGGAGTGGATCTCCCCGGTGAGGCGCTGCTTGCGCAGCGTGTACTTGGCGCGCTCGAGCTCGTCAGGGGCGCTGCGTCCCTTGAGAAGCACGAACTGACCGTGGTCGGTCAGCAGCGGCCGGCACCACTTCACCAGCTTGTCGATGGCCGCCACCGCACGTGCGGTGATGACGTCGGCCTCGACCGACTCCGCGACCTCCTCAGCGCGGCCGCGCAGGATCTGCACGTTGTCGATCCCGCACTCGCGCGCGGCCTCGAACAGCCACTGGGTACGTCGCTCCATCGGCTCGATGAGCACGTAGTCGCGGTCGGGATCCATGGCCGCGAGCACCAGGCCGGGCAGCCCCGCTCCCGAGCCGACGTCCGCGACGCGCCCCTCCCCCAGGAAGGGGTGCAGCGCCGCGGAGTTGAGGATGTGACGCTCCCACAGCCGGCCGACCTCGCGAGGACCGATCAGCCCGCGCTCGACGCCCTGGTCACGGAGCATGTCGGCGAACGCGAACACGCGAGGGTACGTGTCGCCGAAGTACTCACGGACTGCGGCGGATCCGTCCAGCGGATCCTGCTCGCGGGGGTCGTCGGTCATCGATGTTTCACGTGAAACGTCAGGCCGGCAGGACCACGACGTAGCGCTGCGGGTCCTCGCCCTCGGACTCCGAGGAGAGCCCCGCCTCGAGCACGACGTCGTGGACCACCTTGCGCTCGAAGGCGTTCATCGCGGGAAGCGAGACGCGGTCGCCCGACGCGCGCACCTTGGCGATGGCCTCGCGCGCCTGCTCCGCGAGACGCTCGCGGCGGCCCGTGCGGAAGTCGGCGATGTCCAGCATGAGGCGGCTCACCTCGCCGGTGTCGGACTGCACCGCGAGACGCGTGAGGTCCTGGAGCGCCTCGAGCACCTCGCCGTCGGGGCCCACCAGGCGCTTGAGGTCCTGGCTCGGTCCGTCGGCGACGATCGCCACCTTGGCGCGACCCGCCTCCACGGAGATGTCGATGTCGCCATCCATGTCGAGGATGTCGAGCAGCTCCTCGAGGAAGTCCGCGGCGACGTCGCCCTCGGCCTCGAGCTTCTTGATGTTGTCGGTCATGACTCGTCCTTGGTGTCATCGGCCGGCAGGGCCTGGGGCTTGCTGCCGCCACGGTTCTTGCGCTTGGGCTGCTGGCGCTGCCCCGATCGCTTGCTCTCGTCCTCGATCGCGGGTGCCTGCTCGATCACCACGGCGTTCGGGTCCTCGCCCCGGCGGGCGGCCTTCCGGGCGGCCTTCGCCGCGAGGCGCTCCTTGTGCTGGCGCTCGGCCTCGGAGCCCGGGGTCGGGTTGTTGCGGATCACGTAGAACTGCTGCCCGAAGGTCCAGATGTTGGTGGTGGTCCAGTAAATGAGGACACCCACCGGGAAGTTCGGGCCGGTGATCACGAAGATGAACGGCAGCGCGTACATGAGGATCTTCTGCTGCTGCGCCATCGGGCCCTCGAGGGCGGAGGCGGGCAGGTTCTTGCGCGTGAGCTGGTGCTGCGTGAGGAACGTGGTCGCGACCATCGCGATGATGAGCACCGCGGACACGATCTTCGCGGACATGCCCTCGGAGTTGAAGAACGTCTCGTTCAGGTGGGCGCCGAAGAAGGTCGCGTTGGCGGCCTGGTCGATGAGGTCCTGCGACAGCAGGCCGATCGGTCCGGCGTCGCCGCCCAGGTTGTAGTTGAGCACGCGGAACAGCGCGAAGAAGATGGGCGCCTGGATCAGCATCGGCAGGCACGAGGCGAACGGGTTCGTCTTGTGCTTGGAGTACAGCTCCATGGTCTCGCGGCTCATCGCCTCGCGGGACGCCTGGTCCTTCTTGCCCTTGTACTTGTCCTGAACCTTCTTGAGGTCCGGGGCGATCAGCTGCATCGCGCGCGACGCCTTGATCTGCTTGACGAACAGCGGGATGAGGGCCGCGCGGATGGTGACCACCAGGCCGACGATCGCCAGCGCCCAAGTGATGCCGGCTGTCGGGTCGAGACCGATGAAGGTCCAGATCTGGTGCCAGATCACCACGATGTTGGCGACCACCCACTCGAGCGGGTAGAGCAGAGTGTCCACTGTTGTCCTTAGGTCAGCCGAGCAGAGGTCGATTGGTTAAGCATTGCGGCATTGTTCCGCGTGAGGCGAAACAGACGCTCCCCCTTTGCGGGGACGTCGTCGACGCCGCCGTTGCTCCATGGGTTGCACCGCAGCACGCGCCACGTCGCCAGCCCGGTGCCCACGAACGCGCCGTGCACCTGGATCGCCTCGACGGCGAAGTGCGAGCACGTCGGGTGGTACTTGCAGCGCGGTCCCGTCAGCGGGGAGACCACGAGCTGGTATCCGCGGATGGCGCCCGTCAGCGCGCGGCCGGCGACGGTCATCGCGCCGCCTTCGCGAGGGCATGGCGAAGCGCCCCGTCCACGTCGGACGCGAGGTCCGTGAACGAGGCGTCGGCGGCGGGCGGCAGGGCGCGGATCACCACGGCGGTGCCTTCCGGCAGGCCGGGGACGCGCGCCGACATGATCGCGCGCAGGCGTCGCTTGACGCGGTTGCGGACCACGGCACCTCCTACCGCCTTAGAAACAGCGAAACCGGCCATGCGTCTCGCATCGCCGGTCAGCGCCACGTGCACCACCAGGGTGCGCCGGCCGCTTCGGATCCCCGACCGCATCACGGACCGGAAGTCCGTGGACGATCGCAGACGTGCGTCGGCCGGCAGCAACCTCAGGCCGAGAGCTTGCCGCGGCCCTTGCGACGGCGCGAGGCCAGGATGGAACGTCCGGCACGCGTGCGCATGCGCAGACGGAAGCCGTGCGTCTTGGCACGCTTGCGGTTGTTCGGCTGGAAAGTCCGCTTGCTCACGGGTACTCCATTAGTTTCAGGGCATGGTCAAATCAGCGCACTAACGTTACGCGTAACCCGGGAGAAGGGTCAAATCGCGTCGGTCGTCTTGGGGCGCGCCTCCTGAACAGGATAGGCTCCACCATCACGGCCGGACGCCAGATGACCGACACGCGGACATGCGGTAACGAACCGGTGTCGGGCCATGCACCGACTGTGAGAAACGCTGTGGAAACTACTTGGGGGTGACGGCCAGTGGCGGCAGAGCCTGCCTCGGAGTCTATCGACGCAGTGTGGCGATCCGCCCTCGACGTCCTTGCCGATGACGGAGCGCTGAGCGCGCAGAACCGCTCGTTCCTCCGGCTCGTCAAGCCGCTCGCGGTGGTCGAGGACAACGTGTTCCTCGCCGTCGCCGAGGACTTCACCAAGAACTACGTCGAGACCACGCTCCGCGGATCCGTCACGGAGGCCCTCAGCGAGGTGCTCGGACGCGATGTCCGCATCGCGGTCACCGTGGACGCGTCGGTCTCGCCGCCCGAGCCCACGGATGAGTCCGCCGAGGAGACGCCGCGCCCGTCGATGCGCCGGCCGCAGCCCGAGCCGAAGCCCGTGGTCGAGGACCCGCACCTCAACCCGCGCTACACGTTCGACACCTTCGTCATCGGCCCCTCGAACAGGTTCGCGCACGCCGCGGCCCTCGCGGTCGCCGAATCGCCTGGTAAGACGTACAACCCGCTGTTCATCTACGGCGGCTCCGGGCTGGGCAAGACGCACCTGCTGCACGCGATCGGCCACTACACGCGCCACCTCAAGCCGCAGACGCGCGTGCGCTACGTGAACTCCGAGGAGTTCACCAACGACTTCATCAACTCGATCCGTGATGACCGGTCGCTCAGCTTCAAGCGCACCTACCGCGAGGTCGACGTCCTCCTCATCGACGACATCCAGTTCCTGCAGGGCAAGGAGCAGACGCTCGAGGAGTTCTTCCACACCTTCAACGCGCTGCACAACGCCGGCAAGCACGTGGTCATCACCTCCGATGTGAGCCCCCGCTACCTCGACGGCATCGAGGAGCGCATGCGGACCCGCTTCGAGTGGGGCCTCATGACGGACGTCCAGCCGCCCGACCTCGAGACCCGCGTCGCGATCCTTCGCAAGAAGGCGGCCGCGGACGCGGTCAACGCCCCGTCGGACGTGCTCGAGTACATCGCCTCGAACATCACGAGCAACATCCGCGAGCTCGAGGGCGCGCTCATCCGCGTCACGGCCTTCGCGGCGCTCAACCGCCAGCCCGTCGACCTCTCCCTCGCGCAGGTGGTGCTCAAGGACCTCATCTCCGACGACGACTCGGAGATCACCGCCGCCTCGATCATCGGCAAGACGGCCGAGTACTTCGGCATCTCGATCGAGGACCTCACGGGCACCAGCCGCTCGCGCGTGTTCGTGACCGCGCGCCAGATCGCGATGTACCTGTGCCGGCAGCTCACGGACCTGTCGCTGCCCAAGATCGGCGAGCACTTCGGCGGCAAGGACCACACCACGGTCATGTACGCGGTCAAGAAGGTCGAGGACCAGATCGCGCAGCGCCGCCAGATGTACAACCAGGTCAACGAGATCCACGCGCGCATCAAGCAGTCGCGCGCCTGAGACCGTCCTGACGAACGATTCGGCCCCTTCCGAGCCCCACCGGCGCGGGAGGGGCCGAATCGTCGTCTGAGCGGCCTTCCCTTGCGAGGGGACGATGCGGCGGTCGCCGCCGCGCACGGGTCGCCTCGGGCGCCGCGCGGCGTTCGCGGTGCTCACGTAGCCCTCACAGGGCCCACGCCGTCGAGGCACCCCGGTGGAGGCCTCGAGCCGCCTGCCGCCCTGAGCCTCCCTGGAGAACGATTGGGGCCGTTCCCCGGCCTCGAGGGGTCCGGACCCCGGAAAGGGGCCGATTCCTTCGTCAGGAGGCGTCCTGGCGGCGGCCCACGGCAGCGCCGCGCATGGTCCTCGCGGGGCCGCCCACGCCTCGCCGCCCGTCCTGTGCCGTCCTGGCGAAGGAATCGCACCGCTCCGGGACGGAGGCGGGCACGGCCCGCCGGAAGGGTGCGAAACGTGCGTCACGCGCCATCCTGGCCGGCGCATCGTCCCGACACGCGCCGCCGACACGCCGATGATCGGCCGAATCCTGCGCCCAGAAGCCCTCACAGCCCCGTTCGCTCACAATTGTGGAAAAGTCTGTGGACGCCCGTGGATGGCGTGCTCCGTCCACAGGGGACGCATTGTGAAGAAACGGGGACGAGCTGTGGTCGAGGTCGGCGCCGTCCCGGGACGAATCACAGGGATCCCGCGCGTCGCCCCCAGCCCGCTCACAGCCCGATTCCTGTCATTTCCAGCGCGAATGACAAGAATCCACAGAATCCACGGGCCCTAATACGACTACGAGCCCATCTTCTTGAGGTTGTCCACACGACCTTCATCACGCCGCGCGCCCCGACCGGCTCCCGGCGCCCCGATCCGCCTACCGACGAGGTCGGACCCGTGGCATAGTCTGTGCTCGACACCTGAGGAGCAAGCATGAAGTTCACCGTCGAGCGCGACGTCCTGGCAGACGCCGTCGCATGGACGTCGCGTGCCGTGCCGGCACGCCCCCCGGTCCCCGTCCTCGCGGGCGTCCGCATCACCGCGGACACCGAGGGCCTGGTGCGTCTCGCCAGCTTCGACTACGAGGTCTCCGCCCGCGGCGAGTTCCCCGCGGACGTCGAGCAGGCCGGCGAGGTGCTCGTGAGCGGCCGGCTCCTCCGCGAGATCGCGAACGCGCTGCCGCACAAGCCGGTGCAGCTGTCGCTCGAGGGCACCAAGGTCTCCGTCACGTGCGGCGCGTCCCGCTTCACGCTCGCCACCATGCCGGTGGACCAGTACCCGGCGCTGCCCGAGCTCCCCGAGCACTCGGGCACCATCGACGGCGCCACCCTGCAGCAGGCCGTCGCCCAGGTCACGTCCGCGGCGTCGCGTGACGAGACCCTGCCGATCCTCACCGGCGTCCGCGTCGAGATCGAGGGCTCCCACATCTCGCTGCTCGCGACGGACCGCTACCGCCTGTCGCTGCGCGAGCTCGAGTGGAACCCGTCGCAGCCGGACATCAGCGCGGTCGCGCTCGTCCGCGCCAAGACGCTCTCCGACACCGCGAAGTCCCTGGGTGCGGGCGACGTCACCGTCGCCCTCAGCTCGGGTCAGGGCATGGACCTCATCGGCTTCGAGGCCGGTGGCCTGGTCACCACCTCGCTGCTCATGGACGGCGACTACCCGCAGGTGCGCCGCCTGTTCCCGGAGTCGAGCCCCATCACCGCGACCGTCCGCACGCAGGACCTGATCGACGCGACCCGCCGCGTCGCGCTGGTCGCCGAGCGCAACTCGTCCGTGCGGCTCGCCTTCGCGGACGGCGAGGTCACGCTCGACGCGGGCCAGTCGGACGACGCTCAGGCGTCGGAGGCGCTCACCGCGCACCTGCACGGGGACCCGATCACGGTCGCGTTCAACCCGCAGTACCTGCTCGACGGCCTGACGGCCCTCGGCACGGACTTCGTGCAGCTCGGCTTCACGCAGGAGACCAAGCCGGTCGAGTTCGTCGGGCTCTCCGAGCCGGGCGGCGAGGTCGCCGCGGCCTTCCGCTACCTGCTGGTGCCCATCCGCATCGCCTCGTAGTGCGCGTCACCCACGTCCAGCTCGCCGACTTCCGCTCGTACCCCGAGGCAGACGTCGAGCTCGGACCGGGCGTCACCACGTTCGTCGGCCGCAACGGGCAGGGCAAGACCAACCTGGTCGAGGCGATCCGCTACCTCTCGGTGCTCGGCTCGCACCGGGTCGCGACGGATGCGCCGCTGATCCGGTTCGGCGCCGAGCGCGCCGTGGTCCGCGCGAAGGTCGAGAAGGCCGGCCGGTCGCTGGGTCTCGAGGTGACGCTCCACCAGGGTCGCGCGAACACGGCGCGTCTCAACCGCGGCGTCGCACGCCCCCGCGACCTGATCGGGATCCTCCGCACGGTGCTGTTCGCTCCGGAGGACCTCTCGCTGGTGAAGGGCGACCCGTCCGGGCGCCGCGGATTCCTCGACGAGCTGTGCGTCGCGCTCCAGCCCGCGCTCGTCGGCGACCTGGGCGACTACGAGCGGGTGCTCCGCCAGCGCACCTCCATGCTGAAGACCTCGAGGAACGCTCGGGGCGACCTCACCATGCTCGACATCTGGGACGAGAAGCTCGCGGAGCTCGGCGGGCGGATCATCGCCGCGCGCCTGCGTGCAGTCGGCGCGCTCGCGCCGCATGTCGCCGCGGCCTACCAGGACGTCGCGCCCGACGGCGGCGACTGCGCCATCGCGTACGCGACATCCCTGGCAGAGGACCTTCCGCAAGATGCCGCGGCGTTGGGCGAGCTGTTGCTCGCGCGCCTGCGCGAGGTGCGTCCCAAGGAGCTGGACCGCGGCGTCACCCTCGCGGGACCGCATCGCGACGACCTCGAGATCACCCTGGGCGGCATGCCCGCGAAGGGCTACGCGAGCCACGGAGAGTCGTGGTCGTGCGCCCTCGCGCTGCGTGTGGGCACCTACGACCTCCTCACCTCGGAGGCCGGCCCCGATTCCGACGCCGACGGTGAGCCGGTGCTCATCCTCGACGACGTCTTCGCCGAGCTCGACCAGGGCCGTCGCGCCGCCCTCGCGGCGCGGCTCGAGCGCGCGAGCCAGGTCCTCATCACCGCGGCCGTCGCGGAGGACGTACCGGCGGCCCTCGCGGGCCGCGTGATCCCCGTGACCAAGGGCCGGGTGGGCGATGAGTGACGCTACCAGGGACGATGCGTTCGCCGGCGAGGGCGCGGACGGCCAGGACCCGCTGGTCCCCGGCGACGCCGCCCGCCTCGCGCGCGAGGCGATGGAGCGCGCGCGGCAGGCCGCCCGGCAGCGCGGCGCGACCCGCTCGAGCGCGAAGCGCGGACGCAAGCAGCGCGAGGAGGCGCGGCGCGCGACCCAGCCGTACACGAACGGCCGCGACCCCCAGCCCATGGGGGACGCCGTCGCCTCCCTCCTGAGGCGCATGGGATGGACCGAGCAGATCGAGGTCTCCTCCGTCACCGGCCGCTGGCGCGAGGTGATCGGGGACCGCATCGCGGATCACTGCGAGCCGCTGGGCTTCGAGGAGGGCATCCTCACGGTCAAGGCGAGCTCGACGGCCTGGGCGACGCAGCTGCAGATGATGTCCGGCCAGATCCGCCACCGCATCAACGAGGAGTTCGGGCGCGAGATCGTCACGGAGCTGCGAGTGCTGGGTCCCACCGCACGGTCGTGGACCAAGGGTCCTCGGTCGGTCAAGGGGCGCGGACCCCGCGACACGTACGGGTGACCCGGACAGGCCACCCGGCCCGCGCATCGTCCCGGCGCGGTCGCGAAACGGACATGGTGTGACAAAGCGCACACCCCTAGAAGTGACACCACATGCCAGAACTCGCCTACCCTTATCGCGGCGACGGGGCCGGAGGCGTGCTGGGGGCGCCTTCGGTGCCCGCAGGTCGCGCCGCTGGAGAGCCGAGGGGGACGCTCCGGCGGCGCGATCCCGCCTGACGCCTTCAAACCGGGTCCTCGACTTCTGCTGAAAGGCCTGTGAGTCGCGCCTGACCGCCCCTCAGGGCCACTAGAATGGGCCGAGATAGGTCGGGACTTGTGCAAAGTCTCGACATCGGCTTGAAAGGCGAATCTGTGGCGAATAGCGAGGAGCGGGCGACTGAGCCCGCCTACGGCGCCGAGAACATCACCGTCCTGGAGGGCCTCGAGGCCGTCCGCAAGCGCCCGGGCATGTACATCGGGTCGACGGGTGAGCGCGGTCTCCACCACCTGGTGTACGAGGTGGTCGACAACTCGGTCGACGAGGCGCTCGCCGGCTACTGCGACACCATCACGGTGACGCTGCAGGCCGACGGCGGCGTCAAGGTGCAGGACAACGGCCGCGGCATCCCGGTCGACATGCACCCGACCGAGAAGAAGCCCACCGTCGAGGTCGTCATGACCATCCTGCACGCGGGCGGCAAGTTCGGCGGCGGCGGCTACGCGGTCTCCGGCGGCCTCCACGGCGTCGGCATCTCCGTGGTCAACGCGCTGTCCTACAAGGTCGAGACCGAGGTCCGCCGCCAGGGTCACGTGTGGCGCCAGCAGTTCGCCGAGGGTGGCAAGCCGCAGGGCACGCTCGTCAAGGGCGAGGCCACCGAGGACACCGGCACGCAGCAGACCTTCTGGGCCGACCCGCTGATCTTCGAGACCACCGAGTACGACTACGAGACGCTGCGCGCCCGCTTCCAGCAGATGGCGTTCCTCAACAAGGGCCTGTCGATCACCCTGATCGACGAGCGTCCCGAGCACATCGCGGCGGAGGACGATGCGGAGGCCGAGGAGCAGCCGACGTCCCGGGCCGTGACGTACAAGTACGGCGGCGGCCTGGTCGACTACGTCGCGCACCTCAACGCCGCCAAGAAGGCGGAGCTGGTCCACCCCGAGGTGATCTCCCTCGAGTCCGAGGACACCGAGAAGAAGATCTCGCTCGAGATGGCGATGCAGTGGACGTCCGCGTACTCCGAGGGCGTCTTCACCTACGCGAACACCATCTCCACCACCGAGGGCGGCACCCACGAGGAGGGCTTCCGTGCGGCGCTCACCACGCTGGTGAACAAGTACGCCCGCGAGAAGGCCATCCTCAAGGACAAGGACGACAACCTCACGGGCGACGACGTCCGCGAGGGCCTCACCGCGGTCATCTCGGTCAAGCTGGGCGAGCCGCAGTTCGAGGGCCAGACCAAGACCAAGCTGGGCAACACCGAGGCCAAGACCTTCGTGCAGCGCGTGGTCAACGAGCAGCTCACGGACTGGTTCGACGCCCACCCGAACGAGGCGAAGGACATCATCCGCAAGGCGCTGCAGGCGTCGCAGGCGCGCATCGCCGCCCGCAAGGCGCGCGAGGCGACCCGCCGCAAGGGCCTGCTCGAGTCGGGCGGCATGCCCGGCAAGCTGTCGGACTGCCAGAGCCGCAACCCGTCCGAGTGCGAGATCTTCATCGTCGAGGGCGACTCCGCCGGCGGCTCCGCGAAGGCCGGCCGCGAGCCGTACAACCAGGCGATCATGCCCATCCGCGGCAAGATCCTCAACGTCGAGCGCGTGCGCCTCGACCGCGCGCTGTCGAACCAGGAGGTCCAGGGCCTCATCACCGCGTTCGGCGCGGGCATGGGCGAGGACTTCGACATCTCGAAGGCGCGCTATCACAAGATCGTGCTGATGGCCGATGCCGACGTCGACGGCCAGCACATCCGCACCCTGCTGCTCACCCTGCTGTTCCGCTACATGCGTCCCCTGATCGAGGCCGGCTACGTCTACCTGGCGCAGCCGCCGCTGTTCAAGATCAAGTGGACCAACGCGGACCACGAGTACGTGTACTCGGACCGCGAGCGTGACGCGGTCCTCAAGGACGGCCTCGCCAACGGAAAGCGCATCCCCAAGGACAACGGGGTGCAGCGCTACAAGGGTCTGGGCGAGATGAACCACGAGGAGCTGCGGGTCACCACCATGGACCCCGCGACCCGCACCCTGCTCCAGGTCACCATGGACGACGCCGCGCAGGCCGACGAGATCTTCTCGGTCCTGATGGGCGAGGACGTCGAGTCCCGCCGCAGCTTCATCCAGCGCAACGCGAAGGACGTGAGGTTCCTTGACATCTGAGACCCCCGAGATGGATCACGGCCGCATCGAGGCGGTCGACCTCAACACCGAGATGCAGCGGTCCTACCTGGACTACGCGATGTCGGTCATCGTGGGCCGCGCCCTCCCGGACGTCCGCGACGGGCTCAAGCCCGTGCATCGTCGCGTGCTCTACGCGATGTTCGACGGCGGCTACCGCCCCGACCGCGCGTTCTCGAAGTGCTCGCGCGTGGTCGGCGACGTCATGGGCAAGTACCACCCGCACGGCGACTCGGCCATCTACGACGCGATCGTCCGCATGGTCCAGCCGTGGTCGCTGCGCTACCCGCTGATCGCGGGCCAGGGCAACTTCGGCTCCGCGGGCAACGACGGCGCCGCGGCCTCGCGGTACACCGAGTGCAAGATGGCGCCGCTGGCCATGGAGATGGTCCGCGACATCGACAAGGACACCGTCGAGTTCGAGGACAACTACGACGGCCGCGAGCAGGAGCCCACCATCCTGCCCGCGCGGTTCCCCAACCTGCTCGCGAACGGCTCCGCCGGCATCGCGGTCGGCATGGCGACCAACATCCCGCCGCACAACCTCCGCGAGCTCGCCGAGGGCGTGCAGTGGCATCTCGACCACCCGGACGCGAGCCGCGAGGAGCTGCTCGAGGCGCTCATCGCGCGCATCCCGGGTCCCGACTTCCCCACCGGCGCGACCATCCTGGGCCGCAAGGGCATCGAGGACGCGTACCGCACCGGCCGCGGCCTCATCACCATGCGCGCGGTGGTGAACATCGAGGAGATCCAGGGCCGCATGTGCCTGGTGATCACCGAGCTGCCGTACCAGGTGAACCCCGACAACCTGGCGATCAAGATCGCGGACCTGGTCAAGGACGGCAAGGTCTCCGGGATCGCCGACATCCGCGACCAGACGTCGGGCCGCACCGGTCAGCGCCTCGAGATCGTGCTCAAGCGCGACGCGGTCGCCAAGGTGGTCCTCAACAACCTGTACAAGCACACGCAGCTGCAGGAGACGTTCGGCGCGAACATGCTCGCGATCGTCGACGGCGTGCCGCGCACCCTCTCGCTCGACGGGTTCATCCGCCACTGGACCACCCACCAGCTCGAGGTCATCCAGCGCCGCACCGCCTACCGCCTGCGCGAGGCGGAGCGCGAGGCGCACATCTTGCAGGGTTACCTCAAGGCGCTCGACGCGCTCGACGAGGTCATCGCGCTCATCCGCCGCTCCCCGTCGGCGGACGAGGCGCGCGTGGGCCTCATGGAGCTGCTCGACGTCGATGAGGTCCAGGCGACCGCGATCCTCAACCTCCAGCTGCGCCGCCTCGCGGCCCTGGAGCGTCAGAAGATCACGGACGACTACAACGCCCTCATGGTCGAGATCACCGACCTGCGCGACATCCTCGCCAACGAGCAGCGCCAGCGCACCATCATCTCGGAGGAGCTCGCCGAGATCGTCCGCAAGTACGGGGACGACCGTCGCACGGTCATCCACCCGTACGAGGGCGACGTCTCGATCGAGGACCTCATCGCCGAGGAGGAGATGGTGGTCACCATCACCCGCGGCGGCTACGTCAAGCGCACCCGCTCCGACCAGTACCGCGCCCAGAAGCGCGGCGGCAAGGGCGTGCGCGGCGCGACCCTGCGCAACGACGACGTGGTGGAGCACTTCTTCGTGACCACCACGCACCACTGGCTGCTGTTCTTCACCAACCTCGGTCGCGTCTACCGCGCCAAGGCGTACGAGCTGCCCGAGGGCGGCCGCGACTCCAAGGGCCAGCACGTCGCGAACATGCTCGCGTTCCAGCCGGGCGAGGAGATCGCCCAGGTGCTGGACCTGCGCAGCTACGAGGACGCCGGCTACCTGGTGCTCGCCACCAAGCGCGGCCTGGTGAAGAAGACCGAGCTGAAGGCCTACGACTCGAACCGCACCGGCGGCCTCATCGCGATCAACCTGCGCGAGGTCGAGTCCGAGGACGGCGAGCTCAAGGCCGACGAGCTGGTCTCCGCCCGCCTGGTCTCCGCCGAGGACGACCTCATGCTGGTCTCCCGCCAGGGTCAGTCGCTCCGCTTCAACGCGAAGGACGAGGAGCTGCGCCCCATGGGTCGCGCCACGTCGGGCGTCAAGGGCATGAGCTTCCGCGGCGACGACGAGCTGCTGGCGATGGACGTCATCCTCGCCGGCACCGCGGTCGCGGGGGACGATGCGGAGGTCGAGTCGGACGCCGAGGGCGCCGAGGAGGAGGTCGCCGTCGCGGACGGCCCGTTCTCCTTCGTGGTCACCCGGCACGGCTACGCCAAGCGCACCAGCGCGTCCGCGTGGAGCCCGAAGCACCGCGGCGGCCTGGGTGTGAAGGTCGCGACCCTCACCGAGGAGCGCGGCGACCTGGTGGGCGCCATGCTGGTCGAGGACACCGATGAGGTCCTGGTCATCATGGAGTCCGGCAAGGTGGTCCGCTCCGCCGTCGCCGAGGTCCCCGTCAAGGGCAAGAACTCGATGGGCGTGATCTTCGCCAAGCCGGCGAAGGGCGACCGCATCATCGGCATCGCCCGCAACGTCGAGCGCAACCTCGACGTCGACGAGCCCCTCGAGGGCGAGGACGCGGAGGCCGCCGAGGCCGGGGTCGAGCCCGCCGTCGAGGCCGAGGCGCCGGAGGCTCCCGCCGCGGAGTGATCCATGCGAGGAAGGGCCGGTCGCACGCGCGACCGGCCCTTCCTGCGTTCCCGGAGCCATCCGCCGCCTATCCTCGGGTGATGAGCACGTTGACGTGGCGGCCCGACATCCTCGACGGCTACGAGGCGGCGGACCTGGGCGCTCCCGCGGTCGCGCCGTCCGGCAAGGCCGACGGTCCCCTCACCCGCACGCTGATCCGTCGCGCCGCGACGCCGGAGCGCCCGCGCGCCGTCGCCGTGATCGTGCACGGTTACAACGACTACTTCTTCGCCACCCACCTCTCCGACGAGCTCGCCGCGGCGGGATGCGTGGTCTACGCCGTCGACATGCGTCGCGCGGGCCGGTCGCTGCAGCCGGGCAACCAGCCGCATCACATCGCGCACATCGACGAGCTCGGCGACGACATCGCCGACGCCACGGCCGCCGCGCGGGACGATGCGCTAGCCAGGGGCCTCGGCGACCTCGCCGTGGTGGTCCACGCGCATTCGACGGGTGCCCTCGCCGCGGCGGTGTGGGCCAGCGACCGTCCCGATCCGGCCCTCGCCGCGCTGGTGCTCGACGGCCCGTTCTTCGGGCTCGCGCTGACCGCGCCGCGGCGGGCGCTCATGCGCGCGATGCCGACGGTCGCGCGCTTCACGCCCGGCACGGTGATGGATCCGGCGCGCTCCCCGTACACCGCGGGCCTGCTGCAGCGCGGCTGGGTGTTCGACGTCGCATGGAAGAGCCCCGAGGGCGTGGGTGCGACCGCCGGCTGGCTCGCCGCGACCCGCGCCGCCCAGAGCCGGGCCGCCGCGGGGCTGCACATCCGCGTCCCCGTCCTCCTCGCATCGTCCGACTCGACCGGGCCCGACCGCCTCGACAACCCGCTCCACGCGAGCCAGGACACCGTGGTCGACGTCGCCGCGACCGCGCGCGTCGCGACGCTGCTGGGCGACCGCGTGCAACCCGTGGTGATCGAGGGCGCGATCCACGACCTCGCACTGAGCGCCGAGGGTCCGCGCACCCGCTACTTCGACGCGCTTCGCGCGTTCCTGGGCTCCGTGCTCTAGCAGGGTCGCGAACCCCCTGCTAGCGTCCCAAGCAGGGGGTGATCATGGGCGCGGGGTTCGTGCTGACGGGGCTGCTGCTCTCGCTCACCCTCACCGCGGCCGCGATCCTACGCTGGTCCGCGAAGCCGTGGCACGCGGTGGGTCTCGCGGCGGCGGCCATGGCCACCACCGTCACCATCGCGTTGGCCGGTGCCCTGGTCACCGGTCCCGCTGCGGCAGGCGAGGCGCTGCTCACCGCGACGGTGGAGGAGCCCGAGCCCGACGCCGATGCCTCGTACTTCTTCACCGCCTATCCGACACCCCCGACATGGCTGACCGTGGCCGGGGACGGCGCGCAGGGGGACATTCCCTGGCCGGTCGACACCTTCGGCGCGGTGGTCGCGGACGGGGTGCCGACGTCGGTCGGCCTGTCCGAGGTGGTGCTCGCGGCGTACTACGAGACCCTCGATGACGTCGACCGCGTCGGCGACGTGTACTTCGTGCAGACGCGCACCGGGGGCGAGGCGCGCGTGGAGCTGGTCGACGGGGTGCTCACGGTCACTCTTCGTTGAACCGCTCCTGACACCAGCAACGGAACCCGGGAGGACACCCCGGCCGGAACCCGCCAGAGGCCCCGACACGCCGCATCGTCCCGGCGAGATCCATTGCTGCTGTCAGCGGCGGGAGATCAGATGAACAGGGTGGTGCCGCTCTCGTTGGCCTCGCCCAGGAAGGTCGCGACGCCGGCGAGCTCGACCCCGTCGAGCAGGTCGGACTGCGACATGCCCAGCAGATCCATGGTCATGGTGCAGCCGAGCAGGCGGGCGCCGCCCTCCTGCGCCGACCGGATGAGCTCGGGCAGGCTCTGCACGTCGTTCTTCTTCATGACGTTCTTGATCATCGCGGTGCCCGCGCCCGCCATGTGCATCTGCGACAGCGTGAGCTTCTCCGCGCCGCGCGGCATCATCGCGCCGAACATCTTGTCCATCATCTTCTTCTCGCGCTTGGGCGGGTCGGTCTTGCGCAGCGCGTTGAGGCCCCAGAACGTGAAGAACATGGACACCTCGTCGCCCATGGCGACGGCGCCGTTCGCGATGATGAACGCCGCCAGCACCTTGTCGAGGTCGCCCGAGAAGACCACCATCGACGTCTTGTTCCTGCCGGTGGACGATGCGCCGGTCGCCACGGGCGCCACGCCCCCCTTGCGGAAGGTGCCGACAAAACCGGGCCCCTTGGGGTCGAGGCTCACCAGGGTGTGGCCGTTCTTGGCGGCCCACGCCGGACCGTCGAGCGCGAAGCCCGGGTCGGAGACGGTGACGCGGAGCTCGTCGCCGGCGTTCGCCTTCCTCATCGCGTCCGCGAGGCGCATGATCGGGCCGGGGCATGCGAGGCCTGTGCAGTCGAGCTCGGTGACCTGGCCGGTCGCGGCGGCCACCGCCGAGGCGACCGAGACCTTCTCCGCGTAGCTCTCCATCGGCGGCTGGGCCACGTACTGGTCGGCCGGGTCGTCGTGGACGTGGCCGAACGTGGTGGATCCGCCGGACAGGGTGGCGACGTCGGTGAAGCAGTGCTGGACCAGGATCCGGTGCGCGAGGTAGGAGCGGAAGCCGACGGTGCAGTAGAGGCGGATCGGCTGGTCCTTGTCGGTCCATCCCTTGATCGCCTCGCGGAATGTGGCGAGCGGCACCGACTCGGCGCCGGGCAGGTGGTGGATGCCGTACTCCTCGGGGGTGCGGACATCCACGAGCCGCGCGCCGGCGGGCAGCGGCCACTCCTCCGCGTACCAGAGGGTGAAGTCGCCGCGGATGGTGTTGGCGGCGACGAACCCGGCCATGTTGACGGGGTCCTTCGCGGAGCCGAACGGCGGCGCGTACGCGAGCTCCTGCTCCTCGAGGTCGAACACGGTGAGGCCCGCGCGCACCGCCATCGCGAACACGTCGAGGCGCTTGTCCACGCCGTCGAAGCCGCAGGCCTGCGCGCCCAGCACGCGGCCGTCGGTCGGGGAGAACAGCAGCTTGATGTGCATCATCGCGGTGCCGGGGTAGTAGCCGGCGTGGCCGGACGGGTGCACGTGCGCGACGCGGTATTCGACGCCCGCGGCGTCGAGCTGGCGCGACGTCGCGCCGGTGCCGCCGGCGACCATGTCGAACACCTTGACGATGCTGGTGCCCTGGGTCGAGCGGTACTCGGTGTCGCGGCCGCACATGTTCTCGGCGGCGACGCGCGCCTGACGGTTCGCGGGGCCGGCGAGCGGCGCGAGGTAGTGGCCGGGGAGCACCGGGTGCGCGGTCTCGACGGCGTCGCCTGCGGCGTAGATGTCCGGATCCGAGGTGCGCATGTGGGTGTCGACCTTGATGCCGCCCCGCTCGCCCAGCTCGATGCCTGCGGACTTCACCAGGTCGACCGCGGGCCTCACGCCCGCGGCGAGGATCACCAGGTCCGCCTTGAGGACGGTGCCCGAGTTGAGCTCGACGCTCACGCGGCCGTCGCCGTCCTTGTCGGCGAGCGGCTGGAACGCGGCAGCGGCGGTGGACAGGTGCAGCCCGATGCCCCGCATGCGCAGGTGCTGCTCGACGGGGGTGGCGATCTCATGGTCGACGGGCGGCAGGATCTGGTCGGACAGCTCGACCACGTCGACGCGGACGCCGCGGTGGTGGAGGTTCTCCGCCATCTCGAGGCCGATGTAGCCCGCGCCCACCACCACGGCGGTGACGGTGCCACGACGGCCGGCCTTCTGGGCGGCGATCGCCGCGTCGAGGCGGGCCTTGATGCGGTCCATGTCGCCGATCCGGCGCAGCACCTCCACGGCGGGGTGGTCGATGCCGGGCAGCGGCGGGCGGACGGCCTCGGCGCCCATGCAGAGCGCGAGCTTGTCGTAGGACTCGGTGTACTCGCGGCCGTTGTCGACCTCGCGCACGGTCACGTGCTTGGCGTCGCGGTCGATCGCGACCACCTCGGTCGCGATGCGCACGTCGATGTCGAGCGACTCGCGCAGGCTCTCCGGCGTCTGCAGCAGCAGCCGGGAGCGCTCGGAGATCACCTCGCCCACGTGGTACGGCAGCCCGCAGTTCGCGAACGAGACGTGGTGACCGCGCTCGAACACCACGATCTCCGCGGACTCGTCGAGGCGCCGCGCGCGTGCGGCGGTGGATGCTCCTGCGGCGACTCCGCCGATGACGACCAGCTTCATGAGATGCCTCCTGGGGTATCTGGCTTCTGCCATCGAAGATATCCCCCGGGGTATCCACACCTGGGGGTATCTGGTCCCGGTTCGGCGCCCTCGGGCGCCGGGGAGCGGGACGATGCGCGGGCTCGTTGGACAGGTGGCGGCACGTTCGCGCGGTGGTGACCGCCGCATCGTCCCCCGCCGGTGATTTGAAAGAATCAAAAGAAGGACGTACGCTGGCACTCATGACATCGATCGACGCGCCCGCCATGCTCCGCGAGGCGGGCCTGCGCGTCACCGAGCCGCGACGCGCCGTGCTCGAGGCGCTCGAGGGCCTGCCGCACGCCTCGGCGGACGCGGTGCACGCGCGGGTCTCGCGCCGGCTGCCCGACGTGTCGCTGCAGACCGTCTACAACGTCCTCCACGACCTCACCGGTCGCGGGATCGCGCGCTCGATCGAGCCCGGCGACCACCCCGCCCGCTACGAGCTGCGGGTGGGCGACAACCATCACCACCTGGTCTGCACGCGCTGCGGCGTGATCGCGGACGTCGACTGCGTCGTGGGCGAGGCTCCGTGCCTCACCCCCGACGACGACCACGGCTTCGCCGTCGCCGAAGCGGAGGTTACCTTCTGGGGCCTCTGCGGCGCCTGCCAGGCCGCGGAATCCCTGCCGTCCCCTGCCCACGCACGTCTCTGAACGTCCCATCCCAGTAGAGGAGCGCTCCCATGTCGGAGAAGTTCACCACCACCAACGCCGGCGCCCCCGTCGCCTCGGACCAGCACTCGCTGACCGTCGGCAACAACGGCGTGACCGCGCTGACCGACCACTACCTGGTCGAGAAGCTCGCGCAGTTCAACCGTGAGCGCGTCCCGGAGCGAGTGGTGCACGCCAAGGGCGGCGGTGCGTTCGGCACGTTCACCACCACCAACCCGGACATCGCGAAGTACACGCGCGCCGCGCTGTTCCAGGACGGCGTGCAGACCGAGATGCTCGCGCGCTTCTCCTCGGTGGCCGGCGAGCACGGCTCGCCCGACACGTGGCGCGACCCCCGCGGCTTCGCGCTGAAGTTCTACACGACCGAGGGCAACTACGACCTCGTGGGCAACAACACGCCCGTGTTCTTCATCCGCGACGGCATCAAGTTCCCCGACTTCATCCGCTCGCAGAAGCGCCTGCCCGGCTCGCACCTGCGCGACAACGACATGCAGTGGGACTTCTGGACCCTGCAGCCGGAGTCGGCTCACCAGGTGACGTGGCTCATGGGCGAGCGCGGCCTGCCCCGCTCGTGGCGCGAGATGCAGGGCTACGGCTCGCACACCTACCAGTGGATCAACGCCGAGGGCGAGCGCTTCTGGGTGAAGTACCACTTCAAGTCCCAGCAGGGCGTGCACGGCCTCACCATCGAGGAGGCGGGCCAGCTCGCCGGCTCGGACGGCGACCACCACATCCGCGACCTCTACGAGCACATCGAGGCCGGCGACTTCCCGCGCTGGGACCTGTACGTGCAGGTCATGCCGTACGAGGACGCGAAGACGTACCGCTTCAACCCGTTCGACCTCACCAAGGTGTGGCCGCACGGCGACTACCCGCTGATCCCGGTGGGCGTCATGGAGCTCAACAAGAACCCCGAGAACTACTTCGCGCAGATCGAGCAGGCGACGTTCGCGCCGTCGAACTTCGTGCCCGGCATCGGCGCCTCGCCCGACAAGATGCTGATGGCGCGCATCTTCTCCTACGCTGACGCGCACCGCTACCGCGTGGGCACCAACCACGCCGACCTTCCGGTCAACGCCCCGCACGCCGCGGACGCGAACGGCCACTCGTACGCGAAGGACGGCGCGATGCGCTACTCGTTCGCCTCGCCCTCGACCCCGGTCTACGCCCCCAACTCGCACGGCGGCGCCCACGCCGACGCCGAGCGTGCGGGCGACGCGGGCAACTGGCAGTCGGACGGCGAGCTGGTCCGCGCGGCCGCCTCGCTCCACTCCGAGGACGACGACTTCGGCCAGGCCGGCACCATGTACCGCGAGGTGTTCGACGAGGCGGGCAAGGCCCACATCCTCGAGCAGATCACGGGCCACGTGGGCGCGGTGCAGTCGGACGAGATCCGCGAGCGTGCCATCCAGTACTGGACCAACGTCGACGCGGGCCTCGGCGCGAAGCTGCGCGCCAACCTCGCAGGCGAGGCGCCCGTCGAGGCCGGCGAGCCGGGCACCGGCGTGGAGCCGGTCACCGTCTGAGGTCTCGCTTCAGCTGAACCCGAGGGCCCGGTCCCGCTCGCTGAGCGTGGCCGGGCCCTCGGCGTGGCAGGGCGTGGCAGGGTGCGGCCGGGGCCCCGGGCGCCCGCCGGCGCGAATCGCGGCGCGACACCAGGAGGAATGCCCTTCCGACGTGCCTCGGTTACCCTTGGGTAGATGCCCGCGCACCCACGCGTGGATGACAGGACCGCCTTGCGCGCGTCTGACGACAGGGAGCCTTGATGAACGCGGACGACCGCACCACCACGTCGGCCCGCGGCCTCTACGCGCCGCGCGCCGCCGAGCCGACCACCGGTCAGGTCCCCGCGCGCCGGGCGTTCATGCCGGTCGACAACGCGGCCGCCCCGGCAGCTCCCACCACCGGGTCCATCCCGCAGCGCACCGCGCTGCGCCCGCAGTCCCAGCCCGAGGGCATCCCGACCACGCAGCAGCCGCAGGCGTTCTCGCCCACCGGCGCACCCGCCGCTCCCGCGGCCCCGGCGCCCGCCTCGGACGAGCCGTCGCGCCTCGAGGGCGCCGTCGGTGCCGGCACCGCCGCGATCGGTGCGGGTGCCGCCAAGGTCAAGGGGCTCGCCGGCCGCGCCGCCGAGAGCTTCAAGGCGGGCGATGACCTGGGCACCCCCACCGCGAAGGGCGGCCCGCGCAAGGCGCGCGTGCTGCTGTCGCGGATCGACCCGTGGTCGGCGCTCAAGCTCGGCTTCCTGCTGTCGATCGCTCTCGGCATCATGTTCGTGGTCGCGGTGTTCGTGGTGTGGAACGTGGCCAACGGCATGGGCACGTTCGCGCTCATCAACGAGTGGGTCGTGAAGCTGTTCGCGCAGGACTCCGAGGTCGACATCATGCAGTTCTTCGACCGCAACAAGGTCATGAGCGCGGCGATCCTCATCTCGGTGGTCAACGTGGTGCTGCTGACGGCGCTCGCGACCATCGGCGCGTTCCTCTACAACGTGGTCTCCTCGGTGGTGGGCGGCGTCTACGTCACCCTCACCGACGACTGAACGGCCTGCTAGACGGACCCCGCCGCCGCGATTTTGTCCCACGGCGGCGGTTTGGTATCGTTTAACGCCGCGGCGCTGACGCCGCGGAAGGGGCCCATAGCTCAGGCGGTTAGAGCGCTTCGCTGATAACGAAGAGGTCGGAGGTTCAAGTCCTCCTGGGCCCACCGAGGTGAACATGAAGAATGTGCTGTTCCTCGCAGCCGCCGTCGTGGCAGGCGCGATCGCTTACGTCCTCATCACCGAGAACTCCAACCGCGACGTGTGGGACGATGTCCACTACCCGGTCCGGTGACCACCCGGTCTCACGACCACGGGGCCTTGGCGCAATTGGTAGCGCACCTGCTTTGCAAGCAGGGGGTTAGGGGTTCGAGTCCCCTAGGCTCCACTCTCGAGAAGGCCCTCGCCGGTTGCGGCGGGGGCTTTTCTGCTGGTCGGGCTGGTTCGCGGTGACACATGAGTGCACGCTGCGTCCTGGTGACACACCAGAGCACGCACACGCGGCTGTGCGAGCATCGATGTGACAGCGGGGCGCACCTGGCGCGCATCGACCGCTCCGCTGATACGCCGCACCCGATCCCCGGCCCCACTTCTGCTCCGGCGTATCACCCGGGCGCGCGGGCCCGGTGGGAGGGACGATGCGCGGGCCGGGAGGGCCTCGCGGTCCCGGGCGCGCGCGGTTACGATCGACCCATGGGTGATTTCCAACGTTGTAACGACCCCGCAGTCGACCCCGCCCCCCGCGCGTTCCCCCGCGGCGCGATCACGCTGAACGGCGGCCCCCTCGCCGCGGCCCTCGATCGCTCCATCGAGGCCGCCCTCGCCCACGACCCCGACCGCCTGCTCGCTCCCTACCGCCGCGAGGCCGGCCTCCCCGCCGTCGCGGAGAGCTACGGCGACTGGGAGTCGCGCGGTCTCGACGGGCACATCGGCGGCCACTACCTCTCCGCGCTCGCCCACCTGTATGTCGCGACCGGCCGCGAGGACATCCACGCCCGCCTGCGCCGCATGCTCGACGGCCTCCAGGAGTGCCAGGACGCGGTCGGCACCGGCTACCTCGGCGGCACCCCGCGCGGCATCGAGCTGGGCGAGGAGCTCCGCTCCGGCACCATCGAGGCCGAGCCGTTCGCGCTCAACGGCCGCTGGGTCCCGATGTACAACCTCCACAAGGTGCTCAACGGGCTCATCGACGCCTACGAGGTCGCGGACCAGCCCGACGCGCTCGCCATGGCGGAGCGCTGGGCAGCGTGGTGGCTGGGCATCTCCGCCCACCTCACCGACGCGCAGCTCGAGACCCTCCTCACCGCCGAGTTCGGCGGGATGAACGACGCGTTCTTCCGCCTCGCCGCCCTCACGGCGGACCCGGAGCTCGCGCGCAACCTCCACAAGGAGGCCCGCCGCTGGTCCCACCGCCTGCTGCTCGACCCGCTCCTCAGTCATGAGGACCGCCTCGACGGTCTCCACGCCAACACCCAGGTGCCCAAGGTGGTCGGCTACGCCCGCTCCGGCGACGAGGACCTGACCGACGCCGCCCACGCCTTCTGGGACCACGTGGTTCACGAGCGCACCGTCTCGATCGGCGGCCACGGCGTCCGCGAGCACTTCCACCCCAAGGACGACTTCCGCGCGATGGTCCTCGACCCGCTCGGCCCCGAGTCCTGCAACACCTTCAACATGCTCGCCATCACGGACCTGTTCCGCGCCACCAGCCCCGACCTCGAGCTGGTCGAGTTCGCCGAGCGCGCGATCTACAACCACGCCCTCACCGTCCAGCACCCCGACCACGGCGGCTTCGTCTACTTCTCACCCCTGCGCCCCGCGCACTACCGCGTGTACTCGAGCCACGGCGAGTCGATGTGGTGCTGCGTGGGCTCCGGCCTCGAGGGCCACAGCCGCTACGCCCGCTTCCTGTTCTCGCGCGACGGCGACAGCCCTCGCGTCGAGATCTACGAGCCCGCCACGCTCGACTGGGACGGCATCCGGCTCGAGGTCCGCGCGGACCTCGCCGCGTCCTGGCGCGTCGAGATCGACGTGACGGCCGGGGAGAGCCGCCGGCGCATCGTCCGCCTGCGCATCCCCGAGTGGACGGACGGGGCGACGGTGACCGTCGACGGCGTAGCCGCCGAGGCCCGCCCCGGCGAGCACGCGCTGGACCGGGAATGGGCGGGGACCACGCGGATCGTGCTCGACCTCCGCCCGAGCCTCGCGCTCGAGGGCCTGCCGGACGGGTCGCCGTGGGCGTCGCTGCGGTACGGGCCGTTCGTGCTCGCGCACCGCGACGGCGCGGACGCGCTCGAGGGCGCGATCGCGACGGGCGAGGGAGCGCCGCACATCGCGCTCGGCCCCAAGCGCCGCATGATCGACACCCCCGCGCTGATCGGTGAAGAGCTCGACGTGACCGCCTCGGGCACCGGCGCGACCCTCACGGCCTGGCGCCTCGACGCCGACGCCCCCGCGCGGGTGGACCTCGCGCTCGAGCCGTACCGCGACATCCACGACGAGCGCTGCACCGTCTACTTCCCCGTCGGTACCGACGCGGCAGCCGTGCGCGCGATGCTCGCCGACCTCGACGAGGCCGAGCTCGAGGACGCCGCCGTGGTGGACGTGGTCGCGCCCGGCGAGCAGCAGTCCGAGATGGACCACGCGTACGCCTCGCACGCCTCGCGCATCGAGTGGATCAACGCGCGCAGCTGGCGCATGGCCGAGGACTGGTTCTCGTACGTCCTCAAGCCCAGGGCCGCCGGCGCGCATCTGCTGAGGGTGCGCACGCTTGTCGGCAAGCCCGAGGGAGGGGACGATGCGGTGGTCCGGATCGCCGGCACCGTCGCCTCTCCCGTGCGCACCGAGGAGCGCGACCTCCCGCTCTACGGCGACGTCCTCGAGTCCGTCTACGAGGTCGAGGCCCCTCTGGACGGGCTCAAGGTGCGCTTCGAGGCCGGCCCCGGCGGCGCCACCGCCGGCGTGGTCGCGGTCGCGCTCATGACCAGGGAGTGAGCCTCACCGCGACACGGCCTCCGCGTCCTTCGCGGTGAGGCGCTGCGCGATCGCGAGCGGCACCACCGACAGCACCGCGAGGATCACGGCGATCACCGCGACCACGGGCGCCTGGTTGGGGCGGAACATGTTCTGCAGGATCCACAGCGGCAGCGTGGTGACACCAGGCCCGGCGGTGAACGTGGTGACGATGATCTCGTCGAAGCTGAGCGCGAACGCGAGCAGGCCGCCCGCGAGCAGCGCGGACTTGAGGTGGGGGAACGTCACCAGGCGGAACGTGGTGAACAGGCCGGCGCCCAGGTCCTGCGACGCCTCCTCGAGCCGCGTGCCCGAGGCGTTGAGCCGCGCGAACGCGTTGTTGTAGACGGTCACGATGCAGAAGGTCGCGTGCGCGACGATCAGCGTCCACACCCCGAGCTGCACGCCCATGAGGGTGCGGAACGCGTTGTTGAGCGCGATGCCGGTGACGATTCCCGGCAGCGCGATCGGCAGCACGATCAGCAGGTTCACCGACTCCTTGCCGAAGAACCGGTAGCGCGACAGCGCCATCGCGGCGAGCGTGCCGAGCACCAGCGCGATCAGCGAGGACGCGATCGCGACCAGCACGGACATCCCGAGCGCCTGGAACGCGCCCTCGGACTGCAGCGCCTTGCCCCACCACTCGAGCGTGAAGCCCGGCGGCGGCCAGGACAGCGTCTCGGAGGTGCTGATCGAGTTGAGGAACACCACGCCGAGCGGCAGGTAGATGAGCCCGAGCACCACCACCGTGATGGTGCCGAGGACGTAGCGGGCGACGCGGCCGATCTGCATCAGAGGCTCCTGAGGGCGCCGGTCCGGCGGACCGCGGCGAGGTAGAGAAGGATGATCCCGATCGGGATGAGGGAGATCGCGGCGGCGAGCGGCAGATTGTTGGCCGCGCCCACGTTCGTGTAGACCAGGTTGCCCAGCATCTGGGTGGTGCCGCCCACGATCCCGGTGGTGATGTAATCCCCCAGGCTGAGCGAGAACGCGAAGATCGACCCGGCGATGATGGCGGGCCGGATCATCGGCAGCACCACGGCGACCAGGGTGGTCCAGCCCTTCGCGCCCAGGTCCGCGGACGCCTCGAGCAGGCGGTCGGGCACGCGGTCGAAGCCGGCGTAGATGGGCATGATCACGTACGGCAGCCACAGGTAGGACAGCGTGAGCACCACGCCGACGATCCCGTAGCCCGGGGTATCGAGCCCGAACGGCGACACCGCCCACTCGATCAGACCCTCGGAGGACAGCAGCGCGCGCCACGCGTAGACCTTGACCAGGTAGGACGCCCACAGCGGGGCGAGCACCGCGATCACCAGCAGGTGGCGCATGCGCGGCCGCGCGATCTTGGCCATGAAGAACGCGACCGGCACGGCCACGATGATGTCGATGACGGTCACCAGGATCGCGATGCCCAGCGTGCGCAGCGTCACCGTCCGGTACAGCGCCCCGGTGAGGACCTCGACCACGTTCTCGGTGGTCCACTCGATCTGCACCTGCCCGGTGAGCTCGTCGACGGTCCAGAACGCGGTGACCAGCAGCGCGGCCAGCGCGACCACGTAGACCAGGCCGAGCCAGAGCACGGGCGGGGTGAGCAGGCCCGCGAGCTGCAGGCGGCGGCGGGGTGCCAGGAAGGCGGAGACGCTGCGTGTGGTCATGATTCCTTCGGGGGACGATGCGGGGGCCCGGCCGCGCGGCCGGGTGAGGGTGGCGCGGGGGGACGACGCGCATCGTCCCCCCGCACCAGGGCGTCAGCCCTTGATCTCCTGCCAGGCCTTGGTCCACTCGGAGTAGTCGACGCACTCGACGTCGGTGCGGCCGTCGACGCACTCGCTCAGGGGCGTGGTCCAGTACCAGATCTGCTCCGCGTACTCGGCGTCACCGGCGTGGTACGCCTCGCAGTCGTCGCGGAAGTCGCAGGCCGCCTGCGAGGACGGCGCCTCGCCGAAGTAGGCGGTGGCCTGCGCGTTGGCCTCGGGGCTCGCGATGTAGTCGAGCCACGCGTACGCGCAGTTCGGGGCCTCGGACTCGGAGGCGATCATCCAGGTGTCGGACCAGCCGGTCGCACCCTCCTCGGGGAGCACCACCTCGGTGTTGCCCGACGTGATGGAGTTCTGGATGACCTGCCAGGTGGTGCCGACCACGGAGTCGCCGGTCTCGAAGGCCTGGATCTCCTTGAGGTAGTCGGACCAGTACTCGCCCACGGACTCGCGCTGGGTCTTGAGGAGCTCGACGGCGGCGTCGAACTGCTCCTGGTCGAGCGCGTACGGGTTCTCGATGCCCAGGTCCGGGTTGTGCGTCATGAGGTACACGGCGGCGTCGGCGATGTAGATGGGCGAGTCGTACGCCGTGACCTTGCCCGAGTAGTCGGCCGCCTTGTCGAACACCACGTCCCAGCTGGTGGGGGCCGGGGTGACCTCGTCCGTGTTGTACATGAGGAGGTTCGCGCCGTAGCCGTGCGGGACGCCGTAGCTCTGGCCGTCGACGGAGTTCCACTCCTTGTCCTTGAGGAAGTCGAAGATGCCGTCGTAGTTCTCGAGCAGGTCGGTGTTGACGGCGGAGACCAGGTCGCCGGCGATGAGGCGGAGCGTGAGGTCGCCCGAGGCGGCCACCACGTCGTAGCCGCCGTTCTGCATGAGCTGGTAGGCCTCGTCGGAGGTGCCGTAGGTCTTGGAGGTGACCATGCAGCCGGTGGACTCCTCGAACGCGGAGACCCAGTCGACCGACGGGTCGTTGCTGCCGTCCTCGACGTAGCCGGGCCACGCCAGGATGGAGACGGTGCCCTCGATGGCGCCGAGCGAGGCGGCGGCCTCGGAGCCGGAGCCCGAGTCGCTGGTGCCGCACGCGGCGAGTGAGGCGACCGCTGCGGTCGCGATGCCGGCCCGGAGGGCCGTGCGGGTCGGGGACTTCGACACGGGAACTTCCTTTCGTTGGGTGGTGCGGTGGTGCGGGTGACTCAGGCCGCGTCGGGCTCCGCCTCGAGCGGCGCCGCGGCGGCGGGCTCGACGGAGACGGTGACGCGGTCGCCGCGGGAGCGGCTGTTCTGGGCGCCCGTGTTGGGCTCCAAGGCGGTGATGCGGGCCCCCAGGCCGTCGAGGTCGACGACGATCCGGTGCTCGGGGCCCGTGTAGATGACCTCGGCGATGGTGCCGGGCACGCCGCCGGGTGCGTCGAGCGTGACCCGCTCGGGGCGCACGGCCATCGCCTGCGAGCCGAGGCCGAGCGCGGCGGACACCTGGGGCTCGAGCAGCGTCGACGAGCCCACGAAGGAGGCGATGAAGCGGTTGCGCGGGTGGTCGTAGACGTCGCGCGGGGTGCCCAGCTGCACCACCTCGCCCGCGTCGAACACGGCCACGCGGTCGCTCAGCGTGAGCGCCTCGTCCTGGTCGTGCGTGACGAACACGAACGTGATGCCGAGCTCGCGCTGCAGCTCCTTGAGCTCGACCTGCATCTGCTCGCGCAGCTTGAGGTCGAGCGCGCCCAGCGGCTCGTCGAGCAGCAGCGCCTGCGGGCGCAGCACGATCGCGCGGGCCAGCGCCACGCGCTGACGCTGGCCGCCGGAGAGCTCGTGCGGGCGGCGGTCCTCGAAGCCGGCGAGGCGCACCTGGCCCAGCGCCTCCTCCGCGCGGGCGCGCCGCTCCCTGCGTCCCACGCCCGCGACGCGCAGCCCGTACTCGACGTTCGCGATGACGCTGAGGTGGGGGAACAGGGCGTAGTCCTGGAACACCGTGTTGACCGGGCGCGCGAAGGGGGCGAGCGCGGTGACGTCCGTGCCGAACAGCGCGACGGAGCCGCGGGTGGGCTGCTCGAAGCCGGCGATGCAGCGCAGCACCGTGGTCTTGCCCGAGCCCGACGGGCCGAGCATCGAGAAGAACTCCCCCGCCTCGATGTCGAGGTCGAGGTCGGCCACGGCGACGGTGTCGCCGTAGCGCTTGTGCAGGCCGCGGAGGCGGATGGCTGAATCCATGCGGGCTATTCATCTACTTCCAGATGTCTTTTTCAAGACCCCGGATGTAACAACTCGATTAAATCTCTGGAGCCAGACCTTTGCGTCGGGGCGCCGGGGCGCGACAATGGCCGCCACGGGAGGGAGCGTGATGGGCATGTCCTGGGGTCCGGGCGCCGCGGCGGCGCGCTCGGCGACGCATGCGGCGATCTTCGCGCCGCTCGCTCCCGCGGGCCGCGCGGACGCCGTGGCGCAGCGCCTCGCCGACGCGATCCAGCTGGGTCTCCTCGAGCAGGGCGAACGCCTGCCCACCGAGCAGGAGCTGGGACGCCAGTTCGGCGTCGCGACCGTCACCGCGCGCGAGGCGCTCGAGACGCTGCGCTCCGCCGGCCTGATCGAGACGCGCCGCGGGCGCGCGGGCGGCAGCTTCGTGTGCGGCAGCGGGGACGATGCGCGGGTCGCCATGGTCGCGCGCCTCACCGCGATGTCGCGGGTCGAGCTGCGCGACAAGGCGCTCATCTACGGGCTGGTGGCCGCCGGCGCGGCCGAGCGCGCCGCGCTGTTCGCCACTTCCGACGAGCTCGACTCCCTCGCGCTCCTGGTGGAGCACGGCGTCAACGCCAGCGGCGCCGCCGCGAGGCGTGCGGAGAACGGGATCCGCCTCGAGGTCGCCGCGCTGTCGCGGTCCGCGAGGCTCGTGGCCGAGCAGGTGCGACTCCAGGCCGAGTTCGGGCCGCTGCTGTGGATCGCGCTGCACGAGCGTGCCGTGGTCGCCGGCAACGCTGCCCGTCACCGGCGGCTGGTCGAGGCGATCGGCTCCGAGAGCCCCGAGCAGGCGCGGGCCGTGGTGGTCGAGCAGGTGGGCTGGCTCACCGACCGGCTGCTCGCGATCCGTGAGACGGTGGAGCGATGATCGCGGAGGCCATCCTCGAGATGGCGGACGTGCTGGGCGCCTCGCTTGCGCCCGTGTTCGCCCAGGTATCCGACTGGCGCGATCGCCTCGAGGGCGTGCTCGCCGGGGGATCGGCGCAGGCGGGCGACGTGGACGAGGCGGTCGAGTGGCTGGTCGCGCCGTCGCTGGCCGACTCGGGTCCCGCGATCGGCGCCGGCTTCGTCGCCGCGCCCGGCTTCCTCGAGGACGCGCCGTGGCACCTCGCGTGGTGGGTCAGCGCGGCCAACGGCGTGGGGCTCGCGGGGCGCGAGGGGACGCTGCGCCGCCTGGTGTCCATCGAGGACCCGCTCGACGAGTCCTTCCACGACTACACGCGCCTCGAATGGTGGCGCGGCGCCATCGACGGGCGCGACGCCTACCTGGCGGGGCCGTACATCGACTACCTCTGCACCGACGAGCTCACGCTCACGCTCACCATGCCCGTGCAGGTCGACGGCCGCGTCGCCGGCGTGGTGGGGGCGGACCTCTCGGTGGCGGGGCTGGAGCTCCTCACCGACGGGGTGATCGGCGCCGCCTCCGTGCCCGCAATCCTCGGCACGGCCGCGGGGCGCGTGGTCGCCGCCACCGATGCGGCGGTCGAGCCGGGCACGCCCGCGCGAAGGCTCGGGCTCTCATGCGAGTGGCATCCCGTCCCGGGGTGCCGCGGCACGCTCAAGGTCGCCCGCGCGGCGTAAGCCTGCGCGCCGGCGGCGACGTGCTGTTGATGCGCCGGTGCATGGTGCTGATCAGCTCGCGGGGTGCACTGCGCTCCGGTGACACATCAGTGCACGCTACGTCCTGGTGACACAGTGACGCTCGCACACGCGGCTGTGCGCGCACTGGTGTGACGGCCTGGCGCAGCGTGCACTCATGCGACGCGTTCCGTTGATACGCCGGTGCAGAAGTCGAGCCCCCATTGGGTACCCGTGTATCAGCGGAGCGCGGGAGCGTCCGGCAGCGCCTTTCAGCCGCTCAGTGAGAGCAACGCCTCAGTGCGAGCAGCCGCAGGCCCCGCCGCCACCGCAGCCGCCGCCGCCCGACTTGGGCGCGCGCTCGGGACGGGCCTGGGCGCCCTCGAGGGTGTAGCCCTCGTCGTGGATCGCGGCGTCGGCGTCGAACGCGAAGTCCTCGGCGCTGGTGCCTGCCTCGAGCAGCACCACCGCGCGGCCGGTGGCGTGGTCCACCGAGGCGGACTTCACGCCGGCGAGCCCGGTGAGGGCCTTCTCGACGGAGGACGAGCAGCCGTCGCACGTCATGCCGGACACGGCGAGCTCGACAACGGTCCCGGGAACGTGGGTCATGATCTCCATGCCACCGAGCGTAGACATTCCAGTCGAGGGGAGGGTCAACCCTTGGTCCCGGGTGCGACGGCGGCGGGCCGGTCCGCGACCTCCCGCGTTCGCAGCAGCGTGCGCACCGTGAGGCCCGCGACCAGCGCCCAGAACGCGGAGCCGATCCCCGCGATGCTTGCGCCGCTCGCCGCGAGCACGAACGCCACCGCGGCGGGCAGCCTCTCCTCGACGGGGGTGAAGGCGCCCGCGAGGGAGGCGGCGAGCGTGGGCAGCAGCGCGAGCCCCGCGACCACGGCGAGGATCTCCGTGGTCCCCGCCTGCGCGAGGGCCACCAGCGTGGCGCCGGTCGCGGCGAGCACCAGGTAGGAAGCGCCCGCGGCGAACGCGGCGATCCAGCGCCGGCCGGGGTCGGGCTCGGCCTCGGGGGAGGCGGGCAGCGCGGCGGTGATCGCGGCCAGGTTGATCGCGTGGCCGCCCGCCGCCGCCCCGAGCGCGGTGCCCGCCCCCGTGGCGAGCATCGTCCCCCGCCAGGGGATGCGGAAGCCGGCGCTCGCGAGCACCGCGACCCCGGGGACGTTCTGCGACGCCATGGTGACCACCGTGAGCGGCAGCGCGATGCCGGCCGCGGCGACCCACGTGAATGCGGGCGCGGTGAGGGTGAGCGAGGGCGCGGTGACGGCGTCGACCGCTCCGGTCCCCGCCTGCAGCGCGATCACCGCGAGGCCCGCGGCGAACGCGACGGGGGTGGCCCACCGCGGCGCGAAGCGCTGGAGCGCGAGCCACACCGCGATCACCGGCGCAACCCAGGCGGGCGAGGCCGCGAGCCCGGTCACCGGCGCGAGGCAGAGCGGCACCAGCACCCCGGCCAGCATCCCCTGCGCGAGGGGCGCGGGGATCGCGGCGACCAGGCGACCCAGCCGCGGCCACAGCCCCACGGCGGCGATGAGCACGCCGGTGAGCATGAACGCGCCCACCGCCGCCGGCCAGCCGAGCGACGCCTGGGTCGCGAGCAGCGCCGCGCCCGGCGTGGACCACGCGAGCGTGATGGGCAGGCGATGGCGCCACGCGAGCAGCATGGTGCCGGCGCCCACGGTGAGGCAGAGGGCGACCAGGCCGGACGATGCCTGGGCCGGGTCCGCGCCCGCCGCCGTCAGTCCCGCGATGAGCACCGCGACGGAGCTGGTGAAGCCCACGAGCGCGGTGGTCACCCCGACGGAGACCGGCCGAAGCCACGACTGTTCCATGAACAGAACGCTAGCACCGGTGTTCCGTTCATGGAACGGGTGCGTATGCTCGGGGCGTGGAGACCGAGGAGCTCGCCCGCACCGTCGGGGCGCGCGTGCGCGCCGCCCGAGGCGAGCGGGGCATGAGCCTGGGCGCGCTCGCCCGCGCGTCGGGAGTGGGCAAGGGCTCGCTGTCGGAGATCGAGCGCGGGACGCGCAACCCGAACCTCTCGACGCTGTACGCGCTCGCGGGCGCGCTCGGCATCCCGCTCGCGACGCTGCTCGCGGAGGGCGTGGGCGCGGAGGCGGCCGCGGACGGGATAGTCGCCCGGCTGCTCGACGTCGAGCGCCGCGAGGGCGCGGTGGTCGAGGTCTACCGGCTCGAGCTCGCAGGCGGCGTCGAGCACCGTTCGGGTGCCCACGGAGACGGCGTGATCGAGCGCCTGCTGGTGCTGAGCGGTTCAGTCACCGCGGGCCCCGCGGCGTCGCCTTCGACGGCGCGCGAGGGCGAGCTGCTCACCTGGGTGAGCGACGTCGAGCACACCTACCTCGCGGAGCCGCCCGGCGCGACCGCGCTGCTCACGGTCACCACCCCGCGCCGCTGAGGAGAGCGCCGCCGGAGACGCGACGAGGGGCCCGCCGTCCGGCAGGCCCCTCGTCGCGTCCGACCGCTACTTGTCGTCGTTCTTGACGTCCTCGACGGCGTCCTCCCAGACGTCCTCGGCGTCGTCGATGGTGGAGACCACCTCTTCGGTCGCGCGCGCGCGGGCCTCGTCGGCGGCCTCCTTGACCTTCTTGGCCTCGCTGATCGCGGTGTCCTTGACCTTGGTGAAGGCCGGGCCGGCGACGTCGGCGACCTTCTTGGCCTCCGTCACCGCGGTGTCGCGGATCTGCTCGGCGGCGGGGCCGGCGGCCTCGCGCACCTTCTCGTACGTGGGGCCGGCCTTGTCGTTGATGACCTCGGCGGCGGCGCTCGCGGCGGCCGTGGCGGCGTCAGCGGCCTTGCGCGCGGCGTCGGCGGCGGCGTCGACGGCCTTGTTCACGCCGCGGCGCAGGTTGTCCTTGAAGTCGTCCTCGGACGCGAACTCCCACTCCTCGTCCTCGCCGGCCCACGGGTCGCGGCCCTGGTCGCGCCGCGCCCACACCACGATCGCGGCGCCCGCCGCCGCAGCGAGGGCCAGCGGCACCAGGACCCGGCCCCACGAACGGCCGCCCTTCTCGTCCTCGGTGCGCGCGGCATCGTCCACCGCGGCCAGCACCGCGGGGATCGCGGCGCCCACGATCGCGGCGTGCGCGACGTCCACCCACTGCTCGGCGGTGTCGCCCGCCTTGTGCACGTAGGGCGAGGCCTTCTTCGCGCCCTTGTGATACGCCTCCTTGGCGCGGGGGGCGGCCCACTCCTTGGCGTGCTCGTACTGCGGCTCGGCCCACTCCTTCGCGCGCTTGGCGGCCTTCCGGGCGGCGATGGACGCCTCGCGGGCCGCCACACGCGCCTGCTGTGCCGCGTCTGCCGCCTGGTCGCGCGCCTTGTCGGCGTCGAAGCCCTGGAAAGAAACCTTGCTCATGCTGCGCTCCTCCTGGTTCGTGGGGACTTGGCCCTCGTACACCGGCAACGCGCCTATGCCCGAGTCCGTTCCGTCCATCGTGCCACTTGCGGCGCGCGGTGGCGAGGGCCATGGAACAATGGCGACCATGATCGCAACCCTTCAGACCACCGCCGGGGACATCCGTATCGAGCTGTTCCCCAACCACGCTCCCGTCACCGTGAAGAACTTCGTGGGCCTCGCCACCGGCGAGAAGGAGTGGAAGAACCCCGCGACCGGCGAGAAGTCCAACGACCCGTTCTACGACGGCCTCGTGTTCCACCGCGTCATCTCCGGCTTCATGATCCAGGGCGGCTGCCCGCTCGGCACCGGCACCGGCGGCCCGGGCTACAACTTCGACGACGAGATCCACCCGGAGCTCCAGTTCAACGAGCCCTACCTTCTCGCCATGGCGAACGCCGGCCAGCGCCTCAACCCCATCACCGGCCGCCCCGGCGGCACCAACGGCTCGCAGTTCTTCATCACCGTGGACCGCCCGAGCTGGCTCAACGGCAAGCACACCATCTTCGGCAAGGTCGCCGACGACGAGTCGCGCGCGGTGGTCGACGCCATCGCCGCCGCCCCCACCGATGGCCGTGACCGTCCCCTCGAGGACGTCATGATCACCGGCGTCTCGATCTCCGAGTAACACCGCATGACCCAGGATCCGGGTGCCGCTGCGCCCACGTGCCCGCGGCACCCGGACCGGGTGTCCTACGTCCGCTGCCAGCGCTGCGGGCGTCCCGCCTGCCCCGAGTGCCAGCGCCCGGCCGCGGTAGGCATCCAGTGCGTCGACTGCGTGCGCGAGGCCAAGGCCACCGCGCGCCCCATGGTCAACCGCCTGGGGTTCGTCAGCGCCATGGGTACGCCCGTGGTCACGTACACGCTCGTGGGCCTCAACGTGCTTGCTTACCTCTACGGCACCTTCGTCATGGGCGCGCAGACGTGGCAGGACGCGTGGGGCCTGTGGACCGGCGTGGGTCCCGTCGAGGCCGCCATGTACTCGAACGTCGGCACCGAGTGGTACCGCTGGGTGAGCTCCGGGTTCGTGCACTTCAACCTGCTGCACATCGCGATGAACATGCTGGTGCTGGTGCAGTTCGGCACGCAGCTCGAGCCCATCCTGGGTCGCCTGCGGTTCCTGGGCCTCTACATGGCGTCGCTGCTGGGCGGCTCGCTCGCCGCGGTGCTGATCTCCCCCGAGATCGCGCTCCACGGGGGCGCGTCCGGTGCCATCTTCGGCCTCATCACCGGCTACGCGGTGGTGCTCGCCAAGCTCAAGCTGGACTACCGCTCGCTGCTCACCACCGCCGGCATCTGGCTGGCGATCGGCTTCCTGCCCGGCATGAACATCTCCTGGCAGGGGCACCTAGGCGGCGCCGTCGTCGGCGCGCTCACCATGCTCGCGATGCTGCGCTGGGTGGACCGCAAGCCCGCCTGAGGCTCACGGTCCCGTCCCACGGCCCTTCCGCATCTTCGCGGGAGGGCCGTCGGCGTTGTGAGGGACGATGCGCGGGCCGGGTCGCACGATGGGCGTCACCCGCCGTCGGGGTCGCCGCCCGAGAGGCCCCGGGCGGGGCGGGCCCACCCGGCCGCCGCATCGTCCACCGTGGTCCACCCACAGGCGCCGCCCGTTTTTCTCCACAGACCGGATCTGTGGACAAGTACGGCACGATCCCCCGATTTCCCCACACTCATCCACAGGTGTGAATGACATCCGTGTAGTTATCCCCACCGTTGTGCACAGTTCGGGGATAACTACACCGGTGTGGTTTCTCCACCGCTGTGGACGGATGTGGGGATAACTACACGGGTGTGATTCAGCGCCAGCGCGTGAGCAGGACCATGCCCGCGGCCATGAACACGAAGCCCACGCCCAGGTTCCAGTCGCCGATCCCGGGGATCGGGTAGTTCGCCTTGGTCACGTAGTAGACGACGATCCAGGTGGGGCCCAGGATCAGCAGGGTGAGCGCCGTGGGCAGGAGCCACTTGGGATTGTCGCTCTGAGCCTTGCCCAGGTTGCGGGGGGCCTTGTAGACCTGCTGGCCGTTGGTGTCGCGCTTCTTCGAGAGTGCCACTGTCTGCTCCGTGCATCCTTCGCCCGCGCACGCGCGCGGGGTGTGCGCCCAGGGTACCGAGTGGGGGTGCCCGAGCGGGATTCCCGCTGGTGCGGGGCTCCCGTAGGCTGGTCCATCATGTCGGCTCCCGCGCAGGTCCCCACCGAGCCCGGCGCCGCGCGCGGCCGTCGCGCGGGCGTGGGCGCGCGCCTGGTGTCGCTGCTCGGGGAGCTCCTCATCATCGCGGGCGCCGTGATCGGGCTGTACGTGGTGTGGCAGCTGTTCTACACGGACGTCATCGCGGGCAAGGAGCAGGAGCAGGTGCTCGAGACGCTCGACTGGGCGTACACGGAGCCCGTCACGGCCGGTAGCGCCGCGCCCGAGGGGCCCGAGGTGATCCCCGTGGGCGCGCAGATGCCGCCGGAGAGCGCGCCCGTGATGGAGGAGCCGGAGTTCACCACCACCTTCGCCACGTTCTACGTGCCGCGCTGGGGCACCGACTACGTCAAGCCGATCTCCGAGGGCGTGACCCGCACCGAGGTGCTCGACGTGCTCGGGATCGGGCACTACCCGGGGACGGGCATGCCCGGCGCGCTCGGCAACTTCGCGATCTCGGCGCACCGGACCACGTACGCGAAGCCGTTCCACCGCATCGCGGAGCTGGAGAAGGGCGACGCGCTCGTGGTGCAGACCGAGGAGGCCTGGTACGTCTACCGGGTCACCGACCATCTGATCGTCTACCCGGACCAGGTCGAGGTGATCGCGCCCAAGCCCGGCGACCTCGACGCCGCGCCCGACGGGCGCTACATCACGCTCACGTCCTGCCACCCGATGTACTCCGCCGCCGAGCGCTACGTGGTGCACGGCGAGCTCGAGTACTGGGCGCCCACCGGCATCGGCGTGCCGGCCGAGATCCTCGAGGAGATCCCGCAGCCATGATCTTCCCGTTCGTGTGGCGCGTGCTGCCCGGCCCCAGGTGGGTCAAGGTGATCCTGCTGCTGTTGCTCCTCGCCGCCGTGGTGGCGGTGCTCTTCCAATGGGTGTACCCGTGGTTCTCGGTCACCTTCGATATCCAGGACCAGAATGTGGAGACCGCGCCATGACCCGGATCCTCGTCGTCGACAACTACGACTCGTTCGTCTACACGATCGTCGGCTACCTGCGCCAGATGGGCGCCGAGACGGTGGTGGTGAGGAACGATGCGGTGGCCGCCGCGGGCGACGTGACCGGCTACGACGGGGTGCTGATCTCCCCTGGGCCCGGCACGCCGGCCGAGGCCGGCGCCTCGATGGACGTCATCCGCCAATGCGCGGACGCCGGGGTGCCCATGCTGGGCATCTGCCTGGGCCACCAGGCGCTCGCGGAGGTCTACGGCGGCGTGGTCTCGCACGCACCCGAGCTGATGCACGGCAAGACCTCCGCCGTCACGCACTCGGGCGACTCCGTGCTGGTCGGGCTGCCGTCGCCGTTCACCGCGACGCGCTACCACTCGCTCGCGGTCGAGAACCCGACCGTGCCCGAGGAGCTCGAGGTGACCGCCTCGACCGCGAACGGCATCATCATGGGGCTCCAGCACCGGTCGCTTCCGCTGCACGGCGTGCAGTTCCACCCGGAGTCCGTGCTCACGGAGGGCGGACACCGCCTGCTCGCCAACTGGCTCGAGGTGTGCGGCATGCCCGACGCCGAGGGCCGGTCGGCGGGGCTGAGCCCGCTCGTGCGGCGGTAGGGGCCCGACGCCTCACCAGGCGGCGATCACCAGCATCGTCACCGCGAATCCCACGGGCTGGTTGAGCCACAGGAACGTCCGCCAGCCGCGGTTCGCCTCCTCGCAGGTCTCATCGGTGACCCGCACGAACCTCGCGACCGACGCCACGTACGCCAGCGGCAGCAGCGCCGCGAGCAGCGCCGGCCACGGCAGCGCCAGCAGCACCAGCGCCGAGGCGACGTACAGCGCGATCGAGAACCACACGGTCGCGCGCGCCCCGATCACCGTCGCGACCGAGCCGATCCCGCCCTCGCGGTCCGCGCGCACGTCCTGCACCGCGCCGAACGCGTGGCTGGCCATCCCCCACAGGGTGAACGCCACCCACACCGGCCAGGCGCCCGGATCGAGCAGCGACTCCCCCGCCAGCACCAGCGCGTAGATCAGCGGCCCCGCGAAGTGCAGCGCGGACGTCAGCGAGTCCAGGAACGGCCGCTCCTTGAACCGCAGCCCCGGCGCCGAGTACGCCACCACCCCGAACAGCACCAGCACGAGCGTGACGCCCGCCGCCACCGTGCCCTGGAGCAGCAGCCACACGAACGGCGGCAGAACCGTGATCGCGCACGCCCACAGGATCGCCCGGTGCACGCGCCGCGCCTCCGCCCGGTCCCGGATCACGTCCCCCTCGATGCCGCCCTTGCGGGGGTTGGCGAGGTCGGACTCGTAGTCGAACACGTCGTTGATGCCGTACATCAGCAGGTTGTACGGGATGAGGAAGAACAGCGTCCCCACCACCAGCACCGCGTCCACCTGGTGCGTCACCAGCAGGTACGCGGCGGCGAACGGGAACGCGGTGTTGATCCAGGACACGGGGCGGGAGGCCCGCACCAGCGCGGCGAGCGTGCTCATGACCGTGCGGGCTCCTTCCGCGAGAGCCAGGTCCACAGCGCCGGCACCAGCATCACCGCGCCGAGCGTGTACGCGAAGTCCTCCACCGGCGCGGTGCCCACGCGGACGCCGGAGATCAGCGACTCGTCGTACGCCACGATTCCGAGGCCCACGATGAGGTTGTCGAAGATCGCGGTGAGGAGGATCAGGACCAGCCCGGTGATGAGGAGGGGACGATGCGGCAGTCGCCTGAGCGTGGGCAGCGTCACCGCCGCGAGGAGGGCGAGGACGGCGACGGACAGCAGCACGTAGGTCATGCGGGCTCCTTCGCGCGGTGCCGGCGGTCGAGCCAGCGCCACAGGAGGAGTGTCTGGTAGGCGAGCAGCACCAGGAAGAACAGCTCCTCGAGCGGTACCTCGGGCGCCAGGAGCACACCGGTGAGGTACGGCGCCTCGCCGATGAAGAAGATCCCCAGCCCCACCCCGATCGCGTCCCACACCAGGAAGAACGCGACCGCGATCGCGACGGTGAGGAGCGCGGCGCGGGGCCGGTCGAACACCGCGACGCGATGGCGCCAATCCAGCAGGCCCAGCCCGGCGATCGACACGAGCAGCGCGCCGAGGTACGCGAAGGACGTCACGCGCGGGCCCGCCGCGCGAGGTTGCCCAGGACGCCGCGGTCGCGCGAGCGCGCGAGGAAACCGGGCGGGGCGGGCGTGGGCAGCGGCCCCACGTCGACCGCGCCGAGCAGCCGCTTCGCCACCAGCTCCGCGGAGATGAGGCACAGCGGCACCCCGATGCCGGGCACGGTGGACGCGCCGGCGTACAGCAGGTTGGGCACCTTCGAGGAGACGTTCGCCGGACGGAACAGCGCGGACTGGGTGAGGGTGTGCTCGAGCCCGAGCGCCCCGCCCTCCCACGCGCCCATCTGCGTCGCGAAGTCCGACGGGGTGGTGACGCGCAGCACCGTGGAGCGCTCGGGGAGGTCCGGCACCCCGGCCCAGGTCCCCACCTGGGCGAGGTACCTCCGGCCCAGCGCCATGAGCGCCGCGCGCGACTCGGGCGTCTCGCCCAACGACGTGTCCGCGGGGAACGGCACCAGCATGAACAGGGAGTCCTTGCCCGGAGGTGATACCGAGGGGTCGGTGGCGCCTACGCGGGAGACGTAGATGGACGCGGGCACCGGTGGAAGGTCGCGCGCGAGGATCGCGTCGAAGTGCGCGTCCCAGTCGCGCGTGAACAGCAGGTTGTGGTGCGCCAGCTCGGGGACGTCGCCGTCGACCTCCGCCATCACCAGCAGGGCGCTCACGCCGGGCTTGCGACGCCGCCAGGACTTCTCGGGGTGCGACCGCCAGCGTTCCGGTACCAGCGCCGTCTCCAGGTGGTGGAGGTCCGCGGCGCCCACCACCGCATCGGCCCGGACCACCTCGCCGGACTCGAGGGTGACGCCCGTCGCGAAGCCGGCGTCGTCCACCAGGACGCCCGCGACGGGCGAGCCGGTGCGCAGCTCCGCGCCCTCCTCGCGGGCGACGCGCGCGATCGCCTCGGTGAGCGCGTACATGCCGCCGCGCGGGTAGCGCACGCCGTCGGTGAGGTCCAGGTGGCTCATGAGCGAGAACAGGCCGGGTGCCCGGTCGGGCGAGGAGCCCAGGAACACCGCGTGGAAGCCCAGGATCTGGCGCAGCCGCGGGTCGCGCACCCGCGACGCGATGCGCGCGCCGAGCGAGCGGGTGAGCAGGCCCGTGAGCAGCGGCAGGCGGCGCATCACCTGGGCGTTCACCACGCCCTGCGGGCGTGCGAAGGTGGTGTAGAGGAAGCGCTCGAGCGCGAATCGGTAGAGCACGCCCGCCTCCTCGGCGTAGTCGCGCATGGCCGCGCCCTCGCCCGGGCTCAGCGCGTCGAAGCGGCGCCAGTTCTCCTCCGGGTCCGCGGACACGTCGAGCGTGGACGCGGCTTCCCACGCATCCGCGCCCTCGAAGAACACGCGGTAGCGGGGGTCGAGGTCGACGAGGTCCAGCTCCTGCTCGACGTCCCGTCCCATGAGCGCGAACCAATGCGCGAAGGCCTCGGGCATGAGGTACCACGAGGGTCCCGAGTCGAACGTGTGGCCGGCGACCTCGACGCGGCCCATGCGTCCGCCTAGGGTCGCGTGCTTCTCGAGCAGCACCACCTGGGCGCCGCCGCGCGCGAGCAGGCCGGCGGTCGCGAGGCCCGCGACGCCGCCGCCGATCACCACCACCCGCGGGCCGCTCATGGGGTCCTCCGCGACCGGACTGCAAGGAGGTTGCGGGCGGCGAGGGACGCCTTGACGGGGTTGGGCACCCGCACGCGTCGCGTCACCAGCCTGCGCGCCGGCGTGGCCGCGATCTGGTCGAGCAGCCGCGCGTAGATGTCGATCGTGGTGCCCACGGCCGCGCGCGCCCGCGGGGGCAGCGCGCCGAGCACCTGCTGGGCCGCCGCGATGTCCCCCCGGCACTCCTCGACGAGGCCCGCGAGCCGCGCATCGTCCAGCGTCGCCGCCGTGACGCCGGGGAAGTAGCTGCGTCCCAGGTCGCCGTCGTCCGTCGCGAGGTCCCTCAGGAAGTTGACCTTCTGGTACGCGGCGCCCAGGCGGCGCGCGCCGGCGCGCACGTCGGGGTCGAGCGGCCGCGGTCCGGCGCCCGTGTTGACGAATACGGCCAGGCACATCTCCCCCACCACCTCGGCGGAGCCGAAGATGTAGCGCGCCAGGGATTCCTCGTCGTGGGCGGCGGTGGAGAGGTCCATGCGCATCGAGGCGAAGAACGGCTCCGTCTGCTCCCGCGTGATCCCGACCTCGCGCGCCGTGAGCGCGAACGCGTGCGCGACCAGGTCCGTGCTGAAGCCGCGGTCCATCGCGGCGTGGACCTCGGCCTCGAAGGCGTCGAGCAGCTCGCCGGCGTCGGGGCCGCGGTAGGTGTCGACGATCTCGTCCGCGACGCGCACCATCGCGTACACGTCCCTGATGTGCGCGCGCTGGTCCCGCGGGAGCAGCCGGGTCCCGAGCCCGAAGGACGTCGAGTAGCGGGCGATCACCCGCGCGGCGGCGTCGCGTGCCGCGGCGTCGTAGAGGGCGAGGCTGGCGGCGCCGTCGTCGTGCCGTCGCCGTCGCGAGCGGCGGCTCACGACAGCCGGTCCGCGAGGCTGTCGATGAGGTCCACGAGGTAGCCCGACAGCGGCGCCGGGATCCGCTCCGACGCGATGCGCCGCGCCGTGCGGCCGTGCTGGCGCGCGGTGCGCAGCGCCTGCTCGCGCGCGCCCGAGGCGACCAGCACCTCGCGCACGCGGGCGGCCCCGTCGTCATCCAGGTGAGGGTCGCCCACCGCGGCCTCGAGGACGGCCCTGCCCGCCGCATCGGCCCGCTGGAAGCCCAGGCGCAGCAGCTCGGTGCGCTTCCCGGCGCGCAGGTCCGACAGGACGGACTTGCCGGTGACGGCGGGGTCGCCGAACACGCCCAGGTCGTCGTCCACCAGCTGGAAGCTCAGGCCCAGCGAGGCGCCCAGCTTCTCGAGGTGGCTCACCATGGTCGGGTCGCCGCCCGCGAGCTGCGCGCCCGCGAGCAGCGGCACGATGCACGAGTACGTCGCGGTCTTCAGCTCCGCGACCACCAGCGAGTCCGCCTGCTCGGGGGCGACCATGCCGCCGTACATGTCGAGCAGCTCGCCCGCGATGGTGGTCCGGATCGCGCGCGTGACCAGGTCGAGGCACGCGATGCGGTGGTGGGCGGGCAGCTTCGCGCGGGAGATCAGGTCGTAGGACGATGCGAGGGCCAGGTCGCCTCCCAGGAGGGCGGCGGACAGGACGTGGGACTCCACCTGCTGCGGGGGGAGGCCGCTGGTCGCGAGGGCGGCACGGCGTGTGCCGGCCACGTTGGGGCGGCCGCGACGGACCTCGTCGCCGTCGAGCAGGTCGTCGTGGATGAGCATCGCCGTGTGGAGCATCTCCATCGCGGCGGCCACGGGCACCGCGGCCTCGGGGTCCTCGCCTCCGAGGCCCGCGTAGGCGGCGAGCGTGAGAGACGGGCGCAGGTCCTTGCCGCCCAGGTACTGCTCGCCTATGGACGCCCAGAGGTCGCGGTAGTCGGCGCCCGCGGAGGGCAGCTCGAGCATGGCGCGCTCGACGTGGCAGTCGAGCGTCGCGCGCACGTCGTCGAGATTGGCCTCGACGAAGGCGCGTACCCCGTCAACGGTCCCCAGCGGCGTCATCACGACAGGATAGACAGCGGCGCCCCTGGGGGTATTCCCCCAGGGGCCGACTGTTCTCGAAAAGTGATCAGCGGCAGACGTACTGCTGCTCGGTCGTGTCGGGGACGTTCGGGTCCGGCGTCACCAGCACCGACCGCACGTCGCACCACATGATGAGCGAGACCACGGTGCCCGGCGCGACCTGCGTGCCGGCGTTCGGGTTGGTGGACTTGACCGTGCCGGCCATGTCGACGTTCGCCTCGCTCGTGTCGACCGTGACGTCGCCGAGCGCGAGGCCCTCGCCCTCGAGGTCCGCCTTGGCGGCGTTCTGCGACTTGCCGAGCACGTCCGGCACCGCGACCGTCGACGGCGCCTGCGCGACCACCAGGCTCACGGTCGAGCCGCGCTCCACGCGGCCCTCGCCCGGGTCCTGGCTCATGACGGTGCCGTCCTCGACGTCGGTGGTCTCCTGGTAGCTCTCCGACGGGACCAGGGAGAGGCGGCCGAGCTTCTGGCGCGCCTGCTCGATGGACTGGCCGGTGAGGTCCGGGAGCTTCACCAGGCCCGAGGCGAGGTAGAGGGTGACCGTCGAGTCGTTCGCGACCATCTCCCCGGCCTTGGGGTCGGTCTTGGAGGCGCGGCCGGCGTCGAGGCTCGCGTCGTCGACCGTGTCGCGCGCGACCACGCGCAGGCCGGCATCCTCCAGCGCCTTGATCGCGTCATCCTCGGTGTAGCCCTTGACGTCGGGGACCTCGACCACGTCGGGGCCGGTCGACAGGAACACGGTGACCGTGGAGCCCTCGTCGACGTTGCGGCCCGCCTTGGGGTTGGTGCGCGTGACCAGGTCCTCCTCGATGGTGTCCGAGGGTTCCGTCTTGAACTCCGCGGCGAGCTGGAGCCGGTCGAGCTCCGCCTGCGCCTCCTGCTGCGTCATGCCCTCGAGATCGGTGATCTCGACGCGCGCGGCGGACGGGCTGGGCTCGACGCCGGGGGCGTCGCGGTTGATCATGAACAGCGCCGCGATGACGAGCGCGGCCGCGAGCAGCGCCGCGCCGAGGAGCGACCACTGGATGATGCGCTTCTTGCGCAGCGCGGCCTCGTCCTCCTCGTCGTCGATGGTGTCGACGGCCGCGGTGGCAGGGGTGCCGCCGGCAGCCGCCTGGCCGTCCGCGCCCCAGGCGCCGGCCGGCATGACCGCGGTCTGACCGGCGACGGTGGCCTCGGGCATGATCTCGGTGGCGCCCGTGATGGGAGCGCCGTCCTCGCCGGCCATCGCGGCGGCGGCCACGCCTGCGGCGCCCGCGCCCAGCGCGGCCGAGCCGAGCGCGATCGCGCCGGTGGTCGGGGACACGCCGTCGCCGGCCATCACGCTGCGGAGGTCCGCGAGGAACTCCTGGGCGCTCGAGTACCGCTCGTCGCGGTTCTTCGACAGCGCGCGCCCGACCACCTGGTCGAGCTCGGCCGGGACGTCGGAGGCGAACTGCGACGGCTTGGGCGCGGGCTCGCGCACGTGCTGGTACGCGACGGACACGGGCGAGTCGCCGATGAACGGCGGGCGGCCGGTGAGCAGCTCGAAGAGCACGCAGCCGGTCGAGTAGAGGTCGGAGCGGGCGTCGACGTTCTCGCCGCGCGCCTGCTCGGGCGACAGGTACTGGGCGGTGCCCACCACGGCCTGCGTCTGGGTCATGGTCTGACCCGAGTCCGCGAGGGCGCGCGCGATGCCGAAGTCCATGACCTTCACCGCGCCGGTGGGCGTGAGCATGATGTTGGCCGGCTTGATGTCGCGGTGGACCAGGCCCGCGTGGTGCGAGTAGTCGAGCGCGGCGAGCACGCCGGCGGTGATCTCGACCGCCTCGTCGATGGGGGCCGCGACGTCGCCCTTGAGGATCTCGCGAACCGTGTGGCCCTCGACGTACTCCATGACGATGAACGGCACCGCCTGCCGGTTGCCGTCGGGGTTGACGAACGCGTCCTCGCCCGTGTCGTACACGGCGACGATGCTGGGGTGGTTGAGTCCGGCGGCGGCCTGGGCCTCGCGGCGGAAGCGGGTCTGGAACGACGGGTCGCGCGCGAGGTCGGCGCGGAGGATCTTGATCGCGACCGTGCGTCCGAGGCGCGTGTCGTAGCCGACATGCACCTCGGCCATCCCACCCCGGCCGATGAGGTCCCCGACCTCATACCGTCCGGCGAGGATCTTCGGTTCGTCGTTCATTCACTCTTCCTTAGTGGTCCGTGTTCGGGGGCCATTGTCGCATCTACCGTGTTCCCGGCCGCCGACGCTCGACGTCGGGGCGGGGGCGGTACTCGCGGGGAGCGATGCTGGGCGGCATGGCGCGACGCGGCGGGGAGGCGGGCAGCGAGGCCTCGACGGGAACCCGGGCTCCGCTGCCCGGCTCGACCAGGGTCAGCTCCGCGAGCAGGCGGTCCAGCTCGAGCGCGGAGGCCGGGCGGCGGCGGGGGTTCTTCTCGAGCAGCCGGGTGATGAGGGTCGCGAGCTCGGGCGACACGTCTCCCGGCAGCGGCGGGACCGGGTCGTTGACCTGGGCGATCGCGATGTCGACGGCGCTCGCGGCCGTGAAGGGGCGCTTTCCCGCGACCGCCTCGAACGCGATGATGCCCAGCGCGTAGAGGTCGGACGCCGGGGTGGCGGGCTTGCCGAGCGCGAGCTCGGGCGCGAGGTACTGCGCGGTACCCATCACCATGCCGGTCGCGGTGAGCGTGGTCTGGTCCGTGCCGCGGCTCACGCCGAAGTCGGTGATCTTGACCCGGTCGCCCTCCTGGACCAGCAGGTTGCCCGGCTTGACGTCGCGGTGCATGATCCCGGCGGCGTGCGCGGCGTCGAGGCCGCGGCACGTGTGGCGCAGGATGGTGATGAGGCGCGACTCGTCGAGGGTGCGCTCGCGTTCGAGGATCGAGGACAGCGGCTCGCCCTCCACCAGCTCCATCACGATGTACGGCGTGCCGTCGTGCTCGCCGAAGTCGAACACCTGCGCGATGTTGCCGTGGAGCAGGCCGGCGGCGTTCTTGGCCTCGTTGCGGAAGCGCTTGAGGAACGTCTCGTTCTCCGCGGCGCCGTCCTTGAGGACCTTGATCGCGATCTCACGGTCGAGGTCCGCGTCGGTGCCGCGCCACACCTCTCCCATGCCGCCCACGGCGAGGAGGGAGCGCAGGACGTAGCGCCCGCCCAGGGTGGTGCCTGCGTGGATGCCCATGTCAGCTGCCTCCCTGAGCCGCGATCGCGGCCTCGATCACGGCGCGCGCGATGGGCGCCGCGACGCGACCACCGGTGACCTCGCCCTCGGTGGAGCCGCCGTTCTCCACCAGCACCGCGACCGCGACCACCGGGTTGTCCGCAGGCGCGAAGCCCACGAACCACGTGTGCGGGCGGTCGCCCGTGCCGGTCTCCGCGGTGCCGGTCTTTCCCGCGACGTCGATGCCGGAGATCTGCGCCGCCGTGCCGGTGCCCTCCTGCACCACCGCGACCATCATGTCGGTGAGCTCGTTCGCGTCGGAGCGCGTCATGGGTTGCGACATCTCCTCGGGCTCGTACTCCTCGATGACCCGCAGGTCCGCGTCGCGCACGTTGTCGACCAGGTAGGGCCGCATGAGCACGCCGTCGTTCGCGATCCCCGCCGCGACCATCGCCATCTGCAGCGGGGTCGCGCGGTCGTCGTACTGCCCGATCGACGCCATCGCCGTCTGCGCCTCGTCCGGGTCGTCGGGCAGCCGCGAGGGGGTGACCGCGAGCGGGATCGACAGCTGCTCGCCCCAGCCGAACTCCTCGGCCTTGCGCTCGACCACGCCCCACCCGAGCTGCATCCCGAGGTTCGCGAAGGACGTGTTGCAGCTCATCGCGAGGGAGTCCTCGAGCGTCTGGCGCTCGTTCGCGGAGCAGGACTCGCCGCCGTAGTTCTCGATGGTGGTGGTCGTCAGCGGGAGATCCAGCTCGTCGGGGGCGTACAGCTCCGAGTCCGCGTCGTAGCCCGCCTCGAGCGCGGCCGCGGAGACGATGAGCTTGAACGTCGAGCCCGGCGGGTAGGTGTCGCCCGCGATGGCCCGGTTGACCAGCGGGCCGTCCTCCTGCGCGAGCAGGTCCTGGTAGTTCTGGTCCACCTCGGCCGTGTTGTGGCCCGCGAGCAGGGCCGGGTCGTACGTGGGGCTCGTCACCATGGCGAGCACCTCTCCGGTGGACGGGTCGAGCGCGACCACCGCCCCCGCATCGTCCCCCAGCGCCTCCGCCGCGGCCCGCTGGACCTCCGCGTCGAGCGTCAGCTCGACGCTCGCGCCGCGCTGCGTCTCCCCGGACACGAGGTTGCCAAGCCGGGTCCAGAAGAGAGAGTCGGCGGTGCCGGAGAGCAGGTCGTTCTCGGTCTGCTCGATCGCGGTGCGCCCGAAGACGATGCTGTAGTAGCCCGTCGCGGCGGCGTACAGGGGGCCGTCGGCGTAGGTGCGCTGGTAGTTGAACGGGTCGTCGACGGGCTTGGACCACACCACGGACTCGCCGTCGACCACGATGGGGCCGCGGAAGGTGCCGTACTCGCGGTAGAGCGTGCGGACGTTGCGGGCGTCGGCGTTGAGGTCGCCGGCGGCGATCACCTGGATGTAGGACGCCGCGATCATCAGCGTGAGGAACATCGCGAGGACGATCACGGAGAGGCGGCGGACGGGCTCGTTCACGGCGTCATCACCTCCGGGCGGCGGGCCTGGTCGGAGATGCGCAGCAGCAGGCCCACGATCAGCCAGTTCGCGAGCATGGAGGAGCCGCCGTACGCGAGGAACGGCGTGGTGAGGCCCGTGAGCGGGATGACGCGCGTCACTCCGCCGACCACGATGAACACCTGGAGGGCGATCGCGAAGCCGAGACCCGCGGCGAGCAGCTTGCCGAAGCCGTGGCGCACGCCGATCGCGGTGCGCATGGCGCGCTGGACGATGATGACGTAGAGCGTGAGGATCGCCATGAGGCCGGTGAGGCCCAGCTCCTCGCCGAGCGAGGCGACGATGAAGTCGGACTCCGCGTACGGGACCAGGTCGGGGCGGCCCTCTCCCAGGCCCGTGCCGAACAGTCCGCCCGACGCCATGCCGAACAGCCCGCGCACCAGCTGTTCCGAGGCGCCCGAGCTGTAGACGTCCGCGTCGAGGGCGTGCAGCCATGCGGTGTAGCGGGAACCCACGTGGCTGAAGAGCGTGCCCGCGAGCACGGCGCCCACGGCGAACATGCCGAGGCCCACGATCACCCAGCTGAGGCGTTCCGTCGCGACGTAGAGCATCGCGACGAAGATACCGAACAGGAGGAGCGAGGTGCCGAGGTCGCGCTCGTAGATCTGGACCAGCATCGCGGCGGCCCAGACCAGCGCGAGCGGGCCCATGTCGCGCGGGCGCGGGAAGCGCATCCCGAGGATCTTGGGGCCGGCGAGCGCGAGGGTGTCGCGGTTGGAGACCAGGTAGCCGGCGAAGAACACGACGAACGCGATCTTGGCGAACTCGCCGGGCTGGAGGGACTTGCCGAACACGCTGATCCAGATGCGGGCGCCGTTGATCTGCGACCCCAGCCCGGGGACCAGCGGGAGCAGCAGCCCGACCAGGCCCAGGAGGCCGGCGGTGTAGGTGAAGCGGCGCAGCAGGCGGTAGTCGCGGAGGAGCAGGATCACCAGCAGCGCGAGGCCGATCCCGAGCAGCGTCCACAGCGTCTGGATCTCGCCGAAGTTGGTGTCGCGGCCGCGGTCCGCGTAGGCGAAGTCCATGCGGCGGATCATCGCGAGGCCGATCCCGTTGAGCGCGAGGACCGCCGGGACCAGCACGGGGTCCGCGAAGGGCGCCCAGCGGCGGATCGCGAGGTGGATGACGAGCGCGACCACGGTCCAGCCGGCGGCGTAGATCGCGAGCTCGTCGAGCTCGAGGAAGTCCGCGTGATAGTCGACCAGGCCGCGTGCGAGCACGGCGACGGCGACGGCGAGCCCCAGGAGCGCCAGCTCCCCGCGGCGGCCGGTGCGGACCTGGACGTCGGTGACGGTGGCCACTAGGCGCCCGACTCCAGCGAGCTCACGACCCCGGCGGCCTCCTCGAGGGTGGGCACCCTGATGGCGCCGGTGACGCGTTCGCGCTGGTAGGGCGCGAGCTCGTCGACCAGGATCTCGGTCTTCTCCACCACATGGGACAGCTCCCAGGTGCCGACGGTCGCGGGGATGCCGCGGTAGATGGTGACGTAGCCCTCGCTATCGCCCACGTAGTACTGCTGCTGGGACCACCAGTAGCCGCCCCACGCGGCGCCCACGAGCGCCAGGAGCGTGACCAGGGGCAGGATCCAGGGGCGCAGCCGCTGCCAGCCCTCTCGGGAGGGCTCCTCGTCCTCGTCCGGCTCCTCGCGCGCGGCGAGGCGCGCGGCCTTGCCTGCGGGGGAGTCCCCGCCTGCGGAGGGCTTACGGCGGTCGCGGGCTGCGGATCCGACGATCTGCGAGGTGGTCGCGGGGCCCACGCCGTCGGGCGACGCGTCGATGTCGACGATGTCCCCGATCACGCAGGTCACGTTGTCGGGGGCGCCCGCGGCGAGCGCGAGCCCCACCAGCGCGTCGGCGCAGTCGCCCGGGTCCTCGACCTCGAGCAGCGTCTTCTGCATGGTCTCCTTGCTCACCACGCCCGACAGGCCGTCGGAGCACAGGAGCCAGCGGTCGCCCGCGCGGGTCTCGCGCACGGAGATGTCGACGGGCACGTCCGCGTCGATGTCGCCGAGCACGCGCAGCAGCATCGAGCGCTTGGGGTGGTGCTCGGCGTCCGCGACGGACAGCCGGCCCGTGTCCACCAGGTGCTGGACGAAGCTGTGATCGGTGGTGATCTGGCTGAGGTCGCCGTCGCGCAGCAGGTAGGCGCGCGAGTCGCCGATGTGCGCCATCGACAGCGTCGAGCCCGAGCGCAGCAGCGCGGTGACGGTGGTGCCGAGGCCCGAGAGCTCCGGATCGTTGCGGGCGCGGTCGACGATCTGGGCGTGAGCGTCGGAGATCGCCTCCTTGAGCTCGTCCAGCGCGTCGTCGGGGCCGTGGGACTCGCCCTCGAGCGCGGACAGCCGCGCGATGGCGATGGAGGAGGCGATGTCGCCTCCGGCCGCGCCGCCCATGCCGTCCGCGACCGCGAGGAGGTGCGGGCCGGCGAAGCCGGAGTCCTGGTTGTTGGAGCGCACGAGACCGACGTCGGACCGCGCGGCGAAGTGGATGCCCAGATACATCAGCCGCGCAGCTCCAGGGCGGTCGCGCCGATGCGGATGACGTCGCCGCCGCGGAACGGAACGGGATCCGTCACCTTCTGGTTGCCGAGGTACGTGCCGTTCGTGGAGCCGAGGTCCTCGACCATCCAGCGGTCTCCTTCGGGGTAGATGCGGCAGTGGCGCGCCGAGCAGTAGTCGTCGTCGATGACGAGCGTGCACGTGCTCGCGCGCCCCACCAGCACGGGTGCGGAGCCGAGCGGGATGGTGGTGCCTTTGAGGGGGCCCGACGTCACCGCGAGGTGACCCGCCGACGGGTCCTTGGTCGAGATGGAGCCGGTACGCAGGCCCGTGGCCGCCCGGCTGGGCGACGCGACCTTCTCAGCCCGCGCGTCGTCCTTCTTGGACTCCCTGCCGCGGCCGCGCGCGGTGATCCGCGTGCCGTACAGGTCAGCGCGCAGCACCGCTATGGCGGACAGCACGAGCGCCCACAGCAGGACCAGGAAGCCCATGCGCAGGAGGGTGATCGACAGCTGGCTCACGTCAGTAGTCCTCGTCCCCGTCGACGGCGTCCCAGTACATGAGGGTGGTGCGCCCGATGGTGATGGCGTTGCCGTCGAGCAGCGTCGCCTCGCTCACCCGCTGGTCCTCCACCATGGTGCCGTTGGTGGAGCCCAGGTCCGTGAGGATGGTGCCGTGGTCCGTCACCTCGAGGCGGACGTGCTTGCGGCTCACGCCCGTGTCATCCACCACGATGTCCGCCTCCGAGCCGCGGCCGATGGTGGTCGACTCGCCCGTGAGGTAGTAGCGCGTGCCGTCGATGTCGAGCAGCGGGTAGCGCGAGCTGGTGTTGGTGCCCGTGGCCGGCGCGACCGGGCCGCGGGTGGTGCGGGACACCACGGCGTAGCGTCCGGTCGCCAGGGTCTCGTCGACGTCGAAGGCGACGTCCACCGCGCCCACGAAGGAGTAGCGCTGGCGCTCGGCGTGCGCGCGGACGGAGTCCACGAGCTCGTGGCGCAGGGCGTCGGAACCCCACTGCTCGACCGTCTCCATGTCCGCGGGCGCGAGGGCGATGCCGTATTCATTAGGTGCGACCGTGCGGCCGCGGTCCACGACCGCGGCGCGGGCGTCGCACTCGCGCTTCACGGCGGCGGCCAGCTCGACCGGCTTGACCCCCGCCTTGAAGGTGCGCGCGAACGCGTTCTGCATCACGTTCTCGACTCCGCGCTCGAAGCGGTCCAGCACACCCATGCCCGCCATCGTATAGGCCTCTGAAACCGTGCTAGAGTTACCCGGCGCGCGCGAGTGGCGGAATAGGCAGACGCGCACGGTTCAGGTCCGTGTGCCCGAAAGGGCGTGGGGGTTCAACTCCCCCCTCGCGCACCATATGAGAAGGCCCCCGGGGTATCCCCGGGGGCCTTCTTCTTTGTGCCTGCGCCTCTGGGGTCTGCCGCGCGGTCCGTTCACCGCAGGCGTCTAGCCAAGGTTCCGGCGCGTCGCTCGTGCAGCGAAGCCGTCCATGGCGTCGAGGACCTCGCGTGCCTGCCAGACCTGGTTGCGGCGGTCGGCGCTGCCTTGGTGGAGCGCGCCCGCGGTGACGAGGGCCGCGATGGCGTTGAACGCACCCTGGCGTGAGGAGCCGAGGAACCGTTCGACGTAGGCCGAGTTGACGACGGGTTGCGCGAAAAGGTGATCGGCGAGTCGCCATGCACCTGAATCGCGTCGGGCGCGGATGGCTCGCTGCCATGCCTCGTGAATCGCCGAGGTATCGGCGGCGAGCTGACGGCCGTTGGTGACCGCGCGCCGTGCCGCGCCAGCGAAAGTCGCGACGATGGGGTCGATGTCACCTTCGCGAAAGGAGGTGAGTGCGCGGAAGTACCCTCCGGTGTCGCCGAGGAGTCCGGAGGAGACAGGCACGGTCGTGTTCCTGGCGAAGCCCGTGGCGTGGAGGATCGCATGAACGATGGCGCGACCTGTGCGCCCGTTGCCGTCGGAGAACGGGTGGATGGTCTCGAACTGCGCATGCGCGAGCGCGGCCTGCACCAGGCCGTTCATGTCGCGCCGCGCGGCGAATGCGATCAGGTCGCTGATCGATCCCTCGATGCGCTCCCACCGTGGGGGGATGAAGTCCGCACCGTGCGGGCTGAGGTCGGGCCGGCCGATCCACACGGGTCCGGCCCTGAAGGTTCCCGCGATCTCCGGGTCGCTTCGGTGGAGCAACGTCTCGTGGATCGCGAGAATCTGCTCGCGGGTGGGCGGACCGGCCAGGTCGATGGCGCGACGCATCGCCGCCGCGTTGTCTGCGACGAGCTCGGCGTTCTCGCCTGCCCTCAGGCCCAGCGCAGCGGTCGCGAGGTTGCGCGCGTTCGCCGTGAGGTGCTCGATCTGGGAGCTCGAGGCGGACTCGGTGCGCAGCAGTACCGCCGGCATGGGCACCGGCAGGCCGGCCACATCGCGGTCGAACGCGGAGATCTCCGCTGCGGCGGAGGCCACATCGTCGGCGCGCGCTGCCGTGAGGAACCGGTAGGGGTCAAGGTCGGCGATCGCCGGCGCGATCGCGGCCTGGTAGGGCCGTGCCTCGAGTCGGACCACGTCAGTGATCGCGACGCGACCCTCGAGCTCTGCGGGAAGGGCCCATGAGACGTCCTCGTAGCTCACTGCGGGCCACCCGCCAGGCCGTCCGGCGTGTGAGCTCATCCTCGACGACCCCGATCCCTTGTTCCAGGCTTTTCCCTATCCTTGAATAAGGACGGCGTGGAGTCAAGGGTCGCGGTTGAATCTGGAGTATGGGTCTCGAGACGTCGATGATCCAGCACCGCTCCGCGCGCGAGTGGCGGAGTAGGCAGACGCACACGGTTCAGGTCCGCGTGCCAACCGGGGGAGGCTCTGCGCCGACGAAATCGGAGACTGACGGCAAGGGGCGGCGGGCCGAGCGCCAACCGCTACGAAGACAGCGCAGGAACCTCGAAGGCGCGCTCACGCAGCGCGTCCAGTCGCTGTGCAACGTCGTCTCGGGGTGCCTCCGCGGCTGCAGCGACCATCGCGTAGATCGCGCGTCCCCGCTCGGTGGCCAGGAGCAGGTGTTTGTCGCGCTCGCAGTGCGCCTTGAGTACCTGATTCACGACGCCCACGTTCACGCCGTTGCCCATCTGCTTGTACGTGAGCGCATCGCGCTGGTCGCCGAACGTGAAGTTGTCCGGCAAACCCTGCAGGCGTGCCGCCTCACGCGCGGAGAGCTTGCGCCCGATGGGGCCGATGATCGGCGTCTGCGTGATGGCCACCAGCGCCGGCAGATGCGTCGGCCGCTTCACGCGGAGCCCAGAGGGGCGAAGCGAGATCACGCAGTCCCACATAGACACGGCGTCCTGCGCCTGCCACTCGAGCTTGCGGCGCGACTCCGGGAACTCGCGCACCTCACGCAACCACTTGTTGATGACCTTCGCTCCGAGGAACTCGCGCAGGCTGTCGTATAGATCGAAGTTCTTGCGCAGGAAGTCGGCCTTCCATGCCGGAGCGCCATCCAGCAGATGCTCGCGCGCGGTCTTGGCCGTCACCCACGCGTCGGTCCACACGGGGTGGCCGGGGAGCCGGCGCAGCGGTTCGCCCGTGAGGCGGGCCTGATCGGCACGCCAGGCTCGCATGAAGACGACCATCTGCTCCCAGTGATCGATCCACGCACGCTCGTCCGGGGAGATCTCGGTACCGGGCACGACGGCAGCCCTGTCCATCGGCAGGTCATCGACGAGGTTCCACTCCCGATGCATCAGCACACGCTCGGGAAGGGTAATCGGCTCCGGGTCGGGGTCCATCACCATGCCCTCGGGCACGAGAGTCGCTGTGATGAACACGCGCTCGCGGACCTGCGGCGACCCGCCGAACTCAGGTGCGATGAGGTGCGGGGAGAACACGGCGCTCTGCTCGGCGACCTGGTAGCCGGCGTTGCGCAGGTGCTCGATGATGACCTGCCACTCGTGCTTGTGGCGCGGGCCCGCGAGGTTGCGGACGTTCTCGAGGCAGATCAGCGTGGGCTTGCGCTCGCGGACGATCTTCTCGATGTTCCAGAAGAGCGTGCCGCGGACCTCGTCCATGCCCCGCTGGGCACCGGACTTGGAGAACGGCTGGCAGGGGAAGCCGCCCGTGATGATGTCGTGCGCGGGTACCGTCACAGCGTCGTCGTTGGCGTCCTTCGTCACATCGCCAAGTGCGGGATGCTGCCAATTCGCCTCGTAGACAGCGGCGGCGTGCTTGTCGATCTCGACCGCGTACGCGTGCTCAGCACCCATCGCGGAGAGTGCGGCAGCGAAGCCGCCAACGCCTGCGAAGAGGTCCGCAAAGGTGATGGCGTCGGGGCTTGACGGTTCGAGCATGGGGCAAGCTTACGTGCTGCCTCTGACAGTGGCGAATTGCCCCTCCGAGAGGGAGTCAGACGAGTGGGGTTAGAGGCCGATCGTCTTGTTCACGGCAGCCTGGAACTGCTCCTCCGTGAGCGCGCCGGAGTCGCGGAGTGCGATGAGCGCGTGGATCTCGAGGACCGGGCCTTCTGTCTTCGGCTTGGAGGCCATGAACATGTTGGACAGGCGAGGGAACTGCTCCGGCGTGGCAACGGACTCGACGAAAGCGATGCCCGCGTCTTCCTTGCCGCGATGCTCGTTCTTCGGAGCGTTCATCGGGATCACGCACTCGGGGTGCGCCTTCGCGTGCGCCTTGACAGCGCCGAACGGCAGAACCACGGCGTCCGACCGCTGCCTTGTCTGCGCGACGACCTCCGGGTGAGTCGCGGGGTCCACCAGGACCAGGCCCGGCAGCGTGGGCGCGACGAATACCGTCGGGTCCGTCATGCCGCCGCCAGCGCCGCCAAGGCCGTTCGTGATTCGCCACTCACCCGGCGTTCCCGTCTGCGACTTCACCGACCACATGCCGCGAGCCTTCTCGCGCAGGTTCACCAGGTCAAAGCCGTTGGCGTTGTGTCCGCCGGGAGCCGTCAGCACGCCGACTGCCCAGGCGGCGGCGGAAATGAGGTGCTCGAACGCTCCGCCCATGATGAATCGCGACCCGCGATCCGCCGGGTCAACACGACCGAGGCACACGCGCATCGCAGCCTCGAGCTCGCGCAACACGGCCGCGTCCGCCATCAGGCGATCGCGGAGATCGTCGAAATCGGGAGAGCCGGAAGACATCAGGGTCGTCATGCGCAAGACGATATGGCACCGGATGAGGTGCGGTAGCCCTGCCGCGCTGATCTACTGAGTCCAGGAAAGGCGCGAAGGCCACTGCGATCTCCAGCGGCACGTGACGTTGAGACTGTCTCGCCGCTAGTCAGTGCCGAGGAGGGCATTGAAGACCTTGATCGGTGTCCGGTCGAGAACGAAGGCATCCGTGACCGTGACGTTGGCGAGTCCGCGCCCTCGGAGTCGGGTCGCGGCCCCTTGGACTTGATCGTTCCAGTGCGACTTGTCGTGCCTCCATAGCGGGTGTCCCACGATGGCCGCTGATCCGTCGCCTTCGGTGCACACAAGGACTTGCAGCCCATTGGTCTGGTCGCGCTCGATCGGCAGGTGAGTGCCGTAGCCCTCGACGAAGCGGCGAATCAGGTCGTTGGTGTGCGGTTCCCAGTGGGCCAATTCGAGCTCCTTGCCGAGTGCGAGATCGACTACGTCGAGGCCGAGTCGCCAGTCGAGGGCCCAGTGATTGAAGCGGTTCTCGTAGTTGCGCAGGCAGCCGGGGCACGACGAGGTGCACGCTCCGGCGTGCGCAGGACTGCGGAGCGCGGTTCCCGTTCGCTCGCTGATCGATGTCAAGAGGCGCTCAAGGGTCTCCCGCCCACCAAGTTCGACGGCGTAGCCGGCCCCGTTGTCGAGGGCGTCGGCGATGAACACCCGTGAAGACACGGTGCTGTTCTGCTTCGCGGGTTGCAGGCCGACTTCGAGTTCTGACTGCTCGATGCTGAGGTAGTCCTTCGCGGCATTCCGCAACAGTTCGGCGAACGAGAGCAGCGCACCCTTTCCGGCTGGGCATGCCCATGGCAGGGTCGCCACAACTCCGTCTGGAAGTGCCAGCCGGTCGAGGCCTAGGAGAAGTACGTCCGTGCGGCGTACTTCACCGATCGCCGCTGACTCCAGGGCCTGTCCACTCCTCATGAAGTCGGGAAGCGCGCGGCGATACAACTCGCGGTTCTGTGCGACAACAGACCCGTCAGAAAGGCGCTTGAGGTCGAACAGTTGACGGTTGTTGTCGTTGACGGCGACGACCGCAGCTTGCTCGAGTAGCCGTGCCGACATTGCTGGCAGTTGAAGCTCATGGCCCACATGCGTGTCCGTCGAGAGCTCGGAGTACCCCGCATAGCCGGGAGCGATGTGGGTGTCGTCGAAATCGGGCTGGCTGTAGATCGTGCGGTAGCCCTCTGGCTGGTAGACGGGGAATGTCCGCATCGATTCGCCGCAAACGTCACACAAGGGCTCGGACTCGCGCTGGCGCGTGTCCAGGCTCTCGCACACGGCGCAGCGATGGACTTGGAGCGGAACTCCCAGGGGGTCTCGAGGCACCGCCTTCTGCCCTACGAAATTGTAGGCGGCGAAGCCAACCGCTAGATGTTCTGCGCCGTCCTTCACCACGACCGCGCCAGGTGCGAATGCGGTGATGGACATGCCTAGGTCGCGGTCCGCGACCGTGCTGGCGGTGAGATCGCGCATTCGGTCGATCCGCTTGGAATACAGCGCCCTTACGCGCGTGGGGAAACCAAACATGGGGAGCACGCCTGCGTTGGCGAGGAGTTCGCTCAACTCGCTGTGGCCGAAGTATGGGCTGCCGACTGCCTCGTCGATGTCCGAGACCAACTCGGTGCGCGCCCACGCCGCCAAGGTCGTTGAGGGAATCTCAGTGAACGCGCTGAACCGCTGGCACACGGCCTCCACATCGGAGGAGTCCTTGAGCCATGCATTGATGTCGCTTCGACGGTCGGTCCACTCAGAAGTCAGCCCAAATGTTCCGTGGATGCTGTCACGAGTGCGCCTCGGTGAGACAGGCAGCGCAACGAACGCTTGACGGAGCAACTCGGCGGCAACCACGCGGCGAACAATCCTCGGCCGCGAGAGATCGATGAACGGCGGAGCCGGATCGGCGGCCGTCATCTTCTCGGGGCTCTGGAAGTAGTAGTCGTCGTGGGCGCGGTCGCGCGCGACCGTCACCGCGAAGGAGAACGGCTGTCCCGATCGCCCCGCGCGTCCGACCCGCTGCTGGTAGTTGAACCGCTGCGGAGGCATGTTGGCCATTGCAACCGCTCGGAGCGATCCGATATCTACGCCGACCTCCATCGTCGTTGTCACCGACAGCAAGTCGAACGGATCGGCAAGTTTGCTCTCCGTGGGAGGTGGAAGCACGGCATTGCGGAACAAGCGCTGCCGCATCCTCTGATCCATAAGACTTGTTTGCCCGGTGAGTTCCGCGACACGCATCCGGCGCAGAGGGCGCGTCGCGAGCCAGCCGTAGTAGTCGAGCTCTTCGGTGCGGGGCAACTCGCTGAGAACCCCGACTTCGCACTCGTCGTTGGTGCACACGCCCGCCGACGGATGGAGATGCGCCGTCGCGCAGTTGTCGCAGACCCATACGGAGACGCTAGGCGCACGCAGCACGAGTGAGTCTGGATGGCTCTGTGTCTGAAGTGTCCAGGAACTGTCGATCACACTCTGCAATTGCAGGTGCTCACCCACGCGCGCTGTAAGGGTTGTTGCATCGAGCGAGTGCTTCGCAGCGACGCGCGCCAAGTACTTCTTCACTACTCGCGGGGCAGTTGTCGTGAGTGCCGCGTACCCACCTTCAAATCTCTTGGCGACACCGAGCAGCCGGATCACGCTCGCTGTAACTTGGCTAGCGGCCTCCGGAGGAATGCCCCAGTCCTGCGCGACCTCAGCCCGCGCATGTACGACCCCAAGGCGCGTTGATTCCAAGTCGCGCGAGGCACGGTCAAAGACCGCATCCGCGAGAGCGACGGAGGTCACCCGAGCCCTGTCCTTACGGATTGGCCCAGCGATGGAGTCCTGCATCGGCACCCACGATGCCGCCGACGGCGGTTCGTATGCTCGATACCAGGGATAGTCGCCTTCACTTTGTGCCACGGATGGTCCCGGCCCGGCTGGGTTGATGCCTTGAGAAAGGAAGGCTCCCTCTGCGCTGCGCACCAATGCGGCCCACGGTAGGGCGTCTTTGTCCGCTTCGGCGGCCGCGATCGTGGCTAGGTCTTCAGCTTCCGCCGTACCCGCGTGCTCGAACCGGAGCGCCGCGTACAACGACTTGTACTCGCTCTTGAACCGTTCGGCGGTCGCAAGTTCCTCTCCGGTGAGTTCGCCGCGCAACAACGCGCGCAGCGCCGTCACCGGGTCTTCCCGTTCGTGGAGCAACTGTCGAACGACCTGCCGCACTTGGTCGCGGAAGTTGTTCAGCGAAATGCCCGCTGCCGTACGCGCCGCGTCGTCGCGGCTATCGGTGAAGACAATCGTGCGGGACTCTTCGGCAGAGGAGCCGAGACTGCGGAAGAGTTGTGACACGGCCATCTGAGTCAGTTGCGAACGGCCCGAAGTGTGGGCGCGGATGGGGGATCGAACGTTGCCTGCGAAGTACACTGCGGCGTCACCGTTTGCCTGGCTGCCACCGCATCGTGGGCAGGTCTCCGGGAGCGCGGGTGCGGCGAAACCGCTGCCGTCGGCTGCGCTGTTGCTGAGTACGACTGCGGGAATGCCGTCCGTACCGCCGAGCGCAAGAAGGCCCAACTTGGGGTTCCATGTGGCGGCCCCGAAGTTGAACTCGACCACTGTCTGGCCTTCGTCCATGTCGGCTGGGAGCTTGTGGCGGGTCGGGGCGTCCGGCACGGGTGAACCCAGCCAGAGCCATCGGTACTCGTCATCCTTGCGGCGGTAGACGAAGTCGCCGGAATTGTCGCCCGCTCTGACAGGTGTCGTCGAAAGGATGACTGAACCTCTGTCGGGCTGCTCGACCAGGTAGCCACCGAGACTGACATCGCCGCACTCGAAGCAATAGAGAAGCTCGAGAACGCGTGCGCCGCAGTCTTCACAGGTAGACCGAGGTGTGTCGTACATGCGTCCGATGCGGCGAGGGCTTGCGTCGACGGCTGCCGGGCAAGCAGGGTCGGAGCACGCCCAGAGGCCTCGCATCCCGCGCATCATCACGTGCCCGCGAATCTGCAACGCCGGCGGCGCATCTGCGAGGCCGGTGAGCATCCGCGAGAGAGCTTGGCGGGCTTCGCTCGCGCCGCCGAAGAGGCGCTGCGCCACCGTGTCGAAGCGAGTTGCGCGCGGCGAGGCGTGCCCGGTTGAGACGCATGCGGCCGCGATTGCCTCAGCCCAATGGCCGTCGGCCGCAGCCTCGCCAAGGTCCTCGTCGGCGAGATCAACGATGTCGGAGGCCTTCGGCACGGTCGTGCTCGCGACCGCTCGCGGCTGTCCCGGCTCGATGACGAACGTCTCCCGGTCAACTCCGAAGAACCGCTCGAGATATTCCTGTCCGGAGTCGTCGCCGGGAAGAGACGCGCTCGTCGCGATGATCCTCAGCTGGTGCGAGTCGGGAGCAAGGCCAAGTCGAGACGCGAGGTTGCGCACTACCATGCCTACCTCGGCACCGGTGCTGCCACGGTAGAGGTGTAGTTCGTCGACAACGAGTGTGAAGACGTTGTCTCTGGAACGGGCGAGCCACTCGCGGGTGGACTCGAACATCGGCTCTTCGACGTCCCGCATGAGCATGACGTTGAGCATCGAGTAGTTGGTGACGATGATGTCTGGCGGCGTCGCGATCATGTCCCAACGCGTAATCAGCTCCCCGGAGTTGGGGTCTTGGAACTGACCTGCCAGTTCGGGCTTGTCCAGAGTTGCGAGTTGAGTGGCTAGACGAGCGAGAGACCGCATCTCCGATGCGACCCGAGACACATCGTTTCCGGACGCTGACCCTGTGGGTACGTCGCCGGAGCCTGGTGTCGCCCCCGTATATCGGCCGAACCACAGGTCAATCGGCTGGGGCATCGATCGCAGACCCTTGACCGCGCGCCTGAGGCGCGCGACCTGGTCCTCGACGAGCGCATTCGTGGGGTAGAGGATCATCGAACGGATCGCCGCGGGCCGTGCGCCAACCTGGCGCGACGGCTGCCATGGCTGCTTCTGGCGCTCGATGCTCCACCACTCGTGGATGGGAGGGAGTTCCGCGTCGGCGCGCTTCTCGGCCGCGATCCGCGCAAGCAACGGAATCAGGAAGGACTCAGTCTTTCCGGAACCCGTTCCCGAGGTCACTACCGGGTTCCATGGTCGAGCCGCCGAGAAATGCGTCGCGAGGGCGCTGGCTTGATGCTGTCGAAGTCTTACTTGGTCGATGGCGTGTGGTGCGACGCCGAAGACTGAAGCGACCACGTCGCCCAGGGTCTCGGCATCAATGTGTGCCCCCTCGGCCGCGTCGGCGACGGAGGCATTGCCCTCGTAGGGCAGCACTGGCTCGAGCATGAGGGGAGCGAAGAGATTGCCTTGACCCTCGAGGAGCAAGCGTCGCCGTTCCTTGACGAGCTTTGCGTCCCGCAAGGCGTAGGCGGTATCGATGTAGCGCAAGAAGGCCTCGCGCAGATCGTCCGCGATCTGTACCGGAGTCGGGTATTGCATCAGGACCTCACTGACTGATCCGTGAGAACACGATATCGGCGACCTCGCGCGAGACCCCCGGATATTGCAGAAGTCGAGATTTCTCGATCTCGATCGGTGCGCGACCCGAGCAAAGCGTGAGCGCGCGGCCATACAGCCCCGGCAGATCAGCTCCCAGCGGGGTCACTACGGACTGTGTACGCGAGTGATATCCCACCAGCGGATCGTTCGCCCACAGGTTGGCGACGTGCTTAACGAGCTGTGCGTTGGCGAGGGCAAGCGTTCCGTTCTCCAGGTCGCGCATGGAGCGGACCACATAGATCGATCCGAAGTCGCGCAGCCGATACGCGCCTGCCATCGCGAGCGAGCCGGCGGCGATCCACGACGCAGATGCGCAGTCCCAGTACTCGGCTGACCTGTACTTCGGAACCGCGATACGCGTCAGTGACTCGGCGACGGAACTCAAGGTCGGGAGCGCGTTCGCCATGGACGCAGCTGGCGAAGAATGGAGGACGACGATCCCCATCTCGGCCAACTCCTTTGCCACGAGCGAGCCGCACACCTCGATGCGTGGGATGCCGCCATCGGTGGTGACGGTGACCGTCGCATCGGGTTCGAGCGAGCGACGAAGCTGAGCGACGAGCGCTGCGGAATGGGCTCCAGTGAGCACGTGCTTCCCGCCGTCCACGGGAACGAGAGTCGCCGAGTTCACCGCCCAGTGCGTTGGTTTGAGTCGATCGTCTCTCGCGATATCGATGTGGCCGACGGCCTCAAGGCGGCGCACGAGTACATCGGATAGGAGTCCCGAACCTTCCACCTGTGCGGCGATGGTCTCGAGCGTCGAGAGAGTTCCGTGACCGACGTGGTTGAGGGCATCCGTCGCTGTCCTCAGGTCGTGCGTCGGCGCGTCGACGACCCGAGGGATCTCCAGCGGTGCGCGCGGCTTCGCGGCGTGCGTGTCCCTCCGACGGGCGGCCCATGCTGTTCCCGCCGAGCGCCGAACGGTGCCGCATGTTGAGCACTCGCCGACGATGGTGCGTGTTCGGCGTTCCCCGGGGAGGGGCGCTGGCGGCAACTGTGTACGGTGCTTCCCAGTTACGAGGCACGAGTCTTCCGCAACGGGTACTCCGACGCTGAGCCTCGGCGGACTCTGGGGCTTCGGCCGCGCCGCGCGGGGCGTGAATTCGGGCATGGCCTCTCGCGGGGAGTCTAGGACTTCTGGCAGTCCGAGGGTTCGCGCGCCACTGACGTGAGCGGGCCAGTCGGCCGGACCTGCCGAGAGCGGCCACCGAGGCGATGACTCAGGCGAGTACACGAGTCGGATGTCATCTTCGGCGACGCTGAACTGCGGGGTGCTCGCGGAGCGGAGGCGGATCAATGCCGTGGATGCAGGCCGAGTGGCACCGTCGACGAACATGCCGACCAGGTACTCACCGTCTGCAAGCTCCTCACCGGCCAGCGGAAGCACCGCAACTTCGCCATCGGTGGAGGTGCTGACCAATTGGAGGCCGGGGTCGACGCGTGTCCCGTCGTAAACCCGGAGGTCAACTGACTTGGCGTTCGCGGCCACGGCGACAATCTCTGGAGGCTCAAGTGAGGACCACTTCCGCAGCAATCCTGGCAGCCGGAACCCGCCGCTCACCGTCAGGCTCGTTCGAGCGCGTGGAGCGAGCGGAAGCAGGTCGAAGTGCGTCGTGGCGGTCGGGACGGAGACAACTTGCACACGTTCGTACGCGATCCAGCTATCGGGCAACCCGGGTAGGTCTGCGAGTTCTGACCAACCGGGGCGCGCATGCTCGCGGAGGTGCGCTTCGAGGCGTGACCGGGTGTCGTGACGGGCGATCAAAAGAACTTCGTCCCCTAGCGCTGCGCACTCCACTTCTACGAACGAGCCTTGGAGGTCGTCCCAACGAAGTGGCACGACGCGACGAGGTTCGCGCCGCACCTGGCGGTCATTGTCGATGCCAAACGTTCCTTCGATGCGATCGGCTATCAAAGATGAGGCCTCGATGAGCTGCACCGTGGAGAGCCTTGTTGAACCTCCTGGGCCCGCGACCGTAGGGACTTCGGTCGTTCCGTCCGCTGCATGAAAGCGCACGATGCTTGGTGAATCGGAGCGATAGGGAATCGCGAGGTTGAACTCGACCTTCTTGCGGGGGAAGGTGCGCACGAACGCCAAGAGGTGTGTATGCCCGGCATGGCGTCCAGCCTCTGCAAGGGCTGCGCCAGAACCGTCCCAGGCATCAAGCTCGAGGCAGGCGGCGTCGACAATCCGATCGCGCGCCGCCGGGTTGTGCCAGAGGCTCGCCAAATGCGCGCTGAAGGGACTCGGGGTCTTCGTCGCGTAAGGCTCCATCGCCGCTTCCATGTCCGACGGCGCGACCCGCTGGCCGGGGGCGAAGCCCTCGAGCGCGAAGAACTCGCGCAAGCCCTCGCGATCATGCTGGCGCACGACTGCCTGCGACATGGGCAGGCCCACGTAGTCGTGGCCGCCAATCGCATAGGCAGTGGGGATTCCCCGCTCGCCTTCCCACGCCTCCAACCACGCGTTGAGAGAACCCCAGAGCTCATTCGCGTGCTTCTGGTAGGCCCTCGTTGCTCGGGCGTGATCGCCCGTCGGGATATCCAGCAACTCGTGAAGGCGGGCGTAGTAGTTGTGCGAAGCGTGGTCGCGGTCGGCGTGCATCCGTTCGGCGGCCTGCGCAAGTACGAGCAGGAGTGGAAGAGCAGGCGGCGTCTCGAGCGGCTGTGCCGCGTGACGCCGAGCTCCGGCCACGTGCCAGTCCAGCATCGGCGTGCCGGAGTCGGCAAGGTTCAGTGTTGAGCGCACGACTCCCGAGATCGCGTCCCCACCATCGCTCGCGATCCCTGCGGTCTTGAGAATGCGCTTGCGGACTTCTTCGTCGGCCAGGCAGTAGACCGGTAGGCCGGCCGACGCAGAACTGAACATCTCTTCGGCGATCGCATCGGTGAGTCGCCTGTACGCGGATTCCATGCTTCGTGGGTCCCCTCAGATCCTTGCGCCTAACCTAGTGATCGCGACAGACAGTCGGTTATAGGCACGCGGAGTCCGAACACGTTGAGTGTGGGCGACAATCTGCCCAAGGCTCGACATGCGCATCGCGGTATGGCTCTCGATAAGGCGCGCTGGTCGCGGCGTGCCGATCCTTGTCGCCGAGGCCGCTTCAGCCTCTGCAAAGCTTCGATTGGACTCGGACTGCTGAACCGGACCCGCATCGTTGGCGGCAATCGAGAGCGATACCGTCCGGTTGCTTGTCAGGCGGTCGACGTACGGTTGCGATGTGGCCATCTTGAACCGGCATAGGCGCGGCCAGCGGGGTCACACTGTGTGGATTCAATGCCGCTACGATGGCGCATTATCAGGGGTTCTGCATAGTGCCGGGCTTGGGGGCGTGGTGACTTTGACTGTGGATGGTGACAGCCGCCTGCGTTCCCATCAGCAGTTGGACCTCAACGCACGCAAGGGGCGTTTTGGTGTGGTCTACATGCGCGGCATCGCGAGCCAGGCGGGCTGCGGCTTTGATGAGACGAGTCCGGGCGAGGACACATTGGCCATTGACTACACCCTGAGTTTCCCCGAGGCCGGGGTTCGGGTGCAGGTCAAGACAACGAAGCGCTACGCGGTTGACGGACAAGAGCCCGAACTCACGTATTCGGTCGAGGATAGTTGGGTCCAGAAGTGGAGCAGGGTGCAGGTGCCGCTCTACTTCGTGATCGTCGTAGTCCCGGCAAGTTCCGAGGCGTGGGTCGCCCACGAGGACGCGGGCACGAGTCTGCCGGGCACGGCCGCCTACTGGGTGCGGCTGTCTCCTCGCCAATTCGAATCGTCGAAGACCATCCGGGTACCCCGAAGCCAACGGGTCACAGCCGCGACGATGGAACTGTGGCATGCAGATGTCCTTGAACTCTTCCGGCCGCTGTCGACGGGGGTGTCATCGTGACCGTTCGACGAGAGATGCGCGCGGATGTCGCCAGCTACCTCAAACGGCATGGCTGGTCCCAGGGCGCACCTGGTCTTATCGGCGAGTTGTGGCGCTCGGCGAGTGCCGAACTGCCCCATGAAGTTGCAGTCCCCTACGAACTTGAATGGGCATCGAGCGACTTTCGTGCGGTTGCTTCTCGGATTGCACTGAGCCGGCGCGTGCCAATGGCCGTCGTGGTCGATGAAATTGAGCGTGAGTTCCAAGACGTCCAGAATTATCGTGTGCGAGACGGCTACCTGGTCGAGGACGCGGTTTTGCTCGAAGGCGCGTCGACCATTCTTCTTTCAGCGCGCCGCCTGCTCAGAGCAGCGGCGACCACAGCGAGGAAGCCTCGTCCGGCGATCGGTGCGAACTACAGTCCTCCGGGTGACGCGCTTGCTTCTCAGGCCAGGCTTGCGCATACCAAGCGCGGTTCTTTCGTACTGCCAGTTGTGATGCCCGTGGAGCCGCCAGAGCCGCTCGAGCGCGACGTCCTAGGTGGACAGGTGGTGCTCGAACCCGCGGAACGCCGCGTCACGCGCACGTTGGCGACCGCCATCGCTGCGTTGGACAGCATCGCGATCAAGGCCGCGAAAGAGCCGGGCCTCGACGAGGTTGTTGACCTGGTGCAGAGCGGCGTAAGTCGGGAACTGGTGGCGGCGGTACGCGCGATCGCGGTGCAGTCGGGGGTCGACGCATTTGATGCGACCTTCGCGTGGGCACCGGGCCTTGGTGCGCCCGGAGGCTTGCCCGAACGGGTAGTCATCGAAGATGAAGCCTCGCAGCTGCTGGAGCGAGTCGAAGGCAAGTTGCGTACGACGAGATCGGACCGGGCTGAGTCTGTGTCCGGCCAGATCGTTGAGATTCGTCACGTGCCGGACGAGCCGCTTGGTGAGGTTGCGATTCGCACGATCCGAAAGAACCGCAACGTCGAGATTAGAGTTACGGCGACCGAGCCCACAATCCGAAACGCGTTTGACTGGGCAAAGCAAGCTCGCGCCGTGATCGCGCGTGGGCGTGTCGTCAGCGCGCCGGGTCGTCCGCTGTCGATTCCCCACCCGGAGCAGTTGATGCCCATTGATGCGCTATTCGCAGATTCGGACAAGCCATAGTCATCGGCCGCCTTGGCCCGAGCTTCAAGTTCGGCGGATGCCAGCGACGCCGCGCCGCTTGACTGTCTGGAGACATCTCATCCGGCCGCGAAGTGGCCGCCGGGCACTGCCCCGAGCGCGGTTGAGTCGTTCTTGGTTGACCGTGAAGCCGCGCGCAGGAGTGGATGACTGCGAGTTGCTGTCGTGCGCGTCGGCGGCGGCATCGTCGGCAAGTGATCTGGGCCGCTGGCGTCCGAGGTATCTTGCTGGTGAGGCGACCACTCCGGGTACCGCCTGGACTCGATGAAGGGTGGACACGTGGGCTGGTTCAGCAGGAGCTCCGATGATTCCGAGGACTGGACTACCGAATGCCGGTACTGCGGTGGTGTGGCAGTGAACTCGAACTTCTGCAGTTCCGCTTGCAGCACTGCACAGTGGGAAGAAGAGGATCGAGCGAGCAGGGGCCGAGTCAATACTGATCCGAATTGCCCTGCGTGCGGCGGAGCGGGCTCGTGCCAGCTCTGCGAAGACGCCGCCGAGTAGGCAAGTCGCCTCCGACGCCGCTCTGCGGGGAAGGGTGGGCCGCCGTGCTCGCAGGCCCCGCCCACGCCTAGTCTTCGCGCAGCGCGACCGTATGTAAGCGTGCTCGCGTGCAAGCAACATAGATCTTCCGGTGCATGTCGTTGTCCACGCTCAGGCCACCAGCGAGCGCTCGCGCCTCGGCGTCGCTGAGGCATACACCGACGGCGGGCCACTCGCCCCCTTTGGCCTGATGCGTGGTCATGCCGAGGACCGGTCGCGCGGGCGTCGAGATTCGCGGCTGGATGAGCCCGAGACGCTGGGTGTAAACCCAGTGGGGCTTCCTGAGTTCCCGAGGCGAGACGGTCTTGATGACTTCGACTAGTGCGGTATAGGCGGCCTTCTCGGCCGTCTTGCCTCCGGGCGCTAGCATTTCGATGACTCGTTGCAGGCCTGGAGCGAGTCGCTGCGGTACGTCTGGGTCTTGAATGTTGAGAGCCGCGAGCGCGTCTCGGAGGTATGTAGCGTCGTTATCGAGGATGTTTCGCGTGACGTGGTTAAGAAGAATCGTTGCGGCGGCCTCTTCATAGGTGCCCTTGAACGACTGAAATGCAAGTGGGAGCACACGATCACCGAGGCTCCATAGGTCCTTCCATCGCAGTGCTAGGACCACGTCAACCTCCGAGCGACTAGCGGGAAGCGCAACGCCTGTTCCCTCGCGTAGCGCTTTGGCGAGGTTGCTCTGTTCCGATGTCTGCCAACGGAACGACCGCGTTAGCGGAAAAGTGCTGATCTCGGCCCGTTCGATCAGTTCCCTCACCATCTCCGGTCGGGCACCGCGAAACATGTACAGCGCTTGCCAGGGGTCACCGACGAGTGTGATCGCGACGCCAGCCGCCAGAGCGCGATCGATGATTGCGATGTCGAGCTCGTTCGCATCGAAGACCTCGTCAACGATGAGTGCCCTCATGGTCTCGCCCAGTCGCTGCTGGATGTACGAGGCGAGGGAAGGCACTTTCAGTGCCAGTGCAATGACGGTTCGGACGTCCTGGTGGGTGCAAATGCCCTGCATCAAGTGGGCTCGCACTTCTTGGGGAGGAGCTTTGAGCGCGCTTTCCGGCAAGAACGTCAATTGGAACTCGAGCCTGCCGTCAACGAGATGGATCTCGCACTGCGATCGCGTCATGACGGTTCCAGAGCACGACGATGCCCAACTGTCGCGCACGTCGAGCGTGATGTTGCCGTCGGGCCACAACGCGACAGAATTCGGCCAAGTGACAAGCCGAGAGCTGAGCAGGTCGTGGAGCAGTCCCGCCATGATGGTGTCGAGGGTGACAACGCGATGCGGCCAATCCTGCGCGGCGTTGCCCCAGATCCGTCGCACTCTCCGACGCAGGTTGTGCGTGGCCGCGCGTGTGAAACTCACCGCGACTACGGCGCGACGGTCGGATCGGTGGCTGGGAGAGAACCGCAGGACGCCGAACCTCTGGGCGGATACGGTGGTCTTTCCCGTGCCGGGTCCTGCCTCGATGTAGATGTTCTGGGTCGCCGATCCAGCCGCGACGAGTTGCTCTTCAGTTAGGTCGCGGAGGGCCCCAGAGGTGGCTGGCGGCGTCTTCATGCGCCGGTGCGCGTCGCGTCGGGCGGGCCGTCGTCTTCGACGGGGTCAGCATCGCGACCGCCGTAAAGGAACTCAAGCACCCGAGAGATCGGCGCTGGCACCTCTACAGGGGTGCCGAGGATCTCACGTGCGATGCGCACGCGACCGGCAAACGCCTCTGCGAACTCTCCCTTGCGTCCTGCGGCCCGGCCAGCCGCGATGACCCCGTCACCGTCCTTGTGCCGACCGCGAAACAGGTCTCGGATGGCTTCAGGTGTGACCTCGTCGGGTGCAGCGACGCCAATATCCGCGAGGGCGTCCGCCACCAAGGTTTCGTTGCCGGAAGTCAGTTCGGGCTCGAGCGTGGGGTGGTTGTGTTCAACGAGGAGGACCTCTGCGTCGTGATCGGACGCCCAACTCGGCTCGGTGGGCACCGCGCCGAACTCAAGATCGCTGTCGCGCAAGACCGCGATGCGCGTGCAGAGTTCGTGCCCGCGGGTCGCGAGGAGGCGCACCGCCCACGGCCCGACCTTGGTGCCCATGGGAACGAGCGTGAGGGCGTCGATGAACGCCTGCTTGTCCTCGTCGTCAGCTGCCCAGACTCGTCCGAGCTCGCGCAGCACCGCCGCCTCTGTCACTCCCTCCACTAGGAGGACACGGTCGGCGAAGAGGGATGCGGAACGGCTTGCATCGAGATGGAGGCGGGTCTTCCGCAATACATCGTCGGCGTCCGTCAGGGGGATATCGGCCACGGTGCGGCAAACGCGCTGCCCGCGTTCGTCGCGCCGCACGATGACCATCTCTGTTGGATCACACGATGCGAGGATGTCCGTGGAGTGACTCGACAGGATGACCTGCAACTCGGGACGCAGTTCGACCTGCCGGCGAAGGTAGCGAACGAGGGCGTGCTGCAGTTGAGGGTGCAGGTGGGCCTCGGGCTCTTCGATCACGAGCGTCACGTGGAATGCAGAGTCGGGGAAGAACGAGTCCTCGATGCTCTCGCTCTCCGCCCGCGCCTGCCTGATGGCTTCCTCGGCGGCGAGGGTCTCTTCTAGGTGCTCGTGGCCGGACTCCTCGGGCGAAACTTCGTCAGGCGTTGGCTCAGCCCTTGGCGAGGGATCGGGGATCGCTGCGAGCGTCACCGCGATGTGCAGCAGGTTGACGTAGCCCAACCCCACAACTTCGAGCGGTAGCGCATTGGTCCTACCCTCGGTCGTCGACAGCATGAGCTCGAGCACCCGCGCGAGGTAGCGGTCGTCAATGACTTGCCCGCGGATGTGCGGCCAGTTGCGGGAGACGCCGGCCGACAGCGCGCGCAACTGTTCGCCGACGCGGTCCTCGAGTCCGACGAGCAGGTCGTCGGTCGCAAGCTCCTCAAGAAGCCCCGAGGCCTTGCGGCGCAACTCCGACAGGTCGCGTCCGCGCCCGAGGTTCTGCTGCCCTGCCCGCAGGAGTTCAATGAGAATACGAGTCTCGCGTCGAGCGAGTTCGTCAAGCGGGTTGCGCCAAGCCGGCAGATGCACCAAAAGCGTTCGCTCCTCGATCGCCCTCAACTGATCATCGACGGGCCTCGCGCGGATCGTGCCCAGGTCCCTGTGGAGGGTCTTCTCCCAGGTTGCCGCCACGGTGCCAGGTGCCTCGCGGCCGCTCTGAGCTTGGAGTTGCCGGCCAAGCGGCCCTTCGCCCGCCGTGTCGAGTGCGAACTTGTACTCGATTTGGAGGTCTCGATCCCCACTCCCCAGGGCGGATGCGGAGTGTCGAGGGAGCAGCGGGAAGCGCTTCGCGTGTCCCAGGTAGATCGCGTCGGCGAGTGTCGTCTTACCTCCGCCGTTCGCCCCAGCGATGACCGTGAAGCGCCCGGGAAGGTGGACCTCCAACGGCTCGTCGGCAGCCCCGCGAAGGCCGCGCACACGAACTCGACTCAGGTGCATGAACGGGCCTCCTACTGTCGGCTACGGAACGGCTTCTCCCGGCGCGTGGTCCGGGAATGTGTCATCCCGAGACTGCCACGGACGCGGGTCCCGTGACTCCAACGCGACAGCGCGCCGTGGGACGGCCGTGGGAAATCGCACCGACCACCGTGGGAAACGGACATCCGACCCTGGGTGTCACCCCAGGTACCAGGATTGTCCGAACCACCCACCACGAGAATGGCCCCGGCTCCCCGGGGCCTGCTTTATCGTGCGCGCTTCGGAGTGGGGATCAGGCCGCGAGTCATCCCACGAGTTGGGCGTCCGTCCCCCGCACCATCGCCTGCGTCACCTCATCGATCGAGCTGAACCGCTCACCGCCGGCGTCGGCGAGGAGGACCGGCAGGGTGCCCCCGTCCCCGCTCGACGCCGCGAGGCCCTCCCCGTTCCACAGGAGCGGGCACCACGACGCGTCGGCAACGCAGCGGTACGTCTCACCGTCGGGGTCGCCCGTCGGAACGAGCGCGAGCACCAGGTCCTCGTCGGGGATGAGGACATCGCGCTGGTCGCGCAGCGCGTGGTCTCCGGAGAACTGGTGGATGAACTCGACCCTCAGTATGCGTTCACCGTCGGCGGGATCGACGGTGGCGGTGAGGACCTGGCCGCCGTAAACGGCCTCGGGGGTGGCCGGGTCGGGCGTGGCGAACGTCGCCGCCGACACTTCGATCGCGGAGATGCGTCCCGTCACCACGATGTCGGCTCGGTCGGCGAGCTCGGCCAGGTCGTCGACGGGATCGCCCTCGAGCGCCTGGGTGGATCCCAGGACGTCGGACAACGGCCGGGCGTGTTCACGGGGTCCGTTGGCGCATCCCGCAACGAGCAGCACTGACATCGCCGTGACCGCGAGCGTGCTCCCCCAATGACGCATGTGTTCCCCCCAGGTGTGAGTGAGCTCCGCCGCGCCCGCGGGTCAAGCGCAACATAGCAGGTATGACGCCACGCCATCGCCGCGTCGGAGCGCTCCTGCCCCCTCCCGGGGCGTCCGGTCCTGTACCTTGCGGCGGGGGTGCCGCGTACGTGCCGGGCGTGGCGCACATACGAGGAGGGTCGATGCATCGCAGCAGCCGAGGCCGATCGCCCGCGCCGACCCACGTGAGGGGCGAGTAGGTGCTTCCCGAGCTCTCCGCAGCGGCATGGGTGCTCCTCGCCGCCGCGGCGGCGGTGGTCGGCATCTCCAAGACCGCGCTGCCGGGCGCGTCCACCCTGGCGATCGCCGCGTTCGCGGCGGTGCTGCCGGCACGTCAGTCGACCGGCACCCTGCTGGTGCTGCTCATCGTCGGCGACATGTTCGCGCTGTGGGCGTACCGCCGCCACGCCGACTGGAACGCCCTGATCCGCCTGGTGCCCGCGGTGATCGCCGGAGTCCTGGCGGGCGTGGCGTTCCTGGCGCTCGCGAACGACGCCGCGGTGCGGCGGGTGATCGGGGTGACGCTCCTGCTCCTGATCGCATTCACGCTGTGGAGGCGCCGAGCCGGCGCTCGGAGCACGCCCCACGGAGGGCGGATCCTCTACGGCACCCTGGGCGGCTTCACCACGATGGTCGCGAACGCCGGCGGTCCCGTCATGTCGATGTACTTCCTCGCGGCCCGGCTGCCCGTCAAGACCTTCCTGGGGACCGCGGCCTGGTTCTTCGCGATCGTGAACATCGCGAAGCTGCCCTTCTCGATCTCGCTCGGCCTGCTCACGCCGGCGGGGGTGCTGCTGGACCTGGTGCTCGTCCCCGCGGTGCTCGCGGGCGCCGTCTGCGGCAGGATGCTCGCCGAGCGCATCGATCAGGAGGTCTTCGACCGCGTCGTCATCGTCCTCACCGTCATCGGGGCCCTCTATCTGGTGATCTGAGCCTCGCCGGCGTCACCGCCGCAGCATCACCACGTCGAAGTGCTCCTGCCCGCCCACCATGTAGGTGCGGCGCCCGACCACCTCGAACCCGGCCTTCGCGTAGAACGCCTGCGCCCGCGCGTTCGCGACGTTGGTGCCCAGCCACGTGGACAGGTCGCCGTGGGTGGACGATGCCCGGGCCAGGGCGGCCTCGAGCAGCGTGCGGGCCGCTCCGCCTCCCTGGGCGGCGGAGCGCACGTAGATCTTCGACAGCTCGTGGACGCGCGCGGTGTCCACCCCGACCCCCGCCAGCGTCTCCGAGGTCCCCGCGTCCTCGCATCGTCCCGTGACGATCAGGGCGTAGCCCTGGACCCCCGCTGCGTCCTCCGCGACCACCACGGTCGCCGCGGGGTCCGCGACCCATCCCGTGAACGCCGGCACGCCCAGGCGGTCGCGCACGTGGACGCGGATGGCCTCCGGGTCGGTGTCCGGCGGGCAGGCCAGCGGGAAGGTCTCGGCGGCGACGGCGACCAGCGCCGGCACGTCCGCGCCGGTGGCCTCACGCGCCACCAGGGTGGAGGTCACGGGCGGCTCAGTGCCCGCCGGCGGCGATGTACGCGATCGCGCCCACCACGGCGAGCGCCGCGATCCCGAAGCACAGGCCGCCCAGGATCTTGCGGAAGGTGGGGATGTGCCCCTCCTCGTCGCGGGCTCCGGGGCCCTCGACGGCGCGGACGCCCAGCGCGAACAGCGTCGGCAGGCCGGCGCCCACGATCAGGCCCCACAGGACGATGTTCCCCAGCGCGTCCCATTCGATGTACTGGCTCATCGCATGCCCTTCACCTTGCGGCGCTTGCCCTTCTTGGACACGCGCATGAGCTTCATGTTGTGGTCGACCACCGACTCGGCGAGGATCGACTCGTTGTCCTCCTGGGGCGCCCACTCGTCGTTGACGTTGTGGTGGCCCACGGGCTCCTTCTTGGACATGTACCAGATGGCGCCCGACACGGCGATCAGCGCGCCGAACACCACGAACGACCCGACGCCCCCGCCGACCACGGCGCCCAGGCCGTAGGCTGCGGCGCCCACCAGGCCCGCGCACGGGACGGTGATGAGCCACGCGAGGAACATGCGGCCCGCGACGGACCAGCGCACCGAGGCGCCCTTCATGCCCACGCCCGAGCCCAGGATCGAGCCGGTCGCGACGTGCGTGGTGGACAGCGAGTAGCCGAAGTGGCTGGACAGCAGGATCACCGCGGCGGAGGAGGTCTCCGCGGCCATGCCCTGGCGCGACTCGAGCTCGACCAGGCCCTTGCCCAGCGTGCGGATCACGCGCCAGCCGCCCAGGTACGTGCCCAGCGCCATCGCGAGGGCGCAGGACAGGATCACCCAGAACGGGACGCCCGAGTCCTCGGGGACGGCGCCCGCGGCGATCAGCGCGAGCAGGATGATGCCCATCGACTTCTGCGCGTCGTTGGTGCCGTGCGCGAGCGAGACCAGCGAGGCGGACCCGATCTGACCCCAGCGGAACAGGCGGTCGTTGCTGTCCTGCTCGACATCGCGGGTGAACCGCGTCACCAGGCGCGTGCCCACCGAGGCGACGGCGATCGCGACGATCGGGGCGATCAGCGCGGGGATGAGCACCTTCGAGATGAGGCCGTCCCACAGCACCCCCTGCGCGCCCGCGGCGGCGAGCACGGCGCCCACCACTCCGCCGATCAGCGCATGCGAGGAGCTCGATGGCAGCCCCAACAGCCATGTCACGAGGTTCCAGATGATGCCGCCGGCCAGGCCGGCGAGCACCACGCCCAGCGTCACCACGTCCGCGTCCACGATCCCGGTCGCGATGGTCGCCGCGACGGTGAGCGACAGGAACGCGCCCACGAGGTTGAGGGAGGCGGACAGCAGGACTGCCTGCTTGGGCTTGAGTGCGCGGGTGGCGATGGACGTGGCCATCGCGTTCCCGGTGTCGTGGAAGCCGTTGGTGAAGTCGAACGCGAGTGCGGTCGCGACTACCACCAGAAGGAGGAGGGACTCGGTCACGGGCTCCATTGTGACGGTTTCTCGGGGGTGGTGTGTGGGCACATCGTCACGGAGTGCCCCTGGGGGCACCCTTCGGGTGTCCCCTTTCGCGTCGCATGGCCCATCTAGGAGGGACGATGCGCGGCGTGAGTCCTACGTCACGTCACCGTCGACGTAGAGCCAGGTTCCGTTCTCCCGCACGAACCTGCTGGTCTCGCGCAGCGCGTCCATCGCGAGCACCCCCGCGGCGTGGTGCGCGACGAAGGTGACGGTCCCCGCATCGTCCCCCTCGAGGCCGCCCGTGGCGGCCAGGACCTCCAGGCCGCGCCACTCGACGTCCTCGAGGCCCGCGGCGAGGTCCAGCGGGCGGGTCGACGGGTGCCACGTGCGCGCGAGGTAGTCCGCGTCGCGGCGCACGTACGCGGTGTAGCGGGAGCGCATGAGCGCCTCCGCGGTGGGGGCGTCAGCCTCCCCGCGCAGGTAGGGGCGGCAGCACTCGGCGAAGGCCGTCCCCGAGCCGCACGGGCAGGCGGCGGCCATCAGCGCGACCCCGCCGGCGCGGCCTCGAGCGCGCGGGTGACGGCGGCGGTGAAGCCGTCGACGTCCTCCGCGGTGGTGTCCCACGCGCACATCCAGCGCGCCTCGACGGTGCCGGGCGTCGCGCCGGGCTGCCAGTCGTAGAAGCGGAAGTCCGCGCGCACGGCGTCGGCGGAGGCCTGCGGCAGCTCGACGAACACCGCGTTGGACTCGGTGTCCTGCGTGAAACGCAGGGCGCCCGCGGCCTCGAGCGGCGCGAGCGCTGCGCGCAGGCGCGTGGCCATCGCGTTGGCGTGACGGGCGTTGCGCAGCCACAGCGCGTCGCCCGCGAGGTCCGTGGCGGTGAGCAGCGTGGTGAGCTGCGTGGAGACGTAGCGCATCTTGGAGCCCAGCTGCATGGTCTGCTTGCGCAGGTACGGGAGGTCGTGCGCGAGCGAGTCACGGAGGTCCTCCGCGAGGACCACCACGGCCTCGCCGAGCATGGCGCCGTTCTTGGTGCCGCCGAAGGACAGCACGTCCGCGCCGGCGGTGGCCTCGCGCAGGCTCACCCCGAGCGCGGCCGCGGCGTTCGCGATGCGCGCGCCGTCGAGGTGGACGCGCATGCCGAGCTCGTGCGCGGCGTACGTGAGCTCCGCCATCTGCTCGAGCGAGTAGACGGTGCCGAGCTCCGTGGACTGCGTGACGGACAGCACCACGGGCTGCGCGCGGTGCTCGTCGCCCAGGTCGCCGGCGTAGCGCGCGAGCTGATCCGCGGAGATGCGGCCGTCCGTCGAGGGCAGCGGCAGGATCTTCAGCCCGCCCACGCGCTCGGGGGCGCCGTTCTCGTCGACGTTGATGTGCGCGTGCTCCGAGGCGACGATCCCGCCCCAGCGGGGGCTGAGCGCCATGAGTGACACGATGTTCGCGCCGGTGCCGTTGAACACCGGGAAGCCGAGCGCTTGATCGCCGAACGTGGAGGCGATGGCCGCGTCGAAGGCCGCGGTGGCGGCGTCGGCGCCGTAGGCCACGTCATGACCGGCGTTGGCCTGGGCCAGGGCCGCCATGATCTCGGGGTGGACGGAGGCGTAGTTGTCGGACGCGAAATGGACGGTGCGGTTCACCTCTGAAGTCTGTCACGGCATGGTCTGGGTGCCGTCCCGGCGCCGTCCCGAATTCGCTCAGCACGGTCGGGCCCGCGACACGCCGGGCCGAGCCGCCCGGACCGGCCGACACGCCGCATCGTCCCCGGTGAGTCCGTGCGCAGCGAACTCGGGGCGGTCAGAGGTCGCGGACCCAGCGCTTCCCCTGCGTCCGGAAGCCCACCTTGCGGATGTACTCCCGGTCGAGCGCCTCGTGGGTCTCGATCTCCACGCGCCGGAAGCCCGCCGCCGTGAGCACGCCGGAGTCGCGGTAGACGAACTCGCCCGGCGTGAAGTCCCGGAACCGCGGCTTGACCCAGTCGAGCTCGACCAGGCCGGTGCCGCCGCCCTCGTCGCGCACGGCGACCACGCCCACGGCCTCGTCGCCGCGCGTCACCAGGAAGGTCGCGCGCCGCGCCGCGCCCAGGGCCCGCGCGGTGAAGTCGGGCTGGTGCGCCGCGATGTCCTTCGCGTGCACCGCGAGGACGTGCTGGAGGAACGGGTCCTCCGGGTCCACGGGGAGCACCTTGTACACGCCCGGGTCGTGACGCTCGCGGTTGAGCCGGATGATCCAGTACGTGTTGATGATGCTGATCGCGAGGTTCATCGCGAAGAACGGCCAGATCCCGATCACGCCGTTGTAGACCGTCGCGAGCAGCGATCCGATGAGGTTCATCCACCGGAAGCGCATCACGCGTGACTGCGTGAGCGAGACCACCACCAGGATGGTGCCCGCCCAGCCGATGACCTCGAGCACGGTGTCCATGGCTCCCAGCCTAGGCGCCTTCCAGGGACGATGCGGCGGTTGCGCGGGCACCGGCGTACCCTCGCAGGATGGCCGAGTCGGTGCGGGTGGACGCGTGGGTGTGGGCGGTGCGCCTGTACAAGACGCGGTCGCAGGCCACCGCCGCCTGCCGCGCCGGCCACGTGCGCATCGACGGCGAGCGGGCCAAGCCGGCGCAGAAGGTGGGCGTCGGCAGCATGGTCGAGGTGCGCGGCGGCGAGCGCGTGCGCATCGCCGAGGTGCGCCAGCTGCTCACCAAGCGCGTGGGAGCGCCCGTCGCGGCGGCCGCGTTCATCGATCACAGCCCGCCGCCGCCGCCCAAGGAGCTCGCGACCGCCTTCGGGGTACGCGACCGCGGCGCCGGCCGGCCCACCAAGCGCGAGCGGCGCGAGATCGACCGGCTGCGCGGCCGCAGCTCCCGCTGACGGTCCTCGCCGCACCTGGTAGACCGGGAGGGTGAGCACGCATCGGGAGCTCGAGGTCAAGCTGGAGGCGCCTCGCGGCTGGGAGCCGCCCGCGCTGCCGACCCCGGAGCTCCGCGCCGCAGGCGTCGCCGCCGCGGTTGCGCTCGACCCCCTCGAGCTCGACGCGCTCTACGTCGACACCGCGGCGCACCATCTACTGCGCCGCGGCGTCACCCTGCGCCGCCGCACCGGCGACGACGAGCCCGGCTGGCACCTCAAACTCCCCGCCGCCGACGGCTCGCGCACCGAGATCCAGCGCCCCCTCGACGCCGGCGCGGGCGACGCGCCGCCGCGCGATCTCTCGTGGCTGGTCGCGGGCCTCGCGCTGGGCGAGCCGCTGGTGCCGGTCGCGCGCCTGCGCACCCGCCGCGCGGTGACGGACCTGCGCGACGCCGCGGGCGCCTCGCTCGCCGTCGTCGCGCGCGACCGCGTCTCCGCAACCGTCCCGCCCACCTCCGACGGCGCCACCGCGTGGGAGGAGATCGAGGTCGAGGCCACCGGCGGGGACGATGCGCTGGTGGGCCTGGCCGTCGACGTCCTGGTGGGCGCGGGGGCGGCCCTGGCTGCGGCGCCCTCGAAGCTCGCGCGGGTGCTGCCCGGCGCGGCGCCGCCGGCCGGCCTCGCGGTGGACGGGACTCTGGCGGGCGCGACGGCGGCGGATGCGGCCGCGGGCGACGTGGTGCTCGCCTACCTGCGGGCGCAGGTGGAGGAGCTGATGGGGCGCGACCCCGCGGTCCGGCTGGACGGCCCCGACGCGGTGCATCGCGCGCGGATCGCGACCCGGCGGATCCGGGCCACGCTCGCCACGTTCCGGCCGCTGGTCGACCAGGACGTCACGGAGCCGCTGCGCGACGACCTCCGCTGGTGGGGCGGCGTCCTGGGGGTCGCGCGCGACGCCGAGGTGCGCCGCGACCGGCTCGTCGCCGCGGTCGACGGCCTCGCGGGCACGCTGGTGCACGGCCCCGCCCGCGCGGACCTGGTCGAGGGCGCGGCCGCCGAGTACCGCGCCGCGTGGCGTCTGGTGATCGAGGCGATGCGCGGCGAGCGGTACCTGGCGATGCTGCGCGCCCTCGACGCGTTCGTGGCGGCGCCTTCGCTCACCCCACGCGCGGCGCTGCCGGCCGCGCAGGAGCTCCCGCGGCTGGTGCGCCGGTCCTGGCGACGGGTGAGGCGGCGTCACCGCGCGGCGTTCGCCGCGGAGGCCGCGCATCGCGACGAGCGTCTGCATGAGCTGCGCAAGGCGGCCAAGCGCGCCCGCTACGCGGCGGAGGCCGCCGCGCCGGCCGTCGGGCATCGGGCGGGCCGGTTCGCCCGCCGGCTCGACCGGGTGCAGGACGCGCTCGGCACCCATCGCGACGCGACCGTGCTCGCGGACCGCCTCCGCGCCGCCGCGATCGAGGCGCCCGAGCCGACCTTCACCTACGGAGTCCTCGCCGCGGGCGAGCTCGCCCGCGCCCGCCACGCGCTCGACGCCCATGCGGACGCGTGGCGTCGCGCGTCTCGCAGCCGCGTGCACGGCTGGACCAGGCCGGACCATGACCCCGCCCGCGGCACGGGATGATGGCGTCATGACCTCGCCGTACCGGATCATGACCGTCTGCACCGGCAACATCTGCCGCTCCCCGATCGCCGAGGTGGTCCTCAAGGCGCGCCTCGCGGACGCCGGCCTGCGCGACCGGGTCGAGGTGTGGTCCACGGGCGTGAGCTCCGAGGAGCACGGCAACCCGATCGACCGGCGCGCGGCCGCGGTGCTGCGCGAGGCCGGCTACACGGTGCCGCGCCGCGCGGCCCGCCGCGTCACCGCGGCCGACCTGGGCGGCGCCGACCTGGTGCTCGCGATGACGTCCGGCCACGCGCGCCGGCTGCGCGACCTCACCGACCGCCCGGTGATCCGCATGTACCGCGAGTTCGACCCCGAGGCCCCGGCGATCGACGGCCTCGCCGACGAGCACCGCCTCGACATCGACGACCCCTGGTACGGCGGGATGGAGGACTTCCGCACCACGCTCGCGCAGGTCGAGGCGGGCGCGGACGGCGTGGTCGTGGAGGTGCGCCGCGCCCTCGGCGAGCGGTGACGCGCCCGCTCGGCCCGCGCATCGTCCCTCCTATCGGGGGCATCGTGGCGCTCCGGTGGTGAAGCCCTCCCGCGGGGTGTAATCCGGACCGCTGGAGGCGACGCCGCACGCGCGCCGCGACGGAGGGGGGCTGCGATGGCCCACGGCGACCACCCGATCGAGGCGCTCGCCCCGCGCTCGCGGATGTACCAGGGGCCGTTCGGGCGGCTGTTCCCCGACCTGCCGGCCTGGCCGCCGGGCGCGATGACGGACGCGCAGGCGGACGTGCGGTTCTCCGCGCTCGCCCGCACCATGGTCGAGCGGCCGGGCCGCACCCCGGTGGCGATCGCGCAGGCGGCCAAGGACCGCGACTCGTTCGACGGGACGCTGCCGGCGGGCTACACGTACTTCGGGCAGTTCGTGGACCACGACATCACGTTCGACCCCGCGTCGAGCCTGGTCCGCGCCAACGACCCGAACGGCCTGCTCAACTTTCGCACCCCGCGCCTGGACCTCGACAACCTGTACGGGCGCGGCCCGGTGGACCAGCCGTACCTGTTCCACCGCGGGCGGTTCGTGATGGGTGCGATCGTGAACTCCAGGGGCAAGCCGATCCGCGTGCCGGGGCTGGGCACCGCGAAGGACCCGGTGTTCTTCGCGGACCTGCCGCGCAACCCGCACGGCCGGGCGATCATCGGGGACCCGCGCAACGACGAGAACGTGATCGTCAGCCAGCTCCAGGCGGCGTTCTTGCTCGCGCACAACGCCCTGGTGGACCGCGCGGTCGAGGCCGGCGCGAACCTCGGCACCGCGTTCGAGAGGGCCCGGCGCACGCTGCGCTGGCTCTACCAGTGGATCGTGTGGCACGACTACCTGCGCCGCATCTGCGAGCCCGCCGTGTGGGAGAACGCGCTGCGCATCGGGGCGCCCGACGCGACCGGGCGGCGCCCCGTCACGCTGGGCTTCAAGGACCTCTACGCGTGGAAGCAGCAGCCGTTCATGCCGGTCGAGTTCTCGGTGGCGGCGTATCGGTTCGGGCACTCGATGATCCGCACCGAGTACCGCACCAACCTCGCGCGCGGCATCGACGCCCACGTGCCGATCTTCGCCTCGGCCGCCGGCGCCGACGACCTCCGCGGCGGCGGCCCCGTGCCGCTCGAGAACGCGATCGAGTGGGACTGGTTCCTGCCGATGGAGACGTCCGCAGGCGAGGCGGGCTTCCCGCAGCGCGCCCACCGGATCGACACCAAGGTGTCCAACTCGCTCGCCGCGCTCCCCGACGGCAACGCGCCGCTGCCCATGCGCAACCTCAAGCGCGGCTGGCGCTTCGGGCTGCCCTCCGGCAGCGACGTCGCGCGGGCGCTCGGCGTCAGCCCCGTCGCGATCGATCCGGACCACGACGCGCTGTGGCTCTACGTCCTCACGGAGGCGCAGGCGATGGCGGGCGGGCGGCGGCTGGGGACGGTCGGCTCGACCATCGTCGCCGCGACCATCGCGGGGCTGCTCAAGGGCGACCCCGGATCGTGGCTCACGGTCGACCCCGCCTGGACCCCCGACTCCGACCCGCTGCTGAGGCCCCGCGACAACCGCGACGGCCGCGCGGACAACCCCGAGCACCCGTGGACGCTCGCGTCGATCATCCGCATCGCCGGGGTGCCGTTCTCGGCGGGGCCGTTCGGCACCGCGGCCGGGCTCCCGGGCGGCGAGTAGCGGGCGACCCGGGTACGGCGCCCGGCCCGCGCATCGTCCCTCCGACCGGGAGGGACGATGCGCCGGTTCAGTTGGGCAGGACCGGCTCGGCGTGCCAGATGCGGTCGAGGTAGTCGCGGATGGACCGGTCCGAGGAGAAGAAGCCCGAGCGTGCGACGTTGAGGACCGCGGAGCGGCTCCACGCCTCGGGGTCCGCGTAGGCGGCCTCGACGCGCGACTGGGCGTCCATGTAGGCGCGGAAGTCCGCGAGGGCCATGAAGCGGTCCCGCTCCGTGAGCGAGGAGAAGATCGACCCGGCCGCGCCGCCGCGGTCGCCGCCCGTGAAGGCGCCGGACACGATCATGTCGAGCGCCGCCTTGAGCTGGGGGTCCGCCTCGTAGCAGCTGCCCGGGTCGTAGCCCTTGGCCTGGAGCGCCGCCGCCTCCGGCTCGGTCATGCCGAACAGGAAGAAGTTGTCGTCGCCCACCAGCTGGCGGATCTCGACGTTCGCGCCGTCGTCGGTGCCCACCGTGAGGGCGCCGTTGAGCGCGAACTTCATGTTGCCCGTGCCCGAGGCCTCCTTGCCGGCGAGCGAGATCTGCTCGGACAGGTCGGCGGCGGGGATGAGGCGCTCCGCGAGGGTGACGTTGTAGTTGGGCGGGAACACCACCTTGAGGCGGCCCTCGAGGGCCTTGTCCTCGTTGATGGTGCGGCCCACCGCGTTGATGAGCTCGATGGTCTCCTTGGCGCGGACGTAGCCCGGCGCCGCCTTCGCGCCGAACACGAAGGTCCTCGGCGTGACGGAGGAGAGCGGCACACGGCCAGACGTGATGCCCTCGTACAGCGACACGATGTGCAGCAGCTTGAGGCTCTGGCGCTTGTACTCGTGAAGGCGCTTGACCATCGCGTCGACCATGCCGTCGCCGGCGAGCTCGAGGCCGTCGCGCACCCACAGAGTCTCCGCGAAGCGCTGCTTGTTGTGGGACTTGACCTCGCGGAAGCGGCGGCGGAACTCCGCGTCCTCCGCGAACGGCTCGAGGCCGCGCAGCTGCTCGAGGTCCGTCACCCAGCCGTCGCCGATCGCCTCCGTGATGAGGCCCGAGAGGCTCGGGTTCGCGAGGCGCACGAACCGGCGGGGCGTGACGCCGTTGGTGACGTTGGTGAACTTCTCGGGCCACAGCTCCGCGAAGTCGTGGAGCACCTTGTCGGCGAGCAGCTGCGAGTGCAGCTCCGCGACGCCGTTGACCTTGGACCCGGCGACGGTCGCGAGGTGCGCCATCCGGATGGCCCGCTCGGGCTGCTCCGCCACGATCGACATGCGGCGCACGCGCAGCTCGTCGCCCGGGTAGGCCTCGCGGACCTCCTCGAGGAACTCCTCGTTGATCCGGTAGATGATCTCGAGGTGGCGCGGCAGCAGGCGGCCGAGCAGGTCCACGGACCACACCTCGAGCGCCTCCGGCAGCAGCGTGTGGCACGTGTACGCGAACACCTGCTGCGTGACGGCCCAGGCGGCGTCCCACTCCCAGCCGCGCTCGTCGATGAGGAGCCGCATGAGCTCCGGCACCGCGATCACGGGGTGCGTGTCGTTGAGCTGGAAGACGATCCGCTCGGGCAGGTGCGTGAGGTCGAAGTCGTCGGGCAGCACGTTCTCGATGAAGTCGCGCAGCGAGCAGGCGACAAAGAAATATTGCTGCTGGAGGCGCAGCTCCTTGCCCTGCGGCGTCGAGTCCTCCGGGTAGAGCACCTTGGAGATGTTCTCCGCGAACGTCTGCGCGCGCACGGCCTCCGCGTAGTCGCCGGCGTTGAAGATCTTGAGGTCGAACGCCTTGGTCGCCTCCGCGCTCCACAGGCGCAGCGTGTTGACGCGGCCGTTGAGGTAGCCCGGCACCATGTAGTTGTAGGGCACGCCGAGCACGGACCACGCGGGCACCCAGGTGCGGTCGCCGTCCTCGTCCTCGACGTGGCCGCCGAAGCTGACCTCGACCGCGTTCTCGGGGTGCGGGATCTCCCACGGCGAGCCCAGCCCGAGCCAGTTGTCGGGCTTCTCCACCTGCTTGCCGTCCACGAACGTCTGGCGGAAGATGCCGTACTCGTAGCGGATGCCGTAGCCCACCGAGGTCACGTTGAGGGTGGCGAGCGAGTCGATGAAGCATGCGGCCAGGCGGCCCAGGCCGCCGTTGCCCAGGCCGGGCTCCACCTCGACGTCGCGCAGCTCGTCCAGGTCGATCCCGAGCTGGCGCAGCGACTCCGCCGCGATGTCCTCGAGGCCCGCCGCGAGCAGGTTGTTCTCCAGCTGCGGGCCCAGCAGGAACTCCGCGGACAGGTAGGCGACGGACTTGTTCTGCTCGTTGAACTGCTGACGCAGGTTCACCAGCCAGCGCGCCGCCAGGTAGTGGCGCACGGTGCGGGCCAGCGCGAGGTACTTGTCGTTGGTCGACGCGCGGTAGAGGTCGACGCCCTGCCCGAAGTTGATCTCGTGGAGGAAGTGCCAGGTGAAGGCCTCGACGGAGTGATCGGGAGCGGCCATGGGAGGCGGGAAGTCGTTCACACTGGCCAATGTAAGCGTTAACGGTCCCAGGCGGAGAGCCCGTCGCACACATTTAACATTCGCGTGCACGCTCGTAACCGGGGACGATGCGCGGGCCGGGTGCCGTACGGCCGGTGGCGCCGCACAGTCCCGGCACGGCAGACTGGCGCCCATGCGCGGCATCATCCTCGCGGGCGGCTCAGGGACGCGCCTGCACCCCATCACGCAGGGCATCTCCAAGCAGCTGGTGCCGGTGTACGACAAGCCGCTCGTCTACTACCCGCTGTCGACGCTGCTCCTCGCGGGCATCAGCGAGATCCTGGTGATCTCCACGCCGCACGACCTCCCGCAGTTCCGCCGGCTCCTGGGCGACGGCTCGCAGTTCGGGATCCGGCTCGAGTACGCGGAGCAGCCCACGCCGGGCGGGCTGGCGCAGGCGTTCACCATCGGCGCGGACTTCATCGGCGACCAGAAGGTCGCGCTGGTGCTCGGGGACAACGTGTTCTACGGACCCGGCCTGGGCCTGCACCTCCAGCGCTTCGCGGAGGTCGAGGGCGGCGCGATCTTCGCGTACCGCGTCGCCGACCCGAAGGCGTACGGCGTGGTCGAGTTCGACTCCTCCGGGCGCGCGCTGTCGCTCGAGGAGAAGCCCAAGCGGCCGCGCTCCGAGTTCGCGGTGCCCGGCCTCTACTTCTACGACAACGACGTGGTGGAGATCGCGCGCTCCGTCCGGCCCTCCGCGCGCGGCGAGTACGAGATCACCGACGTCAACCGCGAGTACCTGTCCCGCGGACGCCTCCACGTCGAGGTGCTGCCGCGCGGCACGGCGTGGCTCGACACGGGGACGTTCGACTCTCTGCTCGAGGCCAGCCAGTTCGTGCAGGCCGTCGAGCGCCGCCAGGGCCTCAAGATCGGGGCGCCCGAGGAGATCGCGTGGCGCCGCGGCTTCCTGTCCGATGACGAGCTGCGCTCGCGGGCCGAGGGGCTGGTCAAGTCCGGCTACGGCAGGTACCTGCTGGACCTGCTCGCGCGCGAGCGCGCCGGCGCCGCGGAGGCGGCCCGGTGAGGCTGCTGGTCACCGGTGGAGCGGGGTTCATCGGCGCGAACTTCGTGCGGCTCACCCTCGAGACGCGGCCGGACGTCGAGGTCACGGTGCTGGACCTGCTCACGTACGCGGGCAACGCGGCCTCGGTGCCCGAGGATCCGCGGGTGACGCTGATCAAGGGCGACATCGCGGATCCGGAGATGGTCGACGCGCTGGTGCGCGAGGCGGACGCGGTGGTGCACTTCGCCGCGGAGTCCCACAACGACAACTCGCTGGACGACCCGTCGCCCTTCATCCACACCAACCTGGTGGGCACGTTCCAGCTGCTCGAGGCCGCTCGCCGCCACGGCGTGCGCTTCCACCACGTCTCCACCGACGAGGTCTACGGCGACCTGCCCTTGGACACCCCCGAGAAGTTCACGCCGGACACCCCCTACAACCCGAGCTCGCCGTACTCGGCGTCGAAGGCCGGATCGGACCTGCTGGTGCGGGCCTGGGTGCGCTCCTTCGGGCTCGAGGCGACCCTGTCGAACTGCTCGAACAACTACGGGCCCTTCCAGCACGTGGAGAAGTTCATCCCGCGCCAGATCACCAACCTCATCGACGGGGTGCGGCCCAAGCTCTACGGCGCTGGCCTGAACGTGCGCGACTGGATCCACGTCGACGACCACAACCGGGCGGTGTGGACCATCCTCGAGTCCGGCCGGATCGGGGAGACCTATCTCATCGGCGCCGACGGCGAGACGTCCAACAAGGTCGTCATCGCCACCGTCCTCGAGCTCATGGGCCACGCGCCCGACGACTTCGAGCACGTCGCCGACCGCCCCGGCCACGACCTCCGCTACGCGATCGACGCCACCCGGCTGCGCGAGGAGCTGGGCTGGGAGCCCGTCTACGGCGACTTCCGCGCCGGCCTCGCCGCGACCATCGACTGGTACCGCGAGCACGAATCCTGGTGGCGGCCCCAGAAGCTCGAGACCGAGCTCAGGTACCAGCGCCTGGGTCGCTAGCGCGGCTCCCCGGCGACCAGACTCCACACGGATTCTGCAACTGCACGCGTGCTGGCCGGGCGATGCGACGCGAGTGGCACCGCGGGAGCGCTCCCACGCGGGTCGGCGTGTGGAGACTGGCCGCAAGCGGGTGCCGAGGAAGGCGCTTCTCAGCCGAGGATCCGCCGGAACAGCTGCCGGTAGCCCTCGCCCACGGCCTCGACGGAGTACGCGCGGGACCGGACCCGGGCCGCCGCGCCCAGCGAAGCCCGCAGCTCCTGGTCCTCGGCGAGCACCTCGAGAGAGCGCGCCAGCGCGGCCGCGTCGCCCTCGGGCACGAGCACGCCGGAGCGGCCGGGCTCGATCGCCTCGTTGAGGCCCGGCAGGTCGGACGCGACCACGGCGCAGCCCGCGCCCATGGCCTCGAGCATCGCGACGGGCAGGCCGTCCTGGTCGCCCGTCGACGCGCGTCGCGACGGGAACACCGCGATGCCCGCGCGCGACAGCACCTCGTCGAGCTCGACCCGGCTCAGCTGCCCGCGGAACGTCACGGGCAGCCCCTCCGCCAGCGCCTCGAGCCGTGCCCGCTCGGGCCCGTCGCCCACGATCGTGAGGTCGAGCCGCGCGCGCGACAGCCGCAGCGCCTCGAGCAGCACGTCGAAGCCCTTCTTCTCCACCAGGCGCCCCACCGCGAGCAGGTGCACGGGGTGCTTCCAGGTGGCGGGCTTGGACACCTGGCGGTCGTCGTGGTCCACCTGCACGAACCTCGCGCCCATGGGGATCACGTGCGTGGTCTCCGGGTCCGCGCCCAGCGCCAGCACGCGCTCGCGCATGTCCGCGTTCATCACGGTGACCGCGGCGGCGGCGCGCACCACGCGCGCCTTCGCCGCTCGCGCGGGGCCGTTGTCCAGCGCGTACAGGTCGCCGCCGAGCGTGGTCACCACCGTGGGCACGTCGGCCATGGTGCGCCGCGCGACCATCCCCTGCGGGATGATCCAGAACGCGTGCATCGCGTCGGGCCGGAAGTCGCGGACCTCGCGCCGCAGCGCCGTCGCGAGTCCGCCCAGCAGGAACGGCACCTGCGCCGCCCGGGAGCGGCGCGCGCGCACGTTCTCGAGGATCGCGCCGTCCGCGAGGTCCTCCCAGCGTGACGGGAAGTAGCGGTACCGCACCACCTCGACCGTCTCGGTGAGCCGCTCCCGCGCGGCGCCGCCCGGCACCGCGGGCGCGAGCACCCGCACGTCGAACTCGCGGCCCAGCTCGCGCGACAGATCCTCGACGAACGCCGGGGTCCCGTCACCCGCCCGCGCCGGCAGCGTCGACGTCAGGACGAGCACGCGCGGCAGAGCCATAGGATGACATCCGATACCTGAAGGGGCTGGTGGGTGAGCACAGTGTATGACGCCGCGGTGGTCGGATCCCGCGGCTTCCTCGGCTCCGCCCTGGTCGCCGGCCTGACCGCACGTGGCCTCCGCATCACGGGTTTCACCAGGGATGATCCCATCCTGGTGGACGATGCTCTGGTCACCCGGGCGGCCCACGTCCCGGTGATCGTGTGGGCGGCCGGGGGCATCACGCCGACCGTCGCGGCCGAGGATCCGGACGCCGTGGCGGCCGAGCTGGACGCCTTCCGGACCTTCGCGGAGGCCGCGGCCGCGCGCCCGGCCGCGCCCCGCATCGTCCTCCTGTCCTCGGGCGGCGCGATCTACGGGCCGCCCGCCCGGCCGCCGTACCGCGAGGCCGACGCGCCCGCGCCGCCCAACGCGTACGGCGCGTACAAGCTGGCGCAGGAGCGCATCCTCGCGGAGGCGGGGCTGCGGTCGACCGCGATCCGCATCGCGAACGCGTACGGCCCGGGGCAGCGCGGCGCGCACGGCCAGGGCGTGCTCGCGATCTGGATGCGCGAGCTGCGGGCCGGCGAGGCGATCACGCTGCACGGCGACGGCGCGGTCGCGCGCGACTACGTCCACGCGGACGACGTGGTGGAGGCCATCGCGCGCGTGCTCGCGCTCCCGGACGCGCCCGCCGTGGTGAACGTCGGCTCCGGCGTCCCCACCTCGCTCGCGGAGCTGGTCGAGCTGCTTCACGCGGCGGTGGGGCCCGACGCGATGCGCGTGGACCGGCTGCCGTCGCGCGGCGTCGACCCGGACTCGACGTGGCTGGACGTGAGCCTCGCGCGCGAGGCGCTCGGGTGGGAGCCGCGCGTGCCGCTCGCGGCGGGCGTCGCCGACATGTGGGCGCGGCGGGGCGCATGAAGCGCGCGCTGAGGTGGGGCTTCCTCGCGGTCGCGGTGGGGCTGCTCGGCTGGGCCGTCGCGTCGAGCTGGGACGAGGTCTCCGCGGCGCTGCGCGACCTCACCTGGGGCGCGATCGCAGGCTCGCTGCTCGCGTGCGTGGTCGCGCTGGGCGTCAACGCGCTGTCCTGGCGCGCCGTGATGCGGGCGATCGGGCTGACCGCGACCGTGCCCGAGGCGCTGCGCGTGTTCCTGCTGTCGCAGGTGGGCAAGTACGTCCCCGGATCCGTGTGGCCGGTGCTCGCGCAGGCCGAGTTCGCGCGCGACCACGGCGTGAGCAGGCCGCGCGCGATGACGGGGTCGATCGTCGCGATGGTGGTGGGCGTGGTGACCGCCGGGGTGGTCGGGTCGCTGGGCCTGCTGCTGTCCGTGCCGGGCGCGCTCGCGACCTACTGGTGGGTGCTGGTGGTCGCCGCCGCGCTCGCGGCGCTGCTGGTGCCGCCGGTGCTCGCGCGCGTGGTCGCGCTGGCGTTCCGCGTGACCCGCCGTACGGAGGAGCCCGCGCGGATCGGGGGCCGCGCGCTGCTGGCGTCCGCCGCGTGGTCGACGCTCATGTGGCTGATCCTGGGCGTGCACGCGTGGCTGCTGCTGCGTGAGCTCGCTCCCGGCGCGGACCTGCTGGTCGCCACGGGCGCGTTCGCGTTCGCCTGGCTGGTGGGGTTCCTCGTGGTGATCGCGCCCGCAGGCGTGGGCGCGAGGGAGGCGGCGCTGGTGCTCGCGCTCGGGCCCGTCGCGACCCCCGCGCAGGCGCTCAGCCTCGCGCTGGTGAGCCGCTTCCTCATGACCGCCGCGGACGCGATCGGGCTGGGGGCGGGGATCCTTATCGGTGCGCGGCGTCCGGGCGGGGCACGTCCGGATCCTGCAGCAGCGCCTCGGGACCCTGGAGCAGCTCCTCCTCAGGGGTGACGGCCGGCTCGATGCGGTGCACCGGGCCGTACTGCTGCTCCTTGAGCCGCTCGAGCTGATCCTCCGCGAGCACGCGGTTGGTGCGCAGCAGGTCCGACAGCACGCCCAGCGCCACCGCGAGCAGCGCCGCGGAGATGAGCGCGCCGCCCAGGATGAGGGACTGCACGTGGTCGCCCGTCTCGCCCGCGAGCCGCAGGATCGCGAAGCGCACGAACGGGATGAGGCCCGCGACCCCGAACAGCGTCGCGAGGGCCGTGAACACCGCCCACGGACGGAACATGATCGAGGACCGCAGGATCGCGAGGCCCGACTTCGCCATGTGCTCGAACATGTTGGAGAACAGGCGCGACTCGCGCGTCTTGGGGTTGGTGTCGATGGGCACCGAGGCGATCGCGAGGCGCTTGTTGCCCGCCTGGATGATCGTCTCCATGGTGTAGCTGAACTGCGTGACGATGTTGAGGCGGTAGAGCGCGAAGCGCGAGTAGGCGCGGAAGCCCGAGGCGGCGTCCGGGAGGTCCGTGCCGGCGGCCTTGTTCACCACCCACGACCCGAACCGCTGCATCACCTTCTTGAACGGCGAGAAGTGCGCGATGGTGTGGGTCTGGCGGTCGCCGATGACGATCTCGGCGGTGCCCGCCAGGATGGGCGCGACCAGGTCGCCGATCCGCTCCTGCGGGTACTGGTTGTCGCCGTCCGTGTTCACCACGATGTCCGCGCCCGAGCGCAGCGCGTGGTCCACGCCGTCGCGGAAGGACCGGGCGAGGCCCATGGTGCGGGCGTGCCTGATCACGGTCGCGCCGTACGCCCGCGCGACCTCCGCCGTGCGGTCCGTCGAGCCGTCGTCGATGACGAGCACCTCGAGCTCGTCGACCCCGTCGATGGCGTCGGGGATGGACTCGAGGACGAGCGGCAGCGTCGTCTCCTCGTTGAGGCACGGGACCTGGATGACCACCTTCACGCCCTCCAGGCTAGTGCGCGCGCCGCGTGCGCACGGCGCGGTCGCGGACGCGTCGCGCACGGGGTCGCCCGAGGTGCAGTGCGCCACACCCCGGCGAGGTACGCGGCACGATGCGCAAGAATGGGCCGGTGACCTCCTTCGCCGACCGCCACATCGGACCCGACGCCCCTGCCCTCGAGACCATGCTGGCCGCCGTCGGCCACGGGTCGTTGGACTCCCTGGTCGACGCCGCGGTGCCCGCGTCGATCCGCGGCGACGACGTGCTGGTGCTGCCCGAGGCGCGCTCGGAGGCGGAGGTGCTGACGGCCCTGCAGGGCCTCGCCGCCCGCAACACGGTCAACGTCTCCATGATCGGCCAGGGCTTCCACGACACCATCACGCCGATGGCCATCCAGCGCAACGTCCTCGAGAATCCCGCCTGGTACACGGCCTACACGCCGTACCAGGCGGAGATCTCGCAGGGCCGCCTCGAGGCCATGCTGAACTTCCAGACGATGGTCGCGGACCTCACCGCGCTGCCCGTCGCGGGCGCCTCCCTGCTCGACGAGTCGACCGCCGTGTCCGAGGCCGTCCTGCTCATGCGCCGCGCGGTCCGTGGCAAGGACGGCGGGCGGATCGTCCTCGACGCCGAGTGCCTGCCCCAGACCGTCGCCGTGGTGAGCGCGCAGGCGGAGGCGATCGGGCTGCCGCTCGAGGTCCAGGAGCTCGGCGAGGACTGGGAGGCCCCCGAGGACCTGGTGGGCCTGGTCATCCAGCAGCCCGGCAACACCGGCGTGGTGCGCGACGTCACCACCCTGATCGACCTCGCGCACGAGGCGGGCGCGCTGGTGACCGTCGCCGCGGACATCCTCTCGCTGTGCGTCATCAAGGCCCCCGGGGAGCTGGGCGCGGACATCGCGGTCGGCTCGACCCAGCGCTTCGGCGTGCCCCTGTTCTTCGGCGGCCCGCACGCCGGCTACATCGCGGTCCGCGAGGGCCTCGAGCGCCAGCTGCCCGGCCGGCTGGTGGGCGTGTCCGTCGACGCCGACGGCGACCGGGCGTACCGCCTCGCGTTGCAGACCCGCGAGCAGCACATCCGTCGCGACAAGGCGACCTCCAACATCTGCACCGCGCAGGCGCTGCTCGCCGTGGTCGCGAGCTTCTACGCCGTCTATCACGGCGCCGACGGCCTCCGCGAGATCGCGCTGCGCGTCCACCGGATGGCGTCGACGCTGGCGGACGCGCTGCGCGCCCGCGGCGTGACCATCCGCCACGACCGCTTCTTCGACACCATCGTGGTGGAGGCGCCGCGCGGCGCCGACTCCGTGGTCGCGCGTGCCGCCGCCCGCGGCATCAACGTGCGCCGCCTCGACGCGGACGCCGTCGCGATCGCGTGCGACGAGCGCACCACGCCCGAGATCCTCACGGCGCTGCTCGAGGCCGTGCTCGACCGCCGCGCCGAGCGCCCGGTCTACACCGGCCCCACCGTCGCGATCCCCGTCGCGCTGCGCCGCACCTCCGAGTACCTCACGCACCCGCACTTCACGAGCTACCGCTCGGAGACCGCGCTCATGCGCTACATGCGCCGCCTCGCGGACCGCGACCTGGCGCTCGACCGCACCATGATCCCGCTGGGCTCGTGCACCATGAAGCTCAACTCCGCGGTCGAGATGGCCGCCGTGAGCTGGCCCGGCTTCGCGCAGATCCACCCCTTCGCGCCCGCCGACCAGACCGCGGGCTACCGCGAGATGATCGGCCAGCTCGAGGGCTGGCTCGCCCAGATCACGGGCTACGCCGCGGTCTCCGTGCAGCCCAACGCGGGCTCGCGCGGCGAGTACGCGGGACTGCTCGCGATCCGCTCGTACCACCTGGCCAACGGCGAAGGCGAGCGCGACATCTGCCTGATCCCCGCATCGGCCCACGGAACCAACGCCGCCTCCGCGGTGCTCGCCGGCATGCGCGTCGTGGTGGTCGCGACCGCCCCCGACGGCGAGGTGGACCTCGAGGACCTCCACGCGAAGATCGCCGCCCACGAGGGCCGCGTCAGCTGCATCATGATCACCTACCCGTCCACGCACGGCGTGTACGAGGAGCACGTGGGCGAGGTCTGCGCCGCCGTCCACGAGGCGGGCGGCCAGGTCTACATCGACGGCGCGAACCTCAACGCGCTCGTGGGCGTCGCGAAGCCCGGCCACTTCGGCGGCGACGTGTCGCACCTCAACCTCCACAAGACCTTCGCGATCCCGCACGGCGGCGGCGGCCCCGGCGTGGGCCCGGTCGCGGTCGCGCAGCACCTGGTGCCGTTCCTGCCGCGGTCGCTCGCCCCCGTCCAGTCGCCCGCCGAGCTCGCGCGCGAGGGCGCCCCCGTGTCCTCCGCCCCGTACGGTTCCGCCGGCGTGCTGCCCATCTCCTGGGCGTACATCGCGCTCATGGGGCACACCGGCCTGCGCCGCGCCACGGAGACCGCGGTGCTCGCCGCGAACTACGTGGCCGCTCGCCTCGAGCCCCACTACCCGGTGCTGTTCCGCGGCCCCGGCGGCCTGGTGGCGCACGAGTGCATCCTCGACGTCCGGCCGCTGACCAAGGCGACCGGCATCACCGCGGAGGACATCGCCAAGCGCCTCATCGACTTCGGCATCCACGCGCCCACCATGTCCTTCCCCGTCGCGGGCACGCTCATGGTCGAGCCCACCGAGTCCGAGGACCTGGGCGAGATCGACCGCTTCATCGCCGCGATGATCGCCATCCGCGAGGAGATCGCGGTGGTCGAGGCCGGGGAGATCGCGGCCGCGGACTCGCCGCTGCGGCACGCCCCGCACACGCTCGCGATGGTGGTCGCCGACGAGTGGACGCAGGCCTACCCGCGCGAGCAGGCGGCCTTCCCCGTGCCGTCGCTGCGCACCGACAAGTACTGGTCGCCGGTGCGCCGCATCGATAACGCGCACGGCGACCGGAACCTGGTGTGCGCGTGCCCGCCGCTGGACGAGTACGAGGCCTGAGGCTCGCCCGCGCGCACCTCCGCGCCCACCGGTCGCATGGCTACGCTGTCGGCATGAGCCCGCTGACCTGCCGTCGCCACCCCGGGCTCGGCGGGCCATGACGCGTCAGGCCCTCCAGCCGCCGGTGCTGCCCGGGTACACGTACGTGCGCCCGCTCGGGCAGGGCGGCTTCGCGGACGTGTTCCTGTTCCAGCAGGACATGCCGCGCCGGCAGGTCGCCGTCAAGGTGCTGCACGCCAAGGTGCATGACGCATCGGCGCGCGCGCTCGGCGTGGAGGCGGACGTGATGGCCGCGCTCAGCGCGCACCCGTCCATCCTCACGGTCCACGAGGCCTCGGTGTCCGGCGACGGACGGCCGTTCATGGTGGTCGAGTACTGCCCCGGCTCGCTCGCGAACCGCTACCGGTCGGAGCGCATCCCGGTCGAGGACGTGCTGAGCGTGGGCGTGCAGATCGCATCCGCGGTCGAGGCCGCGCACCGGATCGGGATGCTGCACCGCGACATCAAGCCGTCGAACATCCTGGTCACCCAGTTCGGCCACCCGGTGCTGTCCGACTTCGGCGTCGCGACGGCCGTGATGGCCGGCGACGCGGACGACGTCGCGATGAGCCCGCCGTGGTCCGCGCCCGAGGTGATCGACCGCATGAGCTCCGGCACCGTCGCCTCCGACGTGTGGTCGCTCGCCGCGACCGTCTACACGCTCCTCGCGCAGCACAGCCCCTTCGACGACGCGGACCGGCGCCTGCCGCCCGAGCAGCTCAAGGCGCGCATCCTCAAGGCCCGCTACCGCCCCACCGGCCGCGAGGACGTCCCGCCGTCGCTCGAGGCCGCGCTCGCGGGCGGCATGCGCCGCGACCCCGGCGACCGCTATCCGACGGCGCTCGCGCTCGGACAGGCGCTGCAGTCCGTGCAGCGCGAGCTGGGCCTGCCGGTGACGCCGCTCGAGGTGCCCACGGACGCCTGGGCGCAGGCGTCGCGGGTGACGGTGGACGATGCGCCGCGCGGCCCCGTGCGCTCGCACGTCCCTGTCGCGGCTCGCCGCCGCGCCACCGCGACCGGCACGCTCGCCCGCCCGCCGCACGCGACGCCGCGCACGGTGGTGGCGTGGGCGCTCGGCGCCGCCGCGGCGGCCACGGTGACCACGCTGCTGGTGGTGACGCTGTGGGGCGGCGGGTGACGGACGTCGGCCGGGCCACGGCCGCGCGGCGCCGTCGAGCGGGACGGATCGCCGCGGGCGCGGTCCTCGCGGCCGCCGCCGTCGCCGCCGTGCTCGCGCCCGGCTTCGACGAGCGCGAGGCCGTCGCGGTGGACCCCACCGTGTGGGCGCTGCAGACGGGCGCAGGCGAGCGCTATGCGCGCGTGAACACCGAGCTCGCGGAGGTCGACACCGTCAAGGACGTCGAGTCGCCCTCCGAGATCCTCCAGCACGAGGACCGCCTGCTGGTGCTGTCCGCCGGCTACACCACCGCGACCGAGCTGGACGCGGGCCGGCCCGTCGACCTCGACGCCGGCGCGTCGGGCTCGGTGGAGACCCCGCCGGGGACCACCGAGGTGGCCGCCGCCGGGGACGTGGTCGCGTACCTCGCCGGCGACGGCGACGTGCTGGTCGGATCCATCTCCGAGGGCACCGCGCTCGACCCCCGCGAGCTGGTGCTCGACGGCGGCGAGGGGGTCCGGGCCGTCGCGGTGGCGGTGACCCGTGACGGCGCCGTCGCCGCCTACTCGCCGGGCCTCGGCGGGGTGGTGCGCGCGGACGTGGCGGGCGGCGTGCTCGGCATCGACCCGGTGCCCGACGTCCCCGCGGATGGCGCCTTCCAGGTGTCGTTCGCCGCAGGGGACTGGGTGCTCCTCGAGACCGAGACGGGCGCCCTGTGGCGCGAGGGCGTCGATGGTGCCATCGCGACGGGCACGGACCCGGACGCGCTGCTGCAGCGGGCCACCTCCGACGCGGCGGTCCGCATCGCAGACGGTCGCGGGCTGGTCATCATGCCGGCGGACGGCTCCGCGGCGATGAGGGTGTTCGGCTCCGAGGCGGACGCGGGCGCCCCCGCGGCGCCCACCGAGCTCGCCGGCGTGGTGTACGCCGCCTGGCTGCCCGACGGCGAGGGCGGCGGCACGCTGTGGAGCTCCGCGGGACCCACCGTCCCGCTCGACTACGGCGGCGTCGCGCTCGGCGAGCGGCGCGAGCCGGTGCTGCGCTCCAACGGCGCGCGCATGGTCCTCAACGAGTCCCGCTCGGGCTGGGTGTGGGAGGTGCCGTCGGGCACCCTGGCGCGGTCCTCGCAGGACTGGGTGCCGGACGAGCAGACCACCACCGACGCCGAGCAGGAGGACCCCACCGCGGAGATCCGCGACCCGCGCCCGCCGGTGGCGGAGGACGACGACCTGGGGGTCCGCGCGGGCCGCCAGGTCCGCCTGCCCGTGCTGCTCAACGACCACGACGCGAACGGCGACCTCCTCACCATCGACGCCGCGAGCCTCACGCAGCCGCGCGGCGGCTTCGCCACGGTCGCGATCGCGGACGACGGCCAGTCCCTGGTCGCCACGGTCGAGCCGGGGGCGACGGGCACCGCCACCTTCACCTACGCGATCTCGGACGGCAGCGGCGAGCAGGGCCTGTCGGAGCCCGCCACCGTGACCCTCGCCGTCGCGAGCGGCAACACCGCCCCGGAGTGGTGCGGCGTCGACGGCTGTGTGGCGGAGTGGCCGGCGCCGCAGATCGCCGCGGGCGGCTCGGTCACGGTCGACGTGCTCGACGGCTGGGTCGACCCCGAGGGCGACCCCGTGTACGTGCTCGACGCCGCGACCGAGGACCCCGAGGTGGCCGTCGCCGCGTCGCCCGAGGGCGAGGTGGTGGTGCGTCACGGCGGCGACGCGGGCGAGATCGACGTCGCGGTGACGGTCGCGGACGCCGGCGGCGCCACCGCGACCAAGCGCCTCCGCATCGGCGTCGCCAGCGCCGCGCGCCTCACGGTCGAGCCGCTCGCCGTGACCGCGCTCGAGGGGGTCCGCACGGAGATCGGCTTCGCGGGTCGCGTCGCCGGCGGCTCCGGCGCCGCCACGGTCACCGAGGCGAGCGTCGACCCCGCGGACGGCGCGCAGGTCGAGGTCTCCCCCGACGCCTCCGGCGTCCTGTTCCGGGCCGATGCGCCGGGGACCTACGCGGTCGACGTCACCGTGGTCGACGGCTCGCTGCAGGCGCGCGGCACCGCGCGGATCACGGTGCTCGCGCCGGAGGACGAGGCGCTCGCGACGGTGCCGCTGACCGCGTTCGTGCGCCCGCACGAGGACGTGACGGTCGACGTGCTCGACGCCGTCACCAACCCCGGCGGGCGCGTGCTGCTGCTCTCGGACGCCTCCGTCGCCGCGAGCGACGGCGCCCGCACCGCGGCCTCCGTGGTGGGCCACGGCGCGCTGCGCCTGTCCGGCACCACCGGGGAGGGCCAGCCGGGCGAGCTGGGTGTGGTGTCGTACACCGTGTCCGACGGCTCGGGCCGGGCGGCGATGACGGTGCGCGGGGAGATCACGGTGATCCTGCTCGACGCCGCCGTGCCGGCCCCGCCGCTCGCCGCGGACGACCCGATCACGGTCCGCGCGGGCGGTCAGGTGGACGTGCGGGTGCTCGACAACGACGTCGCCGCGGCGGGCGCGGTGGTCGCCCTCGACGCCGGCTCGGTCGAGGCGCCCGCGGAGGGCGGGCTCGCGTTCGCCGCCGGCCCGCTGGTGCGCATCCTCGCGCCCGACGCCCCCGGCACGTACCGCATCCCCTACGCCTCCTACGTCCTGGGCTTCCCGTCGCAGCGCGCGACCGCCGAGGTGGTCCTCACCGTCACCGACGGCGCCGACAACGCCGCCCCCACGCCGCACGACCTCGCGGGGCGGGCGTCCTCCGGCGAGGAGGTGCGGCTCGAGTTCGACGGCACCGGCCTCGACCCCGACGGGGACGAGGTGCGCCTCGATGCCGTCACCTCGCAGCCGGCGTCCGGCGCCGCGCGCGTGAGCGTCGACGGCGCGGCGCTGGTCTACTCCTCGACCCCCGGGTTCGCGGGTCAGGACGCGTTCGAGTTCCGCGTCATCGACGCCCGCGGCCGCACGGCCACCGCGACGGCCCGCGTGGGCGTGGTCGCGGTCGAGGCGGACCCCGCGCCGGTCACCTACACCGACTTCGTGCAGGCGCAGGCGGCCGCGAACCGCAAGGTGGTGGTCCAGCCGCTCGCCAACGACCTCGACCTCACCGGCGGCACGCTCGAGCTGGTCGAGGTGCGCCCCGACGCCGCCGAGGGCACCGCCGAGCACGCCGCCCTCGCCGCGCTCCTGCCCGCCGCCGACAACGACGCCGCGGCCCTCGCCGAGGGCGTCGTCACCTTCGCCGTGGGCGACGAGGTGGGCACCTCCGCCTTCCTCTACACCGCGCGCAACGCGACCGGGTCGCTCGCTCAGGGGCGCATCGTCCTCAAGGCGGTCCGCGAACCCGTCGCCGACGTGCCGATCGTCGCGGACACGGTGCTCACGCTCGAGAACCGCGACGCCTTCACCACCGGCGTGGACGTCCTCGACGGCACCGTCGCGTGGGCGAGCGGCGACGCGGCCGGGCTGTCGCTGTCGCTGTGGGGCGAGCCCGAGGACGTCACGGTGGACGGGTCGCTCCTCTCCGGCCCGCTGCCCGACCAGACGCGGATCATCCCGTTCCGCGTCGAGGGCGCCGACTTCACGGGGGACGCGACCGCCGGCTACGGCTTCCTCCGCGTCCTCGGCGGGCAGGACCTGCGGCTCGCCATGCGGGAGGACGCGCGCATCGCCGTCGACGAGGGCGACACCGTCACGGTCGAGGTCGCGTCGCTGCTCGCCGCACCGCCGGGCACCGCGATCGAGCTCGACCCGTCCCAGGTGCGCGCCGGCGGCGCGCGCGAGGAGGCCCGCTGCGAGGCGCGCGGCCAGACCGCCGTCCGCTATGCCGCGGGCAACGGCGCCCCTTACGCGGACACCTGCCTGGTCGCGGTGCGGCTGGCCGGCCAGGACGCGTGGACCACGCTCCCGGTCCCGGTCACGGTGGTGCCGACGGACCCGGTGCCGACGCTGGTGAGCGCGTCCCTCGAGATCTCCCCCGGCGCGTCCGCCACGTTCGACCTGGGACGCATGGTGCGCTGGCCCGATGGCGCCGCCGCGCACGACGTCGACGTGGTCGCGAGCTACTCGGGGCAGCTGTTCGACGTGACGCGCGACGGGTCGCGCCTCACGCTGGCGGCGCGGGACGATGCGGCGCCCGGGCGGGCGGAGTCCGTCACCGTGTCGTTGGCGGACCACCCCGAGGTGCAGCCGCGCGTGCTGTCGCTCGTGGTGGGTCCCGCGCCGTCCGAGCTGCCCAAGGGCGGCACGGTGGTCGCGCAGTGCTCGCAGGCCGACGGCGACGGCTGCACCCTCACGGTGGTCGGCGCGACGGGTGAGGTGAACCCCCTGCCGGGCACGCCGCTCGAGGTGGTGAGCGTGCGCGGCGGCGACTGCCCGGACGTGCGCTTCACCGTGGTCGGCACCGGTCAGGTGCGCGCCACCTGGTCCGGCGACGCGCCGGGCGGCGTGTGCGACGCCGTGTTCCGCGTCCGCGACGCGCAGGGCCGCGTGAGCGCCGCCGACCGCGCGGGCAGCATCAGCCTCGACCTGCTCGGCTACCCGCGCGCGCCCGGCGGGCTCGCGCAGGTGGCCTACGGCGACGGCACCGTCACGCTCGCGGTGAGCCCCGGCGGCGCGGCCGGCGCCTACCCGGCCCTCACCGGCTTCGAGATCACCGCCGGGGGCACCGTGGTCTCGACGTGCACCCCGCGCGGCGTGTGCACCCCGATCGAGGGCCTCACCAACGGCACCAAGGTGACGTACACGGCGTACGCGGTGAACGCGGTGGGCCGCTCGCGCGCCGCCGCCTCCGCCACCGCGTGGGCGTACGCGCCGCCGGCGAAGCCGCGCGTGGTCTCGTGGACGCCGTCGGTGACCTCCGGCGAGGGCAAGCGGATCGACCTGGTGCTCGAGGTGACCGATTCCTCGACCAGCGCGATCCGCGTGGCTGCGGGCGGCACGGAGCAGACGGTGCCCGTGGGCACGGGCACGCAGCGGCTCGACGGCGTCGCGATCGGCTCCAACACCCCCGTCGAGGTGGTGCTCACGCCGCTCACGGCCCTGGACCTGCCGCCGCTCGACGGCGCGGCCGAGGCCGGCGCGTCCGTGAGCATCACGGCCAACGGGATCGGCCGGCCCGCCATCACCTCCGCGACGCACTCCTACTCCAGCGGGGCGGGCGAGGCGACCATCGCCGCCGCCGTGAGCTCCGGCGGCGCCGGCTCGACCACGTGGGTCGGCCGCGTGGTGGGCGGCCGCTGCGACGCGACCACGCCCGCCTCGGGAGGCACCGCGCAGTTCACCGTGCCCGTCGACGCGAACGCGACCAACACCGTCACGGTCTGCGCGGAGAGCCGCGTCGACGCGCGGACCTTCGGGCAGGCCGCGACCGTCGACGTGAGCTTCGCGGCGTTCGCGGACCCGGGCGCGCCCGTCCTGCAGCGCGGCTACCGCGTCGCGAGCGTGTGCGTCGGCACCGGCACCTCCTGCACCACGGCGCTCGAGCGGGAGCCCCAGTGGCAGCCCCGTCAGGGCGTGACGCTCTGGTACCGCGGCTCCGACGGCACCACCTCACGGACCTTCACCGACGTCATGGTGCCCGGACGCGCCGTCTCCGTGGTGGCGTACTACTGCGTCGACTTCGGCGGCGGCCAGAGCACGTGCTCGGACCAGATCACCGAGGTGACGGCCGACGGCGGCGCCGCGTACCGGCCCACCGTCGCGTTCCCCGCGTGCGAGGTAGGCACCGCTCCGTCCGCCACGCTCGGCGGCACCGCCGCGCACTTCGCGACCACCGTCACCATGCTCGACGTCGACGGCGCGCCCACCACCGACGCCTCCGCGATGCGCTCCGCCCGCGTCACCGTGGGCTTCCAGGGGACGCTCGCCGGCATCTCCGACTGGACCTCCGCCACCGTCACGTGCGGAGGCGCCCCACCCGACCCCGATCCCGCGGAGGCGCCATGACCGCCCGCGCCCCGCATCGTCCCCCTGCCAGCCCCGACGAAAGGAGGCCGCTGTGGCCCTGACCTCCGAGCACACCCAGTGGTTCGAGACCACCTTCGGCAAGCTCGCCGACAACGTCGAGCGCGCGATCGTGGGCAAGCGGCACGTGGTCGAGCTCGCGTTCACCGCGATGATCGCGGAGGGGCACCTGCTCCTCGAGGACGTGCCGGGCACCGGCAAGACGTCGCTCGCGCGCGCGATGGCGGAGACGGTGCGCGGCACCAGCACCCGCATCCAGTTCACCCCCGACCTGCTCCCGGGCGACGTCACCGGCGTCACCGTGTACGACCAGGGCCGCTTCGAGTTCCACCACGGCCCCGTGTTCGCGAACGTGGTGCTCGCGGACGAGGTCAACCGCGCGTCCCCCAAGACGCAGTCCGCGCTGCTCGAGGTGATGGAGGAGCGTCAGGTCACCGTCGACGGCGTGACGCGCGAGGTCGGGGCGCCGTTCATGGTGATCGCGACCCAGAACCCGGTCGAGCAGGCCGGCACGTACTCGCTGCCCGAGGCGCAGCTGGACCGCTTCCTCATGCGCACGTCGCTGGGCTACCCGGACCACGCGGCGACCCTGCGGATCCTCGAGCCCGGCCGGCCGCCGCGGGTGAGCGTGCCCGCGATCGCGGAGCTCGACGCGATCACCGCGATGGCGGCGCTCACGCACGACGTCCAGCAGCACCCCCTGATCTCCGACTACATCGCGCGCCTGGTGGGCGCGACCCGCACCGCCACCCAGGTGCGGCTCGGCGCGTCGATGCGCGGCGCGATCGCGCTGGCCCGCGCGAGCCGCACGTGGGCCCTCGCGCACGGCCGCCACTACGTGGTGCCGGACGACGTGAAGGCGCTCGCGGAGGTGGTGCTCGCGCACCGGCTCATCCTCGACCCCGAGGCGGAGTTCGACGGCGTGAGCCAGGGCGCGGTGATCGGCCAGATCCTGCTCGACACCGCGCCGCCCAGCCAGCGGGACCTGGCGTGACCGAATTCCCCGATCGCACCGCGACCCGGACGCGCAGCGGCGCGACCGGGACGTACTCGACGCGCACGGAGGTCGCCGACGTGCCGCGCGCGAGGGCGGTCGGGGCGCGCCTGCAGGCGCAGCGGGCGGCGCGTGCCGCCGCGGACGTGCTCGGCGCGGGCTGGGGCGCGGTCCGTGCCGTGGTGACGCCCGCCGGGTGGGCGCTCGCGGCCTGGGCGCTCGCCGGGTTGGCGCTGGGGCTCGGCTGGGGCTGGGAGGAGGCGCTCGTCGGCGGCGTGGTCGCGGCCGTGCTGCTGCTGGTGGCGGTGCCGTTCCTGCTGGGAGAGGTCCGCTACCGGGTCGACTTCGCGCTCGAGCGCGACGCCGTGGTCGCGGGCGAGGAGGCCGCCGGCGACATCGTGGTCGAGAACCAGGGCAGGCGCGCCGCGCTGCCCGGGCTGGTCGAGCTGCCCGTGGGCGACGCGCTCGTCGAGCTGCACGTGCCGCTGCTGCGCGGCGGCGCCCGCTGGGCCGAGCGGATCGTGATCCCCGCGCGCCCCCGCGGGATCGTGCCGGTGGGTCCGGCCGCGTCCACCCGTACCGACCCGCTACGCCTGCTGCGCCGCCACCTCGCATGGGACCAGGTGCGCACGCTGTACATCCACCCCCGCACCGTCGAGGTGCCGAGCACGTCGCTGGGCTGGGTGCGCGACCTCGAGGGCCAGGCCGTGCGCATCCTCACCAACGAGGACATCTCCTTCCACGCGATCCGGGAGTACCAGCGCGGCGACGCCAGGCGCCACATCCACTGGCGGTCCACCGCGAAGACCGGGACGCTGATGGTCCGCCAGTTCGAGGAGACTCGGCGGTCCCTGCTCACGCTGGTCCTCGACGTCGACGCGGCCTCCTACCGCGACGACGACGAGTTCGAGATGGCCGTGAGCGCCGTCGCGTCGCTCGGCACGCGCGCCATCCGCGACGGCCGCGAGCTGCGCGCCGTCGCGAGCGGCGAGGTGCCTGCCTTCGCGCGCGCCTCGGTCCGCATGCTGCGGGCGCTGCGCGTCGACTCTCCGCGCGCGCTGCTCGACGACCTCACGGGCGTCGACGCCACCGACGCGGCGATGGACCTCGCGACCGTCACCCGCATGGTCGCGGAGGACGATCAGGGCACGTCGCTCGCGGTGCTCGTCACCGGGTCCGCGCTGGGCCACGACCGTCTGCGCACGGCCGCGCTGCGCTTCCCCACGGACGTCGCCGTCGGCGCCGTGGTCTGCGACCCGTCCTCCGAGCCGCGCACCCACGTCCTGGGGGGCCTGCAGCTGGTGAGCCTGGGCGTGCTCGAGGACCTGCGCCAGCTGCTCGCCCGAGGGGCGGCCCGCGGATGAGCCCGCGCGACCGCGACGCCCGGCCCGCCGTCCCCGGCGCGGTGCTGGTGGCCGCGTGCCTCTACGCCGTCACCATCGGCGAGGCGATCTGGCTGACCCTGCGCCACGTGTACCTCCCGGTCGACGCGGTGGTGTCCCGGTACGGCCTGGTGGTGGTCGTGGGCCTCGCGGTCGGGCTGCTCGCTGCGGTGCTCACCATCGCGATGCGCCGCGGGATCGTGGTGCTGGTCGCGCTCGCGGCCGTGGGCTACCTCGCCGCCGCGGTGCTGGTCGCGATTCCCGGCGCGACGGCCGACGTCGACCGGCTGGCCGCCGCGCTGCTCGCGGCGGTCCAGGCACCGGTCACCGGGTGGAAGGACGTGGTGACGCTCCCCACACCGCTCGGGTCCTACGGCGCGACGCTCGCCGTGCCGCTGGTGCTCACCGTCGCCACCACGGCCGCGGTGGTGTGGGCGGGGACCCGCGAGAGGCGGTGGGGCGCGGCCGCCGCGTTCGGCGGCGCCGGGTTCGCCGTCGCGATCGCGATCGGTCCCGCGGCCCGCACGAGCCTCGACGCGCTGCCCGGGCCGCTCGCCGGCGTGAGCCGCGAGATCCTCATCGGGCTGGGCGCGTTCGCCGCGACGCTCGCGTGGATGCTGTGGCGCATGGCGTTCGACCGCCGCACGGCGCTGCGCGCCGCCGGAGGGGGGATCCGCGGCGAGCGCGCGCCCGGGCGGGCTGCGGGACGGCTCGCGCTGGGCTCCGGCGTGCTGGTGCTCGCGCTGCTGGTGGGGGTGACCGTCGCGGTACCGGTCGCGCGGTCGCAGCCGCGTGAGGTCGCGCGCACGGAGATCGAGCCGCGGCTGGTGGTGGACCGCTCCGTGTCGCCCCTGTCGACCTACCGGGCGTACTTCGCGGACGACGTCTACGACGCCCCGCTGTTCGAGGTGACCGACGTCACGGGGGAGGTGGACCGGATCCGCATCGCGACCCTGCCGTTCTTCGACGGCAGCTCCTTCACCGCGGTCGCGCCCGACGGGTACACGCCGCTGCGCTTCCAGCGCGTGCCGTCCGCGCTCGCCGTCGATGCGGAGGAGACGGTGACCGCGACCGTCACCATCGACGCGCTCGAGGGGCCGTGGGCGCCCGTGCCGGGGCCGCTGGGCGGCGCCACGTTTGGCGGTCCGCGCGCCGCGGCCCTCGCCGACTCGTTCTACTACGCGCCCGAGGCCACCGCCGCGGTGATCGCGATCGACGGCGGCGTCGCGTCGGGCGACACGCTCACGGTGACGGCGGGCGCCGCGCCCACCGTCACGCTCGCGGACGCGGGCGCCTCCCCCGGCGCGTCCGGCATCCCCGCCGAGCTGGTGCCCGAGTCCCTGCGCACCTGGGTCGAGGACCAGGGCGTCTCCCGCGACGGCGCCGGCCTCGCCACGCTGGTCGAGCGGCTGCGCGCACGCGGCTACCTCAGCCACGCGCTCGATGCGGACGGCTCCCCGCGGTGGATCACGGACCTGGGCGGCTACTCCTTCGAGCCGTCGCCCGCGGGTCACTCGTTCGACCGGATCGACCGGATGTTCGGTTCCCTGCTCGAGCGCGAGGCGGAGGCCGGCGGCGAGGCGGGCGACGCGAGCCTGGTGGCCGCCGTGGGCGACGACGAGCAGTTCTCCGTCGCGGTCGCCCTCATGGCCGCGGAGCTGGGCTTCCCCGCGCGCGTGGTCGTGGGCGTCCGCCTGACCGACACGGACGTCAACGGCTGGGCGCCGCCGGCGTGCGTCGACGTGTGCCGCGGCCGCAACATGAGCGTGTGGACCGAGGTGCAGTCGGGCGCCGGCGAGTGGATCGCGGTCGACGTCACCCCGCAGCACGAGTCGCCCGTCACGCCGTCCGTCGCCACCGAGCGCGAGCCCGAGCTGCCGACCGCGACCGACCCGGACCGCGCCGAGCCGATCGACGCCGTCGCGGCGCTCAAGGGACGCAGCGGCGGCGGTGAGCCCGCCTCGGTGGTCGACGCCGAGGACGGCTGGTTCACCGACGGCGTCCGCCTGGCGCTCGGCGTCGGGCTGATCCTGCTGCTGCTCCTGGGCCCCGTGGTCGCGATCCTCGCCGCCAAGGCGGTGCGCCGCAGGCGCCGCCGCCGCCGGGGCGACCCGCGCGCCTCCGCCGAGGGCGGCTGGGACGAGTACGTGGACGTCGGCATCGACGCGGGCCTGCCGCCCCTGCCGCTCGCGACGCGCCGCGAGCTGGCCGCCGCGTACGGGACGGCCAACGGCCTCGCGCTGGCGGAGCTCGCGGACCGGGCCACCTTCACCCGCGAGGGCGTGGGCCGGGACGATGCGGCGCGCGCCTGGCAGATGCTGGCGGAGGACCGCGCGGAGCTCCGGGGACGGCAGGGCCGGTGGCGTAGGCTCGCCTCGCGTCTGTCGACCCGGTCGCTGCTGGGGGGTCGGGGCGACGAGCCGCCGTCCGGTCGCGACGCCGTGCGCGTCGACGAGCGGTGGCGTCACGTGCCGTCGCCCGCCTCCTCCACGTCGAGGGGACGGCGATGACGCGCTCGAGGGAAGGAGCAGGACGATGACGGCAGGTGTCCTCACGGAGGTGTCCGGCGAGGTCGCGGTCGGCGCGCCGGGCGGGTTCGCGCTCGTCGGGGCGGTGGTCGCGGGGTTCGTGCTCGGCCTCGTGTGGATGGGCCTCGCGCTGGGCGCCGTCTACCGCAAGGTGGGCGCCCGCCCCGTCCTCGGGTGGATCCCGGTGGTCCGCTACGCCGTCCTCGCGCACCTCACGCAGTCGACCGTCGCCGGCACCGTGATCGCCCGCGTCCTCGCCTTCCTGGGCCTCGCCACCTGGGCGTTCGGCGCGCTGCTGGCCTCCTCGAGCGCGATCGCGCTGGCGGGCCTGGGCGTCGCCGCCGTCGCGGGGCTCGCCGCCTGGATCATGTGGATCGTCCAGACGCACCGCTTCGGGCTCGATCACTCCCTCCCCGCCGGGCTGCCGGTGCTCGCCGCCGTCGCGCCGGGCATCTGGGCGGCCGTGGTCGGGTGGGGCGGCATGGTACGCCCCGTGTCCGGCACGGTGCCCGTGCGCGCCCCCGCGCAGGGGGACGATGCGCCGGTCGCCGAGCCTCCCGCCCCCGCCTCTCCCGTGGTCGCCTCCGCAGACGGCCCTGCCGAGGAGGCGCCGGTGCCCACGCCCGCGTGGGGGTTCGCCGCCCCCGCGGTCGAGGACATGTACCCCGTCGAGCCCTTCACTGGCAGCGACGGCTACCCCGAGCCCGCGCCGCCGGTCGAGCCCGAGCCCGAGCCGGTGCCGACCACGGAGCGGATCGCCGTCCGCGAGTCCCCGTACGCGGGCCTCGCCCGCGTCGATGCCGACGACGATCCCCGCGCCGAGCGCCGCTCCCCGTACGCCGAGCTCGCGCCCCGCGACCTGCCCGCCGCCGAGGCGATCGAGCCGGAGCCGGTCGCGCCGGCCGCGAGCGCGTCCGCGGCGCCGTCCGCCCCGTCCGCCCCGTCCGAGGAGGCGGCCTGGGAGGCCGCGGTCGAGGCCGTGCCGCCGGCCTTGCCGGAGGCGGAGGCCGCCGCCCCCGAGCTGGAGTCCACGCCCGAGCCCGAGCCGGAGCCCGCGCCGGTCGCCGCGCCCGTCTACGTCGAGCCGACCCCGACCCTCCCCATCAGCCCGTACATGCGCGGCGGCGCGGCCGCCCCGCCGCAGGCTCCCACCACGGTGCCGACGTTCGAGATGCCGCAGGCACCCGCGCCCGCCCCCGAGCCCGCGCCTGACGTCGCCGAGGACACCGTCGACGAGGAGCGCGCGGTGCCGCCCGGCTACCACGCCGCCGTCATCCCGCCCCCGCCACCGCCCGCGCCGCCGGTGCCGGCGGAGGCGCCCGCCGCATCGTCCCCCGCGCCCGACGTCGACCACGACGACCGCACCCAGGTCTCCACCCGCCAGCGCGAGGCGTGGGAGCTGCTCACCTCCGAGGGCGGCGTGCACCGGTTCGACGCCTCGGCGGTGCTGCTGGGCCGGCAGGGAGGGCTGCCGCCGGTCGACGGCACGCGCCGGCTGGACCTCGCGGACTCGACCCGCACGGTCTCGAAGGCGCACGCGCGCCTGGTGCTGCAGGCGGGGACGTGGTGGGTCGAGGATCTCGGCTCCACCAACGGGACCTACCTGGTCGACGGCGACGGCCGCGAGGCGCAGGTGCCGGAGGGCGTCCCGACGCCCGTCGCGGGACGCCTGATCCTGGGCGACATCGAGGTCGAGATCCGCCGCAGGAGCATGGCATGAGCGGCGCGGCGCCCGAGGTCGCCGGCGCGGGCGTGACCGCGGTGGGCGGACGCGCGCGCAACGAGGATGCGTTCATCGCCGCGGCGCCCGTGTTCGTGGTCGCGGACGGCATGGGCGGGCACCTCGCGGGCGCGGAGGCGGCCTGGGCCGCGATGGAGGCGTTCCAGCGCCTGGTCGGCGGCGCCGCCACCCCCGAGGACGTCGAGCGCGCGCACCTCGAGGCGCGCCGCAACGTGACCAAGGTGCAGATCGAGGTGGGGGCCGCCTCCGGCACCACCCTGACCGGCGCGGTCGCGGTGACCCACGCGGGAAGTCCCTGGTGGATGGTGGTCAACGTGGGCGACTCGCGCACGTACGCCCTCGACGGCGGCGAGCTGCGGCAGGTCACGGTCGACCACTCGCACGTGCAGGAGCTCATCGACGCCGGGCACATCACGCCCGCGCAGGCCGCCGTGCACCCGGACAGGAACATCCTCACGCGCGCCGTGGGGGACGACATCCCCGAGATGGACGCGTGGCTGGTGCCGCAGGTCCCCGGACGCCGCCTGGTGGTGGCGAGCGACGGGCTGCTCAAGGAGGTCGAGGACCGGGAGATCGGCGAGGTCGCGGGGCTCATCGGCGATCCGGAGACGGCCGCCGCGGCGCTGGTCGACCTCGCCGTCGAGCGCGGCGCGACCGACAACGTCACCGTGGTGGTGGCGGACGCCACCTCCGTCACCCCCGACGGCGCCGAGGCGGCGCCCTGGCCGGTGTGGGGCGAGGTCGCGCACGAGGACACCACCCCGAGCCTGCGGAGGCGAGGCGGCGCGTGAGCGGCGAGGACGAGACCCGCGTCTCGGGGCGCCGCCGCGCCGCGAGCGAGGCGACCGGGACGGACGAGGCGACCGCCGCATCGTCCCGGCGCGACGCCGACGTCACCCGCCTGTCCCGCCGGCGCATCGCGGACGGCGCCACCCAGCCGGCCGAGCCGCCGGGCGCGACCACCCGGCCCGCGGCGCCGCTCGGGACGCCCGCCGACGGCATCCTGCGGCCCCCCGCGGGCCTCGCCGCGCGCGACGACGACGGCGACGATCACGTCCCCGTCGTTCCCGGGCGCGCGGGCGACTTCGGCGGGTCGCCGCAGCACTACTACCCCCGCATCCGGCACACCCAGGACGCGACCGGCGCGGGCGTGTGGCCCGAGCCGCCGCGCGACACGGGGCCGCTCGCGCAGGTGATGGACCAGCCCGCGCGCGAGGCGCGGCGGGTCGCGGACGCGCGCGGTCGGCGGCGTCGCCGGGTGCTCGCCGTCGCGGGCGGTGCCGCCGCGCTGGCGGCCGCCGCGGGCGTCGCGCTCGCGCTGCTGTAGCGCCGCTGCGGCCCCCGGTGCCGCCGCTAGGCTGGCCGCATGTCCGACGCCACCCTGCGCTCCCCCCTCCACGACCAGCACGTCGCGCTCGGCGCGACGCTGGTCCCGTTCGCGGGCTGGGAGATGCCGGTCCGCTACACGGGCGACATCGCCGAGCACACCGCTGTCCGCACCGCGGCCGGGCTGTTCGACCTGTCGCACATGGGCGAGATCTCCGTGCGGGGCGACGGTGCGGAGGCGTTCCTCGACCACGCGCTCGCGGGCCGCATGTCCGCGGTCGCGCTGTGGGGCGCGAAGTACACGATGCTCTGCACGCCCGCGGGTGGCGTGATCGACGACCTGATCGTGTACCGCCGCGACTGGGACCACTTCATCATCGTCGCCAACGCCGCCAACAAGGACGTGGTGGTCGCCGAGCTCAGCGCCCGCCTCGAGGGCTTCGACGCGACGCTCGAGGACATCTCCGCCGAGGTCGCGCTCATCGCCGTGCAGGGGCCGCTGGCCGAGGGGATCGTGGCGCGCATGTGCACCCGCGGCGACGACGACATCCGTGCGATGCGCTACTACTCGGCCGCGAACGTCCTGCTCAGCGGCGACATCCACGCCTTCGTCGCGCGCACCGGGTACACCGGCGAGGACGGCTTCGAGCTGTTCGTCGACGCGGACGAGGCCGCGGCCGTGTGGGCGCTGGCGCTCGAGACCGGGGCCGCCGACGGGATCGTCCCGTGCGGGCTGTCCTCGCGCGACACGCTGCGCCTCGAGGCGGGCATGCCGCTGTACGGCCAGGAGCTCACGCGCGACACCACGCCGTTCGACGCGGGCCTCGGGCGGATCGTCGCGTTCGGCACCGCCGCCAAGCCGCGCGGCGACTTCGTGGGCCGCGAGGCGCTGCTGCGCGCGAAGGTCGAGGGTCCGTCGCGGGTCCTGGTCGGCCTGGTGGGCGACGGCCGCCGCGCGGCCCGCGCCGGCTACCCGGTTCTCGATGCGGACGGCGCGGCCGTGGGCGTGGTGACGTCCGGAGCGCCGTCGCCCACGCTGGGCCGGCCCATCGCGATGGCGTACGTCCCGGCGTCGCTCGCGGAGCCGGGGACGGTGGTCGGGATCGACGTGCGCGGCAGGCGCGAGGACATGACCGTGACGGCGCTACCGTTCTACTCGCGGGCCTCGTAGGCTCGTCCCAGGGCCGGCCCGCCGGCGCTCCACCGCAGAACCGTCCCCAGAGAGGGGTAGCCATGTCGAACGTTCCCGAGGAGCTCGCGTACTCCGCCGAGCACGAGTGGGTCTCCGGCGAGCCCGACGCGGGTGCGGAGGTGACCATCGGGATCACCGAGCACGCCGCGCAGGCGCTCGGCGACATCGTGTACGTCGAGGCGCCCCGGGTGGGCGACACCGTGATCGCGGGCGAGGTCTGCGGCGAGCTCGAGTCGACAAAGGCCGTGAGCGAGCTGTACTCGCCGGTCTCCGGCACCGTCACGGCGGTCAACGAGGGCCTCGAGTCCTCGCCCGAGACCATCAACTCCGACGCCTACGGCGACGGCTGGATCTTCAAGGTCGAGGTCTCCGAGACCGCGACCGACCTGCTCGACGCCGAGGCCTACGCGGCGACGGTCGAGTAGCGGACGGGCCGTCCCCGTGCCTGTCAACACGCGTCTGGTGGTGGCCGCCGCCATCACCGACTCCCTCGAGGCCCCCCGCCGGCTCCTCGCCGCCCGCCGCAGCGCCCCCTCGGCGCTCGCGGGCCTGTGGGAGTTCGCCGGCGGCAAGGTCGAGCGCGGCGAGAGCCCCGAGCACGCGCTGCGCCGCGAGCTGCGCGAGGAGCTCGGCGTCGAGGTCGAGATCGGCGACGAGGTGGTGGGCCCCGACGACGGCCACGGCATCGAGGACGCGTGCGGCGACGCCCCCGTGTGGATGCTCCGCCCCGGCGACGCCGACCTCGAGCGCCTGGTCATGCGCGTGTGGTGGGCGCGGATCCTGCCCGGCGCGGACGGCGCGGCCGTGGAGCCGCGCCCCCTCGAGGACCACGACGAGCTGCGCTGGCTCGAGCCCGGCGGCTGGCGCGACGTGCCGTGGCTGCCCGCGGACAAGAGGATCGTCGAGGCGCTCCTCGACGACGCGATCGAGCGCCACCGCAGCGCCTACTGCTGACACCCCCGCGCACGATTCACGCGCACCGGACCGTCAATCCGGACATATCCACATCAAGTGGATACAAATGTGGACAACTCGCGACAGACCTTGGTCCCGCATGCCTGGTCTGACCCAGGTCGCACCCTCTACCGCGCCGCGACGCACCCCGCGATGTGGTCGTCGACCAGCCCGCAGGCCTGCATCGCCGCGTACATGGTGGTGGGCCCCACGAACACGAATCCGGCCTGCTTGAGCGCCTTCGCCAGCGCGACGGACTCCGGCGTCGAGGCCGGCACGTCCTGCCAGGAGGCGGGCGCGGCCGGCCGTGGCTCGGGCGCGAAGCTCCAGAAGAGCTCGTCCAGGCTGGTGCCTTGTTCGCGCAGGCCCACCGTCGCGCGCGCGTTCACGATCGCGGACTCGATCTTGCGCCGGTTCCGCACGATCCCGGCGTCCTCGAGCAGCCGCTCCACGTCCGCGTCCCCGAACGCGGCGACCGCCTCCGGCTCGAAGCCGGCGAACGCCTCGCGGTAGCCGTCCCGCTTGCGCAGGATGGTGATCCACGCGAGCCCCGACTGCGCCCCCTCGAGCACGATCCTCTCCAGGAGCGCCGCGTCGCCGTGCACCGGCAGGCCCCACTCCTCGTCGTGGTACCGCTCGTACAGCGGGTCGCCGGCGCCGAAGCAGCGGATGAGGTCGTTCGTCTCGGTGATCATGGGACCAGTCTGACGGGACGATGCGACAGTCGCCCGGGCGCCCCGCCCGCCTGGGGACGGGGCCGGGTTCGCGAGGTGCTGGGGACATCGGGTCTGGCCGCACGCCGGAGCGGCGGGTATCGTGAGCGCGCCATGACCATCCGTGATCTCCTCGCCGCCGCGCGCCCGACGCTCTCCTACGAGCTGTTCCCGCCCCGCACCCCCGCGGCGCAGTCGACCCTCGAGCAGACCATGGACGTGCTCGCGGCGACGCGACCGGACTTCATGTCGATCACGTACGGCGCCGCCGGCACCACGCAGGGGGCGTCGCGCGACGTGGTCCGCCGCCTCGCCGCGGACCACACGGTGCCGCCGCTCGCCCACCTCACGTGCGTCGGCCAGTCGCGCGCGGAGCTCGTCGCGGTGGTGGAGGCCTACCTCGAGGAGGGTGTCCAGGACTTCCTCGCGCTGCGCGGCGACCCGCCGCGCGGCCAGGCGGACTGGCGTCCGCACCCCGACGGCCTGCTCTACGCGCACGAGCTGGTCGCGCTGGTCCGCGAGGTCGCGCACGCGCACGGCGTGACCAACCTCAGCGTCGGCGTGGCCGCGTTCCCCGCGCAGCATGCGCTCGAGCGGTTCCGCCAGCTGGGCCTCGACGTGCTCCGCGCGAAGCAGGACGCCGGCGCCGACTTCGCCATCACACAGGTGTTCTACCAGGTGGATCAGTACACGGCGCTGGTCGAGGACGCGGCCGCGGCGGGCATCCGCATCCCGGTCATCCCCGAGGTCATGCCCATCGTCAACACCCGCCGCGCCGTGCGCGCCGCCGAGCTCACCGGGGTCGACACCCCCGCCGAACTGTGCGCCGCGCTCGAGGCCGCGGAGGACGACGCCGCGGCACGCGCCGCGGGCGTCGACCACGCCGCCCGCCTCGCGCGCGGCCTCCTCGACGCGGGCGCGCCCGGCATCCACATCATCACGTTCAACCAGAGCGCCGCGGCGCTGGAGCTGGTCGACGCGATGGGGCTCGTGCGCGGCTGACCCGCGCCGGGGCCGGAACCCGGCACCCCCCGGGGCATGCGACCATCGACGCATGACCCGTTCCGTCACCCCCCGCTCCGTCACCCTCACCCGCGAGTCCGAGGGCGTCTACGTCGCCACCGGCGCGGACGGCTCCCAGCTGCGCTTCGGGCGCGGCGAGGGCCTGCTGAGCCCGGTCGAGCTCATGCTCGCCGCCATCGCGGGCTGCTCCTCGATCGACGTCGACGCCATGACCACCCGGCGCGCCGAGCCCGACACCTTCGAGGTGACCGCCTCCGCCGACAAGGTCAGCGAGGACGGCGCGAACATCCTCGAGAACATCCGCGTGGTGTTCGACCTGGCGTTCCCCGAGGGCGAGCAGGGCGACGCCGCCCGCAAGCGCATCGGCGCCGCGCTGCGCGCGTCGCACGAGAAGCACTGCACCGTGTCGCGCACCGTCGAGGCCGGCGTCCCCGTCGCGCTCGTCGAGAAGGGCGCGGACCCGGAGGCGTGACCGTCCCGCTCGAGATCGAGATCGACGCGGGGCCCGAGGCCGCCGCCGAGGCGATCGCCGTCATGCACGCCGCGTTCGCCGAGTACGCCGCGACGGGCCTCGCGTCGGGCGCGATGACGGAGACGCGCGACACCCTGCTCGAGGAGATGGCCGCCGGCACCGCCGTCGCGATCGCCCGCGTCGACGGCCGCGCGGTGGCGTCCGCGAAGCATCATCCGGCGGAGGACGGCTCGCTGTACTTCGGAAGGCTCGGCGTGGCCTCCGAGGCCCGCGGCCGGGGGATCGCCGCCGCGATGGTCCGCGCCCTGCGCGCCCACGCGCACGCCCAGGGCCGCCCGGGCCTGAGCTGCCTGGTGCGCGCCTCCGAGTCCGGCAACATCGCGATCTACCAGGGGCTGGGCATGGAGATCACGGGTAGTGGCGAGCGCGTCAGCCGCACCGGCGCGCTCATCTCGGTGGTCGAGATGGCCGACGCCGCGACGCCTCAGGGCTGATCGACAAGCGTCCACCAAGTGGGACGCCGCGTCCACTTGCCGGACATCCCCCCTGGCGGAAGCCGCCGCGACGCGTTAGTCTGACCGCGCAACTCGGCGCGCGTCGCGTCGACCAAGCGCAATGGCGAGCCCGCCGCGCACCACCCCCATGAGGAATCATGTCTGAGCAGAACAACGTCTCTGTCCCTGCGCACACCTTCCCGGGCGGCACCATCCTGGGCTACCCCCGCATCGGCCGGATGCGCGAGCTGAAGAAGGCCCTCGAGTCCTTCTGGAAGGGCGCGACCACCGCGTCCGAGCTCGAGGCCTCCGCCAAGGAGCTCCGCCTCGCGAACCTCGCGACCCTCGCGCAGCTGGGCCTCGACAAGGACGCCGCGGCGATCCCGAGCAACTTCTCGTTCTACGACCACATGCTCGACGCCGCCGTCACCCTCGGTGCCGTGCCCACCCGCTTCGCGGACCTCCGCGCCGCCGACGGCTCGGTGGACCTGGCCGGCTACTCGACCATCGCGCGCGGCGTGGGCGACAAGGCCCCGCTCGAGATGACCAAGTGGTTCGACTCGAACTACCACTACCTGGTCCCCGAGATCGGCCCCGAGACGCACTTCGCGCTCTCGAGCACCCGCTGGGTCGACCAGTTCGTCGAGGCGAAGGACGCGGGCTACGTCACGCGCCCCGTGATCACCGGCCCGCTCACGTTCCTGTACCTGTCGAAGGCCAGCGACGAGGCGCCCGAGGGCTTCCGCCCCATCCAGCGCCTCGAGGACGTCCTCGAGGTCTACGGCAACCTGCTCGAGGCCTTCAAGGCCGCGGGCGCCCCGTGGGTCCAGATCGACGAGCCCATCCTGGTCGCCGACATCGACGCCGACCGCGACGAGGTCCTCGCCAACGCCGCCAAGGTCTACGGCTCGCTCGCCGCGCTCGCGAACCGCCCCGCGCTGTTCGTGGCCGCGCCGTACAACTCGCTCGACGAGGCGCTGCCGGTCCTCAAGGACTCCGGCGTCGAGGCGATCGGCATCGACCTGGTGCGCGGCGCCGTCCCCTCGGGCACGGACCTGTCCGGCGTGACCGTGGTCGCCGGCGTGGTCGACGGCCACAACATCTGGCGCACCGACCTCGACGCCGCGCTGCGCAAGGCTGCGGAGATCGAGGCCCTCGGCGCGACCGTCGCCGTCTCGAGCTCCACCTCGCTGTTCCACGTGCCCCACACCCTCGAGGGCGAGGAGCACCTGGGTGCCGAGCTGCTCAGCTGGCTCGCCTTCGCGGACCAGAAGGTCGCGGAGATCGTCACGCTCGCGACGGCCCGCGCACAGGGCGAGGCGGCGGTGGACGATGCGCTGGCGGCGGCCCGCGCGGCCCTCGCCTCGCGCAAGGCTCACCCGGGCACCAACAAGGCCGACGTGCGCGCCGCCCTCGCGGCCGTCACGCCCGCGGACCTCGACCGTCCCGCGTACGCCGTGCGCGCGGCCGCTCAGGACGCCCGCTTCGGCCTGCCGGAGCTCGCGACCACCACGATCGGCTCGTTCCCGCAGACGCAGGACATCCGCAAGGCGCGCGCCGCGTGGGCCAAGGGCCAGATCGACGACGCTGCCTACGAGGAGGCCATGAAGGCGGAGATCGCCCGCGTGGTCGCCCTCCAGGAGGAGCTGGGTCTCGACGTCCTGGTGCACGGCGAGGCCGAGCGCAACGACATGGTCCAGTACTTCGCGGAGCTGCTCGACGGTTTCGACGTGACGGTCAACGGCTGGGTGCAGTCGTACGGCTCGCGCTGCACGCGCCCGTCGATCCTGTGGGGCGACGTGACCCGGCCCGCGCCGATGACCGTCGCGTGGACCGCGTACGCGCAGTCGCTCACCGAGCGTCCGATGAAGGGCATGCTCACGGGCCCGGTGACCATCCTCGCGTGGTCGTTCGTGCGCGACGACCAGCCGCTCGGCGTGACCGCCAACCAGGTGGGCCTCGCGCTGCGCGACGAGGTCCGCGACCTCGAGGCGGCCGGCATCGGCATCATCCAGGTCGACGAGCCCGCGCTGCGCGAGCTGCTGCCGCTGAAGAAGAAGGACCAGGCGGCGTACCTCGAGTGGTCGGTGAACTCGTTCCGCCTCGCGACCTCGGGCGCTCACGACGACACCCAGGTGCACACGCACCTGTGCTACTCGGAGTTCGGCGAGATCATCGACGCGATCGACGGCCTCAACGCGGACGTGACCTCCATCGAGGCGGCGCGCTCGCGCATGGAGGTGCTGCCGGCGATCAAGGGCCACGGCTACGAGCGCCAGATCGGCCCGGGCGTGTGGGACATCCACTCGCCGCGCGTGCCGTCGACGCAGGAGATCACCGAGCTCCTGACGCTGGCGAAGGAGTCGATCCCCGGCAAGCAGCTGTGGGTCAACCCCGACTGCGGCCTCAAGACCCGTGCGTACGCGGAGACCACCGCGACGCTCGAGCACATGATGGAGGCGACCCGCGCCGTCCGCGCGTAGCGTCCTCCCTGGTCCACGGCCCGGCTTCCCGCTCGCGGGGGCCGGGCCGTGGCGCTATGTCAGGAGCACTCGGCGTTCTCGACGTACCCGTTCTGGGCGTCGAAGCGCACCCCCGGGTCGTCGGACACGTCGCCGTTCGGGTGCATGAGCTGCACGCACCAGCTGTCGATGTCGCCCGGCGTCCACGCGACGAACTCGACGCCCGGCGACGCGGCGAGCACCGGGTCGCCGTCGATGACGTACTCGCCGTCCACCAGGTCGACGTCGACCACGGTGGTGTTCTCGTCGTAGGCGGCGCGGATGAGCGTGCCCAGGTTCATGGCGTCCGACTGCGCGGCGGCGTCGTTGGCCTTGTTCTGATGGTTCAGGTACAGCGGTATCGCGACCGCCGCCAGGACGCCGATGATGACGATCACCACCACCAGCTCGACCATCGAGTACCCGCCATCACGGCGCGTGAATCTCCCCCACATGCGAACCCCCCTCAAGGCTCCGTGCTCAGTGTGACCCGCGATCACCGCCGCGCGCAACAGGCATGATGCGCGGTCAGTGCGGCGACAGGACCCCGATGATGTTGCCCTCGGTGTCCGTGAAGCGCGCCCACCATCCCGACGTCGCATCGACGGTCTGCTTGGGCTCGACTATCGCGCCGCCCGCCGCAACCACGCGGTCGAGCAGCCCCTGCAGGTCGTCGCCGCCGTCAAGGTACACGATCACGCCGTGGTCGGAAGGCACCCAGTCACCGCCATGGGAGAGGGCGCCCGCCATGCGGCCCCCGTCGGGGATGAGCGACTTGGGCCTGCCGTCCCCGATGTCCTCCGGCACGAGCGCACGCTCCAGCACCGCCTCGTAGAACGCGGTCGCGCGCGCCAGGTCGCTCGCGGGGATCTCGAACCACGTCAGCACGCCCATGCGCACCATCGTGCAACGCGGCCGGCGTGCGCGCCCGCCGAACGCCCGAGGCTCCATGCCGAGGGTCGTGCACCCCCACTTGCCGTTTTCATGCACTTTCGCGGGCGTCGTGCGCGGTCGCGCCTCCCGCGCCGCCGCCGGCCGCGTCGGCGCACCTCCGCGCGTTCCCGGCGCCTGCACGTGGCACCGGAGCTCACCAGGGCTCGCATCAGTCATCTACGAGGGGTGACGCGTGCGTCCGGCCGTTGGTCTCCCGCCGGCCCCACGGATGTCCCCAACCCCTCGGCGCCGCCGACCTGTCCCCGGATCCGCCTCGGCCGGCCGCGCCACGCGGCGTGCCGCCGCGAGACTGCATGAAAACGGCGAGTGGTGCGACACGAGGTGGGGCGGGCGCTCTCGCGGGGAGGGGAGGACGGACGATGCGCGTCGCCAGGCTGCCGTTGCGGGACTCGCCCCGGGCGCGGTGGACGAGGCTGGCCGGGTGGGCATCGCAGGCTCCGCTGAGCTTCCCGCTCTTCGCCACCGCGGACCTGTCACGCGCCACGCGCACCCCGCAGGGGTGGCTGGCCGAGAGGCGGCGCGAGGGCGCGATCGCGACGGTCGCCCCGGGGCTCCACGTGGTGGTCCCGCGCGACGCCGATCCCGAGTGGCAGCCGGATCCCGTGCAGGTCGCGTGGCTGCTCGCGGCGCGCACCTTCGGCGCGGTGTGGCCCTACGTGTCGGGGATCTCGGCGGCCGCGCTCCACGGCGTCTGCGAACCCTGGGGACGCGAGGTCCACGTCACCGTGCCGCGCCAGATGCGCGACCGCGACCTCCCGGGGATCTCCGCGGTGGTGCGGTTCCACCAGCGCCACGAATCGCGGATCGGCTGGCCGCCGAACAACCGGATCCCCGCCCGTCCGGCGCCCGCGGGTCCCGTGCTCGACACCAAGCCTGGCGACCTCTGCACGGTCCGGTACACGTCGCGCATCCAGACTGCGCTCGACCTCATGCACAGTCCGGAGCGCTCCGGCGTGGGCGAGAGCGCCCTCGCCGTCGCCCAGGCGCTCATCCTGGACGTGCCGACCCGCGATGTCATGACCACCGCGTCGGGGCAGCGGCGCAAGCGCGCCTACGAGCGGCTCAGGGGCGTCAGAGCATGAGCTGCCAGTAGCCCACGTCGATCCAGCGGTCGAACTTGTAGCCCGCGTCCGCGATGGTGCCCACGTGCGCGAAGCCGAGCCGCTCGTGCAGCGCGACCGAGCCCTCGTGCGGCAGCGCGATCACGCCCATCACCGAGTGCACGGGAGCGTGTTCGGAGCCCGACAGCCCGCGCAGCCGCTCCAGCAGCGCCGTATAGAGCTCCGTCCCGACGCCCGCCCGTCGCGCGGACGCGTCGAGGTAGATGGTCGACTCCAGCGTGTGCCGGTAGGCCGCGCGGTCACGGAAGGGGCCGGCGTACGCGTATCCGACCACCGCATCGTCCCTCTCGGAGACGATCCACGGCAGCCCGCGCTCCTGGATGCGCGCGATGCGCGCCCACATCTCATCGACCGAGACCGGCTCGGTCTCGAACGTCGCCGTCGCCTCCGCGACGTAGTGGTCGTAGATCTCGGCGATGCGGGCCGCATCGCGGGCGGGGCCGGCGTCTCGGATCACCAGCCCATTATCGGGTCAGGCGGGGACCACCAGGTCCTCGTCGCGGGTGATCTGCTCCTCGTAGGCGCGGCGCGCCCGCAGGTACCGCCACGACGCCGCGGCGATCGCCACGCCCGCGACGCCCGCGCACGCCGTCACCAGGAAGCCGCCCTGAGAGCCGTGCCGGTCGATGATCGCGCCCGCCAGCCATGCGCCCGCGGCGATGCCCACGTCCATGCCGGTGCGGGTCCACGTCATGCCCTCGGTCAGGCGCGAACGCGGCACCAGCGCGTGCGTGACACCGTCGCCCACCGCCATGGTCGGCGCGATCGCCAGGCCCGTGAGGAACATCAGCGCCCCGAGCGCGAGCAGGCCCGGCGCGAACATGAAGGACACCGCGCCGATCCCCGTCACCGACACCCCCCACAGCAGGCGCGACGCGAGCGTCCGCGCCCACACGCGCGAGCCGTACGCGAGACCGCCGACCAGCGAGCCGATCGCCCACACCGCCAGCACCAGCCCGGCCATGTCCTTGTGACCCAGCTCCTCCGCGAAGGCGACCGTCGCCGCGTCGACCGAGGCGAACATCGCCCCCTGCGTCGCGAAGATCACGGTGGTGACGATCAGCGCGGGGGTGGTGACCAGCAGGTGGCCGCGCAGGGCGCCCCGGTAGCGGCGCAGGCCGCGCGGCCGCGGCGGCAGGCCCACGCGCTCGAGGGTGCCGTCGATGACGAGGGCGGTGCTGTGGTCGTGCTCGGCCTGGAAGCGGCGGGCGTCCGCGCGCCGCGCCGGGGGCTCCGTCGCCTTGAGGGAGAGGAAGCCGTAGCCGCCGATCGCCAGCGACACCACCGCGATCGCGGACGGCAGCCACGACGTCACCTGCGTCGCGAGCACCGTCGCGAGCGCCGGGCCCGCGACGAACAGCACCTCCTCGAGCGAGGACTCGAGGGAGAACGCGGTGTTGAGCGCGTCCTTGTCGGGCACGATGTGCGTCCAGCGTGCGCGGGTGTGCGTCGACTGCGTCCCGCCCGCCGCGAACAGCGGCGTGAGCGCGATGAGCACCCAGATGGGCTGGTGCGTGAGCGCCGCCGCGATCATCGCGATGCGGCCCACGATCGCGATCGCGTAGCCGATGCGCAGCACGCGTGACTGCCCGTACGCGTCGACCAGCCGTCCCACCTGCGGCGACACGATGGCGTAGGAGATCGCGATGGCGGCGACCACCATGCCGCCGAACTCGTAGCGGCCGTACTCGATCTGCACCAGCAGGAAGGTCGCCAGCCCGGTGAGCCCCATCTGGATGCGCGCGAGCAGGCCCCAGGCCGTGAACGCGCGTGCGCCGGGCAGGGCGAGGATGCCCCGATAGGGGGAGAGCATGACGGAACCTCACAGGGAAGAAGACATCTCGCGCGTCCTCGCGCGGAAGCCACGCCAACTGCGCGACGTGGCCGGCGCATCGTCCCCGGGTGAGGCCCGCCGGGACGATGGCCCATGGTCTCACACGGGCGTGCGGGACCGTGACCGTGGCGTGGGGGGCTTGAGGGGCGACGGGATGTGGTCCGCGTAGCGCATGAGGATCGACCCGGCGACGGCGAGCATGAGCACGTAGGCGGCCGCGAACGGTCCCAGCAGGGGCTGCGCTCCGGCGGCGACGCCCAGCCCCGCGATGACGATCGAGAACTCGCCGCGCGGGATGAGCGACAGGCCCGTGCGCCATTGGCCCTTGGGGCCGATCCCGACGCGCCGCGCGGCCCACACGCCCGTGACGATCTTGGTGAGCGCGGTCACCACCGCGAGCCCGAGCGCGGGCAGCAGCACCGGCCACAGGTCGCGCGGGTCGATGCTGATGCCGAAGAACACGAAGAAGATCCCGCCGAACACGTCGCGCAGCGGCGGCATGAGGCTGCGCAGCTGGTCGGCGACGTTGCCCGACAGCGTCAGCCCCAGGAGGAACGCTCCGACCGCGGCGGACACCTGCACCGCCTCCGCGAGTCCCGCGACCAGGAACGCGAGGCCCAGCACGCTCAGCAGCAGCAGCTCGCGCGAGTGCGAGTGCACCGCGGTCGACAGCTGGCGCGAGAAGCGCATCGCGAACAGGAACGCCGCGGCGACGATGGCGATGGCGATCGCGGCGGCGATCGCCCCCTGCAGCAGTGTCGCGCCCACCAGCATGACCGCGAGGATGGGCAGGAACAGCGCCATCGCGATGTCCTCCATCACCAGCAGGCTGAGGATGACGGGCGTCTCGCGGTTGGCGACCCGGTCGAAGTCGTCGAGCAGGCGCGCGATGATGCCCGAGCTGGAGATGTAGGTGACGCCCGCGAGCAGCACCGAGGCGGTGACGGACCAGCCCATCATCAGCCCGACCAGGAGGCCCGGCGTGGCGTTGAGCGCGAGGTCGAGCAGCCCCGCCTGCCACGTGGTGCGCATGCCCACGCGCAGGTCGTCGGGCGAGTACTCGAGCCCGAGCAGGAGCAGCAGCAGCACGATCCCGATCTGCGCGCCGATCGACAGGAACTCCTCGCCCGCGCTGATGGGGATGAAGCCGCCCTCGCCCATGAGCAGGCCCGCGAGGAGGTACAGCGGGATCGAGGGGATCCCGATGCGTCCCGCGAGGCGGCCCAGCAGTGCGAGGACCAGGAACACGACGCCGAGCTCGATGAACACGAGCGCCGTGTCGCCCCCGTGGGCGCCCTCGACTGCGACACGCAGTCCCGTGAAGGGTGCGGTCGCGGCGTCCATCCGTCAGCCCGTCAGGATCGCGGCCGCGCGGTCGACGGCCTCGTCGGAGCCCATGACGAGGACCACGTCCCCCGGCTCGAAGATGAAGGACGGCTCGATCCCGGGGATGCCCTGGTCGCCGCGGATCACCGCGACCACGGACGCGGACGTGACGGTGCGGATCCGGCCCTCCGCGAGGGAGCGGCCCACCAGGCCGCCGGACTTGGGCATGGTCACCCACTCGATCGCGAGCCCCACGATGGTGTGGCGGAGGTCCTCGAGCCTGGCGATGATGTTGGTCCCGCCCAGCAGGTCGGCGAGCTTGCCCGAGTCGCCCTCCGTGAGCTCCACGGTGCCGCGGCAGGCGTCGGGGTCCTCGCGGTCGTACAGCGCGAGGTCGCGCTTGCCGTCGCGCCGGACCACCACGCCGATGTGGTCGCCGCCCTCCGCGGTGAACTCGTAGCGGACGCCGACTCCGGGGAGCGGGGTCTCGAAGATGTCCATGCGGCCTACTGTCCCACGTACGTGGGCCGACGGCTACGACCGGCCCGCATCAGGGGACGGCGACCTCGGACACCTCGATGAGGTACTCGTCGTCGCTCGTGCTCTCGTCGGGGTCCAGCTCGACGCGCACCGGTGCGCCGTCCTCGTCCTCCTCGAGCACCGCCACATGAGGGTCGCCCATGACGACGAGGTTGTACGTCTCGACGACCTCCACGAGCGTGGGGAACAGCTCTGCGCCGGTCCAGGTCTCCCGTGAGGCCTCGTACTCGGCGGTCGCGTCGAGCGGTTCGACGTCGACGACGTCCCGATCGCGTACGGTCACCCGCCACGTGCCTGCGGTCGGCCCGAACACCGTGATGGTCGCCTCGTACGTGTAGTCGTCGGGCTCGTCCCACGGCTCGGAGGGCTCCTGCGCCGGCGCGGCGCACCCGGCCAGGGTCGCCGCGCCCGCCACCGCGACCGCGCACGCCATCACGCCATACCCGGCCTCGCGCATCGTCCCCCACCTCATATCCCCCAGCATCGCGCCTGGCAGCCGGCCGGTCGAGGGGTGTGGCCGAATCGTGACCGGGCTCAGGCCTCGTGCGCGAGGCCCAGCTCGATGAGCCGCTCCCACGCCATGCGCGCCAGGAACGGGTCGTCGAGCTCGATGTGCCGCATCGAGGCGAGCAGCTGGTAGGACTGCGCCCGCCAGGCGGTGGCGGCGGAGACCTCGCCGTAGCCGGCGTAGAGCTCGTCGCGCATCTCGAGCGGCACCACCGTCGCCGCGCCGCCCAGGTCCGCCGCCGGGTCCCCGGCGCCGAAGTTGTGCCAGATGAGCACGCCCGCGAAGCGGCCGCGATCGGACTGGATGGAGCGCGGCTCGAGCCGCCCGTGCGTCCAGGCCGGCGGCACGTCGACGCGGGTGTCGACGCCGGTGCGGAAGAGCGCGTCGGTCGCCTCGACGTCGAGCACGCGGTTCTCGGGGGCGCCGCGCAGCGACGCGAACACCAGCAGCCGCTCCCAGTCGTCGACCAGCGAGGCGAGGCCCGCGGCCGTCCGCGGGTTGGCGGGCGCGTCGGCAGGGGCCGGCTCGTGGATCGCCCGCAGCGCCGCGCCCAGGTCCCGCGCGGACGCGGCGTGCAGCGGCACGAACGCCGCGGTCGACGCCGAGACCCAGTCGACCAGCGACCAGTGGAACGGGAAGCCGCGGCCGGGCAGCCCGGTCTCGATCGGGGCGCTCACGGGGAAGCCCCACCGGTCGATGTGCGGCGCGATCACGTCGGCCGCCCGCCGGAACAGCGCGTCGTCGTGCGCGAAGCGCGGGAACAGCGCGCCGTGATGGTCGCCGATCCGGATCGCGAAGTGATCCTCGAGCGTGTACCGCCGCCCGAGCTCGAGGTCCGCGAGGTGCGGGAACTGGTCGTCGATGAGGGCGCGGACGGTCGCGTCCTCCACCACCAGGGGGTCAGCCGTGCGCGCACCCGGGAACATGCTGGTCACCCTAGCGGGGGGACGATGCGCGATCACGCAGGCACGACGCTCACCTGGGCGGTGGGCCGGGCGGGCGGCCCGACGGGGGCCGGGTCAGAGCCCCAGCGCCGCCCGGTTCGCGGTCCAGTCGCGGGCGAGGAGGCCGAAGATCGCGTCGTCGGAGACCTCGTCCTCGACCCAGAACGCCTCGCGCTTGACCCCCTCGGCGACGAACCCGAGGCGCTCGAGCACCTGGATCGACCGCCTGTTGTCGGGATGCGTCGCGGCCTCGATGCGGTGGACGCCCGTGACGTCGACCAGGTGGTCGATGAGCGCCGCGGCGGCCTCCGTCGCGTAGCCCTTGCGACGCGCCCACGTGTGCAGCGTGTAGCCGATCTCCGCGGTGTGGCCGTGGTCGTGGAGGTAGACGGCGACGTCGCCCACGGTGCGGTCGTCCGCGAGGCGCTGCACGTCGAGCTGGTACCAGTGGCCCGGCATCGGGCCCTCGTGGCGGGCGCTCTCCCGGATGAGCTCGAGCGCCTTCTCGACCGAGTACGGGACGCGCCACGCCTGATACATCGCTGTCTCGGGGTCGGAGCGCCGCGCGGCGAAGTCCTCGGCGTCCGCCTCGGTGAAGGGGCGGAGCACGAGCCGCGCGGTGTGCAAGGGAGCGAATGCCACGCGCACACGATAGCGAGACATAACGGTGTCACCCCGGCATTTCGCACGTTTGAATTAGGCAACGTCGCCGTTTCGAATGTGGTCTACACTCGACCGGTGAGGCACGCCTCACCTACGTTCCGGCACTCGACCGCCCCACGATCGGAGTCCCCTTGGAGACCACGCACGGCGCCACCGTCACCTCTGCCGAGCAGGTCACGCCTCACATGATGAGGCTGCGCCTGCGGCTCGACGATCCCGCCGCGTGGGTGTCGACCGGCCGCCCCGACGAGTTCGTGCACGTCGAGGTGGGCGCGGAGACCCAGGACGCCGACGGCCACAGCGCGCGCCACTACACGGTGAGCGCGCTGGCCGAGGACGGCTTCGAGATGGAGATCTTCATCCACGGCGACGGTACCGGCGCCACCTGGGCCCGCACCGTCCTTCCCGGCGACCGCACGGACGTGTCCGAGCCCAAGGCGTACTACCAGGTGCCCGAGGGCGCCGGCGTCCGCCTGCTGGTGGGCGACGCCACCGCGCTGCCCGCGATCGCCCGCGCGCTCGCGGAGGCCCGCGCCGACGAGCGCTTCCACGTGGTCATCGAGCTCGCCGACATGGCCGACGCGCGCGACCTGCCCTCCGCGGCGACCGTGACCGTCGACTGGCGGCTCGGGGGCAACGGCATCCGCCGCTCGATCCTCAAGGAGGCGCTGGTCGAGCTGTCGGAGACGCTGCTCGACCCGGCCGCGCAGGCCTACATCTGGGTCGCGTGCGAGTCCAAGGACTCCCGCGCGATCCGTCAGCTGCTGCGCCGCGAGTACGGCCTGCCGCTCACCCACTTCCGGATCGTGGGCTACTGGCACCGGGACCTCGAGCACGCCGTGCGCGTGTGGGAGGAGGCCTCCGAGGAGACCAAGGCGCAGTACATGGCGCTGTGGCGCGAGGACCGCACCGACGAGGAGAACTGGGTCGAGCTCGAGCCGTTCCTGCAGAAGATGGGCGCGTAGGACCGGCGCTCAGCCGGCCACGATCTCCAGGTCCACCAGCGCGCGCCTGCCGGCGTCGCGGTACGGCTGCTCCTCGAGCGACGCCAGCGTCACGGCGTAGGCGACGGCTTCCGCGCGCATGCGCTGCAGGGCGGACTCGTCCAGCGGCGTGATCGCGTCGTCGTAGCCCTTGAGCAGGTCCCGCAGGTGCGCGCTGCCCACCAGGCACCACGCCTGCCCCAGGTCCGTCGCGGGGTCCGCGACGCCCATGTCGCCCCAGTCGAGGATCCCCGCGAGCCTGCCGCGGTCGGTGAGCACGTTGGCGCCGTGCAGGTCCAGGTGCGCCCACGTCTCGAGCGGGCGCCGCAGCACCGCGCCGGCGTGGAAGTGCTCGCGCGCGAGGTCGGCATCGATCTCGACGCCGAGATCCACCAGCCGCTCCACGCGGTCGTCGAAGCGCTCGGCGCGCTCCGCGAGCGGCGGCGAGCGGAACGGGTTGCGCGGCGCGTCCGGGGGCGCGGGCGCGTGGAGCCGCGCGAGCGCCCGGCCCAGGTCCGCGGCGCCCCGTCCGTTCAGCGGCGCGTCATAGGCACGGACGCCGTCGAGCCACGGCACCACGGCCCACGGCCACGGCACCTCGTCGGAGGGCCCGCCGAGCCGCACCGGCACGGGCGCCGGGAAGTCCCAGCCCGGGGCGAGCCGCGGCAGCCACACGTGCTCCCGTTCGACCACGCCGCCCGCGAGCACGCGCCGCGGCACCCGCACCGCGAGATCGTCCCCGAGGCGCACGGTGACGTTGTCCCAGCCCTCGTACGCCTCGCCGAGCGGCAGCGACGCGAGGTCGGGATGGTCACGCTCGAGGAGCGTGCGGATCAGCGCGGGACCGACGGCGATGTCGGCGGCAGGAGTCGACCACCCCGTTGTGCTCATGCGTCGAGGCTACGGGCGCCCTCCCCGAGCCGCCACCGGGCGTCGCCGTCGAGCACCCAGTCGAGCACCGACGCCCAGGGGCCGTGGCCGTCGTCCGGGTTGAGGTGACCCGTGCCGGGCAGCTCGACCGCGCCCGCGCCCCACGCGTGCGCGAGCGCGTCGACGGGGACGTCGCGGTAGGGATCGCTTGCGCGCGCCACCACCAGGGTGGCCGGGCCGCCCGACCCGGCCGGCGCATCGTTCCCCTGCGTGGGCGCGAAGCCCGCGAGCGGGCCCACCAGGCGCGACGCCGACGGCGGCGCGACCAGCAGCACCCGATCGGGCATGAGGGCGGGCTCCAGCGCGGGGGCGATCCGGCGCCACAGGATCCCGCCGAGCGAATGCGTCACCAGTACGCGCTCGCCGCGGGACTCGGCGAGCATCTCGAGCTCCGTGCGCGCGACCGCCGCCCACGCGTCGAGGTCGGGCGCGCCCGGCGCGGGCAGCTGCGGGTACTGGACGGGGACGCGCGCCTCCCGCAGCGACGCCGCGAGCCACCGCAGCCAGTGCGAGGCGGGGCGGGTGTGCTCGTAGCCGTGGAGCAGCAGGACGCGGGTGTCGGTCACGCGCCCATCCTGGCACCGCGCCCGGTCACGCGAACAACCCCTCCCCGACGAATCCGCCCTCCTCGCAGCCGGGCGGGATCGCCCACACTCCCGACCCGATGGGCGTGGTCCAGGTGTTGAGCAGGTCCGCCCGGGCGAGCCGCCGCTGCATCGGCACGAACTGCGCGTCCACGTCCCGCTGCCAGGACCCGAACAGCAGCCCCACGTTGGACACCGCGGGGCGTCCCTGGGAGTCGGTGGCGCCCGGTTCGACCGGGTCGTCGTAGGAGAACCCCATGCGGACGATGCCACGGGCCGGGTCCGCGACGTGCGCGCGGGCCGCGTGCGCGGCCGGGTTGATGACGGTGAACCCCGAGGCGTCGCGCGCCTCGAGGTCGATCGGGTCGGTCTCCGCGCCCCCGGTGAGCGGGGCGCCGTCGGACAGCCGGCGCCCCACTGACGCCTCGCGGCCGTCGACGCCCACCTCGTCCCATCCCTCCAGGTCCATCGCGATGCGTCGCAGCACCAGGGACGTGCCGCCGCGCAGCCACGCGGGCGCCTCGGAGCCCGCCCAGACGGCGGCGTCGAAGGCGGCGTCGCCCGGCTTCGGGGTGGTCGAGCCGTCCACCTGGCCGAAGAGGTTGCGCATGGTGGTGCCCGACGGGTCGGAGCCGTACGCCCGCCGGAAGCCGGCCTGACGCCAGCGCAGCGTCGCGAAGGACCGGGAGTCGCGCACGATCATCCGCGCGAGGTGCGCGATCGACGTCGGGTCGTCGCCGTGGAGCAGCACCACGGCGTCGCCGCCGGACCAGCGGTCCTCGAGAGCGTCGATCTCGGGGAACGCGGGCAGCGGGCCGAGCCACGCGGGCGCCTTCGCGCCCGCGCGGCGCACGGCCTCGGGCCCCAGGCCGAACGTCGCGGTGAGGCCCGCGGGGCGCACCGCGAGCTCGGGCTCGAGGTCGGCGAGCGCGCCCCGGCCCTGGGTGAGCCGCGCCGCGTCGTCCGTGAGCAGCCGCAGCCACGCCGCGAGCCGGTCGCGGTCGGTCGCGGGCAGCAGGTCGAGGGCCAGGTAGACGGCATGCGCGCCCGGCGCGGACGTGACGCCGGCCTGGTGGGGGCCGTGGAACGGGACGGTGCGCTCGCCGTTGACGCCCGCGGCGTCCGCGGACGGCTCGGCGGAGGCGACGGGGAGGATCCCGGCGCGCGCGGCGCCGAGCGTGGCGGCGGCGCCCGCGCCGGCGGCGGCCCCTCCGAGGAGGAGCCGCCGCCGGCTGAGGCCGGTCACTCGGAGGACCCCATGTCCATGTCGGACCCGTGGTACTCCTCGTTCCCGCCGTCGAAGTCCTTGGCGGTGGCGGTGAAGTCCACCGTCTCGCCGCTCGACAGCTCGAGGGTGAAGTCGACCTCGTCGCCCGCCTCGATCGCCTCGGGCAGCTCCATGATCATGAGGTGGAGGCCGCCGGGCTCGAGGGTGAGGCTCTCGCCCGCGGGGATGGCGAAGCCGCCGTCGATGGCCTGCATGGAGCCGTCGACCACCTCGTGCAGCTCGAGGGTCGGGAACGCGTCGGAGGTGGCGGCCACCACCGTGATGTCCTCGTCTGTGGTGTTGGTGAGCGTGCCGAACGCGGCGGACATCATGTCCTCCGGGACGGCCGTCTTGACCCACGGGTCGGTGACGGTGAGGGCGGCGTCCTCGGACGCGGCGTCGGTGGCGCAGCCGGCGAGCAGCAGGGCGGCGGCCGCGGAGGCGGCGAGGGCGAGGGGACGGACGTGCATGAGCTCTCCTGAGAGGTGGGGGCGCGCGTGGGCGCGCGGGGATGCCTGAGGGTGCGCGAGGCCTCGCGCGGGGGATGCGGTGCTCAGGCGGCCGCGGGAGGCGCGCGGCTCGGGAGGGAGGCGAGAAGGATCGCGGCGACCGCGCGGGGGGCGCGCGGCGCGGGGACGATGCGGGGGCCGGGGGCGGGCGCGACGGCCGGCGCCGGCGCGTGGCCGGGAAGGAGCGCCCGGGCGACCAGCGCGGCCAGGGCGGAGAGCGCGGCGATCAGCGCGCTCGCGCGACGGATGCCGAGGTAGGTGACGGCGCCGGCGACCGCGTGCGCGGCGGGCATGGCCGCGTGGACGGTCGCCGCGCCGTCGAGGACCGGCGCGCCGTGGTGCGCGTGGTCCGTCGCGGCCGCGGACGAGTGCGCGCCCATCGAGAACGTGGTGTGGAGCGCGAGCTGGCTCGCGGCGACGATCGCGGCGAGCCGCCACCGCCCGAGCGGGCGGCCGGCGAGCTGGAACGCGACCGCGAAGGCCGCGAGCAGCGGCGCCGCGACGGCGAGCGGCGCGGGGGTCGCGCCCCCGGCGAGCACGTGCAGCGCGAGCGCGGAGAACGTCGACAGCAGCGAGGCGCCGAGCGCGCGCCCGAGCCGTGTCACGTTCGCCTCCACGGGCGCGATTCTCCCACGGGGCGGACCGAGGTCCCGCTCCGTGTGAGGGATGATGGTGCGTCATGAGCGAGCAGACCGCCGAGGCCCCGAAGGAGCGGCCCGACCACCAGCGCTGGAACTACAACATCCACTCGATGTCGCCCCTGCTGGGCACCATCCCCGACACGGCCAGGACCGCGCTCGACGTGGGCTGCGGCGAGGGCTACCTCGCGCGGCAGCTCGCGGCGCGCGGCCTCGAGGTGACGGGCATCGACACGGACCCCGCGGCGATCGCGCGTGCGCGCACCCAGGGCCACACGGTCGAGCTGCTCACCTCCACCGAGGAGGAGCCCGCCGAGTCCCCGTCGATCACCTACAAGGTCGGCGACGCGATGGCGTCGGACCTGGGCACGTACGACGTGGTGACCGCCTCGGCCGTGCTGCACCACCTCGACCTCGAGCAGGGTCTCGCGCGGCTGCGCGACCTGGTCGCCCCCGGCGGCCGCCTGCTCGTGGTGGGGATGGCCAAATCGAACTGGCCCCAGGACCTGCCCCGCGACGTGTGGGCGACGTTCGTCGACAAGTTCCACCGCCTGTTCCGCGGCTACTGGGACCACGGCTGCGACTGCACCTGGCCCGCCCCGCACTCGTTCGCGGACGTGCGCGAGGCCGCCCCGCGCATCGTCCCCGGCTCGGTCTACACGCGCGACCTGCTGTGGCGCTACACGCTCACCTGGGACAGGCCCGCGTCCTGAGCCCGCGCGATGCCCGTCGCGATGCGGCGGACGGCCTCCTCGAGGATCGCCGGTGACGTCGCGATGTTGAGCCGCGCGTGGCCCGCCCCGCCGGTGCCGAAGTAAGGGCCGTTGTTGAGCGCGACGCGGCCGTGGTCGATCAGCGCGTACGCGGGCTCGTCGCCCAGCAGCTGCCCGAAGTCGAGCCACGTCAGGTACGTGCCCTCGGGGACCGTGTAGCGCACCTGGGGAGCGTGCTCCGCGAGCAGGTCGCGCACCAGGAACCGGTTGCGGTCGAGCCCCGCGAGCATCGCCTCGAGCCACTCCCCGCCGTGCTGGTACGCCGCGGTCTGCGCGATGACGCCCAGGTGCGTGGGGCCGTGGTGCTTGCCCGCGCGGTGGGACTCGAAGCCCTCGGAGTCGGGGCCGCCGATCAGCAGCGCCGCCGGGATCGCGGCGAGGTTCCACGCCTTCGACGCGGCGTGCAGCGCCATGCCCGTCGGGTCCACCTCGAGGTAGGGCACGAACGTCGCGTCGGGGAACACGATGGGCGCGTGGATCTCGTCCGAGACCACCCGCACGCCGTACCGCTGCGACAGCGCCGCCAGGCCCTCGAGCTCCTCGCGCGTGTGGACCGTGCCGCCCGGGTTGTGCGGGTTGCACAGCAGGTAGGCGGCGCGGCGCCCGCCCGTGGTCGCCTCGACCATCGCGCGCTCGATCGCCGCGAGGTCGAGCCGCAGGTCCTTGCCCAGCGGCGCCTCGCGGATCTCCCGCCCGGCCTGGCGCAGGTACAGGAAGAACGGCGGGTAGACCGGCGGGTTGACGATCACCTCGCCGCCGAGGTCGGTGAGCTCGACCAGGGCGTCCACGTAGCCCTCGATCACGCTGGAGACCGGGGTGACCCGCGCATCGTCCACCTCCCAGCCCCACGTCCGGCGCGCGAAGTCGACGAAGGCCGGCACGTACGGGGTGGAGCCCGGGTAGCCGAGGTCGCCGTCGCGGACGGCGGCCTCGAGCGCCTCCCTGATCGGGTCGGCGAGGTCGACGTCCATCTCCGCGACCCAGAGCGGGAGCACGTCGGGCTCGTAGTGGCGCCACTTCGCGGAGGTGCGCGTGCGCAGGCGGTCGAGGGGGACGGAGAACGGGTCCGCGATCATGTGCCCGACACTAGCCGAGCCGTGCGTCTCACGACATCGAGCGCAGGAGCGACTCCAGGCGCTCCGCGGACTCGCGCATGCGCGCCACGCCGCCCAGGTTGAGGTAGCCCGTGCGGTGGTAGTCGTCGGGGAACAGGTGGCTGGTGGCGAGCATGGTGCCGGCCGGCGTCGCACCCATGTCGATTCGCATCCACGTGAGCACGTCGGGGAACAGCTCCGAGATGAACGTGTAGGTGAGCTGCGACTGCGGCTCGACCTTGTCGTAGCGGCCGTAGAAGGAGAACGTGTTGCCCTCCGGGTCGGACTGCACCACGCGCCACGTGCCGCCCGGCTCGACGTCCATGTCCACGGACCGGTTGACGTAGCCGTGGGGCGCCCACCACTGCTGCACGTACAGGGGCTCGGTCACGGCCGTCCACACGCGGCTCAGCGGAAACGCGAGCCGCGCCGTCGCCACCAGGACAGGAGGCTCGGCGGGCGCCTCGAACGAGATGTCCATCCCACGCTCCCTGGGTCGGTCGGGCGGATGGCCCGTCCTGCCCTCAGCCTGGTAGCAGGCGCGTCGTGCGTCAACCGGAGCGCCGCGGGAGCCGTTCAGGATCCCGGGCGGAGCACCTGCTTGCCCACCCTCAGGCCCTTGGCGGCCTTGGAGTCGGGACCGTTGCGCTCCTCCACCTTGTCGGCGACCTTGCCCAGCGCCCATGCGGCGACGGGGATGGCGATCGCCATGAACATCCAGCGTCCGAACCTGCGTCTCATGAATGCGCCTCCGTGGGTGTCCAACGCAGAAGCCCCGCCGGGACTTCCCGACGGGGCCTCCGCGGCGACGTCAGTCGCGCGGGTGGTCGGACGCCGGCTCGGGCGTGGGGTCGACGAAGCCGTGGTGGGCGGCCGCCGCGGCGATCGCCTCCTCGCGCTCCATCCGCTTCGAGGCGCGCAGGCTGGTGGCGGTGGTGATCGCGAGCACGCCGATGATCACGAGCAGCGACCACGTGGTGGGCACGGTCGGGACGCCGGGCCACACGCCGTGGGCCCAGTGGAGCACCAGCTTGACGCCGATGAAGCCCAGGATGATCGACAGTCCGTAGCCCAGGTGCACCAGCTTCGACAGCGCGCCCTCGAGCACGAAGTACAGGGCGCGCAGGCCCAGCAGCGCGAACGCGTTGGTCGCGAACACCAGGTACGGGTCCGCGGTGATGCCGTACACGGCGGGGACGGAGTCCACGGCGAACACCACGTCGGTCACGATGATCGCGGCCATCACCAGCGCGAGCGGGGTGAGGGCGCGGCGGCCGTTGCGGATCACGGTGGCCTTGGTGCCCTCGTACTCGCCGCTGACGGGGAAGAACCGGCTGAGGACCTTGACGATCCGCATCTGCGACGGGTCGATCTCCTCGTCGTGGTCGCTGCGCGCGTCGCGGTAGACCTTGATCGCGGTGGCGAGCAGGATCGCGCCGAACAGCAGGAACGTCCAGTCGAACGTCGCGATGAGGCCCGCGCCCAGCGCGATGAAGATGCCGCGCAGCACGATCGCGCCGGCGACGCCGATGAGCAGCACGCGCTGCTGCAGCACTCGCGGCACGGCGAACGCGCTGAGGATGAGGATGAAAACGAAGAGGTTGTCGACGGACAGCGACTTCTCGACGATGTAGCCCGTGTAGTACTTCACGCCGATGTCGGAGCCGTGCGCGGCCCACACCCACGCGCCGAACGCGAGGGGGATGGCGATGTAGAAGATCGACCAGCCGACGGCCTCCTTGAAGGAGACCTCGTGCGGCTTGCGGGTGACGATGAAGTCGAAGATCAGCAGGCCGATGACGGCGGCGATGGTGCCGATCCACAGGCCCGGGGTGGCGATGGAGTGCAGCGCGGTGTCCGTCGCTGCGGCCTCGAGGACGAGGGGGGACATGGGGCTCCTCAGGTACGCGAAAGTGCCTGAGGTCTCCTTCGCCGCTGATGCGGCGCCCGCCCGGGAGGATCCACGGAGATCTCGTACTGACCGGAACGGGGCTTGAGAAGTACTCCCCTCGGTGGACAAGAGTAAGGGATGCGCGGCGCTTGTGCACCTCTCCACACGCGTTCGCGGGTGAATCGCTTCATTGACGCGTCTCGCGCCGCAGAACACGGGTTCTCGGTGGAGAGGTGCACATCTGGTGTGGAGAGGTGCACGCGGGCGGGGTCAGAGCAGCGCGCGGAACGCCTCCGCCGCCCGCTGCGGCGCGCCCTCGCCGAGCGCGAGGAACAGGCTCGGCTCGGTCAGCTCGAGCTCGAGCACCACGGGCCCGTCCGCGGTGGGCAGCAGGTCCACGCGCACGAACGCGAGGCCGGGGTGGCCCAAGCCGGGCAGCGCCGCGATGATGCGGTCCGCGAGGTTCCGCTCGGCCTCCGTCGCGGTGGTCGCCACCACCTTCTCGTCGGCGTACAGGCCCGTCTCCCACGACATGTCGCGCGACAGGATCGCGGCCTTGCGTGCGGCGTGCGAGAAGCGTCCTCCCAGGTAGACCAGCGCGGTCTCGCCCGCGGTGTCGACCTCGGCGAGGTACGGCTGGATCATCGCGACCTTGCCCTGCGCGTGCAGCGCGTCCACGTGAGCGAGGGCCGCGTCGGGCTCCCCGTCGAACAGCCGCGCCCCGTTGGAACCCGCGCCCACCGACGGCTTCACCACCAGGTGCCCGTCCAGGGCGACCACCGCATCGTCCACCCGCTCGCCCGGCGCCACGAACGTGGTGGGCACCGTCGGGAAGCCGGCCGCCGCCAGGTCGCCCAGGTAGCGCTTGTCGGTGTTCCACTCGACCGTCGCGACCGGGTTGAGCAGGCGCGTGAGGGACGATGCGGCGCGCGCCCACGCGAGGAAGTCGCCCAGGCGGTCGTGGTAGTTCCAGGTGCTGCGCAGGATCGCGACGTCGTACGCCGACCAGTCGACGGACGGGTCGTCCCACGCGACCAGCGCCGCCTCGGGCAGGTGCGGGAGCAGCAGGTCCTCGTCGGCGTCGGGGACGGACAGCTCGAGCGTGGTGACGATGGCGATGCGGGCGGTCATGCGGACAACCTAGCGCCCGGCGTGGACGGCCCCGCGCGGCGCCGAGGCGCGGCTACCCTCACGGTCAGGAGGTGGCGATGCCGCGCTGGGGTTCTGTGCTCGCCGCGACCGCTGGCGCGGTCGTGGGCGCCGTCCTGCTGTACGGCTCGTACCTCACTGTCGCCCCGCTGGTGTCGCAGGAGAGCGCGGCCGCCGAGCCCGCCGCATCGTCCACCCCCACGCCCAGCGCGTCGCCCACCGCGACCGCCGCCACCGAGCCCGCCGGCTGCGACTGGGAGGCGCTCGCGAACCGCGACAGGCCGCCGTACGTCAAGGGCGACGCCGACGGCATGCCGCGCGCCCGCGAGATGACCGACGCGACGTGGGAGTGCGTGGGCGACGGATGGACCGTGGAGGTCCGCTCCGCGGGGGACGATGCGTGGGTCCCGGGGGTCGCGCAGGCCCTGTACCTCGTGGCGCCGGGAGGCGACCTCCTCAAGCTGTACGACCTCCGCACCGACGTCGCGGTCGAGGTGCTCGAGGCCGACCTCGACGCGCGCCTCGCGTGGACGGCGCGGCACTCCGCGGGCGACGGCTTCCAGGTGGTGCAGGTGGGCCTCGACACCGGGGACTCGACGGTCGAGTGGGGCGGGAGCGCCATCCCGGATCCCCAGGTGGGCCGCGATGGCACCGTGTGGAACGTGCGGCCGATCGGGGACTTCGCGTCGGGCGGCACCCTCTGGGGCGGGTACTCGCCGTACGGGGACCTGCAGTCGCTGTTCGTGCGCGAGGCGGGCGCGGACTTCACGGGGTTCGCGGCGCAGAAGCCGTTGGACAACCTCATCGAGGACGGCGCGGTCAACCACCGCGGCGACCCGGGCGTCGAGGCCTGGCTGAACCAGGAGGGCACGCTCGCGGTGTTCCTGGCGCAGCGGCTCGACCGCTCGGTGAAGAACCCCGGCTCCAAGGGGACAGGCACGTGGGTGGTCGCGGACCTCGAGAGCGACGAATGGCGCGTCGAGACCGCGACCCTGCCCCGGCTGCTGTGCCGGCCCGCCCCAGGCACGTACGCGCCCGGCGCCTACGAGGACCCGGGCGCGCTGCAGGCCGTCTGCACCAAGGGCGACCGCGAATCCGTGTACCGGCTGAGCGTGGGCGGCGACCCCGAGGAGGTCGAGAGCTTCGGCCCGTGAGGACCGCGCCGTGAGCCCCCTTACGTTCGCCGAACCCGCGCTCGCCTAGGCTGGTCCGGCCGACCGCGACGCGCATGGCGCGCGCGGCCACGGCCCGCTCGAGAGGAGGCCCGCGTGAGGGTGCTGGTGGTCGAGGACCACGCTGTCCTCGCGCGCGAGGTCGCGACGGGGCTGCGCCGCGTGGGCCTGGCGGTGGACATCGCGCGGGACGGCGCGGAGGCGCTCGAGAAGGCCGCCTCCAGCGCGTACGACGTGGTGGTGCTCGACCGCGACCTGCCGCGCGTGTCCGGCGACGACGTGTGCCGCACCCTGACCGCCGCCCCGGAGCCGCCGCGCATCCTCATGCTCACCGCCGCGGGGCGCCTCGAGGACATCGTCGAGGGCCTCGGGCTCGGCGCCGACGACTACCTGGCGAAGCCGTTCGCGATGGCGGAGCTCGCGGCGCGGGTGCGGACGCTCGGCAGGCGTGCGGGCGCGGCGCCGCGCCCCTACGTGCGCATCGGGGACCTGGAGATCCGGCCCGACGAGCACGTGGTCACCCGGGGCGAGCGGGCGATCACGCTGTCGCCCAAGGAGTTCGGGGTCCTCGAGGTCCTCGCCGCGCAGCCCGGCCGCGTGGTGTCCTCGGAGACGCTGCTGGAGAAGGTGTGGGACGAGTACGCGGACCCGCTCACCAACGCCGTGCGGGTCACCATGGTCACCCTGCGGCGCAAGCTGGGCGAGCCCGCGATCATCGAGACCGTCAAGGGCGTGGGCTACGTGCTGCGCGGGGAGGGCGGCTCATGACCATCCGCGTGAAGCTGACCGCGCTGTTCGCGCTGCTGTTCGTGGTGCTCGCGGGCGTGCTGGTCACCACCGCCTACCTCTTCGTGGCGAGCGCCACCACCCCCGAGGCGCAGCAGGCCGAGCGCCAGCAGCTGCTCGAGGAGGCGCTCGAGGAGCAGGGCCTCACCGCCCCCGGCGCCCCGGACGGCGGCCCGATGCCGTCCGCGCGGCCGGACGACGCGGTGGCGCTGGCGCTCGAGCAGATCGCGCAGCAGGCGCGCCAGAACGTGCTCGACGACCTGCTGACGCGCTCGCTGGTGGCCTTCGCGCTGTCCGCGCTCATCGCGGTCGGGCTCGCGTGGTGGCTCGCGGGGCGCGTGCTGCGTCCCATCGACGAGATCTCGCACGCCGCGAGCACCCTGTCCGAGCGCACGCTGGACCGGCGGCTGCCCGAGGCCGGCGCCGACGACGAGTTCATGCGGCTGCGCCGCGCCTTCAACGGGATGCTCGCGCGCCTCGAGTCGGCGTTCGACTCGCGCCAGCGCTTCGCCGCGGACGCCTCTCACGAGCTCCGCACGCCGCTGGCCGTGCTGCGCGCCTCCGCCGACAACGTGCTCACCTCCGCGCGCCCGTCCCGCCAGGCGCGCGAGCTCGCGGAGAAGGTCGAGCAGCAGGTGGGCCGCGCCGACTCGCTCATGACCAGCCTCCTCACGCTCGCCCGCGCCGACGACGTGATCCACACCCGCCAGCCGGTGGACCTGGCCGATGTCGCCGCCGAGGTGGTGTCCGGCGCCTCCCCGCGCGCGACCGAGGCGGGGCTGGTGATCGACCTCGACCTCGCCGACGCGCCCGTGCTGGGCGACCCGGTGCTCCTCGAGCGCCTGGTGGCGAACCTGGTGGACAACGCGCTGCGCTACAACGCCGGGGCGGGCGGCTGGGTCCGGTGCCGCGTGTGGAGCGCGAACGGGCGGGCCTTCCTCGAGGTGTCCAACTCGGGCCCCCGGCTCGCGTCCGCCGAGATCCCCGCGCTGTTCGAGCGCTTCTCGCGGGGCGACCAGCGCTCCGAGGTCGCAGGTCACGGGCTGGGCCTGCCGATCGTGGCGCGGGTCACCCAGGTGCACGCGGGCGTCATCGACGCGTGGCCGGGCGAGGAGGGCGGCCTGAGCATCCGCGTGTCCCTGCCGGCCCGCGCGGACGGCGACGGCTAGGACCCGCCCGGCCCGCGCATCGTCCCCGCGCCCGCGGCGGTGGACGCGTCCGTCGCGTCCGCCTGGACGGAACGCAACGCCGTCCGCGTCACCATCGTGGTGCCGGACACCAGGTCGCTGAGGGAGCGGCGGTCGCGCCGCGCGATCACCGTGAGCAGCTCCGCGACGAGCACCACCGGCAGCAGCGACGGCACGATCCCCCAGGTCGCCCACCGCACCGCCCAACGCAGCACCACCCGCGCGAGCGGCGGTCGCGCGGCCCCGTCCGCGACCGCCGGGGCGACGTCGAGCAGCAGCTGGCCCGGGGTGGTGCGGTCGCGGGTGAGCAGCGAGGGCATGAGCACCACGGCGGCGCCCGCGGCGAGGCCCAGCAGGACGGTCACCACGGGCTCCGCGAGCACCCGCTCGGCGTGCGCGAGCGTGGTCCGCGCAGCGAGCACCTCGAGCAGCGCCGCGGACGCCACGAAGGTCGCGGTGCCCACCAGCAGGAGGTCGACCATGAGCGCGGCCGCGCGGCGCGTCACGCCCGGAGGCGCCAGGTCGGGCGTCGCGACCGGGTTCGCGAACGCCGCGCGTGCGACCACCCGCGACAGCGCGAGGCCCACGGCGCCGCCGGCGGTGTTGAGGAGGAGGTCGTCGACGTCGAACAGCCGGTACGGGCACGGGTAGATCCCGAACAGCGCGGTGCCCTGCGTCAGCTCGATGAGCAGCGACGTCGCGCCGCTCACCAGGATCACCGCCGCCCCGCGCCATCGCGTCACCTGGTGGAGGAAGAAGCCGTACGGCACGAACAGCAGCACGTTGAGCGCCACCTGCAGGAACGCGAAGCCCGCCAGCGCGCCCAGGAACCCTCCGGACTCCACGGCGTCCCCGATGGGCAGGATCGAGCCCAGCGGCGTCAGCTGCCACGTGGACGTGAACGGCTCGCCGGTGCAGGCGACCTGTCCCGGCTGCGGCAGCGGGAACACGGTGAACGCGGCGAGCGCGCAGCCGGCGCCGAGCAGCCCGACCGCGCTCAGCAGCGGCCACGCGGGGAGACGGCCGTATCTGCGCACCACCACGCCGAGCGCGGGCAGCATCGCGAGGGGCAGGAGCGCGACCATGAGGACGGCCGTGATGAGCGTGTCGACGTGGAGGTCGGGGCCCATACGGCCAGCGTAGGGGGACGATGCGCGGGCCGGGCGGGATATCCGGCGTCGGCGTCCCAGGGGGAGGGAGCGGGACGCCGACGCTCGGAAGGGGGTGCGGCTCGGGCGGCCAAGTCCCCGGATGGTCGCCCGAGCCACGATCTGCCGGCCGGCTGCGATGCCGTGCCGTAAACCCTGTGTCTACGACGGTAGTGGCGGTCGGGGCCGGTTCCAGGGGACCTAGGTCCCGTCGTTTCCGAAGGGTCGCGCGCGGCTACATGTGGGGAGGCGTCGGGGGCTGCTCGACGGCCTCCTCGCGCTCCGACGGCGGCGGTGCGTCCGCGAGCCGGGCGGCGTCGCCGCGCTCGGTGCTGCGCTTGAGGATCCCGGCGCTCGCGAGCACCAGCACCAGCGCGAGGCCGGCGCCCGCGGCGGACATCCCCAGGCCGGCGCGCGAGCCGTTCGACTCGATCAGGCCGCCCGCGAACCACGCGCCGAACGCGACCCCGACGCCCATGCCGATGCGCAGCCACGCCATGCCCTCGGTGATCTGGTCGCGACGCACCACGCGCTGCACCACGGTGTCCGCGTTGGTGAGCGTGGGCGCGATGGTGAGGCCCGCGATGAGGCCCAGGCCGGCGAGCCACCACACGTTGGGCGCGAGGGCCAGCGCGCCGAAGCTCACGGTCATGAGCATCGCCATCACCACGGTGCGCTTCCACAGGGGCGCGCGCCAGTGGCGGGCGCCGTAGAGGAGGCCGCCGATGAGCGAGCCGGCGGACACGATCGCGATGATGATCCCGGACAGGGTCTGGCGCCCGGCCTCGTCCGCGAACGCGACCACGGAGATGTCGAACGCGCCGAACATCGCGCCGATGCCGAGCGACACGAACGCGACCGCGATGACCGCGCCGGGCAGGCGCAGGCCCAGCGAGCCCGCGGAGCCGCCCTCGCGGGGGGCGGGCTCGGTGCCCGTCTGCGCGAGCAGGATGGTCATGCCGATCACGAGGCCCGCGAGGCACACCACCACGCCGAGCGGCGGCCACACCAGCGTGGCGAGGATGGTGGCGAGCGCCGGGCCGGACACGAACAGCACCTCGTCGAGGGCGCCCTCGAGCGCGAACGCGGTGTGGATGTCGCGGTCGGAGTGGAGCAGGTGGGACCAGCGGGCGCGCGTGAGCGAGCCCAGCGGGCCCTGGATCGACGCGATCGCGACCGCGAGCCACAGCGCCCACTCGGGGCCCTGGTTCATCGCGATGAGGATCGCCGCGGTGGCGCCGAGCACGAAGATGAGCGTGAGGGGGATCATCGCCCTGCGCTGCCCGATCCGGTCGACGAGCCGTGCCGTCGGGACGGTCTGCGCGGCCCACACGAGGGTGCCGACCGCAGCGACACGGCCGGCCATGGCGTAGCTGTCGTACTGCAGCTGGACCATGAGGATGACCGAGATGTTGAACATCGAGATGGGCAGGCGCGCCAGCAGGCCCGCGGCGGCGAAGGCCTTCGCGCCGGGGTGGGCCAGGATCACGCGGTAGTTGTCGAGCACCAGGGAATGCTCTCACCACGGCGGGCCGGTTGCGATCCGACGAGCGGCCGTCCTAACGCGCGCCGGGCTCCTCATCGCCCTCGGCGGCGTCCTGCTGCTGATCCGTCGCCGGGGCTGAGCCGTCGAGCGTTCCCGGGCCGCCCTCGCCGGCGGCGCGGGGCGGCGGGAGCGTGCTGCGGTGGCGGCGTCGGCGATCCTGGAGCACCAGCGCCGTCGCGCCGCCGATGAGCACGACCGCGGCGAGCGCGACCAGGCCCCAGCGCAGCAGCGGACCCCAGTCGCGCTCGACCGTCGCGCCGCCGACGATCCGGATGGAGTCGGACGCGAGCAGATCCGTCAGCCCCAAGGTCACCGTGTTGCCGGCGACCTCGCCCGCGGTCGCCTCGCGCACCAGGCCGGGGAAGGTGAAGGAGACGCCCACGTCGACGGTGCCCTCGACCAGCGCGAGCTGGTCCACCGGCACTCCGGCGTCGGCGAGCCCGCTCGCCGCGCCGGTCGCGATCTCGACCACGTACGCGTCGCCCTCCCGGGTCACCGCGGTGCCGCCGGTGAGCGGCGAGGCGCCCGCCGCATCGTCCACTCCCTCGAGCGGGACGTCGGTGACCGTGATCTCCACGCCTTCGCGGCCGTCCTCGTCGGCGTAGGCGGCGACCTCGACCGCGCCCGGGAACTCCTCCTCGAGCGGCTGGAGCCGCTCGCGCACCGCGTCGGGGTCGAGCAGCGCCTCGACGTCGAGGGCGTCGGGGTCCACGCCCTCGGGGAGGTCCTCGCCCAGGCCCGCCAGCTGCTGCTCGAGCGCGGTGCGCGCCTGGTCCGTCATCGCGATGACGGCGTGCTGGGTCACGGTGTCGTGCTCGCCGAGGGTCGTCTCGGTCGTGACCCTCACGCATCCGGTGAGGGCGACCGCCCCGACCGCGAGAACGGCCCCCAGCCCGCGCATCGTCCCTATCCCTCGAGGGCCTCCGCGACCACCTCGCGCGCGGCGTCCTGGACCTCGCCCAGGTGGGCCTGCGACACGAAGGACTCCGCGTAGATCTTGTAGACGTCCTCGGTGCCGGACGGGCGCGCGGCGAACCAGGCGTCCGCGGTGGTGACCTTGAGGCCGCCGATCTTCGCGCCGTTGCCCGGCGCCGCGGTGAGCTTCGCGGTGATGGGCGAGCCGGCGAGCGTGGTCGCGGGCACCTTCTCGGGGGACAGGGCGCCCAGCCGCGCCTTCTCCTCCTTGCTGGCGGCCGCGTCGACCCGGGCGTACCAGCTCTCTCCCAGGCGGTCGACCAGGCCCGCGTGCAGCGCGGACGGCGACTCGCCGGTGGTCGCGATGATCTCGGACGCGAGCAGGGACAGGATGAGGCCGTCCTTGTCGGTCGACCACACGCGGCCGTCGCGGCGCAGGAACGAGGCGCCGGCGGACTCCTCGCCGCCGAACGCGATGTCGCCGCTGAGCAGGCCGGGCACGAACCACTTGAAGCCCACGGGCACCTCCACCACGGGGCGTCCCAGGTCGCGTCCCACGCGGTCGATGAGGCTCGACGACACCAGGGTCTTGCCGATGCGCGCGTTCGCGGGCCACTGGGGGCGCGCCCCGCCGTAGAGGTAGGCGATCGCGGCGGCGAGGTAGTGGTTCGGGTTCATCAGGCCGCCGTCGCGGGTGACGATGCCGTGGCGGTCCGAGTCCGCGTCGTTGCCCGTCGCGACGTCGTACGGGGCGTCCGCGCCCTCCATGACGTGGCGCAGGCTCGCCATCGCGGACGGGGACGAGCAGTCCATGCGGATCTTGCCGTCCCAGTCGAGGGTCATGAAGGCCCACGCGGGGTCGACCTTGGGGTTGACCACCGTGAGGTCGAGCTTGAACTCCTCGCCGATCGCGCCCCAGTAGTCCACCGCGGCGCCGCCCAGCGGGTCCGCGCCGATCCGCACGCCGGCCCGCGCGATCGCGTCGAGGTCGATGACGCTGGGGAGGTGGTCGAGGTAGAGGTCGAGGAAGTCGAAGCCCTGCGTGGTGTCCGTGGACTGCGCCTTCTTCAGCTGGAAGCGCGGCACCTGGCGCCAGCCGCCCGCGAGGAGCTCGTTGGCGCGGTCCGCGATCCAGGAGGTCGCGTCCGTGTCCGCGGGGCCGCCGTGGGGCGGGTTGTACTTGAAGCCGCCGTCGCGCGGCGGGTTGTGGGAGGGCGTGATGACGATGCCGTCAGCGAGGCCCCGGCCGGAGGTCCGCAGGCCGGTCTCGGACACCGCGCCGTTGGCGACCAGGATCGCGAGGGAGATCGCGGGGGTGGGGGTGAAGCCGTCGCGCGCGTCGATGCGCACCTCGACACCGGCGGCCGCGAGCACCTCAAGCGCAGTCTCCTGGGCCGGGCCGGACAGCGCGTGCGTGTCCTTGCCCATGAACAGCGGGCCGTCGACGCCCTGGTCGCGGCGGTACTCCACGATCGCGGCGGTGATCGCGACGATGTGCGCCTCGTTGAACGCGGTGTCGAACGCGCTGCCGCGGTGGCCCGACGTGCCGAACGCGACCCGTTGCGCGGGGACCGTGGGGTCCGGCACCAGGTCGTAGTACGCCCCCAGCAGGGCGTCGACGTCGATGAGGTCCTCGGGAAGGGCACGTGTGCCCGCGCGCTCATGCATGGGGCCTACTCTTCCATGCCCCTCCGACGGTCGCCAGGCCTCCCGTCCCGGTCAGGATCGGGTAAAGGCTTGGCAAGGGGTGGTACCAGGGCGGGTCACGTGTCGCTAGGCTGGTGAGCGTGTCACGAGCTGAGGGCGGCGAGCCGAGGAAGGTGCCTGCTGACGCGCTCGCGCGCGCCCGGGCCCGCCGCGCCCGCGGACGCGGGAACGCCCCCGTGCCAGGGCCGTCGGTCGCGGCGCTGATCGTCGCCCACGATCAGGCGCGGCGGATCGCGGCCACCGTCCGCGCCGCGCTCGCGATCCCCGGCGTGGACCTGGTGCTGGTGGTCGACGACGGCTCGACCGACAACACCCAGGAGCTCGCGCGCCGCGCCGGCGCCGTGGTGGTCCGCCACTCCCACGTGCGCGGCCGCTCCGCCGCGGTGGAGACCGGCGCCTCCGTCATCGCGATGCGCGACGAGCCCGACCGCGTCCCCCGCGCGATCCTCCTGCTCGACCCGAACCTGGGCCACTACGCGATCGGGGCGGCGCCGCTGGTGCCCGCCGTGCTCGAGGGCGTGTGCGACCTCGCGGTCGCGCTCACCGACGCGCAGGCCATCGCCCCCGGCGTGCCCTCGCGCATCGCCCGCACCGCCGTCGAGCACGCCACCGGCTGGTCGCCCCGGCAGCCGCTCGGCCGCATCCGCTGCCTCACCCGCGAGGCGCTCGAGGCGTCCATGCCGCTCGCGCGCGGCAACGGCCTGGAGCCGGCGATGACGCTCGACGTGCTCCACGCCGGGCTCACCATCACCGAGGTCGAGTGCGACATCCGGCACAAGGGTCCGTCGATCGAGGACCGCACGCCCGTGGGACGGGCGAACCGGTACCGTGAGGTGCTGCTCGCGACCAGCGCGAGGCGCATCAAGGGCCGGGTCGCCACCGCCCGCACCGCCATGGGCAACCGCCTGCGGCCGGAGCGCGACGAGGCCCCGGAGATCGGGGAGGACGCGTGACGCTGCCGCGGTACGCCTACCTGGGACCCTCCGGCACCTTCACCGAGGCCGCCCTGCTCGCGATGGTCGACCCTGCCGAGGTCGAGGCCGTCCCCGCCGTGGACGTCCTCTCCGCGCTCGCGGCGGTGCGCGCCGGCGACGTGGACTTCGCCGTGGTGGCCATCGAGAACACGGTCGAGGGCGGCGTCACCGCCACGCTCGACACCCTCGCGACCGGCGACCCGCTGGTGATCCTGGGCGAGGTGGTGCTCCCCGTGTCCTTCGAGCTGGTCGCCCGCCCCGGCACCGCGATCGAGGACGTCCGCGCGGTGTCCGCCCACTCGCACGGCCTCAACCAGTGCCGCCGCTGGCTCGCCGCGAACCTGCCGGGCGCCGCGCAGATCGCCGCGTCCTCCAACGCCGCCGCCGCCGGGGAGCTCGCCGCCGGCGACGCCGCCTTCGAGGCCGCTCTCGCCCCTCCGGGACTGGGCGCCCGCCTGGGGCTCGAGGTGCTCGCGGCCGGCGTCGCGGACAACGTCCACGCGGCCACGCGCTTTGTCAAGGTGGGCCGCCCCGCCGCGGTCCCGCCGCCCACGGGCGCGGACAAGACCACGCTCGTGGTGCACCTGCCCGACGACCGCGCCGGCGCGCTCCTCGCGATGCTCGAGCAGTTCGCGGCGCGCGGGGTCAACCTGTCGCGCATCGAGAGCCGTCCCCTGGCGGACCGCCCGGGCGAGTACTCCTTCTCCATCGACGCGCTCGGCCACATCGCGGAGCCGCGCGTGTCCGAGGCCCTGCTGGGCCTCAAGCGCACCAACCCCGTGGTGGTGTTCCTCGGCTCCTACCCCGCGGCCTCGGGCTACCCGACGCCCGTCACGCCCGGCACCTCCGAGGAGGACTTCGCCGAGGCGCGCGCGTGGGTCCAGGCCCTGCGCTCCGGGCGGCACTAGACGGGGTGCCTGCGGGGACGGTTGCGGGGTGGCGTGTGCCGTCGCCCGGGCCGCCGCTCGGGCCGCCGCCCGGGCCGCCGCGCGGGCCGTCCGCCGTCGCACTGATAGGGGAGTGCAGACCGCGGGCCTGACCTCTGGTGCCGCGTATCAACGGAGCGCGGGCGCGACATGCCGCGTTCCGGTGACACCCTGGAGCTCGCACACCAGCGTGTGCGCACCTCGATGTGTCACGCTCGCACGTGTACCCCCGTGTGTCAGCGGAGGGCACCGCGGGACGATGCGCGGGCCGGGTCAGCCCGCCTGCGTCGCCTCCGCGTCGGCGACGGCCTCCTTGCCGGACGTCCCCGTGGCAGGAACGCGCAGCACGAGCGCGCCGGGCTGGACCTCCGCGAGGATCCGGGTCGCACGCCCGAGCGCCTCGCCGTCGACCTGCACCTTCTGCGGCTCGGCCACCTTGATCTCCACGGTGCTGCCGCGCACGTGGTCGATCCGCGACGTGCGCCACACCCGCTGATGCCACGGCTCGCGGATCCCCGCGCCCTGCGCGACCACGGTGCCGAACAGCTCCGTCCAGCCTACGATCCCGCCGCGCGCGTCGAGGGTCGCGATGTCGATGCGGCCGTCGTCGAAGCTCGCGTCCGGGATCAGCTGGATACCCGCCGGCAGGCGCCCCACGTTCGCGATGAGCACGGTGCGCATGCGGCTGGTCTGCGGCTCGCCGTCGTCCACGGTGATCCGCGCCTCCATGCGCTTGCCCAGGTGGCGCACGGCGGCGAAGAAGTAGGCGACCCACCCGAGCCTGCGCTTGAGGTTGTCGTCCGCGCCGGCCACCATCTCCGCGTCGAGGCCCGCGCCCGCGATCACCAGGAAGATGTGGCGCTCGCCCTCCCCGTCGCCGTCGGGAGTGCGCACCAGCTGGAGCCAACCGACGTCCGCCGTGCGCTCGGCGCCGTCGAGCGCAGTCCGCAGCAGCGCCGCCGTGTCGCCCAGCGGCAGGTCGAGGTTGCGCGCGAACAGGTTGCCGGTGCCCATGGGCATGATCGCCATGGGCACGCCGGTGCCGGCCACCGCCTCCGCGACCGCGCGTACGGTGCCGTCGCCGCCCACGGCGACCACCAGGTCCGCGCCCGCGTCGATCGCCTCCTTGGCGATGTCCCGGCCCGGATCGTCCGGCGTGGTGTACAGCCACATCGGCTGGGGCAGGTAGCGGATCGCGCACGCGCGCAGGGCCTGCTCGCGCAGCTCCGCGACGCCGTCCTTGGTGGGATTCGCGATGAACGCGACGCGCTCGCGGGCGTCCGAGCGCGCCGTCGCCGCGCCGAGCTCCATGGTGGGCATGGGCTTGATGAGCAGCAGGCGGCGCCACCGTCGCGGCACCGCGACCGGATCGCGCTTGCCGATGTGGCGCGTGACGCTCACCACCAGCGCGAGACCCGCGACCGCGACCAGCAGGGCTATCAGGGAGATCACGAGCGCGGGGGTCATGAGGAGAGCGTACGTCCGCCGTCGATAGACTGACCCGCATGATCGACCTCAAGCTCCTGCGTGCCGAACCCGACGTCGTGAGGGAGAGCCAGCGATCCCGCGGCGACGACCCGGCCGTGGTGGACCAGGTCCTCGAGGCGGACGCCGCGAACCGCGCCGCCCTCAAGGAGTTCGAGGTCGCCCGCGCCGAGCAGAAGGCGATCGGCAAGGACGTGGCCCGCGCCCAGGGCGAGGAGAAGCAGGCCCTGCTGGCCCGCACCAAGGACCTCGCGGCGCGCGTCAAGGAGCTGCAGGCGACGGCCGATGCGGCGTCCGCCCGCGCGGTCGAGCTCGCCCGGTCCCTGGGGAACATCCCCGAGCCGGGCGTCCCGGCGGGCGGCGAGGACGACTTCACCGTGCTGCGCCACGTCGGATCGCCGCGCGACTTCGCGGCGGAGGGCATCGAGGTGCAGGACCACCTCGCGCTCGGCGAGGGGCTCAAGGCCATCGACATGGAGCGCGGCGCGAAGGTCTCCGGCGCGCGCTTCTACTTCCTCACCGGCATCGGCGCTCGCCTGGAGCTCGCCGTCCTCAACGCCGCGATGGACCTCGCGTACCGTCGCGGCTTCAGCCCGATGATCACCCCGACGCTCGTGCGGCCCGAGACCATGGCGGGCACCGGCTTCCTGGGCAAGCACGCCGAGGAGATCTACTTCCTCGAGCGCGACGACCTCTACCTGGTCGGCACCTCGGAGGTCGCGCTCGCGGGCTACCACGCGGACGAGATCCTCGACCTCGACGCCGGCCCGCTCCGCTACGCGGGCTGGAGCGCCTGCTACCGACGCGAGGCCGGGTCCGCCGGCCGCGACACCCGCGGCATCATCCGCGTCCACCAGTTCCACAAGGTCGAGATGTTCGCGTACGCGCACGCCGAGGACGCCGCCGCCGAGCACGAGCGGTTCCTCTCGATCGAGGAGGAGATGCTCCAGGCCCTCGAGCTTCCCTACCGCGTGATCGACACCGCGGCGGGCGACCTCGGCTCGAGCGCCGCCCGCAAGTTCGACTGCGAGGCCTGGCTGCCGTCCCAGCAGCGCTGGATGGAGGTCACCTCCACCTCGAACTGCACCACCTACCAGGCTCGTCGCCTCAACACGCGGGAGCGCGTCGAGAACGGCACCGCGCCGGTCGCCACCATCAACGGCACCATCGGCACCACGCGCTGGCTGGTCGCCCTGCTGGAGAACCACCAGCAGGCGGACGGTTCGGTGCGCGTGCCGGAGGTGCTGCGCCCGTACCTCGGCGGCCTCGAGGTCCTCGAGCCGGTGCGCTGAGACCCGCCGTGCCCGTTCACCCGACCGTCACCCGTGCGTGGCCGGCCGTGCCGTCGCACCGTCGTAGGGTCGAGCCATGAACGATCGCGAGCTCCGCCCGCCGCTGTCCCCGGACCTGTGGCGGCTCGTGGGCCTCGACATCGACGGCACGCTCATGCACTGGGGCGGGGAGATCTCGCCCGCCGTCGCGGACGCGGTCGAGCGCGCGCGCATGTGCCGCAACCACGTCATCCTCGCGACCGGCCGCAACATCCTCGGGATGATGCCCGTCGCGCAGCGCCTGGGCATCCGCCGCGGCTGGGCCGTGTGCTCCAACGGTGCCGTCACCGTCCGGCTCAACCCGGCCTCGCCCGGCGGCTACGACATCGTCGAGAAGGTCACCTTCAACCCGCGCGCCGCCCTCGAGCTGGTGCGCGACGAGCTCCCCGACGCCTTCTACGCGGTCGAGGACCTCGGGGTCGGCTTCCTGGTCAACCGCGAGTTCCCCGAGGGGGAGCTGGTGGGCCGCCAGCGCGTGGTCACCGACTTCGACGAGCTCTGCCACGACGAGGCGACCCGCGTGGTCATCCGCGCCCCCGGCGTCGACGTGAGCCACTTCGACGGCCTGGTCCACCGCATCGGCCTCAACGACGTCACGTACGCCGTGGGCTGGTCGGCGTGGCTCGACCTGACCCCGCCCGGCGTGTCCAAGGCCTCCGCGCTCGAGACGCTGCGCCGCCAGCTGGGCGTCTACCCCGACCACACGGTCGCGGTGGGCGACGGCAACAACGACATCGACATGCTCGAGTGGGCCGGGCACTCCGCCGCGATGGGCACCGCGCCCGCCCGCGTCAAGGAGGCGGCGGACGAGGTGGTCGGCTCCGTCGAGGAGGACGGCATCCTCACCGTGCTCGACCGGCTGATCGACCCCGACCGGCTCGCCGTCCTCTAGACGGTCAGGACCACCTTCCCGAACACCTCGCCCGACTCGAGGGCGCGGTGCGCGTCGGCGGCGCGCTCGAGCGGGAACGTCGCGTGGACCACGGGTCGCACGCGCGCGGGCACCAGCGGCCACACCTCCTCGCGCACCCGCGCCACGATGGCCGCGCGCTCGGCGAGCGGCCGCGCCCGCAGCGTGGTGCCCATGACGGTGGCGCGCCTGGCGAGCAGCGCCCCCAGGTCCAGCTCCGCGCGGGCACCCTTCTGCAGGCCGATCACCACCAGGCGTCCGCCCGTGCGCAGCGCGCGCACGTTCGCGCCCAGGTAGGCGGCGCCCACCACGTCGAGGATGACGTCCGCGCCGCCCTGCTCCGCGACACCCGCGGCCCAGTCCTCGCGGTGGTCCAGCGCGACGTCCGCGCCGAGCTCGAGGCAGCGGCGCGCCCGCTCGGCCCCGCCCGCGGTGGCGATCACGCGCATCCCGCGCGCCTTCGCGATCTGGATCGCCGCGGTTCCCACGCCGCCCGATCCGCCGTGTACCAGGAGGGTCTCGCCCGCGCGCGCGTCCGCGGCGTCCAGGTTCGACACCACCGTGCAGCACGCCTCGACCAGCGAGGCGGCCTCGACGTCGCTCACGCCGTCGGGCACGGGCAGCAGCAGCGACGCGTCGACCACCGCGCGCTCGGCGTAGCCGCCGCCGGGAAGCAGCGCGCAGGCGCGGTCGCCCGCGCGCCAGGGGGACGATGCGGGGGCCGAGTCGAGCGTGCCCGCCGCCTCGAGCCCCGGCCAGGACGGCGCCCCCGGAGGGGCCGGATAACGCCCCTGACGCTGCAGGATGTCCGCCCTGTTCACCCCCGCCGCTGTGATCCGCATCACAGCGTCATGCGGCCCAGGAGCAGGCATTTCGACATCTGCCAGGGACAATGCCCCCGGATCACCGGGGGAGGTGACAAGAGTGGCTTTCATCACTTTCTCCGATTTTCTCCGTCATAGTGCGCCGCCCCTATCCTCTCAACACACATCGCGCACGGATGATGGCTCATGTTCCCCCAGGTGCAGCCGATAACCCAGGGGAGCAGCCGCTTGAATCCACGCATAGAGGCGTCACGCCTGTGCGGCGGCTCGGGAGGGGAAGGTCCATGCTTCAGAGGCTCGGCATTCGAGGAAAGCTCCTCGCCGTCGTCATGGTGCCCGTTCTCGTGCTGGTCGCGGCGGTGGCGTACATCTCCGTCACCGCGTCGCGGTCCTACAGCAGCAGCTCCAACGCCGAGCGGCTGGTGGACACGCTGGGGCAGGCGCGCGAGACGGAGGGCGACCTCCAGACCGAGCGCACGGCCGCCCTCACCTACGTCCACGTGATCCAGGACACGAACTCGAAGCTCGTGGACGCCCAGGACGAGGTCACCCGGCGGTGGGACACGCTCGCAAGCGAGGTCGACAAGCTCGACTCGCCCGCCGCGGACTCGCTGCTCGCCTTCGCCGCCGACCAGCTCGGCGGCGCCGGGGCCGACATGCTTCCCGAGGCGCGCGCCGTGAAGATGTCCGCGCCCGAGACCGAGGGCGACTGGGTGGTCATGCCGACCGCCGAGGAGGTCGCCGCCATGGACAAGGAGTACAGCGACGCGTCCCGCTCGCTGGACACCATGTCGAACCAGGCGCCCGAGGAGCTCGACCTCGCCCTCGAGTTCGCCGCGCTCTCCTTCGCCATCGAGCAGGAGGCCGCGTACGCCCACACGCTCTTCTCCGACACCGCCGATCTCCGCGCGACCCTCGAGGCCACTTTCCCCAAGGTCGACAGCGGCCTGGACGACATCGCCGCCGAGGCCGCGACGGTCGAGGCCAACGAGGACAACGCCGCGGCGCTCGCCTCGGTCGCCGCCGGCAGCGCGCTGCGCGACTCGCTTCCCGGGGTCCGCGCCGGCGTCCGCTCCGCGACCCTCTCGCCGTCCGCGATCCTCAAGTACTACACCGAGGTCGTCGACACGTTCGTCGACGCCACCGACGCCGTCGCGCTCGCGGTGCCCGACCGCAACGTCGTCGCGACGCTGCAGGCGTACGGCTCGCTCGACCGCCTGATCGAGCGCGTCAAGTACGAGGGCGACGCGTTCGACCGCCTCATCCGTCAGGGCGCGTTCGTGACCGCCGAGATCGCGAACACCCGGACCATCGTCGAGCGGACCCGCCTCGCGCTCGAGGACGCGCAGGCGCGCGGCATCGGCCTGAGCCCCGCGATCGAGGTGCCGGACTTCGGCGCCTCGGCCAGCTCGACCGGATCGTCGTTCACCACCATCCAGGGTTCCGTGCTCACCGGCCTCGACTCCGCGCTCGCGACGTCGAGCAACGCCGACTGGCCCGCGAAGGTCCAGCTCGAGCTCGACCAGTACATCCCGCTCCGCGAGGAGGCGTGGGACCGCACCACGAGCGCCATCTCGGCGAACTCGCGCAACGCGCTCTCCGCGACGTACCTCACCCTTGCCATCGGTGTCGGCGCCGTCGTCGGCTCGCTGCTCATCGCGTTCGCCATCTCCCGCCGGATCGTCAACCCGCTCCGCCGCCTCACCACGACCGCCTCCGCGGTCCGTGAGGAGCTGCCCCGCCTGGTGGAGCGCGTCGCGCAGCCCGGTGAGGACGTCGACGTCTCGGAGGTCCAGATCACCGTCGAGTCGCAGGACGAGGTGGGACGCCTCGCGGAGGCGTTCAACGGCGTCAACGCGGCCACCATCGAGATCGCGCGTGAGCAGGCCGCCCTGCGTGGCTCGATCTCCGAGATGTTCGTCAACGTCGCCCGTCGCGACCAGGTGCTCCTCAACCGCCAGCTCTCCAGCATCGACGAGATGGAGCGCAGCGAGGACGACCCGGACCGCCTCACGCGTCTGTTCGCGCTCGACCACCTCGCGACCCGGATGCGCCGCAACTCGGAGTCGCTGCTCGTGCTCGCCGGCATCGACACCGGACGTCGCCTGCGCCGCCCTATGCCGCTGTCGGACGTGGTGCGCACCGCATCGTCCGAGATCGAGCTGTACGAGCGCGTCGACCTCGACCTCGTGGTCGACCCCGCGATGCTCGGCCACCAGGCCCTCACCGCCGCGCACCTGTTCGCGGAGCTGCTCGAGAACGCCACCGTGTTCTCGGACCCCGGCTCTCGCGTGGTGGTCCGCACCGGCCGCACCGAGGAGGGCTTCACCGTCGAGGTGATCGACACCGGCATCGGCATGACCGAGGCCGAGCTGGTCGAGGCCAACAGTCGCGTGCAGTCCAGCGCCGCCTCCGAGATCCTGGGTGCGCAGCGCCTGGGCCTGTTCGTGGTCGGCCGCATCGCCCGCCGCCTGGGCGCGCAGGTCGCGCTGTCCTCGCTCGAGGGCCGCGGCACCGTCGCGACCGTGTTCCTGCCGTCCGCGCTGTTCGAGGCGCCCGAGGCGACCGCGCCCGCCGCGACGGCCCCGGCCGCCGGGGCGTACGCCCCCACGGCCGTGGTCGAGGGCGCGAGCCTGTCCGGCCGCGGCGCCGAGGAGCCTGCCGTCACCCCCGCGCCCGTGGCGGTGGCGGAGCCCGAGGTCGCGGCCCCTGCGGTGGAGGACGACGACTCGATCCCCATGCCTGTGGGGCTCGAGGCGCTCATCGCCGCCGACGCCGCGGCCGCCCCGGTGGTCGAGGAGGTGTCCGGTCCCGAGCTGACGTCCGGCACCACCACGGCGGGCCTGCCCACGCGCCGCCGCCGCGACGCCGAGGCACCCGTCGAGGCGCCGGCCGAGCCCGAGCAGACCGGCGTCGGACTGCCCGTGCGTGCGACCGCCGACCAGCTCGACGCGCTCGACGCGGAGGCCTCCGCGTTCACGCCCGCCGTCTCGCCCGCCGAGGTGGCGCCGCAGACGCCGGAGGAGCGCGCGTCCGTGTTCCGCGGGTTCCGTGCCCGCCGCGACGCCGAGCAGCCCGGCGCGGCCGAGCCGCTGCCCGCGGTCGAGCCCCCGGTGATGGCCGAGGCCATCGCGGACGAGGCGCCGACCGAGCCCGCGGCTCCGGTGCTGCCCACCCGTGCGGCCGGCGGTGCGTTCGCCGCGTACGACGCGTTCCGTCGCGCCAGCGAGGCGGCCGCCGAGCAGCCCGCGGCCGCGCCCGAGCCGGCGCCGATGGTCGAGCCCGTGCTCGAGCCGCTGGCCGAGGACGCACCGGTGTTCGAGCCGGAGCCCGCCTTCGCGCCGGCCTTCGAGCCCGTTGCCGAGGAGCCCGAGGTCGTGGAGCCCGAGGTTGCGGAGCCCGTCGAGGAGCCCGCCCCGGCGGTCCCCACGTTCTCCATGCCGAAGCTGGCGACCGCCGAGATCCCCGCTGTCACCGCCGAGCAGATCGCCCCGGCCTCGCCGTTCGCGCGGTCGCCGTACGGCGCGGCCTTCGCGGGTGCCGAGCAGCCCGCGATCACGCCCGCCCCGCTGACACGCCGCGAGCGTGCGGCCCAGGCGATCGAGCCGCAGCCCGAGCCGCAGCCCGAGCCGGAGCCCGCGCCGCAGCCCGAGCGGCAGCTGGAGACCCCGGCGGAGTTCGACGCGCTGTCGATCCCGCTGCTCGAGCCCGAGGACGAGACGCCCGCTGACGAGGCGATCGTGACCGACGCGCCCGAGGCTGCCGAGGCGCCCGCCCCGGTGATGCCGTGGGCGAGCGTGGCCGAGCCCCGCATCGAGGCGCCCGCCGCCTGGCCCGTGCCCGGCGCGCAGCCGATCGAGCCCGTCGAGAACGTCTCGCTGGCCGAGACCGACGAGCCCGCGGCGCCCGCGTTCGCGCCCATCGCCCTGGTCGAGGACCCCGCGCCCGAGGTCGCCGACGCCGTTGCGGCGCCGGAGCCCGAGCCCGCTGCGGAGACCGTGCCCGAGGCGCCTGCCGCGCCGTGGCTCGACGCCGCCGCGTTCGCCGCGGCCGCCGCCGAGCACGAGCACGCCCGCGAGGCCGCCCGTGTCCACGAGGAGACCATCCCCGAGGCACCCGCGGTCGAGGACGCGACCCACGGCGGTCCGAGCATCGACGACATCATCGCGGAGGCCTCCGGACACGAGGCGGGCCGCGAGGGCTTCTTCGGCCGCCTGTTCGGCCGCGGTCGCCGCGACGCCGAGCCGGCAGGCAAGCCGTTCGCCCAGGAGCCCTCCCCGGCGTTCGCTCCCGCGTCCGTCGAGCCCGCGACCCAGCCCGAGGCGTTCCAGCCCGGCGCCTTCGAGCCCGCGGCGCTGCCCGAGCCCGTGGCGCCGGTCGCCGAGACCGTCGCGACGCCCGAGCCGGTCGCGGCCGAGCCCGAACGCGCGTGGGCCACGTCCTTCGAGCCCGAGGCGCCCGCCGCGGACGCGACCCAGGACGCCCCGGCGGAGCCGTACACGCCCTGGACCGCCGCATCGTTCCAGCCCGAGTGGCCGGCCGCAGCGCCGGCTCCTGAGCCCGCCGCCGCCCTCACGCCCGAGCAGCTGGCGGAGGCGCACGGGTGGGAGAGCGCCGGAGCCTCGGCGCTCGCCGCCGCCGGCGAGGAGTCCGTCGCGCAGTCGTACCAGCCCGTGATCGACACCGAGCACTCCTCGGGTCGGGGCTGGGAGGACGAGGTCGACCTGACCCGCGCCGCGTTCTCGGAGCTCAGCTCGCTGTCGGAGTCCCGCCCCCGCGTCGAGAAGACCAAGGCCGGGCTCCAGAAGCGTCGCCGCCCCGAGGCGGCGCCGGTCGAGACGACGCCCCTCGAGGACGAGGTCACCCTCGCCCCCAAGGAGCGCGACGCGGAGGCGGTCCGCAGCCGCTTCAGCAGCTTCTACTCGGGCACCCAGCGCGCCCGCAGCGACGCTGCCGAGCTCGACCTCCACTCGCCCCAGCCGGCGAACGAGTGACCCCATGACCGCCCCCCGCAACCCCCAGGCCTTCCGGCCCCGCACCACCCTCAAGGAGCACAAGTGACCGCCCTCAGCACCGAGGCCACCAATTTCGGGTGGCTCCTGGACAACTTCGTCGAGTCTGTGCCCGGCACGCGCCACACCCTCGTGGTGAGCGCGGACGGCCTGCTCATGGCCATGTCGAAGAACCTCGACCGCACGGAGGGCGACACCCTGGCCGCGATCGTCGCGGGCATGTCGAGCCTCACGCGTGGCGCCGCGCGCCAGCTGCAGGCGGGCGAGGTGCGCCAGTCGATCGTCGAGATGGACGAGCTGTTCCTGTTCCTCATGAGCGTCTCGAACGGCTCGGTGCTCGCGGTCGCCGCGGACTCGACCTGCGACGTCGGCCTCGTGGGCTACGAGATGACGCTGCTCGTCTCGCGCTTCGAGAACGCCCTGACGCCGCAGCTCATCACCGAGATGCGTCAGAACCTCCCGACGGACGGCCAGACGCGGGTCTGACATGTCCGACGACACGATGCCGCACGACGGCGAGGAGGAGGCGTACACCGTCAGGCCCTATGCGCTGACCGGTGGACGCGTGAGCGCCGCGAGCTCCGACCTGCCCATGGAGGCACTGGTCGAGTCGACGGTCGACCCCCAGGCTTCCTCGGGCCTCACGCCCGAGAAGAAGAAGATCCTGCAGCTTGCTCAGGGTCAGTTCCAGTCCGTGGCCGAGCTCTCGGCCCACACCCGGCTTCCGCTGGGTGTGGTCCGGGTGCTGGTGACGGACCTTGCCGAAGTCAACTATCTGAAGATCCACGTAGGCGGCACGGCCGACGACGCGACCACGCACGATGCGTCCGGCGGCCTGTCCCTCAGTCTCCTGGAGAGTGTCCTCGATGGCATCGCAGCCCTCTAACGCGGCCGTCGCCGCGCCGGCGGCCACCACCGCGCCCACCGTCGTGAAGATCGTCATCGCGGGCGGCTTCGCCGTCGGCAAGACCACCTTCATCGGCTCCATCTCCGACATCGACCCGCTCAACACCGAGGCCGCCATGACCGAGCACTCGGTCGGCGTCGACGACGCGGGCGGCGTCACGGACCGCAAGACCACCACCACCGTCGCCATGGACTTCGGCCGCATCGCGCTGCCGGGCTCCCTGTGGCTCTACCTGTTCGGCACCCCTGGCCAGGACCGCTTCCTGTTCATGTGGGACGACCTGGTGCGCGGCGCGATCGGCGCCGTGGTCCTGGTCGACACCGAGCGTCTCGACCAGTGCTTCCCCGCGGTCGACTACTTCGAGGGCCGGGGCATCCCGTTCGTCGTGTGCGTCAACTGCTTCGACGGCGTGGCCCGCCACACCCTCGAGGACGTCCGCGAGGCCCTCGGCCTGTCCGAGGACACCCCGATCATGTACACCGACGCCCGCGAGAAGGCCGCCACCAAGCAGGCCCTGATCTCGGTCGTCCAGCTTGCGATGCGCCGCATCCGCAGCCGCTGAACCCAGCTGAGGCAGGCGGAGCCCCCGTTCGCGGGGGCTCTGCCATGTCCGGGGCGACCCGCGCATCGTCCCCTGCCGAGCCGGTGCGGGGCGGCCGTCCGCGCGCGGGCTACCCTTCTACCGTGATCTACGTCGACGGCACCGGTCTGTGCCGGTTCCTGCCCGGCGTGCGGTTCTTCGACGAGTTCAACGACTTCGCGGTGCCACGGATCCACGAGCTCGCGACCACCCAGCTCGGGTTCACCGAGCTGCGCCAGGCCGCGGAGCTGTACCCGCGCGAGCAGAAGGCCAAGGCCTTCGACGTGGTGGAGATGGTGCGCGGCTCCATCCCGGTGATCCGCTTCTCCGAGCACAACATGTCCGTGTCGACCCACGCGGTCGCGGTGCTCAAGCCCTTCGCGGCGCTGCACCTGGGCGCGGCGGTCGCGCACCCGCAGATCCACGCGATCCTCACCTACGACGTCGAGCTCGCCCGCGCCGCCGAGCTCTACGAGCTCCAGGTGCTGAGCCCGGGCCTCGCTCCGGGCTGGCACAATACAACCGGCGCGTGACCGTTCCCGGCTCGCACGCGTCGAGGAGAGTTGACCGAGCGGCCGAAGGTGACGGTCTTGAAAACCGTTGAGGCGTAACCCGTCTCCGTGGGTTCGAATCCCACACTCTCCGCCGCGTGGCGGATTTTGCTCCCGTCGCCGTGCGCCCGCTATCCTGGGCACCCTTGGAGACGTCGCATAGTCAGGTCTAGTGCGCGGTCCTGCTAAGACCGTGAGGGGCTTATACCCCCTCCGTGGGTTCAAATCCCACCGTCTCCGCTCTCGGGAAGGCCCCGGCGCTCACGCGTCGGGGCCTTTCTGCTGGGGACGATGCGCGGGTCACGCGGGCGCCGCGGCCTGCGGGACCCGGATGGGCCGGGCGGGTTCGAGCGGCTCGTGGAGGTAGCGGTCGAGGAAGCCGCGCAGCAGGCCCTCGACGTCGATCGCGTCGCGCTCCAGGAGCCACTGGATCTGGAGACCGTCGAGCAGCGCGATCGCCTGCGCGGCGACGTCCATGGGGTCGCAGCGGCGCTTGAGCTCGCCCTCCTCCTCGAGCTCGCGCAGCGCGTCGACCAGGAGTCCGCGCAGCCAGGCGTAGCGGGCGCGGAAGTACTCGTGGCCCGGGTGGTCCGGAGCGGTCGAGGCGGTCGCGAGGGTGGAGAAGAGCTCCAGCGTGCCGGGCGTCTCGGTGCCGAAGCGGGCGATGTCGATGAAGGCCTGGAGCAGCCCGCGGCCGTCTCGCGGCGTATCGGGGAGCAGGTCGATGCCCAGGTCGTCGCGCAGGCGCAGGGCGTCGACCAGGAGCTCGCGTTCGTCAGGGTAGGTGCGCCGCAGGTCGTCGAGCGTGAGGCCGGCCGCGGCGGCGACCCGCTCGGCGGAGCCGTCGCGCCAGCCGCTGACGCGGATCTCGTCGAGCGCCGCGGCCGCGAGCGCGCGCTCGTCGAGCTCGAGCCGGAGGCGTCCCCCGGCGGGTCCCTGGATGCCGGTCTCGTGCGTCATCGCCGCCTCCCGAACGTCGTCGTCCCGGTCCTTCGACTGTAGACCCGCGTCAAGGCGCGCGCCGCGCGGCGGCACGCTGGGTGCGTCAGGCTGCGGGCGTCAGGTCGCGGGGACGGCGGCGCGGTGCCAGGCGACGGTGGCGGCCAGGCCCTCGTCGAGCGACGTCGATGCGGTCCACCCGAGCACGGACTCCGCGCGCGACACCTCGAGGCGCTTCTGGCGCACCGGGCCGGTGCGGACGCCGCGGAACTGCGGCTCGCGCGCGGTGCCGTCGAAGGCGAGGCTCAGGCGCTCGGCGACGTCGCGCACCGAGGTGAGCGTCGCGGTGCCGAAGTTGAAGGCGGTCGACTCTCCGCCGCGGGCGAGGTGCTCGGCGGCGCTCATGTAGGCGCGCGCCATGTCGCCCACGTAGAGGAAGTCCAGGCGGGTCGAGCCGTCGTCGCGGTCGCCGAAGTCGTACTCCGCGCCCGAGGCGAGCTGCGACAGCGCCCGGGGCACCAGCCGCGACTCGTGACGGTCCCCGGGGCCGTAGGTGTTCATGAAGCGACACGAGGCGTGCGGGATCCCGAAGGCCTTGCCGTAGCCCCGCAGGATCATCTCGGCGGCCACCTTCGACGGGCCGTAGAGGTTCGACGCGGGACCGGGCTCCTGAGTCTCCGGGATGGGCGCCGGATCGAAGTTGTCGCCGTAGTACGCGCCGCTCGAGGCGTTCACGAACAGCGGCGTGTTGGGCGCGATCCGCACCGCCTCGAGCAGGGTCGCGGTGCCGCGCACGTTGGTGTCCACCACCGCCTCGGGATCGCGGATGCTGTTGATCACGATCGGGTCGGCGGCGAGGTGGAACACCACGTCGAAGCCGCCGGCGCCCACCAGCTCCTTGGTGAGCGCGCCGTCGCGCAGGTCGCCCAGCACGAAGGTGATGGCGTCCTCGACGCCCATGTCCTCGAGGGGCTTGCCCTCGATCGGTTCGCGATCGATCACGGTCACCCGTGCGCCGCGTTCGACCAGCTCGGCGACCAGATGGCTGCCTCCGAAACCTGCGCCGCCCGTCACCAGGCACGTACGCCCCTGCCACATGTCGGTCATCTCCAGCCCCCCTCGAGATCCCCCGCGACCAGACATCGGGAACCTGCCATGCGGCCCTCCCCGACCCCCCGATCATGCCGCGCGGGGGTGTACCTTGTGAAGTGGTTTGAGGGTATTTGTGCCGTTGAACAGGGAATTCGCGTGGCGCCACGGGCCTGCCAGGGGGCATGGTCAGCGGTGCTCCGCGAAGCCTGTATAGTTGTGTCTCGGCCCGCGAGGGTCACGCGCCCGTAGCTCAACGGATAGAGCATCTGACTACGGATCAGAAGGTTGGGGGTTCGAATCCCTCCGGGCGCGCCAGACATCGAGGCCGGACCGCATGGTCCGGCCTTCGTCGTATCCGGAGTGCGCGTGCCACCATGGTCGGATGCGCGACCCGCAGCCTTCCGACCCGCAGCTGGCGGCGGCGCGCTACGCCGCCGAGCATGACGGCGACGCGGATCCCGCCGAGCCCGTCGACATCGCGAGCCGTGCCGCGGACCACGAGCGTCGCGCACGCGAGGAACGCCTCGCCGAGCGGCGGAGACGGGACAAGGCCGAGACTCAGCACCTCTGGGTCGAGCGCCAGATCCTCGACGCCCAGCGGCGCGGCGACTTCGACGACCTGCCCCTCGCGGGCAAGCCCATCCCGGGCCTGACCAGCAACGATCCCGACTGGTGGACCAAGGCGCTGGTGGAGCGCGAGCAGCTGTCCGGGCTCGCGCCCGAGTCCGTGCTGCTGCGCCGCGAGGACGGGGCCCTGGACGCGCGCCTCGACGCCATGTGGGACGAGGCGGAGGTCCGCGACGCCCTCGCCGAGTTCAACGCGCGCGTCATCACCGCCCGCGCCCGACCGGTCGACGGGCCGCCGCTCGTCACCCCCACGCGGGACGTCGAGGCGGAGGTGCGTCGTTGGCGCGCACGGCGCCGGGGCTGAGCGCGCGTGGCGGAGGCTCCATCACCCCCGCTAACGCCGCAAATTGCGCTAGCGTCTGAGGTGTCAGCCCGGACATGGGGTCCGGCTGCAGAAAGGCCCCGCGATGGACTTCTTCGCCAACTTCTTCAACATCCTGCTGTGGTCCCTGTGGTTCTTCATCTGGATCTCGTTCATCTTCCTCGTCATCCGGTTCGTCATCGACGTGTTCCGTGACAAGAGCATCGGCGTCTTCGCCAAGATCCTGTGGACGCTGCTGCTCGTGCTCCTGCCCGTGCTCGGCGCCCTGATCTACATCTTCGCCCGCGGCAAGGGCATGGCCGAGCGCGACATGGCGGACGCCGAGGCGATGCGTGCGGCGCAGGTCGAGTACACCAAGGGCCTCATGAGCGAGGCCGGCCCCGCCGGCGAGATCAAGGCCGCGAAGGAGCTGCTCGACTCGGGCGCCATCACGGCCGAGGAGTACGAGGCCATCAAGGCCAAGGCCCTCGCCTGAACCCACCTCATCACGGCGGCCTGGCCCTTCGGGGTCAGGCCGCCGTCGTGTTCCCCGCCTGATCGAGCACGGTGCGGGTGACGTGGTCGCCGTCGATCGCGACGATGGTGACGGCCTCCTCGCGGTCGGGCGGCAGGAGCCGCACCGTGACCGTGCCGGACGCGGCCGCGAGGGCCGACGCCACCGCATCGTCCACCCGCGCCATCGCGTCGCCCGAGTCGAGGCCCGCGCCGCGGTCGTCGAGCAGCGTGACGTCGACGCCGCGCGCACGCGCGGCCGTAGCCGCATCCAGCACCGCCGGCGTCGCGAGCGCGCGCCCACGGACGCTGTCGCGCAGCCGTGCCTCCGCCTCGCGGATGCTCGCGCGCTCCTGCGTGTCGAGCGGCGCCCCGTCGGCGATGCGCCGCAGGAACGGCATGGTGGCCGTCGCGACCTCGGCGGCGCGCTGCAGGCGCACCTGACGGCCGGCCTCCGCGGTCGCGGCCGCCGCGGCCGCATCGACGGACCGCTCGGTGAGCTCGTTGATGCGGTGGGCGGTGCGTCGCAGGCTGGTGACGAAGAGCGTCGCGACCACGAGCAGCCCGAGCTGCGTGTCGACCATGGTGAGCCCGGTGAGCGCCGAACGTCCGGTGGTCGCGGTCCAGACCATGGTGATCGCCGCCATCGCGCCGGCGGCCGCCCACGCGAGCCCCGTGCGGCCGCGCAGGATGAGGAACCACAGCAGCCACGTGTTGGAGCCGAGGTGCCAGGACGCGCGGCCGGGGGAGCCCTCCGTCGGGAGCGTCCAGGAGATGAGGAGGGTCGACACCACCACCGCGGCGACCACCAGCAGCGAGTCGCGGAGCGGGAACGGGTCCGGGTGCGGGCGGGCGAGCAGCACGCCGGCGGCGCTGACGATCACCGCGGCGACGTACGCGGGCCAGCGCGTCTCCAGCGTGTGGATGGTGGAGATGGTGAAGACCACGTTGGTGACGATGAAGACGCCGAGGATGAGGCTCGCGCCCTCGGAGCTGAGCGCGAGGAGGCGGCTCACGTCCACCGTGCGGGACGCCTGCGGCGGGGCGGGGTGACCGAGGCTCATGCGCGGCTCCAGGACAGGATGACGGTGGTGCCGACTCCCGGCGTCGAGGACACCTCGGCATCGCCACCGGTGACGGTGCGCATGCGTTCGAGGATCGACACCCGGATGCCGAGCCTGCGCTGCGACACGCGGGTGGCGGAGAAGCCCTGGCCCTGGTCCGCGATGACCACGCGCGCCGCCGCGTCGTCGACGTCGCACTCGACGCGCGGGTCGCTGTCGGGCCCGCCGTGCCCGAGCGCGTTGCGCAGCGCCTCCGCCGTCGCCTCCGCGAAGGCGGCGACCACGCCGGCGGGCATGGGCGCGGCGCCGTCGACCGCGTAGCGGACCGGGATAGCGGAGTCCACGGTCGCGGCGGTCGAGCGGACCACCGCGACGAACTCCTCGGGGTCGTAGTCGCGGGTCTCGGTGCGGCCGCTCACCAGCGACTCGACGCTGGTGATCGCGTGACGCGCCTGGTCCGCGAGCGAGTCGGGCGGCGACGGGCGCGAGGCGGCCAGCAGCACCGACATCACGTCGTCGTGCACGATCGCGTTGATGCGGGACTGCTCGGCCTCGCGGGTGCGCCGGCTCGCCTCGAGGGCCGCCTGCTCGCGGGCATGGGCCGCGGCGGTGTCCTGCCGGTCGCCCGCCGCGATCATCGCGATAGAGACGCCGCACAGGATGAGGCAGTAGATGATCGCGCCCATGCCGTCGAGCGTGGCCTCGAGGGCCGCGTCGTCGCGGACCTGCATCTGCGTGACGGCCACCACCGGGCCCTGCACCAGCGGGTAGACCCACCCCATGATCCGGGGCCACGCGATCGCGGCGGCGGTCGCGTGGATCGCGTTGATGCCCTGCGTCCACGGCGTGCCGTCGTCCGCGAGCAGCGGCTCCTTCATCATCAGCGGCCACGCGATCTGGATCGCCATGAACACCAGCGACGTCACGCCCGCGATGAGCAGCAGCGGCCGGATGGGCAGCAGCCGCGACAGCACCGTGTAGAGCGCCGGGATCACCACGCCGACCACGACGGTGAGGATCCCGAGGGGCGCGTAGAGCTGGTCGATCTGGGCGAGGAAGCCGCTCGCGCCGCCCGCGAGCAGCGCGCCGAACACGATCGCGCCGATGCCGACGGCGAGCAGCAGCGTGCGCTGGATGCGTTCGCGGGCGGGCCGCGTCGCACCGTTCACCGAGCGCCCACCGCTACTGAGGTCCCTCGAGCAGCCCGTCCTCGAGCGCGCGCTTGTACAGGTCGACGCGGGACTGCGCCGGCCGGCCCGCGTCCGCGTACTTGCGGCGGATCCGGCTCACGTAGTCCGCCACCGTCTCGCGCGAGACCCCCAGGTGACGCGCGACCGAGTACGCGGTGAGCCCCGAGGCGTACAGCGACAGGATCTCGCGCTCGCGGGCGCTCAGCTTCGCGTCCGCCAGCGCGTCGTCGGAGTCGATGGCGGCCGCCCAGTCGGTCCCGAAGACCTCCTGGCCCGCGGCCGCGGTGCGGATCGCGTCGAGCAGCACGTCCGGCTCGGAGGACTTGCGGATGAGCCCCAGAGCACCGGCCCGCGCGGCCGACTGGATGAGGCGACGGTCCTCGCCGCCCGTGTAGATGAGCACGTGGGCGCCCATCGCGTGCACCGCGGCGATGTTCGCCTCGGGCGTCGATCCGTCGGCGAGCCGCAGGTCGAGGACCACCAGGTCCAGCGTGCGGCCCAGGCCGGGCAGCGCGTCGACGCTCTCGACGAGCCCGGCGAGCTCGAGATCCTGCGCGCCCTCGATGAGGTCGCGGAATCCGAGCGAGATGAGTGCGTGGTCCTCGACGAGGGCGATGACGCGGTGCTCCTTCGCGGCGGTCATGGCGGTCCCCCCTTCCATGAGACCGAATCGTAGTCGACCGGAGGGTGAATGGCCTGGAAGCGGTGGCGATCGGGGCGAGTGCCCCCATAAATGGGGGCTTGCTGGTGCTTGGGGATCACGGGAGGCTCATCTCGAGGTTCACGCGGGAGGTGGAGAGGGGTTCGAGTAGTGAGCTGGTCGACCGAGTCCTTGGCTCTCGTCGTCACGGGGGGAATGCTCGCACTCGTCGTCATCGCCTCTCTCCACTCTCGCGTGGCCCTGAGCGCCGGCTCGAGGATCATCTTCCTCGTCGGCGCCGTCACCTTCATCTCCTTCGCCTTCCTGGCCGAGTACGCGCTCGACATGCGCGTCCCGCCGGTGGTGATGATCCTGCCGCTGGTCCCGATCGCGATCATCGTCGTGATCGTCCGCCGGATCATCCGGGAGTCGCACGCACCCGCCGTCGAGACGCAGACCTTCGCCGCCGCGTCGCCCACCCGGTTCGCGGCTCCGTTCACCGTCGCGGGGGAGGGCGCCGAGCGGCTGCTCGCCGCGAGCCCCTACGCGACCGCCAACGAGCTCTCCGAGCTCGCCTACTCGCACCCCGAGCTCCGTCCCGCGATCGCCGCGAACCCGTCCGCGCCGTCGAGCCTGCTGCAGTGGCTCATCGAGCAGGGCGAGCCCGCCGTGCTCGCGGCGATCTCCGCCCGCGGCCGCCTGCTCGGCTGAGCGGCCCCGAGCAGCACGGAGCAGCCCCGACCACGGGCGCTCCGCACGCGCGAGGCACGGTACGGTCGCAGCCATGCTCCGCCTCATCCCGCTGCTCGCCTCCGCCCTGGTGCTCACGGCCTGCGCCGCCGGCGACGCCCGCCCGCTCGCTGTGGGCGATTGCCTCACCATCTCGGGCGTGGGCGACTCCGTGCGCGACGTCCCCGTGGTCGCCTGCGACGGCCCCCACGAGGCGGAGGTGTACGCGACGTTCGACGTCACCGCGGAGACGTTCGACGAGGACGCGATCGTCGCGGACGTCGAGGCTGAGTGCGTCGACCGCTTCGACGACTACGTGGGCGAGCCCTACCGCACCTCGTCCCTCGACATCTTCTACACGTACCCGCTCGAGGACGTGTGGGCGGACGGTGGCCGCGGCGCGGTCTGCGCGGCGTTCGCGCCGGACCCGGAGTCCGGCGTCCCCGTGGTGTTCGAGGGGACCCTGGCCGGATAGGACGGGTCAGTCGGCGATCTCGACCACCACGGGCACGTGGTCGGAGGCGCCCTTGCCCTTGCGCTCGTCGCGCACGATGCTCGCCGCGGTGACCCGCTCCGCCAGCGGCTGCGACGCGTAGACGAAGTCGATTCGCATGCCCTCGCCCTTGGGGAAGCGCAGCGCCTTGTAGTCCCAGAACGTGTAGGTGCGCTCCTCGGGCAGGAACCGGCGCGACAGCTCCGTGTAGCCGGCGTCCTCGAACGCGTGGAAGGCCGCGCGTGCCTCGGGCGTCACGTGGGTGACCGCCTCGGAGTCCTCCTCCGACCAGATGTCGGTGGGCAGCGGCGCGACGTTGAAGTCGCCCACGAGCGCGGTGGGCGCGTCCGCCCACGTCGCGGCGGCGTCGCGCAGGCGCGCGAGGAAGTCCAGCTTGTACGCGTAGTGCGGGTCCGCGAGGCCGCGTCCGTTGGGCACGTACAGGCTCCACACGCGCACGCCCCCGGCGGTCGCGCCGATCGCCCTCGCCTCCACCACCGGGTCGCCCGTCTTCGCGAAGCCGGGCTGAGCGGGGAAGGACGCCTCGACGTCCGCGAGCCCCACACGCGACGCGATCGCCACGCCGTTCCACTGGTTGAGGCCGTGGATCGCGAGCTCGTACCCGGCGGCCTCGAACGCCTCGCGCGGGAACTGCTCGGGCTTGCACTTGATCTCCTGCATCGCGAGCACGTCCGTCTGGGACCGCTCGAGCCAGTCGACCACGCGGTCGACGCGGGCGCGGATGGAGTTCACGTTCCAGGTGGCGAGGCGCATGGTCACCAAACTACCGGGGGACGATGCACGGGTAGCCTCGTCGCATGGCCATCGCTTTGGTGACGGGAGCCTCCGCAGGGCTCGGCGAGGAGTTCGCGTGGCAGCTCGCCACCGCGGGCCACGACGTGGTGCTGGTGGCGCGCTCGCGCGACCGCCTGTCCGAGGTCGCGCACCTGCTCGAGGGCGCGACCGGTCGCCACGCGGAGATCCTCCCCGCGGACCTCACCACGGAGAAGGGCCGCACCGCGGTCGCGGCGCGCCTCCAGGCGGACGAGCGCCCGGTCAGCCTGCTCGTGAACAACGCCGGCTTCGGGATAGGCGAGCGCTTCGCGGACTCGAGCTGGCGCCACGAGAAGGCGCTGCTCGACATCCACGTCACCGCGCCCCTACGGCTCGCACACGCCGCCGTCCCCGGGATGGTGGAGCGCGGTCACGGCGCGATCCTCAACGTCGCCTCGGTCGCCGCGCACCTGGGCAACACCACCTACGCCGCGCACAAGCGCTGGGCCGTGGAGTTCACCCAGGCGCTCGCGGGCCAGCTGGGCGGCACCGGCGTGACCGCCACCGCGGTGCTGCCCGGCCTGGTACGGACCCGGTTCCACGACTCGGACGCCCTGTCCCACATGCGCCACGATTTCCCCGACGCCGTGTGGCTCGACCCGGAGCCGGTGGTCCGTTCCGCGCTCGCCGCGGTGCGCCGCGGCCAGACGGTGGTCACCCCGTCGCCCGGCTACGCCGTCGCCGGCGCCGTGCTCCGCGCCGTCCCCAAGCGCCTCACGCGCGGCCGCCGCAGCCAGCAGGCCGACTGAGCCCGCGCATCGTCCCCCGATAGGCTGGGCGCCATGACCACCGGCACCCCGCGCGAGCAGCTGCGCGACCTCATCAAGGACCTCGCCGTCGTGCACGGCCGCATCACCCTCGCCTCGGGCAAGGAGGCGGACTACTACGTCGACCTGCGCCGCATCACCCTGCACCACCGCGCCGCGCCGCTCGTGGGCCACGTGCTGCTCGACGCGCTCGAGGAGGCGGGCTTCGGTCCGGCGGACGTCGACGCGGTGGGCGGCCTCACGCTCGGCGCGGACCCGGTCGCGACGGCGCTCATGCACGCGGCGGCCTCGCGCGGGCTCGACCTCGACTCGTTCGTGGTGCGCAAGGAGAACAAGGCGCACGGCCTGCAGCGCCGCATCGAGGGCCCCGACGTCGCGGGTCGCAAGGTGGTCGCGGTCGAGGACACGTCCACCACGGGCGGCTCCGTGCTCACCGCGGTGAGCGCGCTGCGCGAGGCGGGCGCGGACGTGGTCGCGGTCGCCGTGATCGTCGACCGCAACACCGGCGCCCGCGAGGTCATCGAGGAGGAGGGCCTGCCCTACCTCTACCTCTACGGGCTCGAGGACCTCGGGCTCGGCTGAGCCCGCACCCTTCACGCGGGCGGCGTCCGTCGCTAGGGTGACCGCCATGCGAGGGATCACCGCGATGCGCGTCGGCACCGGCGCCCTCGCGGGCCTGGGCGTCATCGCGTACGTGATCGGCGGCGGCGCCGCCTTCGTGGTGCTCGCCGTCGCGGGCGTCGCCGCGCTCGGGCTGGTCGCGTGGGAGGCGTACGAGAAGCTCCACCACGGCGACCGCGCGGCGCGCTTCGCGCTCGAGCACGGCTGGGAGCACCTGCCGCGCACCGCGGCCTACTCGATGCGGTTCTCGGGACAGCCGTTCGACCTCGGCGGGAGCAGCGTCCGCCAGGAGGACGTGCTGCGCGGCACCTACGGCGGCGTGCGCTGCGCGACGTTCACCCACGTGGTCGAGCAGCAGACCGACGGTCAGCGCTCCTCCGCGCAGGTGTTCCAGGTGACGCTCGCGGAGCTGCCGGTGCGGCTGCCGCGCCTCGACATCGTCCCCGAGCACCTGGGCCATCACGTCGCTCAGGCGCTCGGCGGCACCGACATCGAGGTCGAGTCGCACGCGTTCAACGCGCGCTGGCGCGTGATCGCCCGCGACCTCAAGTACGGCCACGACGTGATCGACCCCCGGATGATCGAGCGGCTCCTCGCGCACGACGTCCAGGGCAGGTCCCTCCGGATCGACGGCGGCGCCGTGCTCACCTGGTCGCCCGGCCGCGAGGGCGTGGAGACGCTCAGCAGGCGGCTCGACGTGGTGACGGGCATCGCGCGCCGCATCCCCGCGCACGTGATCCGCCGCTTCGAGGACCAGGGTGCCGCGATGGCGGACCCGGACGCCCCGCTCGTGGGACCCGCGTGGGCGACCACCCCCGGCGTGCTCAACTCGCGCCGCTACACCGGGATCGGCGCGGACGAGGCCCAGCAGTGGACGCCGCGGGAGCCGGACGCCGACCCGGAGGCACCCCGCGCGTGAGCCTGTCGGGCCGCGCGGAACCTCGCTAGAGTCGCCACAGACGTCAGGAGAGACACATGGAATGGTTCCTCATCGCGCTCGCGGTGATCGTCGTGATCATCGCCCTCTGGGCCGTCGCGGCGTACAACGGCCTGGTACGGCTGCGCAACCTGGTGCAGGAGGCGTGGCGCCAGATCGACGTCGAGCTGCAGCGCCGCCATGACCTCATCCCCAACCTGGTGGAGACCGTCAAGGGCTACGCCAAGCACGAGGCGAGCACCCTCGAGGCCGTGACGCAGGCGCGCACCATCGCCGCCGCTCCCGGCTCCTCGCCCGCCGAGCAGGCCGCGCAGGAGAACATGCTCACCCAGGCGCTCGGCCGCCTGTTCGCCGTGGCCGAGGCATACCCCGACCTCAAGGCCAACCAGAACTTCATGCAGCTCCAGCAGGAGCTCACCAACACCGAGGACCGCATCGCCGCCGGCCGCCGGTTCTACAACGCGAACGTGCGCAGCCTCAACACGCGCATCGAGACGTTCCCGACCGTGATCATCGCGAACATGTTCGGGTTCCACCGCGAGGAGTACTTCGAGACGGAGGACGCGGCCCGCCAGGCCCCGAACGTCCAGTTCTGACGCCGTGTTCTTCTTCGGCGACGGCGGGCCCGTCTCAACGGTGCTCTCGTTCCTGCTCGGCGCGGCGTTCATCGCGGCGATCGCGTGGGGCGCCATCCGCTACCAGCAGGCCGTGCAGCGCTGGCGCGCGCAGACCGTGGCGTGGGTCACGTCGCGGGGCTGGACCTGGACCGACAGGGACGATGCGCTGGCCGAGCGGCTCTCGACGCGCCCCTTCGGCGCGGGGGACGAGCGGCAGGCCCGCGAGATCATCACCGGTGCGCGCGACGGGCGCCCGTTCCAGGCGTTCCGCTACGTGGTGGTCGAGCACACGCGCGACTCCAAGGGCAACCGCCACACCTCGCGCGAGGACTTCCAGGTGGTCTGGGTGCCCCTGGGTGCGGCGCTGCCGCCGCTGCGCTTCGCGCCGGACGACGTGCTCCAGCGTGCGCTCACCGGCCTCGGGTGGGGCGACGTCGACACCGAGTCGCACGAGTTCAACCGCCGGTGGCGCGTGAGCACCCGTGACGACGCGTACGCGCACGCCGTGCTCGCGCCTCACGTGATCGAGGAGCTGCTGCGCCCCGCGTGGTCGGGCGCGACGCTCGTCATCGAGGGCAACCTGGCCGCGGTGGTGCGGCACGGCCGTCCCGACCTCGCCCACCTCGACGCGACGCTGGACCGTCTCGAGGCGTTCACCTCCGCGATCCCGCCGTTCGTGCTCGCCGACTACGGCGCCTGACGCGTCTCCGGGGCGACCGCGCCGTCCTCGGCGACCACCGCATCGTCCCCCTGCGCTACCGTGGCGCGCGCCTCCCGGCGGTGCTTCCACCACTCGATCACGATCGGCAGCACCGAGAAGCCGACGATCACGATGGCGGCCGCCTCGAGGTTGTCGCGGATGATCGCGATGTTGCCCAGGAAGTAGCCGAGCACGGTGATGCACACGCCCCACGCGAACGCGCCGATCGCGTTGTAGGTGACGAAGTGCCGGTACGGCATGCGGCCGATCCCGGCGGCGACCGGGATGTACGTGCGCACGAACGGCACGAACCGCCCGAGCACCAGCGCGCGGCCGCCGTAGCGGTCGAAGAACGCGTGCGTCCTGGTGATGTGCTCCTGCTTGAACCACCGCGAGTCGGGGCGCCGGAAGATCGCGGGGCCGGCCTTGCGCCCGATCGCGTAGCCGAGCTGGTCGCCCGCGAACGCGGCGAGGAACAGGACCAGGCAGGTGAGCCACAGGGGCAGGTCGATCGCGCCGGTGCCCACGAACAGGCCCACGGTGAACAGCAGCGAGTCGCCGGGGAGCAGGGGGAACAGGAGGCCCGTCTCGATGATCACCACCACGCAGACGGCCGCGACGGCCCACACGCCCCATCGGGTGATGAAGCCCTCGATCATGGTCTCGGGGTCGAGCCAGTCGGGGCCGAGCATCGGCACGGCGGTCGGGAGCGTGGTGGCGAGCGCGGTCAGGGTCACGGGGACACTGTAGGCGCACGGTCCTGGGAGCCTGCTGCGAGGATGGCGGCATGACCGTCACGCTCGGCACCCCGCTCACGCCCACCGCCACCCGCGCGCTCCTGCTGGGCGCCGGCGAGCTCGGCAAGGAGGTCGCGATCGAGCTCACGCGGCTCGGCGTCGAGGTGATCGCGGTCGACCGCTATCCCGACGCGCCCGCGATGCAGGTCGCGCACCGCGCGCACGTGATCGACATGCTCGACCCAGAGGCGCTGCGGACGCTGCTGGCCGCCGAGCGCCCGCACCTGGTGATCCCGGAGATCGAGGCGATCGCGACGGGCGTGCTCGCGGAGGTCGAGGAGGCCGGGCTCGCCACCGTGATCCCCACCGCGCGCGCCACCATCCTCACCATGGACCGCGAGGGCATCCGTCGCCTCGCCGCGGAGGAGCTGGGCCTGCCCACGTCGCCGTACCGGTTCGTCGACACGCGCGACGGGCTCGCCGCCGCCGTCGAGGAGCTGGGGGCGCCGTGCGTGGTGAAGCCGGTGATGTCCTCCTCGGGCAAGGGCCAGTCGGTGGTGCGGTCTGCGGCTGACGTGGACGCGGCGTGGACGTACGCCGTCGAGGGCGGGCGCGCCGGGGGCTCGCGGATCATCGTGGAGGGCTTCGTCGACTTCGACTACGAGATCACGCAGCTCACCGTCCGCCACGCGGGCGGCGTCACGTTCCTCGACCCGGTGGGGCACACCCAGGTCGACGGCGACTACCGGGAGTCCTGGCAGCCGCAGCCCATGTCCGAGGCGGCGCTCGCCGAGTCGCGGCGCATCGCGGGCGCCGTCACCGAGGCGCTGGGCGGGCGAGGCGTGTTCGGCGTGGAGCTGTTCGTGCGCGGCGACCAGGTGCTGTTCTCCGAGGTCTCGCCCCGTCCCCACGACACCGGGCTGGTCACGCTCGCCTCGCAGGACCTCTCCGAGTTCGCGCTCCACGCGCGCGCCGTGCTCGGCCTGCCCGTGCCGGGCGTGCTGTCGCTGGGCCCCGCCGCCTCGTGCGCGGTCCTCGCGTCGGGCTCCGGCGTCCCGGTGTTCTCGGGGGTGGATGATGCGCTGGCCGGGTCGGGCGTGGACGTGCGCCTGTTCGGCAAGCCCCGCGTCGAGGGCAGCCGTCGCGTCGCGGTCACCGTCGCGCGCGGTTCCTCCGTGGACGAGGCACGCGCGGCGGCCCGGGCCGCCGCCGCGGCGCTGCGGATCGACCTTGTGGAGAACCCCTCCGCTGTCTGAGGACGGTGCGACCCTGGTCGGGTGACCGCTCCCGACCATCTCATCGACCGCATCCGGACGCTGCTCGCGATCGCGGACGGCGGCTCGCCGTACCCCGAGGAGCAGGCGCTCGCGAGGGAGCGTGCCGAGAAGCTCATGGTGCGCCTCGCGATCGACGAGGCCGGCGTGCGCATGACCCGCGAGGAGGCGCAGACCCCGACCTCGCGTCTGTTCGACTTCACCGCGCCGTACATCAAGGACCAGATCATCCTGGTGTGCGCGATCGCGCGGGTGTTCTCCTGCCGCTCCGTGGTGCACGGGGGCCGGCGCGTCACCACGGTCGGCTTCGCGTCCGACCTCACGATGGTCGCCGCGCTGGTCGAGACGCTGCTGCCGACGATGCGTCTCGAGATGGACGCCTACGGCGGCTCCCAGTCGCGCAAGAAGGCGTTCGCGTGGTCGTTCACGAGCACCGTGAGGACACGCCTCACGGAGTTCTACGCCGGCGCGCTGCGGGAGGCCGAGGAGGAGGGGACCGGCTCCGAGCTGGTGCTGCTCGATCGCGCGCAGCAGGTCGACCTTGCCTATCAGGAGATGTTCCCGAACCTCCGCGCGGCCCGGCGGCGCGTGCTCAACTCTTGGGAGGGGTGGGGCGAGGGCGCGGAGGCGGGTCACCGCGCTGACATCTCCCTGGGCCGCAAGGTCGACCAGGCGGGCAGGCGGGAGCTCGGGAGGTGATGCGCGTGGCCGCGACGTGACCTTGGTAGCGTCGCTCGGGTGACCGACGCGACCCTCAGAATCGACGGCCTCTCTCACTCCTTCGGCGATCGGCGCGTGCTCGATCGCGTCTCGTTCGAGGTGAGGCCGGGCCGGCTCACCGGCTTCATCGGCGCCAACGGCGCGGGCAAGACCACCACGATGCGCGCGATCGTAGGCGTGCTCCGGCCCGACACCGGCGCGGTCACGTTCGGCGGGCGGCCGCTCGACCTCGCGCTGCGCCGCCGGATCGGGTACATGCCCGAGGAGCGCGGCCTGTACCCGCAGATGAAGGTGGCCGACCAGCTGGTGTACCTGGGCCGGGTGCTCGGGCTGTCTCGGGAGGACGCCGTCCGGCGCGTCGACGCGCTGCTCGAGGACCTCGGGCTCGCGGAGCGCGCCCAGGACGTGCTGCACACCCTCTCGCTGGGCAACCAGCAGCGCGCCCAGGTGGCTGCGGCGCTGGTGCATGACCCCGACGTGCTGATCCTCGACGAGCCCTTTTCCGGGCTCGACCCCCTCGCGATGGACACCATGGCAGCGCGGCTGCGCGAGCGCGCCGATCGCGGCGTGCCCGTGCTGTTCTCGAGCCACCAGCTGGACCTGGTGGAGCGGCTGTGCGACGACCTGGTGCTCATCCACGCGGGCGAGGTGGTCGCCGCGGGCTCCGCCGAGGAGCTGCGCGAGCAACGCGCGGGCCGGCGCTACCGCGTCGCGGTGGGAGGCTCGCCCGGGTGGTCGCCCGCGCTCGCGGGCGTCGAGGTGCTCGCCGTCGACGATCGCGGCACCGTGGTCGAGCTCGACCGCGCCGCGGATCCGCAGGATGTGCTCCGCGCCGCCCAGGGTGCGGGCGCGGTGGAGCACTTCGGTCGCGTGATGCCGTCCCTGTCCGAGCTGTTCGCGGAGGTGGCCCGATGAGCATGTCCGCGAGCGGCATGACCCGCCTGGTCGCGGGGCGAGAGATCAGCGTGAAGCTGCACGACCGCGGCTTCCTCATCTCGACCGCGGTGTTCCTGCTGGTGATCATCGGCTCGATCGCCGTGCCGGCGCTGTTCTTCTCCGACCCGCCGCAGCTGCGGGTCGCCACCACCGCCGAGGCGCGCCCCGTGGCGGAGCTCGCGGCCTCCCTCGGAGCCGCCGAGGAGCGCCCGCCGGGCGTGCCCGAGGCCGACATCACCGTGGTCGACGCGTCCGATCCCGTCGCGGCTCTCGACGATCCTGAGGTGGATGCCTCCCTGTCGATCGAGGACGGCACCGTGGTCATCACCGCCCGCGACGGCGTGGACGGCGACCTCGAGACCCTGGTGACCGCCGCATCGTCCACGCTCGCGGTGGAGGAGGCCGCAGCGGCGGCCGACCTCACGGACGCCGAGGTGGCGGCCTTGGTCGCGCCGCCGGCGCCGGCGGTGACGCTGCTCGAGCCCGAGCCGGACTACGCGGTGCCGCCGCAGGTCCTCATCATGGTGTTCGGCTTCCTCTTCTACTTCGTGGTGCTCACCTTCGGGATCTCGATCTCGCAGTCGGTGGTCGAGGAGAAGCAGTCCCGCGTGGTCGAGCTCCTGGTCGCCGCGGTGCCCGTGCGCTGGCTGCTCGCCGGCAAGGTGCTGGGCAACTCGATCATGGCGATCGGACAGGTCGCGCTCATGCTCGCGGCGGGCCTCATCGGGGCGTCGCTCACCGGCTCGGGCGACATAGTCGAGCAGGCGCTCGGCGCGAGCGGCTGGTTCCTCGCCTTCTTCGTGGTCGGCTTCCTCATGCTCGCGTGCCTGTGGGCCGTCGCCGGGTCGCTCGCGTCCCGCATCGAGGACCTGCAGTCCACCACGCTGTACATGCAGCTCGCGGTCATGGTGCCGTTCTTCGCGGCGCTGTTCGTCACCGACGAGGGGCCGGCGCGGGTGTTCCTGTCCTACTTCCCGCTCACCGCGCCGCTGCTCATGCCGTCGCGCCTGGTCACGGGCGATGCCGCGGCGTGGGAGCCCTGGGTCGCGCTGATCCTGGTGCTCCTCACCGCCGCCGTCCTGGTGCGGATCGGTGCGCGGCTGTACGCGGGCTCGGTGCTGCACACCTCCGCGCGCATCAAGGTGCTCGCTGCGTGGCAGGCGGGCGCCTCGCGTGCCTGACGACGCTGCGCTCGGCGACGAGGTGCCCGCGGCGGACCAGGCGCCGGCGCACGGCGTCGGACCGTGGGAGGGCGCGTGGCCGTCCGACGAGCGGCTCGACCCCGAGCTGCTCGAGCACGGCGACCGCCGCAACGTGGTCGACCGCTACCGCTACTGGCGCCACGAGGCGATCGTCGCGGACCTCGACGCGCGCCGGCACCCGTTCCACGTGGCGATCGAGAACTGGCAGCACGACCTCAACATCGGCTCCGTGGTGCGGACCGCGAACGCGTTCCTCGCGCGCGAGGTGCACATCGTGGGCAACCGCCGCTGGAACCGTCGCGGAGCGATGGTGACGGACAGGTACCAGCACGTCCGCCACCACCCGACGGTCGAGGACCTCGCCGGCTGGGCGGTGGCCGAGGGCCTGCCAGTCATCGGCATCGACAACCTGCCGGGCTCGGTGCCGCTGGAGACCTATGCGCTGCCGCGGGCGTGCGTGCTGGTGTTCGGCCAGGAGTCCGTCGGGCTGTCCGACGCGGTGCGCGAGGTCGCGACGGACACGCTCGCGATCGCGCAGTACGGGTCCACACGCTCCATCAACGCGGGTGCGGCGGCCGCGATCGCCATGCACGCATGGATCGCGCGGCACGGCGACGTCGCGGCCGGGCACGGCGGGTGAGCCGCGCCATCCGCGGCGTCCGCGCGAACCCGGCCGCCGCATCGTCCCTACCTGCCCGGACGGTCTCTCGCGGCCGGGACCTTAGCCGCACGGGTGCCTGCGTTATCTGACAGAATGGACCGCGGTTCCATCCGCACAAGCTCAGGAGTTACCCATGGCTATCGCCACCACCGAGTCCTACGCCGCGATGCTGGACGCCGCCAAGGCCGGCGGCTACGCGTTCCCCGCGATCAACATCACGTCGTCGTCGTCCGTCACCGCCGCCATCCAGGGCTTCGCGGAGGCCGAGTCCGACGGCATCATCCAGGTGTCGGTGGGCGGTGGCCAGTACGCCTCCGGCTCGACCATCAAGGACGCGGTCGTCGGTTCGCTCGCGCTCGCCGCCTACGCCCGCGTGGTCGCGGAGAAGTACGGCGTCACCATCGCGCTCCACACCGACCACTGCCACAAGGTCTACCTCGAGGAGTGGCTCAAGCCGCTGCTCAAGCTCGAGGCCGAGTCCATCGCGGCCGGCAAGGGCCCGATCTTCAACTCGCACATGTGGGACGGCTCGTCCGTGCCGATGGAGGAGAACCTCGCCATCGCCGAGGAGCTGCTCGAGCTGTCCCAGGCCGCGGACACGATCCTCGAGATCGAGATCGGCGTCGTCGGCGGCGAGGAGGACGGCCACTCGGCCGAGGTCAACGACAAGCTCTACTCGACCCCCGAGGACGGCATCGCCACCATCGAGCGCCTCGGCCTCGGCGAGCGCGGCCGCTACCTGACCGCCATGACCTTCGGCAACGTGCACGGTGCCTACAAGCCCGGCGCCGTCAAGCTGCGTCCCGAGATCCTCGGTGACATCCAGGCCGCCGCGGCCGCGAAGTTCGGCAAGGAGAAGCCGTTCGACCTGGTCTTCCACGGTGGCTCCGGCTCGACGGCCGAGGAGATCGCGACCGCGGTCTCGCACGGCGTCATCAAGATGAACATCGACACCGACACGCAGTACGCGTACACGCGTCCCGTGGTCGACCACATGATGAAGAACTACGACGGCGTCCTCAAGGTCGACGGCGAGTGGGGCAACAAGAAGGCCTACGACCCGCGCGCCTGGGGCAAGCTCGCCGAGGCCGGCATGGCCGCCCGCGTGGTCGAGGCGTGCCAGCAGCTCGGTTCGGCAGGCCGCAAGATCTAAGTCCGAGATTCGGCAGGCGCGAGCCCCGATCGGTCGGACCGACTGATCGGGGCTCGCGTACGTCCGGGCCCTAGGGGCGCGGATCCAAGCCCCCGGCATGCACCGGGGTGAGGGAGAGGGAACGATGCCCGGAGCAGTGATCGTCGGCGCCCAGTGGGGCGACGAGGGCAAGGGGAAGGCGACCGATCTTCTCGGGTCGCGAGTCGACTACGTGGTGAAGTTCAACGGCGGTAACAACGCCGGCCACACGGTGGTGATCGGCGACCAGAAGTTCGCCCTGCACCTGCTGCCGTCGGGCATCCTCACCCCGGGCTGCACGCCTGTGATCGGCAACGGCGTGGTCATCGACCTGCGCGTGCTGTTCCAGGAGCTCGATGCGCTGAACGAGCGCGGCGTCGACACCTCCGACCTGCTCGTGTCCAACGCGGCGCACATCATCGCGCCGTACGCGCGCACGCTCGACAACGTCACCGAGCGCTTCCTCGGCAAGCGCAAGATCGGCACCACCGGCCGCGGCATCGGTCCGGCGTACGCCGACAAGATCAACCGCCTCGGCATCCGCGTGGGCGACCTGTTCGACGAGACGGTGCTGCGCGACAAGATCGAGGGATCGCTGGTCGCCAAGAACCACATGCTGGTCAAGGTCTACAACCGACGCGCGATCACCGTCGACGAGGTCGCCGACGAGCTGCTCGCGTACCGCGACCGCCTCGCGCCGCACGTCACCGACACCTCGCTGGTGCTCAACGGCGCGCTTGACGAGGGCCAGAACGTCCTCTTCGAGGGCGGCCAGGCGACCATGCTCGACGTGGACCACGGCACCTACCCGTTCGTCACCTCGTCCTCGGCGACCGCCGGCGGCGCGTGCACCGGGTCCGGCGTGGGCCCCACCCGCATCGACTCCGTCATCGGCATCGCGAAGGCCTACACCACCCGCGTGGGCGAGGGCCCGATGCCCACCGAGCTGCTCGACCAGTGGGGCGATCGCCTGCGCGACGTGGGCCACGAGTTCGGCACCACCACCGGGCGTCCGCGCCGTTGCGGCTGGTACGACTCGGTCATCACGCGCTACGCGTCGCGCATCAACGGCCTCACCGACATCGTGCTCACCAAGCTCGATGTGCTCACCGGCATCGAGGAGATCCCGGTGTGCGTGAGCTACGACGTCGACGGCGTCCGCCACCAGGACCTCCCGCTCGACCAGGCCGCCTTCGCGGCCGCCGAGCCGGTCTACGAGACGTTCCCCGGCTGGGACGAGGACATCTCGGGCGCCCGGGAGTTCTCCGACCTCCCGGGTGCGGCGCAGGACTACGTCAAGGCGGTCGAGGAGCTCTCGGGTTGCCGGATCTCGACCATCGGCGTGGGCCCCGGCCGCGACGAGATCATCCAGATCAACGACCTGCTCCACGCGCGCTGAGGTCCCGGACGGAAGTCCGCCGACCGTTCTCACACGAGTTCTGCACCTGGCGGCGCGTTCCTCGAGGAACGCGCCGCCAGGTGCATCGCGTGACCGTTCACACCCCGCCTCGGGTGTGGAACCTGGTCGCGGTGGGCGACGGAATCGCCCGCCCGCGAGCGGCTTCGCGAAACAAAGTCGCAACGTTGCGATTGCTTATATGACAAAAGGGATATAGCGTCCGAATCGGGACAGGATCCCCGCGGGCTTCAGAGGGGGGCCACGCGACATCTCTGGGGGGTACTTCGATGAGGAAGATTTTCGCGACCCTTTTCGCCGCTGCGTTGGCGATCGGGGTCCCCGCGACGGCGGCATCCGCTGACGAGGGGCCGACGGCCTCCACCTGCAGCTACGAATGCGTCTGGACCGGCGAGACCGCATGGGTCGGCACCCACGACTTCGCTGGCGCCAACTGGGCGAAGTTCATCCAGCTGACCAGGACGCCGGTGACGGTGCCGCCGTCGGAGTCCTTCCCGATCTATGCGGGACAGCACTTCCACGTGGGCAACGTCTACGTCTACGACGGCCCCGGTGACACGGTGCTCCTCCGGGTGTACCTGAACGGGCCCTACGGGGACGGTGCCTACTTCCAGGGCGGCAACGCGCTCAAGATCGCGCACTACACGACCGACCCGAGCGGCATCAGCAACCCGGCGCCCGGCAAGTTCAAGCACAAGTTCGACCCCGCCGACCGCTTCGCCGAGGTCTACGTGCCGTACAACCCGTCGGGTGCGAACTACTACGCCATCCACCTGGACCTGATGATCCTGGAGTAGGTGTTCCCCCAACGAGGGCCGCGTCCATCCCCGGACGCGGCCCTCAACCTTGCCCGGAACCGCCGCGATGCGCGGCCCCCGACCTCGCCCCCGCACGCGCACCGCCTAGACTCGCTCGCGTGATCATCCTTCTCGTCGGCACCGGCGCGCGCGAGCACGCCCTCGCCCGCGCCCTCTCCCTCGACCCCGCCGTCACGCAGCTGCACGCCGCCCCGGGCAACCCGGGCATCGCGGATGTCGCGACGCTGCACGGCGTCGACGCGACCAACCCGGTCGCCGTCGCCTCGCTCGCGACCCAGCTCAAGGCGGACCTCGTGGTGGTCGGCCCCGAGGCGCCCCTGGTCGCCGGCGTCGCCGACGCGGTCCGCACCGCGGGCATCCCCGTCTTCGGCCCCAGCGGCCAGGCCGCGATGCTCGAGGGTTCGAAGGCGTTCGCCAAGGAGGTCATGGCCGCCGCGAACGTCCCGACCGCCGAGCCCCGCGTCTGCACCACCACCGCGCAGCTCGAGGACGCCTTCGACGCGTTCGGCGCCCCGCACGTGGTCAAGGACGACGGCCTCGCCGCCGGCAAGGGCGTGGTGGTCACGAGCGACCGCGCCGAGGCCCTCGCTCACGGCGAGGCCATCCTCGGCGGCGGCGGCGTCGTGGTGGTCGAGGACTTCCTCGACGGCCCCGAGGTCAGCCTGTTCTGCCTGTGCGACGGCACCACGGTGGTCCCGCTGCAGCCCGCCCAGGACTTCAAGCGCGCCTACGACGCCGACGCCGGCCCCAACACCGGCGGCATGGGCGCCTACAGCCCGCTCCCGTGGGCCCCCGAGGGCCTGGTCGACGAGGTCGTCCGCGACGTCGCCCAGCCCACCGTCGACGAGATGGCCCGCCGCGGCACCCCCTTCATCGGCGTCCTGTACTGCGGTCTCGCGCTCACCTCCAAGGGCACGCGCGTCGTCGAGTTCAACGCCCGCTTCGGCGATCCCGAGACTCAGGTGGTCCTCGCCCGCCTCGCGACCCCGCTCGCCGGCGTCCTCATGGCGGCGGCCCAGGGCCGCCTCGCGGAGATCGACCCCCTCGAGTGGAGGGACGATGCGGCGGTCACCGTGGTCGTCGCGGCGGAGAACTACCCGGCGGACCCCCGCAAGGGCGACCCCATCACCGGCATCGACGAGGCCGAGCAGGTCGAGACGGTCCACGTGCTCCACGCGGGCACCGCGCTCGACGCGGACGGCACCCTGCTGAGCAACGGCGGCCGCGTCCTGTCCGTGACGGCGCTCGGCGCGACCCTCACCGAGGCGCGCGAGCGTGCGTACGCGGGGGTCGACCGCATCGTCCTCCCGGGAAGCCATCACCGACGCGACATCGCGGCCAAGGCCGCCGAGGAGGCGAGCGCCTGATGCCCGGACACGCGACCCCGCCCGCGCACCTCGAGCTCGAGGGCTGGCGCCACGTCTACTCCGGCAAGGTCCGCGACCTGTACGAGCCCGCAACGCCGCACCCGCGCGGCGACGTGGTGCTCGTGGTCGCGTCCGACCGCATCAGCGCCTACGACTGGGTGCTCCCCACCGAGATCCCCGGCAAGGGCGGCATCCTCACCGGGCTGAGCCTGTGGTGGTTCGATCAGGTGCTCGACATAGTCGCGAACCACACGGTCGAGGCGCCCGTGCCGGCCGAGGTCGAGGGTCGTGCGATGGTCTGCAAGCGGCTCGACATGTTCCCCGTCGAGTGCGTGGCGCGCGGCTACCTCACGGGTTCGGGCCTGGCGGAGTACCGCGAGAGCGGCACGGTCTGCGGCATCCCGCTGCCCCCCGGCCTGGTCGACGGCTCGCGCCTGCCCGAGCCGATCTTCACCCCGGCCACCAAGGCCGAGGTGGGCGAGCACGACGAGAACGTCGACTTCGACGCGGTGGTCGCGCTGATCGGCCGCGAGGACGCGGAGGCGCTGCGCGACCTCACCCTCGCGCTCTACACGCGGGCTCACGAGATCGCCGCCGCGAAGGGCATCATCCTCGCGGACACCAAGTTCGAGTTCGGCCGCGACGGCTCGGGCGCGATCATCCTCGGCGACGAGGTCCTCACGCCGGACTCGAGCCGCTTCTGGCCCGCCGACGAGTGGGAGCCCGGTCACGCGCAGCCCAGCTACGACAAGCAGTTCGTGCGGGATTGGCTGACCTCGCCCGAGTCGGGCTGGGACAAGAGGTCCGACGTGGCGCCGCCCGCGCTGCCCGCCGACGTGGTGGAGCGCACGCGCGCCCGCTACGTCGAGGCGTTCGACCGGTTGGCGAAGCACTGACGGCGCGGCACCAGGAGCCGACCCAACGAAATCCCGACGGCATGCGTCCTACCAGCATGGGACGGATGCCTGTGGTCGCGGCCGTGGCCGTGGTGGGTGCGCTGGTGCTCGGCACGCTGCTCAGCGCGTGCGCGGCGCCGGGATCGGGGTCGGGGTCGGGCGAAGCGTCGCCGGCGGCCTCGCCATCGGAGTCCGAGTCGCTGACCTGGACCGAGGGCGAGGATCTCTACTCCACCCACTGCGGCGTCGGTCAGCAGGAGTTCGACGGGGTCGTCTGGTACCCGACCGGGGTGTACGAGGGTGGCACCGAGCTCGCAGGCGACGACTACGCGGGCCCGACCCCGTGGGTTCTGGACGAGGCCCAGTGGGGGCTACCGCAGCCGGGACCGACCTTCACCAACGAGCACATGCTGGTGACCCGCGGCACCTTCGATCAGGTGGATGACGACTCCGCCGTCTTCCACGTGTACGGCGGGCGCTGGACCATCGAGCTGACCACGACCGAGGCGGACGCGGCATGGATCATCGAGGGCTGCGCGTGACGCGCGCGACGGTGGTCGCGGCCGCGCTTCTGGCGCTGGCGGGTTGCGCGGCGCCGGGGTCGGTGGGTGCATCACCGAGTGCGACGCCCAGCGAGGTGGTGGTGATCGAGGACCACGGCGAGGGGCTCGACCTCGGCATCCCGGGTCCGGCCACGGCCACATACCCGAACGTCGCCGGCTACCCGGCGTGCGGCACCGAGCCCATCGAGCACGAGGGGACCACCTGGTTTCCCTTCCATCCGACCAACGAAGGCGACTTCCCGGATGTCCCGGCCGCCGCATCGTCCGGCGGGATGGGCGGCGGGACGATGCGCATGTTCCTTCCCGCGGTGGCGGCACCGGGGCCGGGGGACGACGTGGGCACGCTCACCGTCTTCGAGGGCGGCTTCGCATTCTGGGTGTCCGACAGCGGCGACCTCGACACGTGGCTCACCACCACGGAGATCCGCTACTCGTGGGTGTGCTGAACCGCTAGCTAGGCGTGGCTCTCGGTCTGGAGCTCGCGCTTCTGGACCACGGCGACGGTGGGCACGCCCCAGCCGCGGGTGAGCGACAGCGCGCGCAGCGCCAGGATCACCAGCAGCGGCACCCAGAACACCACCAGCGGCGCCACGCCGAGCGCCCAGAGGGCCCACAGGGTGAACGCGCCGCCGAGCGCGGCGGTCGCGTAGAGCTGCCCGTTCCAGAACACCTCCGGAACCTGCGCGGAGAACAGGTCGCGCAGGATGCCGCCGCCGACGCCGTTGGCGACGCCCACGATCATCGCCGCGACCGGGCTCGCGCCGGCGTCGAGGGCGATGCCCGTGCCGACCACCACGAAGATCGCGAGGCCAGCGGCGTCCGAGTACTCCACGATCCGGTGGCGGGCGAGCGCGCCCAGGTCCCGGTTGCGTGCGAACGGCGCGATCGCGAGCGCCGTCGCGATCGCGACCACCACCAGCGTGGGGTTCTCGATCCAGAAGACGGGCTGGCGGAGAAGGAGGTCGCGCATCGTCCCCCCGCCCACGGCGACCAGGCTCGCCAGGACCACGGCGCCCACCAGGTCCATGCGTCGGCGGCTCGCCGCGACGGCGCCCGAGATCGCGAACGCGACCGTCCCCAGGTACTCGAGGACCACGCGCAGCGTGCTGAGCGCGTGCACCAGGATCGCGTCGGGATCGACGGCGGTGATGAGGCTGGACATGGCGGTCTCCGTTCGAGCGGCGCTCAAGGGTACTCGGGCCTCCGCGCGCCGGTAGAATCCACACCATGGCCACGATCCTCGTCCACGTCATGCCCAAGCCCGAGATCCTCGACCCCCAGGGCAAGGCCGTCGGCGCCGCCCTGCCCCGCCTGGGATTCGACGGCATCGCGCAGGTCCGCCAGGGCAAGCGCTTCGAGCTCACCGTGGACGGCGAGGTGACCGACGAGGTCCTCGCCAAGGTCCGCGAGGCCGCGGAGACGCTGCTGAGCAACCCGGTCATCGAGGACGTCGTCGAGGTGACGGTCGCGCAGGAGTCCGCGTGACCGCGCGGGTCGGCGTCGTCACCTTCCCCGGCACGCTCGACGACCGCGACGCCGCTCGCGCCGTCCGCCTCGCCGGTGGCGAGGCCGTGGCGCTGTTCCACTCCGAGGCGGACCTCAAGGACGTCGATGCCGTGGTGCTGCCCGGCGGCTTCAGCTACGGCGACTACCTCCGCGCCGGCGCCATCGCGCGCTTCGCTCCCATCATGGAGAAGGTGGTCGACGCGGCTCGCGGCGGCATGCCCGTGCTCGGCATCTGCAACGGCTTCCAGGTGCTTACCGAGGTGCACCTGCTGCCCGGCTCGATGATCAAGAACGACCACCGCGCGTTCATCTGCCGTGACCAGACGCTGCGCGTCGAGAACGCGGACACCGCCTGGACCACGGAGTACCGGGACGGCGAGGAGATCGTCATCCCGCTCAAGAACCAGGACGGTCAGTACGTCGCGGACGACCGCACGCTCGACGCCCTCGAGGCGGAGGGGCGCGTCGCGTTCCGGTACGTCGGCTGGAACCCGAACGGCTCGCGTCGTGACATCGCCGGCATCACCAACGAGCGCGGCAACGTGGTGGGCCTCATGCCGCACCCCGAGCACGCGGTCGAGGCCGGCTTCGGTCCCGACTCGCGCGAGGCGGGCCGCAACGGCGTCGACGGGCTCGCGTTCTTCACCTCGGCCGTCAAGGGACTGCTCGCCACCGCGTAGGGTGCGGGTTCCCCGCGTCGCCCTCCTCGCGAAGTGTCGCGCCATGGGGAGCTCAGCGACGGTTTCATGAGTTCTTGGCCTCCCATGGGGAACTGACTGACGTCCGGAGGAGACACGTGATCACCGAGTCCGTCGTCCTGCCGGTGCGGGCGGGGTACGAGCCCGCCTTCGAGCGCGCCTTCCGCTCCGCCGAACGCATCATCGCTCGCCAGCACGGCTACCTGTCCCACTCGCTGAGGCGCGGCGTCGAGGAGCCCTCGACCTACCTGCTGACCGTCGAGTGGGAGACGCTCGAGGACCACGAGGTCGGCTTTCGTGGCTCGGTCGACTATCAGGAGTGGCGCGCGCTCCTGCACCCGTTCTACGAGCCTGTGCCGACCGTCCTTCACTATGCCGACGAGCTCGCCAGCGGCAGCGCGGCGTGGCTCGACGAGGCCCGCGATGCGGACGCGGCGGCGGTGACGGCGTTCTGGGCGCGGTGCCGCGAGGACATGCCCGCGCTCCCTGAGCCCGAGCCCGAGGCGTGGTGCTTCGGCGTGACCGCGGGGACGGCGGATGGGCTGCTCGAACTGGTGCTCGCGGGGGTCAAGACGGGTACGGCGTCCTCGCTCCGCGACTACGCGGACGAGGGCGAGGCGGTGCCCGAGGCCGGGACGCTGAGCATCATCCTCGACGGCTCGGGCAGGCCACGCGCGCTCGTCGAGACCACCGCGGTGGACGTGGTGCCGTTCACCGAGGTCACCCCTGAGCATGCTGCGTTGGAGGGCGAAGGCGACCGGTCGCTCGAGTACTGGCGCGCCGTTCACGAGGAGTTCTGGCGCACGTACTCCCCACAGGGGTTCCGCGCGGACATGCCCGTCGTGTGCGAGAGGTTCAGGCTCGTGCGCGCGGAGTCGGATCCCCGCCCCTAGCGCCCTCTCAAGCCGCGGAGCCGACCGAGCCCGCACCCTCAGCGAGGCGCCCCGGCATGTACTGGTCGAAGTAGACGCGCGACACCAGCTCGCGTCTGCTCGCCACGCCCGCCTTGTCGAAGATCGACTTGAGGTGGTCCTGCACCGTGTACGGCGACACGTGGATCGCGCCGGCGATCTCCTTGGTGTCCGCGCCGCGGAGCACCTGGGCCGTGACGTCCCGCTCGCGCGCGGTGAGGCCGAAGGCGTCGGCGACCAGGTCGATCACCTCCTGAGGGCGTGCCTCCTCGATGGTGATGACCACGTCGCCGGCACGGTCGCCTGCGCCTCCCAGCGGCGACGCGTGCAGCAGCAGCCAGATGCCCTCGCTCGTGCGCACGCGCGCCCGGGGCGTCTGATCCGTCTCGCCTCGCGCGAGGCGCCGCGCCGCGCCGACCAGCGCGTGGACCATCGAGAGCGGGTCGCCGGCCGCGGGTGAGGTGGCAAGCTGCTCGAGGTGAGTGGCGGCGCCCGCGCTCGCCTGGACCAGGCGATCCTGGCCGTCCACGATCATGACGGCCGGACCCGTCGGGCAGTCGCTGCGGACGGCGCCCACCTGGGCGAGCATCCCGACACGGATGCCGCGGGTGAACGCCGGCGCCATCTCGGCCAGGAACGCGAGCTCATCAGGGGCGAAGGGCCTGTCGTCGCTTCCGCGGAACACCGCCACGGCACCCCAGGCGCCGTGGCGGTCGCGAAGCACGGTCCGCGCCTCGTCATGGAAGTCGTAGTAGGGGAGCATCACCTCGGCCATGCGGGTGGAGGACTCGACCGCGCCGTGCGTGAGGTGGTGCATGCCGACCGTCGCGGTGCCCTGCCGCACCATCGCCTGGATCGCGGTCGGGTCACCGCCGCCATACTCGATCTGCGCCCACTGGACGTCGGCCTCGTTGCGCCCGGCGAGGTCCGAGAACTTCCAGCTGTTGGACACCATCGCGGTCGCCGGGTCGAGGGTCGCGACGCAGCCGCCGACGATCGGGAGGGCGCGTTCCACGACGTCGACGGCCTCGTCGAGGAAGTGGTGAAGCGGCAGACCGGCGCGGGACAGGACATCGATGTCGCTGCGTGCGCGTCCCAGCGCGAGCTGGGCGGACGTGGGGCTCGGCATGAGACGAGTGTGCGCCTGTCCGATTCGTCACGCTATCCCACACTTCTGGGGGTGTGAGAAATCCCTGGACCCCGGGATACCGCAGAGGCCCTGCCTCGACGCACGCTGGTCGCCGTCCACAGGCTTCACCCACACCGAAGGAACCCTCATGACCATCCAGCAATCCCTCGCCACGACAGCTGGCCTGACCGACCTGCTCGGCGACCGCATCGCGCTCCCGGGAGACGCCGCCTACGAGTCGGCGAGGCTCCCTTGGAACCGCGCGATCGACCAGCGCCCCTTCGCCGTCGCGCGGCCCGAGTCGGCCGAGGACGTGGTCGACATCGTTCGCGCCGCCGCCTCGGTGGGCCTCCGCGTCGCGCCCCAGTCCACGGGTCACGGTGCCGGCGCGCTCGCGGACTCCGACCTCTCCGACGCGATCCTGCTCAGCCTTTCCGGGCTGCGGGGCGCAACCGTCGACCCCGCCGCTCGCACCGCTCGGGTCCTCGGGGGCTCGCAGTGGAACGACGTGGTCGCCCAGGCCGCCCCGCACGGTCTCACCGCGATGCACGGCAGCGCGGGAGACGTCGGCGTGGTCGGCTACTCGCTCAGCGGTGGGCTGTCGTTCTTCGCGCGGACCCACGGGCTCGCCGTCAACTCCGTGCGCGCGGTGCAGATCGTCACCGCCGATGGACGGCTCGTTCGCGCGAGCGCCGCGGAGAACTCGGAGCTCTTCTGGGCCGTCCGTGGGGGCTCGGGTGCGTTCGGCATCGTCGTCTCGATCGAGATCGACCTGCTGCCGTACGCCGATCTCTTCGCCGGCATGCTCCTGTGGGACGCCACGCGCGCCGTCGAGGTGGCGCATGCGTGGTCGGCATGGACCCGCACCGCGCCCGAGAGCGTCTCGACATCGCTGCGGATCATGCACTTCCCGCCGCTGCCCGAGCTGCCGCCCTTCCTGTCGGGTCGCAGCGTGGTGGTGATCGACGGCGTGGTCCTCGAGGGGGACGATGCCGCGGCCGGGATCATCGCGCCGTTGCGCGCGCTTTCACCCGAGATGGATACCTTCGCGCGGATCCCCGCCGCGGAGCTGGTGCACATGCACATGGACCCGCCGGAGCCGACCCCGGCGATGTCGACGGGCGCCATGCTCGGCTCGTTCGCGGGAAGCGCGGTGGACGCGTGGCTCGCCGCGGCGATGTCGACCACGGGCCTGTCCTTCGCGGAGGTGCGTCACGTGGGAGGCGCCGCCGCGCGCCGCCCCGACGGCGCCGGAGCCGTCGGATCGCTCGCGGGCGACTACCTGCTCGCGGGAATCGCCATGGTGCCGTTCCCGGACGTCGCGCCTGCCGCCCGCGCGGCGGTCCACGCGCTCGTCGCGGCGATGGTCGACTGGCACGCGCCGTCGCTCGCTCTCACGTTCATCGACGGGGACGTGAGCCGCGAGCAAGGGTTCGGCGACGCGGCCACGCGCCTGCGCGAGCTCAAGGCTGTCTACGACCCGACCGGCATGTTCACCGCCGGCCACCCCGTCGATTGACGTCGAGGCCCGTGGTCACAGCGGCTGCGCGACCCTCCGGCGGTCGCGCAGCCGCGCCGCGAGCGCTGCGGCGCAGACCGCGAGCGCGAACGTCGCGGCGTTGCCCAGGTAGGCGAAGCCCGTCGGGGTGACCACCGCGACGAGCGCCGCAGCGGCGGCCCACCCCCAGCGGTCGGCCCGCGCCAGCAGGACGGCGGCCACGGAGCAGGCCATCCCGATCGCGAGGCAAGCGCCGATGACCAGATGGGCGCCCGCGTCTGCCGCGGGCCACGCCTCGACCGTGAACCACGCTGCGCCGCCCGCGAGCATGACGGTGCTCAGCACGGCCAGCACCATCGATGAGCGCGCGAGCGAGGCGGTCATGCGGCGACTGTACCGGCGCATCGTCCCTGGGTCCATGGCCGCCGGCGCGACCGTGGCGCGGGCTACAGCGCCACGCGCGCGAGGCGGTCGCGAAGCTCGGCGAGCGCGCGGAACGTCCCGTGGTTGAAGTCCGCGCCGAGCTGGTTGGGCACCGTCACCAGCAGCGTGTCCGACTCCATCACCGCCTGGTCCTCGCGCAGCTCCCGCTCGAGCTTGTCGAGGTCGCCCACGTACGTCTTGCCGAACGTGGACACGGTGTTGTCGATCTCGCCGATCTGGTCGCGGTTGCCGCCCATCCGGTCGCGCTCGAGGTACGGGTGGAAGTAGGTGTGGGACGTGTCGTCGACGATCGGCATGATGCTGCGCGACACGGAGACGCGCGGTGCGCCGGCGTGGCCGGCCTCGCGCCACGCGTCGCGGAACTCCTGGATCTGACGCGCCTGCACCACTCCCAGCGGCTCGCCCGTGGCCTCGAGCACCAGCGTCGAGGACATGAGGTGCATGCCCAGCTCTCCCGTGCGACGTGCCGAGTCGATGCCGCCCGCGCCGTACCAGATGCGGTCCGACAACCCGGGGGAGTGCGGCTGCAGGGGCAGCAGCTCGCCCTCGCGGATGTGCGCGCGGGGGCCGGGCTCCGCGATCCCTTCGCCCGCGATCGCCTCCCGGAAGCGCGCGATGCGGCGCGCCGCGTCGAGCGCGGGGGTGTCGCCGAATCCGAGCGGGTAGCCGAACGTCGCCGGGCCGTCAGCGGCCGGTTCCGGGCTGCCGCGGGACACGCCCAGCTGGAGCCTCCCGCCGGCGATGAGGTCCGCGGTCGCGGCGGCCTCCGCCATGTACAGCGGGTTCTCGTAGCGCATGTTGATGACGCCGGTGCCGAGCTCGATCCGCTCGGTCCGCGCGCCCATCGCGGACAGCAGCGGGAACGGGGACGCGAGGCACTGCTCGAAGTGGTGGACGCGGATCCAGGCGCCGTCGATGCCCGCGTCCTCGGCGGCCTCCGCGAGGCGCACGGTGTCGAGCATCGCGTCGGATGCGGTGCGGACCTTGGAGCCGGGCGCCGCCGACCACCATCCGAAGGACAGGAAACCCACCTTGCGCACGCCACGCCTCCTCATGTTGACGTGTCAACCATACTGCGCGGCGCCCCCTGTGCGGTCCGCACGGTCGCGCCCGCGACACGCCGCCTTCCAGCCCATTCTCGCGCGCGACCCCCCGCGTGTCGCGCCGGCGACCGTGCGGAACGGAGGGAGGGCGGGTCGCTAGCCTGAGCCCATGATCACCGTCCGCCGCGTGGATGCCGACCACCCCGACGCCCACGAGCTGTGGGCCGAGCAGCAGGCCGACCTCGCGCGCCGCTACGACAGCCCCGACCTGGTCCTCGAGACGCGCTTCCCCACGCTGGTCGCCTCGCTCGTCGGGTACGCCGACGACGGCGAGCCCGTCGCGAGCGCCGTCCTGCGCTGGTCGCCGTACCCGACCGGCGCGGGATCGATCGAGCTCAAGCGGCTCTTCGTGCGCCCCGGGCACCGCGGCAACGGCCACTCCAAGGTGATGATGGGTGCCGCGGAGGCGATCGCCCGGCGCGCGGGCGCCACGCGCATCGTCCTCGAGACCGGCACCGAGCAGCCCGAGGCGCTCGCCCTGTACGGCCGCCTGGGCTATACCCGCATCCCGGGATACGGCGAGTACAAGGACGAGCCCGACTCGATCTGCTACGGCATCGACCTGCCCGTCCGGGTGCTGGTCCTCACGGGCGCGATGGGTGCAGGCAAGACGTCCGTGGCGGAGTCCGCGCACTCGGCGCTCGCGCTGCGCGGCGCCCGGACGGTGTTCCTCGACGCGGACGTGCTGTGCGAGGCGTACCCGTCCCCGCCCGGGGACATGGTCAACCAGGCGCTCCTGCTCGAATGCCTGACGGCGCTCGCCCCGGTGCACCGGCGGCACGGGTTCGGGCTGCTGGTGATGCCGCGCATCCTCGAGGACGCGGCGGACCGCGACGCGATCGCCCACGCCCTCGCGGGGCCCGGCGGGCCCGCCGAGGTCACCGTGGTGCGCGTGACGGCGCCGCTCGAGGAGCGCGTCGCACGCCTGCGCCGGCGCGAGACCTCCGAGCGGTGGCTCGACTGGGCGGTGCCCCGCACCGCCGAGCAGGCCGACGAGCTCGAGGCGCTCGGCATCGACGACGCCGCGGTGGACAACAGCGGTCGCACGCCCGAGGAGTCGGCCGCGGACGTGCTCGACGCGGCGGGGTGGTGAGCGTGGGCGCGCTGCTGATCCGCAACGGCCGGCTCTGGTCGGACGGCGCGTTCCTTCCGGGAGACGCTGTCCTCGCCGTGGACGGCCGGATCGCGGCGGTGGGCGCGGGCGAGGTCCTCGCCCGGACGGACGATGCGGCGGGCGCCCTGGTCGTGGACGCTCGCGGCGGCCTGGTGCACCCGGGCTTCGCCGACGCGCACGTGCACGCGGCGATGGCGGGCATCGAGATGCTCGGGCTCGACGTGAGCGGCGCGCACGGCGCCGAGGCGTGCCTCGCGCTCGTATCCGCGTATGCGGGTGCCCACGACGGGCCGTGGATCGTCGGCGGCGGCTGGCACATGTCCGACTACGAGGGCGGCACCCCGACCGCGGCCGCGCTCGACGCCGTCACCGGAGACGTTCCGGCGTTCCTGGTCAACGCCGACCACCACGGCGCGTGGGTCAACACCGCGGCGCTGCGCGCGGCGGGCATCGACGCCGCCACCCCCGACCCCGAGGACGGCCGCATCGAGCGCGACGCGACCGGCGCCCCCACCGGCACCCTCCACGAGGGCGCCATGGCGCTGGTCGAGCCGTACCTCCCTCCCATCACCGCGGAGGCCGCGCGCGCGGGACTGGCCGCCGCCGCATCGTCCCTCCTGGGGTTCGGGGTGACGGCATGGCAGGAGGCGATCGTGGGCGAGTACGGCGGCCACCGCGACGCCTCCGACGCGTACGGCGACCTCCTCGGGTCGGGCGGGCTCGCCGCGCGGGTGTCGGGCGCGCTGTGGGTGCCGCGCGACGTCACCCTCGCGACCGTGCCGGCGATGGTCGCGGACCTGGTGCGCCGCCGCGACGCGAACGCGGCGCGCGGTTTCGACACCTCGACGGCGAAGATCATGGTCGACGGCGTGGCGGAGAACCGCACCGCCGCCATGCACGAGCCCTACCTGGTGGACGGCTGCGACTGCGCGCGGGACGGCGCGGACGGGCGCGGCATCGCGTACTTCGGCCGCGAGGTGCTGGCCGCCGTCGTCGTCGCGCTCGCGGCGGAGGGCTTCGCGCTGCACCTCCACGCGATCGGCGACCGCGCGGTCACGGACGCGCTCGACGCGATCGAGGCCATCCCTGCCGCGGACAGGACCCGACGCCGCCACCACATCGCGCACGTCCAGGTGGTCGACCCCGCGGACGTGCCGCGGTTCGCGGCGCTCGGGGTGACGGTCAACGCGCAGGCCCTGTGGGCGCGCAACGAGGCGCAGATGACGGAGCTCACGGTGCCGATCCTGGGGGAGCGGCGGGCCGCCTGGCAGTACCCGTTCGGTTCCTTCCTGCGTGCGGGCGCCGCGCTCGCGATGGGCTCCGACTGGCCCGTGTCCACCCCGGACCCCTGGCAGGCGATCCACACGGCGGTGACGCGCAGGGAGCCCGGCTCGGACGCGCCGCCGCTCAACCCGGGCGAGGCGTTGACGCTCGCGGAGGCGCTGCGCGCGTACACCGCGGGCTCGCATGGGCTGCTGGGGCTCGACGGCTCGGGCGTGATCGAGGTGGGCGCACGGGCGGACCTGTGCGTCGCCTCGCGCGACCCGTTCGACGGCGATCCCGAGGAGATCTGGACCACCCGCACCGCGGTCACGGTGCTGGGCGGCGAGGTGGTCGCGCGCGGGTGACGGACGCGGCGTAGTGGGCCGTCAGTCCTCGAGCGCGAACCGCACCGCCGCCTCGGCGTGCAGCGCGAGCGCGTCGAAGTACGGCACGTCCACGTCCTCCGCGGTCATCACCATGGGGATCTCCGTGCAGCCGGCGATGACGCCGCCGGCGCCGCGCGCCACCAGCTCCTCGGTCGCGGCGCGCATGAGCGTGCGGCCCTGGTCCTCGACCACGCCGCGCGCGAGCTTGTCGTAGATGAGGGAGTGGACCTCGGCGAGGCGGGGCTCGTCGGGCACCAGCGCCTCGACGCCGCCCGCCGCGAGGCGCTCACGGTAGAACGGCATCCGCATGGTGAAGCCCGTGCCCAGCAGCGCGACCGTGTCCAGCCCCGCCGCGCGGATCGCCGCCGCCGTCTCATCGATGACGTTGATGACCGGGACCCCCGCGGCCTGCTCCACCTGGTCCGCGACCACGTGCATGGTGTTGGCGCAGATGAGGATCGCCTCCGCGCCGCCCTCGACCAGCCAGCGGGCGTCGCGCCCGAAGGTCGCCGCGAGCCCGTCCCAGTCGCCCGCCTCCTGCGCCGCGGCGATCGCACCGAAGTCGTAGTGACGGATCACCAGGTCGGCGGTGCGGCCCGGCAGCGCCGCGGCGACGCCCTCGTGGAGCAGCGTCTCGTAGACCAGGGTCGAGTGCCACGTGATGCCGCCGAGCAGGCCGATCCGTCGAGGGGAGGTGCGCATGGTCCGACCCTAGCCACGGACGCCGGTGCCACGGCGTGGGTCCTTGGCCCCTATGCCGCCGTCCGAACCTTCCTTTACGCTGTAACGATGAAGATCGGAGAGCTCGCCTCGCTCGGGGGCGTCACCGCCAAGACCGTCCGCTACTACGAGAGCATCGGGCTGCTGCCCGAGCCGCAGCGCCGCACCAACGGTTACCGGGAGTACGGCGACGAGGCGCTCGACCGCCTCAGGTTCGTCCGCGACGCGCAGGCCTCGGGCCTCACGCTCGCGGAGGCGGGCGACATCCTCGACATGAAGGACCGCGGCGAGAGCACCTGCGAGCACTCCCGCGCCACCGTCGCGCGCCACCTCAGGGACATCGACGCGCAGATCGCGAGCCTGCTCGCCGCGAAGGCGGAGCTCACCGCGCTGTCGCGCCGCGCCGAGGCGCTCGACCCGGCCGAATGCACCGACCCGCACCGCTGCCAGGTCCTCGCGCTTGACCTTCCCGCCGAGGGCAAGGTCTAGCCTGCCCGCATGAGCACCGACACGGCCTCCGAGGCCCCCGAGACGCCCGCCGAGCCCGCGATCGACCTCGCGGTGGGCGGCATGACCTGCGCGGGCTGCGCCACCGGCATCCAGAAGGGCCTCGCCATCCTGCCCGGGGTCGGCTCCGCCGCCGTCAATATCGCGACCCGGCGTGCGACCGTGCTGCCTGACGGCACCCTCGACCGTGAGGACCTCGAGGCCGCCATGCGGGCCGCGATCACGGGCCTGGGCTACCAGGTCCTCACCCGGCCCGCGACCCGTGGCGGGGACGCCGAGGGCCCCGTGACCGCGCATCGTCCCTCCACGCGCGAGGAGGAGGCGGCCGCGCAGGCCGCCAACGACGAGCGCCGCATCACCGACTACCGCCGCCGCTTCCTCGTCGCCGCCGCGCTCGCGATCCCCGTGGCGCTCGTCTCGATGGTCCCCGCCCTGCAGTTCGACGGCTGGGAGTGGTGGGCGGCGCTGCTCGCGACGCCCGTGATCTGGTGGTCCGCGTGGCCGTTCCACGTGTCCGCGTGGAAGGGCGCCCGGCACCGCACCACCACCATGGACACGCTGGTGAGCCTGGGCACGTCCGTCGCATGGCTGTGGTCCATGTGGACGCTGATCGCGGGGCCCGACCACGCGCACGTGTACTTCGAGACCGGCGCCGTGATCGTCAGCCTGATCCTGTTGGGCAAGTGGCTCGAGGTGCGCTCGACGGCGCGCGCGGGCGACGCGATCCGGGCGCTCGGCGCGCGCCAGAGTCCCACGGTGACGCTCGAGGACGCCACCGAGATCCCGCGCGAGGAGCTGGGCGTGGGTATGCGCTTCCTGGTCCGTCCCGGCGAGGCGATCGCGACCGACGGCATCGTGGTCGAGGGCTCCGCGGCCGTCGACGCGAGCCTGGTCACCGGCGAGCCCGTGCCCGTCGCGGCCGGCCCCGGCACCGAGGTGGTGGGCGGCACGCTCGCCGCGGACGGCGCCCTCACCGTCGAGGCGACGCGCGTGGGCGAGGAGACCATGCTGGCCCAGATCGCCCGCATGGTCGACGAGGCCCAGGCCGGCAAGGCCCGCATCCAGCGGCTCGCGGACCGGGTGTCCGCGATCTTCGTGCCCGCGGTGATCGGGGTCGCGCTGGTGACGGCGCTCGCGTGGGTCGCCGTGACGGGCGACGTCGCGGCCGCGATCACCGCCGCCGTCGCCGTCCTCATCATCAGCTGCCCGTGCGCCATGGGCCTCGCCACGCCGCTCGCGATCATGGTGGGCACCGGCCGCGGCGCGCAGCTGGGCATCCTGGTGCGCGGCGCGCAGGCCCTCGAGGACGCGCGCTCGCTCGAGACCGTGGTGCTCGACAAGACGGGCACCGTCACCGAGGGACGCATGGAGGTCACCTCGACCTTCGCCCCCGGCCTGGGGGACGATGCGGCGGGCACCCTCCTCGACGCGGTCGCCTCGGTCGAGGCACGCTCCGAGCACCCCGTGGCCGCCGCCGTCGCGGCGTCCCGGGAGGGGCGGATCCCGCTCAAGGGCTTCCGCTCCACCCCCGGTCAGGGCGTCACCGCGACCGTGCGCGACGCCGGCGCGGATGGCGCGAACGCGGACGTGAGCGTGGGCTCGCGGCGGCTCTTCGACTCGCTGCCCGGCGAGCTCGAGGAGTGGGCGCGCGAGCGCGAGTCGCGGGGCGAGACCGTGGTGTTCGCCGGACGGGCCGCGCCGCTGGGCGGGGGACTGCTGGGCGGCGGGGGAGACCCGGCCGGCGCATCGTCCACCCTCACCCGCGCCGCGCTGGTCGCGGAGGTGGCCATCGCCGTGCGCGACCGGATCAAGGACACCGCACCGGAGGCCGTGGAGGCGCTGCGCGCGCTCGGCGTCGACGTGGTGCTGCTCACCGGCGACAACCGCCGCGCCGCCGAGGCCGTGGGCGCGGAGCTCGGGATCGACCGCGTCATCGCGGAGGTGCTGCCGGGCGACAAGGAGGACGTGATCGTCTCGCTGCAGGAGGGCGGGCACCGCGTCGCGATGGTCGGCGACGGCGTGAACGACGCCCCGGCGCTCGCGCGGGCCAACCTGGGCATCGCGATCGGCACGGGCGCGGACGTGGCGCGCGAGGCCTCCGACCTCACGGTGGTGGGTGGCGACCCGCGGGCCGCGGCGGACGCGATCGCGCTGTCGCGGCGGACCTACGCCACCATCCGCGGCAACCTGGTGTGGGCGTTCGCCTACAACGTCGCGGCGATCCCGCTCGCGGCGATGGGCGTGCTCGACCCCATGATCGCGGCGGCCGCCATGGGCGCGTCCAGCCTGTTCGTGGTGGGCAACTCGCTGCGGCTGCGGGGCTTCGCGCGGCGGTAGGCGTGCGGGGCGGGCGCCTCAGCGCCCCGCCACCGACCACGCGAGCGCGGAGCGGGCCGCCGTCACCCGGCCCGCCGCGTCCGCGGCCCGCGCGGACACCATCCCGTCGGTGTGCGCCGCCACCAGCAGCGCCAGCTGGGCGCGCTGGAGGCGGTGCAGGTCGCGGGCGGCCTGAGGGCCGTGCCTCTCGCCCATGTCGGCGCGCGCGTGCCTGCGGCGGCTCCGTGTCGACAGCACCTCGAAGTCCGCCGGGCTCACCAGGTAGTCGGGCACCGTGACCCGCGCCATGCGCGCGAACACGGCGCGCTCGCGTAGCCGACCCACGTGGACTGTGGTCGCGAGCACGATCACGATCGGCACGCCCTTGATGAGCGCCGCCGTGAACTGCGAGCCGTGGATGAGGGGCGAGTTGAGGAAGCCGTGCAGGATCATCGCGGCCGCGAGCGAGCCCAGCGCCACGCCCCACCGTCGCCACGCGGCGGCGGTGGACACGAAGAAGAACGCGATTCCGGCGCCCGCGATCGCGGAGAACGCCGCATGGCTCCACAGCCCGGCCACGATCCCGCGCAGCACGAACATCTGCCACACGATGTCCATCGCGTCGCCCGACAGCGCCGCCGTGCGCGCGGTGTAGAGGAAGCCCTCGACCACCTGGAAGCCCAGCCCCACCATCGCGCCGTAGAACGCGCCGTCCGCGACCGTCCGGATCCGGGCGCCGGGGATGAGCGCGAGGGCGACGATCCCGAGCGCCTTGAGCGGCTCCTCGACCAACGGCGCGGCGATCGCGGAGATCCACGGGGAGTCCTCGCCCAGCCGCTCGCCCACGATGGTGTGCATCGCGGGTCCGCCGATGCGCGACACCCCCACCGCGACGATCGCCCCCCACGCGAGGGCGCCGAGGACGTTGACGACGGGGCGGCGCTCGTAGAGCTCGAGCAGGTACACCGCGGTGGCGAACACCAGGCCGTACGCGATCCACAGCGCCGCGGACAGCGCGCCGGACGCGGGGTTCGCGAGCAGCGACTCGAGGATGAGCGGCGCGACCTGCGCGAACGCGGCGATCGCCAGCGCGATCGAGCACCAGAACACCCACGAGCGCGTGTCGATGAACGTGCTGGTGCGCGGGCGCGGCAGGCCCCCGCGGGTGCGCGCGGGCGTGGTCACGGCGACCCGCCGAACCCCAGCGACCGCACGATCGACTGGGCGGACGCGTTGGTGCTCTCCCACGCCGCGGGCGGCGCGGTGAGCAGCACCAGCACCTGCTCGGCGCCGTTGGACACCACCCAGGCCTGCCGGGTCTGCAACGGTTCCTGGAGCGTGACCGTGGCCGCATCGTCCCCCGCGTCCGTGGTGAACGCGCGTGGCTGCGGCGCGACGATTCCCTGGCCCTGTTCCTGTGCCTGCGCGACCCACTGGTCGGTGACGGTCTCGATGGCCTGGGCGGGGTGGAGCGCCGAGGCGTGCGGCGCCGTGATCGACAGGGTCGCGCCCGCCTGGGTGAGCGTGGTGATGCCGGGGTGCGAGGCGGAGACGGACCAGTCCTCGGACGTGGTGACGGTCGCGCCCGCGCCGATGTCGACCACCCGCGGCGGGGCGGGCGCGGACATCTCCCGTGCGACCGCGGGCAGCGCGACAGCGTAGACCAGCGCGACGGCGAGGATCACGAGCGCGCCCGCGAGGGAGCCGCGCCCGATGAGCCGCACGGAGAGCGGCTGGGCCTGGCCCGAGGGGTCCGCCCCAGCGGCGGACGCTGCGCCGCTGCTCATGATCGCGACGCTAGCACGCGGCGCGGTGCCGCCTCCTGGCGTGCGTGAGCGTCCGCGTGCGGCGGCACGGCGCGGCTGGTCAGATCGCGTCGAGCGCCCGCGCGAGGTCCTCGCGCAGGTCCTCGACGTCCTCGAGGCCGATGCTGAGCCGCACCGTCGCCTCGCACATGCCCACGGCCGCGCGACGCTCGGGTCCGAGCTTGCGGTGCGTGGTGGTCGCCGGGTGCGTCGCGATCGACTTGGCGTCACCGAGGTTGTTGGAGATGTCGATCACCTGGAGCGCGTCGAGGAAGCGGAAGGTGGCCGCCTTGGCCTCGGGGCCGTGCGGGTCGACGCCCTCGGGGAGCGCGATGTCGATGGTGACGAGCGTGCCGCCCATGGTCATCTGGGCCTTCGCGCGATCGTGCTGGGGGTGCGACGGCAGCAGCGGGTAGCGCGCGATCGCGACCTTGGGGTGCGCCTCGAGCCAGGCGGCGAGGTCGAGGGCCGATGCGGCCTGCGCCTTCACGCGGACGGCCAGGGTCTCGAGGGACTTGCCGAGGATCCACGCGGTGAACGGGGACATGGTGGCGCCCATGGTGCGGACCATCTGGCGCACCTTGTCGACGTACTCCTTGGCGCCCAGCACCGCGCCGCCCAGCACGCGGCCCTGGCCGTCGATGTGCTTGGTCGCGGAGTAGACCACCGCGTCCGCGCCCAGCTCGAGCGGCTTCTGGCCCAGCGGCGTCGCGAACACGTTGTCGACGATGAACAGCGCGCCGGCCTCCTTGGCGCGGGCGGCCACGTGGCGCAGGTCCACCACGTCCTGCATGGGGTTGGTGGGGGACTCGCAGAACACCGCGGTCGCGGGGGTGGCGAGCGCGCGGTCCCAGTCCTCGTTGACGTGGCCGTCGACGTAGTCGACCGTGATGCCCCAACCCGCGAAGTACTCGTCGAACGTCGCGATCGACGTGCCGAACAGCGCGCGCGACGCCACCAGGCGGTCGCCCTGGCGCAGGATCGCGGCGAGGCTCACGAACACCGCCGCCATGCCGGTCGCGGTGGCGAAGCAGTCCTCGGCGCCCTCGATCGCGGCCAGGCGCGTCTCGAACATGGTGACCGTGGGGTTCGCGTAGCGCGAGTACTGGTAGCGGTCGATCTCGCCCGCGAACGCGGCCTCGGCTTCGCGTGCCGTCGGGTAGACGTAGCCCTGCGTCATGAAGATCGCCTCGGACATCTCGTCGAACGGGCTGCGCACGTGGCCGGCGCGGACGGCGAGGGTGTCGGGACGGAGCTGCGGGGCGTCTTCCGAGGTCATGGGCTCAGGCTACCCAGTGCGGGCGTCGCTCAGCTCCCCACAGGAAGTTGAGATGTCGCGGGAGCGTCGCTGGCTTCCCCATGGCGCGTGAGGGGTGGGGAAAGGCGTGGGACGATGCGCCGGCCGGGCAAGGAGTGGGACCCGGCCAGGCACATCGTCCCCCCTCAGGCCTCCCGGACCGCGTAGGTGCGGCCGGAGGCGCCGGTGGCCGTGAGCGAGCCGTCGCGGGACACGACGGTGACGGTGTCGCTCGAGCCATCGGACGAGTGGAGGGTGAGCTCCCGCTCGGGGGCGCCACCCGGGTAGACGACGAGCTCGACGTCCGTGAGGTAGTCGTAGTCGGGGCGGTCGTCGCGGGTGCCGCGCGCGAGCACGGTGCCGGGACGGACGTACAGCGGCATCGACCGGTAGCCGTGCGTCTCGCGCACCCACCGGCCGCCCGCGACGCGCTCGCCCGTGAGCAGCGACGTCCATTCGCCCTCGGGGAGGTAGAGGTCCACCTGGCCCGACTCCGACATCACCGGCGCGACCAGCAGTGAGTCGCCCAGCATGTACTGCCGGTCGAGGTGCTGCGTGGCGGGGTCGCCGGGGAACGCGAGGAACATGGGTCGCATCATCGGTACGCCGGTCTCCGCGGTCTGCACCGAGGCGGCGTAGAGGTACGGCATGAGCGACAGCTTGAGGGTGGTGAAGACGCGGGTGACGTCCACCGCCTCCTCGTCGAACGCCCACGGCACCCGGTACGAGCTCGAGCCGTGCAGCCGTGAGTGCGAGGACATGAGGCCGAACGCGAGCCAGCGCTTGAACACGCCCGCGTCGGGGGTGCCCTCGAAGCCGCCGATGTCGTGGCTCCAGTACCCGAAGCCCGAGCTCATGAGCGACAGCCCGCCGCGCAGCGTCTCCGCCATCGACACGTAGGACGACGAGTTGTCGCCGCCCCAGTGCACCGGCATGGTCTGCCCACCGGCGGTCGCGGAGCGCGCGAACAGGACCGCGTTGCCCTCGCCCTTCTCGCCGACCAGCGCCTCCCACACGGCCTCGTTGTACAGCTGCGTGTAGAGGTTGTGCATGGTCTCGGGCGCCGAGCCGTCGTGCCAGACCACGTCCGTGGGGATGCGCTCGCCGAAGTCGGTCTTGATCGCGTCGACGCCCTGGCGCACCAGGGTCCGCACGAACTCCTGGAACCAGGTCCGCGCCTCGGGGTTCGTGAAGTCCACGAGCGCCATGCCGGCCTGCCACTGGTCCCACTGCCACACGGAGCCGTCGGGGCGCTTGACCAGGTAGCCCTTCTCCATCCCCTCGCGGAACATGCGGCCGCGCTGCGCGATGTACGGGTTGATCCACGCGGAGACGTGGAGGTCCTTGTCCTCGTGCATCCGCTTGAGCATGAGGTCGGGGTCGGGGAACACGCGCTCGTCCCACACGCCGTCCGTCCAGTTGAACTCGCGCATCCAGAAGCAGTCGTAGTGGAACACCGACAGCGGGAGGTCGCGCTCGCGCATGCCGTCGACGAAGGACGCGACGGTCTCCTCGTCGTACTGCGTGGTGAACGACGTCGACAGCCACAGCCCGAACGACCACGCGGGCACGCGCGGCGGGCGGCCCAGCAGCGCGGTGTAGCGCTCGACCGCCTCGGCGGGCGTCGGGCCCGCGAACACCAGGTACTCGAGCGACTCGCCGGCCGTCGAGAACTGCACGCGCTCGACCGCCTCCGAGCCCACCTCGAAGCTCACGTGCTCGGGGTGGTTGACCAGCACGCCGTACCCCTTGGAGGAGAGGTAGAACGGGATGGACTTGTACGCCTGCTCCGAGCTGGTGCCGCCGTCCGCGTTCCAGATGTCGACGCTCTGGCCGTTCTTCACGAACGGCCCGAAGCGCTCGCCGAGCCCGTAGATGGTCTCCCCGACGCCCAGGTCCAGCTGCTCGTGGACGTAGGCACGATGCGGGGCGAGCCCGGTCTCGGAGTAGCCGGAGACGCCGGCGGGTTCCGCGGGCACGGGGGCGTCCTTGTCCAGCCGCATGTAGCCGACCGAGTGGTGGCCCGAGCCCGTGATGCGCTCGCCGTCGACCTCGAAGTCGAGCCTCCACGGCGCGCCCGGGGCGACCCGCGCGGTGAGGCGCCCGGAGGTCAGGGTGCCCCCCGCATCGTCCACCGTCACCGTGCCCGCGCCCTCGACGGCGCCGGGCATCCGGAAGCCGGGGGAGCGGCGCGCGCCCTGATGGTGGTCGATCCGGACCTTGACCACGCCGTCGAGCGGCGAGGACAGGGTGACGGTGAGGACGGCGCGGTTGAGGGTGTCGCCGCGCGAATGGATGACGCGGGTCGGGGCCGTGACCACGAGCGCGTCGCCCGCGGCCTCGATGTCGTAGGCCTCCTCCGCGTACAGCGCGTCGACGCCGGGACGCCGCAGCCAGAATCCGTCGGTGAACTTCACTTCACTGCTCCTGCCGTGATGCCGCGCGTGAGGGTGCGCTGGAAGATGAGGAAGAAGATGATCGTCGGGATGATGCTGATGAGCGTGCCCGCGATCAGGGTGGTGGTGTCCGTCTGACGCTCGCCGTTGAGCTGCTCGAGCAGCAGCGGCACCGTGAGCGAATCGGACGTGTTGAGGAAGGCCAACGGGAGCAGGAACTCGTTCCACGTCCAGATGAAGAAGAACACCATGAGGACCGAGAGCGTCGGGCGGACGATCGGCACGATCACGGAGCGGAGCGTGCGCCAGCGGGTCGCGCCGTCCACGGACGCCGCCTCGAGGATCTCCTTGGGGAAGGTCCCGAGCAGCGAGGACAGCAGGTAGGTGCCGAACGCCGACTGGATCACCACGAACGTGAGGATCACCGACCACGGGTTGGAGAGCAGGCCCATGTCGTCGTACAGCTGGAACAGCGGGTCGAACAGCATCTCCTGGGGGACCAGGTTGGCCATGAGGAACACCAGCACGATCCAGGTGCGGCCGCGCACGCGACCGATGCCGATCGCGAACGAGTTCAGCACCGAGATCACGACCGCGATGATCGACACCATCGTGGAGATGAAGATCGAGTTCCACAGCGCGCGCGGGAAGTTCTGGGTCTCCCAGAACGTCTTGATGCCCTCGAAGCTGAGCGCCTGAGGCAGCTCGAGCGGGCCGGAGTTCGCGTAGTCCTGGGGCGACTTGAAGGCGTTGAGCAGCAGCAGGAGCATCGGGAACACGATCGCGAGCGCGCCGAGGACGGCGAGCACGAGCATGACCCACTCGGCGGGGGTGCGGGGGCGCGCCTTGTTGCGGCGGTCCTTGCCGCCCTCGGAGGGGGCGGGCGCGGGGGCCTGGGCGACGGCGGTCATGTCAGGCTTCCTTTCGCTCGGCGCGGTTCTGCACGCGGATGAAGATGATGGCGACCACGACCACGAGGATCGTGATGGCGGAGGCGATGGTCGCGGCGTAGCCCTTGTCCGTGCCGCGGATGAACTCCTGGTACGCGTAGAAGCTGGGCACGTACGTGGACTTCGAGGGTCCGCCGTTGGTGAGGATGAACACCGGCGCGAACACCTTGAGGGCCGCGATGGTGGTGGTGAGGGCCACCACGAACACCTCGGGCTGGATCATCGGCAGCGTGATCGCGCGGAAGCGCTGGAACCAGTTCGCGCCGTCGAGCTCCGCGGCCTCGTACAGCTGCGGGTCGACGCGCTGGAGGGCCGCCATGAAGATCACCACGGGGTAGCCGATCTGGATCCAGATCATCAGCACCATCACGGACGCCATGGCGGTCGAGTACTGGCCCCCGAGCCAGTTGATCTCGACCTCGCTGCCCGTGAGGACCGTGAGGAACTGGTTGAGGACGCCGTCGGAGTTGGGCTTGAGGATCCAGCTGAACATCACGCCGGCGACGGCGATGGGCAGGATCTGGGGAAGGTAATAGGTCGCGCGGAGGAAGCTGGAGAGGCGGGCGCCGAACCGGCGGCCCACCACGTCGAACAGCAGCGCGGCGATGACGAGGCCCAGCAGGGTGGGCACGATCACCATGGCGATGATGACCAGGAGGATGTTCTTGAACGACTGCAGGAACTCCTGGTCGGAGAACAGGGCCACCCAGTTCTCGAGCCCCGCGAAGTACTCGGGGGCCCGGCCGCCGCGCCAGTGGAAGAAGCTGAGGCGGACGTTGCGGACGATGGGGTAGAAGATCACCAGCCCGACGAGCAGCGCGCCGGGGATGAGGTGCAGCCAGTAGCCGAGCTTGCCGCGGTCGCGCTGCGGGATGCGGGCGGGCTCGTCGGTTCGGCGCGGGCGGACGCGCTGCGGGGTGGAGGTCATGAGGGGTTCCGTCTCCGGCGGGGGCCCGGGCCGCGTGGACCCGGACCCCCGCCTCGATGAGGGTGGCGACTAGCGGAGGTCCGCCACGTAGCTCTCGTAGTAGTCCATGAGCTGCGTGTTCGCCTCGTCGGCGGTGACGTCGCCGTTGACGATGCCCTGCATCACGGAGTTGAGGTCGCCGTAGAAGGTGGGCGTCGGCCAGTCGGGGTAGAAGGACAGGCCGTCACGCTCGTTGACCTCGTTGAAGAGCTCGATGAGCTTCTGCGCGTCGGGGTCGGTGATGTCGGCGGTGTCGGCCGCGACCGGCAGGCCGCCGGACTCGCCCAGCAGCGCCTGGACCTCGGGACGCATGGTGATGTCGATGAACACCTCGGCCAGCTCGGGCTGCTTGGACTCGACCGGGACCACCCAGATGTTGCCGCCGGAGCCCGGGGTCAGCGTGGTGTCGGGCCAGTTGGCGATGCCGAACTCGAAGTCGGTGACGTCCTCGAGCATGCGGCCGTACCACCAGGAGCCGGAGTAGAACATGGGCGCGTCGCCGTTGATGAACGCGAGGCCCGCGTCCTCGGCGGTCATGCCCGAGGCGTCCTTGCTGATGTAGCCCTTGCCCACCCAGTCCTCGAGCGTGCCGGAGGCGTAGGAGACCTCGGGGCCGGTCCAGTCGACCTCCTCGGTGTACAGCTGGTACGCGTCGACCCACGAGCGGTCGGCCTGGCTCAGCGCGAGCTGGTACCAGAGCTGGCCCATGGGGTACTCCTGCGCGGAGGTGGTGAGCGGCGTGACGCCCTCGTCGACGAACGCCTGCATCGCGGCCTCGATGCCGGCCGCGTCCGTGGGGACCTCGATGCCGTACTCGTCGAACATGTCCTGGTTGAAGTACAGGAACACGAACTCGCCGTAGTTCGGCACGCCGTACCAGCTGCCCGAGCCCATCACGCCGTTCTCGTCGTACTTGGCGATGGTGTCGATGCCCGCGCTGAGCTTGTCGGCCCAGCCGTAGGTCTCGTACGCCTCGTCGAGCGGCAGGATCACGCCGGTCGCGGCCAGCTGGCCGGCGGTGCCGTTGCCCTTGTTGTACTCGGACACGTCGGGCGCGTCCGAGGAGTCGAACAGCTGCTGAGCGGAGGCGTTGAGGTCCTCGAAGGCGGTGGTCTGGAGGTCGACGGTCGCGCCGGTCTCCTCCTCGAAGATCTCGATGGCGAGGTTCCATGCCTTGCCCATCGCGGACTCCTCGCCCTCGTAGTGCATGACGGTGAGGGTCTCGCCGGTGTAGTCGCCGTCCGCCGGAGCGCCGGAGGATCCGCCATCGCCGCCGTCTCCGGACGAGCATGCGGTGAGGCTGAGCGCGCCGGCCGCGAGCACGGCGGTGGCTGCTGTGATGCGGTACTTCATTGTCCGATTCCTGCTTCCTTGTCGAGGCCCGGGGGCCGATGGTGTGCGCAGTCTGCGGCGCCGCTTTCGAAGCGCTTCGACGATGCGCGTGCGTGGGGGATGCCCTGGTGAGGTCAGACCCCGGGGGTCGGGTCGGCGGCCGCGCGGGCGATCACCGAGCCGTGGTCGATGTAGGTGGGGGGGATGAGGACGATGCGGGGGGTGCGGTCCCCGCCGTCGATCGCCTTGACCAGGAGGTCCATGGCGGCGGTGCACGATGCGCGGGCATCGAGCGGCATGGTGTCGAACGGCACGGCGAACCGCGCCGTGGTGAAGCTGACGCCGGTCGCGATGACCGAGACGTCGCGGGGGACCTCGAGGCCGCGGGTCGCGAGGATCGCGGACAGCGACGAGGCCACATCTGCGGTGGTGTTGAGCACGATCCCGTCGAGCTCGGGGAGCTGCTCGAGCAGGCGGCGCACGCTGCCGTCGGCCGTGTGGCCGTTGGGGTGCGTCACCGCGTGACGGACGCCCCGCTCCTCGCAGCGCTCGGCGAACGCGCGCAGCACGCGGCGGGGGAAGTTGGAGCCGCGCTCGATGGTCTCGAGGCGGTGGGAGATCAGCCCGATCTGGCGGTGGCCCGCGTCGACCAGCCGGTCGACGGCCTGCCGCGCGGCGGCCTCGAAGTTGAGGTCGACGCACACCAGGCCCTCGGTGTCAGCGGGCAGGCCCACGAACACCGTGGGGCAGTCGAGCGTGCGTGCCAGCGGGACCCGCGCATCGTCCTCATCCACGTCGAGGACCACGATCCCGTCCGCGAGCTGCGTCGCGGCGGAGCGGCGCATGCCCTCGAGCGCGTCGTCGTGCACCAGCAGCAGGGTGTCGTAGTTGTGCTCGCGGGCGACGCGCGTGGTCTGCATGGCGAAGGCCATGTGCGCGGCGTCGTCGGTGTCGGGGTGGACGGGCTCGCTCACCGCGATGATGTGCGAGCGGTGCGCGGCGAGCATGCGGGCGCTCGCGTGGGGGAGGTAGCCGAGCTCGCTCGCGACGGCGAGGACGCGGGCGCGGGTGTCGGGCTTGATCGAGCGCTTGCCCGAGAGCGCGTAGGACACGGTGCTGATCGACACGCCCGCGGCCTGCGCCACGTCTGCGATCGTCGCCATGTCGACTCCATCGTCCTCGTCGGTTCCCGTGCGGGCGCTTGGGTTTCGAAGCGCTTCGACGGTTGTTGCGTGCATGACGTTATGTTGGTCGCCGCAACAAAGCAAGCCGGGTTACCGAATCGTGATGTTCCCGCGGCCGGACGCGACGGCGCCCCGCCCCTCGCGGAGGAGGGACGGGGCGCCGTCGGTGCGGTGGCGTCAGCCGATCGCGGCGGTTCTCGCCGAGACCTTCGACACCGGGGTGTAGCCCCACCTCTTCGCGGTCACCTTGACGGTGATACGCGCGCCCTCGAGCCTCGGGGTCACCTTGAGCGACGTGTACGTCGCCCCCGGGATGGCCTTCCCGTTCGCGCGCCACTGGTAGGTGAGGCGCGCGGTGGCGGGCCACTCGCGGACCGCCGCCTTGAGGGTCGAGCCGTCGGCGCGCGTGCCGGTGATGCGCACGTGGCCCGCCTCGAGCACGCCCGCCTTCACGGTCACGGGCGCCGAGGTCCGCGCGACCGGCGCGAGGTCGCCGAGCGTCGCGGTGACGCGCACCGTGACGTTGCGGCCGACCGCCCCGCCCTTGGGCGTGAAGGTCGCCTTGGTCGCGCCGCTGACGGCCTTGCCGGCCACGCGCCACTGGTACGCCAGCGTCGCACCGGCGGGCCAGCCCTCGGTCGAGGCAGTGAGCGTCGAGCCCACGCGGACCTTGCCGGTCACCGCGACGGCACCCGGCACCAGGCCCGGCTCCACCGCGTCCACGCACGGCAGGGTGCCGGAACGCAGCGAGAAGCCGTCCGTGTCCGCGTCGTCGACGTAGAACGTCGGGACCGCGCCGTCGACGCACAGCGTCGAGTCCGCGACCGCGAAGCCCTCGTTCGCGATGTTGGCCGTCCCGGCGGGCCGCTCGTAGAGCGCCGACGCCTCGAAGGCGCCGTCGACCAGGGTGTACGTCGCGATGCGGCCGTCGCAGGCCTCGTCGCAGACCACCCACAGCTGCGAGCGCTCGGCGTCGAACTGCACGTCCGCCACCAGGGAGAACGCGACGCCCTCGGTCGAGAGGGTCGCGACGCGCTGGAAGCCGCCGTCCGCCATCAGCGCGTAGGCGTACGCGCTCGCGGTGCCCTCGACGGCGACCACGTAGAGCCCGTCGCCGTGGCCCGGGTGGCCCGCCGGGTCGTAGCCCGCACCTGTGGCCTCGTCCACCAGCCCGCCGTCGACCAGCCAGGCGTCGGGGATCCAGGTGACGCCCTCGAGCCCGCCGTTCGCGGCGAGGCCGGGGAAGTCGGCCGCGAGGTTCCACTCGTCGGTCGCGACCAGCGTGCCGGAGGTGCCCGTCGCCTCGAAGCGCAGCACCGCGGGGCGGCTCACGCTCGACGCCGAGTTGTCGCGCTCGGAGGACACGTAGACCGCGCCGTCCGCGGCCACGTGCACGCCCTCGGCGTCCACGGTGCCGGTGCCGCCCGGGTAGGTGAGGGTCCACTCGCCCGTGATCTCGCCCGCGGGCGTCATCCGGTAGAGCAGCCCGTCGCCGTTCTGCACGGCCCACAGGGTGCCGTCCGCGTAGTCGATGCCGGACATGTCGCCGCCGAAGGTGGGCTCCGCGTCGAGCACGTCGACGCCCGCGCCGCCGGGCCACGGCAGCGCGTTCACGATGCCCGCGCAGCTGTTCGCGGCGCCCTTGGTGGACGATGCGGTGGTCTCGAAGTCGCCGAGGCCGTCCGGGCAGCGGCCGTAGGTGGTGCCGGCGTGGCTCGCCCACGCGTAGGAGTCCAGCAGCGCTCCGGTCGCGTCGTAGAGACGTACCGAGTCCTCGCCGCCCAGCCCGAAGTCGACCAGGTCGAACGCCACGAACCCGCCCGACCCGAGCATCGTCCCTGCCGGGATGGTGAAGGCGTGGGTGTCGTCGTCATCCTTGATCACGACGCCGCCCAGGTCCACCGCGGAGGCGCCCAGGTTGGTGAGCTCGACCCAGTCCGTCGCGTCGCCGCTGGACTCGACCTCGTTGATGCGGATCGGGAGCGAGCAGCTGTTCGGCGCTCCCTTGGTGGAGAACGGCGCATCGATCCAGTCGCCGGTGCCGTCGGGGCAGCGCGACCAGGACACGAGCGCGTGCGCGTCCCAGGTGGTCTTCGCGACCAGCGTGCCGGACAGGTCGTAGAGGCGGAACATGTCGCCGTTGCCCAGGCCGAACGTGAAGCCCTCGGCGTAGGTGGCCGATTGCTGGTCGATCACCAGCAGGCCGCCGGCGGGGACCACGGAGCCCGCGGGGACCACGTCGGTGCGGGTGTCGTCGTTGTCCTTGATTCCCCAGCCGGAGATGTCGATGTCCGCGTCGGTGAGGTTCATGACCTCCACCCAGTCGGTGTCGTCGCCGTTGGACTCGACCTCGTTGATGGCGAGGGTGGTGGACAGCTCGACGGGCTCCTCGACGGGCGGGTCGACGGGGTCGACCTCGCACGCGTTCGCGGCGCCGGGCGTCGCGGCGGCGGTGTCGACGAACTCGCCGGTGCCGTCGGGGCAGCGGCCGTAGGTCTGCAGCGCGTGGGCGTCGCCCCAGGTGTACGCCTCGAAGGGGGTCGCGGTGCCGGCCGCGATGTCCTCGAGCGGGGTGCCCGCGGAGAACAGCTGGGCGGTGTCGCCCTTGCCGAGCCCGAACGCGAAGTGCTCCGCGTCGTTCAGCACCAGGAAGCCGCCCGCGGGGATCGGGTCGAGGCCCGTGAGCGTGTACGCGTCCGTCGCCGCGTCCTCGATCTTGCCGTCCATGACGATCACGCCGTTGACGTCGAGCGGCTGGTCCGCGGTGTTGACGAGCTCGATGAAGTCGGCGCCTCCCAGCACCTCGGCGGTGCCGGAGGACTCGACCTCGTTGACCTTGAGGGCGGTCTCGACGGTCACGGGCACCGGGCATTCGTTCGCGGCGCCCTTGGTGGACGATGCGGTGGTCGCGAAGTCGCCGACGCCGTCGGGGCAGCGGCCGTAGGTGGTGTCCGCGTGCGCGGTCCACGCGTACGAGTCGACGAGCGTGGTGCCGTCGGCCAGGAACACGCGGGCGGTGTCCGCGCCGCCGAGCCCGAACCCGCCGGTCACGTCGACGTCCACCGCGAGGAAGCCGCCCGGCGCGATGACCGTCGCGGGTGCGATCGCGAGCGTGCGCGCGTCGTCGTTGTCCTTGAGGATCCATCCCGAGACGTCGACGGGAGCGTCGCCCGTGTTGGTCAGCTCGATCCAGTCGACGGGGCTGCCCCCGCTCGACTCGACCTCGTTGATCGCGATGGTGGGGAGGACGCCGTCCTCCGCCTGGGCGACGGGGACCGCAAGGCCCCCGATCGCTAGGGTGAGCGCTGCCGTTGCGGCCGCGCGTGAGCGCCTGTGCATCCGTGCCACCTGTTCATTGGGGTGTGAACTACCAGGCGGGACGTTAGTGACACAGAGTGAACGAAAGGTGGCGTGGGGGTGGCGGCGTGGTAGCCGGCAGGTGACGGATCAGCCCTGCTGCCAGGGCAGGCCGGCGCCCTTCCACCCCTGCCAGCCGCGGTGGCCGTGCTCGTCGGTCGCGCCCTCGAAGCCCTCGAGCACGTTGTAGGCGGGGCCGAGGCCGGCCGCGGTCGCGACCTGGGCCGCGCCGATGCTCCGCTGGCCCGAGCGGCACAGGAACACGATCGGCTGGCCGGGCCGCACGCCGGTCGCCTCGAGCTGCGCGAGGAACTGCTCGTTGCGCGCCATCGCGGGGTAGGACACCCACTCGATCAGCGCGGCCTGCTTGCCGAGGCTCGAGGCGTCAGGCACGCCCACGTAGCGCCACTCGGCCTCGGTGCGGACGTCGACCAGGATCGCGCCGGGCTCGGTCTCCAGCAGCTCCCAGGCCTCGTGCGGGGTCAGGTCTCCGGCGTAGCTCATGACGGTCCTCTCGGGTCGCGGTCAGGACGAGTGTAGGTGCGCGTGCCTAGGGTGGGTCCATGATCAGGATCCACCTCACCAGCGTCTTCGTCGACGACCAGGCGAAGGCCCACGACTTCTACACGCGCGTGCTCGGCTTCGAGACGCGCACCGACATCCCGCTGGGCGACGGGAACCGCTGGCTCACCGTGGGTGCGCCGGGGGACGATGCGGTGCAGCTCCTCCTCGAGCCGTCCGGTCATCGCGCGGTCGGGCCCTATCGGGAGGCCCTGCGCGAGGACGGCATCCCCGCGGCGCAGTTCGCGTCGGACGACGTGCGCGCCGAGCATGCGCGGCTGGTCGAGCTGGGCGTCGAGTTCACGATGCCGCCCACGGACATGGGTCCGGTCACCATCGCGGTGCTCGACGACACGTGCGGCAACCTCATCCAGCTCGCGCAGATGGCCTGACGTCCGCTCAGGGGTTGTCGCGTCGGGCCGCCTCGAGGCCTGCCGGCACGTCCCCGTCCCAGAACAGGGCGCCGTCTGTCAGCACCGCGTCGCCGCGGTCTCCGACCGCGCCGTAGTTGCCGACGGCGTACGCCTCGGCGAGCGCGGGGGCGTCGCCCCAGCTCGCGAACCCGAAAGCCTCGTCGTTCGAGAACCCCACCAGCTCGAGCGAGTCGAACGGGGCGGCGCCACCCTCCGGCACAGCCAGCGCGAGCCGGTCCCCGATCTCCCAGCCGTGCTCGTCGCGGTACCGCGACGACACCACCACCTGGCCGGGCCCGGGCGCCGTGCCTTCCACCAGGGCGCCGGCGGGCAGCGGGCCGTCGACCGCCTGCAACGGGGTGATGCTGCCCTCGCGGTCCGCGAACACCACGGGTGCCGTGAGCATCACCACCGCCTCGGGATCGACGGCGCGCACGTCCGCGATCGCGGCCTCCCACTGCTCGGAGGTGAGGATCTCGATGCCGTCCGCCTCGAGCGGATCGGCGGGCGGGTCTGTGAGCCACACCCCGACGGGCGCCCAGTTCTCCGTGTCCGGCCAGCCGTCGGCGCGGTCCCACGGCTGCGCGATCACCGCCCACAGCCCGGCCGCCACCGCGGTCACCGCGCCGGCCGCGATCAGCCTGTCCCGCCGCCCCCGTGCCGGGCGCACCCCGGCGACGTGCGCATCGTCCCTGGTGTCCCCCATGAGGGCACGGTACCTGGCGCTACCCCTCCTCGGGGTGCGGCTTGCCCGGCGTGACGGGGGGCAGCGCCGACCACGGGAACGTGATCCACAGGTCGGTGCGCTTCCACACGTAGTCGGGGTCGATGATCGAGTGCGACTTCGCGTACAGCACCACGGTCCGCACCTCGCCGGCGTGCTGCTCCATGAGCTTCTTCACCAGGGCGAGGGTCTCGCCGGTGTCCGCGACGTCGTCCGCGATCAGCACCTTGAGGCCCCGCATCGCGTCGGTGTCGAGCAGCGGCGGCAGCAGCACGGGGGCGGGAAGGCGCTCGTCGATGCCCGTGTAGAACTCGACGTTGAGCGTCCCGACGCCCTTGGTGCCCAGCGCGTACGAGATCGCGCCGCCCACCGGCAGGCCGCCGCGCGCGACCGCGACCACCACGTCGGGCTCGTATCCGGAGTCCACCACCATCTGGGCGAGTTCGCGCGACGCGTCGCCGTAGCCCTGCCAGGTGAGGACTTCGCGCTCGGGGGTGTCGGTCATCTTGTCTCCAGCCACGTCCGGTGAGGCGAGCGTACCGGCGCGACCCGTGCATCGTCCCCCGTAACCTTGACCGATGGGCTTCTTCACCTCCGAGGGCGACGCGCGCCGTTTCTACGAGGCCGACGCGTGGTTCCAGGCGTGGCTCGCCGCGAGCCCCAAGAGCGCGGAGTACCTCGCGACCCAGCTGCGCAAGTCCACCGGGCACGACCTCCGGTTCACGCCCGCGGAGCTGCGCCCCACGGTCGACTGGGTGACGCGCGACCTGCGCCGCGACCGTTCGGCGGTCAAGCCCGACTGGGCGTACCGCTCCGAGCTGGGGCGCGAACTCACCATGCACGGGGCCGCGCTGATCGACGGGCTGCTGGTCTACCTGGGCGGCCTCGCGGACGACCACCAGCCGCTGTCGTGGGGGCTCGACCGTCGCGAGGGCTCGCCCACGTACCTTGACCCGATGCTCGGCCCCGGGGGTCCGCCGCTCGCGCTGCTGCCGCACGCGGTCGCCGCGATGGGCCATGGCCGCGCCGCGTGGGATGGCGTCGAGGACGTCCTGCGCTGGTTCGCGTCGCCGGGCCAGCTGGCCTACGAGGCGTTCGACACCCCGGCCGATGTGCGCGAGTCCTTCATCCCGAAGGGCGGCATGTTCAAGAAGGTGGCGCGCCCCACCGAGCTGCCGAGCGTGCCGCCGTCGCAGTCGCTCGGCCCTATCCAGGAGGGCGACCCCGGCCTGGTGGTGAACGATGCGGGGCCCGGCCACGCGCCCGGCACCCCGTCCGACGCCACGCACCACGCGATCGTCATGCTCGCCGCCGGCGCGATCGACGAGCCCGCCCTGCTGCGCTTCCTGCGCGGCTGCGACGCAGCGCCCGGCATCGCGCGCGTCGCGTTCCGCAGCCACCACCTCCTCGAGGTGTGGGCGCCCGGGCTGCTCACCGTCGAGGTGCTCGCGTCGCTGCGCGCCGCCGCGCGCGCTGAGCTCCCGTCACGGCCGGACGATGCGCCCCTCACCGAGGACGACCGGCGCGGGCTTCTCCTGCGCGCGCCCTTCCTCGAGCGGCTCGGCGCGCACGAGGACCTCGCGGTGCGCACCATCGAGATCGACGGCTTCGACGCCACCGTCAGCGTGCAGACGCCCTGGTTGGACGACTACACGTACACGGTCGCGCTGCACCCGCGCGTGGTCGAGTCGCTCACCGAGGCGCGCATGCAGGCCGTCGCGGACGCGCTCGGGCTGCTGCCGGGCGTGGACCGCGTGCTGTGGGAGGACGCCGAGGGCGTGCACGTGCACGGCCCGGGTCTCGCGGCGGACGCGCTCGCGGAAGCCGTCGCGGACGCGCTCTCGTCCTAGGTGAAGCACGCGCCCGCGCGCTATGGGGTAGCCAGCGTCGCTTCCTGCGGGCTTCGCCTTCCTAGGGGGCAGTGACCGTCGCCGGTCAGAGGTCGTACACCTCGCGCCGGTGCCCGACGGTGAGCACCAGGATGAGCAGCCGCCCGTCATCGATGGAATAGATGACTCGGTAGTCGCCGACTCGCACGCGGAAGTAGTCGCTGCCGACCAATCGTCGAGACGCCGGCGGTCGGGAGTCGCGGGCGAGCAGCTCGATCGCCGCGTAGATGCGCGTACGGTCGCGGGGGTGGATGCGGCGCAGCGCCTTCAAGGCTTGCGGGCGCATCTCGACCCGGAAGGTCATGACCAGCCGAGCTCCGCCTTGACCTGCTCCCACGGGACGTTGGGGCCACCCTCGGCGAGGGAGGCGTCTGCGGCCGCGATGTCCTCCGCGTCCTCGAGCGCCTCCATCATTCGCTCGTACATGTGCGGGCTGATGACGACGGCCTCGATGGTGCCCCGGCGTTCGAGGAAGATCGCCCGCTCCTGCGCGCGTTCGATCACGCTGCGCAGCTCCGCACGCGCTTGGGAGACAGGGACCACCTCACTCATGTGCTCAATTGTACGTTTCGGGTTCTGATTCGTACAGAAGTCTCGCGGCTTCCGACCAGCGGCCGCAAAGGTCCTGGTGCGCGGCGCCTTCCGGGTGCATGCTGCCCCCATGGGGGACACAGCGGAGAGGCGCAAGCAGGCGCCCACCAAGCGAGCCGCGGTCGCGGGCATGGTGGTAGCGGGATTCGCGCTCGTGGCGCTCGGCACGTTCGCGTTCTGGGAGCGGCCGGCACAGCTACCGACCTACACCGCCAGCGAGTGGACCGGCGAGGCGGCCGAGGTCGCGCAGGGCGTGCGCGCCGACGCCAAGGGTCTGTGGACCGTCTGCCCGACCACCGCGACGGAAGCCGACGGCGTCGTGGGCCTGCTGCTCGCGGACACCTGGACCGCGACGGTGCCGCGCCTCGGCGCCGAGGGTGCGTTGGCGCACCTGCACGGCGGACCGGTCGAGCTCTCCTCGGCGGAGCGCGCCGACTCGTACTACCCGCCGGTGGTCGGCCGGTTCCTCGATCCGGCGGTCGCGGAGGACGCCGCGCTCGCGGACACGTGGACGGGCATGTGCGGCGACGTCACCGCCGTGATCATGGTCGCGCCCGACGCGGTCATCGAGGAGATCGACGTCGCGCCCTGACCCGGCGCATCGTCCCCTTTTCCCGGCGCCACCAGGCGAGGCCCGTGCGGGCGCCGGGCGATGCGCCCGCCGGTAGGATTGCCGCATACCCGCCGGCTCCACCCATGAGGACTTCATGACCGACGCGCTTCAGCCCACCGCCGCCCAGCTCGACACCGTCGGCTACGCGGAGAAGACCCCCGACCAGGAGCAGCCCTGGGGAGAGCTGGGGCTCAAGCACGACGAGTACCAGCGCATCCGCGACCTGCTGGGCCGCCGCCCCACCAACGCGGAGCTCGCGATGTACTCCGTGATGTGGTCGGAGCACTGCTCGTACAAGTCCTCCAAGGTGCACCTACGTCAGTTCGGCGAGAAGACCACGCCGGAGATGAAGCAGCGCCTCATGGTCGGCATCGGCGAGAACGCCGGCGTCGTGGACATCGGCGACGGCTGGGCCGTGACCTTCAAGGTCGAGTCGCACAACCACCCGTCCTACGTCGAGCCGTACCAGGGCGCCGCGACCGGTGTCGGCGGAATCGTCCGCGACATCCTCGCGATGGGTGCCCGCCCCGTCGCCGGCATGGACGAGCTCCGCTTCGGCGCGATCGACCACCCCGACACCGCCCGCGTGGTGCACGGCGTGGTCGCCGGCGTGGGCGGCTACGGCAACTCGCTGGGCCTGCCGAACATCGGCGGCGGCGCCCGCTTCGACTCCTGCTACCAGGGCAACCCCCTGGTCAACGCCCTGTGCGTGGGCAAGATGAAGCACGAGGACATCCACCTCGCCTCCGCCGAGGGCGTGGGCAACAAGGTGGTCCTCTTCGGTGCCCGCACCGGCGGCGACGGCATCGGCGGCGCCTCGATCCTCGCATCCGAGACGTTCGAGGACGGCGTGCCCGCGAAGCGCCCCTCCGTCCAGGTGGGCGACCCGTTCATGGAGAAGGTGCTCATCGAGTGCTGCCTCGAGCTGTTCGCCGCGGACGTGGTCCAGGGCATCCAGGACCTCGGCGCGGCCGGCATCTCGTGCGCCACGTCGGAGCTCGCGTCGAACGGCTCGGGCGGCATGCACGTCTGGCTCGACGACGTCCTGCTGCGCGACCCCACCCTCAACGCCGGCGAGATCCTCATGTCGGAGTCGCAGGAGCGCATGATGGCGGTGGTCACGCCCGAGAAGCTCGACCAGTTCATGGCGATCACCGGCAAGTGGGACATCGAGTCCTCCGTGGTCGGCGAGGTCAACGACTCGGGCCGCCTCACCATCGACCACCACGGCCAGCGGATCGTCGACGTGGACCCGCGCACCGTCGCGCACGACGGCCCCGTCTACAACCGACCGTTCCACCGTCCCGCGTGGATGGACGGGCTCCAGGCGGACGGCTTCGCCGCCGAGCTCCCCGCGACCGGCGACGCCCTCAAGCAGGCGTTCGTCACGCTCCTCACCAGCGACAACATGGCGTCGCGCGAGTGGATCACGCGCCAGTACGACCGCTACGTCCAGGGCAACACCGCCGCGTCGCGCCCCGACACGGCCGGCGTGATCCGCATCGACGAGGAGACCGGCCGCGGCGTCGCCATCGCCACCCGCTCGAACGACCGCTTCACCAAGCTCGACCCGTACGAGGGCGCCCGCCAGTCCGTCGCGGCCGCCTTCCGCGGCGTCGCGATCGCCGGCGCGGAGCCCACCGCCGTCACCGACGGCCTCAACTTCGGCTCGCCCGAGGACCCGGACTCGATGTGGCAGTTCGCGGAGGCCATCCGCGGCCTCGCGGACGCGTGCCAGGAGCTCGGCGTGCCCGTCACCGGCGGCAACGTTTCGCTGTACAACGGCACCGGCGAGCCGGGCCGCATCGACAGCTCCATCAACCCGACCGCGATCGTCGGCATCCTCGGCATCCTCGACGACGTCGCCCGCGCGACCCCGTCGGGCTGGCGCGAGGACGGCCAGCTGCTGTTCCTGGTCGGCACCACGCGCGCCGAGCTCGACGGGTCCGAGCTCGCCTCCACGCACGGCCACCTGGGCGGCCTCCCGCCGGTGCTCGACCTCGCGTGGGAGAAGGAGCTCGCGGAGATCCTCATCGCCTGCTCGCGCGACGGCCTGGTCGACGCCGCCCGCGACGTGTCCGAGGGCGGCCTCGCCGCCGCGGCCGCGTACGGCTCGCTGCGGTACGGCGTGGGCGCGCGCATCGTCCTCGACGAGATCTGCGAGCGCGACGGCCTCACGCCCGCGCAGGCGCTGTTCTCCGAGTCGCAGGGCCGCGCGCTGCTCACCGTCCCGCGCACCGAGGAGCCGCGCCTGGTCGCGATGCTCGAGGCGCGCGGCGTGCCGTTCGCCCGCGTGGGCGTCACCGGCGGCGACGTGATCGACGTCCAGGGCCAGTTCGAGGTCCCCGTGGCCGGGCTCGCCGAGGCCTGGGAGGCGCCGCTCGTCGCGCGCTTCGCGTAGGACGATGCGCGGGTTGCGCGCGTGAGCGCACGCGCCTGGGCGGGCGTGGGCCTGGCCATCGGGGTGATGTCCGCCGTGGTGATCGCGGCGACCCTGCAGGGTCCCGACGCCACCGCGTGGTGCGGCACACCCGAGGTCTACCAGGAGGGTCGCCTCGATCCTGCGGCCCGCGCGATCCCCGTCGCGGACGCCGCGACCGTCCTCGACGTGGGCGCGTACGAGGCCGAGGAGGCCTCGCCGTGGCTGCTCTCGCTGAACGGCGCGTGGAGCTTCCGCTGGTCGCCCTCGGCCTCCGATGCTGACACCTCCTTCGTCGACCCCTCCGCCGACCTCTCCGGCTGGGACACCGTCGAGGTGCCGCACCAGTGGCAGCTCGACGGCTACGGCGACGCCGCCTCGGGCGACCTGGTCTACCTCAACGAGGAGTACCCCTGGGAGGCCTACGGCGAGCTCTCGCCGTTCGCCATCCCGGACGAGCACAACTCGGTGGGCTCCTACCGGCGTGACATCGAGGTCCCCGCGAGCTGGGACGGCCGCCGCACGGTCCTCGCGTTCCAGGGCGTGAAGTCGGCGTACACGGTGTGGGTCAACGGCGTCGAGGTCGGGTACAGCGAGAGCAGCTACTCGCCCGCGGAGTTCGACGTCACCGCCGCCATCACCCCCGGCACGAACACGATCGCGGTCCAGGTCCACCGCTGGTCCGACGGCTCCTGGATCGAGAACCAGGACCAGATCGACCTGTCCGGCATCTTCCGCGACGTCGACCTCTATTCGACCCCGACCACGTACCTCGCGGACCACACCGTCACCACCGACGTGTCCGACGACCTGGCCTCCGCAGCGGTCGCGCTCGACCTCGAGATCGCCGGTGTCGGCTCCGGCGACGCGGCCGTCCGCGCCACCCTCCACGACGCCCAGGGAGGCGTGGTGGGGGAGGCGACCGGCGCATCGTCCCTCATCGACGTCCGCGACGCCCGCCTGTGGTCGGCGGAGGACCCGTACCTCTACACGCTGGTCTACGAGCTGCTCGATGGCGGCGAGGTGATCGAGACCGTGGCGACGCGCGTGGGGATCCGCGAGTTCGGGATCGTGGACGGACTCATGACCCTCAACGGGCAGCCGCTCGACATCAAGGGCGTCAACCGCTCCGAGATGCACCCCGACACCGGGCAGGCGCTCACCGAGGAGCAGACCCGCGAGGACCTGCTGCTCATGCGGCAGCACCACATCACCGCGGTGCGCACGTCGCACTACCCCGCGAGCCCCGACCTCTACCGCCTCGCCGACGAGATCGGCATGTACGTCATGGACGAGGCCAATCTCGAGACCCACGAGCTGCGGCCCTTCCCCGACGGCGCCCCCGAGTGGGACGCCGCCGTGATGGACCGCATCGTCTCCCTCTACGAGCGCGACAAGAACCACGCGTCCGTGCTGTGGTGGTCGCTGGGCAACGAGGTCGGGCCGGGCGCCGTGTTCGAGCGCGCCGCCGACTGGCTGCGTGCCGCGGACCCCGGTCGGCTGGTCCACTTCCAGGAGGACAGCACGGTCGCCGACGTCGACGGCGTCTTCTACCCGTACCTCTCCACCCTCGAGGAGCGCGCCGCGACCACCACCGGGCGGCCGTGGATCATGACCGAGTACCAGCACGCGCTGGGCGCGGGCCTGGGCGGCATCGAGGAGTTCTGGGAGGTCATCGATACGAGTCCCGAGATGCAGGGCGGGTTCGTGTGGCAGTGGGCGGACCAGTCCATCCGTCTCGAGCGCCCCGACGGCTCCGGGACCTACCTGTCCTACGGCACCGACTGGGGCGACCTGCCCACGGACGGACCGTGGACGCTCAACGGGGTGGTCAACCCCGACCGCGTGCCGCAGAGCGAGCTCGCCGACCTCGCGGCCGTGTACGCGCCCGTCGAGCTGGTGGGCCTCGACGGGACCCGCATCCGGCTCCGCAACGAGCATCTGTTCACCGACCTGTCCGCGCTTGAAGCGACCTGGGTCCTCGAGGCCGACGGGGTGCCGGTCGCGTCGGGCGATCTCGACGTCGCGCTCGCGCCGGGCGCGACGGGGTGGGTCGACGTGCCCGTGTCCCGTCCCGCGGAGGTGGTCGCCGGCGCGACCTACCGGGTGACGGTGTCCTTCGCGCTCGCGTCGGACACCGCGTGGGCGGCGGCCGGGCACGTGGTCGCGGCGCTGCAGGCGACGATGCCCTGGGACACCGGGTCCGCCGGCGCGCCTGCCGCGCGGGGCCGGGTGGAGGTGGCCGAGGCGGCCGGCGCGGTCACCGTGACCGGGGACGGCTTCGCCGCCGAGTTCTCCACCGCGACCGGGGCGCTCGCCTCCTACGAGGTCGACGGGGTCGAGCTGCTCGCCGAGCCGTGGCACCCGGACTTCTGGCGCGCACCCACGCAGAACGACCTGCTCAACGGCGTCACCGAGAACGCCTCGTCGTGGCGGGGTGCGGGCGAGGCGCTCGAGGAGGTGGACGTGCGGGTGGTCTCCGCCGCCCCGGACGCCGTGAAGATCGGCGTGTCCGCGACGGTGCCCGCCGCCGCGAGCCCGTCCTGGGATACGACCTACTCGGTCACGGGCGACGGCGCGATCGCCGTGTCCGCGACCCTCGGGGCGACGTCCCGGACCTTCGAGGTGCCCGCCGTCGGCATGGAGCTCACGCTGCCTTCGACCCTCACCCACCTCACGTGGCTGGGCCGCGGCCCCCACGAGACCTGGCGCGACCGCGACGCCGGGGCGCTCACCTCCGTGTGGACCTCGACCGTCGCGGAGCAGGTGTTCGAGAACGTGGTCCCGCAGGCGACCGGCAACCACACGGGCGTCGAGTGGTGGGCCGTGACGGACGATGCGGGGGCCGGGTTGCTGGTCACGGCCGCCGACGCGCCGCTTGAGACGGCCACGCTGCCGGTGACCGAGGCGGCGCTCGAGGACGCCGGTCATCCCTACGAGGTCGAGAGCGACGGGCTCGTGCACCTGTCGGTGGACGCGGCGCAGCAGGGCCTCGGGCTCACGTGGGGCGAGCGCGCGCTGCCCTTCGCGACGGTCGCGGGCGACGAGCCCCACACCCTCGCCTTCACCCTCGCGCCGCTGCGCGCGGGCGATGACCCGGGCGCGGCCGCGCGCCGTCTCCGGTAGCGGGTGGGCCTACCGCCGCGCAGAATGGCGAGGATCGGGGGAGGTGTGTCGTGCGACGCTTCGACGAGGTGAAGCTCATGGAGGACCCTGAGACGGTGCTTGACGCGGCGCTCGCCGAGGCTGCCGGTGTGGTGATCGAGCGACCAGATGGCCGCGGCGTTGCCATGCTGCCGTTGCGCGAGTACGAGTCGCTCAAGGAGACCGCCTATCTGCTGGGCACCCGTGCCAACTCAGAGCGTCTCTGGTCTGCGATCGACAGCCTCGACTCGCGCGACCGCACCTAGCTATCCGACCGTCCGTTCGGGACATGTTGGTGTGACACCCTGAGCGCATGCCTCCCCGCCGCCGTATCCCCGTCGCCGCCGGCCGCGAGTCCGTCCGCCAATGGGAGCTCCTCAGCGACGTGGGCAACGTCGAGCCCGGCTTGACCGCGATGGCCGTGCGCTTCAGCCTCGAAGAGCTCGCCGCGGTCGCGCCGGGCCGCTCGCTCGAGGTGCGTGTGCCGCCGTTCGGCGCGGTCCAGGCCGTCGCGGGCTCCGTCCACCGCCGCGGCACTCCGCCCGCGGTCGTCGAGATGGCCCCCGAGGTCTGGCTGGGTCTGGTGACGGGTCGCCTTCGCTGGGACGATGCGGTGGACCAGGGCCGCGTCGATGCGTCGGGGGAGCGGTCGGACCTGTCGGCGCTGCTGCCGCTCGCTCTCTAGACGCCGGCACTGCCGACAGTGTCGGTGCTCGGTCGTAGCGTGGTGACGCGCGGACCGGGGGTGCCACATGGGCGAATGGCGTGCAGAGGACTCGGGCGACGGCGCCTTCGAGCGCTTCTATCGCAAGCTTCCCGAGTACGAGCAAGCGGTGCTCGCGGCGGCGATCGAGCACGTCCTCGAGCGGCTGGGACCCGACATCTGCCGTACGGAGTGGGGCAAGGCGCTCGGGTCGGGATTGTACGAGTTCCGCGTGCGGCGGTCCCTGCACGCGATCGTTGCCGCCGACTCTCATATGGCGGCTGCGTCTGCGATGCCCGATCGGCAGGTTCTGCTTCGCGTGTTCTGCACTTTCCGTGGCGATCGCATCGTGCTGTTGCTGGGCGGCTACAACAAGGGGCGTGACCCGTCTGCGAAACGCCAGCAGCGAGAGATCAGGGCAGCGCGCCGACGCCTCGCCGCCTCGAGGCATTGATCTTCGCATGTGCCATGGCACATACTGAGGTGGCGCCGGTGAAAGGTGAGTGCCGTGGGGAAGAGCTTTCGCGACATCGCGGACGATGCGCGCGCGCAGTGGACCGATGACGCGGTCGTGGTCAACGACGCGGCTGCCCGGGTCTTCAGCGCTGAAGTGGATCTCCATGCCGAGCTCGGCGCTGAGCTGCTGCGGCTGCGCTCGGCAAGGCGGCTCACCCAGCCGGAGCTTCAGCGGCTTTCCGGCGTGCAGCAGGCCGAGATCAGCAGGATCGAGCGCGGAGTGGGAAACCCCACGCTGGCGACGCTCGAGAAGCTCACGCACGCCCTCGGTGGGCGGCTCGTGCTGGTCGACTCGGACGGTTCGGCGTAGCGGACGACGGGGTCGGGCACTTCTCGCGTCGCGCTCTAACTAGCGAGTCGCCCCCGTGAGCGCATCCGTGCGGTGGCTGACGCGGGCGATGGCGGCCGCACCCGCAGCGCCGAGCAGTATCGGCGCCACGCCCAGCAGGGCCACCATGCCCAGCGGGACCAACGCATGGCCGAGGTGCGCGAGCGCCCACGTCCAGTCGCCGAGCGTCGTCTCGATCACCCCGTCCTGCCAGCCGCCGACGGGAACCTGGTAGCGGAACGTCCCGACCGCTGCCGCGACCCCGAGCGCGAGCCCGAGTCCCAAGCCGGCCAACATGGGCGCCGCGAACTGCACGGCTGAGGCGAGCCGCGCGTCGAGCGTCGAGAGCCCGAGCGCCTCGCGCGCGTCGTGATCCGCGGCCGCCGCCTGACGCGATGCCGCGAACGTCGCGAACGAGGCCAGCACCAGCACCGCAAGTGTCGATGCGGCGCCGATCAGCAGGATGCCTCCGTCGGATTGGCTGGGGTGGAGCGTCGGCGCCGTGCGCCACCACGCCGAGTCGTCAGCGTCGGTGCCGATCACATCGGTCCACGCCGTGAGCGACATCCAGGTGGCGACCACGCCCAGCGCGAGGGCCGCGACCGCGAGCACCGCGGTAGGCACGGCCGCCTGGCGCGGGCAGCTGCGAAGCGCGTCGCCGGCCGCGAGGAGCCACGGCCGCCGCGATCGCGACAGCCGGTGCCCGAGCAGCCGCACAGCGGCGCGACACAGCTCGACGAGCATCGCCACCGTCGCGATCGCCCACGCGACTCCGACTCCCCACACGATCCACAGCCACGCGGACTCGCCGCCGGGACCTTCGCCGGTCTGCGCCGCGAGCACCAGGGTCACGGACAGGAGCGTCCACACGCCGTAGATCCATGCGGCGGAGATACGCCGGGAGACCTCGGCCTCGGTGACCGGGTTCACGGGCTTGAGCGCCGCCACGGGTGCGACGCGCGTCGCCCAGAAGGCCGGGATCGCGCCGAGGATGAGAGAGAGGACCACGCCGAGCCCGACGCTCGCGGGGATGAACCACCCGGGCACGGCGATCGAACCGGGCATCAGCGCCGCCGGATTCGCCACGACCAGCTCCGCGTACATCGCCGCGTGGATGGCGAGCCCCAGCGCGGTGCCCGCCACGCCCGCGACCAGTCCGACGAGCCCGAGCTCGGCGAGCGAGGCGAGCACCACATGCGACCGCCGCGCACCGAGCACCCGGGCGGTCGCGAGCCACTGCGCTCGCGACGCCGCCTGCGCGCGCCCCGCCGCGAAGGCGAGTCCCGCCATGCCGAGCACCAGCACCACGGCGGTGACGGAGGTGAGCAGGATGGCGCCGGACTCCACGTTGCCCATCCACGGCGTGAACCGCGCGCCGACGGCATCGATGGCGGGGTCGGGGCCGCGGGTGGTGATCTCGACCGTGGTCATGTCGAGCGCCTCTGCATCGTCGTCGTAGAACTTCGCCTCGGTCGCGGTCTCGAGCGCGAACGAGTCCTCCCACTCGAGAACGGCGGCGTAGGGGACCAGCGAGTAGCGGCCGTCCACTCCCGTGCGGAGCAGTCCGGACACCTTGCGCGGGCTCAGCTCCTCGTAGTCCTCGGACCAGCCCGCCGTGGTGACTGCCACCGTGTCGCCCACACCGACCCCCATGCGGGCGGCCCACCCCGAGTCCACCGCGATCTCACCGGTGCCGGGCGCGGCGCCTTCGAGCAGGATCCCATCCCAGTCGGCGGCGCCGGTGATCCCGACCACCGAGTTGAGGTTCTGCCACGACGTCGAGCCCGCGTGGTCGCGTGTCTCGATGGCGAGGGCCCAGACGTCGTGGATCGCGGTCGGTTCGCTCCCATTCGCCTGCGCTTCCGCGAGGACCGCGTCGAGCTCCTCCAGGGTGAGGTCTGCGGTTGGCGACGATCCGACGGTGACGTACGCCGACGATGCGCCCGAGGCTCCGTACGCCTCGGCCGCGTGCTCGTGGATCGCGTACTGCTGGATCGCGTCGAGCGTCGCCCACGCGACGAGCGTGATCGCGAGCGTCAACAGCGCCGCGGTCCACCCCAGATAGGCGCGATGCGCCCGCGCCTGCTCCCGCATCAGCTGCCTGATCACGCGACGCCCTCCTTCTCGGCCTCGCGGAGCTGCTCCGCGGGCGAGGAGCGGTCGGCCCGCACCCGGACCAGCGCCGCGAGGCCCGCCGCGAGTCCCGTGGCGACCGCGGCGAGCGCCACGAGTGCCGCCCACGGCGCCTGCGCGACGTCGAAGCCGACGTTCCACAGCCGGATGTCCCAGCCGCCCGCGCCGCCCAGCGCGGACAGGCCGAGCCCGATCACCGCGCCGATGGCCAGCCCGAGCGCCGCCCCCACGCCCGTCACCAAGGCGGCTTCCAGGGCCGCGGCCCCGCGCATCGTCCCGGCGCGCGCGCCCAGCGCGACGAGCGTCGCGTGCTCGCGCGACCGCAGCCGCTGCGTCGCCCCGGCGAGCACCACCACGATCGCGACCGCGCCCAGCAGGAACGGGCCCGCGACGGTCAGGAGCCCGCGCGCGTCGATCCGCGTGGTACCGCCCCAGTTGTCGCCGATGCGCTCGGAGACGATCGCATCCCCGAGTTCGTGGTCCGCGAGCACCGCCTCGACGTCCTCGCCGTAGATCAGCAGCGCCGAGGTCTCCGCGGGCCCGAACGTCTCCTCGGCCCACCCGATCTCCACCGCCGCGAAGGGAGAAGGCTGCGACGGGGACACGACCTCGGCGGTGACGTCCCCGACCAGCATCACCTCGGGCCCGTACCCGATGGCGACGCCGGCGTCGAGGAACGTCGGCCGCAGCCCGACCGGGTCGACGCCGTCCAGCGCCTCGAGGTCGACCGCCAGCAGCGTGTCCGCGGCGATGAACTCGTCGATCTCCGCGCCCGGCACGGTAGTGCCGTCGGTGGATAGCGCCGCCGCCGTCACCACCGCGAGCCGCGGGTCGCCTTCGAGGGAAGCGACGATGCGCGGGTCCAGGGCCGGCGCCCACCCCGCCTCGGCCGCGGCGGTCGTGACCTCGGCGTCGAGTGTCAGCGTGGGCACGGTCGCGACGACGGCATCCGGGACGAGCGACTCTGCGATCGCGTTGCGCTCGGCGAGCCCGTTGACCATTACGCTCGCGCCCGTCGCCACCGCGATCACCAGCCCGATTGCCCCGACCGCCGCGGCGCGCAGCGGCGCGGGCCTGACGAGCGCGTCGGCGGCGAGGGCTCGGGCGCTCGCGGGCGACGAACGTCGGCCCAGGAGCCCGGCGACACGAGCGACGATGCGCACGCCCAGCGCCGCGCCCCACGTCACCAGGAGCGCGGGGATCGCGAGGTACATCCCGACCGCGAGCAGGATCCCGACGGCGGTCTCGAACGCCGTGTACGGGTACGCGGGCCAGCCGAGCGCGAGGCTCGCGAGCGGGAGCACCGCCAGCGCGACGGCGACCCACGACCACCTGGGGCGGCGGCGGGAGGCGACCGGCGCATCGTCCCCGCGCGACGGGCGCGTGGCCCAGCGGGCCGCGACGGCCCAGCCGAGCGAGGCGCCCGCGGCGAGCGCCACCCAGAACCAGGCGAGCACCTGCAGCGCGTACCAGTCGGGGCTGCCCGCGCCGAAGCCGGTGATGAGCTGCCGCGTCACCGAGCCGGCGAGCAGCGAGCCCAGGCCCCACACGGCCCCGGCGAGCGCGCCTCGACCCGCCTCGCCGGTGATCAGCGCACCGCGCGCCTGGCCGAGCGCGCGTCGGGACGCGAGCTCCGCGCGTCGGGTCGCCAGGAAGCCGGCGCGCAGGGTGCCGGTGACCGTCGCGATGAGCGCGATGAGCAGCGGCACCGTGACCGCCGTCGCCATCGGTATGAAGGCGCCATCGCCGAGGTACGGCTGCCACACCGGGGGTGCGAGAAGCCCGAGCGCGACGCCCGCCACCGCGATCGACCAGGATGCCGCGTTCTTCATCGGGCTGCCCCTTCCCTGATGGCCTCGGCCGGAGTGTCGAGGTGCGACGCTGCGGCCGCGATCGCGGTCACCGCGGTGAAGACGCCGAGGATCAGCGCGCCCCACATCACCGCGTAGCCCCAGGGCACCGAGCTCAGCGCGAGACCCGGGTACGAGTCGGTGATGACCCCGGTGAGCGAGTGGCGCGCGGCGCCGACCATGCTCATGGTCATGCGGGTGAGCACGCCGGCCGTCATGCCGGCCGCGACCGCGACCGATCCGACCACGGCGCCCTCGACCGCCAACGCCCACCTCAGGACGCGGGGCTCGACGCCGAGCGCGGCGAGCGTCGCCGCCTCGCGCGTCCCGGCCTTGACTGCGCCCGCCGCGACGGGTGTGAGCACCAGAGCGAGCACGAGCGCGCCCCAGAGGAAGCCCGCGGGCACCTCCTGCGCCCCCGCCGTCGACGCCGACGAGCTCCACGAGGCCTCTCCGGCGATCCCGCTCACCGCGCGATCGATCGCGACGCGGTCCGCGCCCTCCTGCGCATAGACGATGTAGGACGAGCCGAGCGGCGGCGCCGCGCTCGCGCCGCGCGCGGCGTACGCGAACCCGCCGTCCGCGAGCGGCACCACGCCGCTCGGCTGGAAGTCCGCGGTGGTGACGTCGAGAACGTTGCTCGCGTTCGTGACCACCGCGTCGGGGTGCGCCTCGAGGGCGTCGGCGAGCTCGCCATCGATGCCGCGCAGGTCCGCGGGGTCGACCGCGACCACGGCGCGCGGGGCGTCGACGTCGGTGAGCGCGTCGCCCACGACCACGCGCTCGACGCCCTCGACGGCCGCGATGGCGTCGGTCAGATCGCGCGCGTCGGGCGCCACGCTTATGGTCAGCACGATCCGATCGGACTGCACCACGCCTGTCGGCGCGACAAGCAGCGTCGCCAACGCGAACGCGATGCCGCCGACGGCCATGACCGTGCGTCCGGTCGCCTGGGTGGGGGACGATGCGCGGGCGGCCAGCACCGCCGCCAACCTGGGTGCCCCCGCACCTTCCGCAAGAGCGGCGGCGAGCGCCACGAACCGCGGCGCGATGCCGCGTGCCCACGGCAGCACCACCGCAAGCCCGAACGCGAGGCAGGCGGCCCATGCGACGGCCCACGCGATGCCCGCGGCGTTGGTGGCGACGAAGGCCGGCTCGGTGCCGCCGCCCCACGCGAGGCCCACGACCACGCCCGCGGCGATCGCGCCCGCGCCGCCGATCCATGCGGCCCGGCGCCCGACGCGCACCGGGCGGATCGCCTCGACGTCCTCCCGGAGCCGCTGGACGGGCGTCTTGGCGGGCCGCCACGAGGAGAGCACGTGCGCGAGCGCGAGGCACAGCGCGATGAGCAGCGCCTCGATGGCGCGCAGCGCCCAGAACAGGTGGTCGGTCGAGAACGGCTCCCAGCCGCGGGTGGTCTCGAGCGCGATGTGGATGGCGCCGGAGATCGCGTAGGCCGCGGCCCCCACCGCGAGGCCGTCGCGCAGGCCGGTGAGGCCGGCACGCATCGTCCCCGCATGCGCCGCCTCGCCCAGGGCCGCGCGCACCGCGGCCTCGTGCGGGGACGCGGACCGGATCCCGAGCGTCCAGGTGAGGATCGCGGTGAGCAGCGCGAGCGGGATCGCCGCATAGATGAGGATCGCGCCGACGGAGATCCAGTTGAGGCGCTGCTGCGCCATGCCGCAGACGTCCGCGCACTCCTCGAGCTGCCAGGGCAGCGGCAGCGCCATCACGGCGGCCATCGCCACGGCGGCGACGAAGGCGGCGACGCCCCTCATCGCTCCACCCCCGCCAGCGCGTCGAGGCCGGCCAGCACGGCCTCGGGGGTCGGATCCGTGACGTGTCCGGCGACCTTGCCGTCCGCGAACAGCAGCACGCGGCCCGCATAGGACGCGGCGGTCGGGTCGTGGGTGACCATCACCACGGACTGCCCCAGCTCGCGGCAGGACTGCCGGAGGTGCGCGAGGATCTCCGCGCTTGCGTGGGTGTCGAGGTTGCCGGTGGGCTCGTCGGCGAGCACGATCCGCGGGCGGGTGATGAGCGCGCGGGCGATCGCGACGCGCTGCTGCTGGCCGCCCGACATCTCGTAGGGACGGCGGTCGAGCTCGCGCCCGATGCCGAGCATCTCGATGAGAGAGTCGAGCCACGAGTCGTCCGCGGGCAGCGCGTTGAGGCGCAGCGGCAGCACGATGTTCTCGCGCGCCGTCATGGTCTGCAGCAGGTTGAAGCCCTGGAACACGAACCCGACGATCCGACCGCGGACCTTCGCGAGCTGCTTGTCGCGCATCGCGGTGATCTCGTCGTCGCCCACCCACACCTGGCCGCCGTCGGGCCGGTCGAGCCCGGCGAGCAGGTGGACCAGCGTGGTCTTGCCCGAGCCGGACGGCCCCATGACGGCGGTGAGCACCCCCGCGGGGACGTCGAGGTCCACGTGGTCGACGGCGGTGACGGCCGCATCGCCGCGGCCGTAGGTCTTGGTCAGCCCGCGCGCCCTCAGGGCGAGCGGGACGTCCCCCCGGATGTCCATGCCAGCGAAACTAGCGGCGCCAGGCCGGCCCGCACATCGTCCCTCCGCACCGTTCTGGGGTGATACCCAGGTATGACGCGTCACTCACCGGCGGGGTCCAGGTACTGCCCCACGAACAGGATCGCGCCCGTGGTGGTGTCGCGGATGACGTAGAGGAAGGGCCGGTCCGCGATGATCTCCGCGTCGAACTCCGGCGGCGCGGCGCCCGCGGCACCCTCGACCACCGTCGCGGCGGCGGCCTCGGTGCCGTCCTCGTCGACGATCACCTTGGTCGCGTGGACCGCAGCCCCCACCTCGAGCTCGGGGCCGATGCCGTCGAGCCCGATGGTGCCGAACAGGCCGTCGATCCCCATCCGGTCGCCGATGATGTCGCGCAGGTCGACGCTGGACGTGGACTCGAAGCACGGCATGCGCACCAGGACGTGGCCGGGCGTGCGCGCGGCGTCGAGCGTCGCCAAGGCCGCGCTGTCGAGGCCGGCGCGGACGGCCTCGAACTCGCCGTCGTGGGGCACCACCAGCACCATCTCGAGGTCGCCCACGTAAGGGAGAGCTGCGGCGTCGTAAGTCTCCGCCTGCACGTAGTCGAGATCAGCGCCCACGGTCATGAGGTCCGCGGTGGCGCTGCGGCCGTCGAGCAGGGTGAAGGGTTCCGGGTAGGTGCCGGCCTCGAAGAACGGCGCCCACCACTGCGCCTTGAGGTAGACGGTGTTGACCAGGATGAAGCGGGTGAGGTCGTTCGGAAGGCTCTCCGGCATCACCCGCGGGATGAGACCCGCCGTGCGGTCCTTGACCCACCCGTCGATGGCCTCGCGCGAGGCGGCGGGGTCCTCGATCAGGGGGAGGCTATGGGCCTCGGCCCCGAACCAGGTCTGCACAGTGTCCACGTAGCCGGGGTCGGGGGTGAACGTCTCCTCGAACCAGGCCGCGTTGGCGATCCGCACGATGGGCAGGTCCACCGTCTCGCCGTCGACGTTCGCGGCGCCCTCGCCCGCCTCGCTCGACACCGCCTGGTCGAGCGAGTTGAAGGCGCTCAGCAGCTCGTCTCCCTCGGCGGGGTAGGCGAAGAGCTCCTCGAGCGCGCCGTCCACCGTGCCGGACGCGCCCGCGTCGACCATTCCGAACGCCAGCCCGATCGACACGGGGGAGATCGCGAGGTTCTCGTCGCCCGCCGCGGCACGGAAGATGCTGAGGCCGGCGTCGTTGAGCGACTCCGCCAGCGGCGCGGCGGCGGCGGGCGTGGGTGCAGGGCGGTCGAACGTGGGTGCCGGGTCGGGCACGGGCACGGTGGAGGGCGCGGTCATGCACCCAGCCAACAACAGCCCTCCGACAGCGACCCCCAGCGCGGCTCTCATGCGGGAAGGACGCACGTGAAGCCCCTTTCGTTGGGTCCCGCTCCGCTCACTTCGCCGCGCACGGTCTGCCGCGCGACACGCGGGGCTGGACGCGTTCATGCGGTCGATCGCGGCGTGTCGGCGGTGAGACCGTGCTGAGCGAACGGGGCGGCGTTCACGCGCGGCCCGCCAGACCGGCCTGGTGGGCGATCACCACCGCCTGCACGCGGTCGCGCGCGCCCAGCTTCGCGAGCACCCGGCCCACGTGGGTCTTCACGGTCGGCTCCGCGAGGAACAGCGCGGCGCAGATCTCCTGGTTCGACATCCCGCGCGCTATGAGTGCGAGCACCTCGCGCTCGCGGTCGGTCAGCAGCGCGAGCCGCGCGTCGTCGACCGGCTCCGGCAGCGCCGCCACCCGCTCGAGCAGTCGCCGCGTCGACGAGGGCGCGATCACCGCGTCGCCCGCGTGCACGGTCCGGATGGCGGCAAGCAGGTCCTCGGGCGGCGCGTCCTTGAGCAGGAAGCCGGAGGCGCCCGCCCGGATGGCTGCCAGGACGTACTCGTCGAGGTCGAACGTGGTGAGGATGATCACCCGGGTCGCGGAGGACCGGGTGATCGCCTCGCAGGCCGCGATGCCGTCCACGCCAGGCATCCTCACGTCGATCAGCGCCACCTCCGCGGGCGGGTCGAGCGCGGCGAGCGTGGAGACCGCCGCAGCCCCGTCGCCCGCCTCCGCCACCACGGTCATGTCCTCCTGCGAGTCCACCACCATGCGGAATCCGGCGCGGATGAGCTGCTGGTCGTCGACCAGCGCGACCCTGATCATGCGTCCTCCTTCTGAAGAGCCGTCCGAGGCGTGAGCGGCAGCCGCGCGCGGACCAGGAAGCCGCCGCCGGCGCGCGGCCCCGCGGTGAGCGTGCCGCCGAAGACCGTCGCCCGCTCCGCCATCCCCGCGATGCCCAGCCCGGCGCCGTCGCCCCGGGCCGCCGCGCCCCGGCCGTCGTCGGAGACCGCCACGGCCAGCGCATCGTCCTCCCATCGCAGCTGCACGAACGCGGTGACGTGCGGGCCCGCGTGCTTGAGGACGTTGGTGAGGGCCTCCTGGACGATGCGGTAGGCCGCCAGACCGGCGCCGATCGGCAGCGGGCGTGGGGTCCCGGTGGTGACGTACGAGACCTCGAGGCCGCCCTCGCGCATCTGTGCGACCAGGGCGGGGATGTCCGTGAGCGAGGGTTGCGGGCCTAGCGCGGCGTCGCCGTCGCCGTCGCGCAGCACCCCGAGCAGCGCCCGCATCTCCGCGAGGGCGGAGCGGCTGACGTCCGCGATGGTGTCGAGGCTCCCGAGCGCCGCGGCGGGATCCGTGCGCCCGGCGAAGCGGCCGCCGTCCGCCTGCGCGACCACCACGGACAGGGTGTGCGCCACCACGTCGTGCATCTCGCGCGCGATGCGGGCCCGCTCGTTCGACGCCGCAAGGGCGAGCGCGGCGGCGCCCTCCGACGCGTGGGTCGCCGCCAGCGCCGCGAACCGGCGGCGCTGTAGCGCGAGGCGCACCCCGAGCGTCACGGCGACCGCCGTCGCGACGGCCGCGACCGTCGCGGCGAGCCAGACCATGGCGCTCACTGTACGGGTTCAGGCGCCTCGCCCGGCGAGAGCGCTCTCCCTCACGGTGTGGCACGGGGTGACCCGCGCATCGTCCCAGGTCACGCCCCGGTAACGATTGGGAGCCGCTCCGGCGACCCCGGTTGCGACGCACCCATGTCCGGGGCTACGTTCGATGCAAGCGCTTGCGTCGATGAGGATGCGGTCTCCTGGTCGATTCGGGCGCGGCTCCGTGGGTGCCGTCGTCAGCGGTGTGCACGGGCGCAACTCAACGAAGAGGAGGCGCAGTACCCATGAATCGACGATTCGCACTGCCGATCACCGCGCTCGCGGTGAGCGGCCTCGTTCTCGCCGGCTGTTCCGGCGGAACCGACGACGAGCCCTCGGACGGCGGCTCCGGCGGCGCCATGGCGGAGGGCTGCGAGGACTACGCCGCCTACGGCACCCACGACGGCGAGACCGTCCAGGTCTACTCGACCATCCAGGAGCAGGAGGCGGACGACCTGGTCACCTCCTTCGCGAAGTTCGAGGAGTGCACCGGCATCTCCGTCGACTACGTGGGCACCCAGGAGTTCGAGACGCAGATCAACGTCCGCGTCGAGGCCGGCGACCCGCCGAACCTCGCGATCATCCCGCAGCCCGGCCTGCTCCAGCGCCTGGTCGAGGGCGGCGCCGTCATGGAGGCTCCGGCCGAGGTCGAGGCCAACGTCGACGAGTTCTGGTCCGAGAGCTGGAAGGAGTACGGCACGTTCGACGGCACCTTCTACGCCGCGCCCCTCATGGCGTCGGTCAAGGGCTGGGTCTGGTACTCGCCCACCGACTTCGCGGACAACGGCTACGAGGTCCCCGCCACGTGGGACGAGATGATGGCACTCACCGACACGATGGCCGCGCGCGCGGCGGACAACCCGCAGTACCGTCCGTGGTGCATCGGCTTCGAGTCCGGCGATGCCACCGGCTGGCCGGGCACCGACTGGATCGAGGACATCGTCCTGCGCCAGTCCGGCGCCGAGGTCTACGACCAGTGGGTCGCGGGCGAGGTGAAGTTCTCGGATGACGAGATCAAGCAGGCGTTCGACACGTTCGGCGAGATCGCGCTCAACGCGGACTACGTCAACGGCGGCTTCGGCGGCCCCGAGTCGATCATCTCGACCTCGTTCAACGACGGCGGCCTGCCGATCCTCGACGGCAACTGCTCGATGCACCACCAGGCCTCGTTCTACGAGGCCCAGTGGCCGGAGGGCACCGTGGTGGCCGAGGACGGCGACGTGTGGGCGTTCCTCACCCCGCCGATGGCCGAGGGCGACCCGGCCGGCGTCACCGGCGGTGGCGAGTTCGTCGCCGCGTTCGACTCCGACCCCGCCACGGTCGCGCTGCAGACCTTCATGTCCTCGGACACGTGGGCGAACGAGCGCGTCGCGCTCGGCGGCGTGATCTCCGCGAACACCGGTCTCGACCCGGCGAACGCCAGCTCGCCGATCGGCCAGGCGGCCATCGAGATCCTGCAGGACCCGGAGACCGTCTTCAAGTTCGACGCCTCCGACCTCATGCCCGCCGCGGTGGGCGCCGCGTCCTTCTGGACCGGCATCACCGACTGGGTCAACGGCACCCGCGACACCGACGATGTGACCTCGTTCATCGACAGCACGTGGCCGTAAGGTGAAAGGACGGTGCCGGCCGGCGCTGCCGGCCGGCACCCTCTCATCCTGCTGAGAGAGGAGTCGACGATGATGTCGACGCTGGCGGTCCCGGCGCTGTCGCTCGCCGGAAGCAGTGACAACTTCTGGGTCGATGCGGGAAGCAAGCTCGGCGGCGCGCTGATCGCCGTCGTGGTCTTCCTCGCGGTGGTCGGCCTGCTCATGTTCTTCGCCGACCGCGCCCCCAAGAAGGGGCGCGACTTCATCCAGCTCACGCTGTTCGTGGCTCCCGCGATGGTGCTGCTCGCGACCGGCCTCATCTGGCCTGCGATCCAGACCATCTGGCAGTCGGTGACCGACCGCGAGGGCGCGTTCGTGGGCCTCGACAACTTCGAGGTGGTGTTCACCGACCCGACCATGCAGACGGTGCTGCGCAACACCGTCATCTGGGTGATCCTGGTACCGATCCTGGCGACGGTGATCGGACTCGCGTACGCGGTGTTCATCGACCGGTCGAAGGGCGAGAAGGTTCTGAAGTCCCTGGTCTTCATGCCGATGGCGATCTCGTTCGTGGGCGCGTCGATCATCTGGGGCTTCATGTACGAGTACCGCGCGGAGGGATTCGAGCAGATCGGGTTCCTCAATCAGGTGCTCGTGTGGCTGGGGCTCCCGCCGCAACAGTTCCTCAACGACCCGCCGGAGAACACGTTCTTCCTCATCCTCGTGATGATCTGGATCCAGACGGGCTTCTCGATGGTGGTGCTGAGCGCCGCGATCAAGGGTGTCCCGGCGGAGCTGCACGAGGCTGCGGAGCTCGACGGCGCGAACGGATGGCAGCGGTTCCGCTCCGTCACCATCCCGTGGATCCGCGGGTCGCTCGTGGTGGTCATCACCACCATCACCATCGCGACGCTCAAGGTCTTCGACATCGTCCGCACCATGACCGGCGGCCAGTTCGAGACCTCCGTGGTCGCCAACGAGATGTACTCGAGAGCATTCCGCCTGGGCCAGCCGGCGATCGGAGCCGCGCTCGCGGTGGTCCTGTTCGTGCTGGTGATCCCGATCATCATCTACAACGTCCGGCAGCTGCGCCAGCACAGGGAGGTCCGCTGATGTCCACCCCCACGCCGCCCCGGACCGAGATCGACGCCGATCTCGGCGGCGCCGTCGCCGAGGAGCCGAAGGCCAAGCGCGTCAAGAAGCGCCTCACCTCGCGCGGCGCGACAGCAGCCGCGATCGTCATCGCGATCCTGTGGACCATCCCCACGTTCGGCCTCGCGATCTCATCCTTCCGCCCCGAGCGCGAGGTCAAGACCACGGGCTGGTGGACCATCTTCGAGAACTGGGGATGGACGCTCGACAACTACAACACCATCCTCTTCGAGTCCGGCGCCTCGTCGGCGAGCCTCGGCTCGTACTTCATCAACTCGTTCGTGATCGTGATCCCGGGCACCATCTTCCCGCTGGTGCTCGCGCTCATGGCGGCCTACGCCTTCGCGTGGATCCCGTTCAGGGGCGCCTCGTGGCTGTTCGTCCTGGTGTTCGCGCTGCAGATCGTGCCCATCCAGATGGCGCTGATCCCGCTCCTGAAGATCTTCAACTACGAGTGGATCGACATCTCGGGCACGTTCGCCGCGGTGTGGGTCGCGCACACGATCTTCGGCCTGCCGCTCGCGATCTTCCTGCTCCACAACTTCATCTCGGAGATCCCGAGGGATGTCATGGAGGCCGCGAAGGTGGATGGGGCGAGCCACACGCAGACCTTCACGCGAATCGTCCTGCCTCTGTCGGTGCCGGCGATCGCGTCGCTCGCGATCTTCCAGTTCCTGTGGGTGTGGAACGACCTGCTGGTGGCGCTCGTGTTCTCCGGCGGCACCGTGTCCACCGCTCCGCTGACCCAGCGTCTCGCCGAGTTCGCGGGCGACCGCGGCTCCGACTGGCAGCTCCTCACGGCCGCCGCCTTCGTCTCGATCATCGTGCCTCTCATCGTGTTCTTCGCGCTGCAGCGGTACTTCGTCCGCGGTCTGCTTGCCGGCTCGACCAAGGGGTGACCCTGGGTCGGCGGGCAGGAGGGGGGACCGGGGAGAGGCCGGGGGTCGCGAGGCTCCCGGCCTCGTCTCGTGCAGGGACGATGCGGCGGCAGGGTTCCCACGCACGTCACCCGTTCCTGGGCCGGACGGCCAGCGCCTAGAATTGCCGCGTGAGCGACCTCCCCCCGCACGAGAGCGCATCCGATGTCCCCGAGCCGCTGCCCGAGGACCTCGCCGGCCTCGCCGTACCCGCGACCGTGAGGCGGTCGCCGCGGTTCGGGAGCTTCATCGGCACGGGCGTGGGCGCGGGCATCCTGCTCGCGGCGATCCTCGCCACCTTCCTTCCCAACTCGACCGGCGTGGGACGCTTCGTGGTGTTCCTGGTCCTGGCGCTCGGGCTGTGCCTGCTCGGCGCCGTGGTCGGAGGCGCGGTGGCGACAAGCCTCGACCGCGCATCGTCCCCCCGAACGGAGCCCGGCCGATGAGAGAGCGTCGCCTCGACGGCACCCCGCACACCGCCCGGCGCGGCGACGGCCGCCTGGGCCACGACGTCCTCCCGGGGGAGCGCCCCGCGCAGGACGAATGCGGCGTGTTCGGCGTCTTCGGGCCAGGCGAGGAGGTCGCCAAGCTCGCCTACTTCGGGCTCTACGCGCTCCAGCACCGCGGACAGGAGTCCGCCGGCATCGCGACGTCCAACGGCGACAACATCCTGGTGTTCAAGGACATGGGCCTGGTGTCGCAGGTGTTCGACGAGGGCGCCCTCGAGGCGCTCCAGGGCCACATGGCCGTGGGCCACACCCGCTACTCGACCACCGGCGCGTCCGTGTGGGCCAACGCGCAACCCACGCTCGGCCCGACCGCGCACGGCACCATCGCGCTGGGCCACAACGGCAACCTCACCAACGTGCAGGAGCTGCTCGACCTGCTGATCGAGCGCGAGGGCATGGCCAAGCGCCTCGACCTCAAGGGCGGCAAGTGCACGGACACGGCGATCGTGACCGCGCTGCTGGGCGCCGAGGGCTTCGACTCGCTCGAGGACGTTGCGATGGACCTGCTGCCGCAGGTCGAGGGCGCCTTCTGCTTCGTGTGGATGGACGAGCACCGCATGTACGCGGCGCGCGACCCGCAGGGCTTCCGGCCGCTGGTGCTGGGCCAGCTCAAGAGCGGCGGCTGGGTGCTCGCGTCGGAGACCGCCGCGCTCGACATCGTGGGCGCGCAGCTGGTGCGCGAGGTCGAGCCCGGCGAGCTGCTGGTCATCGACGAGTCGGGCGTGCGCTCGCGCCGCTTCGCGGACGCCGACCCCAAGGGCTGCATCTTCGAGTACGTGTACCTCGCGCGTCCCGACACCACCATCGCGGGGCGTTCCGTGCAGGCCGCGCGCCTCGCGATGGGCCGCACGCTCGCCGGCGAGCACCCGGTCGAGGCCGACCTGGTGATCCCGGTGCCCGAGTCCGGCACCCCCGCGGCGGTGGGCTACGCCCAGGCGTCCGGCATCCCGTTCGCCCAGGGCCTGGTGAAGAACTCCTACGTGGGCCGCACCTTCATCCAGCCGTCGCAGACGCTGCGCCAGCTGGGCATCCGCCTCAAGCTCAACCCGCTGCGCGAGGTCATCGCGGGCCAGCGCCTCGTGGTGGTCGACGACTCGATCGTGCGCGGCAACACGCAGCGCGCGCTGGTCGCGATGCTGCGCGAGGCGGGCGCCGCGGAGGTGCACGTGCGCATCTCCTCGCCGCCGGTGCAGTGGCCGTGCTTCTACGGCATCGACTTTCCCACGCGCGACGAGCTCGCCGCAGTGGGGCACGCGCTCGACGAGATCCGCGACGAGATCGGCGCGGACTCGCTCGGCTACATCTCTCTCGAGGGCATGCTCGCCGCGACGGAGCAGGCGGAGTCCCGCCTGTGCACCGCGTGCTTCACCGGCACGTACCCGGTCGACCCGCCCGTCAACGCGAGGCACCTGCTGGTGTCCCAGCCCGTGGAGGCCTGAACATGACCGATGGCATCACCTACGCCGCCGCCGGCGTCGACACCGAGGCGGGCGACAAGGCCGTCGAGCTGATGAAGGCGGCCGTCGCCAAGACCCACGGTCCCGAGGTGCTCGGGGGAGTAGGTGCGTTCGCGGGGCTGTTCGACGCGTCCGCGCTGCTGTCCTACGAGCGCCCCCTGCTCGCGTCCTCGACGGACGGCGTGGGCACCAAGATCGTGATCGCGCGCGCCCTCGACGTCCACGACACCATCGGCCAGGACCTGGTCGCGATGGTGGTCGACGACATCGTGGTGTGCGGCGCGAAGCCCCTGGTGATGACCGACTACATCGCGTGCGGCCGCGTGGTGCCCGAGCGCATCGCGGACATCGTCCGCGGCATCGCCGAGGGCTGCGAGATGGCCGGCGTCGCGCTGGTGGGCGGCGAGACCGCCGAGCACCCCGGCGTGATGGAGCCCGACGACTACGACGTCGCGGGCGCCGCGATCGGCGTGGTCGAGGCCTCGGAGCTGCTGGGACCCGACCGGGTGGAGGCGGGCGACGTGGTGGTCGCCATGGCGTCCTCCGGCCTGCACTCGAACGGCTACTCGCTGGTGCGGTCCGTGGTCGCGCACGCGGGCTGGCAGCTGTCGACCACCCTCCCCGAGCTGGGACGCACGGTGGGCGAGGAGCTGCTCGAGCCCACGCGCATCTACTCGCAGCTGTGCGTGGCGCTCGCCGGGTCGACGCCCGGCCTGCGCGCCTTCTCGCACGTGACCGGCGGCGGGCTCGCCGCGAACCTCGCGCGCGTGCTGCCCCGCGGCCTCGCCGCGACCGTCGCCCGCGACGCGTGGGACCTGCCCGCCGTGTTCGCGGTGGTCCAGGCCGCGGGCAAGGTGCCGTGGAACGACCTGGAGTCGACGCTCAACATGGGCGTGGGCATGGTCGCCGTGGTGTCTCCCGCCGACGCGCCCGCGCTCATCGCCGCGTCAGCGGCCGCGGGCGTACCCGCGTGGGAGCTCGGCACCGTGGTGGCCGACCCGTCGCTGCCGGTGGGACCGGACGTGGTCCGCGGCGCCAAGGGCGTGGACGGCGGCTCGGTGCTGCTCACCGGGGAGTACCGGGTCGCCTGACGGCAGGCGCGTGAGGGTGGCCGGTGCCGGCCGAGGGTGGGGACCCGAGGATCAGTCCTCGTCGTCCGCCCAGCGGTCGTAGTACTCGTCGGAGTCGTCGGAGGGTGCTGCAGCAGGAACGGACGCGCTCCCGTCGCGGTTCATCAGCTCGCGCTCCAGCTCACGGAGGTCTCCACCGTGGTTGGTGTACTTGAGCTGACGAGCGATCTTCGCGTCCTTAGCCTTCTGACGGCCTCGCCCCATGTCCGCCGTCCCTCCCGGTCTCGCGCGCCTCTCAGCGGGCGCTGCCTCATCATTCCTGCCCTACTTTACAACGCGTGTCCAGTACGTTGCGACCTCCTTCCGGGGGCCGCCCGCGGCGGTCGCGGCCTCGTTCGGCGGCCGCGTGACGAACCCCCAGGACCGGCCGCGACACGCCGGTGGGCCGACACGCCGGAATGTGACACATATCGCATATACCGGAAAACTTGACGTTCGGCCGTCATAATCGCTTACGTCGGGCGTCTCATACCGCACACAGCCTCCCCCGAGGCGCATCGACAGATGACTGAGGGATGAAAACTGATGACTGAAACCATCCAGGAGCCCGAGAAGCTGCTCACGCCTTCCGAGGTGGCAGCGATCTTCCGCGTCGACCCCAAGACCGTCACCCGCTGGGCGAAGGTCGGCAAGCTGAGCTCGATCCGCACGCTGGGCGGTCACCGCCGCTTCCGCGAGGCCGAGGTTCAGGCGCTGCTCGCCGCCGCCCAGGAAGGCCGCTGAGGGCCTTCCCTCCTCGCCGCTGAGGAGAACACGCCCCCGACCTGGGGGCGTGACACGCGTACCGCGACCCGTCGCGACCGAGCCATGTCCGGTCGCCGCGATCGCGTTGTCGGACCCAGGACGTAGCCTGCCGCTATGACCGACAGCCCGCTCGTCGCATCGTCCTTCCCCACGCCCTTCGGCGTGCTCACCGCGCTCGTCACGCCCGAGGACGGCGTGGTGCGCTCGTCCGGCTTCCGCTCCATGCGCGACACCGTCGCCGCGCTGCCGGTGCGCCTGCAGGCGCGCGGCTGGGTGGAGGGCGATCTGCCCCGGGTCTCGGAGGCCGTGGACGCATGGCTCGCCGGCGACGGCGACGCCATCACCCGCGTCCCCGTCCACCAGGAGGGCGGCCCGTTCTTCCAGGAGCTGTGGGCGCAGCTGCGCACCGTCCCCTCGGGATCCTCGGTCAGCTATCAGGAGCTCGCCGCGATGGCCGGCCGCCCGCGTGCGATGCGTGCGGCGGGCACCGCGTGCGCGCGCAACAACATCGCGCCGTTCATCCCGTGCCACCGCGTGGTCAAGTCCGGCGGCGAGCTCGGCAGCTACGGCTACGGCGGGGTCGCCATGAAGGCCGCCATGCTGGCGCTCGAGGGGGAGCGGCCGGGGGACGCTGCCGGGGTCGCCTCATGACGGCCGCGCCGGCCAGGGCGTGGGTCCCGGCCTTCGTGGTGGCCGCGGTCTCGTGGGGATCCAGCTTCCTCTTCATCTCGATCGCGCTGCGCGGGCTCACGCCCGTGCAGGTGGGGTTCGGGCGCGTGCTCATCGGCGCGGCGGTGCTGTGGGGCATGCTCCTGGTGACGCGCAGCCGTCCACGCCTCGGCATCCGCGACGTGCTGCGCATCGGGGTGGTGGCGCTCGGGTTGTCCACCGTGCCGTTCGTGCTGATCCCGCTCGCGCAGCAGCACATCACGTCGATCCTGGCGAGCCTGCTCAACGCGACCACGCCGCTGTGGACCGCGCTGTTCGTCGCGCTGCTCATCCCGCACGAGCGCGCGACGCGCACCCAGGTGGCCGGGCTGGTCCTCGGCACCTTCGGGATCGCGGTGCTCCTCGGCGCGTGGAACATCGACGGCATCCCGCTGCTCGGCGCCGCGCTCATGCTCGCCGCGACCGCGTGCTACGGCATCGGGTCCACCATGTCGCGGATGCTCCTCACGCGCGTGGACCAGGGACCCACCCAGCTGTCCGCCGTCCAGATCGCGATCTCGGCGGTGCTGCTGCTGCCGTTCGCCGTCGCCGCGCCCGCCCCGGAGGCGGGCACGTTCGCGCCGTCCTCGGAGGTGCTGTGGGGCCTGCTGGCGCTGGGTGTGCTCGGCACCAGCTTCACGTACGTGCTGTTCTGGCGGGTGGTGAAGCTCGCCGGAGCGACCACCGCGGCCTCGGTGACCTACGTGGTGCCCGTGGTGGCGACGGTGCTGGGCATCACCGTGCTGCGCGAGGAGATGCACTGGTACGAGCCCGTGGGCGCCGTGGTGGTGCTGGCGGGCGTGTGGCTCGCGCAGCGCAGGCCACGGGCACGCACGGATGCGCCGCGCGTGGAGACGGGGAGGCCCGTCAGCTGAGCCCGACCACCGACTTGACGTTGTCGATGGACTCCTGCGGCGTGAGGTCCTTGTTCTTCTTGATGAGGCTCGACCCGATCAGGACCAGGATGAGCACGATCAGCAGGAGGCCGCCGGCGACGGTGAGCGCGGCCAGCCACGCGGGCCACACGGTGGCGAGGCCCAGGATCGCCGCGGCCACCAGCACGCCCGCCATGAAGAACGCGAAGACCCCGGCGGCGACGATCAGCCCGATGCCGACGCCGATCCCCTTGAGCTTGGCGGCGATCTCCTTCTTGGCCCGCTCGATCTCCGTCTTGATGACGGCGGTGATGCGGCCGAGCAGGCCGGCGACGATCGCGTTGACGAAGTAGCGGCCAAAGTTGTCGGACATGCGTCACCTCCAGGCAGGATGGTCCCTAGTCAATCCTGTATCGGCAGGCGAACGCAAACGGGTGAGCCCGCGCCCCGGGATCAGCGAAGCCCCCGGAGGCGATCCTCCGGGGGCTTGATGGTGGCTCCGACGGGCGTCGATCCCGTGACCTCACGATTTTCAGTCGTGCGCTCTACCAACTGAGCTACAGAGCCTTGGCGCAGGGGCGTCCCCCTACTTGAGACGAAAGCCCCTCCGTGAGAAGGGGCTCGCGTACCGCGACCCTGACGGGACTTGAACCCGCGACCTCCGCCGTGACAGGGCGGCGCGCTAACCAACTGCGCTACAGGGCCTTGATTCTCGCGTTTCCGCGAGCAAGACGTATGAAGTTTAGACCATCTGGAACCCGACTCCGTACCCCCAACGGGATTCGAACCCGTGCTACCGCCGTGAAAGGGCGGCGTCCTAGGCCGCTAGACGATGAGGGCTCGCTTCCACGCTTGGATTCCTTGCGTCGAGGCCTAGAAAACTATAGGGGTAACGGAGCAAAAAATCCAATCGAGCGCCTAGCAGGGACGATGCGCGGGCTGGCGGGGCGTGCGAGCATGACGGCCATGGTGGAGATGACCCGCGAGGACTTCGAGAAGGCCGTCGAGGACGCGATCGACGAGGTGCCGGGGGAGCTGCTCGACCTCATCGACAACTGCGTGATCCTGGTCGAGGACGAGCCCGACGGGGACGACAAGGAGCTGCTGGGGCTGTACGACGGCGTCGCGCTGACGGAGCGGGGCGACCTCTGGGGCGGGGCGCTGCCCGACCGCATCCTCATCTACATGAACCCCACGCTGCGCATGTGCGAGGACGCGGAGGACGTGCGCGACGAGGTCGCGATCACCGTGGTCCACGAGATCGCGCACCACTTCGGGATCTCCGACGAGCGGCTGCACGAGCTCGGCTGGGACTGAGCTCAGCCCACCGGCATCCAGCCCTGTCGCTGGAGGTCGTGGACCAGCTTGTTCAACACGGCCTGGGCCTCGGCGTCTGACTCGCACGCCTCGTAGCCCACGTGCGGCGGCCGGTCCGGCTGGGCGGTGTCGGTGGTGGTGAGGACGATGGTGCAGCCGTCATCCTCGACGCTGAAGGTGCGCACCTGGGTCCCGTGCGCGAGGGCGAAGGGTTCCATCGCTCCAGAGTAGGCCGCGGCGGGGTCGCATCCGGGTCCGGACGCGACGATGCGCCGGCCGCCCCCTGCCACGGCGACCGGCGCATCGTCCCTCCGCTACTGGCCGTCGCCCTCGATGAAGGCGGGCGAGGCGACCACGTGGGTACCGCGCTTGCGGGCGATCCAGCCCAGGCCGTGGAAGATCACGAGCGCGGCGAGCGCGCCCAGCGCGATGCCGTTGAACACCATCGAGCCGGCGGTCGCGGTGAAGTCCGCGGTGCCGATGATGAGCGCTACGGCGGCGGTGACCAGGTTGACGGGGTTGGTGAAGTCGACCTTCGCCTCGACCCAGATGCGCGCGCCGAGGACCGCGATGAGGCCGAACAGCAGGACGGACAGGCCGCCGAGGATGCCCACGGGGATCACGGCCACCATCGCACCGAACTTGGGCACCAGGCTGAGGACCAGCGCGACCGCCGCGGCGGCCCAGTAGGCGAGCGTCGAGTAGACGCGGGTCGCGGCCATGACGCCGATGTTCTCCGCGTACGTGGTGGTGCCGGAGCCGCCGCCGAGGCCCGCGACCACGGTCGCCGCGCCGTCCGCGAACAGCGCGCGCCCGGTCTCGGGGTCGAGGTTGCGGTCGGTCATCGCGGACACGGACTTGAGGTGGCCGATGTTCTCCGCGATGAGGATGATCACCACGGGCACGAACGCGACCAGCACGGTGCCGTCGAACGTGGGCGTGTGGAAGGCGGGGATGCCGAACCAGTCGGCGTCGGCGATGTGCTCGACGGCCGTCTCGCCGCCGAAGCTCTCGAGGGCGGTGGTCCACTCGCCGCGCACAGCGGAGAAGACGCCGCCGACCACGGCGCCGAAGAGGATCGCGACGCGGCTGAGGAAGCCCTTGAACGCGACCATGGCGATGAGCGTCGCGGACAGCGTGACCAGGGCGGTCCAGGGGCTGGCGGCCCACTGGTTCTTCGCGGCGCCCGCGAGGTTGAGGCCGATGAGCGCGACCACGGCGCCCGTCACCACGGGCGGCATCGACCTGTCGATCCAGCCCGAACCGAAGCGGGCGACCACGAGGCCGACGATCGCGAGCAGGATGCCCGCGAGCAGGATGCCGCCCAGGCCCTTGCCGATGGTCGCGGCGTCGAGCGGGCCGTTGGCGGAGGTCACGCCCGCCGCCGCGAGCGGCGCGATGAACGCGAAGCTCGAGCCCAGGTAGCTGGGGACGCGGTTGCGGGTGATGGTGAGGAACAGCGCGGTGCCGATCGCGCTGAAGAACATGGTGGTCGAGGCGGGCATGCCGGTGAGGGCGGGCACCAGGAGGGTCGAGCCCATCATGGCGAGCACGTGCTGCGCGCCGATGCCGAAGGTGCGGGGGTAGGTGAGGCGCTCGTCGGGGGCGACGGCCTTGCCGGGGGCGGCGTGCTTGCCGTCCCCGTGCAGCGTCCAGCTGAACATGCTCATGGTGCTCCTTGATGCGGGGGAGATGCGGGGTGGGGGTGGGGGCTGAGGCGCAATCTAGCGAGCGCTCCGGACGCGGGCCAGTGCCGCGGGTCCCGGGCGCGCGCGCAGGTGCGCACACAGGTTCGCCCCGCACGGAGGCCGTGCGGGGCGAGCTGAAGGGCGGGGTCAGCCCTTGGGGTGCGAGGCCCAGGCGCTGTCGACCATCTCCTGGACGGTGTAGCGCATCCGCCAGTCGAGGTCGCGGGCGGCGAGCGTGCCGTCGGCGACGATCTTCGCGGGGTCGCCGGGGCGGCGCGGGCCCTCGACGGGGGCCTGGTCGGTGCCGGTGGCGGCGACCATCGCGTCGACGATCTCACGCACCGACGTGCCGGCGCCGGAGCCCAGGTTGTAGACCGGCTCGAGCGTCTCGCCGGCCTCGAGGCGCTGCGCCGCGACTACGTGCGCGGCCGCGAGGTCGCTCACGTGGACGTAGTCGCGCACGCACGTGCCGTCGGGCGTGGGGTAGTCGGTGCCGTTGACCTGCGGCGCCTTGCCCGCCTGGATCGCGAACAGCACCTTGGGGAACAGATTGTGCGGGGAGGCGTCCCACACGTCCGGGTAGCCGGAGCCGACCACGTTGAAGTAGCGCAGGCTGGTCGCCGCGAGCGGCGCGCCCGCCATGGTGCTGGCGACCACCTGGTCGCGGATCATCCACTCGCCGATCAGCTTGGACTCGCCGTACGGCGACTCGGGCGTGGTGGGCGTGGACTCGGTGACCACGTCGACGCCGGAGTTGCCGTACACGCCCGCGGAGGAGGAGAACACCAGGCGCGTCACGCCCGCCTGCTCCATGGCCTCGAGCAGGGAGCGGGTGCCCTCGATGTTGATCGAGTGGTTGAGCAGCGGGAACTTCACGGACTCGCCGGCGTACTTGTAACCGGCGCAGTGGATCACGCCGGTGACGCCGTGCTCGGTGAGCGTCCGCTCGACGGTCGCGGTGTCGAGGATCGAGGCCTTGATGAACGGCACGTCGGCGGGCACGAAGCTCTCGACGCCGCTGAACAGGTCGTCGATCACGACCGGCTGGATGCCAGCCGCCTTGAGCGCGCGCACCACGTGCGCGCCGATGTAGCCGGCGCCGCCGGTGACAAGCCAGGACATGTCTCTCCTTCTGGTGGGGGACGATGCGGGGGTCGGGTCAGGCGTCGCGGTGGGCGCCCGCGGACGGGTTGACCACGAAGACGATCGGCGCCGTGTAGCCGGCGTCGGCGAACGCGGCCTCGACCGCGGCGCCCACTTCCTCGGCGCGGTTGGCGTCGATGAGCGCGATGGCCGCGCCGCCGAACCCGCCGCCGGTCATGCGGGCGCCGATCGCGCCGTGCGCGAGGGCGGTCTCGACCGCGAGGTCCAGCTCGGGGACGGAGATCTCGAAGTCGTCGCGCATGGAGGCATGCGACGCGACCAGCAGGTCGCCGATCGCGCGCGGGCCGTCGGCCGCGACCACCTCGGCGGTGCGTGCGACGCGGGCGTTCTCGGTGACCACGTGCTTGACGCGACGGAAGGTCTCGTCGTCGAGCACCTCGGCCGCGCGCGGCAGGTCGGTCTCGGACAGGTCGCGGAGCGAGCCGACGCCCATCGCCGCGGCGCCGTCCTCGCAGGACTTGCGGCGCGCGCCGTAGCCGCCGGTGGCGTGCTCGTGGTGGACGCGGGTGTCGATCACCAGCAGCTCGAGGTCCTCGTCGCCGAAGTGCAGCGCGACCGGGTCCGCGGTCTCCGCGCGCACGTCGATAAGGACGCCGTGACCCGCCTCGCCCATGAGCGACGCGGTCTGGTCCATGTTGCCGGTGGGGGCGCCCACGGCGCCGTTCTCCGCGAGCTGGCAGATGTAGATGAGCTCGCGACGGGTGAGGCCCAGGTCCCACTCGTCGTTGAGCGCGATCGCGACGGCGCACTCGATCGCGGCGGAGGAGGACAGCCCGGCGCCCAGCGGGACGTCGGAGGCGAGCATGATGTCGAAGCCGGTGCGGCCCTCGAGCGAGACGCCGCGCTGCTCCATGGCCCACAGCACGCCGAACACGTACGCGCTCCAGCCGTCGAAGAGCTCCGGGTCGAGCGCGTCGAGCGAGGCCTGCGCGGGCTCGGGCATCGCGCCCGAGTGGACCGTGAGCACGCGGTCCTCGCGGCGGCCCACGGCGGCCCAGGTGCGGCGCTCGATCGCGAAGGGGAACACCAGGCCGTCGTTGTAGTCGGTGTGCTCGCCGATGAGGTTGACGCGTCCGGGTGCCGACCACACGCCGTCGGGGCGGCGGCCGTAGCGGTCCTCGAAGGCCTGAGCGGTGGACTCGGGCGAGGGGATGTCGATCACTGTTCCTCCATCGGATGCGGCGGGCGCGGGCGACGTGCGGGCACGGCCCCGGCGTACGGGTTCCATGCTCCCACGGCGCTCGCGGCGCGGCGGCCGTGCCGCGCCCGGGTCGCCGGATGCTTGTTATCGTCAACATGTTATCGTCAACATCGCGTGAGCGGAACGGGACCCGGGTCCCGAGGCGCGCGACTGCCAATGGCGCTTGTGACGGGCGGGGCGCAGGGGACGATGCGCCGGTCACCTCCGTCGCACGCGTCACCTGCGTCGCGCGTGACCGTGGGAGTGGCCGGGCGGCCGCCGGGCGGTCGCCGCAGGACTCGCGGGGCGCCGCCGGGCGGTTGCCGGGACCGCGGCCCCACGTCCTGCCTGCACGCGGTGGGATAGCCTGACGGCCATGACCACGGAGCGTCCAGCCTCGCTGAGCAAGTCGGGCAGGGGCCCGAGCATGCACGATGTCGCGGCGCGTGCGGGCGTGTCCCACCAGACCGTGTCCCGGGTCCTCAACGACTTCCCGGGCATCCGCCCCGAGACGCGCGAGCGCGTGCTCCAGGCGATCTCCGAGCTGGGCTACCGCCGCAACATGGCCGCCCGCGCGCTCGCGACCGGCCGGTCCGAGGTCATCGGCGTGGTGATGCCGGAGACCCCGCACTTCGGGCCCACCAGCACGCTGTACGCGATCGAGCATGCCGCGAAGCGGGTGGGGTTCAAGCCGCTCATCACCACCGCGTCGTGGGAGACCGCGTCCATGGGTCAGGCGCTCGACTTCCTGCTCGCGCGGTCCGTCGACGCGCTCGTGGTGATGGCTCAGCACCCCGACGTGCTCGAGGCCGTCGAGGCCACCACCGACGTGCCCGTCCTCTACGTCCTCACCGGCAACTCGCACGCCGAGCGCTCCGTCGCCGTCGACCAGGTCGCCGGCACGCGCCTCGCGCTCGAGCACCTCTATGACCTGGGGCACCGCCGCTTCCAGCACATCACCGGCATCACGGGCCTCACCGAGGCGCAGCTGCGCCGGGACACGTTTCTCGCGTTCCTGCGCGAGCGCGACCTCGAGGAGCTGCCCATCCTCGAGGGCGACTGGAGCGCGGACGCGGGCTACCGCGCGGGCCTCGCGATGGAGGAGGGCGTCACCGCGCTGTTCTGCGCGAACGACCCGATGGCGATCGGCGCGATCCACGCGCTCGAGGAGCGCGGCCTGTCGGTGCCCGGCGACGTATCGATCGTCGGCTTCGACGACGTCCCGGAGTCCGGCTACGCGCACCCCGCGCTCACCACCGTCCACCAGGACTTCACCGAGGTGGGGCTGCGCGCCGTCAAGGCGCTCATGCGGATCGTCAACGGCGGCGAGCCGGGCGAGCTCGAGCCCGTCGAGCCGTGGCTCGTGGTGCGCGACTCGACGGGCCCCGCCCCCGCCTGAGGCGACCGGTCCAACTGCCGGACCCGCGCATCGTCCCCCCGCGATCCCTCGCCGCGCGACCCGCGCGGCCCTCCACTAACGTGAGGCGGGGCGGATAGGACGAACGGCCCCCGGGCGGCCCGGACCGGGCCGGTATGTTAACGTTAAAACCATCCACCGACACGCTGCGGCAAAGGGGCCTGACCACGGAGCGGAATCCGCTCGCGCGGGTGGACCCCTGCGGCAGCCGACACCGGCCAGGGCGGCCGCAGAGAGGCAAGGAGACCCACCCGTGACAAGCTTCACCCCCGAACAGGTCAGCGCGATCCGCGCGAGCCGCGAGAAGGTGGCTCGCCTCCACTCCGAGCTCACGCGCTACAACCTGGTGGCGTGGACGGCCGGCAACGTGTCGGAGCGCGTGCCCGGCACCCAGCACTTCGTGATCAAGCCCTCGGGCGTCGACTACGACGACCTGTCCGCGGACAACATGATCCTGTGCGACCTCGACGGCAACGTGGTCCCCGGCTCGCCCGGCTCGGACCGCAACCCGTCCTCCGACACGGCCGCCCACGCGTACGTGTACCGCGCGATGCCGCACGTCGGCGGCGTGGTCCACACGCACTCGACCTACGCGACCGCGTGGGCCGCCCGCAACGAGCCCATCCCGTGCCACATCACGGGCATGGCGGACGAGTTCGGCGGGGAGATCCCCGTGGGCCCGTTCGCGATCATCGGCGACGACTCGATCGGCCGTGGGATCGTGCAGACCCTCGAGGGCCACCGCTCGCGCGCGGTCCTCATGGCCAACCACGGCGTCTTCACCATCGGCAAGGACGCGCGCGACGCCGTCAAGGCCGCCGTCATGTGCGAGGACGTCGCCAAGACCACCCACATCGCCCGCCAGGGCGGCGCGCTCGTTCCGATCCCGCAGGACAAGATCGACGCGCTCTTCGACCGCTACCAGAACGTCTACGGCCAGAAGCCGCAGGGAGGCATGTAAGTGAGCAGCATCGTTCCGAACCTCGCCGAGTTCGAGGTCTGGTTCCTCACCGGATCCCAGACCCTCTACGGCGACGAGGTCCTCAAGCAGGTCGCCGACCAGTCCACCGAGGTGGTCGAGACCCTCAAGGCGTCCGGCGACATCCCGGTCACCGTGGTGTGGAAGCCCGTGGTGAAGTCGCGCGACGAGATCCTCGAGACCATCATGGCCGCGAACGCCGAACCGAAGGTCATCGGCGTCATCACCTGGATGCACACCTTCTCCCCGGCGAAGATGTGGATCGCGGGCCTCAACGCCCTGCAGAAGCCTCTGCTGCACCTCGCCACGCAGGCGAACCGCGAGCTGCCCTGGGCGACCATCGATTTCGACTTCATGAACCTCAACCAGGCCGCTCACGGCGACCGCGAGTACGCGTACATCGAGTCGCGCCTCGGGGTCCCGCGCACCACCGTGGTGGGCCACCCGTCGACGCCGGCCGTGTCTGAGCGCATCGGCGTGTGGTCGCGCGCCGCCACCGGCGCGAACGCCGCGAAGAGCCTCAAGGTCGCGCGCTTCGGGGACAACATGCGGTTCGTCGCCGTCACCGAGGGCGACAAGACCGAGGCCGAGGTCAAGCTGGGCGCCCAGATCAACACGTGGGGCGTCAACGAGCTGGTCGAGCGCGTGGACGCGGTCACCGACGCCGAGGTCGACGCCCTGATCGAGGTCTACCTCGCCGAGTACGAGGTGGTCCCCGAGCTGCTGCCCGGCGGCGAGCGCCACCAGTCGCTGCGCGACGCCGCGGCCATCGAGGTCGGGCTCCGCTCCTTCCTGGTCGAGGGCGGCTTCGGCGCCTTCACCGACACGTTCGAGGACCTCGGCGGGCTCAAGCAGCTCCCCGGCCTCGCGGTGCAGCGCCTCATGGCCGACGGCTACGGGTTCGGCGCCGAGGGCGACTGGAAGACCGCGATCCTGGTGCACCTGTGCGCCGTCATGGGCGCGGGCCTGCCCGGCGGCTCCTCGCTCATGGAGGACTACACGTACCACCTGGTGCCCGGCGAGGAGCTGTCGCTCGGCGCGCACATGCTCGAGGTGAACCCCGCGCTGTCCTCGAAGAAGGCGCGCCTGGAGATCCACCCGCTCGGCATCGGCGGCAAGGAGGACCCGGTCCGCCTGGTCTTCACCGCGGACGCCGGCGAGGCCGTGGTGGTCGCGCTGTCCGACATGCGCGACCGCTTCCGCCTGGTGGCCAACGTGGTCGACAACGTCGACCTCCCCGAGCCCATGCCGCACCTGCCCGTGGGCCACGCGGTCTGGAAGCCTCGTCCCGACTTCACCACGGCCGTCGCGTCGTGGCTGCAGACCGGCGGCGCGCACCACACCGCGATGTCGACCCAGATCGGCGTGGACGTCATCAAGGACTTCGCCAAGATGGTGGGCATCGAGCTGCTCGTCATCGACGAGGACACCACCTACGAGGGCTTCGAGCAGCAGATCCGGTGGAACAACGCGTACTACTCCATGGGCGGTCGCTGACCCCACGGACGCGTGACGGCGCGGGTCCCGGCATCGCCGGGGCCCGCGCCTTTCTTCATGCCCGGGGACGATGCCCGGGCCGGGTCGATCTGTCCGGAACCGGCGCATCGTCCCCCGGGCCTTTGGTCCCGACGAGGGCCCGTTCGATTACCGACATCTGGTGTCTGAATACTGGAACCGCTCCCAGCCTCGGAGCAAAATTCCTGGTAGACCTATTTAATTCAAGGTCTGAGGCCCTTGTGATCGCATCGTGACGGAATGGGTTTGACTCGCCGTGTGAACGCAAACAAGATGTGAATCGCACGGTCCGCGACGGCGCGGACCGGTATCTCGAGGAGGAGATATGAAGTTCAGGAAGTTCCTGGCGGCCGGTGCCGGTGCGGCGGTCGCGATCAGCCTCGCCGCATGCTCCGGCGGTGGCGCGGGCAGCTCGACCGAGGAGTCGGCGTCCGGCGGTGCCGGTGGCGGCGCGGCCGAGGGCGGCACCGTCGGCGTGGCGATGCCCACCGAGACCTCCGAGCGCTGGATCGCTGACGGCGACGCCGTCAAGGCGGGCCTGGAGGAGGCCGGCTTCGAGGTCGACCTGCAGTACGCGGCCGACGACATCCCGACCCAGCAGCAGCAGATCGACAACATGATCACCAACGGCGTCAAGGCGCTGATCGTGGCCTCGATCGACGGCACCACGCTCTCGGGCCAGCTCGAGGCCGCCGCGGCCGCTGGCATCCCGATCATCGCCTACGACCGCCTCATCAACGAGACCGAGAACGTCGACTTCTACGTCAGCTTCGACAACTTCGAGGTCGGCGTGCAGCAGGCGACGTCGCTGCTCGTGGGCCTGGGCGTCCTGGACGCCGAGGGCAACGAGACCGGCGACGAGGGTCCGTACAACATCGAGCTCTTCGCGGGTTCGCCGGACGACAACAACGCCGGATTCTTCTTCAACGGCGCCATGTCGGTGCTCCAGCCCTACCTGGACTCGGGCGTGCTCGTGGTCCCGTCGGGCCAGACCGACTTCGACACCGTCGCCACGCTCCGCTGGCTCCAGGAGACCGCGCAGAAGCGCATGGAGGACATCCTCACCAGCACCTACGTGGGCACCGACAAGAAGGTCGACGGCGTGCTGTCGCCCTACGACGGCCTTTCGCGCGGCATCCTGACCGCCCTCGAGCAGACCGGTGGCTACCCGGTGGCCATCGCGGACGGCATGCCGATCGTCACCGGCCAGGACGCCGAGATCGCCTCGGTGAAGCTCATCGCGGACGGCACCCAGTTCGCGACGATCTTCAAGGACACCCGCAAGCTCGCCGACCAGTCGGTCACCGCCGCGATCTCCTACCTGAACGGTGAGGAGCCCGAGGCGAACAACACGACGGACTACGACAACGGCGTGAAGGTCGTTCCCTCCTACCTGCTCGAGTCGGACATCGTCTACGCGGACAACATCCAGTCGCTCCTCGTGGACTCCGGCTACTGGACGGAAGAGGAAGTGGCGTCGGGTCAGGCCTCCTGACGCGACCGGTGGCGTCGGCCCGCGAGGGCCGGCGCCACCACCCAGTCCTGTTTCCACCCACCATCACCATCGGAGGTGAGACATGCCGAAGCACATCCTTGAGATGCGGAAGATCACCAAGGTCTTCCCCGGCGTGAAGGCCCTCTCTGACGTCGAGCTCGAGGTCATCGAGGGAGAGATCCACGGCATCTGCGGCGAGAACGGCGCCGGGAAGTCGACGCTCATGAAGGTGCTCTCGGGTGTCTACCCGTACGGCACCTACGAAGGGGACATCGTCTACGACGGCGAGGTCCAGAAGTTCCACTCGATCCCGGACTCCGAGTCCAAGGGCATCGTCATCATCCACCAGGAGCTCGCGCTCATCCCGTACCTCTCGGTCGCGGAGAACATCTTCCTGGGCAACGAGCGCCGCGGCGCCGGCGGGATGATCGACTGGAACCTCACCAACCACGAGGCGGCCAAGCTCCTCGCCAAGGTGGGGCTCGACGAGAACCCCACGACGCCGGTCAACCAGCTCGGCGTCGGCAAGCAGCAGCTCATCGAGATCGCGAAGGCGCTGTCCAAGGACGTGCGGCTCCTCATCCTCGACGAGCCCACGTCGGCCCTCAACGACGACGACTCGGAGCACCTGCTCCAGCTCCTGCGCAACCTCAAGGAGGAGCAGGGCATCACGTCGATCATGATCTCCCACAAGCTCAACGAGATCCAGGAGATCTGCGACCGCACCACGATCATCCGTGACGGCCACACCATCGAGACCATCGACGTCGCGGGCCAGGCCGGCATCCAGGACCGCATCATCCGCGGCATGGTCGGCCGCGACCTCACCAACCGGTACCCGACGCGCGAGCACGTGGTCGGCGAGGAGCTGTTCCGCGTCGAGGACTGGTCCGTCTACCACCCGACTCAGCCGGGCCGCATCGTGGTCGACAACGCGTCCTTCAACGTGCGCAAGGGCGAGGTCGTCGGCATCGCCGGCGTCATGGGCGCAGGCCGCACCGAGCTGGCGATGAGCCTGTTCGGGCGCTCCTACGGGCGTGACATCACGGGCCGCATGTACATGCACGGCGAGGAGGTCAACGTCACCGACGTCTCCTCGGCCATCAAGCATGGCCTCGCGTACGCGACCGAGGACCGCAAGCGCTACGGCCTCAACCTCATCGAGGACGTGCGCCGCAACATCTCCGCCGCCGCCCTGTTCAAGCTCGCCAAGCGCGGCTGGGTGGACGGCAACAAGGAGATCAAGGTCGCGGAGGAGTACCGCGCCTCGATGAACATCAAGACGCCCACGGTCATGCAGACCGTCGGCAACCTCTCGGGCGGCAACCAGCAGAAGGTCGTGCTGTCCAAGTGGATCTACTCGGACGCGGACGTGCTGATCCTGGACGAGCCCACGCGCGGTATCGACGTGGGCGCCAAGTACGAGATCTACACGATCATCAACCGGCTGGTCGCGGCCGGCAAGGCCGTCATCATCATCTCGTCCGAGCTGCCCGAGCTGCTCGGCACGTGCGACCGCATCTACACCCTCGCGTTCGGCGTGGTGACCGGCGAGGTGCCGGTGGCCGAGGCGACGCAGGAGAAGCTCATGACCCTGATGACTCAGGAGAAGTCGACCAAGGACAAGGAGGTCCGGGCATGACCGGCACCGCAAACTTCCGGGAGCTGCTCACCCGCAACCTCCGGACGAGCGGCATCTACATCGCGTTCGTCGCCATCGTCGCGCTGTTCGCGATCCTCACCGAGGGTACGTCGCTCAGCCCGGCGAACGTCACGAACCTGGTGCTGCAGTACTCGTACATCCTGATCCTCGCGATCGGCATGGTGATGGTCATCATCGCCGGCCACATCGACCTGTCGGTGGGCTCGGTGGTCGCCGTCACGGGCGCCGTCTCCGCGGTGCTGGTCATCAGGAACGACATGCCCTGGTGGGTCGGCGTGCTCGCGGCCCTCGCCTGCGGCGTCGTGATCGGAGCGTGGCAGGGGTTCTGGGTGGCCTTCGTGGGCATCCCGGCGTTCATCACCACGCTCGCGGGCATGCTCATGTTCCGCGGCCTCACGCTGCTGGTGCTCAACAACGTGTCGCTCTCGCCCTTCCCGGAGCCGTACCGCAACATCGCGGCCGGCTTCCAGAACGGGTTGCTCGGCGGCAACGGCTACGACGTCTTCACGCTGGTGGTGTTCGGCATCGCCGTCGTGGGCTACGCGTTCTCCGCGTGGCGCACCCGCGCGTCCCGCATCGCCTACGAGCAGACGGTCGAGGCGTTCCCGCTCTTCATCGCCAAGCTCGTGGCCGTCGCGGCCGTGGTGATGTGGTTCGCCTGGCAGCTCGCCAACGCACGTGGCCTGCCGAACGTGCTGATCCTGCTCGCCGTCCTGGTGATCGCGTACTCGCTGGTCACCACCCGCACGGTGTTCGGTCGCCACGTCTACGCGATCGGCGGCAACCTGTCCGCCGCGATGCTCTCGGGCGTCAAGGTCAAGTGGATCAACTTTGGCGTCATGCTCAACATGGGCGTGCTCGCCTCGGTCGCCGGCATCGTGTTCTCGGCCCGTTCCAACGCGGCTCAGCCCGCGGCAGGAAACATGTTCGAGCTCGACGCGATCGCCGCCTGCTTCATCGGTGGCGCCGCCGTCACCGGTGGTGTGGGTCGCGTGACCGGAGCCATCGTCGGTGGTCTGATCATGGCCGTGATGTCCAACGGCATGCAGCTCATGGGCGTGCCGCAGTCGGTGCAGGCCGTGGTCAAGGGCCTGGTGCTCCTGCTCGCGGTGGCGTTCGACGTCTACAACAAGCGCCGCGCGGGCGCCCGCTAAGGGGATCGCGCTCACGAGGGGTCCCGGCATCGCCGGGGCCCCTCGTGGCATCTCTGCGTGGGGACGATGCGCGGGCGGGGTTGCGCTCGACGCTCCGCGAGCCGTTCACGCCGGGAGCGGTTCTAGTCCATACTCGGTAGCGAAGCGAGAAGAGGTACCAGTGACGAAGCTGCGAGGCCGCCGGCCCACCATCGACGATGTGGCCCGCGAGGCCGGGGTCTCCCGGGGCACCGTCTCCCGCGTCCTCAACGGCGGTCACTGGGTCTCGGACGGCGCGCGCGAGCAGGTCGAGCGCGCGATCCGCTCCACGGGGTACCGGATCAACCCGCACGCGCGGTCGCTCGCGACCAGCAGGACCGGCTCGGTGGGCTTCCTGCTGACCGAGTCGTACGAGCGGTTCTTCGCGGACCCCAACTTCCTGCAGATCCTCCGCGCGTGCGCGGACGCGCTCGCCGAGCACGGCATGACGCTCATCCTCATCATGGCGGACACGCTCGAGGAGCGGAGCCGCGCCACCGAGTACCTCACCAGCGGGCACGTGGACGGTGCGCTGGTGGTCTCCACCCACCGCGACAGCCAGGAGTTCCTCCGCACGCTGCTCGAGTCGCGCCTGCCGGTCATCTTCGCGGGTGTCCCGCTGGGCTTCGAGGAGCAGGTGGGTCACGCCACGGCGGACGACGAGGGCGGCGCGCGCGCCATGGTCGAGCACCTGCGCTCCAAAGGCCGCACCCGCCTGGTGCACATCGCCGGGCCGCAGGACACCTCCGGCGGCACATCGCGACTGCGCGCCTTCCGCGAGGTGCTGGGGGACGCGTACGCCGACGAGCTGGTGGCTTACGGGGACTACAGCCGCGAGTCCGGCAGACGCGCGATGCGCGAGCTGATCTCGCGCGAGGTGCCGTTCGACGCCGTGTTCTGCTCGAACGACCTCATGGCGGCGGGCGCGATGGAGGTGCTTGCCGCGGCGGGCATCGCTGTCCCCGAGGATGTCGCAGTCGCCGGCTTCGACGACGCGCCCGTCGCGCTGGAGACCAGCCCGCCTCTCACCACGGTGAGGCAGCCGTTCGACCGCGTGAGCGCGGAGATGGTACGGCTGCTGATCGACGAGATCGACGGTCGCCCTGCCGGCCGGGTCACCTTGCCAACCGAGATCGTGGAGCGCGGGACGGTCTAGGCGGCCATCCCGGTATCTACCAGGGGAGTCGGGTGCGACACGCCCGGGATCCCCGCGATTTGACGGTGCGACCGGGGGTGCGTAATGTATTCACCTGTTGCCGACAAGGAACGCGCCAGGCAGGGACTGAACAAGGACCTGCAGGAGACGCCCCGGTGACACAGATCCTTCACTGATGGCAGGTATTCCTGCTGTCCGGATGGGATCGATGACGAGCTTTCGATCGTTATTCTCTCGGCAAATACGTCCCCTGTGGCCGGTTTGACAAGAGGAAATGAAGAGAGTAAGTTAGAAG
>NZ_BBMA01000001.1 GCF_000971215.1 Demequina silvatica
GTCATGCCGTCCGCATCCTGGGACACGGTCACCGACCGCTGTGCGCGGTGGCGGGCCTCCTTCGCGGCCAACGCCTCACGATCCAGCCGCGCCTTGAGCCGTTCGCACGCACGCCTCAGGTCACGCAACGTCAACCGCTCCGCCTTCACCACCAGACGAGCCTCCCCGTCATCGGGGCACCCCTCGATGTGGGCCAACGCGTCGAGCGTCTCCGTCACCACCGTCACCGCCGCCGCCCCGATGCGTCCCTCCGCGTGAGCGGCCGCGACCAGCGGATACCGCTCCTTCTTGCCCGAATCGGCGGCGTCGATCAGCTTCTGCGCCTCTCCCTCACCGATCCCAAGATCCTCCGCGACCTTGCCCCGCGCACTCCGGTGCCCATGCCGGCGCGCCCACCCCGACCCACCCCGCTCCGCCGCGGAGCGTCGCTGCACCGCCGCGGCACCCTCCGCCGCCACCACCCCCGCATGCCGGAACACGCACGCCACCGCGTCCTGGAACACCGCGAACGCCTCATCATCGAGCGCGTCGACATCCACCCCGTCGAAATGGCGCAACGCCGCCACCGCGGTAGTCAAACGAGCCGTCGAGAACGTCATGACACAAGTCCACCACCACCCACCGACAACCACCCCACCACAAAAGCCCACATCTACCAGGGTGGATAACCTCCCCAGACACCAAGCCTGTGGACATCAACACCACCACCCCACCCACCA